>NZ_QEOP01000001.1 GCF_003097495.1 Amnibacterium flavum
GTTCCTCATGGACGAGCCGCTGTCGAACCTCGACGCCAAGCTCCGCGTCCAGACCCGCACCCAGATCGCATCGCTCCAGCGTCGTCTCGGCGTCACCACCGTCTACGTCACGCACGACCAGACCGAGGCCCTCACCATGGGCGACCGCATCGCGGTCCTCAAGGACGGCGTGCTCCAGCAGGTCGGAACACCCCGCGACCTGTACGAAGCCCCCAAGAACGTCTTCGTCGCCGGCTTCATCGGAAGCCCGGCCATGAACCTGTTCCCCGCCGACCTCACCGACGCCGGAGTCAAGTTCGGATCCCAGATCGTCAACCTCGACCGCTCGATCGTCTCGGCTGCCACCGGCACGTCGGTCACCGTCGGTGTGCGCCCCGAGGATGTCATCGTCTCCACCACCCAGGGCCAGGGCCTCGAAGTCACCGTCGACCTCGTCGAAGAGCTCGGCGCCGACGGCTACCTCTACGGCCACTCCGAGGTCGAGGGTCGCCGCAACGACATCGTCGCCCGCGTCGATGGTCGCCTCCACCCGACCGCCGGTGACACGGTGTACCTCACCCCTCAGCCCGGACACCTGCACGTGTTCGACGTCGAGTCGGGCGAGCGCATCGGCAACCTCGCCGTCGTTCACTGAACCGAATCGCGCTAGACCGGCCCCGCGCGGCCGACTGAGCTAGCCTCTGGGAGGGGTCTGCCGACACCGTCGGCGGGCCCCTCCTTCTCTTTCCCCGCAGCACTCTCCTCGCATGAATGGGACGTATCGCCGATGGCCATCTCGGGTTCACTGAACATCACGGCCGCCGTGGTCGATCCGGCACTGCTGGACCTGCCATGGGATCTGCCCCTCGAGACCTGGCCCGATGACACCATCGCGGCGCTGCCGAAGGGCATCTCCCGCCACCTGGTCCGGTTCGTGCACCTCTCGGGCTATGTCATCGCCGTGAAGGAGACCACCGACGAGCTGGCCCGCCGCGAGTACGACCTGTTGCGCACCCTTCAACGTCTCGAGGTGCCCTGCGTCGAACCGGTGGCCGTCATCTCGGGCCGAACCGACGACAACGGCGCCCCGCTCGCCCCGGTGCTGGTCACCCGGCACCTGAAGTTCTCGCTCCCCTACCGCGCCCTCTTCTCGCAGGCGCTGCGCCCCGACACCGCGACCCGTCTCGTCGACGCACTCGCGGTGCTGCTCGCACGCCTGCACATCATCGGCTTCTTCTGGGGCGATGTCTCGCTCTCCAACACGCTCTTCCGGCGCGATGCCGGATCGTTCGCCGCCTACCTCGTCGACGCGGAGACGGGCAAGCTCTACGCGGGCGGACTGTCCAACGGGCAGCGCGAGAACGACCTCGAGATCGCCCGCGTCAACATCGCCGGTGAGCTGATGGATCTCGCCGCCGGAGGCCGCGTCGAGGAGGATCTCGACCCGGTCGAGGTCAGCGAGCGGATCGTCGCCCAGTACCGCACCCTCTGGAAGGAGCTCACCGGTTGGGAGAGCTTCCCGAACAAGGAGCGCTGGCGCATCAACGAGCGGGTCACCCGCCTCAACGAGCTCGGCTTCGACATCGAGGAGCTCGCGATCAAGACCGACGAGGAGGGCACGGAGGTCCGCATCCAGCCCAAGGTCGTCGACGCCGGCCACCACCAGCGCCGACTTCTCCGGCTGACGGGCATCGACGCCCAGGAGAACCAGGCTCGCCGGCTGTTGAACGATCTGGACTCGTATTCCGCGACGTTCACCCGCCGCCAGCTCGACGAGGAGGCGATGGCGCACGAGTGGCTCGCCCAGGTCTTCGAACCGGTGGTGCGCGCGATCCCTCGTGAGCTCAAGGGGCGTCTCGAACCACCGGAGGTGTTCCACCAGCTGCTGGAGCACCGGTGGTTCATGTCTCAGGATCAGGCCCGCGACATCCCGCTGGCCGAGGCCCTGGGGTCGTACATCGACGACATCCTGCGTCACCGACGGGATGAGGCGACGGTCATCAACCCGCCGACGTCCGCGATCACGCTGCCGGTGCTCCTCGAGGAGGAAGCCGACGACGCGGACGACTGGCGCTCGAAGGTCTGATCGCGCGGACGCGAGGCGTTCGCGGTTCAGAGGTCGAGTAGCCGCGGACGCTGGCGCGGCGTACCGAGACCGGTCGCGTTTGCCCGTTCAGGACGCTCACCGTTCAGCGCGATCCCCGCACGGATCGGGATGGATCCAGGATTTCTCCCGATCCGCGAGACAGGCGTGCGGGCCTCGGCGTCAGGCCTGGTTGCGGAGCTTCGCGATCTCGTAGAGGGCGACGCTCGCGGCGATGCCGGCGTTGAGGGACTCCGTGGTCGCGGTGATGGGGATCGAGACGACCGCGTCGCAGGTCTCGGTCACGAGACGCGAGAGGCCCTTGCCCTCGCTGCCGACGACCACGACTAGGGGCCCGGCCGCCAGTTCGAGTCCGGGCAGACTGACATCGCCGTCACCGTCGAGGCCGATGACGAACAGGCCGCGGTCCTTCAACGCCTTGAGCGTCTGAGTGAGGTTCGCGGCCATTGCGACAGGAACCCGGGCAGCGGCACCGGCGGAGGTCTTCCACGCGGAGGCGGTGACTCCCACCGACCGGCGCTGCGGCAGGATCACGGCCTGACCGCCGAACGCGGCGACGGAGCGGATGATCGCACCGAGGTTGCGCGGGTCGGTGATGCCGTCGAGAGCGACGAACAGGGGCACCTGGCCCTTGGCCTCGATCTTGTCGAGCAGTTCCAGCGGATGCGAGTACTCGTAGGACGGGACCTTGAGCGCAACACCCTGATGGACGGAGCCCTCCCCCGCGATGCGGTCGACCTCGGGACGGGTGACCTCGAGCAGCGGGATGCCGCGGTTGGTCGCGAGGGTCAGGATCTCGCGAACCCTCTCGTCGACGTCGATGCGGGTCGCGACGTACAGCGCAGTGGCGGGGACTCGCGCGCGCAGCGCCTCGACGACGGAGTTGCGGCCGGTCACGACCTCGGCGTCGTCCGTCTGGCGGGCGCGCGAACGCGGTGCGCGGGTCGGCTGTCCGCCACCGGCGGTCCTACCTGCGACCTTGCCGCCGGTCTTGGCCTCGAGGCGCTCGCGCGCGATACGACGCTTGCCAGCGGGGTGGTACTCGCGGTCCTCGGCCTTGGGGGTCGGTCCCTTGCCTTCGAGCGCGCGTCGGCCGTTGCCGCCCGTTCCGACGGTCGGGCCTTTTCTCGTCTTGCGGATCGCTCCGGGTCTGGGCTTACCGGCCATCGATGCTCCAATGTGTTGCGCCCGACGAATCCTCGAGGGCGATGCCCGCTGTGGCGAGCTGATCCCGGATCTGATCGGCCCGGGCGAAATCTTTGGCGGCACGAGCGTCGTGCCGCTCAGCGATGAGGCGTTCAACGATAGCGGTCAACGCGACATGTGCCGCCTGGTCACCGCCCGAATTCCATTCGTGGGCCGTCGGATCGATGCCGAGGATCGCGGTCATGGCGGTCACCGCGGCCAGCAGATCGGCGGCGCCGGCGAGGTCTTCGGCGTCGAGGGCGGCGTTGCCGGCACGGATGGTGTCGTGCACCACCGCGAGGGCCTCGGGCACCGACAGGTCGTCGTCGAGCGCCGCGGCGAAGGCGACAGGCAGCAGCGGGGCGCCCGCCCCGGCGAACCGGGTGTCGGCCAGACGGCGCCGCGCGCGCAGCAGGAACGTCTCGATGCGGTCGAGTGCCGCCTCGGCCTCGATGAGCGCTCCGTCGTGGTAGTCGAGCACCGAGCGGTAGTGGGCCGAGGCGAGGTAGTAGCGGACCACTACGGGGCGAGCGGCGCCCAGCAGGTCGGCGGCGAAGATCGAGTTGCCGATCGACTTCGACATCTTCTGGCCCTCGACGTTCACGAGGCCGTTGTGCACCCAGTAGTGCGCGAACGCGTCGCCGGCCGCGGTCGACTGGGCGAGCTCGTTCTCGTGGTGGGGGAAGCGGAGATCGAGCCCGCCGCCGTGGATGTCGAACTCGGGACCGAGGTATCGGGCCGACATGGCGGAGCACTCGATGTGCCACCCGGGTCGCCCGGGTCCCCACGGCGACTCCCATGATGCGGACTCGGGCTCCGCGGGCTTGCGCCCCTTCCAGAGCGCGAAGTCACGGGGGTCGCGCTTGCCGCGTTCGTCGGAGTCGGTGGCGGCGACCATGTCATCGGCGCGCTGGCGGGTCAGGACGCCGTACGTCGCCCAGCTCTTCGTATCGAAGTAGACGTCTCCCGACTCGTCGGGCGCCGGATAGGCGTGCCCGCGGTCGATGAGGCGCTGGATGATCTCCTGCATCTGCTGCACGCTCGCCGTCGCCCGCGGCTCGTAGGTCGGGGGCAGGACGCCGAGGGCCGTGTACCCGGCGGTGAACTCCAGCTCGAACCGGTACGCGAGCGCCCACCACTCCTCAGGCGCGCCCGCATCCGCGGCACGCTGGGCGTTGTCGAGGATCTTGTCGTCGATGTCCGTCACATTCCGGACCAGCGTGACCCGGTATCCGCGATGCGAGAACCAACGCCGCCACAGGTCGTAGACGAGCGCGGAGCGCAGGTGCCCGATGTGCGGGCTCGACTGCACCGTCGGACCGCACACGTAGATTCCGACCTCTCCCTCGACGAGGGGGACGAAGTCGGTCAGCTGCGCGCTCAGGGAGTCGTAGAGACGGATAACCACCGCAACAGCCTATGGCGTGTGATCGCGACTGTTACGGGGCGATCCGCTCCGGATCAGCGCGGTGGCGACGGCTGCGATGCCCT
Source organism: Amnibacterium flavum (assembly GCF_003097495.1). GTDB lineage: Bacteria > Actinomycetota > Actinomycetes > Actinomycetales > Microbacteriaceae > Naasia > Naasia flava. Next base: position 4,760 of record NZ_QEOP01000001.1, read on the forward strand.
CGCCCCGGCCCGTGAAGCCGAGTCCGTCGGTCGTCGTCGCGGATACGGTGACGGGTGCGCCGACCCAGGCACTCAGCACGGCCTGCGCCTCCGCGCGTCGGGGCGAGAAGCGGGGACTGTTGCCGACGATCTGCACCGAGACGTTGACGGGGACGAAGCCCGCCTCGGCGAGGAGCCCGATGGTGGCGGTGACGAAGACCTCACCGGAGGCGCCCGCGTAGCGCGGATCCGCCGTGCCGAACCGCGCCCCGATGTCGCCGAGACCGGCGGCCGAGAGCAGGGCGTCGCAGATGGCGTGAGCCACGGCGTCGCCGTCGCTGTGCCCGCTGAGGCCGCGCTCCCCCGGCCAGTCGAGTCCCGCCAGTCGCAGGGGGCCATCGCCGAACGCGTGCGCATCGATGCCCGTGCCCACCCGCTGCTCGGCATCGCCCGCCAGGAGGGATTCGGCGCGCGCCAGATCATCCGCGGTCGTGACCTTGAACGCGAGCGGCTCGCCTGCGACCACCTCGACGGTGCCGCCCGCCGCTGCGAAGACCGCCGTGTCATCGGTGTGCTCGTCGGTCACCGACTCGTAAGCGGAGATCAGGGCGTCGCGTGGGAATCCCTGCGGGGTCTGCACCGCGGTGAGCAGTGACCGATCGACGGTCTCGATGACGACCCGGTCGGCCGTGCGCTTGATGGTGTCGGCGATCGGCAGGCCCGGTACGACCCCGTTGCCCGACGCGCGGACGGCGTCGACCACCCTGTCCATCAGCGATCCGGGGGTCAACGCCCGTGCCGCATCGTGCACGAGGACGACGTCGGCTGACGACGGGATCGCATCGAGCCCGAGGCGGACCGACGCGTGCCGCGACTCCCCGCCCGCGACGACGACCGCGGACCCGCGACCGGATCGGTCGATCATCGCGCGGGTGCGCCCGACCAGGTCGGCGGGGGCGACGACGACGACCGAGAGTTCGGTGGATGCCGCCGCGACGGAGTCGAAAGCGCGAAGGAAGAGCGGAACGCCCGCGAGGGGAACGTACGCCTTGGGCATGCCGTAACCGAGGCGGCTGCCCTCGCCTGCCGCGACGATGACGATCGCCGTCGCCGAGTTCATGGCAACAGTCACCGGAGCCGCCTATCGAGTCTCACCGGAACGGGTCAGCCCCGCGCGTGCTGCGCGCGGTGACCCGAGGGGGTCAGGACGCGAGGACCTCGTCGAGCACGCTCGAAGCCTGCTCCTCGTCGGTCTTCTCGGCGAGCGCGAGCTCGGAGATGAGGATCTGACGGGCCTTGGCCAGCATGCGCTTCTCGCCGGCGGAGAGGCCGCGGTCCTGGTCGCGACGCCAGAGATCGCGAACGACCTCGGACACTTTGATCACATCGCCGGAAGCGAGCTTCTCGAGGTTGGCCTTGTACCGGCGCGACCAGTTGGTGGGTTCCTCGATGAACGGGGCACGGAGCACCTCGAACACGCGGTCGAGGCCTTCCTTGCCGATCACGTCGCGAACGCCGACCAGGTCGACGTTGTCTGCGGGAACCTCGATCGTCAAATCGCCTTGTGTGACGTTGAGCTTGAGGTAGACCTTCTCTTCACCTCTGACCGTCCGCTTTTTCACTTCAGTGATGGTTGCTGCCCCGTGGTGGGGGTATACGACAGTCTCGCCGACCTCGAAAAGCATGGGTGAAGAGTCCTTTCGACCGGCACACAGCTTACCACAGGGGGGATTCGGCCCATCGGGCCGGCCTGCGGACCGCCCGGCTCACGTAACCGCGCCACGAAGGCGGCATCCCTACAATGGACTCGTTGTGACCCGCGCCGGATCAGTCTTCGGCGCTCCCGCGCACGCACCCCGGGTGCACCGAAAGGACCAGTCGTGAAGCTCCGTGCCGTCGCCACCGTGATGTTGGCGGGGTCCCTCGCCCTCGGTCTCTCGGCGTGCAACTTCATCAGCCCGCAGCGCACTCTGCAGAAGTACGACCCCAGCGATGGCGTCGGCGCCGACCTGGGCGGTCTCGACGTGCGCAACGTGCTCCTCATCACCGAGGACGGCGAGAGCGCCACCCTCGTGATGTCGGTCATCAACACCAGCACCGACGACCGCACCCTCGAGGTGCAGTACGAGAGCAGCGCCGCGGAAGCGGTCGCGGGCAAGGTCAACTTCGACATCGACGTGGCAGGCCAGTCGATCGTCAGCACGAGCCCGGCGGGCGAGAAGCAGATCGTGCTCCAGGGGATCGACTCCCCCGCGGGCGCACTGTTCAGCGTCTACTTCCAGACCGGCGACTCGCAGGGCGTCGACCTCCCCGTCCCCGTGCTGGACGCGACGCTCGAGCAGTACGCGAACCTCGCGCCGAGCCCCACCCCGACGCCGACGCCGACTCCCGCCCCCGTCGTTCCCGCTCCGGTCGCGACCGTGGCGCCCGACACCGAGGCCGTCATCCCCGACGACACCCCCGCGGAGTAGCGGCCACAGCCCTTCGCTTCGACGGGCTCAGCGGGCGGGGCGGAGGTCGAGTGGCGCGCTAGCGCGGACCGAGGCCCGCCTCCCCGGAGGTCCCTTCGCTTCGCTGCGCTCAGCGGGCGGGGCGGCCGGCGGGGCGGCGGGCGGGTCAGGCCGGTTCGACGTCTTCGATGCGGTAGCCGAGGCCTCGGACCGTGACGAGCAGCTGGGGGTCCGAGGGGACCTCCTCGACCTTCGCCCGGATGCGCTTGATGTGCACGTCGAGTGTCTTGGTGTCGCCGAAGTAGTCGGAGCCCCACACCCGGTCGATCAGCTGACCGCGGGTGAGCACACGTCCGGCGTTGCGCATCAGGAGTTCAAGCAGGTCGAACTCCTTGAGCGGCATCGCGGTGTCGCGTCCATCGACGGTGACGATGTGCCGCTCCACATCCATGACGATCGGGCCGACCCGCAGCAGCGTCTCGTCCTCGATCGGGTCGATCCGACGGCGCAGGACCGCGCGGATGCGGGCGAGCAGCTCGCGCGTCGAGTACGGCTTCGTCACGTAGTCGTCGGCTCCCAGCTCGAGCCCCACGACGATGTCGACCTCGGAGTCCTTGGCCGTCAGCATGATGATGGGGACGCTGCTGCGCACCCTGAGCTCGCGGCACACCTCGGTGCCGGGGAGGCCAGGGAGCATGAGGTCGAGCAGCACCAGGTCGGCACCGTTCGCGTCGAACTCGGCGAGGGCACGCCGTCCGTCGTCGGCGATGGCCACCTCGTAGCCCTCGCGCTCCAGCAGGAACGCGAGCGGTTCGCTCAGCGCGGGCTCGTCCTCGACGAGGAGTATGCGGGTCATGGTTTCTCCAATCCGAGAGCCGCGGCACGCGACTCCGATGCTTCGGGGAGGCGGATGGTGAACGTGGAGCCCCTGCCGCGTTGCGACCAGACCCTCACCTCGCCGCCGTGGTTCTGGACGACGTGCTTCACGATGCTGAGCCCGAGACCGGTACCGCCGGTGTCGCGGGACCTGGCGGGATCGACGCGGTAGAACCGCTCGAACACCCGGTCGAGGTCGTCCTCGTCGATGCCGATGCCCTGATCCGTGACGGCGATCTCGACGATCTCGTCGTCGGTCGCGCGCACGCCGACTCCGACCCGCGACCCCTCCGGCGAGTACTTGATGGCATTGGTCACCAGGTTGTGCACGGCGACGAGCAGAAGGCTCTCGTCACCGTAGACGCGGGCCTTCTTCGCTCCTCCGCGTGCGACCTCGATCTTCTTCGCATCGGCGGCGACAGTGCTCTGCTCGATCGCGCTCGCGACCACGTAGTCGATGTCGATGACCTTCGGCTCGCTGAGCGCATCGGTCGCCTGCAGCCGGGAGAGCTCGATGATCTCCCGGGTGATGTTGCTGAGGCGGGCGGCCTCGGTCATGAGCCGCCCCGCGAAACGCGACACCGTCGCGGGGTCGTCGGCCGCGGACACCAGGGCCTCGGCCAGCAGACCGATCGCGCCGATCGGGGTCTTCAGCTCGTGGCTGATATTGGCCATGAAGTCGCGGCGGACCTCCTCGAGCCGCCGTGACTCGGTGGTGTCGTCAACGAGGACCAGCATGTAGCGGACGCCGAGAGGCGCGGCCATGGCCGTGACGCTCAAGCTGTCGTCGCCGAAGGGACCACGGGACAGGGTGAGGTCCGCCTTCGCCGGCCCGCCCAGGTCGCGGGCGGTGTCGATGAGGTCGACGATCGCGCTGTGCTCGAGAGCCCGATCGCGGACGAGACCCATCGCCGCCGCGGCGGGCGAGTGGAGGACGACCGTGTTCGAGGGGTCGACGATGAGACCGCCGGAGTCGAGTGCGTGAAGCACATCACTGATCCCGTCGGGCACCTCGACCGACACCAGATCCGTCGCCCGTCGGCTCGCCCGCAGTGCGAAAGCGACCGCCACCGAGAAGACCACACCGACGAACAGACCGAAGAACGTGGCAAGGAGCACCAGCCACGCTGATTCCATGTGAAATACACTAATGATCAGTTGCGCCAGCGCAGGCTCGAACGGCAGCGGATGAGCTTTTTTCAGACGTTGTTTACTCCCGAAGCACTGGATGTTCACCTGCCGGGGCGAGACTTGCACGTCGGATCGCGGGTGCGGTCCGGTTGGTGGCGATCATTAGAGGAGTCGTACAGCTATGCGCGAAGTGTTCCAGCAGGAGCTTGCCGAGGTTCGGGAGCGTCTGGTCACGATCGCCGAGCTCGTCGCGATCTCGATCGATCACGCCACCCAGGCGTTCAACAACTCCGATGTGAGTCTCGCTGAGACCGTCATCGCCGACGACCACCGCATCGACGAGGCTGCAGTCAACCTCGACGAACTGGCCATCAACATCCTGGCCAGGCAGCAGCCCGTCGCGCGTGACCTCCGTGTGGTTGTGAGCGCTCTGCGGATCAGCGCGTCACTCGAGCGGATGGGCGACATGAGCTCGCACATCGCTCAGCTCGCGCGCTACCGCTTCCCGGACAAGGTCGTGCCCAAGGGGTTGCGCACCACCTTCTCCGAGATGGGTCGTATCGACGTCGAGATCGCCAACAAGCTCACCGAGCTGCTGCGCACCGAAGACGTCAACCTCGCGGACGAGATCCGCAACCAGGACGATGAGATCGACGATCTGCACCTCAGCGTCTTCGACAAGGTCCTCGGCGAGACGTGGAAGGGCGGCGCGGTCGACACCGTCGACGCCACCCTCGCCAGCCGGTACCACGAGCGCTTCGCCGACCATGCCGTCTCGATCGCCAAGAAGGTCCAGTACCTCGCCACGGGCGACTGGGTGGTCCCGTCGGTCGGCGCCGGCAACTGACGCGTCGCGTGAACTGAGGAAGGGCCCCGCCGGTCGGCGGGGCCCTTCGTCTTCGAAGCCGGTAGGTCTCGGTATGCGCTTCGCGCTACTCGGCCTTCGCTGCGCTCGGTGGGCGGCGGGCTACTTCTTGCCCTGGGCTGCGACCGCTGCGGCGCCCGCGGCGGCGGCTTCGGGGTCGAGGTACTCGCCGCCGGCGACGAGAGGAGTGAAGTTCTCGTCGAGGCGGTACACGAGCGGGATGCCCGTGGGCAGGTTGAGCTCGGCGATGTCCTCATCGGAGATGCCGTCGAGGTGCTTCACCAGTGCGCGCAGCGAGTTGCCGTGTGCGACGACGAGCAGGGTGCGGCCCGCACGGAGCTGCGGCTTCATCTCGATCTCCCAGTACGGGAGCATGCGGTCGATGACGTTCGACAGCGCCTCGGTCTTGGGCAGGTCGGGTCCGAGGTCCGCGTAGCGCGGATCGTTCGCCTGCGAGTACGGGTTGTCGTCGGCGATGGGGGGCGGCGGCACGTCGAAGGAGCGGCGCCAGATCATGAACTGCTCCTGGCCGTACTCGGCGAGGGTCGCAGCCTTGTCCTTGCCCTGCAGGTCGCCGTAGTGGCGCTCGTTGAGACGCCAGCTGCGCTTGACCTCGATCCACAGGCGGTCCGCTTCGGTGAGAGCGAAGTTCGCCGTCTCGATGGCCCGGGTGAGGAGCGACGTGTAGAGGATGTCGGGCTTGATCCCCGAGTCGCGGATCAGCTCCCCCGCGCGCTTGCCCTCGGCCTTGCCCTTCTCGGTGAGACCGACGTCGACCCAGCCGGTGAACAGACCCTTCTCGTTCCACAGACTGTGACCGTGGCGGAGGAGGACGAGCGTGTAAGGAGCAGCCATGGTCCTAAGCTTATTGGCCATGCCAGAGGGCCGGATAACCCGCGGAACGACGGGCACCAACCGGTTGCGGCGGGTGGACCGCTGGATCGCGGCGAGCCCTGCGCTCCGCGATGCCGAGTCACCGCTCGTCGTCGACCTCGGCTACGGCGCCGCTCCGTGGACGGTGCTCGAGCTCGCGGACCGGCTCGCGCGGGTGCGTTCCGACATCGACGTGATCGGCATCGAGATCGATCCCGAACGCGTCGCCGTCGCCGCCCCCTACCGCCGTCCCGGCCTCGACTTCGTGCGCGGCGGCTTCGAGGTGCCGCTCCCCCGTGGACGACGTGCGACGGTGATCCGGGCGATGAACGTGCTCCGACAGTACAAGGAGGACGAGGTCGCTGCCGCGTGGGCTCGGCTCAGCTCCCGCATCGACGACGGCGGCCTGGTCGTCGACGGGACGAGCAACGAGGTCGGCCGCATCGCCAGCTGGGTCGCGCTCGATACCGCCGGTCCGCAGAGCTTCACCATCTCGCTGCGACTCGACGGGCTGGAGCGTCCCGGGATCGTCGAGGAGCGCCTGCCGAAGGCGCTCATCCACCGCAACGTCCCGGGCGAGCGCATCCACGACCTCGTCACGGGGCTCGATGAGCAGTGGGCCCGCGCGGCCGGCTACGGAGAATTCGGGGCCGTTCAGCGCTGGCTGCACACCGTCGACGGATTGCGGGAGAACGGCTGGCCGGTGCTCGGTGATCGACGACGCTGGCGACTCGGTGAGCTCACCGTGCCGTGGACCGCCGTGGCGCCCCTCGACTGACCCGAACCGTCATTCCGACTCGGGTCCGACAGCGTCGGATCAGGCGCGAGGCGCCGCGGCGACGCGGGAGATGCGCGGAACCTCGACGGCACGCCCCGCACCCTCGGGCACGATGACCTCCTGCGCCGCGGCGATGGCGATGCCGTCGGCCATCACGGTGAGGACGGCGCCCGAGGGAACGGTGCGCTTGATCACGGCCAGAGCGACGGGGCCGCGCTCGTAGTGGATGGCGGAGGAGGTGACGAGACCGACCTCGACCTGCTCCCCGGCTCGTTCGGCGAAGACGACCGCACCCGTCGGCACCGGCACACCCTCGGACCCGTCGAGGTCGAGGAGAACGACCCGGCGGGGCGGATGACCCAGGTTGTGCACCTTGGCGACCGTCTCCTGTCCCCGGTAGCAGCCCTTGTTCATGTGCACCGCGCTGCGCAGCCAGTCGAGCTCGTGCGGGATGCTCCGCTCGTCGGTGTCGACGCCGAGACGCGGGCGCCAGGCGGCGATCCGGAGGGCGTCGAGCGCGAGGGTGCCCGCAACCCGTCGCCGGCCGGCGACGATGTCGAGGGCGACCGCCGCGAGTGAGGCGACGGGGACGACCGACTCGAACCAGGTCCACTCGGACGACGGGTGCTCGGGGTTCTGCGCGTAGGTGACACCGCCCGGAGACGGCGAACGCCAGGGGTCCTGCCAGAGGGCGACCGACTCGATCCCGTCGAGGGCGACGGCGGAGAAGGCGCCGATCACCGAGAAGTCCGCGCTGCGGTCGGCGACCTCGACGCGCAGCATGAAGCGCATTCGATCGAGGAAGGTCGCGAGCGACGCGGCCGCCGGCGCCTCGGTGATGATCCAGGTCGTCGAACCGTCGTCGACGATGCGCAGGTCGTGCTCGATCCGACCGTTCGGGTCGAGGAGGAGGGACTCGGCGGACGCCCCGGCGGGGAGCCCGATGAGACGCTGCGAGGTGAGCGAGTCGAGCCAGCTCAGCCGGTCGTCGCCCGAGACAGTGACGACACCGCGGGCGACCTCGACCACCGCCGTGCCGTCGGCGAGAGCGCGCTGCTCCCCCATCGGGTTGCCGTAGTGGGCGGGGACCCCGGCGTCGATGCCGGTCGCCGCGACCGCACCGGGAAGGGAGAGGAAGTCAGTCGACACGGGAGAGCCTGCCCGACGCGTGCGTGCGCAGATTCTGCCCCAGCGCGGCGATGTCCCACGCCCACAGCAGGTCGCCTTCGACGAGGCCGTAGAGCCGGGTCGCTGCCGAGTAGTCCTTAGCGCCCTCGGTGCGCATGACGGCGTCGGTCGCCAGGTCGATGCGACCGTTCTTCACCTGACCGAGGTACAGCTCGCTCACTCCGGTCGGATGCACGAGCGCGACGTTGAGGTCGAAGCCGCCGGACGAGTTGCGCAGCGCCTCGACCGACTCGGTGGTGTTGAAGGGGCGGACGGCGGTCGGCGGCAGCATGCCGGGCCCGGGGTCGCCCTCGATCAGCTTGCGGGCGAGGCGCCAGTAGCCCGTCTCCGCGGCGAGCGCCTGCGGCAGCTCCTCGTCGGTCGCGCCGGGGATCCAGCTCTGCGAGGAGTAGTTCAGGTAGGCCTGGTTGTCGTGGCTGAAGCTGAGGCGCTGCGAGAACGGCTGGCGCACGGTTTCGTCGCCCAGTTCGTACTCGACGAGACCGGTGCCCTCCCACACTCCGAGCAGCCAGGAGAGGGGAACGAGTTCGGACGGGAGATCAGTGGGCAGATCTCTCATGGTGGGGCCTCCTCGAGGCGCCGCGACCGACGCCGGAACGGCCGATCGTGCCGAGAGGGTGTCGGCACGTGTCGGCGAGAAGTCAGCGCTGTCCGCGGAAGAGGTTGTAGACCACAACCAGTGCGACCCAGCCGATGGCGAGCGATGCGAGCGCCAGGAGCCCGAGGTAGAACAATTCCAGCGCGAGAAGCATGGTCAGAGTCTAATCACTCCGCGCCCGACGTCAGCAGGGACGCGACGAGGTCGCGGCAGCGGCTAGGGAAGGGCGAGCGCGACCAGCGACGCGATGACGAGCACGAGGAACGCGCCGAGAGTCGAGCTGGTCAGGCGGGAGACGAAGCCGGTCTTCTCGGAGAGCGACAGCTGGAGGACGAACGAGAGCAGGATGCTGCCGGCGAGTGTGAGCGACAGAGCGATCAGCCGGTCGGCGGGATCGGCCAGGATCAGCACCGCGACAGCTGCGATCGCTGCCACGATCCACACGGCCACCACGCCTGCTCGTTGAACCGCCATGAAGCTGATTCTCGCATGATAGCGTTCCCGGCCCGGCATGGCCCGATTGCTGGGCGAGACCTCCCCGACCCCCGATTATCAGCCTCCCTACAGCCGGGGACTATCATTGGCACGAGCATTGGGCGGGAGGGTCTGTTGGCGCAGCTTCTGATCTTGACCCCTGCCGTCGATTCAGAGGTGCTGCCAGCCCTCGGTCTTCTGAGCCACCGCACCCGTCAGCTCCCCGCTGAACCGGCGCAGCTCATCAGTGCTCCGCCGAGCGATCTGATCATGATCGACGCCCGTCACGACCTGCAGAGCGCCAAGTCGCTGTGCAAGATCCTGCAGACGACGGGCATCACCGTGCCGCTCGTCCTCATCCTCACCGAAGGCGGACTGACCGCGGTCTCCGCCGATTGGGGAGCCGGCGACGTGATCCTCGAGACCGCCGGTCCCGCCGAGGTCGACGCCCGCATCCGTCTGGTCATCGGCCGCATGGCCCAGGAGCAGTCGGCGTCGAAGATCCAGGCCTCCGGTGTCGTCATCGACGAGGCGAGCTACTCCGCTCGGGTGCACGGCCGCCCCCTCGACCTCACCTTCAAGGAGTTCGAGCTCCTCCGCTTCTTCGCCACCCACCCGTCGCGCGTGTTCACCCGTGAGCAGCTGCTCAGCGAGGTCTGGGGCTACGACTACTTCGGCGGCACCCGCACGGTCGACGTGCACGTGCGGCGACTGCGCGCCAAGCTCGGTGATCTCGAGTCGCTCATCGGCACCGTGCGCAACGTCGGCTACCGCTTCAACGTGTACGAAGAGGACGCGCAGGACCGCGTCCCCACCGCCGCCCGCTCCTGAGCCGCGTTCCCCCGGCGTTCTCCCGGGCGTACAACGCTGATCGGTAACCCTCCGTTCACACGCGTGGTGACATCATGGGGTCATGGACAGCGAGACGCTTTTGGGTGATGCGGCTCTCGCCGCAGACGTCATCGATGAATTCGACGAGCCCTCGGTCGAAGACGACGGATCCCTGCCCCCGGATCGCTACCTCGACCGCGAGCTGAGCTGGCTCGCGTTCAACGAGCGCGTGCTCGATCTCGCCGAGGATCCGGCCACTCCGCTCCTCGAGCGGACGAACTTCCTCGCCATCTTCGCCAGCAATCTCGACGAGTTCTTCATGGTCCGCGTCGCGGGCCTCAAGCGCCGCATCGCGACCGGGATCGCCGTGCCGACCAACGTCGGGCGCATCCCCGTCGACGTCCTCGCCGATGTCAGTGCCAAGGCGCACGAACTGCAGGCACGGCACGCCGCCGCCTTCCGCAACCTCGTCAAGCCGGCACTGGATGAGGCCGATCTGCACATCGAGGTGTGGAGCGACCTCAACGATGAGGACCGCGACCGCGTGCGCGAGCTGTTCGCCAGCCAGATCTTCCCCGTGCTCATGCCGCTCGCCGTCGACCCGGCCCATCCGTTCCCCTACATCTCCGGCCTGTCGCTGAACCTCTCCGTCCGCGTGCGCAACCCCAAGACGGAGAAGGTGGAGTTTGCGCGCGTCAAGGTGCCTCAGGTGCTGCCCCGTTTCGTCCAGCTGCCCGACGACGGCAGCGGGCGAACCCGTTTCATCCCCATCGAGGACCTGATCTCGAATCACCTCGAGCAGCTGTTCCCCGGAATGGAGATCCTCGAGCACCACGAGTTCAGGCTCACCCGCAACGAAGACGTCAACGTCGACGAGGACGAGTCGGAGAACCTCATCAAGGCCCTCGAGAAGGAGCTGCTGCGCCGTCGGTTCGGGCCGCCCATCCGTCTCGAGATCACCGACGACATGGACCCGGTGACCCTCGAACTCCTCATCCGCGAGCTCGACATCACCGAGCAGGAGGTCTACCGCCTGCCCGCGCCCCTCGACCTGGCGGGCCTCTTCGAGCTCGGCAAGATCGACCGGCCGGCACTCAAGTACCCGACGCATCTCCCGACGACGTCGCCGCGTCTCCTGCCCACCGAGCCGAACGCGGAACCCGACATCTTCGCCTCCATCAACCGGGGGGACGTCCTCCTGCATCACCCGTACGAGTCGTTCGCGACGAGTGTGCAGGCGTTCCTCGAGCAGGCGGCCGCCGATCCGCACGTGCTGGCCATCAAGCAGACCCTCTACCGCACCTCCGGTGACAGCCCCATCATCCAGGCGCTGATCGACGCCGCCCAGGCCGGCAAGGGTGTTCTCGCCCTCGTCGAGGTGAAGGCCCGCTTCGACGAGGAGGCCAACATCTCGTGGGCGCGCAAGCTCGAGAAGGCGGGCGTGCACGTCGTCTACGGCCTCGTCGGTCTCAAGACGCACTGCAAGATCGCCTCCGTCGTCCGTCAGGAGAAGGACGGCGAGCTGCGCCACTACACGCACATCGGAACGGGCAACTACAACCCGAAGACGAGCCGCATCTACGAGGACCTCGGACTCCTGACGGCCGACCCGCAGGTCGGCAAAGAGGTCACCCGGCTCTTCAACGAGCTCTCCGGCTACGCGATCGAGAAGAAGTTCGACAGGCTGCTCGTCGCACCCCGCTACCTGCGCAAGGGCCTGCTCCGCCGCATCGATAACGAGACGCGGAACGCTCTCGCCGGCAAGCCGTCGGGGATCAGGATCAAGATCAACTCGATCGTCGACGAAGCGATCATCGACGCCCTCTACCGGGCGAGCAACGCCGGCGTGAAGATCGAGGTCTGGGTTCGCGGCATCTGCGGCATCAAGCCCGGACAGCCGGGGCTGAGCGAGAACATCACGGTTCGTTCGATCCTCGGCCGCTTCCTCGAGCACTCCCGGGTGTTCTGGTTCAAGAACGAGAACGACCCGCAGGTGTTCATCGGCAGCGCGGACATGATGCACCGCAACCTCGACCGGAGAATCGAGGTGCTGGTCCGTCTCACCGATCGATCGGCGCTCCGCGAGATCGATCGACTGTTCGACCTGGCGATGTCCGACGCCACCATGTCCTGGCACCTGAGCGCCGACGGGCACTGGACGCGTCACGCAGTCTCAGAAAAGGGCACCAGACTGGTCGACATGCAGGCCAAGATCATCCGCGACACGGCAGCGCGACGGCGGACTCGTTGAGCGATCCGACGACAGCTCCCGTCCTCGCGGCGGGCGCCGTCCTCTGGCGCGACGGTCGCGCGGGCGTCGAGGTCCTGCTCATCAGCCGCAGCCGGCACGACGACATCAGCCTGCCGAAGGGCAAGCTCGACCCGGGCGAGACGCTGCCCGTCGCCGCGGTGCGCGAGATCCAGGAGGAGACCGGGTTCTCGGTCGCCCTCGGCCTGCCGCTCGGCTACACCGAGTACCTGCTGCCGAACGGGCGCGACAAGTTCGTCTACTACTGGGCCGCCGAGGTCACGCGGGAACAGCTGCAGAAGGGCCGTTTCCGCCCGAACGACGAGGTCGACAAGGTCGAGTGGCTCTCGATCGAGAAGGCGAAGAAGCGGCTGACCTATTCGCGTGACGCCGAGGTGCTCGACCGCTTCCGCCTCTTCGTCGAACGCGATGCGCACAAGACGTTCGCCGTCATCGCGCTGCGCCACGCCAAGGCCGCCCCGGATTCCCCGGACGGCACCGACTCGGCCAGGCCGCTCACCGCTCGGGGCAAGACCCAGGCCGAGGAGCTGGGGAGCACCCTCTCCGTCTGGTCGCCCACCGACATCGTCAGCAGCACGGCGCGTCGATGCGTCCAGACGGTGACCCCGCTCTCCAAGCGCCTCCAGCTCGACATCAGCAGCAAGCGCGCGCTCAGTCAGGACTACTGGGAGACCCCCGGAGCGGATGGGTCCCCCCAGAGTCGGCTGCGCTCCCTGATCGCGAAGCGCATCGACCGGCGCGCGACCGTCGTCATGTGCACGCACTCCCCCGTGCTGCCGCCCGTCATCGACACCGTCGCCGACATCGTCGGCGGTGAGCGCGACGGCCGACTGACCCGTGCGGCGATCCTCTCGACGGCCGAGTACACCGTGCTGCACCTGTCGTCCGCCGACCCGTCGCGCGGCATCGTCGCGGTCGAGACGCACAGCCCCACGAACTGAGCCCGACCGGCCTCCGCCGGCTTCGAGCGGCTTCGCCACGCCCTGTGCAGGGTGTTCGATCCGAGACCGCCCGTTCACCTCTCGTTCACCCGATCAGACCAATCTCGTCACCACCGGCCTTTAACGTGCCTGAGGCGCCACACACCACTGGCCCGGACGAACCTGCGTCCGGCGCAGGGCGCCATCCTGCACATCGCATTCCTTACGAAGGGAAATCCTTTGATCTCCAAGCGCTCAGCGGGCCTCCTCGGCCTCGCCGTCGCCGGCGTCCTCGCACTCACCTCGTGCGCCGCCAACGAAGCAGCAGCACCCACCGACTCCGACGAGTCGGCCTCGACGCTCGAAGGCACGCTCAGCGGTGCCGGTGCGTCCAGCCAGGGCAGCGCCCAGGAGGCCTGGATCGCCGCGTTCCAGACCGCGAACACCGGCGTCACGATCAACTACGACCCCTCGGGTTCCGGTGCCGGCCGTGAGGCCTTCATCGCCGGCGGTGTCGCATGGGCCGGTAGCGACTCGGCGCTCAGCGACGACGAGCTCGGCGGTGAATTCGGTGCCTGCGCGCCCGACACCAAGGCGATCGACCTCCCCACCTACATCTCGCCCATCGCCGTGATCTTCAACGTCGAGGGGGTCGACGAGCTCAACCTCGACGCCGCCACCCTCGCGTCGATCTTCAAGGGCACCATCACCACCTGGAACGACCCGGCGATCGCCGCGCTGAACGAGGGTGCTTCGCTCCCGTCGACGCCGATCACCGCCGTCCACCGTTCGGACGACTCGGGCACCACCAAGAACTTCGCCGACTACCTCAACAAGGTCGCTCCGGATGTCTGGGACGCCAAGCCTGCCGACGCGTTCCCGTACCAGACCGGTGAGGGCGCCCAGGGCACCTCGGGTGTCGTCGACGCAGTGACCAACGGTGTCGGCACGATCGGTTACGCCGACGCGTCGAAGGCCGGAGACCTCGGCACCGCGAAGATCAAGGTCGGCGACGAGTTCGTCGCCTACACCCCCGAGGCCGCGGCCGCGGTCGTCGAGGAGTCGCCGCTCGTCGAGGGCCGCGAGGACAACGACATCGCGATCTCGCTCGACCGCACCACCACCGACCCGACGCACTACCCGCTGGTGCTCGTCAGCTACTCGATCGTCTGCTCTGAGTACGCCGATGCCGCTCAGGGTGAGCTCGTGAAGGCCTACATCGGCTACATCACGAGCGACGAGGGCCAGCAGGAGGCCGCAACCTCCGCCGGCGCCGCTCCGCTGTCGGCCGACCTGGCCGGCCGCGTCGCGACCGCGCTCGAAGCCGTCAAGTAACACCTGACGGGTCGGGAGCCCGGACCGGTCGGAGATTCCTCCGCTCGGATCCGGCTCCCGGCCCGTCACTTCTGCGCTCGACCTACCCCCGAACCCACCCCTACAGGAGAATGCGGAGCATGACCGCTTCAGCAGCGCCTCAGCAGCGAATCAAGGCCAAGAAGCGCCCCGGCGACCAGATCTTCTCCGGCTCCACCGTCTTCGCCGGCTCGCTGATCCTCGTGATCCTCGCGGCCGTCGCGATCTTCCTCATCGCCGAGAGCCTCCCGGCGTTCACCGCCTCGGCCGACGACATCGGCATCGAGGCCGGCAACTTCTGGACCTACGTCGGTCCGCTCGTCTTCGGCACCCTCTGGGCCGCCGCTCTCGCCCTCCTGATGGCTCTGCCCGTCGCGATCGGCATCGCCCTCTTCATCTCGCACTATGCGCCGCGTCGGGTCGCCTCCACGCTCGGCTACATCATCGATCTCCTCGCCGCCGTCCCCTCGGTGGTCTTCGGTCTCTGGGGCATCAAGGTGCTCGCGCCGCTCGTCCTGCCCGCCTACGACTGGCTGAACACGAACCTCGGCTGGTTCCCGCTGTTCTCGGGCCAGGTCTCGGGCACCGGCCGCACCATCCTCACCGTCGCCATCGTGCTCGCGGTCATGATCCTGCCGATCATCACCGCCATCTGCCGCGAGGTCTTCCTGCAGACGCCGCGACTGCACGAGGAGGCGGCTCTCGCCCTCGGCGCGACGCGCTGGGAGATGATCCAGACCGCGGTCCTCCCGTTCGGCCGTCCCGGCATCATCTCGGCCGCCATGCTCGGCCTCGGCCGCGCCCT
Source organism: Amnibacterium flavum (assembly GCF_003097495.1). Lineage (GTDB taxonomy): Bacteria > Actinomycetota > Actinomycetes > Actinomycetales > Microbacteriaceae > Naasia > Naasia flava. The sequence goes on from NZ_QEOP01000001.1 coordinate 20,150, forward strand.
CGGCGAGACGATGGCCGTCGCCATGGTCCTCTCCCCGAGCGTGATCGTCTCGTTCTTCCTGCTGACCTCGCAGAACCCCACCACCATCGCGGCGAACATCGCGCTGAACTTCCCCGAGGCGCATGACATCGGGATCAACGTGCTGCTGGCGACCGGACTCGTCCTCTTCGTCATCACCTTCGCCGTCAACGCCGTTGCCCGCATCGTGATCAACCGCCGCAAGGCCTTCTCCGGAGCGAACTGATGACGACGATCACCGCCCCCGCATCCCTGACCAGCGGGCGACTGCCCCGCTACTCCGCGCTCGGCATCCTGCTCGCCTCGTGGGTCATCGTCGGCATCGTCTTCCTGCTCCTGATGATGTCGGGCGCCATGGGCGAGTTCAGCCTCGTCGGCACGATCTTCTTCGGCACGATCCTCTACGCGGTCGCGATCGGGGTGCTCTCGATGATCGTCGAGGGATCGCGTCAGGCTCGCGACCGTCTGATGACCGCCCTGGTGCTGTCGGCGTTCATCCTCGCGCTGCTGCCGCTGATCTCTCTGCTCTGGACGACCATTTCGGCCGGTCTCCCCCGCTTCGACATCACCTTCTTCTCCCAGTCGATGCGCAACGTCGTCGGCGACCAGCCGGGCGGCGCGCTGCACGCCATCGTCGGAACGCTCCTCGTCACCGGGGCCGCGACCATCATCTCCGTGCCGATCGGTCTGCTCACCGCCATCTACCTCGTCGAGTACGGACGCGGCCGACTCGCCCGGGCGATCACCTTCCTCATCGATGTGATGACCGGCATCCCGTCGATCGTGGCCGGTCTCTTCGCCTTCGCCCTGTTCGCCCTGCTCTTCGACTCCCCCGGCATCCGATTCGGCATCGGTGGTTCGGTCGCCCTGTCGGTTCTGATGATCCCGACCGTCGTCCGCTCCTGCGAGGAGATGCTGAAGCTCGTGCCGAACGAGCTGCGCGAGGCGTCGTACGCGCTCGGTGTCCCCAAGTGGCTCACCATCTCCAAGGTCGTGCTGCCGACGTCGATCGCCGGCATCACGACGGGCATCATGCTCGCCATCTCCCGCGTCATCGGTGAGACGGCTCCGCTGCTGATCATCGCCGGCTTCACCCAGAGCATGAACTACGACCTGTTCAAGGAGCGCATGATGACGCTCCCCGTGTTCGTCTACACCCAGTACGCGAACCCGGGCAGCGACCCGCAGATCAACCTCGACCGCGCCTGGGCCGGTGCGCTCACCCTCATCCTGATCGTCATGGTGCTGAACCTGCTCGCGCGTCTCATCGCGCGCGTGTTCGCCCCCAAGATCGCCCGCTGACCCCAGTACTGAAACGAAGAGAGAACCCGTGTCGAAGCGAATCGTCGTCAACGACCTCAACGTCTACTACGGCAAGTTCAAGGCCGTCGAGGACGTCTCCCTCACCATCGAGCCGCGCACCGTCACCGCGTTCATCGGCCCGTCGGGCTGCGGCAAGTCGACCTTCCTGCGCACGCTCAACCGCATGCACGAGGTCATCCCCGGCGCCCACGTCGAGGGAGAGGTGCTGATCGACGGCAACAACCTCTACGGCCCCGGCGTCGACCCGGTGCTCGTCCGACGCCAGGTCGGCATGGTCTTCCAGCGCCCGAACCCGTTCCCGACGATGAGCATCCGCGACAACGTGCTCGCGGGCGTGAAGCTCAACAACCGTCGCATCAGCAAGACCGACGGCGACGACCTCGTCGAGAAGTCGCTGCGCGGGGCGAACCTCTGGAACGAGGTCAAGGACCGTCTGGCCCTTCCCGGTTCCGGCCTCTCGGGCGGTCAGCAGCAGCGCCTCTGCATCGCCCGCGCGATCGCCGTGCAGCCCGACGTGGTTCTGATGGACGAGCCGTGCTCCGCGCTCGACCCGATCTCGACCCTCGCCATCGAGGACCTCATCGAGGAGCTCAAGACCGAGTACACGATCGTCATCGTGACCCACAACATGCAGCAGGCCAGCCGCGTCTCGGACAAGACCGCGTTCTTCAACATCGCGGGCACCGGCAAGCCGGGCAAGCTGATCGAGTACAACGAGACGTCGACGATGTTCTCGAACCCGAGCGTGCAGGCGACCGAGGACTACGTCTCCGGCAAGTTCGGCTGATCCGTCAACTCACCAGCGACAGAACGAAGGGCCCCGCATCAGCGGGGCCCTTCGTCGTCATGTGATTGCTAGGTGTCGCGTGCTCGTCAGGCGGATTCGAACACGATGGGGTCGGTCGTCGGCTGCTTCGATCCGCCGACCGGCTCGACCGTCAGCGCGACCCGGTCGTCGGCCTGGTAGTGGTCGAGGAGCATGTACTTCTCGTCGCTCTTCGGGTCCATGACGGCGGCGCTGTGGGCGCCGTCCTCGCGGACGAACCAAGCCTGGTAGGTCTCGCCACTGGCGAGCTGGGGCGAATCGCTCAGAACGACGGCGGAGAGTTCGAGGTCGGCCGAGGCGAGGAGCGATGCAGTCGTTCCGTCGGGGAGGGCCACGGTGGAACGTGTGACATCGTCGGAGCCGATCAGGCTCGCGAGCTGCTCGGCCTGGGTCGACGACTGCGTCCCACCGGTGATGAAGTCGCCTGCGACGATGCCCCCGGCGAAGAGGGCGACCGCAGCGGCAACCGCGAGGATGCTCGAGACGAGACGACGGCGCAGCGGACGGACACGGCGTGAGCGAACCAGGTGCTGGCCCGAACCGATTGCAGTCGGTACGACGGGTGCGGCCTGCGCTGCAGGCTCGGGCTCGACCGAGGTGACGACGGCGTGGATGTCGGTCGCAGGGGTCGCTGCCGGGATCTGCGGGGTCGAGTCGAGCCGAGCGAACAGCGACGCCTTGAGCCGTGCGGGCGGTGCGACCGGAGTGGTCGCGCCGGCGAGCAGCGCGGCGGTGTCGGTGAAACCGGCCACCTCGGCGCGCAGGTCCTCGGAGTCGCGGAGGCGGCGCTCGAAAGCGTCCCGCTCCGCTCCCTCGAGAGCGTCGAGGGAATATGCCCCGCTCGCGGAGTCATCGAGCTGGTGTCGATCGGTCATGCTGTCACCCCCATGGCGTCGCGCAGACGGATCATCCCGTCGCGCAGGCGGGTCTTGACGGTGCCGATCGGGATCTGCAGGATGCCGGCCACCTCGCTGTGCGAGTAGCCCTCGTAGTAGGCGAGGGAGATCGCTTGACGCTGCAACTCTGTCAACTGCTGCATGGCTGCTTTCACCCTCTCGTTCTCGATGCTGATCTCGACGTTCTCGGCTACCTGATCGAACTCGCGCTCATAGTCGCGCATCCCGATCTTCAGGTCGCGGTCGCGGCCCGACTGCGACGAGCGGATGCGGTCGACGGCCCGGCGGTGCGACATCGTGAAGATCCACGTCATCGCGGAGCCCTTGCTGGGCGCGTACTTGGCCGCCGTCTGCCAGATCTCGAGGAAGATCTCCTGGGTCACTTCCTCCGATTGCGCCTCGTCGATGAGGAGCCGGCGCACGAGTCCGAAGACACGCGGGGCGATCTGGTCGTACAGCTCGGAGAACGCCGCCTTGTCGCCTGCAGCGACCATCGCGAGGAGGTCCTCCTTCGATGCGATCGCATCGGCGGCGGATCCCCCTTCTTCGCGTTCAGTCACAATGACAAGCATTCCAGCATCCTTAGCTTCAGAGAACCCGACATGCACGCATGTCCATACCGGGTATTTGTCGCAAGCTCCCGACCGGGTAGGTCGCAACGCACCTGGGATGGCTGGAGAGCCTGCGCCGTAACGCGTCCTCCCCAGCCGGAAGCAACAGGGGTTCGGCACTGTCGCCCGATCGGATTGCCCTGAGTTCGGGGTACGACCGATGTGGTCCTCTTCGAGGACAGAGCCCGCAGGATCCGGGTGCGCAGAAACCCGTTTCGATGAGGGGGGCACCGGACCGCAGTTAACGCCTCTCGGCGCGAGGCCGCTCGTAGCGGCGAATAATGGAGCCCGGGGTTACTGCGGCCCGGCATGGTCCCAAAGGACCTCCGTCAGTCTAAGCCTCCGCTGCGCCACAGCTTTGAGGACGCACTCAGGTCCGCGGCGATCTCGGAGAGTCGGAGAGCACGCCGGGTGAGTTCGGTGGATCGCTCGGGTTCGGAGTTGTCGAGGTCGTCGGCCACGCTCGTGCATCCCGCCGCGCTGACACGGCAGAAGGCGGCGGCACGGTCGAGAGCGATGGCGAGGTCGCCGGTGAAGACTCCTCGGAGGATGTCGTCGGCGAGCGCGAGGATCTCGTCGGGACCGGCAGGGTCGGGCGCTCCGGCGACGACGGGGTCGATCGTGCGGGAGACCTCGATGCCGCGCTGGAAGTAGAGACTGCCTCCCGCGGAGTCCGCGCGGATCATGGTGCGGAGGAGGTAGATGCGCCACAGCGTGCCGGGCAGGCTGCGAGCGGTGGCCCGCGACCAGAGTTCGGCGATGGCGTCGATGCCGTTCTCGTCGGCGAACGCGATGAGACGCTCGACGACCTCGGGATCGGGTTGGGCGCGCACACGGGAGAGCAGCGCGTTCGCGGTCTCGTGGGCGACGCGGCTGATGGCTGCCGGATCTTCCCCGCCTTGGAAGCTCTCGAACTGGTAGCCGGCGAACTTGACGGGACGAAGGGGCCGGTCGGTCATCCTTCAAGGCTAGCCTCGGCCGGACGGGGTCAGGCGGCCAAGGAAAGCGCTCGGGGCGAACACCCCGGAACCGCCCAATAAGGTCGTCGGATGCCTCTCCTCATCGTGCTGCTCATCATCTGGGTGGTCCTCGCCGTTCTCGGCGTGGTCATCAGCGCCGTGAAGTGGCTCCTGTGGGTGGCGATCATCCTCATCGTCGTCACCCTGGTCGTGGGCGCCCTGCTCCGCTTCGCGCGAGGGCGCCGATCGTGAACGCCCTCCTGATCGTGATCGCCGCCATCGCGGTGGCGCTCTTCATCATCGGAGGCCTCGGCGAATCGCTCCAGCTCCTCTGGGTCATCGCGAGCGTCCTGCTCGTCGTGACCCTCGTGGTCTTCCTGTCGCGCATCATCGCGGGCCGCCGGGACACCTGAGGCGTCAGGCGCGACTGCGGAACAGTTGCCCTAGACAAGAAAGATCTCGACATCTCGGGGATCATGCCCGCCACAGATGGCTCCGTAGCCGGCTGGTAACAGCGAGGCCGCACCGTCAGGTCTCGGGCACCCGATCAATACGGGTGAAGCTTCGGATAGGGATCCTTGTCCAGTAACAAGTCATGACCGCTACACGATCAAGGAACTGGATCGAGGCGATGTTCGCTACCGGAGGGCGATAGGACTCGTTCTCGACCTATTCCGGAGTGGCTTCGTACTCGGGCGAGGTGCAGGCGTCCTTCTCCCCGGGTCAAGGGAGGCTCTCCGGGTCATGGGAGGGCCGTTCGACGGTCGTACGGCTTCCGCGAGAGGAGCAACGATGGGACAACAAACCCCGCCACCGAAGCCGCCTTCAACCCCTGGACCGGGGCAACCCAACCCTCTAGGTAAACCCCACTGAGGTCCTAACGAGAGCCCCGGCTCCTACTTTGGTAGGAGCCGGGGCTCCTCGTCACTGAGGGCGATTCTCAGGACTAGCTCGACGACATCCCCTGCATGATGAGGTACTCCTGTCCGGACAGGTGGAAGTCCTGCAGAGCGTTTCCGCCGTTGGCCGCGGTGATGTACTTGTCAGCCATCGTCTGGGTGGGGGTGTCGGCCCCAAGCTCCCGGAAGAACCGGGCGGTGCCGATCTCGGACGGGGTGACAATGGCGCGGGTGCCGTGCTTTGCGTGACCAGGCTGATCAAAAATGACCTTGAATGCAACGACCATTGTGGTTACTCCTTGCGGTGTTGTGGGTGGTGTGTAGGCATCGCCGTTGTACTGCCAATGCCACGGCTCGTTAGAGAAGGTCTGCGTGAAGCCGTAGGTGCTCGCGTTCGCGACCAGCCAGGGATACTGCCTGTTCCAGATGTCGACCGCGGTTCCCCACCCGTGGCTCGATTGGCCTAGCGGAGCGATGCCGACGGGACCCTCTGGATTATCGATGAGGTTTTGTTGCATGGCGAGATCGCGGTAGCCACCGTCTGGCGAGGTCACCACCATGGTGACTCCGGTCGAGGAGGCACACGCCGCGACCATCGCCAACCAGGCTGCCGCGGTGTTAATGTCCAGCGGCACTGAGCCACTACTTCCCGGCACCATCGTCAGCTGGTTCGCCGGGACCTGCCCATTGGTGGAGGCGATGGCTTTGGGAGCAGGTCCCGCGACCGCTGCTATCGTCGCTGCGATGAACGCTGCGGCCGAAGCGGCAAGCACTTGTCGGCGGGACCAGCCTTGGTCAGGTGTGGTTTCACTGTCCGTATCGGTCACATTCACAGACTGTCTTAGGGTGAGATTTTCGATCAGTCGGCTCTTCGGAGGACCAATGGGGGACGCAGGCAGACGCTCCCTCGTACAGTTGTGACGAGCCGGGCGCACCGCATCAGCTTGGGAGAGCCGACCAGACGTGGTCCCGCTGCCCACCGAAAACCGACGCCTCATCACGCGCCGACCCAGGTGCGGGCGCCCGGTGCTCTGCGGATGGTCGAGGCCAAAAACTGGGGTCTTGTGTGCGGCGGCGAGATGGTCCACAGTATCGACCCCAGCGTCCAATAGACGTTCCTCACCCAAGGAGAAACCCGTGAAACATTACATACCCATACATGAGACCGGATCTCGACCTGACCGCTCCGCGTCATCGCGTTCTAGGTCGGTCTCACCCATAAGAGCCACGAGCATCATCGCGATGCTTGTGGCTCTTTTCATATTCGCCCCCGCCGTTCCAGCGGTTGCCGCGGCACCCGTAGCAATCTCCGGAACTGCGAAGTGCCTCAACTCGATGCCCGTCGGTGTTTGGATCGAAGCAGAGAGCAGCACCTCCGGCTTCGCGGAGTGGAAAACGCCGATCGTTGTTGGCGGGCTCACCTCAGCGAAGTACAAGTTCAACCTGGACCGGGGCGGCCGCTACGCCGTTCACGTCGGGTGCGGAGGAAGCGCTGAGGACTGGGCGCTCGACCTTCCATCTGATTGGGTCGACGGCAACAAGAACAACTTCGTCTGCAACGACATTCACCCCGCCCTCAGCGCCGCCGCCGGCGCCGTTCTCAAGAAACTCGGCAAGGCAAGAGCCGCACTCGCGCAGGGGATTCCATACGGCACCTGCGTCACTCGCTAAAGCAACACAGGGTCGTCCCTGCACGACCAGGGCACGACTCGAGCGGCCCCTCCTACGCGGCCTATCGCTTCGCGGGAGGGGCTGCTCATCTCTGTGGGTCAGTGGGCAGCGCGGCGTATCGTTCTGAGGCGCGAGGCACAAGGCACAAGGCACAAGGCACAAGGCACAAGGCACAAGGCACAAGGCAGTGTTTTATCCATCTCCCTGCCCCTCGCCGGCGCCGGTGCTTTCGGGGTCAACTTCCAACTCAAACTCGATCGTCGCGAGGAGATCTGACCCCCCGACTGGTTTACCGATCCAGGCTTCCGCGAGCGTCCTCTCGAGCGGGTCTACGAAAACCTCCACCGCACGGAAGACGTCCGACAAGCTCGCCGTCGTCCCATAGGCGGTTAACGTCACGTGGTCGAGCTGATGACCGAAAGACCGCCCCATCGGGACAGGCATCTTCCCGGCGCCCCGCAGTCGGCGAATGCCTCCGGGAATCAACGAGAAGCCTTGAACGAGGGAGCCATCTTCAGCAACGAGACGCAGCCAGCTAAGGCCGCCCCAGGTGGGGGTGGCGTTAGCTGCGTGACCGATCACGGTCCCTTCGAGGTGCTGAATGTCGTTTCGAAGAGAGTGGCACGGCTCGAGAGCAGCACGTAGGTCCCGAACACCGGGGGTGCTTCTTTGCACCCCATTAGGGGCCTGAGAGAGGAGCTTCCGAAGCCGATCGGCCGAATCAACTATCGCCCAGGCGTCGAGCATCACTCCTGGTACGAGCCCTTCCGCAAATCCCCGGACAGACAGCAGGTCGAGGCCGCTGACCAACCGGTGGTAGGAGATATTCAGCATCTCGATCGCGAATCGCACCCCGTCATAGAACATCGCCTCACGCGCGGGGAGATCACTGGGTAAGCGTGTCAGGGGTGACTCGACGCTAAGCATGGGGTGACCTTCCGGAACGGCGTGCCTGGTCGATGGAGTCCGAAAGTACATCGAGTTTCACCGCCAGCGCCTGAATGTCAGCTTCGCTGCACCGACGATGCCTACGTCCAGACTTCGTGGTCGGCGCCGTCGAGCTGGAACTTGACCTCCGCCGCGCGCTCGGTCCAGGCGATCGCGTACGCGTCGAGCTCGACGGACCGAGTCGGGAACGGCACCCATACGACGACGGAATCGGTGCCTCACCATCACGGATGGGGCCGCCGACTTGGCTCTCGGTGAGGGTGAGAGGGCGGGGTCGGAGAACGGCCGCGGCGATCTTGGCTCGCGTGAGGTCGCTCCCGTATAGGCCCCGTCGGTCGCGTCGGGCGTCCTGTCATCCTCTCGAGACGGTGACCCGTGCCCCGCTTTGGGAATCGGGTAACGTCCCCTACCGCCTGAATCGGTGATGTGACCCCAGATACGACATCGAATCTCCTGCCTGTCTTCGCAGTCCTCCTGCTCGTCGGGGGAATCAGTTACGTCGTCAACGGAGTCACGACTAGGGCGAAAGCCCGGCGCGACATCAAGCGGCGCACCGAGAATGCGGCCGTCCTCGGAATGCGATTGGACCTCGAGCTTGGACCGCTCAGCGACGAGGAGCTACGCCAGTTCCGCAGATTCCTGGCGACCCACCTAGCCGTGATCGGGGTTGCCTCGACGGAGAATGTCCGCTCGTTGATGGCCGACGCCCGTGCGCGGACGATTGAGGATCAGGAACAGGCCAAGGCTGCAGCAGCACGGTCTGAGTGAAGGCCCTGGGGAGCAGTAGCGATTCACGCAGGCAGGCGCACCATCCCGCACTCCGGGCAGGTCAGGGCGGCGCTTCGGGCGTCCCGTCGACCTCGAGCGGGATGAGGCACTGGGGGCTGTTGAGCCAACCCGCGCCGCCCAGTCGTCATCGTTGACTGGGCTGATCGGAAGCGATCGCGGACGGTCTCGGCTTGCTCCTGCGTTAGGTGCCACCATGGCGTGACGGAGCGGTTCAGTCGCCCGTACTTCTCGCTGAGGTAGTCGCGGATGACCTTCTGGGGGATCCCTAGTTCGCTCGAGAGTTGCGGGGTGTCATGTGCTTGCTGTTCATGCGGTGAGTGTAGGACGCGGCGCGTCGGCGGTTGTCCACCGAGGTGACGTTCACGCGGGGATGTGCTCCCATGTGGGAGCAGAAGCATCCGGTGACCGCTGTAGATCTTGGTAGAAGTCCCAGCCGTGGTCTCTGTTGGTGAAGATCCGTTCGCGAGTTTCTCCGCTGCCGTCGACGGGTCTCCACGTGACGCGGTAGTTGAGGGTGGCGTCTTCGTAGCCGCTGGTCGGTTCGTGTCTCATGGGTCAAACTCCCCCGGGTCTGTGGCGAAAAGTAGGGCGTGCGACGAGACGGCGGGTCGGCTGCTGTCTGGCAGGCATCAGTGGCCGGTGTTCTCGCGGCGCAACCGGTATTCACGTTCACCTTCCCAGATACGGATGAAGGTGGAATACGACTTCTCCCCATCCCGCCCCTCGACCCAGTGCACTTCGAACGTGTCGCCTGGGTCTAGCGAGACGCCCACCGCGTAGCCGGCGGACTGAGGCAGCATCTCGGTGTTGATGAGAAACGGGGAGATGGGCTTGCTGCGGCCGCGGGCGTCCCACGCGCTCAAATGCTTCACCTCGTAGCGCCCCTTGTGGAGGGCTCGAAGCAACCAGTCCTCGCCGACGCCGGGGAAGAGCACGAACGCGTATGCCTGACGCGCCCGGTAGGCCCTGAACTTCTCCTGGCCGTAGCGGAGGAAGTATCCGACTACCGCCGCGGCGATGGTGACGAGGGTCGGGAGAAGCTCGTCCATGAGGTCATGTTAGCCGCCGGCTTGCGCGAGTTGAGCAGGTCACGAACCTGTCCCGATCTGAGTTGAAGAGTGGCCCTTGGCGCTACCCGAACCCGGGGGCCATCGTGCCCCCCGTCTACCCACGAACGCGAACACCCGGGGAGAGTGACAACCTAATTTCGCCGTCCATCAGCCACACTCGAGCGTCGGTGGATGTCCACACAATGGAGGACATGCTCCCCCCCGAAGAGCTGTCATTGCTCACGTTCCAAGACACCCACCCCCAGCACCGCGGAGCGAAAGAGGCCGCCATCCGAACCCGCTTCGGCATCGGCTCCGCGCGGTTCTATCAACGCGTCCACTCGCTCGTCCGCAGACCCGACGTCGTCGCGGAGTACCCGCAGCTCGCTTTTCGGATCCTCCGCCTCGAGGAGAGCGCCGAGCACCGCCGCGAGGAGCGATCCCGCATGCGCCGCGTCGCCTGATTGCCCCACGTCTGCCCCACGCGCCCACCTGAGACCAGAGTGCGGCCGCACTTAACCAGCCGCTGACCTGGGCGTTTATCGGTGGGCCCCGTCGGGCTCGAACCGACGACCCGCGGATTAAAAGTCCGCTGCTCTGCCAACTGAGCTAGAGGCCCGCGGCACAAGATTAGCGCGAACGCGTCCAGGGTTCGGGCGCTGAGTCGGGTGAGGCTGCGGCCGGCCGGTCTCGGTACGCGCCGCGCGCTACTCGGCCTCCGGGAGTCCGGTCGGTCCTGAAGGGCGAAGCGCGAAGGCTGCGCGCTACTCGACCTCCGATGCGGCTCCGGTCTGGAAGAGTGGGGAGATGAGCAATGGCGTCGTCGCACCGCAAGGCAATGGGTTCGCGACCGCGGCTCTCGTGCTGGGAACCCTCGCGATCGCTCTGACCCTTCTCGCGCTCGCACCCGACGCCGCTGTCCAGAGCATCGGGGTCATCGCCTACCCGATCACGATCCTGTCGGGCGTCATGGCCATCGGCTTCGGAGTCGTCGGCGCGGTCCGTGCGCGCACCCGCGGCAGGATGGCGCGCGCTGTCACCGGAATTGTCTTCGGCGCCATCGCCGTCTTCCTCCCCCTCTCCGTCGCCCTCATCGCCTCTCTGCTCGGCTGACTGACAGCGCACCGGGAGGGCCCGGGCTCGATGTGCCACGGCCCTACCGTCTGGGCTAGTGTCGTGCTCACCCGAACCCGCACACTCTCTACCCGAAAAGAGCGCCGCAATGCAGCGTCTGCTCGCACGTCCACCGATCCTGAAATCCACCCTGACAGGAGCGGCGATCGCGTTCGCCCTGGCACTCTTCGCCACGAGCCCCGCTCACGCGGCCGGCACGGTGTCGGCACTGCCCGATGTGCCGACGTCCGCCGGGTTCTGCGAGCACGGACCCGACGACAGCTCCTGGCTCGCTGCCGGCGCCGAGGGCCATTGGCAGACCGACTCCTCAGGGCTGAGCTACGTACTCGACGAAGGCAGCACCTTCGACACCGCGATCGACACCGCCGGCGGTCGTCTTTCCGACACCGGCGACTCGATCAGTTGGACCTACTCGCAGGCCGACTGCGCCACCGCTCCCGCACAGACCCCCTCAACCGAGCCATCGCCGGCGGCACCGGCAGCCGCGGCACCGACCCCGAGCGAAACGGTCGCGACGCCCGCTGCTGCTCCCGCCGCGGTCCCGAGCCCCGTGACCCCGAGGCCGGCCGCGCAGCAGACCGAATCGTTCGCGAACCCGACACCCGCGAAGGTGACCGCCGCACCTGCGGCCGACTCCGCGAGGATCCCGGCGACCACTGCCCAAGCCGATCCCGCCGTCGAGCCCGAAACCGGCGGCGGCGGACTGATCGGTCCCGGAGCCTTCAGCGACTCCTTCCGGGCAGCCCAGACGATCGGCATCGTCATCGTCGGCCTGGCCGGCGTCAGCGCGGGAAGCCTCGGGTTCGCGTTCCTCTTCGGACGGGTCCTGTCGCGACGGGACAGCTGAAACTCAGCTCCACCAGCAGTGCGCCCGCCGCCGATGTCGGCGGTCGCGGGTAGAAAGAATCGGTGCCGGCACCTCGAAGCACCCCGTTGCTGCAGATCCGACGCATCTATGCCGAGGAGGCCGCACTCGCGCTGCCTCGCGGCCAGGACATCGTTGCCCGCTGGCCGGAAGCCGAGATCGTGCCCGTCGCCTCGCACTGGCTGATCCCGGAAGTCCACGGCGATGAGACGAACGTCTCCCGGTGGGTCCGCATCAAGACCGAAGCTCTCGTGCTCGGCGTCAAGAAGTCGCTGACCACGAGGCTCAACGGCCGCTCCGCCGACTTCATCGCCCCATCGACCGCCAACGGATGCGCGATGGCCTGCGCGTACTGCTACGTTCCCCGACGCAAGGGCTACAGCAATCCGATCACGGTCTTCGCCAACATCGAGCAGATCACCGCTCACCTCGCCCGGCACATCCACAAGCTGGGGCCGAAACACGAACCCAACCAGTGCGACCCCGAGGCGTGGGTCTACGACATCGGGGAGAACAGCGACTGCTCCGCCGACGCACTCGTCTCGGACAATGTCCGAGACCTCTGCGACCTGTTCCGCATGTCGCCCACGGCAAAGGCCTCATTCGCCACGAAATACGTCAACCGCGACCTCCTCGACTGGGACCCGCTCGGACGCACCCGCATCCGCTTCTCGCTCATGCCCCAGGCCATCGCGAAGGTCACCGACATCCGCACCTCCCCGATCGCGGACCGCATCGCGGCGATCAACGACTTCGTCGATGCGGGGTACGAGGTGCACGTCAACTTCTCGCCCATCATCCTCACTCCGGACTGGCTCACCGCGTGGGGCGAGTTGCTCACGCAACTGGCCGACGGCCTCCATGTCCGCGCGAAAGCCCAACTCGCGGCCGAGGTCATCTTCCTCACCCACAACGAGCAACTGCACGAGGTCAATCAGGGCTGGCACCCCAAGGCCGAGCAACTGCTCTGGCGCCCCGATCTGCAAGAGCCGAAGCTGTCGCAGAACGGCGCCCTGAATGTGAGGTATCGACGAGACCTCAAAGCTGGGGCGGTCGAATCCTTCCGCGGCCTCGTTGCTCGCCTGCTTCCGGAATGCACGATCCGCTACGCCTTCTGAGCACCATCAGGACAGGCGCCGGATGCCCCAGCTGGTGATCCATTCATCGCCCGGCTCGAGCCACTGGAGACCCTCACCCGTGTTGAAGGCGTTCGCCGGTGCGGTCATCGGCTCGACCGCAACCGCGAGCTCGGTGCCGTCCGGGCCCGTGAAGTCGGCCTTCGTGAACGCCTGCACGTAGGCGAAGTCCTCGCCGGCCCACAACTCGGTCACGACGCCATCGGGTGCCGAGAGGCGGTGACGGAACGCCCCCTCGATCGGGTCGATGCCCGTATAGGCGACGTCGAGCGACAGATCGCCGACACGACGCCCCCCGCTCAGATCCATCTCGGTTCCCGCGACCGGGCCGGTGTGCGTGGGGATGTTCCTCTCATCGACGTGGAACCGGGTCTCGGCGGCGATGGTCAGCGTGAGGTCATCGACGGGCGTCGCGCCGGCGCGGAGATACGGGTGCGACCCGATGGCGACGGGAGCCCTGCCCTCCCCCGCGTTGACGATGCCGTGCGTCACCACGAGACCTTCGTCGTCGAGCTCGTAACGGACGGACGTGTTGAGCAGGAACGGATAGCCATGCTGCGGGAAAACCGTCGCCGACAGGGTGATCGCGTGATCGGAACGATCGGTGACGCTGTACCCGGTGTTGCGGAGCAGCCCGTGCGACGCATTCCCGGTCGACGGCTCGGTGACGTCGAGGGCCTGTCGTTCCCCCTCCAGTGTCCACGTCGCACCCGCGATGCGGTTCGGCCACGGGACCAGCACGATCCCCGCCGCGGACGGCGCGATGCCGGCGTCGGGGTACCTCTGGACGAGATCGACGCCGCCGACGGACAGCGAACGGATCCCGGCGGCGAGCTGCGCGATGACGGCCTCGACGCGCCCGAGGGCGCCGTCTCGCTGGATGAGGTACTGATCTCCCGTGGCAAGCATGGCGCCAGCCTAAACCGCCCCGCACCCGCGACGAACCGCGCAGAGAACCGCACAGAATCGCCCGGAACGTACCCCCCGCATACCGCTCGGTTGAACCACCGAACCTGCGGATTACCTGATGAAATCGCCGGAAAAGGGCCATTTCGACTCCGGATTTCGGATGTTTGTACCCCGTTGGGTTGACACCTCTCGGAGACGGACGTACTTTCTTCGGACAGCGCCGGGGGGCGCTCGGAAATCACCGGGGGAGGTGAGCCGGATGAGTGATCGCAGCGAAGCGCGCGAGTTCTCATCCGTGCTGCGCGCCGTTCTCCTGGGCGCCGGACTCGCCGCGACCTGGTTCGCCGCCTCGGCACTCCTCGACTCCCCCGCCGCGCACGCTGCCGAACCCACGGGCGCGACCGCCCCGGCGGGCCTGCTGTCCTCCACTGACGGGCTGCTCGACGGTGTCGACGGAGCGCTCGACTCGGTCGGCGGAGTCGTCGACGAGGCTCTCACCGCCGTCGGCAGCACGGTCGACTCCGACCTCGCGTCCTCCGTCGTCACGCCGGTCGCCGAGACCGTCGACACGGTCGTCGTCGACGTCGTCGCTCCTCTTCCCGTCGTCGGCCAGCCGGTCGTCGACGCCACCGGCACCGCGCCGGTGACAACAATCCTCGCCCCGGTCGCGTCGACGATCGATTCCGCGCTCGGGGCGACTGGGGAGGCCGTCGGCGACGCGGGGGGCGTCGTCGACGGCCTGCTGGATGTCGACCTTCCGTCGACCGTCACGCCGATCGTCGGCAGCCACGGACCCGTCGTCGGGATCTCTCTCCTCGCTGCATCGGCGGGCGTTCCGAACACGGATGTCGCCGCTCTCCCGACCCGGACCCCGTTCACCGCTCCGGCGGCGAGCGCAGCGCTCGTGGCCGTCGAAGCGGCTCTGCCTGCTTCTCCGGCGGTCCCCGCCCCGGCGCCGGGAGGCCCCCGCGGGCCGCTCGACGTGCCCACGGACGGCACCACGAACCCGTCGAGCTCCGGCTCCGGGTTCGCGGCTCCCGCGGCCACCCTGGGGGATCGCTACACCTCTGCTTCCGCCTCGGCGGTCACCGGCTTCGCCGACAGCGCCTGGGCGCTCGTCTCGGCAACCTACGACACCGACACCTCTCCTGACTGAGTGAGACCCTCTGCCCGCTTTGCCGGGGCAGACACGGTCATCCGCGCACGACGTGCGCACCAATCCACTCATTCATCTCAAGGAGACAGTCATGTCCAGAATCACCTCACGGGTGCTCTACGGAGTGCTCTTCGCCGGGGGCCTCACGCTCCTCGGCGCAACCGCCGCCAACGCGGCCGAGACCACCGGGGACGACTCGGTGCTCGGCGGAAGCCAGGTGGTGCCCGGCATCACCGCACCGGTCTCGGTCGACGGCCTCGCGGTCAGCCTCTTCGGCGACAGCAGCACCGCTGCTCCCGCCGAGCAGGCACCCACCGCTCCCGTCGACACCGCTCAGCCGGCAACGACCGACGGCTCCTATTCGGTCGCCGGAGGGACGCAGGTGGCACCCGCCGTCGCGCTGCCCGTCACTGTCGAGAACACCGCGGTGTCGGTCTTCGGTGACAGCAGCACCGGAGGGTCGTCCGATCCCGCCTCGATCCCGACCGCACCGGCACCCGCTACGGCGCCGGTGACTACCGGGGACGACTCGATCGGCGGCGGAAGCCAGGTCGCGGGCGACGTGTTCGCTCCCATCTCGGTGTCGGGCGTCGCGCTCGCCCCGTTCGGCGATGCGACCAGCGGCGGAACCTCGACCGCTCCGGCCGCTTCGTCTCCGGCGGGCGGCAACGCGTCGACCGGCGGTGAGGACTCCACGCTGGGCGGTACGCAGCTCGTACCGGCGATCACCGCGCCGATCTCGGTGGGCGGTCTCGCGATCAGCCTGACGGGTGACAGCAGCACCGGTGGGACGGGAACCCCCGCCACGACCGGCAGCACCGGCACCGGAACCGGGGCCGTCACCGACGGTGACGACTCCACCCTCGGAGGCACGCAGGTCACGCCCGTCGTCACCGCTCCCGTTTCCATCGGCGACCTCGCCGTCAGCCTGACCGGCGACAGCAGCACCACCGGAACGGGAACGACCGGCACCACCGGCAACACCGGCACCGGAACCGGGGCCGTCACCAATGGTGACGACTCCACCCTGGGAGGAACGCAGATCGCTCCGATCGTCACCCTCCCCGTCACGATCGGCGACATCGCGGTCAGCCTCACCGGCGACAGCGAGACGACCGACCCGGGAACGCCGGTGACCCCGGGCGAGGAGCCCGGTGAGGAGCCGGGAACGGACCCGGGCACCACGCCGGGTACCACGCCGGGAACCGGAGTGACGACGCCGACGACGACCGGATCGGGCACGGCTCTGGCCTCGCTCGGCACGCGTCCCGCCGGAGCCTCGCTCGCCTCGACCGGCGCGGACGTCGCCGGCCTGTCGATCGCGGCGCTGATGCTGCTGTTCCTCGGCGGCGCCTTCGTCGCTGCGAAGCGGCGCACGGTTTCGAAGCGGTAGCACCCGACGCTTCGAAAGAAGGAGCCCTCCCCGCACATGCCGTGCGGGGAGGGCATCCGCCTGCCCCTCGGCGGGCCGCGGCGGGGGCCCTCTCGATAGTGTTGGCGGCAATGGAACTCACCTCTGGGATCACCGCGCGGCGCAGCGCGCTGGCCGACGGACGCGAACTCATCTACTACGACGACGCCGACACCACCCTCGGGCCGGAGCGCGCGCTCGATCTGCGTGATCTGCCCGAGCGACCGCCGACCGCGTCGATGCGGCAGGACGTCCTCACCGGCGACTGGATCTCCGTCGCGGCGTCGCGACAGAACCGTGCCTTCCTGCCTCCCGCCGAGGCCGACCCGTTGTCGCCGCAGACACCGACGAACCCCTCCGAGATCCCGAGCCTCTACGACGTGGCCGTCTTCGAGAACCGCTCTCCGTCGTTCGGCCCACTGCTCGTCGACGCCGCCGCACCTGAGGGTCTTGCAGATCTCGGGCGCATTGGATTCGACCGCACCCGCACGTCGGTCGGGCGCTGCGAGGTCGTCTGCTTCTCCCCCGAGCACGAGGGATCGTTCGGATCGCTCAGCGAGTCGCGCGCCCGCACCGTCATCGAAGCGTGGGCGCACCGCACCGACGAGCTCACCCGGATGCCGGGCATCGAGCAGGTGTTCCCGTTCGAGAATCGCGGGCAGGACATCGGGGTCACCCTCCACCATCCGCACGGGCAGATCTACGCCTACCCCTACATCACACCGCGCACCACCCGGCTGCTCGCGTCGATCGACGAGGTAGGGCCCGACCTGTTCGCGCGGATCCTCGACAACGAGCTCGCCTCCGGACGGGTGCTGCTGCAGGGCGAGCACTGGACCGCGTTCGTTCCGTTCGCCGCTCGCTGGCCGGTCGAGGTGCACATGCTCCCGCACCGGCACGTACCCGACTTCGCCGAGACGACGACGGCGGAACGGGATGAGCTGTCGCGCCTGTACCTCCGCCTGCTGCGCGGGATCGATGCGCTCTACCCGACCCCGACGCCGTACATCGCGGCCTGGCACCAGGCGCCGGTCAATTCGCATCGCGACGAGGTGCGCCTCATGCTGCAGATCACCTCGCCGAGACGAGCGGAGAGCAAGCTCAAGTACCTCGCCGGATCCGAGGCGGCCATGGGCGCCTGGATCGGCGACATCGCCCCGGAGACCGCTGCCGACATGATCAGAGAGGCGCTCGAACGGGTATGACAGACCTGCGCTCCACGACCCTCGCGGGATTCGCCGACCGGTTCGGGCACACCGCCCTCTCCCTCTGGTCCGCCCCCGGTCGTGTCAACCTCATCGGCGAGCACACCGACTACAACGAGGGCTTCGTCTTCCCGTTCGCGATCGATCGCCGCACCTTCGCCGCCCTGCGCGCACGACGCGACGGCATCGCCCGTGTGGCGTCGTCGCTCTCGGACGAGATCGTCGAGATCCCGCTGGCGTCGCTCGACCCCGACGCGGTGCACGGCTGGTCGGCCTATCCGCTCGGGGTGGCGTGGGCGCTCGGCCGGTTCGCGGAGCTCCAGCCCGACCGTCCGGGATTCGACCTGTACCTCGACTCCGATGTGCCGATCGGCGCCGGGCTGTCCTCCTCCGCCGCGATCGAGAGCGCGGTCGCCCTGGCACTCGACGACCTGTGGGAGACGGGGCTGAACCGCCGGACCCTCTCCCGCGTGGGCCAGCTCGCCGAGAACGTCGCCGTCGGCGCCCCGACGGGGATCATGGATCAGTCGGCCTCGATGCTCGGCGAGGCGGACGCCGGCGTCTTCCTCGACTGCCGCTCCCTCGACGCGGAGGTCATCCCGCTCGGCTTCGGACCCGCCGACCTCGCTCTCGTCGTGATCGACACCGGCGTCGCGCACGCTCACGCGACCGGCGGCTACGCGGCGCGACGCGCGTCCTGCGAGGCAGGTGCACGCGCCCTCGGAGTCGAGGCCCTGCGCGATGTCTCCATCGCCGATCTCGAGGACGCGCGCCGCATCCTCGACGACGAGACGTTCCGCCGGGTCCGGCACATCGTCACGGAGGATCAGCGGGTGCTCGACACCGTGCGCACCCTCCGGGAGCACGGTCCCACCGCTATCGGGCCGCTGCTCACCGCGTCGCACGCGTCGATGCGCGACGACTTCGAGATCTCGGTCCCCGAACTCGACCTCGCGGTCGAGGCGGCCCTCGCGGCGGGCGCGCTCGGCGCACGGATGACCGGCGGAGGCTTCGGCGGTGCAGCCATCGCCCTCACCCCCGTCGACCGGATCAACGACGTCGCCGCCGCCGTGCGATTCGAGTTCGGTTCCGCCGGTTTCGGGGCCCCCACGGTGTTCACGGTCGCCCCCTCCCAGGGCGCCCGTCGCGAGGACTGAGCCCGAGGTCGCCGCGTCTGCATCTCGGACCGAGCACCGCCCGAAGCGGTGGATCGGGCTCGTTAGGCTGACGCTGTGGCGGTCCTCGACCTGAATTGCGACCTCGGCGAGGAGGTGGGCGACGACGACGCCCTCTTCCCCCTCGTGACGAGCGCGAACATCGCCTGCGGATTCCACGCGGGTGACGCGGCGACGATGACGCGATCCGTCGCACTCGCCCTGGCCAACGAGGTCGCGATCGGCGCTCATCCGTCGTACCGCGACCGCGAAGGCTTCGGACGGCGTGAGATGTCGCCGCCCTTCGCTGCCCTCGTCGACGACCTGGCTGAACAGGTCGACGCGCTGACCCGCATCGCCGCCGACTCCGGCGCCCGACTGGCCTACCTCAAGCCGCACGGCGCGCTCTACAACCGCATCGTTCACGACGACCTGCAGGCCCGGGCTGTCGCCGAGGTCGCTCGGGTGTCCGGCCTGCCCTTGTTGGGCATGTCGGGCTCCGCGCTCGAGCGGGCTGCCGCTGCGGCGGGTTCCGGGTTCTTCCGCGAGGCGTTCGGCGATCGCGCCTACCTGCCCGACGGAACACTCGCACCGCGAACTGTCGCCGGCGCCGTCATCACCGATCCCGCTCGCGTCGCCGAACGCGTCCTGCGCATGGCGGAGTCGCGGAGCGTCGTCGCGACCGACGGATCGATCGTCCCCCTCGAGGTCGACTCCGTCTGCCTGCACGGCGACACCGACGACGCGGTCGCGATCGCCCGGGCGGTGCGGGCGGCGTTGACGGGCTCCGGGGTTCTGCTTGCGGCGTTCTCATGAGGGTGCTCCCCTACGGCGACCGCGCACTGCTCGCGGAATACGGCGACGCCGAGGAGACGATCGCCGCCTATCGCGCCCTCGAGGCGACGCGACCCCCGGGCGTCGTCGCGCTCGTGCCCGCCGCCCGCACGGTGCTCGTCCGCGTCGAACCCACCGCCCTCACGCTCGGCAACGCGGAGCGGTGGGTCAGGGAGACCGAGCCGATCGAGAGCGAGGACGATCCGGGAGCACTGGTCGTCATCCCCGTCCACTACGACGGACCCGACCTGTCGGACACCGCCGATCTTCTGGGGATGAGCGTCGCCGGACTGATCGCCGCGCACTCGGCAGCCGACTGGCGGTGCGGTTTCGTCGGCTTCTCCCCCGGCTTCGGCTATCTCAGCGCGGCGGACTGGGCGCACGAGGTCCCTCGGCTCGCGACATCCCGCCCGCGGGTGCCCGCCGGCTCCGTCGCCGTCGCAGCGGGATTCGCCGGCGTCTACCCACGGGAGTCGCCGGGCGGCTGGCGGATCCTCGGTCGCACCGACGCCGACCTGTGGGACGTCGACCGCACGCCGCCCGCGCTGCTCATCCCGGGCGCACGGGTCCGGTTCGAGGCGATCCCGTGACCACGTCACTGACCGTCATCGAGCCGGGCGCCCTGCTGCTCATCGAGGATCTCGGCCGCGCCGGCCTCGAGCATCTCGGCGTCGGCGCCTCCGGAGCGTCCGACCGGCGCGCGCTCGCTCTCGCCAACCGCCTCGTCGGCAACCCGGAGGCGGCCGCCGGCCTCGAGCTGCTCATCGGTGGCGCGCAGCTCGTCTTCGACTTCCCCGCATGGATCGCCGTCACCGGCGCCTGGGGCACCGTCATTGCGGGCGGGCGGAGCGTCGAGCCGCATACGGCCACCCGGATCTCCGCGGGCGAGTCCGTGCGGTTCGGGATGGCCGACCGCGGTCTGCGCTACCTCGTGGCGATCCGCGGCGGAGTCGAGGTGCCGGTCGTGCTGGGGTCCCGGTCCCGTGACACCCTCGCCGCCATCGGCCCTGCGCCTCTCACGGCCGGCGATGTCGTGCCGGTCGGCTCCGAGCCTCCCTCTCCCATCCCCGGCGTCGACGTCGTGCCGGTGGATCCGCCCGGCGACGGGACGATCTCTCTCGCTGTCCGGCCGGGCCCGCGAGCCGACTGGTTCGGCTCCGCGGCCCGCGCCGCACTCGTGAGCGACGAGTGGACCGTCTCGCCGCGGTCCGACCGGACGGGCCTGCGCCTCGAAGGTCCTGCACTCGGTCGCGTGATCGAACGGGAGCTGCCGAGCGAGGGCACCGTGCCCGGGGCCATCCAGGTCTCGTCCGACGGCGCCCCGACCGTGCTCGGGGTCGATGCTCCGGTGACGGGCGGGTATCCGGTGATCGCGGTCGTCATCGGCCGCGACCTCGACGCCCTCGCGCAGCTGCGCCCCGGACAGCGGGTGAGACTCCACTACGAGTGACCGCCATCGCGTCGCTGCGCTCGGCGGCCGGGCTCGTCAGCGGAGCGCGCGCTCCGCTGACTCGACGACGTTCTGGACGAGCAGCGCCCGGGTCATCGGGCCGACTCCTCCCGGGTTCGGGGACAGCCAGCCCGCCACTTCCTCGACACCGGGCGCGATGTCGCCCGTCAGCTTCGCCTTGCCCGTCTCGTGGTCGATGACCCGGGTCACCCCGACATCGAGCACGGCGGCGCCCGGCTTGATCCAGTCGGGCTGCACGAGATGCGGGACGCCGACGGCGGCGATGACCACGTCGGCGCGACGGACCTCGGCCGCGAGGTCGGGCGTGCGCGAATGCGTGAGCGTGACGGTGGCGTCGACGCCCTTGCGCGTGAGCAGCAGCCCCATCGGACGACCGACGGTCAGCCCGCGGCCGACGACTGTCACGTGCTTCCCGGGCAGCTCGTAGCCATGCCGGTGCAGCAGCTCGATGATGCCGGCGGGCGTGCACGGCAGCGGCGAGTTCAGCGGACCGTCGACCCCGAGAACGAGTCGGCCCAGGTTCGTGGGGTGCAGCCCGTCGGCGTCCTTGGCGGGGTCGATGAGCTCGAGCGCCGCGTGCTCGTCGATGCCGGCGGGGAGGGGCAGCTGCACGATGTAGCCCGTCACCGCCGGGTCGGCGTTGAGCGCCCTGATCGCGTCGAACACCTCGGCCGCCGTCGCCGTCTCGGGCAGGTCGTACCGGATCGACTCGACCCCGACCTCCGCGCAGTCGCGGTGCTTGCCCGCCACGTACGCGCGCGAGGCGGGGTCGTCGCCCACGAGCAGGGTGCCGAGACCCGGGACGACTCCGCGCGAGCGGAGCACGTCGACGCGGTCGCGCAGCTCGGACTTGATCGCCGCAGCGGTCGCCGTGCCGTCGAGCCGGACGGCTGTCATGCGCCCGCGATCGACGAGGCGAGCGAGGCGTGCTCGAGCGGCTGACCGCTCGGGCCGAGACCGGCGTACAGCGGGAAGCGCTCGGCGAGTGCGCGAACCCGCTCGCGGGCGGAGCCGAGGTCGGCGCCGGGGGTGAGCACGTCGGCGATCACGTCGGACACCTCGGTGAACTCGGCATCGTCGAAGCCGCGGGTCGCGAGTGCCGGCGTGCCGATGCGGACACCCGAGGTGACCATCGGCGGGCGCGGGTCGAAGGGCACGGAGTTGCGGTTGACGGTGATGCCGGCCTCGTGGAGGAGGTCTTCGGCCTGCTTGCCGTCGATCTCGGAGTCGCGGAGGTCGGTGAGCACGAGGTGCACATCGGTGCCGCCGGTCAGCACGTCGATGCCGGCAGCACGGGCGTCGGGCGAGGTGAGTCGCGACGCGAGGATCTGCGCACCGCGGACGGTGCGCTCTTGACGGTCGACGAACTCGGGCTCGGCCGCGAGCTTGAAGGCGGTCGCCTTGGCGGCGATCACGTGCATGAGGGGGCCGCCCTGCTGACCGGGGAAGACCGCCGAGTTGAGCTTCTTGAACAGCGACTCGTCGTTGCTCAGGATGAAGCCCGAGCGGGGTCCGCCGATGGTCTTGTGCACGGTGCTCGACACGACGTGCGCGTACGGCACAGGCGACGGGTGCAGCCCGGCGGCGACGAGCCCGGCGAAGTGGGCCATGTCGACCCAGAGGATGGCGCCGACCTCATCGGCGATCGCACGGAACGCGGCGA
This sequence comes from Amnibacterium flavum, assembly GCF_003097495.1. GTDB lineage: Bacteria > Actinomycetota > Actinomycetes > Actinomycetales > Microbacteriaceae > Naasia > Naasia flava. The sequence goes on from NZ_QEOP01000001.1 coordinate 43,077, forward strand.
AGTCCAGCTGTCGCGAGTAGGCCGACCAACCGGCGATGATCACCCGCGGCCGGTGCTCGAGAGCCTTGGCCCGGACGACGTCCATGTCGATGCGGAAGGTCTCGGGGTCGACCCCGTAGGCGACCGCGTTGTAGAGGCGGCCCGAGAAGTTGAGCTTCATGCCGTGGGTGAGGTGACCGCCGTGGGCCAGTTCGAGCCCGAGGATGGTGTCGCCGGGCTGCGCGATGGCGGCGAGCACGGCGGCGTTGGCCTGCGCGCCGGAGTGGGGCTGCACGTTGGCGAAGTCGGCGCCGAAGAGGCTCTTGGCGCGGCTGATCGCCAGCTCCTCGGCGATGTCGACGAACTCGCAGCCGCCGTAGTAACGGCGACCGGGGTACCCCTCCGCGTACTTGTTGGTGAGCACGGAGCCCTGCGCTTCGAGGATGGCGCGGGGAACGAAGTTCTCGCTCGCGATCATCTCAAGGGTCGACTGCTGACGGCCGAGTTCCTTCGCGAGCACATCGGCGATCTCAGGATCGACGACGGCGAGCGACTCGAGGAACTGGGAGGGAACGGATGAATCGGACATAGGGGCACTCCTCACTGACAGTGGTATCCACGAAGCCCAGGCGTACGGCCCCGTCGGTGTCAGTCGTTCCCCGGTGGTGATCCACCTACTGGGGAGGTCTCGGAAGCCTCCGCCACGCCAGTCGCGACGACGTCAGCCTAGCAAACCGTCGGGAGAACCGACCAGCGGCCGAGATGAACGCGAGCCGACTTTCAGCGCGCGGCGTCGACCGCGGCGAACCGGGCGCCCGGTCCCGTTCTCCACGATGTCGCCAGTGAACGGGGCAGCAGCCAGGCGAGGACACGGAAGCGCACGGGGCGACTGCGACGCATCGCCCGGAGCAGATCGCGGATCTCACCGCGCGGCAGGTCGATCGGGATATCGCGCGACTGCCCGAACCGGTCGCGCTCGGTGAGCCCGCGCCAGCGGATCAGCGCGGCGGCGTCGCCCGGGTCGAGCTCGACCGATGCCTCGATCGCGGCGGCCAGTTCGCGCGGCGACATGCTCGGTCTCGCGAGTCCGAGATCCTCCGCGCTGTCGTGCAGTTCGTCCCAGGCCGCCGACACCGTGGCCGAACGAGCGAAGCGGGCACGGCGTCGCATGATGCGGGTGATGGCGGGGGCGAGGACGAGGGCGAGCACGCCGACGGGGAGGAGCAGCCACCAGGACAGCCCGGTGAAGCCTGTCGTGGCCGACGTGTCGGTGGGGCCGCCGACGTTCTCCTCGCGGGCGGCCGCCGACGTCGTCGGGGTCGGTTCGGGTGCGGTCTCCTCGGTCGGCTGAGCGGCCGCGGCGGCCGCCGTGGTGTAATCGGGCACGCTTCCGCGGCCGGGCGTCGGCTCGAACCGGGTCCATCCGACGCCTTCGAAGTAGAGCTCGGGCCAGGCGTGCAGATCGTGCGAGGTCACGTCGTAGGACGTGGGGTCGAGGATCTGCCGCTCCCCCGGCTGGTAGCCGACGGCGATGCGGGCCGGAATGCCGAGCTGCCGCGCCATCACCGTCATCGTGGATGCGAAGTGCACGCAGTAGCCGCGCTTCTGATCGAGGAACGCACCGATGACGTCGAAGCTGTCGCCGTCACCGTCGGCCTGCTCGGGGGTCGACTCGTCGTAGCGGAAGTCGGAGCCGCGCAGGTAGTTCTGGATCGCGATCGCCTGGTCGTACCCGTTCACCTCGTCCGCGGTGATCTCGGCGGTCGTCTCGCCGATGATCGCCGGGATGTCGTCCGGCAGTTCGAGGTAGCGCTGGAAGGCGACGGAATCACTGGATGGCGCGGAGCGCAGCTGTTCCGCCGTCGGCTCGATCTGGAGCGAGTTCACGGTGTAGACGCCCGCGTACTGCCCGTCGCGGCGAACGCCCGCGGTCAACGACTCGGGGTCCCACGCCCATTGGCCGGGCGACTCGATCTCGACGCTCGTCGCCGGGTACGGGATCGGCAGCCACCGACGCTCCGCGAAAGCGTCTTCGACCACGGTTGAGACCTCGGCCCGGGTCACATCGCCTGCGAGGCCGGGCACCGCGGGGAACTCATCCACCGTGCGCGCACCCTGCGGGCTCTCGTCGAGAGGGGTGGCCTCCCAGTCCTCCCCCGTGAGGTCGTCGATCGTCACGACTCGCAGATACACGGGCTGGTCGCTGGTCGTCGTATAGCTGAGGGCCGGGACGTCGAGCCCTCGTCGCAGGTGGTCGCCCAACCGGACGAGCGGATCGCCTCCCGAGGCGAAGACGGGGAGGAGCCCGCCGGTCGACGCGGATGCGTCGCTCACGGCGGGCGCCGTCGTCTGGCCGATGAGACCGCCGAAGATGGCGAGAACGGCGACGATGACGGCGGCGACGAGCGGCGTCCGAGGCGCATCGCGGCGACGGTCGAGCCAGATCATCGCGAGGACGAAGACCAGCGTCAGCGTGATGATTCCCAGCTCGGACTCGGACGACACGGCTCGGCCGGGTGCGACCGCGAGCGCCAGGGGCCAGAGAGCGGCGAGGACCGGCGCGCGCGCGGACACGGCGAGCGACTCGACGACGATCGCCACGGCGGTGATGCCGCCGGCGAGGATGAAGTCGAGCCCGGAGGCCTCGGCGGCGGGGATCGACTCGACCCTGATGTGCTCGACCGCCGAGAGGATGAGATACCGGACCTGCTCGACCGTGTCGGCGGTGGGGATGATGCCGAGGGCGAGCGTCTGCTGAGCGAACAGGGCGAGCAGCATCACGACGGCGGCCACCAGGGCGGCGAGCGTCGGGATCGGCCAGGCCCGCCAGCGAAGGCGGACAGCCGCGGCCGCCGCGACGGCGACGGTCGAGACGATCGCCGCCTTCCACCACCATCCGCTGCCCTCGACGAGAGTGCCGAAGCTCGCCGATGCCGCGAGGACGGTGAGGAGGGCTGCGGCGCTGACCGCGAGCCCGGACCCCTGCGGGCGGCGGGCGCGGCGGGGCTTCGGCACGGTGGCGGAACGCTCAGACACGGGCCGACCCCATCGATGCGGAGCGCCACACCTCGGCCATGTCGACGGATTCGTCGAGAACCGGGACCGCGCGCCAGCCGGCGTTCCAGAGCACCTCGGGCGCCTCTCCCCCGTCGACGATGATCGCGGCCGCGGCGCTGTGCGGCGCGCGGTGCAGGGCGAGCTCACGCCACTCGGGCGCGAACATGCGCCCCATGATCGCGAACACCGGAGCAGGACCCTCGCCCTGGAGTCCGGCGATCACGTCGAGGTAGTCGGCGCCCGGTTCCGCGGTGCGACGAGCGACGGTCGCGAGTTCGATGAGAGACTCGCGAGGGGTCGCCCGGTCGTAGGCGTTGGTGCTCTCCGGGGCCGTGAGCACCAGGGTCGCCCCCGTGCCCTCGGTGGACAGGTGCGCGATGATCGACGCCGCGAAGCTCACCGCCCACTCGAACGCGGCCACGGTGGCCCAGTGCTCCCGCCGGTTGTCGAGCAGCACGATCGCTCGCGCGTCGTCGTGGCGCTGCTCCTGGCGCACCATGAGCTCGCCGCGGTGCGCGCTCGCCCGCCAGTGGACGTGCCGGAGCGCATCGCCCGCACGGTACTCGCGAGCGATCACGTCATCCTGTCCGCGGCCCATCATGGTCGAGCGGACGGCGGCATCCGAGGCCGCGATCGGTGAGGCGCTCGTGCCCCCGAGCGCGAAGATCCGAGGCAGGACGAGCAGCTCGTCGACCGATCCGCTGGTGCGCTCGTGAACGCTCAGCCCGAACGGGTCGGAGCCCTGGATCGCGAAAGGACCGACCGTGAAGCGACCGCGCCTCTGGGCCTCGATCGTGTACGACAGTCCGACCCGCGCCTCCTGGGTGACACCGGCGGGGATCGGCGGCAGCGGACGCCATGAATGCTGACCGAGCTCGTCGGGCATGTCGTCGCGCCAGAGGCCCGCCGCGCGCGGCATCCAGGTCGGGTTGCGCACGCTCAGCGTGACGGTCGCCGTGCTCGCGGCTGCGACGAGGTCGGGAGAGATCCGCCGTTCGACGATGAGCCGACCCGAGCGCGACCGCGCCCAGACGACCGAGAGCAGGACGAGCACCAGCAGGGTCGCCCCGATGTAGAGGAGTGCGCGCCACCCGGTGGAGTAGGCGACGACGACGACCGTCGCCGATCCGGCCAGCAGCGACCAGCCACGGAAGGTGAGCCGCTGGCCCGCGAGCTTGAGCCGGGACTGACTGGACGGCACGATCAGTCCCGCGGCACCGGGATCGAGTCGAGGACCCCCGTGATGATCTCGGCAGACGTCTGCGACTCTCCGAGGCCCCGTCCGAGCGACTCGCGCGTCGGGAGGATGCGGTGCGCGAGCACCGGCACGGCGAGGGCTGCGACGTCGTCGGGCAGGACGAAGTCGCGGCCGTCGATGAGTGCACGGGCGCGCGCCGCTCTGGCGAGCTGGAGGGTCGACCGCGGGCTCGCGCCGAGACGGAGAGACGGGTGACTGCGCGTCGCCCGGATGATCGCGAGCAGGTACCGCTCGACGGCTGAGGAGAGGAAGACTCCGCGCGCGGCCTGGATCAGCGCTTTGATGCCCTCCGCGTCGACGACGGGCTGGACGCTGTCGATGGGGCTGGACTGCTCCCGACTGCGGAGCATGGCCAGCTCGGCGCGTTCGTCGGGATACCCCATGGAGATGGTGGCCATGAACCGGTCGCGCTGCGCCTCGGGGAGCGCGTAGGTGCCGTCCATCTCGATCGGATTCTGCGTCGCGATGACCATGAACGGGGTGGGCAGCGCCCAGGTGCGCCCATCCACGGACACCTGGCGCTCCTCCATGCTCTCGAGCAGCGCCGACTGCGTCTTGGGCGATGCGCGGTTGATCTCGTCGCCGATGACGAGGTTCGCGAACACGGCGCCGGGCTTGAACTCGAACTGCCGCGACCCCTGGTCGTAGACCGAGACACCGGTCACGTCGGAGGGCAGCAGGTCGGGGGTGAACTGGATGCGGCTGACCGATCCGCCGGTCGACCGGGCCAGCGCCTTGGCCAGCATGGTCTTGCCGACGCCGGGCACGTCCTCGATGAGGAGGTGCCCCTCGGCGATCATGACGGTGAGCGCCATCGCCGCCGCTTCGGGCTTTCCGTCAATGACTGTGGTGATCGCCGCCAGAACATTGGAGGCGGTCTGAGGGAGATCCGAGACCAGTTGAGGGTCGGGTGCCATAGGTCCTCATATCGACGTCGATTGGGTGGCGTTCACACTAGCCGACGCTCGTGACCCCTTAGCTGGACGTCGCGTGGCCTCCATCACGACCGCGATGACGACCCCGACGAGCATCGTGACGGCCCCGATCCAGGGCAGCGTCTCGAGGCCCAACGACCCCAGGATGAGAGCTCCGACGAGCGCCCCGCCGCCGATGCCGACGTTGAACGCGGTCGTCATCCACGCCGAGGCGTTGTCGCGTACACGCAGCGACGCGATCTGCATCATGTGCGTCTGGTACAGCGGGGCGACGAAGCCCTGCAGGATGCCCCAGAAGATGAGGAGCGCGATGACCGCCCACGGCACCCCGGCGAACACGGCGAGCCCGATGAGGGCGACGGCGGAACCGGCCCCGGTGACGACGATGGCGAGGACGGGGAACCGGCTCGCCGCCATGCCCGCCAGCAGCAGGCCGATGATGCCGGCCCCGCCGTAGAGGAAGAGGAGCGGACCGACCGCCGAGGCGTCGAAGCCGAGCGGACCGATGATGTAGGGCGCAATGTAGGTGTAGAAGAGGTTCTGGCCGGCGATGATGACGATGATCACCACGCAGAAGGCGAGCACGGTCGGAACCGTCGAGTCGCGGCGAAGGGGCAGGGCGATCTCGCCCGTGGAGAGCGGAACACCGTGCGCGACCGTGGGCAGGAGCTTCCAGACGAGGGCGGCGCAGACCACCATGATGGCGGCGATGATGAGGAACGCGATCCGCCAGCCGACCGCGTGGCCGAGCGCCGTCGCGAGCGGCACACCGAGCACGAAGGCCGCCGATCCGCCCGCGCCGGTGATGGCCATGGCCTTGCCGAGCTTGCGGGGCTCGACGAGGTGGGCCGGGTAGGCGCCCACGCAGGCCCAGAAGAGGCCGTGGGCGACGCCCGCCACAACGCGCGCGGCGACGAGGAACTCGTAGCTGGGCGCGAGCGCCGAGCCGAGGGTGGCCAGGGCGTTGAGGCAGAGGACCGCGATGACGAGGGTGTGCCGCGGGTACTTGCGGGTGAGGGCCGCAAGCGGGGCCGTCGCGATGACGACGGTGCCGGCGAAGACCGTGATGAGCAGCCCGACCTGCGCCTCGGAGACGCGCAGGTCTCGGGCCATGTCGGGCAGCAGGCCGGTGGGGAGGAACTCACCGGTGATGGAGACGAAGATCGCCGCTGCGAGTACCGCCAATCCGAGCGTGGGGAAACGGGCCGGAGTGGAGGGGATCTGCATGAGGTTCCCTATTTTACGGTGCCGCTACGCTTGTCTCCCGTGACCGCGACCTACCCGCTGACTTCCGCGACCGCCGCGCACCCCGGACGATGGGTGCTCACGTTCGTCTGCCGCGATCAGCCCGGGATCGTGCACGCCGTGAGCGGCGCGATCGTGCAGGCGCGGGGCAACATCCTCGAGTCGCAGCAGTTCTCGAGCGACGACACCGGTCGCTTCTTCATGCGGCTGGAACTCGAGACCGACGTGCCTCGGGCCGACATCGTCGCCGTGCTCGAGCCGGTCATCGGCCGCTTCGAGATGGCCTGGCAGCTCGACGAGGCGGGACGCCCGAAGCGCACGCTCGTCCTCGTCTCCACCGCCGCGCACACCCTCAACGACCTGCTGTTCCGCCGCCGGTCGGGTCAGCTCCCCGTCGAGATCCCGCTGGTGCTGAGCAATCACGGCGCCCTGCGCGACCTGGCGGAGTTCTACGGCACCCCGTTCGAGTCGCTCCCCGTCGTCGATGCCGACAGCAAGGCGGCGTTCGAGCAGCGGGTGCTCGATGCGGTCGCCGAGCACGACATCGAGCTCGTCGTGCTGGCCCGCTACATGCAGATCCTGTCGCCCGAACTGTGCGAGAAGCTGCGCGGCCGGATCATCAACATCCACCACTCGTTCCTGCCCGGCTTCAAGGGCGCGAACCCGTACAAGCAGGCGCACGCCCGCGGGGTGAAGCTGATCGGGGCGACCGCGCATTTCGTCACCAGCGACCTCGACGAGGGCCCGATCATCGAGCAGAACGTGGTGCGGGTCGATCATTCGCGCACGGCGACCGAACTCGTCTCCATCGGCCAGGACGAGGAGAGCCGCACCTTGCGCCAGGCTGTCACCTGGTTCGCGCAGGACCGTGTGCTCCTCGACGGAGCCCGCACCATCATCTTTCGCTAGCTGAGGCGCGCCAGCGCTTCTGCTGGCGAGGTCGAGTAGTGCGGCACGCTTGCCGCACGTATCGAGACCCCGAGGACCAGAACGCGAGAGCGTTCCGGCTGTCCGGATCGAGTGGCTACCGTTGAGGGCATGACCGTCCAGCACCACGACTCGCTCCCCCTCGACACCGGATCGGCGGAGCGCCTCGCGACGCTCGGGCTGCGTCTCGGACTCGTCGACCGCACCGATGACGAGGCGTTCGGAGCGTGGCTGCAGGCGGATGCGCGCGGCTTCCACGAGCCGCGGTACGGCGACGACCAGCTGCCGGCCGCACTTGAGGCCGTCCGCTATCGCCGCACGACCGGTGTCTGGGATGACGCCCTCCCGACGAAGACACCGGTGGCGACGGTCAGCTCGTGGGTCGCGGAGCTCACCGTGTCACCCGGTCGCGTCGTCGAGGCCTGGGCGATCAGCTCGGTCACCGTCACCCCGACGGCGGCGGGCAAGGGCATCGCTCGTGCACTGCTCGAGGCCGAGCTGCGGACCGCGTCCGCCGCCGGCTGCCCGCTGGCGATCCTGACGGTGTCGGAGTCGACGCTCTACCGTCGGTACGGGTTCGCTCCCGCCGCCCTCTCGGCCGACTGGCGCTTCGACACCCGCAGGGTGACCTGGACCGGGCCCATCCCCGACGGACGCGTGGAGCTCACGGAGAAGACCGACGCACGCCGCGACATCGACGAGCTCAAAGACCGCGTGCGTCTCCAGGGCGTCGGCCAGATCGACATCTGGTCGCGGCGCTGGGATCAGGTCGCCGGCCTCGCGAACGAGGAGCCCGACCGCGAGAAGGCGTTCCGCGGTGCCCGCTACCTCGACGCTGACGGAGTGCTGCGGGGCACCCTGATCTACCGCGTCACCCCCGACGAGAACAGCTTCGTCGGGCACACCCTCACCGTCGAGCATCTGATGAGCGAGACGCCCGATGCGTACGCCGCACTGTGGCGCTTCGCTCTCTCGATGCCCCTGGTGAGCACGGTCGTCGCGCGAAGCCGCCCGGTCGACGAAGCGGTCAGGTGGCAGATCGCGGACTTCCGCGCCGCCAGGTCGACGACGAGCGACCACCTGTGGACGCGGGTCCTCGATGTGCCCGCGGCGATCGCGGCTCGGTCGTACGACTCCGCCGGGTCCCTCGCGCTGGAGGTCTCGGATCCGCTGGGGTACACGACGGGTACCTGGCTGTTCGAGGCCGCGGCCGACGGATCCGGCACCGCCCGAGCCGTCGACGCAGCACCGGGCGGGATGCCGACGCTCGCGCTGGACGTGTCGGACCTGTCCTCGATCTATCTGGGCGGGGTCAGCGCGGTGACGCTGACCGATGCGGGCCGCGTCACGGAGAAGACCCCGGGAGCGGCCGTTGCGGCCGATCTCCTCTTCTCCACGCCTCGGGCACCCTGGCTCCCCCTCTGGTTCTGATGTCGAGTCGCCCACTTCGGGCAGTGTTCGAGCGCGAACACCGCCCGAAGTGGGCAGTTCGTCAGGAGGGCTTGATGGCGACCGCGTCGATCTCGACGAGGATGCCGGCCAGCGTGCTGCCGACCGTGGTGCGCACCGGGTAGGGCGCGGGCATCATGGCGGCGTAGACCTCGTTGAACTCGGCGAACATGCCGAGGTCCTGCAGGTGGACGGTCGTCTTGACGACATCGGCGAGGGTCAGTCCCACGACCGAGAGAGCCGTCTCGACGTTCTTCAGCACGCCCTCGGTCTGCGCGGCGATCCCCTCGGGCAGTTCCCCGGTCTCGGGGTCGTGCGGGCCGAACCCGGCGGTGAAGACGATTCCGTTCATCTCCACGACCTGGCTGTACGGGCCGGCGGGTGCGGGCAGCTTGTCGCTGATGTAGGCGTTCTTCGGCATGGTGATCCTTCTCTCGTGCGTGGTGGGAACCGGGGTCAGAGGAACGCCGCACCCATGGCGGCGATGTCGAGGTCGACGGGCGCGACGGTGAGCCGTTCGGACAGTGAGAGCGATGCCAGGAAGGGCGATGCGGCCGCGCGCTCGTCGAGGATGCGGCCGACCGCAGGCGCGAGCTGCGGTGTTCCGTGCACCACTCCCCCTCCCAGGACGACGAGGTCGACCCCGACGACGAGGAACAGCGTCTCCGCCGCGTCGGCGACACCGCCCGCCACTCGCGCGAGGATCTCGATCGCGATCGGATCGTCCGCGGCGACGGCGGCGGTGAGGGAGATGACCGGATGGGTCGTTCCGAGAGTGCTGCGAGCGAGTCCCGCGCCGGACGCGATGGTCTCGAGGCACCCGATCTGGCCGCAGGGGCAGAGGAGGTCGCCGTAGCCGCCGAGGTGCCCGACCTCGCCCGACACCCCTCGGAACCCGTGCCACAGCTCTCCGCCGAGAACGAGTCCGGCCGCGATCCCGGTCCCGACGTTGAGGTAGGCCAGGGAGGAGACGCCGCCCCCGAGCAGTTGGAACGCGCCGAGGGCCGCGGCGTTGACGTCGTTGTCGACACTGACGCGCCCGACCTCGAGGTCGGCGATGCCGGCGGCGAGATCGAGCTCGTCGATGCCGAGGTTGACCGCGTGCGAGACGACGCCCCGGTCGAAGTCGATCGTGCCGGGGATGCCGATCCCCACCGACTCGACGGGATCCGGCGATGCCGCGGCCAGGCGCTCGATCGTCGTCCTGACCGTGGCGAGCACCTCGTCAGCGCCCCGCCCGCTCGGGAGTTCGGAGTGCGCGAGCACGACTCCGGCCGCGTCCAGTGCGACCGCGCGCGCTTTCGTGCCGCCGACGTCGATCCCGATCCTCACTCCCGCCGCCGTCTCAGAAGAAGGTGTGCACGACGCCGGTGACGACGTCGTCATCGTCGACGAGCAGGCCGTGGGTCCATTTGTCGAACGTTGTGCAGGGATGCGAGATGCCGAGCACGACCTCGTCGCCGACGGCGAGCGAGCTCGTCGCCGGTACCGTGACGAAGCCGTGCTGGTCGTTGAGGCCGGTCACCGTCGCGCCGGCCGCATCGATCGGTGTCCCGTCGTGGCTCGCGGACAGGACGACGGGGTAACCGGCGTCGAAGGAGACGTCGCGGCGGCCGGCGGTGATGAGCACCAGGTCGGGGTCGGGCCGGGACAGGACCGTCGCGCGGATCTCGATCGCGGGGATGAAGGGTTCGATGTCGACCCCGCGCAGAGCGGGCGAGTCGTGCAGGTAGACCCCGTGGTCGTGCGTGACGTAGCTGCCGCTGCGGACGACGATGCGCGTGTCCGGCACGCTCGAGAGCGAGAATTCGTCGATGACCCGGTCGAAAAGATGGCTGCCGCCGGCGCTGAGGACGAGACCGTCCTCGACGAGTCCGAGCTCCGACAGCCGCTCTCCGGCGATCCGGACCGCGGTCAGCAGCTGATCGACCGCGAGGTCCAGCTCGTCGCCCTCCCGTTCGCCGAGCGACCCCTCGAAGCACGAGGTGCCGACGACGCGGAGGGTGGGGGCATCGTGGATGACCCGCGCGACCGCCTCGGCCGTCGGGAGATCGCGGACACCGGTCCTGGCATCGGGCAGGCCGATCTCGACCAGCACCTGCGGAGCCCGATCCGCGCCGGCGAACGCGTCGACCAGCAGCTCCGCTCCGTGCACGCTGTCGACGTAGCAGAGCACTTCGAGCCCCGCCGTCCTGTCGAGGAGACGGCGCAGCGACGCGAGCGCGACACGGTCGGTGACCTGGTTCGCAATGATGACCCGGCGAGCGCCGTGCAGGACGAAGACACTCGCCTGGGTCACGTTCGCGGCGGTGAGCGCCCAGGCGCCGGCGCGGAGCTGGGCGAGGAACAGTTCGGGGCTCATGGTCGTCTTGGCGTGAGGGGCGAGTAGAGCACCGCGGCGGGCGCAGTAGTCGGCGAGGACGGCGATGTTGTGCTCGAGCGCCGACGTCCGGAGCACGAAGAGCGGGCGGGAGAACACCGGGGCGTCCAGGCGAAGCCCCCGTTGCGCGATGTCGCCACCGGAGGCCATCTCGTCGAGCCCGCCGAACCCTTTGACCGTGGGGCCGATGGGGGCGCGCGACAGGTCGGCCAGGGCCCGCTCGGCGACGGCGGCATCGTGGCTGCCTGCTGCGAAGGCTGACATGACTGCTTCTCCTCGTGTGTTCATCGGTTCGAATCCCTGTGCCGCAGTGCACGCCCGGGCCGCGCCGCGGTGCGGCGGCCGTCCGCGAGGACCGTCTCTCCCCCGATGAGAACGAGATCGACGCCGACCGCCGGGCGGATGGGGTCGTCGTAGGTGGAGACATCGGACACCGTATCGGGATCGAGCACGACGAGGTCGGCGACGGCTCCGTCCGTGACCGTTCCGCGACCGGCCAGGCCGAACCGGTCGGCGGCGTGGCCCGACAGGTGCCGGGCGGCCTGCCCCCAGGTCCAGTCCCCCAGCTCGCGGACGTGCCGGCCGAGGAGTCGCGCGAATGCTCCCCATCCGCGCGGGTGGGGCCTGCTGCCGAGGAAGATCGCGTCGGACCCGGCCAGCTGACCGGGGTGCGCGAGCAGCTGCCGCACGTCGGCCTCCGTGCGGTCCGCTCCGTTGTCGACCACGCAGCCCACGGCGAGGTCGGCGGCGATCAGGATGTCGCAGACGAAGTCCTCGATCTGCCGGCCCGCGATCTCGGCGGCCTCGCGCAGACCGTGGCCCTCCGCCCACGCGTAGGCGGGATCGCCGACGAAGGAGAGGACGATCGAATCGAGGCGGGTGCTGCGCGGCAGGATCTCGTCGCGCAGCAGCGCGCGTACGGACGGTTCGGCGAGCCTGCTCAGCGTCGCATCGGTCCCGCCGGCCTGCAGCTCGGGCGGAAGCAGCAGCATCGCGACGATCGTGCTGCCCCGGAGGTAGGGGTAGGAGTCGAAGGTCAGGTCGACGCCGGTGAGGCGGTGCGACCGGTCGAGTGCCCCGGCAACGAGCGCTGCCGGACCGTGCAGATGCGACACATGCCCGATCGCACCCGAGGAGGCGCTGATCTGCGCCATCTCGGCGAGCGACGCGGCCAGCTGATGGTGGGCGTAGCCGCGCAGGTGGCTGGCATGAACGCCGCCCGCCTCCCCGACCGCGATCATGAGCTCGGCGAGCTCGGCCGTCCCCGCGAAGCGGCCGGGCACGTAGTCCAGCCCGGTCGACACCCCGAGCGCGCCCTCGGCCATCCCGCGGGCGACGAGGTCGCGCATCCGCAGGCGTTCCCCGTCGGTGGCGTCGCGTTCGTCGAAACCGACGGCCCGCGCACGGATGCTTCCCGCGCCCAGCAGCAGGCCGGTGTTGAGCGGCCCGCGCCGGTCGTAGGACTCGAGGAGTTCGCCGACCTCAGCACCCCCGAGCAGCCCCGGCGGCACGCGCCCGCCGATGGCCGCGAAGTAACGGTCGACGAACTGCGCCGATTCGCGGTCGTTGGGCGCGAAGGACAGCCCGTCCTGACCGACGATGACCGTCGTGACGCCCTGGCGCAGGTACGCGTCGGCGACCGGGTCGGTGGCCACCAGCGAGTCCGCATGGGAGTGCACGTCGATGAAGCCGGGCAGCAGGTACCTGCCGCTGATTTCGATGGTGCGGGCGCCGGAGCCCTCACCCAGATCCCCCACGGCGGCGATGCGCCCCCCGGAGATCCCCACGTCGGCGCGGCGGGGCTCCGCACCGCTGCCGTCGACGACGGAACCCCCGGTCAGGACCGTCTCGTAGCGAACCGTCATCGCAGCTCGACCAGGGCGTCGCGCACGCGTCGGAGCGCCCCGGCGTCGACGAGCGAGTAGTTGTAGAAGTCGATGCCCGCGGCACCGCCGTCGATGGCCGCACGGAGCTTGGCCGCGAGGTTGCCGACGTCGGCGTTGTCGGGGACGGCCGGACGGAGGGCGACCCGGAGGTCCGCCGCCCCGCCCAACGCCGCCTGGTAGTCCGACACATCCGAGGCCACCTCCTGCGCTTCGGGCGCGTAGCCGAGCATCTGATAGGCGCCGCAGACCGCCGCGATGCCCGCGATGTCGACCCCGTACCGCAGCACGTCCTCGACCGTTCCACTGCCGAGCAGACCGGGCTCGGCCGCCGCCTGGTCCATGAAGCAGAGCGCGACATCGGTTCCGGCGAGGGCATCCGACACCGACGCGGCGAGGGACGCCACCGTCGCGGCTCGCACGGCGAGGTAGGCGGCGACCGCTCCCCCGGCGAATCCGGCGACCTCGTCGAGAGGGATCCGCACCGGCCCGTCGCTCGCGTCCCCGGCATAGGCGGCTTCGATGGCGCCTCGCGCCCAGGAGGAGGCGGCGGTGGCGTCCGCACCGGCATCCGATGCAGCCTCGGTACAGTGCTCGCAGAAGCACAGACTGAGAGCCAGCTTCGCCGCGGCGCCGAGATCGAGGAACCGTCGCGTCAACCGGGCCGGCTGGAAGTGCAGCGATTCGGCGAGCAGCACGTCGGGGGCATGGTTCGCCACGTCGGCCGCGAGCGCACGGTAGTAGGCCCGCGTCACGGGATTGGCGGGGCAGAGGTCGCTCGTGAGCGGGTCGCCGAACGCGGTCCGCTGCACGAGGTCGGTATCGAGGCGGCCGAGCCGCTCGTTGAAGCCGAAGACCGTCCACGCGGTGAGCCTCATGCCCCGCTCGGTGCACGCGGCGCGCAACCGGTCGAACACGTCGTCGAGGTCATACGGGGCGGGCGCCCACGGCGGCGTCCGAGCCGGATACAGCGCGACGTCGGGTGGGAAATAGAGCGCCCCCGGCGGCAGATCGATGAGCCGCGGGCCACCGGGTCGCGGGAGCAGGTCGCGCGATGCGTGGTAGCTCGCCGCGATCGTGACCCCGTCGACGCCGAGCTGCCGGAGGTCGTCGCAGAACCGCTCGGGACCGACGGCGAGCACATCGTGCATGAGCGCGAAGAACGATGTGGGAGGTACGGTCATGCGCTCGGCCGATCCCCCAGCGTCGTCTCGAAGAACGCGGGGCCGAAGGTCGCCTCGAGGAACCGGGCGTCGCCCGCGGTGATCCCGCCGTCGACCGTGAGGGTCGTGCCCGTGATCCAACCGGCCTCGGGCGAGGCGAGGAACGCGCACGCCGCCGCGATGTCGTCGGGCTCGCCGACGCGTCGGAGCGGGTAGAGGTCGGAGATCCGCTCGAGCATGCCGGGCGCCTCGGCGACGCGGGCCTCCCAGCTGCGGGTGCGGACCGTGCCGGGGGCCACCGTGTTGAACCGCACACCGTGGGGGCCGTAGCGGAGGGCGAGGTTCTTGGTGAGGTTCATCAGTCCCGCCTTCGCTGCCCCGTACGCCTCGTTGCCGAATCCGGCGAGGCCGTTCACCGAGGTGATGCTCACGACGCTCGCGTTCGGCGAGCGCAGCAGCAGCGGGAGCGCGGCTTGGATGCAGAGGAAGGGCGCCTTGAGGGTGACGGCCACATCGACGTCGAACTCGTGGTCGGTGACCCGCTCGAAGTGGGTGTCGCTCGCGTGCGCCGGGCAGTTGATCAGCACATCGAGGCGCGGATGCTGCTCGCCGACCCCGTAGAAGAACCGACCGACCGAGGAGGAGTCCGTCGCATCGAGTTCGCTGGACTCGGCGGTGCCGCCCGCCTCCCGGATCTCTTGGGCGACCTCGACGGCGTATTCGACGGCCGAATCGGCGACGACGACATGCGCGCCCTCGGCCGCGAGCCGCAGGCCGGTCGCGCGACCGATCCCGCGGCCGCCCCCGACGATGACGGCGACGCTCCCCTCGAAGCGCCGCGCTGCTCCCGGGTTCGTCACAGCTCGGCCCCGGCGGGAGTCATCTCTGCGACGGCGACGGAGGACCCGTCGGCCATGGCTTCCTCGATGGCGCAGATGGTCTTCGTCACCTCGAGTCCGTGCCGGACCCCGGGTCCGATCTCTCCGCCGTCGAGGAGACCGGCGGCGAACTGCTGCACCATCCATCTCGGGGGGCCGACCTTCGACCGGCCGATGCTGGCACCGAGCGGCCACTCGGACCTGAGCTTGTCGGAGACGACCGTGAGGCCCTGATGGCTGAGGTCGGCCGCGATCGACCCCTCCGTTCCGATGAACGAGAACCGGAAGTCGACGATGCCCTCCCCCGCGTCGGGCAGGACCCAGGCCGAGGTGAGGTTCGCGGTGCTGCCGTCGGCGAAGGTGACGAGGGCGTGGACGACATCGGTGGTGTCGATGCCCCGCGCGGCGAGCACGCCGGAGGATCCGACGGCCGAGACGGTCACCGGGGTGCTGCCGGTCAGCCACATCAGCATGTCGAGCGTGTGGGGCATGAGGAACCAGGCGGGCGACGATGCGGCAGCCCAGCTCAGCATCTGCGTCGGCACGAAGTAGGAGTTGCTCAGCGTCGCGGACGAGGTGATCGGCGAGCCGAGATCGCCCGATGCGACCAGGTCGTGCGCGCGGACGACGTGCGGGTTCCAGCGGTTCTCGAAGCCGACGAGGCAGCGCGCGCCTCCTGCCTCGACGGCGTCGGCGATGGCGTAGGCGTCGTCGAGGTTCGTGGCCAGGGGCTTCTCGATCAGGAGGTGCTTTCCCGCCGTCGCCGCCGCGACCGCCGCGCCGCGATGCGCGAAGTCGGGGGTCGCCACGATGATCGCGTCGGGATCGTGATCCGTCAGCAGATCGTCGATACCGGGGACGACCGGCAGCCCTGTCGCCGTCGCGGCGTCGGCCGCGACCCCCGGCGACTTCTCCGCGAATCCGACCACCTGCACGCCGGTCTGGTCCTCGAGCGCGTCCGCGAACAGGCGTCCGCGCAGACCCGCGCCGACGATTCCGATGGTGAGCACTGCATTCCTCTCGCTGATGGCGAAGCTTGCGGGGGTGGTGCGGGTCGCGATGGCAGGGGTCAGAAGAGGGTGAAGCCGCCGTCGATCTGCACGATCGACCCGGTCATGAAACTGGACGCGTCGCTCGCGAGATAGACGACCGCCGGCCCCAGCTCGTGCGGTTCGCCCGCGCGCTTCATGGGGGCGGGATCGACGCACCACGGCTTGTACTGCGGCTCGTAGACCGGCGACATGTCGGTATGGAAGTAGCCGGGTGCGATCGCGTTCACGCGGATGCCGAGCGGCGCCCACTCGGCGGCCAGGCCCCGCGTCATCTGGTGGACCGCGGCCTTGGAGGTCAGGTAGGAGATCTGCCAGCGCGGCTGGTTCACGATTCCGGCCGACATCGAGCCGATGTTGACGATGGTGCCGCCGCCCCTCTCCGCCATCCGCCGCCCGACCGCGCGCGAGCAGTACCAGACACCGTTCACGTTGGTGGCGAGCACCTCGTCCCAGACACTGTCCGGGGTGTCGAATGCGGCGCCGCCGACCCCGATCCCCGCGTTGTTGACGAGGACATCGATCTCCCCGAACTCGGAGCTGACCTCGGCGACGGCCCGTTCGACATCGTCGACGTCGGAGACCTCGAGCTGCACACCGTAGGCGCGGATGCCCAGGTCCTCGAGCTCGCCCGCCGCGGCCTGCGCCGCCCCGAGAGTGCGGGCGGAGAGGGCGACGGCGGCTCCCGCCTCGCCGAGCGCCTGCGCCATCGCACGGCCGAGACCGCGGCTGCCTCCGGTGAGGAATGCGGTCTTGCCGGCCAGTGAGAAGGATTCGAGCGACGTCATGGCGCCTTTCGGGAGATCGGGCCGGCATCCCCCGCGGGAGATGTCGACCAGGTGATGGTCATATCGAGCGAGACGGGCTCTCCTGGCGACGCGACCGCGGAACCGCCGGCCGCGAGCCCGTTCACCGGGCCGCTGAGCGGTTCGACGCAGAACGCGTCGGGCATGGTCTCGCAGAGGATCCAGTGCGACCCGGTGCGCGCGAGAGTGAGTTCGAGACCGTTCGACCATCGGATGACGGGGTCGGCGAGCAGGTCGGTGAACGAGTCGTCCCACGGTCGCGCTCCGCCGCCGGGAGCGGTGCCGATCGGGATCCCATCGGAGTCGCAGACGTAGCGGGTGCCGGGTGAGAACTCGTAGGAAGCTGTCGACCCGTCGGCGAGGACCTCGCGGAACCAGGGGTGGAAGCCGAGGATGACAGGCATCCGCCGCTCGTCGTTGGCCGCCGTCGCGGTGATCGTGAGCGACGTATCAGTCAGCGTGAAGCTCTGCCGCAGGCTCCCGCCGAACGGCCAGCGCTCGTCGAAGTCGAAGACGATGTCGTCACCGTCGCGCTGCCACGCCCGGTCGAAGGCGAGGCCGTGCATCGCGTGGGGCCCGAAGTTGACCGGCACCTCGTAGTCGACGCCGTCGAAGGCGAACCGGCCGTGGGCCGTGCGCCCCACCCAGGGCGCCATGAGGAACGACCCGGAGAAGATCTGCGGCGGCGCTCCCGGGGCGGGCGTGCTCGCGCCGAGCACCTCGAGGCCGTCGATGCGGAGCGAGGTGAGCCGACCGCCGCCGGGGTCGACCGAGATCGACGACCGCTCGGTGCTGAGCTCCAGGAGCTCGGCCGTGCCGACGTCGCCCCCCGCGCTCATTTGACCGCCCCCGCGGTGAGGCCGCCGATGAGGTGCTTCTCGATGCTGGCGAACAGGATGACGACGGGGATGATCGCGATGAGCGAGGCCACGAAGAGGTACTGGTACTCGGTCTGGGCGAGGCCGACGAACTGCTGGATGCCGACGGGCAGCGTCTGCAGTCCCTTGTTCGGGTTGTTGAACAGGGTCAGGGCGACGGGGAACTCGTTCCAGACCTGGATGAACGAGAACACGACGGCGGTGACGATGCCGGGCCGCACGAGCGGCAGCGCGATCCGGGTCATCGTGCCGAACGCGCCGAGACCGTCGAGTTTCGCGGCTTCCTCGATGTCGATCGGGATCGACTCGAACTGCCCGCTGAGGATCCAGATCGAGAAGGCGAGGTTGAACGCGGCGTTGGTCAGGATGATCGACCAGTACTGGTGCACGCCGCCGACCCAGACGAACTCCTGGAAGAGGCCGACGACGACCGCGACCGGGGCGATCACCTGGGTGACGAGGACGACGCCCATGAACGCCCCGCGGCCCGCGAACCGGTGCCGGGCCGTGTAGTACGCGGCCGGCACCGAGATCGCGATGACGATCAGAGTCGAGACGATCGCGATGATCAGGCTGTTCTTGATGTAGCTGGCGAGGTCGATCTTGTCCCAGATGTCGACCCAGTTGCTCCACTCCCACTGCGCGGGCAGGTAGGTCGCAGGTGAGGCGAACAGCTCGGTGCCGGTCTTGAACGACGACAGGAACATCACGATGTACGGCGCGAGGAAGAACAGCGCGATCAGGAGACCGCCGAGAGGCATCACGTAGTTGCGGATGCGCGACCAGACGGCGGCGGCGCGGCCCGACGACGGGCGCGGAGGGTGCCGCGGCACGGTCAGGAACTCCCGGACCGGCTCGATCGCACGAGCGAGAGCGGAGGCCACGGCCCCCCTGCGCCCGAGGTCGCTGCGGCCCAGCGCCCGGAAGTAGAGGAACACCAGGATGCAGAGGAAGACGACGTTGAGCACCGAGAGCGCGGCGGCCTCACCGGGGTTGAGCTGCTGCCGGAAGGCGATCTTGTAGGCCCAGGTGATGGTGGTGTCCGCCGCGTTGCCGGTATTGCTCCCCGTGATCACCCAGATGACGGGGAACGAGTTGAACACGGACACGACGACGAGGATCGTCGCGATCACGAGCGACGGACGCAGCAGCGGGAACGTGATCGACCAGTAGGTGCGCCAGGCCCGGGCGCCGTCGACCTTCGCCGCCTCGTAGACGTCCTCGGGGAGCGTCTGCAGCCCGGCGAGGATCACGTAGGTCGTGAACGGGATGGTGACGATGATCCCGACGATGACGACGGACAGGAACGAGAACTTCGGGTCCTGGTACCAGCCGATCGGCGAGGCGAGGAGGCCCAGGTCCATGAGGAAGCGGTTGAGGATGCCGTTGCTGCCCTGCAGCATGTAGCGCCACACCGTCGCGCTCATGACGAGCGCCGCCGCCCACGGGACGACGAGCGCCCAGCGCACGAGGAACCGGCCGGGGAACCGCTTGTTCAGGAATTGCGCGAGCGCGAGCGAGATGCCGATCGATCCGGCGACCACGGCGACGACCCAGACGACGGTGTTGGCCATGACCTGCCCGAGGGCGGGTTCGCGGAACAGCTTCACGTAGTTGTCGAATCCGGCGAACCCCTGCGAGACGCCGGTCGCCTGGATGCGTGAGAACGACGAGTAGATCATGATGCCGATCGGCACCAGGATCACCGCGACGATGAGGATCGTGGCGGGGAGGGTCCACGGCAGGGAGGTGCCGAGGCCGGTGAATCGGGTGCGGCGCGCTCCGGGACCGGGCGCCGCCGGTCTCGCCGGGAGATCGCTCTCGCGGGGAGCGGTGGTGATTGGTGCGTCGGCTGTAGGGGAGATTGCCACGCGGATCTGACCCTTCGAACGGGAGGGCGGTCCCGCATGCCCGGCAGGGATGCCGGGCATGCGGGCTGGGTCTAGCGGTTACCGCTCGGCGACTGCCTGATCATTCCGTGCCGGCCGCGTTGATCGCCGACAGGATTCCGGGGATATCGGCCCCCTCGGCGACGCCCGTCCCGATCTGGTTCTGCACGGCGCCCTGCACGCCGGGGAAGGCGGGGTCGGTCGACGGGTAGAACCGCGCCGACGGCAGCAGGTCGAGGAACGGTCCGAAGTTCGGGTCGTCCGCGAGCGCCTCGGATGCGCTGGCCGTTGCGGGGAGGAAGCCCTGGCTCGTCAGGAACTCGGTGTAGTTGTCCGGCTCGTAGAAGAAGTTCAGGAACCGGCTCACCGCCTCGGAGTTGCCCTCGTTGTCGAAGGCCATCAGGTAGTCCTGCACCCCGAGGGTCGACGGCTCGACGTCGCCGTTCACGGGAGGGAGGGTGACGCCCCAGTCGACGTCCGAGTCCCAGCCGGAGAAGAGGCTCGGTGCGAAGCTCGCGCCCGCCATCATGCCGACCTTGCCGTCGGCGAACGGACGGAACACACCGTCGGTGCGGTTCGTCTGACCTGGGTTGTCCTGCGTGACCTTGTAGACGTTGGTGAGGCAGTTCAGCACCGAGAGGGTGTCCTGGTTCTGCTCGCTGTCGATGGTGAACTCACCGGGACCGGACTCCCAGTCGCCGCCGTTGCCCCACATCCAGATCGACCATTCGGCCTGGCTCTCCTCCGTTCCGAGGGGCAGTCCGTACCCGATGTATCCCGCCTCCTCGAGAAGCTTGGCGTCTTCGACGAGCTCCTTCCATGTGGTCGGGGGCGCATCGATGCCGGCCTCCTCGAACGCGGTCTTGTTGTAGAACAGACCGCGCGTGCTGGTGATGAAGGGCAGCCCGTACTGGGTGCCCTCGAACGTGCCGGCCTCCTTGAAGGCGGGGATGAAGTCGTCGTTCACCTCGTCGGAGACGAGGGTGCCCGCGTCGAGGAGGAGCCCGTCCGACGCCCAGCCCGAGTACTTGTTCTGGTTCAGCACGTCGGGGTACTGCTGGGTCTGGATCATCGTTGCGATCTGCTGATCGAAGTTGTTCCAGTCGATGACCTGCACGTCGACCGTGTAGCCGGGGTTCTCCTCGGCGAAGGCGGCGGCGAGGTTCTGCCAGTAGTCGAGCGTCGTGTCCGTGTAGGCGCCGCCGATGAAGGTGATGTTCTTCTTCGAATCGTCGGGCTTCGTGGGCTTGGTGGTCACCGATGACACCGTGTCGGCCGTGACCGTGGGGGCCGAGACGGATGACGCGCTGGGCGCCGGGTCGGAGGAGAGGAGCGCGTCGCACGCGGCCTCGTCGAGAGCCGAGGAGGACGTACCGCCGCCGGCGCATCCGGCGAGGGTGAGGGAGGCGAGAGCGACGAACGCGGAAGCGACCCCCACCCTTCTGAAGTTCGATCTCATTTGCTGTTGCTCCATGCTCGTCGGTGGAACTGCGGGGGAAGGGATCGTTGCTGCGAGGTAAGAACACTTTCTTGACTTACCCGGTAAGTCCACTTTTCTTACTATCCCCTAAGCTGTCAATGCGAACCGGAGTCGCGTAACAAACTGTTAACGAGAGGGAGCTCCCGCTCCCGGCCACGCCCCCAGCAGGAGGATCTGTGACGCAGGCGACGATGGAGTCGGCGCCGCCCTTCGGCGAACCGGGGCGGGGTGCCGACGCACCCGATGTGCGCGCCCACAGCTACCGGGCCCCGCAGCAGCCGGGCTCCGCACCGCGGCTGATCTCGCAGTCCGCGACCGGCCGCCTCAACCGCACACGGCTCCTCGAGATCCTCTACGACATCGGCCCGACCACCCGGGCCGAGCTGGCGCGGATCGCCGAGGTCACGAAGACGACCATTGGCTCGATCGTGCAGCCGATGATCGACGAGGGGATCCTGGTGGAGGGCGACCCGCGCCCGAGCAGCTCGCTCGGCGGCAAGCCCGCCCGCCCGATCTGGTTCTCCCCATCGGGCCGCCCCGTCGTGGCGGTGCACCTCAGCCCCGAGCGGGTGCGCGCAGGCCTGGTGACGCCCACCGGCGAGATCACGGCCGAATCGTCGGCCGTGTTCTCCGGCACGACCGACGCACCCGAGGCGATCGCCCTCCTGATCGCCGACGCGATCGAGAGGGTCCTCCCCGCGCCCACGGGCGCCCGGCCGCTCGGCATCGGGGTCGCCGTCGCCGGCATCGTCGACACCGACGAGGGCCGCATCGTCGAGGTCAACCTCGCGCCCCGCCTCTCGGGGCTCCAGCTCGGACCGATCCTGTCCCGACGGCTCGGCCTGCCGGTGTTCATCGACCACCATCCGCGGGTCCAGGCGCTCGGCGACCGCTGGTTCGGCTCCGGACGCGGCGTCTCGAGCTTCGCCTCCGTGTACTGCGGCGAGGCGATCGGCGCGGGCTTCGTGATCGGCGGATCGGTTCACCGCGGGGGCGGCGGGGCGGGCGGCGAGGTGGGGCACACGATCGTCGACCTGGCCGGGGCCGTCTGCCGCTGCGGCCGGCGCGGATGCTGGGAGACCATCGCCACCCACCGCTGGATCCGGACTCAGGCGGCAGCGGTCGGCATCCCCGGCGCGACGGCTTTGACGGTCGGCCCCCTCGCCTCGCTCGCCGACTCGGGAGACGCGACGGCGGTCGATCTGCTCGATCGCTACGCCCGGAACGTCGCCGTGGGGCTGATCAACATGCAGCAGACCCTGGCGCCCGGCCTGTTCGTCCTGCACGGCGACGTCGTCGAGGGCGGAGAGAATCTGCGAGCGCTCATCGAGAAGCACGTCCGACACGGTGTGCCCGACCATCCCTCGGGAGAACCGAGCGTCGAGTTCGCGACGACCGGCGACGACGTCACCCTGCTCGGCGCGACCGGTCTCGTGCTGTCCCAGTCACTCGAGCTGCTGACCTGACACCCCGCATTCGATGAGCGGGGCCGGGTTCAGCCGACCGGCGTGATCGTGTTCGCCTCGTCGACCAGGAGCAGGTCGCCGCGCAGTCCCGGCTCGATGTACCCGCGCTCGTGCTGTCTTCGCAGCAGACTCGCGGGAACACTGGTCGCCGCGGCGACGGCCGCCGACTCATCGAGTCCCACATGCTCGATCGCGTGATCGACCGCACGATCGAGAGTGAGGGTCGAACCGGCCAGAGTGCTGGTGCCCGCGAGCCGCGCGACACCGGATTCGACCTCGACGTCGAGATCTCCGATGCGGTAGTCGCCGTCCGCCATGCCGGCGGCCGCCATCGAGTCGGACACGAGCGCGACGCGATCGGGGGCGAGCGCGAAGAGCGCCTTCGCGACGGGCCACGCGACGTGCTCGCCGTCGAGGATCAGCTCGATCGTCACTCCCGCTGTGGCGACGGCCGCCATCACAGGCCCGGGAGCCCGGTGGTGGATGCCCGGCATCGCGTTGAACGCATGGGTGAGCGACCGCGCCCCGCGGTCGAAGGCCCGTCGCACCGTGTCGTAGTCGGCCTCGGTGTGGCCGATCGAGACGATCACACCGGCGTCGACGAAACGGTCGAGCGCCTCGAACGCTCCCGGCAGATCGGGCGCGAGGGTCACCTGACGGATCGTCCCCTCCCCCGCCTCGAGGATGCGATCGACCGCCTCCGCCGTCGGGGGGACGAGGAGCGCCGGATCATGGGCGCCCTTGCGTGCGGGTGCGAGGAACGGCCCCTCGAGGTGGACGCCGAGGACCGCCGCATGGTGGTCGACGAGCGGGGCGAGCAGCCGGAGGCGCTGCTCGAGGACCTCGGGAGCAGAGGCGACGAGACTCACGAGGGCACCGGTCGTCCCGCGGGCGCGCAGGAGACCGAATGCCGTCTCGATGCCGTCCGGATCGGCGGTGTCGAAGGAGATTCCCCCGATCCCGTGGCAGTGCAGGTCGAGGAACCCGGGCAGGAGCCGCCGTCCCGCGGCATCGATGCGATCGGCGCCGTCGGCGAGCGGATCGCCCGTCCAGGTGTCGCCGACGCCGACCGCGGCGATCTCACCGCCTGAAACGATGACCCACGCGTTCGGCACGGTGCCTCGGCTGTCGACGGTGGTCGCGCCGTGCACGAGGATGCGGCTCAGATCCTCTGCCACGACGGCTTGTTCTCGTAGGTGTAGCGGTAGTAACCGGCGTGCTCGAGGCCCGCGGCGGCAGCCTCGTCGACGACGATCGTCGCCCGCGGATGGAGCTGGACCGCCGACCCGGGCAGGCTGGCGGTCAGCGGACCTTCGACCGCGGCCGCGACGGCCTCCGCCTTGCCCGCACCGAACGCGAGCAGCACGAGATGTCGCGCCTCGAGGATCGTGCCGAGCCCCTGCGTCAGACAGTGCCGCGGCACCTCGTCGGGCGAGGCGAAGAAGCGGGCGTTGTCGCGCCTCGTCTGCTCGGTCAGCGTCTTGACGCGCGTGCGCGAGGCGAACGACGAGCCGGGCTCGTTGAAGCCGATGTGACCATCGGTTCCGATGCCGAGGATCTGCAGATCGACGCCACCGGCTTCGGCGATCGCGCGGTCGTAGCGCTCCCCCGCAGTCTCGATTCCGTCGAGCGAGCCGTTCGGCACCGCGACACGATCGACCGGGATCCCCAGCGGATCGCACACCTCGCGACGGATGACCTCGGCGTAGCTCTCGGGGTGCCCGGCGGGAAGGCCGACGTACTCGTCGAGCGCGAAGCCCCGGATGCCGGACAGTGCGACGGCCCGGGGATCCCCCCGCTCGAGAGCGGCCGCGAGCGCGCGGTAGACCACGAGCGGTGTCGATCCGGTCGCGAAGCCGAGCACCGAATCGGGTCGTCTCCCGACCTGTTCGAGGATCGCCTCCGCGACGAGCTCGCCCGCGCGCTCAGGAGTCTCGACGATCACGACTTCGGCCAACCGGGTGCCCCCTCAGTTCGGACTCAGCGTATCGAGCGAGGTGCCCGCTTCGGGCGGTGTTCAGGGCAGAACACCACCCGAAGTGGGCGAGTCGGGTCAGGCGAGGCGCGTCGCGAGGTTCTCGGCGAGGCTGTCGAGGAACTCGTCGGTGGTCTGGAACGGCTGATCGGGCCCGACGAGGAGCGCCAGGTCCTTCGTCATCTTGCCGCTCTCGACGGTCTTGATGACGACGTCCTCGAGGGTGAGAGTGAAGTCGATGAGCTCCTGGTTGCCGTCGAGCTTGCCGCGGTGCGCGAGACCGCGCGTCCAGGCGTAGATCGAGGCGATCGGGTTCGTCGACGTGGGCTTGCCCTGCTGCCACTGGCGGTAGTGGCGCGTGACCGTTCCGTGCGCCGCCTCGGCCTCGACGATCTTGCCGTCGGGGGTGGTGAGCACGCTGGTCATGAGGCCCAGCGAGCCGAAGCCCTGGGCGACGGTGTCGGACTGGACGTCGCCGTCGTAGTTCTTGGCTGCCCAGACGTAGCCGCCCTCCCACTTGAGCGCCGCCGCGACCATGTCGTCGATCAGGCGGTGCTCGTAGGTGATGCCGGCCGCGGCGAACTGCTCGGCGAACTCAGCCTCGAAGACCTCCTGGAAGAGGTCCTTGAAGCGGCCGTCGTAGGCCTTGAGGATCGTGTTCTTGGTCGAGAGGTAGACCGGGTAGTTGCGGGCGAGGCCGTAGTTGAGGCTCGCGCGGGCGAAGTCGCGGATCGAGTCGTCGAGGTTGTACATCGCCATCGCGACACCGCTCGACGGGGCCTGGAAGACCTCGAACGACTGCGCCTCGGAGCCGTCGGCCGGAGCGAAGCTGACGGTGAGCGTGCCGGGTCCATCGAAACGGAAGTCGGTCGCCTTGTACTGGTCGCCGAACGCGTGGCGGCCGACGATGATCGGCTTGTTCCAGCCGGGGACGAGGCGCGGGATGTTGCTGATGATGATGGGCTCGCGGAAGATGACGCCGCCGAGGATGTTGCGGATGGTGCCGTTGGGGCTCTTCCACATCTTCTTCAGGCCGAACTCCTCGACGCGGGCCTCGTCGGGGGTGATGGTCGCGCACTTCACGCCGACGCCGTGCTTCTGGATCGCGTGGGCCGAGTCGATCGTGACCTGGTCGTCGGTCGCGTCGCGGTTCTCCATGCCGAGGTCGTAGTACTCGAGGTTCACGTCGAGGTACGGGTGGATGAGCGTGTCCTTGATGCGCTGCCAGATGATGCGCGTCATCTCGTCGCCGTCGAGCTCGACGACCGTTCCCTCGACCTTGATCTTCGCCACGTGCACTGCTCCTCGCGTCTGATGCGCCGGTGAGTGGCGCGGTAACGACTTTACCAAGGACGCAAACTATCTCGACATCGAGATACCTGGGCGTTCCGGGCGAACGCGCACGTTGCGGCCGGCCCCGGGCGCCGGAACGTGCGCGCACGCGATCCACCCATCGGTCCGGGCGCTCCATCGGCCATGTCCGATTTCCGCTAGGAGACGTCGGAGGACTGGGTCAGGATGGAGGCATGGACTTCGACGAGCGCTACCGGGTGATCCAGACCCGCGACCCGCGATTCGACGGCCAGTTCTTCACCGCGGTGAGTTCGACGCGCATCTACTGCCGTCCCTCCTGCCCCGCGCGCACTCCGAAACCCGCGAACGTCACGTTCTACTCCACGAGCGCCGCGGCGCATGAGGCCGGGTACCGTGCGTGCAAGCGCTGCCTGCCCGAGGCGACCCCCGGCACCCCCGAGTGGAACCTGCGCGACGACCTCAGCTCTCGCGCGATGCGCCTCATCGCCGACGGAACGGTCGAGCGCGAAGGCGTCCCCGGCCTCGCCCGCCGCCTCGGCTACTCGAGTCGCCACCTCACCCGGGTGCTCACCGAGCAGCTCGGAGCCGGCCCTCTCGCACTCAGCCGCGCCCACCGGGCACAGACGGCGCGCGCCCTTCTGACCTCGACCGAGCTGGCGATATCCGACATCGCGTTCGCGTCCGGATTCGCGAGTGTCCGCCAGTTCAACGACACGATCCACGAGGTGTTCGAGCTCACACCGCAGCAGATCCGCGCGCGGCACACGGGGACAGCGGTCGCGGAGCCCGGTGCGGTGCAGCTCGCACTCGCCGCGCGTTCCCCGTTCGATCCGTCCGGCGTCTTCGCCTGGCTGGCGGCGCGCGCGATCCCGGGTGTCGAGGTCGCCACCCCCACGAGCTACGCGCGCGTGCTCCAGCTCCCCGGCGGGATCGCCTCGTTCGAGGTGACACCCGGCAGCGGATGCCTTCGGCTCTCGGCCAAACTGGCCGCGCTGCGCGATCTGCCGACGCTGGTCGCCCGCGTCCGCCGACTGTTCGACCTCGACTCGGACCCCGTCGGCATCGACGAGGCGCTCAGCGGGGATCCCGTCATCGCGCCCCTGGTCGCCGCGAATCCCGGCATCCGGCTGCCCGGGGCGGTGAACCCCGACGAGATGCTCTTCCGCGCGATCATCGGTCAGCAGATCTCGGTCGCCGCGGCGCGGACCGCGCTCGGTCGCCTCACCGCGGCGATCGGCACCGACCTCGGCGAATCGGCCGACGGAGCCCCGCACCGACTCTTCCCGACCGCGCGGCAGATCGCCGACCGCGGCCACGAGGTGCTCACCGGGCCGCGGACTCGGACCGCGACCATCCTCCGCATCGCCACTGCTCTGGCCGACGGCGAACTCGAGATCGGCTTCGGCGACGACGCCCGCGAGCTGCGGGATCGGCTCACCTCGTTCTCGGGAATCGGCGACTGGACCGCCGGCTACGTCGCGATGCGCGTGCTCGGCAGCCCCGACATCCTCCTGCCCGGCGACGTCGCCATCAGGACGGGGGCTCGCAGCATCGGATTCGCCGCGGACCGCGCCGAACTGATCAGACGAGCCGCCGATCTCGCCCCCTGGCGCAGCTACCTCTGCTTGCACCTCTGGGCCGCGAGCGCGGCGAGCGCCGCACCCGCCACCACCCCCGCACCGACACCGCTCGCGACCAAGGAGCTGCCATGACCGCCATCCTCGACACCGTCGACACCCCCGACGGCCCGTTCACCCTGCTGGCGGAGGACGACCGCGTCGTCGCATCGGGCTGGACCGCTGACCCCGCGGAGGTGCTCGCGCGCATCCCCATCGCCGTCCGGCCGTCGGGATTCGACCGCGGGTCGCTCCTCGCCTCCGACGCCGTCCGCGCCTACTACGACGGCGAGATCACCGCCATAGACGACGTCGCCGTGCACCATGTGGGCGGCCCGTTCCGCACCGTCGCCTGGGCGGCGCTGCGCACGATCCCGGCGGGGAGCCCGCTCACCTACAGCCAGTTCGCGGCGCTCGTCGGCTCGCCGACCGCCATCCGCGCCGCGGCGAGCGCCTGCGCGACCAATGCGCCCGCGCTCTTCGTCCCCTGCCACCGCGTGCTCCGCACCGACGGTTCACTCGGTGGATTCGCGTGGGGTCTCGACGTCAAGCGCTCGCTGCTCGGACGCGAGAGTTCAACCGCCGCGGCGGGCTGACCGCCGCTCATCCCGACGGGTGATGCAGGCCCCGGCGCGGCGCAGTAACCTGACCCCATGGCAGACCTGCGACTCGAGGAGCTCAACGCCGGCAACATCGTGGCAGCCAACACACTCACGCTGAAACCCGGCCAGGAGCAGTTCGTCGCGCCCGTCTCGCACTCGATCGCCGAGGCCTACGTCAATCCGACCACGGCATGGCCTCGGGTCGTGCTCGAGGGCGACGATGTCGTGGGCTTCATCATGGGCAACTTCGATCCCGATTCCGAGCAGCCCGAGTTCCGCAGCTGCATCTGGCGCATCAACGTCGCCGCCGAGGCGCAGGGCCACGGAGTCGGTACCTTCGCGGTGCATGCGCTCGCGGACGAGGCCCGCGCCCGCGGGTTCGATCGCATCACCGTCATCTGGGAGGCGGGACCCGACGGGCCCGAGGAGTTCTTCAAGCACGTCGGGTTCGTCCCGTTCGACGAGACCCAGTACGGCGAGACCATCGGGGAACTCAAACTCTGACGTGGCCGTCTTCGACACATCGGGCGAGTACACCGCCCAGGTCATCGAGGTGGTCTCGCAGATCCCGTCCGGCCGGGTCATGACCTACGGCGACGTCGCCTGGGTGTTCGGTCGTCCCGGCGCTCGCGCCGTTGGCATGGTGATGCGCTACCACGGGTCGGGGCTCCCCTGGTGGCGGGTGCTGCGCGCCGGAGGGCATCCGCCGACCGGGCACGAGGACGCGGCCCGGTCCCACTATGAGGACGAGGGCACTCCCCTCCTGCCGGCCGACACCCCCGCGGGCTACCGGGTCGACCTCGAACGCGCCGCCTGGACACCTGACGACTGATCCCGCCTGTCCTCTCCCCTTTCCCCGGTTCCCTCTCGCTCAGCAGGGAGAAGTCCCGGACACTCCCACCCGGCAGGTGGAAATGCCCTCAGCAGGTCGAACCAGGGGGTCCGCCTGCTGAGCGAAAGGGACGATTCCCCGGGGATCAGGCGAGGGAATCGCGCCAGGCGGTGTGGAGGGTCGCGAAGCGGCCCGTGCCCGCGATTAGCGCATCCGGGGTGCCGTCCTCGACGATGTGCCCCTTCTCCATCACGAGCACCCGGTCTGCGATGGCGACCGTCGACAGGCGGTGCGCGATGATCACCGCGGTGCGGTCGGCGAGAAGGGTCTGCAGTGCCGCCTGGACGGCGCGTTCGCTCGGGATGTCGAGCGACGCCGTCGCCTCATCGAGGATCAGGACCGCCGGGTCGGCGATGAACGCCCGGGCGAACGACAGCAGCTGACGCTGACCGGATGACACCCGTCCGCCGCGCTTGTTCACGTCGGTGTCGTAGCCGTGCGGCAGCGACTCGATGAACTCGTGCGCCCCGACCGCCTTCGCCGCACGGACGATCTCGGCACGGGTCGCCTCGGGGCGACCGATCGCGATGTTGTCGGCGACGGTCCCGGAGAACAGGTACGCCTCCTGCGTCACCATGACGATCGCGCTGCGCAGATCGTCGGGCGCGAGCGTCCGCAGATCGATCCCGTCGAGGGTGACCTCACCGTGCGAGGGGTCGTAGAAGCGAGAGATGAGCTTCGCCAGCGTCGACTTGCCCGCCCCCGTCGACCCGACGAGTGCGATGGTCTGCCCGGCCGGGATGTCGAGATCGAAACGGGGAAGGATCTGCGGTCCCGAGGCGTAGGCGAACTCGACGTCGTCGAAGTTCAGGTGCCCGCGCGGCTCGCGCAGATCGATCGGCCGGGTGGGATCGGCGACGCTCGGCTGCTCGTCGAGCACGCCCGAGATCTTCTCCAGCGCAGCCGACGCCGACTGGTAGCCGTTGTAGAACATGGCGAGTTCCTCAAGCGGGTCGAAGAACCGGCGCACGTAGAGCACGACGGCCAGCAGGGTGCCGATCTCGAGCACCCCGTCGGCGACCCGGAAACCACCGAACAGCAGCACCGCCGCGACGGTCACGTTGCCGATGAGCACCAGACCGGGGTCGAACGTGCCGAACAGGCGGAAGACGCGCGCGTTCGCATCCCGGTTCGCCTCGACCGCTCCGGCGAACCGGGTCGCGTTCTGCGGCTCCTTGCGGAACGCCTGCACGGCCCGGATCCCGGTCATCGTCTCCACGAACTGCACGATGAGCCGCGCCGAGGTCACGCGGGTGAGCCGGAACAGCTTCTGCGAGCGCTTCTGGAACCACCTCGTCAGGAACCAGAGCGGGATGAGGGCGACGGCCAGGATGAGACCGCTCTGCGGGTCGATCGACACGAGCGCGATCGCCGTGAACAGGGTGTAGAAGCCGCCGGCGACGAGGTTGCTGATGCCCTCGTCGAGCAGTTCGCGGATCGAGTCGAGATCGCTCGTCTGCCGCGAGATGATGCGGCCCGACGTGTACGACTCGTGGAACTCGATGCTGAGCGCCTGCGTCTGCCGGAACACCCGGCGACGCAACTCGAAGAGGATCGCCTGACTGATCCGCGCCTGCATGACGCGGTAGCGGCCGATGAGGAGCGCACCGGCCACGCTGAGCACCACGAAGGCGCCGCCCGCGAGGGCGATCGGGGTCCAGTCGCCGCGTGCGACGGCGGGGATGCCCTGATCGATCCCGATGGCGACGAGTGTCGGTCCGGCGACCTGGGCGGCGGTGCTCGCGATCACGACGAGCAGGGTCAGGGCGATCTGCTTCCGCAAAGGGCGCAGCAGCGAGACGAGCAGCCGCACTGAACGCCCGCGCAGGGCCTTGCTCTCGGCCTGCGACAGGTCGTCGCGCTCCTCGCCGGTGACGCCGGTCGTGGTCGTCACGAGGCCACCTCCTCTCGCTCGTCGTCGCCCTCGTCGAGGGATCGTTCGCGCTCCTCGACCTCCAGGCTCGAGATCACGTACCGGTAGCGCTCGCTCGTCGCGAGCAGCTCGGTATGCCGGCCGACCGCGGTGATGACGCCGTCGTCGAGCAGCGCGACCCGGTCGGCGAGCGAGACCGTCGAGGGGCGGTGGGCCACGATCAGGGCCGTCGTGGATCCGAGCACACGTCGCAGGCCCGCCTCGACGCGCGCCTCCGTGTCGACGTCCAGCGCGGACAGCGGGTCGTCGAGCACGAGGATGCGCGGGGCGGCCGCGACAGCGCGGGCGAGCGCCAGCCTCTGCCGCTGACCTCCGGACAGGCTGAGGCCCTCCTCGCCGATGACCGTGTCGACACCGTTCGGCAGCGCCTGCACGAAGTCGGCCTGGGCGACGTCGAGAGCCTCGGCGAGCGCGCGGTCGTCGGCGACGGGCGCCCCGAGCAGCACGTTCGCCCGCACGGTGTCGGAGAACAGGGTCGCGTCCTCGAACGCCATGGCGACGAGACGCCGGAGCTCCTCGAGGCGCAGGTCGCGGACATCGACTCCGTCGATGAGCACCGCTCCCCCGCTCACGTCGTAGAGCCTGGGAACCAGCGCGGTCAGCGTGGACTTGCCCGACCCGGTGATGCCGACAAGCGCGATCGTCTCGCCGGGCTCGATGACGAGATCGATCCCCCGCAGCAGTTCGGGAGCGTCGCCGTCGGCGTCGGCATAGTGGAAGCGGGTACCGCGGAACTCGAGTCGCCCGCGGGGATCCTCGATCGTCGCGGGGTTCGCGGAATCGGTGATGTCGACGGGCGCCTCGAGCACCTCGAAGATGCGGTCGGTCGCGTTGCGGGCGTCGAGCGTGAAGGCGAGCAGGAACCCGATCGACTCGATCGGGAAGCGCAGCACGGTCGCCGTGGCGAAGAATGCCACCAGCTCACCGGGAGTGAAGATGCCCTGGGCGGCGAGCACGACGCCGCCGATCAGGCACAGCGCGAGAGTGCCGTCGGGGATCAGGGTCAGCCAGCGCCAGATGTAGGCCGATGCGCGCGCCTTCTCCATCTCGGTGCCGCGCAGCTCCTCCGCCTGGCGTTCGAACTTCTCCTGCGCGAACTCGCCTCGGCCGAAGGCCTTGAGCACGCGGATGCCGTGCACCGACTCCTCGACCGCGGTCGCGAGATCGCCCACCTGGTCCTGGCTGCGGCGGGCTGCGACCGAGTAGACCCGCTCGAACCGCACCGCGATGAACCACACGGGGGCGGACCCGAGGAAGAAGATGAGGCCGAGCAACGGCTGGATGCTGAACAGCAGGACCGCGCCGACGACGACCGTGACGGCGTTGACGACGAGCAGGACCACGCCGAAAGCGAGCCAGCGGCGCACCAGACTGATGTCGCTCACCGCACGGGAGAGCAGCTGCCCGCTCGGCCACCGGTCGTGGAATGCGACGGGCAGATCCTGCAGATGCGTGTAGATCGCGTTCCGCATCGATGCCTCGACGTGCGAGTTGGGCGTGAGGATCAGCCAGCGGCGCACCAGGATGGCTGCGGCCTCGAGCACTCCGAGCCCGAGGATCACCAGGGTGGCGGGCAGGACGGCGCTGCGGTCGCCCTCGCCGAGGGCCGAGTCGACGAGGACCTCGAGCACCTGGGGGATGGCGAGCGCGACGAGGCCCGCGACGATCCCCGCCACGATTCCCGCGATGAGACGGGGCAGGGCGGGACGCGCGAAGCGCAGCAGGCGGCGCAGCGACGCCAGGGTCGAGAGCCGGGATTCGGCGGGCATTGTGTTACCTCGGAACGAGCGGAGATGTGCTCGGAAGAGCCTTGAAGCCTACAGAGGAGGGGATCGGAGCCGCAACGCGGATGTACGCTCGGCGTGTCAGATCAGGTCCGCACCAGGCGGACCGGGCCGAGGCGGTACGAACTCCAGCCGGCTCGAGCCGGACCGAGATCGGCGGAGGTCAGCGGATGCGGACCGAGAGGCAGGTGACGCATCCCTCGAGTTTCTCGAACTCGGAGATGCCGACCGTGACGACGCGATAGCCGAGCGACTCGACCAGCTCCTTCGATCGCGGTGCTGCATCGGACATGAGAACCACGCCGGGGGCGAGCTCGACGACGTGGGCGCCCTCGGGCTCGGGCATCTCGAGGAAGCTCGGGAAGAGTCGCGGGTCGACGGACGACGGATCGCCGATGACCGTTCCGTCGGGCAGGGCGGTGACCGCGGACTTGAGGTGCAGCGCTCCCGTGACCGGTACGGCGACGACGG
Source organism: Amnibacterium flavum (assembly GCF_003097495.1). Taxonomy (GTDB): domain Bacteria; phylum Actinomycetota; class Actinomycetes; order Actinomycetales; family Microbacteriaceae; genus Naasia; species Naasia flava. Next base: position 76,386 of record NZ_QEOP01000001.1, read on the forward strand.
TGCGCCCGCTCGGCCGCAGGAGTTCGCGCAGCTGGGCGACGCCCTCCGCGTTGGTGCGACCGCCCCGGCCCACGTAGACGGTGTCGCCGACGACAAGCACATCGCCGCCGTCGAGGGTCGCCGGCTCGGTAATCCGCGCCACGCTCATGCCGAGCGAGCGCACCGTGGTCTCGACGTCGTCGATCTCCGCCAGGCGGTGCTCTGAACCCGGGCGGGTGATGACGGCGACGTCGCCGAACACGACTACGGCGTCCTCGACGAAGACCGAGTCGGCGAGATCGGGAGCGATCGGAACCTCGAGGATGTTCCACCCTTCGGCCCGGAACGCATCGACGTAGTCCGCCCACTGGGTGTCGGCGAGTTCGGTGTCGATCTCGGACTTCTCCATATGCGTGACGACGCCGTCCGCGAGGTCGGGCGAGGGGAGGCGAACGAGCAGGACGCGTCCGGAGCGCAGCTTCGCCGGGCGCGCGGTGACGATCCGGTCGAACAGGCGCGGGGCGGCCGCGATCGTGAGGATGATGACGGCGACGATGAAGGTCAGGTTGACACCGACGAGGCTGCTGACGACCCCGTTCATCAGGTCGGAGCCGAGCGTCGCCCCGCTCGCGATCGAGGTGAGCAGGGTGCCGAGGAACGCGCCGATGACCGCGGTGATGAGACCCACCAGAGCGGCGACGTACCACCGCGCGAGCTCGGTCAGCAGGATCCCGACAGCCAGCAGGATGAAGACGACGATGCTCGAGTAGCCGAAGAAGCCGTTCGCGACGCCGAGGATGCTCGCGTCGAAGGTGTTGCCCACGAAGAAGGCGGCCAGCGTGATGAGGTGCGCACCCAGTGCCACGACCGCGGCGGTGATGAGGGAGGCGGACAGACGGCGCGACAGGGGGACGGTGAGCACCGGACAACCCTAGTGCCGCTCCCTATGACCCCTCCCCGACCCCAGGCGTTCCGGGCAAGCGCGCACGTTGCGGCCGGCCCCGGACGCCGGAACGTGCGCGCAGAGCTCGGTTCGGGCGATGTCGGCATTCCCCGGAAGCAGTCACGCAATTCGGCATGGTGACCGGCCGCGCGCACGTTCCGGGCAACGGGGCCGGCCGCAACGTGCGCGTTCGCCCGGAACGCCCTCAGGAGGGGAGGAAGGTCAGTGGTAGAAGTGGCGCTCGCCCGTGAAGTACATCGAGACCCCGGCTCGGCGTGCGGCCTCGATGACCTCGTCGTCGCGGACGGATCCTCCCGGCTGCACCACGGCGCGCACCCCTGCGCGCAGCAGGACCTCGAGGCCGTCGGCGAACGGGAAGAACGCATCCGAGGCGGCCACCGAACCGACGGCCCGCTCACCGGCGCGACTGACCGCGAGGTGGCAGGAGTCGACCCGGTTCACCTGCCCCATGCCGACGCCGACGGATGCGCCGCCGTGGGCGAGCAGGATCGCGTTCGACTTCACCGCCCGGCAGGCGCGCCACGCGAACTCGAGGTCGGATCGAGTCGCCTCGTCGACCTCCTCGCCGGCGACGAGCTTCCAGGCGGACGAGTCGGCAGCAGCGGCGCCCTCTCCGCCGTCGAACCGGTCGGTGGTCTGCAGCAGCACGCCGCCGCTCACCTGACGGAACTCGATCGTCGAGCGGGCGTAGTCGGCCGGCAGGCGCAGCAGGCGGATGTTCTTCTTCGCCGTGAGCACCGCGAGCGCGTCGGCATCGAAGTCGGGCGCGACCAGCACTTCGGTGAACACGTCCCGAACCTGCTCGGCCATGGACAGGGTCACGGGCCGGTTCGCCGCGATCACACCGCCGAACGCGGAGACCGGGTCGCACTCGTGCGCCTTGTGGTGGGCGGAGGCGATCGGATCGACCGCCTTGGGGGACGCGACGGCGATGCCGCACGGGTTGGCGTGCTTGATGATCGCCACGGCGGGTCCGCTGAAGTCGAACGCGGCGCGCACGGCGGCATCGGCGTCGACGTAGTTGTTGTAGCTCATCTCCTTGCCGTGCAGCTGCTCGGCCTGGGCGATGCCGTGACCGCCGTCGGCCGTGTAGAGCGCCGCGCGCTGATGAGCGTTCTCGCCGTAGCGGAGGGGGTGAGCGAGCTCGCCCTCGAGCGAGACGCGCGGAGCCCAGTCGCCGGCGGCGGCGGTCGGGTCGGTCTCCCCGGCGCCCGTGTCCGCGTCCGTCGCGGCGAACCACGCGGCGACCCCGCCGTCGTAAGCGGCGGTGTGCGCGAAGGCCGCAGCGGCAAGTTCCCGGCGGAGCGCGAGACCGCTTCCCCCCTCGCGGACTGCCGCGATGATCTTCGGGTAGTCCGACGGCGAGACGACGACGGCGACGTTGGCGTGGTTCTTGGCCGATGCGCGGACGAGTGCCGGGCCGCCGATATCGATCTGCTCGATGACCTGCGCGGGCTCGGCGCCCGACGCGACGGTCTCGGCGAAGGGGTACAGGTTGACGACGGCGAGCTCGAACGGCGCGATGCCGAGGTCGGCGAGCTGCCGCTCGTGGTCCTCGAGGCGCAGGTCGGCGAGCAGTCCCGCGTGGACACCGGGGTGCAGGGTCTTCACGCGTCCGTCGAGCGACTCGGGGAACCCGGTGACCTGCGACACCTCGGTGACGGCGTACCCCGCACCTGCGATCATCGCGGCGGTGGAGCCGGTCGAGACGATCTCGACCCCCGCGTCCGAGAGCGCGGCGACGAGCTCCAGCAATCCGCTCTTGTCGCTCACCGAGATCAGCGCGCGCTTCACCGGGACGATGTCCCGTTCGCGATAGAGAGCCGGATCGATGCTGTGGCCACTCATGCCTGGTACTCCTCGAGTCGGATCGCGCCTGTTGCGATGTCACGGATGACCTGCGCCAGAAGCCGGCGTTCGACGGTCTTGATGCGGTCGTGGAGGGCGTCCTCGCCCATGCCGGGGTCGATCGCCACGCGTTCACGGGCGAGGACCGGGCCGGAGTCCACGCCGCTGTCGACGACGATGACGCTCGCCCCGGTCTGGGCGGCTCCCGCCGCGATCGCGTCGCGAACGGCGTGCGCGCCGGGGAACTCGGGCAGGTAGGCGGGGTGCGTGTTGATGATGCGCGGAGCGAACGCGTCGAGCACGTTCTGCGGTAGCAGCCTCATCATGCCGCTGAGGACGATGAGGTCCGCCGACCATCCGGCCAGCTGGGTGACGAGGGCGGCGCCCCACTCCTCGCGGGAATCGAAGGAGCCGTACGGCACCGTGAAGGTGGGGACCCGGAAGTCCTGCGCGTGGAAGAGGCCGGTCGCCTCGCGGTCGGCGCCGACTGCGACGATGCGGGCGGGGAAGTCTGCGTGTTCCGCCTGCTCGAGGAGGGACCGCAGGTTCGAACCGCCGCCGGAGATGAGCACGACGACCTTGAGCACGCCGCAAGCCTACCGGCGGAGGTCATTCCTCCGAGGGTCGCTCCCGTCGGCCGCTGACGACGAGACCGATCGTCATCGCGACCGCCGTCTCCAGTGCCGCGAAGGCGCCGACGAGCCAGGGATCCGAGCCGATGTCGGTGAGGCGCCCGACGCCGGCGGAGCCTGCCGCCGCCCAGGAGAGCAACCCAAGCGCGACTCCGGCGACGACACCTCCGCTGACTCCCAGCCCGATGACGGTGGCCGTGGAGAGTTCGCCGCGCCAGCCGGCGTTCAACCGCGAGCGCAGCAGTGCCCCCGCGAGGAATGCGACGACGATCGGCGCCGCGAGTCCGAGGAATCCGAACGCGGAGTCGGTCGTCGGGATGGCGCCCAGCACGGGCAGCGACGGCACGGGGCCGAGAGCCGTCCCGACGGGCGAGACCGACGATCCGGTCCCGATCGCGAATCCTGGTCCGACGAGCCAGGCGGCGGCCCAGATGACGAGGTTGGGGAGCAGTGCGAGCTGCGCGATCGTGAGAGCCGCACCGCCGAGGACACCCGACTGCAGCGACTCGTAGAGGGTGATGACCGTCGAGTAGCCGATGACGAGCAGGCCTGCGACGAGGATGGCCGCCACCGCCATCAGCCCCGCGGCGGCGACGCCGCCCAGTCGCAGACTCCACGAGACCCACTGGATGGCACCCTCGGGCAGACGGTCGAGGGTCGCCTCCGCGAGGCGTGCGAACGGACTGGGACGCGACGACGTCGGCCGCCGACGCACCTCGCCCGATGGGATGACGGCGCCCAGGATGATCCCGACCGTGAACACGAGCGTCGGGAACAGCACCCCCTGCCAGCGCGACGGCTGCGCGGCGCCCACGCCCGCTGTCAGGGCGATGATGGCGGACAGCCCCGCGAAGGTGCCGAGCGTGACCGTGATCGCCGTGCCGGGATGGTCCGTCTCGAGCAGTCGGCGGCCCGCCCGGACTCCGAGCAGCGCGGTCAGCAGGGCGAGTCCGAGCGCGGCGATCGTGACGACGAACGGCTCCCCCGGCGTCGCCCCGGCCACCAGCGGCAGGTCGAGCGCGAAGCGGACGTCGACGCCGTGCCCGATCAGCCAGAGATCGGCCGCGGCGCGGTAGAAGACGGTCCAGTCGATCTGGAGGTCGAACTCGAACGCCCACAGCGCCGTGAGGGGCACGAGCAGGATGCCCAGCCCGATTCCCACGACGAGCAGCGCCTCGAGAGCGGCGAACAGCGCGGTGAGGGGTCGATTCATGGCCCGGGAAGCCTAGCCGCCGCCCCGATCGGCGCTCCGTCCGACACACGTCGCCCGGTGGGCTCGGAGCCGCCGCCCCGGGTCACGCAGCCCGTGCGGGCACGGTCCCGCTGGGATCGCCGGTCGCGGTCCCGCCGGGTCTCAGTGCACGATGTAGTCGAGCAGGACCACGATCATGCCGAGTGCCACGGCTGCCAGCGTGCCGAGGATGCACGCCCACCACGGGGCACGGCGCGACACGAACGCCCAGAGACTCGTGGCGGCGAGCACGAGGAGACCGAGGAGGCTCACCCCGTCGACGGCCTGATCGAGCGTGATGGCGCCGGTGATCGCGACGATCAGCGGAATGCTCGGTACGACGGTCGCCAGCAGTAGACCGACCGAATGCCGGACCGCCGCACGGAACGGACGCTCCACCTGCCTGCCCCGCGAGTACGCGGCGATGGTGTGCGCGTAGACGTGGGCGAGGAAGAAGACGACCATCGTCACGAACCCGAAGAACAGGACCTGTCCCGGGTCGATGTCGTCGTCCTCGGAGATCGACAGGATCAGCGCCAGATAGACGATGGTCCCGTAGACCCACTCGGTGCTGATCGAACGGTCGGCGAACAGCCGCGCGGCCCACCCTGAGCGGGCCGCGGGCCGCTCCGCGTCGGACGCGGCGGACTCCCCCAAGTCTGACGCGGTCACATCAGCTCGCGAAGACCTCGCGCATGAGAGCGGCGGTCTCGCTCGGCGTCTTGCCGACCTTGACGCCCGCAGCCTCGAGCGCTTCCTTCTTGGCCTGCGCGGTGCCGGACGAGCCCGACACGATGGCGCCGGCGTGGCCCATGGTCTTGCCCTCCGGTGCCGTGAAGCCCGCGACGTAGGCGACGACCGGCTTGGTGACGTTGGCCTTGATGTACTCCGCGGCACGCTCCTCGGCGTCCCCGCCGATCTCGCCGATCATCACGATCGCGGTCGTCTCGGGGTCGGCCTCGAACGCGGCGAGCGCGTCGATGTGGGTGGTGCCGATGATGGGGTCGCCGCCGATTCCGACAGCGGTGGAGATGCCGATGTCACGCAGCTCGAACATCATCTGGTAGGTCAGGGTGCCCGACTTCGAGACGAGGCCGATCGGCCCAGGACCGGCGATGGTCGCGGGGATGATGCCCGCGTTCGACTTGCCGGGGCTGATGACGCCGGGGCAGTTCGGGCCGATGATGCGGGTGGTGCCGCCCTTGCTCTTCGCGTGCGACCAGAACTCGGCGGAGTCCTTGACGGGGATGCCCTCGGTGATGACGACCGCGAGGGGGATCTCGGCGTCGACGGCTTCGACGACCGCCGCTTTGGCGAAGGCGGGCGGCACGAAGATGACCGACACGTTGGCGCCGGTGCGGTCGATCGCCTCGGCCACCGATCCGAAGATCGGGAGCGTGACGCCCTCGATCTCGACCTCGGTGCCCGCCTTGCGCGGGTTGACGCCGCCGACGATCTGCGCGCCCGACTTGAGCATGCGGCCGGCGTGCTTGGTGCCCTCGGACCCGGTGAGGCCCTGGACGATGATCTTGGAGTTCTCGTCGAGAAGGATCGACATGTTCTTCAGCTACCTCTTCTTTGCTTCGACGTGACTCAGGCGTTGGCGAGCTCGGCGGCCTTGTCGGCTGCCGCGTCCATGGTGTCGACCACCGTGACGAGGGGGTGTGCGGCCTCGGCGAGGATCGCGCGTCCCTCGTCGACGTTGTTGCCGTCGAGACGGACGACGAGCGGCTTCGTGGCGGTGTCGCCCAGCTTGCCGAGTGCGCCGACGATGCCGTTGGCGACGGCGTCGCACGCGGTGATGCCGCCGAAGACGTTGACGAAGACGCTCTTCACCTGCGGGTCGCCCAGGATGACGTCGAGCCCTGCGGCCATGACCTCGGCCGATGCTCCGCCGCCGATGTCGAGGAAGTTGGCGGGCTTGACCCCGCCGTGCTTCTCGCCCGCGTAGGAGACGACGTCGAGCGTCGACATGACGAGCCCGGCCCCGTTGCCGATGATGCCGACCTGGCCGTCGAGCTTCACGTAGTTGAGGTTGCTGGCCTTGGCCTTCGCCTCGAGGGGGTCGATGTCGCCGGCCTCGGCGAGGGCCGCGTGGTTCTCGTGACGGAACTCCGCGTTCTCATCGAGTGTGACCTTGCCGTCGAGGGCGATGACCTCGCCCGACTCGGTGAGCACGAGCGGGTTGACCTCGACGAGCGTCGCATCCTCGTCGCGGTAGACCCACCAGAGGCGTTCGATGACCGGGGCCACCTTCTCGATGAGGTCGTCGGGGAAGCCGCCTGCCGCCGCGATCTGCTTGGCCTTCTCGAGGTCGATGCCTGCGACCGGGTCGATCTCGATGCGCGCGAGGGCTTCGGGCTTCTCGACGGCGAGGATCTCGATCTCCATGCCGCCCTCGACGCTGGCGAGCGACAGATAGGAGCGGTTGGCGCGGTCGAGCAGAACCGAGAAGTAGAACTCGCGCTCGATGCGGGCTCCCGCGGCGACCATGACGCGCCGCACGATGTGGCCCTTGATGTCGAGCCCGAAGATGCCCTTCGCCGCTTCCTCCGCGTCGGCCGGGTTGTGCGCGACCTTCACGCCCCCCGCTTTGCCGCGGCCGCCGGCCTTGACCTGCGCCTTGACGACGACGGTGCCTCCGAGCTTCTCCGCTGCGGCGCGCACCTCCTCGGGGGTGTCGGCGACGATGCCGGGGAGTACGGGAACCCCGTAACTCTCGAACATGTCACGGGCCTGGTACTCGTAAAGATCCACTGATCCTCTTCCGATGTTCTCTATGTCTCGCGTCCGGCGCTCCTGGCGCCCCCGCGGAAACGGGCGGATTCACTCTACTCCGGACGTCGAATGGCCCTGTGACCCCCGCTGCTCGGCAGCGTGGCTCCACAGGATCGTCACAGGTGGCTGATAAACAGCGTTCAAAACGAACATCGCGCCACGCCAATACCGGCGCGGATTTCCATTCGACCCCTATTTGCGAGTATTCTTCTCAATCGGCGATAAATACCTCGCCGCTCGACTTGCATTCGAATACACCCCATCGCAATAAGGAGTTCCCATGGCCCAGAAGGTCACCGTTCAGATTGTCGACGACCTCGACGGCACGCCCATCACCGACGGGTCGGGCGGAACTGTCGCGTTCTCCCTCGAGGGCAAGTCCTACGAGATCGACCTTTCGGCCGATAACACCGACAAGCTCTATTCGGCTCTGGAGCCGTTCATCGACAAGGCTCGCAGCATCGGCGGCAGCGCTCGTCGCCGCACCACGACCGCCGCACCGTCCGCATCCCGCGACCGTCTGCAGGAGATCCGCGAGTGGGCGAAGGCCAACGGCCACAACGTTGCGACCCGCGGTCGCATCTCGCGCGACATCCAGGAGGCGTACGCCCGCGCGCGCGGTTGAGATCCGGCTCGTCACACGAAGAACTCCGGTCCGCACAGCGGGCCGGAGTTCTCGTCGTTTCAGTCGGGAATGAGGCGCTTGCCCATTCCCGTCGCCTGGTCGGGCTCGAATCCGAGCCCGCTCCAGAATGACTGCACCGCATCGTTGCCGGACCTGATCTGAACATTGATTTTCGGGCAGCCCAGGTTAGTGAGAGCGCTTTCAGAATGCGCCACTATGTCGCGCCCTATTCCCTCGCCCCGACGCTCGGGCGCGACGGCCACATAGTAGAGCCAGCCGCGATGGCCGTCGTAACCCGCCATCGCCGTCGCGACGACACCGTCGGATTCGGCGACGAAGAACAGCTCGGGCTGCACGGTCAGCTTGCGCTCGATGTCCTTACGCGGATCGTTCCACGGGCGCAGCAGCCCGCATCGATCCCAGAGCGCGACGACCTCTTCGGTGTCCCCGACCTCGAATGGGCGGATGGTCGGCACGTCAGATCTTCTCGATCGGCGCGACCTTGATCAGAAGCCGCTTGCGGCCCGCGCCGTCGAACTGGACCTCGGCGATGCGACGGGCGCCCTCACCCGTGACGGCCATGACGCTGCCGTCGCCGAAATCGGTGTGCTTGATGCGGTCGCCGGCGGCCAGCTCCAGCGCGGAGTTGTCGCGCATCTGACCGGTCACGGCATTCGCCCATTCGGTCTTCGGCTTGGGGGTGGTGGGACGGCCGCCCGGGACGCTGTAGGAGCCGCCGTATCCGTCCCGCCGCGCGTTGAGCGCTCTCGGCTGAGTGCCGCCGCGGCTCGTCGCCATGCCGGGAGACTGCTTCCACTCGATCAGGTCGGCGGGAATCTCCTGCAGGTACCGGCTCGGCAGGGCGACCGAGACGTCGCCGTACTGGGCGCGCGTCATCGCCAACGACAGGAAGAGGCGCTTGCGAGCACGCGTGATGCCGACGTAGAAGAGCCTCCGCTCCTCGGCAGGACCTCCGGGCTCGCCCGCGGACATCCGGTGCGGCAGCAGATCCTCCTCGACACCGGTCAGGAAGACCGCCTCGAACTCGAGGCCCTTCGCGGTGTGCAGGGTCATCAGGGAGACGGAGCCGGAGCTGTCGTCGAGGTCGTCCGCTGCCGCGACGAGCGAGACCTCGGTGAGGAAGTCGAGCAGGACGCCCTCGGGGTTGTTGCGCTGGTACTCCTTGGTCACGGCGAGGAGTTCCTCGACGTTCTCGGCGCGCGCCTCGTCTTGAGGGTCGCGGGAGGCGCGGAGTGCGTCGAGGTAGCCGCTGCGGCTGAGCAGCAGGCCGAGCACCTCGGGGACACCGGACCCGTCGGGGCGGGTATCGGCCATGACGGAGGCCTCGTCGAGCAGCTGCGACAGATCGTCGATCGACCGGGTGACCTTCGGGCCGAGGCCGAGCTCGCCCGCGTAGCGGAGCGCGTCGCGGAACGTCATGCCGTTGGCCTCGGCGAAGGAGGCGATGGTCGTCTCCGTGGCCGGGCCGATGCCGCGCTTCGGGGTGTTCAGGATGCGGCGCATCGCGAGGGTGTCGGCCGGGTTGGCGACGGCGATCAGGTACGCCATCGAGTCCTTGATCTCGGCCCGCTCGTAGAACTTGGTGCCGCCGACGACCTTGTACGGGATCGCCGAACGGATGAAGATCTCCTCCAGCGCACGCGTCTGCGAGTTCGTGCGGTAGAACACGGCGATGTCGTGATAGGCCATGCCCTTGTCGCGCAGGCCCTGGATCTCGTCGGCGACGAACTGCGCCTCGTCGTGCCCGGTGTAGCCCGTGTAGCCGACGATCTTGTCGCCGTCTCCGTCGGCGGTCCACAGCTTCTTGTCCTTGCGGTCGAAGTTGTTGGAGATGACCGAGTTCGCGGCGCTGAGGATGTTCTGCGTCGAACGGTAGTTCTGCTCGAGGAGGACTACCCGCGCACCCGGGAAGTCGCGCTCGAACTCCACGATGTTGCGGATGTCGGCGCCGCGGAACGCGTAGATCGACTGGTCGGAGTCGCCCACGACGGTGAGCGACGCCGGCTCGACCGAGGAGAACAGGCCGACGTCGACCTCCTCGGGCGCCTTGGTCAGCTCGCGGATGAGGGCGTACTGCGCATGGTTCGTGTCCTGGTACTCGTCGACCAGGATGTGCCGGAACCGCTTCTGGTACTCGGCGGCCACGTGCGGGAACGCGCGGAACAGGTACACCGTCTGCGCGATCAGGTCGTCGAAGTCGAACGCGTTGGCGCTCGAGAGCTCACGCGAGTAGTCGCGGAAGATCTGGGTGAACATGACCTCGGCGGGGTCGTTGAAGTTGGCGCCTCGCGCATAGCTCTCGACATCGGCGAGTTCGTTCTTGAGCTTGGAGATCTTCGACGCCGCCGTCGCCACCGTGAAGCCGAGCACGTCGGCCTCGCGCTCCTTGATGATGCGCTTGAGCAGCGCACGGCTGTCGCCCGAGTCGTAGATCGTGAAGTTCTTGCTGTAGCCGAACTGCTCGGCCTCGCGGCGCAGGATGCGGACGCACGCCGAGTGGAACGTCGAGATCCACATGCCGTCGGCCGCCTGGCCGACGAGGCTGCGGACCCGGTCGCGCATCTCGCTCGCGGCCTTGTTCGTGAAGGTGATCGCGAGGATCTGGCTCGGCCACGCCTCGCGCGATTCGAGGAGACCGGCGATGCGGTGGGTGAGCACACGGGTCTTGCCGGACCCGGCTCCCGCGACGATCAGGAGCGCGGGACCGCGGTAGAGGACGGCTTCGCGCTGCTGCGGGTTGAGTCCGTCGAGGAGGGGGGAAGAGGTCTCGACAGTGCTGCTCATCAGGGCTACGAGTCTAAGCGAGCCCACCGACACCGGGCGGCGAGGATGGCGCCCGGTACGGTGGATCCGTGACCGAGCTCGCCCCCTCCGCGGCAGCGGAGTGGCGGGAGCCCAACAGCCTGCTCCCCCTGCGGTGGGGATCGTACTCCGGCCGCCAGCTCGTGGGAGCGGCGCTCGTCCTGCTGGGCGCATTCCTCATCGTCCAGACCACGGCCTACACGACGCTCATCGGCTGGCTCGGCTCGGCGATGCACGTCGCCGGGTGGGCGATCCTGCCCGCTCGCGGAGGCCGCCGGGTCCTGGCCGCGCCGCTCAGCATGCTCGCCTTCTGGTTGATGCTCCTCGGCCCGAATCTGGCCTGGCTCACCTCCGCCTCGCTGGCGCTCTGGCTGCTCGTGCGGCGGCGCCCGGGCATCGCCTACGTGATCGTCCCGCTGCCCGCCCTGATCGCGGTCGCGGGTCTCGTCGTGTTCGGTCCCTTCCTCAATCGGACCGCGTTCTACGCCGTCGTGTTCGCGGTCGCCGCCGCCTGCGCCTGGGCGGCCCGAAACATCGCTGTGCGCGAACGCACCCGTTCCATAGGTTCCAAGGGCGAAAAACCAGACTTTCCCCGCTAAATTAGAACCGTTGTCATTTTCCCTTGCAGGAAGGTCCTGCGAGAGAACAGAGGAGCCATGGCCCTGTCCAACCCCGCATTCAACAACAGCCCCGTCTTCAACGGTCGCGGCGGAGTCGCCGCAGCATCCGGCAAGGGATTGTCGGCGACCGAGCTCGACGAGCTCTACTCCCGCCCGTCGGCCACGCCCGAGCAGACGGATCGGATGTCCTACGAGGACACGATCGTCAAGACCGTCGGCCTCTTCGGAGTCCTCCTCGTCACCGCCGCGGTGGGCTGGTTCATCCCGGCCCTCGCCATCGTCGGTGCGATCGGCGGTCTGATCCTCGGCTTCGTCAACGCCTTCAAGAAGCAGCCGTCGGTGCCGCTGATCGTCGCCTACGCGGCGTTCGAGGGCCTCTTCGTCGGTGGCATCTCGTCGATCTTCGAGGCCGTCTGGCCCGGCGTCGTCGTCCAGGCGACCATCGCGACCGTCGTCACGATCGCCGTGGTGCTGGCGCTATTCGCCAGCGGCAAGGTCCGCGCGTCGGCCAAGGCGACCAAGGTGTTCCTCGTCGCGATCATCGCCTACGCGCTCTTCTCGCTCGTCAACTTCGGAATGATGATCTTCGGCGCCGACATCGCCGGTGGCCCCTTCGGGCTCCGTTCGGCCGACATCCCGGGTACCGACATCCCGTTCGGCATCGTGATCGGCGCACTCGCCGTTCTGCTCGCCGCGTACTCGCTGGTCCTCGACTTCGACTTCGTGAAGCGCGGCGTCGAGTCGGGTGCGCCCCGCAAGTTCGGGTGGCAGGCCGGGTTCGGCATCATGGTCACCGTCGTGTGGCTGTACGTCGAGTTCCTGCGCATCTTCGCGATCGCGCGCGACTAGCGCTCGATCGGCAGGCGAAGGGGCGGTCCTCCGGGGCCGCCCCTTTTTCGCGCGCACCGCCCGATTCCGCCAGGACTCGCCGCGGCCCCCTCTCTGGGAACATCCCGTTCAGACGCGCGCACCCGACGGTTCACCTGGACTTCGCACTCGGCGCCTTGGCTGATCCAGGCCGCTTCCCGCGGCTTCCGGACCCAAGGAGAACCCCCATGAGGCATGCCCTCCGCACCGCAGGCGTCGGCGCCGTCGCCGCACTGGCGCTCACCGCGCTCGCCACCCCCTCCATCGCCATGGCCGCGCCCGACGAGACCGGCGGAGCGATCCGCCACGACGACTACGCGAACGCAACCCAGCTGCTCCTCGACTCGATCGAGACGGGGCCGGCGAAGAACGTGATCCTGCTCATCGGCGACGGCATGGGCGACTCCGAGATCACGATCGCCCGCAACTACGCCTACGGCGCGGCCGGCGAGCTGCCCGGCATCGACGCACTGCCCCTCACCGGCGCCTACACGACCTATTCGCTCTACCGCGACGGGACGCCGAATGCGGGCAAGCCGGATTACGTACCCGACTCGGCAGCGACGGGCACCGCGTGGGCGACCGGGACGAAGACCTACGACAACGCGGTCGGCGTGGACATCCACGGCACCGCCCACGACAACCTGATCGAGATCGCGAAGGCCAACGGCCTGCGCACCGGCAATGTCAGCACGGCCGAGATCCAGGACGCGACGCCCGCCGTGCAGGCCGCGCACGTCGCGAGCCGCACCTGCTACGGCCCCGACACCGACGCGATCCGAGCTGCGGCCACTCCGCCGCTCGCGCCGGTCTGCGGTTCCGACCTGCTCGAGAACGGGGGCCTCGGCTCCATCAGCGAGCAGCTCCTGGACACCCGGGCCGATGTCACGCTCGGTGGCGGCAGCGCCTCGTTCGACCAGACCGCGAACGCCGGTCCGTGGTCGGGCGAGACCCTGGTCGATCAGGCCGCCGACCGCGGCTTCCAGTACGTCACCGACGCCGCCGGCCTGAACGCGGTGACCGCCGCGGGCCAGGACGCACCGCTGCTCGGCCTCTTCACACCCGGCAACTTCCCGACGCGCTACACCGCGACCCCCGCCACGGTCGGTGGTGCCGACCTGGCGCCCGTCGCCTGCACGCCCAACCCGTCGCGACTCGACACGGATCTCGACCTCGAGAGCCTCACCACGAAGGCGATCTCACTCCTGGACGACCCCGCGTCGCCGGAGGGCTTCTTCCTGCAGGTCGAGGGCGCGAGCATCGACAAGCAGGACCACGCCGCCGACGCGTGCGGCCAGATCGGTGAGACCGTCGACCTCGACGAGGCCGTCCAGGCCGCGCTCGACTTCGCGATCGCCGACGGCAACACGATGGTCATCGTGACCGCCGACCACTCCCACTCCAGCCAGATCGTGGACAGCACTCCCCCGGCGACGTTGAGCATCGCGCTCAGCACCACCGAGGGCTCGGTCATGAAGGTCGCCTACGGCACAGCCGCGGCCGGCGGGTCGCAGCAGCACACGGGCAGCCAGCTGCGCATCGCGGGCTACGGCCCCGGAGCCGCGAACATCGTGGGCCTCACCGACCAGACCGACAACTTCTTCACCATCTCGAGTGCACTCGAGCTGAACCGCGACGTCGTCGCGCTCAGTGCGGGCGGGTCGGCGACGATCTCCGATGCCGCTCTCGAACCCGGTGAGGCGTTCACGATCGCAGCGTCCGGCTTCGCGGGCGACCGCCAGCTGACGAGCACGTCGACGGGCGAGCCGGTCGACCCCGAGAAGGCAGACCTGGTCTACGGCGACACGGAGCTCTCGGGGGTCGCCCCCACCGCGCTCGGCGACTACACGGTCACCCTGGTCGGGAACCGGACCGGCAAGTCGGTCACGGTCGACTTCAGCGTCACGGCCGACGGCGAGCCCGCCGCGGTTCCCGGGGGCCCGGCGGGCAACCCCGTCGGCGGTGGCACGACCGGGGGTTCGTCCATGAACCCGCTGGCGTCGACCGGATTGGCGATCGCCCCGTACCTGGGCCTCGGTGTCCTGCTGCTCGGTGCGGGTGCCGCGGTGATCATCGCGCGCCGCCGCCGCCACCACGCCTGACACTCCTCGAAAGGAGGGGGCGGTCCTTCGGGGCCGCCCCTCTTCCGCGTTCACCCTCTGTGCTCGCCTTCTGTGCTCACGAACTCGCCCGCCCTCTCGCTCAGCAGGTGGAAACGCCGTCAGCAGGAGGAATCCGCCCGATTCCACCTGCTGGGTGCACTTCCACCTGCTGTGGAAGGAGAACTGTGTGATTCCGCCTGCTGAGGGAAAGACCGTCGCGCGCTAGTCGACGACGGACAGGTGGACGGTGACCCGGTCGCCGAGCTCGATGCCCTCGGCTTTCCGGATGGCCTTCTTGACGGGGAGGACGTAGCAGCCGCGCGAGCTGTCGGGGAAGACCGAGGTGCGCCAGCGACTGGTCCCGATCAGAACGTCGACCTTGACGGACCCGAATCCGCCCTTGAACGGGACCGCCGCATCGATCTCGTCGGACACCTTCTCGGGGAGCGCGGCGAACACCCATGCGGCCTGTGCCGCATCCCACGGCACGAGTTCGGCGACGCACTCCCACTGAGTCTCCATCGCTCCATCCAACACCCGACCGCCGGCATCGTCAGGTCTCGATACGCCGCTTGCGCGGCTATTCGACCTCCGACGTGTGCCCGCCCGCTGAGCGCAGCGAAGCGACGGGGCCAACCGCGTTTCGGAGGTCGAGGGGGCCGCAGACCGAACCGAGACCGGTCGAGTAGCGCGTAGCGCGTACCGAGACCTCGCCACCAGATCGAGGTTGGGGCGGACACGTCACCGAGGTCGCGGTCAGGGGCGACGATGTTCGCGGGGTGCGAGTTGTGAGCCCCGCAGCGAAGCGGAGGGGCTCAATGTTTGAGCTGAGGAGCGGGCATCGTCGCCCCTGACCGTGCCCTCCGGCCGCGGGAACCGCTCAGGAAGCCCTTGATCACTCCCACTCGATGGTTCCCGGCGGCTTCGACGTGACGTCGAGCACGACCCGGTTGACCCCGGCGACCTCGTTGGTGATGCGGTTGGAGACGCGGGCGAGCAGGTCGTAGGGCAGGCGCGTCCAGTCGGCGGTCATGGCGTCTTCGCTGGAGACGGGGCGGAGCACGATGGGATGCCCGTAGGTGCGCCCGTCGCCCTGGACTCCGACGCTGCGCACGTCGGCGAGGAGCACGACGGGGCACTGCCAGATCTCGTTGTCGAGCCCGGCGGCGGTGAGCTCCTCGCGGACGATGGCGTCGGCGATGCGGAGCAGGTCGAGCCGCTCACGGGTCACTTCGCCGACGATGCGGATGCCGAGACCCGGGCCGGGGAAGGGCTGACGGGAGACGACGACCTCGGGCAGTCCGAGCTCGCGGCCGATGGCGCGGACCTCGTCCTTGAAGAGGGTGCGGAGCGGTTCGACGAGCTCGAAGGTGAGATCGTCGGGGAGTCCGCCGACGTTGTGGTGGCTCTTGATGTTCGCGGTGCCGGTGCCTCCGCCGGATTCGACGACATCGGGGTAGAGGGTTCCCTGGACGAGGAACTTGATGGCCTCGCCGTCGGACTGCGCCTCGAGGACGAGCGCTTCGGCGGCGTTCTCGAAGGTTCGGATGAACTCGCGGCCGATGATCTTGCGCTTCTGCTCGGGGTCGCTGACGCCGGCGAGCGCGTCGAGGAACTGGGCCTCGGCGTCGATGGTGACGAGTCGCACGCCGGTGGCCTGGACGTAGTCCTCCTGCACCTGGCGGGCTTCGTCCTGGCGGAGCAGTCCGTGGTCGACGAAGACGCAGGTGAGCTGGTCGCCGACGGCCTTCTGGACGAGGGCGGCCGCGACCGCGGAGTCGACGCCGCCCGAGAGTCCGCAGATGACCCGGGCGTCGCCGATCTGCGCTCGGATGCGTTCGACCTGCTCGGCGATGACGTTGCCGGGGTTCCAGTCGTCGGGGATCCCGGCGGCGCGGTGGAGGAAGTTCTCGAGGACCTGCTGCCCGAAGGTCGAGTGCTTGACCTCGGGGTGCCACTGCACGCCGTAGAGCTGACGCTCGTCGCTGGCGAAGGCGGCGACAGGAGTGGAGGGGCTGCTGGCGAGCACCTCGAAGCCCTCGGGGGCCTTGGACACGGAGTCGCCGTGGCTCATCCACACGGTCTGGGCGTCGGGCTGACCGTCGAGTAGCACTCCTCCGTTGCCCGTCGAGACGGTGAGCTCGGTGGAGCCGTACTCGCGCTTGCCGGTGTGGGCGACCTCGCCGCCGAGCTGCTGCGCCATGACCTGGAATCCGTAGCAGATGCCGAGCACGGGCACCCCGAGCTGCAGGATGCCGGGGTCGAGGCTGGGCGAGCCCTCCTCGTAGACGCTGGAGGGGCCGCCGCTGAGGACGATGCCGACGGGGTTCTTGGCCGCGATCTCAGCGGCGGTCGCGTTGTGCGGCATGATCTCGGAGTACACGTTGGCCTCGCGCACGCGGCGTGCGATCAGCTGCGCGTACTGGGCCCCGAAATCGATGACGAGCACGGGGCGCGCGTCGGTGGATGCTGCGGTGGGCTCGGTCTCGCTAATGGTTGGCCTCCGAGGGCGATGGCGTGGACGATGCGTCGAGTGCGGCGAGCCGACTCGCGAGGTGCTGCTTGACCTGGCGCGCGACCCGGTGCTCGGTGACGAACGACAGGAACGGGACGACTCCACCTGCGGCGATGAGGATGAACCGCGTGATGGGCCAGCGCATGAACGTGACGAGCAGGAAGTCGCTGATCAGGTAGGCGAGGTACAGATACCCGTGCGTGATCTGGATGATGAGGCTCACGTTGACCGCGTTCGCGGTGTCGATCGATCCGGCGGGCACGAACATCAGGCCGCCGACGCCGCCCTGCAGCTCGAGTCCGAAGACGTACTTGAGGATGATCTCGACCACCAGCACGAGCAGGAAGACACCCGTCGCGTAAGCGAGGACCCGGTACACCGCGAGGGTGCCGCGGATCCTGGGGAAGTCGGTGATCCGAGGCTGGGTCGGCATGACGACCATTCTACGGGCGCGCGTCGGGCGCTTCGGCTGCGGGCGGCGTCCCCTCCACCGTGGTCGCCTGCTCGCGCTCCCGTTCGACGATGTCGCGCATGTGCCGGTACCAGATGTAGAGCGCGATGAGCGCGAAGACGGCCCATTCGACCGTGTAGAAGAGGTTGAGGAAGTTGAGCTGCACCTGCGGAACGGGCTTCGGCGAGTAGATGTCCGTGAGACCTTCGGGCGCCTCCCGGAGCGTCAGGTAGCCCGCGTAGGCGGGCGACGCATCCGCCCATTCGTTGATGAACGAGGAGACCGCCATGTCGACCGGGAGGGCGTCGGCCGGCGCGTCCTCGTCGACGGTGGGCGGTTCCGCCTGCTGGAAGCGTCCTTCGATGTCGGTCGGAAGCACGCTCGGGTCTGCGGCGAGGTCGTTGGCGGCCGCCAGCGCAGAATCCTCGTCGGCGCTCCATCCGACGGCCACCGCCAGGGTCACGCCGTCGTCGGTGACGAAGTGCCCGACAGTCCAGTAGCCGTCCGCACCGTCATTCAGACGCTGGGCGAGGACGGAGAAGTCGTCGGCCTGCCAGGTACCTGACGCGCCGACCAGCTGACCGATGGCATCGGACGGCGTCTGGGTCTGCGGCTGCATGGCCGATTCGATCGGCCGCACGTCCTCGGATCCGGAGTCGATGACGGCGCCGTTCTCGAACGCGCGACCCAACTGCCACTGGCCGAGAGCCGAGAACGAGACTGCGAGGCCGATGGCGAGCAGCAGAAGCAGCAGCGAGCTGCCGCGCCGCATGACGGGGGCGAGTTCGCTCCAGGTGGGTTTGGGAGTGCCCGCATCGACCTCGGGATCGAGCGTGGAATCACGCGATGCGGGCACTACCCTGCCGTTCAGACGGTGGCGACGATGTCGGGCGCCTCGAGACGCACCCGGTCGGCCGACTCGTCGTCGGGCTGCAGCTGGCTCTCGCGCTCGGCCTGGACGCGCTTGAGGTAGGTGTTGACCTCGCGCTCGACCTGCTCGTCATCCCATCCGAGCACGTCGGCCATCAGCTTCGCGGCGACAGGGGCTGCGGACACTCCCCGGTCCCAAGCCTCGATCGAGATGCGCGTGCGGCGGGCGAGAACGTCCTCGAGGTGCAGTGCACCCTCGTGCGTGGCGGCGTAGACGACCTCCGCCCCGATGTAGTCGTCGGCTCCGGGCAGCGGCTCCTGCAGTTCGGGACGCTCCTTGATGAGCGCGAGCAGCTCATCCGTGAGCACGCCGTAGCGGTTCAGGAGATGTTCGATGCGGACCGTGTGCACGCCGAACGCTCGGGCGATCTTGGCGCGCTTGTTCCATGCGGCCTGGTAGCCCTCGGCTCCGAGGAGCGCGATGTCCTGCGTGGTCGACTGCGGGATGCGTCCGTCGAGCGCCGAGACGGCGGCGTCGATCGCATCCTTCGCCATCACGCGGTACGTCGTCCACTTGCCGCCGGCGATGACGACCAGGCCGGGCACCGAGTGAGCGACGAGGTGCTCGCGAGAGAGCTTCGAGGTCTGCTCGGACTCGCCGGCGAGCAGCGGGCGCAGGCCGGCGTAGACGCCCTCGACGTCCTCACGGGTCAGAGGAACGGTCAGGATCTTGTTGACGTGCTCGAGCACGTAGTCGATGTCGGCGGCCGTCGCGGCGGGGTGCGCCTTGTCGAGGTGCCAGTCAGTGTCGGTCGTGCCGATGATCCAGTGGCGGCCCCACGGGATGACGAACAGCACGCTCTTCTCGGTGCGGAGGATCACGCCGCCGTTCGACTGGAAGCGGTCGCGGGGAACCACGAGGTGGATCCCCTTGGACGCGCGGACCTTGAACTGGCCCCGCTCGCCGACCATCGACTGGGTCTCGTCGGTCCAGACGCCGGTCGCGTTGACGACCTGCTTGGCGCGGATGTCGAACTTCTCGCCCGTCTCGAGGTCGTGCGCGTGCACGCCGACGACGCGCTCGCCGACCTTGACGAAGCCTTCGACACGGACGCGGCTCGCGACGTGCGCGCCGTAGAACGATGCGGTGCGGGCGAGGGTCGCCACGTAGCGAGCGTCATCGACCTGCGCGTCGTAGTAGGTGAGACCGCCGGTGAAGGCGTCGTGAGCGAGGCTCGGCATGGCGCGGAGCATCTGCGACTTGCTGAGGTGTCGGTGATGGGGCACACCGGGAGGGCGGCCACCCGACCAGCTGAAGATGTCGTAGAGGAGCATTCCGGCGCCGATGTAGGCGCGCTCCCAGACGCGGTGCGTCAGGGGGTAGAGGAACTTGACCGGCTTCACCAGGTGCGGGGCGAGACGCTGAAGCAGCAGACCTCGCTCGATGAGCGCCTCGCGGACGAGACGGAAGTCGAGCTGTTCGAGGTAGCGGATGCCGCCGTGCACGAGCTTCGATGAACGGCTCGACGTGCCGGAGGCGAAGTCGCGCGCCTCGAGCAGTCCGACGCTGAGCCCTCGGGTCACCGCGTCGAGCGCCGCACCCGTGCCGACGATCCCGCCGCCGACGACGAGGATGTCGAGCTCCTTCTCCTTGAGCGTCGCGATCGCCGCGGCGCGCTCCTCGGGTCCGAGCTTCGATGAGAGCGATACTGAATTTCCCTGAGCCATCTCTTCACTCCTTGCTCCGCCCTTATGGGGCGGCGCCTGTCAGTTCGCGCGGTAGGGGGCTACCACGACTTCGACGCGCTGGAACTCCTTGATGTCGGAGTATCCGGTCGTCGCCATTGATCTCTTCAACGCTCCGATGAGGTTCGCTGTTCCGTCGGCGACGGGCGCCGGGCCGAAGAGAACCTGCGAGAGCGGGGCTACCTGCCCGACCTGCACGCGGTTGCCGCGGGGCAGTTCGAGGTGGTGGGCCTCGGCGCCCCAGTGCCATCCGCCGCCGGGGGCGTCGGTCGCGCGGGCGAGGGCCGTGCCGAGCATGACCGCGTCGGCTCCGACGGCGACGGCCTTGACGATGTCGCCGCTGGTGCCGAGGCCTCCGTCGGCGATGACGTGCACGTAGCGTCCGCCGGATTCGTCGAGGTAGTCGCGACGGGCTCCCGCGACATCGGCGAGCGCCGTGGCCATTGGCGCGTGGATACCGAGCGCCGCACGGGTGGTCGAGGCCGCGCCGCCACCGAAGCCGACGAGCACACCCGCCGCTCCCGTGCGCATCAGGTGCAGTGCGGCCGTGTAGGTGGCCGCGCCGCCGACGACGACGGGGACGTCGAGTTCGTAGATGAACTTCTTGAGGTTGAGGGGTTCGCTGCCGCGCGAGACGTGCTCGGCCGAGACGGTGGTGCCGCGGATGACGAAGAGGTCGACTCCGGCTCCGACGACGGTGCGGTAGTGCTCCTGGGTGCGTCCGGGGCTGAGAGCGGCGGCGACGGGAACGCCGGCGGCGCGGATCTCGGCGAGGCGGCTGGTGATCAGCTCGGGCTGGATCGGTGCGGAGTAGATCTCCTGCATGCGCGCCGTCGCGTCGACGGCGTCGAGCTCGCGGATCTCGGCGAGCTTCGCGTCGGCGTCCTCGTAGCGCGTCCACAGACCCTCGAGGTCGAGAACACCGAGGCCGCCGAGACGGCCGATCTCGATGGCGGTCGTCGGCGAGACGACGGAGTCCATGGGTGCGGCGAGCACCGGGATGTCGAAGGTGAATGCGTCGATCGACCAGGTGGTCGAGACGTCTTCGGGGTCACGCGTGCGTCGGGACGGCACGACCGCGATGTCGTCGAACGCGTACGCCCGCCGCGCCCGCTTCGAACGGCCGATCTCGAAGTCCATACTCACGGGACAACCCTACCCACCCTCCCCTGCGGATATTCCGGGCACGAGATGGGCGTTCCGGGCGAGCGCGCACGTTCCGGCCGGCCCCGCACGCCGGAACGTGCGCGTCACCGCGAGGTCGTGAGTCCGGCGGCCATCAGGTGACGTCCGAAAGCGTTCATGTCCTCGGCGACCGTCCATCCCCACCGGACCATTCCCCGACCCGTGGCGCGCAGACGGTCTTCGCGGACCTTCTCGACCAGCACGACGTCGGCGGTCGATTTGTCGCCGGTGAATTGTTCGCGCACGTACTTCGACCGCCCGTCGAACTCTCCGATGAGCTGGAGGTCGGGCCAGTAGAAGTCGACGATGCCCACTCGCCCGCGCGCATCGTGGATCGGCACCTGCAGCTGTGGCGCCGGGAAACCCAGGATGTGCATGCGCGCTCTGCTGAGCGACTCCCCGGGCGAACCGCTGCGACTGTCCGCGAATTCGATCGCCTTCTCGGCCGCCTTGCGCCGGGTGGGCGGCGACATCCGCTCGAGCTCCTCGTGGATGGACTGCCTCGAGGCGCCATTCGCCAGGCCCCAGTCGAGCGAGGCGACCGCGGATTCGAAGGATGTCGTGAGGGCGAGATCGATGAGGGTCCGCTCGAGTCCCGTCACGAGCAGTCCGTCCACCCTGTCGATCTCGTGCGGAGCGAGGGCGAGCGAGTGCGTCCGGATCTCCGGCTGGCCGCGGCGTCGCGAGCCGCGCGCGATGGTCACGTGCACATCGACGGGCAGGTTGCCGATGATCGGGATCCCGTGCAGCGCGGCCGCGGAGAAGTGACTGAAGACGGGCTCGATCCGCGCGTTCGCCGCGACGGCGTGAATTCGCGCGCGGTGCCGGCCCTCGGCGTCCAATGCGAGCCAGTCCGACTTCGGCATGTACGAACCGCGGCGAACCCGGACCAGCTCGTCCTTGTCTCGCAGGCGCCGGATCTCCCGATCGTCACCCCCGATCCGTTCGAGGTCGCGGGTGAGGATCAGGTTGTGGCGCATGTTCGCCGGAAAGTCGCTCATGCACCGATGCTGCGCAATTCCCGGCCGAATGAACTGCACCGGTGGCCTGCTGGGAACAACCAACTGGAACCTGAACCCGGGGAGGACCTCGCCTCGCCGCCCCGGGTGATGTGCTGCGCGCACGTTCCGGCGTGCAGGGCCGGCCGGAACGTGCGCGCTCGCCCGGAACGCCCATCTTTGGGTGGGGGGGGTTCCCCTCCCGTCAGCGGCGGTAGTTGGGGGCTTCCACGACCATCTGGACGTCGTGGGGGTGGGACTCCTTGAGGCCCGCCGCCGTGATCCTCACGAAGCGGCCCTTCTCCTTGAGCTCCTCAATAGTGCGCGCGCCCGTGTAGAACATCGACTGGCGGAGGCCGCCGGTCAGCTGGTAGACGACCGAGGCGACAGGACCGCGGTACGGCACCTGGCCCTCGATGCCCTCGGCGATGAGCTGCTCGTCGCTCGGAACATCGGCCTGGAAGTAGCGGTCGCGCGAGTACGAGGTCTTCTTGCCACGGGTCTGGAGAGCGCCGAGCGACCCCATTCCGCGGTAGTTCTTGAACTGCTTGCCGTTCACGAACACGAGGTCGCCCGGGCTCTCGTCGGTGCCCGCGAGAAGCGAACCGAGCATGACCGTGTCGGCACCCGCGACGAGAGCCTTCGCGATGTCGCCCGAGTACTGCAGGCCGCCGTCCGCGATGACGGGGACGCCGCTCTCGCGTGCCGCGAGGGATGCCTCGTAGACGGCCGTGACCTGGGGGACGCCGACACCCGCGACGACACGGGTGGTGCAGATCGAACCCGGCCCCACGCCGACCTTGATGGCGTCGGCACCCGCGTCGACGAGCGCCTGCGCCCCGCTACGGGTCGCGACGTTGCCGCCGATGATGTCGATCGCGTCGAATGCGCTGTCGCCCTTGAGGCGGCGGATGATGTCGAGAACGCCGGACGAGTCGCCGTTGGCCGTGTCGACCACGATCACGTCGACACCCGCGTCGCGCAGAGCGCCCGCCCGCTGCCATGCGTCGCCGAAGAAGCCGATGGCGGCGCCGACGCGCAGGCGGCCCTCGGAGTCCTTGGTGGCGTTCGGGTACTTCTCGCTCTTGTCGAAGTCCTTGACCGTGATCAGGCCGCGGAGCTTGCCGGCGGAGTCGACGATCGGCAGCTTCTCGATGCGGTGCTGGGCGAGGAGCGCCACGGCGCCGTCCGCGTTGATGCCGACAGGGGCGGTGATGAGGCCCGTCGAGGTCATCACGTCGCGCACGAGGGTCGTCGCCTTCTCGAACGGCGAGACGAAGCGCATGTCGCGGTTGGTCACGATGCCGACGAGCGTGCCGTCGCCCTCGATGACGGGGAGACCGGAGACCCGGAACTGGCCGCACAGCGCGTCGACCTCGGCGACCGTGGCATCGGGCGTGGTCGTCACCGGGTTGGTGATCATGCCCGATTCGCTGCGCTTGACGTTGTCGACCTGCTCGGCCTGGTCCTGGATGGACAGGTTGCGGTGGAGCACGCCGAATCCGCCCTGCCGCGCCATGGCGATGGCCATGCGCGACTCGGTGACGGTGTCCATGGCGCTCGAGATCAGCGGCGCGGCGACCTGGATCCGGCGGGTCAGCCGTGACGCGGTCTCCGCCTCGCTCGGGATGACGTCGGTGTGCCCGGGGAGGAGCATGACGTCGTCGTAGGTGAGGCCGACGAAGCCGAACGGATCGTGTCCACTCAATTGAGTGCCTTTCACTCTGTGCCGCAGAGGCGAGACAGATGTGCCGCGCCCGCGGTTCTCTCAGGATGCGGAGGAGTCCGGGCAACGCTGCGTACCGGTACCTGATCTTAACGGCGCACGACGCGTTTGATTCCCGGTAGGTTGTCTAACTCGTCACATCAATCCGCCTAACGAAACATCACGGCAATAATCTGTGCGTAGTGTTCCGGACATCGTCGTCCGCTCGCTCGATACCAGCCGTCTGATCCCTCGGCTCGGCCAGGAGGTACCGTGTCCAGTCCTGGACTAATCAGCACCCGCCCCCGCACCATGCGGTTGCTCGCGATCTTCGGTTTCGCGCTCGCCGCGATCGCGTTCTTCTCCACCGCTCCGGCGGCTCACGCCGACGAGGTCGGCCTCGAGGACAACCCGTTCCGGGTCAGCGGCAACGTCCAGTTCAACGGAGATCCCCTCGAAGACGTCAAGCTGACCGTCGAGGGCGGCGGCTACAAGGCGGAGGTCGAGACCGACGCCGAAGGCCAGTGGCGCGTCGGCGTGCCCGAGAAGGCCGAGTACAAGGTCACCCTCGACGAGTCGACCCTCCCCGACGGTGTCGCGGTGGTCGAGGGCTCGAACGAGCAGACCGTCGAGGTCGGCCCGGGTGGCCGCGTCACGACCAACTTCTTCATCGGCAAGGGCGAGCGCAACGTCACCCCCTTCATCGACCAACTCGTCGAACGCCTCGTCAGCGGCCTGAACTTCGGCCTGATGCTGGGGCTCGCGGCCGTCGGTCTCTCGCTGGTCTTCGGCACCACGGGCCTCTCGAACTTCGCCCACGCCGAGATGGTGACCTTCGGCGCGGTGATCGCCTGGTTCTTCTCCGCCGCGCTCGGTCTGCCCCTGTGGCTCGGCATCACCCTCGCACTGGTGCTGAGCGGGGTGTTCGGTTTCCTGATGGACGCCGGCATCTGGAGACCCCTGAGGAAACGCGGCCTCGGCACCGTGCAGCTGATGATCGTCAGCATCGGCCTGAGCCTCGCTCTGCGCTACGTCTTCCAGTTCTTCATCGGCGGAGGCACGCGTCAGCTCCCCGGTTCCAACTCCCCCGAGATCCAGCTGTTCGGGTCGGTGTCGCTCACCGTCATCGACCTGGTGAGCATGGGCATCAGCATCGTCGTGATCGCGGCGCTGGCCTTCTTCCTCCTCTTCACCCGCATCGGCAAGGCGACCCGGGCCATCTCCGACAACCCGTCACTGGCTGCCGCCTCGGGCATCAACGTCGACCGGGTCGTCCGGATCGTCTGGATCCTCGCCACCGCCCTCGCCGGGCTGGCGGGCGTGCTGTACGCCTACTACCGCCCCGGCCTGAAGTGGGACATGGGCGCGCAGATCCTTCTGCTCGTCTTCGCCGCCGTCACCCTGGGTGGTCTCGGCACCGCCTTCGGCGCCCTCGTCGGCGCGATCATCGTGGGCATCCTGGTCGAGATCTCGAGCCTCTGGATCCCCGCCGATCTGAAGTACGTCGGCGCGCTGGTCGTGCTGATCCTGATCCTGCTGTTCCGGCCACAGGGAATCCTCGGCCGTCGAGAGAGAATAGGCTAGGAGGCCCGCCATGGACTGGGGACAGATTCTCTCCAATTCGGCGTCGTTCATCATCGCGCCGGCCACCATCGCCTACGCCCTCGCGGCTGTAGGCCTCTCGGTTCAGTTCGGCTACGCCGGCCTTCTGAACATGGGCATCGCGGGCTTCATGGCGCTCGGCGCCTACGGCTACGCGATCTCGTCGATCACCTTCGGCCTGCCGTGGTACCTGTGCATCGTCGTCGCCATCGCAGCGTCGGTGGTCTACGCGCTGATCCTCGGCATCCCGACGCTCCGGCTGCGAGGCGACTACCTCGCCATCGTCACCATCGCGGGCGCCGAGGTCCTCCGCCTGCTGTTCCTGACCTCGTCGTTCGACCAGTACACGGGCAGCGCCGACGGCCTCACCGGATACCAGGGCAGCTTCCGCGACTCCAACCCGTTCCCGCGGGGGTCCTACGGCTTCGGTCCGTGGACGATGAACGAGAACCAGGCTTGGGTCACCGTCATCGGCCTCGTGCTGCTCGCCATCGCGGTCACCATCGTCTTCCTTCTCATGCGCAGCCCGTGGGGCCGCGTACTGAAGGGCATCCGCGAGGACGAGGACGCGGTCCGGGCTCTCGGCAAGAACGTTTTCGCCTTCAAGATGCAGGCTCTCGTGCTCGGTGGCATCTTCGGGGCCCTCGGCGGGGTCATCTACGCCCTGCCCTCCTCGGTCAACCCGGGGTCCTACGTCACCTCGCTGACGTTCTTCGTCTACACCGCGCTGCTCCTCGGCGGCGCCGCCACGATCTTCGGTCCCGTTCTCGGCTCGGTCGTCTTCTGGGTGCTGCAGACCTTCCTCGGCAACGTCCTGCCCGCTCTGGCCGGGATCGGCATCCTGCCCGTATCGAGCTCTCAGGCGAGCACGCTGAGATTCATCCTGGTGGGCGTCGCGCTGATGCTCATCGTGATCTTCCGGCCGCAGGGAATCCTCGGCAACAAGAAGGAGCTGACCTTTGTCAAGTGACTCCACTCCTGTACCGGCTCCCGCCGCGCCGCCGGTGCCGCACGCACCCCGCCCCAAGTCGACGGGTCTGCACAAGGGGGAAGCCGTTCCCGGCGTCGCCAAGGTCGACCCGATCATCATCGCCGACGGGGTGCGCCGCACCTTCGGCGGTCTGACCGCGGTCGACGTCGACCACGTCGAGATCCCCCGCAACGCGATCACCGCTCTCATCGGCCCCAACGGCGCGGGCAAGACCACGCTGTTCAATCTGCTGACCGGCTTCGACAAGCCCGATGCGGGCTCCTGGTCGTTCGACGGCAAGTCCCTGTCAGGTGTGCCCGCCTACAAGGTCGCGCGAATGGGTCAGGTGCGCACCTTCCAGCTCACCAAGGCGCTCGGCCTCCTCACCGTGCTCGAGAACATGAAGCTCGGTGCGAAGGGGCAGAGCGGAGAGCATTTCTTCCAGGGCCTCATCCCCGGCATCTGGAGGAAGCAGGAGAAGTCGATCGAGGCCAAGGCCCACGACCTGCTCCGCAAGTTCAAGCTCGACGCCAAGCAGGCGGATTTCGCCGCGAGTCTGTCCGGAGGGCAGCGCAAGCTGCTCGAGATGGCCCGTGCGCTCATGAGCGACCCGGTGCTCGTCATGCTCGACGAGCCGATGGCCGGCGTCAACCCGGCCCTCACCCAGTCGCTCCTCGACCACATTCTCGATCTCAAGGACGAGGGCATGACGGTCCTCTTCGTCGAGCACGACATGCACATGGTCCGCCACATCGCGGACTGGGTGATCGTGATGGCCGAGGGCAAGGTCGTGGCCGAGGGCCCGCCGCTCGAGGTCATGCAGAACCCCGCCGTCATCGACGCCTACCTCGGCGCCCACCAGGAGATCGACCTCGGCGAGATCACGGGTCGCTACCACGCTGAGGAGAAGAACTGATGACCGACAGCAGGCAGCTCGTCGTCGAGGTCGATCACGTCACCGCCGGGTACCTCCCCGGTGTCAACATCCTCAACGGGTGCTCGCTCGAGGCCCGTGAGGGCGAACTGATCGGCATCATCGGTCCGAACGGCGCCGGCAAGTCCACGCTGCTCAAGGCGATCTTCGGTCAGGTCAATGTGCGTGAGGGCCAGGTCCGCCTGATGGGCGACAACATCACCGGGCTGAAGGCCGACAAGCTGGTCGCCCGCGGCGTGGGCATGGTCCCCCAGAACAACAACGTGTTCCCGAGCCTCTCCATCGAGGAGAACCTCCAGATGGGCCTGTACCAGCGGCCCCGGGAGTACGCGGAGCGGCTCGAGTTCGTGACCGGGATCTTCGCCGAGCTGGGCAAGCGACTCAAGCAGCGCGCCGGTTCCCTCTCGGGCGGTGAGCGGCAGATGGTCGCCATGGGTCGTGCACTCATGATGCGCCCCCACGTGCTGCTCCTCGACGAGCCGTCAGCAGGCCTGTCCCCCGCCCGTCAGGACGAGGCGTTCATCCGGGTCTCCGAGATCAACAAGGCCGGCGTGACGACCATCATGGTCGAGCAGAACGCACGCCGCTGCCTTCAGATCTGCGACCGCGGCTACGTCCTCGACCAGGGGCGCGACGCCTACACGGGGACGGGCCGCGACCTGCTGAACGACCCCAAGGTCATCAACCTCTACCTCGGCACCCTGGGCGTCGACGCCTGACCTTCCGACGTACGAGAACGGCCGATCGGGACGTCCCGGTCGGCCTTTCTCATTCCGTGCGACTCGCGGACGCCGGCTGGCTCCAGCTGATCAGGAGATCCATCGCTCGCCGGGATGCCGATGCAGGCTCCGTCGTGTACACGAAGAGAGTCTGATCGGGGTCGCCGGGAAGAGTCAGGGTCTCGTACTCGACCGTCAGCTCGCCCACGATCGGATGGCGCAGATTCTTCGAACCGAAGGTGCGCTGGTAGACGCGATGCTCACTCCACCACTGGCGGAACTCAGCAGTGCTGCGACTCAGTTCGGCGACGAGCTCGTTCGCAAGCCGGTCGTCGGGGTTTCGCGCCGCGGCGAAGCGCAGACTCTCAACCGCCGCGCGAGCCTGGACCTCCCACTCCACGAACAGTGCGCGGGCGGCGTCGTCGAGGAACAGCCACCTGGCGTAGTTCCGCTCCTTCGGCACCAGCGCGTCGAAGTCGGCGAAGAGCGCCCTCGCAACACGGGTCGACGCCAGCACCTCCATGCGGCGACCCAGGATCAGAACGGCTTGCCCCTCCCAGGCGTCGAGCAGCTGGTACAGCCCGGGACGCACGCGCTGCACGGAAGGGACTGACCTCGGCCGACGAACGGTCGCCGCGCCCACGAGGTCGTGAAGATGGGTTCGTCCCACCGAGTCCAGATCGAGGGCTCGTGCGATGGCATCGATCACGCCGGCCGAAGGCTGGATCCTCCTGCCCTGCTCGAGGCGGGTGTAGTAGTCGGTCGATACGCCCGCGAGGAGCGCGACCTCCTCACGGCGAAGCCCCGCCACCCGCCGCACCCGGTCGTCGGCCGGGAGTCCGGAACGTGCGGGGTCCCCCTGGCTGCGTGCGCGCCGGAGGAAGTCCGCCAGCTCCCTGTTGATCTCGGCCACGTCTCGAGTGTCCCATTCCACGGAGAGCCCCGCGTGGACCTCGGAGTCCTAGGTACGCACGTCCCAGGAGAGGCACCCCCTGCTATGCCGTCCACAACCGCGCCACGCTCCTCGACACTCGGATGGTCGGCACGTTCCCGTGTCGAAAGGCATCCCTTACCCCTGGAGTGAACATGACTTTCCCCGATTCGCCCGGCACCTGGTTCGTCACCGGTACTTCCCGAGGCCTCGGCCTCGAACTCGTCTCCCAACTACTGGCGCGCGGCCACAACGTCGCGGCCAGCACGAGGTCGAGCGAGCGCCTCCTCGAGGCTCTGGGAGGCGCCGGTACAGACAACCTGCTCGTCCTCGAGATCGACCTGGCAGCCGAGAGCGAGGTCGTCGCGGCCGTCGAGGCCACGAGGGAGCGCTTCGGAGGGCTCGACGTGGTGGTGAACAATGCCGGCTACGGCTTCCTCGGCGCGGTCGAGGAGGTGACCGACGCCGAAGCGCGAGCGATGTTCGACGTCCAGGTCTTCGGCGTCTGGAACGTGCTCCGTGCGACTCTGCCGGCGTTCCGGGCCGCGCGCAGCGGCCACATCATCAACGTGTCGTCGATCCTCGGGTTGACCACATTCCCCGGCTGGAGCCTCTACTCGGCGGGCAAGTTCGCCCTCGAGGGCCTGACCGGTTCTCTCGCTCAGGAAGTCGCGGAATTCGGCATCAGGGTCAATCTGGTCGAGCCGGGCTACATGCAGACGGACTTCCTGCGGCCGCAGTCGCTCGGCCTGCCCAGCTCGACCGTGGACGGCTACTCAGCGATCCGCGAGATGACACGGGTTCACCAGGCCATGCCCGGAACGCAGCTGGGAGACCCCTCCAAAGCCGCCTCCGCGATCATCGCGATCGCCGAGGACCGCTCCGCACCGCTGCACCAGCTCCTCGGCTCCGACTCGCTGGCGATCGCCGCCGGAGCCGTGTCAGCCATCACCGCCGAGATCGAGGCGGGACGCTCGTTGGCCGAGACGACGGACATCCCTCAACCGTGAACGGAAATGGGGCCCCGACCCGAAGGTCGAGGCCCCACTCGTCTGACTAGGTGACTGGATCAGCCCTCGTAGGCGACGTAGTTGTTGTCTTCGCCGTACTGGTAGATGCCGATGGACGCCTCGGTCGGGTCGCCGACCTCGTCGAACGTGATCGGGCCGGAGATGCCGTCGTAGTCGATCGTGCCGCCATCGAGGATGATGGCTGCGCAGTCGGCGTACGTGGTGCACTTCTCGCCGTCACCCGAACCGCCGGACACTTCCTGCAGCTTCGCCTTGATGTCGTCGGCGGCGGTGGAGCCGGCGGCGAGAGAGGCGAGAGCGAGCAGGGTCGTCGCGTCGAAGGACTCAGCCGCGTAGCTGTAGTCCTCGAGCGCCGGCTTCCCGGCGTCGGCCAGGTAGGTGTCGAGCTGACCGGTGAAGTCGGTCAGCGTGTCGATGCTCAGGCCCGGAAGGGTGCCCTTGGCTCCGGTCAGCGAACCTGCGGGCAGGTCGGTGCCGAAGTTCTTGAGGTTTCCGTCGACGAAGTAGAGCTTGTCGGCCGGGAAGCTCGAGAGCAGTCCGGGGAGGATAGTTGCGACCTCCTCGAACGTGATCAGTGCGATCGCGTCGGGGTCGGCCGCGAGGACCTCGCTGATCTGCGATTCGAACGACGTGTCACCCGTGTTGTAGGTGGGCTGTGCCACGACTTCTCCGCCGGCTGCTGTGAAGGCGTCGGAGACGTACTTGGCCAGACCGGTTCCGTACGAGTCGTTCAGCACGATCATGCCGAGCGTCTGGTTGCCGTCCTCGGCGATCAGGTTGCCGAGCACCTCGCCCTGGAGCACGTCCGAGGGAGCGGTGCGCCAGTACAGGTCGTCGTCGTCGTAGGTGGTGAACGCGTCGGACGTGTTGGCCGGCGAGAACTGGATGACGTCGGCGTCGACGAGGGTCTGGATGAACTGGAGCGACGTTCCCGACGACGCGGCACCGATGACCGCGCTGACGCCCTCGCCCAGGAGGCGGGGGATCTCGGTCTCGTACGCCTTGTTGTCGGTGTCACCCGAGTCGCCGTAGGTGACATCGAGCGTGAGGCCCGTGTCCGCCGTCGCGGCGTTGATGAGCGACGTCGCGTACTCGACGCCGGCCTCTTCGGGCGGGCCGAGGTAGGCCAGGTTGCCCGTCTGCGGAAGGGCGGTGCCGATCTTCAGCGTCAGGTCTTCTGCCGGCGCAGCCGCAGATTCCTCGGTTTCGGCGGGGGCCGAGCAGGCGCTCAGAAGGAGTGCACTGACTCCCACGACGGCGATGCCGCCGAGAACGCTCCTGAAACCCAGCCGGCGAGAGGCTTTTGCCTTCTCGAATGCGCTCATGTTTCTCCTATTTCACAATGGAATGTCTTGCAGGAGTGGCGGGCATGACTCCGCCACCAGTTCAAACTATGTGGCACCCCGACCCGAAACAATACGAGGGTGTTACGACCGTGTAACACAGCTAAATCGTTACAGTCCGTGATCTTCAGGGTCGGGTCGAGACCCGCAGGATGTCGCCGATCGCGGCTCGTCCGTCGGCTCCGTAGAGCCAGCTCGAGACCGTGCCCGCGACGAGGTCGCCCGAATCATCGAGGTCGACCGCGCCCGAGACGCCCTGGTAGTCGATGTCGTCCTCGGACCCGAGGACCTGGGCGCATTCGGCGAAGCTCGAGCAGGTCACCCAGTCGCTCGAGACACCGGGAATGGCTCGGGCGATCGACTCGCCGCCGTCATCCCCGGCCACCCGAGCCGCCAGGGCGGCGAGCATGACGGCGTCGTACGACTCCGCTGCGAACCGGAAATCGGTCACCCCCGGGTCGGCCGAGAGCAGGCGGGCGCGGAACCCGTCGTCGAGGGGCGCACCGGCCGTGAGGGCTCGGGCTCCTTCGAGCTCTCCCGCCGGTGAGAGGACGGAGAGGTCGAGAACGCCGTCGCCCACCAGCACGAGCTGCGAGGCGACGACCCCCTGGTCGAGCAGGGAGGCGACGAGCGCTTCCGTCGTCGAGGACGCACCGGCAGCAGCAGCGACGACCACGTAGTCGGGATCGCCGGCGGCGACGTCGGCCGCGGCTTTCACGGCGCTCGTGCCGGATGCGGTGACCGCGCTGACGACGGGGTCGAGGCCGGCCGCTGCGCGGTCGTCCGTGATGGCGGTGATCACACCGGCACCGAAGCCGTCGTCGACGGCGGCGACCGACATCGTCGCGCTCCCGACCAGCTCGGTCACTGCTGCGGCGAGGATCCCGGGACCGCTCGCGAGGCGGAACAGGTAGCCACCCGAATCGAGCTCCGCCGCGTCCATGGCGCCCGCGTCCGGCGAGATGACGGGGATACGGGCCGCCGTGGCGAGAGGGACCAGTTCGGCGGCGAGAGACGGATCACTGGGCCCGACGACCACGTCGACGCCCTTGGCGACCAGTTCGGCGAAGGAGGCGGCGAGGACCCCGCTGCCGGGTTCGCCGACGTCTCGGTGGAACACCTGGACGGGCACTCCCCCGTAGCCGCCGGCCTCATCGATCTCCCGTACGGCGAGTTCGATCCCCGCCACCTGCGCGGCCGACAGGCCCGCCGACGCTCCGGTCGTCGGGACGAGTCCTCCGATCCGGAGGACTCCGTCGCCGTACGGAACGACGGGGGTCTGCGTCGGTGTCGGCACCGGCGCGGCGGCGACCGGCACGTCGCAGGCGGTGAGCCCGAGTGCGATGAGCGCGGCCATCACCGGTAGGGCCAGAGCACCCGTCGACCTGCGCACCGCACTCCCCCGAGTCATGTGAGCGGATGTCCCCGCTGGGACGCGACATTAGCGCCAGGGCACCCGACCGGCTCCGTCGCCACCCCGGGCGACGGTCAGACCGGGCCTCGGCGCGTCTCCCAGGTCACGGTGCGGGTTCGAGGATCGCCGCTGAGCGTCGAGATCGTGCTCCGGCGCGGAGCAGGTCGAAGGAGAGGACGGCGAGCGCGACCCAGACGATCGCGAAACCGAACCAGCGCTCCGGTGGCATGGGCTCGCGCAGCAGGAAGACACCGTAGAGGAACTGCAGGATGGGCGCGATGTACTGGACGAAACCGATCACCGTGAGAGGAAGCCTCGAGGCCGCCGCGGCGAACAGGAGGAGGGGGATCGCGGTGATGGCGCCGGATGCCACGACCAGGGTGGTGTTGAGGGCACCCGCCGAGCCGAAGACGAGACCGGTGGTCGCCCCGACGATCGCGAGCTCGACGACCGCGACCGGAACGAGCCAGGCCGTCTCGAGGGTCAGCCCGCTCATGGCGTCGACCTCGCCGCCGACCTGCTTCTTGATGAGGCCGTAGGTGCCGAACGAGGCCGCGAGGACGAGGGCGATCCACGGCAGGGAGCCGTAGCCGATCGTGAGCACCACGACGGCGACGATGCTGATCCCCACGGCCACCCACTGGAGCGGTCGGAGCCGTTCTCGGAGGACCAGCACCCCGAGGAACACCGTCACGATCGGATTGATGAAGTATCCGAGCGCGGTCTCGACGACGTGACCGGTCAGGGTGCCGAAGATGAAGGTCTGCCAGTTGACGAAGATCAGGAGACCCGCCACACCCATCAGCAGCACGGTGCGCGGGCGACGGAGGATGACGATGAACGGCTTCCACGCGCGCGTCACCGTGAGCAGGAGCAGGCAGAAGGCGAGAGCGAACAGGATCCGCCAGGCGACGATCTCGAACGGCCCGACCGGGGAGAGCGCCACGAAATAGGCGGGCAGGAATCCCCAGAGGATGTAGGCGGTGGCCGCCGCGACGAGCCCGTTGCGCGAGGGCTTCGCCGGAGCCGCGGATGGCGAAGCGGTGGGGTCGGTCACTGTGTCGATCTTAGGTCGCGCCGAGGCGACCCCGTCGTCGACCACCCGCCCGACTCCGTCGCGAAACCGCCAACGGCGAAAGCAGAAGGGCCCGCACGCTCAACGCGTGCGGGCCCTTCTGTGAATGCAGCTGGGTCAGCGGACGACGACCGCGAGAACATCGCGGGCCGAGAGGACGAGGAAGTCCTCGCCACCGAACTTGACCTCGGTTCCGCCGTACTTCGAGTAGATGACGCGGTCGCCGACGGCGACGTCGATCGGAACGCGGTTGCCGTTGTCGTCGATGCGACCGGGGCCGACGGAGACGACTTCACCCTCCTGGGGCTTCTCCTTGGCGGTGTCGGGGATCACGAGACCCGAGGCAGTGGTCTGCTCGGCCTCGACCTGCTTGATGACGATGCGATCTTCCAGCGGCTTGATGGAAACCGACACGGTGACCTCTTCTTTCTTGACCTTGCGACGTGGTTGGCACACGACCTGGTGGAGTGCCAGAACCACTCTAGAGGGAGTTCTGGCACTCTCGCAATGCGAGTGCTAGCAGCGCGATACGCCTCCCGCGGAACGGTGCCGGGACGCGCTCAGTAGGGTTGGTGCGATGTTGCCCGACGAAGCACGCCAGTTGCTGTCCTCCGAGGGCCTCGCCCTCCTCGACAGGATCGGGGGCTACGGATCCGCGTCGGACGTCCTCCGGATCAGCACCGCTCTGCGCCGGGAGGGTCACCCGCCCGACCTGATCGCCGCGGTCCTGACCCAGGCCCGACTCCGTCAGCGCGCGGCGGCCAAATTCGGCCCGTTCGCCGACAGGATGCTCTTCACCGAGGCGGGCCTCGAGCAGGCGACGCGCCTGCCGGTGGCGGCGCTGCACGCGGGCCGATACCGCTCGGCCGGCCTCACGCGCATCGGGGACCTCGGCTGCGGGATCGGCGGCGACGCCATGGCGATGGCGGCCATCGACCTCGAGGTCGTCGCGGTCGATCGCGACGAGGTGACGGCGGCGTTCGCGGCCTACAACCTGGCGCCGTTCGAGGGCGCTGAGGTGCGGATCGGCTCGGCGGAGGAGACGGACCTCTCCGGCATCGACGGGGTGTTCCTCGACCCCGCACGCCGCACTGCCGGACACGGTGGAACCTCGCGGCTCGGGCCCGACGACTGGTCGCCCTCGCTCGGCTTCGCCTTCGGCCTCGGCGATCGAGTGCCGACGGGCGTGAAGCTCGCGCCGGGCATGGACCGCGAGCTGATCCCCGACGGCGCGGAGGCCGAATGGGTCACCATCGACGGCGACACCGTGGAGCTGGCGGTCTGGTTCGGCGCTCTCGCCCGGCCCGGGGTGACGCGCTCGGCGGTCGTCCAGTCCGGAGGCGCGACGGCGCGCATCGACGCGCCCGCCGACACCGAGGACCCGGAGCCGCGAGAACTCGGCCGCTACCTGCACGAACCCGCGGGTTCCGTCATCCGGGGGCGTCTGATCGGCGACGTCGCCCGACGACTCGACGCCGGGCTCGTCCACCCGGGCATCGCCTACCTGACCGGCGACCGTCCGAGCCCGGATCCGCTCGCGGCGAGCTTCGAAATCCGCGAGGTGCTCCCGCTCGATGAGCGCGGCGTCGCACGGACTCTGCGTTCGCTCGACATCGGAACGCTCGAGATCAAGAAGCGCGGCGTCGACATCGACCCCGCCCAGTTCCGCAAGAGGTTGGGCCTGCGCGGTCCGGGGCAGGCGACCCTCGTCCTGACCCGACTCGGCTCGCGCCGGGTCGCGATCCGCGCCGACCGCCTCGCGCCTGCCGCGGCTCAGTAGCCGCTGGTGCCGTACTCGCTGCCCGCGACGCCGAGCAGGATGAGGAACGGGAGCAGGAACGACGCGAGCAGCAGGAGGGTTCCGATGACCCCGAAGGCGATGCCGATGTAGCCCGTCACCAGTCCGGTGACGGCGAACGCCCGGCCCGCGGGCTCCCGCTTCAGGCCCATGTGTCCGAGCACGACACCGACGATCGAGGGGATGCCGAGCATGAACCAGCCGAAGACGAGGCCGACGAGTCCGAGCACCATCGACGCGATGCTGAGCCCGCGCGGAGGCTGGTACTGCGCGGCGGGGTAGTACGGCGCGGCCTGGTACTGGGGCGAAGCGGGGCCCTCGGGGGGCTGGATGCCTGACACGGTGTTCCCTTTCGGTGAGCGGAGCAGTTCAGTGAGCGCAGCAGCGCTAGGAGGTCATCGGGGCAGCGTGACGACGGGCGCCAGCACGAGGAAGTAGACGGTCCAGAAGGCGACGGTCACGGCGACCTCGATCCACGCGATGCTCCTCGCCCATCCGGCGAGCGCTTCGCCTCCGAGATCGTCACGACGGATCCGGGAACGGGACCAGTACCCGAGCACGAGGGCGACGACCGGCAGCAGCAGGATCACGGCGATCAACGCGAGAACGGCGACCGGGTCGATCGGGCGCCGCGGTGCGGGAAGCGCCGCGGTCGCGTCCGGCTCGACGCCCGTCGCGTCCGCGGACGGGACCTGCCCGCCAAGACCGAAGGCGGCCGCGTCATCGACACGGCCGCCTCGGTTCAGGTCATCCACGCGGTCAGTAGCTGTTGTAGCTGCCCGCGGCACCTAGAGCGATGATGGCGATGATCGCGATGGCGATCACGATGATGTTGATGGCGATTCCGACGTAGCCGGTGATGAGGCCACCGAGGGCCATCCCCCTGCCGTTGGGCTCGCGCTTGCGGCCGAGGTGCCCGAGGACCACGCCGGCGATGGAGAACAGCAGACCCCATCCGAAGAATCCGACGATGATGCCGAGGATGCCGCCGACGAGGGACAGGATGCTGAGGATGGGCGACTTCGCGGGAGCGCTGCCCGCTCCGGCGGTGTACGGAGTCGCGCTGGGGGCCGCGTACGGGTCGCTCGCCGGGGGCGTCGGAGCCGCGTACGGGTCGTTGCCGGGAGTCTGGTCGGTCATTTCGTATGGCCCTTTCGAGGTCAGTAGCTGACGAAGTGGATATCGCCCGCCGGTCACTGGCCGGGTCGGCCGGTCGAGTGCCATGCTGACAGCGACGGTGGACAGTGTCAACGACCGCGGACGGCAGTGTCGCGCCCGGACTGGCGCGGGATCAGTGGGCGGCGACCTGCGCTTCGGTGACCGGGAGACTGGAGTCGGCGCCGAAGTCGAGCCGCGAGGGCGGCCGGCCGGCGGAGACGAGGCGGGCCCCGACGGCCGCGATCATGGCCCCGTTGTCGGTGCACAGGGACAACGGCGGGATGCGCAAGGCGATCCCCGCGTCGGCGCAGCGGTGGGCGGCGACCTCGCGGACTCTGGCGTTCGCGACGACTCCCCCGCCGAGGAGCAGACGGGGCACCCCGAGGTCGCGGCACGCGGCGACGGCCTTGCCGAGCAGCACGTCGACGACCGCTTCGCGGAAGCTCGCCGCCACGTCCGCGACGGGGACGGTCTCACCCGAGTCCGCACGCTGCTCCACCCACCGCGCGACCGCGGTCTTGACGCCGGAGAACGAGAAGTCGTAGCGGTGACGGGCGAGGTCGGAGGGTTTGGTGAGCCCCCGCGGGAACCGGATGGCGGTGGGGTCCCCCTCGCGGGCGACCCTGTCGATCTCGGGTCCGCCCGGGTAGGGCAGGCCGAGCAGCCGGGCGACCTTGTCGAAGGCCTCACCGGCGGCGTCGTCGATGGTCTCGCCGAGCAGCTCGACGTCGTCGATTAGGTCCCGGACGAGGAGAAGCGAGGTGTGCCCGCCCGAGACGAGCAGGGCGATCGTCGGGTACTCGACGTCGCGTCCTTCGACACCCTCGTCATGCAGGATGTCGGCGGCGACGTGGCCGACGAGGTGGTTGACGCCGTAGAGGGGAAGACCGGTCGCCGTCGCCAAACCCTTCGCAGCGCCGACACCGACCATGAGCGCACCCGAGAGCCCGGGCCCGGCGGTCACCGCGAGCGCATCGAGGTCGTCGAAGCCCACGCCCGCCCGCTCGAGCGCGGTCTGCAGGGTGGGGCCGAGCGCCTCGAGGTGCGCACGCGCCGCGACCTCGGGAACGACGCCGCCGAAGCGCGCGTGCTCGGCCATCGACGACGAGATCACGTTCGCGAGAACGGTCGTGCCGCGGACGATGCCGACACCCGTCTCGTCGCAGGAGGTCTCGATGCCGAGGACGAGGGGTTCGGTGGCGGCCTCAGTCATCGGCGGTCCCATCGGCGGGAGCGATCCGCGGCTCCGTCATCGTGTGCCGCATCACGACGGCGTCCACGTCGTCGGGCTGGTAGTAACGGGGACGCACCCCGATCGGCTCGAATCCCGCGGACCGGTAGAGGGCGGCTGCCACGTCGTTGTCGGCCCGCACCTCGAGGAAGACCTGAGCGGCATGCCGCCGCCGAGCCTCGGCCAGCAGCGCCAGGAGCAGCACCCGCCCGAGCCCCCGGCCGCGCGCATCGGCCGCGACCGCGATGGTCTGGACGTCGGCCTCGAGGCTCCCCGCGGGGGCGCGAAGGCCGGCGTACCCGTCGACCCGGTGAGCGGCGTCGAGCTGCTCGGCCACCACGTAGTAGCCGTGCGGCCCGGCCAGCTCGTCCCGCATCGTCGGTCGCGCCCAGGCGTCGGTCGGAAAGGTGGCCTCCTCGATCGCCATGATCGAATCGAGATCGTCGATCGACGCGCGCCGCAGCTGCCAGCTCATCGCGACACCCGTTTCGGACTCGACAGCGTCACGTCGGGTGAGCGCAGGTAGAGGGGCTCGGTCGGGGTGGCACGGCCGGTGCGGCGGAGACGCTCGGCGAGGAGGCCGAGGCTCGCGGCGGAGACGGCGGTCGCGTCGATCCGCCTGCTCGACGCCGGCACCTCGTCGGGTGCCGAGACGGACGGACCGGAGGTGCGCAGCGGCAGGCCGGCCTCGTCGAGTCCCGAGTAGCGGGACCAGTACAGCTCGCGGCGTCGCGCGTCGGTCGCGACGAGGAGCTCGCCCCATCCCCCGCTCGCATAGTGCTCGAGCGCGATGGCGTCGTGGCTGACGACTCCGAGGAGCGGTTTGCCCGCCGCGATCGCGAATGCCCGCCCGGCGGCCATTCCGACGCGCAGACCGGTGAACGGTCCGGGCCCGACGCCGATGGCCACCGCGGCCAGGGCCGACACGGAGGCACCCGACTCGGCGAGCACGTCGCGCAGGAGGTCGCCGATGACCTCCGCATGGCTCATGCCGTCGGTGACGGTGCGCTCGGCCAGGACTCCGTAGTCCGCATCGACGACGGCGACGCTGGTGCCCGCCGAACTGTCGATCGCGAGAAGCACCGGATCAGTGTAGTTCCGGGCCGGGATCGTCGGCCCCGAGGACGCTGAGATCGATGCCCTGCCAGCGCGGGCCGCGCGCCGAGACGGTGAGGATCCGCGGCTCGGTCGGCTCCTCGGATACGTCGTCGCCGAGACCGGCGCCATCGGACGAACCCGTCGGACGCTCGACCACGATCTCGAGGCGCGACTCGCTCACGCCGTCGAGGAGTCCCTCTCCCCATTCGACGACGACCACGGAGCCCGCGAAATCGATGTCGAGATCGTCGAGTTCGAGGGCGGAGCCCAACCGGTAGGCGTCGACGTGGACGAGCGGGGCTCCCCCGACGAGCGACGGATGGGTGCGTGCGAGGACGAAGGTGGGGCTCGTCACCGGGCCGCGGATGCCGAGGCCCTCGCCGATCCCCCGGGTGAGCGTCGTCTTCCCGGCGCCGAGGGGTCCCGTGAGCACGATGAGGTCGCCGGCGCGCAGCAGGGTGCCGAGACGTCGGCCCGCCTCGTGCATGCGATCGGGGTCGGCGATCTGCAGGACGGTCACGGCGTCCGAGTCACGCGCGGACCGATCCGGGTGACGATCTCGTAGTTGATGCTGTCGCTCCAGCGCCCCCAGTCGTCGGCGGACGGGTAGCCGTGGGCCGGATCGCCGAAGACGACGACGCGGTCACCGACCTCGACCGCGGACTCGCCGACGTCGACCACGATCTGGTCCATCGCGATGCGGCCGCGGACCGGGTGGCGGGCACCGCCGATCCACACATCCGCCTGACCGGACGCCGCCCGAGGCAGGCCGTCGGCGTAGCCGAGGGGGACGAGGGCGAGGGTCGTCGGCCGGTCCGCGCGCCAGACGTGGTCGTAGGACACCCCGGCGCCCGCGGCGACGCGTCGCACGGCCGCGACCCGACTGGTCAGCGTCATGGCGGGCCGCAGCCCGAGATCGATGCCGTCGTCGGCCGCGAACGGGGAGAGACCGTAGGCGCCGATGCCGAGCCGAACGAGATCGAATCGTGCTTCCGGACGCCGCACGGCGCCCGCGGTGCTCGCGAGATGCCGCAGCTCGGGCGCGAGTCCTGCGGCGCCCGCGAGTCCGACGGCGCGGGAGAACGACTCGACCGCAGCCGCATCCGCATCCGGCGACGTGTTGGAGAGGTGGGAGAAGACGCCCCGGACCCGGAGCGCTCCGCGTCGTTCGAGCTCGGCGGCTCGTGCGAAGACCCGCTCCCAGTCGTCCGGGGCGAGGCCGTTGCGGTTGAGACCCGTCTCCACCTTGAACTGGATGACCGGCACTGCGCCGACGCCGAGGGATGCGACCTGCTCGAGCTGGTCGGCGGTCGAGATGCCGATGTCGATGGACTCGGCGATGGCCGGGGCGAAGTCGGCGAAGGGGTCGTGCAACCAGGCGAGAACGGGTGCGGTGATCCCCGCCGCGCGGAGCGCGAGCGCCTCGTCGATGTCGGCGACGCCCAGCCAGTCCGCGCCGCCGTCGAGGGCTGCTCGGGCGGCGCGGACGGCGCCGTGACCGTAGCCGTCGGCCTTGACGACGACCATCGTGTGGTCGGTGCCGACCAGTTCGCGGAGGCGGGAGACGTTCGCGGTGATGGCGTCCGAGTCGATGACCGCCTCACGTGTCGCGCCGGTCATGCGCTGCCCTCCGCGATCACGAACGCGCAGGCGAGGCCCGCGTCGTGGGACAGGGACAGGTGCACCTCGGAGATGCCTCGCGACGCGAGGACCTCGGCGACCCCGCCGGAGACCTCGAACGACGGGTTGCCGTGCTCGTCGGATCGGACGACCATCTCGTGCCAGCGGAACCCCGCGGAGTCGCCGACGGCCTTGATGAGAGCCTCCTTCGCGGCGAACCGGGCAGCCAGGGAGGCGGTCGGGCGCCCGAGCTCGGTAGGGTCGAACAGGCGGTCGGCGAGGCGAGGCGTGCGCTCGAGCGACCGCCCGAACCGCG
The DNA here is from genome assembly GCF_003097495.1 of Amnibacterium flavum. Classification (GTDB taxonomy): domain Bacteria; phylum Actinomycetota; class Actinomycetes; order Actinomycetales; family Microbacteriaceae; genus Naasia; species Naasia flava. The sequence goes on from NZ_QEOP01000001.1 coordinate 117,565, forward strand.
CGACGTCGACGATGTCGACGCCGATTCCCTTGATCACCGCCGGCCCGCTACTCGACCGTGACGGACTTCGCGAGGTTGCGCGGCTGGTCCACGTCGAGGCCCTTGGCCGCGGCGAGCTCCATGGCGAAGATCTGCAGCGGGGCGACGGCCAGCAGCGGCTCGAACATCGGGCCGGCGAGCGGAATCCGGAGCACGTCGTCGGCGTAGGGCAGCACGGCGACGTCGCCCTCCTCGGCGATCGCGATCACGAATGCGCCTCGCGCGCGGATCTCCTGGATGTTCGAGACGACCTTGCGGTGCAGCGAGTCGCTGTCGCGCGGGCTGGGCACGACCACGAAGACGCGCTGACCGGGTTCGATCAGCGCGATCGGACCGTGCTTGAGCTCGCCGGCGGCGAAGCCCTCCGCGTGGATGTAGGCGAGCTCCTTGAGCTTGAGGGCCCCCTCGAGCGCGATGGGGTAGCCGACGTTGCGGCCGAGGAACAGCACGGAGCGGGTGTCGGACATGCCGCGCGCCAGCTCGCGGATCTGCGAGCCCGTCTCGAGGACCTGGCTCAGCTTGCCGGGCAGCGCCAGCAGCTGCTCGAGATGACCGGCCACCACGCCGGGCTCGAGCGTTCCACGCGCGATGCCGAGCTTGAGCGCGACGAGGTAGAGCGCCGTGACCTGTGCCACGAACGCCTTCGTGCTGGCGACCGCGACCTCGGGGCCGGCGTGGGTGAACAGCGCCGCGTCGGACTCCCGCGCGATCGTCGCCCCCTGCGTGTTGCAGATGGAGAGCGTGTTCGCACCGCGCTCCCCTGCGTACTTGACGGCCATCAGCGTGTCCATCGTCTCGCCCGACTGGCTGATCGAGATCACCAGGGTGCGCGAGGTCAGCACCGGGTCGCGATAGCGGAACTCGTGCGACAGCTCCACCTCGGTCGGGACTCCCGCCCACTTCTCGAGCGCGTACTTGCCGAGGATCCCCGAGTAGGCGGCGGTGCCGCAGGCCACGATGATGATGCGGTCGACGTCGTCGAGCGCGGCCTGGATCGGGTCGAGCTCTGGCAGCACCACGTCGCCGTCGACGACCCGGCCGAGCAGGGTGTTCGCGATCGCGTCGGGCTCCTCGCTGATCTCCTTCGCCATGAAGCTCGACCAGCCGCCCTTCTCGGCGGCGGACGCATCCCACGCGACCTCGAACTCCCGCGACTCGGCCGGATTGCCGGCGAAGTCGGTGACCTCGACCGAGCCCGGGCGGATGGTCACGATCTGGTCCTGCCCGATCTCCATGGCGCGGCGGGTGAATTCCACGAACGCGGCCACATCCGAGCCGAGGAAGTTCTCGCCGTCACCCAGCCCGATGACGAGGGGCGAGTTGCGCCGCGCGCCCACGACGACGCCGGGCGAGTCCTGATGCACCGCGAGAAGGGTGAACGCGCCGTGCAGACGCGAGACCACCTGGCGGAAGGCCTCGGTGAGGTCGCCGGTCTCGCGGTAGCGCTGGCCGACCATGATGGCCGCGACCTCGGTGTCCGTCTCGCTCGTGAACGTCACGCCCTCGGCGAGGAGCTCGCCCTTGAGCTCGGCGAAGTTCTCGATGATCCCGTTGTGGATGAGGGCGAGCTTGCCGTCGTCGCCGAGGTGCGGGTGCGCGTTGGCATCCGTCGGGCCGCCGTGCGTCGCCCACCGGGTGTGCCCGATGCCGGTCGTGCCGTCGGCGAGCGGGTGCTCGGCGAGCTCGGCCGTCAGCTCGGCGAGCTTGCCCGCCTTCTTGGCGGTCCCGAGAACTCCATCCGGGCCGATCACGGCGACGCCCGCGGAGTCGTAACCCCGGTACTCGAGACGCCGCAGCCCACCCATCAGCACGGACAGGCTCTGCCGCGGTCCGACGTATCCGACGATTCCACACATGAACCCGATTCTAGGTTGGCGCGATCGGGGGCCCGCCCTCCCCCGCTACGCTGGGGGGCGATGAGCGATACGGGATCGGTGCCTGTCCAGCCCACGCCGTTCATCGAGATCGACCGCGCACGCTGGGCGGCGCTGGCCCCCACGGCGACGGGTGCGCTCAGCGAGAGCGATCTGATCCGGCTCCGCGGGTTGGGCGAGCCTCTCGACACGGCCGAGGTCCGCGACGTCTATCTGCCGCTCAGCCGATTGCTCAATCTCTACGCGACGGGTACTCGCGCCCTGCAGCGCTCGACGAGCGAGTTCCTCGGCGAGAGTGCCGCGAAGGTCCCGTTCGTGATCGGTATCGCGGGGTCCGTCGCCGTCGGCAAGTCGACGGTCGCACGGCTGCTGCGCGAACTGCTCTCACGCTGGGAGGGCACCCCGCGCGTCGAACTGGTCACGACCGACGGGTTCCTGTTCCCGAACGCCGAGCTCGAACGGCGCGGGATCATGGACCGCAAGGGCTTCCCCGAGTCCTATGACAGGCGCAAGCTGCTGCGCTTCGTGAGCCGTGTGAAGAGCGGGGTCAGCGAGGTGCGAGCGCCCTTCTACTCGCATCTCAACTACGACATCGTGCCGTCCGCCGAGATCGTCGTCCATCAGCCCGACGTGCTGATCGTCGAGGGCCTGACGGTGCTGCAGCCGCCCTCGCCGACCTCGAACCTGGCCCTCAGCGACCTGTTCGACTTCAGCATCTACGTCGATGCGCGCACGAGCGACATCGCCCGCTGGTACGAGGAGCGCTTCCTCCGCCTGCAGCGCGGAGCCTTCGCCGATCCCAAGTCGTACTTCCACCGCTATGCCTCGCTCACGGAGTCGGAGGCTCGCGCGCGGGCGCAGACCATCTGGACCGAGATCAACGAGCCGAACCTCACCCAGAACGTCCTGCCGACGCGGTCACGGGCCACGCTCGTACTCCGGAAATCCGGGGACCACGCGGTGCGCAGCGTGCTGCTCCGCAAGCTCTGAGCCCGCGCGACGCGACTCGGATCAGAGTGCGAGGCGCTCGCGGACGACGTCGCTGAGTTCGTGGGCGATGCGGTCGGCCGTGGGCTGATCCGCGGCCTCCACCATGACGCGCACCATGGGCTCGGTGCCCGACGGCCGCAGCAGGACCCGGCCGGTGTCGGCCAGCTCCGCCTCTGCGGCGGCCACCGCGGCGGCGATGACCTCGTCGTCGCCGAGCCGGTGGTGGTCGACATCGCGGACGTTGATCAGGATCTGCGGGTACACGGTCATCACCGAGGCGAGTTCGGCGAGCGTCTTGCCCGTGCGGGCGACCTCGGCGGCGATGTGGAGTCCGGTGAGGAGCCCGTCGCCCGTCGTCGCGAACGAGCTCATGATGACGTGGCCCGACTGCTCTCCGCCGAGGGAGAGGCCGCGATTGCCGAGTTCCTCGAGCACGTAGCGGTCGCCGACGCGGGTCTGCACGGTCTCGATGCCGTGGTCGCGCAGCGCGAGCTTGAGTCCGAGGTTGCTCATCACGGTGGTCACGAGCGTGCGATCGGTGAGCACGCCCCGGTCGGCCATGCCGATGGCGAGGATGGCCATGATCTGGTCTCCGTCGACCACGTTGCCGTCGGCGTCCACGGCGAGGCAGCGGTCGGCGTCGCCGTCGTGAGCGATTCCGAGATCGGCACCGTGCTCGACGACAGCGCGCTGGAGAGGGGCGAGGTAGGTCGAACCGACCCCGTCGTTGATGTTGAGCCCGTCGGGATCGTTCCCGATCACCGTGACCCGGGCACCCGCGTCGGAGAAGACCTCGGGTGAGACACCCGCTGCGGCACCGTTCGCGCAGTCGAGCACGATGTGCAGCCCGTCGAGGCGATGCGGGAGGGTGCTGAGCAGGTGGAGGACGTAGCGGTCCTCGGCGTCGGCGAAGCGCCGGACACGACCGACGTCGGCTCCCGTCGGAGCGAGCATCTCGCCGCTCATCGCGTGCTCGATGCGATCCTCGACCTCGTCGGGCAGCTTGACTCCGCCGCGCGCGAAGATCTTGATGCCGTTGTCGGCGGCGGGGTTGTGCGACGCCGACACCATGACGCCGAAGTCGGCGTCGATGTCGGCGATCAGGAACGCCGCAGCAGGGGTCGGGATGACCCCGGCGTCGAGCACGTCGACACCCGAACTCGCGAGACCGGCCGCAACAGCTGCGGACAGGAACTCTCCCGAGATCCGGGGGTCGCGCGCGACGACGGCGACGGGCCTCCGCCCGGAACGTCGACGCTCTTCAGCGCGACGACCGGAACGGAAGACCACCGCGGTGGCCTGCGCTACGGATAGCGCAAGGCCCACCGAGATGTCACGGTTCGCGAGTCCGCGGATACCGTCAGTGCCGAAAAGCCGTGGCACGGCAGCCAGGCCGTCGGATCAGCGCTTCGAGAACTGAGGAGCCTTGCGGGCCTTCTTCAGACCGGCCTTCTTACGCTCCTTGACCCGAGCGTCGCGGCTCAGGAAGCCGGCCTTCTTGAGGCTGGGGCGGTTGTTCTCCTCGTCGATGCCGTTGAGTGAACGCGCGATGCCGAGGCGGAGGGCGCCGGCCTGGCCGGAGGGGCCACCACCCGAGATGCGGGCGATCACGTCGTAGCTGCCGAGCAGGTCGAGGACCTTGAACGGGTCGTTGACGAGCTGCTGGTGCAGCTTATTGGGGAAGTAGTCGGCGAACTCGCGGCCGTTGACCGTGATCTTGCCGGAGCCGGGAACGATGCGCACGCGGGCGATGGCCTGCTTGCGGCGGCCCACGGCTGCGCCGGGGACGTTCAGCACCGCGCGAGGGGTGCTGGGAGCTGCTTCCGCCGGGGTCTCGGTGGTGAAGCTCTCGGGAGCGTTTTCGATGGAGTCTGCGATTCTCGCCATGAGATGAGTCCTATGGTCCGGTCGGCGCTTACTGCGCGACCTGGTTGAGGGTGTAGGTCTTGGGCTGCTGCGCAGCGTGAGGGTGCTCGGGGCCGGCGTAGACCTTGAGCTTCTTGATCTGGGCACGGCCCAGCGAGTTCTTCGGCAGCATGCCGCGGACGGCCTTCTCGACGGCACGCGTCGGGTGCTTCTCGAGCAGGTCGGTGTAGCTCGTGGCCGTGAGACCGCCCGGGTAACCCGAGTGGCGGTAGGCCTTCTTCTGAGCCAGCTTCGAACCGGTCAGGGCGACCTTCTCGGCGTTGATGATGATGACGAAGTCACCGCCGTCGACGTGCGGGGCGAAGGTGGGCTTGTGCTTGCCGCGCAGCAGGGCTGCGGTGTGGCTGGCGAGACGTCCGAGGACGATGTCTGCTGCATCGATGACCACCCAGTCGTGCTGGAGGTCACCTTCTTTGGGCGTGAATGTACGCGTCACAGAACTGATCTTTCTGTCGAGGTGTTCTTGGATCCCGCTCCGATGGGAGTTCTCACGATGTGCGGCCGGACGATGTCCGACGGTGTGGGAACGCCTCAGTGGAGGGCTCGGCGATGCGTCCGCTTACACGGACGCCAACGGGAGACTCTACCGGTTCGAGGCATCCTCGGCAAGCTCTGCGGCCTCGCGCCGCGCTCGGGTCTGATCGGCACGAGCCGCGACATCGGAGTCGGCGGGGTAGGCGACCTCGAGGAGCGTGAGACCGCGGGCGGGGAGCACGGCGACCTCGCCGCTGCGCCTGCGTTCGTGCAGCAGCGCCGCGAGGCGATCGCTGGTGAGCCGCCCCTCGCTCACCGCGACCGCGGCGCCCATCAGGGAGCGGACCATCGAGTGGCAGAACGCGTCGGCCTGCAGGGTCGCGATGACCACACCGTCCGCGTCCCGCCGCCAGGAGAACTCCTGCAGGGTGCGGATCGTCGTCGCGCCATCACGCGCCTTGCAGTAGGCGGCGAAGTCGCCGAGGCCGAGCATGCCCTGACAGGCCAGCGCCATCAGTTCCACATCGAGCTCCGGGCCGTACCAGACGGTGCGGTGCCGCTGGAGCGGGTCCTTGACGGCGAGCGCGTCGGCGATACGGAACTCGTACCGCCGCCAGCTCGCGCTGAACCGGGCGTCGAATCCCTCGGGAGCGTGATCGCACGAGGTGATGATGACGTCGGTGTAGGAGCCGAGGATGCCGTTGAGCCGGTCGCGGAGGAGTTCGTCGGCCTTGCGCCCGGTCGACTGCGCCAGACGCGTGCTCTCGAGCGCAGCGACATGAGCCCGCTCGAGGTCGACGTGCGCCACCTGACCGGTCGCGTGGACTCCCGAGTCGGTGCGCCCCGCGACGGAGAAGGACGGGTGGACGGGAGACTTGCGGAAGAGCGTCGCGACCGCCTCCTCCAGCACACCCTGGACGGTGCGCAGCCCCGGCTGCTTGGCCCAGCCGTTGAAGTGCGTGCCGTCATACGCGATCCCGAGTCGGAAGCGGACTGGCGAGGACACCCTTCGATTCTAGGGAAAGCGTCGACTCGCCCACTTCGGGCAGTCGTGCGCGCGCGACACTGCCGGAACTGGGCAACTCGCAGGGGTGGTGGCCAGGATGTCTCCATGGATATTCCCGAGCCGATGCTCGCCAAGGCCGTCGCGAGCGTTCCCGAGACCGCGCCCGGCGGCGGCGCACTTCTGTACGAGCCCAAGTGGGACGGTTTCCGTGCGATCGTCAGCGTCGACGGCGACGACATCGAGATCGGGAGCCGCGGCGCCAAGCCCCTCACCCGGTACTTCCCGGAGTTGGTCGAGGCCTTCCGGTCTCAACTGCCGGATGGCTGCGTGCTCGACGGCGAGGTCGTGCTGAGGCGAGGGGCGAGCGGGGACGAGCGGCTCGACTGGGAGACGCTGTCGCAGCGCATCCATCCCGCCGCCAGCCGCATCGCGAGGCTGTCGGCGGAGACCCCCGCCTCCTTCGTCGCCTTCGATCTGCTCGAGGAGGGCGGCGAGTCGCTCCTCGATCTGCCGTTCGGCGAGCGCCGTGCACGACTCGAGAAGCTGGGCGCACGACTCTCCGCGCCACTGCACCTGACCCGCGTGACGGACGATGTGGAGCTCGCGCGCACCTGGCTCGTCGAGTTCGAGGGGGCGGGCCTCGACGGGGTCGTCGCGAAGCCCGCCGACGCCGTCTACCAGCCCGGCAAGCGCGCGATGCTGAAGATCAAGCACGCTCGCACCGCGGATTGCATCGTCACCGGGTACCGCACCCACAAGAGCGGCTCGGGCGTCGGGTCGCTGCTCCTCAGCCTGTACGACTCGGAGGGCGAGCTGCGCGGCGTCGGCGGGATCTCGGCCTTCACCGACAAGAAGCGGCAGGAGCTCGTCGACGAGCTCGAGCCGTACCTCGCTCGTGGCGAGGATGGGGAGCCGATCCGCGGGGAGGGCGAGCGCAACCGCTTCTCCTCGTCGAAGGACACCTCGTTCGCGGTCCTCCGCCCCGAGCTCGTCGTCGAGGTGAAGTACGACCAGATGGAGGGCGACCGGTTCCGGCACACCGTCCAGTTCGCGCGCTGGCGTCCCGACCGCGACGCCCGGTCCTGCACGTTCGACCAGCTCGAGGTGCCGAACGCCTACGACCTGGCCCAGGTGCTCGACAGCTGAGCCGGGCGAGCGGCCCGCTCGTAGGCTGGAGGGATGTCCTCCTCCGATTGGCAGACCCGCGTCGACGACCTGTGGCTCACCCTCGACGAACAGGAGCCCGAACGTTTCGTCGCGGCGATGCAGGAGCTCGCCGACGAGCACCCCGGTGATCCCGTCGCGCTCTTCGAGCTGGCAGGAGCGAACGACTCGACGGGTGCGACCGACCTCGCGGTCCCGCTCTACCGGCAGGCACTCGCGGGAGGGCTCGACTCGTCACGTCACCGGCAGGCATCGATTCAGCTCGCCAGCTCGTTGCGCGTGCTGGGCCGGTTCGACGAGTCCGTCGCGATCCTGACGGACGAGTCGGCGCGGGTGTCGGACGATCTGGACGACGCCGTCCACGCCTTCCTCGCGCTCGCCCTGGTGGACGCCGACCGGTCGCGCGAGGCGGTCGCCCTTCTGCTCACCGGGCTCGCCCCGCGGCTCCCCCGCTACCGGCGCTCGGTCACGGCCTACGCGGCGGCCCTGCGCTGACCCGATCCGACCGCGGTCAGTCGGCGACGGGCTTGCGAGCCTTCGACGGCTGCACGCGCGGCGGCTCACCGGGCATCTTCGGGTAATCCGGTGGGTAGGGCATCTCGCCCTGGCCGTTCGCCAGGTCGCGCTCCCACCACTCGAGGAGGGTGTCGAGCACGCCGGGCTCCGGCGCGTCCTCCCAGGCATCCCCGCGCTCGGCGAGGATCGCAGGCGTCGACAGCACCGTGAAGTCGCCCGGAGCGATATCGGCCAGGTCGTCCCAGCGGACGGGCATCGAGACCGTCGCACCCGCCGTCGCTCGCGGACTGTAGGCGCCCGCGATCGTCCGGTCGCGCGCCGCCTGATTGAAGTCGACGAAAACGCGTTCCCCGCGCTCCTCCTTCCACCACGCGGTCGTCACGTCGTCGGGCATCCGCCGCTCGAGTGCGCGCGCCGCGGCGATGACCGCGTGCCGCACCTCGATGAAGTCCCAACGCGGCTCGATCCGGGTGAAGACGTGGACGCCCCGGTTGCCCGACGTTTTGATCATGGGGCTGAGGCCCGCCTCGTCTAGGACCTCGCGCAGCACGAACGCGGCCTCGACCGCGTCGGGGAAGCCCTTGCCCTGCTGCGGGTCGAGATCGATGCGCAGCTGATCGGGGTGGTCGATGTCGCCCGCCCGTGACGGCCACGGGTGGAAGACGACCGTGTTCATCTGCGCCATCCAGACGAGCGAGGCCGCCTCGTCGGCTACGAGCTGAGGGTGCGACCGCGCGCTCGGGTAGGTCACCATGACTTCGCGGAGGAATGCCGGCTTGCCCTTCGGCGGGTTCTTCGAGAAGAACATCTCCCCATCGACCCCTGCGGGATAGCGCTCGAGCGCGAGCGGACGGTCACCGTTGGCGCGCAGGAACGCCGGCGCGACGGCGACGAGGTACTCGACGAGCTGCAGCTTCGTGACCCCGGCCTCGGGCCAGATCACGCGTGACGGGCTGGACACCCGCATGTCCCGAGGACCGTCGGGACCCTCGACCGGGATGGTCACGGCTTCACTGGCCATCGGGCGCCTCCTGCGGGTCGTGAGGCCCGGCGCGGCGCCGGGCGTGTGCCCAAGCTACCCCGCGCTCTCGACACGCGCCCGAGTGCGCGGCTCGCGGCGACTGGTCGCGTCAGACTGTTAGCCGCTCTCAACCCGACCCGCATGGAACCGTCATGACCGCAGCCGCGCAACGACCGCGCGAGACCCGCCTCGGCGGACTCGACGGGCTCCGCGCCATCGCGGTCGTCTTCGTTGTCGTCTTCCACCTGGTGCCCGCCGCCGCACCCGGCGGCTACCTCGGCGTCGACGTCTTCTTCGTCGTGAGCGGATTCCTCATCACCACCCTGTTGATGCGGGACCGGGCTGCACGCGGCGTGCGACTCGGACCGTTCTGGATCCGCCGCGTCCGACGACTGGTTCCCGCCCTCGTCGTCATGATCCTCGTCTGCTGCTCGCTGGCCGCGCTGATCGGCGGAGACGTCCTCGTCGGCATCGGCCGCCAGCTGCTCGGAGCTGCGACGTTCTCGAGCAACTGGATCGCGATCGGCATCGACGACGACTACTTCACGGCGACGTCGCCCCAGCTCTTCCGCAACCTCTGGTCGCTCGGCGTCGAGGAGCAGTACTACCTGCTGTGGCCGATCCTTCTCGCGGTGGTCTGCCTCACCCCGTACCCCGCCCGCCGTGCGGGCATCGTGCTGGCCGGTGCCGTCGCGTCGGCCGCGACGATGGCGGCCCTCGCCCTCTGGGTCGACACCTCTCGCGCCTACTACGGCACCGACTCGCACGCGTTCGGACTGCTCATCGGTTCGGCCCTCGCGCTGGCCCTGGCAGCCCCGCTCTCCGCGTACCGACGGACGGGCCTCGAACGGTTCCGGCGGGGTCCTGCGCAGGCGATCGGGGTCGTGGCGCTTCTGGGGGTCCTCGTCGCCGGGTTCGCGCTGTCCGAGCGCGACCAGGCCCCGTTCCTCGGCGGCATCGCCCTCGTCACCGTCCTCGTCGCCATCGTCGTCTGGGTGTGCACCGCGCCGGGCGCCTGGTTGGGACGTGTCCTCGACGTCCGCCCGCTCCGCTATCTCGGAGAGAGGTCCTATGCGATCTACCTCTGGCACTGGCCGCTGCTCGTCCTCGTCACGGCTGTGGTCCCGGGGTGGCGCGGGCGGCTGTTCGAGAGCATCGCGGTGCCCATCGCCGTCGCCGCGCTGACCCTGCTCGCCGCCACCATCTCGTACCGACTCGTCGAGATGCCGATCCGGCGCGAGGGGTTCACCGGCGTGCTCAAACGCATCCCGGTGCGTCCGTTCGTCGCGACCCTCGGATGCGCGCTCCTCCTCGTCGGGGTCGGCGGGACCGGGGCGGCTGTCGCGAATGCACCGCAGCAGACCGAGGCGGCGGCGCTCATCGCCGCCGGAGCGCAGGCCCTCGACGAGGCCGGGCCCGCGGGACCTGCCCCGACGACCTCGCTGCCCCCGACACCGGAGCCCACCTCACCGGTCGAGGCGGCCTCCGACGCCACTCCCCCGCCGTCGTCTGCACCGGCACCTCCGCCGACCGAGCCGATGGCCGGCGACGACATCACCGCCATCGGCGACTCGGTGATGCTGGCCGCCACACCCGCACTGCAGAGCCGGTTCCCGGGGATCTCGATCGACGCTCAGGTGTCCCGGCAGTTCGATACGGCTCCGGACATCATCCAGGCGGACCTCGACTCCGGTGCGCTGCGGGGGACACTGGTCGTCGCGCTCGGGACCAACGGCGCCGCCGGCTGGAGACAGCTCGAGCGGATCCGGGACGAGGCCGACGGTCGGAGGATCGTCTTCGTGAACGTCTACGGCCCCATGGAGTGGACGGGTGCGGTCAACCAGACCCTCGTCGACTTCGTCGCCCAGACACCGAACGCGACCATCGCCGACTGGAACAGTGTCGCCGCCGCGAACACGGGCCTCCTCGCCTCCGACCAGATCCACCCGACCGGTGGCGCGGGCGACCTCTACGCCGACTGCCTCGCCGCAGCGCTCGATCGCTGACCCGACCGCCCGTCGACCGGCCCGCCGACTGACCAGACCGTCGGATCGATCGGGCGCCGGACCCAGTCGGGTGCGTCAACGACGAACCGCCCGGCCCCTCCACCGCCGAAGCGGGGAAGGACCGGGCGGTCCGTCGAGCAGCTGGTGCTACTTCGTGTCTTCTGCGGCGTCGGCGGCGTCAGCCTCGACCTCGGCGGCCGCCTCGGACGGGGCCTCCTCGGTGACAGGCGTCGACTCCTCGACGGTCTCGGTCTCCTCGACGGGGACCTCGGACTCGGCGGGCGTGTCGCTCACGGTCTCCTCCTCGGCAACGGGTGCGGCAGCAGGCGCAGCAGCGGCGGTCCGACGCGAGGTCGTGGCCGAACGCTTCGGCGTGACGGGCTCGAGAACGAGCTCGATCACGGCGAGCGGCGCGTTGTCGCCCTTGCGGAAGCCGATCTTCGTGATGCGGGTGTAGCCGCCCTGACGGTCGGCGACCTGGGGTGCGATCTCCGCGAAGAGCTCGTGCACGGCGCTCTTGTCGCGGATGATCTGCTGAACCCGACGGCGGGCGTGCAGGTCGCCGCGCTTGCCGAAGCTGACGAGACGCTCGGCGAGAGGCTGAAGACGCTTGGCCTTCGTCTCCGTCGTCGTGATCGACTTGTGCGTGAAGAGCGCGGTCGCGAGGTTGGCGAGGAGCAGACGCTCGTGCGCCGGCCCTCCACCGAGGCGGGGGCCCTTTGCAGGTCTAGGCATTATTTGTTTCCTCGTTGATCAGAAATCGGAAAAAGAATCAGGACTCTTCGTCGTCGTAGCTGTAGTAGTGCGCGCCGTCGAATCCGGGCACGGCATCCTTCAGCGACAGGCCGAGCTCGACGAGCTTGTCCTTGACCTCGTCAACCGACTTCTGACCGAAGTTGCGGATGTTCATGAGCTGCGTCTCGGACAGCGAGACGAGCTCGCTGACCGTGTTGATGCCCTCACGCTTGAGGCAGTTGTACGAGCGGACCGACAGATCGAGGTCCTCGATCGGCATGGACAGCTCGCTGGAGAGGACGGCGTCGACCGGCGCGGGGCCGATCTCGATGCCCTCGGCCTGGTTGTTCAGCTCGCGGGCCAGACCGAACAGCTCGGTCAGGGTGCGGCCGGCCGATGCGATGGCGTCGCGCGGCGTGATGGCCGGCTTCGTCTCGACGTCGACGACCAGACGGTCGAAGTCGGTTCGCTCACCGGCACGAGTCGCCTCGACACGGTAGGTGACCTTGAGGACGGGCGAGTAGATCGAGTCGATCGGGATCTGACCCGATTCGCTGAACTCGCTGCGGTTCTGCGATGCCGTCACGTAGCCGCGGCCACGCTCGATGGTCAGTTCGAGATCGAACTTGGCCTTCTCGTTCAGCGTCGCGATGACGAGGTCGGGGTTGTGGATCTCGACACCCGCCGGGGCGGAGATGTCGGCAGCCGTGACGGGGCCCGCGCTCTGCTTGCGCAGGTAGGCGGTGATGGGCTCGTCGTGCTCGCTCGAGACGACGAGGCCCTTGATGTTCAGGATGACCTCGGTGACGTCTTCCTTCACGCCGGGGACCGTCGTGAACTCGTGCTGGACGCCCTCGAGACGGATGCTGGTGACAGCCGCTCCCGGGATCGACGAGAGGAGGGTGCGGCGAAGCGAGTTGCCGAGCGTGTAGCCGAAGCCGGGTTCGAGCGGCTCGATGACGAACCGCGAGCGGAACTCCGAGATGTTTTCTTCAGCGAGCGTCGGGCGCTGTGCGATGAGCACTTATTGATTTCCTTTCGAAAGAGTGTCCGCTATATGACACGTCTTTGGTGGCTATTCAGTTGTGAGAGCTTGCGCTTCTCGTACGCCGCACTGGGTCACAGAACGGCTGAGCGGGAGGGCGCATCACCGGCGACTCGGAACGCCGCAGCACGCGGGCTGCGATGGACCGACCGGCTAGCGCCCTCGACGCTAGACGCGGCGGCGCTTGGGGGGACGAACTCCGTTGTGAGCCTGGGGCGTCACATCGTTGATCGAACCGACCTCGAGGCCGGCGGCCTGAAGTGAACGGATCGCCGTCTCGCGACCCGAGCCGGGTCCCTTGACGAAGACGTCGACCTTCTTCATGCCGTGCTCCTGCGCCTGACGCGCAGCGGACTCGGCGGCGAGCTGTGCGGCGAAGGGAGTCGACTTGCGGCTGCCCTTGAAGCCGACGCCACCTGACGAGGCCCAGCTGATCACCGCACCAGTGGTGTCGGTGATCGAAACGATCGTGTTGTTGAACGTCGACTTGATGTGGGCCTGGCCCACTGCGATGTTCTTCTTTTCCTTGCGGCGAGGCTTGCGGGCCGCTGCCTTCGGTGCTGCCATCGTGGCTGTCTCCTAGATCCTGAAAGTCTTCTCGGCGGGAAGTAACCTGCGGTTACTTGCGGCCGGCCTTCTTCTTGCCGGCGACGGTGCGCTTCGGGCCCTTGCGGGTGCGAGCGTTCGTCTTGGTGCGCTGACCGTGGACCGGAAGACCACGACGGTGGCGGATGCCCTGGTAGCTGCCGATCTCGACCTTGCGGCGGATGTCGGCGGCGACCTCGCGTCGAAGGTCACCCTCGACTTTGTAGTTGCCCTCGATGAAGTCACGGAGCGCGACGAGCTGGTCGTCGGTGAGGTCCTTGACTCGGATCTCCCCGCTGATGCCGGTCTGCTTCAGCGTGTCGAGTGCGCGGGTACGGCCAACGCCGTAGATGTAGGTGAGTGCGACTTCCACGCGCTTATCGCGGGGAATGTCTACTCCAGCAAGACGTGCCATGTTTGGCAGCTCCTCGTTCGGATCGAGAGGTCTGAACCAGCTCCGGTGCCCGGGCCTCTCACCCGAGGTGTCCCCCGGCCCTCGTGGACCGGGATCTGAAGCTGATCGTGATGTCTATTCAGTTGTGGTGCGCAGGGTCTCGATGCGTCACGGCGAGCGCGCCGCGACTACTCGACCTGACGGCTGCGATGCTCGCGCACCGCGGCCGTCAACCCTGGCGCTGCTTGTGACGAGGGTTGTCGCAGATGACCATCACGTTGCCGTGGCGACGGATGACCTTGCACTTGTCACAGATGCGCTTGACGCTGGGGTTGACCTTCATTGTTCTTTCCTTCGCTGGCGTCGTACCCTTGCGGGCCGTTCCTTATGCAGCGATTCCTACTTGTAGCGGTAGACGATGCGGCCGCGGGTCAGGTCGTAAGGGCTGAGCTCCACGATCACCCGGTCCTCGGGGAGGATTCGGATGTAGTGCTGTCGCATCTTGCCCGAGATGTGGGCGAGAACTTTGTGTCCGTTCGTCAGTTCAACGCGGAACATCGCGTTGGGCAGAGCCTCGACGACAGAGCCCTCGATCTCGATTACGCCGTCCTTCTTGGCCATATCCTCACTTCATTACAGGCAGAGATCTGCTGGTCGTGCGGTTAGAGTGCGGTGCGCACCATATCGATCGGTTCTCGAACCATGGGGAACGAGACACCTCAGAAGGTCGAGGCGGACGTAGAAGTCGCCTAGCGCACCAACGGGATATCCTATGCGAATCTGCGGCGCGCCGCCACCCGGCGTGTCCGCCTGGAGCGTACGGTTCCGCCGTTCATCCGAGATCGCGCACGAAGTCCGCCGTCGAGTCGGCCGCAGACGACAGATGCTGCGCGGATGTCAGCCCTGTGAGCTTCACCCTCGGGCGGAAGTCGTGCTCGCCATCCTCGAGCCAGACGACCCTAACGGCGCCGGACAGCGGGTACCGGGCCACCTCTTCCGCGGTTCCGAGCGGGTCGCGCGTTCCCTGGACGATCAGCGCGGGTGTGGTCAGGCCCTCGAGATGGGCGACCCGCAGCTTCTCGGGGGCACCCGGCGGGTGGAAGGGGTAGCCCAAGCAGACGAGGCCCGACACCGTTCCTTCCGCCGCGAGCTCGTCGGCGACCATGCTGGCGACTCGACCGCCCATCGACTTGCCGCCGATCACGACAGGTGCGTGCGATCTCGAGACGAGCTCGGCGACGGCCTCGCGATATTCGTCGATCAGCTTCTCGGCCTTGGGAGGCGGCTTGCGCGCTCCCCCGCGTCGGGCCGCCATGTAGCCGAACTCGAACCTGGCGACCCGGATGCCGCGCTCTGCGAGGAGGCCGGTGACCGTCTCCATCCACGGCGAGTCCATCGGTGCACCGGCTCCGTGGGCGAGCACGAGGACGGGGCCATCCGCCGGTCCGGTCCACAGCAGGTCGACGCTCACGCGATCAGCCTAGACAGGCGTCAGATCAGGCGCTCGGGCTCGATGCCCAGACGCTCGCTCATCACCCTGACCGCGTCGGGGCTCTCGTCCACGAGCACGAATCGGCGGTCGAGCGCGCGCGCCGCGGCACCGGTCGTGCCGCTGCCGGCGAAGAAGTCGAGCACCCAATCGCCGGGCCTGCTGCTCGCGGCCACGATACGGCGCAGCACTCCGAGGGGCTTCTGCGTGGGGTAGCCGGTCTTCTCCTTGCCGGTCGGCGAGACGATCGTGTGCCACCAGACATCCGTGGGGAGCTTGCCGAGCGCCGCCTTCTCCGCTGTCACGAGTCCCGGCGCCATGTACGGCTCCCGGTCGACCTCGGCGCTGTCGAAGACGTAGTCCTCGGGGTTCTTCACGTAGACCAGGATGTTGTCGTGCTTGGCCGGCCAGCGGTCCTTGGCCCGTCCGCCGTAGTCGTAGGCCCAGATGATCTCGTTGAGGAACGAGTCCCGGCCGAAGAGTGCGTCGAGGAGGACCTTCGCGTAGTGGACCTCGCGGTAGTCGAGGTGCAGGTAGAGCGTGCCGTTGTCGGCGAGCAGTCGCCACGCCTCCACGAGTCGGGGTTCGAGGAACTCCCAGTACTCGGAGAACGTGTCGGCGTAGCGCAGGGTCGCGCCGCGGACCGTCTCGTAGCTGCGGCCTTTGAACCCGATCCGCGGCCCGTCCGCCGCGCGCACGGTGCGCATGCTGCGCCGCGCCTGCGTTTTTCCGGTGTTGAACGGCGGGTCGATGTAGATGAGCGGGAAGCTCGCATCCGGCAGCGTCTGGATGAAGGCCAGGTTGTCGGAGTGGACGATGAGGTCGGGACCATCCGGTCGCCAGATCCCGCCCGTCTCCGGGGAATCGGGCTGCAGCACGGTCACGTTCCCAGGCTAGGCGCGCGACCCGCGATCCCGGGACCGACGCCCCGCCACCACCCTCCCGCACCCGCACTTTCCCTCAGCAGGAGATCTCACCCCGCTCAGCAGGAGAAACCGGTCTGTCCCTCTCCCTCAGCAGGTAGAAATGCGCCCAGCAGGTTGAATCCGGCGAATTCCACCTGCTGACGGCATTTTCACCTGCCGAGGGAAGGGAACAGAGGGGTCTCGCCTGCTGAGCGAGAGGGACGGTCAGGAGTGGACGGCGCGGGCCGAGTCAGCGGTGCGGGCGGGCGGCCGCGACCACCGTTGCGACGGCGGGTGCCAGCGGATGCGCCGGCTCGAGGCCTGTCAGCTCCCGCACGAGCTCGGGCGTCTCCGTGTCGCTGCGCAGCAGCTCCTGCAGGGTCACGCTCTCGGGGTCGTCCGGGACGTCGAAGCGGACGGCCGACCCGATCGCCCGGACCAGGGCGTCGGCGGGCAGCCCGCGCTCGGAGAGTTCGGCTGCGGGGCCGACGAACCGCTCGTGCCGGCTGATCTTGCGCAACGGCGCCCGGCCGACGCGGATGACCGTGTCCGAGAGCTGCGGGTTGGCGAAGCGCGCGAGGTTCTTCTCGAGGTACGCCTCCTGCTGCTCCGGAGTGAAGTCGTGCTTGGCGACCAGCAGGGCCTTCGTCTCCTCGAGCACCGCCTTCACCTCGGCGAACACCTCGGGCATCTCGAGGGCATCGGCGAGAGTCTCGGCGCCGTGCGTGTAGCCGTGGTACGCGAGCGTCGCATGCCCCGTGTTCACGGTGAAGAGCTTGCGCTCGATGTAGGGCGTCAGGTCGTCGACGAACGTCGCCTCGGGGATGTCGGGGATGTCGTCACCGAACGGGCCCTGCTCGATGACCCACTCGAAGAAGTCCTCGACCGTGACGTCGAGCCCGGCGTCGTGAGCTTGGCCCGGCACGATCCGGTCGACGGCGGTGTTCGCGAAAACGCCCTTCGCGAGCACCGCGTCGCGCTCGTCGTCGCCCAGGATCGCCGAGATCTCGCCGCGGAGGGTGTCGGTCGCGCCGATCGCGTTCTCGCAGGCCATCACCCGCAGCGGTGGCAGATCCGCGTCGCGAGCGCGCAGTCCCGCGGCGATGACGGGGGCGATGAACTTGAGGATGCTCGGACCGACAGCCGTCGTCGCGACGTCGGCAGTGGCCAACTCGGCCACCACATCGGCCTCAGCGGTCCGACTGTTCAGCGCGCGGAACCGGTCCACGGTCCAGTCGCGGCCCTTCTCCCCCACCTCGTGCACCACGTACGAGTCGGCGGCGGCGAGCGCGTCGATCAGCTCGGCGTTCACATCCGCGAAGACGACCTCGTAACCCGAGTTGTGCAGGATGAGTCCGACGAATCCGCGACCGATGTTGCCGGCGCCGAAGTGGACAGCGGTGAGGGTGGCCACGCGTCAGTCCTCGTTGACGTCGCCGAGGAGCGTGTACACCTCTTGGGCGGACCCCGCATCGAGCAGCTTCTGCACCTCGTCCTCTTCGCTGAAGACGATCGCGAGCTTGGAGAGGATCTCGAGGTGCTCGTTGTTGAGACCCGCGATGCCGACGACGAAGCGGACCTCGTTGCCGTCCCAGTCGATGGGCTCGTCGTAGCGGATGATCGACAGCGCGGACGACTTGATCGAGTCCTTCGCGTCGTTCGTGCCGTGCGGGATGGCGAGGTAGTTCCCCATGTACGTCGACACGGTGTTCTCGCGGTCGAACATGGCGTCGACGTAGGCGGGTTCGACCGCGCCGGCTGCGACGAGGGCGGCACCGGCTTCGCGGATGGCGTCGTCGCGGGTGCGGGCGGTTCCGCCCAGGACGATCCGGTCGAGTTCGAGCACTGCCATGGGTCTCTCCCTAAAGATTGTTCGAAAGCTGTACGAGTGGCTGCGGGGAGCCGGATACCCGACTCCCCGCAGCCATCATTCCCCTCCGCGGCCGGAACCGCCTGAGGGTCCTACTTGTTCTGCTCGGCGACCAGCGTGACGACCTCGTCGTAACGCGGGCTGTTCATGAAGTTGTCCACCGAGACGTGCTGAGCGTGCGGCGCCCGCTGCTCGGCACGGGGCGTCAGCTCGCGCTGGGTGATGACCAGGTCGGCGCTGTCGTCGAGGGTGTCGATCGCCTTGTTGACGACGGTCACGCCTTCGATTCCGGCCTTCTTGATCTTGTTGCGCAGCACCGTGGCGCCCATCGCACTCGATCCCATGCCCGCGTCGCAGGCGAACACGATGTTCTGGACCTTCGTCGCGACCGCGGTCGAGGTGATGCCCGCCACCTCGGCATCGTCCTCGGCACGCTCGGCCTGTGCACCGAGACCCGAGAGGACGGAGCTCGACTTGCCCTTGGCGGCCTCGGTGCGAGCGACGGCGGCGGCGAGGTCGCCGGCACCCTCGCGCTCGAGGTCGCGCTTACGGCTGGCCCGCAGGATCACGGCGGCCACGACGAACGAGACGGCGGCCGAGAGCACGACCGACAGGATCACACCGACCATGCTGCCGAGGGGCGTCTGGATGAGGACGGCGATGATGCTTCCCGGGGAGGCGGGGGCTCGAAGACCGGAGCCGAACACCACGTTCGTGAAGACACCGGTCATGCCGCCCGCGATCGCCGCGAGGATCAGGATCGGCTTCGACAGCACGTACGGGAAGTAGATCTCGTGGATGCCGCCGATGAACTGGATGAGGATCGCGCCGGGAGCGCTGGAGCGGAACAGGCCGATGCCGAAGATCGCGAAGGCGAGCAGGATGCCGAGACCCGGACCGGGGTTCGCCTCGAGCAGGAACAGGATGGACTGTCCGTCCTCCTGCGCCTGGACCGTGCCGAGAGGCGTCAGCACGCCCTGGTTGATCGCGTTGTTGAGGAACAGCACCTTGCCGGGCTCGATGAAGAGGCTCACCAGGGGCAGCAGGCCGACGGAGACCAGGAAGTCGACGCCCTGCTCGAGCAGTCCGCTGAGGAACGTGACGGCCGGGGCGATTCCGAAGAAGCCGAGGATCGCGAGCAGCATGCCGAGGATTCCGGCGGAGAAGTTGTTGACGAGCATCTCGAAGCCGGCCTTGATCTTGCCGTCCCAGATGCGGTCGACCTGCTTCATCACCCATGCGGCGAGCGGGCCCATGATCATCGCGCCGAGGAACATCGGAATCGAGGATCCGACGATGACACCCATGGCTGCGATCGTTCCGACGACACCGCCGCGGACGCCGTAGACGAGGCGGCCACCGGTGTTGGCGATGAGCAGGGGCAGCAGGTAGGTGATCATCGGGCCGACCAGGGCGGCGAGCGGCTGCTCGGCTCCCTGGGTTCCGGCGATGAGGTTCCACCACCCGTCGGGGATGAAGATCGCCGTGATGAGGCCCCAGGCGATGAACGCCGCGATGTTCGGCAGGACCATGTTCGAAAGGAACGAGCCGAAGCGCTGAACGCCGACTCGGGCTCCGCCCCTCTTCGGTTCGACTGACGTCGCTGTCATGGGAGTGTCTCCTTGATTTCGTGAATGGTGGGTGGTGCGGGAAGGGTCAGTTGTGCAGTGCGAGAGCGGCGCGCACGGCCTCGCGCGCGCCCTTGGCGCTGTCCGCGCCGAGGGCTTCGGCGGCGAGCCGCTGAGCCTCCTCGCGCGTGTGCTGCGCGAGTTCGGCCCTCACATCGCCGATCGCCGAGGGCGACATCGAGAGCGAGGTCGCCCCGAGTCCGACGAGAACGACGGCGAGCAGCGGGTCCGCGGCAGCCTCACCGCAGATGCCGACGGGCTTGCCGAGCGCGGCGCCGGCGCGGCCGACCTCGGCGATCAGGGTCAGCACGGCGGGGTGCCACGGATCCTGGAACGACGAGACGGTGCCGAGCAGCCGATCGGCGGCGAGTGTGTACTGGGTGAGGTCGTTGGTGCCGATGCTCGCGAACGCCGCATCGCGGAGCACACGGTCGGCGAGGATCGCGGCCGACGGGACCTCGACCATGATGCCGGCGGTCTTGATGCCGATCTCGTTCGCGAGGTTCACGAACCAGGTCGTCTCCTCCGCGGTCGAGACCATCGGCGCCATGACCCACAGGTCGGCGTCGGTCTCGGACTCGGCGCGGACGAGTGCGGTGAGCTGGTCGCGGAGGATCTGCTCGGTCGCGCGGAGGGCGCGGAGGCCGCGCAGGCCGAGCGCCGGGTTCTCCTCCTTCGCGTCGTTGAGGAAGGAGAGCGGCTTGTCGGCGCCGGCGTCGAGTGCGCGCACGACGACCTTCTTGCCCGGGAAGCCGCGGAGGAGCTTCGAGTACTGCGCGTACTGGGCGGCGACGCTGGGGGCGGAGGTGGCGTCGAGGAAGAGGAACTCGGTGCGGAAGAGGCCGACGCCCTCGGCTCCCGCCTCGACGGCCTTCTCGATGCCGTCAACCGAACCGAGGTTCGCCAGCAGCGGGATGTGGGTGCCGTCGGCGAGACGCCCCGGACCGATCGGCACGTCGCCGCGCTTGTCCTGCGCGCCGATGGCCGCCTCGGCCGCGGCGAGGTCTTCGAGGGTGGGATCGACGACGATCTCGCCCGCACCCGCGTCGACGATCAGCAGATCGCCGTCGGCGAGACCGAGAGCGCCGCTGACGCCGACGATCGCGGTGATCGACTTCTCGCGGGCGAGGATCGCGGTGTGCGAGGTGGGTCCTCCGTCGCTCGTGACGACGGCGAGCACCTTGTCGAGGTCGAGCAGGGCGGTGTCGGCGGGCGCGAGGTCGCGGGCGACGAGAACGAACGGGGTGTCGCTCTCGGGCACACCCGGCGCCGCGACCCCGGTCAATCGCGCGATGATCCGCTGGGCGACGTCGTCGAGGTCGGCTGCGCGCTCGGCCATGTATCCGCCGAGGCCGACGAGCATCTCGCGGAAGCCGTCGAACGCCTCGAACACCGCGCGCTCGGCGGTGGCTCCGCCATCGATCTTCGAATCGATCTCGCTGCGGAGAGTCGGGTCGTCGGCCATCAGCGCCTGCGCCTCGAGCACCTCCTGCGCCTTGCCGCCGGACTTCTCGCCGCGCGCGCGGATGTCCTCGCCCGCGGCGGCGAGAGCGCCGGTGGCGCGCTCGCGTTCCGAGTCGGGGCCGATGGTGCTCGGCATGGTCGACGGCTCGGGCAGCGGATCGGGCATGCGCAGGACCGGCCCGACGACGATGCCGCGGCCGATCCCGATTCCGGTGAGGGTGGTCATGCTGCGTCGTGATCCGTGGTGAGCAGTTCGGTCAGCTCGTCGAGCAGGGCATCCGCGCCCTCGCCCTCGACCGCGATGACGACCTCGTCGCCGTGGTCGATGCCGAGGGAGATGACCCCGAGGATGCTGGCGGCGTTGACGCTCTTGGCGCCCTTGCGGACGGTGACGGGCACTCCTCCGCGTGCGGCGGCCTGGCTGAACAGGGCGGCGGGGCGGGCGTGCAGCCCGTGGGCTGATGCGACGACGACGGTGCGTTCTGGCACGGATTACTCCTTCGATTCGGTGAGGCTCGTGGTCTCACGGTAGGCAAGCGGACCGCGCGCGACGAGGTCGTGGACCGCGTGCACAGCGGACTCCGAGCCACCCGGACCATAGGCGTTCGCAGGGAGCACGACGACCGGCAGACCGCCGGCCTGGCGCTCGATCATCGGAAGCTCGGTCGCGAGCTGCGGGGCGACGAGGATGACGTCGGCGCCGCGCACTGCGGACGCGAGATCGGTGACGCTCGACACCGTGACGGTCAGTGAGGGGTCGCTCTCACGCATTCGGCGAGCGAGGAAGGTTCCCGATACGCCTGCGACGCACACCAGCGCGACAGTAGTCACGGGTCGCCTCCTCGCGGTCCGGGCCGATCAGGTTCCTTGCGTCTGTCAGTCTCGCCGCGGCGCGAGGCCGTCGCCAGCGAGTTCTCTTCCGCCGCCGCGGAAGCAGCCGTACGCGGCCGATTCCGCCTAGGTTGGTTGCGTTATGGCCGACAAGATCCCTCAGCTCCTCGAGCACCTCTCCCGTGCGGACGGCTGGGTGTCGGCGGGCGAACTCGCGGATCGTCTCGGCGTGAGCACGCGCACGGTCCGCAGCTACATCACCGCCGTGAAGTCGGCGGCCAGCCCGCTCGATGTCGTCGCCTCCTCCCCCAACGGGTACCGGCTGAACCACGACGAGTACGCGCGCTACACCGCCGGGGCCGCCGCGGCATCCGCGAGCCCCGACCGACCGCGCGAGCGGGTGAGCTATCTCATCAACCGCCTGGCTCAGTCGTCCGCCGGGCTCGACGTGCACGCGCTCGCGGGAGCGCTGTTCGTCAGCGACTCGACTCTCGAGAGCGATCTGCGCCGCGTGCGGTCCGCTGCCAAGGAGGCCGGTCTCGAGCTCGTCCGCGACGGATCCGAAGTGCGGCTCGACGGGCCGGAGGAAGCCCTTCGCCGGCTCATCAGCCGGGTGTTCCGCGAGGAGACCATGCATGGTCCCGTCGATGTGGCCCAGGTGCAGGCCGCGTTCGGGATCGGCGACCTGTCGGCGTTCAAGACCGACCTCATCACCCTCCTCGAGGACGAGGGCTACGCGGTGAACGAGTTCGGGCTCGATGGCGTCCTCGTCCACGCCGCGATCGCCGTCGAGCGCTCTCGAAGCGGTCACGGCCGGGCCCCCGAAGTCCGGAGCGCTCAGGACGGCCTCGAGGGTTCGCTCGCTCCCCTGGTGACCAAGCATCTCGGCGGTGAGCTGCCCGAAGGCGAGCTGACGGCTCTGGCGACGCTGCTCACGACCCGGGTCGGCACACGGATCCCCGCGGGCGAGGCGAGCGCACCGGATGCCGATACCCCGCCAGACGAGAACCTCGGCTATGTGCGCGGACTGCTCGGGCGGGCGGCACGGGAGTTCCTGGTGGAACTGGACGACCCCGGATTCTCCGCGCGCCTGTCGATGCACGTCGGCAATCTCGTGCGGCGGGCCCGCAACGGCCAGGCGACCAACAATCCGCTGACCCGGTCCATCAAGTCCGCTTACCCACTGACCTACGAGCTGGCCGTCTACCTGGCGAGCGAGATCCAACGCGAGTACTCGATCTCGGTCAGCGACGACGAGATCGCCTTCATCGCGCTGCACATCGGCGCCTACCTCGAACGTCACACCGGGCCCGCGGATGCGGTGACCTGCACGATCGTCAGCCCCGGCTACCACGACCTCGCGCAGCTCCTGCGCGACCGGCTCGAACGCGAGCTCGGGCGCGACATCCGCGTCGAGCAGGTGGTGAGCCGCACCGACCCGCAGCCCGAGCATCTGCAGAGCGAACTGATCGTCTCGTCGACACCCACGCTCGCGCGGACCGAGAACGTCGTGCTCGTGCAGCCCTTCCCGACCGAGGCCGACATCGATGCCGTGCGCGCCGCCGTTGCGCGGATCCGCCGCCATCGGCGCCGGGCGCGACTGAAGAGCGAGCTGCTGCTGTACTTCGACGAGCGGCTGTTCCTGCGCAACGTGTCAGCGCAGGACCCCGAGACGATGATCCGGGCCCTCGGCGAGCGGATCGTGCGGTTGGGGATCGCCGACGACAGCTACATCGACGGTGTCATCGAGCGGGAGGCGCTGTCATCGACCGCCTTCACGGAGCACCTCGCGGTGCCGCACTCGATGACGATGACCGCCCGACGGACCGCTATCGCGATCACCCTGAACGAGACGCCCATGCAGTGGGGCGAGAACCGGGTGAACGTCGTCGCGCTCGCGGCGTTCAGCGCCGACGACCGGGCCGCGTTCCAGACCGTGTTCGAGCAGTTCGTCGAGGTCTTCGCCGATCACGGCGACGTGCAGCGCCTGCTCCGCGGGTCCGAGGACTTCCCGTCGTTCATCGACGAGCTGGTCCACCTGATCGACTCCTGACCCGCCCCCCCTGACCTGGGCGTTCCGGGCGAGGTCGCACGTTGCGGCCGGCCCCGGACGCCGGAACGTGCGCGCAATCGCTCTGACCCGCCGTCGATAGCTCGGCCGGTCTGACTCCCCGATCCCGAGTCGCGTCCCGCGCGTCATACCGCCTCAGCGCGCACCGAAAGGTGATCGCTCGATCCGTCGCGCGTCCGTTCCGGCGCGTGGGGCCGGCCGGAACGTGCGCGCTCGCCCGGAACGCCCAGCCTGGGTCAGGCGGCCTTGAGGCCTCGCTGCGCCAGGGCGCCGAGGATGCGGCCGGTCACCACGTCGATGTCGCCGAGGCCGTCGACCTGCGTGAGCAGTCCGCGGTCCTCGTACAGGTCGAGGAGGGGCGCGGTCTGGCGCGCGTACAGCTCGAGGCGGTGACGGATCACATCCTCGGTGTCGTCGCTGCGGCCCTCGAGCGTCGCACGCTTGAGCAGGCGTGCAACCGTCTCATCGGTATCGGCGACCAGCTCGATGACCGCGTCGAGGTCGTGATCGTTGCGCGACAGCATCTCGTCGAGCTTCGCCGCCTGAGCAGGCGTGCGGGGATAGCCGTCGAGCAGGAAGCCGCCGTCGGCGTCGGTCCAGCTGAGTCGATCCGCCACGAGGTCGTTGGTGAGGTCGTCCGGTACGTACGAACCGCTGTCCATGAAGGACTTCACCTGCAGACCGAGCTCGGTCTCACCGCGCACGTTCTCGCGGAAGATGTCACCGGTCGAGATCGCCGGGATGCCGTAGGCGGCGGCGAGGCGCGAAGCCTGGGTGCCTTTGCCGGCACCCGGAGGGCCGACGATGAGCAGCCGCGCTCCAGGTGTCCGCATGCCGCTCACCGTAGCAGGCCCTCATAGTGCCGCTGCTGCAGCTGGGAGTCGATCTGCTTGACCGTCTCGAGGCCGACTCCGACGATGATCAGGATCGAGGCGCCGCCGAACGGGAAGTTCTGGTTGGCACCGATCCAGACGAACGCGATCAGCGGGATCAGGGCGATGAGGCCCAGGTAGATCGAGCCGGGCAGCGTCACGCGGGTGAGCACGTAGTCGAGGTACTCGGCGGTCGGTCGACCGGCACGGATGCCGGGGATGAAGCCGCCGTACTTCTTCATGTTGTCGGCGACCTCTTCGGGGTTGAAGGTGATCGCGACGTAGAAGTAGGTGAAGCCGACGATGAGCAGGAAGTACAGCGCCATGTAGAGCGGGTGGTCGCCCTGCACGAGGTAGTTGTTGATCCAGGTGACCCACGCCTGCGGCTCCTGGCCTGCGGCCGGCTGGTTGAACTGGGCGACCAGCGCAGGCAGGTAGAGCAGCGACGAGGCGAAGATGACCGGCACGACGCCCGCCATGTTGACCTTGATCGGGATGTAGGTGTTGTTGCCGCCGTAGGTGCGCCGACCGACCATGCGCTTGGCGTACTGGACGGGGATGCGCCGCTGGGACTGCTCGACGAACACGACGGCCGCCACGATGAGCAGACCGATCGCGATGACCAGCAGGAAGAGCTCGAAGCTCTGCGTGACGGCGATCGACCAGAGCGACGCGGGGAAGGTCGCGGCGATCGAGGTGAAGATGAGCAGCGACATGCCGTTGCCGACGCCGCGCTCGGTGATGAGCTCACCCATCCACATGATGAGGCCGGTGCCCGCCGTCATCGTGATGACGATGAGGAGGATCGCGTACCAGGCGTCGTTCGTGATGAGCTGCGTGCAGGCGGGCGAGCTGTTCTGCGGGAACAGCGCACCGCTGCGGGCGACCGTGATGAGCGTGGTCGACTGGAGTACACCGAGCGCGAGGGTGAGGTAGCGCGTGTACTGCGTGAGGCGCGCCTGGCCCGCCTGACCCTCCTTGTAGAGGGTCTCGAAGTGCGGGATGACCACGCGCAGCAGCTGCGTGATGATCGACGCCGTGATGTACGGCATGATCCCCAGCGCGAAGATCGACAGCTGCAGCAGTGCGCCACCGCTGAACAGGTTGACGAGCTCGTAGAGGCCCGACGTGCCCTGGTTCGACGCGAGGCACGACTGCACGTTCGCGAAGTCGACGAACGGGGCGGGGATGAAGGATCCCAGCCGGAAGAGCGCGACGATGCCGAGCGTGAAAGCGATCTTCCGACGCAGATCCGGTGTCCGGAAGATGCGTCCTATTGCCTTGAACACGCGGTAGTGCCTGCTTTCGTTCGTGTAACCGACGACGTGGCCGGGGTTAGCCGGCCACGTCGTCAGAAGTGGAACCCGCGGGGCTCCGACTGGACTCGCGATGCGTCTGCACCGCGGAGCACTCAGTTGATGGAGCCGCCAGCGGCCAGGATCTTCTGCTCAGCGGAGCCGGAAACCTTGTCGACAGCAACATTGAGCTTAACCGCAATGTCGCCGTTACCGAGGACCTTGACCTTCTCGTTCTTGCGGACCGCGCCGCGGGCGACGAGACCATCGATCGTCACGTCACCGCCCTGCGGGTACAGCTCGGCGAGAGTGGCCAGGTTCACGACCTGGTATTCGACCCGGAACGGGTTCTTGAACCCGCGGAGCTTCGGGGTGCGCATGTGCAGCGGCATCTGCCCACCCTCGAAGCCGGGACGCACCTGGTAGCGCGCCTTCGAGCCCTTGGTACCACGGCCCGCGGTCTTACCCTTGGAGCCTTCACCACGGCCGACACGCGTGCGGTCCTTCTTGGAACCGGCGGCGGGACGGAGGTGGTGGACCTTGAGCACGCGCTCACGGGGAGCGACGTCGTCCGACTTCGCAGCCGAGTTGCGGGCGGCAGCCGACGTCGACGGGGTCGACGCGGCGGCGGCCGACTCGGACGCTGCCGGCTTCTTCGCGGCGGGCTTGCTCGCGGCGGGCTTCTCAGCAGCCGTGTCGCCGGACGCCGCGGCAGCCTTCGCTGCCGCGTTCTTGGCTCGCGTCGCCGCGGCCTTCTGAGCCGGGGTCAGCTCTTCCTTGTTGGCTTCGTCAGCCATTAGTCGATCTCCTCAACCTTGACGAGGTGAGCGACCGTGCGGACGTAGCCACGGTTCTGCTGGTTGTCCTCGCGGACGACGACGTCGCCGATCCGCTTGAGGCCCAGCGACCGGAGCGTGTCGCGCTGGTTCTGCTTCTCACTCACCTTGGACTTGATCTGGGTCACCTTGAGACGCGCGGCCATCAGGCACCAACCTTCGCCTCAGCGGCAGCGTGCTCGGCAGCCGCCTTTTCGGCGCGCTGCATGCGGGCCGTGATGACATCTTCCAGGGGAAGGCCGCGACGGGCTGCGACGGCGCGCGGCTCTTCGAGGCTCTTCAGCGCTGCGACGGTGGCGTGCACGATGTTGATCGTGTTGCTGGAGCCGAGCGACTTCGAGAGGACGTCGTGGATACCGGCGCACTCGAGAACGGCGCGGACGGGACCACCGGCGATGACACCGGTACCGGCAGCTGCGGGACGCAGGAGCACGACGCCGGCGGCGGCCTCACCCTGCACGGGGTGCGGGATGGTGCTGGCGATGCGGGGGACGCGGAAGAAGTTCTTCTTCGCCTCCTCGACACCCTTCGAGATGGCGGTCGGGACCTCGCGGGCCTTGCCGTAGCCGACGCCGACCATGCCGTTGCCGTCCCCGACGATCACCAGGGCGGTGAAGCTGAAGCGACGACCACCCTTGACGACCTTGGACACGCGGTTGATCGTGACGACGCGCTCGAGGAACTGGCTGTCACGGCCACCGTCGCGTCCGCCACGGCCGCCATCGCGGCCGGCGGGACGCTCGCGGCTGCCGCGGCGCTGTTCGCGGGGCTCGCTGCGGCTGTCGCCGCCCCCGCGGTTGTTGCTGTCGCTCGAAGCGGCGGTCTCGACCGGCGCCTCGACTGTCTCAGCGGCTGTCGTTTCAGCTGCTGCTGTTGTGGCTGCTGCATCACTCACAGGTCCAGCCCACCTTCCCGAGCTCCTTCGGCGATCGCCGCGATGCGGCCCGCGTACTTGTTTCCACCGCGGTCGAAGACGACCGCGTCGATTCCGGCGTTCTTGGCGCGCTCGGCGACGAGCTCACCGACCTTGCGTGCCTTGGCGGTCTTGTCGCCGTCGAAGGTGCGCATGTCGGCTTCGAGGGTCGATGCCGACGCGAGGGTGTGACCCTGTGCGTCGTCGACGACCTGGACGAAGACGTGGCGTGCAGAACGTGTGACGACGAGGCGCGGCCGCAGGGCCGTTCCTTCGATCTTCTTGCGCAGGCGGCTGTGGCGACGGCCGCGCGCGGCCGACTTGCTCTTGCCGCGGATGACGGTGGCCATGATTACCTACCTGACTTTCCGGTCTTGCGACGGACGTTCTCTCCGGCGTACCGGACGCCCTTGCCCTTGTAGGGCTCCGGCTTGCGGATCTTGCGGATGTTCGCTGCAACCTCGCCGACGGCCTGCTTGTCGATGCCGGAGACCGTGAGCTTGTTGTTGCCCTCGACCTGGAACGAGATGCCTGCCGGCGGCTCGACCGTGACGGGGTGCGAGAAGCCGAGGGCGAACTCGATCGAGCTGCCCTTGGCGGTGACGCGGTAACCGGTACCGACGACCTCGAGGCTCTTGGAGTAGCCCTGGGTGACGCCGATCACGTTGTTCGCGATGAGGGTGCGAGTGAGGCCGTGGAGCGAGCGCGACTCGCGCTCGTCGTCGGGACGGGTCACGACGACCTGACTCCCGTCGATGGCGACCTCGATGGGGGCGGCGACGGTGAGCGCGAGCTCGCCCTTCGGGCCCTTGACGGTCACGAGGCGACCGTCGACGTTGATGTCGACACCCGAGGGGATGTCGATGGGTGCTCTACCGATACGAGACATGGACGGTCACCACACGTAGGCGAGGACTTCTCCGCCTACACCCTTCTTGGAGGCCTGGCGGTCTGTGAGCAGACCCGACGAGGTGGACAGGATGGCGACGCCGAGGCCGCCGAACACCGTGGGGATCTCGGTGGACTTCGCGTAGACGCGGAGGCCGGGCTTCGAGACGCGCTTGATGCCGACGATGCTGCGCTCGCGGTTGGGGCCGTACTTGAGGTCGAGGGTCAGCGTCTTTCCGACGCGGGCGTCCTCCACCTTCCAGTCGGCGATGTAACCCTCCGACTTGAGGATGTCGGCGATGTGGCCTTTGAGCTTCGAGTGCGGCAGCGAGACCGTCTCGTGGAAGGCCGAGTTCGCGTTGCGGAGCCTCGTGAGGAGGTCGGCAACCGGATCGGTCATTGTCATGGATGTACTTCTCTCATTCACCAGGTTTCGCCATCCGGTACACCGGATGAGGACCTGTGGTGCTTGTCCGACGGGTTCGCCGGACAAAGGGATGCTCTCCCAGGCGCAAGAAACGCCCGGGAGAGCTTACTTCACTTATGTACTTGCTACGCGTTCTCGGCGTTGCGGAACGGGAAGCCGAGGGCCTTGAGCAGTGCTCGGCCCTCGTCGTCCGTCTTCGCAGTGGTGACGATGGTGATGTCGAAACCACGGACGCGGTCGATGCGGTCCTGGTCGATCTCGTGGAACACGCTCTGCTCCTGGAGACCGAAGGTGTAGTTGCCGTTCCCGTCGAACTGCTTGTCCGAGAGGCCGCGGAAGTCGCGGATGCGGGGCAGGGCGAGCGAGATGAGGCGGTCGAGGAACTCCCATGCGCGGTCGCCGCGAAGCGTCACGTGGGCGCCGATCGGCTGTCCCTCGCGGAGCTTGAACTGTGCGATCGACTTGCGAGCCTTGGTGACCTGCGGCTTCTGGCCGGTGATCTTGGTGAGGTCTGCAACAGCACCGTCGATGATCTTGCCGTCGCGGGCGGCTTCGCCGACACCGGTGTTGACGACGACCTTGACGAGGCCGGGAACCTGGTGCACGTTGCCGAAACCGAATTCCTCCTTGAGTGCGGGGAGGATCTCAGCGCGGTACTTCTGCTTCAGGCGCGGCTGGATTTTGCCAGCGGGCGCGGCAGTCGTTGTGTCGGTCATTACAGGTCCTTACCTGACTTCTTGGCGTAACGGACGCGCACGTCCTTGGTGACGCCGTCCTTGGTCACCTGCTCCACGCGGTGTCCCACGCGGGTCGGCTTCTTGCTGTCGGGGTCGACGAGCGCGATGTTCGAGATGTGGATCGGGGCCTCGACGGTCTCGATGCCACCGGTCTTGGTGCCGCGCTGGGTCTGGCCGACGCGGGTGTGCTTGGTGACGAAGTTGATGCCTTCGACGATCACACGGTTCTGCTCGACGAGCACCTCGATGACGCGACCCTGCTTGCCGCGGTCACCGCCGCGGGTCTGGCTTGCGCCCGAGATCACCTGGACGAGGTCGCCCTTCTTGATCTTTGCCATTTCTCAAATCACCTCCGGTGCGAGAGACACGATCTTCATGAACTTCTTGTCGCGCAGCTCGCGGCCGACGGGGCCGAAGATGCGCGTTCCACGGGGGTCGCCGTCGTTCTTGAGGATGACGGCGGCGTTCTCGTCGAACTTGATGTAGGAGCCGTCGTTACGACGGGTCTCCTTGACGACGCGGACGATGACAGCCTTGACGACGTCGCCCTTCTTGACGTTGCCGCCGGGGATCGCGTCCTTGACCGTCGCGACGATCACGTCACCGAGTCCGGCGTAGCGACGGCCGGAGCCACCGAGAACGCGGATGGTGAGCAGCTCCTTGGCGCCGGTGTTGTCGGCGACCTTGAGCCTTGACTCTTGCTGAATCACTTCTTATCTCCTGTGTCGAAGAAGGCCGAGGCCTACTTGGCCTTCTCGAGGACCTCGACGAGGCGCCAGCGCTTGGTGGCCGACAGCGGACGGGTCTCGCTGATGAGGACGAGGTCGCCCACACCGGCGGTGCCGAGTTCGTCGTGCGCCTTCACCTTGGTGGTGCGGCGGATGACCTTGCCGTACAGCGGGTGCTTCACGCGGTCTTCGACCTCGACGACGATGGTCTTCTCCATCTTGTCGGACACGACGTAGCCGCGGCGGCTCTTGCGGTAGCCGCGCTCGCCTTCGACCTTGACGTCGTGGGCCGCGGACTCGTGGCCCGTGGGTGCCTGAACCTTGGCCATTACTTGGTCTCCTCAGCGGTTTCGGCCGCGTCGTCGGCAGCGGGCTTCTCGGCCACGGCTGCGTCGGACTTCTTCGCGCGGCTCTTCTTCTCCGCCTTCGCGGGGGCCTCGACGGGCGCCGGGGTGGCGCGGATGCCGAGCTCGCGCTCACGGATGACGGTGTAGATGCGGGCGATGTCGCGCTTGACGGCGCGGACACGTCCGTGGCTCTCGAGCTGACCGGTGGCCGACTGGAAGCGCAGGTTGAACAGCTCTTCCTTGGCCTTCTTCAGCTCGTCGACGAGGCGCTCGTCCTCGAGGGTGTCGAGCTCGGTGGAGGCGAGCTCCTTGGATCCGATAGCCATCAGGCGTCTCCCTCCTCGCGCTTGATGATGCGTGCCTTGAGCGGCAGCTTGTGAATGGCCCGGGTGAGAGCCTCGCGGGCGAGGGTCTCATCGACGCCGGCGACCTCGAAGAGGACGCGGCCCGGCTTGACGTTGGCGACCCACCACTCGGGCGAACCCTTACCGGAACCCATGCGGGTTTCGGCGGGCTTCTTGGTGAGCGGACGGTCGGGGTAGATGTTGATCCAGACCTTTCCACCACGCTTGATGTGACGCGTCATGGCGATACGAGCGGACTCGATCTGACGGTTGGTCACGTACGCGGGGGTGAGTGCCTGGATTCCGAACTCTCCGAAGCTCACCTTGGTGCCACCGGTGGCCTGGCCACTGCGACCCGGGTGGTGCTGCTTGCGGAATTTGACCTTGCGGGGGATCAGCATGATTAAGCGCTCGCTCCTTCTGCGACGGGAGCCGGCGCGTTGTCACGCGGTCCACGTCCGCGGGGGCCGCCGTCGCGGCGCTCGGGGCGCTGCGACTTCTGGTTGGCCTGCTCGCGGGCGAGCTCCTTGTTGGTGATGTCGCCCTTGTAGATCCAGACCTTCACGCCGATGCGACCGAACGTCGTCTTGGCCTCGTAGAAGCCGTAGTCGATGTTGGCGCGGAGCGTGTGCAGGGGCACGCGGCCCTCGCGGTAGAACTCGGAGCGGCTCATCTCCGCACCGCCGAGGCGGCCGGAGACCTGAACGCGGACGCCCTTGGCGCCGGCGCGCTGAGCGCCCTGCAGGCCCTTGCGCATGGCGCGACGGAACGCGACACGTGCGGACAGCTGCTCGGCGATGCCCTGGGCGACGAGCTGAGCTTCCTGCTCGGGGTTCTTGACCTCGAGGATGTTCAGCTGGATCTGCTTGCCGGTCAGCTTCTCGAGGTCGGCGCGGATGCGCTCGGCCTCGGCGCCGCGGCGGCCGATCACAATGCCCGGACGGGCGGTGTGGATGTCGACGCGCACACGGTCACGGGTGCGCTCGATCTCGATCTTGGCGACACCGGCACGGTCGAGCTGCTTCAGGAGCAGCTGACGGATCTTGACGTCCTCGGCGACGAAGTCGCTGTAGCGCTGTCCGGCCTTGGTGCTGTCGGAGAACCAGCGCGAGACGTGGTCGGTGGTGATGCCGAGACGGAAACCGTACGGGTTTACTTTCTGTCCCATTACTTGCTCGCCTTCGCGGTCTTGCGCGCCGGGCGGCCAGCGACGATGACGTCGGGGGTCGCGAGCACCACGGTGATGTGGCTGGTGCGCTTGTTGATGCGGAACGCGCGGCCCTGGGCACGCGGCTGGAACCGCTTGAGCGTGGTCCCCTCGTCGACGAACGCCTTGGCGATGACCAGGTCGCTCTCGTCGAGGTAGCTGTTCTCCTGGTCCGCCTTGACACGTGCGTTGGCGATGGCGGCTGCCACCAGCTTGTACACGGGCTCACTGGCACCCTGCGGCGCGAACTTCAGGATCGCGAGCGCTTCGGTGGCCTGGCGGCCGCGGATGAGGTCAACGACGCGACGGGCCTTCTGAGGGGTCACGCGGATGTGTCGCACGCGTGCGATCGACTCAACCATCTCTCTCCTCCTTCTGTCGTCACCGCGTTAGCGGCGACGGCCCTTCTTGTCGTCCTTCTCGTGGCCGCGGAAGGTGCGGGTGGGCGCGAACTCGCCCAGTTTGTGGCCGACCATCGTCTCGGTGACGAACACCGGGATGTGCTTGCGGCCGTCGTGCACGGCGATGGTGTGGCCGAGCATGGCGGGGATGATCATCGAACGGCGCGACCAGGTCTTGATCACGTTCTTGGAGGCCGTCTCGTTGGCGACCTGCACCTTGCGGAGCAGGTGGTCGTCGACGAAGGGGCCCTTCTTCAGACTGCGAGGCATCTACCTATTCCTACTTACGCTTCTTGCCGACGTTGCGACGACGAACGATGAGCTTGTCGCTGTCCTTCTTGCGACTACGGGTGCGGCCCTCGGCCTGACCCCACGGGCTGACCGGGTGACGTCCACCGGAGGTCTTGCCCTCACCACCACCGTGCGGGTGGTCGATGGGGTTCATGGCGACACCGCGGACGGTCGGGCGGACGCCCTTCCAGCGCATGCGGCCGGCCTTGCCCCAGTTGATGTTCGACTGCTCGGCGTTGCCGACCTCGCCGATGGTGGCGCGGCAGCGCACGTCGACGTTGCGGATCTCGCCGCTCGGCAGGCGGAGCTGCGCGTAGGGGCCGTCCTTGGCGACGAGGCGGACGCTCGCACCGGCGGAGCGTGCCATCTTGGCGCCTCCGCCGGGGCGGAGCTCGATCGCGTGGATGACGGTACCGACGGGGATGTTGCGCAGCGGCAGGTTGTTGCCGGGCTTGATGTCGGCGGCGGGGCCGGACTCGACGATGTCACCCTGCGACAGCTTGTTCGGCGCGATGATGTAGCGCTTCGTGCCGTCGACGTAGTGCAGCAGCGCGATGCGGGCCGTGCGGTTGGGGTCGTACTCGATGTGAGCGACCTTGGCGTTGACGCCGTCCTTGTCGTTGCGACGGAAGTCGATCACGCGGTACTGGCGCTTGTGGCCACCACCGATGTGACGGGTCGTGATGCGACCCTGGTTGTTGCGTCCACCGGACTTGCTCAGGGGGCGCAGCAGCGACTTCTCGGGCGTGGTGCGCGTGATCTCGACGAAGTCGGCGACCGACGAGCCACGGCGACCGGGCGTTGTGGGCTTGTACTTGCGAATAGCCATGTGTGTTTCTCCTGCGCCTAGCCGACAGCCGTGAAGATGTCGATCGAGCCGGACTTCAGCGTGACGATGGCGCGCTTGGTGTCCTTGCGCTTGCCGAGGCCGAACTTGGTCCGACGCGTCTTGCCGTTGCGGTTGAGGGTGTTCACCGATGCGACCTCGACGCCGAAGATCTTCTCGATGGCGAGCTTGATCTCGGTCTTGTTCGCGCGCGGGTCGACGACGAAGGTGTACTTGCCCTCGTCGATCAGGCCGTAGCTCTTCTCGGAGACGACGGGCGAGACGATGATGTCGCGCGGGTCCTTGTTGTAGCCGCTCATGCGGTCACCTCGTTCTTCGTCTTGGAGGCCACGAAGGCGTCGAAGGCCTGCTTGGTGAAGACGATGTCGTCGGAGACGAGCACGTCGTAGGCGTTCAGCTGGTCCCAGGTGATGACGTGCAGGTTCCGCAGGTTCCGGACGCTCTTCCAGCTGACCTCGTCGGCGCGGTCGAGAACGATGAGCACGTTCTTGCCGGCGATCGAGGCGAGCAGCTCAGCGGCGGCCTTGGTTGAGGGGAACTCGCCCTGCGAGAGGGTCGAGACCACCTGGAGGCGGTCACCGCGGGCGCGGTCGGAGAGTGCTCCGAGGAGTGCGGCGGCGATCATCTTCTTGGGGGTGCGCTGCGAGTAGTCGCGGGGCACGGGTCCGTGCACGACGCCACCACCACGGTGCTGGGGCATGCGGACCGAACCCTGACGGGCGCGGCCGGTGCCCTTCTGCTTGAACGGCTTGACACCGGAACCGGACACTTCGCCGCGGTTCTTGGTCTTGTGGGTGCCCTGGCGGGCTGCGGCGAGCTGCGCGACGACGACCTGGTGCAGCAGCGGCACGTTGGTCTGGACGTCGAAGAGCTCGGCGGGAAGCTCGACGCTTCCGGTGCCGCCCTTGATCTCGAGCGAAGCCATGGTCAGGCTCCCTTCACGGCGTTGCGGACGAAGACGTTGCGGCCGCGGGCGCCGGGGACGGCGCCGCTGACGAGCAGCAGGCCCTTCTCGACGTCGACGGCGACGACCGTCAGGTTCAGGATCGTGGTGCGGTCCCCACCCATGCGGCCGGCCATGCGCATTCCCTTGAAGACGCGGCTGGGCGTCGAGGAGGCGCCGATGGAGCCGGGCTTGCGGTGGTTGCGGTGAGCACCGTGCGAGGCGGAGACGCCCTTGAAGTTGTGACGCTTCATGACACCGGCGAAGCCCTTGCCCTTGCTGGTGCCGACGACGTCGATCCTGGTTCCGACGGGCAGAGCCTCGACGGTGATCTCCTGGCCGAGCTCGTAGTTCGCCGCGTCAGCGGTGCGGACCTCGGTGAGGTGGCGGCGCGGCGTGACGCCGGCCTTGTCGAAGTGACCGGTCGCAGGCTTGTTGACCTTGCGGGGGTCGATGGCGCCCGACGCGATCTGGATGGCTGCGTAGCCATCCTTCTCGGGGGTGCGGATCTGGGTCACGACGTTGGGCGTGATGTGGATGGCGGTGACCGGAACGAGCTTGCCGGTTGCATCCCATACCTGGGTCATGCCGAGCTTGGTGCCCAGCAGGCCCGTGAATGTCCGTGTAGCGGTAGACACTGGCGGTTCCTTAGAGCTTGATCTCGATGTTGACGTCGGCCGGGAGGTCGAGTCGCATGAGGGAGTCGACGGCCTTGGGCGTCGGGTCGATGATGTCGATGAGGCGCTTGTGTGTGCGCATCTCGAAGTGCTCCCGACTGTCCTTGTACTTGTGCGGCGAGCGGATCACGACCACCACGTTCTTCTCGGTGGGCAGCGGCACGGGGCCGACGACGCTCGCACCCGCGCGGGTGACCGTGTCGACGATCTTGCGTGCGGAGCTGTCGATGACCTCGTGGTCATACGACTTGAGTCGGATGCGGATTTTTTGTCCCGCCATCTGTCACTCACTTCCTTCGTTCGTGTTGCCCTGCAAGCAGGACGTGTCGTGTCGCAGACCGTTGCGGGCCTGCGTTTCTCGCAGCACTGTTCTTCTGTCAATGGGCCGACCCGCTCCACCTGGGCACGCGTTCGCACACGTGTTCCCGGCGCACTCCTGAAGGAGGATCCGAGAGGATGGAGCCTGACGACAGCCCGCGCACCCGGTGCGGGGCTTCCTGTTCTTCTGCCTGCGGCCTAGCCCGTATCCCCCGCGAACGGAGTAGCTATGCACTGCCTGGCAGTGATCCTGCGCCGCGCGTGGAACACAACGGCCGGAATGTGGAACTAGAAGAGTTTGCCACACCCCCACCCACCGTGCAACCCGGGCGTGTCGCGGCTCGTCAGCTCGCAGAGCGCGGCTTGACGGCGCAACAGTCCGACGCTGCACACGCGAAGGGTCGACTCTCAGCTCGTGCCATCCGTTGCCCGTTTGACAGAGCCCGTGCGGACTGTCGGCCGAACGGGGCGGCGAGCCCCATTCGAGGTGGTTCGATCGTACTCAGCGCTTCGCCAGAACCAAGGCAGCATTCGTCGGTACGGAGATGTCGGCCGTCGCAGCCCTGCCGTCACCGGCCTGATAGGTGCCGAACCCCCAGCAGGCGACACGTCCGTCGTTGAGTTGCGCACAGCCACCGTAGGGCTTGGTTTGAAGGGCCACGACGTTTCCATCGGCCAGTAGCCCTCCCACCATGGTCGGACTGGCGTAAGCTCCACCCGACTTGCCAGTGGCCAGCTCGACTACGTTCTGCGTGCCCCAGCAGAAGACACGTCCCTCATCCAGCAGGCACAGCCCCGAGAGGGTGGACGTCAAGGTCTCGAAGTGATCGTGGCCGGGAATACGCATCGGCGTCGGGCGAGATGTCGAAATCGGCTTGCCTGCAGCGTCGATCCCTCCCCCCGCTTCGCCCCAGCAGTACCGAGTGCCGCTCGCTCCGACGGCGCACAGTGTGGTCGCTCCATCCCCGTCCTCCAGCCTGACGAGCTTGTCGCCCTCAGGAACGAGGCTGAGATCAGCGGGCACGGGGGCGGAATAAGCCTTGCCGACTGTTCCGTCGCCGAGAAGGCCTCGCCGAGCCACATCGTCTCCCCAGCAATAGATGGACGATTCTCGAGTCAGGGCGCATATGCCTCCGGCACCGACCTCGACCTGCGTCACCTCGCGCGTCGCGAGATCGCCAGCGATGAGCCGCGGCGTCATCACGAACGTCTCGCCCGGGGTATACGGCCCGGCGAGCAGGTTCACGTTGTATCCCCAGCACCACACACGACCGGCAGCGTCAACGGCGCATTTCTTGTCCCCGTTGACGGACACATCAGCGACTCGCCCC
Organism: Amnibacterium flavum; assembly: GCF_003097495.1. Taxonomy (GTDB): domain Bacteria; phylum Actinomycetota; class Actinomycetes; order Actinomycetales; family Microbacteriaceae; genus Naasia; species Naasia flava. The sequence continues at coordinate 155,000 of NZ_QEOP01000001.1, forward strand.
AGATTCGCGGGCTTGCGCAACACCCCGTCCTTGGTGGTCTTGGTGGATGACCCGTCGCTGTACCCCACGCAGAACAGCTCCTGCTGCGTCGAGAGTATGCAGGTATCCGAAGGAGAGGTGGCCACTCGCGCAGGAACGACGCCCGCGGGAACGGCCAGCGTCTGCGGCGTGGGCTGCGATTGCTTCGCGGAGAAGCCTTCCGTGAACGTGCCGTCGCCCATACGTCCCCACGACGTAGATCCCCAGCACTTGACCGTATCGCTGGAATCGATGAGGCAGCTGCCGTGATCGCCCGCGCCAAGGTAGCTGGGTTGGAAGGATTCGACCGCTGACGGAAGCCTCGTGGGAGCACCGTTCTGAATGGCGTTGATGACGACATCGAAAGTCGCCTGGGCTCCCTGGAACTCGTTGCCGGAGTCGACGGAGAGCCAGACGCGGATCTCCACACGGGTCGTCCCACCGGCGGCGAGACCGCTCCCGGCGGTCTGGTAGGCGCCCGATGTCGCGGCGATCGGCAGCGAGCCGAGGGTCTGCACCTGCCCGAGAGCGATGCCCTGCTCGCTGAAGAGCTGGAATCGGAAGTTCGCAAGCTTCTCGGCGGCGAGAGGCGCCTGTGCCTTCGGGTTCACGACCGAGAGGGTCCAGTCGAGGGGGAGACTGCCCGTGTTGCGGACATTGATCCACTCGGATCGTGCGCCACCCCCCGCCTGGCCGTCAGTCATGGGGTAGACCCCCGAGACGGCGACGGTGGTCTGGGCTGATGCACCTATCTCCCCGATGCTGAGCGTCGCGCCTGTGATCGAAGCGCGCGCGGAAGAGCTCGCGGTGAACCAGGCCCCGGAAGCGACTGTCCCAAAGCCGACCACGCCGAGAATCAGTGCCACGGCGCCAAGCGCCGCAACTCCTGCGCGGGCTCCGCGCCTCGTCGTTCTTTCCATGTCAGTTCCCCCCGAGGTGACCTACGCCCCGCACTCGAAACCACTGAAATCGAATTAATGTGGTCCCGCGCGATATTCATGCAAAGAAATTTTCCCATCCGTAGTCCGGCGGGCAAAATCTGCGCCTATCCGGATATTCGCCGGGCGAATGCTGCTCTCCGACGCCGCGAAGGCGACTTGGACTTATTCGCGACAGCGGAGCACCCGCGAACGGAGTCTCCATTCATGCGCTGTCAGCTCGTCGGCCAGCGCTCCCGCGATGAGGATGGGCGCGGCGCGAGCGTGGTTGCGCCTCCGAGACACTCAGCTCGCCGAGGCCTGCCCTCAGCTGCGTGCGGCGGTGATCGACGGGCTCACCCACGCGCTCCCGTAGTTGGGGATCTTGTAGGAGACGCGATACGAGTACTTGACCGAAGGGTCGAGGGAGCAGCCGGAGCTCGTCACGACCGCCTGCCCGGCACAGCCGGGTCCGAATGCGAGGAGGGGGGTGGGCGTCAGACTCGCCCTGTCAGTTACGGCGTACCCGTACATCTGTCCTTTGCCCCAACAGGCGATCGTCCCGGCATTGCTGACGGCGCAGCTGTCGGTGCCATCGACCATGAGACCGCGCAACGGCGCCGAGCCGATCAGGCCAGCCGAGTCGTCAACGGTTCCGATGGAAAGCTCCCGCCATCCCTGCCCCTGCCATCCGGTCCAGATCCCTCCGCTCGACCGGGGATACCGGGTAGTGGTGGCCGTGCCGACCAGCGCAGCCGTCCCCCAGCAGACGATCTGCGCGGATCGCGCCGCACAGGCGGTCGCGCTGCCGCCGCCCGAGACGGCGACGCGGGTGAAGTCGCCCCCGACCGGGATCTTCTGGGCCTGCGAATCCGACGGGAACTTGGATCCCGTGTCCGTCATCGAACTGAACCAGCAGGTCACCTCGCGGGCTGCGCCGACGATGGCGCAGAACGCCCCCTGGCCAGCAGCGATGCTCTGGACGCCCGTGATGGCTGCACCGTTGGCGTACATCATGGCGAACGGGGCGGGACGCGATTTGAGGGTTTGGTAGTAGGCGGCCTGCGCGCCCCAGCAGTAGACCCCGGCCGGCGTCACGGCGCAGGTGAGGTCGTTCGATGCCGCGATGGCGGTCGGCTGGTTCTGATAGAAGACTCGCGGAGCAGCCGGGTCCGTCGCCGATCGCGAGAGAACGATCGGCGTCGTGCTCTGCGTGGTCGAACCGGGTCCGAGCTGACCGTAGTAGCCGTACCCCCAGCACCAGATCATCGACGCGTTGTCCAGAACGCACACGTGCGCTTTTCCGACCGCGATGTCGGCGACGCCCTGTCGCGCGAATGCACCCGTGGGGTCGACCACCTTGGCCGCGGTGAGCGGGCGGCTCGTCTTGGTTCCGTCGCCCAGCTGCCCGTAGCTGTTGTCCCCGCCGCAGTAGACGGCTGTCGCGGTCATACCGCAGTAGAAATTGGACCCGGCGGAAAGTTTTGTCACGCCTGCCGGAAATCCGGACACCTCTGTCGGGCCGCCGGGGGCGGCTGCTCCGAACCGGTAGAAACGTCCCCCGACCCTCACGACCCGTGTCGCGTCGACGCCGTTGCTCTCACTGATGAGATCGGCATTTCCGACGAGGCGGGACCAGACGTTCGCGGTGCTGCCCGTTGCACTGTCGACGAAGGTGCGATTCGGCCCCTGATAGATGGTCGTGGCGTCCCGGAAGTCCCCCGACGCCGAGCGTTCGACGGTGTATTGCGGTACCGCGTCGGCGGGCCATCCCGTCAGGTCGGGAGACGACCAGGAGAGCTCGGTGGACTGTCCGCCGGAGGCGCCTTTCGCGGCGATCGCGACGGCGGGCAGCGAGGCAGCAGCAGCGGTATTGGCTGAGGTCGAACCGCTGGCCGTGAAGTAGGCGCCCGTCGAAGGTATGGTCAGCGCGCCGAGCATCGCCAGCCCCGCCGCCGCGATGGCGACGGCGCGATATGGCCACCGGATGGCGCGAAAACGCTTTCGAATCCGCATTGTTCGTATCCCCCCGACCCATTCGACCCTGACCTTCGCCAGGCCAAAAGAAGTCGACTAAATGCGCATATCCAAGCTACGGCCGTCCACCAATTCCCGCATCTTGCTATATGCCCCGATATTCGCGTGACGAACATCGCTTGATCTGTTCGCGGATGTCACAGCTGCGGGTGGCCGGAGCCGGGGCGGTGAGCACGAGACCATCCAGAGAGGTCATTCGATGGTCGCCGCCCGGCCATCGGCGACAGCGGGGCCCTCGCCCAGACGGGAGGCGCATGCCCGGGTCATCCCGTGCATGCGCCTCGGACCGCCGTGCGGTGAAACTCAGCTTCGGGTTGCGCGGACGAACGGACTCGTCCAACCCGAAACCCCTGCGACCGTGTAGCTGACGCGGTAGTAGTACGCACCGTCCGTGCGCAGCGAGCACCTGTTCGCGTCGATCTTGTTGGCAGTGCCGCAGGTCGTTGCGGTGTTGACGGTGCTGACCGTCTTGTCGCCGGCGACCCTCACCGCGGTGCCCGACTTGTTGTAGTCGGCAACTCCCCACTGATTCGATCCCCAGCAGCTAACCGATCCGGCCGAGGTGAGCACGCAGGTGTCCCTGTTCTGGGCGACGAGCTGCGTCACCGACTGCGTGGCCAGGATTCCGCTCGTCAGCTTGGTCGGCGTGTTCTTGGTCTGGGCGCTCCCGAAGCCGAGCTCGCCCGACACGTCGGTCCCCCAGCAGTAGACGTTTCCCTCTTGGAGGGCGCACAGGCCCGATGCGGTGACGGCGATCTGCGAGATGTTGGTCAACGAGCCGGTGTCCACCTTCGTGGGCTTGCCGCCGAAGTCCTTCCAGCTGCCGAGCTTGCCCCAGCAGTACACGTTGCTCGCACCGGTCAGCGCACAGACGACGTTCTGTCCCCCCACGATGGATGAGATGCCCTGACCGGTCATCATGCTCGTGTCGACGAGGACGGGCGTTGTCGTTCCCTTCAGGTCGTACTCGGCCGGCAGTGTCGTCCGGACGCGCGGGTTCGTGACGGTTCCCGCACCGCCGTTGCCCAGCGAGCCGTTCAGGTTGGTGCCCCAGCAGGAGATGGTGTTGTCGGTTGCGGAGGCACAGGTCACCGAGACGGCCGAGGTGATGTGGCGAACGGTGCGCGTCGCGAGGGAACCGGTGCTCATATTGATCGGCACACCCTGATCGGAGAAGGAACCGATCGCTCCGTAGTGGGGGTGCCCCCAGCAGCCGACCTTTCCGCGGTTCGTCACGAAGCAGGTCCCGCCGTAAAGGTAGTTCTGCGTCAGTTCCGCCGCCGAGTCGTTCGAAAGCGGCGACGTGCGAGTCACCGACACCGGCCAAGGCTCGGTCGAAAGATTGCCGTTGCCCGAATACCCGCCGCGGCAGTGGATGCCGCCGTCGAGCACGATGCTGCACGCGTCGCCCCAATCGTCGACGGACGGCGTGCCCACGGCGTAGGTGTTGGCCAGAGTTCCCGTGAGGCGAACGGGCGCGGTCGGGCCCATCGACTGGTACCACACGCCAGGACCCCGTTCCACTCCGTTCGCCTTTCCCCAGCAGGAGACGCTGCTGTCGGCGAGACGCGCACAGGCCGTCGAGCCGCCCAGGGCGATCGACCGCGCCTCTGAGCCCATCAACACATTGCCGGGCTGTCCGTCGGGAAGCACGGGGGCTCCGTCGACGTCGTCCGATGCAGTGGTGCCGATTCCGGAGTAGACGACCGAGGATCCTGCGAAATCGGGGTTATCCGCCCGTTCGACGGTATAGGTCGGGGCGCCGGATATCCCCGAAGAGGCGAGGGCGGAGGACACGTCGGTCCACGACAGCGCGGTCGACGCACCCGCAGGCTGGCCGCTCTTGACCGCCGTGAGCGACTGCGCGATCGACGGGAATCCGCCGGCGCCGTTCTGGATGCCGTTGATGACGACGTTGAACGCGGCTCGGGCACCCTGGAACTCGTTCTGCGACTCGGCCGAGAGCCAGACGCGCAGCTCGACCTTCGTCTGTCCTCCGGCGGCGAGGGCGCTCCCCCGAGTCTGGAAGCCTGCCGGCATCACGGTGGCAGGCATGGCCCCGAGCGTGAGCGGAGCGGTGAGGGCGGTGCCGGCCTCGTCGTAGAGACGGAAGCGGAAGTTCGCGAGCTGAGCGGCGGTCAGCGGTGCTGTCGCCTGGGGGTTGACGATCGACATCGTCCAGTCCAGCGGAATGGTGCCGGTATTGCGCACCGTCACCCACTCCGACCGTGCTGACACGGCCGCTTGATCGTCGGTCATCGGGTACACATCGGCCACCGCGACCGTCTTCTGATCGCTGGTCTTGCCGATCTCGCCGATGGTCAGCAGCGCGCCGGTCACGCTCGCGGACGCCGACTTGGTGGCGGTGAACCACGCGCCCGAGGCGACGGTGCCGACACCGGCGATACCGGCGATGAGCGCCAGCGCTCCGATGATCGAGATCGCCCGGCGCGTGCGCCCGGCTGCGGTCTTCTGCATGGTGTGTCCCCTGTGGTTGGCCGGCCCTGCGGCTCGCGGCCCCTGGCCGGATGTCGCAGTCGATGATCGGCTCGTAATTTCAAAGAGCCGGAATCATCCGCCGATATTGATTGAAACCACGCTATCGACGGAATAAGTGCGAGGACAACTAATGCAAGTGCGAGCTATTCGCCGTACGAATATCGCTGACTCGATGAGCAATTTCGTCGCAAAAGAATCGAGGGGCGCGGCGGTTATCCCGTCGCACCCCTCGATTGAGCCGCCTCGTCCGCGGCGGCGTCACGCTGCTTACCGGCGGACGGCGGTGACCGTCTCGCTGGACCAGTCGGCGACGTCGGGCGTGGTGTAGCCCACCCGGTAGCTGTAGGCGACCTTGGGAGAGAGACCGCACGTGCTGTCGCTCAGCTTGGGCGCACCCGCCGCGCAGACCAGCGAGGTGCTCTGTCCGTCGAGGTTCGTGCCGGCGAGCTTGACCTGGACGGGGACGTTCGTCGTGCCCGCGCCGTTCACCTTGCCCTGACCATCGGTGCCGGTGTCGTCGTTGCCCATCTGGAACTGGTGCGACAGGCCCCAGCAGGCGACCGCGCCCGCAGCGTTGATCGCACAGGTGTGCGTCCAACCGGCGGCGACATCGGTGTAGGACGAGCCGTCCAGCGCCTTGTTCGTGTCGGTGATGGCGGCGGGCTTGTAGTTCGCGTCGTTGGTGTTTCCGCGGCCCAGCTGTCCTGCCCAGTCGTTGCCCCAGCAGTAGACGGCCGACGCCTTGCCTGCGCAGGCGACGCTCGTGCCGAGCTCGAGGAAGTCGAATCCGGTCGCCGAGGTGGTGATCCGCGCCGGCGTGCTGGAGCTGTTCGTGCCGCCGTCGCCGAGCAGGCTGCGGTCGTTCAGACCCCAGCAGACCACGTTGGCAGCCGTCGTGGCGTTGGTGATCACGCAGGCGGTACCCGATGCGGTCGAGATCTGCGATGCGCCCACGAGCAGTCCGGCGGTGTCCTTCACGAGCACCGGGGTCGCCGAATCGGTCGACATCGCGGCGCCGAGCTGGCCCGAACCGGCCTCGCCCCAGCACGCTGCGGACTTACCCGCAGCGGCGCTCGTCGGAGCGAGCACGCAGGCGAAGGAGCCGCCCGCCGAGATCTTCGCCGGAGTCGCGCCGAGCACGGCCGCGGGAGTCGAGCTGCCCGTACCGTTCACGACGACGGGCACGTTCGACGTGCTTCCCGCGGTGGAGGAGCCGAGCTGCTTGTGCGCGTTGTCACCCCAGCAGCCGACGGTCCCGTCCGAGGCGAGAGCGCAGGTGAAGTACTCCCCCGCGTCGACCTGGACGATGCGCTTGCCGGTGAAGACGCCGTTCGTGTCGGTCACGGCGACCGCGCCGTTCAGCGCGTCGTTCGTCGAGCCGTTTCCGAGCTGTCCCCGGCCGTTGAAGCCGGCGCAGTAGACCTGCCCTGTCTCGATGACGGCGCAGAAGTGATCGCGGCCGGCGGACATCTGGGTGACGGCACCCGGGAAGCCGGTGATCTCCTGCGCCTTGCCCGTCTGCAGCCAGTAGTTGCCCGCGGAGCGGAGGTCGGCCTTGTAGATGGAGCCCCAGGCGTAGACCTTGCCGCCGATGAGCGCGAAGGTGGCGTCCTGACGCGATGTCGCGGTGATCTGCGACGCGTCGCGGTTCCCGGTCGGAGTGCCGGTGCCGACCGTGTCGTCCTTCGTGAGCAGCGGGCCGGTGTAGACGGTCGTCGCGTCGGAGAAGTCGCCGGTCGCGGAGCGCTGCACGGTGTAGGTCGGTGCGCTGGCGAATCCTCGGGCGGAGAGCTGCGCTCCGGCGTCGGACCACTCGATCCTGGTCGAGGCTCCCGAGGGGGTGCCGGTGCTGACGGGCGTGACCGTCAGAGCGCTGAGTCCGACGGGGAGGTTGACGGGCTGGGGCGCCTCCCCCTGCATGGCGTTGATGACGATGTCGAAGGTCGACTTCGCGCCCTGGAACGCGTCGCCAGATTCGGGCGTGAGCCAGGCGCGGATGCCGATGCGCTGCGAGGCGCCTGCGGCGAGACCCGTTCCCCAGAAGAGGTGGTCGCCCGCGACGGCGGTGGGGCCGAACGAGTCGAGGGTGCGGATGCCGGAGACCGGCTGGCCGGCCTCGTTGTAGAGCTGGACCTTGAAACCGGACAGCTGCGCCGCGGTGAGCGGGGCGACGGCCTTGGGGCCCGCAACCGAGATCGTCCAGTTGAGCGAGATCGTTCCGGTGTTGCGAACCGTGACCCACTGCGACGGGGCCATCGTGGGCGCCTGAGCATCGGTCATGGGGAAGACGTCGGCGACGGTGATGGAGGTCTCATCGGACGCGCCGATGTTCCCGATCGAGAGCGTCGCGCCGGTGATGGTCGCGGTGGTGCTCGTCTTCGCCGTGAACCAGGCACCGGATGCGACGGTGCCGAATCCTGCCAGGCCGACGATCAGCGCTGCCGCGCCGAGTACGGCGGCCCCGCGCTTCGTCGTGCGTGCGGACCAGGTCATGAGTTTCTCTCCCCCGAATAACTGCGACGACCCTGTCGGACGCGACCCCCCGGTCGTCATCCACGGTGCGTGTTCCGAATTCCCGGATGCGGGATATTCGTTCGCGGTCGCATGTGGTGCTCGGCAGAATCTATCGATATGCAGGGCGATATCCCAGCGGGCGTGTGCCGCGCTATTCGCTCTGCGAACAAGGCCTTTTTCCGGCGTGGTGAACGCCCGAAAACGCCGTCGTGCGCGGCCGTTCACCCCCTGCGACGAAGGGCGCGGCGAAGCTTCCGGCGGGATCCACCGCCGGGTCTCGACGTGACGCCCGGGCAGCCGTCAGCCCGACGCCGAAGGGTCACTCAGGCGCGAGTGGCGACGCCTGCGGGCGCGATGACGGAGTTGCCGGTGACCGTGTAGGTGACGCGGTAGTAGTAGGTGCGGGACGGCTCGAGTGAACAGGTCGCACCGGAGGCGACGGAACCGCCCGCGCAGCCGAGCGCATCCAGTCCGGAAACCGCGGTGGGCGCCAGGACGTAGGCGGGAGACGGAGCACCGGTGGCACGTCGGGACCCGTTGTCACCCCAGCAGCGCACCTCGCCCGAGGTCGAGAGCGCGCAGGTCGTGTCGTAGCCCGCGGACAGAGCGGCGACCGTACCGGAGGCGAAGCCGACGTCGACCGTACGAGGAGTGGGGCTCGTGTTCTGGTTGTCACCGGTTCCGAGCTGCCCCGATGCTCCCCAGCCGAAGCAGACGAGGCCTGCATCGCCCGCTGCGCAGGTGTGCGCCTGACCAGCCGTGACCCGGTCGAATCGGCCGGGTACCAGCTGAGTGGGAAGCCCCCGCGACTGGGACCCCGTACTGGTCGATCCGATCTGCCCGTTGGCGTTGAAGCCGGCGCAGAAGAGCTGATGCGAGGTGGTCACGGCGCAGATCGAACCCCAGCCGACGGAGGTGTCGAGAACGCCGGAGGAGGTGTTCGGGAAGCGCGACGGAGTGAGCTGACTGCGCATCGGGACATAGTTCGCGCGGCCGTCGCCCGATGTCTGACCGAATGATGCGTCGCCCCAGCAGTAGAGACCGTCGGTCTTGATTGCGCACATGTTGAGCTCGCCGGCGACGAGACCGGTGATGCTTCCGCCGTCCAGCACCGCGGGTCGGCCGCCCGTCGCATCCGCGACAGCTGCGGGCGTCGCGCTGTAGCTACCGCTGATGCTTCGCCCGAGCGCTCCGTAGGTGTTGTCGCCCCAGCAGGCGATGACGCCGTCGCTGGTCAGCACGCAGGTGGTGCGGCCTCCGGCTGCGATGTCGATGATCTGCTTGCCCGAGAGCGTCGCGGTCGGGGCGATTTCGAGGGCGCTGGAGACGTTCGCGCCGCCGGCCCCGGTTCCGAGCTGCCCGTAGCTGTTCTCGCCGATGCAGAAGATCCTGCTCGTGGAGGTGCGGGCGCACAGATGCGCCGACCCGGCGGATGCCTGGACGATGTCGGAGGGGAAGCCCGGGATCGCCACGGGTGCCGAGGCGGACCCGCCGATCAGCTTGCCCCAGCCGTAGAGCGTCCCGCCGATGACGACGTAGCTCGACCCGCTGTAGGTCGCGTTGCTGGTGGTGATGTCGGTCGCCGAGCCGACGGCTCTGCCGGTCGTATCGACGACGGAGCGGTCCTGCCCCGTGTAGACGGTCGTGGGCGAGGCGAAGTCGGGGGTCTCGGATCTCTCGACCGTGTAGGTCACGTCGGATGGGGTGATGGCGCCGGCCGAGGAGACGGCAGCCGACCAGTCGACTTTGGTCGCCGAACCTGCAGGCGAACCGGCCTTCGTCGCGGTCGCGGTGACGGGCAGCAGGCTGGAGGCCTGGGGTGCACCCGACTGCATGGCGTTGATGACGATGTCGATCTTCGCCGAGGCGCCCTGGAACTCGTCGCCCGACTCCGGCGCCAGCCAGGCGCTCAGCTGCAGTCGGTACTCGCCTCCGGCGGGGATCTCGGGCCCGGTGTAGAGGGCGCTGGTGGAGCTCGCCGCGGCGGGGAGCTGCGAGAAGATGCCGATCGGGCTCAGCGCAGAGCCGTCGGCCGCGAGCAGACGGTACTTGAAGCCGGCGAGCTGGGCCGACGTGAGCGGGGCGACGGCCTGCGGGTTGGCAAGCGAGATGGTCCAGGTCAGTGGGATCGTTCCCGTGTTCCGCACCGTGACCCACTGCGCGGGAGCGAGGGTGCTCGACTGGGAGTCCGTCATCGGGAAGACGTTCGCGACGCTGATCGTGGTGGCGTCGCGTGTGACCCCGACCTCGCCGATCGAGAGCGTCGCGCCGGTGACGGTCGCGGCGCTCGACGCGCTCGCGGTGAACCAGGCGCCCGACGATGCGACCCCCACGCCGGCCACTCCGAGGCCCAGCACCAGAGCGGCCGCGAGCGTGACGCCGCCCCGGCGGCGGACGAGTGCGGTCATCCGCGCGCGCAGGCGCGCGGATCGAGTGGTGCTGGACATCGGAGCTCCTCGGAGCGGTGTTGTGTCGCCGACGCGACGGGTGATCAGGAGGCGCGGCGGCGGCCGTGCCGGGGACGGCGCAGCGGAGCGGCGTCGGAGGTGCCGGCGTACTCGAGTACCGGGGCGAGACCCGCGGCCGCGTGCTGAACCGCGGCGCTGGCCGGAGCGGCGAACGCCGTGGCCGGCGCGACGGGCATCGGGGTCACCGATGCGGACGACGGCGACGGAGCCGCCACGGCGAGAGCCGCCGCGAGGGCCGAGGAGTCGAGGTCGAGGCTGATCCTGACTCGCGGCTGCCCGTCGAGCCCGTCGACGACGGTGATCGAGTAGCCGGAGGAGTGACTGATCCCCGCTTCTGCTCCGACACCTGCCGGAACGCCCACCAGGTTGGCCACATTGTCGACCTCGTCGATGTCATCGAGGTCGACGTCGAGCACGAACTCGGTGGCGGCGTACGAGGCGCCGGGCTGGCCGGCGACGAGAGCCGCGCTGAGCGGCGAGAACGGGGACGCCTCGACGGGAACGGAGGTGACCGCGGAATCCGCGAGGGCGACCGGCCCGGTCTGCGGACGCGTGATGTCGCGCTCCTCGGCGGCGGGCGCCGTGGGCACGGTCTCCACGCTGCTCGTCGGCTCGGCAGCGGAGTAGGTCGAGCGGAAGGCGACGGGCTCCGAGTCGACGGCGTCGGCGCGACGGCTCTGCTTGACGAACCCGAACAGGCCGCGAGTGCGCTCGGTCGCGGTGTCGGCGTGGGCCGAACGTGCACCGCGAGGGCGCGACGACTTCGGCTGCGGGGCCGCGGCGCGACGACCGCCGGAACGACGACGAGTGCGCTCGGCCACGGGTGCTGCGACGGCTGCGACGACCGTCGACGCTGCGGAAGCGATGGCGGCAGGAGCAGCTTCCACGACGGGAGCGGGAGCCGGCGCGGCCGGCACCGCATCAGGAGCGGCGGCACCGCCCCGACGTGAGCGGAGAGGCAGAAGGGCGAAGCCCAGGATGATGGCGAGCAGGCAGATGCGCAGAGGCCACTGCTGGAGCTGGATGACGAGCATGGCCCACGGCTGGCCCAGGTGGAGCTCCACGACGCCGCGAAGCTGGTCGAGAGTGACCGAACCGGGGTCGGCGGCGGCGTTGCCGTCGCCCTTGAGGCTGACGGATCCGTCGTCGTTCACGGTGAGGATGCGGTGCGTGTAGTAGTCGCCGTTTCCATCGATAGCGGTCACCACGTTGCCGACGACGAGGTCGGCCTCCGTCGGTTCGCGGACGAGGATGATGTCGCCGACCTGGTAGGTGGGGGTCATGGACTCCCCATCCACCTCGACGATGAGCCGGCCGCCGACACTGACGGCGAGCGCCGGGATCGCGAGCGCCAGCGTGAGAACGCCGACGATGATCCATCGCACGATCGAGATGGTGCGCATTGTGTGCTCCTCCCCCGGGTCTCCGAGGCTTGTGCAACCTCTTCCGAGGTGTTGGGGGTGGGACTGGAAAAAAAGGGGGGAGGACGACCAGGGTACGAAAGCCGGTCGCCCTCCCGGGAGCCCCTGATCGAGGGTGAATGTGGGGATCCTCGATCAGGGGCCTGTTCCGCGGGGGATCGCGGAACGTCGAGGGGCCTACTGCTTGTTGATCTGCATGGCGGACGCGTTGGCGTCGAAGCTCACGCTCGCGCCCTGGTAGGTGTCATCGGTGGTCGCACCGGCGAAGTAGACGCGCAGCTTGATCTCCGAGGTGACCCCCGCGGCGAGGTTGGTGATGGTGAACTGCGACGGGGCGGTCGTCACGATGCTGGAGAGCAGCGTGGGGGTTCCCCAGGCGGTGCCGTTCCAGATCGAGACCTTCACGTTGCTCGTCGAGAGGTTCGCGCCCGACTGGCCGGTGACCTTGAGGTTCGACAGGACCGTGGATGCGGTGAGGGGCAGGGTGCCGGTGTTGCGGATCTTGATGACCGCCTCCGGGATCGACGTGTCGGCGGCGTTGACGGCCTGCGCGTCGGTCATCGGGTAGGCGTTGCTGGCCTGGACGAGGCCCGTGGCGCTGTCGCCGAGGTTGCCCAGCGACAGGGTGCCCGCGGTGACCGTGTTGCCGGTCGCGGTCTTGGTCGCGGTGAACCAGGCGCCCGTGGTCTGCACGGCGGCGCCGGCGACACCGGCGGTCAGGATCGCGGCGGCCAGGCCGATCGCGATCGCACGGTTGCGCTTGCGAGGAGCCGGGGTCGAGATGAATTCAGACATGTGTTCGTTCCTTCTGATTGATGTGATGCAGTGATGGTTGGTTGATCAGACACAGAGGCGTCCGTTGGCACCGGCTTTATGCGGCACCGGTCTGGATGGCCTCGAGGAGTGTTGTGAACTCCGCTTTGGCGCCTTGGGCGTCATTGGTGACGTCCTTGTCGAACCAGAATCTGAAGGTGACAGTGACCTTCGTGCTCCCCGTAGCGGCGAGATTGGACCCGGTGATCGCGGTCAGCGCCGCGAGCTTCACCGGGGTGGACCAGGTGGTTCCGCCGTTGACCGTGTAGCTCACGTTGGTGAGCGACGCGACGTCGACGGTGCCGGCCGTGGTCTTGAGATCTTTGAGGGAGAGGCTCCAGTTGATGGGAACCGAACCCGTGTTCCGGACGACGAGGTCGAGGCGCGAACCCTTGGCGGGGTTGGCGGCGTCGGCGGGCGACAGCGGAAGGATGTTGGCGACCTGCACCGTCGCGGACGGGTCCAGGTCGGGCCCGACGCCGGCGACCTTGACCATCGCGGCTCCGACGGTGTTGCCGACGGTCGTCTGCTTGGCCGTGAACCAGGCGTGGGTGCTGCTGACGTCGGCCTGCGACAGGACGGCCGCGAGAGCGGCGGTCAGCGCGACGGCGGCGATGAGCGCGCGCCCTTCGGTGCGGCGCCGCGTGGGACGGGCCTGGCGGACGGCGGGAGCGGGACGGCTGCGGTGCGAGCGACGAGTCGGTGCCGCATCCGCTGCGGCAGCCGCGACGGCAGCCGCGGCGATCGAGGGGATCTGCTCGGCGATCGTCGTCGGGCCGACCGGCACCGCGAGGCGCTGGTTGCGGCGGGCGACACTGCGGCCCGCCTTCTCGGCGGCGCGCAGCATGCGCTTCATCTCGGCGCGGCTGATGCTGCGCGTACGCTCGCCGGTCATGCCGACACCTCCATGGCGTGTGCGACCAGGGCGTAGGTGAGTTCGCTGCCCTGGAGGTCGTTGGTGATGGACGCGGTCGTCGCGGCCTGCATCGTCACCGTGAGCGCTTCACCTGCACGGAGTCGGATGGGCGCGCTGATCGCGGTGTTGGCGCTGAGGACTCCGTCGATCAGCGGGGCGCCCGTGCAGCCGCATGCTGCGGTGACGTGGACGAACGGCGCGAGCTGGCGGACGTCGTCGAGGATGTCGGTGGAGAACGCGATCGAGATCGTCCCGTTCGTGACATTGGTCACGGTCACGCGCTCGGTCTCGACGAGCGAGCTGCCCAGCAGGACCGAGCCGGCCCCCCTGCGATCGATGCTGTAGGAGATGAGGTCGCAGTCGTCAGCGGTGCTCGCGTCTGCGGTCGTCTGCTCGGCGGCGTGGGCGCTCGTGGTCGATGCGAGGAGCATCGCGCCGGAGAAGCCGACGGCGATGATGGCGGCGAGACCGATCGAGGAGATGAGCGGGCGAGCGCTCGTCGCATCGTTCTCGGCACGTCGGCGGCGGGCCGCGACGACGAGGGCTACTCCGAGGATCAGGAGTGCGGCGGCCACGGCGATGGGGAGCACGAGATCGAAGCCCGTGACGGCCATGGGCGTTCCGCCGGCCGCACTGTCGACCAGCACGCACGGCCGAGTCGCCGTGTCCTGCACGTCTGTTGCGTTCATCGTTTCCCCCCTTTCAGGCATGCCGAATAGCGCTGCCGTCTGGGCAGCACGAATCACCCCGTGCGGGTCGTACTCCGCACGGAAGATGTAGAAGCTGTGGGTCGCTAGTCCGGCTGACCGGCGAATGCGCCGCTGACGCGGAACCGCGTCTCAGGCAACGCATTCATGTCGAGATCCCCACCTTGATTTTCCGGCCCGCGGCTGACCGCGTCGCTTTCCCCGCAGCCCGTCCCGATCGTGATCGATCCGGTCTGCAGCACCACGCATTTCTCATTCGTGGACCGGTCCGGTTTTTCCGGACATCATCATCTTGAGGGCCTGATCTTGGCGCCGCAAACGGCCCGAGGCCCAGATATTCGCTGTCCGCACATATGAGGACATGAGAGGGCAGTATGACCCTCATTCGGGGGACTTCGCGGCCCGAATCCGATCGGACCGGCAGGTTGCAGCAGGTATTTCCGGGCATGACGAAGCCACCCGCGCGCGGTCTGCTCAGATCGCGCGCGGGTGGCTTAGGAGGGTCAGCGGGTGACGGACTGGAGTGGACTGAGCCAGTTGTCCGCACCGGCGACGGTGTAACGCATCTGGTAGTAGTAGGTGCGGTTGGGGCTCAGGGAGCAGGTGTTGCTGTCGATGAGCGCGGCACCATCGAGGCAGTATCGGGTTCCGCCGCCGGAGAGGACGCCCGAAGAGGTGCGGACGGCTATCGGGTTGAACTGGTCGGTCGTGTTCCCCTGGCTGGTCTGATAGTTCGCGCCGCTGCCCCAGCAGAACAGTCCTCCCTTGGCAGTGACCGCGCAAGCGTGCACCCAGCCTGCGGACACCGAGGTGATCCCTTGTCCGAGCATCGTGGGTGATACAACGGCTCCCGCCGTCAGGGCGTTCGAGTTGGCCGACCCGCCACGGCCGAGCCAGCCGTTGTCGTTCGTGCCCCAGCAGTCGATCGCGTCAGTGCGCCACCCGCACGCGAGACGAGTCCCCACAGTGATCCCGGAGTAGGTACCGGAACTGGCGAGGGTGAGCACCCCGGCCGGGGAGGGATCGGTCTTGGTCCCCGTACCGAGCACGCCCCAGCGGTTGTCTCCCCAGCAGTAGACCTTCCCGACGTTGGGGGCGCTGGCTGAGATGGCGCAGGTGTTGTACCAGTCTGCGGCCATCATCTTCACGGGGGTGGTGCCGAAGAAGTTCGACGGATCGCTCACCCGGATCGCGGTCGCACTGTCGTTTCCGCTCGAGTTGGCTGCTCCCAGCCTGTTGGAGGCGCCGGACCCCCAGCACGCGATTCCCCCGCCTGCGCGTGCGGCGCACACGTGGAGGGACCCTGCGACGATGTCGACAGCTTTACCGGAGGCACCTGACAGCTCGCTTCCGGGTGAGGCGATGAGAGGCGTCGAGGAGGACGCCGGCGTGGTGAGACCGAAGGAGAAGTTGCTGTTCAATCCCCAGCATCCGATCGTCCCGTCCGAGGTGAGCGCGCAGTTGAACTGGCGTCCCGCCGTGATCTTCACGATGGTCTTGCCCGCGAACACGGCGTCGTTGACCTTCACCGCGGACGTCAGCTTATCCACGGTCGTCCCGTCACCGAGCTGACCGTAGCGGTTGCCGCCCGTGCACCAGATCCCCTTCGAGGTGCCGCTCGGCACGAGAGCGCAGGCGTGCTGTTCACCCGTGACGAGCTGCGTGATCCCGTCCGGGAAACCGGTGACCGCGGTGGCCGTGGTCTTCGTGGTGAGCGTACTGCCCGTCTCAGCAGTGGTGCCCCAGTAGTAGACCGTTCCGCCGACGACGGCATAGGTCACGTAAGCGTCGGAACCTGCGGCGACCTGCGTCGCGATGGGAGTGAGAGCTGGCGTGTCGACCGGTACGACATCGAGCGAGTTCACCTGGATGGGAAGCGGTGTCGAGGAGGAAGTCGTGTTACCGCGTGCGAGGTTGCCGGATGAGCCATTGCCCCAGCAGGCCATGCCCTTCTTCACTGTGACGACGCAGTTGGTGTTGTGGTTCGACGCCATCGCCTTGATGGGATCGCTGCCGAACGATGACGGGGTGGTGTTCATCGGGCCGGCCTTGTAGAACCCGTTGACGCCGAGAGACCCGCCTCGTCCGAGTTGACCGGACTGATTCTGACCCCAGCAGGTGTAGGCGTTCCCTCGCGATGCGCATGCGGTGTCACCGCCGACGGTCAGGTTCGTGAAGCCCGTCTGGGTCTCCGTCGTCTGCAGCTGGGTCGGATAGGCGTAGGTCGACGCGGCTCCATCTCCGAGGAGTCCCAGCCCCCCGCCGCCCCAGCAGGCCACATTGGCGAGCGTGCCCGTCTTGTCGTTCAGGACGCAGGTGACGCCGTGGGCGACCTGGACCTTGGTGACCCCGGTCAGGACGGTGTTGTTGTCCTGGATGTTGACCGGAACGGGGTTGACGTCGCGAATGGTCTGGTTGCCGAGCTGATTCCAGTTGTTGCGGCCCCAACAGGCCACTACTTCGTTGTTGCCGGGAGCCGTACCCGAGGACGAGGGCCCCTTGATGGCGCACATGCCCCAGGGGCCGGCGTCGACCTGGATCGGCTTGTAGGTGGCGAACACGTCCGTCTGTCCCGACGGGACGGTGAGCTTGACGGGAACCAGACTCTGGGTCGTGCTGGCTGCGACGCCGAGCTGGCCGTAGTTGTTGAGCCCCCAGCAGCCGATCGTCCCCTTGCTCGTCAGCGCACAGGTGAAGTACTCGCCCGCCGTGATCTGGATGATGGGCTCGTTGTTGAAGACGGTGTAGGCGTTGATCTCGACGGCGGTACCGCCTGCGGCCGTCGTGCTGTTGTTGCCCAACTGCCCGTTGCCGTTGTTACCGAAGCAGAAGACTCGACCCGTGACGGTCAACGCGCATCCATGCTCGAGACCCACCGTGACCTGCGTCACCTCCTCGGGAATACCGGCTACCGCCGTGGGGGTCAGCACCTGGGTCAGCCAGCTGGTGTTGGCGTGGGAGCCCCACCCGAAGACCTTCCCTCCGATCACAGCGAAGACGCCGGCGCCGTCGTCCGACATGCCGACGGCGGAGACCTCGCTGCCGCTCAAACTCGATCCCCCGGTTGTGTCCACGACCGAGGTTCCATTCGTCGTCGGCAAAGTCACCGGCGAGGAGGCCGACGAGAAGTCGTTGACCGAGGAACGCTGGACGGTCGCCGTCGTCGTCGGGGTCGCGCCGGCCGCCGTGAATGCGGACAGCGAGGGCGCGGTCCAGGCGACCGTGGTGGTCGTACCGGTCGGGCTCCCGGACTTCGTCGCCGTCAGGTCGGCGACCGACGGAAGCGTCGTGAGCGTGCCCGTCTGAGCGGCTGTCGTCAGCGCGCTCGTGAAGTAGGCGCCGGACGAGACCACGACCGCGGATCCGCCGACGGCGACCAGCGCGACGAGCGCGGCGAGCCGACGCGACACTCGCGTGCGCGCTCCAACGCGACCGCGCAGCTTCATGCTGCGGTGCTGACGGGCCGATGCTGCACCCACGTGATCCCCCTGTTGTTCCCATTCGCGCGAATTCCTGCGCGCTCTTGCCTGCATGTTGCTGTTCCCCACGGCAGCCGCAGCCGTTTCACCATACGATCGGCTTCGGCGACCCTCGGGGCGACACTCCGCCGAGCGGTCCGTGTCAGCGCGTCGCGCGACGACGGCCGTGCTCCTGAGCAGCCCGAGCGGAACGCCGCGTCGGCACCGCGGTGTCGATGGATCCCGCCGTACGGGACCAGAGCAGCTCCTGGGCGGCGACACTCCCCGGGTTGTCGAACGGAACCGCTGCCGTCATCCGCTCGTCACGCCGCCGCACGGGGACGGGTACCTGACCGACCGCAGCGTCGACGTGAGCCGCCGGCTTGTCACGTGGTCGGATCTTCTCCGAGATGTCGATGACGACGTGCAGGTCGGGGAAGTCGCTCGAGGACTGGGTGGTCGTCACCGTGTATTCGCCGACCAGCCGTCGGTCCGAGCTGAGGAGAACACGGGCGGTCTCGGAGCGGATGGAATCCATGAGCTCGAGTGCGACCGCCGGGTGCCCCGTCGCACTGTCCTCCGCGGGTGTGCGCTTCGGCTCGGTTCGAGCGCTTCGTCTCCCCCGAGTCCGGTCCGCTCGTCGTCGACCTTCGGGCCGCGCTTCGTGCGGTTCGGACCCCGCTCCGGGCATGAGCACCGGGACGAAGATGAGGGCCACGACTATCGCGAGGAGGCAGACACGGAGCGGCCAGTCCTGGCTCTGCAGCGCGAGAGTCGCCCAGAAGCCCCCCAGGTGGCCGTCGACGACACCGATGACGCGGTCGACGGGCACGGTAGCCGGGTCGTCCGCCTCATTGTTGTCGCCCCGCAGCAGCAGTGATCCGTCTTCGGCGACCTGTACGACACGGTGCGTGTAGCGGTCGCCCTCCGGTCGCTGCACGGTGACGACGGCGCCGACGACGAGGTCCGAAGGTGCGGCCGGGCGGATCGTGACCACGTCGCCCATGAGATAGGTGGGCTCCATCGACTGGCCGTCGACCTCGACGACCGTGTGACCGGTGAGAGTGACGGCGACCGCCGGAACAGCGAGCGCAGCGACGAGGAGCGTGATGGCACTCCAGCGCGCGATCGTCGAGACCCTCATGCTTCGACTCGATCCGTCAGTACGCCGTGCCCGCGTCGGCGCCGCTCTGGATGCCACGGGTCGTGATGGTGAAGGTGATGGCCTTGCCCTGCAGGGCGTCGGGCGCTGCCGAGTCGAGGTAGAAGCGCAGCTTCATCGACCGGGTGGTGTTCGCGGCCATCGTGAACTCCGCCGTCTTCGGCGATGCGTTCGCGGCGACCACCGTGGTCCAGTTGCTTCCGTCGTAGATGGCGACGCGTACCCACGGAAGAAGGGCACCCGATGCGTTGTCGGTCACGTTGGTGACCGCGACGGTGCCCCGCGTATCGAGCGACGCCGAGGCCACATCGAAGTTCACGATGCTGCCCGTCGACACGGAGGTGGCCGTGGTGGACGACAGGGGAACCAGGTTGGCGAGGGTGAACGACGGCGCGGTGTTGAGCGCGATCGTCCCCGGGTTCACAGCGTTGGTCTGCACGAGACCCTGCGAGGTGAAGTAGGCGTTCGTCGTGAAGACGACGATGCCGGAGAAGGTCGCGGCGATCGCAACCACAGCGATGACGAGTCGCAGCGTCAGGCGCGCGGGCGAGAAGCGACGGCGCCCGGTGGTACGCGTCCTCACCGGCACGTCGGGTCCGGTAGATGACGGAGCATAGGCCGTGTCGTCGAGTCCGCGGAGGCGAGCCGGCCGCGCGGGAGCCTCCGCGAGTGCGGACTGGTCGATACCGCGGCGGTAGCGGGCAGCAGCTCGGGGCCGGTCGAGGACGGGGGCGGTCATCGCACACCCAGTTCCGCGGTGGTGAAGAGCAGCTCTCGCGTCGAGAGCTCGAACATCGCGGGCTCGGTGACCGAGGTCTCACGGCGCAGCGGCAGCAGCGCGAGTCCGAGGGCTGTGACGAGGAGCGAGAGTCGCATCGGCCATTCCTGGAGTTGGATCAGTATTCCGCCGAGTACGGCGGGAAGCACCGTCTCGACCTGCCCGACCACCTGGTCGGGTGTGCGAACCGTGTCATCGGCGAATTCGTTCGCGTCGCCCTTCAGGTGCAATCCGCCCTCAGCGTCGATGCTCACGATCCGGTGCGTGAAATAGGTCCCGCCCGGGTCCTTCACCGTGACCATCATTCCGACGGCCAGATCCTCATCCGCGACGGGACCATCGATGACGACGCTGCCGCGGTAGAAGGTCGGCATCATCGAGCCGCCGTCGATGGCGACGACGGTGCGCCCTCCGATGAGCAGGTATCCCGCCGGCACGACGAGCGCGGCCGCGAGGATGCCGATGGCGATCCAGCGGATCAGGTTGAGCTTGCGCACGGGTACCTCTCGGGTGGCGGAACGGACTTTCCAGCGGACGGGGTGCCGTGGAGAAACGGGTGGCTCCTCCACAACGGGGTGCCGTGGAGAAACGGGTGACTCCTCCACAACGGGGTGCCGTGGAGAAACGGGTGGCTCCTCCACAACGGGGTGCGGTGGAGAAACGGGTGGCTCCTCCACAACGGGGTGCGGTGGAGAAACGGGTGACTCCTCCACAACGGGGTGCGGTGGAGAAACGGGTGGCTCCTCCACAACGGGGTTCTCGGGGAAACGGGTGGCTTCTCCGAGATGGGGACGGGGGTGGGGGAACGGGTGGCTCCCCCACGCCCGTCACATCATCAGTGAGGCTGTTCGGCGTTGACGCGCAGCGTGTAGCTGAGCTTCACGTTCTGGTAGTTGTTCGAGACCGCGGAATCCATGTAGAAGCGGACGACCTTGTTGACCGTCGTTCCCGCCGTCAGGGAGGTCTGCGCGATCTCCTTGTTCGTGGACGTCTGCGAATCGGCCAGCGTGCGGGCCGTCTCCCAGGTGACGGCCGTGGGGACGCCGTTGCCGTCGAAGGCAGTGGGCGTGCCGAACTGCACGTAGATGTTCGCCTGAGCGTCAGTCGAGCTCGGCGACCCTCCGCCGGTGGTGCCCGGGAGGGCGCTTCCATCGGTCTTGGTGAGGACGAAGGTGTCGATGTCGCCGGTCCAGTTGAAGTCACCGGTTCCGGAGTTCTTGACGTTGAAGACCTTCATCACGGGCTTGTAGGCCGCCAGGTCCGCCGTGGTGTACGGGGCGAGGTTGGTGATCGCGAACGTCGTGAGAGCGGAGGTGGTGCGCTCGTTGTTGAGAGCGATCGAGATGGAGTTGGTGCTCACCGTGTTGGTGGTGACGGTCTTCTCGTCGGTGAAGTACGCACTCGAGGTGACGACCGCACCGGCGACACCCGCCGCCACGACGACTCCTGCAAGCCCGAAGGCGACGAAGCGCCGACGTCCCGACGACTTCTTGCTCTGTGCGGGAACTCGGGTCCCGGTCACGGTTGCGGTCATGCTCTCTGCTGCTTTCTCTCGACGCTTTCGGTGATGGGCGACGGTCGCCTCATCCTTGACCCTCAAGTAGACCTTGAACCACGGGCACAGATGCAAGTGTGCGGTCCGAACGCGCCGTAGGCGTGAGACACGCCGAAAGTTCTGCGACGAGAATTAACGACCGAAATCGGATTGCAGTGCGAAGAAGACGTAGCCGCTTTCAGGACCCGAAGGGTTCAGGTCTCACGGGAAAACGGTTCGATATGAGCATTGTCATTCATCGCGTTCATTAACGTCCCCCGACCCGCTAATTCAGCGTAATCGCGGGGTACAAATAAGGAAGGGCACCAGACGCGAGGCGCCTGGTGCCCTTCCGGACTGCGAAGTGATTACTGCTTGTTGATCTGCATGGCGGACGCGTTGGCGTCGAAGCTGACCGTTGCACCCTGGTAGGTGTCGTCGGTGGTCGCACCGGCGAAGAAGACGCGCAGCTTGATCTCCGAGGTGACACCCGAGGCGAGGTTGGTGACGGTGAACTGGGCCGGAGGCGTGGTCACGATGCTCGAGAGCAGGACCGGGGTGCCCCAGGCGGTGCCGTTCCAGACCGAGACCTTCACGTTGCTCGTGGCGAGGTTGGCGCCGGTGGTGCTCTTGACCTGGAGGTTCGACAGCACGGCCGAGGCGGTGAGGGGCAGCGTTCCGGTGTTGCGGATCTTGATGACCGCCGCGGGGATCGCGGTGTCGGCGGCGTTGACGGCCTGCGCGTCGGTCATCGGGTAGGCGTTGCTGGCCTGGACGAGGCCCGTGGCGCTATCGCCGAGGTTGCCCAGCGACAGGGTGCCCGCGGTGACCGTGTTACCGGTCGCGGTCTTGGTCGCGGTGAACCAGGCGCCCGTGGTCTGCACGGCGGCGCCGGCGACACCGGCGGTCAGGATCGCGGCGGCCAGGCCGATCGCGATCGCACGGTTGCGCTTACGAGGAGCCACCGGGGCGGCGTTGACTGCGGTCATTTTCGTTCGTTCCTTTGTTGTGGTTGTTGCGATTGGTGTGATTGGTGTGATTGAGGATGTGATGAGTAAGCAGCGAGTGGGCGCGCGTGACTCAGGCGAGCTGGGTCACGACCATCGCCGGCCCGTCGGACGGGTAGTCGGCGAGCACGAGCGAGTCGCCGGCGACGAAGAGCGACGCGCGATCGGCCGTGGCGGCAGGTGCGTCGCGCCGCGCCGACGCGGCGAGGCTGTCGAGCACCTCGCGGACGCGGATCACGTCGCGAGATCCCATGCGCAGCAGCGAGTCGGCGGCCTGGGCGGTGAAGGCGAGCCGGCCGCGGCGGTAGGGAAGAACCTCGAAGCCGCCGCCGCGGAGCGTGCGGACGAACCAGAGTCCCTCGTCGAGCGTCTGCGTGCTCTCGGAGATCCCGAAGGCCCCGACGAACCGGTCGACCAGACGGGCCAGTGCACCGGCGAGCGAGTAGTCGCGGTCGATGCCGAAGCCGCCGTCGACGGCGCCGGAAAGTGTTGCGGTTGCGGTCATGTCGCCTGTCCCCCCGAACAAGTCGTACCCGGATTCGGGAGGGGCGGGAGTGCTTACGCAGCCCCGATCCGACCCCCCGGATCTGTCCGCCGAAATGCGGACTTGTTCATCTTGGGGATCGTCGAATGACGCCGCAACCGCGGGCGTTCCGAGATGTTCGCTGTCCGTACATGACGGCTCGGATCAGCCGTTTTCTCCCCTCACTCGGGGGGCGAAACGATTCGATCCGGAGCTATTCAGGACCTCGCGGCGGACGCGGTCGGACTGACCCAGGTATCAGCTCCGGGCAGCGTGTAATTGACCTGATACCAGTACGTGCGCCCCGGGACGAGCGAGCACGTCGTCGAACTCGTCTTGAGCGCGCCGTCGAGGCAACTGGTCGACACGCCGCTGATGGGAGGCGACGCAGGGTCGGTCCCCGACCAGACCAGCGACGGATTGGCGAGGTTGGTGGTGTTGTTGAGGTTCTGCTGCCCGAGCGCCTGGAGGTTGTTCAGGCCCCAGCAGGAGAGCGATCCCGTGGTGGCCAGCATGCACATCGCCCCCCACCCGCCCGAGAGCATTCTGGCCGATCCGCCGACCAGCACCGAGTTGGAGTCCACGACCGCGGTCGCGACGACGTATCCCGCCGTGGTGACGCCGTTGCCGATACCACCGCTGTCGCGCAGGCCCCAGCAGTAGGGACCGGTCGCCGTCGTCGCGCAGACGTTGAGACCGGCGACGGACACGTCCGTCGCGGCCGTCGTGAATGCCTCGGTGACGGTCTGGGTGGCGCTCGTCGCAGACGACGCGTTGCCCATCTGACCGTCGCCGGCCCTGCCCCAGCAGTAGGTGTACGAGTTCGAGGCGGCGACCGCGCAGACCGTGGTGCGGCCGGCGTCGAGGGCCGTGACTCCGGCGGCGAAGCGATTGTTCGGGTCGGTGATCTTGATCGCGGTGGCCGAGTTGGCGAGTGACGTCGCCACTCCCGCGCCGAGCGGATACTCGAAGTTGGAACCCCAGCAGGCGATGTACCTCGTACCGGACGGTCCCGCCTCGACGCAGATGGTGTCCCACCCCGACGTGATCTTCGTGGCCTTGCTCGCGCTTCCCACAGAGAACAGAGTTGAGACGACGGCGACCGGCGCGTTGCTCGACGCAGGACTGTTCGCCGGCTGCCCCAACTGCCCGACGTCGTTCTGACCCCAGCAGCCGATCGTCCCGTCGCTCGCGAGGGCGCAGGTGCCCATGTCCCACGCGGTGATGTCGATGAGGGTCTTGCCGGTGAACACTCCGGCGGAGTCGTTCACGAGCGTCGCAGCACTGCTCGTGCCCGCCGTGGTGTTGCCGAGTTTGCCGTTCGCGGAGTTACCCACGCACCAGATGCTGTTCGTCCCATTGATGGCGCAGGCGTGGTAATAACCGGCGGCCATCTTCGTGACGTTGGCCGGGAAGCCGGTCAGCTCGACGGGCACCGCCGAGACGGTGTCGTCCAGCTTGCGGCCCCATGAGTAGTACTTGCCGTCGATGCGGGCGACCTGGTACTCGTTACCGGAGTTGACCGCGAGGAGGTCTGCGCTGCCGCCGGGGAGAACCCGGGCGCCGTTGAAGATGACAGCGCGCGGAGCTGTCATGTCGCTGGTCGTCGCACCCTGTCCGAGGCCGTATCCATCGCCCTCGCCCCAGCACCACAAACCACCCGCGGTGCCGCTCGCGCATGCGGAGTACGGCCCTACCGAGAGGGTATTGATGGAACCGGTCGTCATTCCGGGCATGGTGGTGAGGTTCCGCGGGGTGAACGGGCCGGTACCGGTCGTGCCGATGCCGAGCTGCCCCGAGGCGTTCATTCCCCAGCAGGTGAAGGCGGCATCCTTCGACGCGCAGCCGACGGTGTAGCCGACCGTGACGTCCGAGTATCCGGTCACCATTCCGGACGGCGGGGCGCTGATGGCTCTCGGAGTCGGGTTGAGCGACGTCCCGCCGTCGCCCAGCATGCCGAGACCTCCACCACCCCAGCACGCCACATTCGCCTGAGTGGTGTCCCCGTTGAGCACGCAGTAGACAGCGTGGCCTCCGACGATCTTCGTGACACCCTGCAGGACGTTGTTCGGGTCGGCGATGTCGACAGGTGTTCCGTGAGCACTCGAGTCCGCGGTCGTGCCGAGCTGCTGCCAGTTGTTCCTGCCCCAGCAGGCGAGGCGGTTGTTCTGGCCGGGGTAGGTGGGCTCGAGCTTCGCGTCGTAGGTCGGGCCCTTCGCCGCGCACATTCCGTAGTTGCTGGCGCCGATGACATTCGGTTTGAACGTCGCGAAGACGCCGGTCCCGATGACGGCGACGGGGGTGAGACGGTTCGTCGTCGTGCCGTCTCCGAGCTGACCGTAGGTGTTGTCCCCCCAGCAGCCGATCACCCCATCCGACGCCAGCGCACAGGTGAACTTGTCGCCCGCGGTGATGGAGATGATGGTCTTTCCCGCGAGGGCGCCGTAGCTGATCTCCTTGGCGGTCGTCGGCCCACTGGTGCTGCCGTCGCCGATCTGTCCCGACCCGTTGAAGCCGACGCAGAAGACCTTGCCGGTGACGGACAGCGCGCACAGGTGGTCGAGGCCCGCCGCCATCTGGCGGATGTCCTCGGTGAAACCGGGGATGGGGGTCAGGATCGGGCTGTTGAAGTCGGGCCCGGTCACGGTGGTCGCAGTGGCCCAGGTGATCCCGGTCCCGTCCTTCTTGGCGGTTCCCCAGCGGTAGACCTGACCTCCGATGAGCGCGAAGCTGCCGGTGTTGGCGTCGCCGGTCGACGCCGCGACACGCAGAGTCGCGACCTGGGTGGCCTGTCGCGCACCGACCGGTGCGCCGCCGACCGTGTCGGTGAGCGACGTCGTCGTCGGCGTCGTGAGTGTGGTGGCGCCGGCGCCCAGGGCGAAGGAGTTCACCGAGTTGCGCTTCGCGATGTAGACCGGGTTGGTGCCGGTGCTCCCCGTGAGGGTCGGCGCGGTCCAGGAGACGGAGCTCGACTGGCCGCTGACCGTCTGGCCGCTGTTCGTGTCGATGCTCTTGGTCGCGGCCAAGCTCGTCACCGCTGCGAGCGCGCCCGCCGAGCCGCTCTGCGCTGCGGAGACCGACTGGTTCGTGAAGTAGGCGCCCGTTGAGCCGATCGCGACGACGGTGAGCGCGGAGAAGGCGGCGACACTGGCCACGATGTAGCGGCGGCGGCGGGTGCGCGTGCCGACTCGGGCCCGGGAGCCGCGCGCTCCGGTGATTCCAGCCCAGAGCTGGGTGGCGCGGGTTTCGCGTCGGCCGTTCATCGAGTTCTCTCCAGGGGTGCGTCGGGGTCTGGGGACGGGGCGGTGCTCAGCCACGACGTCCTCTCTGGGCGCGTCGCCTTCCGCGCTGGGACTGCGCACGGTGCGCGCGGCGGCGCTCCGACATCTCCTCGGAGTCCGTTGCGGCGACTTTCGCCGGACGGGCGGGTGAGACGCGGCGCGACTCGGTCGCCTCGCGCGCCGCGCGACGGCTGAGGGGCTGAGCCGGCGCCGCGATCGCGGGACTCGGACTCTGTTCGGCGCGATCCGGTGCGGGCTTCTCCACGATGTCGATGACGACGCGCACCTCCGGGAAGTCGCCGCGGCCGGGCTTGGTCGTGACGGAGTAGGTTCCGCTCAGCCGGCGATCCGAGGCGAGGAGAACACGGGCGACCGCGCTGCGCATCGAGTCGACGAGGTCGAGGGTCTCCTGATGACTTCCCTCGTGCTTCTCCGACGCGACGGGCGCATCGACCTTCGCAGCCTTCGCCGGGCGTTCCCGGCGGGGCCGTTCGGGCATCTCCTCCTCGGCGCGGCGGGAGGACGGTGCGGGCGCCTGCCCGGCCATCGGAATGAAGATGAGTCCGAGGATCATCGCGAGCACGCAGAGCCGGAGGGGCCAGCTCTGCAGCTGCATGATGAGCGTCGCCCAGATCCCGGTGAAGTGATGGGCGACGACACCCACCACCTTGCCCGGGTCGACCGGGTCCGTATCGTTGAAGTCGTTCGCATCGCCGCGGAGGATGAGCCGACCATCGTCCTCGACGCTCACGATGCGGTGCGTGTACCGCTCGGAGTCGCCGTCCTTCACGGTCACGACCGTGCCGGCGACGAAGTCGCCCGACTGCGGGGGACGTATGGTGACGACGTCGCCGATGCCGTAGGTCGGAGCCATGGACAGACCATCGACCTCGACGACCGTGAGGTTCGAGGCGGTCACGATGATCGCGGGCAGCGCGAGCACGGCGATCAGCACGCTGAGCAGCACCCAGCGCAGCAGGTTCAGCACTCGCACGGTCGTGTCCTTCTGATGGTGGCCGCGCTCATGAGAACGACGCGTTCGGATCGGTCATCGAGATGCCGTTCTGGATGACCTTGGCGGTGATGGTGTAGTTGACGCTCGTGCTCTTCATCGAGTTCGGCGTGGTCGAGACGAGGAAGAATCGCATCGCGAGATTCGCGCTGGTGCCGGCGGCGAGGGCGGTGCCCGTCGCCGAGACGGGGGTCGCCGCGTTCAACGCGACCGGGGTTCCCCAGGTCGTCCCGCCATCCGTCGACAGCGCGACTCGTACGTACTGGGTCAGCGCCGAGACGGGGGTGGTGACCTGGTTGACGGTCAACGACCAGTCCGACGACACCGACCCGTCGTTCGAGAGCTGAATGGGAACGATGATCCCCTTCGCGGCACTGGTCGTGTCGTTCGCATCGGTCGTGCTGAGGGGGAGGAGTCCCGTCGCCGTCCAGGTCGGGCTGGGCGCCGAGCCGTTCTTGAGCGAGACCTTGACCGTCGCGGACGTCGAGGTGTTGGAGCCGATGGACGCCTGATTGGTGAAGTAGGCGCCGGTCGCGAAAACAGCGGTTCCGGTGAGGGTGGCGATGACGGCGATGACCGCGAGCACCCCGCGGGAGATCCCCTTGAGGGCTCGAGCGCGGATCGAGATGCGCGCACGTGCCGGACCGGCGGCGGTCGTCACGCGACGCCGCCGGGGTGCGGGCACCTCGTCGACGATGCGGTGCCAGGCCCTGTCGAGCTCGTCGTCCTCGGCCGTGCGAGGAGCAGTGCTCGGCGCACCCTCGGCCCGCAGCCCCGAAGCGGCCCGGCGGCCTCGATTCGTTGTCATGACCGCACTCATCGGGCATGCACCTCCGCAGGAGCGGTGGCGAGCGCGACGGGCTCCCACTCCTCTTGATCTGCATCGTCGGAGCGGCGGCGCAACGGGAGCAGCGCCAGACCGAGGATCGTCACGAGCACGGAGAGACGCAGCGGCCACAGCTGGAGCTGGACGAGGATCGTTCCCCACGGCGGCGTCAGGATGTTCTGGACGGCGCCGAGGACGTCGTCGGGGTAGCGGGTCGAGACATCGACCGCAGGATTGGCATCGCCCTTGAGATGGATGCGCCCGTCCGCGTCGATCGAATCGATGCGATGCGTGTAGTACGACTGGTCGTCGCCGCGTACCGTCACGATCATGCCGGGGTGGAGTCCGTCTCCCGACAGCGGCCCGATGATGACCACGTCGCCGCGCTGGAGCACGGGCGCCATCGATCCGCCGTCGACGGTCACGACGGTGCGCTGGCCGGCGTAGATGTACCACGCGGGAGCGACGAGCGCGATCGTCAGGATCGTGACGGCGATCCAGCGAGCGGAACTGAGGGCGCGAATCGGAGTTTCCTTGGTTCGGGTCCGAAGGACGGGTTCGGGTCGTGAGGGCTGTCGGGTTCGGGGCACTGCCTCGGGGAGGGACGCGCACGGCGCCCCTCCCCGACGGATCAGTGGATCTGCTCGGCGTTGGCCTTGAGCGTGTACTGCACCTTGACGTTCTGGTAGTCGTTCGTCGCCGACGTGTCGAGGTAGAAGCGGACGACCTTCGTCGAGGTCGCGGCAGCCGACAGCGTCGTGCTGGCGATCTCCTTGTTGCCCGCGGTCTGCGAGTCGGCGAGCGTGCGCGCGGTCTCCCACGTCACGGCCGTCGGGACGCCGTTGCCGTCGAACGCGGTGGGTGTTCCGAACTGGACGTAGATCTTGCTCCCGGCGTCGGTCGCGCTCGGCGAGCCCGATCCGGTGGTACCCGGCAGCGCGCTTCCGTCGGTCTTGGTGTAGACGAGCGAATCGATGTCACCGGTCCAGGTGAAGTCACCCGTTCCGACGTTCTTGACCGTGAACACCTTCATGGCGGGCTTGAGGTTGGTCAGGTCCGTCGAGGTGAACGGGGCCAGGTTCGTCAGCGAGAAGGTGGCGAGCGCGGACGCTGCGGTCTGCCCGTCGAAGAGTCCGAGCTTGATCGAGTTCGTGCTGACGGTGTTGGTCGCCACTGTCTGCTCGTCCGTGAAGTACGCGCTCGAGGTGACGACGGCGCCGGCGACACCGGCGGTGACGACGAGAGCGGCGAGGCCGATCCCGAAGGTGCGCTTGCGGCTCTTGGCCGGCTTCTGGGACGAAACGGGGCGACGGGTCGCCGCGGTTGCGGTCATGGGAGGATCTGCTTTCTGTTGTGCCTGGAGCATGCGACGGACGTCGACGCTTTCGTAGTTCGGGTGTCGGTCGCGCTACGAAATGCAGGCCACCCTCGACAGCCAAGTCGCGACCCCACCTCGTGATGGACCGGGCCGCGACTCCTCCCCCGAACCCTCAAGTTGACCTTGAAGGAGCTGTCTGGATGCAATTTTCGGGCCGACGCGCGGTTCGGACGGAAGACACGCCGCCGATTTGATCTTTTTCTTTTCGCCGAATTCGCCGCCCGTGAGCCGCCTGAATATCGCCCCTCGCTATCAGGCCGAATAGAGACGACGCACGGTTCGCGACGCCGCGAAAAAGCCGACATCCGGCGCAAATAATTGCGTCGGATGCCGGCCTATTCGGTTATCGGCGGGGACGTATCAGGCGTCCCCGCCGAGACGACTCAGTGGATCTGCTCGGCGTTGACCTTGAGCGTGTAGGTCAGTTTCACGTTCTGGTAGTCGTTCGTCGCCGTGGGGTCCATGTAGAAGCGCACGACCTTCGTGGAGGTCACACCGGCCGCGAGGGTGGTGACCGCGATCTCCTTGTTGGTCGACACGAGGGCATCCGTCAGCGTGCGAGCGGTCTCCCAGGTGACGGCCGTCGGAACACCGGCCGACAGGGTCGTCGGCGTGCCGAACTGGACGTAGATCTTGGCCTGGGCATCGGTCGCACTGGGCGAACCGCCGCCGACGACAGTGGTACTCGGGAGGGCGCTTCCATCGGTCTTGGTCAACGAGAAGGTGTCGATGTCGCCGGTCCAGGTGAAGTTTCCGGTGCCCACGTTCTTGACGGTGAACACCTTCATCGACGGCTTGAGCGCCGTCAGGTCGGCCGAGCTCGCGGGGGCGAGGTTCGCGAGCGAGAAGGACGTGAGCGCCGAAGCATCGGTTGCACCGTCGAAGAGGCCGACGGTGATGCTGTTCGTCTGCACCGTGTTCGTGGTGACGGTCTTCTCGTCGGTGAAGTAGGCGCTCGAGGTGACGACGGCCCCGGCGACACCGGCGGCGACGACGACACCTGCCAGGCCGAGCGCGAGGAAGCGCTGACGCCTACGGGCCGGGTCCACGCTCTGCGATTCGCGACGGCGGGTGGCGATTGCGGTCATGTTCGTGCTGCTCTCTCTCATGAAGGGTGATGACACGGAACACCGGTCGTCGGCGTCCCGCGGTCGGAATGTGTCGCGGAACCGATCAGGGGATCTGGGCGGCGCTCGCGACGAGGTTGTAGACGGCGCTCTGGTTCTGCGTGCTCGCCGGTGCCGACGAGACGAGGCTCCCCTCGAACACGACCCGGATCGTCTGCCCCGCCTCGACCCGGGTCGCGGGCCCGGCAGTCGTCGACGAGAGGACGTCGTCGTACATCGCCGCAGGGTTGCACAGAGCGCAGTCACCCACGAGACGAACCCAGGGGGCGAGGTCGCCGGTGTCCTGGGTGACCTGGGTGCGGAACGAGATCTCGATCGGGAACGTCGTGATGTTGGTGAGGTCGACTGTCGTCAGCTCCTGCGGGATCGCACCGACGGTGGTCGACGACGTGCTGCTCCCCTGGAGCAGCGACCACGAGAGCAGCTCGCAGGTCCCGGACGTGGCTTCCGCGGCCTGGGCGCGCTGGCCGGGACTGATGCTCAGGGCCGAGGCGAGGATGAGCGCCAGCGAGACGCCGACAAGGGTGCGCGAGCGACCGGATCCGGTCCCCTTCCCTGAGCCCCTGCCGCGGCGCCGGATGAGCACGATGGCGAGCAGCAGCACGCCGAGCGCGATCGCAGCTCCTGCCACGACCACCCATGTCGACACGTCGACACCCGTCGTTCCGAGCCGGACATCGGTCGGTGTCAAAACGCAAGCCGTCGAATCCACGGCGCCCCCTAGAAAATCGCTGACGCGCGCGCCGAGAGGGTCCGAAACCGACGTCCCCCGATGCGCAGGGCTCCCCTGAACCCTTCGATGACCACTTGAAGGTTGGTCACGGATTGCATCGTTCCCTGAGAAACCGGCCAGACCTCGCCGACACGCCGCAGAAACTCCCGACGACATATGCAGGGGATGCGCGGGGCGAAGGGAGAGGTTAACGAGAAGGGGGGAAGAACGCCCCCGCGTTCTTCCCCCAGGTCCGCGAAATGCGACGGCGGACTCGTCTGTTTCCTGCGCCCCTACCCGAAGTGCGCGATCCAGGAGGAAGCTACCCGGCGTCCTCTGGTGATGACGAGTCTGGCGTGGGACGGATCAGTGGACCAATTCGGCCGTCGGCGCGATGTTCGCGCTGCGAACATTCGTGCGCAGCGGGATCGTCGCGAGCGAGAGCACGGCGCCGTTCTCGCCGGTGACGGTCCAGGTGCCGCCCATCGTCCTGAGGAGCGCTCCGACGAGGCCGCCTTCCGACGGTGCCGCCGGCGCGAAGCTGCCGTCGTTCTCGCAGCGGACCTCGAGCACGAGGCGCTTGGCGGAACCGGGGCCGCCGGACTCCGGCTTCGCGTGGACCGACAGCCGCGCGTGCCGTGCCCGACCGTGGCGCGCCGCATTCGTGATCATGTCGACGACCAATTCGCTCACCGTAGCGCCGAGCGCGGCATCGGCCTCGAGGAACATCGACGCGACGGGATCGTAGGTCCAATCGATCTCGACGATGCCGCTCCAGTCCGTGCGGAGCGAGCTGAGAACGTCGTCGACCGAGTGTCTCTCCGTGCGGACGGTCGCCAGCTCCGCCAGATCCGCGGTCGCGGCCCGGATCAGCTCGGCGGTCTCCTCGATGACTTCGGCGGTCGTGCGGTTCGACTGGCGACTCAGGTGGAGACCGAGAAGCATCGATGCCGCCGACAGTCGCCCCTGGACGGGACCGTGCAGCAGGGCTGCGACCCGGCGCCGGACATCGTCGGCCTGCAGGTGCGCGCCGTGTGCAACGGCCTCGAGCTCCTGGTTCATCAGTTCCAGCTCGTTCATCAGACCGAGCGTCTGACGCCGCGTCGCGACCGCGATCGAGGTCATCAGCGTTCCCAGAGCGACGAGCGGGACGAAGAGGAAGATCGGCGTCAGTTGGGTGTCGACCTTGAAGTTGGGCCCGATCCCTTCGACGAGCGGCGGGACGAGTCCGACGCCCGCCGCGATGAGAACAAGCAGGCCCCACTGGAAGAGCGCAGCCCGTCGGTTGCTCATCGGCGCCGAGAAGTGCTCGACCAGGGTGAGGACCACCGTGGCGGCCAGGATGGCGCCGGTTCCGAGAAGCACCGTGCCGAGCCCCGACGTGCGGAAGATCTCCGGACCGGTGCCCAGGATGATCATGAACGAGCCGACCCACGGCCAGGTGATCGGGCGCATCAGCACCTCGAGCACGATGTTGTTGAAGATCCGCGGGCGGCGCATGCTCCGCTGCATCTCGATGCTTCCCGGCTCGACCACCTGGTGGCTGGTCAGGCGGACGACGTCGTCGGAGACGCCCTTGATCTCGCCCGCGAGGTTCTTCAGCACATTGCGGGTGAGGCTCGAGTTGATGGCCGCGACCCGCTCGCTGAGGCGATCGATGTGAGGCTGCACCGCGGTGCGGACAGCGGCGGAGAGCGCAGCGGTCTGCTCCTCCAGGCTCGTCTCGGCGCTGTCGCGGATGCGCTCGAGACGGCGCTTGTTGGCCTCGAGCTCCTCGAGCCGCTGGCGCCGGATGTCGAGCATGGCCTGCACGATCGCCGCGGCGGGGACCCAGACCACCGCTCCGCAGATCGATCCGACGAGACGCAGCACCAGGTCGGGATCCGCGTCGGTCCACGCCATCACCGAGAGGGCGCGGCTGAGCCCGAGGGCGACGCCGAACGTCACCCAGTAGAAGACGAGGACGAGCACGTGCACCCGCCGCGTGGTGCGGTGGCGCAGCAGCGTGTAGTTGAAGACGATGCCGACGATCAGCGCACTGCCGACGCCGATGGCGCCGACGCCGATCGAACCGAGCGTGGTGAAACCCGTCGGCGCCTCGAGAGCGGCGACCGCGAAGACGGCGGGGAAGAAGAGGAAGGCGTACGACGACCAGGCGAAGGCCCACTTGCCGCCGGCGAGCTCGAGCAGGTGATCCACACGAGCGGGCAGCCGCATGATCCCCCCCGAGAGGCGGGTGCGGATACCGGTGCGGATGACGTCGGCGGGGACGCGGGGGTCCGCGACCTGGGCGGTCACCGGTCTACGCGGTCGCGCGAGAGGCCAGCGACGGGAGAGGGGCGCCATGTCGGCTCCCCTCGCCCCGTTGACCGGCTGTTCCCCCGAACAGGACGGTCATCGCTGTCGTCACGCCACCCCCCGGTGACGTTCCAGCTCCCCGGCTCCGACCCGAGCGGGGCGGGGAGTTCCTTCAGCATGAGGCACCGTTCACGACGCTGCAACCGCGTCCGTTCGCCGATGTTCGCTGAGCGCACATCGGCGACGGTGACACCCGAGCGGGCGCTGTCAGTGGACACGTACGCGGCCCTGCTGCCACATCAGGACAGCCCCGGTGCGCGGGTCGTAATCGCTCGCCTGCTTGAGTCCCAGCTTCTCGTAGAGGCGCTGGATCATCATCTCGGTCGCGCGGACGGTGGTGTTGCGGTGCTGGGCGATGCGGGAGGTCGCGAAACCTTCGGACAGCATGCGGAGCACCTCCGCCTGGCTGCGGGTGACGGTGGTGCGGTCCTCGATGGTCTCGACCGGCGCCTCGCGACGCGAGACCTCTCCGGCGAGCGCCGCCTCGACCGCGTTGACGAGGGTGCGCAGATCGCGCAGCTCGGACTTCACGAGGTAGACGGTGGGTTCCGGCAGACGCGCATCGGGTCCGATGGCGAGCTCCGGGGATGCGTGCGAGGTCAGTGCGACCATTCCGACCCAGGGCTGGTCCTCGTAGACGCGGGCGAGGAGATCGGCGCCCGACGGTCCCGATCCGAAGTTCAGGTCGGAGACGACGACGTGATAGTCGGTCTCCCCCAGCTCGGTCATCGCCGTGTGCACGGCGTCGACCGCGGTCACCTCGTAGCCTGCACCTCGGAGCGAGTCGCTCACGAGCGTGCGGGTGAACGGGTCATCCTCGACGACCAGGATGCTCCGCGAGCCATTAGACATCTTGCAAGTCCCCCCGAACCGGAGTGCCCTCCGCGGATCGGCGGTGGTACTGCACTCAATTGCCCTCTGATCATTCCGGTCGTACGACATCGGCGGCATCCCCTTTTCTCGGGACACCCGGTCGAGGGCCCTGATACCCCGAACCGACGGGCTTTCCTCGACCCCCGCTTCGACCAACAGGGATACAGTGCGCTGTGTGAACGTCGACGCCGGTTCCCTGGTCGCGGGCCTTCGGGCGACATATGAGAGCGGTGCGACGAGACCGCTCTCCTGGAGGCTCGGGCAGCTCCGGGCGCTGGGGCGGCTGCTGCGCGAACGTCGCTCCGATCTCGAGGCCGCCCTGGCCGCGGATCTCGGCAAGCCGCCGACCGAGTCGTTCGTGACCGAGATCGCCTTCCTCACCGCCGAGGTCGACCACACCCTCTCCCATCTGAGGGGATGGCTGCGTCCGCGTCGCGTCGCCGTACCCGCCGTGCTCCTCCCCGCTTCCGCCCGAACAGTGCTGGAGCCCCTCGGTGTGGCTCTGATCATCGCGCCCTGGAACTACCCGCTGATGCTGTCGGTCTCGCCGCTCATCGGAGCGCTCGCCGCGGGCGACACCGTGGTCCTCAAGCCGAGCGAGATCGCCCCGGCCACCTCGGCTGTCCTCGCCGATCTGCTCCCCCGCTACCTCGACAGCCGGGCCGTCGCCGTCGTCGAAGGCGGGGTTCCGGAGACGACGGCTCTGCTCGAGCAGCGCTTCGACACCATCTTCTACACGGGCAACGCTCGTGTCGGCCGGATCGTCCTCGAGGCGGCTGCGAAGCACCTCACCCCGGTGACGCTCGAGCTGGGAGGCAAGTCGCCCGCCTACGTCGACGAGACGGCCGATCTGCGGACGACGGCCCAGCGCCTGGTCTGGGGGAAGTACCTGAACGCCGGTCAGACCTGCGTCGCCCCCGACTACGTGCTGGCGACGCCGCGGGTGGCCGACAGGCTCGTGCCCCTCCTCGCCGAGGCGATCAGGGACCAGTTCGGAACCGACCCCTCCACGAGCCGCGACTACGGCCGCATCGTCGACGAGCGTCAGTACGAACGCCTCGTTCCCCTGCTCGGGAGCGGCACCGTCGCTGCCGGCGGGCAGACCGACGGATCGCAGCGCTACATCGCCCCCACAGTTCTGACAGGCGTCGACATCGATTCGCCTGTCATGCGCGAGGAGATCTTCGGCCCGATCCTGCCGATCGTCACAGTGCGGGATGAGGATGAGGCGCTGGCCACCGTCGCCGCGCGGGACAAGCCGCTCGCCCTCTACCTGTTCAGCACCGATCGGGCGACGCGTCGTCGTTGGCTGCGCCGCACCAGCTCGGGAGCCGTCGTCCTCGGCGCGGCAGTCGTCCATCTCAGCGTGCCGGGGCTCCCGTTCGGCGGGGTCGGCGCCAGCGGGACGGGCAGCTATCACGGACTGCGCTCCGTCCGGGTGTTCAGCCATGAGAAGGCCGTGCTCGACAAGCCGCAGCGTCCCGACACCCTCGCGCTGCTGCGCGCGCCGTACACGGACGGCCGCAAGCGCCTCATCGGTCTCCTGCTCGGCGGTCTCCGCCGCAGATAGCGGAGCCCGCTACCCGGCCTTCGTTTCGACGAGCTCAACGAGCGGCCTCGCCCTGCCCACGGTCTTCGTTTCGACGAGCTCAACGGGCGGCGCCCCCCGCCCACTGAGCGCAGCGAAGGAAGGACCCCCGCGACGCGCCACACCCTTCGTTTCGACGAGCTCAACGGGCGGCGGCCCCGCCCATTGAGCCCGTCGAAATGAGCGACCCGAAGGCGACCCGACTACTGGAAGAGCAGCCCGCGGATCTCGCTCTCGGCCGAGCCGAGACGTGACGGGTCGATGGTCTCTCCGGAGTGGTACCGGTCGACGAGGCGAGGGTCGACGTAGCTGGCGCGGGCGATGCTGGGGGTGTTGCTGAGCACCTCCGCGGCGTCCCGCATCGCCTGGGCGACCGCTCGGGTGCGCGCCGTCTTGGCCGCCTCGACCCCGTGCTTCGCGAGGCTGGTCGCCGCGGCGACCGTTCCGTGCAGGGTGCGGAAGTCCTTGGCCGTGAATTCGCCGCCGGTCCGTTCGCGCACGTACTCGTTGACCTCGGCCGCGGTCAGGGGATGCCAGGTCGTACCCTCTTTGTAGGCGAGGAGACGCGCGTTGGGGCCTCTCTTCTTCAGCTGGCGGACGATCGCGGCGAGATCCTTGTCGCGGATGTCCGACTCCCACGCTTTGTGGCTCTTCGCCGGGAACTTCAGCTCGACGATGTCGCCGTGCACGCGGGCGTGGCTGCACAGCAGGGTCGTGAGGCCGTGACTTCCGTTCGATTCCGCGTACCGCTCTGACCCGACCCGCAGCGAGCCGGTGTCGAGCATCCGGAACGCCGCAGCCAGGGCCCGCTCACGGGTCAGCCCGTCGCTGCGGAGATCCATTGTGACGCGCCGCCGAGCGGTCGGCAGCGATTCGGCGAGTTCCATGGCACGGTCGAACTTGATGCGGTCCTTCTTCTCACGCCACGTGGGGTGGTAGATGTACTGCTTCCGCCCGGCGGCGTCGTACCCGATCGCCTGGATGTGCCCATTGTCGTAGGGGCAGATCCAGACGTCCTTCCAGGCGGGTGGGATGCCGAGACGCTCGAAGCGCTCGCGCAGCTCGGTGTCGGCGACAGCGCCGTCCTTCGTGCTGCGATACGAGAATCCGGAGCCTGCGCGCACGCGGAGGAACCCCTGGCCGGTCGAGTTCGTCCTCCGCAGTCGCACGCGGCGAGTATAGGACGCCCCCGTCTGAGGGCTCGCCGAGTGTCCGTGCCTCAGCCGAACTCGGCCGCCGCCGCCCAGATTCCCCAGGCGCTCGCGCCGACGGTTCCGGCCGCGAGCGCCACGAGGCCGCCGAGGATCGCCGTCCGGGCACGCACGAAACCGGGCGTGCGGAAGCGGATGGGGTTCTCGATGAAGCGAAGGCTGAGTCCCGCGACGACGAGACAGAGGGCCAGCACGCCGATCAGGACGTACCAGGGCGTCGGGACCCCGGTGATGAACGGAAGGAACGCGATGATCGGCCAGTGCCACAGGTAGAGCGAGTACGACGCATCGCCGAGCCACTGGACGAACCGGAGCCGCGCGATCCGGATGGTGCCCCAGCTCAGTTCCGGAGCTCCGGCGATGATCACGGCGGCAGCACCGAGGGCCGGCACCACCGCGAGCGGGCCGGGGAAGGCTCCGGGATCGCGCCACGCCAGCACCGCTCCGACGATGGCGGCCACTCCCAGCCACGAGATCACTCCCCGCTGCCGCGGAGTGAGGAACGAGTGGGCGAGCGGCAGGAAGGCGAGCAGACCGCCGAGTCCGAACTCCCACGCGCGGGCGAAGGTCGAGTAGTAGGCGACATCCGACGCCGACACCCCTGTCTGCAGCACGCAGTAGACGAACGACGCGATGGTCACGGCACCGAGGACGACCCCGAAGACCGGTGCGATCCTCGGTCCGCGGCGCCCGAGGACCCCGATCGCCGCGTAGCAGAGGATGATTAGAAGCGGCCAGACGAGGTAGAACTGCTCCTCGACCGACAGCGACCAGAAGTGCACGACGGGCGAGGCATCGAGCACGGCGCGTGTCGGGTCGAGGCTGGCGATGGCGAGGAACCAGTTCTGCACGTAGAGCAGGCTCGCCACGATCTCGCCCAGGTACTGCTCCCAGAGTCCGCGAGGAACGAAGACGAGGGTGAGCACCGCGCAGACCGCCAGCACGACGATGGCGGCGGGCAGCAGCCGGCGGGCGCGGCGCAGGTAGAAGGAGCGCAGCGCGATCGTGCCGGTCCTCTCGCGTTCGCGGATCAGCTGGCCGGTGATGAGGAACCCCGAGATGACGAAGAAGACGTCGACCCCGACGAAGCCTCCGGGTGCGAACCGGGGCCAGACATGGCCGATGACGACGGCGAGCACGGCGATGGCGCGGAGAGCCTGGATCTCCGGGCGCACGCCGGATCGCTCCCGGAGCGGTGTCGCGCGCGCGCTCATCCTGGAACGCTAGGCGACACGGCCTTGTGCTGACTGGGAGCGCAACCGAAGCGGCGGAGGAGATCGCGGGGGGCGAGCAGGCCGCCTCGTGTTTCCTGGTCGTGAATTCCGTGTTACGGAGTGTGAGGAGGAGTACCCCGATCGCCTTTTATCTGTCACTGTCATAAAAAAACAGGCACCTCTCCCCCTTCGAAAGGCGCACGCGATGACGTCGACAGAAGCTCCCTCCGCAAGCAATGCCCGGCGCGCCGTCCTCGGCGTGCCCGCCATCGCGTTCCTCGTGGTCAGCGCCGCGAGCCCCCTCTCCGTCGCTCTGGGCTCCGCGCCCCTCGCCCTGCTGTTCGGCGGACCCGGGGCCGCTGTCGGGTTCCTCGTGATCGGCGTGGTCCTCGCACTCTTCGCCGTGGCGTTCCTGCCCATGACCCGCTACGTCGCCGCACCTGGCGCCTTCTACTCCTACATCGAGCGGGGCCTCGGACGGGCGTCCGGCAACGGCGCAGCGCTGATGACGCTCCTCGCCTACGCATCCCTCGCGGTCTGCGGCTTCGCCCTCTTCGGCGTCTACGGCTCGACGGTGCTCACCGGCGTTGCGGGGGTGGCCACGCCGTGGTGGATCCCCGCTCTGGTGGCGGTGGCCATCGTCGTCGCCCTCGGACAGCTGAACATCCAGGTCAACGCCCGCCTGCTCGGAGTGCTGCTCGTCATCGAGATGGTCGTACTCGCCGTCATCTCGGTATCGATCCTCGTCCAGGGCGGCGCCATGGGACTCTCGCTGGACGCCTTCGCGCCCCAGAACGTCTTCACCCCGACGATCGCGATCGCGATCCTCTTCGCCTTCGCCTCCTGCCTCGGCATCGAGTCGACAGTGGTCTACCGCGCCGAAGCGCGCGACCCGGACCGCACCATCAAGCGATCCCTCTTCGTGGTCATCGCCTTCATCGCACTGTTCCACACGTTCTTCCTGTGGCTGCTCGTCCAGGCCGCCGGCCCCGACGTGATGACGGTGTTCGGCGCGGATCCCGCCGGTGCCGTCCTCGCCATCGCGGACCGGTACGCCGGACCGTGGGCGTCGACCGTCCTGGTGCTGCTGGTCCTGGTGAGCATCCTCGCCAGCTGCCTGGCCTTCCACAACATGCTGAACCGCTACGCCGCCAAGCTCGCCGGAGACCGTCTGCTCCCCCGGGCTTTCGCAACCATCACGAAGCGCGGAGCGCCGAGGGTCGGAGGCCTGACCCAGGGCGCTCTCGCGGTGGTCGTGATCGCGGTATCCCTCGTCCTCAATCTCGACCCGTACCTGCAGACCTACATCCTCGTGAGCACCCCCGGGGTGGTCGGGATGCTCGTCACGATGACCCTGACGGCGCTCGCCGCCCTGGTGTTCTTCATCCGCACGTCCGAGGTCGCCCGTCGGCGCATCCTCATCGCCGTCTCCGCCGTATCGACGGCCCTGTTCTCCGGGCTCGTCCTCATCGTCGTGCAGCAGCTCGACTACCTCACCGGCCTCGGTCCGGTGGCCAACACACTGCTCGTCCTGCCGCCCGTCATCGCCTTCGCGGCCGGGGCCCTCGTCACCGTGGCGCGCTCGCGCAACACGGCGCTCGCGCCGGCACCGGTCGCCCGGGCGAGCGAGACAATCGAGTCGTGACCTCGAACAGCACGCTCTACATCGGCGGCCGCATCCGCACCGGCGACCCCCTCCTTCCCTCCGCGACGACCATGCTCGTGTCCGGAGGAAGGGTCGTCGCATTGGGCTTCACCGAGCCCCACGATGTCCCCGCCGGCACGGTCGTCCGAGACCTGGGCGGCGCGACCGTGCTTCCCGGCTTCATCGACGCCCACGTGCACCCGCTGATGGGCGGCCTCCAACTGCTCGCCACGGGCTTCGCCGGCATCCAGAGCGTCGAGGGCTACTGGGCAGAGCTCCGCCGACTCGATGCAGTGACCCCGCCCGGCGAGTGGATCGTCGCCGCCGGCTATTCCGCCGTGCTCGTCGCCCGCGAACGGATCACCCGCCGCGAGCTCGACGCCGTCATCGGAGACCGCCCCGTGCTGATGGTGAACAGCGATCTCCACGGCGGCCTCGCGAACACCGTCGCGTTGAGGGCCGCGGGGCTTCTCGACTCGCAGGAGTTCTCGAGCGAGTACGTCGAGCGGGGCGACGACGGCGCACCGAACGGGCTCGTCAACGAGGAGGCCATGGCCCGGGTCATGTCGTTCTCGCCTCCGCCGTCGGAGGCGGTCGCGGAGAAGGCCCTCCTCGAGGCCCAGGCGCACCTCCACTCGCTCGGCGTCGTCGGCTGGCAGGATGCACTCCTCGGCGACAAGCACGGCGGCGAGGACCCGACCGCGCGCTATCTCGCGCTCGACGCGGCAGGGCGCATCACCGCGCGAGTCTCGGGAGCCATCGGCTGGGACCGTGCGCGGGGTGTGGAGCAGGTCCCCGACATCCTCGAGCACGCGAGGGCCTTCACGGGGGCACGCCTGTCCGCCCCCGCCGTCAAGATCCTCCTCGACGGCGTGCACGAGGCCGGGACCGCGTCGATGCTCGCGGAGTACAACGACGCCGCCGGCAGACCCCTCGGCAACTCGGGCCCCACCATGATCGAACCGGGCCTGCTTGACGAGGCCCTCGTCGCCCTCGACGCCGCCGGTCTCGACGTGCACATCCACGCCCTCGGCGACCGGGCGGTCCGCGACGCCCTCGACGCCGTCGACGCGGCCCGCCACGCCAACGGGCACCGCGGCACCCGCCATCAAGTCGCGCACGTGACATTCATCGACCCGTCCGATGTCCCGCGGTTCCGGGAGCTCGACGTCACCGCCAATGCCCAGCTCATCTGGGTGGCCGACGACTTCCTCGACTTCGCCCAGTACGAGATCTTCGTCGGACCCGAGCGCCGCGCCCGCCAGTCGGCTCTCGCCGAGTGGGACGCAGCCGGCTTCCGATGGAGCGCAGGGAGCGACTGGCCCGTGTCCAGCGCCGCACCGCTCGACGCCATCACGGCAGGGAGCCGGCGGAGGATCCACGGAGACGGGCCGACGGGTCCGCTGTGGCAGCGGCTCCCCGCGACGCGGATCATCGACGCCTACACTTCCGGCTCTGCTTTCACGAGCCGCCTCGACGACAACGGCGTCCTCCGCGCCGGATCCCACGCCGATTTCGTCCTACTCGACCGCGATCCCGCCGGGCCGGGTCCGGCGAACGAGAGCACCGTGCTCGAGACCGTCGTCGCCGGGGAGACCGTCTACGCGGCGGATAGTATGCCGTGACGTCGCATCGAGGAGGACCGTGCCGAAGATCATCGATCGCGAGGAACGCCGGGACCGTCTCGCCGCGGCCGTACTCCGGGTGATCCGACGCGGCGGGATCGACGCCGCGACCATCCGCAACATCGCCGCTGAGTCCGGCTGGAGCCGCGGAGTGGTCGAGCACTACTTCGACGGGCGCGACGAGTTGATGGCCTTCTCCTACCGCTACGCGCTCTCACGGGCGTTCCCGGACGCCTCCTCGGTCAGTTCCATCGAGGACCCTCGCGATCGCCTCCTCGCGACCGTGATGGCCTGGCTCCCCCACGACGACGACTCGCGGCTGGACAACAAGCTCTGGCTCGACTTCGTGGGACGACTCCACGACAACGAGACGCTGCGCGGGGCGGTCGCCGAGGTCAACGACCAGTGGATCGCGGACATCGCCGAGGATCTCGCGGCGTGCGCCGCCGATGGTCGCTACCGCCTTGTCCACTCCCTGGCGACGGTTGCCGAGATGCTGTCCGTTTTCGTGGACGGCGTTCTGATCTCCGATCAGGTGTACCCCGAGCGCATCGACAGGACAGCGCGCGAGTCGTTCGTGACCGCATTCGTCACGACGCTCGTCGTTCCTGCGGCCTAGCTTTTACCTCCCCGAAACCTTGGGGAGTTGAACCCGCTCGTTTTTATATGACAGTGTCATAGCTAACGAACGATCGGATCCGTCATGTCGCAGACCGCCACCGCCGCTCCGGCACCGGGACACCCCGAACCCGCCTCCCATCCCCTCGAGCCGCT
Organism: Amnibacterium flavum; assembly: GCF_003097495.1. Taxonomy (GTDB): domain Bacteria; phylum Actinomycetota; class Actinomycetes; order Actinomycetales; family Microbacteriaceae; genus Naasia; species Naasia flava. Next base: position 197,396 of record NZ_QEOP01000001.1, read on the forward strand.
CGCCCGCGCCGAATACGACACGGTGCGCAGCATCCTCGACGCGGCGGGCGTCGTCAGCCCCTCGACGCGGTTCGCCTACGTCGGGCTGGAGGAGCCGTCGAAGGCCGACGTGCTGGCGGGCGGCCCGCTCGATCGGCGCGCGCGCGTCATGCTCCTCGATATCGAGACCGGCGCTGCGAGCGACCTCGTGGTCTCGCTGGCGGACGGCCGCGTGCTGACGGCCTCCCCCGTCGATCGCGGGATAGCCGGAGATGTGCCTCAGCTCGGATCCGAGCTCACCCTCGCCGCTGAACTCGTGACCGCCGATGCGCGCTGGCTGGCTGCGCTCGAGTTGCGCGGAGTCGACCCGGCACTCGTGCAGTGCGATGCCTTCACCGCCGGCAACTTCGACATCGAAGGCGAGCGCGACATGCGTCTCGTGCGGGTGCTGCCGTGGCGGAGGCCGACGCCGACCGCCAACTACTGGGCCTATCCCATCGAAGGACTCATCGCCTACGTCGACCTCCTCTCCCGAACGGTCGTCTCGGTTACCGACACCGGGGCGGTGGCGATCCCCGAGGAGAGCGGCGACTTCATGGGAGACGGAGACGTCGTGCCCGTCCAGCGCCTCAGGCCCCTCGAGATCCACCAGCCCGACGGACCGTCCTTCCAGGTCGACGGGCACGCGATCGAGTGGGACCAGTGGACTCTCCGTGTCGGTTTCGACATGCGCGAAGGCCTCACGCTTCACCAGCTGCGTTTCGCGGGCCGAGACATCGTCTACCGGGCCTCCATCGCCGAGATGGTGGTGCCCTACGGCGACCCCAGCCCGCTGCGGTTCTGGACCAACTACTTCGACACCGGCGAATACCTCGTCGGTCGCCTGGCGAACTCGCTCGTGCTCGGCTGCGACTGCCTCGGCGACATCACCTACCTCGACGCCGTCGTCGCGGGCGAGCACGGCGAGCCCGTGTCCATCGCCAACGCGATCTGCATCCACGAGGAGGATGCGGGGGTGCTGTGGAAGCACACCGACGGCGACGGCCGAGCTCAGACCCGCCGCTCGCGCCGGTTCGTCGTCTCCTACGTCACGACGGTCGGCAACTACGACTACGCGTTCTACTGGTATCTCTACCAGGACGGCCGCATCGAACACGAGGTCAAGCTCAACGGCATCGTCTTCACCACGGCGAGCCCTGACGGGTACGCCTACGCCTCCCGCATCGCGCCGGGCCTGTCCGCGCCGTACCACCAGCATCTCTTCAGCGCCCGCCTCGACATGATGGTCGACGGCGTCACGAATCGGGTCGACCAGATCGAGGCCGTCCGGGTGCCGATGGGAGAGGGGAACCTCTACGGCAACGGATTCACCCGCTCCGTCGCAACCATCGTCGACGAGACCGACGCCGCCCGGTTCGCGGATGCCTCGACAGGACGGGTATGGAACATCGTGAACCCCGGCAGGTTCAATCGCCTGGGACACGAGGTCGGCTACACCCTGCGTCCGCAGCACAACCCCACTCTGATGGCCGACGACGGGTCGTCCGTCGCCGGCCGGGCAGCGTTCGCCACACGCCACCTCTGGGTCACGGCCTACGATCCCGCGGAGCGATATCCGGCCGGCGACTACGTGAACCAGTCCCCCCGAGGTGAAGGACTGCCCGCCTACCAGGCCGCGGGTCGGAACCTCGACGGCGCCGACGTGGTGGTCTGGCACACCTTCGGTCTCACCCACTTCCCGCGCACCGAGGACTGGCCCGTGATGCCGGTCGACCATGTCGGCTTCGCGCTCGTCCCCTACAACTTCTTCGATCGCAACCCCGCGCTCGACGCCGCTCCCCCGACCCCGGTGCACGCGCACGGTGACGGAGCGGGGTGCGACTGCTCGCACGGAGACGGCTGCCGGTGCTGACCGTCCCGACTCTCGCGGCGCTCGGCCTGTCGGGGATCGCCGTGGCACTCGCCATCCCGTCTCGGCTCGGGCTCCTGTCCGCGCTGGCGCTCCTGACGGCGGCGATCGGCTTTCTGATGTGCCTTCCCACGCCGATGGGCGACGCCGGCATGGCGGCGGTCGCCTCCGTCCTCGCCGCGACGGCCGGCGCGTCGGTGGCGGGGGCCGTGTTCGCCGGTGCCCGTCGGCGCTCCCGCCGGGTCGTGGCCGGATACCTGTTCGTGACGCTGGACCTCGTACTGATGGGCGCGATGATGCTCACTGCCGGGCACACCCGCGGAGCCCATCACGGGGCGGGCGTCGCTGCGGCTGTCACCGCGATCGCCGCCCTCGCCATCGCGGCCCGCGTCGTCGATGCTCGGCAGCGCGGCGCGCGTTCGGTCCGGGAGCCCGCCTGCTCGGCCTGCATGTTCACCGGCATGGGGCTCGCCGGGGTTCTCTCGTGACCGGGAGCCGCGCCGCCGCTCCCGAGGGGACAACGATGTGAGAACCCGCATCTCCGGGCCTCGCCTCGTCGCGGTCGCGAGCGCTCTGATGTTCGTCGGCATCGGTGCGGGCTACTACGCGATCACCGCGATCGTGGACGCGGTGATCGCCGAGGGTCGCTTCGAGGTTGCGACGGTCGCCGTGGCGACGGCGGTCAGTTTCATCGTCAACAGTGTCGTGACCCCACTCGTCGCGCGATCGATCCGTGTGGTGGGCGCGCGCACTACGATCGCCGTCGGCGGGGTGGTATCGGCGGTCGGTTTCGCCGCGATCGGGTCGGGGCCGGGGTGGCCCTGGCTGATCTTCGGCTTCGCCGCGCTCGGTGCCGGTGTCGCCGCGTCGAGCTATCTTCCGCTGGCCGACCTGCTGGTCTCCGCACTGCCGCGGCCGGCGGTCGGCATCACGATCGTCTACACAGGCGGATCCGTCGGGGGGATGCTGCTCGGCCCCGCCGTGGTCGCACTGCTCGCCGGTCTCGGCAGTGCGGCGTTGGCGACGATCGTCGCGCCGCTCTACGCCCTGTGCGTTCTGGCCCTGGCGGCGTCGCTTCCGGCGACCGCACCGCGCGACACCACGCGGACCCTGCCGGGCGACGGCGACGCCTCTGCTTCGAAGGCTCTGATCGGTCCGGTCGTATTCCTCACCGTGCTCGGCGCGACGACCCTCGCAGCTCAGGTGCAGATGCTCCAGGTCGGCAGGGTGCTCGACATTCCGGGAGCGTCGATCGCGACCGTCCTGATGCCGGCCGCCGCCATCGTCGGCCGGGGTCTCTATCTGCTCCTCGAACGGCGGATGCCCGCGCAGTCGTCGGCGGCCCTCGTCGGGGCTGTCGCCGTGGCGGGCTTCGCGACCCTCGCCGTCCCGTCGTCCGTCGCCTTCGCCATCGGAAGCTCGCTGGTCGGTCTCGCGATGGGACTGTCGGTGGTCGTTGCGCCTGCGCTCGTCCTGGCCTTCACCGGGCGCCGCGACTTCTCGTCGCGCTACGCGATCGTGCTGCTCTGCGTCGGCCTCGGATACGGTGCCGGGAGTCTTCTCCTGCCGGCGGCGCTCGAGTCGCGGACGACGACGAGCGCGGGACTGCTGACCTGCGCGGTGCTGGTCGCGTTCGCGACGGTCGCGTTACTGGCCCGCTATCCCGCGATGCGAACGGTCGAGGCGACCCCGGCGCAGCACGACTCGTAGCGCCCGCGGACAGCCCGCCCGCTATTTGTCTCCGACAGCCCTGTCGGCCTTGTCGCGGGCGTTCCTGATCGCGTCGGTGTGCTTGCCGCCGCTCGCTTTGTCGGCGGCCTTGGCGGCGGCGTCGAGGAGCTTGTCGCTGACCTCCTCCGCCTGCTTCCCGTGGAGCGCCTGCTGGACCTTCTCGTCCTTCAGGAACTGCTGAGCCTTGCCGGTGATATCTCCGAAGCCTGCCATCCCCCGAGCGTACGAACGGTTCCTGCGGGGTTCCTTCGAAGGTCCGGGAACGACGAAAGGGCCGGACCCGAAGGTCCGACCCTTTGTCGGTGCTGAAGTCCGTGCCCTGGGGGCTGGCCTTCAGCGTCAGATCACTTGAGGACCTTGGTCACCGTTCCGGCGCCAACGGTGCGGCCACCCTCACGGATTGCGAAGCCGAGTCCCTCTTCCATGGCGATGGGCTGGATCAGCTCAACGGTCATCGACGTGGTGTCGCCGGGCATGACCATCTCGGTGCCCTCGGGCAGCGTGATGACGCCGGTGACGTCGGTGGTGCGGAAGTAGAACTGGGGACGGTAGTTCGCGTAGAACGGGTTGTGACGCCCACCCTCATCCTTGGACAGGATGTACGCGGTGCCCTCGAAGTTCGTGTGAGGGGTGACCGAGCCGGGCTTGACGACGACCTGGCCGCGCTCGACGTCCTCGCGCTTGGTGCCGCGGAGGAGCAGACCGCAGTTCTCGCCGGCCCACGCCTCGTCGAGCTGCTTGTGGAACATCTCGATACCGGTGACCGTGGTCTTCTGCGTCGGGCGGATGCCGACGATCTCGACCTCGGAGTTGATGGCGAGGGTTCCGCGCTCGGCACGGCCGGTGACGACGGTTCCACGACCGGTGATCGTGAAGACGTCCTCGATCGGCATGAGGAAGGGCTTGTCCTTGTCGCGGATGGGGTCGGGGACGTTCTCGTCCACGGCGTCCATCAGGTCGAGGACGCTCTGCGTCCAGGCAGCGTCGCCCTCGAGGGCCTTGAGGCCCGAGACGCGGACGACGGGGGCGTTGTCGCCGTCGAAGTCCTGGCTCGAGAGCAGCTCGCGGACCTCGAGCTCGACGAGCTCCAGGATCTCCTCGTCGTCGACCATGTCGGCCTTGTTCAGCGCGACGAGCAGGTACGGCACGCCGACCTGCTTGGCGAGCAGAACGTGCTCACGGGTCTGAGCCATCGGGCCGTCAGTGGCGGCGACGACCAGGATCGCGCCGTCCATCTGCGCGGCACCCGTGATCATGTTCTTGATGTAGTCAGCGTGACCAGGTGCATCGACGTGAGCGTAGTGACGCTTGGGCGTCTCGTACTCGACGTGCGAGATGTTGATCGTGATACCACGCTGGCGCTCTTCGGGAGCGGAGTCGATCGACGCGAAGTCGCGCTGCACGTTGGTCGCGGAGGGGTACTTGTCGGCAAGCACCTTCGAGATCGCCGCGGTGAGCGTCGTCTTTCCGTGGTCGACGTGACCGATCGTTCCGATGTTGACGTGCGGCTTGGTCCGCTCGAACTTGGCCTTGGCCACTGGTGTCCTCCTTAAGGACGTCTCGTGCAATCTCCCGGATAGCAGGCTGCAAACCGGAAAAGATTACAGGGGATTTGGGTAGTTATGTTACTTCAGTAGTGAGCGACGCGCCCGAGAGCGCTATTCGCCCTTGTTCTTCTGGACGATCTCGTCGGAGACGGCCTTGGGAACCTCGGCGTAGCTCGCGAAGGTCATCGAGTAGACCGCGCGGCCCGAAGTGCGGCTGCGCAGGTCTCCGACGTAGCCGAACATCTCGGACAGCGGGACGTTGGCCCGCACGACCTTGACGCCGGTCGCGTCCTCCATCGACTGGATCTGACCGCGACGGGAGTTGATGTCGCCGATGACGTCGCCCATGTACTCCTCGGGCGTGCGCACCTCGACGGCCATGATCGGCTCGAGCAGCACGGGCTGCGCGCGACGAGCGGCTTCCTTGTACGCAATCGATCCGGCGATCTTGAACGCCATTTCGGACGAGTCGACATCGTGCGCGGCACCGTCGAGGAGGGACGCCTTGACGCCCACCGTCGGGTAGCCGGCGAGGACACCGACCTGCATGGCGTCGCGGATTCCCGCGTCGACCGAGGGGATGTATTCGCGCGGCACGCGTCCACCGGAGACGGCGTTGACGAACTCGTAGCTCGTCTCGGCGGTCACCTCCATGGGCTCGATTGAGATCTGGACCTTGGCGAACTGACCCGAACCACCGGTCTGCTTCTTGTGCGTGTAGTCGTACTTCTCGACGGTCTTCTTGATCGTCTCGCGGTACGCGACCTGCGGCTTGCCGACGTTGGCCTCGACGTTGAACTCGCGCTTCATGCGGTCGACCAGGATGTCGAGGTGGAGCTCGCCCATTCCCTTGATGACCGTCTGACCGGTCTCCTGGTTCTGCTCCGTGCGGAAGGTCGGGTCCTCTTCGGCCAGCTTCTGGATCGCGGTGCCCAGCTTCTCCTGGTCGGCCTTGGTCTTCGGCTCGATGGCGACCTCGATGACGGGCTCGGGGAACGTCATCGACTCGAGGACGATCTGGTTCGCCGGGTCGCTCAGGGTGTCACCGGTGGTGGTGTCCTTGAGGCCGATGACCGCGTAGATGTGGCCGGCGGTGACCGAGTCGACGGGGTTCTCCTTGTTGGAGTGCATCTGGAAGATCTTTCCGATGCGCTCCTTGCGGCCCTTGGTCGAGTTGATGACCTGTCCGCCGGACTCGAGCTGGCCCGAGTAGACGCGGATGTAGGTGAGGCGACCGAAGAAGGGGTGAACGGCGACCTTGAACGCGAGGGCCGCGAACGGGTCCTTCGGGTCGGGGTGACGCTCGATGACGATCTCTTCGTCGCGGATGTCGTGGCCCTCGGTGGCGGGCACGTCGAGCGGCGACGGGAGGTAGTCGACGACCGCGTCGAGCATGGGCTGCACGCCGCGGTTCTTGAACGCGGAGCCGCAGAGCACGGGGTAGATCTCGCTGTTGACCGTGAGCTTGCGGATCGCGGCCTTGATCTCGGCCACGGTCAGATCCTCGCCGCCGAAGTACTTCTCGAGCAGCGCGTCATCGGTCTCGGCGACGGTCTCGAGGAGGACCTGACGGTATTCCTCGGCCTTCTCCTTGAGGTCGTCCGGGATCTCTTCGATCTCGTACTTGGCGCCCATCTGGACGTCACCCTTGGCGTCGCCGCGCCAGGTCAGCGCGCGCATCTCGACCAGGTCGACGACGCCCTCGAAGGACGACTCGGCACCGATGGGGAGCTGGATGACCAGGGGCTTGGCGCCCAGGCGGTTGATGATCGTGTCGACCGTGAAGTAGAAGTCGGCGCCCAGCTTGTCCATCTTGTTGACGAAGCAGATGCGGGGCACGTTGTACTTGTCGGCCTGACGCCACACCGTCTCGGACTGGGGCTCGACGCCCTCCTTGCCGTCGAAGACGGCGACCGCGCCGTCGAGGACGCGCAGCGAGCGCTCTACCTCGACCGTGAAGTCGACGTGACCGGGCGTGTCGATGATGTTGATCTGGTTCTTGTTCCAGAAGCACGTCGTCGCGGCGGACGTGATCGTGATGCCGCGTTCCTGCTCCTGCGCCATCCAGTCCATCGTGGCAGCACCGTCGTGGACTTCACCGATCTTGTGGGTGATGCCCGTGTAGAAGAGGATGCGCTCGGTGGTGGTGGTCTTGCCGGCATCGATGTGCGCCATGATGCCGATGTTGCGGACCTTGTTCAGGTCGGTGAGCACGTCCTGTGCCACGGGGTCCTCCGGTGAGTCTTGGTGTCGGTCAGTTCACAGACTGACCACTGGGTGAAACTACGAACGGGGCCCGGGACATTCCGTCTCGCGGGCCCCGTTCGCGGTAGGCATACGCCCGCGGTCTACCAGCGGTAGTGCGCGAAGGCCTTGTTCGACTCGGCCATCTTGTGGGTGTCCTCGCGGCGCTTGACCGCGGCTCCCAGGCCGTTCGAGGCGTCGAGGATCTCGTTGGTGAGACGCTCGGTCATGGTCTTCTCACGACGCGACTTCGCGTAGTTGGTCAGCCAGCGCAGCGCCAGGGTGTTGGCGCGGTGCGGCTTGACGTCGACCGGGACCTGGTAGGTCGAGCCACCGACGCGGCGCGACTTGACCTCGATGGAGGGGCGAACGTTGTCGAGCGCCTTCTTCAGCGTCGTGACGGCGTCCTGGCCGTTCTTGGACGCGACACCCTCGAGTGCGTCGTAGACGATGCGCTCGGCGAGGCCCTTCTTGCCGTCGAGCAGGATCTTGTTGACCAGCTGCGAGACGATCGGGGCGCCGTAGACGGGGTCTGCGACGACGGGGCGCTTCGGGGCGGGACCCTTGCGGGGCATTACTTCTTCTCCATCTTCGCGCCGTAACGGCTGCGAGCCTGCTTGCGGTTCTTCACGGCCTGCGTGTCGAGCGCGCCGCGGACGATCTTGTAGCGAACACCGGGGAGGTCCTTAACACGACCGCCACGGACGAGCACCATGGAGTGCTCCTGAAGGTTGTGGCCCTCGCCGGGGATGTAGGCGGTGACCTCGATGCCGTTCGACAGCTTCACACGGGCGACCTTGCGCAGCGCCGAGTTCGGCTTCTTCGGGGTCGTCGTGTAGACGCGCGTGCAGACGCCGCGCTGCTGCGGGTTCGCCTTGAGAGCCGGCGCCTTGGTCTTGCTGACCTTGGGCGTGCGGCCCTTGCGGACCAGCTGCTGAATGGTGGGCACTACTTCTCCTCAGTATCTGTGTTGCTCTGTGGGCGGCCTCGAGCGCTTCGCGAAGCATCTTGGACGAGACCGTCTGGCCCCCTGGCAACACAGGATGAAACTCGTATCGCTGGGTGGGATGGCGTGGGGTGCAGGTCCGAGAAACCCGGAAGTCTGCGCCTGTTTCCGCCGAAATCGAAAGTGTGCACACGGCACACACCCAAAAAAGGATAGCCCGCGAAGGTGCCCTCGTCAAACGAGTGGGCGCGTCGCGGATGGCCTTTTCACGGCTGGTCCCTATCCTCCCACGGCCAGCGGGGTCTGCCGTCCTTTTCCGCCCGTGACGAGACGGCGAGCGCGATCGGACCGCTGACTCCGGCGAGCACGGCAGCGGCGATGACGAACGGGCTGAGACCGAAGTTGATGGGGAAGAAGAGAAGCTGTGCCGGGTTGGCGGTGACGGCGACGAAGGTGACGGCGCCCACGATGAGGAAGGTGATGTAGACGCCCGCCGCGAGCCCGACGAAGCTCACTCCGGGCGGCTGGCGCGTGCCGATGACTCGGACGAGCAGGAGGAAGAGGACGACTGCTGCGGCGACTACCATGACGGGCCCGAGCAGCGGCCCGGCCTCCGCCTGCGGTACCACGTCGAGGTCGAGCGCGAGGCTCAGGATCCCGAACGCCGCGACGACCGTCGCGATCCACGCGACGACCGTGAACGCGGCGACCAGTCGCGGGTCAGGCGCCGGTGCTGCCGGCCCGGGCGCGCTCATACTCCGCCTTCCGCTCCGCGTCCGCCCTGTCGTACGCGGCGCGCGTCTCGAGGTTGCGAGCCTTGACCCGTCGGCCGCGGGCGGCGATCGCGGCGCCGGTCCAGATAGAGACCTCGCGGGCGACGATGCCGGCCGCTATCGCGAGCGGGCTGATCGAGTTGCGCGACAGGAACGAACCCACTTCGGACGGGGTGATCTGCTGGGCCACCGTGAGCAGTGCGCCGAGCAGGTAGCCGCCGTAGACGATGACCGCCACGACCAGTCCGCCGATGATGTACCAGGGCCAGCCGCCCCGGTTGAGGACGAGCACCAGCAGGATCATCGCGACGAGGAAGGCGGCGATCGGAGCCCAGTACGCGGCGCTCTTCACGAAGTCGAGGAAGTAAGTGGCGAACTGGTCGCCAGGAGTGACGACGGCGATGATCAGCGCGGCGACGCCCGCCCAGACGGCGGCGAAGACGATCGTCGCGGCGAGGGAGATGAGGCTGCCGACCCCGCGATTGCCCTTCTTCTTCGGCGGCTGCGGGGTTTCGATGTAAACGGTCCTCGGCTCCCCCGCGGTGTTCACGGTTGCAGGGGCGGTGCTCGCCGGCGCACTGTCCACCGGCCGAGTGCTGTCCGTCGTACCCGCGGCCGCCGCATTCCGCTCGCTGGACCGCACGGGCTGGACGACAGCGGGGGCCTCGGTCGTCGACGGGTTGTCGACGGTAGAGGCGGAGCGGGAACCCCTCTCGACTCCGAAGGGCGACGTGTCGGAGTAGTTCGGGGCGGCCGCCGGCGGCGTCGGAGCGACGGGGTGCTCGGTGACGACCGGCTCGGGCACGGTCTCGGCTGCCGACCGCGGGGCGGGGAGGTCTGCGGGAGCGTCCGCACGGTGGGCGGGGGCGTCGGTATCGACTGACGCCGCGCGCGTCGCCGCGTTCTGCTCGTCGGTCCCGGATCCGGCTTCCGGACGCGTCGGCGCGACGGCCTGGTCGCGCTCGAAGGGCCGGGCTTCGGGATCACCCGGCGCCGCGCTCACCGTCTCGGGGGCGGGCTCGCCGACACCCTGGTACGTCTCGCGACGGCTGCCGGGACGATCGGTCGGAGAGTTGTCGGTCATCTTCGCCACCTCGGTGTCACGGGCGCGACGGACGCCCTTTCGGGTCAGTCTAGGGGTGCCTGGTTCAGCCGTCTCGGAGCCCTCTCCCAGCCTCCCGCCTCCCCGCACTCTCGCGCAGCAGGTGGAAACACGCTCAGCAGGCGAAATCGGACGAATTCGACCTGCTGGAGACACTTCCATCTGCTGAGCGAGAGGGCGAAGCCGAGTTCGCCTGCTGAGGACGGGGCGTCGCCCGTGCAGGCTCGCGGTCAGGAAAGGGGCAGGACGTAGATGGCCGCAGTCAAGTCGAGGCGGAACGATCTGGTGCTCGTGTCCTGCGAGAAGACCATGCCCGAGATGCTCGCGAACCGGCTCGAGTCCTGCATCGCCGCTACGAACGCCTGGAGGGCGTCGAGGCTGCCGCTGGCCGACAGCTGGACCGGGATGGCGATCATGCCCGGCACATCGACGGTCACGGGAAGGGGGGCCGTGCTCGCCTCTGCAGCGTCAGTCGCCGCCGCTCCATCGGTCGCCGCCTCACCTTCGGCCGGCGCCTCCGTCTCGACGGGCGCGGGTGCCGCTGCCGCCGCCTGCGCGGCGGCATCCGACAGGAGGAGTGCGTCGTTGACGGTGAGCGAGCTCACGAGCACGCCGGTCGTGTCGGCCAGGTTCGAGAGCTCGCCCACGAAGTCGGACAGTCCGCTCGTCTGCGGGATCGCGGCGCTGAGCGCCGAGAGGTCCTTCTGCAGCTCCGGCAGGTTCTCCGAGGCCTCGGCGAGGGTGTCGATCCGCGCCTGCTGAGAGGCGTTCGCCTGCTCGACCGAGGACAGCTCCATATCGCTGGCCGCTGCAGCACTGATCAGCGGGCTGACGCCGAGGAACCAGCCGCCGGCGAGCACGCCGATGATGGCGAGGGCCCCGCCCATCATCCAGAGTCGTGTCGAGTTCACTGAGCATCCTCCGTCGTGGTGAAGCGTCCCGAGTAGATCTCCCCGTTGACGCCGAGGCTGACCACTGACTCGTAGACACCCTCCGGGCTCAGCGTCACGGACCCGAGCAGGGCGTCCGCGTAGCCGGGGAGGCCTGCCAGGTTGTCCATCCACGCGCGAACCGACGCGAGATCTCCGCTGGTCACAGTGAGCGACAGCGATGCGGCCCGAGGCAGGCTCAGCGCGGTGGCCCCCGTCGCCACAGCAGTCGTCGGCGATGTCGCCTCGACCGAGATATTCGTGATCTGCACTCCAGCGGGAAGCGCCGCCCGCACCGATGCGAGGTAGTCGGCCCACACGACGTCGGTGGCACCGACGGCCTGCTGAGCAGCGGTCAGGGTTGAGATCGAGGAGAGCGTCGTGCTCACGTCGGAGTACTTCAGCTGCTGGGCGAGGAGCGTGTCGGTGTTCGCGCGCTCCATCGCGAGAGCGACCGAGCGGCTCATGGCGAAGACTCCGGCGGCCGCGGATCCGGCGACGGCGACCACGACTGCGAAGGCGAGGCCGACCATCATCCCGCGCATCGCTCGACGTCCCTTGGCGGCGTCGAGCACCGACGGGGGCAGCAGGTTGGCGCGAGGCACCCCGCCGAGGCCGGGTGTCGCGGTAGCGATCGCAGCGCCGGAGGTCCGCGCGGTATCGACCGCGTCCGCCCCTTCGGAAGTCTTCTTCTTGCCGAACGTGATGGGCTTGGTAAGGCTGAGCGATGACATCAGAGAACCCCTCCGCTCGCGAGTCCGACCGCGACGGTCATCGATCCCCAGCCTTCGTCGGGAACGCGCTCCTGCATCGACTTCGAGAGCGTGATGCCGTCGAGCGGGCTTCCTTCCGACACCGGGATGCGGGAGAGTTCGGCGAGTGCGTCGGAGAAGCCGGGCATGCGGCCCGCGCCGCCGGTCAGCAGGATGCGGTCGACGGCGAGCCCGCCGTTGGCGGTGTAGTAGGCGAGTGTGTTGCGGAGCCCTGACAGCATCTCGCTGGTGACGGAGAAGACGATCTCGAGGACCGCTTCGTACGCGGTGGTCGAGAGACCTTCGGGCGCTTTCGGCGACGCGACGAGGCCGACCATGCGCTTGAGACGTTCGGCCTCATCCATCGGCAGGTCGAGTCGGTCGGCGAGCGCACGGGTGACGTCGCTGCCGCCGGCGGGGATGATGCGCACGAAGCTGGGCACGCCGTCGCGGGCGATCACGACGATGGTCGTGGTCTCGCCGATGTCGATGAGCGCGACGGTCCCCCGCGCGCTCTCCCCCGTGAGCAGCACGCGGCTGAGGGCGAACGGCACCAGGTCGACGCCGATCGGGTTGAGTCCTGCGAGGCGGGCCGCAGCGACTTTCTGCTCGATGGGCTCCTTGACGGCGGCGATGAGCAGACCGTGGATGACGGGGCCGGCTTCGCCCTCCTCCTCGGAGACGGGATAGAAGTCGAGCAGCGCCTCGGACACGGGGACGGGAAGGAGGTCCTGCACCTGGAAGGGGAGCGACTCGCGGATGCGCGGCAGCGGCATCTTGGGCATGGCGAGCTCGCGGGCGAGCACCTTGTGGTTGCCGACGCCGAAGACCACATCCTTGGTCTTGAAGCCGGAGCTCGACCACAGTCGACGGAGCGCGTCGGCGACGGTGTTGACCTCCTGGATGTCGCCGTCGCGAACGGCGCCCTCGGGAAGGGGGACCTCTTCGTAGCGGATGACGGAGGCTCCGGGCTTGCCCGGGTCCTGGACCTCGGCGGCGCGAATGCTCGCCCCTCCGATGTCGATTCCGACGACTCTGTGTGCCATGTGTCAGTTCCTAAAGGCCGAGGAGTGAGAGGTAGGAGGACGCGAGCGGTTCGCCCGCGAAGATGCCGATCCAGGCGCCGAGCAGCATCCACGGGCCGAACGGCACGCTGGAGCCACGACGCGCACGCCGGGTGAGAAGGAGGACGACCCCGAAGAGCCCGCCGAGCAGGAACGCCGCGATCGCGCCGACGGCGAGCTGCGGCCAGCCGAGCCACGCCAGGTAGAGCCCGAGGACGGCGGCGAGCTTGACGTCGCCCATCCCCATGCCGCCCGGTACGGCGAGAGCCAGTGCGAGGTAGACGCCTCCGAGCACGAGGGTTCCGATACCGGCGCGCAGGAGCGCTTCGCCGTCGCCCGTGATCACGCTGGAGGTCGTCAGCAGGACGGCTCCGACGATGAAGAGGGGGAGCACGATGGCGTTCGGCAGGCGACGGACATCGAGGTCGATGAGGGCGAGCGCGACCGAGCTTCCGGCGAGGTAGAGGAGTGCGACGAGCGCGAGCAGCCCCGCGACGATGCCGGCCAAGCCGTCGCTGGCGATGAGCGCGGGCACGAAGCGGAGTGCGACGAGCGCGAAGAACAGGGCGGTGCCGAGTTCGACGAGCGGGTAGCGGGCCGAGATCGCGGTCCTGCAGTTTCGGCAACGACCGCGCAGCAGGAGCCACGACACGACGGGAATGTTGTCGCGCTTGTGGATGAACTCGCCGCATCCCGGGCAGGCCGACGGCGGGTTGACCACCGAGAGCCCGCGCGGCACGCGGTAGATGACGACGTTGAGGAACGACCCGATGAGGCCGCCGAAGATGCCGATGACTGCTGCGATCATCAGCTGCCACCCGCCACGTCGACTCGCGAAAGAATCTGCGCGGCGTGGGTAGTGGTCGTCGGTGCCGCCGACCCTGATGTCGCGCCAGGGACCTCGACTTTGTCCATCGTGATAGCGCTGTTATTGGGGTAGGTCACGTTCCCCGCGTAGATCTGCCCACGGAAGCCGTTCAGGCGGTTATCGATCTTGACCGTGCACGGCGAGTAGAGGAACCACTTGGTGCCGGAGACGGTCGTCTGGTTCGTCAGCGCGATGGTGCCGCCGGCCGCGGTGCAGGTCGGCGCAGTCTGCACCGGGCTCGTCCCGGCTACCGGGGCCCAGCTGATTCCCGGGCCATCTGAAGGGACGATCCAGAGCAGGTCGTGCACTTCGGTCGACGACGAGGCGACGGAGAACGAGTTCGACGCTTCGAATCCGCTGGTGCTCATGATGGCTAGATCGCCCTTGACCCTCAACGTCTCGTTGTTCCAGCGGATCGGGGTGCTGCACCCTTGAACGATGACGAGCGTCTTTCCGCTCCACGCTCCATTCAGGAACGTTTTGGCGTCGGCGCAGGAGCTGCTCCCGGTGAAAGTCTTGGTCGTCCATCCTGTCCATTTGGTGAGCGCGGTCGTCGACGATTCGATTCTCGGGAGCTCTTCGCGAACCGGCTTGTTTACGGCTGACAGTGTCGGCGAGGAACCGGGGTATCCGAGGTTCGGCGGGAGTGCCACGGCAGGGTTCGGCGCTGGAATGCTGGGCGCCGGAGAACAGGCTGCGAAACCTCCGCCCGCCGCGCGCTGGCACGAACCGCCGACGTTCCCGATCCGTGCCGCCGGGACACTGATGGAACCGTTCGCGCGGACGGATCCGACGATGTTCGTCCCGCTGAGGTTGCTGCCCGTGAGGTTGCCGGCTTCGAGGACCACATCGTTACCCACGATCTTCGCGCTGTTCGCGTTGCTCATGGTCAGGTTCGTCTTCGCGTAGGCGCTACCACCGATCGATGCGCCATTGTTCGAGGAGATGCTGCCACCGAGCGCGACCACGGAGCCGCAGATGCTCCACTGCGATGTCGTGCCAGGGCAGGCCTTCGCTCCACCATGGTTGTCGAGGGCGATGCTTCCGTTGGTGACGATCGTTCCGTCGACGTGGGACGTGTTCGCGAGCGTCATGGTCGAGTTCCCCGCCGCGAAGATGCTGCCCTTCACGTTGACCGACGAGCTGAATGTGGCGTTTCCGCCCACCCAGATGGTTCCGAGACCCTCACAGGTGTTCTCGAACGAGAGATTGCCCTGAGCGACGATATTGCCCTGGATCTCCAGCTGGGTTTTGCAGTAGATGGTGCCATTGCTGTAGAGGTCGCCGTCGTTCTCCCCGGTAGCGGACTCCTCGATGGTCACGTTGTTGCTGAGGGTGAAGGATCCCTCGCTGAAGACGGCCTTGTCCAACGCGGTGCCGACGGTGTCGGACTGAATGGCGAGTTCGGCGATCACGGCACGATCATCGCCAGCGGTGGCTCCGACGCCTGGGGCGCTGGCCCTGCCGATTGATGTCACCGTAGCGGCGACGGGGACCCCGGACACGACGTTGGTGCACGGCATGACATTGCCCGCCGCGTTCCGGTAGACAGCTTCAGCTGTGAAGATCGGTTCCGTCGTCGAAACGACGGAGCACACATAGTTACCCCCGGCGATGGACGCGTACATCGTGTCGATTCCTGCATCGGCCGAGGCAAGGGACTGCGTGTTCGCGCGGTTCGCCGTCGAGGTCGCGGATCCGGCGACGGTTGCGGTCAGCAGGCCTACCGAGACGACGGCGATGACGAGCATCAGCCCCATGACGGCGGCCATGGCGCTACCGGTCTCGTCGTGGTCCGACCGCGGTGGTCGTCTCGTCAATAGCATGTGGCCGGTCCTGTCGTCGTGTCAGTTTGCGCACTACTCGTTGTGGTCGTGGCGATCCGCAGCTTCGTTCCACCCGTCCCCGCGATCTGGAAATCGATGGAGAGGCGCGACGACGCGCCGACGAACGGGGCGGCCACTCCGGTGGGGACCGAAACGCCGGTGGCTACCTTCGTCCAACCTGCGATGTCCGAGCCGGGTGCAGCAACGAGGCCTGTGCGGCTGGACCTGGTGAGGATGGCCCCTGCCGAGACCGAGTAGTACCAGGACTGGCATCGCCAGGCGATCGCACCGCCGGGCGACGCCGAGCCCACACGCGCTTGGACCAGTTGCCCGCCTGCGGTGAGGGCGCTCACCTTGAATCCTGAGGCATTGCGAACTCCTTCGACCAGCGACCGCGCAGCCACCTGTCCGGCACTGGCGGAGGTGTTCAGACTGGCGACCTTGCCCTGCCCCTGTACCGCACTGATCAGGATCGAGCTCACAACGGCGAGGACGACTCCGAGTAGGGCGATGTAGACGAGGAGCTCGATGAGGGTGAAGCCCTCATCGTCTGAGCCGCCCGCTGGGTCCGCGGGGCAGTTCTCGAGCCCGATCACGGTGCGCTCACGAAGATGCGCGTAGCGGCGCTCGCGAGCACGTGGGACGTGCCCGCGACGACGACCGAGGATGAGACCGACACGAAGCCGGGGAATGTCGACGGGCAGGAGCCGACGCTGCGCTGCGGTTGGAGCCGGACTCCCCGGCCCGCGTCCACGGGGTCGGGGACCGTGTCGACGTAGGTCTTGATCGCTGCGCAGCTGGGAGTCTGCGCCCTCGCCTCTGCGAGCTGTCGCTCGACCACCTGCGTCGCCGCGGCGAGAGTGGTGTTGCGCGAGGTGAGGGACAGGCTGTTCGCCAGCAGTGGAAGGAACGCCAGAGCAAGCAGCCCCAGCACGAACATCGAGACGACGATCTCGATCATGCCGATCCCGTCCTCGTCTCGGAGGTCCTGCGCCTGGGGGCTCATGCTGTTCCTTGGTGTGGGTGCTGCTGGTCGATTGGTGGTGCCGAAAGTGGGGCGCCGCTGACGCGACGCCCCACCGGGTACTGGTTGGCTACTTCACCTCGGTGACGCCGGAGCTCTCGGTGACAGTCCAGGACTTCCCGCCACCACCGGTACGCGTTCCGGTGATGGTGAACGTTCCGTCCGTGGCGACGACGATCGGGTCCGGGGTGATCGTGGTGTCCGCGCCCTTGGTGAAGCCATAGGCGGCGAGATCGGCGAGCGCGATCGACTTGTCAGCAGGGTTGTCAACGAGGGCGGAGACGACGGCGGTCTTGGCGTTTGCGAGGTCGGACTTGACTGCCGAGTCCTTGGCCTGGTCCTGCTGGGCGAGGAAGACCGGGATGGCGATGGCGGCCAGGATTCCGATGATGAGGACGACGACGAGGAGTTCGATCAGGGTGAAGCCCTTGTCGTTCTCGTCGGCCTCATTGCGCTTGGCGATGAGCGTGCGGTGCAGCGTGGCGATCATTGTTCTTCCTGTTCATTCATGGTGTCGATGTCGGGCGGCCCATGAGTGTGGCTGCCATCTGTTCTCAATGTTGCGCGGCCGAAACCCTGGGCACAGTCCGCGTAATGGGGGACATTGGCCATTTTGCTGTCCCCAGTTGTTGTGGCACTTATTGAGGGGGTGACCCCCACTCCGGGGTACAGAAATGGCCGGCGAAAGCTACTTGATGAGGGTGAAGATGTTGAAGATGGGGAGGTAGAGGGCGACGATCATTCCGCCGACCACGACGCCGATGACGGCGATCATGAGCGGCTCGATGAGAGACGTGAGCGCCTCGGTGGTCGACTGGACCTCGTCGTCGTAGAAGTCCGCGATCTTCGCGAGCATCTGCTCGAGGGATCCGGAGTCCTCACCCACGGCGATCATCTGCGTCACCATGGCCGGGAAAACCGGCTCGGTGCTCAGCGGTCCCGCGATCGACTTGCCGGCCCGCACGGACTCCTGCACCCGCTTGAGCGCCTGCTCGATGACCCAGCTGCCGGAGGTCTCCCCCACCACGCTGAGCGACTGCAGGATCGGCACACCGGCGGCGATCATCGTCGAGAAGTTGCGCGTGAACCGCGCGACGGCCACCTTCTTGAACAGCATCCCGAACACCGGGATCTTGAGCTTGAGCGGATCCACGAACCCGCGCACCCGGTCGGTGTACTTGTTCTTGCCCCACCAGACGGCGACAGCGATACCCACGACGATCAGCACTGGCGCCGCGAACTGCATGCCCTCCGACAGCCAGACCAGCATCTGGGTGGGAAGCGGAAGGGTGCCGCCGAGGTTCTCGAACATGGTCTTGAAGACCGGGACGATGAAGATCAGCATGCCGATCACGGCGATCACCGCCATACTCAGCACCACGACGGGATAGGTCAGCGCCGACTTGATCGTCGACTTCAGCTTGTGCTCGGCCTCGAAGTTGCCGGCCACCGACTCGAGGGCCCCCTCGAGGAATCCGCCCGTCTCACCGGCCCGCACGAGGTTGATCATCAGAGGCGGGAAGACCATCGCATGACGCGACATCGCGGTCGACAGCGAAGCGCCGTGCTCCACCTCGTTCCGCACATCGGCCAGCGTCTCGGCGAGCTTCTTGTTCTCGGTCTGCTCGGACAGGATCGTGAGCGTGCGCAGCAGGGACAGACCCGCTGAGACCATCGTCGCCATCTGCCGGCTCATGACCGCGAGGTCCTTGAGCCCGACCTTCTTCTCGAAACCGGGGATCGCGATGTCGCGATTCAGACCGGTGCCGGCAGCCGCCTCCTCGATGGCGATCGGCGACAGGCCCATCCCCCGCAGCCGTGTGACGACTGCGCCCTCATTGGGTGCGTCGAGCTTGCCCTTGACGACCTTGCCGCCGAGATCGCGACCCCGGTAGCTCCACGCCCTGACCGCCGTGCTCACGCGAGACTCCGGCGCCCGGTGCCGGCAGCCACGCCGCCGGCCGGATCAGTGGACGCGATGTCGAACGCGTTCCCCATGCCCCGGCTGGCCGGCGCACCGCGGTGGATGAGCTGCTTGAGACCCTCGAGATCCTGAGCCTTCTCGATGGCCGCCTCGTGGCTGATCGTGCCGCTGTCGACGAGCTCGGCGAGGTTCTGGTCCATCGTGTGCATGCCGAGAGCGCGGCCCGCCTGCATCGACGACGGGATCTGGTAGGTCTTGCCCTCGCGGATGAGGTTCGCGATGGCGGGCGTGACGAACATGATCTCGGTCGCGACGACACGACCCTGGCCGCTGGCCTTCTTGACGAGGGTCTGACAGACGACGCCCTGCAGGGTCGCGGCGAGCTGCGCCCGCACCTGGCCCTGCTGGTGCGGCGGGAAGACGTCGATCACACGGTCGATGGTCTGAGCCGCATTCTGCGTGTGCAGGGTCGCGAACACCAGGTGGCCGGTCTCGGCAGCGGTCAGGGCGACGGAGATGGTCTCGAGGTCGCGGAGTTCGCCGATGAGAATCACGTCGGGGTCCTGACGCAGCACGTGCTTCAGTGCGGCGGCAAAGCTGTGGGTGTCACTGCCGACCTCGCGCTGGTTGACGATGGCGCGCTTGTTGCCGTGCATGAACTCGATCGGGTCCTCGACGGTCACGATGTGATCGGGGCGCGACGTGTTGACCAGGTCGATCAGCGCCGCGAGGGTGGTCGACTTGCCCGAACCGGTGGGCCCGGTGACGAGCACGAGTCCGCGCGGCAGTCCGGCGAACCGTCCGACCGCGTCGGGGACCCCGAGGGCCTCGAGCCGCTTGATCTCGGTCGGGATGATGCGGAACGCACCGCCGATCGCGTCGCGCTGCTGATAGAAGTTGACGCGGAAGCGCGAGTCCTCGGAGATCGAGTACGCGAAGTCGAGTTCGAGCTCCCGCTCGAACCGCTCCCACTGCTCAGGGGTCAGAATGCTGCGCAGCGCACTCGACGTCTTCGCCTTCGACCAGATCGGCGAGTCCGGCGCCTTGCGCAGCTCGCCGTCGACGCGCAGCATCGGCGTCGCTCCCGCCGTGACGTGGAGGTCGGACGCGCCCAGGTCGACGACCGCCTGCAGAGCTGCGATCAGCTCCGGGTCTGCGCCTGGGGCACGCACCCGAGCCGGCTCCTCGTAGGAGACGGGTGCCGGTGCCGGCGCCTGACGGGCCCAGTCGGGCTGAGCCGTCGCAACTCCCGTAGTGGCACGAGGCGCGGCGGTACCGCCCCCGCTGAGATCCCACACGGGTCGACCCGTTGTATCGGGCCGTGCAAATTCTTCCATCAGACGCTTCCCCCCGGTTGCGTTTCCTACGGTGGAGCGATCGCTTATGCGACCACTCGCAAGATCTCTTCGACGCTGGTCAGCCCCATCTTGATCTTCGCCCAGCCGTCCTCGCGCAGGGTCGTCATGCCCTGCTCGATGGCGGTCTTCGCGATCGTCAGGCTCGAGGCGCGCTCGACCGCGAGTCGCTCGATCTCCTCGCTGACCGGCATGACCTCGTGCACGGCGATGCGCCCGCGGTAGCCGGTGCCGGAGCACGACGAACAGCCGACCGGACGGTAGATCTGCGGTACGGCCTGACCCTGGAAGAGTCCGAAGCGGAGCGGGACCAGCTTGTTGATGTCGTGGTCGTACGGCTCCTTGCACCGGTCGCACAGTTTGCGCGCGAGACGCTGGGCGACGATGCAGTCGAGAGCCGAGCCGACGAGGAAGGGCTCGATGCCCATCTCGGTCAGACGCGTGACGGCGCTCGGGGCGTCGTTCGTGTGGAGCGTGGAGAGCACGAGGTGGCCGGTCAGAGACGCCTCGATCGCGATCTGCGCGGTCTCGTGGTCGCGGATCTCACCGAGGAGGACCACATCGGGGTCGCTGCGGAGGATCGAGCGGAGCGCGCTCGCGAACGTGAGGCCGGCCTTCGGGTTGACCTGCACCTGGTTGATGCCCGGCATGAGGTACTCCACCGGGTCCTCGACCGTGATGACGTTGATCTCGGGACGGGCGACGGCACGGAGCGTCGTGTACAGGGTGGTCGACTTGCCCGAACCCGTGGGGCCGGTGACGAGGATCATGCCGTAGGGCTTCTTGTACGCCTTCTCGAAGTTCTCGAGGTTGCGGTCGAGGATGCGCAGCTCGCTGACCGCCATGGCCGTGTTCGCGTTGTCGAGGATTCGCATGACGACTTTCTCGCCCCACACGGTGGGGAGGGTCGCGACGCGGAGGTCGATCTGCTTACTGCCGTGAGCGACCGAGATGCGGCCGTCCTGCGGGCGGCGACGTTCGGCGATGTCGATGTCGGCCATGATCTTGAGGCGCGAGATGACGCCGTTCTGGATCGCCTTCGGCGCGCTCTGCATCTGGTGCAGCACGCCGTCGATGCGGTACCGCACCGCGACCTCGTTCTCGCCGGGCTCGATGTGGATGTCGGACGCCTGGTCCTGGATCGCCTGGCTGATGAGAAGGTTCACGAAGCGCACGATGGGCGCGTCGTCGTCGGTGTCCTCAACGAGGGTTCCGGTGTGCGCCGTCTCCTCGTTCGTGCCGTGCTCGCGCTCCAGCTCGCTCGTCAGGTCGCTCATCTCGCCGTCGGCCCGCAGGTGCAGGTCGATCGCGGCGAGGAGGTCGGCGCGGACGGCGACGCGGGGCTCGACCAGCAGGCCGGTCACGGCGCGGACGTCGTCGAGGGCGAACAGGTCGCCCGGGTCGACCATGGCGAGGACGAGCTTGTTGCCGTCGACGGCGATGGGGAGGATCTCGTACCGGCGGCACATGGCGGCGGGGACGAGCGAGATGGCTGCGGGGTCGACGGCGTAGTCGATGAGCTCCACCGTCGCGACGTTCGCCCGGACCGCACGAGCGGTCGCGACCTGCGACTCGGAGATCGTCCCGCCCTCGAGAAGGCTCTGGATCGTCGCGTCGTCGCCGCGTTCACCCGCGCTCTCGAGCGTCTCCGGCGGAACGAGTCCGCGGATGACGAGAATCTCGGTAAGCGTTGCCACACGTCCCCCTGACATGCGGAAGGTCAGATCGTTGTCACCGCGGCGCGGCGACTCCGACGAAGTCCCCCCGACTTCACGTCCAACGCTATCGATCAGAGCGGCGGAGGACGATCCCTCAACAGGGGGTCCGTCATTTGGGGGACTGGTGAGCAGGGACGACTGGGACACGGGTACTCCTCGGGCAAGGGCCTCCCGCGCGGGAGGTGGGGGGTGTCGGGGGTTTCAGGGGTGGGTGAACGGACCGCGGGGTGAGCGGTGGGAACGGACTGCGGGTCAGGCGGCGCCGCAGACCTCGGCGACGAGTTCGTCGGCGAGGCGGCGCACCTTGGGTTCGACGTGGGCGTCGATGGCGCGGAGGATGAGGGACTTGTGCACGCCGAGACGGGCGACCGCCGCCTCGAAGAGCGACCAGTAACTGCGGATGAGCGCGATCCGGGCATCCGCGGCCTCTTCGGGATTGACCCAGGTCGGAACGGGCTGCAGGAGGCCGTGGCCCCCGTGCTCCGCGCGTTCGAGGACGGTGTCGAGAGACTCGCCCTGACTGGTGAAGACGCGCACGACGCCGGCTTCGACACCGACGACCCATTCTCCGCGGGCTCGCAGAGCAGGGAACTGCGCGCTCACCTCGCGGTCGAACTGCTGGGCGAGGAGTGTCTCGACCGCGCCGAAGAGCCCGTGCAGCGGCCCGTGCGGGATCTCGTCGAGCCCGAGGGCGTCGACGAACCGCGGGCACTGCGCGCAGATGTTGCCGCGGCGACGAGTCGTGGCGGGCGTCCACTGCGGGAGCCAGGCCAGCCAGTGGTAGAAGGCGCTGTCGAGCTCGCGCTCGAGTCGGTACGGGCGCAGGATGCTCATGAGAGAGCTCCGACGGATGCCGTGGAGTTGAGGGGTTGCGCGTGCCGTCCTGGGCGGGAGGCGTGCGCGTTCAATGTGAACGTCACCTTGGGTCCGGGTGGTGTGAAGTCTGAGCGGGACGGTGGGTGGCCGTTTCCGCGAGTCGACCGGGTAATCGACGTGTTTCCACGTTAGGGACGCCGCGCGTCGCCCGATAGGTCCGCAAAAGGGGGTCATGCCACCGGCGGTCGGGTTAAAGGAAAGAGGCCCGCATTTCTGCGGGCCTCTTGTGAAGTTAGGGTGCGGCGCCCCCCAGCGCCGCACCATCGGAGCCCCCCGACTCCTTGTTGAAGACTTTACGTTCTCGCAGGACCCCCCAAAAGTCCCCAACCCGGGTGTCGGCACTTAGGGGGACATGGTTTGTCCCCATTATCCATTTCGCACCTGGTTGTCACCGAGAACAAAATTCCCGGGGGAATGAGAAAACGCCCTTCCTAATTCGGAAGGGCGTTTCTTTCACAAGTTCGATTCGGTCCGGACCCTGCGGCCCGGGAACGGGTCAGCGCCGGTTGGCGATGACCCTCCGCACCAGCTCGCCGACGCTCGCCGAGGGTCTCGGAACCACGGTGATCTCGACGGTGTAGGGACCGCGCTCGCGGCTCTGCTCCTGCACCGTGTCAGCGGTGATGCGGCGCGAGAGCAGTGCGTGCATCGCATCGGCGGCGTCGAGGGCGACGATGCTTCCGCGCACCGCGCTACCCCAGAAGTCGCTTCCGGTGAAGTCGAACGGCTGCGTGTCGACGCTCACCGATTCGGCCTGCGCCCCGCGAGAAGGCTCAGCGATCAAAGTCATCTTTCTTTCCCCCAGCGGACCGCTGATTCCCCCGAAGAGCGCGTCCGTGGACACAAGGTATTCCTGCGTGCGAAAAAGTGCGATACCCGCCTTGGGGTGCCACCCGTTGGCCCACGAGAACACCCCCATCGGTTCAGCCGTCACCCGAGAACGCTCGCTACGGTTTCGTGCACGAAGCCGATCGCCCGGCGCAGCCCGCCGGCCGGCATCGCCGGAGGAGACCAGCAATGTCGAGCATCGCAGTCACGCGCACACCCGCCGCCGACACCGTGCGACAGGTCGTCGTGGGGGTGAGCGCCGTCATCGCCGTCGTGGGTTCCTTCGTCGGATCCGGCGCGGCGGGCGGAACGCCGATCAACGAGGCCGCAGGAGGCGCACTCGCCGCGGACGCGACGCAGGTCGCCCCCGGATGGCCCGCGTTCTCCATCTGGAGCGTGATCTACCTCGGGCTCCTGGGGTACGCCGTCTGGCAGCTGCTCCCCGCGCAGAGGGCGGCCCGTCGGCATCGCCTGCTCGGCTACCCCGTCGCGGCCTCTCTCCTCCTCAATGCGGCGTGGATCCTCAGCATCCAGTTCGACCTGTTGGCGCTGAGCGTGCCGATCGTGGTCGCTCTCCTGGTCGTGCTGATCTGGGCCTTCTCCCGCACCCTCGCCGAGCAACCGACCAGCAGGGTCGATGCGGTCGTGACCGACGGCACCATCGGCCTCTACCTCGGCTGGGTGTGCGTCGCGACCGTCGCGAACGTGGCGGCGGTCCTCGTGGCCGCGGGGTTCGACGGACTCGGGATCAGCGCCGACTTCTGGGGCGGCCTGGTGGCCCTCATAGCGGGCCTGGTCGGTGTGCTGCTCGCGGTGAAGGACAGGGGCCGTCTGGCACCGACGCTGTCTCTCTGCTGGGGCCTCGCC
Organism: Amnibacterium flavum; assembly: GCF_003097495.1. GTDB lineage: Bacteria > Actinomycetota > Actinomycetes > Actinomycetales > Microbacteriaceae > Naasia > Naasia flava. Next base: position 221,658 of record NZ_QEOP01000001.1, read on the forward strand.
TGGATCGCCGTCGCACGCTTCGCCGGGCCGCTCGTCTCGGAGCCGACCGCCTGGGCGTGCGTCGCCGCCGTCGCAGCCGTCGTCGCCACCACCCTCATGCTGCGGACCCGTGCCGGCTGGCGCTAGAACCCCCGGCGGGGCCCCTCCCGGAACGGGAAAGGCCCCGCACCGACCGGAGTCGATGCGGGGCCTTTCTCTGACCGCGCGGGAGGCCTGACCGGCCTCCCGGGGAGGTCAGCTGTAGGTGCCGCCCGGGGTGAAGTCCTCGCCGCCGGTGAAGGCGTCGAAGTCGACGAACGAGAGGTCGGCTTCACCGGAGAACGCCGTGTCGTCACCGAACAGACGGTTCGGGTAACGCTCGGCCTTCGCCTCTTCGGTCGGCTCCACCTTGATGTCGCGGTACCTGGCGAGGCCGGTACCGGCGGGGATGAGCTTTCCGATGATGACGTTCTCCTTGAGCCCCATCAGCGAGTCGGACTTGCCCTCCATGGCGGCCTGCGTGAGCACGCGGGTCGTCTCCTGGAAGGAAGCTGCCGACAGCCACGACTCAGTCGCGAGGGACGCCTTGGTGATACCCATGACCTCCTGGCGAGCGGACGCGGGGCGGCCACCCTCGGCGAGGATCGCACGGTTGACGTCGGTGTAACGCGACCGGTCGACGAGCTCACCGGGGAGCAGGTCGGTGTCGCCGTGCTCGACGACGGTGACCTTGCGCAGCATCTGCCGCACGATGACCTCGATGTGCTTGTCGTGGATCGGCACACCCTGTGAGCGGTACGTGTTCTGCACGCCGTCCACGAGGTGCTGCTGAACCGCACGGACGCCCTTGACTCGCAGGACCTCCTTCGGGTCGACCGACCCGACGTGCAGCTGCGTGCCGAGCTCGACGTGCTGGCCATCCTCCACGAGGAGAGTCGCACGCTTGAGCACGGGGTAGATGTGCGCCTCATCGCCGTTGTCGGGCGTGAGGATGATGCGGCGCTGACGGTCGGTGTCCTCGATCGTGATGCGGCCTGCGGCCTCGGCGATCGGCGACGCGCTCTTCGGGGTGCGTGCCTCGAACAGCTCCTGCACGCGGGGAAGACCCTGCGTGATGTCATCAGCGGACGCGACACCACCGGTGTGGAAGGTGCGCATCGTGAGCTGGGTTCCGGGCTCACCGATCGACTGGGCCGCGATGATGCCGACGGCCTCTCCGATGTCGACGAGCTTTCCGGTGGCCAGCGAGCGGCCGTAGCAGGCGGCGCAGACGCCGACCGCCGACTCGCAGGTCAGGACCGAGCGCACCTTGATGTGCTCGACACCGGCTGCGAACAGCTTCTCGATGAGGACGTCTCCGACATCCTCTCCGGCCTCTGCGATGACCTCACCGGCAGCATTCACCGCGGGTGCGGCGAGCGAACGGGCGTAGACCGAGTTCTCGACGTTGGGGTCGAGGATTCCGTCAGCCGCGATGGGCAGGTCGAGACCCTTGCTGGTGCCGCAGTCGTCCTCACGGATGATGACGTCCTGCGAGACATCGACGAGTCGACGCGTCAGGTAGCCGGAGTCGGCCGTGCGGAGAGCCGTGTCGGCCAGACCCTTGCGGGCACCGTGCGTCGAGATGAAGTACTCGGCGACGGTCAGACCCTCACGGTACGAGTGCACGATCGGACGCGGGATGATCTCACCACGGGGGTTCGACACCAGACCGCGCATACCGGCGATCTGACGGACCTGCATCCAGTTACCACGAGCACCGGACGACACCATGCGGAAGATGTTGTTGTCCGCAGGGAAGTTGTCCTGCATCGCCTGGGCGACCTCGGCGGTCGCCTTGTTCCAGATCTCGATGAGCTCCTGGCGACGCTCGGCCTCGGTGGTCAGACCCTTGTCGTACTGGCCCTGCACCTTCGCGGCCTGCTTCTCGTAGCCCTCGATGATCTTACCCTTGGTGGGGGGCGTGAGGATGTCCGAGAGGGCGACGGTCACACCGGAGCGCGTGGCCCAGTGGAAGCCGGCGTCCTTGATGCGGTCGAGCGTTGCAGCGACCTCGGTCTTCGGGTACCGCTCGGCGAGGTCGTTGACCAGCACCGAGAGACGGCCCTTGTCGGCGACTGCCTCCACGTAGGGGTAGTCGACGGGGAGCGCCTCGTTGAAGAGGGCGCGACCCAGGGTGGTCTCGATGAGGTACGGCTTGCCGGGGACGAAGTCCTCGGGGGTCTGGCCCTCGGCGAAGTACAGGCCTTCGAGGCGGATCTTGACCTTCGAGTTGAGGTGCAGCGAGCCCTGGTCCTTCGCGAGGATCGCCTCGGCGATCGACGCGAACGCACGGCCCTCGCCCTCTCCGCCTTCGCGGAGGGTGGTGAGGTGGTGCAGACCGATGATCATGTCCTGCGAGGGCAGGGCGACGGGGCGGCCGTCGGACGGCTTCAGGATGTTGTTCGAGGCGAGCATCAGGATGCGGGCCTCGGCCTGGGCCTCGACCGACAGCGGCAGGTGGACAGCCATCTGGTCACCGTCGAAGTCGGCGTTGAACGCCGCGCAGACGAGCGGGTGCAGCTGAATGGCCTTGCCTTCCACGAGCTTGGGCTCGAACGCCTGGATGCCCAGACGGTGCAGCGTGGGCGCACGGTTCAGCAGGACGGGACGCTCGCGGATGATCTCCTCGAGCACATCCCAGACCTGGGGACGGCTGCGCTCGACCATGCGCTTCGCGGCCTTGATGTTCTGAGCGTGGCTCAGGTCGATCAGGCGCTTGATCACGAACGGCTTGAACAGCTCCAGAGCCATCTGCTTGGGCAGACCGCACTGGTGCAGCTTGAGCTGCGGGCCGACCACGATGACCGAACGGCCGGAGTAGTCGACGCGCTTGCCGAGCAGGTTCTGACGGAAGCGACCCTGCTTTCCCTTGAGCATGTCGCTCAGGGACTTGAGGGCACGGTTGCCGGTACCGGTGACGGGACGACCGCGACGACCGTTGTCGAACAGGGCGTCGACGGCCTCCTGCAGCATGCGCTTCTCGTTGTTCACGATGATCTCGGGGGCACCGAGGTCGAGCAGGCGGCGGAGACGGTTGTTGCGGTTGATGACGCGACGGTAGAGGTCGTTCAGGTCGCTCGTTGCGAAGCGGCCACCGTCGAGCTGCACCATGGGGCGCAGCTCGGGCGGGATGACCGGGACGACGTCGAGGACCATCGCGGCCGGCGAGTTGCCGGTCGCGAGGAACGAGCTGACGACACGCAGGCGCTTGATGGCGCGGATCTTCTTCTGACCCTTGCCCTCGGAGATCTGGAGACGGAGGTCCTCGCCCTCCTTGGCCAGGTCGAAGGCCTCGAGGCGCTTCTTGATGGCCTCGGCGCCCATGTAGGCGTCGAAGTAAATGCCGAAGCGGTCCTGGAGCTCGTGGAAGACGGCGTCCTCGGGCTTGAGGTCACCGACCTTGAGGCTCTTGAACTCGTCCCAGACACGCTCGAGGTGGTTGATCTGCTCGTCGAACGACTTGCGGATCTGGCCCATCTCCTTCTCGGCGCCATCCTTGGTGCGACGCTTCTGGTCGCTCTTGGCGCCCTCCTCCTCAAGCGCGGCGAGGTCGCCCTCGAGCTTCTTGAGGCGGTCGTTGATGCGGTTGTCGCGCTGGTCGCTGAGCGTCTTGATCTCGAGGCGGAGCTCGTTCTCGAGGTCGGGCATGTCGGCGTGACGGCCCTCCTCGTCGACGTCGATGATCATGTACGCGGCGAAGTAGATGACCTTCTCGAGGTCCTTCGGCGCCATGTCGAGCAGGTAGCCGAGACGGCTCGGCACACCCTTGAAGTACCAGATGTGCGTGACCGGGGCGGCGAGCTCGATGTGGCCCATGCGCTCACGGCGCACCGACGACTTCGTGACCTCGACACCGCAGCGCTCGCAGACGATGCCCTTGAAGCGGACACGCTTGTACTTACCGCAGGCGCACTCCCAGTCACGGCTCGGCCCGAAGATCTGCTCTCCGAAGAGACCGTCCTTCTCGGGCTTGAGCGTGCGGTAGTTGATGGTTTCGGGCTTCTTGACCTCACCGAACGACCAGCGGCGGATGTCGTCGGCAGTCGCCAGACCGATGCGCAGCTCGTCAAAAGTGGTTACGTCGAGCAATTTCTCTTCTTTCCTACGTTACGTATGCAGGTTGCTTTAGTGAGCTGCGGATCAGATGTCGTCGATGGACGACGACTCGAAGCGCGAGGAGATGTTGATGCCGAGCTCTTCAGCGGCACGGAAGACCTCGTCGTCCGTGTCGCGCAGGCTGACCGCGGTGCCGTCGGCCGAGAGGACCTCGACGTTCAGGCACAGCGACTGCATCTCCTTGATGAGGACCTTGAAGCTCTCGGGGATGCCGGGCTCCTGGATGTTCTCGCCCTTGACGATCGCCTCGTAGACCTTCACGCGGCCGAGGATGTCGTCGGACTTGATCGTCAGGAGCTCCTGCAGTGCGTAGGCGGCGCCGTACGCCTCGAGGGCCCAGACCTCCATCTCACCGAAACGCTGTCCACCGAACTGCGCCTTACCACCCAGCGGCTGCTGCGTGATCATCGAGTACGGACCGGTCGAACGCGCGTGGATCTTGTCGTCGACCAGGTGGTGCAGCTTCAGGATGTACATGTAGCCCACCGACACGGGGTCGGGGAAGGGCTCACCGGAGCGGCCGTCGAAGAGCTGCGCCTTGCCGGAGGATCCGATCAGACGCTCGCCGTCGCGGTTGAGCGTCGTCGAGTCGAGCAGACCAGCGATCTCCTCCTCGAGGGCACCGTCGAACACCGGGGTCGCGACCTTCGTGCCGGGCGCGGCCTCGTGAGCGGCCTTGGGCAGACGCTTGGCCCAGTCGGGGCTTCCCTCGACGGCCCAGCCCTGCTTCGCGGCCCAACCGAGGTGGGTCTCGAGCACCTGACCGAAGTTCATGCGGCCCGGGATTCCGAGCGGGTTCAGGACCACGTCGACGGGGGTTCCGTCGGCGAGGAACGGCATGTCCTCGACGGGCAGGATCTTCGAGATGACGCCCTTGTTGCCGTGACGGCCGGCGAGCTTGTCACCCTCGGTGATCTTGCGCTTCTGAGCGATGTAGACCACGACGCGCTGGTTGACGCCCGAGCCGAGCTCGTCGTCGTTCTCAGCCGAGAACTCCTTGACGGCGATGATCGTGCCCTCTTCACCGTGAGGAACCTTCAGCGAGGTGTCGCGCACCTCGCGGCTCTTCTCGTTGAAGATCGCGCGGAGCAGGCGCTCCTCGGCGGACAGCTCGGTCTCGCCCTTGGGCGTGACCTTGCCGACCAGGATGTCACCGGGGTGGACCTGGGCGCCGATGCGGATGATGCCGCGCTCGTCGAGATCGGCGAGCAGCTCGGGGCTGACGTTGGGGAGGTCACGGGTGATCTCCTCCTTGCCGAGCTTCGTGTCGCGGGCGTCGACCTCGTACTCCTCGATGTGGATCGAGGAGAGCACGTCGTCCTTCACCAGGTTCTGGCTGAGGATGATCGCGTCTTCGAAGTTGTGACCCTCCCACGGCATGAACGCCACGAGGAGGTTCTTGCCGAGTGCGAGCTCGCCGTTCTCCGTCGCGGGACCGTCGGCGAGGACCTGACCGGCCTCGATGCGCTCTCCGGCGTCGACGACGACACGGTTGTTGTACGACGTGCCCTGGTTGGAGCGGTCGAACTTGCGCAGGTAGTAGTTCTGCGTTCCACCCTCGTCGAGCTGGATGGTGACGACATCGGCCGACACCTCGGCGACGACACCCGACTTCTCGGCGATGACGACGTCACCCGCGTCGATGGCGGTGTAGCCCTCCATACCGGTTCCGACGAGCGGCGACTCGCTGCGCAGCAGCGGGACGGCCTGACGCTGCATGTTCGCACCCATGAGGGCGCGGTTCGCGTCGTCGTGCTCGAGGAACGGGATGAGCGAGGTCGCGACCGACACCATCTGGCGGGGCGAGACGTCCATGTAGTCGACGCGGTCCTTGTCGACGAGCTCGACCTCTCCGCCCTTGGGGCGGACGAGGACCTGAGCCTCGGCGAAGCGGGCGTCGTTCGTCAGGGGCGCGTTGGCCTGGGCGACCAGGTACTCGTCTTCCTCACTGGCGGTGAGGTAGTCGATCTGCGCGGTGACGACACCGTCGACGACCTTGCGGTACGGGGTCTCGATGAAACCGAACGAGTTGATCCGCGCGAACGAGGCGAGCGAACCGATGAGGCCGATGTTCGGGCCTTCCGGGGTCTCGATCGGGCACATGCGGCCGTAGTGCGACGGGTGGACGTCGCGGACCTCGACACCGGCGCGCTCACGGGACAGACCACCGGGGCCCAGCGCGGACAGACGACGCTTGTGCGTCAGGCCGGCGAGCGGGTTGTTCTGGTCCATGAACTGCGACAGCTGCGAGGTTCCGAAGAACTCCTTGATCGCGGCGACGACGGGGCGCACGTTGATCAGGGTCTGCGGCGTGATCGCCTCGATGTCCTGAGTCGTCATGCGCTCGCGGACGACGCGCTCCATCCGGCTGAGGCCCGTGCGGACCTGGTTCTGGATGAGCTCGCCGACGGCGCGGATGCGGCGGTTGCCGAAGTGGTCGATGTCGTCGATGTCGAGACGCAGCTCGACGGGCTCGCCGTCGCGCACACCGGGGAGGGTGGTGCGGTTGTCGTGGAGCGCGACCAGGTACTTGATGGTCGCGATGATGTCCTCGACCGTGAGCACCGAGTCGGTCAGCGGAGCGTCGAGACCGAGCTTGCGGTTGATCTTGTAACGACCCACCTTCGCGAGGTCGTAGCGCTTGCTGTTGAAGTAGAAGTTGTCGAGGAGTGCACGCGCGGCCTCGGCGGCGACCTGCTCTCCGGGACGGAGCTTGCGGTAGATGTCCTTGAGGGCCTCTTCCTTGGTGAGGATGTTGTCCTTCTCAAGGGTGGCTTCGATGGACGCGTAGCCCTTGAAGTTGTCGAGGATCTCTTCGCTCGTCAGACCGAGGGCCTTGAGGAAGACGGTGACCGACTGCTTGCGCTTGCGGTCGATGCGGACGCCGACCTGGTCGCGCTTGTCGATCTCGAACTCGAGCCAGGCACCGCGGCTCGGGATGATGCGAGCCGAGAAGATGTCCTTGTCGGAGGTCTTCTCCTGCGCGCTGTCGAAGTAGACACCGGGCGAGCGCACGAGCTGGGAGACGACGACGCGCTCGGTGCCGTTGATGATGAAGGTTCCCTTGTCGGTCATGAGCGGGAAGTCGCCCATGAAGACCGTCTGGGTCTTGATCTCACCCGTGAGGTGGTTCATGAACTCCGCTTCGACGTACAGCGGGGCGGCGTAGGTCTTGCCGCGCTCCTTGCACTCGTCGAGGGTGTACTTCTTCTCCTCGAGGAACGGGTTCGTGAACGAGAGCTGCATCGTTTCTGCGAGGTCTTCGATCGGCGAGATCTCCTCGAAGATCTCATCGAGACCACTGCGGGTCGGAAGGTCGGTGCGACCCTCCGCCTGACCCTGCTCGACGCGCTGCTTCCAGGCGTCGGAACCGACGAGCCAGTCGAAGCTCTCGGTCTGCAGAGCGAGCAGATCCGGAACCGTCAAGGTGTCGGTGATCTTCGCGAAAGAGAGCCGCGATGCGCCGCGGCCGTTCTTGGGGGTGGTGGACGTTGCGTTTTTCGCAGCAGCCAAGGAAATAACCTCCGAGGCCCATCTGGGCCGTGTCGTTCCGTCGGTGTGTTGATTATGCGAGCGAGTGCTTACTTCCCCAGACGGTCGCTAGAGTGAAATCCAGCTCGGGACGTGACGCGCTCGACAAGGTTCTCGAGCGGGGATTGTCCGGGCGCACGACGGCCGACCACAATATGAAGGCGTGATTGTCTGTGTCGTTTCGGCCCTGCCGCGAGGCAGCGCAGATGACATGGGAGCGCAAGGGACTACTATATGTCGCTTCGGCCTCGATGTCCAGCGGCATCCTTGACCGTCACTGTCTTGTCGGGTATAACCCCGGTGAGATGGGCCGGTATTCCCCGTTTCTTCCGCGGCATTCCGCTGATTCCCCGCTGATCGATCCGCCCCGGTTTGGGGCGCGGCCGGCTATGCGCACGAGTGCGAGAGGATCGTCCGATGGCTGAGTACCGCTTCGAATCCGGCGTCATCGCCGAGATGACTCTTCCCGGCGGCGAGAAGGCGCTCCTCGAGTACGACCGATTCCGTCCGGGCATGATCACACTCGTCGTCGACGACACACCGCAGTCGCAGGTCGACCTCGACGACCCGTCGGCGCTGGGCTTCGAGTACGTGCAGCGCATCGGCAATGTGATCGATCTGATCGGCGATCCGGGGCAGCCCATCTCGGCGGTGCATCTCGGCGCGGGCGCCCTGACGCTGCCGCGCTACGTCCTCGCGACACGCCCGGGCTCCCGCCAGCAGGTAATCGAGATCGAGCAGGCTCTCGTCGAGTTCGTCCGCGAGCACCTCCCCCTCCCGCGCGACTCGGGGATCCGCGTCCGCTACGGGGACGCACGGGAGAAGCTCGGCAACCTGCCCCCCGCGATGCGCGGCAACACCGATCTGGTCGTCGTCGACGTCTTCAGCGGCGCCCGCATCCCCGCGCATGTGACGACGGTCGAGTTCTACCGCGAGGTGGCCGAGCTGGTGTCGCCGACGGGTCTCGTCGCGGTGAACATCGCCGATGGGCCCGGACTGCAGTTCGCGCGCGGCCAGGCCGCGACCCTGGTGGAGACGTTCGGCGAGGTCGCGGCCCTGGCCGAGACCCAGATCCTCAAGGGGCGGCGGTTCGGCAACGTGGTCCTCGTCGCCTCCCCGGGGCAGCTGCCCCTCGAGTGGCTGCCGCGCCTGATGGCCGCGGGCCCGCACCCGGCGAAGGTCGTGGCGGGCCGCGAGCTGCGCGACTTCATCGCCGGCGCCCCGGTCGTGACGGACGCGACCGCCGTGGCGAGCCCCCTGCCGGGCAAGTCGATCTTCCAGCTCCCCCGCAACTAGCCCCTTCTCCCCCACGAGTGGCGCGGGCCGTCGGCGCGCGCAGGTCCGATCCTGCAGCGGGCACCCGACAGCGCCCCCGTCCCGCCGTCACCGCGAACCCGGGCATTCCGGACAGGTACGCACGTTCCGGCGCGACCCCCTGTCCGGATCGTGCGGTCTCGCGAACGCGCGGTCTCACATCGGGCTCACACCCGCTCGCCGGGGATGCGGAGGTAGGGGTGGCAGGGTCGGCGGATATGAAGAAGGTGCTGCCGCTTCTCGCTCTGACCGCCGTCGCGGTCGCCCTCGTCGGCTGCACGGAAGCGCCGGAACGCACCGCGTCACCGCGACCGGTCCCGACCGCGTCGGCCTCGACCGAGCCGACGGCCCCGCTGATCGGTGCGGTCGCTCCCGTCGGCGAGGCGACGGCGCTGGCCGCCGGCCTGCAGGCACCGTGGTCGGTGGTTCCTGTGCAGTCCGGTTCCGCGCTCGTGTCGGAACGCGACACCGCGTCGGTCGTCGAGCTCACCGCCGACGGACAGGCGCGCGTCGCGGGAGTGGTCGAGGGCGTCGTGCCCGGCGGTGAGGGCGGACTGCTCGGCCTCGCGGTTCTGCCGGAGGACTCGGGCGCCACCTGGCTCTACGCCTATTTCACCGGGGCCGACGACAACCGCATCGTCCGGATGCCGCTCGAGGGCGGCGCCGGCACCTTCGCGCTCGGAGCGCCGGAAGTGATCCTCGAGGGGATCGCGAAGGCCCGCAATCACGACGGCGGTCGTCTCGCCTTCGGTCCGGACGGCATGCTCTACGCCACCTCCGGCGACGCGGGCCAGCCGGGTGCGGCACAGGATCCCCTCTCTCTGAACGGCAAGATCCTGCGGATGACCCCGGAGGGAGATGTCCCCGCCGACAATCCGATCGAGGGATCGCTGACCTGGTCGTACGGCCACCGCAATCCGCAGGGCATCGCCTGGACCGAATCGGGCGCGATGTACGCCGCCGAGTTCGGTCAGGACACCTGGGACGAGATCAATCGGATCGAACCCGGCTCGAACTACGGCTGGCCCGAGGCGGAGGGGATCGTGGGCGACAGCTCGTTCGTCGACCCCATCGTCCAGTGGTCCACCGACGAGGCCAGCCCGAGCGGACTCGCGGCGGTCGGTTCGTCGCTCTTCGTCGCGGGCCTCGGCGGCGAGCGGCTGTGGATCGTCCAGGGCGCCGACTCGGGCTCCCCCACCACCGACGCCGCGTTCGGCGAACTCGGCCGCATCCGCGATGTGATCGCCGCTCCCGACGGCACCCTGTGGATGCTGACGGGCAACACCGACGGGCGGGGCGACCCGCGCGAGGGCGACGACCGGCTCGTCTCCGTCCCGCTCACCTCGGCCGGCTGAGCGGGACTCGCGCGGCAGGGCGAGCGACGTCGGAGGAATGGCTTAGCGTTACCGGACCAATCGATCTCGTGCCGGGGACGGAGGTTCAGACCATGGCAGAACTCGAACGTGTGCGCGTCTGGGCCGACGCGCTCATCGCCCTCCACCTGGGACGAGGGTGGAGCTTCGGCTTCGACAATGCCAAACGTCGTGCCGGCCAGTGCGACTACAACGCAAAGAAGATCACCGTGTCGCGCTACCTCGCCGCCCGGTACGCCGACGACGAGATCCATCAGGTGCTGCTGCACGAGGTCGCTCACGCGATGGCCGGGCATCGCGCGGGGCACGGGCCGCGTTGGCTCGCGGTCGCCCGCGAACTCGGCTACGAGGGATCGCGCCTGCACGATGGCGAGAGCGCCCACGAACTGGCGCGATGGGTGGGCAGCTGCCCGGGCGGGCACACCCACTACCGCTACAAGAAGCCCACCGCCCCGCTCTCCTGCCGGCTCTGCGGCCGCGGCTTCAGCGAGGCACGCCTCATCACCTGGCAGCCTCGCGATGTCACGGGCGCCGACCGACGTGCGGCGATGCAGGCCCGCGAGTTCTGACGCTCCGCTCGCCCGGTGAGCCGTTCCGGGTGTCAGTCCTCGGGCGGCACCTCGGGGACGAGCCGGTCGATGAGGGCCTCGAGAACAGCTCGCCAGTGGACGAGCATGTGGTCGCGCTCACCCTGGTCGGCGAGCCGCTCGTGGTGGAGGGCGATCGTGCTGCCCGTCGCGGCGGGGATGACGGTCACCTGGAATGTGGAGTCGTGCTCCCAGTGCGCGGGACGCCACGTGAGGCGCACCCGGCGGCCGGCAGTCCATCCCCGTAACTCCCCGGTCACCGCGTGGGAGGTGCGGTAGCTCTGGCCGATCCGCTCGGGAAGAGCCGTCTCTCCGAGCCAGACCGTCACGCCGTCCCCGACGAGGAACGCCCAGACGACATCGGAGGGAACCGGGATCGTGCGTCGCACGCCCAGTTCCCATCCGGCGTCTCTGGTGCGCCCCGTCGGAGTCATCTCATCTCCTCGAGGGTCGGGTCACTCGGTGACCTGGACCTCTTTCCAGAAGGCGACGTAGTCGCTGAAGTCCTTGCCCACGCGGTCGAAGGCCGACGGGTAAGGAGTGGGGTAGCTCCACGCCCGGTCCTGGAGCAGCTGGTCGCCGTCCTTCACGCTGAAGTACTGGCATTCGCCCTTCCAGGGGCACGTGTACGGGGTGGGGCTCTTCTCGAGGAACTCGCTCTTCACGCTCGCGGGCGGGAAGTACCAGTTGCCCTCGATCTTGATGAGCTCGTCTTCGGGGGCTTCTGCGATCACGGTGTCGCCGAGCACAGCCTTCATCTGGTTCTCCTTGTTGTTCGTGTTACCTGGGGAACGCTACGCCGCCAGCCCTCATTCCGGCTGTGATCCACGGTGGCCGAACGGGCCCTCATGATCGCTCGATCAGTCGGAGGAATCGGTCGGGAGCATCGAGGAATGAGCGCCAGCTTCGAACCAGATCGAGGTCGTCCCAGACCGACTCGCGGAGGCCCCACTCGCCGACCTCGTAGATGGTCGCGCCGGGCAGTGCTGCCAGCAGCGGCGAGTGGGTGGAGAGGAGGACCTGCGACCCTCCCTCGTCGATGAGGGCCCGCAGAACACCGATCAGAGCGAGACAGCCCGAGAACGACAGGGCCGACTCGGGCTCGTCGAGGACCCAGAGACCCCGCCCCCTGAACTTGGCGAGAACGAGTTCGATGAACGATTCGCCATGCGACATCTCGTGGAAGCGGGCCCCCGGACCGATCCGCTCGAGGTAGGTGAAGAAGCCGTGCATGGTCTCAGCCCGGAGGAAGTAGCCGAACTTGCTGGCTCCCGGGCCGCGCACCAGCTGGAGGCTCTCGCTGAGCGACGACTCGGACTCCCGGGTCGAGTGACGCGCGGCCGTGGAACCGCCCTCCGGGGAGAGGCCGAACGCCAGGGCGACCGCCTCGACGATGGTCGACTTGCCCGCACCGTTGTCCCCGACCAGCACCGTGACGTCGGAGAGGTCGAGCCCGTGGTCGAGGATCTGCTCCACGGCGGGCACGGTGGCAGGCCAGACCCCGCGGGGCATCGGCTCGAGCGGATGCTCTTCGACCCGTCGGATCGGCCGGGCCATGCGTCCGATCCCCGTCTCCCAGGACATGCCGCGATGCTATCCGCGACGTGCGACGTGATGCTGCGGCCGATCGGTTATCTCCCGAGGAGGTCGCCTCATCAGGGTGGCGCGGCACAATGAGCCCATGACCTCCGTGCGCTCCGCCAAGTCCGATCACTCCACCGCGCGCACCATCGGGCGCATCGCCCTCGGCGCCGCCCTGGTCTTCGCGGGGACCAGCCATCTGACCTTCGCGCGGGAGGAGTTCCAGGCGCAGGTGCCGAACTGGCTGCCGTTCGACGAGGACTTCGTGGTGCTGGCCTCCGGTGTCGTCGAGATCGGACTGGGCAGCGCCCTCCTCGCGGCCCGCAAGCGACGGGTTCCGGTCGGCTGGATCGTCGCGCTCTTCTTCGTCGCGATCTTCCCCGGGAATCTGTCGCAGTACTTCAACAGGGTGGACGGCTTCGGGCTCACCACCGACACCGCCCGCGGCATCCGGCTGCTGTTCCAGCCGCTGCTCGTGGTGTGGGCACTGTGGTCGACCGGGGCGTGGCGGAGCTTCCGTCAGGCGCGCCGCGCGAAGCGGTGAGGTAGGGCGAGAGCGGGGCCCTTCACTTCGCTGCGCTCAGTGGGCGGGGCACGGGCTCGCTTCGATGGGCCGAGCGGGTCAGGTGAGGTGGATGACTTCCGCGAAGTTCTGGTGGTCGCGGGCACGGTCGATGACCTCGGATCCGTGGACCGCGATCAGGTCCTGACCGCTCACCGACGCCGACAGGATGTGGGAGACCGCTCGGCGGAGTCCCTGGAACGCCGCGGCGGCCGCGGCGGCCTCGGGTGAGGCGTAGTCGATGCCGACCTCGGCGAGCGCGTCGATGACCCCACCCGCGACCAGGAGGTCCTCGACGCAGAACCGCACGCCGGATCCGTCGCTCTCGGGCGCTCCGGCCGCGACCACGGCCACGGCGAACCGGTCGCCCTTCTCGCCCTGCTGCGACAGGACCCAGTTCGCGGTGGCTGCGGCGTTCGCGTTGGTCGCCTCGAGAACGGGCCCGTCGAAACCGAGCTCGAGTGCCGGCTCCCCCGCCTCGCGGAGCGCGTCGACGAGGACGACGACGTCCGCGCCGGCGGCGATCGCCTGTCCGCCCGGCCGTCCCCAGTCGAAGCGGATCTGGTACCGGCTCTGGCCGCGGGCTGAGGAACTCACCGGAAAAGGCTAGCGTCCCGCCGTCCTCCGATCCCCACGTGCGAAACTGCGCGAATGCGTGTGCTCCTGAAGCTCATCCTCGATTGCGAACCCGAGGCCGCGTGGCGTGCGATCCAATCGCCGACCGTCTTCCGCGAAGCCTCGCTGCCCCTTCTCACCTTCCGCTCGCTCGAGCCGAACGGATTCCCGAACAGGTGGGAGGAGGGCGCACACCCCATCCGGATGTCGATCGCGGGTGTCCCCCTCGGCAGCCAGACGATCGGCATCGAGTTCCCCGAGCGCCGACACGAGGGCGTGCAGATCCTCCGCGACAACGGGGCCGGCCTGACGGGGCTCAACACGGTCTTCGACAAGTGGGATCACCGGATGGCCATCGCGGCCGACCCCGCGGGCACGGGGAAGACGCTCTACCGCGATCGACTGTCCTTCTCGGCCGGGCCGCTGACCCTGGCCGTCTGGCCGTCGATGTGGGCGCTGTGGCAGCTGCGCGGCGCGCGCCTCACCGCCCTGGCGCCGTCGTGGACGCATCCGGCGACCGAGACGAGCGCCGGGACCGAACCGGTGCCCGGCGACGACGAGGCCGCTGCGGCGTGAGCGCGCTCACCGCGATCCAGACGGCCGACTGGCGTCACCAGACTTTCGCCCTCTTCGAACAGGTCCGCTCGCTGCCTCCCGTCGAGGGTCACGCGCTCTGGCGCGAGCGCCGCGACGCCATGTTCGCCACGCATCCGGCGAGTCCCCTGCTCGCCGAGGACCGATCGTCGTTCTCGGGGCTGCCCGTCGCCGACTACGACCCCGAGTGGCGCTTCGTCGTGCCGATCCTGGACGCCGAACCGGAGCGGATGGACGTCGAGACCGGCACCGACGGGGTCGTCCCGTTCGAGCGGATCGGGCGCGTGGAGCTTCCGGAGGTCGGCTCGCTCGACGTCTGGCGCCTGTCCTCCTACGGCGGCGGCATCTTCATCCCCCTGAAGGACGCGACGGCAGGTCGACGGGGCGGAACCTACGGCGGCGGCCGCTACCTCGTCGACAGTGTCAAGGGCGCCTACCTCGGCTCCGGATCGATCGCCGGCACCAGCACCCTCACGCTCGACCTGAACTTCGCCTACAACCCGTCCTGCGCGTACGACCCCGAATGGGCGTGCCCGCTCGCACCCGTCGGCAACACCGTCCCGATCGACGTTCCTGTGGGCGAGCGATACGGCGTCTGAACGCTTTCCGGCCTCCGACTGCTAGAGTCGAGGTCAACGGCGCCCATATGCGTGCGCCGGCGTCGAAAGAACGCCCCTCTCTGCGAACCGCTTGCTCCATCGGAGCCGGTCTTCGAAACGAGCAGACATCTTCTTTGCGGCGAACGGATGCGCCAACCGGCGCGCTCGCCATTTCCCCGGTCGACCATCCTGCGTCGGCCTCAGCCTGAAGGCACAGCATCACCATGACCATCGAAACCACTTTCGGCGCGCTCGGCGTGCCCGCACCCCTCGTCTCCGAGCTCACCGCTCAGGGCATCGAGTCCCCGTTCCCCATCCAGGTCGACAGCCTGCCGGACACGCTCGCCGGACGCGACGTGCTCGGCCGCGGCCGCACGGGCAGCGGCAAGACGCTCGCGTTCTCGCTTCCCCTCGTGGCCCGCCTGGGCGGCGTTCTCGCCGGCGGTCGCCGTCGTGCCGGTCACCCGGTCGGCCTCGTGCTCGCCCCCACCCGCGAGCTCGCGACGCAGATCGCGGCGGTCCTCGCGCCCCTCGCCGAGCGCTACAACATGAAGACGACGACCATCTTCGGCGGCGTCAACCAGAGCCGTCAGGTCGCCGCCCTCCGTGCCGGCGTCGACATCGTCGTGGCCTGCCCCGGGCGCCTCGAAGACCTGATGAAGCAGAACCTCATCTCGCTCGACGGTATCGAGATCACCGTCATCGACGAGGCCGACCACATGGCCGACCTCGGCTTCCTTCCCGGTGTGACCCGGATCCTCGCAGCCACCCCGGAGCGCGGACAGCGTCTTCTCTTCTCCGCGACCCTCGACAACGGCGTGGACAAGCTCGTCCGCCGCTTCCTCCACGACGAGCGCGTCCACTCGGTCGACGAGGCCAACTCGCCCGTCGCCGCGATGACGCACCACGTGTTCGAGGTCGACTCCGCCGAGGCGAAGAAGGCGCTCGTGCAGAAGCTCGCGTCGGGCACCGGTCGCCGCATCCTCTTCACGCGCACCAAGCACCACGCCAAGAAGCTCGCCGCCTCGCTGATCGCATCGGGCATCCCCGCCGTCGATCTGCAGGGCAACCTGTCGCAGCCGCAGCGCGACCGCAACCTCGCGGCGTTCTCCGACGGATCCGTCCGCGTGCTCGTCGCCACCGACGTCGCCGCCCGCGGCGTGCACGTCGACGACGTCGAGCTCGTCGTCCACGTCGACCCGCCCACCGAGCACAAGGCGTACCTGCACCGTTCGGGCCGCACCGCCCGCGCCGGTTCCGCCGGTGACGTCGTCACCGTCGTGCTCCCCGGCGAGCGCCGCGACGTCGCGAGCCTGCTACGTAAGGCCTCGATCACGGTGACGCCGCAGACGGTGACCGCCGAGTCGGAAGCGGTCCGCACCCTCGTCGGCGCCGAGGCCGCCTATGTCACGCCCGTTCCGCGTGCCGCGGTGCAGCAGCGCCAGCCCGGAACGAGCCAGGGCGCCAACGCGCAGCGCAAGCGCGCGGCCCGTGGAGGTGCTCGCGGCGGCCAGCGCAGCGAGGCTCCCGCCGGCCGCGGTCAGCGCGGCGACGGTTCGCCCGCACGCGGTCAGCGCTCGTCCGACGGATCGGGTCAGCGTCGCGAGCGCTCGAACTCCGAGGCGCCCGCACGCTCGGCCGGCTACAGCCGTTCCGAGTCGGCCCCCGCAGCACGCACCAGCGCTCCCCGCAGCGGCGGATCGCGTCGCGCCTCGAGCGGTGGCGGCGCACCCACCAAGATCACGGTCGGCCAGGTCGTCCGCCGCAACGGCGGGGGCCGCCCCGGCCGCTGATCCCGGCCTCTGCCTCGGGCTCTGTCGCTCGGCAGGCGAAAATGCCCCCAGCAGGAGGAATCTTCCGATTCCCACCTGCTGGGGGCATTTCTCACTGCTGAGCGAGAGGATCCCGCCGGTTCCGCCTGCTGAGCGAGAGTGTCGGGCTCGCGCAGGTCAGGTCAGGTCAGGTCAGGTCAGGTCAGTCAGGGGAGTTTGCCGACGGAGGCGATGGCGGTGCGCAGGAGTGCGCCGCGCCCGCCCTCCATCTCGGCGGATACCGCGTCGCTCGCGGCTTCCGCGGGCGTCATCCAGGTGATCTCGAGAGCATCCTGACGCGGATCGCAGGTGCCGGTCACGGGAACGACGTAGGCGAGGGCCACCGCGTGCTGACGCTCGTCCACGTACTGGCTGAGAGTCGGCGACGGGAAGTACTCGGCGACCGAGAACGGGTTGGGGCTGGCGGGCAGCTGAGGGAACGCCATCGGCCCGAGGTCCTTCTCGAGATGCCGGAACAGCGCGTCGCGCAGGGTCTCGCCGTACAGCACCCGACCGGAGACGATCGTGCGGGTGATGGTGCCGGCGGAGCCCACGCGCAACAGCACGCCGACCTCGGTGACCTGCCCGAGGCCGTCGACACGCACGGGAACCGCCTCGACGTAGAGCAACGGAAGACGCTGCCGGATCCCCGCCAGTTCGTCGTCGCTCAGCCACCCGGGATTGGGGTCGGGTGTTCCGGTCCCTATGAAGCTCATGCGCCTATTCTGCCTACTCTCGGAGCCAGCACGGCGCGTGGGAGAGGATGGACGGCATGAGCGACCCCTCTTTCCCCCCGATCGACGAACGAGCGATCATCTGGTCGGCGGACTCGAGGACCCTCGGCGAGCGCCCCCTTCTGGTGCTGCTGCACGGCGTCGGATCGCATGAGGGAGACCTGTTCGCGCTCTCGCCCCACCTTCCGCTGCAGCCCGTCATCGCGTCGCTGCGCGCTCCGGGACGGTACGGCACGGGTTGGTCCTGGTACGAGCTCGGCACCCCCGACGACCCCAACAGCGAGGGCGTCGACGCCGCCGCGGTATCGGTGCTGGCGTGGCTCGACTCGCTCGACCCCGCCCCCACCTCGGTCGGTCTCTTCGGGTTCTCGCAGGGCGCCGCCGTCTCGCTGCAGCTCATACGCCACGCGCCCGAGCGCTTCGACTTCGTGATCCAGCTCTCGGGCTACGTCACGCCGGGTGACCTCCCGGGGGATGCGCAGCTCGTGTCCGTGCGCCCGCCGGTGTTCTGGGGCCGGGGGACCGAGGACGACATCATCCCGCCCGAGGCCGTCGAGTTCACCGAGGACTGGCTGCCCGGTCACAGCACCCTCGACCGTCGGACCTACGAGGGCCTCGGCCACGCGGTGTCCCAGGCGGAGCTGAGCGATGTGGTCGGCTTCCTGCGGCGGCACTACTCGGCGACGCCCTCGGCGAACTAGCAGGCCGCGCTCGGCCTCTCACGCCGGATTGTCGGCGGCATCAGCGAGGATGTCCGGGTGAACAGCGAGTCCCGGGATGTCGGCGCCGATGGCATGGCGCGTTTCTCCGAGGCCACGCGCACCTGGTTCGAGGGCGCGTTCACCGCACCGACCGATGCGCAGTCGGGCGCCTGGTCGGCGATCGCGAGCGGATCCCACGCGCTCGTCGTCGCACCCACCGGTTCCGGCAAGACCCTCGCCGCCTTCCTCTGGGCGATCGACCGGCTCGTCTCGGGAACCCCTCCCGAATCCGCCGCCACCGGCTCGGACGAGAAGCCCAGCACGCGCGTGCTGTATCTCTCCCCGCTGAAGGCGCTCGGCGTCGACGTCGAACGCAACCTCCGCAGCCCGCTCGTCGGAATCACCCAGACCGCGAAGAGACTCGGCGTCGCCGCACGCGACATCCGGGTGGGCGTCCGCTCCGGCGACACGACCTCCGCCGACCGGCGCGCTCTGGTCAGCAACCCGCCCGACATCCTCATCACCACCCCCGAGTCGCTCTACCTGATGCTGACCTCGGCGGCCCGCGAGACACTGCTCGGGGTCGACACGGTGATCATCGACGAGGTCCACGCGGTCGCGGCGACCAAGCGCGGGTCGCATCTCGCGCTGTCGCTCGAGCGCCTCGACGCGCTGCTCGATCGCCCGGCGCAGCGCATCGGCCTCTCCGCCACCGTCCGCCCTCTCGAAGAGGTCGCACGCTTCCTCGGCGGCCGCACCCCGGTCACGATCGTCGCTCCCAGCGCCACGAAGAAGTTCGACCTCCGCGTGGTCGTGCCCGTCGACGACATGGCCGACATGGGCTCGGCGCCCGCGGAAGACGGCTCCGATGCCCGTAATGGATCGATCTGGCCGCACGTCGAGGAGGCGATCGTCGACCTCGTGCTGCAGCACCGCTCCTCGATCGTGTTCGCCAACTCGCGCCGCCTCGCCGAGCGACTGACCGCACGACTCAACGAGGTGTGGGCCGAGCGGCTCGAGCTCGAGCTGGCCCCGGTCGGCGCGGCCGCCGCCGAGATGCCCGCTCAGGGCGGCGCCACGCGCGGGGCCGATCCCCTCCTAGCCCGCGCGCATCACGGCTCCGTGAGCAAGGAGCAACGAGCGTTCATCGAGGACGACCTGAAGAGCGGCCGACTCCGGGTGGTCGTCGCCACCTCCAGCCTCGAGCTCGGCATCGACATGGGCGCCGTCGACCTCGTCGTCCAGGTCGGCTCACCGCCGTCGGTCGCCAGCGGACTGCAGCGCCTCGGACGCGCCGGCCACCAGGTCGGCGAGGTCTCACGCGGTGTCATGTTCCCCACCCACCGCGCCGACCTGATCACCTCCACCGTCGTCGCGAGCCGGATGATCCGGGGCGAGATCGAGGCGATCTCCGTCCCCGCCAACCCGCTCGACATCCTCGCCCAGCAGACCGTGGCCGCCTGCGCGCTCGACGAGCTCGATGTCGAGGAGTGGTTCGACCTCGTCCGGCGCAGCGCACCGTTCGCGTCCCTCCCCCGTTCCGCCTACGACGCCACCCTCGATCTGCTGGCCGGCCGCTACCCGTCCGACGAGTTCGCCGAACTGCGCCCTCGGCTCGTCTGGGATCGCGACGCCGGCACGCTGACCGGTCGACCCGGCGCGCAGCGACTCGCGGTGACATCGGGCGGCACCATCCCCGACCGGGGCCTCTTCGGCGTGTTCATGGTGGGCGACGCCGGCGGCTCGAACCGGGTGGGCGAGCTCGACGAGGAGATGGTCTACGAGTCGCGCGTCGGCGATGTCTTCGCACTCGGCACCACCAGCTGGCGCATCCAGGAGATCACCCACGACCGCGTGCTCGTCACACCGGCGTTCGGTGTGCCCGGCCGTGTTCCGTTCTGGCGCGGCGACGGCATCGGCCGCCCCGCCGAGCTCGGCAGGGCCATCGGCGGATTCCTCCGCGAGGCCGGGGCGCTCGACCAGAGCGCGGCGATCGACACGGTGATGCAACGGGGCCTCGACGACCGTGCGGCGACCAACCTCGTGAACTACCTCGCGGAGCAGCGGGAGGCGACCGGGTCGATCCCGACCGACCGCACCCTCGTCGTCGAGAGATTCCACGACGAGCTCGGCGACTGGCGGCTCGTGCTGCACTCGCCGTTCGGCATGCAGGTGCATTCGCCGTGGGGGCTCGCCATCGCCGCCCGGGTGCAGGAGCAGTACGGGGTCGACGGCAACGTCATCACCACGGATGACGGCATCGTCGTGCGTCTGCCCGATACCGACGGCGAACCGCCCTCGGCCGACCTGTTCATCTTCGATCCCGACGAGATCGACGACATCGTCACCCGCGAGGTGTCGGGGTCCGCACTGTTCGCCTCCCGCTTCCGCGAGTGCGCCGCCCGCGCCCTGCTCCTCCCCCGCTACAACCCGTCCCGTCGCTCCCCGCTCTGGCAGCAGCGTCAGCGCGCGTCCCAGCTGCTCGACGTCGCCCGCAAGTACCCGAGCTTCCCGATCATCCTCGAGACGATCCGCGAGGTCCTCCGCGACGTCTACGACCTTCCCGCCCTCGGCGAGATCGTCCGCGAGATCGAGCAGCGCCGCATCCGCATCGTCGAGGTGACCACGCAGGCGGCGTCGCCGTTCGCGAGCTCGATCCTCTTCGGCTACGTGGGCGCGTTCATGTACGAGGGCGACAGCCCGCTCGCCGAACGCAGGGCCGCTGCGCTCGCGCTCGACACGTCGCTGCTCTCCGAGCTACTCGGCCGCACCGAGCTGCGGGAGCTGCTCGACCCCGAGGTCGTCAAACGCACCGAGCGCGAGCTGCAGCGCCTCGCCGACGATCGTCGCGCGAAGGACCTCGAGGGTGTCGCCGACCTGATGCGCATGCTCGGCCCGCTCACCGAGACCGAGGTCGCAGAGCGCCTCATCCCCGAGTCCGCGGAGTTCGCCCGCGCCTGGCTCGACCAGCTGGTCGATGCGCACCGAGCCCTGAAGGTCGGCATCGCGGGCGAGGAGCGCTGGGCCGCGATCGAGGACGCGAGCCGTCTCCGCGACGCCCTCGGAGTCCCGCTCCCCATCGGGACCCCGATCGCGTTCGTCGAGCCCGTGGAGGATCCGCTCGGCGACCTCATCAGCCGCTACGCCCGCACTCACGCGCCGTTCACGGCGACCGCGGTCGGTGAGCGGTTCGGGCTCGGCGTCTCGGTCGTCACCGACACGCTCCGTCGGCTCGGCGGCGAGCGCCGCGTGGTCGACGGCGAGTTCACTCCGGGACGCACCGGTATCGAATGGTGCGACGCCGAGGTGCTGCGCCGCCTGCGCAGCCGGTCGCTCGCGGCCCTGCGCCGAGAGGTCGAGCCGGTCGACACCGCCACCTTCGCCCGGTTCCTGCCCGTGTGGCAGCAGGTCGGCGGCCGACTGCGCGGGGTCGACGGCGTCGCGTCCGTCATCGATCAGCTGGGCGGCGTGCCGATCCCCGCGTCGGCGTGGGAGTCGCTCATCCTCCCGGCGCGGGTGCGCGACTACTCACCCGCGATGCTCGACGAGCTCAGTTCGACCGGCGAGGTCCTCTGGAGCGGTGCCGGCTCGCTTCCGGGCAACGACGGCTGGGTGAGCCTCCACCTCGCCGACACCGTGGCGGTCACCCTGCCCGAACCCGAGCAGATCGAGACCTCGCCGCTCGAGCGCGAGGTGCTCGCGACGCTCGGCGGCGGTGGCGGCTACTTCTTCCGACAGCTCTCGGACACCGTGGGCAGCACGGACGACCAGGTCCTGCAGGCCGCGCTGTGGAACCTCGTCTGGGCGGGCCTCGTCAACAACGACACCTTCGCGCCCCTGCGCGCCCTCGTCGGGTCCGGCGGTTCCGCGCACCGTCAGCCGCGCAAGCCCTCGCACACCCGGTCGTACCGTTCGCGCTCGCTCCCCCGTTCGTCGATGCCGAGCCGAGCCGGGACGCCGCTGGTGGGTGGCCGATGGTCGATCGTGCCGCTGGCCGAGACCGACCCCACCGTCCGCGCCGCCGCGACGGGAGAGCTGCTGCTCGACCGGTACGGCGTCGTCACCCGCGGATCGGTGATGTCCGAGCGCATCCCGGGCGGCTTCGCCCTCGCCTACAAGACCCTCACCGCCTTCGAGGACCGCGGGCGGGCCCGCAGGGGCTACTTCATCGAGTCGCTCGGCGCCGCGCAGTTCGCGACCTCCGGCGCAGTCGACCGGCTGCGCTCGTTCTCCCGGGCTCCGGGCGATGAGCGCCCCGAGGCGCCGGTGCTCGCGCTGGCGGCGACCGATCCTGCGAATCCGTACGGGGCGGCCCTGCCCTGGCCGCAGATCGAGGGGCATCGACCGGGCCGTAAGGCGGGGGCACTCGTGGTGCTGATCGACGGCGAGCTCGGCGTCTACCTCGAACGCGGAGGCAAGACGATGCTGACGTTCACGACGAACGCCGACGACCTGACCGCCGCGGCCTCATCACTGGCCTCGCTCGTCCACGCCAAGGCGGTCGACAAGCTCACCATCGAGAAAGTGGACGGCGAGTTCGTGCTCGGCACCGATGTGGGTCGCGCTCTCGAGACCGCCGGATTCACCGCCGGCCCACGGGGGTTGAGGCTGCGTGCCTGAGGGCGACACCGTCTACCGTGCGGCGAAGAAGCTGCGCGAGGCGCTCGAGGGCGATGTCCTGACGGGCTGCGACGTGCGCGTGCCGAAGTACGCGAACGTCGACCTCACCGGAGAACGCGTCGACGAAGTGGTCAGCCGCGGCAAGCACCTCCTCATGCGCGTGGGCGACTGGACCATTCACTCGCATCTGAAGATGGAGGGCATCTGGCACGTCTACGAGCCGGGCGAGAGGTGGCGACACCCCGCTTTCGAAGCCCGGATCGTGCTGAAGACCGAGCGCGTCCAAGCCGTGGGATTCGCGCTCGGACTGCTCGAGATCGTGCCCCGTGACGCGGAGGAGGACGTCGTCGGCTACCTCGGTCCCGACATCCTCGGGTCCGACTGGAGCGCGTCCGAGGCACTGCGCCGCATGGAGGAGCAGGGCGACCGCGCCATCGGGCTGACCCTGCTCGACCAGCGGGTCATGGCGGGCCTCGGAAACGTCTACCGCAGTGAGATCTGCTTCCTCAAGGGCGTGCTGCCGACCCGCCCGACGAACGAGGCCGGCGACCTGCGGGGCTGGATCGACCTCAGCCGACGCACCCTCATGGCCAACAAGGATCGACCGGAGCGGGTGTTCACCGGCGATACCCGGAAGGGTAAGCAGAAATGGGTCTACGGGCGGGCCGGCGACCGGTGCCGCCGCTGCGGCACCCCGATCCAGGAGGGCAGACTGGGCGACCCGATCCGACCCGCGCAGGAGAGCCAGGACCGGGTCGTGTACTGGTGCCCGCGCTGCCAGACATGATCTGGTCGACGAGTCGAAACATTCGACCGATATCGGCGCGCTTCCCCCTTTCAGTCCGCCGTCGAGGCGAGTAACTTCTGAGCCACCGGAGTCGCACGGCCCCTCCATCCGCCGCGATGGACGCAGTCAGCGAAGCACGACGGAGGGATGACTTCGGCACCGCACAGGGCCAACGCCCGAACGAAGCCGGTGGTTCATGGCAACGATGCCGGGCTCCACGGAGTCAGAACACAACACGGATCCAGAACACGACGCGGAATCAGGGCACGACTCCGCGTCCCAATACGCCGGGTCGGAAGACGACGGCGCGTCAGAACCCGCGGCGGACCGGTTCGGGCCCGTCTCGGCGTCGCCACCCGCACGCGGGGCGGGCGATCTGCCGATCACGCGCCCGATCGACATCATCCCCGTCGGCGAGGCGAGCGTCCGGCGCCGACGACAGGACGGCCACGGGCGCCGGACGACCTACGTCCCCGGCTCCCGCCTCGCCGTCTTCCTCGCGATCGCCGTCGGCCTGCTCGGGCTCGCGCTGGTGCTGCTGGTGCTGCTGGTCTTCTTCCTCGAATGACCCGCTCCCGTGGCTGTCACCCGTGGGCGAGGAGCTCCAGGGCGACGACGGCGGCGCCCAGCGCACCCTCGGCGAGGAGGACGACGGCGCGCTGCCAGAACGGCATCGGGATCCGCCGGACGGCGACGTAGCTGATCAGGATCAGTGAGACGAGCAGCACGATCGTGGAAGCTCGGAGCGCAGCCTCGATGGACATGACGTCGAGGGCGGAGAGCCCGACCAGGATCAGGGGGACCGTAACGGTCCCGAGCGCGCCGAAGGTGACCCGGTACATGTGGCCGAGCTCGCTGCGCGTCGGGAGCTGCGTGTTCACCGCGAGATGCGAGATCAGGTCGGCGAGGAAGACGGCCAGCAGTGTGCCGAGCACGGTGACGAACAAGGTGAGGGCCGCCGCGCCGGGCGAGGTGTCCTCGGGGTGGGATCCGAGGGCGAGGACGACGGCGAGCGCCGTGAAGGTGACGTAGACGCGTTCCTTCAGGGCCGCGGCGCGCTCCTCGCGCGAAGCCCGCCCGTCGCCGCCGTTCGCTGCGCCGCGCGTGCCGCCAGCTCTCATCGCCCGACCCCCCTCACCGGTCGATCCTCCCACCCGCGGATCGGTTCGCCGGCGGCCCGGTTCGTCGGCGGCCCGGTCCGCCGGCGGATCGGTTTCGCGGCGGCTCGGCTCATCGGCGGCTCGGCTCATCGGCGAGGTCAACGCAGAGTCAGGGGCGCGGCGAGCGCGCCAGGGTCTCCGGAGTAGGAGGCGGCCTCGACGGTGATCTCGCCGGGGTCGGTGACGAATCCGTCGGCGGTCCAGCGTTGGAGCGGCCGGGTCGATGCGCCGACCTCGACCTCGACGGTCTCGCCCGCCCCGATGGCGACGGAGCGGAATCCGAGGAGCGGACGGACGGTGCGTCCGCCTTCCTCGCGCGCCGCGTACACCTGGACGACGTGGCGGCCGGCCCGCACGCCCCGGTTGGTGACACGGACGACGGCGGAGAAGCGCTCGTCCTCCACCGGGCCGAGCGTGAGCGAGTCGAGGGAGAACGGCGAGTAGCCGAGGCCGAACCCGAACGGGTAGGCGGCGGGGACGCCGTCGCGGTCGAGTTTGCGCTGCCCCCACCAGCGCCCGTAGCGCACCGAACTCGCCCGCCAGTCGAGGACGGGCAGATCGCCCTTACGGTGCGGGATCGCGAGCGGCAGACGTCCCGCGGGCTCGGCGTCGCCGAACAGCACGTCGGCGAGTGCTCTTCCGCCCTCCATGCCGGGATACCAGGCGAGAAGGACAGCGGCGACCTCCTGGTCCCACGGGTCGAGCACGATCGTGCCGCCCCCGATGACCACGACGATGACACGGCGGTTCAGCCGGGCCGCCGCGCGGATGAGAGCGACGTCGGAGGCGTGGAGGCGGAGGTCGTCACGGTCACCGCCCCAGCCCTTCCATTTCGAGAGCACCCCCATCACGCGTCCGAGTGCCGCGGCGATCGGCCTGATCCTGGCGAGCCCGCCGAGAAGCTGGGTGGCGGGTGTCGTCACACCGAGGAGGGACTCCCCCTCGTCGGCCGAGGACAGTCCGACGACGACGACGACCGCATCCGCGTGCGCGATCCCCGGGAGGTCGCGTTCGGCGACGTGGACGACCCGGTCGCCGAGGCGCTCGCGCAGCCCCTGCAGCACCGAGACGGTGCTGGGCGGTGTGACCACCGACGAGCCGACATCGCCGAGGTTGGGGCTGTCGAGGAGCGAGCCGAGCACCGCGATCGTGCCGATCGCGTCGGCGTCGAGAGGGAGCGCCGGCGCCTGTCCGACGGTCGTGTTGCGGAGCAGCACCACCGAGCGACGGGCCGCCTCGCGTGCCAGCTCGCGGTGGGCCGGCGAGGCGATGACGTCGAGATCGGGGGTGGGCCGGGCCCGGAGGGCGAGTCGGATCTGCGCGGCAAGGAGCCGATCGGCCGCCGCGTGAACGTCGGCCAGCGCGAGCCGGCCGTCATGGAGGGCCTGAGGCAGCGTCGCGGCACGCTGCTGGCGGAGCGGCATCTCGAGATCCTGACCGGCGCGGACGGAGCCGACGGGGTCGCGCAGCCCCCAGACGAAGTCCGTCATGGTGAACCCCTCGAAGCCCCAGCGCTCGCGCAGGATGTCGGTCATGAGGTGCCCGTTGTCGCCGGCCCAGGTGCCGTTGACGCTGTTGTACGCCGTCATGACCGAGTCGGCGCCCGCCTCGACGACCTGGCGGAAGTGCGGGAGGTAGATCTCGTGCAGCAGGTCCTCGTCGACTCGGACGTCGACCTGGAATCGCGACACCTCCATGGAGTTGACCGCGAAGTGCTTGAGGCAGGACATGACCCACGGGTTGACGCCCTCTGTCACGGCCGAGCCCATCGCCCCGAGCAGCACCGGCTCCTCACCGTAGGACTCCTGCGATCTGCCCCACCCGGGCGCGTAGGCGAGGTTCACGCAGATCCCCGCGAACAGGTTCGCGCCCCGCGCTCGCGCCTCGGCGCCCATGGCGTCGCCGATCCGGCGCTCGAGCTCGGGATCGAAGGTCGCCGCCCTGGCGAGGGCCGCGGGGAACGCCGTGGCCACACCCGTGACGACACCGCGGGGGCCGTCGGTGAAGCGGATGCCGGGGATGCCGAGCCGATCGAGCTGGCCGCCCTGGTAGGTCGTCGCCCCGTATCCGATCGCGAAACCCCACAGGCCGCGCACGACGGGGAGATCCCCGTCGAGCAGCCACAGCAGCTCCTGCTCGGTGAGGAGCGAGCGGAGGGATGCGGCCGCTTCCTCGACACCGCGCGCGCCCCGCCGGACCGAGTCGACCGCGTCGGCGAACGCGGTGCCGGGTGTCAGGATCGGGTCGCCCGTCGTCGTCCCCCGAGGCGCCCTCTGCATGCAGTCATGCCTACACCCTCGTTCCTCGTCATTCGCTCGGTGGCAGCGGTTTCTATGCATCTGCGGGCATGGAGTGGAAGAGTTGGGTCGTCGCCGAGCCAGGCGGCAGCAGCCCACCAGGAGAGATCAATGCAGCTCATGCGCCTGGGAGCCGTCGGCTCCGAGCGACCCGTCATCCGCCTCGACGACGAACGCTACGTGGATGTGTCCGACGTCGTCGACGACTTCGACGAGGCCTTCTTCGGAAGCGGGAGGATCGCCGAGCTCCCCGCGATCGTCGATGCCCGCGTCGCGAGCGGTTCGATGGGCACCTTCGCGGGAGAGCGCATCGGCGCCCCGATCGCGCGTCCGCATCAGATCCTCTGCATCGGCCTCAACTACAGCGACCACGCCGCCGAGACCGGTCAGGCGGTGCCGAGTGAGCCGATCCTGTTCACCAAGTCGCCGAACACCCTGGTCGGTCCGATGGACGATGTGCGGATCCCGCGCGGATCGACGAAGCCCGACTGGGAGGTGGAGCTCGGCATCGTCATCGGGCGCCGCACGAGCTATCTCGACAGCGTCGACGAGGCGCGGGACGCGATCGCCGGCTACACGGTCGTCAACGACGTAAGCGAGCGGGCCTTCCAGATCGAGCGCGGGGGTCAGTGGTCGAAGGGCAAGTCGGCCGAGACCTTCAACCCGGCAGGCCCCTGTCTCGTCACCCCCGACGAGATCGACGACGTGCTCGCACTCGACATGTGGCTCGACGTGAACGGCACCCGGCGGCAGACCGGATCGACCTCGACCATGGTCTTCGACCCCTACTTCATCGTCCACTACCTGAGCCAGTTCCTGGTGCTCGAACCCGGCGACCTCATCAACACGGGAACCCCTCCCGGCGTCGGCATGGGCTTCAAGCCGCCGATCTGGCTGCAGCCGGGCGATGTGATGGAGCTCGGCATCGAGGGTCTCGGTTCGCAGCGGCAGAACGTCGTCGCCCCTCGCGCGTGAGGGCCTTCGCCCTGACGGGTCCTCGTCAGTTCGAGGTGCGGGACGAACCCGATCCGGTCGCGGGACCCGGTCAGGTGGTCGTCCACATCGAACGGGTGGGTGTCTGCGGAACCGACGTCGAGTTCTTCACCGGGGAGATGTCGTATCTGCACACCGGCCGCGCCGCGTATCCGATGCGCCTCGGCCATGAGTGGTCGGGGACAGTGACCTCCGTCGGCGACGGTGTCGACCCGGCGTGGCTCGGCCGACGCACCACTGGAGACACGATGCTCGGCTGCGGCCGGTGCGACCGGTGCCTCAGCGGCCGCCACCATGTCTGCGCCGAACTCGTCGAGGTGGGGATCAGCGGCGGGTTCGCGGGGGCTCTCGCCGAGCGGCTCGCCGTTCCGGCCTCCGCTCTCCATGCGCTGCCCGACGCGGTCGACGCCGTTTCGGGTGCCCTGGTGGAGCCCGGAGGCAACGCCCTGCGCGCGCTCGACGCCGCCTCACTCGCGGCCGGTGATCGACTGCTCGTCATGGGTCCGGGCACGATCGGGCTGCTGACGGCGCAGTTCGCGCATGCCGCCGGTATCGAGGTGCAC
Source organism: Amnibacterium flavum (assembly GCF_003097495.1). Lineage (GTDB taxonomy): Bacteria > Actinomycetota > Actinomycetes > Actinomycetales > Microbacteriaceae > Naasia > Naasia flava. The sequence continues at coordinate 250,217 of NZ_QEOP01000001.1, forward strand.
GTGCTCGGCCTGCCGCTGCCCGCGCTCGAATTCGCGAAGGGCTTCGGCTTCGCGGGGGTGTGGACGGACGCCGATCTGCCGCTCCTGCCCTGGGACGCGGTAATCGACGCATCGAACGCCGCGGCGCTCCCATCGCGAGCGGTGGAGCTCGTCGAACCGGGCAGGCGTGTGGTGTTCATCGGTCTCGCGGGCGCGCCGAGTCTCGTGGACAGCAGATCGATCGCGCTGAAGGATGTCACCGCCGTCGGGATCCTCGGCGCCTCCGCCGGCCTCGACGGAACCATCGACCGGTTCGCGAGCGGAGCGGTCGACCCCCGGACCCTGGTGGCCGCCACGGTGGGCCTGGAGCGGGCCGGCGACGTGCTCGGCGGCTGGCGGCCGACGGACGCGGGAGCGGGACCCAAGATCCACATCGATCCGCGGCTCTGACCGAGCCCCGATCACCGGCACGAGCCGACTTCACCGGCACCAGCGAACATCACCCGCACCAGCAGACATCGCCGGCACGTCCTACTACGACCGCTTGACCGAGCCCCGATCGCCCGGAACGGCGACTCGGCGGCGGGTGCGCCCGGCGGGCTGCCGGGTACCGGGCTCAGACCAGTGCCAGCTCCACCTGCGATGCGTCGAGGATCCGCTCGCCGCTGACGAATGCGACGCGCGCCGAGCGACCCGTCTCCGCATCGACGAAATCGACGAGAGGCAGCTCGTCGACGGGACGGAAACGCATTCCCCATTCGCCGAGGGCGCCGAGCACGGCTGCGAGCCCGCGGCATGCCTCGGTGGGGATGTACTCGTCACGCGTGCGACCGCCTTCGGGCTTGTAGGCGCGCTTCTCGAGAAGTCCGCTCTCGACCAGGGACGCCAGCCGTGCGGCCAGGACGTCCCTCGGAGCTCCGAGCTCGCGCTGGAACTCGCTGAAGCGGGTTCGTCCGGCGAGCGATTCCCGGATCACGAGGAGGGTCCATCGATCGCCGAGCACGCTGAGGCTGCGTGCGATCGGGCAGCGGGTGTCGGGAGCAAGCGCGTTCATCACCCCATCCTAGGTTGAGTTTGCTAATCGAATCCAGCAGAGCTAGGTTTGCGATCCATACGCAGCAGATTCCGCTGCGGCCTGCCGCATGACGCGGCGGGCCGCGGCACGATCAGAAGGAGACCATCGTGGTCGCACTCGACGGAGCAGTAGTACTGGTGACAGGCGCGGGCGGCGGCCTGGGGGTGGAGTTCGTGCGCCAGGCGCTCGAACGAGGCGCACGCAAGGTCTACGCCACGGCGCGCATCCCGCGCGAGTGGGACGACTCGCGCGTTGTGCCCCTCGCCCTGGACGTGACCGACGAGGCGAGCGTCGCCGCCGCCGTCGCCGCCGCGGGTGACACCACGATCGTCGTCAACAACGCGGGAGTCGGCGGCGCGAACTCCCTCCTCGACAGCGATCTCGCCGAGGTGCGCCGCGTGTTCGAGACCAACCTCTTCGGAGCGCTCGCCGTTGCGAAGGAGTTCGCGCCCATCCTCGCCGCGAACGGAGGCGGCGCGCTGATCGACGTGCACTCGGTCCTCAGCTGGATCGGACTCGCGGGCGGCTACAGCGCATCCAAGGCCGCATTCTGGTCGGTCACGAACTCCCTCCGTCTCGAGCTCGCCCCGGCGGGCACCCAGGTGACCGGGGTCCACGTCGGATACACCGACACCCCCATGACCGCGGGTGTCACCGCCCCGAAGAACGACCCCGCCGACGTCGTCCGCGACACCTACGACGGGGTGGAGGCCGGCGCGACGGAGGTCCTCGCCGACCAGCTCAGCCGCGACGTTAAGACCGGCCTCGCCGGTCCGATCGAGCGGCTCTATCCCCAGCTCAGCCCTATCAGCTGAGCCCACTCCGCTCAGTCCAGCCCGGCGAACGCCCCCGCCGAACCCCGTTCGCCGGGCACAGCCGGTCCACTTCCCGCGAGCCGGGAGATCGGAACCGCGGCACTTGCCCCTCGACGCGCGGCGTCGCGGCGGGAGGTGCCGCGGTTCGGTCTGCGAACGACTCCCCGGCCCGCGCGTATACACCCCGGATCGCCGGATCCGGCGGCGCGACACGCCCGAGGTGCGTCGGAGAGGGGGTCCCTCGGCAAAGTTTTCAAAATGTACCCCGTTTTCGGGTCAGTGCCCCCCACTGCACCTCAACCCACCCCTAAGAGGTGGTGCAACTGAGCCCGCCCCGGCCATGTACCCCAGAGGGGTCACAACCCCGCCACGGCTGCCTATCGCCCTCTTGACCAGTACTTTTGCTCTCCCGGACAGCAACCCCGCGGGCGGGATCTCCCCCCGATCGGGGGTCACTTCGCGGATGGAGACAGGTCTGTCCGCCGAACGTCGGACTGGCGGATCGCTGCCAGCCGCGCCGCGCCGCCGAAACGGGCGTATCGACGGCGGTCGCGTTTGACGCCCCCGTTCGGGCGTGGTGCCATTCACTCCTGACCACAACCCCTCGACGATGCGGGACGAACACACACGAGCCGGGGGGCAATCGTTGTTCATCTTCATCCTTCAAGTCCGCCACATGCTGGGCGGGCACCCCGAGATCTACCTCTTCGCCATCTACTCGGCGCTGATCTGGGGCCTCTGGGCGCTCAAGCTCGTCCTGTCGATGCGCTACCGGCCCTTCACCGGGGAGTTCACGGGCACGACCAGCGTCGTCGTGCCGGTCGTCGACGAACCGCTGGATCTGTTCCGCGATGTGCTCCAGCGCATGGTCGACCAGAAGCCCGGCGAGATCATCGTCGTCATCAATGGCGCCCCCAATCCGGCACTCGTCGGGGTGTGCGAGGAGTTCGCACCGGCGGTCCGCTGGGTGCACACCCCGATTCCGGGCAAGCGCAACGCCGTGATGATCGGCACGCGGATGTCGACCGGTGACATCACGGTGCTCGTCGACTCCGACACGATCTGGACGCCCGGCACGCTGACCGAGCTGGTCAAGCCGTTCGCCGACGACTCGGTCGGCGGCGTGACGACACGTCAGCGCATCCTCGAGCCCGAGCGCAGCTGGATCACCCGCTGGGCCGACTGGCTGGAGAACTCCCGGGCGCTCTACTCGATGCCCGCGCAGAGCGTGCTCGGCCAGATCGGCTGCCTGCCCGGCCGGACCATCGCGTTCCGCCGCAACATCCTGATGCGCGTCATGGACAAGTTCATGACGCAAAAGTTCCTCGGCGTCTTCCTCGAGGTCTCCGACGACCGGACCCTGACGAACCTCACGCTCAAAGAGGGCTACCGCACCGTGTACCAGTACACGAGCCTCGTCTACACGGATGCTCCCCTGCAGGTGAAGAAGCTCTACAAGCAGCAGCTCCGCTGGGCTCGCGGCAGCCAGTACAACACCCTGCGGATGCTGCCCTGGATGCTCGGTCACGCACCGGTGCTGGCCCTGTTCTTCGTGATGGACATCATCCTTCCGTTCCTGCTGCTCGGCGTGATCGGCGGCTGGGTCTGGCGGGCGATCGTCGGAGGCGGATACAACTTCTACTCCGACATCCTCACCACCTACGGGGTGCAGAGCGGGCTGGCCCTGGTGGTCGCCCTGATGGTCGCCTCGTCGGTGCTCAGCATGGCGATCCGGCAGCTCCGGCACCTCGCGGAGAAGCCCACCGACTTCTTCCGCCTCCCTCTCTTCATCATCGTGTCGACCGCGTTCCTGATGCCGATCCGGATCATCGGCTTCTTCCGGATGGCGCACGCCAGCGGGTGGGGAACCCGCGCCGGTGCGTACTCGGGCGGCGATGTGGACATGAGCGACTACGAGGCAGGCGGCACGCCGGTCGCCGGCTCGGCGTCACCTGGCGCAGCCCTCGCCCTCGAACGCACCTCGGCCGAAGGGGAAGTCCTCACCCGCGCCCGCCGCCGCGTGGCCGCCCCGCAGAAGGTGCGGAAGGGCCGCCACTACAACCCACTCGCCGCTATCCCGTACCTGATCGGATTCACGATCATCGCGCTGGAAGGACTCCTCATTGTCTCCGCGTAAGCCATCCCGCCACTGGTGGGCGCAGTCGAGCCGCAACGTCCGGATCGGCGCCATCGGCGGGTTCATCCTGCTGGCCGGACTAACCACCGTCAGCTACGTCATCTGGACCTCGCCCGGCAATGCGGCCGCCACCGTCGAAGCGATCGCCGAGCAGGTCGACAACCTCGACCCGCGCATCTCGTCCCTGAAGGCCGAGAACGCGGCACTCCAGCAGAAGGTCGAGGGACTGCGGGCCGAAGTGGCCAAGCGCGACCTCGCGCTGCGGGCCAAGTACACCCCGCCCACCACTCCGACGCCGGACACCGGCGTCAAGGACGACAGCAGCCTGGGAACCGCGCCGAAGGCTCCGACGGCCAAGCCGCCGACCGCCGCGAAGCCCGCGGCACCGACCACCCCGGTCGCAGCGGCCCCCGCCCCGATCACGGCCCCGCCACTGTCGGAGCTGGTGACGGCGCAGCAGCGCTACATGGGGCTGTACACCGAGCAGGCGCCGTTCAACTGGGCGACCTACGACGACATCGCGAGCAAGCTCGAGGTCTCGCCGTCGGTGGTCGGCTACTTCGGCGGCTGGGACGAGCCGTTCCGCGCGAACGCGGTCACCCGGGCGTGGGAGAAGGGACGCCTCCCCCTCCTGACCTGGGAGTCGCGGCCGATCAACGCCCCGAACAGCGTCATCAACGAGCCGGATTACACCCTCCCCCGCATCATCGGGGATCCCGCGAACGGTGTCCCTGGTGCGTTCGACGACTATCTGCGGCAGTACTCACGAGACATCGTCAGCACAGGACTCCCCATGGCGATCCGGCTCGATCACGAGATGAACGGAGTCTGGTACCCCTGGGCCGAGACCACCGGCAGCGGAGCTCCGATCAACGGCAACAGTCCCGGCGACTACGTGAAGATGTGGCGGCACGTCCACGACATCTTCGAGCAGGAGGGCGCCGGCGAGTACGTCATCTGGATCTGGGCTCCGAACATCGTCAACAACCTGCCGGCGACGCATCAGCCGGTCGAGTATCTGGCGTCGCTCTACCCGGGAGACGAGTACGTGGACTGGGTCGGACTGTCGGGCTATCTCCGCCCGGCGTACAAGCCCGACAACGACTTCACCTTCTCCTACAGCTTCGACCGGAGCCTCAACCAGCTGCGGACGATCGCTCCCGGCAAACCGATCCTGCTGGCGGAGGTCGGCGCGTCCGAGACGGGAGGCCACAAGGTCGGTTGGGTGAACTCGATGTTCGACGCCCTCGCCAAGCCCGAGAACTCCGACGTGATCGGAATGGTCTGGTTCAACCTCGCGGTCTCGACCTACACCGAGGGAGAACTGGGCACCAACGACTGGCGGATGGACTCCCGACCGGACACCCTCGCGGCGTTCAAGACCGGGTTCGCGAGGCCCGAGCTCGAGTTCGATATCAGCCCATGACCCGCGACCTGTTCACCGACCTCAAGTACCGCACCGACCCCGCAAACCCGTGGCTGCACCCACATCCAGGAGGAGAACCGATGGACGACACGACACGACGCGCTGACAGTCACCACCCCGACAGCGGCGTGGAGGCGATCAGCTCCGGCGAGAGCCGGATGAGCAGCACCCGCCCCCGCATCAACGTGGTGGGCACCGGATACCTCGGTGCGACCCATGCCGCGGCGATGGCCGAGATGGGTTTCGAGGTGATCGGCGTCGACTCCGATCCGGCGAAGGTCGCCGCGCTGAGCCGCGGCGAGGTGCCCTTCTTCGAGCCCGGCCTGCCCGAGCTGCTGAGACGTCACGTCGAGAGCGGTCGGCTCCGGTTCACGACCGACCTGGCTGAGGCGACCGCGCTGTCGGATGTGCACTTCATCTGCGTCGGCACTCCCCAGCAGGTCGCGAGCTTCGCCGCCAACCTCTCCTATGTCGAGGAGGCGACGGCCGGGGTCGCCCGCAACCTCACCCACGACGGCATCATCGTCGGCAAGTCGACGGTGCCCGTCGGGACGGGTGAGCGGCTCCGCTCGCTCATCGCCGGGCTGGTGCCCGACGGTGTCGACGCCGAGCTGGTGTGGAATCCCGAGTTCCTGCGGGAGGGGAAGGCGGTCGAGGACACGCTGCGGCCCGACCGGATCGTCGTCGGCGGCACGTCCGACCGGTCCGAGGCGGTCCTGCGGGCCGTGTACGCGGCGCCCCTGGCGACGGGCACGCCGATGATCGTCTGCGATCTGCCGACCGCGGAGCTGGTGAAGGTGAGCGCGAACGCGTTCCTCGCGACGAAGATCTCGTTCATCAACGCCATCGCGGAGGTCTGCGAGGCGGCCGGCGCGAACGTCTCGGTCCTCGCCGATGCGCTCGGCCACGACGCACGGATCGGACGGCAGTTCCTGAACGCTGGGCTCGGCTTCGGCGGCGGCTGCCTGCCGAAAGACATCCGCGCCCTCATGTACCGGGCCAGTGAGCTCGGCGCCTTCTCGGCCTCGTCGCTGCTGCAGCAGGTGGACGAGATCAACATGGGACAGCGGCAGCGCATCATCGACATGACACTCGACGCCTGCGGCGGTTCGGTGCTCAACCGACGAATCGGGGTGCTGGGTGCCGCGTTCAAGCCCGACACCGACGACGTCCGCGACTCCCCCGCGCTCAATGTCGCGGCAGCCCTCCACCTGAGGGGCGCGCAGGTGGTCGTCTACGATCCCGAGGCCTCCGAGACCGCCCGGCGGATGTACCCGACGCTGAGCTACGCGAGCGAGCTCGACGACGCGGTGGCCGGGAGCGACGCACTGCTCGTGCTGACCGAGTGGCCCGAGTTCGTCGATGCCGACCCCGCCCGTCTCGCGGCGATCGCGGGCGTCCCGTCGCTGATCGACGGACGCAACTGCCTCGACCCCGCGATCTGGGCCGAGGCCGGCTGGCAGGTGCGGTCGCTCGGCCGCCCGACCGTGCACTCCGCCGTCGCCTCCACCGCGGCACCGTTCACGCGTCCGGCGTGGGCGTCCGCGGGGCGGCTCGTCGCGGCGCATTGAAGACCCCGGCCGTTCGGGGGGACGGCCGGACGACGCGGTACCCGTCGGGGGGCGGGGCCGCGCCTGGCGTGACTCGTTCGAGAGTCCGCCGAATGAAGAAGCTCCGGAGGCGTTCCAGGGATCGCTTCCGGAGCTTCTTCGGCAGAGGAGAACCGGGGTCAGGGATCGAGCCGGCGCACAGTGCCGGTCAGGCCGAGGACTTCCCGGTCAAGCTCTGCGGTCCTGCGGTCTTGCGGTCCTGCGGTCTTGCGGTCTTGCGGTCTTGCGGTCCTGCGAGAGCAGGCTCGTCCATGCGAGAGCAGGGTCGTCCTGATCAGGACAGGCCCGACGTGATCACCACTCGGGTCACATCCGGGTCCTTGAGGGCGTCGTAGCCCTCGTTGACGCCGTCGAGCGCGATCTCACGAGACATGAGGTCGTCGAGGTTGAAGCGACCCTGCAGGTAGAGGTCTGCGTAGAGCGGGATGTCGTGCTTCGGGGTCGTCGAGCCCATGTAAACGCCCTGGATGCGCTTCTGCGTGCCGATCAGTCCGATGGTCAGGAGGGGCAGCGTGGCCGACGGGTCGATGATGCCGATCAGGTAGAGACCGCCGCCGGGGCGGATCATCTCGAGTCCCGACGCGGTGACCGCGGGGATCCCGACGAAATCGAACGCAGCGTCCGCACCGCGACCGGTGATCGCGAGCACCTCGGCGACGGCGTCGACCTTCGTCGAGTTGATCGTGTGAGTCGCCCCGAAGCGCTTCGCCTTCTCGAGCTTGTCGTCGGCGACGTCGACCGCGATGATCTTCGTCGCGCCGGCGATGACGGCCCCGTTGATCGCGTTGAGGCCCACTCCGCCCGCACCGATGATGACGACGGAGTCGCCCGCCTGCGTGTTCGAGGTGTTGATGACGGATCCGGCGCCGGTCACGACGCCGCAGCCGAGGAGGGCGGCCTGCGGGAACGGGATCGCGTCGCTCACCTTGACGAGCTGGTTCTCGTGGATGAGCGCCTGCTGCGCGAATCCGCCGAGACCGAAGACCTGCTCGATCTTCTCGCCGTCGCCGGCGGTGACACGGGGTGCGTCGTCCGCGTGGCGGAGGGTCTCCTCGGGGTGCTCGCACTGGAAGGTGCGGCCGGTGAGGCAGGCTTCGCATTTGCCGCAGGACTGGACGAGGCATCCGACGACGTGGTCGCCCACGGCGAATTCCGTGACCCCCGGGCCGATGGCGGTGACGACCCCGGCGACCTCGTGGCCGAGCAGCATGGGCAGCGGGGCGCCCATCTCATTCCGGGAGAAGGTGAGGTCGGTGTGGCACAGGCCCGACGCCTTGACGTCGAGCAGAACCTCTCGGCCGATCGGGTCGGCGAGGGCGACGTCCTCCGTGACGAAGCCTGCGCCGATCTCGCGCACGAGTGTGGCTTTCATGGGTGTTCCTTTCATCGGGTCCGGTCAGCGCACTCCGCTGAACCAGGGCGGCAGGAGCCGCGTCAGGTGATCCACCATCTGGGCTTCGGTGAGATCGAGTTCTTCGGTGATCCAGGCGTCGAGCAGGCCGTACGCGGCGCCGGCGATGTAGCGCGCGGTGGCGACCGTGTCGAGACCGTCGGGCTTGCGGTCGTGGACGGCGAGGGTCTCCTCGATCACCGCCGCCATGGCACGGACGCCCGCCAGGTAGTGCTCCCGCGACACGGGGAGCGAGGAGACGCTCCGGTAGAGCGCCCGGTTGTCGGCGAAGTGTGCGACCAGTCGCTCCTGAGACAGTCGGAGCGCATCGACGCGCTCGTCGACATCGAAGCGATAGAGGTCGCCGATCGCGAGGAACGCGTCGCGGCGCAGGCTGCTGGCGAGCTCGTCGAGGCTCGCGTAGTGGGAGTAGAAGCTGGCGCGGCTCAGCCCCGCGGCGCGGACGATCGCGCTGACGGACAGCTCATCGCCGCTGTCGGACAGTTCGCGGACCGCGGCGAGGATCGCCGCCCTGGTCCGCGCGACCCGGGGGTCCTCGGATCGCTGGAGGGTGTGCCGGACGGCGGCGTTGCTTCCCAGAGGCGAGATCACGCCCTGAGGCTACGCCTCTTCTGGACAGGTGTACAGAAACTGCGCCGCCCTATCGGCGGGATGCAACCAGCGATGACGCCCCGCCCGAACTTCCCCGCCATCCGAGCATGTTCAACCCTCGAACGGGGATCCCGCCGACACCGCGGTCATACGACGCCGCTGGTGCCGAGCAGGGTGCCGATGAGGAACGTCGCGGCGAGCGCGATGGCTCCTCCGATCACGACGCGGAGGGTGGGGCGCAGCGCGGGGCTGCCGCCGATGCGCGCGCTGAGAGCTCCGGTCGCCGCGAGGGCGAGCAGAACGGCGGCGAAGGTGACGGGCACCCGCACCTCGGGTGGGGGAAGGAGGATGGCGAGCATCGGCAGTACGGCGCCGATGAAGAAGGCGAGGGCGGATGCGCCGGCCGCCTGCCAGGGACTCACGACATCGGCCTCGTTGATGCCGAGCTCGGCTTCCAGATGCGCACTGAGGGCGTCGTGAGCGGTCAGCTCCGTCGCCACCTGTTTCGCGGTCTCGGGCGTGAGTCCCTTCGCCTCGTACAGACCCGCCAGCTCCTGCAGCTCCTGGTCGGGGAGCTCCGCCAGCTCCTGCCTCTCCTTCGCGATGAGGGCGCGCTGACTGTCGCGCTGACTGCTGACGGAGACGTACTCGCCGAGCGCCATCGAGATCGCTCCCCCGACGAGACCCGCCGTGCCGGCAGTCAGGATCGGCGCGATCTCCGAGGTCGCGCCGGCCACCCCGACCACGATCGCAGCCACCGAGACGATGCCGTCGTTGGCGCCGAGCACCCCCGCGCGAAGCCAGTTGAGCCTGCCCGCGATGCCGTCGCCGTGGGGCTCGTGAGCGTGGGAGTGCGGTGCTGCGGCGGCGGACATGCGCACAGCAAAGCACTCGACGCGGGCGACCGCCAGCAAGGGCACCCTGGCGTGCACACCGGGGGTCCGTGCACACCGGGGGGGGGGGGTCAGCGACCGATCGCGTCCTCGTCGTCGACGACGATCTGAGGCCCCGTCCCGAGTTCGGCTGCACGGTAGACGAGATCCGCGTACCCCTCGAGCACGCTCTGGCAGATCACGAGCTGCTGCGCGGCGATCGCCTGCTCGTCCAGGGCGACGACGGAGCGCGCCTCGAGCTCGGCGAACCAGCGCTGCAGCCGCTCGAGGGACTGCTCCTCCTCCTCGAGCTCGGCGAAGGTGAGCTTGTCCGTCTCGATCTCCTTGCGGATCTCGACCTCGAACTTGCCGCACTCCGCGATGAGCTCCGTCCACTCGTCGCGGCGGGCTCCGATGAATGCCTCGCGCAGAAGATCGGTGTCGCTTCCGGATCCCCGGGTGACGACGAACACCCCGAGGGTGCCGCCACCGCGCTCAGCGAGGACACGGGCGCCGTCGATCCCCTGCTCCATCACCGGGAGTTTCGGCGCGGCCCACATGCCCGAACTGATGGGGACCGCCCCGGTCTTGCGCAGCGCCCGCCAGACGGCGACACGATGACGACTGGGCTCTTTGGGCACGCGGGCGTTCACCAGCAGCCAGTCGAACTCCTCGTCCATCGGGGCACTCTAACTCGTTGATACTGAAAACTGTGTGAAACCTGACAGTTGACTATATGGGAGGAGGCTGCATGTAACCTCGGTTACCGTTCACAGAGATGCGGACGCCGCCTTGCGCGGGACCAGCCATTCCGCCATTCGGCGGTATCAGCAAAGGAGCAATCATGAGCCTCGGAGCGGGAATCTTCCTCTTCGCCGTCGGCGCCATCCTGGCCTTCGCCGTCAACGTGTCCGTCGACTGGGTGAACCTCCAGGTCATCGGCTACATCCTGATGGCGGCCGGCCTTGTCGGCATCATCCTCGGCATCGTCCTGATCACGCGCAAGCGCACCGCCACCTCCACCACGGCGACCGGCGTCGACCCCGTTTCGGGCGAGAGCGTCCGTCGGTCGGTCCGCACCGAGGACCAGATCTGATCGGATGATCGACCGCCTGGCGACGGGAGACATCCTCGGCTCCGTCCTGGACGACCGCTACACCGTCCACGAGCTGATCGGCCGGGGCGGGATGGCCTCGGTGTACCGAGCCTGGGATGCGGAGCTCCACCGCTCCGTCGCGATCAAGGTGCTGCGCGGCGAGGCCGATTCCGGCCCCGACGCGCGGCGCCGTGTGCGCGAGGCTCGGGCCGCCGCCGCCATCAACCATCCGGCTCTGGTGACCCTGTACGACGCGGTCATCCGGGACGATCGCTCCTACCTCGTGATGGAGCTGATCGACGGGGCGACTCTGCGTGCGCAGATCGCATCGGGCCGACTGGACTCCCGGGACGTCGCTGCGATCGCGCACGACCTCGCCGACGGTCTTCACGCGGTGCACGCGGGTGGCGTCATCCACCGTGACATCAAACCCGCGAACATCCTGCTCGCGCGAACGACCCTTCCGGAGCGGCCCTTCCGGGCCAAGCTGTCCGACTTCGGAATCGCGCACGTCGTCGACGCCACCCGGGTCACCTCACCCGGACTGTTCCTCGGCACCGCGAGCTACGTCAGCCCTGAGCAGGCGCGCGGCGAGGAGGCCGCGGCGCCCGCCGACATCTACGCACTGGGACTGACCCTCCTCGAAGCCCTCACCGGCACACCCGCATTCGTCGGCTCTCCGTTGGAGGTCATGACCGCGAGGCTGGTGCGCGACCCCTCTGTTCCCGCCTGGCTCGGGTCCGAGTGGTCCGCGTTGCTGACGCGGATGACGGATCGCGACCCGAGCGCACGGCCGACGGCGATCGAGGTCGCTGCCGCGGCCCGTGCGATCCCCGCCGCCGACCGCCATCCCGGCGACCTCTCGGTCAGCACAGGCGCACTCGAGATGGGCACCCAGGAGATGAGCACCCAGGAGATGAGCACCCGGGAGATGAGCACCGTGGCGCTGAGCGCCGACGAACTCAGCACCGCAGCGACCTCCCCGACCATTTCGACCGAGAACCGCGCGACAAGAAACTCAGCAACAGCGAACTCGGCAACAGCGAACTCAGCAACAGAGACCGCAGCGACCGAGCCGTTCGATGACGGCCATCCGACGCTCCTTCTTCCTACGACCCCGACGCCCCCTGGGGCCGACGACCGATCGACCGACCTCGACGACCTCGCGATGGCCACCGCCGATCGACAGGCGGAGACCGCGGGCGGGCCGACGGAGACCGAGCGGTCGCCGCGAACACGCCGCCGCCTCACCTGGACCCTCGCCGTCACCCTCGTCGCACTCACGCTGATCGCGGTGAGTCTCCTCACCCTGCCCCGACCCGCCGCCGGGGAGAGCACGGAACTCCAGCCGAGCCCCTCCCTCCCCAGTCTCGCGCCACCGCTCGACGACGACCTCCGCGATCTCCTCGAGCAGGTGTCGCCGTGACCCGGCGCGCAGCGGCCATCCGGGCCTCCGTCGCACTGCTCGTCGCACTCCCCCTCGCGGGATGCGCGAGCACCCCTTCGACCGATATCCACACCGCGCTCTCGAAATCGCTCACCTCGGCGGTCTACGAGCTCGCCGACCAGGCGTCGACCGGCGCCTACGCCGACGCACTAGGACGGCTCGATGAACTCGAGGCGCAGGTGGCGGACGCCGCGGCGGACGATGAGATCTCCGCCGCCCGGCTCGTGACGCTGCAGGCGGCGATCGACCGTGTCCGCCAGGATCTCTCGACACTGTCGGCGTCGTCATCGGACACCGACACGACCGACACGACAGCCGACTCCGAACCGACTCAATCCACCGCCCCCGTCGACTCGACCGACACCGCACCGGAGCAGCCGGCGCCCGAGACCTCGAACGCCCCGGCTGCGCCGAGCGACGAGTCTCCGGCGACAGGGCCCGCGACGCCGGGCGGCGGCAAGGGGAACGAGAAGGGTGGAGGCAAGAAGGACGAGCAGGGACAAGAGGGCAAGGGCAAGGCGGGCGGTCCCGGCAAATGATCGGTGGTCGCGTCCTCTAGACGCTCACCCAATACTCAGGATCGTCGGTTGTAACATGGGTTACATCGCCAGGCACTGGGGTTGGCGATGAATGAACAAAGGAACCGCTGTGAACGTTCTCGTCGTCATCATCGCCATCATCGCGATCGTGCTGCTCCTCACGGGCGGCTTCGTGCAGTCCCTCAACTTCCTTCTGTGGGTCGGCGGCATCCTCCTTGTCGTCGCCCTCATCGTGTTCCTGCTGCGATTCATCACCGGTCGCCGCGTCTGACCCCCACCTCACTCCACCCCGCATAGGACGCGGGTGATGCCGAATACCCCCTCGGCATCACCCGCGTTTTTTCTTACCCGCCAGCCGCGTGACGATCAGCGTGGGCCATGCACGGAAGTGCGGCTGCCGTCATGCAGCTGAGCACTTCGCGTCGCAGAGAGTGCGACTGCCGTCATGGTGTTGGCCATTCCACGACGATCACCGCGCGACGATCAGCGCGCGAGCTCCGCGACGATGGCCGCTGACACCTGGTCCGTGGTCGCGGTGCCTCCGAGGTCCGCGGTGCGGACCCCCGCCTTCGTGACGGCGCGGAACGCGGTGGTGAGGTCGTCGGCCGCCGCGGTGTGACCGAGGTGGTCGAGCATGAGGGCGCCGGTCCAGATGGCGCCGATCGGGTTGGCGACGCCGCGTCCCGCGATGTCGGGCGCCGACCCGTGGACCGGCTCGAACAGCGACGGGAACTGCCGCTCCGGGTTGAGGTTGGCGCTGGGTGCGACGCCGATCGAGCCCGCGATCGCGCCGGCGAGGTCGGAGAGGATGTCGCCGAACAGATTCGACGCGACGATGACGTCGAACCGCCCGGGATCGAGCACCAGACGTGCGGCGAGCGCATCGATGAGGATGCTCTCGAGCGCCACGCCGGGCGCTGCCGCCGCAGCTTCCGCCACGACCTCGTCCCAGAACGGCATGGTGTGGATGATCCCGTTCGATTTGGTGGCCGAGGTGAGCCTGCCGCCACGCGACTCGGCCAGCCCGACCGCGTACCGGGCGACCCGTTCGATGCCGTGACGGGTGAACACGTTGACCTGGATCGCCTCCTCCTCGGGGCGCCCGCGGTACGAACGGCCGCCGATCTCGGAGTACTCGCCCTCGTTGTTCTCGCGCACGAGGACGACGTCGATGTCGTCACCGCCGGCGACCGGGCTCGGCACCCCGTCGAGCGCACGGATGGGCCTCAGGTTGATGTACTGGCGGAACTCACGACGGATCGGGATGAGCAGGCCCCAGAGCGTCTCGGTGTCGGGGATCTCGGGGAGACCGACGGCGCCGAGGAAGATCGCCTCATGGCGGGCGAGGGTCTCGATGCCATCGACCGGCATCATCCGTCCGGTCTTCAGGTAGAGGTCGGAGCCCCAGTCGTAGTCCACCCAATCGACCCTGCTGCCGTGGCGCGCGAGCGCGGCGTCGACGCACGCGATGGCGGCCGGGACGACCTCCTTGCCGATTCCGTCGCCTGCGAGGACTGCGATGCTCATCCGGTGTCTCCTCCGCGAGATGTTTACAAGTTGTAAAGGTACACTGATAACCTGACATAGGTGGCGGAAGGAGGCTCATGGATCAGGCAAGCCCGCAGGCCGTACTGCTGGAGAAGCTCGCGGCGAATCCGCTGTCCCGGACGGGTGGCATCGCTCTGTACTGGCAGTGCAGCGAACTGCTCAAGCGACTGATCGAGGAGAGCCACTACCCGGCCGCCGTGCCCCTGCCCGCCGAGAACGAGCTGGCGAAGGCCCTCGGGGTGAGCCGGCCGACGTTGCGCCAAGCGATGGCGCGACTGGCCTCCGACGGCATCATCCACTCCCAGCGCGGAGTCGGGGCTTTCGCACTGCGCAGCGGCCTCGTCCGTCCCGTCGGCCTCAGCAGCCTCTACCGCGACCTCGCCGACGCCGGCCAGGTACCGACGACCAAGGTGCTCGTGCTCGAGCAGGTCAATGCCGAGCCCACCGTCGCCGCCGAGCTGCACATCCCTGTCGGCACCCCCCTGCTGCACATCGAGCGGGTCCGCTTCGCCGACGGCACTCCCGTCGTCGTCACCCGATCCCTGCTCGCCCTGCCCGACGGCGTCACGCTCACCCGGGAGCAGCTCGAATCCGACGGGCTCTATAACCTCCTCCGCCGCGTCGCCTCGATCGAGCTCGTCGGCGGTTCGCAGACGGTCAGCGCGCGACACGCGACCGCTGCTGAGGCCGAACTGCTAGATCTGCCGTCCGACTCCGCGGTCATGGTCGCCCATCGCGTGACGTTCGACAGCCGCGGCAACGGCATCGAATACGTGCACATCATCTACCCCGGCGGCACCGAGCTGAGTTCCGACCTCCGCGGCACGTCCACTCACGCGGCGGAAGTGGAAGCGCGCCGATGACCGCCGTCCTGTGCCTCGGCAGTCTGCTGCTCGACACGATCGCCGTCGTCGACCGCCTGCCGGGGGACGACGAACGGGTCGAGGCCGAGCACGTCGTGCTCGCGGGCGGCGGCAACGCATCCACCTCGGCCGTCACCATCGCCCGGCTCGGCGTCGATGTCGACTTCGCCGGCGTGATCGGCGACGACGACATGGGCCGGCTCGCACTCTCGGGCCTCGCCGCCGAGGGGGTCGGGGTCTCCGGCGTCGAGATCCGCGACGACATCGAGACGAGTCACTCGGTCGTCATCGTCAACACGGGCAGAGCGGCCCGCACGATCATCACCCGTCCGACCACCATCCCGACCGCTGTGCCGACCGGGTACGAGTGGATGCACGTCGACAAGGTCGGTTATCAGGCGCTGCGGGCCGCGGGGGGCAGCGAATCGCGCGTCTCGATCGATGACGGCAACCCGGTCGCCGACCTGGATCTGAACCTGATCGATCTGTATGTGCCCACCACCCAGGTCCTGCTCGATCGGTATGGCGTCGGCGATCCGATCGAGGCGGCGAGGCGTGCTCTGGCGGACGGCGCGCGGACCGTCGTCGCGACGGACGGGAGTCGCGGATCGTTCGCGGTCACCCTGGACACCATCGCCTATGCGCCGGCCCTCCCCATCGTCCCGCTGAGCAGTCTGGGGGCGGGAGACGTCTTCCACGGAGCCCTCCTCGCCGCGGTCGTGCTCGGCAAGGAACTGCCCGACGCGATCCGTTTCGCCAACGTCACCGCCGCGCTCTCGTGCCGCGCCATCGACGGCCGCTCGGGCATCCCCGACCGGCAGGAGGTCGAGGACGTCCTCGGCGAACTCCCCACGACCACCGGCCAAACGCCGGCGCTGATCCGAGAACTGCTCGGCCGAACCGCCTAGCACCCCACCCACAGGAGAACCATGGCCATCGCAACCGTCAATCCGACCACCGGCCTCGTCGAGCAGGAATTCGACCCCATCGACGAGACGGAGATCGAGCGACGCATCGCCGCTGCCGCCGACGGGTTCGTGAGCCTCTCGAAGACCAGCTTCGAGGAGCGCGCGGGCTGGATGCGCGCCGCTGCCGATCTGCTCGAGGCCGATGTCGACGAGCTGGCGCGCCTCATCACCGTCGAGATGGGACGGCCCATCGGGCAGTCCCGGGCCGAGGTGCTGAAGAGCGCCAAGGGCATGCGCTTCTACGCCGACCACGCCGAGGAATTCCTCGCGCCAGAGTGGCTGCCCGACCCCTCCGCCGTGAACGCATCGGCGGCGGGAACGCGGTACGAGCCCATCGGTGTGGTGCTCGCCGTCATGCCATGGAACTACCCGCTCTGGCAGGCGCTGCGCTTCGCGGCCCCGGCGCTGATGGCCGGCAACGCCGGGCTCCTCAAGCACGCGTCGAACGTGCCCCAGGCGGCGCTGTACCTCGACACCCTGTTCGAGCGCGGCGGCTTCCCTGCCGGATCCTTCGCCTCCCTGCTCATTCCCGCTTCGGGTGTCGAGCGGGTGCTCCGCGACAAGCGGATCGCAGCGGCGACCCTCACCGGATCGGAGCCCGCCGGCCGCTCGCTCGCCGCGATCGCCGGTTCCGAGGTGAAGCACGTCGTGCTGGAGCTCGGCGGTTCCGACCCGTTCATCGTGATGCCGACCGCTGATGTCCCCGCCGCGGTCTCCGTCGCGGTCAAGGCCCGTGTCCAGAACAGCGGCCAGTCCTGCATCGCCGCCAAGCGCTTCATCGTCCACTCCGACGTCTACGACGAGTTCCTCGGCCTCTTCGCCGCCCGTATGGGAGAGCTGTCGGTGGGCGACCCTCTCGACGAGAGCACCGACGTCGGCCCGATCGCGACCGAATCGGGTCGTGACGAGCTCGCCGGCCTGGTCGACGACGCCCGCGCGAAGGGTGCCGACATCGTCGTGGGCGGCGCGACGCCCGACCGTGCGGGCTGGTTCTACCCGCCGACCGTGATCGCCGATGTGACGCCCGAGATGCGCCTGTTCGCGGAGGAGGCCTTCGGCCCCGTCGCGACGGTGTCCCGTGTCGCGGACGCGGCGGAGGCGGTGAAGCTCGCCAACTCGACGACCTTCGGTCTGAGCTCGGCGGTGTGGACCAACGACCCGGCGGAGGAGGACCTCTTCGTCCGCTCGCTCGCGGCCGGCGGCGTGTTCGTCAACGGGATGACCGCATCGTTCCCCGAGCTGCCGTTCGGCGGGGTGAAGGACTCGGGCGTCGGCCGCGAGCTCTCCGCGGCGGGCATCCGCGAGTTCTGCAACCTCAAGACGGTCTGGAAGGGCTGAGCCAGCCGCGGGGCCGGCACTGGTGGTCGGCCCCGTCAGCCGGGTCGCCCGTCAGCCGGGTCGCCCGTCAGCCTGGATCGACTGACGCGTACGCCGCTGCGAGGAGGGCGTGCGCGTCTTCTGCGACGCGGGTGTCCCGGTCGAGTACATCGCGCCAGACCGCCAGCCCCGCCGCATGGTCGGGTGCGAGTGCGGACACGGTGAAGGCCTCGAGCCCGAAACGGCCGCGGTAGCCCGTCTCGATCGCTCCGGTGACGAACTCGGCGAGGGGGATGTGCCCTCGGCTCAGCTCGCCGCGGTGGTTCTGCTCGAGTTCGAGGTAGCCCAGACGCGGCAGGGCTTCTGCGACGGCCGCGACCATGTCGTCTTCCTCGATGTTCATGTGGAAGACGTCGAGGTGGACGCCGAGCCGATCCGAGCCGGAGGCGGCGACGAAGTCCATGGCCTGGCCGGCCGTATTCAGCAGGGATGTCTCGTAGCGGTTGACAACCTCCACCAGCAGACCGACACCCGATTCGGCGGCCTCTTCGGCGAGGTCGCCGAGGATCTTGGCGGTCCGGTCGAAGACGGCTCGAGAGGCGGGACCCGCCGCCTTGCCGAGCACCCCGTAGAGGATGCCGGTGAGCCGGTCCGACTCCAGCTCGGCGGAGAGCTGCACGCCGCGGCGCAGGCGTGCGAGTCCGCGATCGCGCACCTCGGCGTCATCGCTCGAGATGTCCTCCGCCGCGTTC
Organism: Amnibacterium flavum; assembly: GCF_003097495.1. Classification (GTDB taxonomy): domain Bacteria; phylum Actinomycetota; class Actinomycetes; order Actinomycetales; family Microbacteriaceae; genus Naasia; species Naasia flava. The sequence continues at coordinate 268,663 of NZ_QEOP01000001.1, forward strand.
TGGTTGGTGTTGGTCATCAGACGGAGACCGTGGGACCCGACGAGGGAGCGGATACCGGAGGTGTCGTAGGTCCAGGGGTCGCGCAGGACGGCGACGATCCGGCGGTACCCGATGCGGGCGATTCGCTCGACGAGCGACTCCGCGAGGGCGGGCTGCCAGCCGGTCATCCACACCCCCGGGTTCACCGCGAGGTCCGGGCCACCGTGATCCGAGGCGACGGGACGGGGCACCGACGGGCTCACGGCAGGATCTTCCTCGCCCGAAGAGACCCGAACAGGTCCGCGAACATCTCCTCCGTATCGATCACCTCGGTGAAGCCCGCCTGTCGCAGCTTGATGGTGCTGAGGAAGAGGGGAACCGACCGGGCTTCGTGGATCGAACCGTCGGGGGTCCAGGCGAGCATGTCGTCGGCGAACTCGTGCGAGTAGCCGAGCAGTTGCGCGAGCGTGTTCGGCCGAAGACCGTGCCGTTCCACGACCCTGTCCCAGACGTCGGCGTGCTGCGGCAGCCACTCGGCGAGACTCATCCGTTCGTCGGGCCCGGTCTCGACGTCGAGCATGCCGGCGAACGCCGGCCAGATGTCGGCCCAGGCGATCACGTCGCCGTTGGTGATGTTGAAGGTCTGGTCGCGCGCTGCCGGGGCCTCTGCAGCCCAGTGCATCGCCGAGCCGATCAGTCGCGCGTCAACCGCTTCGACGGGATACCGGTGACCGCCGGTGAAGGAGAACGGCTCGCCGAGTTCCGCCCGGATCGCGGCGTAGGCGCCGATCACCGGCACCATGTTCATGGCGACGCCGATCCGGTCGCCGAAGATCGCCTGCGGCCGCCAGATCGTGTAACCGAAGCCGCGTTCGGTCGCCGCCGCAGTGAGCGCGTCCTCCTGCAGCCAGTAGAAGTTCGGATGCTCGACGCGCGGCTGGGACTCCTTGGCCGGGACGGGCATACGGCCCACGTGGTAGCCGTAGGCCTTCGTCCCCTGCAGCAGAGACACGTGTTCGACCGGGGAACCGGCGATTCCCGCCAAGACGTTCTCGAACATCAGCCCGTTGGTGATGCGCTGCTCCGGGTCCGTCCAGCCGCTGATGAGCGACGGCTTCTCGAACAGGGCCGCATAGGCGACGTGCGTGATCGGGCCGACGGATCCGAGAGCCTCGACGACGGCGTCGGCGTCGGTCAGGTCGACCGCGACATGGCGGAGACGGTCGTGCGGCGCGTAGTCGGGCAGCCGCCGGGACACGGCGACGACCTCGTACCCGTCGTCGTCGAGGAATCGGCGGGCCGCGGCGCTGCCGACGGTACCGCTCGCCCCGAGGACCAGGATCCTCTTCTGCCCGCTCATCGCTGCCTCCCGGACCCGGTCGTCGCCGAGCGGGCCGCGAGGAACTCGTCGACCTCGGCACCGGTCGGCATGGCGGTCGAGCACTCGTAGCGGGTGGCGACGATCGCGCCGGCGGCGTTGGCGAACTGCAGCGTCCGCTCGAGCGGCCAGCCTTCGATGAGGCCGCGGCACAGCGCCCCGCCGAACGCGTCGCCCGCACCGAGCCCGTTCACGACGTCGACGGGGATCGGCGGGACCTCGATGCGCTGGTCCCGCGTCTTCGCGAGCACGCCCCTCGGCCCGCGCTTGACGATCGCCAGCTCGACCCCGTGGGAGAGGAGGGCATCGGCGGCACGGTCGGGATCGCGCTCGTCGACCGCCATCTCGCACTCGTCGGCATTGCCGATGGCGACCGTCACATGCTCGAGTGCGGGCCGCACGGCGGCGGAGGCCTGTTCGAGGCCGTCCCAGAACATCGGACGGTAGTCGAGGTCGAGCACCGTGTGCGGGACACGACCTCTCGCCTGCCAGGCCGCGAAGTGCGCTGCCCGCGAGGGCTCTCGGGAGAGCCCGGTGGCCGTCGCCCAGAACACCTTCGCCGCGGCGACCTCATCGAGGGGGATGTCATCGCCGTCGAGGTACATGTCGGGCGCGGTGGGGTTGCGCCAGATGTAGAGCGGGAAGTCGTCGGGTGGGAACATCTCGCAGAAGGTCAGCACCGAGGGGATGCCGGCGACGGGGTGCACGTGACGCGTGTCGACGCCGAACCGGGCCAGCTCCTCGACCGCGTAACGGCCGAACGGGTCGTCACCGGTGCGGGTGAGTATCGTCACGGCCAGGCCGTGCCTGGCCGCGGCCACCGCGACGTTGGTCGCGCTGCCGCCGATCGACTTGCTGAAGGTCGGCACATCCTCGAGCCGGACCCCGGACACCGTCGGGTAGAGGTCGATGCAGATCCGACCCGCGACGACGACGTCGGGGCGCGCGCCGGTCACGCGACCTCCGCGGCCGACAGCTGCTGAAGGCGACGGACGGACTCGCCGGCGAGGAACGCGGCCGGGTCGTCGGACGTGGTCGCATCCGCCCAGATGGCGCGACCGGCGAGGAAGCCCTGGGCACCGCCGGCGACGCACGCGCGGACAGCGTCGGGGAAACGGGCAGCGGTCACGCCCGACGAGAGGACGACCCACGGGCAGTCCACCACTTCGGTGATCGCGCGGGCGGTCTCCGTGATGACCTCGGGGTCGCCGGCGCCGTAGGAGGGGACCTCCGCCTTGTAGAGGTCGGGGTTCGTCGTCGCGAGATCACGGGTCGCCTCGACGAGAGCGGCGTTGCGGTCGGCGTCCGTCCACGAGGCGATGTCGTCGGGTCGCACGACGCCCTCGACCACGCCGGGGAGGCCCGCACGACGGCAGAGGTCCATGAAACGGGCCGACAGGTCGATCGCCTCATCGCGGCGGTCGGGGGCCCACGGAACGAGCACCTTGAGCGCGGCGGCGCCGAATCCGATGGCGAAGTCGGGCGTGACCTCCTCGTCGAGCGAGGCGACGTTGACCTGGCCGCCCGGGATCGACGCCGACAGGATATCGGCTGCGAGGATGACCGGCCGGGTCGAGACGGCGGCCGCTGGTCCGCCGTACTGACGGTCGATCAGCACCGCGCTGGCATGAGGCACCAGGGTCTCGACGACGAGCAGCTTGAATGCGGCGAGCTCATCATCGCTCACGGGCGACGGCGCACCGACGGACAGCATGTTCCGCAGCGACTCGCGTTGATCGATGGCGAGCATCGAGAAGCGCCCATGACGATCACGCAGTCGATCAAGGGGAAGGGAGGAGGTCATGAGGCCGTCCGATTCGTCTGAGTGCCCCGATTGTCCGTGAGCGCCGTTGGTCTAGTAGTTACAAGTTGTAAACGTATCCTATCAACTGGGCATCTGATAACCTCCTTGCCCATGCGAGCAGCGCGTTATCAGGGGGATCATCTCGTCACCGTCGACGACATCCCCGTCCCCGAGGTCGGTCCGACGGACGTCCTCATCGTCCCCGAATACGTCGGACTGTGCGGCACCGACGCCCACATCGTCGACGGCGACTACCGGAGCATGCCGCCCATCACGCTCGGCCACGAGATCGGCGGCCGGATCGCCGCGGTCGGCTCGAGCGTCCGCAACCTGAAGGTCGGCGACCTCGTCAGCGTCGAACCGCACTACTACTGCGGCGTCTGCCTGTACTGCCAGACGGGACGGCTCAACATGTGCCCCGACCGGCGCGCCCCCGGAGTGCACCTCGACGGCGGGATGGCGGAGTTCCTCGTCGTCGACGAGACCATCGCCTACACGGTCCCCGGGACCGAGGACGCCCGTCGGGCCGCGCTCACCGAGCCGTTGGCCTGCGCCGTGCACGGGATGGACCGCCTCGCCCCCGAGTCGGGCCTCCCCATCGTCGTCTTCGGGGTCGGCCCGGTCGGGGCGCTGCTGATCATGCTCGCCCATCGCGCCGGACTGGGTCCGATCGTCGCCGTCGAGGGTCGGCCCGCCCGTCGTGACCTCGCTCAGCGTGTCGGCGCGGATGTGGTGCTCGACCCCTCGAGCGACGGCCTCCACGATCTCCTCATCGAGGCGAGCGGTGGCACCGGATTCCCGTACGCCATCGATGCGGTCGGCTCCGTCGCCGTAATGGAGACGGCGCTGCCCGCCCTCTCACGGGGCGGCCGCTACCTGATCTTCGGCGTCGCGCATCCCGACGCTCGTGCCAGCATCTCGCCGAACGACATCTACGCTCGCGAGCTCACCATCCTCGGCACCGCACTGAATCCGTACACCCACCGGCGGGCCGCCAATCTGGCCCACCAACTCCCCCTCGATGAACTGCGCTTCGGCGACTTCCCGCTCGAACGGTTCGACGAGGCACTGGCGGCTCAGCGGGACGGCACGTACGACAAGGTCTTCATCACCCCTCAGACGAAGGATTGACCGACATGGACCTCTTCCGACTCGACGGACGCGTCGCCCTCATCACCGGCGGCGCCTCGGGAATCGGTCTCGCGACCGCACGACTGCTCTCGGAGGCGGGAGCGAAGGTGTGGATCGGCGACCTCGACCCTGCGACGGGCGAGCCGGCCGCGGACTCCGTCGACGGGCGGTTCGTCCGGATGGACGTCTCCTCGACCGAATCGGTCGACGCGGCGGTCGACGCCGTTCTGGCCACGGAGGGGCGTCTCGACATCGGCGTGAACTGCGCGGGGATCCGGCACCTGGGCGCGAACGCGGAGTCGCTCACCGACGACGAGTGGGCGACGGTCATGGACATCAACTCCACGGGCGTCTTCCGGTCCTGCCGGGCGGAGGCGCGTCCCATGCTCGCCGCGGGTTCCGGCGCGATCGTGAACATCGCCTCGATGTCGGGGCACATCGTGAACCGGCCGCAATCGCAGGCGACGTACAACGCGTCGAAGGCGGCTGTCATCATGCTGACCAAGTCGGTCGCGGTCGAGTGGGCGGCCCGGGGAGTCCGTGTCAACAGCGTCTCCCCCGGCTACGTCGAGACGGCTCTCACCGCGCGCAGCAGGGCGATGCCCGAGCGCCTCGACGCCTGGCTGCAGGCGACACCCATGGGCCGTCTCGGGCAGCCCGAGGAGATCGCCGCCGCGGTGCTGTTCCTCGTGTCCGACGCCGCGTCGTTCGTCACCGGCTCTGACCTGTCGATCGATGGCGGCTACACGTCGGTTTGAGCGAGGGATAGTCCCTGTTCGGCGCCGCAGGATCGCGAGGGTCAACCCGACCTCGCTCTCCCTCTCCGTCTCCGTCTCCGTTCCCGTGTAAGGGCATGGAGAATGACTCGGCTCCGCACAGCAGCTGTCGCGCGGAGCCGAGTCGTTTCCGTCAGTGCAGTCAGCCCTCGGCGTGCAGTCAGTCCTCGAAGTGCAGTCAGTCCTCGAAGTGCAGTCAGTCCTCGGCGAGAAGTCTGTCGAGGGCGGCGCCCGCTCCCCCGTCGTGCAGCACGGCGAGGGTGGCAAGATACGGCTCTCGGAACGCCGGGTCGTCGACGAGGTCGCCGAAGAGCAGACGGTTCTCGATGAACGCCGTCGGGTTCTCGCGCTGCGAGAGGGCGATGGCCTGCAGGCTGTCCGCCAGCCGGTCGACGATCACGATGGGCTGGCCCTCCTCATCGACCCCCTCGGCGTAGCGAGCCCAGCTGGCGACGACGCCGGCGGAGAGCGGCACGGGAACGCCTGCCGCGAGGTCGTGTCGCACGACGGGGAGCAGCCATTTCGGGATCCGGTCGCTGGACTCCGCGCAGAGCCGAGCAAGGGTGTCGCGGATCTCGGGGTTCGAGAAGCGCTCGATCAGTTCCGCCTTGTACGCGTCGAGGTCGATGCCGGGAACGGGGTCCAGCGAGGGGGTGGCCTCGCGGTCCATGTAGCGGCGGAGGAGCTCAGCGATGCGCTCGTCGGCGAGCGCCTCGTGCGCGTAGCGGTACCCCGCGAGGTAGCCGAAGTAGGTGAGGCCCTGGTGGCTGGCGTTGAGCAGGCGCAGCTTCATGAGCTCGTACGGCAGCACATCGTCGACCAGTTGCGCTCCGACGAGCTCCCACTCGGGCCTCCCGGCCGGGAAGTGGTCCTCGACGACCCATTGCGTGAACGGTTCGCACACGACGGGCCAGCGGTCGACGATGCCGAACCGCTCTTCGATCTCGGCCCGATCGGCGTCGGTGGTCACCGGGGTGATGCGGTCGACCATGGCGTTCGGAAACGCGACCTCCGACTCGATCCAGTCGGCCAGCTCGGGGTCGACGAGGCGGGCGAAGCCGCCGATGGCCTGCTTCGCCACATCACCGTTCGATTGGATGTTGTCGCAGGACTGCACGGTGAACGGCGGGGTTCCCGCATCGCGCCGTCGTCGGAGCGCGGCCACGATCAGACCGAACGCACTGTGCGGGAGTCCCGACCCCGCGAGATCGGCCGCGATGTCGGGGCTGCTCGGGTCGAACTCGCCCGTGGCCGGGTCGATGCTGTACCCGCCCTCGGTGATGGTGAGCGAGACGATGCGCACCGCCGGATCCGCCATCCGCGCGATGACCGCCTCGGGGTCGTCGGGGGCGAACAGGTAGTCGATCATCGAGCCGATCACGCGGGCTTCGCGGCTGCCGTCCGCGTGCTTGAGCATCACGGTGTACAGGTGGTCCTGTGCGGCGAGCGCCTCGGCCATGCGCCGGTCCTGCGGGAGCACGCCGACACCGCAGAGCGCGAAGTCGAGGGCAAGACCCCGCGACATCAGTTCGTCGAGGTAGACCGCCTGGTGGGCGCGGTGGAAGCCGCCCACTCCGAAGTGCACGATTCCCACGCTGAGACTCGACCGGTCGTAAGCGGGTACCGCGACCTCCGGATCCAGCTGGTCGAGGGTCTGGTCGGAGAGCTCTGTCATGTCGGTGAGTCCCGTCAGCGGATCGCGATGGGGTTGACCGGTGCGCCGCTCGCCCCGTGCACCTTGAGAGGAGCCGCCGTGTAGAGGAAGTCCCAGCGGTTGTCCGCGGCGCAGGCCGCGGCCAGGTCGTCGAGCCAGACGATCTCGGTGAAAGCGATGCCGAGGTTGCGCATGAGCGCGTTGTGCAGTGGCAGCTCGACGCCGGACTCGTGCCAGGTGGTCTCGTTGGCGACGAGGTCGGTGACCAGGTTGGGGATCTCCATGCGCTGGAACCATTCGACGAGGTCCCGCGACCAGGTGAGTCCCGGCTCGTTCCAGTCGGCGTAGAACTCCTCCGGGGTCGTCTCGTAATAGTGCCCCAGCCAACCGGTACGGATGACGATGATGTCGCGCGGCTGGATCTCGATGCCCTGCGCGCGGGCCGCGTCCTGCAGGTCGAGGTGCGTGAAGCTCTCACCCTTGCCCAGCGACTCCTTGCCGTAGTAGCGAGCCATGTCGATGAGCACGCCGTGGCCGACCACCCCGCGTTCGGCGATCGGGAGGATGGAGGCCTTCCGCAGCTCGCCGTCGGTGGTCATCGCGTCGTAGCCGTTCCAGATCTGCCCGCCGTACCAGAGGTGCCCGAGAGCGTCGTACTGGGTCGAGCCCTGGAGGAACATTTCGATCTTGTCGTCGGCCCAGTGGTGACCGCTCGCCGGCTCCTCAGCGCCGCGCTGGAAGAAGCCCTCGTCGGACACCGACGTGCGGACGGCCCCGGTGCGGGTGGGGTGCACGGGGTCTTCGAAGCCGGGCTTGCCGATCGGCACCTGCAGGGTGAACGACTGGCCGGAACGGATCGCGGCCGCCCCTCGCAGGGCCTCTTCCGGGGTCAGGTAGTTGAGGCTGCCGACCTCGTCATCGGGACCCCATTTGCCCCAGTTCTTGGGCGCATCGTCGCCGAGCAGTTCCGCGATCGTGCGCGGTGAATCACTGGACATCAGGTACCTCTTCTACTTCTCGTCTGTCGCTTCTTCGGGACGGTAACGCCGGGGTCGCTGCCGGGTCGGCGTCAGCCCGCTCGGGTGAGCTTGCGGGCGACGGTGCTGAAGGAGACCGCCGCGATGAGCACGAGACCCTGGAACAGGAACTGCGCGAACGCCGGGACGCCGATGATCGCGAGCCCGTTGAAGCCGGTGGCGACGGTGACGACACCGACGACGGTGCCGAGGATGTGGAACTGCCCCTCCCGCATCACGGCTGTTCCGAGGAACGCGGCCGCGAAGGCTTGCAGGGTGTACCCGTCACCTCCCGTCGCCTGCCCGCTGCCGACGACGGAGGCGAGGAGGATGCCGGTGATCGCCGCGCAGATCGAGCAGATCACAAACGCCGCGGTCGTGACGCTGCGGACGGGGACGCCGACGAGACGGGATGCCTCCGCGTTGCCGCCGACGGCCTGGATGTTGCGGCCGAGGACGGTGCGGTTGAGCACCACCCAGAGGATCGCGACGATGACGACCATGTAGTAGACGTTCTTCGGGATGCCGAACCAGGTGCCGACGGAGATCTCGGTGAACTCGGGCACGTAGGCGCCGAACGGCTGGGCGGCTCCGCCCGAGATCAGGTAGTTCGCACCGATCGCCACGCTGCCGACACCGAGGGTGGCCACGAGCGCGTTGACCCCGAGTCGCGTGACGAGGAACGAGTTGAGCAGACCGACAGCCAGGCCGATCAGGATGGCGACGATGATCGCGACCGGGATCGGGACGCCGCCGATCAGCATGGCGGCGACGGCGATGCCCGAGAGGCTCGCGGTGTTGCCGATGCTGAGGTCGAACTGGTTGGCGGCGAGGACCAGGGTCAGACCGCACGCGACGATCGCCGCGAGAGCGGACTGGTTGAAGATCTGGACGATGTTGCCCCAGGACAGGAAGTACTTGGGCTCCATGATCGAGAACACGATCACGAGGAGTGCGAGCACGATGAGAGCGCCGTACTTGCCCATGAACAGGGTGACGGACTGCCCCGCCGACCGCTTCGGAGTTGTGTCGACGGCGGGCGCCGGCGCGATGTCGGTGGTCATACGATTTCTTCCTTCACGTGGTCGTTGTAGATCTCGGAGAGCATCTGTTCCTCGGTGACGCCCGGCCCCTGCAGTTCGCCGATGGTCCGCCCCTCCACCATCACCACGACGCGGTGGCAGATGGAGAGCTCCTCGAGCTCGGAGCTGACGACGACGACCGCATTGCCGGCCGCCGCGAAATCCTCCATGGTCTGCCAGATCTGCTGGCGCGCACCGATGTCGACGCCACGGGTCGGCTCGTCGAGGAGCATGACCCGGGCGCCGCGCGAGAGCCACCGGCCGAAGACGACCTTCTGCTGGTTGCCGCCCGACAGGGTTCCGACGGCCACCTGGGGGTCGCGAGCCTTGATGCTGAGCGCCTTCACCATGCGGTCGGTGACGCCGTTCGCCTTGCGGTCGCTGACGAACGGGGAGAAGCGGTTCGCGACGGTCGAACCCCAGGCACCCATCGTCATGTTCGAGCGGACCGAATCGGTCATGATGAGCGCCTGCGAGCGGCGCTCCTCGGGGACGAGTGCGACACCCTGGCGGACCGCATCGCGCACATTGGCCGCGCGGTACGGCTTGCCGTCGAGGGTCATCTCGCCGCTCGTGAGCTTGCGCTCGCCGAAGATGGCGCCGAAGGTCTCGGTCCGGCCGGCGCCGACCACGCCGGCGATGCCGACGATCTCGCCCGCGCGGACATCGAAGCTGACGTCGCGCACGCGGTCCCCGTCGGAGAGGTGCGATGCCGAGAAGACGATAGGCGCGTCGCGATCGACCCGCGAGATCTCGGCGCGGGGGCCGAGACCCACGGTCGAACCGGTGATGCCGCGGACGAGGTCGTCGCGGGTGTACCCACCGCGTTCGAAGCGACCCGTGACCCTGCCGTCCTTGAAGACGGTGATGCGGTCGCTGAGGTCCTCGATCTCTCCCAGCCGGTGACTCACGTAGGCCACGGTCACACCGGTGGCGGCGAGGTCGCGGACGATGCGGAAGAGGCGCTGGCATTCGACGTCGGAGAGCACTGCCGTCGGCTCGTCCATCGCGATGAAGCGGACATCGCGGACGAGCGCACGACCGATCGCGACGAGGCCGCGCTCCGCGGGACTGAGCTGGCGGACCGGCTTGCGGAGCGAGAAGCCCATGCCGAGCAGGTCGGCGACGTCCTTCGCGCGACGCGACGCCTCGCGTCGGTCGACGAAGCCGAGACGTCCGACCTCCTTCACACCCAGCGTCATGTTGTCGATCGCCGAGAAGTCGGGGATCAGCGCAAGCTCCTGATGGATGAAGGAGAAGCCGAGCGCATCGGCGTCGGCCGGACGCTCGATCGAACGCTCCTCGCCATCGACGAGGATGCTCCCCGAGCTCGGGGTGATCACCCCGCCGATGATGTTCAGGAGGGTGGACTTGCCGGCGCCGTTGGCGCCGACAAGTCCGTGGATCTCACCTCGACGGAAATCGAGACTGACCCCCGAGAGCGCCCTGACAGCTCCGAACGACCGGCTGACGTCGCGTGCTTCGACGAGGGGCACGCTCGGGTCGACCTGAGTCACGGTGTCGGGAGCTGGTTCGCGGTTAGCCATTGGTCCATGGTCTTTCTCGGGGGTCGATCTCGGTTCTGGCGATGCGAGCGGGAATTAGTTCCGCTCGACCTCCGGGTGATCTTCGAGGAACTGGTCGATGTTCTCGGAGGTGAGGACGATGTTCGACGCCGTCAGTCCCTTCGGCTCGCCATCCTTCAGGTATCCGTTGACCAGCTCGAGCGCCTGGGCACCCATGCCGTCGAAGTCGATCCAGAGGTCGGCGGCCACGGCACCGCTCTTGATGCCGTCGAGGATGGACACGCTGTAGTCCCAGGTGAAGATGGGCAGCGCATCGGTGCGGCCGGCCTGCTGGATGCCCGCGAGGGCTCCCGCGGTCGAGTCGGAGAAGCAGGACCAGATGGCGAAGTTGCCGGAGCCCTCCGGGTTCGCCGCGAGCCATGCAGCTGTCGCGTTCTGCGCGTCGACGACCTGGCCCGGGATCGGGAACTCGTGCTTGTCGACCTTGATATCGAGCCCGGCCTTCTCGATCTGCTCATCGCGGTACTCGGCGCGCAGACGGCACGGGGTGCCGGGCGTGTAGTCGAGCGTCAGGATGTTGGTGACCTTGTTGTCCTCGAGGTACTTCACGAAGACGTCGTTGATGGGCTCGGGGGCGACGAGGTCCACCGCGCCGGCCATGCCGTCGAGCAGGGGGCTGGCGAGGAAGAACACAGGGATCTCCGCGGCCTTCGCCTGGGAGAGGCACTGGGCCATCTGGTCCTGGGCGAACGTGGTGATGATGAGCGCCGTGACCTGACGCGTCACGTACTGGCTGCAGATCGTGTTGGCCTGGCCTGCGTCGCCCTTCGGGTCCTGGGTCAGGACCTCCCAGCCGGCATCCTTGAACGCCTTGTTGGTGCTGTTGTCGAACGCGGCGTCGGAGGCCGACGTCATGTCGAACGCGACGAGCCCGAGGGTCTGATCGCCCCCGCCGCCGCCTTCACCGCCGCCACCACCGCTGTCGCCGGCGCATCCGGCCAGGGTGATCGCGAGGCCGGCGACGATCGCCATTCCCGCGGCGACACGGCTGCGCCGCGCCACCTTGTTGAAAACAGTGCTGTGCATGACTACTCCACTTCTTTGTCAAGAGTCCGCGGTGCGACACAGGTGTGGCACCACCGTTGGTGCTGACAGGTTGTAAACGTATCCTATCAAGTGGTCATCTAGTAATATCTCGTTCCGACCGAACGAAGGTTGGTGTTCCGGCCGCGCGAGCGGACTCGCGACGGCGCCGGCCGAGTGCCGACGCGGATAGGCCGGTCATGTGAGCTCCAGCAGGCGGGCGAGGTTTCCGCCGCAGACGAGTTGGTGCGCTTCGTCCGAGTCGACAGTCCGGCGCATCTTCTCGAATTCCCAGCTGTAGTCGCTGAACGGGGAGTCGCTGCCCCAGATGGTTTTCTCGGGGCCGAGCTCGCGGATCTGGTGGGCGATCTCGAAGGCGGGGACGCGTGCCGCCTCGAGGTAGAGGTTCGGGAGTTCGCGCGCGGCCTCGATCGCCTGCTCATGCGTGCGGAAGACGCCACTGTGCGCCATCAGCACCGGCACCTCGGGATAGGCGCGAGCGACCTTCGCGAACGCCGGCGGGGCATTGAGCACGTCATCGGCGCCGTGGGAGAGCAGCACAAGTCGACGCTCGCGGACCGCATCGAGCACCGGAGCGAGCAGATCGAGGTCGGCGAGGTTGTAGCCGTGGATTGTCGGATGCAGTTTCACACCCCGGTAACCGCGGTCGGCGCGCTCGTGGATCTCGACGACGGCTCGATCACCGAACCACGGGTCGACCGCGAGGAACGGGATGAAACGCCCGGGGACGGCGGCGACCGCCTCGTCGACGTCGTCGTTCGTGAACCCGCCTTCGACATGCGGGAATATGCATGCGAGATCGACCCCGGCCTCATCCATTCGCGCACGCAGCTCGGGACCCGTCTGGGTCGACCCGATCCGGGTGCCGACATGGCTGTGAGAGTCGATGATCACTGGGTCGCTCCTTCGCGTTCCGCCCGCAGTCACGCTACCCAAACGGCCCCACCGCACCTAGCCCGCGGACGTCCTGTTCTGATACAAATTTTCACGTGGAGACAGTGAAGTCAGCCGGACGTGCGGAGCAACTGCTCAATCGTGCCGCCGAACTCGAGGTGATCGTGCGCCATCCGGAGCGCTCGGTGGTGTGGCTCGAGCACGATTTCCCAGCGCCGATCGCCCGATGGAACTATCACCCCGAGTACGAGATCCACCTCATCCGGCACGGCGCCGGCCGCTTCATCGTCGGCGACCACATCGGCGCATTCGGCCCGGGGCATGTGACGCTCGTCGGAGCGGGCCTGCCGCACCACTGGCTCAGCGATCTGGCACCGGGCGAGGTCCTCCGCAAGCGCGATGCCGTGATCCAATTCGATCGCGCATGGCTCGAGCGCGCGTCGGTCGAGATGCCCGAACTCCGGGAGCTCCGTCCGCTCCTTGATCAGTCCTCACGAGGAATCGAGTTCCACGGGCGCACCGCCGTCGAGGCGGCGGAGGCCATCGAGGCCATGGGGGCGACGGACCATCTGCTGCGGCTCATCCACTTCTTCCGGGTCCTCGGGATACTCAGCCGGTCGCCGAAGGAGGACCGGGTCGTGCTGGCGCGCGACTGGTTCACCCCGCCCGGAGCCGCATCGCCTGCCGCCGGCGCGGTCGAACGCAGCCTCGGCTACATCTTCGACAACCTCGCCGGCACCGTGCGGATGGCCGAGGCCGCCCGCTTGGCGGGGATGTCGCAGCCGACGTTCTCGCGGTTCTTCCAGCGGGCGAGCGGGCGGACGTTCAGCGAGATGGTCCGCATGCTGCGGATCGCACGCGCACGCGTCCTGCTCGAGGAGTCCGATGCCCCGATCGCGGGTATCTGCTACGACGTGGGCTACAGCAACCTGTCCAACTTCAACCGGCAGTTCCTCCGCGAAGTCGGCATGACGCCCCGGGCGTATCGACGATCGGTGGGCTCGAGACAGTAGGACGCCTCGACCGGCGACCTCGGCGGTCCGGGCATTTCCGGCCATGACACGCGGCAGCTCCGGCGCTCGATCGGCGGTCCCGAGGGGCGGTCCCGAGGGGCGGTCCCGCGCAGGTGTCGGGCCCACCTGACAGGGTGGACGACATGGATACCCGCCTCGCCGCAGAAACCGCTCTCCGCGAGCTGGTCGGTCGTCCCGACGCGGTGTTCCACGACGGCCAGTTCGAGGCCATCTCGGCCCTGGTCGACGACGCCCGGCGGGCCCTCGTCGTGCAGCGGACGGGTTGGGGCAAGTCGGCCGTCTACTTCGTCGCGACCCGGCTGCTCCGGCAGCGGGGCGCCGGACCGACTCTGCTCGTCTCTCCCCTGCTCGCGCTGATGCGGGATCAGGTCGCCGCGGCGGCCCGCGCGGGCGTGCGTGCCGTGTCCATCAATTCCGCCAATGCCCACGAGTGGGGTGAAGTGCGCGAGCAGCTCCAGCGCGATGAGGTCGATGTGCTGCTGCTCTCCCCCGAGAGACTGAACAACCCGACCTTCCGCGACGAGCAGCTTCCGGACCTGGTGGCCAGGACCGGTCTGGTCGTCGTGGACGAGGCGCACTGCATCTCCGACTGGGGGCACGACTTCCGCCCCGACTACCGCCGGCTCCGCGAATTGATCCAGGAGATCCCCTCCGGCGTTCCCGTTCTCGCAACGACGGCGACGGCGAACAGCCGGGTCGTCGCCGACGTGGTCGAGCAGCTCGGCGCCGCAGGTGAGGCCGCAGGCGAGGTCCTGACCATCCGCGGCCCGCTCGCTCGACGGTCCCTGCGTCTCGGGGTGCTGCGACTCCCCGACGCGGCCGCGCGCCTGGGCTGGCTGACCGCTCATCTGGCCGACCTGCCGGGCAGCGGGATCGTGTACGCACTGACGGTGTCGGCCGCCGAAGACACGGCCCGGCTGCTGCGTGAGGCGGGCCATGAGGTGCTCGCCTACACCGGTCAGACCGATCCCGAGCAGCGCGAGCAGGCCGAGCAGCTGTTGAAGCAGAACCGGGTCAAGGCCCTGATCGCGACGAGTGCTCTGGGGATGGGCTTCGACAAGCCCGACCTCGGCTTCGTGCTGCACCTCGGGGCGCCGAGCTCTCCAGTGGCCTACTACCAGCAGGTCGGCCGCGCCGGACGCGCCACCGAGAACGCCGACGTGCTCCTGCTGCCCGGCCCCGAGGATCCCGCCATCTGGCAGTACTTCGCCACCGCCGCGATGCCGACCGAGGAGCGCGCCGCGGCAGTGCTCCGGGAACTCGGTGACCAGCCGATCTCGACTCCGGCTCTCGAGGCGCTGGTCGACATCCGGCGGTCTCGACTCGAGCTGCTGCTCAAGGTGCTCGATGTCGACGGGGCAGTGCGCCGCGTGCGGGGCGGTTGGGTCTCCACGGGCCGGCCGTGGACCTACGACCGGGTGCGGTACGAGCGGATCGCCCAGGCGCGAACCGCCGAGCAGCAGCACATGCTCGACTACGAGACCAGCGACCGCTGCCGTATGGCGTTCCTGCAGGAGTCGCTCGACGATCCCTCCGCCGAGCCGTGCGGGCGCTGCGATCGCTGCGCGGGTGTCTGGTACCCCACGGACGTCCCCGAAGCCTCGACCCGAGCGGCGACCGCGTCGCTCGACCGCGTCGGCGTGGCCGTGGAACCCCGGGCGCAGTGGCCGACGGGTGCCGCCTCCCGCGGCGTGCCGATGCGCGGCAACCTTCCGCAGGGCGACCGCGCGAGCGAGGGGCGTGCGCTCGCGCGTCTGACCGATCTCGGTTGGGGCGGCCCGCTTCGCGAGCTCTTCGCGACCGGCGCGACGGATGTTCCCATTCCCGACGCGATGCTCGGCGCCTGCGTGCGGGTGCTCGCCGAATGGGATTGGGCTGAGCGCCCGGTGGGCATCGTCACCGTGCCGAGTCGCAGTCGACCGGTCCTCGTCGAATCGATCGCCGCGGGTGTCGCCCGGATCGGCAGGCTTCCGCTTCTGGGCTCGCTCGATCGCACCGGCGAGGGCGGAGCATCCGGAGAGACCGGCAACAGCGCGTACCGGCTGGGCGCGGTGTGGCCGGCGTTCCGCGTCGGCAACGAGCTGGCTTCGGCGTTGACCTCGGCGTCGGGGCCGGTCCTCCTGGTCGACGATCTGGCCGACAGTCGCTGGACTCTGACCGTCGCGGCGCGTCTGCTCCGGAACGCCGGCGCACCCGGCGTGCTCCCGTTCGTGCTCGCGCTGCGCAGCTGACGACGGGTCATCACGGGCGGGAGAGCATCGCAACGCAAGGTCTCGCCGCGACGCACTGAGGGCCCGTCGTCGGCGATTCATGCCGATGACGGGCCCTCAGAGTGGCGGTAGCGGTGGGATTTGAACCCACGGTGGAGTTGCCCCCACACATGTTTTCGAGACATGCTCCTTAGGCCGCTCGGACACGCTACCGGGGTCGAGTGTACGCGAGGGCGACGCGCCTTCGCCAATCCGAGGTCGAGCCCCCTCCCCGCGATGACGCGCGGTCGTCACCCCGCGAGATCGTCGGCGTCGCGACCGCTCGGGCCACCAGAACCCTCGTCGGCGTCGACGAACCAGTCCGCCAGGGTGGGGCCATCCGGTTTCGGTGCAGCCTTCGGCTTCTCGCCGACCTTGAACTTCCTGGCGAGGGCATCGCCGATCGCGGACGGTCGGGGCTCTGCGCCGTCGACCAGATCGTCGGATGCATCACTCTCGTCGACGACAGGTCGGAAGCGAACATCCCCCGGCGGTCTGATCACAGCAGCGGGATAGGTCTCGTAGGTCCTCCCGGTGGGCGAGGTCCAGTGGACCACGCCATTCGGATCCATCTCGACTTGCCATCGGCCTCTGGTCTTGACGGGGTGGTGACTCTTGCAAAGCGCCTCGAGGTTGGCGGCGGTCGTCTCACCGTCGTCGATCCAGGCCACCGTGTGGTCGATGTCGCAGTGCTCCGCCGACCTGGTGCAGCCGACGAAGCGGCAGACCTGGTCGCGGACCTGAACGTAGCGACGGAGTTCCACGGGCGGACGGTAGGTGCTGCGCCCGAAGTCGAGGATGGTGCCGTCGGCCGGGTCGGTCAGCAGCCGGATCCAGCTGCTGGCCGTGCCGGCGAGCTTGCGGGCGGTTTCGTGGTCGATGGGTCCGTAACCGCGCAGATGGCCGGGCTCCTCGCTGATGCCCAGCGCGGTGCCGGCCGACACGTGGATGAAGACCTCGGCTTTGACGCCTCGCTGTGCCGCAGGGCTCGGAACCGGCTCTCCGCCCGAGATGGTCGAGGTCAGCCCGAAGGAATCGCCGAGCAGGTCACCGGCGACGTCTGCCTCGATCTGGGACAGCGTGCGGGTCTCGCCAGGAACGCCATGGAGAGTGAGGGCGAGTCCGGTGATCGCCGCCTTGGCGCCGACGATGAGAGGCGCGTCCTGCAGGATGTGCAGCCAGGCCATGCCGTGCGGCGCGGGCTCGACAGCGATGCGCCGCTCGGTCATCGCCTCTGCGTGCTGCGCGACCATCGTGGACGGCGAGATCGCCGCCGCGACGAACGCCGCCTGCTTCTCGAATCGTGGTGCGGGCATGCGCTCGGCGAGCTCGAGGACCTGCGCCTCGTAGTCGGCGAGCAGCTCGGGCGGGACCCCGACAGAGCAGTCGACGACGACGCGCGCGTGCCGATCGGAGAACCGCGCCTCACGCAGGCGCCCGAGCGTCGTCGGGAAGTCGTGGACCAGCCGTCTCGCGTAGTGCAGCTGAGCTTCGGCGGTCCGCTCGTGGATGACGAGCGCGGCCGCGATCTCGGCGCGCAGGTCGCGCCACTCGAGGGCGTCGGGTCGGCTCCAGAGCGCCCCGTGCTCCGCTTCGTACCAGCCGCGCACGGCGTCGATCTGCTCGTAGCGTCGTGCCGCGAACTCGCGTTCGACGACGACCCCGTCTGCCAGCGCATCGACGAGCGCGAGTCCGGGACTCGCCTGCGTCGCCTCGCCGTATGCCTGACTCATCGCCATCCGTCTGCTCGGAACACAGGCGGGAACGGCCGCCGGCATCCACTGAAAAGGGTCACTTCGCCGGCACGCGATGTGCCTCCACTGTAGCACAAAATATCGAACGCGTGTTCGAATGTCGGACATCCGGCGCGCTCCTCGGCTGATGTCGGCGGGCGAACGTAGCCTTGCCGCATGGCTCGTGTCACCGCTTCGGCTTCGCCCTTCCGCTGCACCGAATGCGGGTGGACGACCTCGAAATGGGTCGGCCGCTGCGCGGAGTGCCAGCAGTGGGGCACCGTGATCGAATCGGCCGAGAAGACGGGCATCACCCGCAGCATCCGGCCCACCGCCGTCGTCGGCGATCGGGTCGCCCGGCCCATCGGCGAGATCGAGGTGGAGTCCGCCACCCACCGACCCAGCGGCATCGCCGAGTTCGATCGCGTGCTCGGCGGCGGCATCGTCCCCGGCGCCGCCGTTCTGCTCTCGGGTGAGCCGGGGGTGGGCAAGTCGACCCTGCTGCTCGAGGTCGCCGCCCGGGCCGCAGCAACGGGTTCCCGGGTCCTCTACGTCAGCGCCGAGGAGTCAGCCGGACAGGTGCGCATGCGCGCCGAGCGCACCGGGGCTCTGCACCCGCAGCTGTACCTGGCTGCCGAGACCGACCTCGCTACCGTGCTCGGCCAGGTCGACGCCGTCTCCCCCGATCTCCTCATCGTCGACTCCGTACAGACCGTGTCGTCGGGCGAGATCGACGGCTTCGCGGGCGGACCCTCCCAGGTGCGCGAGGTGGCGTCGGCTCTCATCCGGCTCGCCAAGCAGCGCGGCCTGCCCGTGCTCCTCGTCGGGCACGTCACGAAGGACGGCAGCATCGCCGGTCCACGCCTCCTCGAACACCTCGTCGATGTCGTCTGCACATTCGACGGCGACCGTCAGACCTCGCTCCGATTCATCCGCGCCCTCAAGAACCGGTTCGGCCCCGTCGACGAGGTCGGGTGCTTCGAGATGTCAGGCGACGGCATCGTCGAGGTCTCCGACCCCAGCGGCCTCTTCATGAGCCGTAACAGCAAGGCCGTCAGCGGCACCTGCGTGACCATCGCGATGGAGGGGCGGCGCGCACTCCCCGTCGAAGTTCAGGCTCTCGTCGTCAAGACCTCGGCGCCCAACCCGCGGCGCGTCGTCAGCGGCGTCGATTCAGCGCGGGTCGCCATGGTGCTCGCCGTCCTCGAACGGCGTGCGGGTATCGGCTTGAGCGGACTCGACGTCTACGTCTCGACGGTCGGCGGCATCCGCCTGACCGAGCCCGGAGCCGACCTCGCGATCGCCCTCGCCGTCGCCTCGGCCGCCCGGGACGTACCCGTCGGCCACGATGTCATCGCGGTCGGCGAGATCAGTCTCGCGGGTGAGATCCGTCCGGTGTCGATGGCCTCGCAGCGCAGCGGTGAAGCCCGGCGCCTCGGCTTCAGGAAGGTCCTCGACCACTCCACCGGCTCCGCCGAATCAGCCCTCCGCCTCGCCCTGGGCTGACCGTTCGACTCAGCTCGCCCCCGCTCGAGCGCCGCGAATCGAGTACGCCCGAACTCGCGTCGGAAGGTTCGATGGGGGCCGGTTCCCCTCCGCCTCGACCCGCCTCTGGCGTGTCGGCTGCCGGTCGCAATACGCTCCCGCCAACCGACGAACCGAGGGCAGCATGAGACGCACGATACGGGCCGCAGCGACCATCATCCTCACGGCGGGACTCGTGCTCGCCGGCGCCACGGCCGCCTTCGCCGACCATGATGCCGGGATCGAGGGAACCGACCACTGCGAATACGGAGGCACCCTTGTCGGAGGGCCGTCGACCACCCTCTACACCGACCTCTGGACGACCAAACGGGTGAAGGGCACCCTGACGGTCGTCTGCACATTCACGGGCATCCCGTCCCTCGTGCCCGCAGATCAGATGGGCGGCTGGAAGCCCGACTGGTACGCCCCGACGAAGCCGCGCCTCTACACCGAGACGGTTCCGTGCTTCCCGCCCGGAGGCGAGCTCGCGGGCGGCACCGGTCCCGGCGGCAACGGAGTGCCGACGGCAGACCGCACCGGTGTCGTCTTCTACAGGTCCACCGCGCTGCTCACCTGCTTCTGGGCGGACGACCCTACCGACGACCCCGGCTATTGGGACGCATCTGCCACACCGTAGGACTCCCCGATCGGGGCACCGCAGGGCGGCTCAGTAGAGCAGGAACTGCTTGGTGTCCGACGAGGTGAAGCCGCCCACCGAGACCTGCAGGTGATAGGAGGCGCCTCCGGCGGCGACCTGTTCGCGAACGGCGTCCGCGGCGCAGGTGTCGGTCGAGGAGCGTTCACGCGGCCAGGTGAAACTCGCCGAGGAGGTCGGCGCCGCGCCGGATGAGGCCGGCTCCAGCGTCAGGTCGAAGTCCTTCGGATCGGTCTGGCAGTCAGTCGACGTCCAGATCTTCTCGTCGCCGCTCGTCACCGTGAAGACCTGCTGCGAGGTTCCCACGTTGATGATGCAGGCCACCGAGCCCGTGTTCGCGAGCGTCCAGGAGAGCTGCGGCTCGACACCGGCGTCATACGAGTCCGCGTCGGTCACCGGGGAGACGGAAACCTGGTCGGGAGTGCACGCGACAGGCCCGGTCGCCGCCCCCGGGTCCACGGGCGCCGACGCGTCGACAGGAGCCTGCGCCGCGTCCGTCGCGGCCGGTGCAGGAGCGGCGGCATCCGCCGGGGGACGGACGAAGATCAAGACGACGACCGCGATGATCGCCACCACGACGAGCAGGACGACGAGCCGGCGCCGCCGATAGACGCGACTCGGAAGGGGTCCGGAGGGGTCACTGATGCCCGACATGTGCACAGGCTAGGCCCGTGTCCCCCGTCAGCCCCGCATTGGCGGCCCGATCCTGCGGATTCCTCAGCCTCGTGCGTCGGAGTTCCCGACGCTTCGCGCCGGGTTGGCTTCGATCAGGACAGCAGTTTGAGCATCCGGGTGTTGCCGAGAGTGTTCGGCTTCACGCGGGCCAGGTCGAGAAACTCCGCCACACCCTCGTCGGACGAGCGCACCAGCTCGGCGTAGACCTCCGGCGGAACGACCTGCTCGCCGATGGGCAGGAATCCGTTGCGCCCGAAGAACTCGGTCTCGAACGTGAGGCAGAACAGGCGGGTGAGGCCGAGTTCCGCGGCCTCCTCCTCGAGGCGGGTCAGCAGAGCCCGACCGACGCCTCGGCGAAGGCTGCTCTCCCGCACTGCCAGAGTGCGGACCTCGCCGATGTCCTCCCAGATCACGTGCAGCGCACCGCATCCGATCAGTTCGCCGTCGGCGTCCTCCGCGATCACGAACTCCTGGATGGACTCGTAGAAGACGACGAGGTCCTTGCCGAGCAGGATGCGCTTCTGCACGAGCGGCTCCACCAGGGCGGCGATGCCGGGGACGTCTGCGGTCCGCGCGCGGCGCACGACGAACGAGGAGGAACTCACCCTCCTATCTTGGCCCACCCCGGTCCTGGTGCTCGACGGAGTACCGCGTGCGCGCACGTTCCGGGCATCGGGGCCGGCCGGATCCCCCGCGCAAGCGTGCCCGGTGGGCCCAGTGCGCGCTCGCCCGGAACGCCCAGGTGTGGTGGACCGAAGGACCTTAACGGGAGAAGGCCGGACCCGCGAGGGTCCGGCCTTCTTCGCCTACTGGGTCAGCCTGCGGCTGCGATGTCGGGCGAGGCGCTGATGGCGCCCTGGGTGGTACCCGCTCCGACCATGTCGCCGCGCTTGCCCGTCGTGAAGACGAACTCGCCATCGAGGAAATCGACGTGGACGTGGTCGCCCGCGACCAGCTCGCCGTGCAGGATCTTCTCCGACAGACGGTCCTCGACCTCGTGCTGAACCGCGCGACGCAACGGACGTGCACCGAGTGCCGGGTCGAACCCGACCTCGATCAGACGGTCCTTCGCCGAATCGGTCAGCTCCACGGTCAGGTCGCGGTCCATCATGCGGAACGCGAGACGCTTCACGAACAGATCGACGATCTGACGCAGCTCGGGCTTCGTGAGCTGCGGGAAGACGATCGTCTCGTCGACGCGGTTCAGGAACTCGGGCTTGAAGTGCTTCTTCAGCTCCTCGACCACCTTGGCGCGCATCCGGTCGTAACCGGTCGCCGTGTCGCCCTCCATGACGAAGCCGACCGGACCACCCGAGATGTCGCGGGTGCCGAGGTTCGTCGTCATGATGATGACGGTGTTCTTGAAGTCGACGACGCGGCCCTGACCATCGGTCAACCGGCCCTCCTCCAGAATCTGGAGCAGGGAGTTGAAGATGTCGGGGTGCGCCTTCTCGATCTCGTCGAAGAGCACGACACTGAACGGCTTGCGGCGGACCTTCTCGGTCAGCTGGCCGCCCTCTTCGAATCCGACGAATCCGGGAGGAGCACCGAACAGGCGGGAAACGGTGTGCTTCTCGCCGTACTCCGACATGTCGAGCGAGATCAGCGCGTTCTCGTCGTCGAACAGGAACTCGGCGAGCGCCTTGGCCAGCTCGGTCTTACCGACACCCGTGGGACCGGCGAAGATGAACGAACCGGAGGGACGCTTCGGGTCCTTCAGGCCGGCGCGGGTGCGGCGGATGGTCTTGGCGAGGACCGAGATGGCCTCCTCCTGACCGATGACGCGCTCGTGCAGGGCCTTCTCCATGAAGATGAGCCGGCTCGACTCCTCCTCGGTGAGCTTGAACACCGGGATGCCCGTCGCCTGGGCGAGGACCTCGGCGATCAGACCCTCGTCGACCTCAGCGGTCGTCGCGACGTCGCCCGACTTCCACTTCTTCTCGAGGCGCAGGCGCTCGGCGAGGAGCTGCTTCTCCTCGTCGCGCAGGCCGGCGGCCTTCTCGAAGTCCTGGTCCTCGATGGCGGTCTCCTTGGCGGCACGCACCACGGCGATCTTCTCGTCGAACTCGCGCAGCTCGGGCGGGGCGGACAGGATCGACAGACGCAGGCGGGCGCCGGCCTCGTCGATCAGGTCGATGGCCTTGTCGGGCAGGAAGCGATCGGCGATGTAGCGGTCGGCCAGGTTGGCCGCTGCCACGATGGCACCGTCGGTGATGGACACCTTGTGGTGCGCCTCGTACCGGTCACGCAGCCCCTTGAGGATGTTGATCGTGTGGGGCAGCGACGGCTCGGCCACCTGGATCGGCTGGAAGCGACGCTCGAGAGCGGCATCCTTCTCGAAGTGCTTGCGGTACTCGTCGAGAGTGGTCGCACCGATGGTCTGCAGCTCACCGCGGGCGAGCAGCGGCTTGAGGATGCTGGCCGCGTCGATCGCACCCTCGGCGGCACCCGCACCGACCAGGGTGTGGATCTCGTCGATGAAGGTGATGATGTCGCCGCGGGTGCGGATCTCCTTCGTCACCTTCTTGAGACGCTCCTCGAAGTCACCGCGGTAGCGGCTTCCGGCGATGAGCGAGCCCAGGTCGAGCGTGTAGAGCTGCTTGTCCTTGAGCGTCTCGGGAACGTCTCCGCGCACGATCGCCTGGGCGAGGCCCTCGACGACGGCGGTCTTGCCGACGCCCGGCTCGCCGATGAGGACGGGGTTGTTCTTCGAGCGGCGCGACAGGATCTGCATGACGCGCTCGATCTCCTTCTCGCGCCCGATGACCGGGTCGAGCTTGCCGTCGCGCGCTGCCTGGGTGAGGTTGCGACCGAACTGGTCGAGCACCTGCGAACCCTGGGCCTGTCCCTGCTGGGTCTCACCGCCGACGGCGATGGACTCCTTGCCCTGGTAGCCCGACAGGAGCTGGATGACCTGCTGGCGCACGCGGTTCAGGTCGGCGCCCAGCTTCACGAGGACCTGGGCTGCAACGCCTTCGCCCTCGCGGATGAGGCCGAGCAGGATGTGCTCGGTTCCGATGTAGTTGTGGCCGAGCTGCAGAGCCTCGCGGAGCGAGAGCTCGAGCACCTTCTTGGCACGCGGCGTGAACGGGATGTGACCCGTGGGCTGCTGCTGGCCCTGGCCGATGATGTCCTGGACCTGCTCACGCACGGCGTCGAGCGAGATGCCCAACGACTCGAGCGCCTTGGCGGCGACGCCCTCGCCCTCGTGGATGAGACCGAGCAGGATGTGCTCGGTGCCGATGTAGTTGTGATTGAGCATCTTGGCCTCTTCTTGGGCCAAGACGACGACACGACGGGCTCGATCGGTGAATCTCTCGAACATGGTGGTCACCTCCCCCGACGCCGTTCAGGGAAGGCGGCGCCGATAGAGAAAGGGTAACCAGGCCTCGGGCCGAATCTGCTCCTGTTCGCTCACGGCAAGACACTGGGACTCCGGTGGGAGAGTCGCGGCGTCGCGCGCCCCCATCCGGGGCAGAAAGTAACCCCGGTTACCGGTAGATTCACTGGTGTGACCGATGGAGTGAGGAGCTCGGGATGATCCAGCGCGCTCCCGGGGCCGCGATCGGGCGTTACACGATCACCGGCGAGATCGGACAGGGCGGCATGTCGACGGTGTACGCCTGCTACGACCGGCTTCTCGATCGCGATGTGGCCATCAAGGTGTTCGCGGCGCAGGCGGTCAACCCCGAGCTGGTCCGGGTTCAGGAGGCCGAGGCTCGACTGGCCGCGAAGCTGAACCATCACGCCCTGACCACCCTGTTCGACGCGGGCGTCGATTCGAGCGAGCCCGAACGCCCGCAGATCTACCTGGTCATGGAGCACGTCCACGGCGACGATCTGATGCGCCGGCTCGAGCACGGCCCTCTCACCACCCTCCAGGTCTCCTATCTCGGTACCGACCTCTCCAACGCTCTGCAGTACGTGCATGAGAACGGGTTTCTGCACTGCGACATCAAACCGGCGAACATCCTCATCGCCGATCGCAACTTCGACTCCCGCATCCGAGGGAAGCTGACCGACTTCGGCATCGCCGGCATCGTCGGTGCGGCTTCCGGCAAGGGCACGACGACGGGGACCGCCGCCTATCTCAGCCCCGAGCAGATCGAGGGCGCCGACCCCAGCACCGCGACCGACGTGTACGCGCTCGGGCTCGTCCTCGTCGAGGCACTGACCGCTCGGCTCGAATACCCGGGCACCATGGAGCAGACCGCCCTCGAGCGGCTGCGGCGGGACCCTGTCATCCCGAGCACGGTGCCCGCCGATCTGGCCGACATCCTGCGTGGCATGACCCACCGCAACCCCCTCATGCGGATACCTGCTCACGAGGCAGCCGACCGGTTCGAACGCGTCGCGGCACGCCTCATCGCCGAACGACGCGGCGACGCCCCGCCTCCCGAACCGAAATCAGAGGAAGCGCGTCTGGATGCGGTGCACCGCTACGGTGTGCTCGACACCCCGCCCGACGCCGCGTTCGACCGCATCTCCCGGCTGGCGGGGCGAATGCTCGACAGTCCGATCTCCTTCGTCTCGATCGTCGACGGAGAGCGCGTCTTCCACAAGGCGCGGCTCGGGGTCGACGTCGCCGAGGTACCCCGTGAGGTCTCGCTCTGCCCGATCACCGTCGATATCGGCCGGTCGTGGACCGTCGCCGATATCAGCGTGGATGACAGGACCCGCGACAATCCGGTGCTCAAGCAGTACGGGGTCCGCGCCTATGCCGCGGCGCCGCTCGTGACGGAAGACGGGCACAACATCGGCTCGCTGTGCGTGTACGACGTGAGGCCGCGCGCGTTCACCCAGCAGAACCTCGACGACCTGACCGAGCTCGCCGCCGTTGCGATGCACGAACTGGAGCTGCGGCGCGCAGCCCGGCGGTTGGCGTTCGACCGCGACTGACGACCCTCGCCCTTATCGAATATCGATGTATTATCGTGGAACGATAACAACGATGATCGATAAGGAGCCGTCATGTCCGAATCACGGATCGACCGCGCGCCCCGCTTCGCCTCGCGAGCGGACCTACTCACGGCCACCACCGTCGGCGGCATCGCCGCCGTCTGGACCATCGTCCAACTCGTCCTCCGCCTCGTCGAGGTCATCCCCAACCGGAACGTCCCCGTCCCGGTGTGGATCGATGACGCGAGCGCCACACTCCCCCTGCCGGACGGAACGGCCGACATCGCGCTCACGAGCGGCACGGCCATCGTCAGCGGCATGCCGGCCATCACCCTGGTGAGCGTCGCCGGGGCCGCGATCATCACCGCGGCCGCTTCCCTCGCGGTGATCGGACTCGTCCTCGCGCTCTGCCTGAACCTCGCGCGCGGTCGCTACTTCAGCACCCGCAACACCCTCACCGTCACCGCCATCTCGGCGACCATCGCGGTCGGCTGGTTCGTCAGCCACCTCTTCACCCAGATGGCGAGCAACGGAGCCATCGCTGCGCTGACGGACAGGGCCTACGAGGCGAGCACGATTCCGTTCGACTGGACGCCGATCCTCGCCGCGATCGCGGTCGGCGCCGTCGCGGCCGCCTTCCGGGCGGGCGAGCGGCTCCAGCGCGACACGGAAGGGCTCGTCTGATGCCTCCCGCCGAGGGGATCGAGCTGTCACGGGTGCACTGCCGGCTCGATGAACTCCTCGCTGCGAGGAGCATGACGCTGACCAGGCTCAGCGAGCTGGTGGGCGTCAGCCTGGTGAATCTGTCGGTGCTGAAGAACGACCGGGCGAAGGCGATCCGCTTCTCGACACTGACCGCGATCTGCGAAGCACTCGAGTGCGAGATCGGCGATCTGCTCGTGCTCGGCAGCGTCACTCGCGGCAACTAGGCGGCCGACGAGCCGGTACGACCCCGTCGCTCGGACACCGGGTCCATCGCTGCACCCGGTTCTGCACGTTCCGGCGAGACACGCCTGCCGGAAGGTGCGTCCGGAGCCGGAACATCCACCTCTGCGGGTGGTCGGGCCCGGGTGGGCGAGGGCCGGGTCAGGCGCGGGCGGGCGGGAGGCCCGCCTTCGCGCGCTCTTCGGCCTCGACCTTGGCGCGAGCCTGACGCTCGTGCCGGTCGGACCGGATGATCGCGGCCATCACGAACCAGAACAGGCCACCCACGAGGACGGTCGGCGCAATCGACCACAGAGCGTTCAGCCAGAAATCCATAACGGCACCAGGATACGCGCCCGCGAACAGCCGGCGGCCGTGCGGATCAGTCGAGGTCCGCGCTCTTCTTCCGGTTGTGCAGCGTGACCGCGACGGCCACGATGCCGAACAGAGCGAGAAGCGTGAGGACGAGGATGGGGATCAGCGGATTGGTCGGAGCCGTCGCCGCAGCAGGCGTCGCTGCCGAGTCGATGCCGTCGACCTCGACCGCGAGAGTGTCGAGGGCGCCGAGGCTCGAGGTGCCGGCGGCGGCGGTGGGGCTCGGAGTGGGCGTCGGAACCGCGATGGCGGGCGTCGTCGGGGCCGGCGTCGGCACGACGGCGGGGACCGAGCTGGTCGAGCGGCGCGGAGTCGTGGTCGTCGAACGGACGATCGGGGCCGGGACGACGGGGTTGCTCACGGGAGGCGCGGGATTCTCGGCGGCGGGGGTGCTCGGCTGAGGCTCGGGCTCGGTCACCGGGGGCTCGCTGGGCACAGGCGAGGTGCTCGGATCAATCGGGCCAGTGGGGCCAGTGGGATCAGTCGGGTCCGAGGGATCGGTCGGACCAGTCGGGTCCGAGGGATCGGTCGGATCAGCTGGATCCGTGGGACCAGTCGGATCGCTTGGATTGGTCGGGTCCGTCGGATCGACGACCGCCGAGACGACCCCGCCGACGATGTCATCGACCGGGAGCAGGTCGTCGAGACCGAGTGCCGACGCCGAAGCGGCGGGGGCGAAGACGGTGGCGGAGATGACGAATCCCACTGCCAGGGCGACGGCGCGACGGCGAGTGCTGATCCGCATGGAGCTTCCTTCTGAAAAGAGACCTGTTTTCGCCGGCGGGGGCACGGCTTGGAGCAGCAGGTCGGTCTTCGACGATAGACCACGACTGACCCCCGAACAAGGGGTCGACCGGTGCACAAGACGACACACCGGAAAGATCGGATCTGGGGGGGTCAGTTGCCGCCCGAGATCATCATGAATATTCCGTTGAGCAGGAAGTACAGACCGATGCCGCTGACGATCACCCAGATCGCGATCCGGTTCATCGACGGCGGCCTCGGCTTGTTCTTGTCGCGGAGCTCGTCGTCGGGCAGATAGCTCATCGGTCGCTCATTTCACCAGGGGGAAGAGGATGGTCTCGCGGATGCCGAGGCCCGTCAGCGCCATGAGAAGGCGATCGATGCCCATCCCCATGCCGCCGGTCGGGGGCATGCCGTGCTCGAGGGCACGGAGGAACTCCTCGTCGACGCGCATGGCCTCGGGGTCGCCCTTCGACGCGAGCAGGGCCTGCTCGACGAAGCGCTCGCGCTGGATCACCGGGTCGACGAGCTCGGAGTAGCCGGTGGCGAGTTCGAAGCCGCGGACGTAGAGGTCCCACTTCTCGACGACGCCGGGGATGCTGCGGTGATCGCGCACGAGCGGCGAGGTGTCGACGGGGAAGTCCATCACGAAGGTGGGGGCCACGAGGCCGGGCTTGACGAAGTGCTCCCACAGCTCCTCGACGTACTTGCCGCGCAGCGGGTGCTCGATCTCGACCCCGACACGGTCGGCGAGGGCTGCGAGCTCGGCCTGCGGCGTCTCGGGGGTGATCAGGACGCCTGCCGCCTCACTGAGCGACTCGTACATGCTGATCCGGGTCCACTCGCCGCCGAGGTCGTACTCCGTGCCGTCGGCCCAGGTGACGACGTGCGCCCCGAAGGCGTCGAACGCCGCACCCTGGATGAGCTCCTGGGTGAGATCGGCGATGCCGTTGTAGTCGCTGTACGCCTGGTAGGCCTCGAGCATCGCGAACTCGGGCGAGTGCGTCGAGTCGGCCCCTTCGTTGCGGAAGTTGCGGTTGATCTCGAAGATGCGCTCGAGCCCGCCGACCGCCGCCCGCTTGAGGAACAGCTCGGGGGCGATGCGCAGGAACAGCTCGGTGTCGAAGGCGTTGCTGTGCGTGACGAAGGGTCGAGCGGCGGCACCGCCGTGCTGCACCTGCAGCATGGGGGTCTCGAGCTCGAGGAAGTCGTGCCGGTCGAACGTGCGCCGCAGCGACGCGACGGCCTTCGCCCTGGCGCGGACCGTCGACCGGGCCTGTTCGCGAACGATGAGATCGAGGTAACGGCTGCGGACCCGGGTCTCCTCACTGAGCTCGGCGTGCAGATTGGGGAGGGGCAGGATCGCCTTCGCGGCGATCTTCCACTCGGAGACCAGAACCGACAGCTCACCGCGGCGCGAGGTGATGACCTCGCCGACGACGAACAGGTGATCGCCGAGATCGACGAGCTCCTTCCACCGCTCGAGGGACTCCTCCCCCACCTCCGCGAGGCTCAGCATCGCCTGGATGCGGTCGCCGTCGCCGGCCTGGATGGAAGCGAAGCAGAGCTTGCCCGTGTTCCGCAGGTGGACGACACGTCCCGCCAGGGCGACCGTGTGGCCGGTCTTGACGTCGCTCTCGAGGTTCTGGAACCGCTCGCGCACGGCGGCGATGGTGTCCGTGATCGCGACACCTACCGGGTACGCCTCGGCTCCCGACTCGATCAGTCGCGCGCGCTTGGCGAGGCGGACGGCCTTCTGCTCGCTGACCTCCTCGTCGGGGTCGAACTCGTCGGGCTGCACGGGAGCAGAGGGCTGCTCGGTCACGGATGACTCCTCGGAAGATCAGGGGGCGCACTCGAGATCGGAGCGGCCACGCCAGACAACGGTACCGTCACGAGCCGGGCGCGGCGGCGGGCGGGGCTTCGGCGCGGGTCGTCAGCCGAAGTACGCGGTGTCGTTGTCGATGAGTCTGACCCCGCCCACCTCGGCGGCGATGACGATCAGCGCCGCTCCCTTGAACGAGTCGTCGGCGGGCTGGAACGTGGCCGGGTCGATGATCGAGAGATGGTCGAGACGGACCAGGTCCTCCCCCATCAGGGCGGACTGCGCCGCGGCGATCGAGGCGTCGATCCCACCATCGGCGGCCGATACCGCCGCGTCGAGGGCCTGGTGCAGCACGCGGGCCGCACGGCGTTCGCGGGCATCGAGTCGCCTGTTGCGGCTGGAGAGCGCGAGCCCGTCGTCCTCGCGGACCGTCTCGACGATCTCGATCGTCGTCGGGAAGTCGAGCTCGCGGACCATCCGGGTGACGAGGAACGCCTGCTGGGCGTCTTTCTGACCGAACACGGCGATGTCGGGTCCGACGATGTGCAGCAGCTTGGTGACGACGGTCAGCACACCGTCGAAATGCCCACGTCGGCTGCGGCCCTCGAGTCGCTGGGCGACGTCGCCGCCGGTCACCCGGGTGGCGCTGCTGCCCTGCGGGTACATCTCGTCGGCCGATGGCGCGAACACCACCGCGACCCCCTTGCCGGTCAGCATCTCGACATCGCTGTCCAGAGTCCGCGGGTAGGCCTCGAGGTCGGCCTGCTCGCCGAACTGCAGAGGGTTCACGAAGATCGACACCACGACGATGTCGGCGACTTCGCTCGCGCGCTCGACGAGCGCCAGGTGGCCGGCGTGCAGCGCTCCCATGGTGGGGACGAGCGCGACTCGGGGATGCGGTATCCCGGCTGCGACGGCATCGGCGCGCAGCGCGCGAACCCGCTCGCGCACACCCGCGATGGTGTGCTCGACGATCGGCTGGCTCACCGGTCCTCCTGCTCTTCCAGGCCGACATCACGCAGAGCAGCCAGGTCGATGCTATCCGGCTGAGCTCGAGCCAACGTGTTCTCGAGGCTCGAGCGGGCGAGGGCACCCAGTACCCGGCCGGGGTTCTCGACCCCGATGCCGTCGAGCAGCCCGACGGCCTGTTCGATGATGGCGCTGGAGAATGTCGAGACGGTTGCGATCGCCTCGGCGTACGCGGCGCGATCCGCCTCCTCGATGAGGACGGGCTCGCCGCCCATCTCGACCACGAGCGCCTGACCGATCGGCTGGACCGGAGCGGGCGCCGTGACGGCGAACCAGGCGTCGGGCAGCCGGCCCAGGTCGATGCTCGTTCCGGTGAAGACCATCGCCGGATGGATCGCGATCGGGATCACTCCCTGAGCGGTCGCGGCCCGGAGCACCCCGGTGCCGAACTTCGCCGACGTGTGGACGACGAGCTGACCGGGCTGCCAGGCCCCGATCGCCGCCAGGCCGTCGATGAGGCCGGGGAGCTCGTCGTCGGGTACGGCGAGGAGGACGAGTTCGCTGCGCTCGACGATCTCGGGAACAGTCAAGACGGGGACATCCGACAGCATCGCCGCCGCACGTTCGCGGCTCGACTCGGAGACGGCGGAGATGCCGACGAGCGCGTGCCCCGCGCCGGCGAGTGCGGCGCCGAGGACGGGACCGACACGGCCCGCCCCGATGATCCCGACACCGAGACGACCCGACCTGTTGGCGCTCATCGCTCCACCTCTCCCACCGAGGGCGGTCCCTCGACCTCGACGACCCGTGCGGTCGCCGTTCCACCGTCGGACTGGTCGACGCGCCGGTTCCACCGATGCGTCCGGTCGTCACGTCCTTCGCGCTCGGCCCCCGCGACGACATCGAGGAACAGCCGGCGAGCCACCTCGGCGTCGATGGCCCCGAGTCGGGCGTAGATGGGCCCGCTGACGATGTGGGTGTAGATCTCGGCGAGCCGCAGCGCCCGGTAGATCGGGCCCTGCGCGAGAGCCACGCTCTGCATGCGGGCCAGCGGAACGACGGTGACGGATCTCCAGATCCGCCCCTTCCGCATGAGGAACAGATCGCTCCAGAGAGCGAAACCGGTGCGGCGCCAGGACAGCGGCCGCAGCCAGCGCGCACGACGCGGGGCCGAGGTGAAGGCCTCGTCGTCGGCGCCGGTGCCGAGCAGGCCGTCGTCGACGATGAGCGCGATCTGCTCGTCGGCGTGCCCGGGCAGCAGGAGGCCGAGGACGCGGGCCACGTCCTGCCGATCACCGACGGGCAGCACCGTCGGATTGCTCGTCGACCCGCCCGACTGCCCGGCGTTCGACCCTGCGCGGGTGATCTGGATCTGCCACCAGCCCGGGAGGCGCCACAGGATCGGCTGCGAAACGTGGATGGCGTGGATCCGCCCCGGCGGGAGGGTCTCGTTGCTCGTGCTGAGCAGACCGTACCCGATCCGCACGCCGTTCGGCGTCGCCGCGATGCTGTAGCGCAGCGACCTCGAGAAGCGGTTGACGATGAATCCGGCGAGACCGATGAGGCTGGGGATGACGCCGAGCAGCAGGTACCAGGTGTCGGTGGCGAACATTACCGGGATTCCCACGACGAGCAGCAGGATGAGGATGATCGTCGAGTCGCGGAGCAGCATCGAGCCGATCAGCCGGGGAAGCGGCAACCGGACAACGGACTCCGCCGCGGCTTCGCGCGGATCCAGCTCGGGGGCCAGCAGTTCGTCGATGCGCTGGCCGATGACTCCCGTGGTTCGCGCGCGGGCGTCGGCCACCCGCTCCTCGCGCTGCACGCCCGAGGCGAGGGACAGGACGTCGCGGCGCAGCTGGTCGGCCGCAGAGGAACTCAGATAGTCGAGCTTCACCTCGGCGTCGTTGCCGGCGACGGAGATCTGCAGCCGGGCCGCACCGAAGATCCGGGCGATGAACGGCCTCACGATGTTGATGCCCTGGATGCGGTCGAGGCGAGCCTTGCGGAACGTGCGGAACACGATGCCCGAGCGGACCTCGACCACCTCGTCGGTCACGCGGAACTCGTGGAACCGCCAGGAGAGGTAGAAGCCGAGCACGGCGAGCAGGATCACACCGAGCACGATGAGCAGCCCGGGGATCAGCCAGCCGCGTTCGATGAGCAGGTCGATCGGGTCGGCCTCGTCCTGCTGGATGACGAACTCGATGACACGATCCCGCAGGTTGGCGACTAGGAGGCCGGCGATGGCGATGAGTGCGATACCGCCGCGCAGCAGCGGCGTCGCCGGGTGCAGGCGGTGCCACTCCCCATCGGCGAGCGCACTCGGCGCGGCGGCAGTCGCGGGCGGTGCCGGAGGGCCGACCTCGTCGGTCACAGACCCACCCGGCGCGACTCCGCGAGCTCGACGAGGTGATCGCGCAGCTCGGTCGCCGCGTCCTCGGTCAGGCCGGGGATCGACACCCCTGTTGTCGCGGCAGCGGTCACGAGCTTGAGGTCGGAGAGACCCATCAGTCGGGCGAGCGGCCCGCGGTTGACGTCGACGAGCTGCATCCGCCCGTAGGGCACTGCCACGAAGCGCTGGAAGAGCAGACCGCGTCGGAAGAGCAGATCGTCCTCGCGCAGCTGGTAGCCGTAGGCGCGGACCCGGCGGGGCACGAAAGCCGCCATCACCAGCGACGAGGCGGCGATCGCCGCTGCCACGAGCGCGACCCAGCCGGCGCCGAGGTTGAATGCGACGATCGCGACGGCGAGGGTGACCACGATCGAGATGACGGACCCGAGCAGCTCGACGCCGATCTGCTTGGGCGAAACCCTGCGCCACTCTGCGTCGGAGGGTTCGAGACGAGGAGGCATCCTCCTATTGTCCCTGCTGCTCGAAGGCTGTCTCGTCGGGGTCGGACGGGGGGATCTTGCACCACTGCTCGACGATGATGCCCGCGATGATCGCGAAGGCGGCCGCGGCGACGGAGAGCACGGCCTGGACGATGTCGTTGCCGGAGGCGATGACCGGCCTGCCGACGAGATGGATCAGTGCTCCGAGCGCCGCCCCGCCGAGGAGCGCGCCGACGAGGATCGACGCCTTCGCGAGCAGGACGACGCGCATCGCGCGGAACGGGTCGAGCCGCTGCAGGCGGGTGCCCCGGAGGGTCTGGCGGATCGGCCAGCCGAGCGCCAGTTCGATCGCCCCGATGGCCGCCAGCGACAGCGCCAGGCTGTAGGGCGGGATGAAACTGGCCTGCCCGGCCGCGACGAGGCCGACCTCGAGCAGGTAGGCGAGCACGGCGCCGGCACCGGCGAGAACGAGCGGGAAGCCGGGAGTGGTCGTCTTCATTCGGTCACCACCGTCACCTGATCGGAGAGGCGGGAGGCGATCCCATCGACTCGTCCGAGGCCCGGGAGCTCGGCGTCCGGGTCGACCGCGAGCCACGGAACGAGTACGAATGCGCGTTCGGCCGCCCCGGGATGCGGCAGCGTGAGCCGGGCGTCGTCGGAGCGTTCGGCGTCGTAGCTGACGATGTCGAGGTCGATGGTCCTGTCCCCCCAGCGTTCGGTGCGCTGCCGCCCCAGCCGCTCTTCGACGGTCTGCAGCCGTTCGAGGAGCGCGAGGGGCGCGAGCGAGGTGCGGGCCAGGGCGACCTGATTGAGGTAGGCGGGTCGCCCGTCGTCGAGTCCGTGGGGTGTGAGGGCCACGCTCTCGACGATCGGGGAGCGGCGCACGACGACGATTCCCGGGATCGAGGCGACGGCGTCGAGCGCCTGACCGAGGTACGCGACCCGGTCGCCGAGATTGCTGCCGAGCGCGAGGACGACACGGTGCTCGGCTGTGCGGTCGAGCGTCACGCTCACGTCGGCGAAGGGGACGGTGATCGGCGCGGACGGCTTGTGCACCGTCACGTGCACCCGGTCGACGAGCTCGTAGCCGAGCGCGACCGATGCGATGCGCTCGGCGAGGGTCTCGATGAGGGCCACCGGCTCCCCCGCGATCACCGCGCTCACCTTCTCGGCCAGCTCGCCGTAGTGCACCGTGTCCACGACATCGTCGGTGAGGGCAGCCCGCTCGAGCGACAGCTCGAGCGTGAGGTCGGCGATGAACTCCTGGCCCTGCTCCCGTTCGTGCGCGTAGACCCCGTGCCGACCGAACGCTCTGAGGCCGGTGAGGGTGATGCGGTCGGCGCTCATGAGGCGGCCCCCGCATTCCAGGCATCGGTGACGTCGAGGGCGACCGCCGTCGAGGCGACGTCGTGGACGCGCACACCCCAGGCGCCGGCACGAGCGGCGAGGGCGCTCACGACCGCGGACGGGAGGTCGCGCGGATCGGAGCCTTCGCGAGCGGCCGCCTCGACTCGGGGCAGCTCCCGGAGGAATCGTTTGCGCGAGGCCCCGACCAGGACGGGGTAGCCGAGCGCAATGACCTCGTCGAGTCGAGCGAGGACCTGCCAGTTGTGCCCGGCATCCTTGGCGAAGCCCAGCCCGGGGTCGAGGATCAGCTGCTCCTCGCGGACACCCTGTGCGGTCAAGGCGGCGACTCTCTGCACCAGTTCGTCTCCGACCTCTCGAGCCACATCGCCATACTGGGCCAGCGCGGCCATCCCGTCGCTGTGGCCACGCCAGTGCATGGCGACGTAGCGGGTGCCGGTCTCGGCGATCACCGCGGCCATCCCCGGATCGGCGAGGCCGCCCGAGACGTCGTTCACCACGAGAGCACCCGCCCGGACCGCCGCACGGGCGGTGTCGGCGTTCATGGTGTCCACGCTCACCGCGATGCCGTCACGTGCCAGGGCCGTGACGATCGGGATGACGCGCTCGCGCTCGACCTCGGGAGCCACGCGCGCGGCGCCGGGTCTCGTCGACTCGCCGCCGACGTCGATGACGTCGGCGCCCTCGCTCACCATCACACGTGCATGCTGCAGGGCGGCCTCGGGGTCGGTGAAACGTCCGCCGTCGCTGAAGGAATCGGGGGTGACGTTGAGGATCCCGAAGATCTGGGCCCGCGGGGTCATCCGGCGGCCTCGCTCGACCCGGTGAGGAGGGGCAGCACGTCTCGACGTCCTTCGCCCGACGAGTACTCCCCCCGACCCGCGATCGTCACCACGCTCGCACCCCGGGTGCGGGAACCGCGAGCCCAGAGGCACGCGTGCGACGCCGTCACGATCACCAGCGCCCCGTCGGCGTCGAGACCGCGGTGGATCGCGTCCGCGATCTCCTCGGTCAGCCGCTCCTGGATCTGGGGTCGCGACGCGACCGCATCGACGACCCGCGCCAGACGGCCGAGTCCGGTCACACGAGCGCGAGGAAGGTAGGCCAGCGAGACGGTGCCCTCGAAGGGGAGCAGATGGTGCTCGCAGGTCGAGCGGAAGGGGATGTCGCGCAGGATGACGGGTTCGGCGCCGACCGTGAGATCGAGCACATCCGACGCCTCATCGAGGTATGCCGCGGCGTCGACGCCCACGCCCGAGAAGAGCTCGGCGTAGGCGGCGGCGACGTGGTCCGGGGTCTCCCTCAGCCCGTCGCGGGTCGAGTCCTCGCCGATGGCGGCGAGGAGTTCACCCACGGCGCGACGTATGCGGTCCGCGTCGATCGCGCACCCACCTAGGCCGTGGCGGGACGAGGCTTCACGCGAGGAGCGCGAGCGCGTCCGCGCTCACCGGGAGTCGAGTCCACACCGCCGTCGACGGCGCCCGCATCGATCGGCGCCTTCGTCTTCGGCATGGAGACGGCGGGCAGGTCGGGAAGCGGCCTCTTGTCGCTCGAGAGCCACAGCGGACGCTCGGGCAGGTGCTTGATGTCGCGGAAGATCTCGGCGAGCTGGCCCTGATCGAGGGTCTCCTGCTCGAGGAGGGCCGTCGCCAGGCGGTCGAGGATGTCGCGGTTGTCGTTCAGCACCTTGTACGCCTCGTCGTGCGCGTTCTCGATGAGACGGCGGACCTCCTCATCGACCTGCTGGGCGAGCTCCTCGGAGTAGTCGCGCTGGTGACCCATGTCGCGGCCGAGGAACATCTCACCCGATGAGGCGCCGAGCTTGACCGACCCGATGCGCGAGCTCATTCCGAACTCGGTGATCATCTTGCGCGCCGTGCCCGTCGCCTTCTCGATGTCGTTCGAGGCGCCGGAGGTGGGGTCGTGGAAGACGACCTCCTCGGCGACGCGGCCGCCCATCGCGTAGGCCAGCTGGTCGAGCAGTTCGTTGCGGGTCACCGAGTAGCGGTCCTCGAGGGGCAGCACCATCGTGTAGCCGAGTGCGCGCCCGCGGGGCAGGATCGTGATCTTGGTGACCGGGTCGGTGTGGTTCATGGCCGCGGCGACGAGGGCGTGGCCACCCTCGTGGTACGCCGTGATCAGCTTCTCCTGGTCGCGCATGACGCGGGTGCGACGCTGGGGACCTGCCATCACGCGGTCGACCGCCTCGTCGAGGGCTCGGTTGTCGATCAGCTGCGCGTTGGAGCGCGCTGTCAGCAGCGCGGCCTCGTTCAGCACGTTGGCGAGATCGGCACCCGTGAAGCCCGGGGTCTTGCGGGCGAGGACCTCGAGGTCGACGCCGGCGGCCATGGGCTTGCCCTTCGAGTGCACCTCGAGGATCTTCTGACGGCCCTTGAGGTCGGGGGCGTCGACGCCGATCTGACGGTCGAAGCGTCCCGGACGTAGCAGAGCAGGGTCGAGGATGTCGGGGCGGTTCGTCGCCGCGATGAGGATGACGTTGGTCTTGACGTCGAAGCCGTCCATCTCGACCAGCAGCTGGTTGAGGGTCTGCTCGCGCTCGTCGTGCCCGCCGCCCATGCCGGCACCGCGGTGGCGGCCGACGGCGTCGATCTCGTCGACGAAGATGATGGCCGGCGAGTTCTGCTTGGCCTGCTCGAAGAGGTCGCGGACTCGGCTTGCACCGACACCGACGAACATCTCGACGAAGTCCGATCCGGAGATCGAGTAGAAGGGGACTCCCGCTTCACCCGCGACGGCGCGTGCGAGCAGGGTCTTGCCGGTTCCTGGAGGGCCGTAGAGGAGGACGCCCTTGGGGATGCGCGCGCCGACGGCCTGGAACTTTGCGGGCTCCTTGAGGAACTCCTTGATCTCGTGCAGCTCCTCGATGGCCTCCTCGGCGCCGGCGACGTCGTCGAAGGTGACCTTGGGGGTCTCCTTCGACACGAGCTTGGCGCGCGACTTGCCGAACTGCATGACCTTGTTGCCGCCGCCCTGCATGCCCGAGAGCATCAGCCAGATGAACACACCGATCAGGATGATCGGGAGCAGCACGCTGATGGCGGAGAGGAACCAGCTGGGCTGGGGGACCTCGTCGTCGAAGCCGTCTGAGGGGTTGGAGGCGTCGACCGCGGCGACCACATCCGCACCGCGGGGGGTGACGTAGTAGAACTGCACCTGCTTGCCGAGCGTGTCGTCCTCTTTCGCGAGGACCACATCGACCCGGTTCTCGCCGTCGACGATCTTGACCGACTGCACGTTGTTGCCCTTGAGCAGGTCGAGGCCCTGCTCAGTGGTGACCTGCCGGAAGCCGGAGCCGGTCAGAAGACTCGACCCGACCCACA
The DNA here is from genome assembly GCF_003097495.1 of Amnibacterium flavum. GTDB lineage: Bacteria > Actinomycetota > Actinomycetes > Actinomycetales > Microbacteriaceae > Naasia > Naasia flava. The sequence goes on from NZ_QEOP01000001.1 coordinate 306,154, forward strand.
CGACGATGACCGCGATCACGATGTAGAGGATCGGGCCGCGGAAGATGCGCTTGAGGTTCATGGTGGACTAAGGGTACCGGCACGAAACAGTGCACCAGACAGCTGTTTGCCCAGGGCGAAACAAGAGAACCCAGGGGGTTCGCTGTACGCGCCGGTCAGGGCGTCCCGTACCCCGGCAGCGTCGGCACCGACGAGGTGATCACGGTGCCGTCCTCGCGGCGGTTCTCGAGCCCGGAGTTGATCGACGGGGTGCCGTGCAGGATCGGCCCCTGGTCCTCGAGTCGCACGACGACCGGGGTCCCGACGGAGACGGTGTGCGGGGTGTCCCGGACTGTGAACTCGACCGGGTCGCCCGCGACGGCTTCGACCTCGAACTGCTCCGTGGTCACCGTGACCACGAGGTCCGTCCGATGCCATTTGATGCGGAAGCGGAGCTCGGGCCACGAGGCCGGAAGGCGGGGATCGAACGACAGCTGGCCGCTGAAGTCGCGCATGCCGCCGAACCCGTACGCGAGGGCGCTCCACACGCCGCCGACCGAGGCGACGTGCACCCCGTCGGAGGTGTTGGCGTGCAGGTCGGCGAGGTCGACGTACAGGGCGTGCTCGAAGTAGCGCAGCGCCAGGTCGCGGTAGCCGATCTCGGCGGCGATGATCGACTGGACGACCGCCGACAGGGTCGAGTCACCCGTCGTCAGCGGGTCGTAGTAGTCGAAGTCGGCGTTCTTCTCGGCCTGCGTGAACTCGTCGCCGTGCAGGAAGAGCGCGAGCACCACGTCGGCCTGCTTGAGCACCTGGAAGCGGTAGATCACGAGCGGGTGGTAGTGCAGGAGGAGGGGCTTCTTGTCCTCGGGCGTCGCCGCCAGGTCCCAGACCTCGCGTTCGAGGAAGTGCTGGTCCTGGGGGTGGATGCCCACTGTGTCGTCGTAGGGCACCGCCATCGCGTCGGCCTCCCGCTCCCAGTCGAGCAGCTCAGCCGGGTCGAGGGCGAGTCGGTCGACCATGCGGCGGTACGCCTCGGGGTACTCCTGCTCGATCGCCCGCACCGACTCGACCGCGTAGCGCAGGTTGAACCGGGCCATCGTGTTGGTGAACAGGTTGTCGTTGACGACGGTCGTGTACTCGTCGGGGCCGGTCACGCCATGGATGTGGAATGTGTCGGCACCGTTGTGACGCCAGAATCCGAGAGTCGACCACATCCGTGCGGTCTCGACGGCGATGTCGACGGCTCCGCGCGCCAGGAAGTCGACGTCGCCGGTGGCCCGCACGTACTTCGCGAGGGCATAGGTCACGTCGGCGTTGATGTGGTACTGCGCTGTGCCCGCCGCGTAGTAGGCCGAGGCCTCCTGGCCGTTGATGGTGCGCCACGGGAACAGCGCGCCGCCCTCGTTCAGCTGCTGGGCCCGGATCCTCGCGGCGGGGAGCATGCGCTCGCGCATCGAGATCGCGTTCCGCGCGAACTGCGGGTTCGTGTAGGTGAGGAACGGGATCACGTAGATCTCGGTGTCCCAGAAGTAGTGACCGCTGTATCCGCTGCCGGTGACCCCCTTGGCGGCCACGCCGAGCCCGTCCGCGCGGGCGGTCGCCTGCGCGAGCTGGAAGATGTTCCAGCGGATCGCCTGCTGGAGCTCGACGTCGTGAGGGACCTCGACGTCGGAGCGGGTCCAGAAGCCGTCGAACCAGGTGCGCTGCTTGGAGTACTGGAGGTCGACGCCCTCGGCCGCGACGCGATCGAGGGTCCGCTCGCACCGATCGAGCAGCTCGTGCGCGGGGACTCCGCGCGAGCTGTGGTAGCTGACGATCTTGGTGAGCCGGATGGGCACACCGGCCCGCGCCTGCACGCGGAAGACGTTCTTCGCGCGGTCGGGCGAGACGCTGTGCCTGCGGACGACCTCGTTGTCGGTCTCGATGGTGTGGTCGACCATGACGGCGACCGTCATGCCCGACTGGGTCACCCGGTAGCTGAGCGCGCTGCGGTCCTCGTTCTGCCAGTACAGCTCGGGGTGCAGCACGCGCTCGCCGATGGTCTCGGCCTTGCGCGGGTCGAAGCCCGCCTTGGTCTGACGGCGCGAGCCGTACTCGTCCTCGCCGTCCTGGCGATTGATGACCTGCGAGGAGAGCACGACGGGCGCATCCGCGTCCTCGACGGTGATCTCGAAGCGCATGACGGCGAGATGACGCTCGTCGAAGGACACCATGCGGTCCGATGTCACCCGGACGTGTTTGCCGCTGGGGGTCAGCCAGAGGAGGTTCCGGCGGAGCACGCCGTCCTGGAAGTCGAGCTCACGGCGGTACTCGAGCAGCTCGGCGACGTCGAGGGCGAGTGGCTCATCGTCGACGTAGAGCCGGATGACCTTCGCATCCGGCACGTTGACGATCGTCTGCCCGGTCTCGGCGAAGCCGAAGGCCTGCTCGGCGTGACGGATCTGCCAGGTCTCGTGCAGTCCGTTGATGAAGGTGCCGTGCTGGTGGTTGACCCGGCCCTCCGGGTGGTTGCCGCGCATCCCGAGGTAGCCGTTGCCGACGGCGAAGAGGGTCTCGGACAGCCCGAGGTTGTCCTCGCGGTAGATGCGGTCGACGAGCTTCCACGGGTCGGCCGGGTAGCGGTCACGGTCGAGGGGCGTGAGCGGAACCTGATATTCGCGCGCTGTCACTTCGGTCATGCCCCCGCTTCGGAGTGGTCGATCAGTTCTGCCAGGTCGAGCACGACGACGTCGGCTCCCGCCGAGATCAGTGCGGGCGCACCGACGCCGCGGTCCACCGCGACGACGAGCCCGAATCCCCCCGCGCTCGCCGCTTCGACACCGGAGATGGCATCTTCCACCACGACGGCGCGTTCCGGTGCGACGCCGAGCCGTGCGGCGGCGACCAGGAACATGTCGGGAGCCGGTTTGCCGGGGATGCCCTCCTCGACAGCGGTGACCCCGTCGACGACGGTGTCGAACCGGCCCGCGAGACCGGACGCCGCGAGGACGGGACGCGCGTTCTTGGAGCTGGACACGACGGCCGTCGGAACGCCGCGTGCCACGAGGTGCTCGACGAGCTTCAGCGAGCCCGGGTAGGGCGCGACGCCGTCGTGTTCGAGGATCGATGCGAAGACGGCGTTCTTGCGGTTGCCCACACCGCACACCGTGTCGGCCTCGGGTGCGTCGTCGGGCTCACCCCACGGCAGCTCGATGCCGCGCGAGCGGAGGAGGGCGTCGACGCCGTCGTACCGGGGCTTGCCGTCGACGTAGGCGAAGTAGTCATCATCGGAGTACGGGCGGGGGTCGCCGTGGGCGGCGAGCTCTTTCGAGAAGACTGCGGCCCAGGCGACCATGTGCACCTCGGCCGTGGGCGTCAGCACCCCGTCGAGGTCGAACAGCACGGCGTCGGCCTGGGCGAAGGGGATCGCGGGGCTGTCTCTCGTCACGTGGGCTCCGGGGTGGGTGGGGGCGTGGCGCGAGCGCGCCTCGCTGGGGCGTGGGCTGCCTCAGCTCTGAGACGTGTCGGCAACACTGTACGACCCCGAGGGGTCCTCAGTGATGCGCTGGACGACGACCGTCGCAGAAATCACGCGGTCGACGGTGTCCGGCGGCCGCGAGCGCGACCCCGGACCAGGTGCCGTCAGTCGTCTTCGTGCTCGTACACGGAGGGCGAGAGGATGCCGAGGCCGCGCAGGTTGCGGTAGCGCTCCGCGTAGTCGAGCCCGTATCCGACGACGAACGCGTTGGGGATCTCGAAGCCGACGTAGCGCACGTCGACGTCGATCCTCGCGGCCTCGGGCTTGCGGAGAAGGGCGCAGACCTCGACCGACTCGGGACCTCGGGAGCGGAGGTTCTCGAGCAGCCACGAGAGCGTGAGACCCGAGTCGATGATGTCCTCGACGATCAGGACCTTGCGGCCGTGGAGAGCGGTGTCGAGGTCCTTCTGAATGCGGACCACCCCGGACGAGCGGGTGCTGGTGCCGTACGAGCTGACCGCCATCCAGTCCATCTCGACGGGGAGGCTGAGCTCGCGAGCGAGGTCGGCCATCACCATGACGGCGCCCTTGAGCACACCGACGAGCAGGAGGTTCTCGCCCGCGTAGTCGCGCTCGATCTCACGGCACATCTCGGCGATGCGAGCCTGGATCTGCTCTTCCGTGAGCAGGACTTCGACGAGATCGTCGGCGACGTCGGCCGGGTACATGGCGCTCCTAACAGGCTGGACGATGCGGGCCGTGCGGCATCCGCTGGACAGGGGCCCACCCGGGCGCGCCTCGTCTTCACGATAGTCGCGGTCGGAGGGTCGCGACGCTCACGTCAGCTGCCCTGACCTGCCGCCGCGAAGCAGATCAGGCCGTCACGACGGAAGGCCGAGACCCCGGGGAGGTCGACCGCGCCCTGGCCGCGCCAGTCGGTCGCGAGGCGCGCTACCGCGAGGGTGTGGGCGCGGGTGAGCGAGACCCCGAACTCGTGCTCGACCGCCATCCGGATGACGCGCTGCCGGACCGCCGCCGGCTGGGAGACCAGGGAGGCGACGGGAAGAGCGATACCTGCCTCGGCGTGCTCGGCGATCTCCTCGAGCCATTCCTGGGCGAGGTGGTCGAGGGCTTCGGCGTCCTCGCGGAGCTGGTCGGCGGTGCGGGCGAGCGCGGCTGCGACGCCGGGACCGATCGAGTCCTCGAGTGCCGGGAGCGCGGTGCGGCGGACTCGGACGCGCGCGAACCGGTCGTCGCTGTTGTGCGGGTCGGTCCAGGCCTCGAGCTCGGAGTCGGCGCAGAAGGTGGTGGTGATGGCGCGGCCGACGGAGAGGAGGGGGCGCAGGTAGTTGCCGGTGTCGGCTTCCATGCCGCTCAGCGAGTCCGGGCCGGATCCGCGGGCGAGCCCGAGCAGCACGGTCTCGGCCTGGTCGTCGAGGGTGTGGCCGAGCAGGATCCGCACGGCGCCGGTCTCGACGACAGCGGCGGCGAAGGCGGCTCGACGAGCGGTGCGGGCGGCGGCTTCGAGCCCGCCCTCCGTCCCGACCTCGACGCGGGAGACGATCACCGGATCGAGACCCAGTTCGCGCGCCTGTGCCGCGGCGCGCTCCGCCACCTCGGCTGATTCGTCCTGCAGTGCGTGGTCGACGACGACGGCGCCCGCCCGGATGCCTGCCCGCGGGGCTTCGAAGGCTGTAGCGGCCGCGAGCGCGAGCGAGTCGGGACCACCGCTCAACCCGACCAGCACGAGCGGACGGGAGGCGTCCGTGCCCGCCTCCGCCTCCACCGGCGCGACCGTGCCGAGCGCCTCGCGGACCGCACGGCGGACATCGGCGATAGCGGGAGTCAGGCGGGGTCGGGAGGGCATCCACTAACGTTATTGGGTCGGCGGCGAGCCGGCGGGCCGCATCCGGCCACCCGTACCCTCGGGCCCCGCGGGCCCGCATTCCCACGCGAGGAGCTGTGCCGCAATGGCCACCTACGATGTCGTCGTCGAAATCCCCAAGGGGAGCCGCAACAAGTACGAGGTCGACCACGAGACCGGTCGCGTCTACCTCGACCGTGTGCTCTTCACCAGCTTCGTGTACCCCGTCGATTACGGATACTTCGAGGGCACTCTCGGAGGCGACGGCGACCCGCTGGACGCCCTCGTATTGCTCGAATACCCGATCTTCCCGGGCGTCGGCGTCAAGGTGCGCCCCGTCGGCGTGCTCCGCATGAGCGACGAGGCGGGATCCGACGAGAAGATCCTCGTCGTCCCTCACAAGGACCCGCGCTGGTCGCACATCCAGGACCTGACCGATGTGCCCGAGCAGACCCGCAACGAGATCGAGCACTTCTTCCGCCGCTACAAGGACCTCGAACCCGGCAAGTTCGTCAACATCGACGGCTGGGGCGACGCCGCCGAGGCCGAGAAGTTGGTCGTCGAGTCGATCGAGCGCCTGAAGACCGAAGGCCACTGAGCCGGAGCGAGCCAAGTCGAACGCCCCCGGGAGACCGGGGGCGTTCTCCCGTTAACGAACCCCGCCCCACCAGGGATGGGCGTTCCGGGCGAGCGCGCACGTTCCGGCCAGCCCCGCACGCCGGAACGTGCGCGTGGACCTGCCTGCGTATCGCTTGGCTCAACGGGCGACACGTAGAGAGTTCGCCAGCGCTGGCGACGGCCAGAGCCGCGCGGGGCATTCCTGCGCGCACGTTCCGGGCAACGGGGCCAGCCGTAACGTGCGCGTTCGCCCGGAACGCCCAGCGTGGGTCAGGCGGAGGGGCGGGCCACGTAGGCGACGCGCTCGTAGCTGCGCACCGACACCTCGCGGACGGGGACACCGTCGTAGGGCGCCTCGACCATGCGGCCGCCGCCCGTGTAGATGGTGACGTGGTACATGTCGCTGCCGTCTTCGGAGTAGAAGATCAGATCTCCCGGCTGGGCCTGCGAGTAAGGAACGAGCTGTCCGCGGTTGCGGGCGGTGTTGTACTGCGCGGTCGCCGAGTGCCCGCCGATCGAGAGTCCTGCCGCTGCGTACGCCTTCATGGTCAGACCCGAGCAGTCCCAGCGATCGGGACCTTCACCGGCGAACTGGTAGGCATCGCCGATCTGCGCCCGCGCGAAGGCGATCGCCGTCGCCGCCTTGTCCGCGACAGGAGGCGCGACCGTTCCGGGATCGTTGATCGGGGGCGCTGCAGGGGGCGGCGGCACCGACGGGGCCGACTGCTGCTCCTTCTCGGCGGTGAGTCCCGCCTGGTAGCCGGCCTCGGCCTCGGCCGTCGTGTTCTTGAGCGACGCGAGCTGGGCGAACAGCTGGCTCTGCCGGGCCTGCTGCTCCGCGACGGCGGCGGCCGCGGCGTCGGAGGTCCGCTGCGCATCCGCGAGAGCCGCTTCGGCCTCCGACGCGAGCGCGGCACGCTGGGTGGTCGCGATCTTCGCCTGGCTCCCGAGCGATGCGGCGAGCTTCTGATCGGCGAGCGCGTCGTCGTAGATCGATTGCGACTGCTCGGACAGCTTGCTCATCGTGCCGAGCTGGTAGAGCAGATCGTCGGACTCGGAGCCGTTCAGGGCGAGGTTCATCGACAGGTCGTTGCCCGCGGCCCGGGCGAGGTGTGCGGCGAGGAGCCCGGCGCGCATCTTCGACACCTTGGCCTGCTCGCCCGCTGCGGCCGCCTTGTCGGTGAGGTCGCTCTCGCGGGCCGTCGCCTCGTCGAGGGCGGTCTTGGCGAGCTGGTACTTCTCGGCGGCGATCTGCTGAGCGCGGCCGGCCGCGTCCGCTGTCGCCTGCAGACCGGAGAGGAGCCCGTTGAGCTCGTCGACCTTGGCCGCGGCGGCGGCTTCGTTCTGCTTGGCGGCTTCGACGTCGTCCCACGACGGGTAGTCGGGTGCGGCGACGGCGGTGGAGACGCCGACGGCGGCCGTCACCGAGCCGATCACGACGGCGGAGATGGCGACCTCGGGCCGCATCCGTCCCGATCGCCCCCGCAGGCTAACCAAGTGGCGCTCCCCTGTCGCGCATGAACGGCACCGCGTCGATGGCGGTTCCGTTGATGCGGACCTCGAAATGCAGGTGGCACGCGGTCGATGCTCCGGTCGAACCGGTGGAGGCGATGTTCTGCCCCGCATCGACCCATTGGCCGACGTTCACGAAGATCCCGCCGGCACGGATGTGCGCGTAGCCGGTGGAGACACCCGAACCGTGGTCGATGAGGACGAAGTTGCCGTAGGTGCCGTTGGGGCCCGCGTAGATGACGGTGCCGCCGGTCGCGGCGTAGATCGGTGCCGAGCATCCGGTGCCGAGGTCGGTTCCGCGGTGGAACGCGTTGGCGCCGGCCGGCTGGCTGGGACGAGGCCCGAAGTTGTCGGTGATGCGGCCGCTTCCGGGGCGCGCCCAACCCTGGTCGCTGAGCTGCCCGTAGTCGCCGGATGCTCCGCTCGCAGCGGCCGCGGCCGCTGCCGCCTTGCGACGCTCTTCGACTCCGGCCTGGTACTGCTCGGTGGTGGCGGCGGTCGCATCCTTCAGCGCGGCGAGCTGCTGCGTGAGGGTGATGTTCATCTCCTGCTGCTGCGCGAGCTGCTCCTGCGCGGCCTGTGACGCGGCGGCGGCTTCGGCGAGCTTGGCCTCGGCCTCGACGCGGAGCTTCTCGCGTTCGGTGCGGGCGACCTGGGCCTGGTCGGTGAGCGCCTGGGCTGCGTTCTTGGTCTCGACCGCTGCGGAGTAGAGGCCGCTGTTGATCTCGGCGAGCTTCGACGCCTGACCGAGCTTGGAGAGGAACTGATCGGCCTGCCCGTCGCCGCCGAGCATGAGGTCGGTGCTGAGGTCGGATCCGCCGGTGCGGTAGAGCTGGGCGGCGAGGAGTCCGGCACGCGCGGTCGCAGCCTCGGCCTCGACCTTGCTCGCGTCGGCCTGAGCCTGGAGGGAGTTGGCGCGGAAGTCGGCCTCGTCGAAGGCGTCCTGGGCGACCTGATATTCGGCACCGCGCTGATCGGCGATCGCCTGGGTCGCGGCGACCTGAGCCTCGGAGTCGGCGATGAGGCCTTCGATGCGCGTGATCTCGGCGGCCTTGCTGGCCTCGTTCGCCTTGGCGTTCTGGACGTCCTGCCAGCTCGGATAATCGACCGCCCATGCCGGCGCCGATGTGAGGCTGATGACCGCGAGGACCGCAGCGCTCAGAGCGAGCACCCGCGTGCCGACGCGTGACCGAAGACCTCGTGCAGACGTATTCGTACGCACGCCGATCACCCCCTGGAACAGTCGAACTCCGTCCGACAGTAGCCCGGAGCCCGGGCCAGCGGGGCAGCGACACCCAACATTCGACCTTTGGATGAGGCCCCAGAACGTGGGCGACGCGCCCTCGGTTGGCGCCCGCGCCGATTCGCCTCTATGCTTGCTGACCGGTGAGTTTCTTCACAGGGACCGGCCCCATCGTTTAGCGGCCTAGGACGTCGCCCTTTCACGGCGATAACACGGGTTCGAATCCCGTTGGGGTCACAAAGCTCTAGAGTTGGAACACACCAAGTAAGGCCCTGTAGCGCAGTTGGTTAGCGTGCCGCCCTGTCACGGCGGAGGTCGCGGGTTCAAGTCCCGTCAGGGTCGCGGAGGCGGCCCTCCCCTCGGGGAGGGCCTTCTTTCACTCGGCTTGCGAGAGATCGCGAGCACGGCTCTGTAGCTCAGTTGGTAGAGCGCACGACTGAAAATCGTGAGGTCACGGGATCGACGCCCGTCGGAGCCACTGCCTCGTTTCCGGGCTTCTACCGGGAGCGGGGCTTTTTTTCCGCAGCGAATCGCGAGAGCGAGAGCCGAGTTCGACGGTTCGCGCGTCGGCATCTCACGAACGCGGTCGGGTTGCAGCCGGGTTCTCGGCCACACCCCATTCGACCAGCGGCTGCAAGGCCGCCATGAGTCGCTGACCCCGCGCCGACAGCACGTAGAGGGCATGAGCGGGAGTGGTGGGGACGACAGTCCGCTCGACGAGTCCCTGCACTTCGAGTTCTTTGAGTCGCTGCGAGAGCAGACGGCCGGATAGGCCGTCGACGGCATGGGTGATCTCGCCGAAGCGGTGTGCGCCGCGGGAGATGCTGAGCAGGATCGCGCCCGTCCAGCGCCGACCCACGAGTTCGATCGCGGTCTGGAATCCGCGACACTCCTCCTCGTCGAGGATCGACGGCTGAGGACGGAGATCGGTTACTGAAGCACTCATTGTTACTGATTGTAACTATGTAATCTGACGATTCGTCCCGGCGCCGAGCGCGCGCAGGATCGACGCCATGGTCGATTACGGACACCCCATCAGCTTCGGAATCAGCATCGATCCGACGTCCGCCGGTTTCGCGCAGGCGCTGAGCCTGGCGCACCAGGCTGACGCGGCGGGCCTTGAATATCTGGCGGTTCAGGATCACCCCTACCAGCCCTCTCACCTCGACGCCCTGTCGCTCATGTCGATCCTCGTCGACCGAACGGACCGGATCGCTGTCGTATCCGACGTGCTCGATCTGCAGCTCCGGCCACCCACGATGCTTGCGAAAGCCGCTGCGTCGCTCGCGACAATGGCCGGAGGCCGGGTGCACCTCGGCGTCGGTGGCGGAGCCACCGGCCAGGGGATCGCCGCGATGGGCGGCACTCCGCGGCGCGGCATCGAGATGGTGGCCTACACCGAGGAAGCCATCCAGATTCTGAAGTGGGCGCTTCGAGGCGAGGTGGTCCAGATCAGCAGCCCCCGGCATCGGGTCGCCGGATACCAGGCGGGGCCGATCCCTCTACGGCCGGTAGAGGTGTGGGTGGGCAGCCAGATGCCGCGGATGCTCGCCGTCACGGGCCGGTCGGGCGATGGATGGGTGTCGCCCCTCAACATCTACATCCCGCCCGAGGAGGTGCCCGCACGTCAGCAGATGATCGACGGCGCAGCCCGCGCTGCAGGGCGTGAACCGCGGGAGATACGGCGCATCTACAACGTCACCGGCGCGATCGGGGCTTTCCGAGGAGGCAACGGCCTCGTCGGCCCCGTGGAGATGTGGGTAGACACCCTCGCGGAGTGGACGGTCGAGCTCGGCTTCGACACTTTCATCTTCTGGCCGGCGATCGATGCCCCGCGCCAGCTCGCGATCTTCACTTCGGAGGTCGTCCCCGCTGTTCGCGCACGAGTGTCGGACGCGAGGGCACGGTCATGAAGCGTTCCGACGTGCCATTCCGTCTACGCGACGGAGCGGTCCTGCCGGGCGATCCCCTCTATCGGCGTCTTCGCTCGACCTACACCACCCGACACTCCCCCGCCCTCGTCCTATTGCCGACAAGCGACAGCCAGGTCGCCGAAGCCCTCGCGTTCGCGCGATCGACCGACCTGCCGCTCGCCATCCGCAGCGGCGGGCACGGTCTGAGCGGACGGTCATCGAACGACGGCGGCATCGTCATCGACCTCTCGTCGATGAAGCGGATCGAGGTGGCTGATCGGCGGCGCCGCCTCGTCCGCGTACAGGCCGGCGCTCGCTGGGCCGAGGTCGCCCGGGCTCTGGACCCGCACGGACTCGCGATCAGCTCCGGCGACCACGGAAACGTCGGAGTGGGCGGACTCGCCACGGCCGGCGGGGCCGGCTGGCTGGCCCGCAGTTACGGACTCACCATCGATCGGATTCGCGCCGCCACCGTGGTGCTGGCCGATGGCCGGATCGTGCATACCGATGCCGACAACGAGCCCGACCTGCTCTGGGCCGTCCGCGGAGCGGGAGACACCGTCGGCGTGGTCACGGACTTCACCATCGAGGCCATCGAGCTCGACGCCATAGGAATCGCCCAGATCGCCATCGAGGTCGACCGTCGCGGCGTAGGCCTGCAGCGCTGGTCGGAGCACATGGCCGGCGCGCCTCGAGAACTCACGACGAACGGGATCCTTGGCTCCGACGGACGGAGTCACATCCTCCAGCTGACCGCCGTAGCCAGCGTCGGCGATCCCGAGCGGATCCGCTCGCTGATCGAGCCGGTGGCGCGCCTCGGCGTTCGCGCCCTCAGCGTGACGGCGCAGCTCGGCCGTTACTCCATGCTCGTATCGGCAGGTCACCTCCACCCCAACCTGGGACAGCAGCGCTCGACGACCACCAACGCCTTGTTCCCGACTCTCACGGCTGACAGCGCGGAAGCCCTGATGCAGGTGACCTCGCACCCTCTCGGCCCACTCGTGCAGCTGCGTTCACTGGGCGGCGCGGTGAACGACCTCGATGCGACAGCGACGGCATATCCCCACCGGGATCAGCAGGTGCTCGCGATCGTGAGCGCCTTCCCGCCCGCCGGTGTACGAGAACTCGGGCTCGCGTCGCGTCCGCTCTGGCCTCATGCCGGAGGCGCTTATCGCAACTTCGAAAGCCACCCGACCGCCGCCACCGTCGAGCGTGCCTACGGCGCCTCGTCCGAACGGGTGCGGCTGACCGCACTGTCCTACGACCCCTCGGGCGTGTTCGCCGACTGAGGTACTCACGGCCGCCGTGATCTCGCATCACCACCGCAGCGAGGGCACGCGCAGACCAGGCGGGGAATAGGACGGTAGCGGAGAGGCTTATCCCTGACACGGTCAATATATTGCATATCAGAGGAATGGAGCGAGTCATGACTGGATACGACGTCGTCATCGTCGGAGGAGGGGCCGCAGGACTGAGTGCCGCGGTGATGCTGGGTCGCGCTCGACGCTCGGTGGCCGTTGTGGACGAGCGACGCCCCCGCAACCGATTCGCACCCCACATGCACGGGCTGCTCAGCAGGGACGGCATGTCACCCCTCGAACTCCTCGAGCACGGCCGACGCGACGCCACCAAGTACGGGGTCGACCTGATCGAGGGAACCGTCACCTCCATCGAGAAGGCCGATGGCGGATTCGTGGTCCGCGGCTCGCAGGAGCTCTCAGCCCGGCGGGTCGTCGTTGCGACGGGCCTTGTCGACGTGCTCCCGGAAGTCGCCGGCGTCGAGGCGCTCTGGGGCACCGGCGCAGTGGTCTGCCCCTACTGCGACGGCTGGGAGGTGCGCGATCAGCCCCTCGGAGTCATCGCGACGTCCCCTGCCAGCCGGAACCAAGCCCACCTGCTCCGGCAGTGGACGAATGACCTCACGGTGTTCGGCGCAACGGAGGCCGGAATCCCGGAGGTCGAGATCGCCGTGATGAGAGCTCGGGGCATCGCATTCGCCCCTCCTGCGATCGCCATTGAGGGCGAGACCGGTGCGGTCCGGATCAGCACCGCCACCGAGCAGCACGCGGTCGCGCGCGTCTTCGTCGGTGCACGACCGCGCCCTAACGCCGACCTCCTCGCCGCACTCGGCTGCGCGATGGAGGACACCCCCGCCGGACGGTTCGTCAGCACCGACTCCAGCGGCGAGACGAGCGTCGCCGGGGTGTGGGCCATCGGGAACGTCGCCGACGTCAAGGCACTCGTGCCGATCGCGCTCGGGGCCGGCACGTACGCGGCGACTCAGATCAACATCTCATTGACCGAGGAGGAGATCGCCGCGATCACGGCCTGACGCGCGATCACCCGACCGGGTCACGTCCGCGAACGCGGGTCGCGATCCGGTTCGGGGCGCAAGGGACGCGATCTCCGCCTCGGCAGATGCACCGAGCGCTGCTCGGGGAAGCGCCATCCGAAGATCACCGCACCCAGTCGCACGACGGTGGTCGTCGCGGCCGCCACGACCCCCGCGATGGGGACCGGCGTACCGAATCCAACGAGGACGATCAGCGCACCGACCCCGGCACCGGCTGCCACGGCGTAGAGCGTGCCGACATGGAGGACCGAGATCGGTCGATTCAGAATGATGTCGCGCAGCACCCCGCCGCCGATCGCACCGATGACGCCGACGACGAGAGCGCCGACGATGCCCACCCCGAGGGAGAGCGCCTTGGACGCAGCGATCGCCCCGAACAAGCCCATGACGACGGCGTCGAGCACCGTGATCGCCCAGCCGGCGCGATCCAGCAGTGGCTGCAGCGCCATTCCGAGGAGGGCGGAGGCGCCGGCCACCAGCAGTGGCTGCAGCGCCATTCCGAGGAGGGCGGAGGCGCCGGCCACCAGCAGATACCAGTTGACCCACACCACGACGGGCGGCTGATTCAGGACGATGTCTCGAAGGAGACTCCCGCCGAGTGCGACAGTGAGGCCGATGACGATCACGCCGAGGACATCGATCCGGCGGTCCCGCTGAGTGGCCGCGAACAGCGCACCCTGCAGGCCGCCGAGCCCCGCGGCGATCAGTTCGATCCAGAGAGGGATCTGGAACTGGACGATCGGCATGATCTCTCCATCGCTGACGGGCCGGCCTGTGCGACCGCCGGCCGGCCCGTGCGGGTTGGTCAGGCGCCGACGAGCGCGTTCGCAGCAGCCTCGGCGATCACGTCGGACACCACACCTGACTGGGTCAGGTAGACGGCATGGCTACCCGGCGTCGTGGTGATCTGCGCGCCGGCTCGCTGCGCCATGTGCTGGAGCATGGCCTGGTCGAAGGCGTTGTCCTCGGTCGCGATGACGGCCCAGCTGGGCTTGTCCCGCCACGCGGCACTCGACACCGCCTCGCCGAAGACCGCCATGTTCACGGGCACCTGGGAGTCGCGCAGGAAGGCCGCGTCGGCGTCGCTCGCATCAGCTGCGAAGCCCACCCGGAACTTGTCGCGATTCAGATATCCGAACCCGTCGTCGTCGATGTCGATCACGAACTCGGGTGTGGGCGCGAACCCCTCGTACTGCTGTCCCGAGGTCTCACCCGAATCGGGGATCAGGGCCGCAACGTAGACCAGGCCCGCCACCTTGTCGTGGGATCCCGCCTCGGTGATGACGGTGCCGCCCCAGGAGTGGCCGACGAGGATGGCGGGGCCGTCCTGCTGATCGAGCACACGTCGGGTCGCTGCAACGTCCGCTTCGAACGAGGTCAGCGGATTCTGCACGATCGAAACGCGGTAGCCGCGGCTCGTCAGATTCTCGTAGACCCCGCGCCAGCCCGACCCATCGGCGAATGCGCCATGGACGAGAACGACGTTCTTGATTCCTTCGACAGCGGTGCTCATGATGCTTCCTCTCCGGCCCGACCTCACGGTCGAACGATCTAGGACCGTCGAGCGACGATCTGTGATGTGCAACATATTGCATTCCGCTGCGTATTCCCATCCCTTTTCCGGATTTGCTCATTAGCCCCAGATGTGCGCAATATATTGCATGCCAATCCCCTCGGGCTCCAACGGTGTCGACCGCTCACTCCTCCGTGACAACGTCTTCAACCGGCTGCGCGATGCCATCGTCGATGGCACCTTCCAGCCCGGAGAGCAGCTGAAGGACGGCGAACTGGCCGAGTGGCTGGGCGTGAGTCGAACCCCCATCCGCGAAGCGCTGCTGCGCCTTGCGACGAGCGGCCTCGTCAAGGCCATCCCCGGCCGCTCGACGGTGGTGACCGAGATCGATGCCAAGGCCGCACAGGATGCGAGGGATGTGATCGCGGCGATGCACGCTCTCGCCGCGAGCAAGGTCACAGGTCGGCTGACCGAGAGCGATCTCACCCTGATGCGAGACGCGAATCGACGGTTCGCCGAGGCGTTGGATGGGAACGACATCGAGGCCGCCCTCCAAGCCGATGAGGAGTTGCACGGAGTCCCCATCGCCCGCCTGGACAACCCCGCCCTCGCGTCGGTTCTCGAGCACTTCGACCCGCTCGTACGGCGGGCGGAGAGACAGCGATTCAGTCGGGACGGGCACACCTCAGTCGAACTCCACGATCGCCTCATCGAAGTCCTGACGACTGGAGACGAAGGCGAGGCCGCCGCGGTTGCCTTCGAGATCTGGCACAGCCTGCCCACGAACGCCGCCGACTGAGCATTCTCTCCAGGAGGGGGCGGAGCCCGGCGCGGCCGGTTCAGTACCGACGGCGAGAGGTAGTCGGTGCGTCGGAGATGCACGAAGCCCCCGACCTGAGGCGCCCCGCCGTCGCGGGGCGCCCCAGCCTCACACGGTCGACCGGAAGATGTGCTTGACCTCCTGGAACTCGGCGAGACCGCCGAGACCGTTGAGCCGACCGAGACCGCTCTTCTTGAAGCCGCCCTCCTCGAACTGATCGAGGATCTGCGCCCACGCGTTGATCCAGACCGTGCCCGCCTCGATCCGTTCCGCCACTCGCTGCGAGCGGGCGCCGTCACGGGTCCAGACGGACGCCGACAGGCCGAAGTCGGTGGCGTTCGCCCGGCGAACCGCGTCGTCCTCGTCGTCGAACAGCTCGAAGGTCGCCACCGGGCCGAAGATCTCATCCTGGATGAGCGCGCACGAGAGCTCCTGCACCTCGATGAGAGCCGGGGAGAAGAAGGCGCCGGGGCCCTCGATGGGACCGCCACGGAGCAAGACACGCGACGGGTCGACACCCGCCACGATCCTCTCGACCCGCTCCACGGCGGCGTGGTCGACGAGCGGCCCCATCTCCGTGTCGTCCTCGGTCCCCACGCCGACCCGCACAGCGGCGAGCGATTCGATGAGCCGCCGCTTGAGGTCCTCGCTGATCGATCGCTCGACGAGGATGCGACTGCCAGTCATGCAGAACTGCCCCGCGAAGGTCGTCACCGCGGCCGTCAGCGTCGGGACCACCACATCGAGATCCGCATCGGCGAACACGATCATCGGCGTCTTGCCGCCGAGCTCGAGCGACACCTTCTTCAGCCTCTCCCCCGCTGCACTGGCGATCCGCGCGCCGACCGCCGTGCTGCCCGTGTAGCTGACGACGTGCACGTCGGGGGACGAGACGAGCTCCTTGGCGCCGGCATCCCCGGACTCGGTGAACATGTTGATCACACCCTTGGGCAGCGACTCGACCCCGTCGAGAACCTCGGCGAGCAGAGCGTTCGTGAGAGCGGTCTGCGCTGGCATCTTCACCACCGTCGTGCACCCCGCGGCGAGCGCGGGCGCGAGCGAGCGGATCGCGAGGATCGCGGGCGAGTTCCACGGCACGATGATCCCGGCAACCCCGATCGGCTCCTTGAGGAGCATCGACGTCGAACCGGGATAGACGTGAGCGGCGGAGCCCGAGTCGGTGAGCGCCAGCCCCGCGAAATAGCGCAGCTTGGGCGCGGCGATGCTGAGCTCGAAGCGGGCCTGCCCGAGCGGCTTCCCGTTCTCGAGTGAGATCGCGAGCGCGAGCCGCTCGAGGTTCGCCTCGATCGCTGCCGCGATCTCCCACAGCACGGTGCCCCGCAGCTCGCGATTCGTCGCCCAGTCGAGCTCGCGGAAGGCCGCGTTCGCGGACTGGATCGCCGCCTGCGCGACAGCGAGATCGGCGTCGAAGTAGCTGCCGAGCACCTCATCGGTCGCAGGGTTGAGGGACTGGCGCTCTGCGCCTCCCTCACTCCAGATCCCCGCGATGAGATGGCGGGCGGTGGTGTCGGCGAATGGCGTGGTCGTCATGGTGCGGATCCTGTCGTTAGTCGTTCTGTTCGATCGCGATGCGGGTGCGGCGAGTCAGTCGGCAGGGAAGACGACGACCGGCTTGATCGTCGTGCCCCTCTCCGAGTCCTCGAACGCCGTGTTGATGTCCTCGAAGGCGTAGCTGCGGACGAGTCGGTCGAACGGGAACTTGCCCGCCTTCCAGAGCTCGATGAGCGCGGGGATGAAGGTC
Organism: Amnibacterium flavum; assembly: GCF_003097495.1. GTDB lineage: Bacteria > Actinomycetota > Actinomycetes > Actinomycetales > Microbacteriaceae > Naasia > Naasia flava. Next base: position 323,191 of record NZ_QEOP01000001.1, read on the forward strand.
TGCGGGATCGAGCTCCCTTGGATGATGGTCTTGAAAGTCCACCCCCGGTTGAGCGATTCCCCGATCTCGAGGTGGATCTCCGTGCCGGGCAGGGATGAGCCGACGAGCGCCAGGGTTCCGCGGATCGCGAGGTTGTCCGCCGCCAGCCGGAGCACACCCGGAATCGCCGTCGTGTCGAGCGCGAAATCGAGTCCGCGCCCACCGGTGATCTCCGCGATCCTCGCTGCGACGTCCTCGGTGCGGCTGTTGATGGTGTGCGTCGCCCCGAGGGATCGGGCGAGCTCCAGCCGACTGTCGATGATGTCGACCGCGACGATCGCCGCCGCCCCGGTGAGAGCTGCGGCCATGATGGCCGCGGATCCGACGGCGCCGGTGCCGAACACCGCCAGGTTCGCGCCCGGGAACGGCCGCAGTTCGTTGAGGATGGCCCCGGCCCCGGTCTGGAGGCCGCAGCCGAGGGGCGCCAGCAGTGCGAGATCGACGGTGCTGTCGACGACCACGACGCTGCGCGCGGCGACGTTCGCGAACGACGAGAACGAGGACTGCCCGAAGAACTGCGACCCGATGGGCTCGCCGTTCTCGCTGAGCGGCGTGGAGCCATCCGGGCGGTGTGCCCCGAAGTTCCGGCCGAAGAGATCAGCGCAGTAGGCGAGGTCGCCGCTCAGGCACTGACGGCACACACCGCACGAGTTGGCGGAGAGCACCACATGGTCGCCCACCCGCACCGTCGTGACGTCGGCGCCGACCGCCTCGACCACGCCCGCCCCTTCATGTCCGAGCACGGCAGGCAGGGGCGTCGGGATGACCCCGTCGCGGACGACCGCGTCGGTGTGGCACACACCCGAGGCGACCATCCGGACGCGGACCTCGTCGTGCCTCAGCTCGTCGAGGTCGAACTCGCTGATCGTCAGCGGCGCCCCTGTCGAGCGGGCGATTGCCGCGGTGACCTTCATGGAACTCCCTGACGATGTCGGGTGGATGGACGGCGATGCGGTCATGCGCCGAATCCTCCGTCGATGCTGATGGATGAGCCGGTGATGAAGTCCGCCTGCGGTCCGGCCAGGAAGACGGCGAGCGCCCCGACCTCCTCGACCGTGCCGAAGCGATCGAGCGCCAGGTGCTGGAACATGGCGGTGGCGAGCGGTCCCGTCGACGAGTTGAGCTCGGTGTCCACCGGACCGGGCTGGATGTTGTTGACGGTGATGCCGCGCGGGCCGAGTTCGCGCGCGAGTCCCCGCGTGAACCCGGCGATAGCCCCCTTGCTCAGCGAGTAGGCGGAACCTCCGGGGACGGGCATCCGATCGGCGTTGATGCTGCCGATGTTGATGATCCGACCACCGCGAGGAAGGTGGAGCAGCGCCTGCTTGGTTACCAGGATCGTGGCACGCACGTTCACGTCGAGGATCCACTGGATCTCGTCGCGTGTGGCCACGTCGAGCGGATCGAGGCGCCCGCCGCCGGCGTTGTTGACGAGGATGTCCAGTCCCCCGAACTCCGCGACAGCGCGGTCGACGGTCCCGACGGCCTCCTCGACATCGGCGCTGTCGGCGCGGACAGCCGATGCGGCGCCTCCACGCGAGGTGATCTCGGCCACGACCGCCTCTGCTCGGTCGGCCGACTTCGCATAGGTCACCACCACCGCTGCTCCCTCCGCGGCGAGCGCGATCGCGATGCCTGCGCCGATGCCGCGGGATCCTCCGGTGACCAGCGCGACCTTGCCGCCGAGTGCTCCGCGGCTCGTGGTCGCCGTCATCCGCGGGCCGCCGATCCGAAGCTCGGGTCGACATCGGTGACGCCCATGATCGCGAACGCCTTTCCGACGACCCCTCCGAGGTCGTGCGTGAAAACCGAGGTGAGTCCGCCGTCGACCGTCAGCGACTGGCCGGTGATGAAGCTCGAGCGGTCGCTCGCGAAGAAGAGCGCGGCATTAGCGATGTCGCGCGGGTCGCCGCCGCGACCGAGAGGGTGGAACTCCGCGAACGGCTCCCGGAGCGCCTCGACGAAGTCGTCGTACCGCGACGGATCGAGGGCGGTTCCGCGCGCCATGATCGGTGTCCTGGTCATTCCCGGCATCACGATGTTGGAACGGATGCCGAACTCCGCGAGTTCGAACGTCGCCGTCCGCGCCACCTGCAGCACGGCCGCCTTGGCGGCGTCGTAGGACGGCGCGGCGAATCCGCCTCGGATCGACGCGATGCTCGAGAGCGAGACGATGCTCCCGCCGGTGCCCTGCTTCTTCATCTGACGCCCGGCGTGCTTGTGGCCGAGCAGAACCGAGCGGGCGAGCAGATCCATGGTGCGCGAGAAGCCGTCGGCGTCGAGATCGAGCAGCCCCGACGGCTCGCCGACCGCGCCGGCGTTGTTGACCATGACGTCGAGTCGCTCGAAGCGATCGACCGTGGCGGCGACCAGCGACTCGAGGTCGCCGTCCTTCGTGACGTCGGTGCGGACGAAGGCGAAGTCCTCACCCAGCTCGTCCGCCATCGCTTCGCCCGCGGTCGCATTGATGTCGGCGGCGACGACCTGTGCGCCCTCTTCGAGGAAGAGGTCGACCATCTCGCGGCCGATGCCGCTCGCACCACCGGTGATGATGGCGACCTTGCCGAGGAGCTCGTCGCTCATGCGGTCACCTCGGCGTTCCCCGCGCCAGCGCGAGAGGCGGCCACGTACTCGGGCACATTCCAGTAGAACGGTCTGAATTCGGTGATCCGGCCGTTCTTGACGGTGACGACCTGCGCCATCGGGGCGTCGAGGATCCGGCCGGTGCCGATGGATCGTGTCACCAATCGGCAGAGCACGATCACCTGGTCACCGCGCTCGAAGTACTTCGCGTCCTGCACGTCGACCATGTCGAAGTGGCTGCTCATCTCGATCGACCAGCCCTTGAAGCCCTCGTGCCCGCGCCACTCGCCTCCCCACGGGAGATCCGGCGACTGGTGCAGTTCGACGTCGGGATCGAGCGTCGCCGCCATGCCCTCGAAGCTGGCACCCGCGTTCGCGCCGCCCGCCGCCATGTAGATGCGCTCGGTGCGGTAAAACTCCTCGAGCACCTCCATCGCCGTCGAGTCCGGGCCGAGTGGGTGAGGGGCTGTCATTGTCTCTGCTTCCTGTTGAAATGCCACGTCGCGTCTCGTGTCTTACTCTGCTGGGCCGAAGGCGGCGGTGCCAGCCGTGATGCCGCCGTCGACCACGAACTCCGCGCCGGTCGAGAAGCTCGACTCGTCGCTCGCGAGGTAGACGACGAGGCCGGCGACCTCCTCGGGCTGGGCGCCACGGCCGAGGGCTCCCCCACCTAGTGATGAGACGTCGAAGCCGTCGATCATGGGCGTGTGGATCACGCCGGGGTGGATGGAGTTGACGCGGATGCCGTCGCGCCCGACCTCCATGGCGACCGATTTGGTCAGTCCGCGAATCGCCCACTTGGACGCCGTGTAGCCGTGGAGTTCGGCCGTTCCCCAGAGTCCGGCGGTCGAGGAGATGTTGATGATCGACGAGGGTGCGTACTCCCGCAGCGCCGACATCGCTGCGGTCATCCCGAGGAACGCGCTCGTCAGGTTGATGGCCAGGATGTCGTCCCATTGTGCGCGGGAGTAGTCGCCGATGGCACCGAAGGTGGTGATGCCGGCGTTGTTGACGAGCACATTGAGCGCGCCGAATCGCTCGAGCGTCGCGGCGACGGCACTGCTCCAGTCCGCCTCGCTCGTGACATCGAGATGGATGGAGGCGGCGGGCGTGCCGAGTTCCGCGGCCAGCGCGGCGCCCTCCTCGTCGAGGATGTCCGCGATCATCACCCGGCCGCCCTCCGCCACGATGGCGCGCGCGTGCGCGGCGCCCATCCCTCTGGCACCACCGGTGATGAGGGCGACCTTGCCGGTCAAGCGGTCCATGTTCTCTTCCTGGGTCTGTCGGTCGTGGACGGGCGCTGATCAGAGCGGCTTGCCGCGCAGGTAGCGCGTGAGCGATACGGCGACGAGGAGGGCGACGCCGTTGAAGGCCGGCTCGACCCAGTTCGGCAGCCCGAGGAGATTGAGTCCGGCGACCCCCGTCGCGAGCGTGACCACGGCCGTGATCGTGCCCCAGACGTTGAACTGACCGACCTGGTAGGCCGTCGCCCCGAGGAACACCGCCGCGAAAGCCGGGAGAAGGAACGATGGCCCGACCGCGGGGTTGCCGCTGCCGAGCTGTCCCGCCTGGACGACACCGGCGATGCCGGTCAGGGTGCCGGCGAGCATGAACGTGACGATCGTGACGATGTCGGTGTTGATCCCCGAAAGGCGAGCGGCGTCCTTGCTCCCACCGACGGCGCTCATGTACCGGCCGAACGGCGTGCGCTTGAGGAACACCCAGACGAGCACGGCGATGACCGCCACATAGATGACCGGTGCCGGGATCCCGAGCGGGGCGAAGGACGAGATGTTGATCAGCTCGGGCGGGACGCCGAGGAAGATCACCGTGCCGCCGGAATAGGCCAGGACGATCGCGCCGATCAGCGCCGCGGTGCCGATGGTCGCGATGAAGGAGTTGACCTTCGCCTTCGCCACCAGCAGCCCGTTGCAGAGGCCGACGAGCGTCGTCGCGAGGATCGACAGCACGATCGCGAGCGGGATCGGCACCGCCCCGTTGGCGGTGAGCCCCGGGAGGAGCAGCGCCGAGAGTCCCATCTGCGCGCCCAGGGAGAGATCGAACTCCCCGATCACCAAGGTGAGCAGCGCGGCCATCGCGACGAGGGCGAGCACCGACTGCGTGCTCAGCACCGTGCGGGCATTGGCGAGGGTTGCGAACGTGGTCGGATTCAGGATCGAGAAGACGATGATGAAGACGACCAGCAGTCCGGGCAGTGCGAATCGCGACCCGGCCGCCATCCGCTCCCGGGTGGTGGGGGTCCGCCGTGTCGCGTCGGTCACCGGGGTGGTCCGTTCGATCGTTGTGTTGGTCATGGCTATTCCTTCGGTTCTTGCGACGTCGTTGTCGTGATGACGTCCGCTTCGTCATCCACGCCGAATGTGGCCCGGGACATGTCCTCGGTGGTCAGCCGTGAGCCGGTCAGCTCATCGACGATGCGTCCGGCACGGAGGATCACGACCCGGTCGCAGAGGTTCGCGAGATTGTCGAAATCGCTGTCGATGACCAGAACGCCGGTTCCCGCCTCGGCGGTAGAGCGCAGAAGCGCGAAGATCTCGGCTTTGGCTCCCACGTCGACCCCCTGCACGGGCTCGTCGAGGATGATGAGGCTCGGTTTGCGGGCCAGCCACTTCGCGAGCACCACCTTCTGCTGATTTCCACCCGACAGGGTGGCGACCGCTCGTCGTGGGTCGGCGGGCCTGATGTCGAACGAGCTGATCGCATCGGCTACCTGCCGTCTCTCACGACGCAGGTCGAGCAGGCCGGTCCGGTTGGTGGCGAGCTTCGCGATCGTGATGTTCTCGGCGACGCTCATGGTCAGCACGCAGCCGTCGCGTCGCCGATCCTCGGGCACCATCGCGACGCCCGCATCCATCGCCTCCCGGGCGGAGGCGGATGTCAGCTCGCGCGCTCCGATGCGGCGCGTTCCGCCGGTGGATGCCTGCGATCCGAAGATGAGGCGGGCGAGCTCGCTGCGCCCGCTGCCCGCGAGACCGGCGACGCCCACGATCTCGCCCTCTCGCACCGTGAGGTCGGCCCCCTGGATGCGCCGGCCGCTGAGCCCGGCCGCGGCCAGCACGATGGGGCTGGTCGTTTCCCCGGTCCGGGAGCCTCGGGGGGCCGTCACCGCACCGTCGGTCTGCTTGGGGCCGACGATCGCCGTGAACAGCGATGCCGGTGTCATGTCCGAGACCGTGTAGGTCCCGCTGCGGTTACCGTCTCGGAGGATCGTCGCGCGATCCGCGATCCGGAACACCTCCTCGAGGCGGTGCGTGACGTACCCGACGCCGACACCCGCCGCCGTCACGCGCTCGATCGCTGCGAAGAGCAGCTCCGCATCGTTGTCCGGCAGCGCCGAGGTCGGCTCGTCGAGGATGAGGCAGGCGAGCGGGGTGGCGTTCGCTCCACGACTGGGCTGGAAGGCACGCGCGATCGCGAGCAGGGTGCGGGCCGTCACGGGCAGTTCCCGGATCGTCGCGCCGGGCGAGATCGCGAGGCCGAAGTCATCCAGCACGGTCTGCGTCCGCATCCTCTGCGCGCGGCCGTTGATGAGCAGGCCCCTCCGCTCGAAGCCGGTGCCGATCGCCAGGTTCTCGGCCACGGTCATGTCGTCGATGAGTCCGAGGTCCTGGTGGACGAACGCGAGGCCGAACTTGCGGGCATCGCTCGGGGGGTAGGAGGACGGCACCGGCCGGCCCGCCACGTGGACGGACCCGCCGGCGTCGGGCCGGTGGACACCGGCCAGTGCCTTGATGAGCGTCGACTTCCCCGACCCGTTCTGCCCGAGCAGGGCGTGCACCTCACCGGGCGCGATCGTCAGGGAGACGTCGTTCAGCACGGTGACACCGGAGAAGGTCTTGCTCAGGTGCTCGACGGTGAGAGCGTCGGGTCGGGGGTCGACGGCGGTCATCAGCGCTGCCAGGCCTCGAGGTAGGCGGCGCGGTAGTCGACGTCACCGCTCCAGTTGCCGTCCTGCGCCTCATCCGCATTGCTCTTGTCGAACACGCGGATCGGCACGGTCTCCTCCACGGTGTCCTTGCCGTCGAGGATGCGGTTCAGGTTGTCGACCAGCGCGTACGCCTCCTGCTCGAAACTGATCGCGACCGTGACCTTGACGTACCCGTCCGCCTTGATGATGTCGAGGTTGGGACCGTCTCCGTTGGAGGAGACCATGAAGGTGTCGGAGCCCGCCAGACTCGCCTGTCGCAAGCCGTTGAGCACCTGCAGTCCGGCGAAATCGAAGCTCACCCAGTAGGCGTTGAAGCCGGGATTGGCCTGAGCGAGGCTCGCTCCGTCGGCGGGCAGCGTCGTCGTCGCGTTCGCGACCTGGAACTTCTTGTCCGCGACAACGCTGCAGTCGCCCTTGGCGTCGCCGCACTCCTGCAGGAAGCGGTCAAAGCCCGTGTCACGCGCCGACAGGTTGGATAGCGCCGGGTCGTGCATGCGCAGGAAGCGCGGGTGCCCATCCGTCTGCGGGTACGCGTACATGGCCGCGTAGTAGCCCATGTCCTCGAACACGCTCAGAGCCGGGGTGACGTCGGCGTAGTAGTCGCCGAGGTTGGTCCCGGGATCGCTGAGGTCCCAGCACGCCGCGCAGCTGACGGGGATTCCGGCATCCTTGGCTGCCTGGAGTCCGCTGCCCACGTCGGTCGGGTCGAGCGAGATGAGGACGATCGCATCGGGGCTGGTCGCGACGGCCTGCTCGAGCTTCTGGTTCGCGGTGGTCGGCGATCCCTGTCCGTCGTAGGTGGTCGAGGTCCAGCCGATGTCCTCGATCGCCGCCGTGAGCGCCTTCGAGGTGCGCAGCGCACCGGTCTCGGCGAGCGTGACGGACACGATCGCGATGTCCTTGCCGGGCAGGGCCGGGTTGGAGGCGAGCTCCAGGTCGGGCTGAGGCGCCTTCGCGGTGGCGAGGGCGTCGTCGACCTGCTGCGCGTAGCCGGCATCGACGTCGGCGCCGCCGTTCGACGTGGTCGAGGCGCCGGCGGTCGCCGAGCATCCGGCCATCGCGACGGCGATGGCTCCTGCTCCGAGCGCGGCGAGAAGCCGAGTGGGTCTGATGAACATCGTTGTCCTTACTGTGGTTGGGGTTCGGTGAGGTGTCAGGGTTCGAGTTGCGCTCGGTTGGCGATGCTGCCGATGCCGTCGATCTCGACGCGGAGCTCGTCCCCGTCGCGGATGAAGAGCTGCGGGTCGCGACGGAATCCGACGCCGCCGGGGGTTCCGGTGAGGATGACGTCGCCGGCGTTCAGCTCGGTGAAGGTGGAGATCTCGGCGATGAGACGCGGGATCGAGAAGATGAGGTGCGAGAGATCGGACTGCTGCACCAGCTGGTCGTTGAAGTAGGTGCGGATGCCCGCCCGGTTCAGGTCGATCTCCGCGGGCGGCACGATCACGTCGCCGAGCGGGGTGGAGCGATCCCACGCCTTGCCCTGGATCCACTGGTGGGTCTTGTACTGGAAGTCCCGCATCGTGACGTCGTTGGCGACCGAGTAGCCGAGCACGTGCTCCAGCGCATCCTGTTCGGAGATGCGTCGACCCCGTCGGCCGACGATCACAGCGAGCTCTCCCTCGAAGTCGACCTGGTCGGATTCGCGCGGGAGCAGGATCGGGTCGCCGTCGGCGATCAGGTTGGAGGCGAACTTGGCGAAGAAGACGGGGTACGTGGGCTTCTCCCGTCCGGTCTCGAGGATGTGCTCGTCGTAGTTGAGTCCGACGCAGAGGATCTTCTGCGCGCGCGGACTGGCCGGCAGAGGCGAGGTCGAGGCCCGATCGATCCGAGATCCGTGCAGCGCTCTCGTCAGATGATCGAGATCGTGGTCGGGTGTCAGCGCTGAGATCCCCTCGAACTCGTCGATGCCGTCCGCGGTGATGGCTCCGATGTGCGGCTCGCCGTCGCGGACGTAGCTGAGGTAGGGCATCTCAGACCGTGCCCTCGCTCGTCTTGCGCCAGGTGGGGGTCTGACCGCCCCAGAGGTTGACGCTCGCCGGCACGGGCAGCCAACGCCGCGTCGAGTAGTGGACCGCGTCGTCGTAGAACTTCTCCATCTCGGCCGACAGCTCGATGTGGTTTCCGGCGGGGTCGTCGAAGAAGACGAAGAGGTTGTTGCCCGGCCCATGCCGGCCGGGGCCCCACTGCACTTTGACGTCGAGCTCGGTGAGTCGATCGCACCAGGTCTTGAAGTCCTCCCACTCGGAGAGGTCGTAGGAGTAGTGGTCGAGCACACCCGTGCGCTCCACGTTGACGACCGCGAGCGTGTGGTGGTCCTTGTCGCTGCGCAGCCAGCAGAAGCGGCCGTCCTCGAGCTGGTCGCTGAGACGGAAGCCGACCGTGCTGGCGAAGAAGTCGACCATGGGCTGCACGGCGGCGGTGCCGACCGTCGTGTGCTGGAACTTCACGGGGCGCCGGCCGGTGTCGGCCACGTTCTCCCCCTGTCGCCAGATCGGCGAGTGGAAGTGCACGGTGGTGCCGTCGGGGTCCGAGACACTGATGCCGGATCCGACGCCGACGGAGCCGTCGAGGTAGGAGGTGTCCAGATTGGCGACGGCGTGACCTGCCGCCTCGAGACGGGAGCGGATGCCCACGAGCCCGTCGTCGTCGCGGACCTCGAAGGCGTAGTGATCGATGCCCGTCTCGCCCGGGATGAGGTCGAGCACGTGGTGTCCGGCGCCCCAACCGAGTCGGGCGCCACCGCCGTCGAGATCCCCCTGGAGCACCAGACCGAGGACGCGGCCGTAGAAGTGGACCGAGGCATCGACGTCGGGCACGCGGAGGCCGATGTGGGACACCGACGTCTTGCGCAGGGTTCCTGCGTATTCGCCCTGCTGCAGCACTACCCGGTTCGTGGTCACCGACATTGGTTCCTCCTTTTCAGGACTACCGTGTCCTGACAGTCGAAACTGTATGTCTCGTTTAGCAGGACTGTCAATCCCGTTATTCAGGACACATCTTTCGCGTCGCGGATCGCACGCCGTATGCTCGTCACGTGACGAACGATCTGGCGGCGCCGCCGAGGGAAGGCAACAGCACTGCCGATCGCGCGCTCTCGATCCTCGAGATGTTCTCCCACCAGCGACGGCAGATCTCTGCCAGAGACGTCGCGGCGGGCCTCGGCGTCGCCCGCTCGACGGCATACCGCTACCTGCAGACACTCGTCTCGGCCTCCTACCTCGAGGAGAGCCCCGAGGGCGGATTCCGGCTGGGCGCCAAGATCCTCGAGCTCGCGCAGGTCGCCCAGGGACGGAACAACCTCCCCGATCTCGCCCTGCCCGAGATGCGGCGGATCGCCACGGAGTTCGGCCAGACCGTCCTTCTCACGAAGCTCGTCGGCGACTCGATCCTCTGCCTTGAACAGGAGGATTCGCCCACCCAGTTCGTGCGCCTGTCCTATCGGCGCGGAGGCCAGATGGCCGTGAACGCCGGCGCCTCGGCGCTCGCCTGCATCGCGTGGATGACCGGCTCAGCGCTCCGCGAACTGCTCGAGCGCCAGCCGCTCCCCCACATCTCGGAGTCGACGGTCACGGACGTCGACCGGCTGCTCGATCGGCTGGATCAGGTCCGCCGCGACGGATACGTCGTCACCCGCGGCGAAGTGGATCCGGAGGGAATGGGAATCGGGGTGCCCGTCTACGACGGAGAAGGGCAGGTAGTCGGTGCTCTTAGCGTCGTGGGCCTGCAGACGCGGATCGATGCGGCCACGGTGCCCCGCATCGTCGACACGCTCCTCGCTGCGAGCGCATCTGTGACGGCCGGCCTCAGCTCATACGGCAGCTGAGAGGTGACGTCACTGCACTTACGGCGGCGACCGATAGTTCGACGTCACCGGAATCAGGCGGACGAGCCAGCGATCGCTGCCAGGGAATCGGGCGTCTGCGTCGTGAGGCCGACTGCTCCGGCGGGGTGGATGTCGAGGACCTTGTCGAAGCCGTAATCGCGGCGCCTCATGAGCACGTTGGCCAGCGCGTCGCCCCAGACCGCGGTGACGAGTGTGCTGCCCATGGCGATGACACCGCCGGGATCACCGGCCTCATCCGTTCGCAGGACGACGGTGATGTCGGCCAACTCACCGAGGGCTGACCGGGGCTCGGCGGTGACGGCGATGACCTTCACGCCCCGCTTCTGGGCGCGGGTCGAGAGATCGTTGATCTCGCCGGACTCACCACCGCGCGAGATGGACACCAAGAGGTCTGCGGCGGTCAAGACGCCCATGGTGCCGTGGAGGGCATCCATCGCGTTGATGTAGGCGGACGGCGTGCCGCACACCGACAGGAGGTGCGCCATCCGGCGCGCGACGGCGCCCGAGGTTCCGGAGCCGGTGACGAAGACCTTGCCCTCGCAGGCCAGCATCTCCTCGACCACGTCGTCGAAGGTGTCATCGAGCTGCGCGGCGACGGCCGCGACCGCTGCTGCCTCGGTGAGCACGACCTCGCGTGCCGCAGCAAGGGCTGGTGAGTCCACGGAGCTACCTCCAGTTGTCGGGGCGGACGGTTCCGAACCGGTCATGCCGCGTCCCACGCTGCGTGACGCAGGGCCGCCGGGGTCAGCGCTTCAGGAGCGAGCAGCGCACCGTCAGTACTGCCGTTGCTCATCACGATCACGTCGTCGGAGACGTCGCAGATCTCCTCCTCCTCGCTCGAGACGAGGATGACGGTCAAGCCGTCCTCGTGAGCAAGACGACGGATCATCTTGTGGATGTCGGCCTTCACTCCGAGGTCGACGCCCTTCGTCGGTTCGTCGAGAAGAAGGACCCTCGGCTGCTGGGCGAGCGCGCGAGCGAGAAGCACCTTCTGCTGATTGCCGCCCGAGAGGCTGGCGACAGGCCCGGAGCGATCGCCGCGGACCTTCAACTGATCCATCCAGCGGTCAGCCTCGTGCTTGAGTTTGCTCCGGTTGAGGAACCCGCCGCGGTATGCCGATCGGAGCACGGGGAGCATGGCGTTGACGGCGGAATCGAGCTGGGGGACGATTCCGTCGATCTTCCGCTCCTCGGTCAGGTAGACCACCCCCGCCCGGCGAGCTGCGTCCGGATCGCGGGGCGAATAGGCCTTGTCGAACAGCGACACGGTGCCCGCCCGAACTGAATCGAGACCGACGAGAGTGCGCAGCAGTTCGGTGCGTCCCGAACCGACCAGGCCGTAGATTCCGAGCACTCGTCCCGCGCGGGCCGAAAGGTCGACCCGGCTGAGTCGGTCGGTCGAGAGGCCTTCGATCCGCACGGTGACGGGTACGTCGGGGTCGGCCTCGCGGGCGGATCGAGTCGCACCGGCGAAGAACTCGACGGCTTCCTCCCCCGCGATCGCCGCCACCACGTCCTCTCGACTGACGTCGGCGACATTGGCGTCGATGCGCACCTCGCCGTCGACGAGCGCGACCACGCGGGTCGCGACCGCGTAGAGCTCCTCGAGTTTGTGGTCGACGAGGATGATGCCGATCCCGTCCGCCGCAAGCGAGCGGACGATCTCGAGGAACTGGTCGACCTGCTTGCCTTCGAGACTCGTGGTGGGCTCGTCCAGCAGCAGGAACCTGGCGTTCCGGTGCGTCGCAACCGCGATCTCGAGCAGCTGCCGCGTCGCGACGGGATGATCGCCGACCTTGCTGTCGGGGTCGACGTCGAGGCCGAATCGCTTCGTCAACGCCCGAGTCGTCTCGCGCATCGCATCTTTGTCGAGCACGCGTCGTTTGACCTGCTCGTTACCGAGGAAGACGTTCTGCGCAACCGTCAGGTTGCTAAGCAGGGAGAGCTCCTGGTAGACCGTGACGATCCCCGATCGAAGCGCGTCGATCGGAGAACCGAGCGTCTCCGGCCGTCCTCCGATCGTGATGGCACCCGAATCCGGCTTGGCCGCGCCCGAGATGATGCGCATCAAGGTCGACTTGCCTGCCCCGTTGTGCCCCACGAGGCCGACGACCTCGCCGGGGCGGACGGCGACGGACACGCCCTTGAGCACGGTCACGCCCGAATAGCTCATGACGATGTCTTGTGCCTCGAGCCCGCGGGTCTCGAGCGAGTCCGTCGCCGTCGTCATCTCAGCCCACCTCGCCCGGTGCGGGGGTGTCGCCGGTGGTGAACAGCTTGAGCGAGAGAAGGATCTCGGGCTCCGGGGTTCCTCCGTCGACCCAGTCGCGGATCTGGTCGATGACCTGGCTGCCGTAGGACTGGGGCTCCTGTGCGACGCAGCCTGCGTACTGCTCGGTCAGCGGCTCCTCGGAGGCGCAGAATCCGTAGAGCTTCACGTTGCTGTTGCCGCCGATCGCCTGCAGCGCACCGAAGGTCGCGGGTCCGGTGCTGGCGAAGATGACGTTGATGTCAGGGTTTCCGCTCAGCATCTCGGTGGTGGCGGCGAGGCTGTCGTCGGGCTTCACATTGCCGTCGACCTTCGCGACAACCGAGGCGTTCGCGTCGCTCGCGATGCCCTTCTCGAAGCCTTCGTCGCGCTGGACGGTCGGCACCTCGTCGGGTTCGGTGACGAAGCCGATCTTCAGGTCGGCGTCGGCTCCGAGGTCGGCGAGCACCTGCTCCGCCATCTGGGTACCACCCGCGGAGTTATCCGCACCGAGGTACTGCACGACGCTGGCGCCCTGCGCTTCGAGGGCGTCAGGCGAGACGGTGACGTTCACGGTGAAGACGGGGACGCCCGCATCGTTCGCGGCCTTGACGATCGCCGCTGCCGGCTCGGACTTCACGGCGTTGAGGGCCAGCGCGCACGGCTTCTTCTGCAGCATCGACTGGACCTGGGACAGCTGCTGGGCGTCGTCGTCGTTGGCGATCTGCACCTCGACGTTGAAGCCCTGGGTCTTGCCCTGCTCCTCGAAGCCCGCCTTCATGGCCACGTAGTACGGGTTGGTGAGGTTGGGCAGTGCGACGGCGATGTAAGGCGTGTCATCGTCACACGAGTCGGGACGCGGGATCTCGCCGGAGGCTGCGGTCGAGCCGCCGCCGTCGCTGACTCCTGTGTCGATGGCGCCGCTGCAGCCGGACAGCAGCAGGGCGACCGCTGCTGCAGTCGACAGCAGTGCGATGCGTCTTTGCATGGGGAACTCCTCTTGATCGGTGTTGGTGATAGCAGGTGAGCCGGATGAAGGGAACGGAGGTGGGCGGCTCGATCCCGCCTCCACGTGTTCAGGCGGTGGGGGCGCCCTGGCGGGGGGCGGCATCCACTGCTGTGCCCTTGCCGAAGTGCTTGAAGAGCGACCCGAGCGAGAGGCTTCGTCGATGAGTGTCGAGGACGACGCCGACGAGGATGATGACGCCGATGACCAGGGGCTGCCAGTAGCTTTGGACGCCGACGACGTTCATCCCGTTGGAGACCGTGGCGATGAGTACGGCGCCGAGAAGAGCGCCGCCGATGGAGCCGATTCCGCCGAACAGGCTGACTCCACCCACGACCGCGGCCGCGATCGAGTAGAAGAGTTCGTTGCCCGATCCGGCACTCGGGTAGCCCACCATGAGTCGGCTGGTCACGATGAGTCCGCCCATTGCGGCGCACACCCCGCTGAGGGCGTAGGCCAGCACGATCACCCTGCCGCTCCGAACCCCCGCGAGGCGGCTCGTCTCGGCGTTGCCGCCGACCGCGTAGACGTGCACGCCGGTCGCGGTGAAGCGCAGCAGGATCGAGAACGCGATCGCCGCGACAGCGACGAGGAGGACCGGCATCGGGATCCCGAATACCGAGCTGCGGCCGATGATGGCGAAGAAGCGGTCGCCGACGTTGACGGAGCTGGCGCCGGTGAGGATGAGCGGGATGCTCGCGGCGACCCCGAACGTGGCGAACGTGACGATGAAGGGCGGCAGTTTGAGGTAGTAGATGAGGCTGCCGTTCACGACTCCGACGAGGATGCCGACGGCGAGGGCGGCGAGGACCGCCACCCACCACGGCGCAACGAGGGTCGTCAGAGCGGCGACCATGCCGGTGAGGGCGATGTTCGAACCCGTCGACAGGTCGATGCCTCCGGTGAGGAGCACGAAGGTCTGGCCGAGCGCGAGGAAGGCGATCACCGCACCGTTGAGAAGTAGCACTTGAGCGTTCTCGAGGGTGCGGAAGTTCGGCGAGATGATGCTGAGGACCGCCGCCACGAGCAGCACCACCGCCGCGATGCCGACTTCGTTCGGAATGCGTCGTCGCATTTTCTCGTCCTCCTTGCCGAGTGACCTTCAGCGCCACTGCTCATTTGAGCGGAGATGCCGCCCATCTGAGATGGATACTAGGTCGCCTATTGACGCTTTTGCAAGCCCGGCGCGCGTGTGAGCAGGTTCTTGCGCTCGTTTGCGCAGGCAAGAGCCGCGCAAATGCACTCGGGAGCGATCAGCTCCGGGATACGGGCTGGGCCCGATCGGGCGTCGCTCAGATCGCCGGCGCGAGCCGCGGGGCCCAGCGAGCGAGTCCACCGGGCGCGATGAGGTCGGTGCCGACCACGACCCACCCGATTCCCGCTTCTTCGGCCCGAGCCGCGTGAGCCGTCTGAACTCCACCGTCGATGCCGACGCTGCGCGTGCCGTCGGCGGCGAGTCGGACGGCTTTCGCCAGCAGCGGGTCGGAGAAAGCAGACCCCGCCTGCCCCGGCACGATCGTCATGCAGAGAATGCTCACGCCGTCGGGCAGCCCGTCGACGGCCGTGCCGGGCGAGACGGCCAGACCCGGCTCGCTGCCCCGCGCGACCACACGATCGACGGCCGCTTCCCATCCCTCTGCCTCGACGTGCACGAAGACGCGGTCGCAGAAATCGGTCCAGGCGTCGACCTCACGGCGCGGGTCGACCGCCATGAGATGCGCCTCGTTCCGCAGGCCCGCCGCCATCGCGAGCCGTTCGGCCGTCTTCGCATCGAAACCGCCGGGTGCGGCGAAGACGCCGTCGGACATGTCCCAGTGCAGGCGACGGAGCCCCGCTCGCGCAAGCTCGGACGCCATCTCAGCCCGCTCCGATTCCTCGACCGACCAGAGCGATCCAGCCACCTCAAGCATCGAGAGCAGCGAGGACTGCGCCGGCGAGCGAATGATCGGCGACCAGTTCGGTGATCAGGCCCGCTCGCGCGACTGCGATGATCGCCGCCGCTTTCGCCGGGCCGCCCGCAACGGCGACCACCCGGGGAACCGCGCGGAGCTGCTCGTAGGTGATGCCGATGCTGCGAGATTCGAGATCGGATTCGACGGGGGTCCCGTCGGCTTTGACGAGGATTCCGGCGATATCAGCGACGCATCCCCCGCGCACGGCCACGTCGAGATCATCTTTCGAGAGGACTTCTCGCACCTGGGTATCCGACGGCTCCCATGCTCCGACGGAGAGCAGCGCCGTCGTCACCCGCGGAAAGAGATCGAGCGCAGCTCGGATGTCGGGATGATCGCGAAGGGACTGGGCGGTGCCGACGTCCTGCACGAAGAGGGGCGCGAAGATCGGGAAGACATTCCCACCCGACCTGTCCGAGACACGGCGGGCCACCTCGATCGGAGACGAGGCCAGATCACCCGCGACGAAGCCGGTCAGCTGGACGATGGTCAGCGGCGGCAGATAGCGGAGGGCCGAGGTCGTCGCGTTGAGGGTGCGCCCCCACGAAACCCCCACCACCTCGTCGGGCGAGAGCGTGCCGCTCAGGCTCGCGGCCGCGGCAGCACCGACCTGCGACCGCATGCTATCTCCGTCGCCGTGCGAGCGAACGACTTCGCATGAGGCGAGTCCGAGCGCCTCCCTCAGGCGTTCGCCGAGGACGGCATCGGGCAGGCCGCCGTCGTTGATCTCGATGGTGACGACACCCTCGTCCCGAGCACGTGCGAGCAACCGCGAGACCTTGAACCGGGAGACGCCGAACATATCGGCGATCTCGACGCGCGACAGATCATCGATGTAGTAGGCCCGCGCGACGGCGGCGAGGAGCGCGCGCCCTTCGGTGCCGCCGGCTTCCGGAGTGCTCATTCGAGCAGAGTATCCGGACCTCGATTCCATTGCGTTCTCCACGTGATTGATGGACCCGCCTTGCGCGTGTACGCTCAAACGTACACCCACGATGCACATGTGAGCGTGCCCGAGAGGACTGAAGTGACGGTCGAGGACGACATCCTGAAGGTGGCGCGCGAACGCCTGGCGCTCGAGGCGACGGCGATCACCGATCTGCTGCCGCAACTGGACGCATCGTTCGTCGACGCCGTGTCCCTCATCCTCAGCTCGTCGGGCAAAGTCTTCATCGGTGGTTCGGGGACCTCTGGCACGGTGGCGAGGCGGATGGCGCACATCTTCTCCGTGACGGGCACTCCCGCCGTCTCCTTCTCCCCGATGGACAGCCTTCACGGCGCGTCGGGTGCGATCACCGCCGACGACGTGGTGCTCATGATCTCGAAGGGCGGTGCGTCCGACGAGGTCCTCCAGGCTGCGCGGATCGCTCGGAGCAGAGGAGCCAGGGTCATCGCGCTCAGCGGGAGCCACGCGACACCGCTCGCCCGAGAGGCCGATCACAGCGTCGCCGTCTCCGTCGACAGCGCGACGGAGCTCGGTGGGGTGATCGCAACGGGTATCACGATCGCCCAGGCTGCCTGGGGCGATGCCTTGGCCGAGGTCCTGATGAGAACACGCGGCTACACCTGGAAAGAGTTCATGAGCACCCATCCCGCGGGGGCTGTGGGGAAGATCGAGGATCTGCCGGAGGACCTGCCGCCTCTCGAACGACCTCGCGCCTGGGTCGCACCCCGGGGCGGAGAGGAGCCGGTCCCGTGCGAGAAGTAGTCGTCGGCGTCGACAGCTCGACCCAGTCGTGCACAGCCGAGGTCAGAGATCTGGTCTCGGGCGAACTGATCTCGACGGGGCGCGCGCCGCATCCGCCGACCACACCGCCCGTCAGCGAGCAGGACCCGCAAGCCTGGTGGGATGCTCTCGTGACCGCAGTGCGCTCCGCGCTGCGCGACCTCGATGTGCGGGTGGTCGGCGTCAGCATCGGAGCCCAATGCCACGGCCTGGTCGCACTCGATTCCTCGCGGCAGGTGATCCGCCCCGCCAAACTGTGGAACGACACGACATCTGCCCCTCAGGCAGCCGCGCTGCTCGAGGCGCGCACCACCTCATGGTGGACGAATGAGATCGGCCTCGCCCCGTCTGCAGCGCTGACGATCTCCAAGTTGGCCTGGATGCGCGACATCGAGCCGGAGAACTTCGCTCGGGTGCGGCACCTGGCGGTCCCCCATGACTGGCTCACATTCCGCCTGACCGGACTGCACGTCACCGACCGCTCGGACGCCTCGGGAACGGGATACTTCTCGGCGCACGACAATCGTTGGCGCACCGACATCCTCAACGAGATGATCGCCGATCGCGACTGGTCGGCGCTTCTCCCCGACGTTCTCGGTCCGAATGACCGTGCGGGCCGTATCACCGCCGAAGCTGCGGCGATCCTGGGCATCGACGCCGGGGCGGTCGTCAGCGCGGGCGGCGGCGATCAGCACCTCGCCGCCCAGGGGATCGGACTCCGCGAGGGCGACATCGGCTACAGCCTCGGTACGTCGGGGGTCGCGTTCGCGACGACACCGCGTTCGATTCACGACCCGACGGGAAGCATCGACGGGGTCGCCAATGTGACCGGCGGATTCCTTCCCCTCGTCTGCTCGCTCAACTCGACCAAGGTCACCGATGCCATGGCGCGCCTGCTCGGTGTCGACCACACCGAACTGGCACGTCTCGCCCTCGCTGCACCGCTCGACGCCGACCGCCCTGTGCTGGCCGCCTATCTGGATGGCGAGCGTTCACCGCGTCGTCCTGCGGCACGAGGCATGCTGGCGGGCCTGACGTCGTCGATGAGTCGCGAACAGATAGCCCTCTCCGCTTTCGAAGGCGTGGCGCTCGGATTGGTGCGCGGCGAACGCCTCCTCACCTCGCACGGCATCGAGGTGACCGGACGCACGATCGCAGTCGGCGGAGGCGCGCGATCACTCGCCTACCGTCAGGTACTCGCCGACCTCACCGGTCGACCGGTCAACACGGTGGAAGCGCCCGAAGGCACCGCGCGCGGGGCCGCCATTCAGGCTGCCGCCGTAGTCCGAGGGGAGACCGTCGATGAGCTCAGTCGGTCATGGTCTCCCCCCATCACAACAACCACCTCGCCCACCGCAGATCGCAACGACGTCTGGGATCGCTATCTCGCGCTCTCGGACCTCCAAGCCGACGGTCGAACCTTCTAGGAGACAGCAATGCTTTATCTCGACAGCGCGGATCGCACCGCACTCACGCCCCTTCTCGAGACAGGGATCTTCTCGGGGGTCACGACCAATCCGCTCATCCTGCATCGGGCGGGCTTGACCGCAACGGACCTCCCCGCCCTCGCCGACTGGGTCGCCGGATTCGACGGGGCCCGATTCTTCGCCCAGGCGACAGGCCGAACGATCGCCGATGTCCGCGCGTCGGCGGACAGGGTGGCGGCTCTCGGAGACCGCGTCGTGATCAAGCTCGTCTGCAACACTGCGGGCCTGACCGTGGCGAAGGAACTGACCGACGCCGGACGCGAGGTGCTCATCACCGCCGTCTACCACCCGACCCAGATGCTGCTCGCGTCGGCCGTCTCAGCGCAGTTCATCGCGCCCTACGTTCGCCGATCCGGGGAAGCCGGACGAGACGGTACCGCTCTGGTACGCGGTCTGCGAGAGCTCGGATCCGAGACGGGGCCGCGCATCCTGGCAGCCAGCCTGAGCACGGTCGAGATGTTGCAGTCCGCAATGGAGGCGGGCTCCCACGACGCCACGATCTCTCCGGCGCTCGCGAGCTCGCTCCTCGACGACGAGCTGACGGGGGCCGCAGCGGAGGAGTTCGAGGCCGTCGCCCGTTAGGTCCGTGGCGTCCCCTCCGCGGGCGCAGACGATCGGCGCAGTGTCCAGCCGCTCTACGCGACATGTTGTACTCGCGCTCCGATGCCGAGACATGGGACCACGACGTCACTGCCAGAACTCGCCTATGCGGCCGGCGGCGGCCCGGCCCTGCTCGTAGCCGGCTCGGGCCGCAGGGATGCGAGCGGACAGTGCCGTCATGTTGTCGCCGAATGCCGCGAGCGAGGCACCGTCCGGCAGGATCGTCTCGACGCGACTGCCGCCCGCGCGGAGCTCTTCGAGCTGGGTCGCGAGCGGCGTGCCCCACTCCACCGGAGTGAGCACCCGACCGCCCAGGGGCGACAGCACGAGCACGCGCTCGGATCCGGCCGCCAGGTCGGCATTCTCACTCGACCGCCGATAGCCGCCGTCGATGTAGAAGTGTTCGCCGATGCGGTAGGCGAAACCGCCGCCGGCCGTGCTCGCGGCGACGGCGTCCACCAGTCCCACGCCCGAATTCCCGTCGAACACGACCGGTTCGCCCGTGCGGGCGTCGACCGCCGTGAGGAGCACGCGGCGGTCCGGCCACTCGCGAGCGGAGAACCGGGCCTCCACGGCAGCCCGCCATCGGTCGGTGATATCCGACGCCGCTGTCACCTCGAGCGCCATCTCGCCCATCCGTCGCCGGAGATCAGCAGCATCCGCAGATGATGCGATCACCTCGGTCAGTCGACGCAGATGATCGGTTCCGGGCCCGGTGCCGTCGGGTCTCGCCCGCGTCGACGGCGGCGGGGCGGCGAGGAGTTCCGAGAAGAGCCGGGTCGCATCCGCACCGGCGAGCTGCGCCGCAGCCGTCGCGCCCGCCGAGGTTCCGACGGTCAGGTCGGCGCCGGTCACGTCGAGGCCGGCGTCGGCGAGACCGGCGAGGACTCCGATCAGCCAGGCGTTCCCGGCGGCTCCCCCGCCACCGAGGACCAGAGCCCGGCCGGCGCGGGCAGGAGGGTGGGGCAACCCGAACGGATTGGCCGGAGTGAATTGCAGGTCTGAAGTCGAGTAGGTGTCCATCGGAGTGCCTTTCGCGTGATGCGGAAAGGGCACTCCCGGCGGCGACTAGTTCAGCCGCGCGATCGTGGACTGCGAGGGAGCGCCCACTGCGGATACTGCGCTCATGGGTCTCACCTCCTCTCGATCACGATCGTCGCGACGCTAACACGCCGCCGGGTCCACCACCAGAGAGATCAGACGGCGATCTTCGAGGCCAGGAAGCGGCCGTGCTCGCGCGCGGTCACCTCGGCGGCCTCATGCAGCTCCTTGGCCATGTCCGTGAACTGGTCGAGGGCCGGGTTGACTCCCACCAGAGTGAACTCACGCTTCACCACGCGGAGGTCGGCACCCCAGACGTCGGCGATCACGCGCTTCATCCAGTCGGTGGAGTGATCCCAGCCGGCGCGGGGCGTGCCCGGCGAGTAGTTGCCTCCGAGGACGGTCGCGAGCACGGTCGGCTTGCCGGCGATCACCGAGGGCGCTCCGGGTGCCATGCGCGGATCGGTGATCATGAGGTCGACCCAGGTCTTGAAGTGCTGCGAGACGCCGAAGTTGTAGAGCGGCACGGCGAACAGGAGCGCGTCGGCCTGCTCGAGAGCATCGACATCGGCTGCGGCGAGCGCCATCGCCGCGCGCTGCGCCGGGGTGCGAGCGCCCTCAGGGGTCGCCCCGCCCGCCACCGCACTGGCCCATGCCGTCGCGGGGACCGGCTCGGTTCCGACGTGACGGCGGATGATCTCGGCCCCCGGGTCCTCCCGCAGCCACTCGGCTTCTACGACATCGCCCAGGGCTCGGCTCTGCGAGCCCTCTACGCGGATGCTGGCATCGAGACGGAACAGCTTCATGAATCCTCCACTACGTGATGAGCAGTCGCTACGGAAAACAAAGTAACACTGAAAAACCTAGCATGGTAGATTCTTCGTCATGGTCGACGTCGCGCAGGAGCATCGCTCGTGCAATGCGGCCATCACGCTGGCCTTCTCGATCCTCGGAAAGCGCTGGAACGGCGTCATCGTCGGCGCGCTCGAGCAGGGTCCCGCGTCCTTCGTCGTCCTGCGCCGTGCCATCGGCGGGATCAGCGACACCGTCCTGTCCGAGCGCCTCGGCGAACTGGCCGAGGCGGGGCTCGTCCGGCGCACGGTGACCGAGGGGCCGCCGGTCTCGGTGTCCTACGAGCTGACGCCAGGGGGTGCCGAGCTCACCCCGCTGCTCGATCAGATCGGCGAATGGGCGCGCAAGAACATGCGCCGCCCCGGCGCCGAGTAACCGGCAATCACGACCGCTTCGTCCCGCAGCTGCGTCAATCGCGTCGGGCTGCCATCACACCTTTGATGTCGTCGGCGACAGCGCGGAGATCATCGCCGAGCTGGTGTCCGCCGGCGACGGTTCGAGTCACCGAACCCGGGATCGCCGCCGCATAGAGGTCTCGGTGGGCGAAGGGCACGATGTCGTCGTCCCGACTGGCGTAGAGGAATACGGCGGCTTCGGTCGGCAGAGCTTCGGCTACGCGGGGCGGCAGGTCGAATCCGTCTAATGTCCAGTCGGCGTCGCCGCCCGGGAACGGCACAGCGATGAGGCAGACCGCGACCACCGATCGCTCGACCTCTTCCGCGGCCAGGTGAGCGAGCAATTGGAATCCACCGGCCGAATGACCGACGAGGACGGCGGGCCCACCGCCCGACGCCAGCGTCTCGGAGATGGTCCGCCTCCACGCGTCGCCGTCGGGGTCCTCCTCGTTCGGCATCACCGGATATCGCACGGCGAACCCGGCGCCGAGGTGTTCCGCGAGGCTCGCGGCGAGAACCGCGTCCTCGTCATGCGCACCGGCGCCGGCGCCCTGGATGAACACGACTTCGACGATGCCCGGTTCGGAGGGCACCGATCAGCCCTCCGCCGGCTGGAGTCGCGCAGTCGAAGCAGGCGGCTCCTGATCCGAATCCCGGAGGTATTCCTGCGAGAGCATGCGGTACGGCTTGCTCATGAATGCGGCCAACGCGATGAGGACCATCGCGATGCCGGCGAAGAAGAACACCAGCGCGATGCCCCGGGCGTCCCCTTCACCCAGCAGCCAACCCCAGGTGCGCTGCCCCTCGTCCGAGTCGAGCAGGGGGATGACTCCGAACTGGGCGATCGGCGCGATGAGGAACGACGTGACCGGTGCCGCCGCGGACTCGAACGCCTGCGCGAACCCGAACACCCGGCCCTGCTTCTCGTAGGGCACGACGCGTTGAATGACGGTCTGCTCCGCCGCCTCCACAGCGGGGATGGTCACGAGGTACAGGAAGATCCCGATGGCGTAGATCCACCACAACTCGCGGATCGTGAACAAGCTGCCGAGCACACCCATCACGATGACGAGGATGAGCATGGTGCGGATCGGGTTGCGCCCGAGCCCGAACTTCGCGACCAGGAGCCCTCCGACGATGAACCCGGTGGAGGCGACGCCGAGCACGGTGCCCCAGATCTGCACGGGGAAGAGCTCCAGGCCGTACGGGTCCATAAGCGCCATGTAGACGCCCCCGATGAGGTTGTTGAACATAGAGAAGATGATCAGCGCGAACAGAGCGGGGACCGCTCGCACGGCGCGGATGCTTCCCGCGACATCGAACGTCGGCGGGCGCTCGCCATCGGCGTCTCGACGTTCCTCCTCGGGAATGCGGATGAAGGCGAGGTGCGCGAAGGCTAACCCGGTGAACACGATCGCGATGAGCAGCGTGCCCCCCATCCCGATGAAACCGATCGCGAGCCCGGAGAAGACGCTTGTCACGATGAACGCGACACCCTGGACCGTGCCGACCAGACCGTTCGCGTTGGCGTGCCGCTCCTCGGGCACCAGAAGCGTGACCGACGTCGAGAGGACGATGTTGCGCATGTTCTCGATGACGGAGCCGAACAGGATGATCCCGGCGAAGAACCAGAACCACGGCTTGCCCAGATCGGAGAGGTCGCCCTCGGGTGCCGCGAGGTAGATGACTCCTGCGACGAGAAAGGAGCCGAGGGTGACACTGCTGGAGAGGACGAGCACCAGGTGCTTGCGGTGGCGGTCGACGATCGAGCCGAAGAGGATGCCGAAGAAGGCGACGAACAGCATGTAGGTGCCGCCCACGATCCCGGTTGCGAGCACCGACTGAGTCTCGATGTACGCCCAGAAGGTGAGCCCGAACCAGAGGAAGCTCGTCGTGAGATTCGCGACCGCCGTATTGATCAGCACCTGCCTGAAGGTGCGCAGGTTGCGGCGGTTCAGCTGAGCTCTGTCGGCGTCAGCTGCGATCGGTGTCGAATCGGTCACGCGTCGCCCCCACCTCGGCATCAATCCTAATGTGCACACTGTACACATCAAGCTCGGGGGAAGACAGGGGCAACGCGCGCGAGTTCGACCCGCGGTAGCGATCAGGCGGGCTGCCAGAGCTCGATCCGGTTGCCCTCGGGATCGGTCACCCAGCCGAAACGGCCGACGCCCTCCATGTCCTGGATCTCGTCCGCTACATCTGCGCCGACCGCGCGCAGCTGCTCGAGCATCGCGTCAAGGTCCCGCACCCGGAAGTTGAGCATCGTCTGCTGCGTCGACGAGCCGAAGTAGTCGCTGTCCGGCTCGAAAGCCGCGAACACCGTCGGTCCGGCGGACTGCTGCCACATGCCGTAGTGGTCGGAGTCGAGTCCGAGGTTGTCGCGGTACCAGGCGGTGAGCGCCGCCGGGTCCGATGCGCGGAGGAAGTAGCCGCCGATGCCGAGTACGCGTTCCATTTCCGTAGCGTCGCACGTACAGATGCGTGCCGGCCAGGGGCCGCCAGCTCGTCGAATGCATCCGTTCCGAACGTGACACCACTTGCGCTTGACGTGACACCATAGTGGTGTCATATTGGTGGCATGGATCTCGGACCTTATGTCGGCGACCTCCAGCAGCAGCTGGTCGACGCCGCAGCGAACGGCGCGGAAGACACCCGCGCCGCCGCCGAACGACTGACCGCAGCACTCGACGCCGCAACGCGTCTGGTGCTGCTCGATGCGCTCTCCGCCGCGGCGGGTGAGATCACTCGCGACCTCGCGCCCGGTTCGGTCGACCTCCGACTGAGGGGGCGAGAGATCGAGTTCGTCGTGACAGCGCCGACCGCCGATACCGAGACCGACGACCTGCCCGCCGCACCGATCGACATCGACGAGGCCAGCACGTCGCGCACCACACTCCGCCTTCCCGATGCCCTCAAGGCGAGAGTCGACGAGGCAGCCGCCGCAGACGGCCTGTCCGTGAACGCATGGCTGGTCCGTGCGATCGCGACCGCACTCCAACCCCGCCAACGCAGATCCGCCCAGCGCTCCCTGAAGACCGGCGACAGCTTCGCCGGGTGGGCCCGCTAACCGCACACATCACTTTCACGAGCTCCGCGCGCCGCGGGGCCCGCCAGTCACGCCCAGAGAAAGGGAGGCGTCAGCATGCCCACCTACGAAACCCCCACCCCGATCGACGTCGCGATCAAGCTGCCCGTCGGCAGCATCCGGATCATCGCCGGCGAGCGCGCCGACACGGTGGTCACGGTGTCACCCACCGACCCCGGCAAGACTTCCGATCGCCGGGGAGCCGAGGAGACCAGCGTCGACTTCGACGGCCGGCGTCTCACCGTCACGGGACCCAAGCCGCGGGCGTCGTGGATCGGTCCCTCCGAGTCCATCGACGTGCTCGTCGAGCTGCCCGCCGGGTCCCGCCTCACCGCCGAAATCTCGGTCGGAGGAGTACAGACCACCGGCCGACTGGGCGCCACGCGCATCAAGGCCGCGTTGGGGTCCGTCGACCTCGACCGCACCGGCGACCTCTGGCTCCGCGCGGGGCACGGGAGCGCCGCGGTCGGCACAGCTCAGGGCGCCGTCGAGGTCACGGCTGACCACGGTCAGATCCGGATCGGGAAGGTGACCGGCGATGCGATCCTCAAGGCCTCGCACGGCTCCGTCCAGGTCGGCGAGTCCGGAGGCGACATCGAGGCGAAGCTCTCCTACGGCGACCTCGACATCACCACCGCGCTCGGCTCGGTGACAGCCAAGACCGCCTACGGCAGCATTCAGCTGCGCGAGGTGTCGGGCGGCTCCATCGAGGTCGAGAGCGGGTTCGGCCAGGTCACCATCGGCGTGAGGCCGGGCGTGCCCGCGTGGCTCGACGTCTCCTCGAAATCCGGGCGGGTGCGCAACGAGCTCGACGCCGATCGCGGACCCGAGTCGACGGAGCAGACGGTCGCCGTGCGCGCCCGCACCCAGTTCGGCGACGTCCTCATCCAGCGCGCGGCCTGACCCGGCCATCCCGATAGAGAGACAGCAACGGTCATGGCAACTCCCGCCATCGCGGTCAGCGGACTGCGCAAGTCGTACGGCGACAAGGTCGTGCTCGACGGTGTCGACCTCGTGGTCCCCGCCGGAACGATCACCGCTCTTCTCGGCCCGAACGGCGCCGGCAAGACCACGACGGTGCACATCCTCAGCACCCTCTTGCGCCCGGATGGCGGAACGGCGTCGGTCGACGGCGCCGATGTCGTCCGCGACCCCGACACCGTTCGCGCTTCGATCGGCCTCACCGGTCAGTTCTCCGCGGTCGACGGGCTGCTCACCGGCGAGGAGAACCTGCTGCTGATGGCTCGCCTCCGCCACCTCGGAGCCGCCCGGTCCAAGACGCGGGTGGCCGAGCTGCTCGAGCAGTTCGACCTCGTGGAGGCGGCCCGCAAGCCGCTCGCGACCTACTCGGGTGGGATGCGGCGTCGTCTCGATCTCGCGATGACCCTGGTGTCGACACCGAGCGTGATCTTCCTCGACGAGCCGACGACGGGCCTCGACCCGCGCAGTCGGCACACCATGTGGGACATCGTGCGCGACCTCGTCGCCGAGGGCACGACAGTGCTGCTCACGACGCAGTACCTCGAAGAGGCCGACGAACTCGCCGACCGGATCGCCGTACTCGACGGAGGCCGCATCGTTGCGGACGGAACCCCCGACGAGCTCAAACGGCTCGTGCCCGGCGGGCATCTCCGGCTGCGGTTCGCGGACGACTCCGCCCTCGACTCCGCCGCGCATCTCCTCGCCGGGTCGGCCCGCGACGATTCCGCGCTCACCCTCACCGTTCCGAGCGATGGCAGCGTCGACGCCCTGCGGGCGGTCCTCGACACCCTCGCCACGCCGCAGATCGAGGTCGTCGACCTCAGCATCCACACTCCCGACCTCGACGACGTCTTCTTCGCCCTCACCGGCAAGACGGAGCGCCCGGGACTGACCGACACGAAGGGATCCGAATCATGACCGCCCTTACCGCGAGCCGTCCGCCGGTCGCTCCATCGCGCCGACGGTCCCATGTCGTCGCCGATGCCGTCACCATGCTGCGGCGCAACCTGCTGCACATGATCCGCTACCCCGGACTCTCGCTGTTCACGATCATCGGGCCGGTCGTCGCGCTGCTGCTCGTGGTCTTCGTCTTCGGCGGCACTCTGGGTGCGGGCCTGCCCGGGGTCGATCCGGAGGGCGGCCGTGAGGCGTACATCGCCTACGTCCTTCCCGGGATCCTCGCGATCACGATCGCCGGCACGGCGGGGGGAATCGCGATCACCATCTCGATGGACATGACCGAGGGCATCACGGCCCGGTTCCGCACCATGGCGATCTCGCGCGCGTCGGTGCTCGCCGGGCACGTGCTGGGGAACACGATCCAGGGGATCATCGCCGTGGCCCTCGTCCTCGCGGTGGGACTGCTGATCGGGTTCCGCCCCACGGCCGGGCCGCTGGAGTGGCTCGCCGCCGCAGGAGTCGTCGCACTGATCGCCTTCGCGATCAGCTGGATCGGCCTCGCGATGGGCATCCAGGCGAAGTCGGTCGAGACGGCGAGCAACCTGCCGCTCATCCTGACGTTCCTGCCTCTGCTCGGCAGTGGCTTCGTGCCGACCGACTCGATGCCTGCGGGCCTGCAGGAGTTCGCCCGGTATCAGCCGTTCACGCCGTTCATCGAGACGATCCGCGGCCTGCTGCTCGGGACTCCCCTCGGCTGGAACCCGGCGCTCGCGATCGGCTGGGCTGTGCTGTTCGTGCTGGTCGGATACATCTGGTCGACGGCGATCTACGAGCGCAAATCGGTGCGCTGACGGGAGCCGCTCCTCCGCCGGACGGGAAGTCAGGTGGAGGAGCGGATCCGCAGCCCCGCGCCCGTCGAGCGCAGGGCCTCTTATCGATCAGCTCGCGAGCGTCTTCTGGTCCTGGTCGTTCGACGCCTGGTTCTGGACGTGGATCTTGCGCGGCTTCGCACGCTCGCTCACGGGGACGATGACGCTCAGCACCCCGTTGTCGTAGCTCGCCGAGATGCCGGCGGTGTCGACGCCCTCGCCGATGCTGAACTGACGCAGGTAGGACCCCGCAGGGCGTTCTTGCGCGAGCCACTTGGCTCCGCTCACGGATCCGGCGGTGCGCTGCGCCCGAATGGTGAGCAGCTGCCCGTCGACATCGACGTCGACCGAACCAGGGTCCACGCCCGGCAGGTCCGCGTTCAGTACGTATCGGTCGGCATCACGATAGAGGTCGACCGGCATGACGCGGGGCCCCGAATGCGGCTGGAGGAGCGACGCGGCGACGCGATCCAGCTCGCTGAAAGGGTCGAATGTCATTGCCATGAGTATCAATCTCCTTCCGGTTCTGAGAGTTGAGCCAAACCGGCTCAATGCCAGCAAGTTAGCACTCTAGGCACCCGAGTGCCAATGCGGGTCAGCTGAAGAATTGCCCAGAACCGGACCGGGTGTTGCCCCGCTCCGTGTTCCTCGAGAACTACGGGTGTAACGCTCACTACGCCCTGACGGCCTCGAATTCAAGCCCCTCCGATCGCAGCCGTCCGGGTGCAGAATGTGCGAGCAGCTCGAGTTCGGCGGTCGCCCCTCGTTGCGACCGGGCGAAGACGCGCGGCGTGGCTGACACGGCGGCCTCCGGGCTCGAGGCGGATTCATCGAAGCAGCTTCCGTCGTGGGCCACCGTCCTCGCCGTCCGAGATAGCGCACCGCAGCCTGATCGCCGCCCCTGCATTCGTCCGCAGGGCGACCCATCGCCCGCATGTCTGGGTAGCGTGTCTCCATGACGGCGCCCACGGCTGACCGCGCGGGCACCGGGCGCGTCATCGCGATCGACATCGCCCGGTTCATCGCGTTGGCCGGAATGTTCGCCGCCCACACCTGGAATCGCAACGAGGACGGCAGCCACACCCTCATCGGAGAGCTGGTCGCCGGGCGAGCGGCCGCGCTGTTCGCCGTGCTCGCCGGAGTCGGCATAGCTTTAGTCACCCGTCGGTTCCTCGCCGATGGCCAGCCCGGCCGCGCGCGTCGGATGCTCGTCGGGCGCGGAGCCGCGTTGCTCGCGATCGGCCTCACGCTCGGGGTGCTCAGCACCAACGTCTTCGTCATCATCGCGTACTACGGGGTGCTGTTCTGGGTGATGGCCCTCGTGGTCGGCCTCCGCGACCGCTGGCTGATCGTGGTCGCGGCGATCTCGGCTCTCGTCGGTCCGCCCGTCAACGTGGCCGTCCGGCATTCGCTGGGCATCGAGTACGAGGTGGGCACTCCCGACTGGCTCGACCTCGCCGATCCGATCGCACTGCTCCGAGGCCTCGCCGTCACCGGCATCTATCCGGCGCTGACCTGGATCGTCTACGGGATCGTCGGCCTGCTCATCGGGCGCGCGCTGCTTCGCGCATCCGGGGCGGCGGCACGGCGGACCCTGGGGCTGAAAATCGCTGGGCTCGGTGCGGCCTCTGCAGCGCTCGGTGCCATCGTCAGCGCGCTCGCCCTCGACGTGTTCGGAGGGCGGGAGGCGCTCGCGGCGGGGTACCTCAATGACGGCCCGGCGATCGTCGACGTGCTGCTGACCGGCTCGGGGGAAGGGGCGCCCCTGCCCGGCAGCCCGTGGTGGTTCTTCGCTGCGATCCCCCACACCGGCACCACGCCCGATCTGCTGCTGACCGCCGGGATCGCCGCGTTCGTCATCGGCGTTCTGCTTGCTCTGCTGCCCGATCCGTCGCGAGCCGTGCAGCGGATCCTGCTGCCGATCGCCGGCGCGGGCGCCATCCCGCTCACCGTCTATTCGGTCCACGTCACGTTGACGGCGATCGTGCCCGAGGTCGTCGCGATGACCTCACCGAGCGGGGTGGTGCCCTACGAGTACGACTCCGGTCCTGTGCTGTGGCTCGCGCATGTCGTCGTCGCGCTGCTGCTCGGCACACTGTTCGCCCTGATCAAGGTGCGCGGGCCGTTCGAGACGGTCGTCACCGCCGTGGGCCGCTTCGCCGCCCGCCCTCTGCGCACCCGCCGCACCCCCGCCCGCTGAGCGAAGCGAGCGTGTCACCCCTCGGTCGACGGGGGCTCGGGCCAGCTCTGTCGGATGTGCGCGAACTCGTCGGTGTCGAGAACTTCGGCGAGAAGCGGAAACGCCATCATCGGAACGTGGAATCCGCCGACCAGTCCGACGAGCTCGAGAGCGGCGGAGATCTCCTCCACCGTCGCCCCGTGCCTGAGCGCCTCCCCGATGTGGAACTTGCAGCCGTAGGTGAAGTAGACCGCCGCATCGGCTGAGAGCATGATGAGCTCTTTCGTCTTGCGATCCAGCGTCTCATTACGGTGCACGGCGTGCATGTAGGACGTATGGAACTGCTCCAGCAGCGGAGGATCGAAACGCGCTGAGATCGCGAGGTTCGGGTGGACGACGCCGCGATCGGTCTTGATCTGCGCGAGCAGCGAGTTCAGGTCAGTGGTTTGCGTCATGGTGTTTCCTCTTCTGGGGCGGGGATGGGTGTCGTCAGCGTGTTCGCCAGCAGGTGGCTGGGATTACGGCGGAGCATGAGATCGAGTTCAGCCCTCGAGATACCCTCGGCGGCGAGATCGCGGGCCAGGTCGGCCAGCATGATGCTCGACGGGGGACACCAGTCGAAGAAGTAGTCGGTGGTGAGCACGCAACGCTCTGCACCGACGAGACCGACGATGCGGGCGAGACCGGCGGGCGTGATTCGGCCGATCCGGGGATACGTGCCGAGGGCGCAGATCTCGATGAAACCCCCAAGCCGTGCGATCTCGACGATGGTCGCGTCATCGGCACCGATCGAATGACTGTCGGGGTGGGAGAAGACGAAGCGATCGGCGAGGCGTCCATCCCGGGCTATGGCGAGCACCTCGTGGGGCGCGAGATGGCCCGAGTAGACCATCAGTCGGTGCTCGTCGATGACGTCGAGAACAGCGTTCAGCTCGCCAGTCAGCCGACCCTCGTCGTCGAGAACCGTCGTCGATGGAAGCGAATGGGCGTCGAAGTGACCGAGCTGGGTCTCGATCGTGTGCGAGATGCCGCCCCGCTCGACGTCATTGTGGGCACCGACCGTCGGGAGGTACACGACCCCGGCTCCCTGGCGAGCTGCGAGCTCGACCACCTCGGGCCGCATCCCACCTGCGATCGGATTCAATGTCACGCTTCCCACGACGCGAATGCCCTGCACGAGCTGCTCGAGGAGGATCGCGCGGCCCATGGTCGGCCACGTGTGCGACTTCAGCACGACAGCGGTCATCCCCGCGTCGCGGCAGAGCGCGATGTCGTCCGCGTCCGCGAGAGGAGTCCGGAAGTCCCGGGTGATCTCTGGGAAGCCGTGGCGGTGCAGGTCGATCGCGCCCACGAGGATGTCGTCGAAGTCGCTCATGCTCGGATCGGACCGTCGTCGGCTAGGACTGCGCGCTCGAACTCCTCGATCTCACGGAGCCCGACCAGGGCGTTCAGCGCATCGAGCGACTGGATCCTCCCCGACCACGACGAGGAGTCGCCTTCGCGCGCGAGATCTGCGAAGAATTCGACGAACATCCGAGATGCGATGCGAAGAGCCGACGTGGGGTAGAGGACGATCTCGAAGCCGAGCTCGGCAAACTCCGCACGAGTCGTCGACGGAGTGCGGCCGGATTCGGACATGTTGGCGACCTTGAGGCCGGGTACCTCGGCGGCGATGCGCTCGAGCTCTTCGCGACTCTCGGGCGCGTCGATGAACAGGGCATCAGCCCCCTCCGCGTGGAAGCGACGCGCGCGCTCGATGGCCTCGTCGAGATCGTGGGTCGCCCGGGCATCGGTGCGGGCGATGATCAGAGTCGCGTCATCGCGGCGCGCCCTGACTGCAGCGCGCACCTTGCGCACCGCGACCTCGATCGGCTCGACCGACTTCCCGGTGAGGTGGCCGCACCTCTTGGGCCAGGTCTGATCCTCGACCTGAATGGCGGATGCTCCGGACGCCTCGAGACGATGAATGGTGTCCGCCACGTTGCTGACGTCACCGTACCCCGTGTCGGCATCGACGAGGAGCGGCACTGTCGTCGCAGATCGGACCGCTTCCAACGCCTCCCGGATCTCGGCCAGCGCGATCAGCCCGATGTCGGGGACGGCGTGCCGCCAGGCCGCTGTGGCGTATCCGCTCACGTAGATCGCCTCGAAGCCCGCGGCTTCGGCCGCTCGTGCTTCGAGGGCGGTCCCGACACCCGGGATAACCACGGGCCCGTCAGCCTGTGCGAGCAGCTTTCGCAGAGTCATACCTGTTTCCATCCCATCGCCTCGGCGATTTCGACAACGGTTCGCGTCACCGCAGCCGCGAGTTCCACCTGCGAGGCCTCGACACGCGACAGCAGGCCTCCCACGCTCACCGCACCGACGACCGCACCTCGGTCGTCGAGGAGCGGCATCGCGATGGCCCCGACACCTTCGGAGATGTCACCCCGGGTCATCGCGAAACCCCGTGCGCGAGCCGCGTCGACCCGCTCGATCACATCAGCCGCGGTCTTGGAATCGAGAGATCTCACGGCCCCCTCTACCTCGGTATCGTCGAGGGTCGACAGAATCGCCGTACCCGAGGCCCCTATCGTGAGAGGGACCGTCGTCCCCGGCGGGGTTGACAGGTCTCGCATCGGATGCGAGCCCTCGATACGGTCCGCGCAGATGGCGCCGTCTCCGCGGCGGAGCATCAGATAGACGGTCTCCCCGGTCGAGTCCCGCAGATCGCGCAGATGGGATCTGGCCTCGTGTCTGATGTCGAGGGACGACTGGACGACATGAGCCAGCTGCAGCAGCCGGACTCCGAGCCGGTACGTGCGCGTCGTCGGGTTCTGCTCGAGGAGACCGAGGCTCACCAGGGTCTGCGCGAGGCGGTGCACGGCGGCCTTGCTCAAGCCGAGCTTCGTGGCCAGCTGACTCAGACCGAGTTCGGGAGTGTTCTGATCGAAGGCGAACAGAACGGCACCCGCCCGCACCACGGTCTGCAGATCTGATCCGCTCTCCGAACCTTCGATTCGCTCCATGGAACACGAAGGTACGTGCCCGACGTGACCAAATCAATCTCCGATTTCGGATTGACAGCCTCGATGGTCACCCCTACAGTCCATTTCGCCATCCGGATTCGCGGTTCGCAGAGTGAACCATTTCCCCGCCGAGTCCGCTTGAATCCAATGGAGGATCGATGACCGACACCACCACTGCCGAACCCCAAGTCGACCTCAAGGAGGCACGACGGGTGTCGCTCGCCAGCCTCGTCGGCGCGAGTGTCGAATGGTACGACTTCTTCATCTACGGCCAGGCCGCAGCTCTCATCTTCAACAAGCTGTTCTTCCCCGAACTGGATCCGGTGACGGGCACCCTCGCGGGCCTCGCGACCTTCGGGGTCGGATTCGCCGCCCGTCCCATTGGCGGGATCATCTTCGGCCACTTCGGCGACCGGATCGGCCGCAAGACCGCGCTGATCACCACGCTCCTGATGATGGGTATCGCAACGGTCGTCGTGGGCTTCCTGCCCACCTATCAGCAGATCGGTGTCGCCGCCCCGATCATCCTCGTGGCCCTCCGACTCATCCAGGGCATCGCCGTCGGAGGCGAATGGGGCGGCGCTGTGCTCATGGCGGTGGAGCACGCGCCATCGAAGCGGCGGGGTCTGTACGGCAGCTGGCCCCAGGCCGGCGTGCCCATCGCGCTCATCGCGGCGAGCCTCGTGCTCTACCTGCTCTCCGTGACTTTGACCGACGAGCAGTTCGAGGCGTGGGGCTGGCGGATCCCGTTCCTCGCCAGCATCGTGCTGATCGCAATCGGCCTCATCATCCGCCTGAAGATCTCGGAGTCACCGCTGTTCCGCAAGCTGCAGCAGGAGGGCCGTCAGCTCAAGGTGCCGATCCTCGATGTGCTGCGCAACGCGTTCGGTCGCGTCGTTCTTGTCATCTTCGTGCAGGCGGCCCTCAACGTCGGTTTCTACATCATCAGCACCTATGCGCTCACCTACGCGACCCAGAATGCGGGGTTCTCACGCGCCGACACGCTCGTGGCCCTGACCATCGGCGCGATCCTCGACTTCCTCGCCATCCCCCTGTGGGCCGCGCTGTCGGACCGGATCGGGCGACGGCCGGTCATCGTCATCGGCGCCCTCGTGCTCGGCGTGTTCATGTGGCCGTTCTTCCTGCTCGTCGACACCGGTAATCCGGTCCTGCTCGTGCTGGCGGTGAGCATCGGGCTCGTCTTCGGACACGCGCCCTTCCACTCGGTCCTGTCGACGTTCCTCCCCGAGACCTTCGATGTGCAGTCGCGTTACACGGGAGTCTCGCTCGGCTACCAGTTCTCGGGCGCGATCATCTCGGGTCCGACCCCGCTCGTCGCCGCCGCGCTCGTCACCGCGGCCGGCAGCTACTACCCGGTGATCGTCATGATGGGAGTCGCGACTGTCGTGACGCTCGTCTGCCTGGCCCTCCTCAAGGAGACGCAGGGGCGCGACATGAGCCAGCAGCTCAAGGACAGCGCGGCTCCGTCGACGGTCTCCCCGGCGGAGCGCTGAGGGACGCCATGCTCATCACTGGCGCCGTGCTCGAAACGTCGGGAGCACCCGCGCCCTACCGTTCATCGAGACCGCTGACCGTCTGCCAGGTTCACCTCGACGCCCCTGGACCTCATGAGGTCATGATCCGGATCGAGGCTGCGGGCATCTGCCACTCCGACCTGTCGGTGGTGAACGGCGATCGGCCGAGGCCTCTCCCGATGCTGCTCGGTCACGAGGCCGCCGGCGTCGTCGAGGAGGTCGGTGAGGGCGTAACCGACCTCCGCCCCGGTGACGCCGTTGTGGCGAGCTTCCTTCCACGCTGCGGGGAATGCGCCGAATGCCGTACCGACGGGCGTGTCCCCTGCAGCCGAGGCAGCGCGTCGAACGCCGCCGGGGAACTCCTGGGCGGCGGCCGCCGTCTCCGACGCGAGCAGGCCGAGATCGCGCATCATCTCGGGGTCTCCGGCTTCGCGACCCACGCCGTCCTCCACCGCAGTTCACTCGTCCCCGTCGGAGACGGAGTGCCGCACGATGTGGCGGCCCTGATGGGGTGCGCGGTGCTCACGGGCGGCGGAGCAGTCGTCAATGCGGCCCGCCCCAAGGCAGGCAGCAGGCTCGTCGTCGTCGGCCTGGGCGGGGTCGGGATGGCTGCCCTCCTGGTTGCGTTGGCGCATGACGATGTCGAAGTGATCGGGGTCGATGCCAACCCGGCCAAGCTGCGGATCGCGGCCGATCTCGGCGCCCATGCGGTCCACACCCCCGACGACGCCTCTGCGGCGGGGATCACCGGCGATGCGGTGGTCGAGGCGGCCGGCAGTGCACGAGCCTTCGAGACCGCCGTCGCACTGACCGGCCCTGGTGGAACCACGGTCACGGTGGGGCTTCCCCGGGCCGACGCCCGGGCGTCCATTGCGCCGCTCGACCTCGTCGCCGGAGCCCGCTCGATCGTCGGAAGCTACCTGGGTTCAGCGGTGCCCGCCCGCGACATCCCGCGCTTCGTCGAGATGTGGCGGGTCGGACGACTACCGGTCGAGCGTCTGATCTCCGGACGGGTGCCGCTCAGCCGCGTCAACGAAGGGATGGATGACCTGACTGCAGGAACGGCGCTGCGACAGATCATCACGCCCCACACCTGAGCGCCGGGTTCAGACGACCGCGTCCGCCCTGAGCACCGGCAGGACTTCTCTCGCTAGAAGGTCCATCGAACGCAGCGAGTCGCCCACCGGCATGCCCGGCCAGTCGGTGCGCAGGATGAACTCGTCCACACCGATGGTGTCGCGGAAGCTCCGCAACCCCGCGAGCACCGTCTCGGGGGATCCCACGATGAACCGATCCCGCCCCACCTCATCGACGGGTCCGGCCAGGCTCTGATCGCTGACGTGACCGCGCTCCTGCCCCCAGGAGCTGTATCCGGCGTACTTGCGGGCGAGATGCGGCAGGGCGGTCTCCCGAGCGAGCTCGTCCGTCGCCGCGCAATAGACCTCGCGGAAAGCCGCGACATGACTCGGCCGACCCGCGGCCAGGGCGGCTGACCGGTAGCCGGGGGCGAGGTCGGCGAGCGAGCCGGAGTCGGCCGCGGGATTGATGATCCAGCCGTCGGCGAGACGTCCGGCCCTCTCGATGGCGCGCGGCCCCGTTCCCCCGATCCATACGGGTAGCGGGTCCTGGACCGGTCGTGTTCCGATCACCGCCTCATCGAGACGGCACCACTCCTCATCAACGGTCACTGGTCGACCCGACCAGAGCTCGCGGGCGATCTCGAGATTGCGCTCGAACCGGCGAGCTCGCTGAGTCATGTCGATGCCGAAGGCGGCGAACTCCTCGGGCCGATAGCCGATGCCCAGCCCGGCGATGACACGCCCCCCGCTCACGACGTCGAGGCTCGCGAAGTCCTCCGCCATCGCGACCGGGTTGCCGAGTGAGAAGAGGTGGATTCCCGTGCCCAGCGAGAGGCCGGGGGCGGCAGCCGCCAACCTGGCCAGGAACGGGATGGGTTGCGTTCGCTGAGTCCCCGAACTGACGAAGTGCTGACCGGTGAAAAGGGATTCCCATCCACCTGAGGCCGCGGCCTCGGCGAACCACAACTGGTCGTCGAATGCCGCGGAAAGGTCCGAACCCGTCGGGTGCTCGTTGGTGAGGAAGAGGCCGACCTTCATCGCCCCGGACCGCCTGCTGGACCGATTTTCGCTTTCACGAAGAGAGTGTAGTCACCGGCATTCAGACCGGGCAGCCGTCCGAAGTCAGGCGCGTTGCAGGACGTCGGGTTCGAGGTAGATCACACGCGCGGCGGGAACCGCGGCCCTGACCCGCTCCTCGACGGCGTTGATCGCCGCGGCCACCTCGTCGAGCGACCTCGCCGCCGGCATCGCGAGCTTGGCGGCGACGAGCAGCTCGTCGGGTCCGAGATACAGGGTCTTCATGTGGATGATCGAGTCGACGTCATCACCGCTCGTGATCGCCGCCACGATCTTGTTCACGTCCCCGGTGCTCGCTCCCTCGCCGATGAGGAGGCTGCTGGTCTCGATGCCGAGGACGACGGCCACGGCGATGAGGAGGACGCCGATCCCGATGGTGCCGATGCCGTCCCAGGTCGCGTCACCGGTGATCACCGAGAGCCCGACCCCGGCGAGCGCCAGGACGAGACCGATGAGAGCAGCGAAGTCCTCGAGGAGGACGACAGGCAGCTCGGGCGCCTTCGCGCGGCGGATGAACTGGTACCAGGACTGGTTCCCGCGCGTGTGGTTCGACTCCTTGACGGCAGTGCGCAGAGAGAAGCCCTCGAGACCGATCGCGATCACGAGGACCAGCGCCGGAAGCCAGGCGTTCTCGAGAGGGTGGGGATCGGCGAGCTTCTCGACGCCCTCGTACAGCGAGAAGACGCCACCGACGGAGAACAGGATGATGGAGACGATGAACGCGTACACATAGCGGGACCGGCCGTAACCGAATGGGTGCTCCGCGTCGGCCGCTCGACGGGAACGGCGTCCGCCGATGAGCAGGAGCACCTGGTTGGCCGAGTCGGCGAGAGAGTGCACACCCTCCGCGAGCATCGACGCCGACCCCGAGAAGAACGCGGCGATGAACTTCGTGATCGCGATCCCGACGTTGGCCCCGAGTGCTGCGATGATCGCGCGATTGCCGCCAGATGTGCTCACCGATTGATTCTGCTCCTCCGCGGGCACCTTGTTGCACCGATCAGGAGATCGGCGCGGATCAGGATGATTTCTGCGCGGATCAGGACCGGATCGGGGTTTTTACCTGATCCGTGCGACCGGTCCTGATCCGTGCAGATGGGGTGGGAAGGAGGCTCGTTTCGACGGGCTCAACGGGCGGGGCGGGGCGAGGCTCGTTTCGACGGGCTCAACGGGCGGGGCGAGGCTCGTTTCGACGGGCTCAACGGGCGAGGCGAGGCGGAGGCTCGT
Source organism: Amnibacterium flavum (assembly GCF_003097495.1). GTDB lineage: Bacteria > Actinomycetota > Actinomycetes > Actinomycetales > Microbacteriaceae > Naasia > Naasia flava. The sequence continues at coordinate 360,859 of NZ_QEOP01000001.1, forward strand.
TGCGACGGGCTCAACGGGCGGGGGCGCGGGGTTCGTACAGGGTCTGATCATTAGGGTTCTAGCGTTCGATGGACAGAGAGGACCCTGAGCGATGGGCCCCACCCCCGCAGACGGCCAGACCGAGATCGACGACGTGAGCGAGAGCCGGCGCGACGGATACGTCGACCTTCGCGACTACGCCGCGATCGGCGACGGCCGCACCATCGCCCTCATCGCCCGCGACGGGCGGATCGACTGGTTGCCCATCCCCGCCATGCACACGGCGCCCCTCTTCTCCGCCCTCCTCGATCAGAGGCGCGGCGGATACCTCGAGCTGCGGCCCACCGGCCCGTTCACCACCCAGCGGGACTACGTCGACGGCACGAACGTGCTGCGCACCCGTTTCACCACCGCCGACGGGGTCGTCGAGGTGACCGATGCGCTCGTCACCGGTGTCGCCGGTCGCCTCCCATGGGCCGAACTGGCCCGCCGCATCGACGGGATCTCGGGCGAGGTCGACATGATGTGGTCGGTGGTGCCCGGCGACCTCTTCGGCGAGAAGAAGATCGAACGGATCGAGACCGCCCACGGCCCCCTCCTCCGTGCGCAGGCGATCGGTATCGCGCTCGTCGGGTTCGAGCACGGCCGCATCGATGCGCCCGACGACGGTCCCGGAAGCGACTTCGACGCGCCGGAGTTCCGCGGCGCCTTCACCACATCGGCGGGATCCCGCCACCTCCTCTGCCTGGTCGGCACCGACGACGAGCCCATCCACCTGCCCGACCCGAGAATCGTGGATGAGGGAGTCGACCGCACCATCGAGAGCTGGGCGACCTGGTCGCGCGAGTTCAACTGGGACGGCCCTTGGGCGGACGCCGTCCACCGGAGCGCGCTCGCGCTCAAGCTCCTCATCTACTCCCCCACCGGCGCCATCATGGCCGCCGCCACCGCCGGTCTGCCCGAGTCGCTCGACGGCGATAAGAACTGGGACTACCGGTTCGCCTGGGTGCGCGACCTCGCGTACACGACCCGGGCTCTTCTGCGCTTCGGCCTGCGCGAGGAGCCTCACGCCGCCGTGTCATGGCTGCTCAAAGCGCTCAAGGCGAACGACGGCGAGATGCAGATCTTCTTCCGGCTCGACGGGAGCCTGCCCGACGGCACCCGCAAGATCAAGGCCGACGGATGGCGCGGGATCGGTCCGGTCGTCGACGGCAATCCCGCTGCGGGTCAGCTCCAGCTGGGCGTCTTCGCCGACATGCTGGCCATCATGAACGGCTACGCCCAGGGCGGCAACATCCTCGACCGGGCGACGAGCGACGTGTTGTGCTCCTTCGCCGACGAGGCCTGCATCCGCTGGGAGGAGAAGGACGCGGGTATGTGGGAGCTCGAGGAGGAGCAGCACTACACGAGCAGCAAGATGGGGTGCTGGCAGGCCATCGAGTCCGCGATCGGGCTCGCCGATCTCGGCGCCATCTCACCGACGACGAAGCAGCGCGCGACCTGGGAGAAGAACCGGCAGCTCATCGTCGACTGGGTCGACGAGAACAGCTGGTCCGAGGAGCGGGGCGCCTACCTGATGTACCCCGGTGGTGACGCCCTCGACGCCTCGGTCCTTCTCCACGCGCCGAGCGGCTTCGACCGCGGCGAGCGCATGTCGCGGACCATCGACCGCATCGTCGAGGAATTGAGCGACGGCACCCTCGTCTACCGCTACAGCGGTGTCGACCAGGAGGAGGCCACCTTCGTGGCGTGCGCGTTCTGGGTCGTCTCCGCCCTGACGTGCGTCGGGCGGCGAGAGGAGGCGATCGCCCTCATGGATCGTCTCGTCGCGCAGGCCAACGACGTCGGTCTCTACTCCGAGATGATCTCCGTCGACGAGCACGATTTCCTCGGCAACCTGCCTCAGGGACTCAGCCACCTGGCTCTCGTCAACGCCGCCGCCGACATCGTGGACACCGCCGACGAGCAGTGACGCCTCCCGTCAGGGAGTCGCGACGGCGAAGGTGTCGCAGGCGGTGGGGCCATCGTTGTAGCCGGTGGTGAACCATTTCTGGCGGGATTCGCTGGAGCCGTGCGTCCACGTCTCCGAGTTCGCCGTGGTGCCCTGGATGCGGTCGTCACCGACGGCGGCCGCTGCGCTCAGCGCGTCGGCGACCTGGGCGTCGGTGATCGGTTCGAGCAGGGCTTCGCCGTACGTGCCGTCGTCCCGCGAGGCGCCTGCGGCCCACGCTCCCGCGTAGCAGTCGGCCTGGAGTTCGACCCGCACTCCGTTGGAGGTGGGGCCGGTCTGGCCGTCCTGCGCCCGTTCGAGCACGCCGGTCAGATTCTGGATGTGGTGCCCCCACTCGTGCGCGACCACGTACATCTCGGCGAGCGGGCCACCCGTGGAGCCGTACTTGCTGCGCAGGTCGTCGTAGAAGGCGGTGTCGATGTAGATCGCGGTGTCGGGTGGGCAGTAGAACGGGCCGACCGCGCTCGTCGCCTGACCGCAGCCGGTGTCGGTGCTCTGATCGAACAGGAAGAAGTCGGGGTCGACGTAGGAGGAGGCGCCGACGGACCCGGCCTCGACAGTCCAGAACGCGGACAACGAGGTCGCAGCCCCGGCCATGCGGCAGTCGACTGAGGCGTTGGCGTCCGCTCCGGTCGAGCAGCCGGTCAGCTCCTCCGACTCCTGACTGGTGCCGCTCCCCGACCCGCCACCATCGAGGACGGGCGCGAGGCCCGTGAGGTCGACTCCGAGGACCTGCGAGAGCAGGAACAGGCCGATGACGACGATGCCGCCGCCTCCGGCGCCGATGGCGACGCCGCGGCCCCGGCCGCGACGTCGCACCTTGCTCGAATCGATGCGCGCATCATCGTCGAAAGTCATGACGCGACGGTATCTGGCGCAACCTGAGATCTGCGCGCGAACTCCGCCCCGCCTACGAGCGCGCGGCCACCGCCCAGGGGCTGGTCCAGCCGATCCTCGAGATGACAGCACGCACCCGGTACGTGTAGGACCCGTCGGTGACGAGGGTGCACTTGCCGTTCACCGACTGCGCACCGGTCGCGCACGCTGCGGAGAACCCGGTCGAGATGGCGGCGGGGGCCGGCGAGGACACGTTGTAGTCCGATCCGTCATTCGAGACCGGCACCGACCCGTTGCCCATGCTGCCGCGGAAGTTACTGCCCCAGCACGAGACGCGGCCATCCGTCATCAGTGCACAGGGTGAGAAGCCGTACGCGTCGAGTTGAGCGACCTGCCCGGTGCCCACGATTCCGCCCGTCACGCGTGTCGGGGTGCTCACGATGGGAACAGGCGACGCCGTCGACAGCCCGAGTCCGAGCCAGCCGGCAACATTCGAACCCCAGCAGTAGACGCTGCCCGATTTCAGCGCGCACATGCTGCCGTATTGGAAGTCGGTCGTCGCGGGACCGCGCATGAACACCGAGTCGGGCTTGGAGAGGCCCGGCGTGGCGAGGAGAGTGGGGCGATCCTTCGCTACAGGCCGTCCGGCCGAGTCGATGCCGCCGCCCATGAGACCCCAGCAGTAGAAGTCACCGGTGTCCGTCTTGGCACAGACCGTGCCGTCACCGCCCGATAGCCCCGTGAACCGCGTGCCCGCGGCGATGGAGCCACTATCGACCGCGATGGGAGCCCAGCTTCCGTAACCCGAGTTCACGCCGGTTCTGTTCGGGAACGGGGTCGAGCCGATACCGAGGGATCCCTGGACCTCGAGACCCCAGCAGGCAATGGAGTCGTCACTGGAGAGGGCGCAATATCCTTGTCCACTCCCCGCGATGCTGACGACGGTCTTGCCCTGCAGCGCTCCGTTGTCGATCGTGCGCGGAGTCATGATCGTGTCTGTTGAGCCGTTCGTTCCGTAGACCCCGTATCCCCAGCAGGCAACTTTGCCGTTGACCGTCAGGAGACAGTTCGCTCCATTGGCGACGCTCACGCTGATCTGCTTGACGCGATCGGACCCGAGCGCGCTCATATTGACCGCCACCGGCTTACCCGCCTCGGAGCTTCCGGCGCCGGGGTAACGTCCCCAGCAGTACGGACGCTGGTCCGACGTGATCGCACAGGTCGTCGCCCCACCCGTCACAACACTCACCGCTCGCTTACCGGTCAATTCTCCGGTCGCGAGGACCGGAGTCGGCTGCGCCTGCCGCCCGTTGTAGACGAACGTCCCATCACCGAGTCGAGGTACGAGGGCGTAGCCCCAGCAGTAGACCTCTCCCTTATTCGTGACCGCGCACTCCGCACTGTCGCGCGAGGAGATCCCCACCACTGAGCTGGGCACGCCGCCGTCGGTGTCCGACGCGGCGAGGAGGTCACCGGTGTAGACGGTTGTCGCGTCGGTGAAGTCGCCGCGCTGCGAACGCTCCACCGTGTAGACGGGCGAATCCGCGACGCCGTTCGAACGGAGCGCGGCCGATATGTCGGACCACTTGAGCGAGGTCGAGACGCCGCTCGGGGAGCCGCTCTTCTCCGCCGTCAACGTCATGGTCGGCGATGTGATGCCGCCCGCGCCGTTCTGAAGAGCGTTGATGACGACGTCGAACGACGCCTGCGCTCCCTGGAAGCGGTCGTCCGCGGCCGTGTCGAGCCACATCCGCAGTTCGACCTTCGACTGCCCACCGGCTGCCAGGGCGCTGCCCTGAGTCTGGAACGAGCCGGGCAGCGCGGCCGCCGGCATGTCGCCGAGCCGCAGGATGGAGGTCACCGGCTGGCCCTGCTCGCTGAAGAGCTGGAACCGGAACATCGCGAGCTGCGCCGCCGTGAGAGGCGCCACCGCCTTCGGATTCACCACCGACAGCGTCCAGTCGAGCGGGATCGTGCCGGTGTTGCGGACCGTGACCCATTCGGAACGCGCCGCGGACGAGGCCTGGCCGTCGGTCATGGGGTAGACGTCGGACACGGCGATCGACGCCTGATCCCGGTCGCCGATGTTGCCGAGCGACAGGAGGGCGCCGGTCACGGTCGCGCTCGCCGAACGGGTCGCCGTGAACCAAGCGCCCGTCATCGAGACGGAGACCCCTCCGATACCCAGCACGAGTGCCAAGAGCCCGACCGCGAGAGCGCGGCCACGAAAACGCACAGAACGTGCCATGAAAAATCCCTGTATCCCCCGGGCGGCCGCAGAAATACCGTCCGAGAAGGGACGGCGAGCCGCTTTCGGACGAGTCTGACGGGGCCGCCGCACGGCTGTCACCTGCGCGGAAAGCGAAAGGTTCGCTCAGCGAACAGAACGCGCGTCGGACGCCGATTCTTGAGTCAGGAGGTGAGGACTTCGAGCAGTTTCTCGCCGTAGCGGTCGAGCTTGGCCTGGCCGACACCGGTGATGCCGGCGAGACCATCGAGCGTGGTCGGACGCACGGTCGCGAGTTCGCGGAGCGACGCATCGTTGAAGACGACGTAGGCGGGGACGCCCTGCTCCTTGGCTTCGGCGGCCCGCCACTCGCGCAGCTCCTCGAACATGGGTTGGGCCTCTGGCGGCAGATCGACGACCGCCCGACGGGCACTGCCCGAACCGGCGGACCGGGCGGCCTTCGGCGATTCCTTGCGCAGCTCGACCTTCGTCGATCCGGACAGCACCCCGGCGCTGCCCTCGGAGAGGACGAGAGTGCCGTACCCGTCATCGGCGACGGCCAGCAGCCCCTGGGCGAGGAGCTGGCGCAGGACGCCGCGCCACTGCTGCTCGGCGAGATCGGAGCCGATGCCCCAGGTCGCGAGCTTGTCGTGACCGTGCTGCGTGGTGCGTGGAGTGGTCTTGCCTCGGAGGATGTCGATGATCTGGCCGCCGCCGAAACGCTGGCCGCGTTCGCGCTGCAGGCGCACGACGGTGGACAGGAGCTTCTGGGCGGGGACCGTGCCGTCCCACGTCTCGGGCTTCTCGATGCAGGTGTCGCAGTTGCCGCAGGGCTCGGCGAGGTTCTGACCGAAGTAGGCGAGCACTTGACGACGACGGCAGTCGACCGTCTCGCAGAGGGCGAGCATGGCGTCGAGGTTGGCGGACAGGCGACGGCGATGCGCCTCGTCGCCCTCGGACGTCTCGATCATGCGACGCTGCTGCACCACGTCGTTGAGCCCGTAGGCGAGCCACGCCGTGGAGGGCAGGCCGTCGCGCCCGGCGCGACCCGTCTCCTGGTAGTAGCCCTCGACCGACTTGGGCAGGTCGATGTGGGCGACGAAGCGCACATCGGGCTTGTCGATGCCCATGCCGAACGCGATCGTGGCGACCATGACGATGCCGTCGTCGCGGAGAAAGCGGCTCTGGTTGGCTGCGCGCACGCGTGCGTCGAGACCCGCGTGATAGGGCAGGGCTTTGATGCCCTGCGCAGCGAGGAACTCGGCGGTCTGCTCGACGCTCTTGCGCGACAGGGCGTAGACGATGCCCGCGTCGCCGTCGTGCTCGTTCTTGATGAACGACAGCAGCTGCCGACGCGGATCGTCCTTCGGGACGATTCGATACTGGATGTTGGGCCTGTCGAAGCTCGAGACGAAATGCTTCGCGTCATCGAGCCGCAGCCGCATCGCGAGTTCGCGATGGGTCGCCTCGGTCGCGGTCGCCGTGAGGGCGATGCGCGGCACGTCGGGCCAGCGTTCACCGAGGTCGCCGAGAGTCAGGTAGTCGGGTCGGAAGTCGTGACCCCACTGCGCGACGCAATGCGCCTCGTCGATCGCGACCACCGACAGACCGCCCGCGTTATGGACGTTGTCGAGCAGCCGGCGGGTGCTCTCGAGCGCGAGCCGCTCGGGCGCGACGTAGAGCAGGTCGACCTGGCCGGCGAGCAGCGCCTGCTCGACGCGGCTGCGCTCGGCGGAGTCCTGGGTGGAGTTGAGGAACTCGGCCCGCGCACCGACCGCGCGGAGTGCCGACACCTGGTCGTGCATGAGCGCGATGAGCGGCGAGACGACCACTCCCGTGCCCTGTCGGGCGAGGGCGGGGATCTGGTAGCAGAGTGACTTGCCGCCGCCGGTCGGCATGAGGACGATGGCGTCGCCGCCGCCCAGAACCTGGTCGATGATCTCGCCCTGCTGTCCGCGGAACGCGTCGTAGCCGAACGTGGAACGGAGAGTCTCGAGGCCTGCTTCGAGTGCGATCGGGGCAGCCATCCGCTCATGGTAATCGCCGCCGCGGACGTCGCGGCGCCGGCATGGAGAACGCGGGACCAAGGTCCCGGTCATGCGCTGGGGAGGGGACGGAGCGCACCCTAGGCTTGGCGCATGCAGCGCCAGACGACAGCGATCCTGCTCACCTGCGCCGCAATCGGCGTGGCCGGTGGGCTCGTCTTCGTGCTCGAGGGACTGATCAGCGGAACCGTCGCCGCAGCGGCCCCGTTCCTCTACGGCGCGACACTCGGCGTCTACTTCCTGCCCGGTGCCATTGCGATGGTCCTCCTCCGCCGTCCGGGTGTCGCACTGCTCTCCGCGGTGATCGCGGGTGTCGTCGTCTCGCCCTTCACGTCGATCTCGGTGCGCGCGATCGCTGCGACCGCCCTCATCGGAGCCCTGCAGGAGCTGCCGTACGCGATCACCCGCTACCGGAAGCGGCCGGTCTGGCTCCTCTACCTCGGCGCGGTCGTGGCCGGCGCGATCTTCAGCGCTGTGGTGCTCGTCGCGTTCGACGTCGTCTCGCTGGCGCCCGGACTCCAGTTCGTCGCCGTACTGAGCTCCGTGCTCGCGCCGGTCGTCTTCACCGCGATCGGGCACGCCATCGCGCTCGGGGTGGCGCGCACCGGCGCTGCTCGCTCACTGGCATGGAGGCCGGCACCCCGCTCCTAGCGCGACGGCATGCGTCACATCTCCTCGTGCGTGTTCGGGTCGCCCCCGAAGAGTCGGCCGTCCGCCCGCCCGAGAGACGAGATCGCGGCGACCTGGTCATGGGTGAGGGTGAACCCGCCGAGCTCGAAGTTCTCCCGCTGACGGTCGGGGTTCGCCGACTTGGGGATCGGCACCGACCCGATCTGCTGATGCCAGCGGAGGATCACCTGCGCCGCGCTCACCCCGTGCGCACGTGCAGCCGAGGCGACCGGCTCCGCCTCCTTGACGGGGGCGGCCTTGCCGAGCGGGCTCCACGCCTCCGTCACGATCCCGTGCTCCTCGTGGAAGGCCCGCAGCTGCTCCTGCGGGAAGAACGGGTGCAACTCGACCTGGTTCACCGACGGCATGACGCCGGTCGCATCGGCGATGCGGAGCAGGAACTCCTCGGTGAAGTTCGAGACCCCGATCGACCTCACGCGACCCTGCTGCTGGAGAGCGACCATCGCGCGCCAGGTCTCGACGAACTTCCCGACGCTGGGGTTCGGCCAGTGGATGAGATAGAGGTCGACGGTGTCGAGACCCAGCGCGGCCGCCGAGCGGTCGAACGAGGCGAGCGTCTCGTCGTACCCGTGGTCGCGGCCCGGGAGCTTCGTCGTGACGACGATGTCGTCCCTCGCGACGTCGGTCTGGGCGATCGCCCTCCCCACAGCGTCCTCATTGCCGTAGTTGACGGCGGTGTCGATGAGGCGGTAGCCGATCTCGAGGGCGCTCAGGACGGCACCGGTGCCCTCCGCTCCCTTCAACGGGTAGGTGCCGAAGCCGATGTCGGGCAGGAGGGTTCCGTCGGAGAGTGCGAGCATGCCTCCACCGTACGACTCCTCCCCGCCGCTGACGCTGGATGCTCGTGCTCGCCTCACTCTGACGGCCGGCCATCCTTGGCTCGCGAAGATAGGTAAGGCTATGCTCAGTTGCGCTCTGATCGCCGACCCGGAGGTGCCGCTTGTCCGCAGCCAGCGCGCCTGCCTCCGACCCGCACCTCGACCGCCCGAGGCCGAGCGCTCTGCTCAGCACCGTGGGCGTCTCGATCCTCCACGAGGGCGGGACTCGACCCACTCCCCTGGCCGTCGACCTCGCCGTTCACCCCGGTGAGGTGCTCCTCGTGCTCGGGCCCTCGGGGTCGGGCAAGTCGACGCTCGCCCTCGCCCTCAACGGACTCGTGCCACATGCCGTGCCCGCGAGCCTCGAGGGCGAGGTGCTGATCGGCGGACGATCCTCCCGCGAGATCAGCGTCGCCGAGGCGAGCCGCACGGTCGGCATGGTCTTCCAGGATCCCGACGCACAGATCGTGACCGGGACGGTGCTCGACGAGGTCAGCTTCGGCCCCGAGAACCTCCTCGTCCCCACCGACGAGGTTCTCGCGCGAGCCGAACGCGCCCTCCGCGAGGTCGGACTGTGGGAGCGCCGGTCCGAGAATCCCGACCGCCTCTCCGGCGGCGGACGCCAACGCCTCGCCATCGCCTGCGCACTGGCGATGGGGTCGCCGCTGCTCGTGCTCGACGAGCCGACCGCCAACCTCGATCCCGTCGGCATCGACGAGGTCTACGCGGTCCTGCGCCGGATCGTGCGGGACGATCGCCGCTCGGTCCTGCTCATCGAGCACAACCTCGACGCCGCGATCGATCTGGTCGACCGCGTGCTGGTCCTCGACCGCCTCGGCAGGGTCGCCCTCACCGGAACCGTCGACGAGGTGCTCCGCCACCGGGTCGACGAGGTGCGGGCGCTCGGCGTCTGGCTGCCGATCGCGACCCTCGCCGCACTCGACCTCCGCGCTGCCGGAATGGATCTCGACCCCCTTCCCCTCACCGCGCGCGAGCTGACGGCCGGACTCGACGCGCTGCCCGAACTCCCCGCACCTCGTCTCCCCGGACCCGAGGGCGAGCACCGCGCACCTGCGGTCGAGGTCAGGTCGCTGTCGGTCGTGAAGCGCGGCACGACACTTCTCGACGACGTTGAGCTGTCGGTGCCCGCCGGCGAGATGCTCGCGATCATCGGAACCAACGGAGCGGGCAAGACGACGCTCCTCCAGGCGATCGCGGGTGTGGTCCCGCCCCCTCGCGGCACCGTGACCGTCGGCGGCCTCGACCCGGCGAAGGCCGACGTCCGCACGCTCGCGGCGACCATCGGATTCGTCTTCCAGAACCCCGAGCACCAGTTCCTCGAGCCCTCCGTCGCCGACGAGCTCGCCCACGGACTGCGGATCAGAGGCATCCCCGCCGACGAGGTGGAGCATCGGGTCGACAGGATGCTCGCCCGGTTCGGACTGACCGAGCTGCGAGCGCAGCACCCCTTCCTCCTCTCGGGCGGGCAGAAGCGCAGGCTCTCGGTCGGCACCGCGCTCATCGCCGGCGCTCCGGTGCTCGCGCTCGACGAGCCGACGTTCGGGCAGGACCGCGAGCACGCTGCCGAGCTGCTCGACGTGCTCGCCCGGCTGCGCGACGAGGGAACGACGGTGCTCATGGTCACCCACGACCTCCAGCTCGTCGCGGACTACGCGGATCGGGTCGCGGTCCTCTCCGGCGGGAGACTGCTCGGCGCCGGCCCCACCTCGACCGTGCTGGCGGGCGACCTCATCGAGCGGGCCGGCCTCCGACCACCACCGCTCACGCGTGCGATGCGGGCGTTGGCGAACCATCCCGAGTGGCGCTCCGTCAGCCGCCTGGCCGACCTGCCGGTCGCCCCATGACCGCGGCGACGACGGCGATGATCGACCCGTTCGCCGTGAGACCGGACTACGGACCCGTCCGATTCCTCTACCGGCTCAATCCGCTGAGCAAGATCGCGGCCCCGCTGCCCGCGATGATCGCGTTGATCTTCGTGCGCGATCCACTCACCCCCGCGATCTTCCTCGGCCTGACCTTCGCTCTCATCCTCATCGGCGCGAAGCTCTCCCGACGCGCAGCACTCGGAATCCTCCTCGGCATCCCCGCGGCGCTGATCGTCCTGACCCTGAGCTTCGCGCTGTGGACCGATCCTGCCCGTACCGCGGACACGACGAACCTGTTCACGATCGCCGACTACCGGTTCAACACCGGTGCGCTCTACATCGGCGCTTCCACGGCGCTGAGGCTCACGACCCTCGCCGCCCTCGCCCTGCTGGGCGGCCTGACGACCGACGGCCCCGACCTGGTCCGATCACTCGTCCAGCAGCTGCGCGTGCCGTACCGGATCGGGTACACCGCACTCGCCGCCTACCGGTTCGTGCCGCGGTTCGCGCACGAGCTCGAGATCATCCGCGCCGCCCATCGGGTTCGCGGCATGGCAGGTGGACGCGGCCCGATCGCGGGGCTCCGGCGCTACCTCGGCTATGTGGTGCCGCTCCTCGCGAGCGCGATCCGGCACGCGGAGCGGGTCGCACTCTCGATGGATTCGCGCGCGTTCGGCGCCCACCCGACCCGCACCGAGCGTCACCTCGTTCCGTTCCGCACCCGCGACTGGCTGTTCATCGCCGCGTTCTGGATCGTCAGCGCTCTCGTCCTGCTCGCCCTCCCCCGCGATTTCCTTCCCCTGATCGGAGACCGATGACCTCTCACGCCGTGCCCCCGACCCGGAGACGCGCCAGCACGCGCTTCCTCATGACCTGCGCCGTGCTCGGTGTCGCCGGCGGACTGCTGTCGATCGCCCTCAACTGGGCGAGCGTCGGCTTCGCGACCGTCGGCGTCGTCTTCTTCGGGGTGACGATCGGCTTGTGGGTCCTCCCCTCGATCATCGGGCTGGCCCTCCTCCAGCGCCCGGGTGCGGGAGCCCTCATCGCGGTGCTCGCCGGGCTCGTGAACGCCCCGTTCACCCCGTTCGGATACGCGCAGATCCCCACCGCGCTCATGATGGCGGTGCTCGTCGAACTGCCGTTCCTCGTCACGCTCTACCGCGTCTGGAAGCCGTGGCTGTTCTACGTCGGGTACACCGTGCTCCTCACCGCGTTCTCGACCCTCTGGTTCGTCGCAACGGACATCATGAGCAGCCCGGCGCTGCTCGTCGCCGCCTACGCCGCCTCGGCGATCGCGTCTCTGTTCTTCGTCTGGCTCGCGCTGCTCCTCGCGAAACGTCTGCGTCACGCGGGAGTCGGCCGCACGGTAGCCCGGCCGGTGCCGCCAGTCGCCGCGTCGCCCTACGGCAGCGGTGGTGCGACGTCGTGAGCCGCTTCCCGACCCGGTACCTGCTCACCTGTGCGGCCATCGGCGCGGCCGGGGGCGTCCTGCTGATCCCCGCGAACAACGTCGCCGCAGCCGTCTCCGCCTCGCTGCCGCCGCTCTACGCCGCGATCGTCGGAGTATGGATCCTGCCCGTCATCACCGGCCTCGCGCTGCTGCGTCGCCCCGGGGTCGGGGTGCTCGTCGCCCTGCTCGCGTCCCTCGTGACGGTCCCGTTCACTCCGTACGGCGCCCGCTCGATCATCACCGGCCTCATGGTCGGGATCGCGTTGGAGCTGCCGTTCGCGATCGCGCTCTACCGGCACTGGCGGCCGTGGCTGTTCTTCGTCGCCGCTCTCCTCGTCGGCGGGCTCTACGCCGGCGTCTCGTTCAACAGCCTCGATCTGCCCACCTTCCCGGCGGGGGTGCAGATCGCCTTCGTCGCCCTCCTGCTGGTGAGCGTCGCCGTCGCGGTCGCGCTCGGTCTGTGGTTGGCGCGTGCGGTCGAACGCACCGGCGTCGTCCGCGGGATCGCTCGCCCGAGAGCGGCGACTCCGGGTGCAGAGGCGGTTCGCTGATGGCGCGCGGACTCCCCCGCAGGGTCGAGCCCGATGAGAAGGTGATCCTGCACGCCCACGTGCTGCGCACCGAGCGGGTCAGCCCCTCGTTCCAGCGGGTGACGATCACCGGCGAGGCGCTGCGGCGCTACGCGCCCCTCGGGTACGACCAGTGGTTCCGGCTCTTCCTGCCCGCGCCCGGCCACAACGATATGAAGCTGCCGAAGAACCCGGGCGGGCTCCTCGGGTATGCGCGGTTCCTCGCCATCCCAAAAGCCTCGCGCCCCGCGCTCCGCAACTACACGACGCGGGCGTACCGACACGGGGTCGAAGGCGGTGCGCTTCCCGAGCTCGACATCGACTTCGTGCTGCACGGCGATGAAGGGTTCGCCTCCGGATGGGCCGCCCGCGCGCAGCCCGGCGACGAGGTCGCACTTCTCGACGAGGGCATCCTCTACGTGCCGCACGAGACGACGAGACGGCACCTGATCATCACGGACGAGACAGGACTGCCGGCACTGGCCGCCATCGGCGAGTCCCTCCCGCGGGATGCGGTCGGCGATGCCGTTCTCGAGGTGGCCGATCGAGCGGATGCCGAGTTGATGACCCTGCCTGCCGGGATGACGCTCCATGTGCTCGAGAGGGCCGAGGGGCTGCATCCCGGGTCGGCCGCTCTGGCGCGGGTGGAGGAGTTGGCGCTCGACGTCGACGGCCTGTATCCGTTCGCGGTCGGAGAGTCGTCGCTGGCAACCGGTGCGCGCCGGCACTTCGTCAGCGAGCGCGGGCTCCCGAAGGAGCAGATGACGTTCTGCGGCTATTGGAAGGCCGGACACTAGCTCGAGGTCTGCGACATGGCGGACCTGCGCTTTGCTTCGCTCAGCGGGCGGGGCGGGCGAACGTGAGCCCGCCCGCAGAGCGCAGCGACGCGAAGGGCCTCCGCTTCAGGTAGGCGCTTCGACGGGCTCAGCGGGCGGGCGGCGGCGTCCCGGACCGTGGGCCTTCGCGTCGCTTCGCTCTGCGGGCGGCAGGCCCCCGCCCGCTGAGCGCAGCGAAGCGAAGGGGATCCACCCGCCCGCTCGCGATGACGAGCTCGACGGGCGGTAGGAGCACGGCCTGGCCACCGACGACGAAGGGACCGGGCCATCGGCCCGGTCCCCTCGATTCGGTAGGTCAGTCGTCAGCGTGCGACGAGATCCTTGATCGTCTTGTCGCCGGGCGAGACGGTCGTCGCGACGGCCTTGATCTCGGCGCGGCTCAGCAGCTCCTCCATCTTGCGGCGACGGTTCTTGCCGATGAGGGTGACGACGATCCCCGAGTGGCCAGCGCGACCGGTGCGGCCGGCACGGTGCAGGTACGTCTTGTACTCCTCGGGCATGTCGGCCTGGATGACGAGTCCGATGTCGTCGACGTGGATTCCGCGTGCGGCGACGTCGGTGGCGACGAGCACGTCGACCTTGCCGCTCGTCAGACGCTCGAGGCTGCGGGTCCGGCGGGCCTGGTTCAGGTCGCCGTGCAGGCTCGTCGCGGGAACCCCCATGTCGCTGAGCTCGTCGGCCAGCTGCTCCGCGAACGCACGGGTGCGGGCGAAGACCAGGGTCTTGCCGCGACCCGCGGCGAGCTCGGCGACGAGGCGGACCTTGTCGCCCTGGTCGATGAGCAGCAGGCGATGATCGATGTTGGAGTTCGACTGATCCTCGCCGGCGACCTCGTGGACCGACGGGTTCGGCAGGAACTCCTCGACGAGCGATGCGACACCCGAGTCGAGCGTGGCCGAGAACAGCAGGCGCTGCGCATCGGGACGCGTGAGACGCAGGATGCGCTGCACGGGCTCGAGGAATCCGAGGTCGCACATGTGGTCGGCCTCGTCGAGGACGACGACGGAGACCTCGGACAGGTCGAGGTGACCCTGCTCGACGAGGTCCTCGATGCGGCCGGGCGTGCCGATGATGATGTCGACACCGCGGTTGAGCGCACCCACCTGACGGGCCTGGGGAACGCCGCCGTAGATCTGCGTGGTGAACAGGCCGACGCTGCGCGCGATGGGCTGCACCGTGCGGTCGATCTGCAGGGCGAGCTCGCGGGTCGGGGCGAGGATGAGCGCACGGGGTGCACGTCCCATGGCCCGCTTGGCGCCGCCGCCGTTCTCCATGAGCCGCTCGACGAGAGGCGCGCCGAACGCGATGGTCTTGCCGGAGCCGGTGCGGCCACGGCCGAGCACGTTGAGCCCGCTGAGCACGTCGGGGATCGTCGCCGCCTGGATGGGGAACGGCGACTCGGCGCCGAGCTCCGCGAGGGTGCGGACGATGTTCGAACCGAGCCCCAGGTCTCCGAACGTGACGCCCTCGACCTCTGACGCGACGGTCGCGGTCGCCTCGAGGCGTTCGAGGACGACGTCTTCGACGTTCGCCATGTCGCGGTTCGGGCGGCCGTAGAACTCGGACTCGCCGTAGTTCACGCTGCGCCCCTCTGCGGCACGGGGGCGCTCGAAGCGGCCGCCCTCGGGACGCTCGTGACGAGGAGCGCGGTCGTTGCGATCGAAAGTGCGCGCGGGACGCTCGTCGCGGACGGGACGGCCGTCACGCGTCGGGCGGGCGCCGGGCTCGTAGGCGCGGGCGGAGCGGTCGCCGCGGGGGGCGCGATCGTTGCGATCGTTCGTGTACGGACGGTCTCCACGAGGGGCACGGTCGTTCCGGTCGTTGGTGTACGGACGGTCTCCACGAGGGGCACGGTCGTTCCGGTCGTTGGTGTACGGACGGTCCCCACGAGGGGCACGGTCGTTCCGGTCGTTGGTGTACGGACGGTCCCCACGAGGAGCCCGATCGTTCCGGTCATTCGAGTACGGACGATCCCCACGAGGAGCCCGATCGCTCCGGTCGTTCGAGTACGGGCGATCCCCACGAGGAGCGCGGTCGCTCCGGTCGTTCGAGTAGGGACGGTCACTGCGCGGGGCGCGGTCGTCGCGCGAGTAGCGGTCGTCGCGCTGCGGGCGCTCGTCGCGCTGCGGGCGCTCGTCGCGCTGCGGGCGGTCGTTGCGGGAGTAGCGGTCGTCACGAGCGGAGGCGCTGTTGCGACCCCCCGAATACCGGTCGTCGCGGGGTGCGCGGTTGCGGTCACGGTCGCCGAAGCGCTCGTTCTGACCCTGACGTGCACGGCGCTCTTCGCCGGCCGCGGCGCCGGGGCGCTTCGGACGCGACTCGGGCGGGGTCCAGTCGGGACGACGCTCGCGACGGTCGTTCGTCTCGGGGCGTCCACGAGCGGCGCGGTCGTCGTTCGACCAGCGGTTCTTGGCGGGCGCCGCGTCGGACGCGGGACGGTAGCCGCGGTGCTTGGGGCTGACGCTGCTCGGCTTGCTGCCGCGCGCTGCGCCCGCGCCACCGCGGCGGGGAGAGGAATTACCACTGAATGAAGGCATGAAGAAGTGCTCCTGAAAAGGGCCGCAGAATGGCGGCATGATCCCGGGCACATCGGCGGCCGGGCCGGATTCGAATCGGATGTTGATCCAGCGATCCGCTGGCGGAACCGGCCCTGCGTGATCACAGTGCCCTGGAATAGATCTGAATCAGGGCCGCACCGGCGTCACCGATGCTCTCGTCACGAGCCGACCGAACTACGTTACCGGAACATCGCCGGTCTGTCACCAGCCGATCAGACGGCGGATGCCTGCTCGCGCTCGGCCTCGCGCGCCCGTCGGAGCCCCGCCCGGCGTTCGAAACCGCCGTACACGAGCGAGTAGAGGACGGGGAGGACGACGAGCGTCAGCACCGTCGACGACACCAGTCCCCCGATGACGACGAGGGCGAGCGGCTGCGAGATGAACCCGCCTCCGCCGGTCAGACCGAGGGCCATCGGCAGCAGCGCGAAGATGGTCGCGAGCGCGGTCATCAAGATCGGACGGAGACGGCGGGTGGCGCCCTCCGTGACGGCCTGGACGACGGGCAGTCCTCGATCCCGATACTGATTCACCAGGTCGACGAGCACGATCGCGTTCGTCACCACGATTCCGACCAGCATCAGCAGGCCGATGATCGACGGGACGCCGAGCGGGATGCCCGTGACGACCTGGAGCAGGATCGCGCCGGTCGCCGCGAACGGAACCGAGACGAGCAGCAGCAGCGGCTGCAGCAGGCTGCGGAAGGTCGCGACCATGACCACGTAGACGATGAGGATGGCGGCCAGCAGCGCGAGGAAGAGCTGGCTGAAGGCGTCACCCTGGTCGGACGAGACCCCACCGAGGGTCGCATCGGTGCCGGTCGGCAGGTCGATATCAGCGAGCGCCTGCGTCACCTGCGCGTTCGCGGCGGTCAGGTCGTCGGACGCGGGGGTGACCGAGACGGTTGCGCTGCGGGTACCGTTCACCGTCGAGATGCTCGACGGGCCGTCGGTCACTTCCACTGCGGCGAGGGAGTCCAATCGGACAGGCCCCCGAACCGTCGGCACCTCGAGTGCGGCCAGACCGTCACGGGTCGTCGGCACCGATGTCGGCTCGACGTAGATCGTCAGCTGCTGGTCGTCGATCGTGATCGACCCGAGCGCCGACGGCTGCATGGCCTGCGAGACGAATCCGGCGAGCGCGACCTCGGTGTAGCCGGCGGCGGATGCCGCGTCTCGATCGACGGCGACCTGGATGAAGGGCTGGGCGGCCTCCAGGTTGCTGGTCGCCTCGGCGACCCCGTCGAGGTCGCGCATCGCCGTCAGGACCTGGTCGGCCGCAGCCTGCAGGTCCTCCTGGTTGCTCGCCGTGATGTCGACGTCGATCGCGCTCGAGGTGCCGAATCCGCTCGACGCCGCCACCGAGAACGTGCCGGCGTCCTCGAGGGCGTCGAGGGTGTTGCGCACGTCGACCTGCAGGGCGTCCGCGTCGGCGTCGTCGCTCGTGGTGATCGAGTAGGTGGCCTGCGTCGATCCGCCGCCTCCCCTGAACGCCGCGAGCGCCCCGCCAGCGCTGCCGAGCGAGACCTGGACGGTCTCGATCCCATCGATGTCCTGCAGCGCCTCCTCGGCGCGCTTCGCCGCGGCGTCCTGGACTTCGAGGCTGGTCCCGGGGTCGAACGTCTCGGTGACGGAGAGGGTGTTCTGACCGCTCGAGCCGAGGAAGTTGGTCTTCAGGAGCCCCAGCAGCGGAACCGTGCCGGCGAGGATCACGAACGCGATGACGAGCGTGATCACCTTGTGCGCGAGGGTCACGCGCAGAAGCGGGAGGTACCGCTTCTGCAGGCGCGTCGGCTGCTCGGCGGATTCGGCGCCGTCGGAGTGGCGGTGGACCTTGGGCGCCTTCAGCACCCAGTAGGCCAGCACCGGGACGATGCTGAGGGAGACGAACAGCGACGCGGCGAGCGCGATCGTGATGGTCAGCGCGAAGGGCCGGAAGAGCTCGCCCGTCGCTCCCTGCACGAACGAGATCGGGAGGAAGACGGCCACCGTCGTGATCGTCGACGCCGTCACGGCGCCGGCGACCTCGCGAACGGCTCGGGCGACCGTCGAGAGCTTGTCGTCATGGTCGGTCGCGAGATGCCGCTTGATGTTCTCGATGACGACGATCGAGTCGTCGACTACGCGCCCGATCGCGATCGTCAGAGCGCCGAGGGTCAGCAGATTGAGCGTGTACCCGGAGAACTGCATGCCGATGAACGTGATCAGCACGGAGGTCGGGATCGAGATGGCCGTGACGAGCGTCGCCCGCACGGAGAGGAGGAAGACGAGGATCACGATGACGGCGAACACCAGGCCGAGCAGACCCTCCGTCGCGAGCGACTCGATCGACTGCTCGATGTACGGCGCCTGATCGAACACGGTCGTGAACGTGACGCCGTCGAGCTGGTCGGAGATGCCCGGCAGGGCGTCGGTGACGAGGTGGGACACCTCGACCGTGTTGGCCGCGGGCAGCTTGGTGACGGCGAGCGTCAGCGCGGGTTCGCCGTTGACGCGGGAGATCGAGGTGACGGGGTTGTCGACGAGCGCGACCGTCGCGACGTCGCCGATCGTCGAGGTTCCGGCCGCGAGGGGCAGCGCGGCGATGTCGTCGACGGAGCCGAGTCGGGTTCCGGCCTGAACCGAGAGGGTCGAGCCGTCCTGCGTGATGCTGCCTGCCGGGACGAGCGCACCGCTCGATCGGACGACATCGCCGATGGCGGCGGGGGTCAGGCCGAGAGCCCCGAGCGCGGCGGTGTCGGGCGTGATCGTGATCCGCTGACCGGGAGCACCCGACAGCGTGACGCCGCGGACCCCGGCGAGTTCCTCGAGCGCGGGCAGCGCGACGCGGTCGAGGTCGTCGGCGAGAGTGGTGCTGTCACCCGACGCGGCGACCTGGATGATCGGGAAGTCGGAGATGCTGCCGCTGAGAACCTGCGGATCGAGGTCGTCGGGAAGGATCGAGCGAATGCGGTTGATCGCCGCCGAGACCTTGTTCTCGCTCGCGGCGAGATCGACCCCGTAGGTGAAGGTCGCGCTGACGACCGAGCTGCCCGCACTGGAGGTCGCCGAAGTGCTCTCGACCCCCGCCACCCCGCGGATGGCCTGCTCGATAGGGGTACTCACACTGTCGTTCACGACCTCGGGAGACGCCCCCGTGTAGGTCGTGATGACCGCGATCTGCGGGAACTCGATCGACGGGATCAGCTCCTGTTTGAGCGAGGTCAGCGCGAGTCCGCCGAACACCGCCGCGACGATCGTGATGAGCGCGATGAGCGCCCTGTTCTTGAGGCTGGCGATCGCGAGGAGATGCACCTTCGCGATTATCCCGGATCGATGTAACGGGGAAGCATCGGTCTCAGACGACCGCCGACAGCGACGACGTCTCGCTCGAGACGGGCGCGTCGGCCACGTCCGCCCATACCTCGGCGAGGATGTCGACCGCGTTGCGCACAGCCTCCGGCCCCGGACCGAACGGGATGCGGATGAACCGCTCGTACGCGCCGTCGAGACCGAACCACGGGCCGGCCGGGATGCGCAGGCCGCGATCGCGGGC
The DNA here is from genome assembly GCF_003097495.1 of Amnibacterium flavum. Classification (GTDB taxonomy): domain Bacteria; phylum Actinomycetota; class Actinomycetes; order Actinomycetales; family Microbacteriaceae; genus Naasia; species Naasia flava. Next base: position 380,296 of record NZ_QEOP01000001.1, read on the forward strand.
GCCGATCGCGAGCTGCGAGCTGACCGGCCGGTCGAAATGCACCCAGGCGGCGAGCCCCCCGTCGACTCGCGGCATCCGCCAGCTCGGCAGCCTCTCGGCGAGCGCTGCAGCGAGGGCGTCGCGCGCGATCAGATGCTCAGCTCGGCGGTGCTCGAGGATGGCGTCCAAGTCGGCGAGCAGCTCGGTCACGATCAGCTGGTCGAGCACGGCCGTGCCGAGATCGCCGTGCGGCCGGGCGATCGCGAGTTCGGCGATGACGTCCTCGCTCGCTCGCAACCAGCCCACCCGGAGTCCGCCCCACATGGTCTTGCTCGCCGAGCCGATAGTGACGACCGAGGTGCCGGCCGGTACCACAGCCGCGAAGGGTGCACGCCGGCCGCGGTCGATGTCGAGCTCCCCGGTCGTCTCGTCGATCAGCAGGGTGCTGCCCGACTCGCGGGCCGCGCGGGCGATGCGCTCGCGTGTCGTCTCCGGCATGGTCCGCGCGGTCGGGTTGTGGAAGTCGGGCATCAGGTAGGCGACCTTGGGCGCGACGCCCCGGATCAGCTCGACGGCCTCATCGGCCTTCCACCCGTGGGTCGCGTCGACGGCGAGCGGGATGAGCCGTGCGCCGGCCAGACGGAGCGCCTCGTAGGCGTGCGGGTAGCCCGGGGACTCCACCACCGCACGGTCGCCCCGGCCGAGCAGCACCCGGGCGGCCAGGGTGATGGCGGCCTGGGCGCCGGAGGTCACCATGATCTGGGTCGGCCGGGTGGGCAGTCCGCGCGCTGTGTAGCGTTCGGCGAGCGCTTCTCGGAGCTGCGGGAGTCCGATGAGTTCGTATCCGGGACCTCCGAGCACCGACGGCAACGCGCTGACCGCTCGTTCGGCGGCCCACTGGAACCCGGGGGTCGCCCCTGCGGACGCGGTCGTGAAGTCGAGCCGGGGCCCCAGCGGGCCGAGCGACCCGTGCCGGTGGGCGTGGGTTCCGGGAATGCGGATGATGCTTCCCGATCCGCGCCGGGTCTCGACGTAGCCCGATGCACGCAGCTCATCCAGCGCGGCGCCGATGGTCGTGCGGCTGACACCGAGCCGGTCGGCGAGTTCGCGCTCGGACGGGAGTCGGCTTCCCGCCGGGATCCGGCCGTCGATCGCGAGCAGCCGGATGCGTGCCGCGAGCACCGCGTAACCGGCCCCGTCACCGTCGCGCCAGCCGGCGAGCAGGTCGGCGAGCTGCTGCGGGCTGACGGTGCGGACCATCAGACCACTGTAGCGAAAGTGGACCTTTTCTTAGATACCAATTCGCGTTTCACTCATGATATGGGTTCACGTCATTCCGTCCGCATACCGACTCTTCTCGTCGGGCTCGCGCTGTACGGGATCGCCGACGGCATGATCGTGCAGGCCGCGATCGGCGTGAGTCCCTGGGCGGTGCTCGCACAGGGGATCTCCACGCAGACCGGCCTGCTCTTCGGGGTCGTGACCAACGTGATCGGAGCGCTCCTCCTTCTTCTCTGGATCCCGCTGCGGCAGAAGCCCGGGGTCGGGACACTGCTCAACGTGCTCATCGTCGGTTCGATGGCCCAGGTCGCGATCTGGCTGATCCCCGCCCCGGAACCGATCGTCGGGAAGGTCGCCTTATTCGCCGGCGGACTTCTGCTGCTCGCGGCTGCGACGGGGATCTACGTGGGAGCCGACTACGGGGCAGGCCCCCGCGACGGACTCATGACCGGCGTCTCCAAGCGATTCGGCTGGCCGATCTGGCTGTCGCGCTCGACGATCGAGATCACCGTCCTCGCGGCCGGCTGGCTGCTCGGCGGCAATGTCGGCGTCGGGACGCTGGCGTTCGCCGTGTTCATCGGACCGCTCTGCCACCGCACCATCCCGCTGCTCGCGCTGCGGGCACCGCGAACAGCGGCCCCCGCGGCCGGCTGAGGTCACCGACAAGGCAGGCACCCGCCGCCCGTTGAGCCCGTCGAAACGAGTGGCCGCACCCGCCCGCCCGCCCGCCCGCCCGCCCATTGAGCGCAGCGAAATGAAGGGCGGAGGCGAGGGGTCGTTCCTCCCTTCGCATCGCTTCGCTCAGCGGGCGGCGTCTTCGCATCGCTTCGCTCAGCGGACGGGCTCTTCGCTCGGCGGGCGGGGCGTTTCGACGGGCTCAACGGGCGGCTACCTCGGCTCGACGGGCGGGTGGCGGTCAGATGGCGGCGATAGGTTTTCTGGTGACCCGTGCCGTGTGCGCGGCAGCACCCACCGACCTGGCTCCGGGAGAATCCCATGACCGAATCCGCTCCGCTCGACCCGACGACCACGGATGCGTGGCAACTGCTCTCAGATATCGCCACCGACTTCTCACCCGACCTGCGCGCCTGGTTCGCCGACGACGCCGGACGGGCCGAGCGCTACACCTTCCAGGCCGGCGATCTCACCGTCGATCTGTCGAAGAATCTGCTGACCGACGAGATCCTCGCGCAGCTCCTGCAGCTCGCCGAGCTGAGCGGCGTCGCCCCTCGCTACCGGGCCATGATCTCGGGCGAGCACATCAACGTCACCGAGGACCGGGCCGTCCTGCACACGGCGCTGCGCCGCCCCGCTGAAGGATCCGATCTCGAACCGCCGAAGGGCTTCACCGTCGACGGCCAGGACATCGACGGCGACGTGCACGCAACGCTCGACAAGGTCTACGCGTTCGCCGACAAGGTGCGCTCCGGCGAATGGACGGGCGTGACCGGCAGGCGCATCGAGACGGTCGTCAACATCGGCATCGGCGGTTCCGACCTCGGCCCGGTCATGGTCTACGAGGCGCTCAAGCCCTATGTGCAGGCCGGTCTCGAATGCCGCTTCGTGTCGAACATCGACCCCTCCGACATCTACGAGAAGACCGCCGACCTCGACCCCGAGACCACTCTCTTCATCGTCGCATCCAAGACGTTCGGCACTCTCGAAACCCTCACGAACGCACGCCTCGCACGGCAGTGGCTGTGGGAGCGCCTCGGTCGCTCCGGTGCGATCGCCGACACCGACGAGGCCCGCAGCGGAGCCGTCGCCAAGCACTTCGTCGCCGTGTCCACCGCGCTGGAGAAGGTCGCCGCCTTCGGCATCGACCCCGAGAACGCCTTCGGGTTCTGGGACTGGGTGGGCGGGCGCTACTCCGTCGACTCCGCCATCGGCACCTCGGTCGCCGTCGCGATCGGCCCCGATCGGTTCCGCGAGTTCCTCGCCGGATTCCACACGATCGACGAGCACATGCGCAGCACACCGCTCGAGCGCAACGTGCCCGTGCTGATGGGACTGCTGAACGTCTGGTACGCCGACTTCCTCGGAGCCCAGAGCCACGCGGTCCTGCCGTACGCGCAGTATCTGCACCGGTTCCCCGCCTACCTGCAGCAGCTCACCATGGAGTCGAACGGCAAGAGCGTCCGCTGGGATGGTTCGCCCGTGACCACCGACACCGGTGAGATCTTCTGGGGCGAGCCGGGCACGAACGGCCAGCACGCCTTCTACCAGCTGATCCACCAGGGCACCCGCCTCATCCCCGCCGACTTCATCGCCGTCGCCAACCCAGCGCACGGTCTGACGGATGACAGCGGCGACGGCGGAGCAGTCGAGCCGGGCGCTGACGTGCACTCCCTCTTCCTCGCCAACTTCTTCGCGCAGACCAAGGCGCTCGCCTTCGGCAAGACAGCCGAAGAGGTCCGCGCCGAGGGCACGAAGGAGTCGATCGTCTCGGCCCGCACCTTCAGCGGCAACCGACCCACCACCTCGATCCTCGCCCCGGAGCTCACCCCGAGCGTGCTCGGTCAGCTGATCGCGTTGTACGAGCACATCGTGTTCACCGAGGGCACCATCTGGGGCATCGACTCGTTCGACCAGTGGGGTGTCGAGCTCGGCAAGCAGCTCGCGCTGCAGATCACGCCGGCGGTCGACGGCGACACCGACGCACTCGACGCACAGGACTCGTCGACGAAGGCGCTCATCGCGAAGTACCTCGAACTGCGCCGGTGACGGCCGGCGGTTGAGAGGAGGGGGCGGATGCTTCGGCATCCGCCCCCTTTCTTTTCCCCGAGCACGAACGAAACGCTTGCATCCTCCGATAAACGCGATATATCGTGTGTCTCGTCAACGCGATATATCGTGAAGGGAGACGCGGATGGCTCAGGAGAAATGGTTCGTCGACGGGCCCCGTGTGATCGATGTCGAGCATGTCCGACGCCTCAAGGTCGGCCTCATCGGCGGTGAGATCACGATCATCGGACACGACGACCCGGGCGCTCGTGTCGAGGTCCACTCCGTCTCGGGCAAGCCGCTCGCCGTCTCGATCGACGGGGACCGCCTCGAGATCGACCACCCCCAGATCGGATGGGACAACTTCCTCGACGTTTTCGGAGCGTTCCGGGACCGCGCCCGTGCCGACGTCACCGTCATGGTGCCCCACTCCGTCGCACTGAAGCTCGGCGTCGTCCGCGCCTCCGTCCTGGTCTCGCGCCTGATCGGCGACGCGTCGATCAGCACCGTCACCGGCGAGGTCGTCCTCGACAGCCACCGGGGCGACGCGCAGTTCAACGCGGTCAGCGGCGAGGTCTCGGTCCGCGCTCACGTCGGCGGCATCTCGGTCAACACCGTGAGCGGCGATGTCACCGCATCGGGTGAGATCAGCCGGTTCGCCTGCGACAGCGTCAGCGGCGCCGTCTTCCTCGACATGGTCGGCTTCCCCGAGTCGGTGGCCACCAACTCGGTCACCGGCGGCGTGACGGCGCGTTTCGAGCCCGACGTACCGCTCCGCTACCGGATCAGCACCGCGACCGGACGACTGCAGCTCGACGACGAGCACATCACCGGCCTGCGCGGCGAATACGTCTCGAGCAAGGGAGCCGCCCCCGGCGCCCAGGCCGTCGACTTCCGCGCGAACAGCGTCTCCGGGTCGATCTCGGTGCTGCACGGGATCCACGCGTGAGCCCCGCGGTCTTCGGGCGCGGCCACCTCCGCCTCTACCTGCTCGCACTGCTCGACGAGCGGCCCCGGCACGGCTACGAGCTGATGCAGGCACTGACGGAGCAGTTCGGGGGAACCTACGTTCCGAGCGCCGGCACCATCTACCCGCGTCTCGCGAAGCTCGAGGACGACGGGCTGGTCACGAAGCAGTCCGACGGGCGCAAGACCGTCTACGCCATCACCGACGCCGGCCGGGTCGAGCTCGAGTCCCGCCGCGACGAACTGGAGGGGATCGAGGGTCAGGTCACGGACTCGGTCCGGCATCTCGCCGACGAGGTCCGCCGCTCGGTGGACGACGCCATGAAGACGCTGCGCGCCGACCTCGCCGCCTCCGCCCGCGACGCCCGGGAGGGCGCCCGGTCCTCGGGGCAGCAGGCTCGACGCGACACCGACGACGCCCGTGTGACGTCGCGGATGCGACTCCAGGACGCGGACTCCGCAGTGTCACGGTTCCGCAACGAACTCCGCTCCGACCTGCGTATCGCCGCCGAAGGCGGGACGCTCAGCCAGGAGACGACGGAGCTGATCTCCGCGGGACTCGACGACCTCCTGGGACGCATCCGGGGCAGTCTCGGTCGCTGAGCAGGCGCTCGCCCCCCTGAATGGGGACTGAACGCGCTCCCGTGGCGGTATTGACAGCGCAAGGGCCGGGAGTAGTGTCGTCGCTCGTGACTCAGACCCCGGAGGCCGGCGAGGCCGACGGCGGCAGCACCGTCAAACGTTGGTTGATCGGCGACAAACTGCCGAGCGATCAGCTCGAAGGTCAGCTGCTGCCCAAGCGGTACGCGCTCCCGATCTTCGCGAGCGACCCGCTCAGCTCGGTGGCGTACGCGCCGCAGGAACTGCTGATGATCCTGCTGCTCGGCGGGCTCGCGTTCCTCAGCTTCGCTCCCTGGGTCGCGGCCGCGGTCGTCGTGCTCCTGATCGTCGTCGTGGCGTCCTACCGTCAGCTGATCAAGGCGTACCCGTCCGGTGGCGGCGACTACGAGGTCGCGAGCAAGAACCTCGGCGAGAAGGCCGGGCTCGTCGTCGCGTCGGCGCTGCTCGTCGACTACGTGATGACCGTCGCCGTCTCGGTCGCGAGCGGTGTCGACAACATCATCTCGGCACTTCCGGGACTCGCACCGCTGCGGGTCGAGCTCGCGATCTTCTTCGTCATCCTCCTCGCCGCGGTGAACCTCCGGGGTGTCCGCGAGTCGAGCAAGGCCTTCGCGGTTCCCACCTACCTGTTCGTCGCGAGCGTGTTCATCATGGTCGTGGTAGGTCTCGTCCGCACTGCCCTCGGCGATGCACCCGTCGCCGAGTCGGCGGGATACGAGGTTCAAGGCGAGCAGCTCACACAGGCCGCGTTCGTTCTGCTTCTCCTCCGCGCGTTCTCAAGTGGCTGCTCGGCGCTGACCGGAGTCGAGGCGATCTCGAACGGCGTCCCGGCTTTCCGCCGACCGAAGATCCGCAATGCGCAGTCGACCCTCGTGCTCATGGGCGGCATCGCGATCGTGCTCTTCGCCGGCCTGACCACCCTCGCCCTGATCGCCGATGTCCACTACGCGGAGCGCACCTGCGACCTCATCGGTTACGCGAACTGCGGCGACGTGCCCCAGCGGAGTCTGATCGCGCAGATCGCGTCGTCGGTCTTCGGCAACAACTCGATCCTCTTCTTCGTGATCCAGGCCACGACGGCAGCGGTGCTGTTGCTCGCTGCGAACACCGCATTCAACGGCTTCCCGCTGCTCGGCTCCGTGCTCGCGAAAGACGGCTACGCGCCCAAGGCTCTCTCGACCCGCGGCGACCGCCTCATCTACTCGAACGGCGTGCTGATCCTCGCCGCGTGCGCCGCCGTCATCCTGCTCGTCTACCAGGCCAGCGTGACCGGCCTGATCCAGCTGTACATCATCGGCGTCTTCGTCTCGTTCACCCTCGGACAGACGGGCATGGTCCGGCACTGGCTGCGCGAACTGCGGGCCGGTCGGGGCAAGGCGAGCACCATCTGGGGGGCACTGTCGATCAATGCGGTCGGCGCTTTGATGACGGGCAGCGTCCTCATCGTCGTCACGATCACGAAGTTCACGCACGGCGCATGGATCGTGTTCGTCGTCATGCCGATCCTCTACACACTCATGCTCGGCGTGAACCGGTACTACCGCGACGTCGAGAAAGAGGTCGAGATCGACCCGCACGTGACCTTCGGGTCCGTGCACGACCACGCGATCGTCCTCGTCGGCCGCCTCCAGAAGCCGACGCTCAAGGCACTGGACTACGCGATCGCCGCCCGCCACGAGAGCCTCGAGGCCGTGCACGTCTCGGTCGACGACGAGGCGACCGACAAGCTCGAGGCCGAGTGGCGCTCGATGAACATCAAGGTGCCGCTCTGCGTGCTCCGCTCGCCGTACCGCGACATCGGCTGGCCGCTGGTGAAGTACATCCGCAAGCATCAGGAGCACAGCGGCGGCGAGGTCGTCACCGTCTACCTGCCGGCCTTCATCGTCGGCCACTGGTGGGAGCGGCTGCTGCACAACCACAAGGCGCGGCGCATCCAGCAGAAACTGGCGCTGCAGCACGGCGTCGCCATCGCGATCGTGCCGTGGCTGCTCGACTCGTCCGACCTCATCTACGGGCGCCGGTCCCGTCCGGTTCCCGGCCAGGATCGACGCGGAGAGCCGGTCCGCCCCATCTCGCGCACCCCGCTCCGGCCCGCCCGGGAGGACGCGACCCGCTCGGCCGTGGCCACCGCGAACGCCCTGCGCCCGAAGGACCCGGACGTCGAGATCGTCAAGCCGATCCCGGTCAACAAGAAGCAACCCCGCAAGAAGTAACCGGCCCGCCGCCCGCCCATTGAGCCCGTCGAAATGAAGGGCAACGAAGGTGAGCCCTGCGCTTCGACAGGCTCAGCGGGCGATGGGCCGAGCCCGCCCATTGAGCGAAGCGAAATGAAGGGCTCCCGGCCGCCTCGCTACCTTCGCATCGCTGCGCTCAGCGGGCGGGGACGAGTCGCGTGCGACTCCCGTCGAGTTCACGCACGCGGCGGTTGTCGACCAGCGTCAACGCCGTACTCCGCATCGAAGAGGGTGATGCGCTTCGCGCGCGCCCGTAACGTGGCGACTCCTGACAGGACCGAGAAGATAGCGATTGCGACATAGCCCGCCACCAGCCACCAGTAGAGGGCATCTTCGGGGCTGCGGGATGAGTTGAGGGCACCGATGGCTGCCCAGCCCAAACCCACCACGATTCGCGCGATGCCACTCACCCGGCCCCGGTCGGCATCCATCCTCTTGGTGATGAGGCCGGATACCGGTGACGCGGGCGTCGGCTCGGTATCAGTCACGCAGGACAGATGAATGCGGACCATCCAGCCGAGTCCTTCGCTTCGACAAGCTCAGCGGGCAGGGCACGCTCGACAGGCCGCCACTCGGCGGGTCGATTCGTCCCGGCCCTGCACCGAGCCCCCGCCCACTGAGCCCGGCGAATGATAGGGGTCGAGCCTGCCAAGTCCCTTCGCTTCGCTGCGCTCAGCGGGCGGGAAGCTGACCGCCCATTGAGCCCGTTGAAATGAAGGGCGACCAAGAAGACACCCGCGCTTCGACAGGCTCGGCGGTCGGACCCAGCCCGCCCATTGAGCGAAGCGAAATGAAGGGTCGAAGGAGACACCCGCGCTTCGACGAGCTCAGCTGGCGGCCCGCCTAGCCCGCCCATTGAGCCCGTCGAAATGAAGGGCAACCAAGAAGACACCTTCGCTTCGACAGGCTCAGCGGGCGGTACCCGCACGAAGGTGACCGCGGCTCAATAGTGGGATTTGGCCGTGTCCTTCGTGCGCTGGAGCCGTGAGTCTGGGCGCTCGCTGGAAGTTAGTTGGAGACCGCCGTAGCGTCGAACCATGGTTGATCTCTACGAACCCCAAGACGTCACGAAGAAGTACCCGCAGCCCCCGTTCAAGCCCCAGCAGCAGCCGGTCCCCGGAACCATCTTCCAGATGGACCCGCCCGCCGATCACGGCGAGGAGAGCTACAAGGGCTCCGGTCGTCTCGCCGGCCGCAAAGCCCTCATCACCGGAGGCGACTCGGGAATCGGTCGCGCGGTCGCGATCGCATTCGGTCGGGAGGGTGCGGATGTCGCCCTCAACTACCTGCCCGAAGAGCAGAAGGACGCCGAGGACACAGCCAAGTACGCCGGCGACGGCGGTGCGAAGGTCGAGCTGATCCCCGGCGATCTCGCCGATGAGGCCTTCAACGCCGAGCTGGTCGAGAAGACGGTCGCCGCGCTCGGCGGACTCGATCTGCTCGTCATGATCGGCGGACGCATGCCGACCGTCTCCGGCATCGAGGACTTCGACACGGAGGTCTTCGACAACCTGCTCAAGGTCAACGTGCACTCCCTCTTCTGGCTGACGAAGGCCGCGAAGAGGCACCTGAAGCCGGGCGCCTCGATCATCACGACGTCGTCGATCCAGGGCTTCGTGCCATCGCCGACTCTCGTCGAGTACGCGGTGACGAAGGCCGGCATCGCCAACTGGACCCGCGCCATGGCTCAGCAGCTCGCCGAGGACGGCATCCGGGTCAATGGTGTTGCCCCGGGACCGTTCTGGACTCCGCTGCAGCCGTCGAGCGTGCCGAACGAGAAGATTGAGGAGTTCGGCGCTGAGGCCGCGTACGGCCGCCCCGGTCAGCCGGTCGAGCTGTCGTCGACCTACGTCTACCTCGCGTCGCAGGACTCGAGCTACACCAGCGGCGAGACCATCGCGGTCACGGGCGGCACCCCCACCCACTGACCCAGCGGTTCCGACCTACTCGTCGGCTTCCACGAAATGCCCTTCGACAGCTTCACTGTCGAGGGGCATTTCCGTGCCACCGGTGAATGACGCGCGGTCGCGCCGCGACCCGACAATCGACGGGAGGCGATGAGGTCACATCGGGTCCACGACAGGAACAGGACGTTCGCCGCCTCCTGAGCCGCGCACGACGAGTTCGGGGGTCACGAGGCGGTGCGCCTCGCCCGGACGGGGTTCGCGCATCGAGATGTCGCGGCCCGAGACACCCATCAGCAGCTCCAGCACGCCGTCAGCGACCATGCCGAGACGCTGTTCGACGCTCGTCAACCCGACTGCCGCAGCCACGGGCGTGTTGTCGAATCCGGTGATCGCGACGTCCGTACGTCCCAGCGCAGTGGTGGCGATCAGAGCGCCAAGGGCGAGCGAGTCGCTGGCCGTCGCGATGGCGTCGACGTCGGGTCGACGATCGAGGAACTCCGCCACCGCGACCCTGGCCGCGGTGACGTCCTCCTCGGCCTCGATCGAGAGCGAGGCGAGCTCGGACTCGGAGGCTCCGCGCGACGACATCGCATCGGCCCAGCCGCGACGCCGGTCGTCTCCCGTGGCGGACGGGCTCGGCCAGCCGAGGTAGGCGACGCGGCGAGCGCCGGTGGCGATCAGATGCTCGGCTGCGGCGCGCAACCCGGCGCGTCCGTCGACGTCGACCCAGTGATGCATCGGATCGCCCATGTCGTCGGCAGCCCACGGTCGGCCGAAGGTGACGAACGGGATGCCCTGGTCGAGCAGCCACCGCGTGCGGAGGTCGGAGTGCGAGGTCGAGGTCAGCACGAACGCATCGGCGTCCCGGTCGTCGCGGAGCCGCTCGATCTGCTCGATCTCCCCCGCGTCGTCGTCGGCCGTGAAGAGCAGGACCCGCATGCCGCGCGCGTACGCCCCCTCGGTGAGGGCATGGAGGAACCGGTCTAGCACGGAGCCGGAGATGCCGTCGCCCATGGCGGCGAGACGGATGCCGATCGTCGACGACTTCTGACTCCGCAGACGACGGGCCGAAGCATGCGGACGGTAGCCGAGCTGTCCGATGGCGTCCTCGACTCGGGCGCGGGTCTCGGGACGGACGATCTCGGGCGAGTTGACGACGTTCGAGACGGTCTGACGCGAGACCTGTGCGATGCGTGCGACGTCGTCGATGGTGGGCTTGCCTGCCATCGTTGCTCCCTCCGAGTCGGCCCCGCACCGGCGGACACCGGCGCTGCCATGATCGTCCCACCCCGGCGCTCGAGAACAGCATCCCGCATTTCGCTTTGATCGTTCAAATCAGAATGGATAGAGTGACGACCGGCCGACCTCGGCATCACCCCCCGCACCCTTGACGCTCGACAGAGGAGTCCTCGCTCATGGCCGGTCTGCAACCCCTTCTCGACTCGGCGACCGTCGTCCTGGCCGCGCCGGCCCAGGCGTGGTCGGATCGCTCGGGCGAGCTGAGCGGCAAGGGCATCTCGGGCTTCTACGTCGGCGACCGACGCGTGCTCAGCCGGATGAACGCGACCGTCGACGGCAGCGTCCCCGAGATCATCTCGACGTCGGCGGCGGCGGATCGGGCCGAGTTCGTCTCGCTCCTGCGCACCGTCGACGACGCCTCCCCCGATCCGCGCGTGCGCCTGCGCCGGAATCGCGTCGTCGGACCCGACGGTCTCCGCGAGGAGTTCACCGTCGAATCGACGCTCTCGACACCGGTCGACCTGATCCTCGCCGTGACGATCGAGGCGGACTTCGCGCGCATGGACTCCATCAAGTCCGGCCTCGGCGACGATCTGCCCGCCGCCCTCCCGACGGTCGACGGCGCTACGGCGACCTGGACCCACGTCGGAGTGACCGCCGCGCTGACGGCTCCCGATGCACGTCTCAGCGCGACACGCACGACACTCGTCGTCGAGTGGAACGTCACGGTCGCTCCCAAGTCCCAGGCGACGGTGGCCCTGGACGTGACAGCCCGGATCGACGACGCCGTCGTCACCGCGCCCGCGTCCGCGTCGCCGTGGGAGGGCGTGTCGGTCCATGCCGACGATGTCCGCCTGCGCCGGTGGGTCGACGCGGCCCTCCGCGACCTCGGCTCCCTCCGGATGAGCGTCGCCGACTCGGACGATGTGTTCCTCGCCGCGGGCGCACCGTGGTTCTTCACGCTCTTCGGCCGTGACTCCATCTGGGCGGCACGGATGATGCTGCCGTTCGGGACCGATCTCGCCCGCGACACCCTCCGCGTCCTGGCCGGCATGCAGGGCACGCACTCCGACCCGCAGACCGCGGAGCAGCCGGGCAAGATCATGCACGAACTCCGCTCATCGAGCCTGGAGCTGCCGGGCGAGGGCATCGTGCTGCCGCCGCTCTACTACGGCACCGTCGACGCGACCGCCCTGTGGATCTGCCTGCTGTCCGACGCGTGGCGGTGGGGTCTCGACGATGCCGAGATCGAGCCGCTCATCCCCCACCTCGAGGCCGCCCTCGCCTGGCTCAGCGACTTCGGCGACAGCGACGGCGACGGCTTCCTCGAGTACATCGACGAGAGCGGACGCGGACTCGCGAATCAGGGCTGGAAGGACTCCGGCGACTCCGTCCAGTGGAATGACGGAACCCTCGCCAAGGGACCGATCGCACTCTGCGAGGTGCAGGCCTACGCCTACGAGGCCGCGATCGGCGGAGCAGACCTGCTCGACCGATTCGGACGCGACGGCGGCGATGAATGGCGCCAGTGGGCGGAGTCGCTCAAGAAGCGCTTCGCGGAGCAGTTCTGGGTCGACGCCGACGGCGGCGCGTACCCGGCGATCGCGCTCGACGCCGACAAGCGCCCCGTCGACTCGCTCACCAGCAACATCGGTCACCTGCTCGGCACCGGCCTGCTGTCCGCGGAGCAGGCGGGGCTCGTCGCCCACCACCTCGTGTCGGAGCGGCTCAACTCGGGCTACGGGCTCCGCACGATGGCCACCGACGCGGCGGGGTACTGGCCGCTCAGCTACCACGGTGGTTCCGTCTGGGCGCACGACACCGCGATCGCGATCCTCGGCCTGCGCCGCGAAGGCTACGTCGCCGAAGCGGCCGAGCTGAGCGAGGGCCTGCTCCGCGCCGCCGAGGGCTTCGGCTACCGCATGCCCGAACTGCACTCGGGCGACGCCTTCGGCACGGTCGGCGCACCCGTACCGTACCCCGCGGCCTGCCGCCCGCAGGCCTGGTCGGCCGCCGCCGCGGTCGCGGTGCTGGCCGCCGCCGCGGGGCTCGAGCCCGATCGGGACAGCGGAACCCTGATCGTCGAACCGGGTGACTCCCCCCTCGCCCGCGGCGTGATCGTCTCGGGCCTCGCAGTCGGGGCCGACCGCTTCACCCTCGACGCCGACGCAGGACGCCTCTCACGCGAGTGATGCCTGCACCAGCCGTCGAACCGCAGGTGCACCGCGCCTCGATACGCGCTGCGCGCTCCTCGATCTCGCAGAAGTGGGCACCCGCCGCCCGTTGAGCTCGTCGAAACGAAAGTGCGCCACGCCTCGATACACGCTGCGCGCTCCTCGATCTCGCAGAAGTGGGCACCCGCCGCCCGTTGAGCTCGTCGAAACGAAGGCGGGACGCGGGCGCTCAGTAGGTGGCGCGACCGCCGCTGATGTCGTAGACCGCGCCGGTCGAGAAGCTGATCTCATCGGAGGTCAGCCAGGCGACGAGAGCGGCGACCTCCTCGGCACGACCGACCCGACCCATGGGGATGAGCGAGGTGATGTGCGCGAGCACCTCGGGTGAGGTCGCCGCGTTCATCGGCGTCTCGATGACGGCGGGCGCGATCGCGTTCACGATGACGCCCGTCTTGGCGAGCTCCTTGCCGAGCGACTTCGTGAGCCCGATGACAGCGGCCTTGCTCGCCGAATAGGCGCTGAGGTTGGGGTTGCCGTCCTTGCCCGCCATGCTGGCCATGCTGACGATGCGCCCCCAGCCGCGCTCGATCATGCCGGGTACGACGGCTTTCGTGACGTTGAACAGCCCGTTCACATTGACGTCGAACGTCTTCTGCCACTCGGGCAGGTCGATCTGCCAGAACGGCTTGTTGGGCCCCACGACACCCGCACTGTTGATGAGGATGTCCACGGGTCCGACCTGAGAGACGGCGGCCTCGACCGCGGCCGGGTCGGTGATGTCGATGCTGACGTCGGCACCGGCGGAGAGGTCGAAGGTGACGACCTCGATCCCGTCGGAGCGCAGCCGGGCTGCGCAAGCCGCACCGAGTCCGCTCTGACCGCCGGTGATGATCGCTCGTCGCGTTCGTGCATCCTGCTGGGGTTCCACATCGACTCCCTTGTTCTCGTTCACTCTTGCACCCCGCGCGGCCGCGCATCGGAGCGATCGGCCGGGCTCAGTCGTCGCGCCCCTCGGGGTCCTTGATCCGCGAGGCGAGGATCAGCCACGAGGTCGCGGGGCCCACGACCTCGATGCCCGCCTCCATGAGCGCCCGGCCCGACTCCTCGCTCACCGCCGCCCCGTCGCCGAGAATCTCGACGCGGTAGCGCGCGTCGGGCTCGAGCGCGGTGAAGCGCAGTCCCCCGGCCACGGGCTGCCCGTCGAGCTGGAAGGCCGCCAGCAGATGCTCGGTTCCGAGCTCCAGCTGCAAGCGCGGCGCTCGTTCGCCGCGGCCATGGCGGAGCGGGGCCGCTGTCAGCCGCCGCAGACGCCCGGCTCGGACCAGCGGCGCGAGTCGGTCGCGGTAGATCGCGACGTGCTCGCGGAGACGCTCGAAAAGGTCGTCCCGGAGCCCGGTCAGCTTCATCGACACCCCGAATCGCTGCAGCATCGCCGCTCGGAGCATCGCGTCGAACGTCGAGGCGGAGATCGCGCCGAAATCGACCGCCTGGTCAGGGTTGTCGCCACGCCATTCGGACCAGCTCCAGTGCAGCATGGCGGCCGGCGGCAGCATCAGGCTCGCTCCCCACAGGACCTGGAGGTGATGCTCGGTCCAATCGGGGTCGGAGAGGAACAGGCAGTGCACGTGCTGCGCGAGACCGAGGTCGATCCGCAGACCGCCCGACGAGCAGGCCTCGAGGATGACCTCGGGGTGCGCCTCGCGGAACTCGTCGAGCACCCGGTAGAGGCCCTGATAGTGGCGCAGCAGGCCATCCCCCGCGCCGTGGCCGTGGTCGGTCCGGTCGCAGCCGCTTCCGGGATCGACGTTGAAGTCGAGCTTCAACCAGGTGGCACCGGTCGAGGAGACCGCGCGATCGAGGGCGTCGGCGACGAAGCGGCGCGACTCCGCGGATCCGAGGCAGACGTAACCGAGGAACGTCGGATCGTCGGGGTCGAGCCCGACCCCGGTCGGCTGGTGCCCCGCGGGCGCGCGGCGCAGAGCGAGCAGTTCGGGGTGCTCGCGCCGCAGCCGAGATCCGGCGCCCACCGCCTCGGCCTCCATCCAGATGCCGAATTCCGCGCCCGACGCCCGAACGGCGTCCGCCAGAGCAGGAAGACCGGAGGGGAAGCGCGCGCTGTTGACCTGATCCCAGTCGCCCCGTTCGAGCTGCCAGTCGCTGGACGCCTCGGGCCTGCCGAACCAGCCCGCATCGAGGGTTGCGACCTCGAGACCCGCATCGACCGCCCTGAGGGACTCGGCGAGGAACACCGCCTGATCGATATCGACGTCCTCGTAGGGCCACCAGTGGTTCCACTCGGTGGGCATCCGCTCCGACCACTGCGACCGCGGGATCATGTCGGCGCCGACAGCGCTCACGAGGAGCAGTCCGGCCGACTCGATGTCGGTCGCCACCGATACCAGGACGGCCGGAGCCTCGAAGCTCTCACCCGGCGCGAGGGCCACCGCGAAGTCGGCGGGCGAGATACCCGCTGTCACCCCGCCCAAGCCGTCGACATCGATATGCCAGTTGCCGCTCCACGCGACGGTGATGACGACCGCTGCACCGTCGCGCTCCAGCCCGAGCCACGGGTGGATGCCGAGCGACGATCGTCCCGCGCTGGTTCGCAGGGCGAGCGCGCCTTCGAGCGCCTCGACGACGGGTTCGAACTCGCCACCCCACGCGGACTCGAAGTGCAGCGAACGCCACCGCCCGGGTTCGAGCTCAGCGGTGAAGGCGTCGGCGTGCGTCACGGTGACGGTCTCGTCGGACACGTTGAAGAGGCGGAGCCGGAACTCCCACACTCCCCCGTCGGTCCCGCGCGGCTCGGCCCACCAATCGGCGGATACCCCGTCGGGCAGATCGTCGGAAGGACCGACCCCCGAGAGGACCTGCCCGGCGAGGTGGATCCGGTCGCCGGTGAGTTCCGCCGCCATCAGCGCCCGAGGCTCGCGCCGAGGCCGCTCATGACGTACTTCGCGGCGAACGACAGCAGGACGAGCGGCGGGAGCGCCGTCAGGATCAGACCCACCGCGACGAACGGCTGATCGTTGGTGAACCGGCCGCCGATCTGCGCGAGCGCCGGAGTGAGCAGTCGCAGCTGATCGTTCGGCAGCAGGATGTAGGCGAAGAGGAGCTCGTTCCACATCGCGATGAACTGCAGCACGAGGAGCGTCGCCAGACCGGGGATCGCCATGGGGCTCGCCACGTTGAGGAACGTCCGCCAGAATCCGGCGCCGTCGACCCGGGCCGCCTCGAGCACACTCGTGTCGAGCGCGCGGTAGGTGACGGTGAGGAAGAAGATGGCGAACGGCAGCCCCGTCGCCACATAGACCAGGATCAGGCCGGGCAGCGACCCCACCAGTCCGATCCGCGACAGCAGCAGGTAGATCGGGATGATGAGCACCTGGGCCGGGATGAGCATGACCGACACGAGAGTCGCCGAGATGTACTTCGCACCCGGCACCGGGTATTTCGCGAGCGCGAACCCGGCGAGACCGGCCACGAGCAGCTGGATGACCAGACCGAACCCGACGACGATGACGCTGTTGAGGATCGCCCGGCCGAGCCCGTAGTTGTTCCAGACGGTGACGAAGTTCGACAGGGTCAGCTCGCTCGGGATCCCGAACGGGTTGGCGAGGTAATCGGCTCGAGTGCGGAACGCGGTGAACGCCAGATAGATGATCGGATAGGCGATCGACAGGCCGACGAGGCACAGCACGATGAAGATCGGGACGCGCGCCCGCCGGGGCAGCGTGGACGAGGTGGTCGTGGACATCAGTCGTCCTCCGTCGCTCTGAAGAATCGCAGCTGGATGAGGGTCAGGCCTCCGATGAGGAGGAAGACCATGACCGCCAGCGCCGAGCCCTCGCCCAGGCGGCTCGACGAGAACGCGAGCGTGTAGATCAGGTAGTCGAGAGTTGTGGTGTCGTAGCCCGGACCACCGGCCGTCATGACGAAGATGAAGCCGAAGAGGGCGGTGAACGTGTAGAGCACGTTGAGGATGGAGACGAGCGCGACGACACCGCGGATGTTGGGAAGCGTGATGTACCAGAGGCGCTTCCACCAGCCGGCCCCGTCAACGGTCGCCGCCTCGAAGATCTCGGGATTGATCGACGAGAGGCCGCTCAGCAGGATCAGGGTCTGGTAGCCGAAGCCCGACCAGACGAGGGCGACGATGATCACCGCGATCGAGGTGCCCGCGCTCGAGAAGAAGTCGATCGGCGTTCCACCGGCCGCGACGATGGCGGCGTTGACGGGGCCGCGGTAGGAGAAGAGCGACTTGAACATGAGGCCGATGACGGCCGTCGAGAGCACGTTCGGCACGAAGAAGAGGACTCGGAAGAGCTTCCATCCGCGGATGCGCTCGTAGAGCAGCACCGAGCAGACGAGCGCCGCGACGATGACGAGCGGCACCGAGATCAGGAAGATGATGTTGGTGAGGAACACCTTGTGCAGCAGCGGGTCCGCGAGCAGCTTGGTGTAGTTGCCGAGGCCGATGAAGTCGAAGTTCAGGCCGTTGGTCTTGTTGAACGAGATCCAGACGGCGTAGCAGACCGGGTAGATCATGAACCCGATGACGAGCACGATCGCGGGGGCGACGGCCGCGAGGCCGATCATGCGCTCGCGGCGGCGCCACGGGGCCAGTTTGGGGGGACGCCCCCCGGCCGCCCCCGCCGAAGCGGGGGCGGCCAGGGAGGCGACGGCTGGTGCAGTCATCAGCCAGCAGTCTCGCTGTCATAGGCGGCCTGCAGCTGCGACACGGCGTCTTCGGGCGTTGTCTGCCCGGTGTAGACGGTGGCGTTGACCTTGTAGAACAAGTCGATGACCGACTGGGGCATGACATTGTCGAACGGGTAGACGACATCCTCGGCTGCAGCCACGTACTCGGCCTCGGACTTGAGGTAGTAGTTCGTGATGACCGAGGTGTCGGCCTGAGCACTGTTGGACGGCTCGGTCTGGAACAGCTCAACGTACTGATCGATCGTCGCCGGCTCGGCGAGCTTGTTCAGGAACTTCTTCGCGAGGTCCTGGTTCTTCGAGTAGTTCGTGATGCTCACCGCGACGTTGGGTCCGCCGGCGATGGTGCTCGGGTACTGGGCGCCGTCGAGCATCGGGATGGGGAACACACCCGCATCCTCGCCCATGGCTTCCTGCAGAGCGCCGTTCTCCCACGCACCGGAGATCATGAACACGCCGTTGCCCTGGACGAAGCCCGTCAGCAGGTCGGCGTTGCCCACGCTGCCCGCATCGGGGTTGGTCAGACCCTTCGAGTAGAGCTCGGAATAGGCCTTGTACGCCTTGACCATCGCGGGGTCGTCGACGGCGATGTCGCCGTTGTACATGTCGGTGAAGGCCGAGGGGCCGAGTTCACCGCCGACGAGGGCCGCCATCACCCAGGCGCCGACGTAGCCCTCCTGGTTGGGCGTCCAGAACGGGACGGCATCGGTCTTGCCGAGCGCGTCCTCGCCGAGCGAGACGAGGTCCTCCCACGTCGCGGGCGGGGTGCTCAGGTCGAGCCCCGCCTCTTCGGCGAGGGCCTTGTTGTAGAAGACGTAGAAGTACGAGCCTCCACCGTAGGGAAGGGCCAGGAGCGCACCGTCCTCGGTGTACCCCTTGCGGACGGTGTTCCATCCGGTGAGGTCGCTCAGCGTCTCATCGCTGAAGGTGCCGTCGAGGTCGAGGAGGAAGTCGGAGTAGTCGACCGTGTTGCCACCGGTGTAGCCGACACGGATGTCGGGACCGTTGCCGGCGATCGACGCGGCCTGGAACTGGGCGCCGTCCTGGGCGATGTCGCCCGAGGTGGTGACGATGTCGACCTTGACCCCGGGGTTGTCCTCCTCGAACTGCGTGGCGACCTGGTTGAGGAACGAGTTGTCGGCGATGGCGCCGTCATCCGTCTTCTTGGTCAGCAGACCGCCGTCCCAGATGGTGAGGGTGGTCTCGCCGCTGTCGTCGCCTGCCGAGCAGGCGGCGAGGCCCGCCACGAGTCCGGCGGCCACCACGATGGCCCCGATACGAGTGCGTTTCATTGCTGGTCCTTCCTGTGATGCTTCTCTTGTGCTGGACGGCTCCCGCTGCAGGAGCCGCTTGGTGCGGTTTGAGCGATGCGTCCGTCGACATCGACGGACGACCGCGTGGCCGACGCTTGAACGATCCAATTACTACACATCAGAAGGTGGCCGCCAGTCCACCATCCACGGGGAGAACGGCTCCGGTGATGTAGGTATTGGATGCGGAGACGAGGAATTCGGCGGCGACCGCGACCTCGTCGGGGGTTCCGGGACGGCGGAGCGGGAGCCGCCCGTGCTCGAGGTAGACCGAGGCGAACCAGTCGGTCTCGTACTCGGTGCCGCCATCGGGCAGCACCGCCATCGGGGTGTCGATGAAGCCCGGTGCGAGGGCGTTCACCAGGATGCCGTCGGGTGCGAGGTCGACGGCCAGTGCACGGGTGAGGTTGTGAACGCCGCCCTTGCTCGTCGCGTAGGCGTACACCCCGGCCTGAGCCTGGAGGCCCTGCACGGATCCGATGTTGAGGACTCGCGCTGTCGACGACTCGCGGAGGAACGGGAGGACGGCGCGTGTGACGACGACCGTGCCGGTGAGGTTGACGTCGATCGTGCGGCGGTAGAGATCGAGATCGGCGTCGTCGAGAGAGGTCTCGGTGGCGATCCCCGCTGAGTTGACCAAGACGTCGAGGCCGTCGAGTCGCGACGCGAGAGCACCGACAGACTGCTCGTCGGAGACGTCGACCAGATGAGCGCTCGCCCCGAGCTCATCGGCGAGGGCGCCGAGTCCGACCTCATCGCGATCGGCGAGGACGAGTCGATCGCCCGCTGCAGCGAGACGCCGCGCGATGGCCGCGCCGATGCCGCTCGCGGCGCCCGTGACGAGCACGGTGCGGGGGGACTCTGACATCGACATTCCTACCGAGCGAACAACAATGGTCTGACCTAAAGGTACTCGACGAGAACCCCGGTGGGGCCGTCTGCGAGCGACTCTAGCGTCTCTGGCCTTTAGATAATACCTTTTCCCCAGGAGGTGGTCCGGTGTCGGCATTCGAGCCCCCGTCCTCCCCGCTTCCTGCGGTGGGAATCGCGTGGTCGCACGGCAGCGCGACCGTATCGCCGCTCGCCGCCATGCTCCTCGATGCCCGATTCGACGTCGACGGACGCGTGGTGCGGCCGTTCGCCCGAGCGGAGTGGACGCGTGACCAGTCCCTCCACGACGCCGTTCCCGCAGGCGAACCGGAGCACATCCGGGCGCTGGGCGGCGACTTCGTTGCGCTTCCGTTCGGGTCCGCCGAGGTGCCGAGCGACGCCGGTGTCGACTGGGCCGCCGTCGCGGGTCCGGCGAACGATCCGCCGCACGGGCGGGCGGCCGACGCTGAATGGGACATCACCGAACTGACGGCCGGGTCGGTGACCCTGGCGCTCGATCTCCCGGTCGATGATCCCTTCGCACGCCTGGAGCGCACGATCCGCGGGATCGCCGGACAGGCCGCCATCGAGTTCGAGCTGCGGATCCATGCCCGCCGCCCCCATCGCGCGCCGCTCGGCCTGCATCCGATCTTCCGCATGCCCGAGCAGGGCGAGACACTGACGCTCGCGTCCCGGTTCGCGTCAGGACGGACCTATCCCGGCAGCGTCGCCTCCGGGAGTGCGCTGCTGATCCCGGGTGCGGAATTCGCTGCGCTCGACGGAGTCCCCGGCCCGGCGGGTCCCGTCGACATCTCACGCCTGCCCTTCGCCGAGACAACCGAGGAGGTCGTCCAACTGCTCGAGGCGCGCTCCCCGGTTTCGCTCACGTGGTCGTCCGGGTACTCCGCGACACTCGAGTGGGACGACGAAGTCCTGCCGTCGGTCCTCCTCTGGATCTCGGACCGCCACCTGCAGGACGCCCCGTGGAACGGCAGGTACCGCGGGCTCGGCGTCGAGCCGATCGCCTCGGCGTTCGACTTCCCGGCATCCACCTCGACGGCGCTGAATCCCCTCGCCCGGGCCGGGTCGGTGACATCGGTCCGCCTGAACCCGCACGAGCCTCTCGTCCTCCACCATCGCGTCATCATCAAAGGTACGACCTGAAGCGAAAACCTCGTCGAAAGTTGCGCCGCCTGAGAGCGGCTCCGGCGATAACGTATGATCTAACCGACCAAGGGCGAGACGGAGGACTCCCATCGTGCGAATCGACGCAGTGGATTTCTTCTACGCGAGCATGCCCGACGTGACCCTCGAGGCCGACGGCAGCCAGGATGCCCTGCTCGTCAGGGTGAGCGCCGGCGGCTATGTGGGCTGGGGCGAGTGCGAGGCATCGCCGCTCGTCTCGGTGGCGGCATTCATCACCCCGCGCTCGCACGGGGTGTGCCAACCGGTCGAGGCCTCGGTGCTCGGTGAGGAACTCGACGGTCCCGACGACATCCGTCGCATCGCATCCCTCGTCGAGCGCAACAGCATGGATCTGCTGCAGGCGGCTCACACCTTCTCCGGCATCGAGATCGCCCTCTGGGATCTGCTCGGACGCGCTCGGGAGCAGCCCGTCTGGCAGCTCCTCGGCTACGAACGCGCTTACTCGAAGACCCCGTACGCGTCGATCCTGTTCGGCGACACCCCCGCCGACACCTACGCACACGGAGTGGCTGCGGTCGCGCGCGGGTTCAATGCCTTCAAGTTCGGCTGGGGCCCATTCGGCACCGGGACCGTCGCGGCGGACGCCGACCACCTGCAGGCGGCGCGAGAGGCGATCGGCTCGGACCGTCACCTTCTCGTCGATGCGGGTCAGATCTTCGGGGCCGACGTCGATGCGGCCGCGGAGCGACTCGGAGCGCTCGAGGCCGCGTCGGTCATGTGGCTCGAGGAGCCGTTCCGGGCATCCGAGTTCGACGCCTACGCCGCGCTCGCTGCGCGCGCCACGACCGTGCGCCTGGCCGGCGGCGAGGGTGCGCACGAGGAGGCGATGGCCCGCAATCTTCTGAAGTACGGGCACGTCGGATTCCTCCAGATCGACACCGGCCGGATCGGCGGGATCGCTCCCGCGAAACGCGTCGCCGATCTCGCGGCCCAGGCCGGCATCACTTTCGTCAACCACACCTTCACCTCGCACCTGGCGCTCTCGGCGTCGCTCCAGCCGTTCGCGGGGCTGGCCGATCACCGGATCTGCGAGTACCCGGCCGAGCCGAAGCAGCTCGCGGTCGACATCACGAGCAACCACCTGCTGCCCGATGCCGACGGCGAGATCCACGTGCCCGACGCACCCGGGCTGGGAGTCGAGGTCGATCTCGACGCTCTCGCTCCGTACCTCAGGTCGATCGACATCTCCGTCGACGGTGAGACGCTGTACTCTAGCCCGCAGTCGGGCCGCGTTCTGCTCGGATAGTGCTGACCACTGGAGGGCCGTTGAGCAACAGTGCGTCACCGCCGGACGTGCAGTCCGGCTACTCGATGCGGGGCCGACAGGGTCATGTGATCGAGGCCATCGGCCGCGCCATCGTCGGCGGCGTGTACCAGCCGGGAGATCTGCTTCCGCGAGAGGCGGAGCTGACCACCGAGCACGGCGTCAGCCGCACATCGGTGCGGGAGGCCATGAAGGTCCTCGCCGCGAAAGGCCTGGTCGACATCCGCCCCAAGGTCGGCACGCGCGTCCGCCCGAAGGATCTGTGGAACACGTTCGACTCGGACCTGCTGACCTGGACCCACTCCGAGGGCTTCGGCACCGAGCTGATGCAGGACCTCATCGAGCTTCGGCAGATCGTCGAGCCCAACGCGGCCCGCCTGGCCGCAGGGCGCGCGTCGATGCAGGATCTCGGCCAGCTGGAGAAGACGGCTCTGGCGATGGCGGCGAACGCGCACGACAACGTGGCGTACGCCGAGTGGGACGTGGCATTCCACATGGCCGTCTACGCGGCCTCCCACAACACGTTGCTGCAGCGATTCGGCATGCTCGTCGCCGATTTCATGAAGATCGCGTTCGACGTGCAGCAGGCCGCCGCCAGCGAGTCGCTCACCGAGGACGCGGCCCGGCACATGCTCGTCTTCGAGGCGATCAACCGTGGCGACGCGAATGCGGCCACCGACGCCATGCTCGAAGTGGTCCTCGACGGCAAGAGCGCGCTCTTCGCCGCGCTGACCGAGCACTCGAAGGACTAGGCCCTCCCGCCGATATCCCGCAGCGAAGGAGCGCGCCCGTGTCCCGTCTGTCCTGGGCCGATCTACCGTCCCCGTTGCGGCGACGGATCGAGTCGACTCTCGGTGGCGAGGTGGTGGCCGACAGATCCTCCACCGGAGGCTTCTCGAAGGGAACGGCGTCCCGGGTCGAGACGCGCACCGGGGGCACCGGATTGGTCAAGGCTGTGAGCCGCGCACACGATGTCGACAGCTACGACCTCTACCGACGCGAGGGCGCCGTTCTGCAACTGCTCGCCCCGCTCGCCCTCCCGGCTCCCGATCTGCGACTGGTCATCGATGACGGCGACTGGATCGCGCTCGTCTTCGACGTCGTGGACGGGCACCACCCGGCGGCCGACGATCCCACCGCGCATCGCGCGGTGCTCGACGGGCTGGTCGGGATGCCCGCGATCGAAGTCCCCATGCCGGCTCTTGCCGACGCCGCCGCGGAGATCTCCGCTATGACCCGGGGGTTCCGCGAGATGACGGCGTTCGCGGGCGCCGCGGCCCTTCCCGCTTGGGCTCGGGACCACCATCACGAACTCGTGGCACTGACCCGATCCGCCCCTGGTGCCATCCGCGGGAACCGCCTCGTCCACTTCGACTTCCGCGCGGACAACGCGCTCATCGACACCGATGGGCGGCTTCGCGTCATCGACTGGACCTGGGCGTCGGTCGGCTGCGGCTGGCTGGACTCGCTCACCTACCTCCTCGATGCGCGAGTCCACGGCGGGGGGTCCGACGCCGACGACCTGATCGAGACCCACCCCGTGTTCGCCGACGCCTCGCGGGGCGACATCGACTCGGCGCTGGCCTCGTTCGCCGCTTACTTCCTGTACGCGACCTCGCTTCCCTCCCCCGCCCATCTGAGCGACCTGCGAGCCTTCCAGCGTCTCGAGGCGTCGGTTGTGCTCGAATGGTTGGCGATGCGACGCGGATGGAAGATCGAGGGCGGGTGACCGCGGGCTCTCTGGCGTCCTGGCTGCGCTGTCCGATCTGCGGGCGTGATCTCGACGCGCTCGGCGACGAGGTTCTCGGCTGCTCGAGCGGGCACCGATTCGACGTCAGCAAACGCGGCTATGCAGGGCTCCTCGTCGGGAAGGCCGCGGCAGCTCGTCCTGTGACGGTGGGGCAGCTCGATGCTCTCGATCCTCTGTTCGCCGCCGGCCTGTTCACGACGACGACCGACGCGCTGGATGCGGTGCTGCCGCGCACCGCCGAGGCGCGCATCCTCGACGCCGGATCGGCTGCGGGCCATCTGCTCGGGCCGATCCTGGCGAACCGGTCGCGGGCCGGCGCTCTCGCCGTCGGCGATAGCCCCGCCGTGGTCGCTCGCTCGATGCGGAACTCCCGCAGCGACGGGCTGCTCTGCGACACCGCACACGACTGGCCGGTGCGCGACGGGACGGCGACCGCCGTCGTGAACCTGCTGGCACCACATCGGCCTGCCGAATTCCACCGACTGCTCGCGCCCGGCGGCGTGTTCATCGCGGCCGTCGCGGGGTACGACCACCTCGCCGAGCTGCGTCCCGCCGGCGAATACCCCGAGTGGCGGGACGCGGCGGCCGAACTCGTCGACGATGTCTTCCCGTGGTTCGAGCATGACCAGTCACGGACCGTGACCGAGCAGCACGAGACCAGCGGAGCGACGGGGCCCGCCCTTGTCGAGGCGCGCGAACTCATCGGCGGCACGGCCACCGCCCGCGCCGTCGAACCGCCGGCCGGCAGCATCACGATCGACCTGACCGTCATCCGATTCCGTCGCAGACGTCGGCCGGTCTGATCGGCCCGGACCCGATTACCGCTCGTCGCGGACGAGCGGGAGCACGGCGGGAGCCCCGGCGATCGACCCGTACTCGTTCGGCTCGCAGACCATGTCGGACGAGAGCGGGGCGGTGGCGAACTGCTGGAGGCCGGTGACGCGCAGAAGGTCGAGTCTCGCCTCCGCCTCGCTTCCCGGTGCCACGGTGTAGACCACGATCCGCAGATCGCCGCCCGGCACGGTCAGAACATCGCAGTCCACCTCGATCGGCCCGACGGGTGTGCGTGTGACCGTCTTGCGGCTCGATCGGTGCTCGGCGACTCGCGCCTCGGCCCATCGACGTTCGAACTCGGGCGACTCCGCGCGAAGTCGCGTCACGAGATGGGCGAGGGCGCCATCGTGCGGGTACCGCCCCACCGCGGATCGGAGATCGGCGGCGAGATCCCGCGCGAAGTCCTCTTCGTGCTGCTCGTCGAACTCGGTGCCGTCGTGGCCCGAGGTGAAGTGCCGCCAGACGAGGTTCCGGTCGATCCCGGTGAATCGGGAGGGGTCGCCGTTGAGGGCCGCCCAGAGCGGGTTCCACATGAGGATGTCGTGCGTCGCGGAGAACACGGCGAGGGGCACATCGCCCAAGCGGTCGACGATGCGCTGCACTCCGGGCGTGATGTGCCGTGGCACGACGCCGCGCGCGGGCGGAGCGGCCCCGGCCGCGCGGTAGAGGTGATCGCGTTCGCTCTCGGTCAACCGCAGGGCGATCGCGAGCGCCCCCAGCATCTGCGATGACGGATTCGTCGCCCTGCCCTGCTCCAGGCGCACGATGTAATCGACGCTGACCCCGGCGAGCGCGGCGAGCTCCTCGCGTCGGAGGCCCGAAGTCCTGCGGCCGGCGCCGGCGGGCAGACCGACCTCGGTCGGGCTCACCCGGTCGCGCCACGACCTCAGCACCTCGGCGAATTCACTCATCTGCTCATCTTGCGCCTCGGAAATGCCTCCATGCTGGTACTCGCAGTCCCACCGTCAGACGGTGCCTGGGCGACGCGAGGCAGACGGCGCAGTCTGAGGTCATGACAACGACACTCATCACCGGGGCCAACAAGAGCCTCGGACTCGAAACCGCCCGACGACTGATCGCCGAGGGCCACACCGTGTACGCCGGCATGCGCGACCTTCAGAGCGGTGACGCGGCTCGGGAGCTCGGGGCGATCCCGGTCCAGCTCGATGTCACCGATGCCGGCAGCGTCGAGGCGGCCCTCGCCTCACTGCCGGAGCTCGACGTTCTCGTCAACAACGCGGGAATCCTCGGCGCCTCGTTCGGCGTCGACGATCTCGACGCCGCAGCCATGGACGCCGTTCTGCAGACGAATGTCGTCGGGATCGTCCGGGTCACCCAGGCCGCTCTGCCTCTTCTGCGCCGCTCCGCGAACCCCGTCGTCGTGAACGTAGCGTCGGGTGTCGGCTGGCCGATCTTCCTGCGCACCGAGACGCGTGACGAGTTCCCGGTCGGCGCCGTCCCTTATGCGGCGTCGAAGGCGGCGGTGATCACGCTGACCGTTCAGTACGCGAAGAACCTGCCCGAGTTCCGCATCAATGCGAGCGATCCCGGATACACGGCAACCGACTTCAACGGTCACGGAGGGCACCAGACGGTCACCGAGGGAACCGACGCGACGGTCGCGCTCGCGCTCCTCGGCCAGGACGGGCCCACCGGCGAATTCCACGACCGCACGGGCCGCATCGACTACTGAGCGTGCACCGGAACGGGTCAGTGCTGGTTCTGACCGATGGCCAGGAAGCGGATCGGGACCTCGAGCAGCTCCTGCGGCCCGTGCGGGGCTTCGCCGTCGATGAGCAGCGAGTCGCCGGGGCGCAGGTGGTACCTGTACGAGCCGTGGCCGTAGACCATCTCGCCCTCGAGCATGTAGAAGAACTCGGTGCCGGCGTGCTGGAACTGCGGGAACACCGCCGAGCTCTCGGTCAGGGTGACGAGGGTCGGGTCGATCGCGCCGTCGATGCCTTTGAGCAGGCCGAGCTGGCGGTACTCGTGGCCGAGCCGGGTGCCGCTGCGCACGGTGACGCTGCCGCTGCCCGACGGGGTGAAGACGGCCTCGCGGTCGACATCGGCACCACGGAACAGCGCTGTGACCGGAACGCCGAGGCCATCGGCCAGCCGCTGCAGGGTGGTGAGACTCGACGATGTGGTGGCGGTCTCGACCCGGGAGATCATCGCCTTGGAGATGCCCGTCTTGGTCGCCAGGTCTGCGGATGACATGCGCTGGGCGGTGCGGTACTCGCGGACCCGTTCGGCGATGACGGCCTCAAGCCGACCGGTCGTCTCCGACTCGTCGGAGCCCTCGGTGGTCGTCACCGGCTCATACTATTCGGCGGTGCTCAGCTCTCCCGAACGTTCAGCCGCTCGCCCGACTCGCGGTCGAAGAGGTGCCAGGCTCCGGGACGGACCCGGATCCCGACCGTCGCCGACTCCGCCATCCCGGACAGGTTCGACGCCTCGACGACGCTGGTCAGCGTCAGTCCCGACGCGGAGAGGGAGACGATCGCGCGCGGTCCGAGCAGCTCGATCAAACCGACCGTCGCTGTGGCGGGCGCCGAGATCGCACCCGGGGCCTCGACGAGCAGGTCGTCGGGCCGCACGCCGAGCGTCACGGCGCCGTCCTCCTGGTCGGTCTGCAGCTCGAAGCGCACGCCGGTCTCGGAGACGAAGGTCCCACGCTCGATCACCCCGTCGATGAGATTCATCTTGGGGCTTCCGACGAAGGCCGCGACGAAGGTGTTCGCGGGAGCGCTGTAGACCTCGAGCGGAGTGCCCTGCTGCGCGATGCGTCCCTCCCGCATGACCACCATGCGGTCCGAGAGCGTCATCGCCTCCTCCTGGTCGTGGGTGACGTAGAGCGACGTGATGCCGAGCCGGCGCTGGATCTGGAGCAGCTCGGTTCGGGTCTCGACCCGGAGCTTGGCGTCGAGGTTGCTGAGCGGCTCGTCGAAGAGGAACACCGACGGCTGCCGGATGATGGCGCGTCCGATGGCCACCCGCTGCTGCTGCCCGCCGGAGAGGTCCTTCGGCTTGCGCCCGAGCAGGTGGCTGAGGCCGAGGGAGTCCGCGACCGAATCCGCACGCTTGAGCGCCTCGGTGCGGGGAGTCTTCGTCGCGCGCAACGGGAAGGCGATGTTCTCGCGCACGCTGAGGTGCGGGTAGAGGGCGTAGTTCTGGAACACCATCGCCACGTCGCGATCCTTGGGTTCGAGGCCCGTGACGACCCGGTCGCCGATGGCGATGTCGCCCGAGGTGATCGGTTCGAGACCGGCGAGCATCCTCAGTGACGTCGATTTGCCGCAGCCCGACGGCCCGACGAGCACCGTGAGCGAGCCGTCGGGCAGGACGAGGTTGAGGTCGTCGACGATCTGCGTCTGGCCGTAGCTCTTGCTGACGTTGGTGAATGTGACAGTTGCCATCAGTTCTCTTCTTTCGAAACCTAAGACTTGACCGCGCCGCCGCTGATGCCCTGGACGAGCTTGCGCTGGATGAAGAAGCTCGCGATCACGACGGGGATCACGGCGATGAGGATGGCGGCGCTCATGGAACCGAGCTGGACGCCGCGGAAGGTATTGAACCCTGCGATGGCCACCGGGAGGATCGCCGCCTTGCCGGGCGCGAGGATCAGTCCGTAGAACATGTCGTTCCAGGACAGGGTGAAGCCGAAGATGGCCGCCGCTCCGAGCCCGGGCAGCACCTGCGGGAGGACGACCCGCCAGAACGCGCCGAACCGGCTGAAGCCGTCGACGCGCGCCTGCTCCTCGAGCGAGCGGGGCACCGCCTCGAAGAAGCCGATGAGGAACCAGGTGACGACGGGGAGCACGAAACTCAGGTGGGCGAAGATCACCGGCACGAGGGTGTCGTTCAACCGGAGCGCGTACGCCATGGTGAGGAACGGGAACACCAGCACGGCCGGCGGAAGCACCTGGGCCGCGAGCATGCCGAACCTCGTCGCCGTTCCGCCCGCCCGGTACTTGGCGATCACGTAGGCGCCCGAGCTGCCGACGACGACACTGATCAGAACGGTCGTCAGTCCGACGATGGCACTCCGTCCGGCGGCGTCGAGGATGCCCGACGAGAGCACGTTCTCCCAGCTCGCGAAGGTCGGAGCGAAGAACACCAGGTTCGGGTCGTTCAGCTGCGACGGTGTCTTGAAGCTCGCCAGGGCGATCCAGATCATCGGGAACAGGACGAAGATCGCTGCGGCCCACAGCAGTGCGATGCGTGCGATCGCCAACCCGCTGACTCGTCTCATGCGCTTCGGTTCCTCTCGAGTCGACGGAAGGCGACGACGATCACGGTGAGCACGACGGCCAGCACGACGAACGCCATCGACGACGCCTCACCCAGGCGGAAGAACTGGATGCCGGTCTGATAGGTGAAGTACTGGATGGTCTGCGTCTCGGTGCCCGGACCGCCCCGGGTGGTCGCGTAGACGTATTCGAACACCTTGAGGGCGTCGAGCGCGCGCAGCAGGATCGCTACCACCAGCACGGGCGCCAGCAGCGGCAGTGTGATGCGGCGGAAGATGTACCAAGGGCCGCCGCCGTCGACACGGGCGGCCTCGAGCGGCTGCTTCGGGATGGACTCGAGTCCCGCGAGAAGCAGCAGGACCATGAACGGCGTCCACTGCCAGACGTCGATGAAGGCGAGCGTGAAGAGCGCCCGCCCGGGCCCGAAGAAGTCGTAGTTGATCCCGATACCGCGCAGCAGTTCGGGGATGGCGCCGATCTGGTCGTTGAGCAGGAAGCGGAACGTGAGCCCGACCGCGATCGGGGTGATGAACATGGGCGCCAGCAGCATCGAGCGGGTGACGTCGCGCGCCCACTTCTGCTTCTGCAACGACAGGGCGATGGCCAGACCGATCACGAGCTCGAGCCCGACCGCCACGACGACGTAGAGGGCCGTGACGCCGAACGCCTCCCAGAACGATGCGTTGGTGAAGGTCGACGCGTAGTTCGCGATGCCGACGATGTCGGGGGCGCCGCGATCGGTGAGTTTGTAGTCGGTGAAGCTCAGGTAGAGGGCGTAGAGCAGCGGGAACCCGACGACCGCGACGAACACGGCGATGAGGGGCGCGAGCATCCCGTATTTGAATCTCACGATCCGCATCCTTTCCGCGTCATCGGGTGTCGGGTTCCCATCCGTCTCAGCCCTGGATCTTGACCGCGGCGGCCTGCGCTGCGCTCAGAGCGTCCTCGACGCTCTTCGTGCCTGCCACGGCTTCGTTCAGCTCGGTTCCGACGGCCTGGATCATCTCCTCGCCGCCGGCGCCCTGGCTGAGCGGTGCTGCGTCGGAGAGGATCTCCTTGACCGCCTCGTAGTAGTCCGCGCCGAAGCCGTCGTCGAGGACCGCTTGGTCCTCGAGGGTGCTCTCGCGGATCGCGGCGCCGCCGGCGCTGACGCGCTCGACGTCCACGGCCTTCGAGGTGATCCAGGACGCGAACGCCCATGCGGCGTCGGGTGCTCCCGAGTTGGTCGGAATCGCCCAGCTCCAGGCGCCGAGCACCTGCTTGCCACCGGGCATCGGCGCGAGCTTGAACTGGCCGGCCAGGTCGCCGGAGGCGCCGTCGGGGTCGTTCAGTGCGGGGAGGTTCCAGTTGTAGCTGATCATCGAGGCAGCCTCTCCGCTCGAGACCGAGCGGAACGCCTCGTCGAAGGCCCAGTTGAGGCTGTTGTCCGGGGCGGCGTTCTCGTACGCGGTGATGTACGCCTCGAGTGCGGCCTTGGCCTCGGGGGTGTCGAGGCTGGGGTTGCCCTCGTCGTCGTAGATCGAGCCGCCGGCTGCGAACAGCCAGTTGGCCCACTCCTCGAAGATCTTGTATCCGCGCTGCGGCTGCATCGCGATGCCCGAGCGATCGGCGGTGGTCAGCTGCTGGACGTCGTCGACGAGCTCGTCGAGGGTCGTCGGGACCGAGAGCCCCGCCTCCTCGTAGTCGGCCGTGTTGTAGAGGTAGCCGAGCGCGTAGTTGTAGAACGGCACCCCGTATCGGACGTCGTCGACGGTCGTGATGTCGGTGAGCGGGGTGAAGAAGTCGTCGGCGTCGTAATCGGTCGTCGAGTCGATCCGCTCGTCGAGCGGCTCGAGGAAGCCCGCCTGCGCGAAGTCGACCATCCACGGGTTGTCCGCCACGATCAGGTCGTAGGCGGGGTCCGGTGACTGGAACGACGAGACGAGCTTGTCGCGCATCTGGTCGAAGGTGAGGGATTCGATGTCGATCGTGATGTCGGGGTAGACCGTGTTGAACTCCGACACCAGCTCTTTGACGATGTCGGTGTCCGGCACGTTCTCCATCAGGATGCGGACGGTCCCCTCGGTGTCGGTGGGGATGTCGCCGAGTCCGGATGATTCGACTTCGGCGGGGCCTCCCGATCCGGCGCATCCGGTGAGCGCGATCGCGATCGCGCTCGTCAGGGCAACGCCGGCGGCGAACCGACCCGATTTCTTGGTGAGTGACATGACAGGTCCTTTGCTGGAGGGTGCGGGTGGGAAAGAGGTCAGTCCATGAAGGCGCCGCCGTTGATCGCGAGCGCCTCTCCGGTCATGAAGGCGGAATCGTCGCCGAGCAGGAACGCCACGACCCGCGCGACGTCCTCCGGCTGCTCGAGCCGGCCGAGGGGCGTGTCGTCGATCCAGAGCTGCTTGACGGCCTCGGGTTCGGTGCCGCGCAGCTCGGCCTCCCAGGCCAGCTCGCGCTCCTGCATCGGTGTCGCGACGTAGCCGGGGCAGATGCTGTTGACGCGGATGCCGTGCTCGGCGAGCTCGAAGGCCATCGCCTGGGTGAGCCCGACGACCCCGAACTTCGAGGCGACGTAGTCGGCGAGGAAGGGGACCTTGCCCTGCTTGCCGGCCATCGAAGCGGTGTTGACGATGGCACCGCGTCGGCCGGTGCGGACCATGGCGCGCGCGGCGGCCTGCCCGCAGACGAAGACTCCCTTGAGGTTGATCTCGAGGGTCTTGTCGTACTTCTCGATGGGCATCTCGAGGAAGCGCTGCATGAAGGAGATGCCGGCGTTGCTGACCCAGGCGTCGAGGCCCAGGCGATCGGCGACGTCGTCGGCGACCCGCGCCGCGTCGTCGGGTGAGCTGACGTTCAGCACCGCGGACTCGTGGGACTGCCCCGCGCTCGAGTCGAGACCGGCTGCGGCCTGTTCGGCGGCCTCGCCGTTGATGTCGGAGACGACGACCTGCCACCCGCGCTCGGCGAGAGTGGAGGCGATGGTCCGACCGATGCCCGATCCGGCTCCGGTGACGACGACGGTCTTCATTGGCGGGTTCTCCTTGCCAGTTTGTGCGAGATCGGGGCGACGGCCGCACCGAGCTCGCGCCATTCGAGGTAGGCGCGGTCGTAGATCTCGACCTTGTGCGGGTCGGGGACGACGGGGGATCCGAGGGTGATGAAGCGGGCGGTGTCGGACCAGTCGTCGAGCGATCCGATTCCGACGGCCGCGATGAGAGCCGCGCCGAGCGAGGCACCAGGGTGATCGACGACGGGGAACATCTCGGTGCCCAGCACCTCGGAATGGATCTGCTTCCAGAGGGTCGACTTGCTGCCGCCGTTGGTGATCGACACCCGACCCAGCTCGATGCCCATGTCGCGGAACACCTCGACGTGGTGGCGGAATCCGAACGCGATCGCCTCGAGGACCGAGCGGTAGAGGTCGGCTCTGGTGTTGCCGAGGTGCAGACCCGCGAACGTTCCACGCAGGTCGGGGTCGTGCAGCGGGCTCTTCTCACCGAGGAAGTAGGGAAGGCAGAGCACCTCGGCGGGTCGGCTCTCGGTCGCCTCGATGTCGAGCTGGGCGAGCGATTCGCCCCCGATGAGGCCCTGGTACCAGCGGATGAGACTGCCGCTGGTGGCCATGCAGCCGTTGGGCAGCCAGCGGCCGGGCACCGGGTGGGCGTCGAGGTAGAGGCGCTGGTCGACGATGGGGGTGTCGCTGGCCACCAGGATGTCGCCGGCACCGCCGAGTTTGACGAGCCAGTCGCCGTGCTTCTCGACCCCGGCCGCGAATGCGGACAGGACGTGGTCGGCTCCGCCGACGACGAGTGTCGTTCCCGTCCGCAGTCCGGTGCGCTCGGCGATCGAGGCGCTGACGGATCCGACGACGCTGCCCGGTGCCTGAACCGGGGGCACCAGGTCGGCGTCGAGGCCGGCAGCGGCGAACACCTGCGGCACCGGCTCTCCGGCGATGGTGAACAGACCCGATTCGAGCGCCCAGTTCAGTTCGACGTGAGGCTCCGCGCCCAGTGCCATGAGCACCCAGTCGTACGAGCCCACGATGAACCGGGCGGCAGCGAGGTCTTCGGGGCGGTTCTCGTGGAACCAGCGAATCGTCGGGGCGACCGATTGTTGGGTGAGCGCCGACCCGGTGAGGGCCACGAGGTCGAGGTCGGTCAGCTGGCCCGCGAGGCGGTCGACCTGGTCGTTGGCGCGAGCGTCGTTCTGCAGGAGCGCACGACCCACGGGTGCGCCGTCGTCGCCGACGAGGATGACCGCGGGAACCATGCCCGAGGTCGCCAGCGCGCCGATCTCGGAGGCATCCACCGAGGACTCCGCGAGGAGCTGCTGGATCGAGTCGATGATGTTGGCGAGCCACTGCGCGGGGTCGGCTTCCGCCCAACCCGCGTTCGGGCTGTACAACGTGGCCTCGCGGGAGGCCTGGGCGACGATGCCGCGTTCGGTGTCGAAGAGGACGGTCTTCGTACCGGTCGTGCCGATGTCGATGCCGATCGTGTAGCGGCTCATGCGCTCGCCGCGCCCAGGTCGGCTGCC
Source organism: Amnibacterium flavum (assembly GCF_003097495.1). Taxonomy (GTDB): domain Bacteria; phylum Actinomycetota; class Actinomycetes; order Actinomycetales; family Microbacteriaceae; genus Naasia; species Naasia flava. Next base: position 414,148 of record NZ_QEOP01000001.1, read on the forward strand.
TCGCGCCCCGGTCCCGGAACGCAGACCACGTTGGCGCCGACGGCGCGTGCTCCGACCAGGGCGGGGTGATCGGTGGGGCCGTCGGTGACGAGCGCGTCGACGGCGCTGAGGGGCGCGATGCTCATGAGCTGCACCCGGCCGAGCTTGGTCTCGTCGGCGACGACGATCACGCGGTCGGCCGCCTTCATCGCCGCGCGCTTCACGCTGCCCTCTTCACGGTGGTACTCGGAGACGCCGCGGTCGGAGTCGACACCGGCGATGCCCATGACGTAGGTGTCGCAGTTGTACCGACTGAAGGTCTCCTCGGTCTCGGAGCCGATCAGGCTCAACTCGCCGGGCCGCACGCGCCCACCGGCCATGAGCACGGTGGTGTCGGGCTCATCGGCGAGTTCGACGGCGACCAGGATGCTGGGCGTGACGATGGTGAGGGCGAGGCCCCGCCCCCTGATGGCCTTCGCGACCGCCAGGACCGAGCTGCCGCTGTCGAGGATCACGGTCTCGTGGGGCTGCAGCAGATCGACCGCGGCTTCGGCAATGTGCATCTTGCCCTCGGCGGCCGCGGCGGCTCGCGTCTCGAAGGATGGCTCGGCCGCCTTGCCGCGCAGCAGGATGGCGCCTCCGACGACGCGACGCACGATGCCCGACGCCTCGAGGGCTTCGACGTCGCGCCGGATGGTCATCGCGGAGACGTCGAACTCCTCGGCGAGCGTCGCGAAGTCGATCTCGCCGTCGGCGATGACGCGCTGTTCGATCAGCGCCCTTCGCGTCTTAGCTGCCATAGCTACATCCAAACCGACTTTTGTTACTCGATCACACTTCGTGTGTTTCAAACATGTAAATTCACCGCACTTCGCCGCGGTATGTGTGAATATATGACAGACAAGGGCCGTCGTCTAGTACGCCGGCACATCTCAAACGAAAGGCTCGCAATGAGCGACTGGCTCGGATCCGTCTTCCCCGTCATCAAACCCGTCATCGCGATGCTGCATCTGTCTGCGCTGCCCGGCGACCCGGGGTTCGACACCGCTGCGGGCATCCGCGCAGTGGTCGATCGGGCGAAGTCGGAGCTCGCGGACCTGCAGGAGGGCGGGGTCGACGGCATCATGATCTCGAACGAGTTCAGCCTCCCCTACCTGACCAAGACCGAGCCGATCACGGCGATCAGCATGGCCCGCATCATCGGCGAGCTCCTCGGCGACATCCGCATCCCCTACGGAGTGAACGTGCTCTGGGACGGCCGAGCGTCGATCGATCTGGCCGTCGCCACGGGCGCACAGTACGTGCGTGAGATCTTCACGGGCGTCTACGCGAGCGACTTCGGCCTGTGGAACACCAACATCGGCGAGGTGGCCCGCCACCGCGCGCGTGTGGGCGGCGGCGACGTGAAGCTGTTCTTCAACATCGTGCCCGAGTCAGCGAAGTACCTCGCGGACCGCGACCTCAAGTCGATCACCGAGACGACCGTTTTCGCGACGCTGCCAGATGCGATCTGCGTCTCAGGACTGACGGCCGGAGCGCCGACCGACGTTCAGGCTCTCGCCACGGTGAAGAGCGCCGCCGGCTCCGTGCCGGTGTTCGTGAACACCGGGGTCCGCGCCAACAACGTCGGCGACCAGCTCGCCATCGCCGACGGCGCCATCATCGGCACCTACTTCAAGAAGGACGGCGTGTTCGAGAACCGCGTCGAACAGGCTCGCGTGCACGAACTCATGGGAGCCGCGCGGGACGCCCGCGCATCCTTCTGAGCCTCTGGTAACCCTGACGAAGTCGGGCGGTCATCCGAAGATCCGCGAGACCGCCCGACAACCGACGTGTCGGGATCAGCGAGTCCGTCGGGGATCTTGACGGGGCACTTCGATTTTAGAAGTATGGCCGCATGAGCCTGTTCATCACCTGCCCCGTCGCGGACGTCGAGCGCGCGACGGCTTTCTACACCGCGCTCGGCTGGACCCTGAATCCCGAGATGTCCGACCACAACGTGTCGTGCTTCGCGATCGCGCCCGAGCAGTACGTCATGCTCGGCAGCCGCGAGATGTACGCGAGCGTCGGCGGGGTCGAGGAGCTGATCGGCGGGCCCGGAACACCGTCGAAGGTCACTGTCTCGTTCGACCTCGGCAGCCGCGAGGCGGTCGACGAGCTCACCGAGCGCGCCGGTGCCGCGGGCGGGCGGATCGGCGACACCGACGATTACCCGTTCATGTACCAGCGCCAGTTCGACGACCTCGACGGTTATCACTACTCGCCGTTCTGGATGAAGCCGGACGCCGATCCGACAGCGTGAGCGACCTCGCCGCAGCCCTCGACATCGTCGGAGCGCGGTGGGCTCTGCTCATCGTGGAGCGCCTGCTCAACGGGCCGCAGCGATACGGCGACCTGCAGCGCGACCTGGGAGTGCCGGCGAGCATGCTCGCGACCCGCCTTCGCGAACTCGAAGCAGCGGGGGTGCTCGTTCGCCTGCCCCTCTTCCACAACACCCGCGCCTACGCGCTCACCGATCGCGGAGTCGCCTTGCGCGAGGCGATCTCCGCGCTCGGACGGTGGGGCGTTGCGGAGGCCACCGTCGAAAGCGACGTCCTCAATCCGGGAGCCGCCGCCCGGATCGATCGGCTCCGCCGAGAATGAGCCCTCCCCTCCCTGAGGCTGACGCTTCCGCCCTGTAGTGAGCGTTGTAGAGTCGGCCCACCCTTAGCCGATCGACAGGAGCGGTGATGACGTCGATGCGCATCGAGCTGATCCCTCTACGCTGCACCGACGTCGACCGCGGCCTCGCCTTCTACGTCGACCGAGTCGGTTTCGCCCTCGATCACGACGTGCAGCCCGGCAACGGCATGCGGATCGTGCAGCTCACGCCGCCGGGGTCCTCGTGCTCGATCGTCATCGGCTCGGGCATGGGCATGTCGGATGGCGCCGCCGTGCACGGCATCCACCTCGTCGTCGACGACCTCGAGGCTGTCCGCTCCGAACTGCTGTCGCGCGGCGTCGAGGTCTCCGAAGTGAGCGACATGGGCGGCGGGGTGCGTTATGCCTATTTCGAGGACCCGGACGGCAATTCCTGGGCGCTCCAGGAGATCCGACTCCCCCACTGAGGCGCCTGGCGGTTGGGGCGCTCACAACTGCGCCGCCCCGAGAGACCCGGCTGCCGTTCAGCTGCGCGCACCGGCCGAGGAGGCCGGCCCGGGAGGTGGGGTCGGCTTGCACATGCCGCAGCGTCATCTGGTCTGCTCGAAGCACATCCCGTCCCGATGCGAAAGGTCCGCAAATGCGCCCGTTCCCGACCCCGCCCCGTGAGGTTCTGATCGGCGACGCCGCTGCGTTCGTCGGCATCACTCCCCGTGCGATTCGCCACTACCACCAGGTCGGCCTGCTCCCCGAGCGCGAACGGGGCAGCGACGGCCGTCGCCGTTACGGCTACGAGGAGATGATCCGGCTGCTCTGGATCCGTCGCATGGCCGAGGCGGGGATCGCCCTCGATGACATCCGCGACGCCTTCGTCGACGCCTCGACGGGCGGCGCCGACGGCGAGGACGAGGTCGCGCGCGTCCTCGCCCGTCTGGAGGACACTCTGGCCGCTCACGAGGCCGAGCTGCAGCGGAAGCGGGCCTCGGTGCAGCGCATGCGGAACCTCGGCGGCCGTCTGGGATTGCTCGACGATCTCGTCTCCGGCCGCCTAGAGGGCGTTCCGGAGGGCACATTGCGACAGGACGACCTGGATGCCCTGCTGGTCACCGAGCGGATCTTCGGTCCGCTCGGCGCCGCCGTCCAGGCGGGCCGCTTCGTCGCTCTGGCCTCCGACGAGGCGCTGCGAGCAGAATCCGACCGCATCGACGCCGCCGAGGAGGCCCTCGACGACACCGTCGCGATCGATGACCCCCGAGTGGCACAGGTCGCGGCCCAACGACACGCCTTCGAGACCGCGCTCATGCGCGTCATCGAGGAGTCCGGTCAACTCGAGGAGGACGACGCTCTCTTCGACGCCTGGGACGAGCTGCACCCGCCCGCGGACGCCGACTCGACGAGCGGCGCCGGACCGGCAGAGGGCTCCCGGGCGAGGAGCGCGGCGGAGACCATCTGGAAGATGCCCTACGACTTCTCGCCGGCCCGACTGCGGCCCATGGAACTGGCGGTCCTTCTCGGCGCCTCCGAGGCACCGGCGGCCGACATGGGGCGCGAAGAACCCGGGTGACGGAAGCCTTCCTCACCCCGACGATCGGGTCTCGGGCGGGCGACTCACGACGTGTAGTAGCCGGCCTCGAGGTCCTCGAGCAGGGTCGGCCCGGTCGGCTCCCACGCGAGGAGGTGTCGTGTGGCGGAGCTGGAGGCGGGCTGGTCGCCGCCGAGTAGGGCGCCGAACATGCCGAGCTGATCGGAGTCGACGGATGAGGCCGTCAAGCCGGTCTTCCTCGCGATGACGTCGGCGACCTCGCGCATCACCACCCCCTCCTCTCCGACGGCGTGCAGCACAGCCCCGGCGGGTGCCGTCTCCAGAGCGAGACGGAACAGCCGGCCTGCGTCGCTGATATGCACCGCGGGCCATCGATTCGACCCGTCTCCGACGTAGGCGGCAGTTCCCAACTGACGGTCGAGCCCGACCAGCATGGCGATGAGGCCATTACGGTCTCCTTCTCCGTGGACGGAGCGCGGCATCCGCACGAGTCCCGACCGGATGCCGCGCTCTGCCAGCGCCAGCACCGCCCGTGCCGTGCGGGAACGCGACCCGGCCGGTCCCGCGGGATCGAGCTCGTCTCCCTCGGTGGCCAGCTGACCGAGACTCGTGGGAGTGCCGGACGCGGCGAAGAATGCCTTGCTCGTGCCGCCCAACGCATCGCCGAGTCGTTCGAGGAGACGCACCTCGTTATCCACGGCCGAGTCGAACTCGGCAAAATCGAGAGTGAAGGCGAGATGCGCGGTGGCGTCCGCGTCCAGCGCCTCGGCGACCAACAGATCGTGATCACCCATGTCACCCATGACGGGCGTGACACCAACGAGACGCACCCTCTCGGCCGAGGCTTCCGATCGAACGAGACCTCGAACCTCGTGGCCTGCCGCGACCAGCTCGGTGGTGAGAGCTGTCCCTATCCAGCCGGAAGCTCCGGTGACGAATACGCGCATGTGATCGCTCCTGTCGACGAGGATCCCCGCTCTTCGCGACGACCCGATTGAGCCCATCGATTGATGCGACTCTGACACATCACAATACCCGTGATGTGTCAGAGTCGCATCACTTGGCCGCCGATCAGCAGTTCGTGCGTTCAAAAAGCACCATTGGCGGTCAACCATGCAACCCGATCACATCACTAGAATCGGGGGATGGCGCGATGGCAACCGGATACGCGGGGGAGGCTGCTGCACGCCGCCGTGGAGCTCTTCGCCGAGCGCGGATACGACGACACGACCGCAGCTCAGATAGCCGATCGGGCCAATGTGACACGCACCACGCTGTTCCGGCACTTCGCCGACAAGCGGGAGATCTTGTTCCAGGGACAGGACGAGCTGGTCGACCTCGCCGTGAAGGGCGTGCAGGATGCGGCGCCGGGCAGCACTCCGCTTGAGATCCTCCGGGCCGGGATTCTGCCGCTCTGCACGGTTCACACGGAGGACAGGCGGCAGGTCCGTCAGCGGCTCGCGGTCATCATTCCCACCAGCCTTGAGCTGCAGGAACGCGCAGCTTTCAAACGGTCCGCGATCACTGATGCCCTCGCTGGCGCCCTGGCCGCGCGATTGGGCGATCCGCATCAAGCCAGCATGCTCGCGGATGCCGGGGTACGCGCGTACTACGACGGCTATGCGACGTGGATCGATTCCGACGAGAGCGATGCCTTGATCGATCACGTCAGCGCCGTACTAGCGAAGGTCGAGTCCGCTCTCGTGGGTCTGGCCTTCTCGACGCTGGCGATGGCCCGCACCTGACCGCGATGCGTGCGGGCGCCGCCCGAGAGGACAGATCCGGAGGAATGGATCGAAAGCAGCGACCCAGCCGAGCGACAACTGCGTGTCGGTGTTCCTGAAAACCGTTGGCTTCTGCAACTGCCGCCGCACCCCTCCCCCTCCCGGAGCCACGGCGCAGGCCGACAAATCGCCTCAGAGTCCGTGCGTGTCGCTGAGGTCAGGCGGCGTGGGCGGGGAGGCGGAAGAGGTCGGGTGCGTCAGCCGTTCCGGTGGCGACGTCGGCGATCAGCTCACCGAGCAGGGGCGCGAACTTGGCGCCATGACCTGAGCACGGGGACGCGACGACGATCGAGCCGATGCGGTCGATCACGAAGTTCTCCGTCGGGGTGCTCGTGTAGAGACACGTCGTCTCCGCGTACGGGACCGGCTCGACGTCCGGAAGCTGCCGCCGCACGTAGTCGATGATCCGTTCCCTCGCCTCGCGTCGCACCAGCCCATCCCGACCCGAGGCGGTCGTGGGCAGCCCGAAGTCGTGCTCAGCGATCTTGAATCCGCGGAACCCGGCGTCGCGACCGCCGGGCAGCGAATAGACGCTCAGCCGATCCTTGTTGACAAAAATCGGCCAATCGGTCGGATCGCCGACCGATTCGGGGAACGCGAAATGAAACGCCTGCTGCTGAGTGACCACCAGCGGGGGCAGCCGCGCCGCCCACTCCCCCGGCAGCACATCGAGTAGTTCCGGCAACCAGGCGCCCGCCGACACGATCAGCACGGCGCAGTCGATCTCTTGCCCATCGGTCGACGTGACCACCTGACCGGTCGGACACTCCCGGATGGCCGCCGCAGCCCACCCCGTGAGCACCTGCGCCCCCGCGAGGCGAGCCTGCTCGACCATCGTCAGCACCGCCCGCTCCGCATCGATGACACCGGCACCGGCGTGATGGACGACATCCCCGTCGAAGCGGTGCTGCGGCCAGCGCTCCATCGCGGCTCCGGCGCTCAGGCGCTCGTTGTCGAGCCCGAGGCGCGTGAGGCTCGCGACGATGCCATCGAGGTCGCGACCGTCGCCGAAGTCGAGGCCACCCGTGATGGTGAGGATGGCTTCCCCGGATGCAGCCTCGAGCTCGCGCCAGCCATCGAGCGCTCGCACGGTCAGCGCGGAGTGGAACTCGTCGGGGTACGCGTGCCGGAAGATGCGGGCGCTGCCGTGAGAGCTCCCACCCGCGTTGGCCGGAGTGGTCGCCTCAGCGAGCACGACCTCCTCGCCGTGCTGCGCCAGCCGCCATGCCGTCGCGGCACCCGCGAGACCGGCACCGAGCACCAGGTACTTCGTCTGCATCGGTTCAGAGTCCTGCGCCGGGAATCCACGAGGTGCCGGCCAACGGAACACGAGCCATCGCGGCCGACTCGATGGTCAATGCGACGAGGTCTTCGGGCTCGAGATTGAGTACATGCGATTTTCCGCATGCACGTGCGATCGTCTGCGCCTCAAGGGTCAGAACCCTCAGATAGTTGGCCAGACGCCGCCCACCCTCGATGGGGTCGAGTCGCGCGGACAGCTCGGGGTCCTGCGTCGTGATGCCCGCGGGATCGCGACCGGCCTGCCAGTCGTCGTAGAACCCTGCCGACGAACCGAGCTTCTGGTACTCGTCCTCCAGCTCGGGCGCATTGTCGCCGAGAGCGATGAGCGCGGCGGTGCCGATCGACACCGCATCCGCCCCGAGGGCCAAGGCCTTCGCGACGTCGGCTCCTGTTCTGATGCCTCCTGAGACGATCAGCTGGACCTCGCGATGCACCCCCAGACCCTGCAGTGCCTCGACGGCGGGTGGGATGGCGGCGAGAGTCGGGATGCCGACATGCTCGATGAAGACGTCCTGAGTCGCCGCCGTGCCTCCCTGCATGCCGTCGAGCACCACGACGTCGGCGCCGGCCTTCACGGCGAGCTGGGTGTCGTAATAGGGCCGGGACGCACCGATCTTCACGAAGATCGGCTTCTCCCAGTCGGTCAGCTCGCGAAGTTCGGCGATCTTGATGGTCAGATCGTCCGGGCCCGTCCAGTCGGGGTGCCGGGCGGCGGACCGCTGGTCGATGCCGACCGGCAGGGTGCGCATGCCCGCGACGCGCTCCGTGACCTTCTGGCCCAGCAGCATCCCGCCGCCGCCGGGCTTCGCCCCCTGGCCGAGCACGATCTCGATGGCGTCGGCCGCGCGGATCGCGTCGGGGTTCATGCCGTAACGGGACGGCAGGTACTGGTAGACGAGCGTCTTCGAGTGGCCGCGCTCCTCGGGCGTCATCCCGCCGTCGCCCGTGGTCGTCGACGTTCCGACGGCGCTGGCACCGCGGCCGAGCGCCTCCTTCGCGTTGGCGGACAGGGCGCCGAAGCTCATACCCGCGATCGTGATCGGGATATCGAGATGGATGGGCTTCGACGCGTGCCTTGCGCCGAGGGTGACATCGGTGTCGCACCTCTCGCGGTAGCCCTCGAGCGGGTAGCGCGACATGCTCGCGCCCAGGAATAGGAGGTCGTCGAAGTGCGGCAGCGCACGCTTCGCCCCCGCCCCGCGGATGTGGTAGATCCCGGTCTCGGCCGCGCGCTGGATGCCGCGGATCGTGGCCCGGTCGAACGTGGCGGATTCGCGCAGCGCCCGGTCAGTCATGGTGGTTCTCTTTCCCGTGGGGAGTGTCAGTACGCCGAGGAGTTCTCGGAATGGAAGTGGTACAGCGTGCGCGCCGAGCCGTAACGGCGGAACTCGGACGGCGACTCGGTGCGGCCGGCCGCCGCCAGCAGTTCGGCCAGTTCGGCGAGATGCTCTTCGCGCATGGGCTTCTCGATGCAGTCGGACCCCAGGGAGCGCGCCTGCCCCTTGAGATAGATGCGGGTCTCGTAGATCGAGTCGCCGAGCGAGTCGCCGGCGTCGCCGCAGATGACCAGACGGCCGGCCTGCGCCATGAACGCCGACATGTGGCCGACGTTGCCGCCCACGACGATGTCGACCCCCTTCATCGAGATTCCGCAGCGGGCACCGGTCGTGCCGTCGATGACGAGGAGACCGCCGTGCGCGGTCGCGCCGGCCGACTGCGACGCGTTGCCCTTGACGTGCACGCGCCCCGACATCATGTTCTCGGCGAGCCCCGTACCGGCGCTGCCCTCGATCGTGACCGTGCCCTTCTGATGCATTCCGGCGGCGAAGTAGCCGACGTGGCCGTCGATGACGACGTCGATCTCGCTGTCGATCCCGACGGCGACGTTGTGCGCGCCGCCCGGGTTCGTCACCCGCCAGTGCTCGCCGTCGTGCGCCTTGTGCAGCGCCGAGTTGAGCTCGCGCACCGTCGAGACGTGAAGGTCGACGACCTCTTCGTTCAGAACTCCCACGTGTACACCTCGCCGGGTTCAGGTTCGAAGATGTTGGCCGTCTCGATGCCGGGCAGGTCGACGAGCGCGCGGTACTCCGACGCGACGGCGACCCACTGGTCGGTCTCGGCGATGATCGCGGGCTTGCAGGCGATCGGGTCGCGGAGCACCGCGAGGCCGTCGGCCGTGGTGACGACCAGCGTGTAGAACCCGTCGAAGGTCTCGCGCAGATTCTCGAGGCCCGTCGTCAGGTCGTCGCCCTCGCGCAGGCGCATCGCCAGGTAGCGGGCGGCGACCTCGGAGTCGTTCTCGCTGTCGAACTCGATTCCCTGCGCCCGAAGACCGCGGCGGATCGTGGCGTGGTTCGAGAAGGAGCCGTTGTGCACGAGGCACAGGTCGTCATCGACCGTGAACGGGTGGGATCCCGAGGCGGTGACCGCCGACTCCGTCGCCATCCGGGTGTGGGAGACGCCCTGGGTGCCCGAGACCGACGCGAGGCCGAAGGTCTCGGCCAGGTCGACGGGGTTGCCGACGCCCTTGAGGTTGGCGACGTGGGTACCGCGTCCGATCTGGCGCGCGCCCGGTGCGACGGCGCGGAGGGCGGCGGTCAGGATCGCGGTGTCGACCGCGGCGCTCACGAGCGTCGTATCGCCGAGTGTGCGGACCTCGACCGCGCCGGCGGACGGGAGCTCCGCGGCGAGCGCCGCCGACAGCTCCTCGTCGCTGGACGGGCTGTCGAGCAGAGTGACGGTCGACTGCCCAGCGTGGACGAAGCGCTCGACGTCGTACACGGCGATACCCGCCGAGTCGGGTCCGCGGTCGACGATCTCGCAGAGCATGGCGTGCATCATCGATCCGAGCTGCGGGCGCAGCGCCGGATCCTTGAGCTGCAGCGCGGCGATTCCGCACATGAGCCCACCTTCTTTCTGTTGCTGATCTCGTTTCGAGGGGTGCGGTCAGACCGCGGTGAGGTAGTTGTCGACTTCCCAGCTGGTCACGGTGTTGTGCCAGCGGAAGAACTCGTCCTGCTTGACGCCGGCGTAGTACTCGGCGACCCGGCCATCGAGGCCGAGTGCGTCGATGAGCACCGGGTCGGCGCGGAGCGCGTCGACCGCGTGCAGGAGAGTAGGCGGGAGGGCCGCGGCGCCGGGCTGCGGGACGCCCTTCTTCCCCGGATCCCCCGGGTCGGCGTCAGCACGGACACCGGAGAAGCCTGCGGCGAGCGTCGTGGCGATGGCGAGGTAGGGATTGGCCGAGCCGTCGCCGCCGCGAAGTTCGATGCGGTTCCCGTCGGGGACGCGGATGAAATGCGAGCGGTCGTTGCCGCCGTATCCGGCCGTCGTGGGCGACCAAGTCGCTCCCGACTCCGTCGTGACGGCGCCGCGGCGCTTGTAGGAGTTGACCGTCGGCGCGAGGAACGCGGAGAGACCGGCCGCGTGTTCGAGCACTCCCGAGACGAACGAGTAGGCGAGCGGCGACAGCCCCAGACCGCGCGCATCGTCCTCGGCGGGGAACAGCGCCTGGTCGCCCTTCCAGAGCGAGATGTGCATGTGCATTCCGTTACCGGTGCGGTCGGTGAAGGGTTTGGGCATGAAGGTCGCCGTCATGTCGGCCTCCTCCGCGAGCATCGAGATGATGTAGCGGAGGGTGACGACCCGGTCAGCGGTCTGCAGGGCGTCGGAGTACTTGAAGTTCTGCTCGAACTGGCCGGCGCCGTCCTCGTGGTCGTTCGCGTAGTTGTCCCACCCGAGTGAGTTCATGGCCTTCGAGATCGAGGCCAGGTGGCCGAACATGCGTGTGACACCGCGAGCGTCGTAGCAGGGGCGGCCCGAGGTGTCGCGGGCGTCGGCGGTCACGAGTGTGCCATCCGCGTCCTTCTTGAGGAGGAAGTACTCGACCTCGGCGCCGACCATCGCGGTGATGCCCTCGGAGTCGAGTTCCGCCAGCAGGTTCTTGAGGATCACGCGGGGCGCGTAGGGCCACGGCTCACCGTCGACGTAGGGGTCGCAGTGCACGAGCGCGAGGCCGGGGCGGATGAAGTCGAGGTTCGTGTAGCTGCTCGGGTCGGGCATGGCGATCAGGTCGGGATCGGACGGCACCTGGCCTATGGCGCCCGCCGCGAACCCCGCGAATCCGAGCGCACCCGCCTCGAGTTCGTCGAGCGCCTGGACGGGCACGAGCTTCGCGCAGGGCTTGCCGTTCATGTCGACGAATGTGGCGAGGAGGAACTCGACGCCGTCGGCCTTCACACGTTCAGCGAGGGTGGCGGGGGTGGTCGCCGCGAGTGGGTCTGTCATCTGGACTCCAGGGGCGTTGCATGTCAGTGAACGAGGTTTACTGAAACAACGGTAGCCCGTGCGGCGACGCGAATGAGCCGTCCGGCGTTAAATCCGTGTTACGACGCTGAGGCCATCGACGACGGCTCGACAGCCATCCCCCGACGGGTACTGCGCCCCCGCTCAGTCGTCGGCGAAGAAGCGGGACAGGATCGAGACGCTGTCCGTCGAGGTCGTCACAGAGGGTGCCGCTGAGGCGCCCATCGGATCGCCGAGCGGAGCCGACGCCGCGAGGATCGGCTCGGGCTCACTGGAAGCACGCCGTCCCCCGAGCGCGGTGAAGACCTGACGCGCGAGAAGCCGGCCGGCGCGGTTCGCGCCGATCGTGCTCGCCGTCGGGCCGTAACCGGCGAAGAAGACGCGGGGATCCCGCTCCGCCGCTCCTGTGGTCACCACGACGCCGCCGGCCTTCTCGTGCAGTCGCAACGGGCTGAGGTGGCGGATGTCGGGGCGGAAGCCGGTCGCCCAGATGATCGCGTCGATTCGATCGCTGCTGCCGTCGGGCCAGACGACCGAGTCCTCGGTCAGTCGCTCGAAGAGCGGACGGGCGACGAGCACGCCGCGTTCGATCCCCGCGGCGATCCGGCGGGTCTTGGCGACACCCGTACCGCTCACGATGCTCGGGAGCGCCTTGCCCGCCCGCGCGGCGGCATCCTGCTCCGCCACCGCGTTGATCGCGTCCTCCAGATCGAGCGATCCGTGATCGCGGTAGTCGATCGGACGGCGGGACGTCCAGAACATCTTCGCCGCGACCCCCTCGAGCTCGAGGAGGAAGCCGATGGCGGACGTGCCGCCGCCGACGACGAGAACGTTCTTGCCGCGGAACTCCTCCGCCGAGATGTAGCTCGACGTGTGCACCTGCCGCCCCTCGAACTGCCACGCACCCGGATAGTAGGGAACGAACGGCGCACCCCAGGTTCCGGTCGCATTGACGAGCGCGAGTGCGGTGATCTCCCCGGCGGATGTCTGGACGACGAGGTCGGCACCACGGTCGAAGACGGCGCCCACCGTCACCGGGCGCTGCACCCGGAGGTCGTAGAACTGCTCGTACCGGCGGTAGTAGTCCTCGACCACCTCGCGCGCGGGCAGGCTGCGATCGGCGGTGTCGAAGCTCACCCCGAGGGCTTTCATGCCGGGCAGGTCATGAACCCGGTGAGCGGAGCCGAGGCGCAACGACTCCCACCGGTGCTGCCACGCCCCACCCGTCGACGGTCCGCGGTCGACGATGATCAGGTCGGTGCCCGGCTTGAGTCCGAGCTTCTGGAGGTAGTAGGCGACCGAGAGTCCGGCTTGGCCCGCGCCGATGACGACGACGGACGCGGTCTGTCGATTCACTCTCCACCTCCCCCGTCCCGTAGTGTCGCGTATAGATGAGTGACGCTACTCAATGGTGCCCCATCTTGCCCGTGCTAAAGTGGGCGCGAGTTTTTCGCATTCCCTGTTGAGGTCCGCCGAAGTATTACCCGCCGGCGAAGAGTGGTGAGGGGGTCACGCACATGGGGCGCGGCCGTCAAAAAGCAAAGCACACCAAGGTGGCACGCGAGCTGAAGTATTTCAGTCCGGCCACCAACTACGACGCGCTCGAGCGCGAGCTCGGCACGGGCCCCGGCCCGGGTGATGCCGAGTACGACAAGTGGGCGGAATACGCCGAGGAGTCCGCGGAGAACCGCGACGAGTCGCGCAGCGCCTGAATTCCCGCCACGAGATCGTCGAGTGAACTGACGTGATCGAAGACTGGAGCGACTTCTTCGTCGCGACCGTCGGCGCAGCCGCCGCATTGGCCGGTCTCATCATCGTGGCGATGACCGTCAACATTCAGACGATCCTCAAATCGCCATCCATGCCCTCACGGGCGGGCGCGACGATCGGGTCGCTGGTGCTGCTGGTCGTCGTCGGTGCTGCGTCGCTCATCCCGTCGATCACCGGCGAGTGGCTCGGCGTCGCGGCACTGGTGGCTGTCGCCGGTCAGGCGGTCTTCGCGGGCCGGTCGGCGTACATGCTGTTCCGCCACGACCGTCTGGCACCCCGTGGACTCAATGGCGTGAAGGCCGTGCTCGCGGTCGTCGAGATCGTTCCGTTCATCATCGGCGGAGTCCTCCTCGTCACCGGCGCGACCTCGGCGGGGATGGTCGCCGTGGCGATCGGATTCCTCCTCGTCTTCGTCCTGGCCGCGATCAACGCCTGGGTTCTGCTCGTCGAGGTACTTCGCTGACACCGGTCCCGCGAGACTGCCCTACCGGGAACGCACGGAACCTGCCTCGAGCAGATCAGGTCGCCTGAAACGACCTGCTCAGCACTCGCGACTCATCTCCTCGGTCACCCGGCGGAGGAACAGGCTCACCAGTTCGGCCTCTTCGGGGGAGAGATCATTCGCGAGATCGCGGATCCGCGCCGTCAGAGGATCGACGTCGTCCGGGTCCTGGGTGGTGTCGTCGGGGATGACGAGCTTGCGCCTGCGGTCGCCGGGATGATCCTCGCTGTGGGCGAGTCCGGTGCGCTCGAGCCGTTGGATCAGCGCGGACACCGACGCCGACGTGATCTGAAGATGCTCGGCGATCTCCTTCGGGCTGATCGGATCGCCGCTCTTCGCGCGTTCGAGGATGAGGCGCATGGCGGTGCGATCATTGTCGCTCGGCCCGCAGTCCCCCTGTCGGCGTCGCGCGAGGTGCGCTTCGGCGCGACGAAGGTCTTGGACCGCCCATGCCGCGTCGACTGAGGGCGTTACTTTCGTCTCTGAAGTCGATGAAGCTTCCACAGACGCCTCCGTAGGCCATCAAATGCTAGACAGCCTACGCTTATTAACGACGAGTGGCGCCGCGATCCAGCCTCTACGGAGTGCGGATGCGATTGCCTGCCCCGGGTTCGGTCAGCCGCCCATCGTCGCGCCGGCCATGATTCGCTTCAATCCGCGCAACTCCGATTCCAGCTCCGGGCCGGTTATCTCGCCGGCGAGATAGGCGGCGCGACTCTCGACGAGGTCGCGCGTCAGCCGATCGGCGAGGGCTGGCGATTTCCACCTCAGGTCCGAGAGCTCCTCGAGAAGTCGACTGACTGCAGCGGAGTCGCCCCTGACTGCAGCTCGGATGGGCCGCCCCTGACTCGGGACGACGGTCGGGGCCGCGTCATGGGCCGACAGATAGAGAGTCACAGTGCCGTCAAGCCGATCAAGGCGAGCACGAGGGTGACCGCACCGAGGATTCCGCCGGCGACGACCACCGCTTGAGCCGGCGACTCCTGCGCCAGCGCGCGAACCTGCACGACCTCGAGGAAGGCGTCGGAATGATTGTCGGAGGCACGAACCGGTGGGGGCGCCGGGAGATCGACGGACATCGTCTCGCCTTTCACTAGTCGGACTAACTGCTAGACAGACTAGCTAGATTTGCGAAGTTCGCCAGACCGCGTATCTGAGTGTCGGCCGTGAATCGTCTCGACGGCAGGGTTCGGGTCGCGCGGCTCGAAATGACTCGACTCCATCGCGGAGGATCCACACAGCCCTGGCGGGATCTAACATTCTGGGATGGGCCGCCCTCACGACGACGACGCGTCCGGGTACTGGTACTCCGACGCCGAGGCCGCCTCCCCTGTGGAGCTGTTGAATCTTCTGCGCCGCTACCGCGCAGCGGAAGTTGCCATGCGCGCTCGCACACGCGCCTCGATGAAGATGAACGAGACGGACCTTCTCGCGATCAGATACCTTCTCCGCGAAGCTCGAGCGGGTCGTCACGTGAAGAACCGCGATCTGGCGGAGCGGCTCAACATCTCGTCGGCCTCCGTGACGGTCATGCTCGATCGACTCGAGCGCAGCGGCCACATCGAGAGGCGCCCGCACCCGACGGATCGGCGGGCGATCGTCGTGGTGGCCACGACCGACTCCGACCGCGAGGTCAGGGAGACGCTCGGAGAGATGCACCAGAGGATGCTCCACCTGGTTGAGGACATGACGGACGGCGAGCGACTCACGGTGGCCCGCTTCCTCGCCGGCATGACAGCCGCCGTCGAAGAGGCCAAGGACCTCGACGCCGAGCTCCGAGAGATCGTCCGCGATTCTCGGGCGTGATCAGCCAGTGGAACGCTAGTTCGCACGGCTACAAGAGTGTCTAGGAAAACAATCACCGCGTCATCTCGAGCGATACGAACGTTTTCGCGAGATGAGATGACGGAGGGCACCCGTGCCTGAAGGCGACAGCGTGTACCGACTCCGCGCGCGCCTCGCCCCGGCTACGACGGGGAAGACGATCGTGGCGGGCGAGCTGCGTTCCGGTCCCGCCGCCGGGACGAGTGTCGCCGGTGCGCGCCTCATCGATTACGGAACCCACGGCAAACACCTGATGATGCGGTTCGACACCGGCAAGACGCTTCACACCCATCTGCGGATGCAGGGCTCGTGGACGATAACGGGCGCTGGCCGCACCCTTCCACGGCGTGAACTGCACCGGGTGAGGGTTCGCATGCTCTTCGACGACTCGACGACCCTGTGGGGAATCGACGTCCCCGTCGTCGAGCTGCTCCCCACCGCCGAGGAGCGCTCGGTGCTCGCTCACCTCGGGCCGGATCCGCTCAGGGACGACTGGGATCCGGCCATCGCTGCAACACGGTTGAGGTCGGATCCCGGCCGGGCGTTCGTGGCGGCCCTGCTCGACCAGCGGAACCTGGCCGGTCTCGGCAACCTGTGGGTGAACGAGCTGGCGTTCCTGACGGGGATCAACCCGTTCGCGCCGGTCGGGGCCGTCGATGTCGACGCCCTCGTCGAGCGGGCGGCACGGTCTCTGCGACTCTCCGCCACCGTCCCGGGGATGTACCAGGTGACGACTGGCGACACCAGGAGAGGCCGCTCGCACTGGGTCGCCGGTCGCGCCGGGCGCCCGTGTCTGCGATGCGGCACCACGGTGCTCGTCCGGGCCGAGGCGGTCGCGGATCCACAGCAGCGACGCACGTGGTGGTGTCCGAACTGCCAACCGATGCGGTCGAACACCTGACGGGCGACCGCGTCACCTCGGTTCGAGGACGGGCTGGGAGGAGCTGACGAACGGTGTCTCGGGTTCCACCTGCTCCGCGTCGCTGACGACGACCTCGACGAGACGCTCGTCAGCGATCGTCACCCGGTAGACGGGTCCGGTGATCGCGAGCGCCGTCTCGGTCTCCCGCTCCGCGCAGGAGGGGCCGACCCAGAGCTCGACATCACCGGGCTCGACGATGCGCTGGTAGGCGGCATCGCTGAAGGCGAGGCGGCTCGTCGGGACCCGGAAGGAGACCCGCACCTCGGCGCCTGGCTCGAGGTGGACGCGCTGATAGCCCAGCAGTTGCGCCACCGGGCGCGTGACGCTCGCGTAGACATCGTGGGCGTACAGCTGAACGAGATCGGTGCCCGCGCGCGGGCCGGTGTTCCGCACCGTGACCGTCGCCGTGAACGCATCGCCCGCGGCCACCTCGGACGCATCCAGGTCGAGAGCGCTGCGTTCGAATGTCGTGTAGGTCAGTCCGTGACCGAACGGGAGGACGGGCGCGCTGTCGGCGCTCGTCACCTCGGAGGCGCCGCCGAGCAGGGGGTGCAGGTAGGAGAAGGGCTGCGCACCCGCGCTCCGCGGAAGCGACACGGGCAGATGGCCGGATGGCGCGACCCTGCCGGAGAGCACGCCGGCGATAGCCGACCCGCCTTCCTCCCCGGGGAAGAACGCCTGGACGACCGCGGCCGGGGCGGCAGGCCCGGAAACCGCCCAATCGATGGCGTACGGTCGGCCCGTGAGAAGCACCATGACGACGGGCGTGCCTGTCGCGATGATCGCCTCGACCAGGTCGCGCTGAACTCCCGGAAGATCGAGACTCTCGACGTCATTGCCCTCGCCGACCGTCCCGCGGCCGAACAGGCCGGCCCGATCCCCCACGGCGACGATGGCCAGGTCCGAATCCTGCGCCGCTTGGAGAGCAGCGGCGAATCCGGATCGATCGTCGCCCTCGACCGCGCAGCCTTCCACGACGGAGAACTCGCTGCCGGGAAGCTCATCGCGCAGCGCCTCGGCCAGGGTGGGGATGTCGAAGCCGAGCGGAACGTCGGGGTGATGGGCGAGCACGTGGTTCGCGAACGAGTAGCAGCCCATGAGCGCCTCGGACGAATCGGCGTTGGGACCGATCACCGCGATGCGGCGACCCGACGCGCCGACCGCACCGGTGAGCGGCAGGACGCCGTCGTTGGTGAGCAGCACCAGAGACTCCTCGGCGAGGCGACGGGCGATCTCGCGGTGCTCGGGGGTGTCGAGGTCGATGGTCCGAGGCGGAGAGGCGAAGTCGGCGTCGAGCAGTCCGAGCTCCTCCTTCTGAGCAAGAACGCGCAGCACCGCCTGATCGACCAGAGCTTCGTCGGCGAGACCCGCACGGATCCTCTCCCGCAGGGGCGCGAGGTAGGCGTCGCCGCTCGGCAGCTCCATGTCGATGCCCGCGGCGAGCGCCAGCTCGGCGGCGACCCCCTTGTCGGCTGCGACCGCATGGGTGAGATGCAGGAAGGCGACCGCGAAGTAGTCGGAGACCACGACACCGTCGAATCCCCACAGCTCGCGCAGGATCCCCGTCAGGTACTCCGGTGTCGCGGCGACCGGCATGCCGTCGATCTCGGCGTACGAGTTCATGACCGACCTGGCGCCGCCGTCGAAGAGCGCCATCTCGAACGGCGGGAGGAGGACGTCGGCGATCTCCCGCCGCCCCATGTGCACGGGCGCGTGGTTCCGTCCCGACTGCGAGGCGGAGTAGCCGACGAAGTGCTTCAGCGTCGCGTGCACCCCTTCGGCCTGCAGTCCCTTCACATACGCGGTCGCGATGGTGCCGACGACGTACGGGTCCTCGGCGATGCACTCGTCGACGCGTCCCCAGCGCGGATCGCGGATGACGTCGAGCACCGGCGCCAGCCCCTGATGGATGCCGAGCTCGCGCATCGAACCTCCGATGAGACGCGCCATCTCCTCCACCAGCTCGGGGTCGAAGGCGGCTCCCCAGCCGAGCGACGTCGGGAAGGTCGCCGCCTTCCACGCCGCGAGACCCGTGAGGCATTCCTCGTGCACGAGAGCGGGGATGCCCAGCCGCGTCTCCGTCTGCAACCGCCGCTGCTCAGCCCACAGCCACTCGGCCCGCTCCACCGGATCGACCGGCCGCGTTCCGTAGACCCGGGTGAGGTGGCCGATACCCGACACCGTCGCCTGGTCGTAGCGGCTCGACGACTTCATCTCACCCGCCATGGGAGCGACGACGTCGCCGCCCTGGTCGACCCAGTAGCCGACGATCTGGGCGAGTTTCTCCTCGAGCGTCATCCGGGCGTGCAGGGTACGGACACGATCGGACACCGAGGGCAGGCTTGTGACGGTCACGGCCTTCTCTTTCTTTAGCAGGAATGGAACAGGGCCGTACGGGCCGGGGTGAGGCGTCAGCCCTTGACTGCCCCGGTCAGGCCGCCGACGATGCGGCGTTCGAACACGCTGAAGAAGATCAGCGCTGGGATCATCGACAGGGAGGTGAAGGCGAGGACCTTCGCGGTGTCGACGGAGTACTGGGACGAGAACGCCTGCACCCCGAGAGGCAGCGTGAACACCTCGGAGTTGTTCAGGATGAAGAGGGGCAGCAGGTAGCTGTTCCAGGCCGCGATGAAGGCCAGGATCCCGACGGTGATGACACCGGGAGTGGCCAGGGGCACCACCATCCGCCAGAAGAACCCGATGCGGCTGCAGCCATCGATGAAGGCGGCTTCCTGGATCTCATCCGGGATCGCCCGCAGGAACGGGACGAGGATGATGATGGTCGTCGGAAGCGCGAAGGCGATCTGGGGCAGGATCACCCCCGGCAGGGAGTTCATCAGTCCGAGGTTCTTGATCACGATGTAGAGCGGCGTGATCGCGACCGTCATCGGGAACATGAGCCCCGCCGCGAACAGTGCGTACATCGCCCCGCGTCCACGGAACCGGTAGCGGGCCAGCACGTAACTGGCCATCAGACCGAGCACCACCACTCCGACGGTCGTCGCGGTGGCGGAGATGATCGAGTTCAGCACCTCCTGCCAGAACACCCCGCCCGTCAGCACGTCGAGGTAGTTCCCGACGTTCCACGGGCTGGGCAGACCCGACGGGTCGGTGGTGATCTGCGAGTTGGTGCGGAAGCCCCCGATGATGATGAAGGCGACCGGCGCCAGCATCGCGATGATCACGACGACCGCCACGACATAGGCGACGGGGGTGCCCCAGCGCCGCGGTGTCTTGGCGACGGAGATCTGCCGCTGAGGCGGCTTCACTGCGGTCAGGGTGGTCATGGGGTCTTCCCCTTCTCAGTCAGCGCACCATCGGTGTCGCGCCGCAGGACGAATCGCTGGTAGACGAGGGCGACGGCCAGCGAGATGAGGAACAGCACCACGGCGACGGCGTTGCCATAGCCGTAGTTGCCGGCGTTGCGCCCGTTGGTCACCAGATAGGTGGCCATCGTCGAGGTGCCCGCCGTCGAGGAGACGTACTGACCCCAGATGATGTAGACGAGATCGAAGAGCTGAAGCGCCCCGATGATCGACAGGAACGCCCAGATGCGCAGCGTCGGCGCGAGGAGGGGGAGCGTGATCCTCCGCTGGATCTGCCAGTAGGAGGCGCCGTCGATGGCCGCCGCCTCTGACAGCTCCTCGGGGATGCCCTGCAGGCCGGCGAGGAACAGGATCACCGCGAACCCGACGTACTTCCAGGTGATGATCACCATGAGCGACCAGATCGCGATGTCCGGATTCGACAGCCAGTCCTGTGTGAGCGAGCCGAGACCGACCTTGTCGAGCAGCCCGTTCACGGCGCCGTTCGTCTGGAGCATGAGGCTCCACCCGGTGCCGACGACGACCTCGGAGATGACGTAGGGCACGAAGATGAGCACACGGATGACGGACTGGCCGCGCAGCTTGCGGTTCAGTAGAAGCGCCAACAGGATCGCGGCCGGCCCCTGGAGCACCAGGGACAGCACGACGATGATGCCGTTGTGCTGGACCGCCGCGATGAACGTGGGGTCCTGGATGATCGTGAGGTAGTTCTTGAACCCCACGAAGTCGGTGGGGATCCCGTAGCCCTGCCAGCTGAAGAAGCCGTAGTAGGCCGCCATGACGACGGGGAAGATGACGAAGCCCAGGAAGACGATGAGGGCGGGGCCCGTGAGCAGAGCGATCTCGAGCCGTCCGCGCCAGTCGGTCTTCCGACGGCGGGGTGCCGGGGGCGGCGTCACAGCAACGCCGCCCCCGGCTGTTCCGAGATCAGTCTGCGAAGGGTTCTGCAGGGCAGGACTCTCGCGTACTGACACTTTCCCTCGACCTACGCCTTCGCTGCTGCAGCGTTGACGGCCTCGACGAGCTCCTCGGGGCCGCCCTTGCCTGCGAGCAGGTCGACGACTCCGACGTTCAGCGCGTTGCCGACGTTCAGTCCGTAGACCGTGTCGAGCCACTGCGACACGTACGGAGCTGCGTTGTAGGCCTCGAGGATCTGCTTCAGGTACGGCTCGGTGACCGCCTCCTGAGCGACGGTGTTGACGGGCGGAGCGTTGAACGCGGCGTAGTACTCCTTCTGGACATCGGCCGTGCCGATGTAGTTGAGGAAGTCGACGCACTCGGGCGGAGCCGAGGCGGAGCACGAGTAGCCGTCGACGCCGCCGAGGATGGAGCCGGGCTCACCCTCTCCGCCGGGGATCTCCGGGAAGGGGAACCAGGCGAGGTCGGGGAGGGGCTTCTCGTCGGGGGTCAGCGAGGCGATCACTCCCGGATCCCAGGCGCCCATGAGCTCCATGCCGGCCTGGTGGTTGGCGAGCAGACCCGCCGAGCTGCCGGCGCCCTGCTGCGCGGAGGTCGTCAGGAAGCCCTCGTTGAACGGCTCGGTGTCGGAGAAGGCCTGCAGGTCCTCGCCCGCCTTGATCCAGCACTCGTCGGTGAACTCCATGTTGTCCGCCGCGTCGGCGAGCGTCTCGGGGCTGCACTCGCGGAGGGCGAAGAAGTAGTACCAGTGCGCGGCCGGCCAGGCGTCCTTCGCACCGAGGGCAACGGGCTGGACGCCCGAGTCCTTGAGCTTCTGCACCGCGTCGTCGAGTTCGTCGATCGTCGTCGGGTTGGCGGTGATCCCCGCCGCGTCGAAGAGGTCCTGGCTGTAGAACAGGCCGCCGGGGAGCACGGCGACCGGCATCGCGTAGAGCTTGTCGTCGAGCGTGTTCGCGGAGAACGATCCCTCGGGGATCTCGCTGGTCACCTCGTCGGACACCTTGCCGGTGAGGTCCATGACCTGGCCTGCGGCCACCATCGCCGCCATCTTGCCTCCGCCGCGCTGCAGGAAGATGTCCGGGGCGTCACCCGAGTTCAGTGCGGTCTGCAGCTTGCCGTCGAGGTCCTCGTTCTGAATGGACTGGACATCGATCGTGACGCCGGGGTTGGCCTTCTCGAAGTCCGCGGCGGTCTTCTTCCAGAACGCCTGACCGGCACCCGTCGTCGAGTTCTGCCAGAGCGTCATCGACACTCCGTCACCCGAATCGCCCGAGCCTCCGCCGGCACATGCGCTGAGCATCAGCGCCCCGACTGCAAGGGTCGCTGCCCCTGCGAGAACCTTTCTAACCTTCATTGGTTCCAACCTGTCTCTTCGTTGAGTAGCGCTCCGCGGGGGCGAAGCATCTGGTGTTTCCCGCCCGGCGAGGGCGGTGCTGTGGCGAAGGTCTCCGCCTCATGGCCGCATCAGCCGAGTCTCGACGCACCTTCGGAGCGGCTGCCGGCAGCGAAGAGAGCGCGCGGTAGCCAATCGAGTACAACGTCGTAAACCCGAATGAAATCACGGATGCGAGTAATGGTGAGCGCTCCCACCGGCACTGTCAAACGTTTTCGAAATCCTTTTCGGAAAACGGTTACGATGGCGCCCATGACCCGCCGACCGACCATCAGCGATGTCGCGGCCGCCGCCGGCGTCTCGATCGCGACAGTCTCGAAAGCGGTCAACGGTCGCTACGGCATCTCGAGCGAGACGTCGCAACGAGTGCTGCAGGTGGTGGCCGAGATGGGGTACGAATCCAGCCTCGTCGCCAGCAGCATGCGCTCGCGGCGCACCGGGGTGATCGGTGTGCTCGTGGCCGACTTCGAGCCCTTCAGCGCCGAGATCATGAAGGGAGTCGGCATCGGGCTGCGAGACTCCAGCTACGACCTCCTCGCCTACGCCGGCTCACGTCAGGGGGACAGCGAGGGGTGGGAGCGTCGCTCCCTCAGCCGCCTCAGCGGCACCCTGATCGACGGGGCGATCGTCGTCACCCCCACCGTCGTGACGACGTCGGCCGAGGTGCCGATCGTCGTGATCGAGCCCCACACCGGGCACGCCGACAACCCGACGATCGAGTCCGACAGCTTCGGCGGCGCACTGCAGGCCACCCGCTACCTCGTCGAGCTCGGACACACCCGGATCGGATTCCTCGGCGGACGACCCGACCTGCGTTCCGACGGTCTGCGCGACGCCGGGTATCGACGCGGCCTCGCCGAGGCGGGCATCCCCTACGACCCTCGGCTGGTTCGCAGCGGTTTCTACCAGGAGGCCGCCGCCCGCGGCCCGGCCGTCTCGCTTCTGACGCTCCCGCAGCGGCCGACGGCGGTCTTCGCCGCGAACGACCTGTCGGCGATCGCGATCGTGAAGGTCGCCACCGAACTCGGGATCGATGTGCCGCGGGACCTGTCCGTCATCGGGTTCGACGACATCCCCGAGGCCTCGCAGATGAACCCGCCGCTCAGCACGATCCGCCAGCCGATGCAGAAGCTCGGAGGTGCCGCCGCGGGTCTGCTGCTGGCCCTGATGGCGGGCGAGTCGCCCGAGGCGACGAGGATCCGGTTGCCCACCCGACTGGTCAAGCGGGCGACGACGGCGCCGCCGCGGCGGGCGTGAGGCTGCATTCCGGTACGGGAATATCCGCGGTGTAGCGCTTCGACGGGCTCAGCGGGCGGCCTGGCGCGTAGGTCCACGACCCCGCCCACTGAGCGCAGCGACGTGAAGGCCGCACCAGCGACGCCTGCTGAGCCCGTCGAAGCGAAGATCACCGCCCGCCCACTGAGCGGAGCGAAGTGAAGGACCTCGCGAACCCTCAGCCCGCGTAGGCCCCGACGAGCCTGACGGCTCCCCCGTCGACGCCCTTGGCGCCCTGCTCGAACGCGGCGAGGTCGCGAGCTCCCGAGCCGACGAACCCGACTTCCCAGGACTCGATGCCGAGGGTTGCGAGCGTCGCCGCGACCGCGCCGGCCACTTCGGGATCGACGACGGCGAACATGCCGACACCGAGGTTCCAGGTCTCCTCGTGGTCGGTCACCGAGGTGCGCGAGATCGAGCTGAGCACCTGGAAGACGGAGGGCGGCGTCCAGGTCGATCGGTCGACCTCGGCCCAGGTGCCGTGCGGAAGCACGCGGGCCAGGTTCGCCGCGATTCCTCCGCCGGTGACGTGGCTGAAGGCGTGGACCGCGTCGGCCGCGATCGGGTCGTTGAGCAGCTTGAGGAGCGCCGCCGTGTAGAGCCGAGTGGGCTCGAGCAGCGCCAGCCCGACGGGACCACCGAACTCGTCGAGGTCGTCGGTGTATCCGATGCCGGCGTCGGAGAGGATCTTGCGGACAAGCGAGAAACCGTTGCTGTGCAGACCCGACGAGGCCATCGCGATGATCGCGTCGCCCTCGCGGACCTTCTGCGGGCCGAGCAGGCGGTCGGCCTCGACGACGCCGACGGCAGCGCCGGCCAGGTCGTACTCATCCGCGCCCAGTAGGCCGGGGTGCTCGGCTGTCTCGCCGCCGACTAGCGCTGTCCCGGTCGCCTCGCAGGCGCGCGCGACTCCGCCGACGATCTCGGCGATGCGTTCGGGAACGAGCTTGCCGCAGGCGATGTAGTCGGTGAGGAACAGGGGCTTGGCGCCGACGACGACGATGTCGTCGACGATCATGCCGACGAGGTCCTGCCCGACGGTGTCGTGCTTGTCGAACGCCTGCGCGATGGCGACCTTCGTTCCGACGCCGTCGGTGCCTGACGCGAGAAGCGGCTTGCGGTAGCCGAGCAGTGCTGTGGCGTCGAAGAGTCCGGCGAATCCGCCCACTCCGCCGAGCACTTCGGGGCCGTGGGTGCGGGCGACCGCGGCCTTCATGAGTTCGACCGCGCGGTCACCGGCGGCGGTGTCGACACCGGCCTCTGCGTAGCTGTTCGCCATCGGCTGTGGGCTCCAATCGCCGGAGGCCGCCCGGGCCATGGCAGACTTGCTCGGTAAGCCACCACTCTACGGTCTGGAGCACCCGGCTCAATGTGCGGCATCGTCGGCATCGTCTCGTCCGAGCCCGTCAACCAAATGGTGTACGACTCTCTTCTCCTGCTGCAGCATCGCGGCCAGGATTCGACGGGTATCGCCACGGTTGAGGGCAGCACTCTCCACATGGTCAAGGCCAAGGGGCAGGTGCGCGAGGCCTACCGCACGCGCGACATGCGCTCGCTGCCCGGGACTCTCGGCCTCGGCCACGTGCGCTACGCCACGAAGGGGTCCGCGTCGAACGACGAGGAGACGCAGCCGTTCTACGTGAACGCGCCGTACGGCATCGTGCTGGTGCACAACGGCAACCTCACCAACACGCGCGAGCTGACCGATGAGCTGTACCGCATCGATCGGCGCCACCTCAACACGTCGAGCGACACCGAGCTGCTTATCAACATCCTCGCCAACGAGCTGCAGTCGCAGATCGGTCCCGGCGAGCTCGATCCCGATCAGCTATTTACCGCGGTGTCGCGGGTTCACGAGCGGGTGGAGGGGTCGTACGCGACCATCGCGCTGATCGCCGGCCACGGGCTGCTCGCCTTCCGCGACCCGTTCGGCATCCGGCCGCTCGTGCTGGGTCGCCGCGCGGGCGAGAGCGGCGGCGTCGACTGGATCGTGGCATCCGAGACGGTTGCGCTCGAGAGCCAGGGCTACGAGACCGTCCGCGAGGTCGATCCGGGCGAGGCGATCTTCATCACCTCGGACGGCGAGTTGCTCAGCCGTCAGTGCGCGAAGAATCCGACGCTCATCCCGTGCTCGTTCGAGTACGTGTACCTGGCGCGTCCCGACTCGGTCATGAACGGCATCTCGGTCTACGAGGCCCGTCTGCGTCTCGGCGACCGCCTCGCCGACACCGTCGCCGCGTACACGCCGATGGGCGACATCGACGTCGTCATGCCCATCCCCGACTCGTCCCGCCCCGCGGCCATGCAGGTCGCGCAGAAGCTCGGCATCGAGTACCGCGAGGGGTTCTACAAGAACCGCTACGTGGGCCGCACGTTCATCATGCCCGGGCAGGCGCAGCGCAAGAAGAGCGTGCGTCAGAAGCTCAACGCGATGGGGACCGAGTTCAAGGGCAAGAACATCTTGATCGTCGACGACTCGATCGTGCGCGGCACGACGTCGAAGGAGATCGTCGACATGGCCCGCGCGGCCGGTGCGAACAAGGTCACCTTCAGTTCGGCTGCTCCCCCGGTGCGCTACCCGCACGTTTACGGCATCAACATGCCGAGCCGTCGCGAGCTCGTCGCATTCGACCGCAAGATCCCCGAGATCGCTCGCGAGATCGGCTCGGACTACCTGATCTATCAGGAGATCGCCGACATGGAGGCCGCCATCCTCGAGGGCTCGTCGGTGTCACGCCTGGAGAAGAGCTGCTTCGACGGCGACTACGTCACCGGCTCCGTCAGCGAGGAGTACCTCCGCTGGGTGGAGGCCACCCAGCTCAGCTGACCTGGTCCCGCGCTGTCCGGACCCTCGACACGGCATCGACGAACGCGTCGGGCGCCCGGCGCAGAAGAAATCCGGAACGGACGTCGAGTCCGAGCTCGAATGTGCTCTGGTCGACGTGGCCGATGCGCAGAACCGCACCGGACGCGGGCCCGAGTCTGGCGACAGCGTTCGAGAGAACGGGTGCCACCGCAACGTGGGAGATCTGGTCCCACGGGATGGTGGTGATGACCTCGTCGGATCTGACCACCCTCCTGAACTCCACTCCGCGGTCGGTCAGAGCGACGAGTCCGATCGTGAAACTCGAGATGCTCGACCCGCTCGACAACGGGTCGTCCTTCAAGAACTTCGTGAGACCCGGGACTGCGTTCACCACCCATGCTGCATGGATTCCCGGCGACCTCCGGAGGTCTCGGAGGCTCAGAGCCATCACCCCGAAGTAGCCGAGGTAGATCAGAACGATCACGGCCACGTTGATCAGCAGGAGGGCGGACTTCGGAAAGTCCTCGCTTTCGCGCAGTCCGAGGAACTGGAATACAAGTAACACCACGGCGGCCACGGTGCTGACGATCGTGATCGTGAGCAGCCCGGGGTCGCGCCGGGGCGGCGGGTTGTACGAATCCAGGTCGGCGGGAGTCATCGCCGCAACCTCATCGACGCGGGTCGACGAGGCCGCCCCGATCGGGCGAGTTCATCGCACCCACACCGCCTCGTGTGGCTGAGACGGATTTCGCGTCCTAGCCTCGTGCCATGGAGGTCGCCGAAACGGTGTTCCCGTGGCTCAGCTGCGGCGTCGCCCTGTTCGCTGTTCTCGCGCTCCCGCTCTCGCTTCGCAAGCCGAACCGGCTGCGCGACCTGCAGTTGACCTTGAACGCCGAGCCCAACGGCTACGTGGTCTTCGGAGTGCTACTCGGTATCACCGCACTCGGATCGGCTCTGCTCGGAGTGGTGCTCGTCGGGAATGGCTTCGCCTACGCCTGGGGTATCTTCGCGATCGCCGCCGCGCAGCTGGTCGTGATCGGCCAATACATCGTCATCGCTCGGCTCCCGTTCCCGACCTTCCATGAGGACGAAGACCCGGAGACCGACGAGATTGCGCCAAAGTAGGGCGCCCACTCCGCCTTCGTCGCCTGCTGCCCCGGTGATGTGACCCGCGAGGCGCGGGCTCTGTCGACAATCAAGGCATGACCGATCCCAGAGAGCCAGCTCCGACCAGAGACGCTCGGCAGGACGCCGTCTCCATCCCCGACGTGCTGGAAGGGTTGACCGCGTTCTGGTCGCAGCAGATCGTCGGCCAGGCCAACGAGACGCTGCTCAAGGTGGCGAAGGGCATAGGGTCCACCAACTGGCACTCGCATGATGATCAGGACGAGACGTTCCTGGTCTTCGACGGCAGCCTCACAGTGCAGCTGCGCGATCGCGACGTCGTCCTCGGACCCGGCGACCTGTTCATCGTGCCTCGAGGAATCGAGCACTGCCCGACCGCGGATCTGGAGACCCGTTTCCTCATCCTCGGCACGAGTATCACCTCCAACGCCGCGGGCGGTAAGCCCGATTGGAGCTACGGCGACTCGGGTCCCGACACCTCTCCGCGCTGACCTCTGCGCAGATCAAGAAGATGGTCGTCGGATCGCGCGACGTCCGCCGATTTCGACCCGGATCGGGCCCGATCTCCTCGATTCGTGTCGGAGGGCGGATCAGGCGCGGGTGCGGCGGTTCGCGGTGAGGGTCAGCGCCCCGGCTCCGAGCAGCAGCGATGCGAGGATCGTCCACGGCGCGAGTTCGAACCCGGTGTCGGGCAGGCGCGGCGCGCGGGCGGCAGCGGGGGACGCCGAACGGTAGGCGCTGATGCCGTACTTGTTGGCCGAGGCGATGTCGACCGTGTAGGTCTGCGCCGGGTCGAGCCCCGAGATGTCCGTGCTCGTGGCGCTGCCCGGCAGGTTGAAGCGCTGCACAACCGCGCCCGACGAGTCGCGGACCCGCACTAGGCGGTCCGTCACCGTGACGCTCTCGAGGTCGGCCCAGATCGCCGACAGTAGACCGTCGCTCGACGACGTCGTGGACACCGTCGCAGGGGCCGACGGTGCGGCGGCGTTCGCGGTGACCCGGATCTGGCCGGTCGCGTAGTCGTAGCCGACCGTGCGGCCCAAGAAGAACTTATTGCCCGTGTTGAGGTGCCCGTCGGTGATCGTGTTGTAGACCGAGAACGAACCCGGACCCGAGTCGACGGCGAGCCAGCTCGCGAACGAGGTCGCGCCGGTCGAGGCCGCGAAGGCCACCGAGGTACCGGCATGCAGGTGACCGATCTTCGTCTGGGTCGTGGCAGTCGTCGGCGAGGTGATGTGCGCGTAGGGCGCGAACGCCGCACCCGCGACGATGCCGCCCGGTGCACCCGTGTCGATGGTGGTGGCCTGGCACACCGATTCCTGCTCGATCTGCCAGCACAGGTCGATCGGCTTCTCGTAGACCGGGTACGCGGCACTGTTCGGATAGCTCAGGCCGGTCACCGCCGCTGCCAGCAGAACGGTCGTCGACGAGCCGGCCGCTGCCGGTGCACCCAGGGTCAGCGTCCCGCTGGTGTCGCCGAAGTTCAGTGTGTGACCGGCCGACAGGGTGGTGTCGTCGAACTGGAGGAACGGGCTGTACCACTTCACCGTCGTGGAGGTTCCCGAGTCGATCGCCTCGTCGAGCCCCTGACTGATGCCCAGGACACCGTCGATACCGGGCATCGCGCAGCCGGTGCAGCCGCTGCCGTCGAGGAAGTTGATGCCGGTCGCGGTGTTGCCGCCGATCGAGAAGTCGGCAGTGGACACGGTGCCGACGACACTCGACCCCACGTAGGTGACCGACGCTGTGGCGCCTGTCGCGACCGCTCCGGCAACGGGCGAGTACATGACGAGGGCTTCGGAACCGGTGTCGAGGACGACCGTGTAGGGGTCGGGGTCACTGCCGAGCAGGATCTCCACCGTCGGGTAAAACGATCCGCTGTCGCCGGTGTCGGCGAACGTCACCGGGATATCACCGGGTGCGGCAGCGGCAGGCGTCGCCCCTGCCAACGCGGATGCGGCGACCAGAGCCGCTCCCACTGCCAACGCCGACACCCTCGCGAAACGGCGCACAGAACCCATCTCGAAACCCCCCGGTCCGCGCCCCCGCGGACATCCTGCTACCCAGAGATCTTCACGGGCGATCGTCACGCTATCAGGGCGCAAACGGGGGCGCCGGGAGGCTCAGCCCCCGCGCGTCTCAGAGCTGCGAGCCGGCCTCGTCGTCGTCGCCGTTCTCGCGCTGCCGGACGACCTCCACCTCGCGGGCGTTGCGTCGAGACGCCCGGTCGACGATCAAGGCGACGACCGCGCCGGCGGCGCCGAAGACGACCGCGGCGATCAGGAGCAGGAAGCCGAAGATCTGCAGGGGCCCGAACTCCCCGTCGGCGGGGAACGCGAAGGTGAGGATCAGCGCCACGATCGCGCCGACGATCACCCCGGCCAGCACAAAATTGAAGATGCGCGGGGAGCGCCTCACCCGTGCGGTGACGCGTTCGGTCTCGTCACGAGGGGCTTGGGGTTCGTCAGTCATGGCTGGTCAAGTCTCGCCGATTCGGGAGGCGACTCAAGAACGGAGGGGAAACCGGCGATGGGCAGCTGCTCGGACAGGTCGGCGCGCAGACCGGACGCGTGCACCCGAGCCGTCTCGACAGCCTGCTGCCAGGTGAGGGCGCCACCCGCGAGAGCGAGCCACGTCGCGGCATCCATCTCGACGACGTTGGGCGGTGTGCCGCGGGTATGGCGGGGGCCCTCGATGCACTGCACCGCCGCGAACGGGGGCACCCGCACCTCGACGGTGTTGCCCTCGGCCCGTTCGGCGAGGAGCTGCAGGGTGAAGCGGACGGCAGTAGCGAGATCCTGTCGGCCCGCGTCGGGGTCGGCCTGCACACGAGAGACGGCCGACCAGCCGTCCTCGTCGGAGATCCTCGCCCGAGCCACGGCTCAACGCTACTCTCCGCGCCCGACAGCTCCCCCCGATAGCCTGGGACGGTGCGAATCCTGGTCCTCGGCTCCGGTGCCCGCGAGCACGCCATCGTCGACGCCCTCACCAGGTCGGGCGGTGAACACCAGGTCGTGATCGCGCCCGGCAATCACAGCATCGCCGAGACCGCGACGATCGTCGGCATCTCCGACATCGAGGACGGCGACGCGGTGTCCTCGTTCGCTCTTGAGAACGCGATCGATCTCGTTGTCGTCGGGCCAGAAGCCCCGCTCATCGCGGGGGTTGCGGATGCGCCGCGCGAACGCGGGATCCCCGTGTTCGGTCCGAGCAGGGCCGCGGCCCAGCTCGAGGGCAGCAAGGCGTTCGCGAAGCGGATCATGGCGGAGGCCGGAGTACCGACCGGACGGGCGACCCGGGCCGGGACGCTCGCGGAGGCCGAGCACGCGCTCGCCGAGTACGGGGCGCCCTACGTCGTCAAGGCCGACGGGCTCGCCGCGGGCAAAGGCGTCCTCGTGACGGCCGATCTCGAGGCCGCGACCGCGCACGCACGCCACTGGCTTGGTCACGGGCCGGTCCTCATCGAGGAGTTCCTGTCGGGTGACGAGGTGTCGCTGTTCTTCCTGAGCGACGGGCACGACGTGCTGCCCCTCAGTCCCGCGCAGGACTACAAGCGCCTTCTCGACGGGGACGAGGGCCCGAACACCGGCGGAATGGGCGCCTACTCCCCGTTGCCCTGGCTCGCGGACCGATTCGGCACCGAACAGGACTTCGTCCAGCGGGTCCTCGATGACGTGGCCCAACCCGTCGTCCGCCAGCTCGAGCACGAGGGCACCCCGTTCATCGGCCTCCTCTACTGCGGCCTCATCGTCGACGGCGACCGCATCAGCGTCATCGAGTTCAACGCCCGCTTCGGCGACCCCGAGACCCAGGTCGTGCTCCCCCGACTCGAGACCCCTCTCGGCGACCTGCTGCTGGCCGCGGCATCGGGCGAGCTGGCAGGACGGGACTGGCCGGAGTTCTCCGACGATGTCGCGGTCGGCGTCGTCCTCGCCAGTGAGGGCTATCCCGAGGCCCCTCTCACCGGACGGCCGATCACCGGATGGCAGCAGGCACTCGCGGTGCCCGGCACGCGGATCGACCACGCCGCAACCGCCTGGAGCGACCATCACAACGGCCTCGTCGCCACGGGAGGGCGAGTGCTCACGGTCGTCGCGACCGGCGGCGACTTCACCGAGGCCCGCGAGCGCGCGTACCAGGCGCTGTCGCACCTGAGACTCGAGGGCGGACAATTCCGCTCCGACATCGCCGCGAAGGTCACCCGATGAGTGCCGCCGAGATCCCCGGCTGGGCCCACACCTATTCGGGCAAGGTCCGCGACCTCTACCGCCCCGAGGACGGCGACACCGGAGTCCTGCTCGTCGTCGCGAGCGACCGGGTCAGCGCCTTCGACCATGTGCTCGAACCCGGCATCCCCGGCAAGGGCGAGCTGTTGACCTCGCTCAGCCGCTGGTGGTTCGACCACCTTCCCGTGCCGAACCACCTCATCGAACCGCAGCGCCTTCCCGTCGAGGTCGAGCGCCGGGCGATGCTCGTGCGCAGCCTCGACATGTTCCCCATCGAGTGCGTCGTCCGCGGGTACCTGTCCGGCAGCGGATGGGCGGAGTACCAGCAGTCCCAGAGCGTCTGCGGCATCGGCCTCCCCGCCGGGCTCACCTCGGGCGACCGTCTGCCGGTGCCGATCTTCACGCCCGCGTTCAAAGCGCCGATGGGCGAGCACGACGAGAACATCACCTTCGCTCGAATGATCGAGATCGTCGGCGCCGATGCGGCATCGGAGCTCCGCACCCTGTCCCTCGACATCTTCCAGCGCGCAAGCACGATCGCCGAGTCGAAGGGCGTCATCCTCGCCGATACGAAGTTCGAGTTCGGGCGGGACACCGACGGGGTCATCCGACTGGCCGACGAGGTGCTCACGAGCGATTCGAGCCGCTACTGGGATCAGGAGGCATGGGTGGCGGGGGTGCGCGGGCAGAGCTTCGACAAGCAGATCGTCCGCGACTGGCTGTCCGCCCACTGGGACGGCACCGGAACGCCCCCACCACTGCCCGATGAGATCGTCGAGCGCACGTCGGCTCGCTACGCCGAGCTGCTCGACCGCTTCACCGGCGCCTGACCCGACGACATGACGGGCGG
The DNA here is from genome assembly GCF_003097495.1 of Amnibacterium flavum. Classification (GTDB taxonomy): domain Bacteria; phylum Actinomycetota; class Actinomycetes; order Actinomycetales; family Microbacteriaceae; genus Naasia; species Naasia flava. The sequence goes on from NZ_QEOP01000001.1 coordinate 446,638, forward strand.
TTCAGTCGATCGGGGCTGAGCTGCTGAGCGCCGCGGCGATGGTGCGGATTCCGAACGCGAACGCCTCATCGACGTCGCCGCCCATCCGGAAGGCGCCTGCCAGCTCCATGCTGATGAAACCGTGGGCCCAGGCCGTCACCAGGCGCGCGCCGTCGAGTCCTCGGTCAGGGCCGGTCAGTGTCTCGACCGCTTCGAAGACCGGTTCACCGGCCCGTGCGAGCGCTTCGGGATCGAGGCCCGACGAATCGGGGGCGCCCGCGAAGACGAGTCGGTACGCAGCAGGGTGCTGACGCGCGAAGGCACGGAAGGCGGTCGCCAGCGCGGCCAGGCGGTCGCGTACGTCGCCACCGGTGTCCGGGACCTCCCGGAGCGCGGATCGGAGCTCGGCGAGCGCCGACTCCGCGACGAGCGCGATGAGGTGCTCCCGGTTGGTCACGCGCTTGTAGAGCGACGGCGCCTTGACCCCTACGCGCTGTGCGACAGCCTGCATGGTGAGGCCGGTGAGTCCGTCGGTCTCGAGGATCGAGGTGGCGGCGTCGACGATCGCATCGAGAGAGGTGCGGTCCGGTGTCGGCATGGTTCTCCAGCACTGTTCGGTATGGCTATTGCAATTAGCCATCATGGCTACGTACCATAGCCATACTACTCAGATCCTCCTCGAAGGGATGAACAACATGAAGCTGGCACCGGGCCTGCACCGCATCGGCAACGACATCGTCGCCCTCTATCTCGTCGTCACCGACGACGGCATCACCGTGATCGACGCCGGCTTACCGGGCCAGTGGCACGACCTCGCGAAGGAGCTCGCCACTATCGGACGGACCGTCGGGGACATCCGCGGCGTGATCCTCACCCACGGTGACAGCGACCACGTCGGGTTCGCCGAGAGGCTCCGACGCGACCACGGCGTCGCGGTCTACGTGCACAGCGCCGATGCCGCGCGCTCGAGGGGCGAGGAGAAGACCTCTCCCGCCTGGGGATCGCTCAAGGTCGGACCGCTCCTGGGCTTCATGGGGTACTCGATCCGCAAGGGCGGCCTCCGCGCTACTCACCTGAAAGAGGTCGTGCCGGTCTCCGACGGAGATGTGCTCGATCTGCCCGGCGCACCCGTGATCATCGGCATGCCCGGGCACTCCCCCGGCAGCATCGCGATCTCGGTTCCCGCGGTGGACGCGGTCTTCGTGGGCGACGCCCTGACCACGCGCCACGTGCTGACGGGGGCCGTCGGTCCGGCGCCCGCGCCGTTCACCGATGACCCGGCGGAGGCGATCGAATCGCTCCGCCGCATCGCCGGCCTCTCCGCCACGTGGGTGCTGCCCGGGCACGGCGCACCCTGGTCGGGTGGTGTCTCCGAGGCCATCCGGCTGACCACGGCTGCCGCCTGAGCCCTCCTACTGCGCCTGGGTGACGCTCATGATGACCGACGACGCGTTCCAGTAGACGGTGTACTGCTCGGTCCCGAGGTACAGACCGGTCCGGTCGAAGATGTCCTCGTTGGCGCAGGACGAAGCGGTGCCACCGGCGACCCTGACGCCCACGACGAGGCAGTAGTCGCCGTCGACGTCTCGTGCGGTCCATACTCCTCCGAGGTCACCGACCTGGCCGACGTATCTCGAACTCGCGGGGTCGATCCGGTCCACGCTGCTCGGCAGGACGTCGCGTTCCCCCTGGGGCAGGGCGAACCAGCGGTCGAGGCCGTCCGTTCCGAGCTCCTCCGGCGTCTGCGGCACCGAGTAGATGGCACGACCCGTGGTGGGGTCGTAGACCGAGGTGGGGAGACCCGGGTCGACGGCGGTCGGGGCGTCGGCGGAGGCCGCATCCTCCGGCATCAGAGCCGCGATCGCCGCTGCGGTGGCGGCACTCCCGACCGCGGCCGCCACGACGGCGGTCACGAGGAGAGCGGGCCACGGTGAGCGCCGCCTGACGGGCACCGCCGTGGCGGGCGGGGAGTCCTGCTCCGGGTCCCAGGCGGCGAAGCGGTCATCCGCCTCCACGGCGGCACTCTCGTCGACGGGGACCGGGCTCTCGAGAACGGCGAGGCGTTCGCTCTCGCGTCTCTGCAACTCGGCCGACGCCTCCCTCACCTGCTCGCGGGTGGAACCGCGGCCGAAGACGATTCTGCGGAGCACGTCATCGGGTTCGTCGACAACCATGCCTCACCCTCGCACGCGACGAAGTCCTGCCGCACGTCGCCCCGCGCAGGAGTCAGCGGAGCAGCGGCGAAAGGCGTGCCCGATGAGCGGGTGCCACCACCGGTCGACACGGTCAGCCGCGAGGGGGACACTGGACGCGTGCCAGAACTGCCCGAAGTGCAGGCGCTCGTGACCGACCTCGCCGCACGACTGACCGGTCGCACCATCGACCGGGTCGACATCGTCTCGTTCGCCGTGCTCAAGACCTTCGACCCGCCCGCGTCCTCCCTATCGGGGCAGACGATCACCGGGGTGAGCCGCCACGGCAAGTTCCTCGACATCGAAGTAGGCGACAAGCACCTCGTCATGCATCTCGCCCGCGCCGGCTGGCTGCGCTGGCGGCAGGCCGAGCCCGCCCCCGCCACACGACTCGGGAAGGGTCCGCTCGCCGCACGACTGGTGCTCGACGACGGATCCGGCTTCGATGTCACCGAAGCCGGCACCAAGAAGAGCCTCGCGATCTGGGTCGTCACCGATCCGCAGACCGTACCCGGCATAGAACGACTCGGCCCCGATCCTCTCGACGACGACTTCACCGAGGAGACCTTCGCCCAGATCCTCGCCGCCGCCGGACGTGCGCAGATCAAAGGCGTCCTCCGTGCGCAGAGCAACATCGCGGGTATCGGCAACGCGTACTCCGACGAGATCCTCCACGTCGCGAAGATGTCGCCCTTCAAACCTGCCGCCATGACCGACGACGAGCGCCACCGCCTGTTCGAGGCCATGCAGGTCACATTGCGCGAGGCGGTCGCCCGGGCCGACGGGGTGGCGGCATCGGAGCTGAAACGGGAGAAGAAGGAGGGCCTCCGGGTCCACGGACGAACCGGGCAAGCATGCCCGGTCTGCGGCGACACCATCCGCCAGGTCACCTACGCCGACTCGAACTTCCAGTACTGCCCCACCTGCCAGACCGGCGGCAAGCCCCTCGCCGACCGCGTCCTCTCCCGACTGCTGAAGTAGAGCGGCGGATGGTCCGTTCGGAGGGTGACCGCGCCCGGGATGCGGAGCTCACGAGGCGAGCCCGGTGGTACGCGGCCTGGTCGCTCCAGCGGATCGTCGTCGGAGTTCTGGTGTTCCTCGGAGGCATGGCCTGGCTCGTCGGGTCGGGTTTCGGCCTGCCACCGTGGGCGTTCCTTGTCTGGACCGCGGCGGTGCTCGTCGGCTGGGCCGGATGGACGCTCCTCCGACGCCGTCGGGACAGGAGCGGCGGAGGAGAGCCGCCGGTCTTCTAGACTTGACGGGTCTTCCCCTGAGAGAGGTGGCCCGTGCCCACGATCGTCGTCGACGTCATGCCCAAGGCCGAACTGCTCGACCCGCAGGGCAAGGCCGTCGCCGGGGCGCTGCGGCGCATCGGCAAGACCGAGTTCTCCTCCGTCCGCATCGGCAAGCGCTTCGAGCTCACCGTCGACGGCCCCGTCGACGAGAAGGTCCTCGCCGAGGTGCGCGACATCGCCGAGTCGTTGCTGTCGAACTCCGTCATCGAAGACGTCGTGGCGATCCACGAGCAGGGCGCCTGATGCGCATCGGCGTCATCACCTTCCCCGGGTCGCTCGACGACCGCGACGCGCAGCGCGCCATCCGTCTCGCCGGCGGAACCGCCGTTCCCCTCTGGCACGGAGACCACGATCTCCAGGGTGTCGACGCGATCGTCCTCCCCGGCGGCTTCAGCTACGGCGACTACCTGCGCTGCGGTGCCATCGCCGCGGTGTCGCCGATCATGACCGAAGTGATCGCGGGCGCCAACGCGGGTCTTCCCGTGCTCGGCATCTGCAACGGCTTCCAGATGCTGACCGAGACGCACCTGCTGCCCGGCGGACTCATCCGCAACGAGGCCGGCAGCTTCGTCTGCCGCGACCAGACCCTCCGCGTCGAGAACGCGTCGACCACCTGGACCAACGGGTTCACCGCGGGCGACGAGATCGTCATCCCTCTGAAGAACGGCGAAGGCGGTTACATCGCCGACTCCGAGACCATCGCGAGGCTCGAGGGCGAAGGCCGAGTGGTCTTCCGCTATCTCGGGGTCAACCCCAACGGCTCGATCAATGACATCGCGGGCGTGAGCAACGAGCGCGGCAATGTCGTCGGGCTCATGCCGCACCCCGAGCACGCGGTGGAGCCCGGGTTCGGGCCCGATACGAGCGCAGCGATGCGGTCCGGTGTCGACGGGCTGACGATCTTCCGCTCAGCTCTGAAGAGCGTCCTCGCCGCCTAGCGACCGCGCCAGAGCGACCGCGTTGCGCACGATCGTCTCGAGCACCGCGATGTCGACATCGTCGAGGCTCTTGATGTAGACGCAGCTCTTGCCCGTCGTGAAGGCCCCGAGGGTCTCGAAGAGCGGGTCGGGATCGCCTTCGTACGCCGAGTACAACCCGTACAGGGCGGTAGCCGCCTTGCGCGGCGCGAACCCGACGAGCACGGTGTCGCCTTCGCGACCCGACTCGTAGCGGTAGTGCACCGATCCGAAGCCGACGATGCTCGGCCCCCACATCACCGCGGGAAGGCCCGTGGTGTGCTCGAAGAGGTCTTTGAGCCGCACTCCGTCGGAGCGCCGCCGTTGATCGGGAACGGACCGGAGGAACTCGTCGACGTCTGCCTGAGTGGGCGCGGTGGCGGGGCTCATGGCGAGAGGTTAGTCCCGCCCGTCCCGGCGATGCCAGGCGGGCCTTCACCGCCCGATGAAAGCGGGTCGCGATCGGGGGCTTCCTACCTGAACGGGGGCGTCAGGCGGGGGCGCTACGGTGTGCCCTGTGATCGGGTACTACGTGCATCACCGCGGGAGCGGACACCGCCACCGCGCCCTGGCGATCGCCCGCGAACTCGACACCCCCGTGACCGGGCTCTCCTCCGCCCTCGCGCCGGTCGGCTGGACGGGCGAATGGATCGAGCTCGCACCCGACACGGGGCCCGAGACCGTGCATCCCGTCGACCCCCGCGCCGGTGGCCGCCTGCACTGGGTTCCCCGGGGCGGCACCGGGCTGCTCGCACGCATGGCGGCCATCTCCGCCTGGTTCGTGGCCGCCCGGCCCGAAGCGGTGGTGGTCGACGTCTCCGTCGAAGTCGCACTGCTGGCCAGACTGCACGGCATCCCGGTTGTGACGATCGGACAGCCGGGCGACCGCCGCGACCCCGCTCACCGCCTTGGATACGACATCTCCGAGGCGATCATCGCGCCTTGGCCCGCGGGACTCGACCCGCTGATCGTCGACGAACCCAACACGGCCAAGATCCGTCCGGTCGGGACGATCGCGCGGATCGCCTCGACCGACGCCACGAGCGCTCGACGGGGAGGCGTCGCCCTCCTCCGAGGTCACGGCGCGTTCGGCACCGATCCCCTCTCCCTCGCGGCGGACTCGCTGCGACGCAGCGGGATCCCGGTGACCGAGATCACCGGTTCCGTCGAGCAGATCTCCCACTCCCTCCGCGACGCCACGGTCGTCATCTCGCACTGCGGGCAGAACGCCGTCGCCGAGATCGCCGCCACGCGCACCCCTGCTCTGCTCATCGCCGACGACCGGCCCCACGACGAGCAGAGGCACCTCGCGCGAGCCCTCGAGAGGTTCGGGGTCCCCGCGGTCGTCGTGGCAGAGGCTCCGTCACCTGACCGCGACTGGGCCGCCGACATCGAGCGGGCCCGGCGATTCGACGGCATCGGATGGAATCGGTTCACGAGTGGAGACGGGGCCGCGGCAGCCGCAGCCATCATCAGCGAGGTCGCGTTCGCGGGCCGCGAGGCGGCGATATGAAGGCGACAGTCGTGACCATCGCCGCCGGGCGCCGACCGCATCTCGCCCGTCAATGCGAGGCGCTCGAGCGCTTCGCCCCGGAGTCGGAGCACGTCGTGGTCGACATGGGCTCGCAGCTCGCCGATTGGCGGATCGGTGATCCGCGGCGGCCCACCGTCATCCCCATGCCGTCGGCATCGTCTCCCCTCCCCCTTGCCGCTGCCCGCAATCTCGGCGCGCGCTCCGCTCTGGAAGCCGGCGCTGAAGCGCTGGTCTTCCTCGATGTCGACTGCGTACCGTCGGTCGACTGCCTCGGCTGGTACGGCGAAGCCCTGAACAGACGGCCCGATGCGCTGCTCACCGGCGCGGTCGGCTACCTGCCGCCCGGTGCGTCCTCGATCACGGCCACCGACAGCGACTCGCTCGACGACCTCGCCCGGTTCCACGACTTCCGCCCCCAACCCGCGCTGGGGCAGACGGTCGAAGCGGGACATCACCTCTTCTGGTCGTTGTCCTTCGCGGCGACCGCCTCGACCTGGGAGCAGATCGGCGGGTTCGACGAGAGCTACCTCGGGTACGGCGCCGAGGACACGGACTTCGGTGAGCGAGCACGAGTCGCCGGTGTTCCGCTCCTCTTCGTCGGCGGGGCCACGGCGTTTCACCAGCATCACGATGTCGAGTCGCCGCCGGTGCGGCACCTCGACGACATCCTGCGCAACGGCGCGGTGTTCGCCGAGAGGTGGGGGTACTGGCCGATGAGGGGCTGGCTCGAGGCGTTCGAGAACGACGGCCTGGTCTCACGCGACCCCGACACCGGCGCGTACCGCCGCGCGGTGGCCGCATGAGGATCGCGATCCTGTGCCACATGCACCATCCGATCCGGCAGCCCTATCAGGGCGGCACCGAGGCGCACACCGCGATGCTCGCCGATGCGCTCGTGGCGCGAGGGCACGACGTCACCCTCTACGCGAAGGAGGGGTCGGAGTCGCGTGCGCGGATCATCTCCCTGGTGCCCGCCGACTTCGACTTCGTCAATGCCGCTTCTCCGCATGTGCGGGAGCAGCAGCGCGGTTTCCTCGCTGAAGCGGCGTATCGGAGCATCCAGCTGATCGCGGCCGGGCGATACGACGCCGTCATCAACAATTCTCTGAGCTCGCTGCCGTTCCGCTCGCTGCGGGACCGGCCGATGCTGACGGTCCTGCACACTCCCGCCACCCTCGCGGACGTGACAGCCGTGCTGTCCCATCCCCTGTGGCAGCCGTCGATCCATCACGGCTATGCGACGGTCTCGCAGGCGAACGCCGTGTCATGGCGGCACCTTCTGCCCCAGGTCGAGATCGTTCCGAACGGGATCGACCTCGGCCGTTGGACATCGACGACGGCACCCCGGCCCGGAGTCGCGGTGTGGGCTGCTCGCATCACGCCGGAGAAGGGGCTCCACGTCGCCATCGATGCTGCGCGTCGCGCCGGGTTCCGACTCGAGTTCGGCGGTCCCGTCTCATCACCGTCGTACTGGGCGGAGCGGATCGTGCCACTGCTCGGCGACGACGTCGTCCACCGCGGGCATCTGGGTCACGATGAGCTGCCCGCCTTCCTCGCCTCGGGGGCGGCCTTCATCGCGTCGCCGCTGTGGGCGGAGCCGTTCGGACTGTCGGTGGTCGAGGCGATGGCGGTCGGAACACCCGTCGCGGCGCTCCCCAACGGTGCGCTGCCCGAGATCGTGACACCGCAGGCCGGTGCTCTTGCGGACAGCGATGACCCCGGATCACTCGCGCACGCGATCGTCGCGGCGTCGGGCAGAGACAGAGAAGCCGTCGCACGCACGGCATCCGCCTATTCGGTGGACGCCATGGTCGACGGCTACGAGTCGATCCTCGATCGACTCGTCAGTCGTTCCCGGTCGGCCGACGGCGCGGCCGACCTGCAGAACGCCTGAACTGCGGAGAGCACTACTCGGCGAGCGTGCGGTAGAGGTCGCGACGGACCCCGTCGAGCTGCTCGGCGAGAGCCTTGCGCTGCTCGGGAGTCGCCTCGGAGGCGAACTGCCGGATCGCGTTCGCGAGCTTTCCGAAGCTCGAGAACAGCGGGTCCTCACCCGGGTTCTGACCCGCGAGGTCGGCCCATGCGGAGGTCATCGCCTCGGCATTGTCCGCGGCGTAGGCGCGGCCTTCGTCGGTGAGGCGGTACTCCTCGCCGCGCCCGCTGCCGGTGCCTTCGACGAGTCCTTCGTCGACGAGCTGGGCGAGGGTTGGGTAGACCGATCCGGGGCTGGGCTTCCACTGGTTCTCGGTGCGCTCGGCGATGGACTTGATGAGTCCGTACCCGTTCGACGGGGCATCGGCGAGCAGCGAGATGAGGAGCATCCGCACGTCACCGCGGCGAGCGCGCGGACGTCCGCGGAAACCGGGGCCACCGGGGAAGCCGGGACCGAAGCCCGGACCGAAGCCGGGACCGCCGAAACCGAAGCCGCCGTGTCCGCCGGGGCCGCGACGGCGGAAGCGGTCGCGGGGACTGTCGTACTGATCTTGATTCGTGTGTTCGTTGTGATGGGGGTGCATGATCTCTTCTTTCGAAATGGGTGGTGAGCCGATCGGCTCCACGCCACGTTTGTAACGCGATACGTAACGATATATCGGTATATGTCAGAATGCAAGTGCCGCGTCTCCGCTCGACGGCGGGGAGAAGCGGCCGGGACCATAGACTTATGCGGTTCGTCCGCGAGCTGAGGAGCCCCTGCGACCGTGCCCGAATCCGCCGTCAGCATCCCCGTCGACTCAGTCGACGTCGCCAGCCGCACCCCTGAGAAGGAGCAGCCCTACGCGGCACTCGGTCTCAAGGACGACGAGTACCTCCGCATCCGCGAGATCCTCGGCCGACGCCCCACCAGCGGCGAGCTCGCCATGTACTCCGTCATGTGGAGCGAGCACTGCTCGTACAAGAGCAGCAAGGTGTGGCTGCGACAGTTCGGCCAGAAGGTCACGCCCGCCATGAAGAAGAACCTCATGGTCGGCATGGGTGAGAACGCGGGCGTCCTCGATGTCGGCGACGGCTGGGCCGTCACCTTCAAGATCGAGAGCCACAACCACCCCAGCTACATCGAGCCGTTCCAGGGCGCCGCGACCGGCGTCGGCGGCATCGTGCGCGACATCATCTCGATGGGCGCCCGTCCGGTCGCGGTGATGGATGCGCTCCGCTTCGGCGCGATCGACTCCTCCGACACCGCGCGGGTCGTGCACGGCGTGGTCGGCGGCATCAGCTTCTACGCCAACTGCCTCGGTCTGCCCAACATCGGCGGCGAGACCTACTTCGACCCGACCTACCAGGCGAACCCGCTCGTCAACGCCCTCGCGGTGGGCGTGCTCCGCCACGAAGACCTGCACCTCGCCAACGCGCGCGGTGTCGGCAACAAGGTCGTGCTCTTCGGCGCCCGCACCGGCGGCGACGGAATCGGCGGCGCCTCGATCCTCGCCTCCGACACGTTCGCCGAGGGCGGCCCCACCAAGCGCCCGGCCGTCCAGGTGGGCGACCCGTTCGCCGAGAAGGTGCTCATCGAGTGCTGCCTCGAGCTCTTCGCGGGCGATCTGGTCGAGGGCATTCAGGACCTCGGCGCCGCCGGCATCAGCTGCGCGACGAGCGAGCTGGCCTCCAACGGCGATGGTGGCATGGCCGTCGACCTCGACGCGGTCCTGCTCCGCGACCCCACGCTCACGGCCGAGGAGATCCTCATGTCCGAGAGCCAGGAGCGGATGATGGCCATCGTCCGCCCCGAGAAGCTCGAGGGCTTCCTGGCGGTCGTCGGCAAGTGGGACGTCGAGACCAGCGTTCTCGGAGAGGTCACCGACACCGGTCGCCTCGAGATCCGCTGGCGCGGCGAGAAGATCGTCGATGTCGACCCCCGCACCGTCGCGGTCGACGGCCCGGTCTACGACCGCCCGATCGCGTACCCGACCTGGCTCGACAACGTGCAGGCCGACACCGCCGCGATGCTCATGCGCCCCACCGAGGGCGACGATCTGCGCGAGCAGGTCATCCGCCTGACCGCGAGCCCCAACCTCGCCGACAAGAGCTGGATCACCGACCAGTACGACCGGTACGTGCTCGGCAACACGGCCCTCAGCTTCCCCGATGACGGCGGGATGGTCCGCATCGACGAGGAGTCCGGGCTCGGCTTCGCAGTCGCGACCGACGCGAACGGCCGCTACTGCTACCTCGACCCGTACCGCGGCGCCCAGCTCGCGCTGGCCGAGGCGTACCGCAATGTCGCCGTCACCGGCGCGACCCCGGTCGGCGTCTCCGACTGCCTGAACTTCGGCTCTCCCGAGAACCCCGAGGTCATGTGGCAGTTCTCGAAGGCCATCGAGGGCCTCGCCGACGGCTGCCTCGAGCTCGAGATCCCCGTCACCGGCGGCAACGTCTCGTTCTACAACCAGACCGGCACCCAGCCCATCCACCCGACGCCCGTCGTCGGCGTCCTCGGCATAATCGACGACGTCGCCCGTCGCATCCCGTCCGGATGGCAGGACGAGGGCCAGAACCTGTACCTGCTCGGCACCACGGCGCTCGAGCTCGACGGCTCGGCCTGGTCCGGAACGATCCACGGCCACCTCGGCGGCGTTCCGCCCGAGGTTGACCTGACGCGCGAGAAGGCCCTGGCTGACCTCATCCGCGCAGCCGCCAAGGAGGCGCTGATCAGCTCGGCGCACGACCTCGCCGACGGTGGACTGGCCCAGGCGATCGTCGAGTCGTCGCTGCGCTTCGGCATCGGCGCCCGGTTCTGGGTCGACGAGATCTGCCAGCGCGACGGGGTCGACGCCGCGACCGCCCTGTTCAGCGAGTCCACCGGCCGCGTCCTCGTCTCGGTGCCGCGCGAGGACGACGTCAAGTTCGTCGGCCTCTGCGAGGCCCGCCGCTACCCGGCTCTCCGCATCGGCGTGACCGACGGCGTGCCCGGCGAGAACCCGTCGCTCGACCTGCAGGGCTACTTCGGCATCCCGCTCGACGAGCTGCGCGAGGCCTCTCGCGCCACCCTGCCGGCCCACTTCGCCTGACCTACCCCCGCCGAGTTGCCCAGTTCAGCCCCTGAGATCGAGGTTCAGGGGGCCAAACTGGGCAAGTCGGTATCGGGGCGGCGGAACTTCGCCCTGTAGGCGATCGCCACGACCGCGCCCGCTGCCGCGAAGACCGCGCCCGCGATCGGCACTGCCGAGAGGCTGCCGAGGGCGATGACCCCGCTGCCCAGCAGGGAACCCAACGTGATGCCCACGTTGCTCGCGCTGTTCGCGACCGCGCCCGCCATCGAATCCGAGACGGCTCCCGTCCGGACCGCCGCAGTCGTGATCAGCGGACCGAGGGCGCCGAACGCGAGCACCCACACGGCGGAGTCCGCGACTGCCGGCAACGCGGAACCACCGACGAAGGTGAGCAGTGCGAGGGTGACCGCCACGATCGCGGAACTGGCGATGAAGACCGCGCCGAGGTGCCGGTCGGCGAGCACTCCGGCGACTAGCACCCCCGCGGCGCTCAGCACCCCGAGCAGGAGCAGCACCCCGCCGAGCGCTGCGTCTTCGATACCCGCGAGGCCCAGCAGGGGCGCGATGTAGGTGTACGCGGCATTGTGGCCGAGGTAGACGAGGCTGTTGGCGCTCACGATCGGAACGAGCCCCCGCCCCGGGCGGTACTTCGCCGTACCCGGCTCAGGTGCGGATGAGGACACGGACGGCAGCGCGATCACGACGACGATGGCGAGCAGGGCGGCAACAACCGCCATGGTCGCGAAGGACGCCTGCCATCCGAGCTGAACACCGATGAGGCTCGTGACCGGGACGCCGAGAACTGAGCCGAGGGACGCCCCCGCGAATGCGAAAGCCAACGCGCGGCCCAACCGATGGGGCGGGACGAGCGCGGCGGCGTACGCGGTGACGACGGAGTAGAAGACGGCGTGCGAGAGCCCGCCGAGCGCGCGTCCGATGCAGAGCACGAGGAAGTCGGGGGCGATCGCCCCGATCCCGTTCGACAGGGCGTATCCCGCGAGCGCCAGCAGGAGGAGGGTCTTCCGCGGCACCCGTTCGGTGACGACCGTCATCGGAATCGCCAGGACCGCGACCAGGACCGCGTAGACCGAGACCGAGAGCCCGGCCGTCGACTCCGGCACGTCCAGACCGCGGGCGACCTGCGGCAGCACTCCGATCGGGAGCAGCTCGCTCGTCACGGCGACGAAGGTCGAGAACGACAGCAGCGCGAGTCCGAGCGCGGTGCGGCGAGGCGTCACGAGCATTCCTTAGAAGCGACGGACGCCCGGTTGCGCCGTGGCCCCATCCAACCAGGCACCCCCGACCCGGTGAGTTGCCCAGTTCGGCCCCTCTCGACGCGATCGAGTGGGCGGAACTGGGCAACTCGGCGTTCAGCTGGCGGGGGTCTCCGCAACCGCCGGGGCCTCGGTGCGGTCCGCGGACCAGCCGCTGTGCGGCTTGGGCTTGGCGAAGAAGGCAACGATCACGGCGCCGACCAGGGCGACGGCCGCGGGGAGCAGGAGTGCCTGCCCCATCGCGGTCGAGAAGCCGTCCTGCAGGGCGGCGGGCAGGGCGCCCGACCCGAACCCCGCACCCGAGGCCTCACCGGCACCACCGGGCAGCTCGGCGGAGAGGCGCGACTCGATGAGCACTGCGATCGACGCGCTTCCGAGCACCGCTCCGATCTGACGGGTCGTGTTGTAGACACCCGAACCGGCGCCCGCCACACGGGGAGGGAGGTTGCGGGTGGCCGTATTCGAGATCGGCGCCCAGATACCCGCGTTGGCGAGGCCGAGGATGGCGCTCGGTATGAGCAGCATCCAGATCGGGGTGTCGGGGTGCAGCAGCACCGAGTACGACCCGAGCGCGATCGCGAACAGCAGGAGGCCGGCGACGGCCAGGTTGCGCGGGTTCACCTTGTCGATGATCTTGCCGACGACCGGAGCGAGTCCGCCCGACAGCAGCGCCATGGGAACGAGCATCAGCGCCGACTGCGTGGGAGTGAGACCGCGAACCGTCTGGAAGTAGAAGACCAGAGGGAGCGACATGCTGGTGATCGCGAAGCCGACGGTCGTGATGCCCGCGTTCGCGAGCGAGAAGTTGCGGTCACGGAACAGGTCGAGAGGGAGCAGCGGCTCGCCCTTGTTGACGCGCTGCCAGACCACGAAGCCGATGAGGACGACGATGCCGGCGATGATCAGCGACCACACCGAGATCGGCCCGACGATGGTGCCCCAGTCGTAGGTCTCGCCCTCCTGGATGCCGAAGACGAGCAGGAAGAGACCCACCGAGCTGAGCACGACACCGAGGATGTCGAAACGGTGCTTGCTCGTCGCGAGCTTGGGCACGTTCCGCAGGACGAGGATGAAACCGACGATCCCGATGGGGACGTTGATGAAGAAGATCCACTCCCAGCCGAAGCCGTCGACGAGCACACCGCCGAGGATCGGACCGACCAGCGTGGCGACGCCCGCGGTCGAACCCCACAGGCCCATGGCCGCGCCGCGTCGGTTCGGCGGGAAGATACGGGTGATGACCGCCATCGTCTGCGGCGTCATGAGCGCCGCCCCGATGCCCTGGAGGACGCGGGCGGCGATGAGGGTGCCGATACTGTCCGAGAGTCCGCAGAGCGCCGAGGCGATGGTGAAGATGGCGAGGCCGGCGAGGTAGATGTTCTTCGGTCCGAAGCGGTCACCGAGTCGGCCGGTCACCAGCAGCGGCACCGCGTACGCGAGCAGGTACGCGCTCGTGACCCAGATGACCGCGTTGATGTCGGTGTCGAGCCCGCGGAGGATCGCCGGGTTGGCGACCGACACGATGGTGGTGTCGATGAGGATCATGAAGAAACCGAGGATGAGCGACCAGAGCGCCGGCCACGGCTTGATGGGGGTTTCCATTGGTTCTGCTTTCGTGTGCGATGTCACCACGGGAGATCTCCCGTCGTGATGCGGTTCGAGAGGCGCTCGATCCAATCGATCTGCGCCTGGATGAGGTCTCGCCGGTAGTCGATGTCGATCCAGAACTTCTCGGGCACGCCCTTGGTGATCACCTTGGTGCGGGCCAGGTCGAGCAGGGTCAGCTGCGCACGCAGATGCACCGCCCTGGTGGCGAGGAGCTCGACGGTGTGCTCGGCGGTGAGGATGCTGGCCTCACTGAGACCGAGAGGGAACTCCGGATATTCGTCCGCGGGTTCCTCGAGCATGCCCGCGACCCGCTCCGCGAGCGCCGCCCGTCCGGTGTCGGTGATGGCGTAGGTCGTGCGCTCGGGCCGATTGCCCTCCCGATCGGTGCCCGCGGCGACCGCGAGGCCGTCCCGTTCGAGCCGAGCGATCGTGTGGTAGAGCGAGCCGGGTCGGAGCTTGACGATCCCGTCCTCACGCCGATGGAGCATGAGTTGATACATCTCGTACGGGTGCATCGGGCTCTCGACGAGCATGGCGAGCGCGGCGACGGCCAGCGGTGTGAGCATCGACTTCCCCTTCCAGCTCGAATATTCCACGTGGAATGTACCTGACGGATTAGGTAGTCGGCAACCCGCCGCCAGCTCGAGGTCGAATCGCGAGAGGATGAGGCGTGACCGTCCGCTTCGAGTGCCTGACCGAGACGAGCATGCCGGTCGAGCAGCTGTTCGACCTGTCGCTCGACATCGACGCGCATACGGGATCGATGGCCGCGTCCGACGAGCGGGCAATCGGGGGCGTGACATCGGGAGAGATCGGACTCGGCGAGACCGTGACCTGGAGGGCACGGCATTTCGGCGTCCCGATCACCATGACGAGCCGCATCACCGCGCAGGACCGGCCGACGTCCTTCGTCGACGAGCAGGTGCGCGGACCCTTCCGCCGCTTCCGACACCAGCACCTCTTCGAGGCCACGCCGGGCGGTTCCCGGATGCGGGACGTCGTGGAGTTCTCCGCGCCGTTCGGGCCGATCGGGCGGGTCGTCGAACGACTCGTGCTCGCACGCTACCTACGGCGCCTCATCGAGCAGCGGAACGCGTTCCTCGCCGATACGGGCCGATCCCCCAAGTCCTGACGACGCGGATCATCGAGCGGTGGGCCGTCAGGCTTCCTCGCCCGAGGCGATGCGCTCATGGTGGTGGATGACCTCGGCGACGACGAAGTTGAACCACTTCTCGGCGAAGACGGGGTCGAGACTCGCGGATTCGGCGAGCGCTTTGAGCCGCGTGATCTGACGACGCTCGCGCTCGGGGTCGGCGGCGGGAAGGCCGTGGGCGGCCTTCAACTCGCCGACCTTCTGAGTCGCCTTGAAGCGTTCGGCCAGCAGGTGAATGAGCGCGGCGTCGATGTTGTCGATGCTCTGACGGAACGACTGCAGCTCGTCGAGCGCTGCCGCGTCGTCGGGATCGAGCGGCTGGTTCAGGAGACTCATGCTCCGACCCTAGCGCCGCTCGACCCGACGTCTCGTGGGCTACTCGACGACGGTGAGGGTGACCTCGACGTTGCCCCGGGTCGCGTTCGAGTACGGGCAGATCGCGTGGGCCGCCTCGGCGAGCTTCTCGGCCTCGTCCTTGCTCACGTTGGGGACGTAGACGTCGAGTTCGACGGCGAGGCCGAACCCGCCGGCGTCGAGGCTGCCGATGCTGACGCTCGCCGAGACCGCAGCATCCTTCGTGTCGAGCTTCAGCTGCCGGCCCGCGCCGTGGAGCGCGCTGAGGAAGCAGGCGGAGTAGCCGGCTGCGAACAGCTGCTCGGGGTTGGTGCCCTCACCCGAGCCCCCCATCTCCTTCGGCGGGCGGGTCTCGAGGTCGAGACGGTCGTCCTCGGTGCGGACGCGGCCGTCGCGGCCACCTCCGGTTGCGTGCGCGATGGCGGTGTAGATGGCTTCCATGCATCCACGCTAAGTCGGCCCGGTTGCGAGAACGCCGACCCCCTCCGCGACCCAGGGGTGGGGGGTGGTGGTTCGTGTCCCAGGGCGCCGCTAGCGTGGGCGCCATGGACATCGTCGCCGACAGCCACGACCTCATCCGGGTTCAGGGCGCGCGGGAGAACAACCTCAAGAACGTCAGCGTCGAGATCCCCAAGCGCCGACTGACCGTCTTCACCGGGGTCTCCGGCTCCGGCAAGAGCTCGCTCGTGTTCGGCACCATCGCCGCCGAGTCGCAGCGCATGATCAACGAGACCTACAGCTCATTCCTGCAGGGCTTCATGCCCTCCCTCGACCGGCCCGAGGTCGACGTGCTCGAAGGCCTCACCACGGCGATCATCGTCGACCAGGAGCGGATGGGCGCCAACGTGCGATCCACCGTCGGCACGGCCACCGACGCGAACGCGATGCTGCGCATCCTGTTCAGCCGCCTCGGCGACCCCCACGTCGGCTCGCCCCAGGCGTTCTCCTTCAATGTGGCCTCCATCTCGGGCGCCGGTGCCGTCACGTTCGAGAAGGGCGGCATCACCACCAAGGAGCGCCGCGACTTCACCATCACCGGCGGCATGTGCCCGCGCTGCGAGGGCATGGGTTCCGTCTCGGACATCGACCTCTCCCAGCTGTTCGACGAGACCAAGTCGATCGCCGAGGGCGCGCTCACGATCCCCGGCTACACGGCCGACGGCTGGTACGTGAAGATCTTCGGCGCCGTCGTGCCGATGGACCAGCCGATCGCCTCGTTCACCGACAAGCAGCGCACCGAGTTCCTCTACGGCGAGTCTCGAAAGGTGAAGTTCGACAACATGAACCTCACCTTCGAGGGCCTCATCCCGAAGATCCAGAAGTCGTTCTTCGCGAAGGATCGCGAAGCGATGCAGCCGCACATCCGGGCCTTCGTCGACCGGGCCGCCACCTTCACCACCTGCCCCGAGTGCAACGGAACGAGACTCAACGAAGGCGCTCGGTCATCCAAGATCGAGGGCATCAGCATCGCCGACGCGTGCGCGATGCAGATCAGCGACCTCGCGCAGTGGGTGCACGGACTCGACGAGCCCTCGGTCGCCCCGCTTCTCGCCAAACTCGGCGAGACCCTCGACTCGTTCGTCGAGATCGGGCTCGGCTACCTCTCGCTCGACCGGCCTTCCGGCACCCTGTCGGGCGGTGAGGCGCAGCGCACGAAGATGATCCGTCACCTCGGCTCCTCGCTCACCGACGTCACCTACGTCTTCGACGAGCCGACCGTCGGTCTGCACCCGCACGACATCGAACGCATGAACGTGCTGCTCCTCCAGCTGCGCGACAAGGGCAACACCGTGCTCGTCGTGGAGCACAAGCCCGAGGCCATCGCGATCGCCGACCATGTCATCGACCTGGGCCCGCGCGCCGGAACCGAAGGCGGAACCATCTGCTTCGAGGGCACCGTCGACGGCCTCCGCGCCAGCGGCACCCTCACCGGCAAGCACCTCGACGACCGGGCCAAGCTCAAGGACTCCGTCCGCGCCCCCTCGGGCGCACTCGAGATCCGCGGTGCGAAGTCCCACAACCTGCGCGATGTGGACGTCGACATCCCGCTCGGCGTGCTGGTGGTCGTCACCGGTGTCGCAGGGTCGGGCAAGAGCTCGCTGATCCACGGATCGGTGTCGGGTCGCGACGACGTGGTGTCCATCGACCAGGCCGCGATCCGCGGCTCGCGGCGCAGCAACCCCGCGACCTATACCGGCCTGCTCGAGCCCATCCGCAAGGCCTTCGCGAAGGCGAACGGCGTGAAACCCGCCCTCTTCAGCGCCAACTCCGAAGGCGCCTGCCCGGTCTGCAACGGCAACGGCATGATCTATACCGATCTCGGCATGATGGCCAGCGTGGCCTCGACCTGCGAGGTGTGCGGCGGCAAGCGCTTCCAGGCCGCGGTCCTCGAGTACAAACTCGGAGGCAAGGACATCAGCGAAGTGCTGGCGATGCCGGTCACCGAGGCCGAGCGATTCTTCGCCGAAGGCGAGGCGAAGACACCGGCAGCCCACGCGATCCTCGACCGCATGGTCGACGTCGGCCTCGGCTACCTCAGCCTCGGACAGCCGCTCACCACGCTCTCAGGAGGCGAGCGTCAGCGACTCAAGCTCGCGACCCACATGGGCGAGAAGGGCAGCGTCTACGTACTCGACGAGCCGACGACGGGTCTGCACCTCGCCGACGTCGACCAGCTCCTCGGACTCCTCGACCGCCTGGTCGAGCATGGACGCTCCGTCATCGTCATCGAACACCATCAGGCCGTCATGGCTCACGCCGACTGGATCATCGATCTCGGTCCGGGCGCCGGCCATGACGGCGGCAGCGTGGTCTTCGAGGGAACCCCGGCCGACCTCGTCGCCGATCGCTCGACGCTGACCGGACAGCACCTCGCCGCGTACGTCGGCGTCTGAGGTCCCGGGTCAGGCCTTGGGCGAGGGCGCTGCAGCGATCTGCGCCACCAGCCCCGCGCGAACCGCGGGCCACTCGTCGACGATGATCGAGAAGATCGCGGCATCCCGCCAGGTGCCGTCGGCGCGCAGCTTGTCGCGACGGGTGATGCCCTCGAACGTCGCCCCGATCTTCGCGATCGCCGCACGCGAGCGCGCATTGCGGGCGTCGGCCTGCAGCTTGACGCGGCCGAACCCGCCTGCGAACGCGAGGTCGAGCATCAGCAGCTTGGCCTCGGGATTGACCTTGGTGCCCCACACCGTCGGAGACCACGCGGTCCAGCCGATGTGCGCGGCCTCGTTCGGCACGTCGAAGTCGGACAGTGTCGAGGTCCCGACGACCCGGCTGACGCCCCCTCGGTCGAGCAGACGGGCGACGAACGTGATCCCCGGCCCGTCCCACGCGTAATAGGAACGGGCGAACTCGACGAACCCGTCGAGAGTGTCGCGGTATCCCGCCGGCCCGCCGCCGTATCCGCCCGCGAAGACCTCGGAGTGCCCGATCGCCTCGAAGAGCTCGGGAAGATCCGCCTCGGTCAGGGGGTCGAGGCGCACGACATCGCCCTGCAGCGTCTGCGGGGCGGGGATCGTCGCGGTCATCTCAGTCGATCAGGTCGTGCCGGACGACGATCTCGTCGCGGCCGGGGCCGACGCCGATCGCGGAGATGCGGGCACCGCTCATCGCCTCGACCGCCAGGACGTACTCCTGGGCGGCGATGGGCAGGTCGGAGAACTGACGCGCACCCGTGATGTCCTCGTCCCAGCCCGGCAGCTCCTCGTAGATCGGAACCGCGTGGTGGAAGTCGGACTGGGAGACCGGCACCTCGTCGACGCGCACGCCGTCGACGTCGTAGGCGACGCAGACGGGGATGGTCTTCAGGCCCGTGAGCACGTCGAGCTTGGTGAGCACGAAGTCGGTGACGCCGTTGATGCGCGCGCTGTACCGGGCGATCGGAGCGTCGTACCAGCCGGTGCGGCGGGGACGACCCGTCGTGGTGCCGAACTCGAAACCGCGCGCCCGCAGCCACTCGCCGGATTCGTCGTTCAACTCGGTCGGGAACGGTCCGGAGCCGACGCGCGTCGTGTAGGCCTTGACGATCGCGATCACGCGGTCGAATCGGTTGGGCGCCACACCGGAGCCGGTCGCAGCTCCCCCGCTCGTCGCATTGGACGACGTGACGAAGGGGTAGGTGCCGTGGTCGACGTCGAGCATCGTCGCCTGGCCGCCCTCGAACAGCACGGTCTCGCCGCGGTCGAGCGCCTGATTCAGCACCAGCGACGTGTCGGCGACGAGAGGACGGAGACGATCGGCATACCCGAGCAGCTCGTTCACGATCTCGTCGGCCGCGATGGCGCGACGGTTGTAGATCTTCACCAGCAGGTGGTTCTTCTGGTCGAGGGCCCCCTCGACCTTCTGCCGCAGGATGCCCTCGTCGAAGATGTCCTGCACGCGGATGCCGACGCGGTTGATCTTGTCGGCGTACGCCGGGCCGATACCCCGGCCGGTGGTGCCGATCTGCCGCTTGCCGAGGAAGCGCTCGGTCACCTTGTCGATCGTGCGGTGGTAGTGCGTGATGATGTGCGCGTTCGCGCTCACCAGCAGACGGGACACATCGACACCGCGCGCGATCAGCGCGTCGAGCTCCTGGAAGAGCACCTCGATGTCGACGACGACACCGTTGGCGATGACGGGGACGACACCCTCGCTGAGGATGCCGGACGGAAGCAGGTGGAGTGCGTACTTCTTGTCGCCGATGACGACGGTGTGGCCGGCGTTGTTGCCGCCGTTGAACTTGACGACGTAGTCGACACGGCTACCGAGCAGGTCGGTCGCCTTGCCTTTGCCCTCGTCACCCCACTGGGCACCGATCAGCACGATGGCGGGCATGGCATTCCCCCTTCGGGATGTCTCGAACGAGCCACCCAAGCTTACCGAGCACCGCCCAGCCCCGCCGCGGCCCCGCGACGCGGCTGCAGTCGAACGGGAACACGCACTCGGCGGTGAGATCGTCCTGGCCCGTCCGCTCGTACTATCGGCAGATGGGCCGGCGCCACCTCTTCGTCTTCGCGCCGCTCGGCATCCTCGCCGTCGCTCTCGTTGCTTCGTCGCCCGCGCACGCGGTCGGCAACAGCTATCAGTGGAGCGGCGGCAGCTCCGTCGGGTTCGACACCAGCGACCCGACGAACTGGTCGGGTGCCGCAGGGCCGGGCTCCGGCGACGACATCTACATCCCCGCCGGTACCGACATGAACGTCGACGGGGGCCCGCTGACCGTCCGCCGGCTGATGGTCGATGTGGGGCAGGACTTCGGCATCTCCGGGCAGCCCATGACGATCACCGGGGAGATCGCCGTCACGCAGCCGGCCGGTTACGCGACGGAGATCGAGAACGACCTCACCCTCGACGATGTGGACTTCGTCTTCGTCCAGGACACGAACACCCTTTTCGTCAGCGGCCCGATGACGGTCGTCGGCGACGCCCAGCTGGGAGGCGAGGGCGACATCGTCGTCTCCGGTCAGGTCGCCGGTGGGAGCGTGACCGTCTTCGGCGACGGCGACCTCGTCCTGCGGGGAGGAGGGAGCCTGGCCGGCATCTCCGTGCAATCGGGGACCGTTCACGCCGGCTCGGTCATCACATCCGATGTCGCCGCGACCGGCGGAGTGCTGTCGGGCGGCACCCCGTCGAACACCGGCGGATCGGAGCAGAGCGTCGGCGCCGTCTCGCTCGGCTCGAGCGCCGTACTGTCCCCCGGGCCGACGCCCGGCGGAGACGACGAGGGTCTGTTCGCGACGACGGGGTCGTTGAGCGCCGCGCCCGGTTCGTCCGTCGTCCTCGGTCTCGGCGCAGCCTCGGACGCGGTCGCCGTGGCCGGCACCGCCGACATCACCGGAAGCACGCTGATCGTCCACCCACGCCCCGGACTCCAGGCGGGTGATCGCTTCGTCCCGATCACGGCGGGGGCCATCGTCGGCGAGTTCGCCGACGAATCAGGAACGCCCCTGACGGGCGGATCAACGTTCGTGCAGAGCGGTCAGCGCTGGCGCATCACCTACGGCACCACCGACATCGCGGTCGAGAACCTCGGTCCGGTGCCGACTGCAGGTTCCGCGCCGAGTGGAGCCGGAGCTCTGGCGGAGACCGGGCCCGCCGGGGCCGGCACGCTGGCCGCGCTCGGGATGACGTTCACCGCCCTGGGTGCCGCCCTCCTCGTCGCGACCCGGCTCGTACCGTCCTTCAGCCCGAGACGGCCACCCCGCTCCTCTCGCCGGTGACGCTAACTTGCACAGTGATGTGCAAGTTATTACGATGACGATATGCCTTCCTCGTCCACCCGTGCGCCCCGGCGGGATGCCGCGCAGAACCGGGAGTCGATCCTGACTGCGGCGCGCGCGGTCCTCGCCTCCAACCCCGAGGCGCCGCTCGAGGACATCGTCAGCGCCGCCGGTCTCACCCGCCGGGCGTTCTACGGCCACTTCGCGTCCCGCGACGAGCTGAGGGTCGAGCTCGCCCGGTCCGGTGCCCAGCGCGTCGCATCCGCGGTCGCCGACGCCGAACGGGACGACACTCGGATCACCCTCGCCCTGGTCGGCCTGCGGATGTGGGACGAGGTGGGCGATGTCCGCCTGCTCGCGCAGACGGCGGTGCGCGGACCGCTCCTCGGGGAACTCGCGGCTCCGCTCGCCCCCGTGCGCGCGCTTCTGCTGCGAACGGTCGAGCGGGGAGTGACGGCCGGGGAGATCCGGACCGACATCGAACCCGCCACCTTGGCCCGCCTGCTCGAGGCCTCGGCGATCGCCGTACTCGAGGAAGCCGCCCAGACCGGAATCGACGGTGAGGGAGCGCGCCGGCTCGTGGTGCGGTCGGTCCTCAGCATCTCGGGCATGTCCTGGCAGGAGATCGAGTCGCTGCTCGCTCAGACGGCCGAGTTGAGGGAAGGCGCCGCCTGATGCGCATCACAGCAGACCGGATCTCGGTCGGAACCGGGGTCGCCGCCGCGCTTCCTCCCGTCTCCTTGGAGTTCGCCTCGGCCGAGCCGGCCATGCTCGCCGTCGACACCGCGGATCGCCCCACGGTCCTCGCCCTCGCGGTGAGCGGACGGATGAGGCTGGGCGGCGGACAGGTCTATGTGGACGGGCGGATCGAGCCCGACCGGTTGCGCCGCGTGACCGCGATCGTCGATGCCCCGACTGTCGCCGAGCCCGCCGACACGGTCAGCACCCGGCACATCGTGCACGAGGAGCTCGTCATCTCGGGCCAGCGCGCGAACCGCGCAGCCGTCGAGCGACTGATCGGTCTCGCATCGGCCGACGACTTCGCCGACGAACCGCTCGGCGCGCTGCCGGGTGATCTGCGCATCCGGCTACTCGCCGAGACCGCGGCATCGCGCCCCGGCGTGCGGGCGCTGATCCTCACCTCTCCCGAACGGCACGGCGGCGACCCCGTCGAGCTCAGCCGCCTCATCGCGGACCTCAGCGACCGCGGCTTCGCGGTGCTCACCCTCACTTCGGCTGCCATGGTCACGGCGGTCGGCGGAACAGGAACACTCCAGTGACGATCCTCAACCTCATCGGCGCCGAACTGCGCCGGCTCGTCGCGTCGCCCCTCGCACGGCTCGCGTTCGTGGCGCTCATGATCGTGCCGCTCATCTACGGCGGCCTCTACCTCTGGGCCAACCGCGACCCCTACAGCGCGCTCGACAAGGTGCCCGCGGCGCTCGTCGTCGAGGACACCGGCGCGAACGTCGACGGCTCGACCACCAACTACGGCGACGACATGGCGAAGGGCGTGCTCGACGGGCATGACTTCGATTGGAGCGAGACCGACGCCGACACCGCCGCCGCCGGAGTCCGGAACGGGGACTACGACTTCAGCATCACCCTGCCGGCCGACTTCTCCCGCGATCTCGCGTCGGCATCGACCGACTCGCCGACGCAGGCCCGGATCACGCTCACGACGAGCGACACCAACAGCTACCTCATCTCGACGATCGCCGGTCAGGCCGCCAAGACCATCCGGTCCGAGATCGCCGAACAGGTCGGAGAAGAGGCCGCCAACCAGTTCCTCGTGGGCTTGGCGACGATCCGGGACGACCTGTCGGATGCCTACGACGGCGCCTCGCAGCTCGCGGACGGTGCCGCATCCGCCGCCGACGGGGCCGACCGGCTCGCCGACGGCACGAGCGCTCTCGCAGACGGTGCCGCGACACTGTCCTCCGGTGCCGACACCCTGGCGTCGGGCCTCGGGCGGCTGAACTCGCAGACCTCCGCCCTTCCGGGGCAGGCGAGCACGCTGTCGAGCGGAGCAGCGCAGGTCGCTGCCGGCAACGCTCAGCTCGCGCAGGCGGGAGCAAAGGCGGCTGAAGATTCCGCCGCGGCGGCAGCAGCCGTGCCTGTAGCTCGTGCCGACCTCGAGGCCGCCCTCCGCGCAACCGGCGCGCTCACACAGGAGCAGATCGACGAGATCATGACCGAGCTCGATCCCATCGGGGATGCAGTTCTGACTACCGACGCGACAGTCCAGGGCGTCAACGGCCAGCTCGGCGCGCTCGCCACCGGCAGCGCGCAAGTCGCCGCCGGTGCGAAGGCTCTGTCCGACGCGACTCCCACCCTCGCCGGGGCGGTCGCTCAGGCGACTGCGGGGGCTGATCGGCTCTCCACCGGTGCCGAGTCGCTCAGCAGCGGCGCGGCGACCGCGCGCGACGGCGCTGCCGCCCTCCGCGACGGCGTCGACCAGCTCGCGACCGGATCCTCGACACTGCGCGACGGTCTGAAGTCCGGCATCGACCAGATCCCCGATTCGACCGATGCTCAGCGCAGCGCCCAGGCGGCGACCATCGGCAACCCCGTCGATGTCACGACCGACGATCTCGCCGAGGCCACCGATTACGGGGCCGGCCTCGCGCCGTTCTTCCTCAGCCTCGCCGCCTGGATCGGCCTGTATGCGCTCTTCCTGATCGTGAAGCCGCTGTCTCGTCGCGCCATCACCGCGCTGACCAAACCGTGGAAGGTCACCCTCGCCGGCTGGCTGACCCCGGGCGTGCTCGGCATCGTCCAGGCCGCCCTGCTCGTCACGCTCGCGGGGTCGGTGCTCGGCTTCGGCATCGCGAACCCGATCGGGATGTTCGCGTTCGGTGCGCTCGTCGCTCTGACCTTCGCCGCCATCCTGCTCGCGCTCAACGCCCTGCTCGGGTCGGTCGGTCAGTTCATCGGGCTGGTTCTCATGGTCGTGCAGCTCGTCACCGCGGGCGGCACGTTCCCATGGCAGACGCTGCCCGAGCCGCTCGCCTGGCTGCACCGCCTGCTGCCGATGAGCTACTCGGTCGACGGATACCGGCACCTCATGTACGGCGGATCGTCCGGCGCCGTGCTGGCCGACATCCTTGTGCTGGTGGGGTGGCTGCTCGCAGCCCTGCTCGTGACGTATCTGACGGCGGCGCGGATGACGAAGTTCCGCACCCTCCGCGACCTGAGGCCGTCCCTCATCGGCTGACGCGCGCCCCGCCCGCCCATTGAGCCCGCCGAAATGAGCGGGATGCGCCTCGACCAGCTCAGCGGGCGACACCCCCGCCCATTGAGCGCAGCGAAATGAAGGGACCTACGCATCGCTCCGCTCAGCGAGCGGGACACCCCCGCCGCCCATTGAGCCCGTCGAAATGAGCGGCGCGCGCTTCGACCAGCTCAGCGAGCGGCACCCCCCCCCCCGCCCATTGAGCCCGTCGAAATGAGCGGCGCGCGCTTCGACAAGCTCAGCGGGCGGTGCTCCATCCGCCCCGGGTCAGGTGGGGGTGGGCGGGACGTGTTGGACGATCCAGGTGTGCATGACGATGGCTGCCGCCGCGGACGCGTTGAGCGAGCGGGTCGAACCGTACTGGGTGATCTCGACGGCGAGGTCCGCTGCGGCGAGCGCTTCGTCGGTGAGTCCCGGGCCCTCCTGACCGAACAGCAGCACACACGCTTCGGGGAGCGCGACCTGCTCGACGGGGCGGGATCCGGGAAGGTTGTCGACGGCGACGATCGGCAGCGACCGCTCCCGAGCCCAGTCGACCAGATCGGCGACGGTCTCGTGGTGGAGGACGTGCTGGTAGCGGTCGGTGACCATGGCGCCGCGCTTGTTCCAGCGACGGCGCCCGACGATGTGGACGGTCTCGGCGAGGAAGGCGTTGGCGGTGCGCACGATCGACCCGATGTTCATGTCGTGCTGCCAGTTCTCGATGGCGACATGGAACGGATGCCGGCGACGGTCGAGGTCGGCGACGATCGCCTCCATCGTCCAATAGCGGTACTCGTCGACGACGTTGCGGCTGTCGCCCCGCTCGAGCAGCTCGGGGTCGTACCTGAGGTCTGTGGGCCACTCCCCCGGCCACGGGCCGACGCCATGTGTGCTCAGCTCGACCGACGGCGTCGGCGCGGTGGGCTCGATGGGCTCGTTGTCGGGATCCTGCGGCACGACGCCCAGGCTATTCGACCCCCTGCTCAGCGAGAGGAGACGCGCGACTCCGCCTGCGTCCCGCCGGCCATGCTGGTCGGAGGGACCGAGGGAGAGGGCGGATAGTGGGGGAATGGTGAAGGCGCGCGGTCTCGAGGCTCCCCGTCTGTCGCGGGTGTCGCTCCCGCATCTCGAAGTTCCCGAGCCGGGGACCGAGTTCGTCGACGCGTCGCTCGACGCGTTGCGGCTCGAGTTCGACACCAGCGAGGTGAGTCTCGATCGCAGCGCCGTCATCGAATGCGACCTGTCCGACCTGCGGGTCGAGGTCCTGTCGGCGGACGGGTCGCGCTTCGCCGATGTCGTCGCGACGGGGATCGACGTCGTCACCTGGCGCGGCCACGACTCGTCCTGGCGCGACGTCGAGATCGGACGAGGGCGCATCGGCTCGATCGACCTGTCCGACAGCGATCTCAGCAGCGTGCGCTTCTCCGACCTGCGGATCGGCTACCTCGACCTGCGAGCCGCGACCCTCGGCGACGTGCTGTTCGAGCGCTGCCGGATCGGCACCCTCGACCTCCCGTCGGCGACGCTCAAACGGGTCGCGTTCGATTCCTGCACCGTCGACGAGCTCGACCTGCGCATGATCGACTGCGCCTCCGTCGACATCCGCGGACTCGAGGTCGGTGCACGCCTCGAACTCGCCGCCCGCCCGGGGCGGGAACCGCTCGCGGGCATCGTCGCGTCGCCCGAGCAGGCGCGCGACCTCGCCCCGGTGCTCGCGCGAGCAGCCGGACTCACCCTGCTCGACTGAGCGACGCGGTCAGGGGGCGAGGAGGAACTGCGCTCCCATCGGGTCCGCCGCGACGACCACGCCGTCGAGTCGCGGAGCGTCCGCCGATCCGCCTGCACGAGCGATCGCCTCGACCGTCGAATCCTGCGAGACCACGCGCAGGATCGGCCGCCACTGGGACTGATCCCCTGCCGTCAGCCGCGCCGGGTAGCCGCCCGCATCGAGGGTCACGAGACCCGAGGAGTCGTCGTCCGCGACGGTCCACCCGAGCACCTCCGTCAGGAACCGCACGGTCCCCGCGACATCGGCGGTGACGAGCTCGGCGCCGGCGAAGCGTCCCTCGACGGCCCCTACGGAATGCGGATCGAATTCGAGCGGCTGCCACACCCCGATGGTCGCGTCGAAAGGATCGGTGATCATCGCGACGATGCCGTAGTCGCCGAGCTGCATCGGGTCGAACGTGACCGCGCCGCCGGCGGCGAGCACGCTCTTCAGCAGAGCGGACATGTCATCGGTCGTGACGAACACGGTCCAGCGAGGCGGCCCCTTCGACTCCGGGATCGCCTCGGCACCCGCCACCAGCTCGTCGCCTGCCGCGAGCGCGTTGTACGGGTGGTCGTCCTCGACGACCGGTCGGAGCACCCATCCGAAGACCTGCCCATAGAAGGCGACCGATCGTGGGAAGTCGGTGCTGATGACATCCATCCATGCGAGCGGAGCGGTCATGCTCGAGCTCCCTTCGTTCGAAGTTCCGTAGTGGTCTCGATATCGAGGACTCCGTCGGCGGAGACGGCAACCAGGTAGTCCCTGGCCGCCGACTCGACGCTCACGAACCCTTCACGCACATCGGCTGCGACCGCCTCGGGATCGCGCTCAGCGGCCGGGCCGTAGCCGCCGCCGCCGGCGCCGTTCAGAACGACCGCCTCGCCGGCTCCGACGGGCACGTCGGTGCTCATGCCCGTCGACAGCTCATGGTCGGTCCCGGCGGCGACCCGCGCATCGTTGGCTCCCCGGGCGGCGGAACCGCCGCCACGTCCGGTGTCGGCGAGGCTGCCGGTGCGCTGGCCCTGGATCGTCAGGGATGCGGCCTCGTCGAAACGCCACTCGACGACGGTGCC
Source organism: Amnibacterium flavum (assembly GCF_003097495.1). Lineage (GTDB taxonomy): Bacteria > Actinomycetota > Actinomycetes > Actinomycetales > Microbacteriaceae > Naasia > Naasia flava. The sequence continues at coordinate 474,235 of NZ_QEOP01000001.1, forward strand.
GAGGCCGCCTCGCCACTTCCCGGGTCCACCGGTGTCGGTGACCAGCTCGTATCGGACCTTCATCGCCGGTGCCTGCGCCTCCCACACCTCCGCCGAAGCCGTCTCGATACCCGAGATGGAGAAGTGCTGGAGCGCGCTCGCCCCGTCTCTGCCGTCGAGGGCGCCGTAACCGATGGGCGCGGCGTCCCCGACCTGAACCATGCCCGACGGGAACTCCGCGAGCAGCGCCGTCGTGTGTCCCGCCGTGGGGGCGGGCACCCTCTCGGAGAGAGCGGGCATGAGGGCGGTGACGACCATCTCGCTCAGTACCGACGCGGCGACGTGCATCATGAACGATCCAGCGGGTGCCTGCGCGTTGAAGATCGACCCTTCGGGTGCCGTGACGGTGAGAGGACGGTACTCGCCGGAGTTCGCCGGCATCGTGTCCTCCGTCGTCAGCCGCTTGAGCGCCAGGCGGCAGGCGGCGACGGTCTGCTTGTACGGGACATTGAGTGCGCCGTACTGCTGCGGGCCCGAACCGGTGACGTCGACCTCGATCTCGGACCCGGAGATGCGCACCGTCACCACGAGCGGGATGACGCCCGGACCGTACCCGGTGTTGTCCAGCTCATCCTCGACGCGGTATTCGCCGTCGGGGATGCTCTCGAGCACCGCTCGCACGGCTCGCTCGCCTCTGTTCAGGAGCTCATCGATCGCGAGGCGATAGGACGCCTCGCCGTGCGCGGTGACCAGCGCCGCGATGCGGCCGGCTCCCGCGCGCGTCGCGGCGGCCGCCGACTTGAGGTTGCCGACGGTCTCCCGAGGCATCCGCGAGTTGGCGGCGACGATCTCGGAGATCACCTCATCGACCACGCCCGCTCGCACGAACTTCACCGGCGGCAGCATGAGACCCTCCTCGTAGCTGCTGTTCGCATCGGCGGGATAGGCGTTGCGAGCACCGGAATCGCCCATGTGCCCGCGGATCGCGCAGAATCCGACGAGCTCGCCGTCCGCGAACGCCGGGCTGACGACGGCGATGTCGGGCGGGTGCGCCCCCGTCAGGTAGGGCTGACTGCAGATCACCGTGTCGCCCTCCTCGAGTCGGTCGCGACCGAAGGCCTCGACCACGGCTTCGACCGTGAACGCGAGCGAGCCGACGTACTCCGGCAGCCCTGACGCATCGCCGACGACATTCACCTGGTCGTCGAAGACGGCGACGCTGAAGTCGTGCGAGTCGTAGATGGTGGGGGTGAGCGAGGTGCGGACGAACTGCGCGAACACCTCGCGCGCCGTCGAGGCCAGGCCGGCGCGGATGACCGCGGCGCTGATCGGGTCGGCGGTCGTCGGTTCGGGAGCGTTCATCGTGACATCACCAGATTCCCCTTGTCGTCGATGACCGCCGTCCATCCAGGGGGCAGCACCGTGGTCGTGGTGGGCTCCTCGACGATCGCGGGCCCCTCGACGCGGATGCCTTCGAGGATGTCGATGCGTGACCAGACCGGCCAGGTCGACCGCGTTCCGGCTGAGCGGTCTCGCACCTCACGGCTGGTCCGGGCACGTCCAGTGCCGGTGGCGTGCTGCGCGGCCGTGAACGGGGGCTTCGGCAGTTCGCCGATCGCCCGGACCAGATAGGTCAGGATCTCGGTGCCGCCGTCGACGGTGAAACCGAAGGCCGACTGGTGAGCGGCGTCGAACGCGGCCCGGAGCGCCGTCGACCCGCCGTCGTCGAACGGGATCAGGATCGTGTGCTCCTGACCCTCGTAGCGCATCTCCACGAATCGCAGCAGGGTGCTGTGCGACTCGTCGACGCCCTCCGCGCGCAGGGTGGCCACCGCTTCGTCGACGAGTTCGCCGAACGGAGCGACGAGGTCCTCCGGCGCGAAGTCCTCGGGGTTACGGATCAGCGTGCGGCTGCGCTCCTGGACCACGTCGAGCGTCTGCATGCCCCAGGCCGAGAAGACCCCCGGATGCGGCGGGATCACGACGGTGCCGATCCCCAGCTCCTCGGCCAGTCGGGCGGCCACCAGAGGCCCGCCTCCGCCGTAGGCGAAGATCGCGAAGCTGCGCGGATCCACTCCTTGGCCGACTGTCATCTCTTCGAGAAGGCGCGCCATCTTGGCCTCGACGACGCGAAGGATGCCGGCCGCAGCGGCGTCGACATCGATTCCGAGCGGGCCGGCGATCCGATCAGCGATCGCGGTGCGAGCCGCCGCGGCGTCGAGGGTCATGCCGCCGTCGATGAGGGTCGTGGGGAGCAGCCCGGTGACGACCGCGGCGTCCGTGAAGGTCGGCTCGGTGCCGCCGCGCCCGTAACTGACGGGACCGGGCGTGGATCCCGCGCTGCGGGGGCCCACCTCGAGCGCTCCCACGTCGTCGACCGATGCGAGGCTCCCGCCGCCGGCGCCGATCGTCGCGAGGTCGAGCATCGGCATCAGGTAGTGCTCGCCGGCGATCTCGGCCGATGGCGTCATGGTCGGCAGGCCGCCGCGCACCAGCGCGGCGTCGAAGCTCGTCCCGCCCATGTCGATCGCGATGATGTCCGACCAGCCGCCCGCCCGCGCGACCACAGCGGCGCCGGCGACACCCGCGGCGCATCCGGAGACGAGCGTGCGCAATGCACGTTCGCGAGCCAGTTCGACGCCCATGACGCCGCCGTCGCTCGAGGTGATGAGAAGGCGCCCGTCGAAACCACGGGCGACCATACCCTCCTCGAGCCGGTCGAAGTAGCGCGCCATCGTCGGTCGGAGGTACGCCTCGCCGACGGCCGTGGATGCGCGCTGGAACTCGCGGTAGCGGCGGGTCAGCTCGTGCGACAGCACGACCTCGAGTCCGGGGAACGCCTCCCGGATAGCCTCACCGGCGCGTCGCTCGTGCTCGGGATAGGCGTAGGAATTGATGAAGCACACGGCGATGGATTCGGCGCCCCTGCCGATCAGCTCGCGGGTGCGGGCGACGACCTGCTCGAGGTCGAGGTCGGTCTCGACCGTCCCGTCGGCGCGCACTCGGCCGTCGACTTCGGCCGACAGGCTCCGCGGAACGATGGGCGACGGCGCATCCCAGGTGAGGCGGAACGCCGGCCAGCTCGAGGTGCGCAGCACCAGCATGTCCCGGAACCCGCGGGTGGCGAGGAAACCGACCTTCGCGCCTCGCCGCTGGAGGAGGGTGTTGATGCCGATCGTCGTCCCGTGCGTGAACCGCTCGATCTGCTCGGGCGCGGCGTCCGCGCTCTCGAGGGCGGCCACGATCCCCTCGGCGGGCGCCTCTGCGACGGTCGGCTGCTTGCCGACCACGATGGTGCCGTCGGCCAGGTCGAGGGTGACGACGTCGGTGAAGGTGCCACCGACGTCCACCGAGGCTGCGAGCGGACGGGGGCTCACGCGGCGACCTCGTCGCGGATGATGCGTCCCCCCTGGAAGACGGCGGAGACGGGCCGCGTCGTGCGGAAGGGCCGCATGCTCAGCGGGTCGTCGTCGATGAGCACCGCGTCGAAGACGTACCCCGCGGCGATCCGCCCGTGGGTATCAGCGAGACCCATGAGCTCAGCACCTCCGAGCGTCGCGGCGAGCAGCACCTCGGGGGCGGGCATCCCCGCGTCGTGGAGCAGGGCGAGTTCTTCGAGGTTGCGTCCCTGGACGACCAGGTCGCTGCCCACCGCGATGCGGACCCCCGCTGCGCGTGCGACCTCGACCTGGCGGCCGCTCCGCGAGTGGACCTCGCGGACCCGGGCGGCGGCGCTGGCCGGAAGGAGCCCCTTGGCAGCGAGTTCGGCGAGCTCCTCCACCACGACGAGGGTGGGCACCAGCCACGCTCCGCGTGCCGCCATGAGGTCGGCCTGACGCTCGTCGAGGAACATGCCGTGCTCGATCGAGCGAACTCCGGCTTCGACCGCAGCCGTCAATCCGGCGCCGCCGTACGCGTGGGCTGTGACGGGGATGCCCGCACGGGTCGCCTCTTCGATCGCGGTGCGGATCTCGGCGTCGGTGAACTCGGATGTGTCGGGGTGGTCGCGGACCGTGGACAGGAGGCCGCCGGTCGTGCAGAGCTTGATCCAGTCGACGCCCGCGCGGGCCTGACGACGGATCGCCTTGCGCATCTCCTCGACCCCGTCGACGAGGTAGTCGCCTCGACCGGCGTACTCGGGGACGAGGAAGCCGCCGAGCATCTCCCGGCCGATGCTCGGCAGATAGCCGTCGGAGTGGCCGCCGGTCTGGCTGAGCGGGGGACCCGACACGCGCATCGTCGGGCCGGGCACCAGACCATCGGCGATCCCCTCGCGGATACCCGCATCCGACGTTGCCACGTCGCGCACCAGGGTGATACCCATGTCGAGCACGCGCCGCGCGTTGGCGGCGACCTCGAGTGTCCACCGCGTCGCCGTCATAGCCCCCATGAGGAACATGTCGTCGGTGAAGCAGCCGAGGTGCAGGTGGCAGTCGGCGAACCCCGGCATGAGGTACCGGCCGCGACCGTCGACCCGGACCACGCCGTCGGGGACGGGCGTCCCCTCCGGCTGGATGATCCCGTCGATCACGACGACTGTGGTGGCGGGGCCGAAACGGCCGGTCTCATCGAGGGGACGGACTCGCTCGAGTACCAGCGATCCGGGTGTCGGGGAGGTCATGCTCGGAGTTTCCCAACCGCCTCAAACACCTGTCAAGCGATAGGTATTGCCGCGGGAACATGTTTACAAAACGGAAACAGCGCCGTATTTTTCCGCGCTCTTATCCGGCTGAACCGGTCGGGAGAACGGCGGTCGGCTCACGGAGCACGAACGCCGCACCGAACGGATCGCGTGCCAGAACGGTCCCGTCCGAACGCCGCTCGCAGACCCCTCCGTCGCGGATCACGGCGTCGACGGTCTCGGCGTACGTCGTCGCAGCCAGGACGGGAATCCACGCTCCGCCGCTCCCCCGCAGCACCCGCGCATCCACTCCTCCCGCGTCGAACCGCACCCCGCCAATCGCCCCGGTGCGCGGTCGCCAACCGAGGGCCTGCTCGAGGAACTTCCCGGTCGCGTCCGGATCCGGCGTCTGGAGTTCGGCGCCGATCAGCCTCCCCGCTCCTGTCGCTCCGCCGAGAGGCGGGCTGGTCTCGGCTACCCCGAGTCCCGTTCCATCGGGGGCGAGCACGTAGGCGAGGCTGCCCCAGCCGGACAGCGGATACGGCTCGTGCCCGATCCGGCCTCCGGCGTCGACCGAACGGCGGAACAGTGCCGCGGTGTCTGCGGTGCCGACGTACAGCGTCCACGTCGAGGGCCCCTTGTGAGGCGGGATCTCCTCGGCCCCAGCAACCACCGTGCCGTCGGCGTCGCGCAGGAGGTGGTACGGGAGCCCGTTGTGCTCGATGGCGTCGTCCATGCGCCAGCCGAACACGCTCCGGTAGAACTCGGCCGTCCGTGTCAGGTCGGTGCTGATCACATCCATCCAGTGCAGCCGTGTCAGTGTCTCGATCACCTGGCGAGTGTGACCGGCCACCCGATTTCCTGTCAATCGACAGGAACGGGTCCGCGACTGCCGTCCGTCTCCCGTCGCGGAACCGACCGGCGTGACAGAATCGGGCGATGACGAGCGAGAGCGCACGTGTTCGGTCGGGACGCCCGCGCCTCGTCGACCGCGGTGACGATCAGCTCGACCCGCACGACCAGATCCTCGCCGCAGCCGCGGAGCTCTTCGCCGAGCGCGGCTACGGGGCCACGACGACGCGGGCGATCGCCGAGAAGGTCGGCATCCGACAGGCATCGCTGTACTACCACTTCGCCGGCAAGGACGAGATCCTCCTCGAGCTGCTCGAAACGTCCGTGAGGCCCAGCCTCGCGTACTTGACCGATCTTCTGCGGCACCCCGACCCCGCTGTCGCGCTCGCGGCGCTCGCCATCCTCGACGTCGACACCCTGATCGCCACGCCCCACAACATCGGCACCCTCTACCTCTCGCATGAGGTGCTCGAGCCTCGCTTCGAGAGCTTCCGCCAGGCGCGCGAAGCGCTGCGGGAGGCGTACAGCGAGTTGTGCGGGCGGATCGGCACCCACCTCGACGCCGATTTCCTCGGAGCGTGCTGCCTCCAGCTCGTCGAGCTCGTGATCACGCTCCGGCGCGACGGCGAGCCCCCGGCGTCGACGGCGATCGACATCGCCGCGGCCTGCCTCTCGGTCGTCGGCGTCTCACCGCCCGGCCCGGCGCTCGACCAGGGCATCCGGGTCGCCGGCGAGCTCCGCGCGAGACTCACCGCACAGCAGCCCGGCGAATCCTCGGCCACCGACGCGTGATCAGAGCGTGTCGCTGACCACACTCACGATCTTCCAGCGGCCGTCGAGCCGGACGAGCGAGAAGATGTCGACAGCGGGTGTGCTCGTGCCGTCGGGAAAGTCCATGCTGAAGCGCTGCAGGACCGAGGCGACATCGCCGACAACCGTGAAGCTGCGTTCACCGGGGGTCTCGACATACCCGTGCACGGCGAGATCGTCGCGCATCTGGGCGCGGGCATAACCCTCGTTGTCGAATACCCGGATGCGTTCGTCGCCGGGGAACAGCCGCAGGGCGAGCACAGCACCGGTCACATAGCCCGACGCGAACCGCGCCCAGTCCGGCTCTCCGCCCTCGTCGAAGGAGAGCGCGGCGTAGCTGTCGTCGATGATCGCCGCGATCTCCGCTTCGACACGGGTGGAACCGCCGGCCTCAGTCACGCACCGTCACCGTCGCCAGTCCTGTCGCGTCCTCGAGCACGCGATCGAGCCGCCTGTCCTCGAGAAGCGCCGACGCGCGGGCGTCGCTCTTCAGCACCGCATCGAAATGCGCCGTAGTGAGGCCCCGCCACAGCTCCTCCGTCGGTCCCTCCGGCGCGAGCTCGTCGAACGGGCGACAGACCCGGGCGACGACCTCCCAGTCGGTGCCGGGGTAGGTCTCGGCGCAACGATCGAGGAACGCCCGCATCCACTCGTGCCCGGTCTCGATGTTGTCGACGAAGTGATTGTGGTCGGCATCGAGGAGGACGACCATCCGACGCGTATCCGGCACCAGGTCGCGGTAGAGCTCGAACTGACCGAAGAGCGGCAGCATGCTGTCCCTCGAACCGACGAGCATGAGCGTCGGGACGCCGTGGTCGATGGGGCCGATCTTGTTCAGCTTGGTGGTTGCGCGCTTGCGGCCCTCACGGAACGTGGATCCTCCGCCGGGGCACATCGGCACCGCCGCTTTGATGCGCGGAGCGACGACCGGGCCGATGAGCGACGTCCATCCCCCGTAACTGGCCCCGGTGATCCCGATCTGCTCATCGGCGACGGGCAGGGTGTCGAGCGCGTGCTGGACGAGGAAGGGGACATCGCCGCGGCGGTTGTCCGCGATCGAATCCATGTGCGCGGCGAGGGCGGTCTCGTCACCGACACCCGCCTGCGAGGCGAAGAACTCGTCGACCTCGGGAGCGGTGCTCCCGAGGATGTCAGGGGCGACGACGAGATAGCCGTGCGAGGCGAGATGAGTAGCGACGAAGGTGGCCTCGCGCCGGAAGCCGGCCCAGCCGTGCACGTTGAAAACGACGGGGAACCGTCCGTCGAGCAGGGGCGCGTCGCGCACGGCCGCCTGGCGGGCGGGGTTGTCCGGATCCCAGTCGCTCGAGAAAGTGTCCTGGGTCTCCGGGTCGATGTCCCGACCCGCGATCGAGTCGACGGACGGGTAGTAGATCTCGACCGGGATATCGCGGCCGCGCGGCTCGTCGAGCCAGTACTCGGTCCGCACTCCGACGGGGTGGGTACCGCGACTGAACGGGTCGTAGGTGGTCATGTCGGTCCTTCGTTCTCTGCGGCTGCGTTGCGCATCCGTTGCGGGGTGGAGCAAAGAAGGTGGAACGGGTGACAGGAGAGCTCAGGTGGTCAGCGGGCGGTCGGCGGCGTCCCGAGCGACGCTCGGTAGGCGCGCCAGCCGCCGAACGCCGTGATATCGACCGCGGAGTCGAGCGCGTAGGGCTCGACGATGAACCCCGGAACGACGCGACCGTCCGCGAGGACGAGCTTGCCGATGCCGAGCGGGGACGGGATCTCGGCGACGAACGAGCCGAAGGCCGCGTCGTCCAGCGCCCAGAGTTCGACCGCGATGGACGCGCCGCCGTTCGCGACCCGGACGAGGCCCGGCTTCGGCGGAACCGTTTCGAGAGCGTAGAACCGGTACTCGGCCGCCGTCTCCGTCTCCTCCTCGAAGACGGCGTCGCGCTCGGTGAGCTGCGGATTGAGCGGTTGTCCGCGCAGGTGGGCCCCGACGACGGCGATAGTGATCATTCGAGCAGCTCCCCTGCGATGGTGGCGAGTCGGCGGTCCGAGAACGCGGGTCCGATGAGCTGCACGCCGAAGGGAAGCCCGTCGACCGTCCCCGCGGGAACCGCGAGCGCAGCCAGGTCGAGCAGGTTGGCGAAGTTGGTGAAGCGGCCCATCGAACCGTTGACCCCGAGCGGGTCCGCCTCGATCTCGGCGAGAGTCGGGTGCCGCACCGTTGTCGGCAGCAGCAGCGCGTCGATGTCGCCGAACAGTCGGCGCGCGACGACCTTGTACCGGTCGATGCGTTCCATGTCGGCGAACAGATCGGCGGCTCGCAGGTCGGCCGCTCCGAGGATGATGCGGCGAACGGTCGGGTCCACCTCATCCGGGTGAGCGGACACGAAGGCGCCGACGGCCGCGTAGCGCTCGGCGACGTAGGCGCCGCTGTACAGCAGGGCTGCTGCGTCGAGCAGAGGCTGGATGTCGACGAGGCGCACCGTGGCGCCCGCGTCGGTCAGGGACCGGACCGCATCGGCGAACGCCTCGGCCCATCCGGGGGCGAGGTCGCCGAGATCGAGTGGATCGGGCACCCCGATCACCCATCGCGCGGGGTCGGCCCTATCGGGGTCGGGCATCTCGCGGCTCAGGGGATCGGCCTCGTCGACGACCGTGATGATCTCGGCGGCCAGCCGGGCCAGCGCCAGGTCGGCCGCCATCACACTGACGGTCTCGTTGCTGCGGCAGGCGGGCACGACTCCGACCGCCGAAACCGTGCCCTTGGTCGGTTTCACCCCGACGAGTCCGCAGAGCGCGGCGGGCACCCGGCCGGACCCCGCGGTGTCGGTGCCGAGCGCGATGTCGGCCGCGCCGATGGCGACAGCGACCGCCGATCCGCTCGAGGATCCACCGGAGATCCGGGCGGGGTCGGTCGGGTGGCGGACAGCGCCGTAGGGGCTGCGGCTTCCGACGAGCCCCGTCGCGAACTGGTCGAGGTTCGTCGTCCCCAGCACGACGGCGCCGGCGTCGATGAGCAGCCGCACGACTGTGGCGTCGGCTTCGGGGTCGTAGGCGAATGCGGGGCACGCGGCGGTCGTCGGGATTCCTGCGACGTCGATGTTGTTCTTGACCGCCAGCAGTCGGCCGGCGAGTGGCAGGTCCGCGCCGTCCTGAGCAGCCGCCAGCGCGGCGGCGACCTCGGCGGTCACCTCGTCCTCGGGGCGGAGCGTGATCCAGGCCTCCGGCCGATCCGCGACGGCGATGCGCCGGTACCGTTCGGCGACGAGCAGCTCGGCGGCGGAGCGTGCACTCATGCGGGGATCCTCTCGAGTACGAGGAGACCCGCGCCGGCGCGGACCTGGTCGCCGAGCGATACGGCGACCTCGACGATCCGGGCCGGATACGGGGCGAGCACGGGGGCCTCCATCTTCATGGCCTCGAGGGCGAGCAGGCTCTGGCCCGCCTCGACGAGGTCGCCTACTCCCACGTCGATGCGGACGACGCTCGACACGAACTGCGCCTCGACCGCCTCGCATCCATCGGGGATCACCAGTGCGGGCGCCTCGGCGAGGACGGGCTCCTCGACGACCCTGTCGAACTCGCCCGCCTCCCGCCATGCCTCGCGCTCGACCGCGAAGGCGGCGGACTGACGCTCGCGGAACGCGGCGATCGAGTCCGCCTCGCGGGCGAGGAACGCCCGGTGCTCGGCGAGCCCGAACTCCCCATCCTCGATGCGGACGGCGAGTCGACCAGCCGCCATGTCGGCGCGCATCACCCTCAGTTCCTCGGAGCTGACGGGATACCAGCTGATCCGGTCGAAGAAGCGCAGAAGCCACGGCACGCCCGGCTCGAACGGGCCGCGTTGCACGAGCGTCGACCAGACCTGGATGGTCCGCCCGACGAACTGGTAGCCGCCGGGTCCCTCCATGCCGTAGATGCAGAGGAAGGCGCCGCCGATCCCCACCGCGTTCTCGGGGGTCCAGGTGCGGGCCGGGTTGTACTTGGTCGTGACGAGTCGATGCCGCGGATCGATCGGCGTCGCGACGGGTGCGCCGAGGTAGACGTCGCCCAGGCCGAGCACCAGGTACTCGGCGTCGAAGAGCACCCGGTAGACGTCGTCGACACTGTCGAGACCGTTGATCCTCCGGATGAACTCGATGTTCCACGGCGTCCACGGCGCATCCGAGCGGACACCGTTCATGTACCGCTCGATCGCCTCGCGCGTCGCCGGGTCGTCCCAGGACAGCGGGAGATGCACGGTGCGACTCGGCACCTTCAGCTCATCGACCCCGGGCAGCTCGCGATCGAGTCGCAGGACCACGTCGACGAGCTCCTCGATCGCGACCGAGCCGGGATCGAAGTGGATCTGCAGCGAGCGGATGCCGGGAGTCAGGTCGATGATGCCGGCAGCCATCGCGGGATCGACGCGGTCGAGGTGATCGCGCAGAGACTCGGCAAGCGCATGCACCGTCATGCGGCTCTCGAGTTCGAGGCTCATCGGGCCGTACTCGACGAGCAGGTTCGTGTCGCCGCTGCGCCGAGCGGTCAGGGCGGGCCGATCGGCGCGTTCGTGCTGTCGGGCGAGCACTCCTCCGTCGGAGACCGCCGCACGGTCGGCACGCGGCAGAGCAGCAGGATCGTTCCGCACCTCGGCGGCCTGCGCATCGCCGATGGGCACGAAACGCACCCGGTCGCCGGGGCTCAGCTGGCCGAGCTTCCACAGCTGCCCGCTCGCCACGGTCGCCGGGCAGGTGAAGCCGCCGAGACTGGGCCCGTCGGGGCCGAGCAGGATCGGCAGGTCGCCCGTGTAGTCGACCGCGCCCACCGAGTACGGGGTGTCGTGGATGTTCGACGGATGCAGTCCCGCTTCGCCGCCGTCCTCGCGCGCCCAGGTCGGCTTCGGCCCCATGAGCCGGACGCCGGTGCGGGCCGAGTTGAAGTGAACCTCCCACGCGGTGTCGTAGAAGACGTCCATGTCATCGGGGGTGAAGAACTCGGGCGCCGCGTGCGGACCCTCGAGGGCGGGCAAGACCCATTCGTCGGGGAACTCGGGTCGATCGGCGAGCGCCACGGGTGCGGCCGCGCCCTGCGCGGTCGCGCCGAGGAGGACGATGTCGCCGACGGCGAGCGGTCGACCCGACGGACCGCCGATGCCGCCCAGGTCGAAGGTGCTGGCCGAACCGAGCACGAGAGGCGCATCGACACCTCCGGCCACGAGCAGGTAGGTCCGCATGCCGCGCCGGGGTGTCCCGATCGAGAGCACTCCACCCGCGGGGACCTGCAGCGGCACCCACTGCTCGACTTCGGCTCCGTCGATCTCGACGAGCGTCGGCGCTCCGGTGATCATGACCGTGACGTCGGTGAGGAATCGCAGCGTCGGTCCCGTCGCAGTGATCTCGAGTCCGGGCGCGCCCTCGGCGTTGCCCAGCGCGACGTTCCCGAGGCGGAAGGACCGGTCGTCCATCGGGCCCGACGGCGGGATGCCGACGTGCCAGAGTCCGAGCCGCCCCGGCCAGTCCTGCACGGTGCAGAGCGTTCCCGCCCGGACGACCTCGAAGCGCGGGCGGCGATCGGTGACACCGTCGAGTGTTGCCGTGCTGTGCTCGGCGGCCAGCACGGACGGGGTGTCAGCCGCCGCGGCCAGCAGCCCCAGATTGGTGGCGACGCCGTCGATCCTGCTGCCGTCGATCGCGGCCCGGAGCGCGGCGAAGGCGGCATCCCGGGTCTCGGCGTGGACGATCAGCTTTCCGAGCAGCGGGTCGTAGTGGGCGGAGACGTCGCTGCCGACCGAGATGCCGGTGTCGAATCGCACGCCCTCGGGTGTGACGACCCCCGAGATGCGGCCCGTGCTCGGGAGACCGCCCAGGTCGGGCTTCTCCGCGTAGATCCGCGCCTCGACCGCATGCCCCCGCGGGGCGGGCACCGTGGGGAGTTCGGTCTTGCCGAGGCCCAGTCGCACCATCCACTCGACGAGGTCGACTCCGTGCACCTCCTCGGTGACGGGGTGCTCGACCTGGAGACGGGTGTTCACCTCGAGGAAGGCGACCTCCTCGCGAGCGGCGTCGTAGACGAATTCGACGGTGCCGGCCGATCGGTAGCCGACCTGCTCGCACATCCGCAGCGCGGCGGCGTGCATCGTCTCGCGCACCGAGGGCGGCAGGGCGGGCGCCGGGGATTCCTCGATGACCTTCTGGTTGCGGCGCTGGAGGCTGCAGTCGCGGTCGCCGACGACGACGACCCCGCCGAGGCCGTCACCGAACACCTGCACCTCGACGTGGCGGGCCCGTTCGACGAGGCGCTCGAGGAACACGTCGGCCGAGGCGAAGTTGCTCGACGCGAGCCGGCGCACCTGATCCCAGGCAGCGGTCAGCTCGTCGGCGTCGCGACAGGCGCGCATGCCGATGCCACCGCCGCCCGCGCTCGCCTTGAGCATGACCGGGTAGCCGATCGCGTCCGCCTGGGCGAGCGCGTCGTCGAGCGAGTCGAGCAGCCCGGTACCGGCGAGAAGCGGCACGGATGCGGCGATCGCGGCACCTCGGGCCGAGTGCTTCGCCCCAAAGAGCTCGAGCTGCTCCGGTGTCGGACCGAGGAAGACGAGACCCGCCGCTTCGACGGCACGAGCGAACGGGGCGCTCTCGGAGAGGAAGCCGTACCCCGGGTGGATGGCGCCGGCGCCGGCGTCGATGGCCGCGGCGATGATGCGGTCGTGGTCGAGGTAGGCGCGTGGATCCTCGCCGAGGTACACCTCGTCGTCTGCGGTGCGCAGATGCAGAGCGCCGCGGTCCGCGTCGGTGAATACCGCGATGCTGCGCAGCCCCATGCCTCGCAGCGTGCGCGCGACCCTGACGGCGATCTCACCGCGGTTGGCGATGAGGACCGCGTCGAATCCGCTCATCGGCTCTCGCTCGCCGCGCCGACCACGAGGCGGACGGGGGTGGGGTTGAAGCCGTTGCACGGGTTGTTGATCTGGGGGCAGTTCGAGATGACGGCGAGCACGCGACGCTCGGCGCGCAGTGTGACGGACAGTCCCGGCGCCGAGATGCCGTCGACGATGCCGAGGGAACCGTCGGCCTCGACGGGCACGTTCATGAACCAGTTGACGTTCGACACCTGATCGCGCTTTCCGAGTCCGTGCCTGCCCAGCTCGGTGAGGAAGTTCTCGACGCAGGCGTGCTGCGCGAACGTGTGGTGGCCGTATCGGAGCGTGTTGGACTCCCGGGAGCACGCACCTCCCAGGGTGTCGTGCCGGGCGACTCCGGTCGCCACGACGGTGAGGAGCGGAACGGACTCCGCGGTGAGGAGCACCGAGCCCTGCACCAGGTAGACGTTCTCCTGCTCGAGCAGGGTTGCCGGCGCGCTGTAGGCCTGCTGCAGGTCGTCGGCGTCGTAGGCGAGGAAGTCGACGGCCTGATTGCCGTCGAGGTCGATGATCTCGAGGGTCTCACCCGGCTCGAGGACCCTCGACCACGACGCTCGCGCGGGGAGGAGCACGTCGGCGGCGGTCATCGGGTTGCTCCGTTCGTGGCGGGCGGGGTATCTCCGCGCAGCAGCAGATAGCTCTCGGTGTTGAGGTAGGCGCGCTCGCCCTCCGGGCTCGCGCTCCACTCCGGATCGGCGGGCGAGGTCGGGACGCCACGCGTCGCGGTGATCTCGAGACGCCCGCAGGCGTACTCCGACCGCGGGTCGAGAGGGTGCGGTGCATTCGCGATGAGCAGGATGACGGGCATCTCGATCAGCAGCGTGACGGCGGCGCCGGCGGCGGCGGATCCGGTGAAGCGCGGGCTGCCGTCCTCCTCGACGACGACACCCTTGAAGAAGCTCAGCGCCGGGGAGATGTCGCGCGGTCCGAGCCCTCGCTTCGCCCCGGCGAGCTTCTGCAGTTCGCGACCCGCCGGCGACGGACCGTACACGCCTCCGTTGCCGTATCGGCGCTCGTTGCGGGCGGCGGACGAGACCCCGAAGACCGCGTCGTGCTGCCCGGAGCCGTCGGCGACGACCCGGGCGAGAACGCGGCCCTGATCGGAGAGCAGCAGCTGCCCCGCCGCCGAGTACACCTGCCACTGCACCTTCACGGTGTCGGCCACGTTCAGCCGTTCCTGCGGCTCCGACGCGTTGTAGAGCAGCACCGAGGCGCAGGCGTCCCCGTCGATATCGCGCAGCGTCACGACCGTTCCCCGAGCCAGGACCGCCGAGGTGTAGCTGCCTCCTGCGACGACCTCGGCCCAGACGAGTCCCGCTGCACGAGAGGGGTCGGCGTTCGGGTAGACGGCCGCAGGGAGCCAGGGCTGCGACTCGGCGACCGCGCCGCCCTGGGCCCTGGCGTGGGCCTTGGCCCCGGTGGTGTCCGCCGTGCTCGAGGGTGCTGCGCTGCTGTCGGCGTGAGGTGCGTCGGTCACTGCGCCACCCTCCCTTTCGTCGGGCTATGAGATCGGTATGCACCGAGCGCACTTTCTATTGCGCAATAGAAATACATCACATCCGATGTGTCGACCGATTGAACTTCGTGTTTCGAATGTGTTTCAGCTCGTCCGCCGCGCTCCGGGCGGACGCCCCGGTGTACTTTGGCGGGATGCCACGCACCGTCGGCCGCCCGCGCGGGTCTGAGTCCCCGACCGGTCTCGGAGCGACGCAGGACATCCTCTTCGCCAGTGCGAAGCTCTTCGCGCGCTCCGGTTACGGCAGCACCACCACCCACGCGATCGCCGAGGCGGCCGGACTCCGCCAGCCGAGCATCTACCATCACTTCGGCGGCAAGAAGGAGATCCTCCTCGCACTCCTGCTCGGCACCGTCCAGCCGTCGCTCGATGTGGCCGAAGCCCTCCTCGCGGACCCCCGCCCGGCTCCCGCCCGGCTGTGGGCGCTCTGCGCATCCGACATCGCACTGCTGAGCGGGGGCGAGGTCAACCTCGGCGAGCTCTACCTGCTCCCCGAACTCGGCGATCCGATCTTCGCCCCATTCCACGGCCTGCGGGATCAACTCGTCGCGGCGTATCGACAACTCGTCAACGCGTGCGACCACCCCGACCCGGAACTGGGAGCATCACTCGTCATCGGCCTGGTCGAGAGCATCATCCTGCTGCGCCGCCGGGCGCCCGAGAGCATCGACGAGAACACGCCTGCCGCATTCGCGGATGCTG
This sequence comes from Amnibacterium flavum, assembly GCF_003097495.1. Lineage (GTDB taxonomy): Bacteria > Actinomycetota > Actinomycetes > Actinomycetales > Microbacteriaceae > Naasia > Naasia flava. The sequence continues at coordinate 489,589 of NZ_QEOP01000001.1, forward strand.
CGCTGCGGATGCTCGGCCTCGAGGCCCCGATCGTGAAGCGCGCCGGAGAGCAGGGACGCCTCCTGATCGGCGACGTCCGCGCCATCGCCGACGCCTGGTCAGGCGTATCGGGCGCTCCCGCCTGACGAAACACGATTGAAATACACCGTTCAATCGGACGGAACAATGGGCCGCTTTACTTTCTATCGGCGGATAGAAACCCGGCCTCAGTGACGGGTGCGCTCCACCCCCTCCGCTGAAGCGCCACGTCTCCCCGTCCGTCCGATTGAAGGATGTCCCGCATGCGCCGCACCGTCCTGCTCACCATCGCCCTCGCCGCCAGCACGGCGATCGCCCTCACCTCCTGCGCCTCCGGAGGAGGCGGTGGGTCATCCGACTCGGCCTCCCCGCATCCCGGAACCGTCGTCTGGGCCCGCCCCGCCGCCATCGACGGCTGGGAGGGCGACAAGTGCATCTCGAGTTCCGGCCCGACCAACGCCGTCGTCTTCGATTCGCTGCTGCGCATCCAGACGCCGGATGGCAGCGGGCTGGTCCCCGGTCTCGCCTCCGAGTGGAGCTACGACGAGTCCACCTACACCTACGACCTCACGATCCGAGACGATGCCGCGTTCAGCAACGGCGACCCGGTGACCGCCGACGACGTGATCTTCTCGTTCGACGAATGGAAGGCGGGCCCGATCTCGGGCATCCTCTACGCATCGGTCGCCTCCGTCACCGCAGTGTCCGACAAAGAGGTGCAGGTCGTCATGGCACAGCCCGACACCTTCCTTCCCAACCTGCTCGCCTGGTGCAACTCGAACGTCTACCCGGCCGACTTCGCCGGCATGAGCCGCGACGACTATTTCGCGAACCCGATCGGCGCCGGCCCCTACGTCGTCTCCGACTGGTCCGACCCGGGCGGAACCACCGAGAGCATCTCGCTCGTTCCCAACGAGCACTTCTGGGGTTGGGAAGGCGAGACACCCGCCGTCACCGAGCTGACGATCGAGACCATCGTCGACCCGTCGCAGCGGGCACTCCAGTTCCAGTCGGGTGACATCGACATCCTCGAGCAGGTCGACCAGGCGACCGTCGCCCAGATCGGCGAGGATCACGCCGTCCCGACTCTCCCCTCGATCAACATCGGCATCGTCGCGAACACCCTCGCCGGCCCCGCCAGCGACCCCGTCGTCCGCGAGGCGATCTCGAAGGCCATCGATCGCGACTCCATCGCCGGCGCCCTCGGCGGCGGCACCGAGGCCGCCACCGGCATCCTCCCGATCAACGTCCCGGGAACCGCCGAACCGACAGAGCCGTACACCTTCGACCTCGACGCGGCGAAGGACCTGATGGCGAGTTCCGGATCGCCGGACGGACTGAGCATGCGCTACATGTACGACCCGTCGAACGCTGACTCCGACACCACCGCTCAGATCCTCGTCACCCAGCTGGCCGAGATCGGAATCGATCTCGAACTCGAACCGACCGACACCGCGACGATGAACGGACGACTCGCCGACGGCGACTTCGACCTCGCACGCAGCGGCGCGGGAGCCATCTCCCCGACGATCTTCGACCCGATCGGGCTGATCCTCGCCACCAGCTACGTCTACTCGGGCGTCGACGCGACGGTCATGACGGACAACTTCGTGACAGGTACCTCGACCACCGACGACGCCGTCGTCGAACAGGCCGTCGTCGCCATCCAGGACGACGCGCTGAAGCAGAACGGCTACATCGGCGTGATCGACCTGGCGACGAACTGGGCGGCTCAGTCCTACATCACGGGCTTCGTGCCGATCCAGTACATGGTCTACTACACCGACAAGCTCGGCTTCGCGGAGTGATCCCCCGCCGATGAGAGTCGCCCGCTTCCTCGGGATCCGCCTGCTGCAGGCGATCCCGCTGCTGATCGCCACCAGCGCTCTGAGCTTCCTGCTCCTGCGCCTGGCACCCGGCGACCCCGCCAAGATCCTGGCGGGTCCCCGGGCCAGCGAGGAAGTGGTCGCAAAGCTCCGGACCAGCATGGGCCTGGACGAGCCGATCCCCGTCCAGTACTGGAAGTACCTGCAGAGGGTCTTCGCCGGCGATCTCGGCAAGAACCTCAACGGCAACGCCGACGTCGCGGACATCATCTCCCGCGGCGTCGGCGTCACCGGACTGCTCGCCGTCGTCGCGATCATCATCACGATCCTCGTCGCGATCCCCGTCGCCCTCGCCGCCGCCCGCCGGCCGGGAGGTCCGCTCGACAACTCCATCCGCGTCGCGTCGGTCGCGAGCATCGCGGTTCCCGGGTTCTGGATCGGCCTCATGCTCATCGCCTTCGTGGCGCTGCCCACCAAGTGGTTCCCGGTCGGCGGCTGGCCCGACGACAGCAGCCGCCAGTTCAACGCCATCCTTCTGCCGGCGATAACCCTCGCGATCGGCATCATCCCGGTGCTCACCCGCAGCCTCCGTTCCGCGTTCATCGACGTGCTCGGCGCCGAGTACGTGACAGCCGCCCGCTCACTCGGTATCCCCGGCGGGCGGCTCATCCGCCGCTTCGTCCTGCGCAATGCGGCGGTTCCCGCGATCCCGGTGCTCGCATTCCTCATCGGGTTCGTGGTCGGAGGGTCCGTCGTCATCGAATCGACCTTCAATCTTCCGGGACTCGGTCAGACCCTGGTACAGGCGGCGCTCACCCGCGACGCCAATGTGCTCCAGGCACTCACCCTGGTGCTCGGCACGTCGGTGGTCGCCATCTACGTGATCGCCGATGTCGCCGTATCGCTGACCGACCCGAGAGTGAGCCTCACGTGAGCGCCGACACCTCCGCCATCTACGCTGCGGGCGGCGAACCGTCCGCGGCGGACGCTCCGCCGATCGGCGGCAAGCTCAAGATCAGGGCCGACAAGGTCGTCATCGGGGTCTCCGTGCTCCTGCTGATGCTCGTCGCGGGATACATCGTGCCCGCCGTCACCGGATTCACCGAGCTGGCCCAGGACCTCGGGAACCGCCTTCAGCCGCCGTCGACAGCTCACCCGTTCGGAACCGATGATCTGGGACGGGACGTCTTCGTCCGCGCTCTCTACGCCGCACGTCTCGATCTGCCGCTCGCCATCGCCGGCGCCCTGCTCCCTGCAGCGATCGGCACGACCATCGGCCTGATCGCCGGGTACTCGGGACGCATCGTCGACACGGTCCTGATGCGGATCGGCGACTTCGTGCAGGCGTTCCCGTCCTACGTCCTGCTCGTCGTCGTCGCCTACATCGTGGGACCGGGGATCGGCTCGTTCCTCCTCGCCGTCGGCGTCATCTCGTGGGTCGCGTACGCGCGGCTGATCCGATCGCAGGTCCTCGTCATCCGGGAACTCGATTACGTGCACAGCGCGCGTCTGGCGGGCCTGGGTCGCGGACGGGTGATGACACGGCACGTCCTCCCGAACGCGCTCTCGCAGACCCTGGTCTTCATGGCATCGGATGCGACGCTCTCCCTCCTCTTCCTGTCGGGAATCTCGTTCCTCGGTCTCGGTATCGCCGCGCCGACGCCGGAATGGGGCGGAATGATCAACGAAGGGCGCCTGTACCTCGCGACCGCCTGGTGGCTGACGACTTTCCCGGGTCTGATGCTCGTGCTCGCGGCCGGAGCCTTCGTGCTCATCAGCGACGGCCTCGATGACAGGAACCGCGCGTGACCGGGCCGATCCTCGCCGTCTCCGGCCTCAGCCTCCGCTCCGGTCCGGATCGGACCGTCGTCTCGGATGTCTCCTTCGAGGTGGCTGCCGGTGAATCACTCGGACTCGTGGGCGAGTCCGGTTCGGGCAAGAGCCTCACGCTGCGCGCCATCCTCGGGGTGCTGCCCGTCGGCATCACCCGGACCGGTGGGTCCATCGTGACACCGGCTCGGGTCGCGATGATCTTCCAAGAGCCCCTCTCCGCCATGAGCCCCTCGATGCGCGCCGGTGAACTCGTCGCCGAGGCGGTCCGCGCATCGAACCGGCGCATGCCCCTCGCCGCCGCACGCCGCAGGGCGCTCGAACTGCTCGGCGAGGTGGGGATCGCCGACCCCGAGCGCGTCCGAACCCGCTACCCGCACCAGCTGTCCGGCGGGCTCCGCCAGCGTGTGATGATCGCCGCAGCCCTCGCCACCGACCCCGAGGTGCTGCTCTGCGACGAGCCCACGACCGCGCTCGATGTCACCATCCAGGCGCAGATCATGGACCTGCTCGATCGGCTGCGCACCGAGCGGGGCATGGCCATGGTGTTCGTCAGCCATGACCTCGCCGTCGTCGCGGCCCTCTGCCAGCGCATCGCCGTGATGAAGGAGGGCCGGATCGTCGAGTCCGGGCCGACGGCGGAGATCGTCGCGCACCCGACGGCGCCGTACTCCATCGAGCTCGTGCGGTCGGCTCGAGCGAAGGCGGGCGCGATCCGCGACGCAGCCGCGGAGACACCGTCGGAGGACTGGCTCGTCGTCGACGACCTGACCGTGCGCTTCCCCGGTGCCCGCCGCCGTGACACGGTGACCGCCGTCGACGCGGTCTCCTTCCGCGTTCCGCGTGGGGGGTCCGTCGGAATCGTCGGCGAGTCAGGAAGCGGCAAGTCGACGATCGCCCGCGCGATGGTCGGGCTCGTCAGGCCGGGGTCCGGCGGGATCCTTCTCGACGGACGCCCCTACCGGGCGACCAGTCGCGGCGAGGCGCGACGAATCCAGATGGTCTTCCAGGACCCCATGTCCTCGCTCAATCCTCGTCGTCGGATCCGCTCGGTGCTGACCGAAGTGCTGCGCGCGCACGGCGCTCGAAGCGCAGCGGAGCTCGAGACGCGGGTCATCGAGCTGATGGATATGGTCCGGCTCCCGCATGACCTGCTCGACCGGTTCCCCCGCTCTCTGTCGGGTGGTCAGCGTCAGCGCGTGAGCATCGCACGCGCACTCGCGGTCGAACCCGATGTCGTGATCCTCGACGAGTCGATCGCCGCCCTCGACGTCTCGGTCCAGGCGCAGGTCCTGGCCCTGCTGAACGATCTGAAGCAGTCGCTCGGCCTCACGCTGCTGTTCATCTCGCACGACCTCGGGGCGGTGCGCGCGCTCTGCGACGAGGTCGTCGTCATGAGCCGCGGCCGGATCGTGGAACGGGGGATGGTCGACGAGGTGCTCCGCAACCCGTCTCACCCGTACACACGCCTGCTGATCGAATCCGAACCCGAGCTCCCCGCCGTATCCGGGGTGTGAGGCTCGCGCGGCGGCGGTGGGTCAGGCACTCCGCCGGCGACTGAGCGCGAGGAGCACCGTCGCGATCGTGGCGGAGATCCAGGGGACGAGGGGGCCGGACCAGGTCGCGAACGCGAGCGCTGCCGTGCCGCATACCGCTCCGATCGGCAGGGCCAGAACGGACAGGATCCGGAGCGGCTGACCGGTCTGCCGGCGCTCGGCCAGGTCCTGCATCGTCGTGGTCAGCGTGCCGGTGACATAGGTGGTGGTGATGCCGTCGACATCGGACAGCTTCCGCGCCCCGACCGTCTGCAGGGCGAGGGCCGTGCAGGCGAGCGCGATCACGACTCCGCGTTCGAGCAGACCCTGGCCGTGGAACGGCAGCCAGATCAGCACGACGACGGTCTGGACGACGATAGAGGGAAGGATCAGTCGCCGCATGACCCGGCGGGGGCTCGCCGGTCCCCCGACACCGGTCGCCGTGAGCCGGAACGCGGCGTAGAGCACGCCGGTGAAGACCAGGATGGCCACGACTGCGGTCCACAGGGTCGTTCCGAACTCCGCACGCGTGAACATGCCTGTGAGGATCAGGTTGCCGGTCATATTGGCGGTGAAGATGCCGCCGAGCGCGAGGAACGCGAACGCGTCGGCCGCTCCTGCCGAGAAGGAGAGGAGGAGCAGTGCGATGTGGATGAACCGGGTCCGGACCGGCGGCGCGGCCGTCGACACTGTCGCTGCACTGTCGCCGGGTTCGCGCGGTCCTGCCATCACGGCCCTCTCGTCATCGGCGCCGTGCCGGACGGGCGCTCGCGCCAAGTCAACACCGCGGGAGCACGTCGGCGCGGGAGGCGGATGTCGAAAGATCGACGCGCTCGAGCGCCGCGCGCGTCTGGGGAGGCCGACCCGTTGACCGCTCTTCGCATCGCTGCGCTCAGCGGGCGGTCGTCGACCCCGCGGGGCGGGCCGCTTACGGTTTGCTGGCCTTGCCGTCCAGCCAGAGCTCGTCGGACTCGTCGCTGTGCGAGCCCGACGTGCCGACGTGCTTGTCGCTGATACCCGGGCCCTTCTTGATGACGTGCACCAGGGCCATCCCGTGCCCGCGGCCCAGGTCGTAGTCGGCCTTCAGCCATTCGAGGATGACGCCGGCCTTCACGTCGGGAGCGTCGTACCCGCGCTCCTGCGCGATGGTCAGCAGCTGGCGCGGGGTGAGACCGGTCTTGTCCTCGATCGCGTCGAGATACGCCTGGAACGACATGGCATCACTCTCGCCGAGATGGGCATCGCTCGGCAAGGCTGCGGCATCTGGTTCACTGATCGGGAACCTCGAACAGACGAAAGGCCCCTCGATGCGCGCGATCTCGGTCACCCAGTACGGCGGTCCTGAAGAGCTGAAGGTCGTCGACGCCGCGGCGCCCGAGCCCGGCCCGGGGGAACTGCTCGTCGAGACGGCGGCCATCGGGGTGAACTTCATCGAGACCTACCAGCGCAGCGGAATCTACGCGGTCCCGCTCCCCTTCACCCCGGGAGCAGAGGCGGCGGGTCGCGTCATCGGTGTCGGTGACGGGGTGACGCGGTTCTCCGTCGGGGACAGGATCGCGACAGCCGATGCGGCGAGGACGTACGCCGAGTCCTTCGTCGTGTCGGAGCAGAAGGCGCTCGCCGTGCCGGATGCGATCGACGACGTGACGGCCGCCGCCCTGCCACTGCAGGGCATCACTGCGCACTACCTCGCACGATCCGTCTTCGCCGCGGGTCCCGACCACACCGTGCTCGTGCACGCGGGCGCGGGCGGAGTCGGCCTTCTGCTGACCCAACTGCTCTCCGCGGCGGGCGCCCGCGTGATCACGACCGTGGGCAGCCCGCACAAGGAGCATCTCTCGAGGGATGCCGGTGCCGATGTCGTGCTGCGCTACGAGGGCTTCGCCGGAGCGGTCCGAGAGCTGACGGGCGGTCGCGGTGTCGACGCGGTCTACGACGGAGTCGGCAAGGACACCTTCGACGACTCGCTCGCGTCGCTGGCGGTGCGCGGGATGCTCGTCCTCTTCGGCGCCGCATCGGGGCCCGTCCCGCCGGTCGACCCCCAGAGACTCAACTCGGGCGGATCGCTCCTGCTCACCCGCCCGAGCATCGCCCACTTCCTGACCACGCCCGACGAGCGCGCGTGGCGTTCGGAGGAGATCTTCGGCCTGGCCGCCTCGGGCGACCTGACCGTGCGGATCGGCGGCACCTACTCGCTGGCCGAAGCGGAGAACGCCCACATCGACCTCCAGTCACGCGCGACGACGGGAAAGCTCGTCCTCGTCCCCTGACCGCCGCACGAATCAGGAGATCAGGGCCCGAACGGGCCGATTCCGGGCCCATTGAGGCGGATACCGCGCTGGTATTCCTCGATTCGCGTTTGCGGCGGACCCGCGTATTGGGGTGCACCCCCGAAGTGCCGGGTGCGCTGCTCTCCCGGGTGGGTTCGGTACCGTTGGGTCGTCGGCGAATGCCGGCTTCGGTACGGAGGACTCTCGTGGCACGCAACGACATCGACTGCTGGCTCACCGATATGGACGGCGTCCTCGTGCACGAGAACCGCGCCATCCCCGGCGCCGCCGAGCTGCTCCAGCAGTGGACCGACACGGGCGCCCCGTTCCTGGTGCTCACCAACAACTCGATCTTCACTCCCCGCGACCTCAGCGCGCGGCTCCGAGCATCGGGACTCAACGTCCCCGAGGAGTCGCTCTGGACCTCCGCCCTCGCGACCGCCGACTTCTGCCGCTCGCAGATCCCCGGCGGCAGCGCGTTCGTCATCGGCGAGGCGGGCCTCACCACGGCCATGCACGAAGCCGGGTTCATCATGACCGAGACCCGCCCCGACTACGTCGTCGTCGGCGAGACCCGCAACTACTCGTTCGACGCGATCACGAAGGCCATCCGTCTCATCGGTGACGGAGCCCGATTCATCGTCACCAACCCCGATGCGACCGGGCCAAGCCAGGACGGGCCTCTCCCCGCGACGGGCGCGATCGCCGCGCTGATCACCAAAGCCACCGGCAAAGAGCCCTACGTCGTCGGCAAGCCGAACCCGATGATGTTCCGGTCCGCCATGAACCGCATCGGCGCGCACTCCGAGAACACGGCGATGATCGGCGACCGGATGGACACCGACATCGTCGCCGGAATCGAGGCGGGGCTGCACACGATCCTCGTGCTCACCGGCATCAGTGACCAGGCCGAGATCGACCGCTACCCGTTCCGTCCCGACGAGGTCATCCAGTCGGTCGCCGACCTCGTGTCGAAGGATCCCATCGAAGTGGAGATGTGATCTTCGCGCGCTGATACCCTGCCGGGGTACCCGGAAGGACGACCGATGAGCGACAGCGCGCACGAACACGCCTCTCACACGGAGCACGGCTACATCCGTCGGCAGGACGACTACCTGAAGCGGCTCCGTCGCATCGAGGGCCAGGTTCGCGGGCTGCAGGGGATGGTCACCGACGAGAAGTACTGCATCGACATCCTCACGCAGATCTCCGCCACCACCCGCGCGCTCGAATCCGTGGCGCTCGGCCTGCTCGAGGATCACCTCGCGCACTGCGTGCGGGAGGCCCTCGAGTCGGGCGGCGCCGAAGCGGATGCGAAGATCGCCGAAGCGTCGGCCGCCATCGCCCGGCTCGTCAAGAGCTGACGGGTTTCGGCGAAGGTTCCGCCCGACTCAGCCCGCGGCCACCGCGATGCTGCCGGTGAGCGGTCCGCCTCCCGCGAGGTTCGCGAAGCAGAAGTAGGAGCGCTGCCCTTCGGCCCACTGCTCCGGAGTGGCCGGGTAGGAAGCCTGGAGCTGCACATCCCCGTACGCGCCGGCCGCGGCGTAATCGATGACGGCGGGAGCCGAGCACAGCAGTGCGAGCTGGCTGGTCAGCGCCAGCTCGCCAGGGTAGGCCGCAGCGGGATCGGTGGAGAAGTCGCCGCGGGCCACGAGCTGTGCCGGATGCGGCTGGGCGCAGTCGACAACGGTGAAGGTCTGCTCCCACGGCGAGACGTAGGGATCGAGGCACTCCCGGCCGCCGAGCTCGTCCCACTCGTAGACGCCGGGGGCGACCGGCCCGACGACCGTCGTCGGTGCGGGCGTCGGGGTGGGGGTCGGGGTCGGAGTGGCCGAAGCGCTGCGAGTCGGCGCGGGAGCGACCGCGGCGGAGTCTCCGTTGAGCCTCGCTCCCACGACGAAGGCGGCGAGCACCCCGGCGAGTGCGATGACGCCGATCGAGACCCGGATGATCAGGCGCCGCCGAGCCGCTTCCTTCTCCTCCTCGATGCGTTCAGGGGCGCCCCCTGTCGAGCCGGGCTGCGCACCCGCTGCGATGGCGGTGGTCGGCGCCGTCGACACGGGGACGTTCGTCGCATCGGGCGGCGTCGGGAGCGAGCCGGCCGGTCCGTCGGCGGATGAGGGAACCTGCCCGGTCGCTCCATCGTCAGCCCTCGCGCGTCGAGCGCGGCGGGATCCGTCGGGCGGAGGGCTGTCGGTCACGTCAGGCGAGGCCGAGGTCCGCGAGCCCGATCGCGGAGTAGTAGGGGTAGCCGGCGGCTTCGATGATCTCCTTGGCACCCGTCGCACGATCGACGACGACGGCCACCGCAGCGATCTCGGCACCGACCCTCAGGAGTGCCTCGATGGCTTTGAGCGGCGAGCCACCGGTGGTCGAGGTGTCCTCGACGACGATCACGCGCTTGCCCTGCAGGTCGGGCCCCTCGACCTGCCGGCCGCGGCCGTGGTCCTTCGGCTCCTTGCGGACGACGAACGCGTCGTATTCCAGCCCACGGGCGGCGCCCTGGTGCAGGATCGCAGCAGCGATCGGGTCGGCCCCCATGGTGAGACCGCCGACCGCGTCGACATCGGGGATCTCGGCGATGAGGTCGAGCATGACCTGGCCGATCAGCGGAGCGACACGATGGTCGAGACTCACTCGTCGGAGATCGACGTAGTAGCTGGCCTTCTTGCCGCTCGTGAGCGTGAAATCGCCGTGGAAGACCGCGTCGGCCTTGATGAATTCGATGAGCTGGTCGCGCGCCTCTGTCACCTCTCAAGACTAACCAGCCACCCCCTTCCCCGCTCACGGACAGTCCGGGCGCTCGGTATCGTGGACGGCATGCGGATCGCGACCTGGAATGTCAACTCGATCCGAGCCAGAGTCGACCGAGTCGTCGACTGGCTCGTCCGCGACGACATCGACGTTCTGGCGATGCAGGAGATCAAGTGCCGCCCCGACCAGTTCCCCGTCGAGGCGTTCGAGAACGCGGGCTACGAGCTCGAGATCCACGGTGCGAATCAGTGGAACGGAGTCGCCTTCGCCAGCCGGCTGCCGATGGAGGACCCGCAGCAGGGCTTCGGCTCGATCCCCGGTTTCGGCAAGGCCGGTGACGACGGGGCGCTCCCGATCGAGGCCCGCGCCCTGGCGGTCACCGTCGAAGGTCTGCGGCTCTGGAGCCTCTACGTCCCGAACGGGCGCGCGCTCGGCGACCCGCACTACGAGTACAAACTCGACTGGCTCGCCAGACTGGCCGACGTCACCCGCGATTGGCTCGCCGCGAACCCCGAGACACCGCTCGCACTCATGGGCGACTGGAACATCGCGCCCTTCGACACGGATGTCTGGGACATCCGCCTCTTCGACGGCTCGACCCACGTCTCGCAGCCCGAGCGCGACGCCTTCACCGAGTTCGAGACGATCGGTCTCGCCGACGTCGTGCGCGAGCGCGTCCCCGTCGGGTACACCTACTGGGACTACAAGCAGCTGCGCTTCCCCCGCAACGAGGGCATGCGCATCGACTTCATCCTTGGCTCGCAGGCCTTCGCCGACATCGTCACCTCAGCCTCGATCGAACGGAACGAGCGCAAGGGCACCGCACCCAGCGATCACGTTCCGGTCGTCGTCGACGTCGAGATGCCGACCTCTCTCGACGACGATCGACCGATGATCTTCTGACACCTGCCCGATCCGGGGACAGGGCCGGCGCGACAGGCCGCGCATGGAGGGTATTCACAGGTCATCCGCACGCCCCGCACCCGCGGTGATCCCGAGGCTTCCTTAGTCTCGAAGGATGGCGCTGACCCGAACGCTCGCCATGCCGCTCGCCCTACCCCGGCGTGGACGGCATGTCGCCCACCGACCCTCTCCACAGCTCTCGAGCGCCTTGCGCTCCCTCATCGGCGTACGCAGGCCCCGCTTCCTTCGCGGCCCGCGGATGGAACGCCGGATCGACGCGCCCGTCCTGACCACCGCGCGACTGACTCTTCGGCCGCATCGCATCGCCGACGCCGAGGACTGGTTCGCGATCCAGTCCAGCGCGGAGGTGGTCCGCCACATCGACTGGCCGCTCCGGGACCGGGCTGCGTCCCGACTGCACCTGCGCGACCGCACCCGCCACACCTCACTGCTCCAGCCCGGCGACTTCCTCGCTCTCGCCGTCGTCCGCGACGGTCGACTGATCGGGGACGTGTCCCTGCACCTGCGCGAGATCGCCGCCCCGGAACGAGTCGCCGAGATCGGCTGGGTCTTCAACCCCGATACGGCCGGGAAGGGCTACGCGACCGAGGCTGCGGAGGCGCTGCTCCGGTTCGCAGCGACCGAACTCCGGGCCGTCACGGTGACGGCCCGGATTCGACCCCAGAACCACCGATCGATCGCACTCGCCCAGCGGCTCGGGTTCGACCCCGACGCCACGGGCGAGGTCTGGAGCGTGCACCCCGGACTCGTCCCGGCGGTCGGCTGACCCCGCGGCGGCCGAGGAACTACTCGACCCGCCGATCCGCGAAGAGGCCGCTCGCATCGGGCATCAGGAGTGCGGTCGTGATCTCCTGCGGCGTCCGCCAGACGAGGTGACTGACGTCCGTCGCCATGAAGCGCCCGGGTCGGCCCGGAGCGAACTCCGCGTCACCGCCGGCCCACCGCAGGTCCGTCGATACGGGCCCTGCATCAATCTCCGTCTCGGGTGCCGGTTCCGCGGCCTCGGCGCGCGGCAGCCGTTCCTGCGAACGCCAGATCCGGCCGATGAGCAGGATCAGCAGGCACGCCGCGCTCGTCAGGTCCGAGAACGTGCCGACGACACTGGCCGACCTCTCGACCTTGACGACCGCGAACCTCGCCCCCGCCGGTCGGATCTCGTAGGCGACATCGGCGCCACCCCAGCCCACGATGGTCTCGGGACTCGCGGCGCTCGGGGAGAGACCCGCCATAGACGCCCACACGGCGAAGATGTCGTCGTACACGATCCCAGTCTCGCAGTTCGGAATCGCGCCCGACGGATCGAAGCCTGAGGGACCGACTGTCACCAATCGTCGTCGGTGCCCGGGATCGAGGAGATGAGCAGGTCGGCGCTCTCGGGGAGGCAGACGGCGAAGAGCTCGTCCGCTGACGGATCGCCCTCGTCGTTCATCATCCGCAAGCCGACGATGGTGTTGATCAGCATCCCGTTGGCCATGAAGTCTCTCGCCTCGTCCGGACCGAACCCCGCCTCCTCGCGCAGGAGCTGCCACACCCCGGAGAACAGTCGCCGGGCGACGGGCCCGATCACGGGGTCGCCGCCGAGGAGGAACGCCGAGCTGATGACCTGAAGCAGCCCCCGCTCGGCCACCAGTTCGATGTAGGCGCGACCCATCCGATCGGCTCGCGCCTCATCCGGACCCGCGATCGCGGCGCGGAACCCGGAGGACAGCCGCGCGACCGCTCGTTCGAGCACCGCCAGGAACAGCTGCTGCTTCGAACCGAAGAGTCGCACCACGTAGGGCTGGCTCACCTCGGCCGCCTTCGCGACATCGTCGGTCGTCGCGCCCGCGTATCCCTTGGCACCGAACACCGCCGTCGCGGCTCGCAGGATCGACTCGCGCCGGTCCGCGCTGCTCATCCTCGGCTGCGGGGGCAATGTCTGCGACATGGTTGACAGGTTATCATCCGATTACTACCGTCAGGTAATCATTCGATTACAACCAGCAAGCGAAGGAACTCCGATGACCTCCACCCGCGCCGATCGCCGCGTTCGGCCGCTCTGGCTGATCCTGATCGCGACGTCGCTGCCGATGTTCATGGCCTCGCTCGACAACCTGGTGATGACCAACGCTCTGCCGGTCCTCCACCTCGAGCTCGGCGCCGGCGTCGAGGAGCTCCAGTGGTTCATGAACGCCTACACGCTCGCCTTCGCCGCAGGCATCCTCGGCGCTGTCGCGCTGGGCGACCGACTGGGGCGCCGCACACTGTTCGTCGCCGGCATCGCGGTCTTCACCCTGGCGTCGGCAGCGGCGGCCCTCAGCTCCGACCCGGGCCAGCTGATCGCAGCTCGAGCAGTCCAGGGGCTCGGCGGTGCGGCCATCATGCCGCTCTCGCTCGCCCTGCTCGCCGGGGCCGTCGCCCCGGAGCGCCGCCCGCTCGCTATCGGCATCTGGGGTGGCGTGTCCGGTCTCGGGGTCGCGACGGGCCCGCTCATCGGCGGCGCGGTGGTCGAGGGCCTCAACTGGCAGTCCATCTTCTGGATCAATGTTCCGATCGGCGCGATCTCGGTCGTCCTCGCCGCCGTGGTTCTGAAGAACAGCCGCGGTGCGCGTGCGCCCATCGACTGGGCCGGACTCCTCCTCGTCGCCGTGGGGCTGCTGGGGGTCGTCTTCGGGATCGTCCGAGGCAATGAGGCGGGCTGGTCGAGCACCGAGGTGCTCGGCTCGCTCGGAATCGGTGTCGCCTCCCTCATCGGCTTCATCGCCTGGGAGAGACGCGCGACTCACCCGCTTCTGCCGCTACGGCTCTTCCGCGATCGTTCCTTCTCCGTCGCGAACATCGTCGGATTCGCCTTCAGTTTCGGCATCTTCGGGTCGATCTTCCTGCTCATCCAGTACCTGCAGATCGTCCAGGGAGCCTCCCCCTTCCAGGCAGCTCTCCAGACCTCGCCCTGGACACTGGCGCCGATGATCGCGGCCCCGCTCGCCGGTGCCCTCGTTCCGCGACTCGGCACGCGGACCCCGATCATCACGGGACTCGTCATGGAAGCCGTCGCGCTGCTGTGGATCGTGATCCTCATGCCGACCGACAGCGGCTACCCGGCCCTCGTCGCGCCGTTCATCATCGCGGGACTCGGGATGGGTTTCGTCATCGCCCCGTCGGCGACGGCGGTGCTCGCGACCATGGCACCCGACGATCACGCGAAGGCGTCCGGGGCGAACTCGGCCATCCGCGAGGTCGGTGTCGCGCTGGGTGTCGCCGTGCTGACCGCGGTCTTCACCGGCGGCGGCGGAGAGCTCACACCGACGGGATACGTCGCCCCGGCCATCCCCGCCGTACTGGTGGGAGCCGCCGTTCTGGCGCTTTCGGCCATCGCCGCGATCGCGCTCCCCGGCCGCCGGCGGGCCGTCCCACCGGCACCGGCGGTGGAAAGCACCACGCACGAGCAGCTCGAGCCGGTGGAGGTCTGACCTCACCGGGACCCAGGAACCGGGGGTTAGAGTCGCGACGTGCAGACGACGCGATGGGTGGCCCCCCGATTCGGCGGGCCCGAAGTGTTCACCCTCATCACCGAGGAGCTTCCTCCTCCCGCCCCCGGTGAGGTGACGATCGAAGTGCGAGCTGCGGGCATGAATCCCGCCGACTACAAGTACACCCAGAAGACACCCGCGTCCGACCCGGCAACCCTCCCGCTCCCGATCGGATACGAGGTCGCCGGCGTCATCGCAGCTCTCGGTCCCGCAGCCGAGATCGCGAGCGGCGGTGGCGCCATCGGAGACGAGGTCCTCGCCTTCCGCGTTCGCGGCGGCTGGGCATCCCGCCTCAACGTGCCCGCCGCCGACGTCTTCGCGAAGCCCTCGAGTCTCCCCGATGCCGAAGCGTCGAACCTGCTGCTCGCAGGGACCACCGCCGCGGAGATGCTGCACGTCACCGGCGTGCAAGCCGGGGACACGGTCCTCCTCCACGGAGCCTCCGGCGCGGTGGGGGTGAGCGTGCTCCAGCAGGCGCGCCTGATCGGCGCGCGCGTGATCGGGACAGCGTCGGAGAAGAACTTCGATGTGGTGCGCCGCTTCGGAGGCGAGCCCGTCACGTACGGCGATGGTCTCGCGGAGCGCGTGCGTGCCCTCGCCCCCGGCGGTATCACCGCCGCCCTCGATTCCGTCGGCACCGATGAGGCGGTCGATGTCTCGCTCGCTCTCGTCGAGGACCGCCGGAGGATCGTGACGATCGCCGCCTTCCCGGGGGCGCAGGAGCACGGGTTCATCGCCATCGGCGGAAGGATGCCGGCCAGCGCGGCCTTCCGCGACGCCATCCGGCAGCGACTGATCGACCTCGCGGGCAGCGGTGAACTTCTCGTGCCCATCGCCCGCACGTTCCCGCTCGCCGACGCGCTGGAGGCCGTCGAACTCCTCCGCTCCGAACACCCCGGCGGGAAACTGGCCCTCATCCCCTGACGGGCACGGGCGGTCAGGTCAGGTAGTCGTTCACCCCGGTGACCCACTGGATGTGCCGGTCGGCGGAACGGCGGATCACGGCGTTCGCGTCGACGGGGATGACGTTGTCGAAGTTGCCGTAGAGCCGGTCGAACCGCAGCCCGCCCACCGCTGTCGCCACCCGGTCGACGACCGCCGCCGACAAGGGGATGCGGTTCGGATAGCTCCGCATGAAACTCACCGTGACCCTGTCCGGATTGGCGAAGATGGTGTCGCCGCTGAGCAGAACACCGCGACCCTCGGCGCCGTCCGCCCAGTGGAGGACCGCGCTTCCGGGGAAGTGTCCGCCGACCTGCAGCAGAGTGAGCCCCGGCGCGAGGTCGACAGCGCCGTTCCAGGGACGGATGACGTCGTCACGCCGCTGCACCCAACCCGCGTCGGCATCGGCCACGAGCACCGGCGCTCCTAGGCGCCTGGCCCACTCGACCTGCACCCCGAACATGTGCGGGTGGCTGGCGACGATCGCGAGCACGGGACCCAGGCCGAGGATCCGGTCGACGACGTCGTCGTCGAGGTAGCCGATCGGGTCCCAGAGCACGCTGCCGGCAGGCGTCGTCACCAGCTTCGACTGCTGACCGATCCCCACCTCGGGAGAGGTCGCCAGCGCGAGCAGACCCGGCTCGAGCTCGGTCGCCGAGACGGTCACCCCGCGTACGGCGAGTTCCTCGAGGGTCGTCCACTTCTGTCCGTCGGCGGGCACCCATTGGCGCTCGTCGGCGCAAATCTGGCATACATCGGTTCGCTGCGCGTGCTCGACCGCGCAGGTCTCGCAGATCCAGAACGTCATCATTCCTCCCCTTGCACGATGACATGTCCCGGGTCATGGCCGCTAGGCCGTGACCCCCGTGCGCTGAGAAGACGCTGAAGTTCCACGTGGAACATGTGAGACGGGGTTCGTTCTCCGCATCCCCCGCAGGTCGCAGGGCACCCGCTTTGGGGCGGCTCCGGTTCGTCGGAGTCACCTGGGCGGGCTAACGTATCCGGATGACCAGGCGCGCGGCGATCGTTGCCGCCCTGGCACTCGTGTCGCTGCTCGCGGGCTGCGCCGGGGTGGACCCGGTCCGGCCGGCCGTCCTGCCCACCCCGTCACCCTCGGTCAGCACTCCGACGACGTTCGCCGTCGTCGGAGACTCGTTGTCCGCGGGGTGCGTCCCGTACCCGGGCACGACGCCCGATGACTGCAGCTGGATCTTCAGCGCCGACGACGACCCGCGACTCGAGTACGTCGGGGGCTGGGTGCAGAGCGGCGCGCAGTCCACTCTGATGGCGGAGTCCGTGAGCCCAGGACGCGCCGATGTCCTGGTCATCCTCGCCGGCACCAACAATGTCTTCGGCAACGTGCCGCTCAGCCGGCTCCAGACCGACCTCGACAGCATCACCGACACCGTCGAATCGCGCGATGTGCTGCTCCTCGCCATCCCGCCGATGGAGTCCGAGGCCGGAACGACGACGGTCGCCGACGTGAATGCCTACCTGAAACTGCTCGCCGCCGACCGGGGCTGGAACTACTTCGACCCCTGGTCGGAGTACCGCGCCGAGGACGGGCACTGGGTGACCGGCGTCGCCCCAGACGGGGTCCACCCGACCGCGGACATCCAGCAAACGACAGGCCGCCGGATCGCCGCCTACATCGACGGCCTCACCCTCTGACCCGCTTCCCCCGCAGCGACGGGCGTTCCGGGCGAACGCGCACGTTCCGGCCGGCCCCGCACGCCGCAACGTGCGCGCGGCGGGCGCCGTTCACGGAGAACCGAGCCACCTCGCCAGGGGACGTCGGCTATGGGGCGGGTGCGCGCACGTTCCGGGCAACGGGGCCGGCCGCAACGTGCGCGTTCGCCCGGAACGCCCGCACTGGGGTGGCACGAGAAGGAGGGGCGCACCCTCGGGTGCGCCCCTCCTATCCTCGTGTTTCTAGAACTCCCAGTCCTCGTCCTCGGTGGCGACCGCCTTGCCGATGACGTAGCTCGAACCCGAGCCGCTGAAGAAGTCGTGGTTCTCGTCGGCGTTCGGCGAGAGCGCCGACAGGATCGCCGGGTTCACGTCGGTGACGGTGCTCGGGAAGAGCGACTCGTAGCCGAGGTTCATCAGCGCCTTGTTGGCGTTGTAGTGCAGGAACTTCTTGACGTCCTCGGACAGACCGACCTCGTCGTAGAGGCTCTCGGTGTAAGCGGCCTCGTTGTCGTACAGCTCGTACAGCAGCGAGAACGCGTAGTCCTTCAGCTCGTCGCGCTTGGCCTGGTCGACCAGCTCGAGTCCGCGCTGGAACTTGTAGCCGATGTAGTAACCGTGCACCGCCTCGTCACGGATGATGAGGCGGATCATGTCGGCGGTGTTCGTCAACTGCGCGCGGCTCGACCAGTACATCGGCAGGTAGAAGCCCGAGTAGAAGAGGAACGATTCGAGCAGGGTCGACGCGACCTTGCGCTTCAGCGGGTCGTCACCGTGGTAGTACTCCAGGACGATCGAGGCCTTCTTCTGAAGGAACTCGTTGTCCTCGGACCAGCGGAACGCCTCATCGATCTCAGGCGTCGACGCCAGCGTCGAGAAGATCGACGAGTAGCTCTTCGCGTGCACCGACTCCATGAACGCGATGTTCGTGTAGACGGCCTCCTCGTGCGGCGTGAGCGCATCCGGGATGAGCGACACGGCGCCGACGGTGCCCTGGATGGTGTCGAGCAGGGTCAGACCCGTGAACACGCGCATGGTGAGCTGACGCTCCTGCGGCGTGAGCCGCGCCCACGACTGCACATCGTTCGAGATCGGCACCTTCTCGGGCAGCCAGAAGTTGTTCGTCAGACGGTTCCAGACCTCGAGGTCCTTGTCGTCGACGACGCGGTTCCAGTTGATCGCGCTCACGCGGTTGATCAGTTTGAGCTTTTCGGTCATCGTGTCCTGTTTTCGTCTGGGTGCCGTCGTGCGAGGAAGGGCTGTGGAGCCGGGGCGAGCACCGCCCGCAGCAAACGCTACGAGCGGTGCCCCTCCGGACTCAGAGCATGCAGCTGACGCAGCCCTCGACCTCGGTGCCTTCGAGCGCGAGCTGGCGGATGCGCACGTAGTAGATGGTCTTGATGCCCTTCTTCCACGCGTAGATCTGTGCGCGGTTGACGTCGCGAGTGGTCGCGGTGTCCTTGAAGAAGAGGGTCAGCGAGAGTCCCTGGTCGACGTGCTGCGTTGCCGCGGCGTAGGTGTCGATGATCTTCTCGGGGCCGATCTCGTACGCGTCCTCGTAGTACTCGAGGTTGTCGTTCGTCATGAACGGCGCCGGGTAGTAGACGCGACCGAGCTTGCCTTCCTTGCGGATCTCGATCTTCGACGCGATCGGGTGGATCGACGACGTCGAGTTGTTGATGTAGCTGATCGATCCGGTCGGGGGCACCGCCTGCAGGTTCTGGTTGTAGATCCCGTGCTCCATGACGCTCTGCTTGAGCTCCTCCCAGTCGCCCTGGGTGGGGATCGCGATGCCGGCGTCGGCGAACAGCTGCGCGACGCGGCCGGTGGCCGGCGCCCACACCTGGTCGGTGTACTTGTCGAAGAACGAGCCGTTGGCGTAGTCCGAGTTCTCGAAGTTGTCGAAGCTCAGACCCGTCTCGATGGAGATCTGGTTCGACGCGCGGAGAGCGTGGAACAGCACCGAGTAGAAGTAGATGTTCGTGAAGTCGATGCCCTCTTCGCTGCCGTAGTGGATGCGCTCGCGAGCGAGGTAGCCGTGCAGGTTCATCTGGCCGAGGCCGATCGCGTGGGTGCGGGCGTTGCCGGCGGCGATCGACGGGACGGCGCGGATGTTGCTCGCGTCGGACACGGCGGTCAGAGCACGGACCGCGACGCCGACGGTGCGACCGAGGTCGCCGCCGTCCATGGCCAGAGCGATGTTCATCGAGCCCAGGTTGCAGGAGATGTCCTTACCGATCTCCTGGTAGCCCAGGTCTTCGTCGAGGACGCTCGGCGTGTTGACCTGGAGGATCTCGGAGCAGAGGTTGCTCATGTTGATGCGGCCCTGGATGGGGTTGGCCTTGTTGACCGTGTCCTCGAACACGACGTAGGGGTAACCCGACTCGAACTGCAGCTCGGCGAGCGTCTGGAAGAAGTCGCGGGCGTTGATCTTGGTCTTTCGGATGCCCGGGTTGTCGACCATCTCGCGGTACTTCTCGCTCACCGAGATGTCGGCGAAGGGCACACCGTAGATGCGCTCGACGTCGTACGGGGAGAAGAGGTACATCGCCTCGTTGTTCTTGGCGAGCTCGAACGTGATGTCGGGGATGACGACGCCGAGGCTGAGGGTCTTGATGCGGATCTTCTCGTCGGCGTTCTCACGCTTGGTGTCGAGGAAGCGCATGATGTCGGGGTGGTGGGCCGACAGGTAGACCGCACCGGCGCCCTGACGTGCGCCGAGCTGGTTGGCGTAGGAGAAGGAGTCCTCGAGGAGCTTCATCACGGGGATGACACCCGACGACTGGTTCTCGATCTTCTTGATGGGGGCGCCGTACTCGCGGATGTTGCTGAGCAGGAGGGCGACACCGCCGCCGCGCTTGCTGAGCTGCAGGGCCGAGTTGATGCCGCGCCCGATCGACTCCATGTCGTCTTCGAGACGGAGGAGGAAGCAGGAGACGAGCTCGCCGCGCTGCGACTTGCCGGCGTTGAGGAAGGTGGGTGTGGCCGGCTGGAAGCGGCCCGACACCATCTCGTCGACGATCTCGATGGCGAGGCCCTCGTTGCCGACGGCGAGCGTGAGTGCGGTCATGACGACACGGTCCTCGAACCGCTCGAGGTAGCGGCTGCCGTCGAACGTCTTGAGCGTGTAGCTCGTGTAGTACTTGAACGCGCCGAGGAAGGTCGGGAAGCGGAACTTGGCCGCGTAGGCGCGGTCGTTGAGCGCTGCGATGAACTCGTACGAGTACTGGTTCAGGACTTCGGCCTCGTAGTAGTCGTTCTCGACCAGGTAGTCGAGGCGCTCCTTGAGGGAGTGGAAGAAGACCGTGTTCTGGTTGACGTGCTGAAGGAAGTACTGGCGCGCGGCCTGGCGGTCGGCGTCGAACTGGATCTTGCCGTCGGCGTCGTACAGATTCAGCATCGCGTTGAGCGTGTGGTAATCGAGCTGCACGGGTGCCACCGTTGCCGGTGACAGTGTTGCGGTGCTCATAGGGTCTCCAATCCATCCCGGACGATGCGCACATCGTCGGGGGTTCCGAATACTTCGAAGCGGTACAGGTGCGGTACGCCCGTCTTCGCGGCGATGATGTCGCCGGCGATTCCGTAGGCGGTGCCGAAGTTGGTGTTGCCGGCGCCGATGACGCCGCGGATGAGGGACCTGTTGCCCACGTTGTTGAGGAACCGGATGACCTGCTTGGGCACCGCGCCTTCCCCGTTGCCGCCTCCGTAGGTCGGCACGATCAGCACGTAAGGCCGATCGACCAGCAGCGGCTCATCCCGCGCGTAGAGCGGAATGCGCCGTGCCGGCAGGTCGAGCTTCTCGGCGAATCGGTGCGTGTTGCCCGATGCGCTCGAGAAGTAGACGACCTCGTTCACGTTGCTCACGCGATGCTTGCGCTGAGCTCCTCGATGCGGTCGGGACGGAAGCCCGACCAGTGACCGTCGTCGGTCACGACGACCGGGGCCTGCATGTAGCCGAGGTCCTTGACGGTCTGCAGTGCCTGCTCGTCGACGGAGACATCGAAGATCTCGTACTCGATGCCCTTCTTGTCGAGCGCACGGTACGTCGCGGTGCACTGGACGCAGGACGGCTTGCTGTAGACGGTGATGGCCATGATGGGCGCCTCTTCTCCCCTTTAGGTTGACGTCGTCTGCTTGATTCGGGACCCTGCGGCCGCCTGATGGGCGGCCGGTCGGGAGGTGATGAAACCCTCTTCAGGTAAACGCTGCCAACACTGCGCTTATGCCCGATCTGGTGTGATCCGGCAGCGACTCCCCAGCCGCAGATCGATACTACATATGCGCACCGACATTGCGAGCGACCACTACATGATGTGATCGGCGCGTCGCGGTCAGACGGCCCCGAAGTGGGTCGTCTGTGGATGGAACGTGGCCCTGAATCAGGCTTTTCACCCTTCTGGGGACAGGGTTGTCCACAGCCTGGGATATCTGTGGAGGGTGTTCGTGCGGCGTGTCGGGACCACAATCGGTGGTGTGACGGAGTTCGGGGCAGCGGATGCGGCGTGGGCGGCCGCGCACGTCGTCGTGGTGGGTGCCGCGACGGTCGGTCTCGTCCGGGTAGCCGACGTGGTGGCGAGCGCAGCAGCCCTGCTCGACGGCCTCTCGGATGCGGAGCGGAACCGCTACGCGGACCTCGCGCCCCGTGCTCGGCGCGATCGCTTCCTCGTGGGCAGAACGTTCGTGAGGCAGGTCGCGGCGCGGCTTTTCGATGTCTCGCCCTCCTCCCTCTCGGTCGACGCGCAGTGCCCCGACTGCGGCGGACCGCACGGCAGGCCGGTGCTCGTCGGTGGGCCGGCCGGAGTGTCGATCAGCATCGCCTACAGCGCCGACATCGTCGCGGTCGCGGTCAGTGCCGACCACGTCGTCGGCATCGACGTGGAGATCGCCGGATCACGGGCGGAGGAGCTCTCCGCACTGGCGGTCGGAGTCACAGCGTCGTCGGGCGCGGACGCGCTGCGGACGTGGACGCGGGTCGAGGCTGCCCTGAAGGCGGATGGCCGGGGCCTGCGTGTCGATCACTCGGCAGTGGAATTCGATCGCGTCGACGATCAGCTGATCGCCGCTGTCCCGGGAGACTCCGGCATCTTCTCGCGCTTCGCGATCACCGACGTGGACCCCGCGGGCCTCGCGTCACCGGCGATGGTCTCCCTCGCCGTTCGCTTTCCCTGATTTCGCCCAGCTGGGACTTCCGCTCAGCGGGAGGTGCACGGCATCAGCGGTAGGACACACGGCGTCCTCGGTCCCAGGACGCCCGGATCTCCTGCTGAGCGCAAGGGAGGGAGGTCAGAGGGACGGGAGGCGGGTCTCGCGGAGCCAGGAGGTGAAGAAGGCGGAGGGGTCGGCGAGGCCGAACTCGGCGGCGAGGGTCTCGAAGTCCTCTGTGGCGACCGTTCCGTGCCGATGCCGGTCCGTCCAGGCGTGCAGCAGATCGCGGAACCGGGCGTCGCCGATCCGGAGCCGCAGCGAGTGCAGGAGCAGGGCCCCCCGCTTGTAGACCCTGTCGTCGAACATGTCGGCGGCCCCGGGGTCGCCGAGCAGCAGATCCTGGGGCAGACGCGACAACCGCGTGTGGAAGGTGCGGGCCATCGCATCCGCGGTCGGCCCGCCCGAGTGCTCCGACCAGAGCCACTCGCTGTAGCAGGCGAAGCCCTCGTTGAGCCAGATGTCCCGCCAGCGGGCCAGGCCGACGCTGTTGCCGAACCACTGGTGGGCGAGCTCGTGCGCGACGAGACGCTCGGATCCGCTGCGCCCGTCGGTGTGGTTCGACCCGAAGATCGCCATCGCCTGGGCCTCGAGCGGGATCTCGAGCACGTCCTGGGTCACGACCGCGGTGAAGGAGGCGAACGGGTACGGGCCGAACTCCTCGTTGAAGAACTCCATCATCCGTTCGAGGGGGAGCAGATCGTGCGCCACCCGCCTCTCCATGCTCGGCGGGAAGCAGATCCTCGCCGGGACACCGTCGAGCACCCGGTCGACGGTTCGGTAGCGACCGATCTGGACCGTTGCGAGGTAGCTGCTCGTCGGTTCGGGCTGCGCGTAGATGCGGGTCACCCGCCCCCCGCGGTCGGTCGATCCGACCAGGGCGCCGTTCGCGACCGGCTCGTATCCGCCGTCGGTCGTGACGCTGATCCGATAGGCGGCCTTGTCGTCGGGCCGGTCGTTGCACGGGAACCAGGTCGACGCTCCCGACGGCTGCCCCGCGACCAGGACACCGTCGGTGAGCTCCTCCCAACCGACCGGGCCCCAGGCGGAGGTCCGCGGATGAGGAGCGCCGCCGTACTCGATG
Organism: Amnibacterium flavum; assembly: GCF_003097495.1. Taxonomy (GTDB): domain Bacteria; phylum Actinomycetota; class Actinomycetes; order Actinomycetales; family Microbacteriaceae; genus Naasia; species Naasia flava. Next base: position 513,172 of record NZ_QEOP01000001.1, read on the forward strand.
TCCAGTTCGACGGATGCGCCCTCGCCGAGCGGCGACACCAGACCGACGACCAGCTTGTGGGGCGTGACCGACGAGCGAGCCAGCACCCCGTCGAGGAGGACCCGACCCGCCCGCAGCCCGGAGAAGTCGAGGGCGATCCTGTCGAGATCGCGGAGAGCGACGAGCCTGATGCGTGCGCGCCCCTGGAGCCGGTTGGTCTGCACCCGGTAGTCGAGCGTCAGGTCGTAGCTCTCGACGTGGTAGCCCGAATCCCCGATCGTCGGCAGGTACGGGTCGCCCGAAGCCGGAGGAGGAGTCGCCCGGGTCGCCTTCGGCGTCATCGGCGCTTCGTCGTGCGAGGGCGGGCGGTGCGGTACTCGGCGACCCGCACATCGCGCCACGGACCGATCGGATTGCCGCTCCAGCGGGTGCCGACCGGCACCGTCTCGCCGCGCATGACGAGGGATGCGGGACCCACCGTGGCGTTCTCCCCCACCCGTGACGCGGGCAGGATCACCCCGTGCGGGCCGAGCGTCGATCCCGGATCGAGCGTGGCGGTGTCGGTCGTCATGACTCGATCATGGAACAGATGCGTCTGGACCACACATCCTCGGTTCACACTCGCACCTGCGCCGAGGGTGACGAGGTCGGCCTCGGGCAGCCAGTAGGTCTCGCACCAGACCCCGCGGCCGATCCGCGCGCCGAGGCTGCGGAGCCACCAGACGAGAGCCGGTGTGCCGCCGGCCCGGGCCGCGAACCAGGGGGCCGCCACCATCTCGACGAACGTGTCGGCGAGCTCGCTGCGCCAGATGAACGACGACCAGAGCAGGTGATCGCCCGGCCTGACCCGGCCGATGAGGATCCATTTCGCCGCCGATGACACCGCGGCCGCGAGCGCACCCGCCCCGATCAGGACGATGCCGCTGCACGCGATCGCCAGTAGGCCGGACATCGAGGCGAGCGCGGCGAGCGCCGCCCCGGCGAGCAGACCGATCGCCGCGGACACGATCACGGGGAGGACGCGTCCTGCCTCCCATGCGGCACGCGCCACCCGGAGCCGGATCGGCGGGCTGTAGGTGCGCTCGACGTCGCCGTCGACGGCGCGGCGGCGGAGTCGGACCGGGGGCGACCCCATCCACGACGAGCCCGCCTTGCTCTTCACGGGAGCGGAGGAGAGGACGGCGACGAGTCCATCGCGCGGCACGACGTGGCCCGCGGCCGCCATGCCGGAGTTGCCGACGAAGGCCCGTTTGCCGATCTCGGCGTGCGCGAGGCGGACGAAACCGCCGCCGAGGTCGTACCCCGCGACCATGGTGTCGTCGGCGAGGAAGGCGCCGTCCTTGATGGTCGTCATCGCGGGGATCAGGAGGACCGTCGACGCCTCGACGTCGGTTCCGACTCGGGCGCCGAGCAGGCGCAGCCAGACGGAGGTGAACATGCCCGAGTAGAGCGGGAAGAGAAGCGTTCGGGCGAGGTCGAGCACCCGCTCGGTTGCCCAGACCTGGAGGCCGATGCGCCCGCGCACGGGGAACACCCCCTCACGGAGTCCCAGTCCGAAGAGCCGGACGGCGGCGAGGACCAGAGCGGCGAGGGTGAGACCCCAGACGAGTACGGCGGGGACGAGGGCGAGGAGCGCGGCTCCCAGCGCAGACCCGAGGTCGTCGGCGCCCCGCACGGCCGCCGCCACGACCGCTCCCCCGGCGAGGAAGGCGATCACCGGGAGCAGGGACACCGCGATCGATGCCGCGGCGTAGGCGAGCACCCACCGTGAGCGGCGAGGCGGATGCTCCGCCGGCCACCACGGCTCCGCCGACCCGACGCGCGCGGCGGGAGACCCGGCCCAGCTCTGCCCGGCCCGCACCCGTCCGAACACCGCGGAGCCGGGGGCGATCTCGGCTCTCTTGCCGATATGCGCGCCCGGGAGGAGAGTCGACCGGGCGCCGACGCGCGCATCGGCGCCGATGCGGACGGCGCCGAGGCGGAGGACGTCGCCGTCGAGCCAGTAGCCCGACAGGTCGACCTCCGGTTCGATCGAGGCGCGGGCGCCGACGCTGAGCATCCCGGTGACCGGCGGCAGCGAATGGAGGTCGACGTCCTCGCCGATCTTCGCCCCCAGTGCTCGTGCGTAGTAGAGGATCCACGGGGCGCCGGCGAGGGACACGGCACCGACCGCCTCGGCGATCGTCTCCGCCGCCCAGAGCCGCAGGTGCACGGACCCGCCGCGCGGATAGTCGCCCGGTTGCACTCCCCGCAGCAGCAGCCGCGCGGCGATGACGGCGAGCGCCATGCGTCCCGGAGGTGTCACGAACACGATGAGCGCGGGGACGAGCAGCCACCACGACGCCGTCGGCAGGAAGGCGAACCCGCCGAGGGGGGCCAGCAGGGTGCCCGCGGTGACGAGGTAGACGAGCCAGCGCACCCCCTCGATCGTCCGGATGAGCACGCTCGCGACGGTCTGCGCGACCTGGGCCGAGCGCGGAACGGGCCGGATGGGCCGCATGTCGATGGGAGCTGCCGGCTCGGCGGATCGCGAGCGGAGGTAGGCGAGCATCGCGCCGAAACGCGGGTGCGCGTAGATCTCGGCGACCGCGAACTCGGTGTCGCGCTCGCGGATGAGCGCGACGAGTCCTGCCGCGGCGAGCGAGCTGCCGCCGAGGTCGAAGAAGTTCGCGTCGTCGTCGGTGACGGGCAGGCCGAGCACCCGCTGCCACTGCTCGCGCAACCAGCGCACGTCGTCGTCGACCGACTCGTCGGCATCGTCCTGACCGGTCAGCGGCCACGGAAGGGCGGCGCGATCGACCTTGCCGGAGGTGCGGACGGGCAGATCGTCGACGACCGCGAGGACGGGCACGAGCGCTGCGGGCAGTTCGGCCCTCAGTCGCTCCAGTGCCGCGGCCCGGTCGAAGCCGCCGGGGTCGGCGAGCGCCAGGTAGCCGACGAGGATCTGGACCCCCGCCGCCGTCGTGCGGACCGCGGCCGCCGCGCCCGAGACGCCCGGGAGCGCCTGCAGAGCCGACTCGACCTCGCCGAGCTCGATGCGGCGCCCGCCGACCTTGACCTGGTCGTCGGCGCGCCCCTGGAAGACGAGCCCCGAACGGTCGAAGCGCACGAGGTCACCGCTGCGGTACGCGCGGTCCCAGCCCAGGGTCGCCATGGGCGCGTACTTCTCCGCGTCCTTCGCCGGGTCGAGGTAGCGCGCGAGGCCGACGCCGCCGATGACGAGCTCCCCCACCTCGCCCTCGTCGACCGGAATCCCCCCGCCGTCGACGACGGCGAGTTCCCACCCGTCGAGCGGCAGCCCGATCCGGACGATCTCGCCGGGCAGGAGTCTCGCCCCGCAGGCGACGACGGTGGCCTCCGTGGGGCCGTAGGTGTTCCACAGCTCGCGGTCGTCGGTCGCGAGGCGCTCGGCGAGCTCGGGCGGGACGGCCTCGCCGCCGAAGATCAGCAGGCGCACGTTCTCGAGCGATTCCGCGGGCCACAGTGCGGCAAGCGTCGGCACGGTCGAGACCACGTTGATCCGCCGCGTCGTCAGCCACGGGCCGAGGTCGACGCCGCTGCGGACGAGGTCGCGCGGCGCGGGGACGAGGCAGGCGCCGTGACCCCATGCGAGCCACATCTCCTCGCAGGACGCGTCGAACGCGACCGAGAGTCCGGCGAGCACTCGGTCGCTCGGGCCGAGAGGGGCGTCCTGCAGGAACATCCGGGATTCGGCGTCGACGAACGCCGCAGCCGAGCGGTGCGAGACGGCGACGCCCTTGGGGGTGCCGGTCGAGCCCGAGGTGAAGATGATCCAGGCGTCGTCGTGGATGCCGGGCCGCTCCCCCGCCGAGGCGGGCGAGGGAGGCCGGCCGGGTCCGAACAGGGTCGCGGTCCTGTATCGGTCGCCGTCTCGGCGGGGCGCGAACTCGCCTCGACCGGTGACCACCCCGACGACGTCCGCTTCGCCGAAGACCAGCGCAGCCCGCTCATCGGGGTCGTCGACGTCGACGGGAACGTAGGCGGCACCGGCGGTGAGCACCGCCAGGATCGACAGGTAAAGCTCTCGACGCCCCGACGCGAGTCGCACGCCGACCCGATCGCCGCGGGACACGCCCGCCTCCCGCAGTCGGGCTGCCGCGAGGTCGACCGCCGTCATCATCTCGCGATAGCTCAGTGCCCCCGCCGGGTCCTCGATCGCCGACGATTCGGGGTGGGCCGCTGCCGTCGCCGAGAGGATGTCGATGAGCGTGCGGGGGGCCGGAGCGTCGCCGGACCCACGCAGTATGCGGTCGTCGATGTCGATGGCCTCGCTCCTGTCTCCCCGCTGGAGGGGCACATGGTAGCGGAGCCGGGTGACGCGGAAACGACCCGTCCGCACGTCGATGCGTGCGGGCGGGTCGTTCCGGTGACGGCGCTGGCGCGGGGGGTCAGCTCGCGTCGGAGTCGGTCTGGCCCGACTGCCCGCTGTCCGTCCCGTCCTCGGTACCGGGGCCTCCCTGGGCGGGTCCGCCCTGCCCGGGCAGGGTGCCGCGATCGCCGGGGAATCCGCCCTCGGGAAGCTCTCCGCCCGGGCCGACGAGTCCTCCCGGACCGGTGATCGAGTTGCCCGCGATCGAGTATCCGATGAACCCACCGGCGACGCCGCCGATGGCGATCCCGCCGACCAGGGCGACGGCGATGAGGACGGGGAACAGCCAGCGGGCGCGCTGGGGCCTGTCGGGAGCGACGGGTGCCGGCGCGGCCGGTGAGGCCGCGGGTGCGGGTGCGGGCTGAGCTGCCGCGGGTGCGGGTCGCTCGGCGATGGTCTCGGTTGTTGCGGTGTCGGTCATGGCTCGCGCCACCTCCTGTGAACGGTAAGGAAGCAGCACCGTACGAAGCCCGCCAATGAAGCCGCCCAGGACGGGGGAAGAACCCCATGTGGCTTGGCGTTGCGTGCCGATCGTCTCCCCCACGAGCCGCCCGCACCGCGGCCACTGCCCGGGTTCAGAGGAGCGGCGGCACCGTGGGAGCGATCGGGACCTCCAGTACCGTCGGGCCACTCCGCTTCCAGGCAGCGGTCGCCGCGGCCGCGACCTCGTCGACGGTCGTCGCTCTGACTCCGTGGCAGCCGTACCCCTTCGCGAGGGCGACGATGTCGATACCGGGGATGTCGAGCCCTGGCACACCCGGAGTCTCCTCCAGCACGGCGAACGACTTGAGAATCGCGTATTCGCCGTTGCGGGGAACGACGAACAGGATCGGCAGGTCGTGCTGAGCTGCGGTCCAGATCGCCTGCACGGAGTATTGGAACGACCCGTCACCGATGATCGCGATCACGGGTCGGTTGCGGCCACTGTCGCGCTCGCCCAGAGCGATGCCGACCGACGCGGGAAGATCCCAACCGAGGCCGCCGCTCGCGAAGGTGTAGAAGGTGTCGGGTTCGGTGATCGGCCATGCCGCGTGCAGTTCGGCGAGGTTCGAGGGCGACTCCTCAACCAGAACAGCTCCGTCGGGACGGACCGACGCGAGCGCGTCGAACAGCTGCCGGGCGCTCAGGATTCCGTCCGACGTCGCGGCCGGCTCAGCCTGCGGCTGCGAAGCGAGCCGATGCTGCTGGGCCGGCTCCAAGACCGCTCGGTTCGTTCGCGCGGCGACCAACTCGGCCAGCGCTTCGAGGGCGATGACCGAGTCGCTGACGAGGCTGTCTCCCACGGGTGCCTTGGCCGCCTCGGCGGGATCGTCGGTGATGTGCAGCAGCCGCATCCCGGAGGGCAGGTAGTCGCCGGGCACGTACGGGTAGTAGCGGAACACCGGCGCACCCACGACGAGCGCTAGGTCGTGCCCGGCCAGCTTCCCGGCGAGCGGCCCGGTGGCGAACGGGAGTCCGCCCCTGTACAGCGGGTGGTCCTCCGGGAACGGCGCCCGCTCGGAGGCGGGAGCAGCCCATACCGGCACGCCGAGCTTGTCCGCCAGCGCGATCGCCTGGTCCCAGCCGGAGCCCCGGGCGATGCTCGCGCCGAAGATGAGGACCGGCGATTGCGCCGCCGATATGGCCGCCGCGAACTCCGCGATTCGTTCGGGATCGGGGGCCACACGGGTCGACACGGTGCGAACGATCGCCGTGCCGAGCGACGCCTTCTCCCAGTCGTCGAGCGGGAGCGAAAGGAAGACGGGGCCGGCGGGCGGCTGCATGGCGATCGCATAGGCGCGCATGAACGCGGCGGGTACGTCCTCGGCTCGGACGGGCTGGTAGCTCCACTTCACCCACGGCTTCGGCAGCATCTCGGGCTCGACGTTGGTGAGCCACGGCTCCATGAGGAGCATCTCGCGCGTCTGCTGACCGGCGGTGACGATGAGCGGGGTGTGGTTCATCGATGCGGTGAGCAGGTTGCCCATCGCGTTGCCGAGACCGGCGGCGGTATGGACGTTCACGAGCGCGGGCGCACGCGTTGCTTGGGCGTAGCCGTCGGCCATCGCGATGGCGGATGCCTCCTGCAGGGCGAGCACGAATCGGAAGTCCGCCGGAAAGTTCTTGAGGAACGTCTCCTCGGTCGAACCAGGGTTCCCGAAGAACGTGGTCAGCCCCAGCTTCCGCAGCAGCTCATGGGTCTCGTCCCTCACCGTTGTCGCCATCGCCACTCACTTCCGCTCGAATCCCGGCGGAAACACACTATTGGCGTGATCGACGCGAACCGGGGATCCGAGCCCGGGGCGTCAGTGGAGGAGAAGCGACACCAGGAGCAGGACGGGAAGCGACCCGATGGTCGTGATCAGCACCGCGTCGCGAGCGATGACGACCCCGCGGCCGTAGCGCTGCGCGTAGTTGAAGACGTTCTGGGCGCTCGGGAGAGCTGCGAGCACGACGACCGCGCGCAGGGTCTCGGAGTCGAGGCCGAGGAGCAGTCCGCTGCCCCAGGCGATGAGAGGCATCACCAGCAGCTTGAGCAGCGAGGCGACGATGACATCGCGCCGCGCACTGCCTGACGCGAGCACGCGCTGGCCGTGCAGCGACATCCCGTAGCTGATCAGCACGACGGGCACCGCCGCGGCCCCGACGATCCGGAACGGCTCCATCACGGGGTCGGGCAGCTGCGTGCCGGTGATGGAGAGGATCACGCCGAGGACGGAGCCGATCAGGATGGGGTTGCGGACCGGCTGCAGCAGGATCCGGCGGAGCGACACCCCACCGTGAGTCGTCCAGTCGAGAACCGTCAGAGCGATGGGGGTCAGCACCAGCAGCTGGAGGAGGAGCACGGGGGCGGAGTACGCCGGGTCGCCGAGCACGTAGACGGCGACCGGAATGCCGATGTTGTTCGCGTTGACGTAGCCGGACGCGAGCGAACCGATGACGGTCTCGGGGATCTTCTGCCGGAAGACCAGGAGAGCGATGCCGGCGAAGACCACGATGCAGATGACCGCCGAGATGGCGGCGACCGCGAGGGTCGAGGAGAAGAGCGAATGGACGTCGGCGTCGGCGAGAACCGTGAAGAGCAGACACGGGGAGAGGACGAAGAAGACGAGCCGGCTCATGACCCGCGGGGCGTGCTCGCCGAGGAGGCCGATCCGGCCGACGACGTAGCCGATGGCGATGATCACGCCGATCACGCCGAACCCCGTCAACACCCCCGCCATGACTCAAGTCTGGCCCGTCGCGGGGTGGGGATCGTACAGTCGGACGATGAGCACAGAACAGAGCGCCGTCGGCGACTCCTCCCTCCCGGCCGGAACGAGCGGGGCAGCGGCGAGGACGCGACGCACATGGGACCTCGTGCTGTCGATCGTCCTCCTCGTCGTGCTCGTCGGTTTCGGCGCGATCGCCGCGTTCGCCGGGGCGTTCCTCGCTTTCGCGAGCGATCCCTGCACCGCTCAGACCTGCGACTACGACCTGCTGAACGCGGGTGTGCTGACCGCGATGCTCTCGCCCGTGGTGATCGCCCTGATCGCGATCATCGTCACCGTGCTGCTGCTCGTGCGTCGTCGCCTGGCGTTCTGGGTGCCGCTCGCCGCCTACGCGCTGATCACCGCCGTCTGGGTGACCGCCGCGATCGTGGTGTCGTCCGCGGTGGAGGTCTGACCCCGTCGTCCTCCGGTGCGGATCAGTCGAAGAAGCCGGCTCCTTCGAGTGCGTCGAGCGCGTCCGCGCGACTGGTGACGCCGAGCTTGCGGTAGAGCGTCCGCGCCTGCGACTTCACGGTGTTGTGCGAGACGGACAGCGATTCGGCGACGGAGACGAGAGAATCGCCGGTGCGCAGGCGGGATGCGAGCACCGATTCGCGGGGCGAGAGTCGCGGGAGCGCCGACCGTACCCGGTCGACGACGGGGAGCTGGGTCAGCTGCCGGACGAAGTCGTCGACCTGGAGCGCCAGCTCCGGTCTGCGCTCGCCGAGCCGCTGCGCGAGACCTCGGATCTCATCGGGCGCCAGCGTGAGCAGGGGTGTCAGCGACCCGGACTGCAGGATGAGACGGAATCCCTCTTCGAACGCCTCATCGGCTCGTGCCCCCTGCCCGAGGCGCAGATGCGCGACCGCGCGTCGGAAGAGCAGCGGAGGGACCGTTCGAAGACAGTGGTCGGGCCCCAGCTTCATGCACGCGTCGGTGACCAGGAGCGCGTCCCTGTTCTCGCCCAGCAACAGGTAGGCGGCGGAACGCTGCATGTCGAAGCAGAGAGCGTGGCTCCAGGGCGATCTTCGCCCCTGGAGCACCCGGAGCACACGCCGCGCCTCCCCTCTCGCGAGGAGCAGGTCGGCTTGGATACCGAGAGCGAATCCGCGGACCATCGGCAGGATCCCGGTCGAATTGGCGTCGCTGAGGACTCCCATGAGCAGAGGAATCGCAGTCGCGTGGTCGTTGATCGCGAGCAGCGCCATCGCCTCGGCGCTGTCGGCGGTTGCTGTCCATAGTCGATTTCCGGGTTCAGCGCTCCGGAGTTCGCCCGTGATGCGCCGCAGCTCGCCTGAGTCGAGGGTCGACGAATGTATGAGGATCTCCCCGAGGAGGAGCGAGTAGAAAACCGCCGAGACCTCCCAGTGGTGGGCGGCCTGGAGCTGTCGGCATGCCGCAGCGCTGCGTTCCGCCTCCTCGTACTGTCCGTTCAGGGCATACCCCACCGCGAGCAGGGTGTGCGCCCGGAACACCAACTCGTCCTGCGCCGCCAATGTCGCGTAGCTGAGCGCTTGGAGTGCGGAAGCCGTTCCGGGACGGACGTTCCCGGGTGTGAGGAATGCTTCCGCCGCCGCCGATAGCAGCAGACTGAGCCGGTCGGCGTCGAGCCGGTCAGCGGCTCGAGCTACGGCGATCTCCGACTCGGCGAGCCGAGCCGCCTCTGCGGGATCGCCCATTCGGGCATGTGCGACCACAACGGCTGCCGCCACACGGGATCGCTCCGTCTCGTCGCTGCCCCGGATGAGGGCGTCAGCATAACGGCGGGCGATGTCCATGAACGCGGGAGCGACCTCGGAACCTCCGGGCAGCATGGACGCGATCAGCGCGTCGACCGCATCCAACGCCTCCGGGGGGAACGTCGCCGCGGGTGGCCTGCGGATCGGCGCCCTGCTGCTCACGCCACTCCCGTCCCTCGTCGCCTCATACCGCACCCCCGACGGTGTCCCCCGGTTTCCTGGACACCCCACACCGGAGTCCCCCGCAGATGAGGACTCTAGAGGGAAGGGTGCAGGACGCAGGTCATCCACTCTCGAAGACGTCGGGTGAATCCGAGGGTGAAATCTTCCGAAGTCGTGTCGGCGTCGTCTCGCCCGATCACCGTCTGCAACATCCTTCGGAGAGCAGCACCGGGCGCCCTCGCGTCGTCTCGCCTCATGGCCGATGCCGCCCCTCGATCCAGACTCACCACTTCGGAGAAGACCTTGAGAAGAACACGCACCAGCGCGGCCCTCATCGCCGGCCTGTCCATCGCTGCGATCGCCCTGTCGGCCTCCCCCGCCTACGCCGCCGACGGCCGCACGCTCCCCGCTGGCGACGCGCTCTACGCGGTCGACTGCGAGGACACGCCCAACCAGCTCTATTCAGTCGACTCCGTCACCGCGCAGGCGACCCCCATCGGATCGGGCGCGGAACTCGCAGATTCGACGTGCGCCGGTCCCGGCGCGTACGACCGAGTCTCCGGTCTCGCGTACTACATCGACTGGAACGACGTGGGCTCACTGCGTTCGATCGATGTCACAACCGGTGTCAGCACAGCGATCGGCGAGCTGAGCATCGACGGCGTCAACGTCTTCCCCGACTCGATCGCGATCGGCACCGACGGAATGGCCTACGCGATCATCCAGGACACGTTCGAAGACGGCGACTCGGGCATCTTCAGTGTCTCCGGTCTCTACGCCCTCGATCTCACGACCGGCGATCTCACGCCGATCGACGCGACCGGCGATCCGGGCGTGGACTACTACGGTTTCAGCGTCGACCCCACCACGGGTCTCTTCTACGTGATCGACACCGAGGGCAACATCGCCTCCATCGACGTGGCCACCGGCATCCAGACCGCTCTGGGCACGGTCGACTTCGACGGCGACAACTCCACCTGGACGCTCTCCATCGACTCCAGTGGCATCATGTGGGTCGAGAACGACGGCTTCGACGCCGACCTGTGGAGCGTCGATCCCTCCGACATCGGCGGCGCCGACTCCTTCTCGGGCATCATCGCGCTCGACGCGGCGAACGCTGAGGCCACGTCCTTCTACACCGAGTCGGTGTTCATCGGACCGGCTGCCGTCGTCCCCGCGCCGCCCGTCCCCGCAGTCGTCGTCCCGGCCGCTGTCGACCCGGCTCTCGCCGAGACCGGAGTCGACGCCGCACTGATGGGAACGCTCGGAGCATCGGCCGGGCTCGCCCTCCTGCTCGGTGGCGCCCTGGTCATCGCCGGCCGCATGCGCCGCAGGGCACGCGCCTGACGCTCGCGCTCTGAACGAACGGCCCCCGCGGATCCACCTCGGGGGCCGTCTCCGTTCGCGGAGAGATCAGCGTTCGACGATCGCGAAGCCTCCCGCCGGGAGCCGGGCGGTGGCGTCGCCGCTCACCGCCCGCTCCTCGATGAGGGTTCCGGCGCGGTCGTAGCTGCGCAGCATCCCGTCGCCCTGGCCGACCACCGTCGCGTCCGTCTCGCCTCGCGAGTTGTTCTGCACGAGGTCGCTCGTGGCATCGCCGCCGAGGGAGAGGCGTGCGACAGCCGGGCGGACGAGCAGCGCGTCGATGTCGACCGCGCCGGTCACCAGCCGAACCGTCAGCTCGCCGCTGCCCTTCGGCACCGAGCGCTGCAGCGACTGGGGCAGGAGGGCGCCGGAGGCGGCGGTGATCCCCTGCTCGCCGACCGTGTGCGTGAGGAGGCCGACGGGCTGACGACCCGAGGTCCACAGGGTGCGCGGCACGGTGGCGGTGCCCTTCTCGATCTGCCAGGAGACGGGCTCGACGAGTCGCGGGGCGTCCGAGCGGCCGAGCTCGAACCGCGCGCTGTCGCCTCGACCGAGGTGCAGGTAGGCGCCGCTCCACGACGACTCCTCCGTCCAGGACGACTCGGGCGTGATCACCTCTCCGCCTCGAGTCACCGCGGTCTCGGCCTCGACGACCGTCAGACCGTCGTGGCTCACCGCGACATCGGTGGCGGTCGCGCGCGCCGCCACCTCGGGATGGGCGTCGAGCGCGATCATGCTGAGCAGTCCATGGATGGTGCTCTCGGCTCCCGAGTTGCGGTTGATGGCCCCGTCGGCTCCGATTCCGTCGAACGTCACCCCCGTCGCCGGGTCGTACATGGCCTCCCCCGCGGGGTTGGCGCCGAAGAACCAGGCGGCCTGCATCCCGGCGAGGTCCGTGAAGGCGCTGCTGCCGGTCGCGTCAGCCACTCGGAGCAGGTTCTGCACCTGCGAGTCCGCACCGTAGGCGATCTGCACCCGCTCGGTCGGGGTCGGGTACCAGGCGTTGTCGGGCCCTCCCGCCGTGAGGAGGGTGGGTGCGAACCGGGCAGCGTCGACGACCGCCGGTTCGAGGAGAGCGGGGTCGCCGAGCGCCTCCGACGACGCGACGAGCCCCGCCGTCATCTGCGACGACCACGCGTGCCACATCGAACGCGACTCCGCCCAGGGCAGCACGGCGCCGTAGGGCCAGCTCGCGGCGCTGCCGTCGGTCGCGGTGGTGCGGGCGAACGCGTCGAGTCCCTCCGCGAGCCGTCGGGTGCTCTCGCGCACCGCCGCGTCATCGGGTGCGGCCGTCACGTAGCTCGAGAGGCCGAGCAGGGCCTCGGCAGTCGCGTCGGCGCCGTCGACGATCAGCCAGGCGGGAACCTGGACCCCGTCGGCGGGGACGTACTCGCCGTACCGGTCGAGGACTTCGCGATCGACGGCGGAGACACCCAACCGGAGGCGATCCTGCAGGAAGGCGGCGAACTCGGGGTCGGTGTCGCGGAAGGCCGCGTAGCCCTCGCCGAACGCCCACAGGGTGCGGGCGAGCCAGTAGCTGTCCTCCGAGTCGCTCGGGTCGGGCAGCTCGACGGGTTCGGCGCTGGGGTTCAGCTCCCCGTCGGTCTGCATCCAGAGGACGACGTTGCCGGCGTCCTCGCCGTCGGTGGTCTGGAAGTAGGCGAGCGAGCGGAGCACCTCGTAGGCCTTCTGCCTGCTCTCCTCGGAGCCGGACCGCTGCCAGTCGCGCAGGTAGACCACGGCGGTGCGGGACACGTCGTCGCTGTTGTAGGCGCCCTGGGTGTAGTCGCCGGTCGCGGGATCGAGCTGCCCGCCTCCCACGCGTTCGAAGGTGCCGCCGTCGCGGGCGTCGGCGTAGGTCCACGGGAGGGTGAGGTCGGGCTCCTCGGCGATGCGGTAGGTGCTGTGGCCCGGCACCTCTCCGGGCGCGGCGGTGTCGAGCAGGTAGTCGAGGTGCGCGGTGTTGGTGAGTGCGGACCCCTCCGCGGGTGCCGCCGTCGCGCTCATCCCGCCCACGGTGACCGAAGCCACGGCGAGCGCGAGCGCTGCTGTCGTCGCCGCGATGCGGCGGGGAAGGTTCGTCATTGAACTTCTCTCTCTTGCCTGATCGCCCGCCGGGCCCCGGGAGCTGTACCGGGGCCCGGCGGGCGAGGGTGCTAATCGGTGGTGCGGATGAGTCGGGCGACGCCGATCTTGGAATCGGCCATGCCGTAGAAGACGAAGAGCTGGCCTTCGATCTCCTCGATGGCGGTGGGGAAGACCACGTTGGGCACGATGCCGCTGCGCTCGTCGTCGGTCTCGGGTGCGAGCAGCGGTTCGGGCGTGCGGGCGATGACCTTGGAGGGGTCGTCGCCGTCGAGCAGGATCGCTCCGGCCGCGTAGTTGACCTTCTGCTGCTGCGCGAATGCGTTGTCGATCACGCCCGTGACCCCGTGGTGAATGAGCAGCCACCCCTCGGGCACCCGGATCGGGGCGGGTCCGCCGCCGATCTTCAGCTCCTCGAAGGGGAACTCGGGTCCGGCGAGGAAGCGGTGGCGCGTCCACCGGGCGAGGTTGGCGATATCGCGCGCCACCTCGTCCACGGGCACGTAGCTGATCCAGATGCTCTGCCGCGAATCCGGCACACCCGCGGGCAGCCGGACCCCCTGACCCGGCTTGGTCTCGCCGAGATCCCACATCGGCCGGTGCAGTACCGCGAACGCACGGGTCCCATCTGGCGCGGTGACGGCCTCGGGGAAGAACACCGTGTCCTTGTTGTGGTACAGCCCGAGATCGGTGTCGAGCGCGTCGTCGTAGGAGAACGTGGCGGGCCCGAGCCGGCGCCACTCGCGCAGATCCTCCGACACCGCGACGGCCGTGCGGGGCCCGAGCGGCCCGTAGGCGACGTAGGTCATCACGTGCATTCCGAGTTCCGGGATGTAGGTGACCCGGGGGTCCTCGACCCCCGCGTTCCCGACGCCGCGCTCCCACCCGCGGTCGGGTGCGAGCACGATGCCCTCGCGTTCGACTCCGACGGGGACGCCGTCCTCGATCACGACGCGGGCGATGCCGACCCGGGACACGTTCCCCTCGGCGACCAGGCGCGGCAGCAGATACAGCGTGCCGTCGGGGGTGTGACCGCTCGCGGGGTTGAGCACCCCCTCGGCCTCGAAGCTGTTGCCCGGCTCGGGCTCCATCACGATGCCGGCCCTCTCGAGTCGGTAGGGGACGGTGGTCAGTGTTCCGGGCATTGTCATCCTTTCACTCCGGATCCGAGGTCGGTCGAGACGAAGTAGCGCTGGAACACGATGAACAGCACCACGACGGGCGCGGCGAGCACGACGGCTCCCGCGAGGGCTGCACCGAAGGGGTTGTCGGTCGATGCGGCCACATTGGAGATGTAGTTGGCGAGCGAGACGGCGAGCGGCTGCTTCGCGGCTTCCTTGGTGATGAGGAACGGCCAGAGGAACTCGTTCCACGGACCGATGAACGTGAGCAGCACGCCGGTCACGAGGGCGGGCCGCACGAGCGGAAGCGCGACGCTCCACAGCAGTTTCATCTCGCCCGCCCCATCGATCCGGGCGGCCTCGAACAGCTCCTTGGGGAGCTGCAGGAAGTACTGCCGGAAGATGATGACCGCCGTCGAGTTGATGAGGAACGGCAGGATCATCCCGAAGTAGTTGTCGCTCAGCCCGTAGTCGCGCGCGATGAGTACGTACAGCGGGATCTGCAGCAGCTGGAACGGGATCACCTGGACGAGCAGGACGAGCGCGAACGTCGCCGAACGGCCCCTCCACTGCAGCATCGCGAGCGCGTAGCCGACGAGCACCCCGAAGACGACCGTTCCGAGGAGCACTCCGCCGGTGAAGATGCCCGAGTTCACGAGCCCGGTGAGCAGGTTGATGCGCTCGTTCACGGCGATGTAGTTGTCGAGGGTCAGGTTGCCGGGCTCGGGGATCGCGCCGGCGAGGGTGGGGTCCACCTTCTTCTGCAGCGAGCCGATGATCATGTAGTAGAAGGGGAAGAGGAACGCGACCGCTCCGACTCCCAGCACGATGGCGCGGAGGACGACCTGGAACCGGGTCATCCCCGGCTTGCGCCCACCCGTCGACTTGACCGCGGGGGCAGCCGTGGCGTCCTTCGGGACCGGAGCTGTGCTCGCGGCCGATGCGGTGGCGGTCATGACTCCCTCTCTCCGACGAAGCGGTTCTGCAGGAACGCGATGAGGAGGACGAGGATGACGAGCACGATGCCGATCGCGGCAGCGGTGTCGGGCTGTCCCTGCTGGATTCCGAGCTGGTACATGAGCAGCACCGGCGACGCGGAGGCGCCGTTCGGGCCGCCGCCGTTCGTCAGCAGGTACGGCTCGGTGAAGAGGTTGGCCCCCGTCACCGTCGAGACGAGCAGCACCAGCAGCGTGGCCGGGCGCACTGCGGGCACGGTCACCGAGATGAACTGCCGGAAGGTTCCCGCCCCGTCCGTCGAGGCCGACTCGTACAGCTCCTTCGGCACGTTCTGCAGCGCTGCCAGGTACAGCAGGATGTAGAACCCCAGCTGCTTCCAGGTCACGTAGAACGCGATCGTCGGCATGGCCAGGTTGTCGTTGATGAGCCACGATGGGTTCGGCGCGAGCGGCCCGAGCAGGGAGTTGACGAGTCCGTCGTTGTTGAACAGGAAGAGCCACACCGCCACGACGGCGACCGACGCGGTGACGTAGGGCACGTAGTAGCTGACCCGCAGGAACGTGCGCAGGTGCACGACCTTGTTCAGTGCGGTCGCGAGCACCAGCGACAGGATCACCGTGAGGGGCACGTTGATGATGAGGAAGACGCCGATGTTGCCGAACGAGCGGATGACCCGAGGGTCGCTGAACGCCGCGACGTAGTTCTCGAGCCCGACGAACGGACGATCGACGCTCGCGCCGGGGGCGGCGAAGAAGAAGTCGTGGAACGAGATCCACACCGCGTAGACGATGGGGAAGGCGAACACGATGATCACGAACGCCAGGTACGGGCTCGAGAACAGCAGTCCGAGAGGCTGCCGACCCATGATGCGGTGCCACAGCGACCGCTTCGGCTTGCCGGGGCCCCCGGCGCTGACGCGCGCCGGGGAGCCCGAGGTGATGGTGGTCATCGTGCGGCCTACGGCTGACCCGCGAGGTCGGTGACCTTGGCGGCGGCGTCATCCATGGTCTGGTCGACATCGCCCTTGCCGAAGATCACGGCGCTGCTCCAGGCATCGCGGATGTCCTGCAGCATCTGCACCGTGTTCGGGCCCGACGGGACCTCGATGGTGCGACCGGCCTGCGAGCCGAACAGGTTGTAGGCCGGGTTGGCGGCGAAGTAGTCCGCGTAGGTGTCCTGCAGGTTCTGGCGCAGCGGCATCTGCCCGGTCGTCTCGAGGAGCTGACCGTCCTGGTCCTCGCTCGTGGCGAACTTCAGCACCTCCCACGCCGTTCCCTTGTTGTCGCAGGCGCTGAACAGGCCGACGTTCTTCGCGTCGCTGAAGGTCCAGGTGTCCTCCGCCGGGGTGCCGGTCGGGGTCGGCACGGGGACGACGCCCCAGTCGATGTCCTTGTAGACGGACACGGCCCACGGTCCGACGATCGCCATCGCCGACTGGCTGTCCGCGAATGCGTCACCCTGGTACTGCTCCTGGTTGGAGAGCCCATCGGCGTACAGGGTGGCCCAGAAGTCGGCGACCTCGTGCCCGGCGTCGTCACCGAAGGTGGCCTTGCCGTCCTCGACGAGGCCCGTTCCGCCTGTCGCCGCCGCATACAGCGGCATGAAGTCGAACTGGGTCTGGAAGAACTCCGAGGTCGGCGCGGGCATGATCGCGTAGGGCGCGGCTCCCGACTCCTGCAGCGTCTTCGAGGTCGCGAGGAATTCGTCGTAGGTCGACAGCGGCGGGTTCTCGGCGTCGAGCCCGGCCTGCTGGAACATGGCCTTGTTGTAGAAGATCATCACAGGGTTCGACTTCCACGGCATCTGGAAGTACTCGCCGTCGGCGTTCTGGTACTGCTCGGCCAGGTCGCCGCTGCGGTCCTCGATGTACGAGGCGCCGTCGGGGAACGACGAGAGGTCCACGAGGCCGCCGGCCTTCTCGAACTGGCCGACTGCGCTCGGCGCGGTGTTGAACACGAGGCACGGAGCGTTGCCGGCGGTGATGGCGGCTCCGATGACCTCTTCACTGCTCTTGCCGGCGGGGATCTCCTGGCCGGTGATCTGCTCGTCGGGGTGGTCGGCGTTCCACGCCTCGACCATCTGCTTGCCCCATGCCACCTCCTGCTCGTTGTTCGAGTACCAGATGGTGATGGGACCTGTTGCACTGAGATCGTCGGACGATCCGCCGCCTCCGCTGGCGCACGCGCTCAGGCCGAACGCTGCGACCGTGGCGAGGCCGATACCGGCCAGCCACCTCGTCTTCGAGGATGTAGTCACCTTTTCTCCTTATCTAGAAGGGCGGCTCCCGCCGCCCTTGCTGCTACGACCGCGGCGACGCGGTCGAGTTCCTGATGACCAGGCCCGCGGGGGCGAGGTCGACATCGGGCGCCGTGCCGTCGGCGACGAGCGCGAGCAGGGTGCGCGCCGCTTCGGCGCCCCACTGGTCGGGCCGCGTGCGGGCCGACGTGAGCGACGGATACACGTAGTCGGCGATCTCGGAGTCGTCGAATCCGGTCACCGAGAGGTCGTCGGGGAGCCGCAGACCGCGCTGGTGCGCGATGCCGAGCCCGGCGATCGCCATCGGATCGTTCGCGTAGACGATGGCGGTGGGCGGCTCTGCGAGGTCGAGGAGACCCGTCGTCGCCGCGGCGCCCTGCTGCGCGCTGAAGTCCGTCTCGACGACGAGCGACGGATCGAGGCCCGCCCGCTCGAGGGCTCCGCGGAAGGCGCCCTCGCGGCGCACCGCGTGCAGCAGGCCGCGAGGGCCGGCCACGTGGGCGATCCGCTCGTGGCCGAGCTCGATGAGATGCTCGACGGCCGCTCGGATTCCGTTCGCGTCGTCGAGGACGACGGCCGGATTCGCGCCACTCCCCTCGAAACGGCCCAGTGTCACCGCGGGGAGGCCGAGCTCTGCGAGCAGGGCCGGACGAGAGTCGCGCTCCCGCAGGTCGGTGAGGAAGACGCCGTCGACGCGCTGGTCGGCGGCGAAGGTGCGGTAGACGCTCTCCTCCGCGGCGGGTTCGGCGACGACGCTGAGGACCAGAACGCGTCCCTGCTCGGCCAGCACCTGCTCGACGCCCGAGATGAACGCGGGGAAGAAGGGGTCGGCCGCGAGAACCCGGGCGTCGCGTGCGATGACGAGTCCGAGGGCGAACGAGGTGCGGGTCGACAGCGATCGGGCCGCGATGCTGCGGCGATAGCCGAGGTCGTCGGCCACCCCGAGGATGCGCGCGCGGGTCTCGGAGGAGACGCCGGGGCGGTCGTTGAGCGCGAACGAGACGAGGCCCTTACTCACGCCTGCCGCGCGGGCGACATCGAGGATGGTCGGCTTGCGCTCCATGGCAGACCTCCTCGCTCGTCGTCGAACCCGGTGAACTGAACCGGTTTAGGCACCGTATGCCGAGTTCCTGAGGGTTGGCTGGCAAATGCGCGGACCGTCCGTCCGATGCGCCGGGGACCGCCATCCCGCATCGAATCGACCGCCCGGGGCGCAGCGAACGCGCGTCGGACGCAAAGAAAACGCCATCTCACGCAACAGATCGCCCCCCGCCGCCTGCGACCCTGGGAGGGACGGAAACATTTCCGGCCCGACCGACGAGGAGGCGAACATGACCAGCACCGCGACCAACGCGACGATCATCGGCGAACCCGAGGTCGTCGAAGACCTCCCCGCCGCGTGGCACGACCTCAAGTCGGCCGTCTCCGCGCTCCAGCCGCTGCAGCAGAAGGACGGCGCTCTGGCCGAATCCGCCTTCCGCGACGCCGCTCACCTCCTCGTCGAGCGCATCGTCGCGGGCATCGACGAGCTCGCGCCCCTGTTCCCGCACGACGCCGACTACCTCGCAGCCCTGCGCACCGACTTCGCCAGATGGGAGGCCGATGGTTTCGGGGTTCCCGACTTCCTCGATTCGCTGAACGCGTTCCAGCCGCAGCAGCACCGCATCGACGGGCTGCGGCACCTGGTCGTGTTCCCGATGTACACGCAGAACGGCAGCACCGAGCGTCTCGTCGAGGCCGTCCTCGTCGAGACGATCTGGCCCGAGTTCATCGATGCGCTCGAGACCGGCGACTACTCGAATGCGCTGTTCGTGCCGATCCGGTTCGTCGACTTCACCTCCGGCTACGACACGAACTCGGCGGTCCTGTTCCCCGAGACCGTCGCGATGCGCGCCGTTCCGACCTTCACCTGGGGTGCGATCTTCGCCGACCGCGAGGCCGCGCGCTTCCGCCGTGTCACGACGGCCGCCGCCGAGATCACGAAGCTCGACCTGCCCGCCGACGCCCGACGACTCGTCTCCGACCAGAGGGTCGCCGAGGAGACGTTCGTCATGTGGGACCTGATTCACGACCGCACCCATATGCGCGGGGACCTGCCGTTCGACCCGTTCATGATCAAGCAGCGCATGCCGTTCTTCCTCTACTCGCTCGAGGAGCTGCGCTGCGACCTCACCGCCTTCCGCGAGTCGGTCAAGCTGGCCCGCGCAGAGTCGACTGACGACCTCACTCGTGACCGCGCCCGCCTCGTGCAGTACGCGGTGCTGTTCGACCGCCTGTTCCGCTTCCCGCTGACCGGCAGTCGGGTGCGCAACTACGACGGGCTCGGCGGTCAGCTCCTCTTCGCCTGGCTGCACCAGCACCGGGTGCTGCACTGGACCGATGTCTCGCTCGCGTTCGATTGGGATGCCGTGCCCGATGCGGTCGTCGCCCTGTCGGACGCGATCGACGAGCTCTACTGGCGTTCGATCGATCGTCCCAAGACGGTGCACTGGCTCGCCGCCTACGACCTGGTCCGGTCGGTCCTCTCGCCGCACCCCGCGTCTCAGTGGGCGCGCGGCCTGCCCGACGAGATCCTCACCGGAGCACCGAAGGGCTTCACCGACGCCGTTCTCGACGACGAGTTCCCGCTCTCGATGTTCTACGAGGCGCTCGGCAAGAAGATGGCCGGCGTGATCGAGTCGACGGCGGGCATCACCGGTCGCACCACCCCCGCCGGAGCCGCCTAGCGGGGCACGTCCGCCAGGGCGGCCTGGACGGCTCGGATGTTGGCGCCGAGCACGCCCGAAGCGAGAAGGCCGGACCCGAGGGGTCCGGCCGGGTCGGCTCCCAACAGCGGCAGACGCTGCAGCGCCGACCGCACGAGCGCGCTCATCCGGGCCACCTGCCAGCGGATCTCCTCAGCCCCCGCGGATTTGTCATCGGGCGAGGCGAGGGCCACCGCCTTCGCGGCGTAGGCGGCAGCACCCAGCGCGTGAGCTCCCATGTGGGCGACGCCGGCGGCTTGTCCCGCAGACCAGGCGGCTGCTTTCGCAGCGGGGGAATGCACGGCGTGCGAGGCCCCTCCGGCGACGAACCGTCGGCGGATCTCCCCCGCCGCGTCGAGCTCACCGCGAGCGAACGCACGCGCGCGGGCGATGCCGTCGCGCGGTCGATCATCGCCGGGAGCCTCCGCCTCGAACAGGAACAGGACCCGCTCCGCGCAATCCGCCGCCCAATCCGCAACCCGGCGACGATCCTCTTCACTGAGAGCTTGCGGCGACAGCATCCCCCCACCCTCGCATGGTCGCGACTCGCCCGTCAGGGTTGGTAGCCGATCAACCAGGTCAGGCCGAACCTGTCGGCGACCTGGCCGTCGTAGTCACCCCACGGTCGCTCCTGCAGGGCATCGAGGACCCTTCCCCCGTCAGCCAGCGCGGCGAACCAGCCCCGCATCGTCGAAGCATCGGCCGTGCCGAGCAGCGAGAACAGGAGACCCTCGACGCGAAGCGCAGGCTCGCCGTCGCCCGCGTCGGCAGCAAAAATCTGCACGGGTCCGTCGAGAATGCCATGCGCGACTGCATCCGGGGGCCCGTCGGTGCGACCGAAATCCGCGAAGGTATGCAGAGCGAGCTCGCCGCCGAAGACGTCTCGGTAGAACATCAAGGCGGGACGAGCGGTCCGGGCGAAATGCAGGTACGGGACGAGGCCGGTCATGGCCCTAGTCTCACCCGCGCACCGGATGTGACGCTCGACTCCGCGCGCTTCGGACACGACCCGTTTCTCGTTCCACTCCCTGCCGGACGGACGCACGGAGGTCAGGGCCGAACACACGAAGGGCGGCGCCGTCGGGTTCTCGACTGCGAAGGGCGTCGTGGGCGGTGCCGGACGGGAGATGCTCGACGCTCTCGTTCGAGCATCTCGCGCCCGCTCATAGCGGGCGGCGCGGGTCACCGCCGTCGAGATAGTCGACGAGAGCGTCGAGGTCCTCGAGCTGGAGGTCGAATCGGTCATCTTTTGATGGCCGTTCCGCGCCAGGTCGGGCGATGTAGGCGGTGCGGAAACCGAATGCGGCCGCGGCACGGAGATCCCATGGGTGGGCTGCCACGAAGAGCGTCCGGGTGGGCTCGATGCGGAGGGCGTCGATCGCGTGCCGATACGCGGCCGGCGCCGGCTTGAAGGTCCGGACGGATCCGGTGGAGAGCGCGATGTCCCAGCTGATCCTGTTGGTGTTGGCGAGACGTGCGAGCGAGTCGAGATCCCCGTTGCTGAGACCGGCGACGAGTCGGTTCCGGCGGAGCGCCGCCGTCGCGGACGCGACGTCCGGCCACGCCGGGTACCCGGCCTCGATCTCCGCCAGCTGTGCCGCATCGGCGGCCGTGAGCTCGCCGCCGGCGGTCGACACCGCTGCTCGAGCGGACTCGACGACGAGTTCCCGGTGAGGACGCCAGGGCTCATCGCCCTCCACCACCGCGCTCATCCGGAGGTCCAGCGCTGCGGCCCACCCAGCAAGCAGATCGACGGTCCCGTCCGAGCCGGTTTCGGCGGCGATGCGGGCGGCAGCGCTCGCCCAGGTCGCATCCTCGTCCACCAGGGTCCCGATGACATCGAAGACGACGGCGTCGAGCGCCTCCGGCTTCACTGGTGCATCCTCCATACGGTCCACTCAAGCAGACGTCGCCGGACGTGCACGAGGGGCCGGACGGACACAGGACTCACCCCGGCGGCTGCCGCCGTCGACGAGTGAAGATCAGGTGGACCACCCCGGATGGTGACGGGGTCGCCTCAATCTCGAAGCGCTCCTCGAGGCCTTCGAGCCCGTCCCAGAGACGCTCGCCCCGGCCGAGGAGGATGGGCACCAGCACGATGTGCATGTGGTCGACCAGGTCGGCCTCGAGAAACGCGCGGACCGTGCTCGCACCGCCGCCGATCCGGATGTCCAGGTCGCCGGCGAGTGCGCGAGCCTGTTCGAGAGCGGCCGCGGGCTCCGCATCGACGAAGTGAAAGGTGGTACCGCCGTCCATCTCGAGCGTCGGGCGAGGGTGGTGCGTGAGCACGATCACCGGGGTGTGGAAGACGGGGTCATCGCCCCACCATCCCTTCCACTCCTCGTCCTCCCATGGTCCGCGCTGCGGTCCGAACTTGTTGCGTCCCATGATCTCGACGCCGACGCACGACCCCCAGCCGCTTGCGAACGCCTCGTCGACACCGTGAGACCCCTCGGACTCGCCGTGGATGCCCATGTCCCGGAACGTCTTCGTCTCGAACGCCCACTCCATCAGCCGCTGACCTGCATGACCGAACGGCGCGTCGAGCCGCTGGTCCTCCCCCGTCCCGAAGCCGTCGAGTGAGATCGAGAAGTTGTGCACGCGAACGCGGGACATGTCTGCTCCTGGAGGTGCTCAGCGATTCGCGATCACCATATGGCGCGAGACCATCGCATTCAAGACCGATTGACCGGCGGCCCAACGAGAGCGGGGCCACCCGCCGATGGCGGGTGACCCCGGGCTCGTCCCGACGATCGAGGGTCACTCCGCGTCGGGGACCGCGACGATCTTGCCGCGGAGCTCGCCCGCGGCCGCGCGGCGGTGGATCGCGGGCAGATCGCTGAGCGGAACGCGCTCCGTGACCTCCACGGAGATCTCGCCGCTGTCGACGAGCGCTACGAGCTGCGCCAGCTCGTCCACGATCGGCTGGACGTACACGCCCACCGCCCGCACACCCCGCGACTCGTCTCCCGGCGTGGTCATCCACGCCGTGGTGGCGACCACGACGCCGCCGTCGCGGACGAGGGCGACGAGCTCGGTGAACTCATCGGGGTCGATCGGAGCCAGGTTGAGCAGCACATCGACCGGCTCGGAGACCGCATCGATCAGGGAGACCTCGGTGTGATCCACGACCTCGTCAGCCCCGGCCGCGGCGACGCCCGCCCGGCTGCGCGGGCTTGCTGTCGCGATCACCTGGGCGCCGGCCCGCTTCGCGAGCTGCACGGCGTACCCGCCGACCGGCCCGCCCGCGCCGACGATGAGCACCCGCTGGCCGCTCTCGAGACGAGCCTCGTCGAACAGCGCCTGCCACGCGGTGAGGGCGACGGACGGGAGCGCCGACGCGTCGGCGAGCGGGATGCTCGACGGCGCTGCGGTCAGAACGCTTGCGGGCGCGACGACGTACTCCGCCGCCGAGCCGTCCTCCGTCATCGGGAGGAATCCGACCACCCGGTCGCCCACCGCGAGACCGTCGACGCCGGCGCCGATCTCGTCGACCGCGCCGGAGACGTCGTAGCCGGGGATGTGCGGAAGAGCGACGGGAATCGGCAGAGTGCCGGACCGGATTCCGTTGTCGGCCGGGTTGAATGCCGACCCCGCGACCCGGATCCGCACCTGACCCTCAGCCGGAACGGGCTTCTCGACCTCGTCGTAGCGGAGGACATCGGCGCCGCCGAACTCGTGGAACTGAACTGCCTTCATCTCTTCATCCCTCTCGTTGTTTGCTTCGAATCCGAAGCACTGAGGCGAACGTAGCACCGCTTCGAATTCTTAGCAACTACTTCGACTTCGGAGCATCTGCTAGGTTGGCGCAATGGCAACCGAACAGCCGGCGTCGCTCGATCCGACGCAGCTCGACGCCTACTTCGCGCTCATCGAGGTGACGAGCCTGCTGCGGCACGCGGTGGAGCAGCAGCTCAAAGACGCCGGCGATCTCAGCTACGTGCAGTTCCAACTGCTCGCGCGGCTCGGCGATTCACCCTCGGGGAGTCATCGCATGACCGACCTCGCCGACGGGGTGGTCTACAGCCGCAGCGGCCTGACCTACCAGGCGCAGCTGCTCGAGCAGCGCGGTCTGGTCACGCGTGCGCCCGCGCCCGACGACGAGCGCAGCACCATCGTCACGATCACGGACGAGGGGCGCGCGGTGCTGTCGAAGGTGTTCCCCGGACACAGGGCTCTGCTCACCGAGCTGCTGTTCGACCCGCTCACCACCGCCGATGTGTCCGCTCTCGCCGGCGTGCTCGGACGGGTGCGCGATCACATGCGTGCGGCGCCGCCTCGCTCGGCCGCCCCGCGCCGCCGGAAGGGCGCCTGACCACGGACCCCCCGGGGACACGTCCGAACACGGACGTCCGACGCGGCCGCTCGAACCTGCCCGCTCAGATGACCGGCCACTCCGCTGGGCCGGGGGTGCCCGCCGGGTACTCGTCGAGCGGCACCGAACCGTTGCGGAACGCCTCGAGCACCGGTTCCACGATCCGCCAGCACTGTTCGGCGGTGTCTCCGCGCACCGCGAGAGTCGGGTCGCCCTCGAGGATCCCCTGCAGAACCTCGGCATAGGCGACCATCTCGCCGGCCCCGAACTGCGCCTCCATCACACTGCGATCGAGTTCGAAGGGGTCGCCGGGACCGTTGATGTTGAGGTCGAGTGCCATCTCGTCGGGTCCGAGCGAGAGGCGCAGCACCGACGGCTCGGCCGTTCCGGTGAATCCGACGGGCAGATGCGACGGCGGACGGAAGGTGATGACGATCTCGCTGCGGCGAGCGCCGAGAGCCTTCCCCGAGCGCAGTGTGAAGGGGACCCCGTGCCAGCGGGCGTTCGAGATCTGCACGGTCATCTCGGCGAGGGTCTCCGTGCCCCGCGCCGGGTCGACCCCGGGCTCATCGACATAGGCCGCGAGCGTGCGGCCGGCATCCTCTCCGGCGCTGTAGCGGGCACGATGCGAGGAGCCGATCGGGTCGTCGTTCCAGACCGAGGTGGCGCGCAGCACGACACCGATCCCATCGCGGAGATCTCGTGCGCTGAGGCTCGCAATGGGCTCCATCGCGACCACGGCGAGCACCTGCAGCAGGTGGCTCTGGATCATGTCCGCCAGGGCGCCGGCCTTGTCGTAGTACCCCGCCCTGCCCTCGAGGCCGAGAGCCTCGTCGTAGCGGATGACGACCGACTCGATGTGCTCCGCCGACCACACCGGCTCGAAGACGCGATTCGCGAACCGCACCCCGAGCACGTTCACGACGGTGGACCGGCCGAGGAAGTGATCGATCCGATACACCTGGTCCTCGGGAACGAGCTTCTCCAGCTGCTCATTGAGCGCGTGGGCGCTGGCCTCGTTCGTGCCGAAGGGCTTCTCGAGCGCCAGGATCAGTCCCGCGGGGAGTGCGACGTCCTCGAGGGCGACGCAGGCCTTCGCCGCGATCGCGGGCGGAAGCGCGAAGTACAGGGCCACCCGGCCATCGGCTCCGGCGATCAGCGCCTCGAGGTCGGCCGCCCGGGTCACATCTGAGCGTCGGTAGGTGGCCCCTGCTATCACCGCGTCGACCGCGTCGCCGGTGGAGTCGGTCTTCGCGAAGGACGTCGTGACCACTTCGCGCCAGTGCGCGTCATCCCACTCGTCCATGCCCGCCCCGATGAGGCGGATGCGACGGCCGGGCTCGTGCGTGAGCAACTGGCCGAGCGCCGGCAGCAGAAGACGCGACGCGAGATCTCCCGACGCACCCAGGACGACCAGGGTCGTGGTGGGTGAAGCCGATCCGTCTGCACCGCTCGGCGCTTCTGTCATGTCCGCTGCTCCCTCGTCGCGTCCCGCTGCCGTGCTCTCGTCGAGTGCGCGGGCTGTCGTGCGGCACTGTATCGGCACAAGTTGGACGGAATCCGGCCTCCGCTGTCTCGGCAGCGAGCTCGCCGATAGCCTTTTGGGGCCTGCACACCTCTCGGAAGCGACGGTCATGACGAGTACCACCACCGCCCGCACCCGCTCGCAGCGTCTCGACGCGCTGCCCTGGACCCGGAAGCACTTCCGTCTTCTCGGCGGCAGCGGCATCGGCTGGGCGCTCGACGCCATGGACGTCGGCCTGATCTCGTTCGTCATCGCGCAGCTCGTGGTCGTCTGGAACGTCGAAGCGGCCGATCTCTCCTGGGTCGCCTCCGCGGGATTCCTCGGTATGGCGATCGGGGCGAGCGTCGGGGGACTGCTCGCCGACAAGATCGGTCGGCGGCAGGTGTTCGCGCTGACGCTCCTCGTCTACGGCCTCTTCACCGGTCTGTCCGCGCTGTCCTGGTCGATCGCCGCGCTCGTCGCGCTGCGCTTCCTCGTGGGCCTCGGCCTCGGCGCCGAGCTGCCGATCGCGTCGACCCTCGTGAGCGAGTTCGCACCCGCCCGGATCCGGGGCCGGATCGTCGTGATCCTCGAGTCGTTCTGGGCCGTCGGCTGGACTGCTGCCGCCGTGATCGGCTACTTCGTCGTCCCGACCAGCGACGACGGCTGGCGCTGGGCGCTCGCGTTCGGGGCCGTTCCCGCGGTCTACGCCATCTTCGTGCGGCTGGGACTCCCCGAATCGGTCCGGTTCCTCGAGTCGAAGGGTCGCCACGCCGAGGCGGAGAAGGTCGTGCGCGATTTCGAGAGCGCCGCCGGCGTCGCCTCACCGCCCGAGGTCGCCGAGCCGTCGACGCCTCCCGCCGCGACCGTCCGGCCCCTCGCGACCCTGTTCGGTTCTGCGCTGCGCCGCCGCACGCTCTCGCTCTGGCTCGTCTGGTTCTGCGTCAACTTCGCCTACTACGGCGCGTTCATCTGGCTGCCGACCCTGCTCGTCGCGCAGGGGTTCTCGCTTGTGCGCTCGTTCGAGTACACGCTGATCATCACGCTCGCCCAGCTGCCCGGATACGCGGTGTCCGCGTGGCTCGTCGAGAAGTGGGGTCGCCGCGTCACGCTCGCCGTCTTCCTGCTCGGGTCGGCGGTCGCCGCCGGACTCTTCGGCACGGCGGGGGACGTCACGGCAATCCTCGTCTTCGGCTCGCTGATGTCGTTCTTCAACCTCGGAGCCTGGGGTGCGCTCTACGCGGTGACGCCGGAGATCTACCCGACCCGTGTTCGCGGAACCGGCGCCGGCTGGGCGGCCGGTTTCGGTCGGCTGGCATCGATCATCGCTCCCCTGTGCGTTCCGGGCCTGCTCGCGCTCGGCGGGGTCGTCCTGCCGTTCGGCGTGTTCGCCGCGGTGTTCGCGGTCGCGGCGATCGGCGCGCTCATGCTTCCGGACCTGCGCGGCAAGTCCCTCGAGGACTGACCCCGCCGAGCCGGTCGAAACGACGGCTGCACGCCACCGGCAACTCCCTTCGCTTCGCTGCGCTCAGCGGGCGGGGCCAGGCCGCCGTTGAGCGGAGCGAAACGACGGCCGCACACCCCACGCAAGCCCCTTCGCTTCGACAGGCTCAGCGGGCGGGGCCACGCCGCTAGGCCGCCCGTTGAGCGCAGCGAAACGAAGGCCGTGGGGGCAGGCCGCCCGTTGAGCTCGTCGAAACGAAGGGTCCACACCCCACGCAAGTCCCTTCGCTTCGCTGCGCTCAGCGGGCGGGCGGGTCAGCCGCCGGTGGACTCGCCGAAGCCGCTCTTCCCCGTCGAGCCGAAGCCGCCCGCGAGCGGTGCGCGGTCGCCCGTCTTCGCTCCGGACGGCGCCGGGCTGACGACGTCGGACTGGATGCGCGATCCGGGTGCCGCGAAGCCGCCGTTCGCGACGGGCGACCAGCCCGCGACGAGCGGCGAGTTCCAGCGGCCCGCGGCGAAGATCAGCGGACCGACCCAGGCATGCCCGTAAGCGCCGTGATACCCCTCGGTCGACTCGCAGAGGTCCTCGGGATCGTCGACGATCGACTCCCCCTGCTCCTCGAGCTTGCGGATCTGTTCCGTGACGTCGGCGATGCAGTCCTCGCGCGTGTTGTACTCGGGTCGCTCCGCGTCCTCGGGGACGACGTACTTCTCGCCGTCGGCGCCCTCGAGCACGATGCCGTCGTCGGGCGCGGTGCAGCCGGCGAGCGCCAGGGTCGCGCCCGCGATCGAGACGGCGGCGAGCACGCCCGTGCGGGCACCTCGCGACTGCCGGGCGAGACCCGTGAGCGTGAGCGAGCGGGTGAGACGTCGGCGTTCCGTCATGGTGAGTCCTCGATGAAGTGGGGAACGAACTCGGCGAGATCCCCCGTGATGGGTCCGCTGGTCTCGCGCAGATCGATGCCGGCCGGAGTCTCTCCGACGATCCAGCTGCCGACGATGGCCGTCTTGCCTCGGATCGGTGCGAACCGTGCGCGGGCCTGGTAGATGAAGCCCTCGTCGCCGTATCCGCCGCCGTTCTCCGCGATGGGGAACCCCGATCCGTCGAACACCGTCACGTTGGCGCCTTCCCGGCCGAGCCGCGGTTTCGACACGTAGGGCCGGCGACGGAACGGCTCGGCCGTCGCGAAAGCGGGCAGCAGGTTGGGATGGTCGGGGAAGAGCTCCCACAGCACCACGAGGAGCTGCTTGTTGCTGAGCAGCAGCTTCCAGGCCGGCTCGACCCACCGGGTGGCCTCACGACTGCGCAGGAGGAACCCGCCGAACTGCTCGGTGACCATCCACTCCCACGGGTACAGCTTGAAGATGTGCCGGATCGGTTCGCCGTCCGCGTCGACGAAACGGGCCTCGTCGGTCTGCCACTTGATGTCCTCGACGAAGACCAGCTTGGTGTCGAAGCCCGCGGCCTCGGCGGTCTCGGCCATGTACGCGACGGTGTCGAAGTCTTCGACGATGAGCTCGCCGTCGCCCGAATCGTGCAGCGAAGCGAGGTGCAGGCGTGCGCCGTCCGGCAGTCCCCAGCGCGACGTGCGGATGTGCTGCCACTGCTCGATGAGCTGCTCGTGGAGGCTGTTGAACTGGTCGGCCCCCTCGCCGCGGCTCTCGGCGAGCCACTGCCACTGGGCAGCGGCCGTCTCGACGAGCGAAGTGGGGGTGTCGGCGTTGAACTCGAGCAGTTTGATCGCTCGATCCCCGTCGTAGGCGAGGTCGAAGCGGCCGTAGACGGTCGGATCGTCCTCGTCCCAGGATTCGCCGACGAGGTCGTGGAAGGGGGTCGGGATTCCGAACTCCGCGTACCGGCGTTTCCGCACGATGTGCTCGACCGCGTCCATGCAGCGGTCGAAGAGCTCCTTGGTCGCCGCCTCGATCCGCTCGATCTCCTCCAGCCGGAACGCGTAAGCAGCGGACTCGTTCCAGTACGGCCGACCGCCCTCGGATTCCATGTCGTAGAAGCTGAAGCCGACCTCGTCCAGTCGGGCGCGCCAGTCGGGGCGGGGAACGCTATCGACTCGGCGCATGATCACCGTCGACGGGCCTGTTCACGCCCGCAATCCTAAGCGGCGGATCGGGATCGCCCTCCCGGGGAGTCCGCCGTCGCGCGCAGACTTCCGCGGGCACTGGGCCCACCGCGCACGCGTGCGCGCATGTTCCGGCGTGCGGGGCCGGGCGTAACGTGCGCATCGAGCCGGAACGCCCGCCCCTTGCGACCTGGGAGGATGGGAGGGTGAGATTGCATGATGCCGACAAGCGCACGTTCGCGTCCGACAACTACGCGGGCGTCCACCCCGAGGTGCTGACGGCCCTCGCCGAGGCGAACGGCGGGCATCAGATCTCGTACGGCGAGGACGTCTACACGGCGAAGCTCGGCGAGGTCATGCGCGAGCAGTTCGGCGAGGCCGCCGAGGTCTTCCCCGTCTTCAACGGCACCGGCGCGAACGTCGTCGCCCTCACCTCGATGCTGCCTCGATGGGGCGCCGTGATCACCGCGAGCACAGCGCACATCAACACCGACGAGGGCGGCGCCCCCGAGCGGGTGAGCGGCCTCAAGCTTCTCACCGTGCCGACCCCGGACGGCAAGCTGACCCCCGACCTCATCGCTCTCGAGGCGTGGGGCTGGGGCGACGAACACCGCGCCCAGCCGCTCGCCGTGAGCATCACGCAGACCACCGAGCTCGGCACGCTCTACACGCCGTCCGAAGTGCGCGCGATCGCCGACTACGCGCATGAGCAGGGCATGGCCGTGCACATGGACGGCGCCCGCATCTGGAACGCGGGCGCCGCGCTCGGGGTTCCGTTCCGCGAGTTCACCACCGACGCCGGTGTCGACGTCGTCAGCTTCGGCGGCACGAAGAACGGCCTGCTCGGAGCCGAGGCGATCGTGGTCCTCGATCCCAGCCGGGTGCAGGGCATCCTCTTCCTCCGCAAGCTCAGCATGCAGCTGACCAGCAAGATGCGCTTCGCGAGCGCTCAGCTGCTCGCCCTCTTCGACGACGGCCTCGGGCTGCGCGCGGCCGGTCACGCCAACGCGATGGCCCGCCGACTGCGGGACGCCCTCGAGGGCACCCCCGGACTGGCCTTCAGCCAGGAAACGCAGGCGAACGCCGTGTTCGCCGTTCTCGACAACGCGGCCGCCGACCGCATCCGCGAGCAGTACCGCTTCTACGACTGGGATCGGGCGGCCGGGCAGGTGCGCTGGATGTGCGCGTTCGACACGACCGAGGCCGACATCGACGCCTTCGCGGCCGTGATCACGGCCGAATTGACCCGCTGACCGGTCCCCGCGTGCAAACCGTGAGCCCGGTGGGCGCGGCCTAGGAGTCGACCCCGACAGCGGGAGCCGACCACGGCTGCTGCCTACCGTTGCGGATGCGCTCTCCCACCCTGGTCACACTCGCCCCTCTCGTTCTCGTCGTCGGCCTGCTCACCGGGTGCACGGCCGGTGACAACCAGACCCCCAGCGGCACGACCCCCGAGGCGGTGGATCCGGGCGCCCTCCTCGTCGCGCTCGAGGAGGTGGCCCCCGGGCTCGGAGACGATGGGTCGGTGACGGTCGCCGACGCCGTCTGCAAGGCGCTCGACGACGGCGAGGACAGCGACGCGGTCGACGAGCTCGCCCTCGAGCAGCTCGGTCCCGTGGCCGACGGTGAACTGACGATCGATCAGGCGCAGTCCGCGGTGCGGGTCATCGCCACCCAGTACTGCGAGTGACGAGGGACGGCTGCCGCGGCAGCCGGTCGGACGGGCTACGCCGGTCTGTCGGTGCGCAGCTGCATCGTCAGCGGATCGGCCACCGAGCCGTCCTCGCGCAGGAGAGCCACGCGCAACGTCGCACCCGTCGCGCCGTCGACGGCGTGCGTCGCTTGGGGCACCCGAGGGG
Organism: Amnibacterium flavum; assembly: GCF_003097495.1. Taxonomy (GTDB): domain Bacteria; phylum Actinomycetota; class Actinomycetes; order Actinomycetales; family Microbacteriaceae; genus Naasia; species Naasia flava. The sequence goes on from NZ_QEOP01000001.1 coordinate 544,399, forward strand.
GCCGGTGTTCGTCGCCCCACTCGGCGAGCGCGATCAGCACCGGACCGAGCCCGCGCCCCGCATCCGTGAGCAGGTACTCGTCACGCGTGCGCCCGCCGTCGCGGTAGGGCGAGCGCTCGAGGACACCGAACGCCACGAGTGTGTCGAGCCGGTCGGTCAACACGTCGGGGGCAACCCCGAGACGTTCGCGGATCTCGGCGAACCGCGTCCGCCCGAGGAACGCCTCGCGCACGACGAGGAGCGTCCACCGCTCCCCCACGATCTCGAGCGTGCGGGCGATGGAGCAGTTCGGAGTCCTGGCGGACAGAGCGACGACCACGCGTCGAGCCTATCAAGCTAGCTAGGTTTTTCCTATTCAGCCTGCTAGCGTGACGCGAGTCCGGTCCGAGCAGATGAAGAAGGCGCCATGATCACCTTCCCCCTCCGGGGTCAGTTCTGGACAGGTGCCGCAGTGGCAGGGCTCAGCCTGTGGGCGAGCGGGGCGCCCTCGGCGATCTATCCGCACTACGCGAGCGAGTGGAATCTGCCGACCGCGACCACGTCCGCGATATTCGCGATCTACCCGCTCGTCCTCGTCCCCGTTCTCCTCCTATTCGGTGGACTCTCCGACTTCATCGGGCGGCGCGCATCGATCCTCATCGGCATCAGCGCACTGACCCTCGGGGCCCTCTCGCTCGCGCTCGCGCCCGATGTGGCATGGGTGTTCGTCGGCCGCGCGCTCATGGGACTCGGCGTCGGTCTCTCACTCAGTCCCGCCACCGCAGCCATGGTCGACGCCGGCGGGCCCGACGGCGCCGCCCGAGCGAGCAGCGCGACGACCGCGTCGACGGCGACCGGCCTGGCCCTGGCCACGCTGGTGAGCGGCGCGATGCTGCAATACCTCCCGGATCCGCTGCACCTGTCCTACTGGGTCCTCGTCGTGCTGTCGGCGATCACCGCCGCGCTCGTCTGGTTCATGCCGCGCAACACGGTGGACGCCGCCCGCGGCCGATGGCGGCCGAGCCCGCTGCGCGTCCCGGCGGGTCTGCGGACCGGCTTCGCCTCCGCGGCTCTCGCCGTCTCCGGCGCCTATTCGATCGGGGCGATCTTCCTCGCGCTCGGCGCGCAGGTGGCGAAGGATCTCGTGCATTCCGACAGCGACCTCGCCAACGGGGCGGTCCTCTCGGTATCCGCCGTCGCGATCGGCGTCACCGCTCTCATCGCGCGACGCGGAAGGCTCCGCCCGCGCATCTCTATCGCGGCCGGCGCGGTCGTCGCCGTCATCGGCCTGCTTCTGTTCATCGCCGCGGGCCTCGTCCTGTCGCTCCCCCTGTTCCTTCTGGCGTCCGCGATCGGCGGGGTCGGCTACAGCCTGCTCTTCGCCGGCGGACTGGGCGTGCTCACCGCGGCGGCGCCGGTCCGCCACCGGGCGAGCGTGCTCTCGTCGGCGTACACCATCGCCTACCTGACTCAGGCGACTGTCGCGTTCGGACTGGGCGCCATCGCCACCAAAGCGAGCCTGCCGCTCGCCGTCGATATCGGAACGGCGATCGTGGCCGCGATCGGAGCCGCCGCGGCCCTGGTCGCACTGGCTCATCGCGCGCCACCCGCTCCCGCTGCCTGAGCGGTGACTGTGAGTTCTGAATGAAGTCTTCCTGACCCCCGTTTGCAGCGTGTTTGCTGTCGGTCAGCTGATAGCTCCACCCCCATCTGCTTGAAGCTCGGTGATGAGCGCGGACGCCCCTCCGGCTCTTCTCCGGAACCCCGCTCACCCGAACCCGAAGGCCACCCATGCCCCTCTCCCGCCTCTGGCGGGCTGCGATCGCCGCGCCCGCAACCGCCCTCCTCGCCGTCGGCGGCGTCATGATCACCGCCGCCCCGGCTCAGGCCGCACCCGGAACCCTGATCGTCTCGGCACCGACCGACGGCGCCGCTCTCGAGTCCCGTTCCGTCGACGTCGTCGGCACGGGAACCGACGGGGCAACCGTGCTGGTCGCCACCGACACGGGAGTCTTCGGCCCTGTGACCGTCACCGACGGCGCGTTCACCGTGCCGGTCGCATTCGCCGACGACGCGGTGGAGACCCAGTCGATCGCCGTCGTCCAGACCGTCGCCGGCGACAGCGAGCCGGACGAGCTGCTGCTCACCGTCACACTCCCTCCCGTCGAGGAGGAGCCTGCGACGCCCGCAGGAGTCATCGAGGTGACCAGCCCCCGGGAAGGCGAGACCCTTTCGGCGCGGACGGTGACCTACACGGGCACCGCACCGGTGGGCGCGACCCTGACCGCGTCGACCGAGTACCCGCTCCTCGGCGAACTCACTCTCGGCTCCGTGCCGGTGGACGCCGACGGCAACTTCACCTTCGTCGTCCCGTTCGCTCCGGCGACGGAGAACCCGGTCAGCGTCACCTTCTCGGGAGTCGACGCGGACGGCATCGCCCTGGAGGCCGTCACCGTCTCGAACGACCTGCCCGACCCGGTCGCCGCGCCCGTGATCACCGCGCCGACATCGGCCGCGATCGTGGGAACGTCCGTGACCTTCTCGGGAACCGGTATCCCCGGCAACGGAATCGCGCTCGTCGTCGTCGCGGCGGATGAGGCCAGCGCCGCTGCGCTCTCCTCGGTCGATCCGCTGAGCCTGGCTACCCCGATCATCGTCCAGCCCGACGGGACCTGGACGGCGACCTACACCCTCGCCTACGGCAGCTTCGCGGTGACCGCGGTGCACACCAGCGACCCCACCACCACGCTGATCCCCGAGATCCTGTCGCTGCCGTCGGAGCCGGTCGCGTTCAGCCTCGTCGCACCGATCGTCACGGCCTCCGCCTCGAACACGGGTCCGATGCTCGCGGAGACGGGTCCCGCGCAGGCCGGGTTCCTCGCCCCTGCCGCGCTGCTGTTCCTCGGAGCGGGCGCACTGCTGATGGCGGCGCGCCGCCGCGCAGCTCGGAGCTGATCGCTCCGGAGCCCGTTTCGCACCTGTCCGCTTCGGGTAGTCCTCGGACTGCCCGAAGCCGACAGGAGGGCGGTCTCAGCGTCGTCGTTGCAGGGCCGCGAGGCGTTCCTCGGCGCGATCGGCTCGGCGCTCCGCCTGGGCGACGGCCTCGTCGGCGTCGTCCTGATCCGCCGCCGAACGCCGCACCTCGCTCGTCGCCGATGACAGATCGGACTCGAGCTCGTCGAGCTGCCTCTGCAGGTCGGCGATGCGCACGCGAAGATCGTCCCGTCTCGTCTTCGCCTCGGTATGACGACCGGCGGCGTCCCCTTGCGCTGCGATGGCGGCGCGGAGTGCAACATCCGCTTGGTCGACCTCGTTCCGCCGGTCGGCCAGCTCCTTCTCGCGCTTGGCGCGCGCCAGCTCGATATCGTTCGGCTTCCCCGCCGACGCGGGCCGCTTGGCAGTCCGCGTGCTCGGAGTGGCGGCGTCTCCCCCGGCGACAGCGCCCTCGAGGTCGACCGCGTCGAACCCTGTCGATGCGAGAGAGCGCACCAGGCGCCCCGTCATCACCGCCGACGTGGCGTCGCTGTCGGCGAGCGCCGCGCCCAGCGTCTGCTCCAGCTCGTCGCGCGCCGCGGGCGTGATCTTCTGCCCGAGCTCGTCGCCGAGCTTCTGCGCCTCCCCGCCGAGCTGGGCGACGACCTTGCGTCTCTGCTGGACGAGCGCGCGGAGCGCATCCGAGTCGAGGTCCGCCTGCGCCTCCCGCAGCGAGTCGCCGAGTGAGCGGACCGCGTCCATCACGTCGGGGCGGTGCCGGACGAGAGCATTGACCGCCCAGGCGGCGACCGAGGGCTTGGGAAGCCGCCCGATCTGGTCGGCGAGCGCCCGATCGCCGTCTGATCTGGCCTGCCTCACCGCGGCGGCGCGCGCCGTGATGAAGGCGCCGGGCAGCTCGTCGTAGAGGCCGTCGGCGATGTCGACGAGGCCCAAACGTCAGGCCTCGACGAACTCGAACTTGGCGACCACGAGTCCCTCGCCGCCGGGTGCCACGTCGACCCGTACGGTGTCGCCGTCGCGGATCTCACCGGCGAGCAGCGCGTTCGCGAGCTTGTCGTCGATCTCGTGCTGCATCAGTCGACGCAGCGGGCGAGCGCCGTAGATCGGGTCGTAGCCGCGCTCCGCGAGCCAGGCGCGCGCATCGGGGGTGACCGCGAGCTGCAGTCGACGCTCACCGAGGCGGCGCTCGAGCCGGTCGATGTAGAGCGACACGATCTGGCCGAGGTCGTCGGTCGACAGTGCCGAGAACACGACGATGTCGTCGAGACGGTTGACGAATTCGGGCTTGAACGCCTGGCGCACGAGCGCCTGCACGGCCTCCTCCTTCTGCTCGGTCGTCAGGGTCTGGTCGACGAGGAACTGGCTGCCCAGGTTGGAGGTGAGGATGAGAATCGTGTTGCGGAAGTCGACCGTGCGCCCCTGACCATCGGTCAGGCGGCCGTCGTCGAGCACCTGCAGCAGGATGTCGAACACCTCGGGGTGGGCCTTCTCCACCTCGTCGAGCAGCACGACGGAGTAGGGACGACGTCGAACCGCCTCGGTGAGCTGTCCGCCCTGCTCGTATCCGACGTATCCGGGAGGCGCCCCGACCAGTCGGGAGACGGCGAACTTCTCGCCGTACTCGCTCATGTCGATGCGCACGAGGGCCTTCTCGTCGTCGAACAGGAACTCGGCGAGCGCGCGGGCGAGCTCGGTCTTGCCGACGCCCGTCGGACCGAGGAACAGGAACGAGCCCGTCGGGCGGTCGGGATCGGAGATGCCTGCGCGGGTGCGCCGCACCGCATCGGAGACCGCGGCGACGGCTCTCTTCTGCCCGATGAGCCGTTTGCCGAGTTCGCCCTCGAGGTGGAGCAGCTTCTCGGTCTCGCCCTGCAGCAGCCGGCCCATGGGGATCCCGGTCCAGGCGGCGACGACCGCGGCGATGTCCTCATCGGTGACCTGGTCGTTCACCATGCGCGGCTCGTCGGGCGCCTCCTCGGCGCGCTCGGCCTCGAGCAGCTCGCGCTCGATGACGGGGATCTCGCCATACAGCAGGCGGGATGCCTCCTCGAGGTTGCCCTCGCGCTGCGCTCGCTCCGCGCGGATCTGCAGTGCGGTCACCTTCTCCTTGAGATTTCCCACGCGGTTGAGATCGGCTCGCTCGCGCTCCCAGCGCTTCTCGAGCTCTTGGAGCCGAGCCTGGCGTTCGGCCAGGTCGATGCGCAGCTTCTCGAGGCGGGACTTGGAGGCGTCGTCCTTCTCCCGCTTCAGCGCCATCTCCTCGAGCTTCAGCCGATCGACCGAACGTCGGAGCTCGTCGATCTCGACGGGAGCCGAGTCGATCTCCATCCGCAGTCGCGAGGCGGCCTCGTCGATGAGGTCGATGGCCTTGTCGGGCAGCTGACGCGAGGGGATGTAGCGGTTGGACAGGGACGCGGCGGCGACGAGCGCCGAGTCGGCGATCGACACCTTGTGGTGCGCCTCGTAACGGTCCTTCAGACCGCGGAGGATCGCGACGGTGTCCTCGACACTCGGTTCCCCGACGTAGACCTGCTGGAATCGACGCTCGAGGGCGGCGTCCTTCTCGATGAACTGGCGGTACTCGTCGAGCGTCGTCGCGCCGATCATGCGCAGCTCGCCGCGGGCGAGCATGGGCTTCAGCATGTTGGCGGCCGCGACCGAGCCCTCGCCCCCACCGGCACCCATGAGCGTGTGCAGCTCGTCGATGAAGGTGATGACCTGGCCGTCGGAGTCGTTGATCTCCTTGAGGACGGCCTTCAGCCGCTCCTCGAACTCGCCGCGGTACTTCGCACCGGCGATGAGAGCGGAGATGTCGAGAGCGACGAGCTGCTTGTTCTTCAGGGAGTCGGCGACGTCTCCCGCGACGATGCGCTGCGCCAGCCCTTCGACGACCGCCGTCTTGCCGACACCCGGCTCGCCGATGAGCACGGGGTTGTTCTTGGTGCGGCGGGTCAGGACCTGGCTGACGCGACGGATCTCGGAGTCGCGTCCGATGACAGGGTCGAGCTTGCCGCTTCGGGCGATCTCGGTGAGGTTGATCCCGTACTGCTCGAGTGCGGATTTGGCGTTCTCGTCACTCGCGGGGGCGCCCTGCATTCTGGCCATCCCTGCCTCCTTCTGGTCCGATACCTCACGACTTGAGTCTGGCTGACTCAACTTTACTCGTGAGCGTCGGTCAAAGCCAGGTCGAGCAAGGGGTCGGCGCACGCCGTGAGCGAACCGAGCTACCCGTCGACGGTGTCGAGCAGCCCGGACTGCAGCCAGCCCAGCCAGTCGTAGACGTCGCCGATCGGCCCGAGCCGAGGGTCGCCCAGGCGGTCGACACCGATCCGAGCGGCGAGCGCGAGCCGGATGTCGTTGAGGGCGAGGAGCCACTCCTGTGCCGCGGCCTCGTCGAGGGAGAGGCGCGATCCGTCGCCGTGCTCATCGGCGGAGAGGAGGAGCAGACGCGTGAGGCGGCCGCGCTTCGCCTCGGCGATGCGCTCCCGGGTGAACCGCGCGAACTCGGCGGAGGCCTCGGGGTCGTCGTCGCCATAGGCGGCGGGCAGGAGGCGGTCGAGCACCGGGTCGTCTCCCTCAGCCGCGTCGAGAGTGTCGTCGAGGCCGACCGCGAGACTGGTCAGCACATCGACCTCCTCGGCCGAGAAGTCGCGCTCGATCAGGTCGCCGACGCGGACGAAGCCGGAGTTCACTCGTCCGCCCGTCGGAGCGTCGCCCAGAGCCCGTAGCCGTGCATGGCCTCGACGTGGCGCTCCATCTCCTCGCGCGTGCCCGTCGCGACGACAGCGCTGCCGCTGTTGTGCACCTGCAGCATCAGCCGCTCGGCCACGGGCTTCGTCATCGCGAAGTAGCTCGTGAACACCCACGTGACGTAGGTCATCAGGTTGACGGGGTCGTCCCAGACGATCACCACCCACGGCGAGCCCAGGCCGAGCTGCACGTCGTGCTCGATGAGTTCCTCTGTCGAGACCACGTCTCCACCCTGCCATGTCCGGGTTGCGGGCGGCTGAGCGATGTCAGGCGGCGACGGGGACGATGGGCGGCTCGGTCCGGTTGCGAGCCCGTCGCCGGAGGTACCAGCGGATGGCGGCGCCGAGCATCCCGAGGACGCCCAGGATCCCCGCTCCACCCGCCATCATCTCCTGCGGCTGCGCCACCGGTGCCGGCTCGATCGTCGGAGCCTGGGCGACGTCGAGGGTCGCGGCGTCGACGGAGGAGCCGACCGCGGTGGGGGCGCCGATCGTCCCGGCCACGATCGAGGTGACGGCGATGCTGCGGGCCGAGCCGGCTGCCGTGGTGGCCGCGGGAACCGCCGCGGTGGCGCTCCCCGAAGCTCCACGGGACCCGCCCTTGCCGCCGGTCCCGGTCACGGTGCCGATGGTCGAGCCCGTCTTCGTGGTGGGCGCAGCACCGATCGTCGGTTCCTGGACCGGGTCCTCGACGATGACACCCCCTCCGCCGGCGGGGGCCGCCGACGCGGTGAGGGCTCCCGTCCACTGGGTCCAGGCGCTGACACCCGTCGCGTTCGCGGTGCGAACCCGGATCAGGTAGGACTGCCCTTCGACGAGCCCGCCGACGCGGTAGGCGTTCGCGACAGTGGAGGTCGCACCGTTCTCGGTGACCAGCAGAGAGCCGATGTCCTGCGAGCCCACGCTGCGCCACTCGCCGACCTGGCCGGAGGAGACCGGTGCGATCTGCCAGCCGAGAGCGAGCACGGGGGCGCTGACGGTCGAGGTGCCCTCGAACGCGGCGAGGATGGAGCCGCGTCCGGTTCCGATCGTGCGGAACACGGGGGCGGCCGGAGCCGACACGGGGGTCGTGTTGGCGCTGGGGGTCGAGATCGCCCGACCCGAGCCGTTCTCCGCGATCGCGCGGACCTGGTAGGTCGACCCGTTCGTCAGTCCCGACAGCAGGTACCGGTCGCCGACGAGCGAGGCGCTCACCGTCGTCCAGGCGCCCAGGCTCTGCACCCAGCCGTGGGCGGGGGCGACCGATGCGGCGAGGCGTCCGGCGCTCGGCGGCACCGCGGATCCCGTCTGCCCGACGGGTGCCGCCGCGAAGCGGACCTCGGCGACCTGCCAGACGATCGTCGAGGCCGGAGCTCCTGCGGGTGATGCGATCGATGCGGCGACGGCGATCTGCGCATCGCGCCCGGTGACGCTGCCGAGGACCGGCGCGGCGGGCGCGGAGACGGGCCGGACCGGTGAAGCCGTCGTGGAGAAGCTGATGCCCCGCGCGTTGACCGCGATGATGCGCACCAGGTAGTCGTGTCCGTCGGTGAGGCCGTCGAGGACGTACCGGCCCGCCGCCGCCTCGGTGACGGTCACGTCGTGCCAGGGGCCTCCGGCGCTCATGTCCCTGATCTGCCAGCGCGCGTCAGCGGGCTCGCTCGAGCGCCCGGGCGCCTCGGGGAATGCAGCCTCGACCTCGATCGATCCCGGCAGGGCCCGCACGGAGGCGACCTCCGGCTGAAGGGGGATCCCGAGCGCCGTGAACGCGGTCGAGTAGGTCCAGGCGCTCGCACCGACATCGTTGACGGCGCGCACACGCACCGTGTACCTCGTTCCGACGGCGAGGTCGCTGATGGTCGCCGTGCCGTCGACGAGCGACGGGGTCAGGTCCGTCCAGACGCCCGCCGCCTCGTCGCTCTCGGACGCCAGCTGCCATTCGAGTCCCTGCAGCGGCGCGCTCGCGGACGAGGTCTGCGACACCTCGAGCGCCACTCGGGCGTCGTCGAGGGCGGGTTCGCCGAGCGTCGGCGACGACGGCGCTGCGACCGGGGTCGCGGAGCCCGACTGCGCGCTCCAGCCCGACTGTCCGACGTCGTTGACCGCGCCGACGCGGAAGCGGTAGTCGGCGCCGTTCTGCAGACCGCTGACGACCCATGCGTCACCGGCGGCCGTGGCGGAGACGGTCGTCCAGGTGTCTCCGTCATCGGCGGAGACCTGCCAGCGCGCATCGCTGCCGAGGCTCGGTCGTGCGTCCTGCGATGCGAAGTCGACGACGAGGCTCACCGATCCGTCTCCACGGGTGGCCGACACCACGGTGGGCGTCGACGGCGCACGGATCGCTCGGATCGTCGTCGATTCCGCCCAGGGCCCGGCGCCCACCGCGTTCACCGAGCGCGCGCGCACCCGGTAGTCGCCACCCGCCGAGAGAGGCGCGAAACTCCATCGTCCGGATTCCGCGCGCCCGGGGTTCACGGAGACCCAGGAAGTGGAGGCGCCGCCGACGATCGTGGCGATCTGCCACTCGACGGAGTCGACCGGATTCGCCGTTCCCCCGGGGAACGAGGCGGCCAGCTCGAAACCGCCCTCGACGCGAGTGACCCTGCCGAATACCGGCATGACGGGCAGGGCGAGGGGACGGACCGTGACGGTGACGTCGGCGCTCGACCCCGCGGCATTCACCGCGTGGGCGCGCAGATCGACGGAGCTGCCGTTGGGCAGGCCCGAGAAGGTCCATACCGTTCCGGAACGGGAGGGGGCGGTCGGGATCCAGGTATTCGAGCCCCGCACGGAGTAGGCGAACACGAGGGCGCCCGGATCACTCGGCCGCGCGGCCGAGGACGGCACGGCGAGGGTCCACACGGCGCTGGCGTCACCGGCGATCGCGGACACAGTCGTGGGGGCATCCGGGGCGGCGACGGGCCGAGCCGTGACGGCGGCCGAGCTGAGGTACTCGGTCCCCGTGGCGACGTCGGAGCCTCCCACGGTGCTGACCCGCACGTCGTAGTCGACCCCGTCGGTCAGTCCGGTGATCAGCGTCTGTCCGACCTCGGAACCCTGGATGTCCGCGCGGGACCAGGCGCCGACGCTGCCGGAGGGACGCCACTGGACCCGGTATCCGCCCGGCGACGGCGCGGGGACCGGCGGGGTCCAGCTCACCCGCAGAGATCCGGATCCGGCGGCGACCGCGGAGACACCGGTCGGGGCGAGGAAGCCCATCGTCTGCTGCGAGGTCGCACGGACGACCATCGAGGCGTCGTTCCCCCAGATCCGCTCCTCGATGCTGAGGTCGTAGAGCCCGCTGGGCAGGTCCTGCATCGTGAAGGTGTAGCTGCGGCCGTACTCCGGCGCCAGCGTGATGCTCTGGGCGTAGATCTCGCCCGTGGCCGTGTTCCGGGCGATGAACCGGTACTCCCAGCGTCCGGTCTGGCTCGAGGCGAGCGTCACCTGGGCTCGGAAGACGTTCTGGGCGGTCTTGGTGATCGACACCGTGTCGAGCGCGGCCTGCGCCGACGCGGTCGGCGCGGGCCCGAAGGCGATGGAACCGGCTCCCGCGAGCAGCGCGAGCACCGCGACGACCGCGAGGAGGCGGTGTCGCCCGGTCCCGGTGCGGGACCCCCGTGCATCGGCGGCGGACGGGGCTGTGCGCAGCCCCCGGGTCATCGGACCCCTCTGAGCACCGTCAGGACATCGCGGACCGTGTCGGCGAAGCCTCCCTTGGGCAGCGGGGGCAGACCGGCGAGGTCGCGGTCGATGAAGCGGGAGAGGCGGAGGCGGCGGAGGCGACCGTTGACGACGCTGGCGGCTCCGACCGCAGCACCCGTGGCTGCGGTCGCGCCGACTGTTCCCGCCAGGAGCACGGGAACGGCCTCGTCGCCGCGAAGGGAGAGGAGCTCGTCGAGCCCGCCGGGCTCCGAGGTGTCGGCCTGGGGTGCAGCGGGGACCGTCGGCTCGGCGACGACCGGCGCAGCGACGGTGATGGGGTACTCGCCCGAGACGGGGAGCCCGTCGGTGCCGACCGCGGTCAGAACGAGGGCGTCGTCACCGGGTGCGATGTCGTCGGGCAGGGCGAAGGTCGCGTCGATGGCGCCGTCGGCCCCGACCGTGCCCGTGGTGAGGACGGCGGAACTCGAGCGGAGGGTCACCTGGTACGGCGAGGAGGCCTGCAGGCCCGAGGCCATGACACGCGCGCTGCCTCCCTGGATCGCGCCGTCCTCGCGCGGGACGACCGCGAAGGCGACGCTGACCGGCGAGGCGGTCGCGGCGGGCGCCGTCGACGGCGCCGCCGCCTGAGGAACAGGTGCCGCCTCGGGCGTCACGGCCGGTGCGGGGTCCCCCGCGATGCTCGCCGAGACGGTGACGGAAGAGGATCGGGCGCCGTCGGAGATGGCGGTGACGGTGGCCGACCACTCGCCGGCCGGAAGTCCGGTGAAGGAGGTGGAGCCCTGTTCGGCTCCGACGGTTCTGGTGTCGGTCGCGCCCCGGGAGTCGCGCCAGGCGATCTCGACCTGTGTGACGCCCGGGTCGGTGTACCACTCGACGCGGACGTTGCCGATCCCGTCGGTCGATGCGGTCACGAACGGTTCGGCCGGTGCCGACACCGCGAACGCGGGCACGGCGGGGAGCACGGGCAGCAGAACGGGAGCGGCCGCGAGCGCGAGCGCGAAGAGCGCTGCCCCCAACGGTCGCCTCACTGAACCCTCTGCGGTGCGCGACATGTCCCGACGAATCTACGAAGGATCGTGGCGCCGCACATCCGGGCCGTCTCACGAATGTTCGCAGAGCGAACATCGGCCGCTCACCGGAGCCGTTTTCCCCCTCGGACGGGGTGCAGGAGCCCGAGTCGGGAGTCGTCGGATGTGGGGGAAGCGGAGGCGGGAGTGGGTCAGTCGCGCTGGCGCAGCGCGTTCCGTCGCCTGCTCAGCGCGAAGGCGACGGCGCCGCCGAACAGCAGCAGAGCGGAGGTGCCGAGCGCCTCACCGGGGTCGGCGCCGGTCGCGGCGAGAACGGCACCGCGCTCGGCACCGCTCGGGGCGCCGGATGTCGGAGCACCGGCGGGCGCAGGGTCGACGGTGCCGGCGAGCACGACCGAAGTCGAGTTGGCGGGGTTCGCCGCATCGGCGACGGAGAGGGTCGCACTCCATCCCCCGGCAGTGGTCGGGGTTCCGAGCAGGCCACCCGTCGCCCCGAGAGTCAGGCCGGTCGGCAGAGCACCGGAGCTCACCGACCACACGTAGTCGCCCGTTCCGCCCTCCGCGGGCAGGGTCACGGACAGCGGGACTCCGACGGTCATCACGGACGGGGGAGTCGCGGAGCTGGTGAGGGCGGCCCGGTAGGTCGTGATCGTGCCCGACAGTGTTCCGATCAGCACCCGATCGTCGGCGCCGACCGCGATCGAGTAGGAGTCGCTTGCGATGGTCTGCGACGTCGTGACGGCATATCCCGCCGGGCCCGGCCGCGCGACATAGAGGGTCTCGGGGGCGCCGAACGAGCCCAGCGAGACCGCGAGGAGTGTTCCATCGGCGCGGAAGGCGACGCCGTACAGCGCGGGCCCCACCGTGACCGTCGACACCGAGTAGGCGGAGCCGGACGGGGAGGGGGTGAGGATCGTGACGTCCTGCGAGGTCTGATGGGAGATGGCGACGGTGCCGTCGGGGGCCACGGCGACGAAGCGCGGATCGGGCGCTACCGGGACCGATTGCGCGAGGGTGTAGCCGCCGCCCACCGAGGGCTCGACGATCCGCAGACTGTCGCTGCCGTAATCGGCGACGAAGATGGTTCCGTCTCCGTCGGTCGCCACGCCGAGAGGCGTCGTCGCCACCGGCACCGAGCTGATGACGGAGAACGCGCCGCCGCTCTCACGGAGGATGTTGATCGAACCCGTCGTGCGGTCGGCCACGACGACGTCGCCGTCGGGTTCGAGCGCGACTCCGAACGGATCGTTGCCTGTGTAGGTCGCCGCCAGGGTGTAGCCCGACGGGGCGGCCAGGTATTTCCCCACGGTGTTCGACGCGTTGTCGCCGACGATGACCGAGCCGTCGGGCGCGACTGCGAGGCTGCTGACGAATCCACCGACGGTGCCCTCGCCGTAATCGACGTAGGTGTTCGAGAGTGCGGAAGCGGGCGCCGAGGCTCCGAGAGATGCGACGACGGCGACGGCCGCTCCGATGGTGACCACGATCGCACGGCGCACTGGACTTCCCTCCCCCTCGACGGCCACCGCGATGTGCGGCGGTCCGAACGCGATCGACAGTAACGACGGCGGGGGCACCGGGCGTTGATCCTCGCGGAGAGCCTCCGGATCAGCGGCCGAAGAGTGTCAGTCCTCGTATCGGGGACGCCAGACGACGACCTGATTGGGCCGCCGGGCGCGCACGCCGGCGCGCATCGAGATGACCTCGCCCTCGACTCCCGCCGCGAAGACCCGGCGGCCGGGACGCTTGAGGAACTCGTCGGCGAGCGCCGCCTCGAGCTCGCGGACCCGGTTGCGGAGACCCGCGACCTCGTTCTCGAGTTCGAGGATGCGACGGATGCCCTCGAGGCTGATGCCGTCGGCGCCGAGCCGGGCGACCTCGCGGAGCTGGACGATGTCGCGCATCGAGTAGCGGCGGGACTTGCCCGCGGTGCGGCCCGGCGAGACGAGACCGATCCTGTCGTACTGGCGCAGGGTCTGCGGGTGCATGCCCGCGAGTTCGGCCGCTGCGGCGATCGCGAACAGCGGCGCCGTCGTCACATCCTCTTCCACCGTCGACTCCTACTCGGTCGCCTTGGCGCGGAAGAGCAGGTCGGCGCGCGGGTCCTCGGTCGGGCCCGCGGCCTCGAACGCCTTGAGCGCCTCGCGCTGGGCGTCGTTCAGCCGACTCGGGACGGCGACTTCGATGCGGGCGAGCAGGTCGCCGGTGCCCTTCGAGGTCGAGACGCCGCGGTCCTTGACGCGCAGCACCTTGCCGCTCGAGGTGCCGGGGGCGACCTTCAGCTTGACAGGATCGCCGCCGAGGGTGGGGACCTGGATCGTCGCGCCGAGAGCCGCCTCGGGGAAGGTCACCGGGACCGTGATGCGGAGGTTGTTGCCGTCTCGCTCGAACACCGGATGCTTGCGCACCGAGACGGTGAGGACGAGATCGCCCGGCTCTCCGCCGTCGGGGCTCGGCTCGCCGCGACCGCGGAGCTTGATCTTCTGACCGTCGCTCACGCCCGCGGGGATCTTGACGTTGATGGGCTTGCCGTCGGCGCCTTGCAGGCGAACGGTGTCGCCCTTCGTGGCGGTGATGAAGTCGACCGTGGTCGTGGCCGAGATGTCGCGGCCCGGGGTCGGACCACCGAAGCCACGGAAGCCTCCCGAGGTCTGGCCGAAGCCGCCCTGACCGAACCGCCCGCCGCCGCCACCACCGCTGAACATCGAGAAGATGTCGTCGAAGTCGCCCGAGTTCGCTCCTCCCGGCCGTGCCCCGCCCGGCCGCGCACCGCCGCCGAACATGCCGCCGAAGACATCCTCGAAGCCGCCGGCCTGGCCCCCGCCGCCCGCGGTGAAGCGGGCTCCGGATCCCATGGCACGCATCTGGTCGTACTCCGCGCGCTGCTGCGAGTCGGAGAGCACCGAGTAGGCCTCGCTGATCTCCTTGAACTTCGCCTCGGCTGCCGAGTTGCCCGGGTTCGAGTCGGGGTGGAACTGCCGCGCGAGCTTGCGGTACGACTTCTTCAGAGTCGACTCATCGGCGTCCTTCGAGACGCCGAGGACCTTGTAGAAGTCCTTGTCGAACCAGTCTTGGCTTGCCAATGGCGTCCTGAGTGCTTTCTTCGAGAGTGAGTGTCGTGAGAGGATCGGCCGGTAGGAAGCGCGGGTCCACCCGCCTGCTTCCTACCGGCTCGGTCGATCTATTCGGGGAGGTCGACCACGACGCGTGCCACCCGGAGGGTCACGTCGCCGATGCTGTATCCGCGCTCGACCACGTCGGCGACGGTTGCGACCGTCACCTCGGGGTTGGGCTTCTGGAAGATCGCCTCGTGCTGGTTCGGGTCGAACGTCTCGCCGACCTGCCCGAAGGCGACGAGCCCGATGCGCTCGCCGCTCGCACGGAGCTTCTGCGCGATCGTCGTGAACGGGCCGCCCTCGACCAGGTCGCCGTGCTTCTCAGCCCTGTCGAGGTCGTCGAGCACGGGAAGGAGGAGCTTGGCGACATCGCCCACCGCGCGGTCGCGTTCGACCTGGCGGTTCGCCTCGGTGCGCCGACGGTAGTTGGCGTACTCGGCGGTGACCCGCTTGAGGTCGGCGAGGTGCTCGCTCTCGATGTCGGTCGGCACGGTGGCCGCTCCGGCGGAGACGTCCTCGAGGAACGACAGGTCGTCCTCGTTCAGTCCGTCGTCGGAGCCACCGGTCGGCGTCTCGATGTCGGGGCCCTCCATCGACATGAAGCCGGGCTCGGCGGAAGCCGACTCAGCGGACTCGTCCGCGTCGTCGGCCCCGCCCGAGAGGCCGTGGTCCTTCGGGTCTTTCGGGTCCTTGGGAACCATGATCCGCCGTCCTACTTCTTGGTGTCGTCGTCGTCGTCGACCACTTCGGCGTCGACGATGTCCTCATCGCTCGAACCGCTGTCGGTGGGTGCGCTCTCGCCCGTGCCCGGCTGTTCCGCCGAGGCCTGGGAGTAGATCGCCTGGCCGAGCTTGGTCTGGCTCTCGGACAGCTTGTCGGCCGCGGCCTTGACCGCGTCGTCGTCCTCGCCGGCGAGAGCCGACTTGAGGGAGTCGACGTCGGCCTGGACCTCGGACTTGACGTCGGCGGGGAGCTTGTCCTCGTTGTCCTTGATCAGCTTCTCGATCGAGTAGACGAGCTGCTCGGCACTGTTGCGGACCTCGGCGGCCTCGCGGCGGCGCTTGTCCTCCGCTGCGTGCTCCTCGGCCTCGCGGACCATGCGCTCGATGTCCTCCTTGGGCAGCGACGAGCCGCCGGAGATGGTCATCGACTGCTCCTTGCCGGTGCCCTTGTCCTTCGCGGACACGTGGACGATGCCGTTCGCGTCGATGTCGAAGGTCACCTCGACCTGCGGGACGCCGCGGGGCGCCGGGGCGATGCCGGTCAGCTCGAACGTGCCGAGCGGCTTGTTGTCTCGGGTGAACTCGCGCTCGCCCTGGAACACCTGGATGGCGACCGACGGCTGGTTGTCGTCGGCGGTCGTGAAGGTCTCGCTGCGCTTGGTCGGGATCGCCGTGTTGCGGTCGATCAGCTTCGTCATGATGCCGCCCTTGGTCTCGATTCCGAGAGACAGCGGGGTGACGTCGATGAGCAGGACGTCCTTGCGCTCGCCCTTCAGCACACCGGCCTGGAGAGCGGCGCCGACGGCGACGACCTCATCGGGGTTGACGCCCTTGTTGGGCTCCTTGCCGGTCTCCTTCTTCACGAGCTCGCTGACGGCGGGCATACGCGTCGATCCACCGACGAGCACCACGTGGGCGATGTCGGCGACCTTGACGCCGGCTTCGCGGATGACGTCCTCGAAAGGCTTCTTGGTGCGGTCGAGGAGGTCCTTGGTCAGGTCCTCGAACTTGGCGCGCGTGAGGGTCTCATCGAGGTTGGCGGGGCCGTTCTCGGTCAGCGACAGGTAGGGCAGCTGGATGCTGGTCGACGTCGAGCTCGAGAGCTCCTTCTTCGCCTGCTCCGCGGCCTCCTTGAGGCGCTGGAGGGCGATCTTGTCCTTCGAGACGTCGACACCGGTCGACTCCTTGAAGCGCTGGATCAGCCACTGCACGACGCGCTGGTCCCAGTCGTCGCCGCCGAGGCGGTTGTCGCCGGCGGTGGCGCGGACCTGGATGGTCGAGAAGTCGTCGTCCTTGCCCACTTCGAGCAGCGAGACGTCGAAGGTTCCGCCACCGAGGTCGAAGACGAGGATGAGCTCGTCCTCCTTGCCCTTGTCGAGGCCGTACGCGAGAGCGGCCGCCGTGGGCTCGTTGATGATGCGGAGCACGTTGAGGCCCGCGATCTCACCGGCCTCCTTGGTGGCCTGGCGCTCGGCGTCGTTGAAGTAGGCGGGCACGGTGATGACCGCGTCGGTCACGGTGTCGCCCAGGTACTGCTCGGCGTCGCGCTTGAGCTTGGCGAGGATACGCGCCGAGATCTCCTGCGGCGTGTACTTCTTGCCGTCGATCTCGGTGGTCCAGTCGGTGCCCATGTGGCGCTTGACGCTGGAGATGGTGCGGTCGACGTTGGTGACGGCCTGACGCTTGGCGGTCTCACCGACGAGGACGTCGCCGTCCTTGGTGAAGGCGACCACGGAGGGGGTGGTGCGGAAGCCCTCGGCGTTGGCGATGACTACCGGCTCGCCTCCCTCGAGGACTGCGACCACCGAGTTGGTGGTTCCGAGGTCGATGCCTACTGCACGTGCCATGTGTGTTTTTCTCCTTGTTCGACCTGGCGGTCGGTCAGCGGGTCTGGATGACCCGCGGATGTATCTGAATGAAGTCTGTCGCAAGACTTGAGCCTTGCGGACTCAACGTTAGTACGCCCCCGCAACGAGGTCAATACGAACGCCGGAAAAGCTGAGTCAGCTTGGCTCAACTTACGCCGAGGGCCCCGCGACGCGGAGTCGCGGGGCCCTCGGTGCCGATCAGTCGATCAGTAGGCGTTCGCCGGGCTCTGCCTGCGGCGGCGGGCCGAGGCCCACCAGGCGCCGGCGACCAGGAGGAGGAACAGCGCCAGCAGCGACGCTCCTGCCGTGAGGATCATGCCCGGAGTGGACCAGGTCGCCGTCGGCTCCGAACCGCTCTCCGACGTGCCGCCGTCACCCGAGGCCGAGCTGCCGGATTCCGAGGCGGCCGAGCGTGTGCCGGTCGCAGCCGTGGTCGACGCGCCGGCCGAGGCCGCCGCCGCGGCGGTCGCGACGTCTGCCGAACCCGAACCCGAACCCGAGCCGGTGCCGGTCGACCCGGCGCCGTTCCCGCCCGATTCGCCGCTGCCGCCGTTGCCGGTGCTGCCGCCGCCGGTGCTCCCGCCGTTGCTCCCGCCGGAGCCGACGCCACCCGCGGGGGTGGGGTCGATCCCGTTGGGAATGCCGTCGCCGTCCATGTCGGGATCCTGGTCGTTGGGGATCCCGTCACCGTCGATGTCGGAGTCCTTGTCGTCCGAGGTGCCGTCGCCGTCCGAGTCCGTCGTCGAGCCGATGCCGTTCGGCGTCGGGTCGAGCAGGTTCGGAGTCCCGTCGCCGTCGGCGTCGGGGTCGAGAGCGTTCGGGATCCCGTCGCCGTCGATGTCGTCGTCGTAGGCGTTGTTGACGCCGTCGCCGTCGATGTCGGGGTCGGACTCGTTGGGGATCCCGTCACCGTCGATGTCGGCCGCGGTGCCCGGGCCGTGCGGTGTCGTGTCCCCGGCGTTCGGAGTTCCGTCGCCGTCGGCGTCGGGATCGGTCCCGTTGGGGATCCCGTCACCGTCGATGTCGGGGTCGAAGACGTTGTCGATTCCGTCGCCGTCCACGTCGGGGTCGGACCCGTTCGGGATACCGTCACCGTCGATGTCGCCGATGGTGCCGATCCCGTTCGGGGTCGTGTCCGACGAGTTCGGGGTTCCGTCGCCGTCGGCGTCGGGGTCGGACCCGTTCGGGGTCCCGTCGCCGTCCACGTCGGGGTCGAAGACGTTGTCGATGCCGTCACCGTCCACGTCGGGATCGGACCCGTTCGGGATGCCGTCACCGTCCACATCGGGATCGGACCCGTTCGGGATACCGTCGCCGTCCACATCGGCGTCGGTCCCGTTCGGGATGCCATCGCCGTCCACATCGTCGTCGATCCTGTTGGGGATGCCGTCACCGTCGATGTCGTTCGAGGTTCCGGTCCCGTTCGGGGTCGGGTCCGACGCGTTCGGAGTTCCGTCGCCGTCCGCGTCGGTGTCGGATCCGTTGGGGATGCCGTCACCGTCGATGTCGTCGTCGAACACGTTGGGTCGACCATCGCCGTCGATGTCCGAGTCGGAGTCGTTCGGGATGCCGTCGCCGTCGATATCGGACGCGCTGCCGATGCCATGGGGCGTCGGATCGGACCCGTTCGGGGTCCCATCGCCATCCGCGTCGGTGTCGGACCCGTTCGGGGTCCCATCGCCGTCCACGTCGTCGTCCCACACGTTGTTCACGCCGTCGCCGTCCACGTCGGGGTCGATCGCGTTCGGGATCCCGTCACCGTCGATGTCGTTCGAGGTGCCCGGGCCGGCCGGCGTCGTGTCCGACCCGTCCGGGGTTCCGTCGTTGTCGTCGTCGGGATCGCTGGCGTTCGGGATTCCGTCGCCGTCGATGTCGCCGTCGTACACGTTGTTGATGCCGTCGCCGTCCATGTCGGGGTCCGAGGCGTCGGGGATGCCGTCGCCGTCGATGTCGCCGATGCTGCCGATGCCGTTCGGCGTCGAGTCGGACCCGTTGAGGGTCCCGTCCGCGTCGGCGTCGGTGTCGGATCCGTTGGGGGTTCCGTCACCATCCACGTCGCCGTCCCAGACGTTCGCGATGCCGTCGCCGTCGACATCGGGATCGATGTCGTTGGGAATGCCGTCGCCATCGACATCGCCGACCGTTCCGGGTCCGCTCGGTGTCGTGTCCGAGCCGTCCGGGGTGCCGTCGTTGTCGTCGTCCGGGTCGGTGGCGTTGGGGATTCCGTCGCCGTCGATGTCATCGTCGTAGACGTTCGGGATTCCATCGCCGTCCATGTCGGGATCCGACGAGTTCGGGATCCCGTCGCCATCGATATCGGTGGCGGTGCCGATCCCGACGGGCGTCGGGTCGGACCCGTTCGGCGTCCCGTCGCCGTCCGCGTCGGTGTCGGACGCGTTCGGGGTCCCGTCGCCGTCCACGTCGGTGTCCCAGACGTTGTTCACGCCGTCGCCGTCCACGTCGGGGTCGATCGCGTTCGGGACGCCGTCGCCGTCGATGTCCACGGCGTTGCCCGGACCGCTCGGGGTCGAGTCGCTGCCGTCGGGAGTGCCGTCGTTGTCGTCATCGGGATCGCTGGCGTTGGGGATGCCGTCGCCATCGACGTCGTCATCGAACACGTTGGGGATTCCGTCGCCGTCCATGTCGGGATCCGACGAGTTGGGAATGCCGTCGCCGTCGATGTCGGTCGCGGTCCCGATGCCGTTGGGCGTCGAGTCCGAGCCGTTCAGGATGCCATCGCTGTCGGCATCCGGATCGGATGAGTTCGGGATCCGGTCGCCGTCCACGTCGGTGTCCCAGACGTTGTTGATGCCGTCTCCGTCCACGTCGGGGTCGGTCGCGTTCGGGATGCCGTCGGCGTCGATGTCATTCGAGCTGCCCGGGCCGGACGGAGTCGCGTCCGAGCCGTCGGGGGTGCCGTCGTTGTCGTCGTCCGGGTCGGTGGCGTTGGGGATGCCGTCGCCATCGATGTCGCCATCGAAGACGTTCGGGATTCCGTCGCCGTCCATGTCGGGATCCGACGCGTTCGGGATGCCGTCACCGTCGATGTCGCCCTCGGTTCCGATGCCGTTCGGCGTCGAGTCCGAGGTGTTCGGGGTCCCGTCGTCATCGGCATCGAGATCGGTGCCGTTCGGCGTCCCGTCGCCGTCGACGTCGGGATCGAATACGTTGGCGATTCCGTCGCCGTCGACATCGGGATCGATGGCGTTCGGGATTCCGTCGCCATCGATGTCGAACGAGGTGCCCGGGCCGGACGGCGTGGTGTCCGTCACGTCGGGCGTGCCGTCGTTGTCGTCGTCCGGGTCGGTCGCGTTCGGAATGCCGTCGCCGTCGATGTCGCCGTCGAAGACGTTCGGGATTCCGTCGCCGTCCATGTCGGCATCGGAGGCGTTGGGGATTCCGTCGCCGTCGATGTCGCCGATCGAGCCGATGCCGTTCGGGGTCGAGTCCGTCCCGTTCGCGGTGCCGTCGGCGTCCGCGTCGGGGTCGGAGGCATTCGGAGTGCCGTCGCCGTCCACGTCGCCGTCCCAGACGTTGTTCACGCCGTCGCCGTCGACATCGGGGTCGGTCGCGTTCGGGATCCCGTCCGCGTCGACGTCGCCGAGGCTGCCGGGACCGCTCGGGGTCGTGTCGCTGTCGTCGGGAGTGCCGTCGTTGTCGTCGTCGGGGTCGGTCGCGTTCGGAATGCCGTCGCCGTCGATGTCGCCGTCGAAGACGTTCGGGATTCCGTCGCCGTCCATGTCGGCATCGGAGGCGTTGGGGATTCCGTCGCCGTCGATGTCCGCAGCGGTGCCGATGCCGTTCGGGGTCGCGTCGGAACCGTTCGGGGTCCCGTCGCCGTCGATGTCGGAATCGATCGCGTTCGGGGTTCCGTCACCGTCGACGTCGCCGTCCCAGACGTTGGCGATGCCGTCGCCGTCGACATCGGGATCGATGTCGTTGGGGATGCCGTCGCCGTCGAGGTCGCCGACCGTGCCGGGACCGGCGGGGAAGGTCTCGAGCGAGTCGTCGATCCCGTTCCCGTTGCTGTCGGAATCGACCGCGTTGTTGATGCCGTCGCCGTCCATGTCGGGGTCGTCCTCGTTCGGGATCCCGTCACCGTCGATGTCGCCGATGGTTCCGATGCCGTTCGGGGTCGGATCCGACCCGTTCGGGGTACCGTCGCCGTCGGCGTCGGGGTCGGAGGCGTTCGGAAGGCTGTCGCCATCCGCATCGGTGTCCCACACGTTGTCGATGCCGTCGCCGTCGATGTCGGGGTCGGACCCGTTCGGGATGCCGTCACCGTCCACATCGGGGTCGGACCCGTTCGGGATGCCGTCACCGTCCACGTCGGGGTCGGACCCGTTCGGGGTGCCGTCGCCGTCGACATCGGAGTCGATGCCGTTGGGGATGCCGTCTCCGTCGATGTCGCCGAGAGTTCCGGGGCCCGTGGGCGTGCTGTCGACGGTGTCGAGCTGCCCGTCGCCGTCGTCGTCGGGGTCGGAGGCGTTCGGGATGCCGTCGCCGTCGATGTCGCCATCGAAGATGTTCGGGATTCCGTCGCCGTCGATGTCGGAGTCCGCGCCGTTGGGCACGCCGTCGCCGTCGATGTCGCCGACGGTGCCGACACCGTTCGGTGTACCGTCGGAGTCGTTCGCGAGTCCGTCGCCGTCGATGTCGGAATCCGAGGTGTTCGGGGTCCCGTCACCGTCGACATCGTCGTCGAAGACGTTGTTGATGCCGTCGCCGTCCACATCCGGGTCGATCGAGTTCGGGATTCCGTCGCCGTCGTAGTCGGTCGCCGAGCCGAGTCCGTTCGGCGTGCCGTCGGATGCGTTCGGGGTACCGTCGCCGTCGATGTCGGGGTCGGACGCGTTGGGGATGCCGTCGCCGTCCATGTCGGGGTCGACCGCGTTGATGACGCCGTCGCCGTCGATGTCGAGATCGTCCTCGTTCGGGATCCCGTCGCCGTCGATGTCGGCGAGCGTGCCGATGCCGTTCGGGGTCGGGTCCGACGCGCTGGGCGTCAGGTCGCCGTCCGCGTCGTCATCGGTCGCGTTGGGCTCGCCGTCGGCGTCCACATCGTCGTCGAAGACGTTGTTGATGCCGTCGCCGTCCACGTCGGGGTCGACGCCGTTGGGCAGTCCGTCACCGTCGATGTCGGGATCGACGTCGTTCGGGATGCCGTCGTTGTCCTCGTCGCCCGTGACGACGGGCGGGTTCGGATCGGCCGGGACCGAGGTGGCCCTCGAGGACGGTGTCAACGTGCCGTTCCAGCCGGCCCAGTCGCTCGCCCCTGCGGCGTTGATCGCACGGACGCGGATCTGGTAGCCCGCGTCGTTGGTGAGACCCGAGACGCGGTAGGCGTCGGGAAGGGTCGCCGCAGAGCTTCCGCTTCCGACCTGCAGGGTGCCGATGTCGGTGCCCGTCACGGCGCGCCAGGCACCCGCGCTCGAACCGGTCGCGTCGGCGATCTGCCACTCGAGACCCGTGACCGGCTGCCCGGCCGACGAGGTGCTGCCGAGCGCGGCGACGATCGAGTGGTCCTGCCCCGCCGCCGCTTCGAAGGTCGGCACCGCGGGAGCGGCGACCGGCGCCGCCGACTGCGAGCGCACCCAGGCGCTCGAGCCCGAGCTGTTGGTCGAGCGCACGCGCACCGCGTAGGTGGCGCCGTTGGTCAGACCGGTGATCGTCCACTTGCCCGAGACGAGCGCGGGAGTGACGCTCTGCCAGCTTCCCGTCGACGAGGTCCACCACTCGGGTGTCGTCGCCCCTCCCGCGAGAAGGCCGCGGCGGGACGGGACGTCGGTGTTCGATGCCCCGGAGGCGCCCGCACTGGATGCCGTGTACTGGATCTCGGCGATCTCCCACTCGACACCCGTCACGGGTGCCGCCGTGGTGGCCGGGATGGCGGCGGTGATCGCCAGCGTTCCGTCGCCCGGCGCGATACCGGTGATCGCCGCGTCGGCGGGGGCCGCGATCGGGCGCGCCGCCGTGCCGACGGTCGGCGTCGCGGAGCCGAAGCGGTTGGTCGCGGTGACGCGCACGAGGTAGTCGACACCGTTGGTCAGACCGCCGATGCGGAACGTGCCGAGGGTCTCGGTCGCGGTGACCGTGCGCCACTGCGGGCTGCTCGTGTTCTCGGCGACCTGCCAGACGGCGTCGGCCGCGAGGCTGGGCCGGACCGCGGAGGTCGGGAACCCGGCCGTCACCTCGATCGCGGCGTTCTTCGCCACCGGGGTGCCGAGCGTCGCCGGGAGCGGTGCCCCCTGCGCGGTCACGGTCGCCGAGGTCGCCCACGCGCTCGAACCCGAGGTGTTCGAGCTCGCGAGACGCACGCGGTAGTCGGTGCCGGGTGTCGTGCCGGTGAAGTACGCAGCGCCCAGCGAGGTCGTGGGGGTGGCGACCGTCCAGGCTCCCCACGCACCGTTCTCGTAGGACGAGATCTCCCAGCTGAGGGTCGTCGCCGGTGCCGCCGTCGAGGTCGGAGCGGTGTAGGTCACCGAGAAGCCCGTGCTGGTCGTCGCCGGTGTGCCGAGCGACGGGGTCGCGGGCGCGCCGATCGGGCGGGTGTTGAAGGTGCTGGACCATGCGCTCGGTCCGACCGGTCCGTTGGCGCGGACGCGCAGGAAGTACCGGGTGCCGTTGTTGAGACCCGAGAAGCGGTAGACACCGCTCACATAGGTGGGCGACGGTGTGGTCCAGGTCGCACCGTTGTCGGTCGAGATGCCCCAGGAGAGGCTGGTGACCGGTCGGGCCGTCGAGGTGGTGTTCGGCACCGTGACGTCGAAGCCGCCGCTGCGGACCGTTGTCACGCTCGGCGACGGGACGACCGGGACGCCGATAGCGTACTGAACGCTCGTCTGAGCCCATCCGCTGGCACCGGTCGCGTTGACGGCGCGCATCTGGACGCGGTACTGGGTGCCGAGCGCGATACCCGAGGTGAGTGTGAAGTCGGCGCCGTTCCATGCGGAATCGACATCGACCCACGGGCCGGCCGTTCCGCCGTCGGGCTCGGTGCGCACCTGGACCTCGTAGTGGTCGGTAGGCGATGCGTCGGAGTCGGTCTGCGTGACGCTCACCCGGAATCCGCCGTCCACCTGGTACATGAACGCGGTCGGGGTGCCCGGGACGGTGACGGGGCGGACATCGTCGCTCGTGGTCCACGCACTCGTCCCCGTCGCGTCGGTGACGCGGACGCGGAAGCGGTAATCGGTGCCGTTCGTGAGTCCGGCGAGGGTGTAGGGGCCCGTTCCGGTGGCCGTCGTCGCACTCCAGCTCGCACCGCCGTTGCTCGAGCGCTGCCATTCCAGCGTGTGGGGCACGGCTGCCGTGATCGTCTCGAGGGCCGCCGTCGCGGTGCCGTCGCCCGGGGTCAGCGAAGCGAAGACGAGCGCGCTGGGGCCGTTCGACGGGGTGATGACCGCGGTCGTCGACCAGGCACTGGGACCGTTGGCGTTCACGCCCTTGACCCGCAGCACGTACCCGGTGCCGTTCGTCAGTCCGGTCAGCTGGTAGCGGCCGGCGCTCGGCTGGGTGACCGCTGCGGGCATCCAGTCGAGGGATCCGTCGTTGACGGCGTACTCCCAGACGCCGTTGCTCGCGACGCTCGGGCGCAGCGACGACGACGGGAAGCTCGCGCCGACCTCGATCCAGCCGTCTCCGAACGCGGTCGAGCCGAGTACGGGTGCCGCCGGGACCCCGGTGAGCGCCATGTTGTACGACTCGACCCAGGCCGAGGATCCGACCGAGTTGGTGGACTTGAGACGGACACGGTAGGCCGTGCCCTGGGTCAGGCCCGAGAACGTCGCGATGCCGCCGCTGATCGTCGGGGTCGCGGAGGCGTAGGTGCCGACCACGCCGCCGGAGACCGTGGCGATCTGCCACTCGGCCGTGGCCGGACGAGCGGAGGAGCTGGGCAGTGTGAACTCGATCGCGAGGCTGCTGTCGCCCTCCTGGTAGTCGCCGAGACTCGGGTCGAGGGGTGCGGCGATGGGCGTGGCGGGGCCCCGCGTCGCGCTGGTCGTCGAGCCGACGGAATTGCTGGCCGTCGCCCGGAACAGGTAGGCGGTCCCATTCGTGAGACCGGAGACGACGACGGAGTTCGCCGACCCGGGGGTCGTGGTCGCCGTCTGCCAGACCGGATTCGCGCCGTCGACGGCGTACTGCCAGACGAGGGCGCCCACGACCGGAGCGGCAGCGGTGTTCGCGCTCGAGTAGGTCAGGGTGGCCGTTCCGTCGCCGGGGACCACCGAGGTGGCGACGACCGGCGCGGCCGGCGGGGCGATGGGACGGGCGAGCGAGCTCTCCACCCAAGCCGACGGGCCGGTGGCGTTGGTCGCGCTTGCGCGCAGACGGTAGTCGGTGCCGTTGGTGAGGCCGGAGAAGAGGTAGCGCCCCGCGGATGAGGTCGGGGTGACCGTCGTCCATGCACCCTGGACCGACGACGAGTCGAGTGACGCGATCTGCCAGCTGACGCCGGTCGGCTCGGCGCCGGTGCTGGTCGGCAGTGCGAGGTCGACGCTGAGCCCGCCGTTCTGCGGCGTGATGCTCGTGAAGCTCGGATCGGCAGGCGACCCGGTCATTTGGCCGGTGAGGGTGAGCGGAACCCAGGAGCTGGTGCCGGCCTCGTTCTTCGCGCGGGCCCGCACGGAGTAGAACTTACCGGCCTGCAGACCGGTGAACGTGTACCGGCTCCCCGAGACGGACGGCGTGGCTGACGCCCACGTCACCGCGCCGCCCTGGGTCGTCGCGGTGCCGATCTGCCATTCGGCGTCGGCCGCGAGACTCGGCGCGAGGGCGGCGGTCGGGAAGCTCGCGTCGACCGCGAGCGACCTGTTGCCCGCGGCGAGGTTCGTCAGGGTGGGCGCGTTCGGCGGACCGAACGGCGACGCGGTGGCGATCGCGGTCGTCCCGTGCTCGTAGCTCACTCCCCCGACCTTGTTCAGGGTGGTGACGGTGAACTCGTAGGTGGATCCACCCGATACGGTGCCGATGAAGCCGGAAGTCGCGGTGGTGTCGACCGACGACCAAGTGCTCGTGCCCTGCACGCGGTACCGGATGCGGAAGCCCATGTCGGCCGGGTGGTTGGCCGGGATCGTCATGTGCAGCGAGATGTTGTTGTTCGGCAGCGTGATGTAGAAGTTCTCGGGCGCCGGGTAGACCGGCACGATCGCGCCGAACACGGAAGCGCCGCTGTAGATGCGCCCACCCGGCACGTCGGTGCCGTACTGGGCCACGAACGTGTACCCGACGTCGGGACGGAACTGCGAGCGCGGGAGCACGAGCGTGGTCTGGCCGCTCGCGGCAGCAGCCACATTGCCGGTGAAGTCGGGCGAGTCGGTGCCGCGATCGGTGGCGTAGGCCGAGTAGTAGAAGACGGTGTTCGAGCCCGAACTGATCGCCGGGAAGGTGAGGGTCGCACTGCCGTCGGGGTTCTCCACGGCGGTGGGGCTGAACGCGGCGACGTTCTGCACGACGGTCGCCGTGCCGTTGGCGGTCGTCGCCTTGAAGGTGTAGGCGCCCGAGCTGTTCAGCTGCATCGAGACCTTGCACATGGTCAGAGTGCCGCCCGGCGCGCAGGTCACCGTCGTGGTGGCGGCCCCACTGCTGGCGGGAGGCGTCGCGGTGACGGTCAGCGTGGTGAACCCGGCACTGTCGGTCACGGTCACGATCGCCGACTGCGGCCGACTGGTGTCGACCGAGATCGCCACGGTGCCCGCAGCCGCGGCCGGCATGGCCGGGAGCAGCGCTCCGAACAGGGCCATCACGACCGAGATCGCTCCCGTGATGAGAAGGCTGCGCGCGCGAGTGCGCTTCGGCTCGTGCGAGCTGGTGATGCGTGTGGTGTCAGAGACTTCCGACATAGCTTTTTCTTTTCCCCCGGCTTCCGGGGGCGCACCGGATCGTTCCGCGAACGATCCCGGTGAAGCATGCCCCCCGTCATCGGAATCCCCCCGGACCCGACGAACAACCACATTCAATCCTGGCAAAATGCCGACAAAACAGCCCCCGAAGGGGGTCGGCTCTTGCCATACGAGCACGGTTGGCCGATATTGCGGCCCTGGGCGCCGTTCCGGCCCGCGGATCCCCCGCGCATTGGGGGCACCGACTGGGCGGAACAGCCCGCGGTCGCTGGCAACCGGAAGCCCCGGGGCGCGGTCCCCCGTGGTTTACCTGCGCTTCACCCGCGGGGGTCTACCCTGACCGGATGACAGCAGCAGCGGGCAACGGAGCTCCCCCGTCCACATCGCCCGACACACCGGCGAGTTCGGCGAGCGTCTTCGCGACAGGGGGCACCGTTCCGCGGAGCAGGGTGTTCGCCTGGGCGCTCTGGGATTGGGCCACGCAGCCCTTCAACACGGTCATCAACACCTTCGTGTTCACGGCCCTGTACCTGCTCACCGAGGCCTTCACCTCTCCCGGGGTGACGGAGGACGATCTGTCGGCGCAACTCGGGCTCGCGGTCGGACTCGCGGGTGTCGTCGTGGCTCTGCTCGCACCGGTGCTGGGTCGTCGAACCGACGCGTTCGGCAACAGGAAGCGCTGGCTGTTCATCTGGACGATGCTCCTGGCCGCCGCAATGGCCGCGATGTTCTTCGTCGAGGCCTCTCCCTCCTTCTTCCTGCTCGGCGCCATCCTCGTCGCCGTCGCCGGGGTCTTCTCCGAGTTGGCGGCCGTCAACTACAACGCGATGATCGTGCAGGTGTCGACACCGAAGACGCTCGGAAAGGTGAGCGGGCTCGGCTGGGGCTTCGGGTACATCGGCGGCATCGTCACGCTCGTCATCGTGATCGTCGCCCAGCTGTCCGGGTGGTTCGGCATCCCCGACGAGAACGGTCTGCCGCTGCGCATCGTGGCCGTCATGTGCGCTGTCTGGACGGTCGTCTTCTCCATCCCCCTCTTCCTCTCGATCCCCGAGATCCCGCCTGTCCCGGGGGCGATGCGCTCGTCCTTCCTCGGCAGCTACGTCGACCTGGCGCGCGATGTCGTGCGCATCTTCCGTCACGATCGTCCGCTGTTCTGGTTCCTGCTGGCGAGCGCGATCTATCGGGACGGGCTCGCCGCGGTGTTCGCGTTCGGCGGGGCGATCGCGAGCGTCACCTTCGGCTTCGGCTTCCTCGAGGTCGTCCTGTTCGGGGTGGCCGGCAACCTCGTCGCCGGATTCAGCACGATCCTCGCGGGGCGGCTGGACGACCGTTTCGGACCGCGGCTGGTCATCATCGGCTCGATCATCGGTCTCGTCGCCGCCGGCCTCGGGGTGTTCCTGCTCCGCGACCTCGGCACGCTCCCGTTCTGGATCGGCGGACTCCTCCTCTGCCTGTTCGTCGGCCCCGCCCAGGCGGCGAGCCGTTCCTACCTCGCGCGCTCCACTCCCCCGGGTCACGAGGGCGAGCTCTTCGGCCTCTACGCCACCACGGGGCGGGCAGCCAGCTTCATCTCCCCGCTGGCGTTCGCCGGTTTCATCGCCCTGTTTGGGGCCCAGGCGTTCGGAATCCTCGGGATCGTGCTCGTCCTGGCGATCGGCGGCGGTCTGATGTTCCTCATCAAGCCGGAGCGGGGCACAGCCGACCTCAGGTGACGGCGATCGCTCGAGGTGACGAGAGCCGGAGCAACGAGGAAGAGGGCCCGCGCACTGGCGCGGGCCCTCTTCCTCGTTCGTCTACCGGATCGTCGCCGACGGTCAGCTCTCCCGACGTCGGCGCCTGCGCGCCAGCAGGAACCACGCCCCGGCCAGCAGCAGCAGCAGTGAGACGCCGCCGAGCACCAGTTGAGCGGTGAGGTCCGCCGGGGCATCGCTCACCGTCTCGGCCTCGGGCGACGTCGCTGCATCCACGCTGGCCGTGCGGGTGGTGCCGCCCTTCGCCAGCAGGATGTTCTGCGTCGTGCCTTCCGCGGCCGGTGAGCCCGCTGCGAGCGATCCGGACCTCGTCGAGGTCTTCCCCTTCGCTCCCGTCGAGGTCGGGCTCGTGGTGGGCAGGGCGATATCCCGCTCCGGTCCGTTCGGGGTGGAGTCGGACCCGTTGGGGGTGCCGTCGCCGTCCATGTCCGGATCCTGGGCGTTGGGGATCCCGTCGCCGTCGATGTCGCCGTCCTCGTGGTTCGGGGTGCCGTCGCCGTCGATGTCGCCATCGCGGTCGTTCGGGATGCCGTCGCCGTCGATGTCGTCGAGCGAGCCGATCCCGTTCGGAGTCGGGTCGAGAGCGTTCGGCGTTCCGTCGCCGTCGATGTCCGGGTCCGAACCGTTCGGGATGCCGTCGCCGTCCACGTCGGGATCGAAGACGTTGGCGATGCCGTCGCCGTCGATGTCGGGATCGGTGGCGTTGGGGATGCCGTCGCCGTCGATGTCCGGGTCCGAACCGTTCGGGATTCCGTCGCCGTCCACGTCGGGGTCGAGGCCGTTCGGGATTCCGTCGCCGTCCACGTCCGGGTCCTGACCGTTCGGGATGCCGTCGCCGTCCACATCGGGGTCGGATCCGTTGGGGATGCCGTCGCCGTCGGTGTCCGTGACCGTGCCGGGACCCGTGTCACCCGACCCGCTGCCGGGGCCGGCAGGAGTCGTGTCGGTCCCGTTGGGGATCCCGTCGCCGTCGATGTCGCCGTCGCTGGAGTTGTTGCGACCGTCGCCGTCCATATCGGTGTCGTCCCCGTTGGGGATGCCATCGCCGTCGAGGTCCTGCTCGGTGCCGATTCCGTTCGGAGTCGGGTCGCTGGCGTTCGGGATTCCGTCGCCGTCGGCGTCCGGGTCGGAGGCGTTGGGGATCCCATCGCCGTCGACGTCGGGGTCGTAGACGTTGACGATGCCGTCGCCGTCCACGTCGGGGTCCGACCCGTTCGGGATGCCATCGCCGTCCACATCGGGGTCCGACCCGTTCGGGATGCCATCGCCGTCCACATCGGGATCCGACCCGTTCGGAATGCCGTCGCCGTCGATGTCATCGTCCTGACCGTTCGGGATTCCGTCGCCGTCGACGTCGGGATCCGAACCGTTCGGAATGCCATCGCCGTCCACATCGGGATCGGAGCCGTTCGGAATGCCATCGCCGTCCACATCGGGGTCGATCCCGTTCGGAATGCCGTCGCCATCGATGTCGTCGTCGATCTGGTCCGGGATTCCGTCGCCGTCGATGTCGCCGGGGCGACCCGGGCCGGTGCTGCCGGGCTGCGAGCCGGGGCCCGCAGGGGTCGGGTCGGTGGCGTTCGGGATGCCGTCGCCATCGATGTCGGGGTCGAGCACGTTGACGATGCCGTCCCCGTCGATGTCCGGGTCCGACTCGTTCGGGATTCCGTCGCCGTCGATGTCGGTCAGCGTGCCGATGCCCAGGGGCGTGCTGTCGCTGCCGTTGGCGGTTCCGTCGCCGTCCGCGTCGGGATCGGTCCCGTTCGGGGTCCCGTCGCCGTCCACGTCGGGGTCGAACACGTTCGCGATGCCGTCGCCGTCCACATCCGGGTCGATGGCGTTCGGGATCCCGTCGCCGTCGATGTCGGTCAGGTTGCCGGGACCGGTGTCACCGGGCTGCGAGCCGGGGCCCGCAGGAGTCGGGTCGGTCGCGTTCGGGATGCCGTCGCCATCGATGTCCGGATCGAAGACGTTCGCGACACCGTCGCCGTCCATGTCCGGGTCCGACTCGTTCGGGATCCCGTCGCCATCGATATCGGTCAGCGTGCCGATGCCCAGGGGCGTCGGGTCCGACGCGTTCGGAACCCGGTCACCGTCGGCGTCGGAGTCGTTCCCGTTCAGGGTTCCGTCGCCGTCGACATCGGGATCGAACACGTTCGCGATGCCATCGCCGTCCACGTCGGGGTCGATCCCGTTCGGGATCCCATCTCCGTCGAGGTCGTCGTTCCGACCGATGCCCGTGTCGCCGGGCTGCGAGCCGGGGCCGGCAGGGGTCGGGTCGGTGGCGTTCGGGATGCCGTCGCCATCGATGTCGGGGTCGAGCACGTTGACGATGCCGTCCCCGTCGATGTCCGGGTCCGACTCGTTCGGGATTCCGTCGCCGTCGATGTCGGTCAGCGTGCCGATGCCCAGGGGCGTGCTGTCGCTGCCGTTGGCGGTTCCGTCGCCGTCCGCGTCGGGATCGGTCCCGTTCGGGGTCCCGTCGCCGTCCACGTCGGGGTCGAACACGTTCGCGATGCCGTCGCCGTCCACATCCGGGTCGATGGCGTTCGGGATGCCGTCGCCGTCGATGTCGGTCAGGTTGCCGGGACCGGTGTCACCGGGCTGCGAGCCGGGGCCCGCAGGAGTCGGGTCGGTCGCGTTCGGGATGCCGTCGCCATCGATGTCCGGATCGAAGACGTTCGCGACACCGTCGCCGTCCATGTCCGGGTCCGACTCGTTCGGGATCCCGTCGCCATCGATATCGGTCAGCGTGCCGATGCCCAGGGGCGTCGGGTCCGACGCGTTCGGAACCCGGTCACCGTCGGCGTCGGAGTCGTTCCCGTTCAGGGTTCCGTCGCCGTCGACATCGGGATCGAACACGTTCGCGATACCGTCGCCGTCGATGTCGGGGTCTGTCGCGTTCGGGATCCCGTCACCGTCGACATCGGGGTCGTCGATGTTGGGCACGCCGTCGTTGTCGGTGTCCGGAGCCGGAGTTCCGGGTGTCGGGTCCGGGGTCGGAACCTCGCCGGGCACGGAGGTGGCCGCAGGGGTCAGCGTCGTCGACCACGCGGTCCAGGGGCCTGCGCCGCGGACGTTGGCGGCACGGACGCGTACCTGGTAGTCGGTACCGTTCGCCAGGCCCGAGAGCCGGTACGCGTAGCCGACGGTCTCGGCCTGGGCTCCCGATCCGAGCTGCAGCGAATCAAGAGGGCTGACTGCGACGGTGCGCCACTGTCCGGCGGTGGGACCGGTGACCAGTGCCACCTGCCACTCGAGCGAGTCGACCGGGGCGGCGGGCGTCGCGTTGGGGACGAGGGCTGCCGAGATCGCCGAGTTCTGCGCACCGGCGGCGCGGAACACCGGGGCTGCCGGCGAGCCGAACGGGGTCGAGTTCGCCGAGACGCGGGGCTCGCTCGCACCCGAGGTGTTCGAGACGGTGAGGCGCACCCGGTAGCTGGTTCCGTTGTCGAGCCCGTCGATGCGCCACTTGCCGTCGACCAGCGTCGCGGTGGTCGTCGTCCACGCGCCGAGCGACTGCGTCCACCCGTGAGGCGGGACGGCGACGCTGTCGGCGAGCACGGTGCCGGCAGACGGCGGCCCGACCGAGATCTCGTCGTCGCCGTCGTTCGCGGCGAATGTCATGGGAGCGACCTCCCAGGTGAGGGTGGTCGCGGGCGCTGCGGCGCTGTCCGGGATGGTGGCGTCGACGAGGAGCGCGCCGTCCTGAGCCGCGACGGAGTGGATGGTCGGGTCGGCGGGCGCTTCGATGGGCGTCACGTCGGTCGACACGGCGGGCGCACCGGCTCCCGTGGCGTTGACCGCGGTCACGCGGATGCGGAGAGCGACGCCGTTGGTCAGCCCGGAGATCCGGTAGAGCGAGGGCGACACCTGGGTCGCCGTCACGGTGTGCCACACCGTCGGATCGGTGGTCGAGATCTCCCAGATCGCGTCGGCCGGGTCGCTGATCCGCGAGGCGGCGGTGTCGAACGCGGCCGAGATGGTGACGGAGCCGTCCTCGGGGGTCGGCGTGCCGAGCGTCGGGGCGGACGGAACCGCGAGGGGCGTGAAACGAGCGGTCGAGGCCCAGTTGCTGGCACCTGCGGCGTTCAGCGAGCGGCCCTCGATCGTGTAGACCTTGCCGTTCTCGAGGC
The DNA here is from genome assembly GCF_003097495.1 of Amnibacterium flavum. GTDB lineage: Bacteria > Actinomycetota > Actinomycetes > Actinomycetales > Microbacteriaceae > Naasia > Naasia flava. Next base: position 577,235 of record NZ_QEOP01000001.1, read on the forward strand.
CGGACGCGGTCACGGCGCCGTCGAGGAGTGTCGGAGTGTTGCCCGCGACGACGGTCGAGACCGTGCTCGAGGTCCACTCGAGCACGCGGAGCTCGGTCTGCGCGGCGGGCGACTCGGTCGTCGACGGCTGCGAGAAGGCCGCGGTCCCCGTTCCGTCGCCGATGCGGACGGCTCCGAACGAGGGAGTCGCCGGCGCGGCGACGGGTGCGACGGCGGCCGATTCAGCCGAGTAGGCGCTGGTGCCGACGTCGTTGACGCCGCGGATGCGCAGGAGATGGGGTGCACCGTTGACGCGGTTCCTGATCTCGAGCTTGCCGCTCACCACGACCGCGGTCACGGTGCTCCAGGTGTCTCCACCATCGGTCGAGGCCTGCACGACGGCCCGCGACAGGTCGCTCGGGCGGGCGTCGGTGGCTCCCAGGTCCACATCGGCGGTGAGGATGGTGTCGCCTGCGGTGACGCTGCGGATTGCGGGGACCGCCGGCACGTCGATGACGCGGACGGTCGCCGACTCGGTCCAGGCGCCGGCACCGGTGGCGTTCACGCTCCGCGTGCGGACGCGGTAGTCGTTCCCCGAGGTCAGGCCGGAGGAGAAGGTGAAGACCCCCGCCGCCTCGGCGGGTGTCGCGGCGACCCAGTCGCCCGCGGCGACGGCACCTCCGACGACGCGGCCGAGCTGCCATTCGGTCGACACGACGGGCGCACCGACGGTAGCCGGGTAACCGGCGGCGACGGTGAACGAACGCACCTTCTGAACCGGTGTGCCCACGAGGGGACCCGCGGGAAGCGCGTAGGGCGTGAACGGGCCTGCCGAGGCTCCTTGAGTGCTTCCCGTGCCGTTCACCGCGCGGACTCGCACGGAGTAGGCCGTGCCGTTGGTGAGCCCACCCAGCGTGTACGGCGCGGATGTCGACGGGGTGCGGACGCTCCACGACGACGTTCCCGCCGGCGCGACCTCCCAGACGGCGCGCGCGGGGTCGCTCGGGGCCGCCGCGGACGACGGGAACGACGCGCTGACGACGAGGGCACCGTCGGCCGAGGCCGCACCGGTGACCGACGGAGCGTCGGGGACCCGCACCGGGGTGGCCTGAAGGGTCTCGGTCGGCAGTTCCTGGCTCGCCCCGTTCAGGGTGAAGACGCGGAACTCGTAGTTGGTGCCGTTGGTCAGGCCGTTGACCGTGTACGACGTGGCGGCGTTCACGGGAACGCTGCTCCAGTTCGCCGCTCCCACGGCGCGGTAGTCGACGCGGTAGGTGGGGCTCGGCGGCGGGTCGAGCGGGGTCGCCCAGCTCAGGTCGACGCGACCGTCGAACGGCGCGACGGCGAAGTTGCTCGGCGCACCGTACGAACGCGACACCTTGGGCTGCACCCAGTACTTCGCGGGGACCATGTTCGGCGCGGTCGGGCCGATGTTGGGCGAGATCGCGATCTCGTAGCGCAGGTGGGTGTCGTAGACGACGCCCGGCGTCATCTGGTCCGCCGGGATGGTGACGGTCGTGACCGACTTGCCGTTCTGGCCGGGGACGTAGCCGAACGGGCCGTTCCCGCTGCTGTCGGTCAGGCCGAAGATGGTGACGAAGTAGGTGTCGTTCTGGTTCGTGGTGTTCGGCGGCGGGAAGGTGGCCGTGAGGGAGCGGTCGGCGTTCTGGACGAAAGTGGGCCGCCAGTCGTCGACCGCGGTGGTCACCGGGGCGGACGGGGCGACGGAGCCGTCGAGGGATGCGACGGAGAAGGTCCAGGTCCCGCCCTTGGTCACGGGGACGAGCTGCTCCGTTCGGGTGGCGGTCTGCGAGATGTCGTCGTAGATCAGCGTCTCGTCGTCGGGGCCGCCCGTTGCGGTGATCCGCAGCTTGCCGCTCGTCGGCGCCGCGGAGGTCGTGACGGTGAACAGCACGGTGAGTCCGAACTGCTTCGCGATGGTCATGGTCGAGGACGCGGCGGCTGCTGCGGGCTCGACGGCCACCAGGGAACCGCCGACGCCGACGACGATCGCCACGACGAGAGCGGTGAGCACTCGACCCGTGCGCATCAGGCGAGGCGGGCGGCCAGGCGTTCGCGACGAGTTCGCTCGGCCTGCGCCGCGGCTCTCATCGATGACTGCGGATTGATCGGACATCTGTGTGTTCCCCCTGATAGATCGGGTGCGCACACGACGAACCGGCCGCCGTCACCGGCGTCAGCTCTCCGAAAAATGCCCCCGACGCTGAACCCCGTTCCCCCGGCTATCAGCGCTTTGACAGTAAAACCGCCGGGCGATCGAGCGACAATCCCCCCTTCAGGGTCCTCCGGGGGAAAGCTTCGCTCTGCGAACACCGCGCACCGTGGACCGGCTCCGGACGGCTCTGGGCGACGGGAAGCGGGTGGTCGGCCGGTGGTCCCGCAGCGGATCGGCGGGCGGCGCGCCATTCGCCCAGGAGGAGCAGGCCGACGCCGATCAGGAGCGAGACGGCGGAGAGGGTCCACAGCAGTGCGACGTCAGCCGGCTCGTCGCCCGTCGCCGTCATGCGGACGGCCACGGCCGGGTCGCCGACGGACGCCAGTGCCGCGGCGAGCGCCGCGTGTGCTGACATCATCTCTCCCCTGGTTCCGGTCCGAGCGCACGCCGAAGGAGCGCCGACGTATCGGCGCTGCGAGCGGTGCGGCCGGTCGATCGCCTCGCGATCCGGAACCGGCTCGAACAGTAAAGCGGCTCCGCTTCCCGACCGCGAACCGATTCCGAGGCGATGGGGCCCGAACGTTCGCGAGGCGAACCAATCAGCCCGGGATCAGGGTCTCAGCGGACGAACGCGTACCAGATCATCAGCATGGTCATGAGGAAACCGGCGAGGAAGTTGACCCAGAGGAAGCGGCGCCACCCGGCATTCGCGCGCTCCGAGTCGGCATCGGTGATCGTGACGAAGGGGAGCACGTTGAGCGCGTAGGGGATGACCACGATCGCCGCGAGCGGCCCCGGCCACTCGGTGAAGAGCAGCAGCACGCCCGCCGCCAGGTAGCCGGCGAGCGAGAAGATCACGGTGCGGCGCGCGCCGATGACGGTTGCGATGGAACCGATGCCACCCGCCCGGTCGGCGGTGACGTCCTGCACGGCTCCGAACGCATGGGAGGCGATGCCCCAGAGGAAGTAGGCGACGAGCAGCGCGACGAGCGGTCCGTCGAACACCGTTCCCGCGAGCACGAGTCCGTACACGGCGGGCGAGACGAAGTGGGTGCTCGAGGTGAGCGAGTCGAGGAAGGGACGCTCTTTGAACCGCAGGCCGGGGGCGCTGTAGGCGATGACCGCGAAGATGCTGATGGCGAGCACCAGCCACGACGCCGGTCCGCCGAGCAGCACGAGCACCACGAGGAAGGGCACGTTGGTGATGACCACGGCCCAGAGCGTCACCCGATGCATGCTGCGGTCGAGCACTGCACCCTCGACCCCGCCCTTGCGCGGATTGCGCAGGTCGCTCTCGTAGTCGAAGACGTCGTTGATGCCGTACATCGCGAGGTTGTACGGAATGAGGAAGTAGATCGTGCCGATGATCAGGGTCGCGTCAATCCGACCGGTCGACAGCAGGTAGGCGGCGGCGAACGGGAACGCGGTGTTGACCCACGACAGCGGACGCGATGAGACGAACAGACCTCGGATCATGCGGTGGCCCTTCTCGCCGGGAGCAGCAGCCAGAGCGCCGGGAGTCCGAGGCCCGCAGCGACGGCGTAGGCGAAGTCCTCGATCGGCGCGAGACCGATCCGGATGCCGCTGACGTGGTCGGAGTCGTACGCGACGATGCCGAGGCCGATGATCACGTTGTCGAACACCGCCGTGGCCAGCACCACTGCCGCCGTGGTGAGAGCGAGCAGCCGGAGTCGACGCGCGCGACCGTCCCGTTCGCGGAGGACCGCCGCGACCGCGACCAGGAGCACGAGCAGGAGGAAGGGCGCGTTGATCAGCAGGTAGGTCACCGCACCGCCCCTTTCCGCGGTGCATTGAGGGCACCGAAGACATCCATCGCCGTGTAGATCAGCAGCGCAAGGAAGACGGGTTCCTCGAGCGGGAGCTCGGGCGCGAGCTGAATGCCGGTCAGAACCGACGTCTCACCCCGGAAGAACACTCCCGTCGCGATGCCGATGAGATCCCAGACGAGGAACAGCACGAGCCCGGCGACGAGGACCACGGCCGCCCGGCGCGCGTCCCGCCAGAAGAACAGGCCGAAGCGGCGGTCGAGGACGACCATTCCGACCAGCGAGACGAGAAGTCCCCCGAGGTAGAGGAATCCCACCGTCACGCCCGCGCGGGTTCGGGCAGCGGGCCGGCGCTGACGTCGCCGCGCACGCGCTTGAGCACGAGCTCGGCACTGATCAGGCACATGGGCAGACCGATGCCGGGGATGGTCGACCCGCCGGCGTAGTAGAGGCCGGTCAGGCGCGAACTCACGTTCTTGGCGCGGAAGAACGCGCTCTGCCGCAGCGTGTGCGCCGGTCCGAGTGCCGATCCCATCCACGCCCCGAGGTCGGCCTCGAGATCTCCGGGGCCGAGCGTGCGCCGCACGACGACGCGCTCGGCGAGATCCGGTATCCCCGCCCACGCGGCCACCTGCGCGATCGCCGCATCGGCCGCGCGTTCGACGAGGTCGGAACCGGCGCCGCCCACGCCTCCACGCCCGATTCCGGGGTCGGGCGGGACGGGAACGAGGATGAAGACGTTCTCGTGCCCTGCCGGTGCGACGCTCGGATCGGTCGCAGACGGCTTGCAGACGTAGATCGATGCCGGATCGGGAATGGACGCGTTCGGGCCGAAGATCGAGTCGAAGTTGCCCTTCCAGTCGTCGACGAAGAAGAGGGTGTGGTGCGGCAGTTCGGGCAGGCTGCCGCGCACTCCGAGGTACACGAGCACTGCGCCGGGTCCGGCCTGCCGCCGATCCCACCAGCGCTGGGGGTAGCTCTGCAGCTTCTCCGGCAGAAGTCCGGTCTCGGCGGCGTGGAGGTCGTTCGTGGCGACGACCGTGCCGGCGGCGTGGACGACTTCGACGCCGTCACGACCCCGGTAGCGGATGCCGATGACGCTGGGTTTGCCGCCTCCGATGGGCTTGGTGACGATCTTGGTGACCGGCGTTCCGCGGTGGATGCGGACGCCGGCGTCTTCTGCGAGGCGTTCGAGGGACTCGATGATCGTGTACATGCCTCCCTGGGGATACAGCACTCCGTCGTCGAGGTCGAGGTGGCTCATCAGGTGGTACATGCTGGGCACCGTGAACGGCGAGCCCCCGAGGAACACGGCCGGATAGCCGAGGAGGCGGCGGATCCTCTCGTCGCCGAAGCTCGAGCGCACGAAACGGTCGAGCGGTTCGAGGAGAAGGCGGACGAGTCGTCCCGTCCGACGGACGACCTCTCTCGAGAAGACGGGGCGGAGGTCGGCGAAGGTGCTGTAGAGGAACCGCTCCTTCGCGAGCTCGTAGGTCTCCCCCGCGGAATCGAGGTAGGACTCGAGTGCCGTACCCGCGCCGGGGTCGAGACTCTCGAACAGCGCGACGTTGCTCTCGCGATCCGCGGCGATCTCGATGCGCTCGCCCACGGCGCCCGGTGCGGTCGGCTCGTAGACCACCGCGTAGCCGGGATCGAGGAGGCGGAGATCGAGCTGCTCCTCCGCACTCGTCCCGAGCAGGCGGTAGAAGTGTTCGAACACCTCGGGCATCAGGTACCAGGACGGGCCCGTGTCGAAGCGGAAGCCCTGGGACTCCCAGCTGCCGGCGCGGCCTCCGACCTCGTCCCGCGCCTCGAACAGGTCGACCTCGTACCCTTCGCGGGCGAGGAGGGCCGCGGTGGCGAGCCCGCTGATGCCTCCGCCGATGATCGCTGCGCGCTTCACTGTCGTCTCCGATCGAGAGCGGCCGAGATGAGCAGCCGGATCTTGATGCTGTTGGGCACGCTCACACGTGTGGTGGCGAGTTCCGCGGCGGGGGTTCGGCGGATACGCGCCGAGAGCTCCGCGAAGAGGCCGTGCGCTGCGGCGACCGCACGGCGACTGCCCCGCGGGAGCGATCCGATCGTCTCCGCCGCGACGCGCAGATCGGCGTCGAGATCATCCGCGAGCCGGTTCTTGGTCGCCTCGTCGAACGCGTCGACGCTGACACCCGGGAAGTAGCTGCGACCGAGCGAGCCGAAGTCGGTCGCGAGGTCGCGGAGGAAGTTGACCTTCTGGAAGGCCGCCCCGAGCGCCCTCGCGCCGCGCACGAACTCCGCGCGCTTTCCCGGTGAGACGCGTCGCCCCGACAGGAATGCGGCGAGGCACATGAGCCCGACCACTTCGGCCGAGCCGTAGACGTACTCCTCGAACGTCTCGGGGGTGTACTCGGTCACCTCGAGGTCGGCGCGCATCGAGCGGAAGAAGGGAGCGGTGAGTTCGTCGCCGAATCCGACGGCGCGGGCCGTCGTCGCGAAGGCGTGCACGACCAGATCGGTGCTGTACCCGGTCTTCAGGGCTCGTTCGACCTCGGCCTCGTAGTCGTCGAGACGTTCACGCGTCTCCGCCCGGTCGATGCCGAGATCTGCGGCGACCCCGTCGACGATCTCATCGGCGACCCGGACGAGGGCGTAGATGTTCGACACGTGGCGGCGCTCGGTCCGGCCGAGCAGCCGGGAGGCGAGCCCGAAGGACGTCGAGTACCGGCCGATGACGACGGAGGAGGCCCGCTCCGCGACTGTGAGGTAGAGCCGGGTCGCCGCGGTCTCGCTCATTTGTCCCGCTCCAGGGCCCTCACCGCGATGGGACGCAGCCGTTCGCCGACTGCGGCGGGGAGCTGTTCGAGTACCGCGATGGCTGCGGCCGCGTGCCGTGAGGCGAGCGCTCGTGTCGCGCTCTCGGCGCCGCAGGCGATGAGCAGGCGACGCGCCTCGTCGGCGTCCTCGGTCGTCAGGTCGGACCGGCCGAAGTAGCGGGCGATCTCGGGCCAGAGCGGTGTCGTCGCGGCATGGGCGACGGGCAGCGTGCTCTTGCCCTCCCGGAGGTCGCCGAGCGTGCTCTTCCCGGTGCGGGCCTCGTCGCCGAAGAGCCCCAGGAGATCGTCGGTGGCCTGGTACGCGATGCCGATCTCCCGCCCGAACTCGCCGAGCAGGTCGCCCGTGCGCTCGTCGGCTCCGGCGAGCACGGCACCCGCTTGGAGAGGGGCCTCGAAGGTGTAGACCGCGGTCTTGAGGCGCGCCATGTCGAGGACTTTGGCGATGCTCGGCACGGACGCCGACATGGAGAAGTCGACATCGGCGAGTTCTCCTGCGGCCGAGGCGAAGAGCGCCCAGTCGACGAGCTGGAGCACCTTCTCGCGCACGACGTCGTCGAGGCGGGCGCTCTCGACGAGGCGGTACACCCCGGCGAGCGCCAGGTCGCCGGCGATGACGGCCGCCGACATGCCCCGGTGCTCGGCGGCGGGGATGGGGATGCCCGCCGTCGTGGCGATGTCGCGGTAGCTTCCGGACACGTTGGGCAGGCCGCGCCGGGTGAAGTCGCGGTCGATGACGTCGTCGTGGACGATCAGGGCGGTGTGCAGCAGTTCGAAGGCCGCCCCGACGCGAGCGGCCTGGGTCTCGTCGGTGCCGCCGAGCCCCTCGTAGGCGGCGAGGACGAGCAGCGGACGGAATCGTTTGCCGCCCGACGCGCTCGATTCGAGGCGGCCCCACAGGCGCTCGTAGCGGTCGTCGATCGATCGCGCGCGTGCCGAGGCTAGGCTGAAGTACTCGCGGAGAACGGCGTCCACGGCACTGCTGCCATCGACGGCGTCGTTCGCCCCACCGAATGAGCCACTGCGGAGTGGCTGAGAGCGGGTGCGGTCCACGAGGGCCAGTGTTCCATAGGCGACAGGATCATGACTGTGAGCGATGAGTCGGTTGTGCTGCTCGATGAGCAGGGCGCACCCATCGGAACCGCCCTCAAGGCAGACGTGCACACGACGGACACTCCCCTGCATCTGGCGTTCTCCTGCCACCTGAGCGACCGCGACGGCCGCCTGCTCGTGACCCGCCGGGCGCTGGGCAAGCGCGCCTGGCCCGGGGTGTGGACCAACTCGTTCTGCGGTCATCCGGCTCCGGGCGAGTCGATGGAGGACGCCGTCCGTCGTCGTGGGCGGTTCGAGCTCGGTGTGGAGCTGACCGATCTGCAGCTCGCTGTCCCCGACTTCCGCTACCGGGCGGTCGATGCCTCGGGCATCGTCGAGAACGAGGTCTGCCCGGTCTACCGCGCGGTGATCGACTCCGAGCTGGCTCCCGATCCGACCGAGGTGATGGAGTGGATGTGGGTCGACGAGTCCGACTTCGCCCGCACGGTCGCCTCGGCACCGTTCGCGTTCAGCCCCTGGCTGGTCCTGCAGCTCCCGGCCCTGGCGCGAACCCCCGCCCACTAGCCCGACCCGGCACGCCGGGTCGAGCAGGCTGGTCGCGCGCCTTCCAAGCCCCAACGATGGGCGTTCCGGGCGAGCGCGCACGTTCCGGCCGGCCCCGCACGCCGCAACGTGCGCGTACCCCCGGTAACTCGGATGACGGTTAGGCCCCGGTGCTGCCCGCGTCGGTGACCGAGACGTCGGTTCGGTGGAACCGCAGGTGCGAGCGGGATGCGGTCGGCCCGCGCTGGGCTTGGTAACGGGATTCGTACGCTTCGGATCCGTACGGGTGCTCGGCCGGCGAGGTCAGCTGGAAGAAGCACAGCTGCCCGATCTTCATGCCGGGCCAGAGCTTGATCGGCAGGGTCGCGACATTGCTGAGCTCGAGGGTCACGTGCCCGGAGAAGCCGGGGTCGATGAATCCTGCCGTCGAGTGGGTCAGCAGCCCGAGCCGGCCGAGCGAGCTCTTCCCCTCGAGGCGCGCGGCGATGTCGTCGGGGAGGGTGATGCGCTCGAAGGTGGACCCGAGGACGAATTCGCCGGGGTGCAGGATGAACGCCTGATCGGGACCGGTCTCGACGAGGCGGGTCAGCTCGGGCTGGTCCTCTGCCGGGTCGATGAACGGGTACTTGTGGTTGTCGAAGAGCCGGAAGTACCGGTCGAGCCGGACGTCGAAGCTCGATGGCTGCAGCAGTTCGGGCGTGTAGGGATCGAGGCCGATGCGACCCGACTCGATCTGGGTGCGGATGTCACGGTCCGAGAGCAGCACGCGCTCATCCTAGGGCTGCCGCCCACGCGGGGGCGATGGGTCAGGCTGTTGCGGAAGGCCCGTGGAAGAGCGACGCAATCGCGTCGCGGCAGGCGGCCACGGCGTCCTCGATGGCGTCGAAGGGACCGATCCGGGGGAACGAGGGGGCCTGCGGGTAGGCGAACGCTCCCACCTCTTCGATGCGGATGAGGCCGATGGTCGTCTCCCCCGCGGGCAGCGTGGCCTGGACCAGGAGTTCGTTCGGGTCATCCGTCGGCGTCACGACGGCGTTCAGGGCGACCGCTTCGGTCGGAGGCTCCATGGTGTCGGTCATGGTGAGCTCGCTCTCATTCAGCCGGGTGGCTGGGGGAAACGATACGCCGATTAGCTCGCCCGTCAAGATACTTCTCGCAAGTTGTTTATTCGCGACCTGCTGGAGGCGGTGACGGCAGTTCTGAAACTGGAGCGGATGACGGGAATCGAACCCCACAGCGGCAGGTCATGCCGATGCAGCGCAAGCCCCGCGACGGGAGACCCGGGAAAGTGGAGCGGATGACGGGAATCGAACCCGCGCTATCAGCTTGGGAAGCTGAAGTTCTGCCATTGAACTACATCCGCGAAGTGCCGCCCGTGAGGACGATCGTGGTTCATTCTACGGGAACCGCAGCTCGCGGCCTTCGGTACTCTCGCCGGGTGGGTGCTTTTGAGGATGATGTGGTGTCGGCGGTGCTGCGCCACATGAACGCGGATCACAACACGGACAGTCTGGTCATCGTGCGAGCCAACGGCGCCCCTTCGGCCTCACGGGCGACGATGACGGGCCTCGACGGCGAGCGCGGCATCTGGCGGGTGGTCGAACCGGAGGGCGAGCGGGAATTGGTGATCCCGTGGTCGCGTCCGATCTCGGAGCGGCCGGAGATCCGGCGGGAGATTGTGGCCCTCCACGAGGATGCTCTGGCGTCGTCGGCGCCCCTCGAATAGGGGTCAAACTCGAGGATCAGCTCGAAGCCGCCTGAATGCTCGCCGGGACCTGTCCCTGAGCGAGCCATGTGAACGCACCAAACCAATAGCGTCTGCTCGTACGAATCCCTTGCCGACCTGGCGTCCTGCCGGATCAGGAACCTGGAGGAAAAATCATGAGCACCGCAACCATTCCGCTCTCGAAGTCACCCAACCGCCTCATCGGCACCATCTTCGGTGCGGTCTACCTGCTGGTCGGCCTTCTCGGCTTCGCCGTCACCGGCGGCGTCGACTTCATCGCACCCGACGGCGGCCTGCTGCTCGGCATCTTCGAGGTGAACCCGCTGCACAACGTGGCTCACCTCCTCATCGGTGCGGCGCTTCTCATCGCGGGCCTGAGCTCGGTTCCCGCCGCGAAGACCGTCAACGGCATCGTCGGCGCGGCTTACCTGCTGCTCGGAATCGTCGGCTTCTTCCTCGCCGCCGACCCGTCCTCGCCGGTCAACTTCCTGGCCCTGAACACCGCCGACCACTTCCTGCACCTGGGCAGCGCGGTCATCCTCGGTGGCGTCGCGATCGGCGCCGACAAGGTCATCCGCGGCTCCTCGGTCACCGCGTGACCTGACGGATCGGGCGCCCCCTCACAGCATCGGGCGCCCGGTCCGTTCTTCCCACCCCACTCGAACCCTCCTGGAGGACATCGTGCGACACCTGGTCCGCATCTGGACGGCGATGGCGGCTTTCGGCGCCGCGCTCATCCACCTCGCCGTCGCAGCGAGCGCGCCGATGCCGCTCCTCATCGCCTTCGCCGTGGCCGGTCTCGCCGAGATCGCCTGGGCGGTCGCGACACTCATCCGGGGTTGCTTCACACTCCCCCGCGTCGTCCCGGTGCTCGCTCTGATTCCGTCCGCCATCTGGGCGATCGGCGTGAGCGCGGGCAACTCGTCGTCCACCCTGCCCTTCCTGGCGCTGGGCGCGGGCACGGCCCTGGGCGTCTTCGTCGCGGTGACCGTCGCGCTCGAGAACCGGCGCGGTCTCGCTCGCGCCGAGACGACGGAACCCGGTGCTGGGCGCAACCTCCTCGGTTTCGTCGCCGGCGCATTCCTGATGGCCGCCGTCGCCCTTCCCGCGCTCGGCCAGACGCAGGCCGGCATCGCCGCGAGCGAAGGACCCCACGCTCATCACTCGGTGGATCTGAACATCGATCTCGACCACGGGGGGCACTGACCCCTAAACTTAGGCTCACCTAACCTGGGGAGCCTCGTGAGCGTCATACCTTTCTCGCAAGCACTGCGCGAGCGCACGCGCACGGACCACTCCTCGAGCGAGGGCGCCGGGTTCATGACCGACCTGATGAGCGGCCGGGGCAGTCGCGACGACTACATCGCCCTCGTCGCACAGCACTACTTCATCTACGCCGCCCTCGAAGCGGCGGCCGAATCCATGCGCGACGACGCCATCGCCCGATGCTTCATCAGCGACGACCTGACCCGTCTCCCGGCGCTCGAGCAGGATCTCGAGTTCCTTCTCGGCGACGACTGGCGCGCGCAGATCGAGCCCCTCCCGACCACGCGGCGCTACGTCGACCGCATCGACGAGGTCGCGGGATCCTGGCCGGGCGGGTTCGTGGCGCACCACTACACGCGCTACCTCGGGGATCTGTCGGGCGGCCAGATCATCCGCACCCTCATGCAGCGCCAGTTCGGCTTCGAGACCAACGGCGTCGGCTTCTACCTGTTCGACCAGATCGCGAAGCCGCGCGAGTTCAAGGACCGCTACCGCGAGCAGCTCGACGGGGTCGGCTGGGATGACGCCGAGCGAGCACGCGTGATCGACGAGGTGGCTCTCGCCTACCGGTTCAACACCGAGCTGTTCGCCGACCTCGCTCACGCTCGCGAGGCGCAGAGCAGCATCTCCGCCGCCGGCTGACCATCCCGACAGGTCGATGCACTCGCCGTCAGGCGGGGGCAGCGGGCTTCTGCAGCGCGATCCTCGGCACCTCGGTGAGGAATCGGATGACGTCCCGGTCGACGATGATGTCGCTCGGACGCAGCGGCCGCGTCAAGTACAGCCCGTCGATGGTCGTCAGCCGTGAGAGCGCCACATAGGTCTGCCCCGCGGTGAAGACCCGGGTGCCGAGATCGACGACCGCCGCGTCGTAGGTCTTGCCCTGCGACTTGTGGATCGTCACCGCCCAGGCCAGCCGCAGCGGGAACTGGGTGAACTCGGCGACGACCTCGCGCTTCAGGGACTTCGTCGCCGACGAGTAGCTGTAGCGGTGCCTCTCCCACGTGGCCGGGAAGACCTCGAACGCTTCGCCGTCGACCTCGACCGAGACGGTGTCCTTGATCCGCCCGACGGTCCCGATCGTGCCGTTCACCCATCGGCCGTCGGGGTCGTTGCGCAGGAACATCACCTGGGCTCCCCGCTTGAGCTCGAGCCGCTCCTCCGCAGGGAAGGTGCGTCCGCCGAAATCGCCGCTGATCTCCGCGCTGGAGGCCTGCACCCGGCCGGGTAGGGCGGCCAGCGATTTCGCGTTGATCCGGTTGACACTGTCGTTGCGGGTCGCGAGGGTGATCGGCGCCTCGTCCGGAACCGGCCTCGCACCCGCAGTGTTGAGGCGGTGCGCGATCTCCGCCGTGACCCGGCCGTGCCGCACCGCGGTGAGCATCGACTTGAACTCGGGATCGCTCTGCCGATGGATGTCGCGCAGCTCGACGACCCCCAGGTCGGTCTCGTTCCAGACCTTCGCGTCGAAGAACCACATCGACCGGTAATGGTCGGCGAAGTAGGCCCGCTCGTCGGGGTCGCCGGGAACGGGCGCCAGCTGGAACGGATCGCCGAACAGCACGACCTGCACTCCCCCGAACGGTTCGGGCCGCGCGCGGGCCTGGCGGAGCGCCCGATCGACCGCGTCGAGAAGGTCGGCGTTCACCATCGAGACCTCGTCGATGACGAGAGTCTCGATCGCACCGAGCAGACGGCGGAGAGCGGGATCCTGGTCGAGGTCGCGGTCGGCGACGACGCCGATCGGGAGCTTGAAGAGCGAATGGATCGTCTGACCGCCGACGTTGAGCGCCGCGACACCCGTCGGCGCGCAGACGACCAGCTGCTTCTCGCTGTGCCAGGCCAGATGGTTGAGGAGCGTCGACTTCCCGGTACCGGCTCGACCCGTCACGAGGACGTGCTGGCGGGTGTTCTCGATGTAGTCGAACACCGCACTCTGTTCGGCGGAGAGGACGGTCACCGCAACAGACTAGTTGGGCATCGCGACCCTAGGATTGCGGCATGACGGTGCCGGACAGCTCTCCCGCAGCCGTCCCGGAAGCCCCCGCCGAGCAGACACCTCGCCGGGCCCGGAGAACGCCCGTCGTCTCGACGGTCCCTCCGTTCTCCCTGTGGCTCGGTGCGGCCGTCGCCACGGTCCTCGTCTTCATCGGCGTCGTCATCGCACTCAATTCGAGCGTCTACAGCGCGTCCGGATTCGTCGAGCGGTACCTCGCCGCGATCGAGCGACGCGATCTGGCCACCCTCGTCGAGACCGCCGGGGTCGAGGTTCCGGCAGGCGCCGATGCCAGTGCACTGACCCGATCCGCGCTCGTCGCGGTGGATGAGGCCCGCGTCGTCGAGCAGACGGATTCCGGTGACGGCACGACGTCCGTCCGCGTCGACTGGCGGGACGGATCGGCGCGGGGCACCCTCCAGTTCGACCTCGTCGCAACCGACCGGCTGGAGGGCCTCTTCACCGACTGGCGCTTCGCGGTCTCGCCCATCACGGCTGTCCCGGTGACCGCGCTGCACGCTCCCGGGGTCAGCGTCAACGGCGTGGCCGTGACCGCGCCTGAGCCCTCGACCACCGACCGCAGCCAGATCTCGGTGGCCGCATTCATGCCCAGCCGTCTGAATCTGGGGTACGACACCCGCGATCTGTCCGCCCAGCCCGTCGTCACGGTCGCAGGCGCCTCGGAGGCGGCGGAGATCTCCGTCGACGTTCAGCCCACCGACCGATTCATCGAAACCGTCCAGACCGAGCTCGACGACTTCCTCGACGCCTGCGCCACCCAGCAGGTGCTCCAGCCGTCCGGCTGCCCCTTCGGCACCTTCATCGAGGATCGCCTGCTCGCTCCCCCGACCTGGTCGATCGTCGCCTATCCCGCTGTCACGATCGTTCCGGGCAGCACCGTGGGCCAGTGGCTCGTGCCCGAGACGCCGGCCACCGCCCATATCGCCGCCGACGTGCTCTCCCTCTTCGACGGCTCCCAGACACGCCTCGACGAGGACGTGCCGTTCACCGTCGACTACCGCATCGAGATCGGCGCCGACGGCGCCCTGCAGATCATCGGCGACGAGTAGCGCTCACCGGCCGGAGAGGCGCCCCAGCATCTCGTTGTAGTTGTTGAGCTCCGCGTCGCCCGTCCGGGCCTCGGAGCGGTCCTTGCGGCGGCTCTCCCGCTCGTCGCTGCGCGACCACTGGATGGCGACCGCGATGGCCAGGATGACCGTCGGGATCTCCCCCACGCTCCAGGCGATGCCTCCGCCCGCCTGCTGGTCCTCGATCGCCGGAGTGGGCCACCCCATCGCGCCGTACCAGTCGGCGAGCAGCAGGCCCGTGCCGGTCATCAGCGAGATCCCGAAGAACGCGTGGAACGCCATCGCCGCCAGCAGCACCAGGAGACGCAGCGGATAGGCGAGCCGCTTCACCGGATCGATGCCGACCATCGACTGGACGAACAGGTATCCGACCAGGACGAAGTGGATGATCATCCACTGGTGCCCGAGGTGGTCGACGGTCGCCCAGCGGAACAGCGGGGTGTAGTAGAACGCCAGGAGGGATCCGACGAACAGCACCGCGGCCACGTAGGGGTTGGCGATGATCTGGCCGAACCTGGAGTGCACGGCATAGAGGATCCACTCGCGCCCGCCGCGGCTGCCGTCGGTGCGACGCGCGATGGCCCGTGCGGCGAGGGTGACCGGCGCTCCGGGGACGAGGAGCAGCGGGACCATCATCCCGAGCGCCATGTGGCCGAGCATGTGGACGCTGAACAGGTACTGCTCGTAGACGTTGATGCCGCCACTCGTCAGCCAGGCGAGGAGGAGCAGCCCCGCGACCCACAGCACGGCACGGTAGATCGGCCAGGTGTCGCCCCTGCGGCGCAACCGGATGACCCCGGCCAGGTAGAAGAAAATGCCGAATCCACAGACGAGGAGCCACAGCAGCTCGGGTCGCCACTCGCTGAGGAGCGTCTCGAACGAGAAGGGCGGCGGCAGGGGCGCGTCGGTGAGGATCTCAGCCGGCGTCGGGGTGCCGGTTGCGAGCGGCTCGTCGGAGACGGGCGACGCGGTCCGTGCCAGCCCGGCGGCGACCCCCGACGCGATCCCCATGAAGGCGAGCTCGACGACGGCGAGCTGCCAGAACCAGCGACTCCCCCGGTCCGCGTCCATGCGCGCGAGCGCGTAACGGCGGTGGAGCGCGCCGATGATGCCGAGCACGACCAGCGCGCCGACCTTCACGAGGACCAGCACGCCGTAGGGGCTCGCAAGGCGATCGAGCGACCCGATCCGCAGCTCGGCGCTCACGTAACCCGAGATCGCCACGACGACGAAGCAGACCAGAGCGACCGACGAATAGCGCGAGACGACGGTGAGCAGCGACTCCTTCATCGGCTGGACTCCGCGCAGGATGACGATGACGACGAGTCCGCCGAGCCATACCGCCGCGAAGACGAGGTGCAGCCAGAGGGCCATGACCGCCGTGTTGTGGTCGGACGCCGTCGCCGCGTGGCCCTGCTCCGCCAGGGGATAGAGGCCCGCGACGGCGATAACGCCCACGAAAATCATCGCGGTCTGATTGCGGACGGCGAAGCAGAGAACGGTGACCGCCGCCGCGGCGAGGGTCGCGAGCACCCAGGAGCTACCCGCGTCGATCTCGGTCAGGAAGTAGCCGAGCTGGTCGCCGAACCGCGAGTCGAAGGTGAGCGGGACGCCCGTCACGCTCAGGAAGGTGAGCAGCGCCGTCGCGGCGCTCACGACCGCCCAGACGCCCGCGGCACCCGCGGCGATGTCGAGGGTGCGCGAATACGCGGGCCGATCCGTCCCGAGGGCGAACAGGGCGAGGAGGATGGCGCCGATGGTGACCGCCGCGCTGAGGTTGACCGCCATCTTCGTCACGGGCAGGCCGAAGCGCACGAGCACTCCGGGGTCGTCGATCGCAGGCGCCGACGCGCCACCGCCGAGGGCCAGCGCGAAGACGAGTGCCAGAAGAGCTGCTGCGATGAGGACCGCGGGGCCGGTGATCTTCAGCGCGCGGGACACCCCGCAAGCCTACGTCTCCGCGGATGTGGGCATGCCCGGCCCGGTTCCGAGGTCCGTCTCGCCGTTCGAGCGGGTGGGTCCTGTCAACAGAAGAAGGGGACGCACGGCGTGAACCGTGCGTCCCCTTCGTCAGGAGAGTGCGAAGACTACTTCGCAGCTGCCTTCAGCTTGCTGCCCGCGCTGATCTTGACGCCCTTGCTCGCGGCGATCTGGATCGGCTCACCCGTCTGGGGGTTACGGCCGGTGCGTGCGGCACGCGAGGTCTGCTCGACGGCGAGCCACCCCGGGATCGTCACCTTGGTTCCCTCGCCGACCGACTTGGCCAGCGTGGAGAAGAGTGCGTCGAGCACTCCGTTGACCGAAGCCTGGCTCTGGCCAGACTCGGCGGCGACGGCAGCGACCAGGTCGGTGCGGTTCAGTGATGCCATTGGTGTCCTCCTCGGACTTTCGCCATCCTCGAAGACGGCCTCAGATAGTTACTTGAGTTTGTCGGTTGCAGGATTCGGGCGCAAACCCCGGAATCCTGCGGAACCGGCAAAAACCTACCAGCTTGACTTCGTGATTCCGGGCAATTCACCGCGATGAGCCATATCGCGGAAGCGCACGCGGGAGATCCCGAACTTCGAGAGGTGGCCGCGGGGACGTCCGTCGACGGCGTCGCGGTTGCGCACGCGCACCGGCGAAGCGTTGCGGGGGAGCTTCTGGAGGCCGACACGGGCGGCCTCACGGGACTCGTCGGTCCCGTTGGGGTCGACGAGCGCCTTCTTCAGCTCGAGGCGCTTGGCGGCGTAGCGGGCTACGACGATCTTGCGCTGGTCGTTACGGGCGATCTTGCTCTTCTTGGCCATGTGCTTACCGCTCCTCGCGGAATTCGACGTGCTTACGGACCACGGGGTCGTACTTCTTGAGCACGATGCGGTCGGGGTTGTTGCGACGGTTCTTGCGGGTCACGTAGGTGTACCCGGTGCCCGCCGTGGAGCGGAGCTTGATGATGGGACGGACGTCCTGCTGCTTTGCCATCTCAGATCTTCTCCCCGCGTGCGAGCAGGTCCTTGACGACGGACTCGATACCCCGTGCGTCGATGACCTTGATGCCCTTGGCGCTCACGTTGATGGTGACGCTGCGACGCAGCGAGGGCACGAAATAGGTGCGCTTCTGCACGTTGGGGTCGAAGCGACGCCTCGTCCTGCGGTGCGAGTGCGAGATGTTGTTCCCGAAACCGGGAACCTTCCCGGTCACTTGGCAAACGGCTGCCATGGTTCTTTCCTCCGATACCGTGACGCCGGACGGCGTCACCCAAGATCTCTTGTCTGCGGAATCCACGTGCGAGGGCACTGCTGCCATCGGGAAACGCGTTTCCGCTGCACACCGGGAGAGGCCCGGCGGCCAGCGGTCTACTTTACGGGGCCGACGGCGTCGGCGCAACCGAGGCCGACGGGGGAGCACCGGCCGAGCAGGCGGGGCAGAGCCCGAAGATGTCGACGATGTGGCGGGGCTGGGTGAATCCGTGCGCCGCGGCGGTACTGGCGGCCCACTGCTCGACGGCATCCGCTGCGATCTCGACCGTGGTGCCGCAGTTGCGGCAGATGAGGTGATGGTGATGCCCGGGGGTGCTGCATGCGCGGTAGAGGCTCTCGCCATCGGCGGAGTGCAGCGAATCAGCGTCGCCCTCCACCGCGAGATCGGCGAGCGCGCGGTAGACCGTCGCTAGGCCGATGGGGGAGCCGCCCTCGCGCAGGCCGGCGTGCAGTTCCTGGGCGCTGACGAAGCCCGGACGCGAGTCGAGTGCCTCGCGAACGGCCTGCCGCTGCCAGGTGTTCCGTTTCACGGAGTCGATTGTAAGGTCCGCGGCGCGACGGCGGCCGCGCGTCCCCGGGAACGCCCGATCAGGCGGCAGACGAGGTAGATCGCGAAGGAGATGGTGGTCACGTACGGGCTGATCGGCACCGACGATCCGAGCGCCAGGAGGATGCCCCCGACGGTCGACACGGTCGCGAATGTCACGCTCAGCGCCACCACGACGACGGGGGAGGCGGCGACGCGCAGGGCGGCCGCCGCGGGAGTGACGAGCAGCGCCAGGACGAGCAGGGCGCCCACGATGTGCAGCGACACCGCGGTCGCGAGGCCGAGGAGCACCATGAACACGATCGACAGCCCGCGAACGGGCACCCCTCGAGCTGCGGCGACGTCCTCGTCGACGCTGGCGAAGAAGAGCGGTCGCCAGACCACGATCAGCGCGATCAGCACGATCGCGGCGACCGCGATGAGCGAGGACAGCTGGGGATTGTCCACAGCGACGATCTGACCCGTGAGGAGGCCGAACTTGTTCGAGCTCCGGCCGGGGTAGAGGGCGAGGAAGAGGATCCCGAGCCCCAGACCGAACGGCATCAGCACACCGATGATGGAGTTGCGGTCGCGCGCGCGGGCGCCGAGCAGCCCGATCACCAGTGCGGCGATCAACGAGCCCGCGATCGACCCCGCCACCACGTTGACACCGAACAGCAGCGCGGCCGAGGCGCCGGCGAAGGAGAGCTCGCTGATGCCGTGCACCGCGAACGCCAGATCCCGCGCCATCACGAAGTATCCGATGACGCCGCCGAGGACGCCGAGGACCGCCCCCGCGAGGATCGAGTTCCAGAGAAGCGCGACGAGAGCGCCGTAATCGCTGAAGTCGAACAGAGTCGACCAGAGCTCATCGAGGTTCATCGGGGGAACGCCCCCTCGTCCTCGTCGTGGAGCTCCTCATCGGACGCGACCACGACCAGACGGCCGTGGATGTCGACGACATCGACGTGGACGCCGTAGAGCTCGGTCAGGACGTCCCCCGTGAGCACCTCTCCCGTCGCGCCGACCCGGTGCCCGCCCGGCGCGAGGTAGAGCACGCGGTCCACCATCCGGAGCAGCGGATTGATGTCGTGGGTGACGAGGACGACCCCGGCGTCAGCGCTGCGGCGGTAGGCGTCGATCGCGTCGAGCACGGCCCTCTGGTGGCCGAGGTCCAGGGAGAGCAGCGGCTCGTCGGCGAGCAGGAGGCGCGGCGACGAGACGAGCGCTTGGGCGATCCGCAGACGCTGCTGCTCGCCGCCCGACAGCGAGCCGACCGGCCGGCGCGAGTACCCGCCCGCCCCGACGAGGTCGAGCGCCTCGTCGATGGCGAGATCGCGTCGGCGTCGGGCGAGGGGCAGGCCGAGCCTCGTTCCGTCGAAACCCAGGCCGACGAGGTCGCGTGCCCGGAGGGGGCTTCCCCGGTCGAAGAGCTGCTGCTGGGGAACGTAGCCGATCCGGTCACCGGCTCTGCCCGGGGCCGCGTCCAGAACGCTCGCGGTGCCGGAGCTCAGAGCGAGCCGACCGAGGAGCACCCGGAGAAGACTGCTCTTTCCCGCGCCGTTGGGCCCGAGCACTGCGACGAACTCACCCGGACGCACGTCGAGATCGAGGCCCGTCCACAGCGCCCGGCCGCCCAGCGTGATCCCGGCACCGACGAGCGAGACCAGCGGCCCGTCGTCGGCGCGCGATGCGGGAGTCGGGGAAGCGGGCACCGACGAATGATAGCCAGTCGTCGGCGAGACGGCGGAGGGCGAGGTCATCCGGCGGCCAGAGCGTCCCGCACTCGTTCGATGTTGCCGCCCATCCAGCTCAGGTAATCCTCGCCCTCCGGCAGCGTCTCGGTGAAGTCGACGACCGGCACCCCCGCGCCCTCCGCCGCCGTGCGGACGATCTCCGTCTGGGCCGTCGCCGACTGGTCGTTGTAGGCCAGCATGCGCACCTCACCCGACTCGAGGGTGGTGAGCAGATCCTGCAGAACGCCTGCCGGGACGTCGCTGTCCTCCTCGACCGCCTCGGAGAACTCGTCCGGGGTCACGTTCTCGAGCCCCATCGCCTCGAACAGCCACAGCGGGACGGGCTCCGTCACGGCGACCTGGGCACCCGAGTCGGCTGCCCCGATCGTGTCGACCGATTCCTGGAGTGCAGCGACCCCCGTCTCGAACTCGTCGAGGCGACCGCCGTATCCGTCGGCGCCGGCCGGATCGAGCTCGCTCAGCTGGTCGGCCACCTCACGGGCCACGGCGACGGCGGTGGGGAGGTCGTACCAGACATGCTCGTTGAACTCCCCGTGCTCGTGCTCGCCCTCGTCGTGCTCGCCTTCGTCGTGCGCAGCCCCGGCCTTCTCGTCGTGATCGTCTTCCGCGAGACCCGAGAGATCCACCGCGTCGATCACCTCGGGATCGGCGTCGGTGGCGGCCAACAGGGTGGTCATGAACTCGTCGTAGCCGCCGCCGTTCTCGATCACGATGTCCGCCCGGGAGACGGCGAGCTGGTCGCGCGCGCTGGCCTCGTACTCGTGCGGGTCCTTGTCGGGGCTGTCGATGATCGAGACGACCTCGACATCCGGACCGGCGATGGCGGAGGCGATATTCCCCCAGACGTCCGTCGAGGCGACGATCCGGATCGACCCGTCGTCGGCGGTCGCCGTGCTGCAGGCGGAGAGCAGCAGTACGGCTGCGGCGGCGAGCGGGAGTGCGGGGTTCTTCACGTGGGGCCTTCGCGTCGGGATCGCGATGGCACCGGGTGATGCCATCGAGACGACGCTATCCCGTATTGATAATCGTTGTCAAAACGGGGGATTGACCCGCATCTCAGTCGAGCAGGAGAGCGGGCTCCTCCATGACCGCGGCCAGGTCGGCGACGAAACGGCTCGCCACGTCGCCGTCCACGACGCGGTGGTCGAAGCTCGCCCCGATCGTGGTCACGTAGCGGACGACGACCTCGCCGTCGACGACCCACGGCTTCTGCTTGATCGCACCCAGGGCGACGATCGCGACCTCGCCGGGGTTGAGGATCGGGGTGCCCGTGTCGACCCCGAAGCTTCCGATGTTGGTGATGGTGATGGTTCCGGACGCCATCTCGGCGGGCTGGGTCTTGCCCTCGCGCGCGCGGATCGTCAGGTTCTCGAGCGAGGTGGCCAGCTCGATGAGCGACTGCGACTGCGCGTCCTTGATGTTGGGCACGATGAGTCCCCGCGGTGTCGCAGCGGCGATGCCGAGGTTCACGTAGTGGTGGACGACGATCTCGGAGTCGGTCCAGCTCGAATTGACGGTCGGATTGCGCCGGACCGCCCACATCAGAGCCTTCGCCATGATCAGCAGCGGCGAGACCTTGACCCCGGCGAAGTCGGGGGAGTTCTTGAGCCGGCGGACGAACTCCATCGAGCGCGTGGCATCGACGTCGACGAACACGCTGACGTGAGGAGCACTGAACGCGCTCGACACCATCGCGGCGGCGATCGCCTTGCGCACACCCTTGACGGGGATGCGGTCCTCGCGATCGCCCGGCCACTCGGGAGTCTCGATGTTCCGGAAGACGCTGACCTGCTGGGCGTGCCGCAGCACATCCTCACGGGTGGCCTCGCCGCGCGCGCCCGTTGGCACGACGGTCGACAGCTCGACGCCGAGTTCCTTCGCGAGGCGACGGACGGGGGGCTTCGCGACGACGCTCGTGCCCTCGGTGGCCCTCGCGGGAGCGCCGCCACCGGTGCGGCGGCCGGTGCGCCGGGTCGACGCGTGCCCGCCCGTGCCGTAGCCGACGAGAACAGTGCCGCCCGCATCGTCGTTGCCTTCGAGCACGGGTTCCTCGACGTGCATCTCGCCGGGGAGCGCCGCCTGGGCGGGAGTCGTCAGCTGGCCGGTGATGTGACTGCCGCCCTGGTCGTCGACCGTGATGATGGGGGAGCCCACCTCGACGGTGTCGCCTTCGGCCACGAGCAGCTCGCCGACGATGCCCGCGTAGGGCGAGGGGAGCTCGACGAGGGATTTCGCCGTCTCGATCTCGACGATGACCTGGTTGACCTCGATGACCTCGCCCGGCTGGACGCGCCAGGAGACGATCTCGGCCTCGGTGAGGCCTTCGCCGACGTCGGGGAGATTGAATCGTGCGGTGCTCATGGCGTCCTCATCATCTCGTCACGGTTCCGGTCAGTAGCCCAGGGAGCGATCGACTGCCTCGAGCACCCGGTCGGCGTCGGGCAGGAAGGTCGATTCCAGTTTCGCGGGCGGGAACGGCGCATCGAAGGCGCCGACCCGGAGAACCGGTGCCTCGAGGGAGAAGAACGCCCGCTCGGTGACCGTCGCCGCGATCTCGGCGGAGACGCTGACGAAGCTCGACGCCTCGGCCGCGACCACCAGGTGTCCGGTCTTCTCGACGGAGGCCAGCAGCGGCCCGTAGTCGATCGGGGAGAGGGAGCGGATGTCGACGACCTCGATGCTCGTGCCCTCGGCCGCGGCGATCTCGGCGGCCTGCAGCGCGACGCTCACCATCGGGCCGTAGGCGGCGACCGTGCACTCCCGACCGCTGCGCACCAGCCGGCTGGCGTGCAGCGGCGATGCGGGTGAGGTCAGGTCGACGTCGCCCTTCGGCCAGTAACGGCTCTTGGGCTCGAAGAACATGACGGGGTCGTCGCTCTCGATCGCCTGCCGGATCATCCAGTAGGCGTCGTTCGGCGTGCTCGGCGACACCACGCGGAGACCCGGGGTGTGGGCGAAGTAGGCCTCGGGGCTCTCCTGGTGGTGCTCGACCGCCCCGATGTGTCCGCCGTAAGGGACGCGGATGACGATCGGGAACGTCGCCGATCCCTCGTGGCGGTTGGTGAGCTTGGCGAGCTGGGAGGTGATCTGGTCGAACGCCGGGTAGATGAACCCGTCGAACTGGATCTCGCACACGGGACGGTAGCCGCGCATGGCGAGTCCGATCGCGGCACCGACGATGCCCGCCTCACCCAGGGGGGTGTCGAGCACGCGGGAACCGCCGAACTCGGCGTGGAGGCCCTCCGTCACGCGGAACACGCCGCCGAGGGGGCCGACGTCCTCGCCCATGACGAGGACCTTGTCGTCCGCCGACATGGCGTCGCGCAGGCCCTGGTTGAGAGCCTTCGCCATGGTCAGCACACCGGGCCCGCTCATGACTCGCCCTCCGTGAAACCGGCTTCGTAGTCGGACAACCAGGCCTTCTGGGCCACAGGCACCGGGTGCTCCTCCGAGTAGACGTGATCGAACATCGTGTCGACGGGCGGCGGCCCGAGCTCGAGCGTGCGGCGCCGGATATCGGCGGCGAAATCGGCCGCCTCCTCATCCACACCGGTGAAGAACGAACCGGCGACGCCCTCGTTCTCGAGGTACTTGCGATAGCGGATCAGGGGGTCGCGCGACTCCCACAGCGCCAGCTCGTCGGCCGCACGGTACCGGGTCGGGTCGTCGGAGGTCGTGTGCGCCCCGATCCGGTAGGTGAGGGCTTCGACGAAGGCGGGACCACCACCCGACCGGGCGTGCTCGAGGTGATAGCGGGTCGCCGCGTAGCTGGCGAGGACGTCGTTGCCGTCGATCTGCGTCGCCGGCATGCCGAATCCGGCTGCACGGTCGACGAGCGGAGTCCGCGACTGCCGACTGACGGGGACCGAGATCGCCCACTGATTGTTCTGGAGGAAGAAGACCTGCGGAGTCTGGTAGCTGGTCGCCCAGATCATGGCCTCGTTGGTGTCGCCCTGCGAGGTCGCCCCGTCGCCGAAGTAGACGAGCACGGCCTCGTCGATCGACGGGTCTCCGGTGGGCGCGCCGTCGAGGCCCACACCCATCGCGTAGCCCGTGGCGTGCAGTGTCTGCGATCCGATCACGAGCGTGTAGAGGCGGAAGTTACCGACCTCGGCCGGGGTCCAGCCGCCGTGCGTGAGGCCGCGCAGCATGCGCAGGACATCGAGCAGATCGACACCGCGGATCCTCGCCACCGCGTGCTCGCGGTAGGACGGGAAGATCGTGTCCTGGGCTCGCGCCGCGCGACCCGAGCCGACCTGAGCCGCCTCCTGCCCGTGGCTCGGCACCCAGAGACCCAGCTGACCCTGCCGCTGCAGGTGTCCCGCTTCGATGTCGAAGCGGCGGACGACCGCCATGTCGCGGTAGAACTCGAGCCGGTCGGCCTCGGTCAGTTCGTCGAGCATCGACGCGAATCGCTCGGCGGCCGGAGTCGGCGCGAACCGGCCGTCCGGGTCGAGGAAGCGGACCGGCTCGGCGAGCGTGGTCGTGTCGACGGTCGAACTCGCGGACTTGGCCACGTGCACCATCCGATCGTGTGGTTCGAGGCGACCCCGGAGCGCCGTCGGCGGCCAGGAAATCGGGAGCTGAGGAACTCGAATGCGAGTTCCGCTCCGTGACAATCTACCGGGCGCTCTGAGCGCTTCCCCGTAGGTTCTGCACAATCTCCTCGCCAGCCCTTAGGAGTTCATCCACTGATTCGGCCTCGCCGATGGAGACTCTGACCCCTTCATCGGCGAAGACGCGTGCGACGATCCCGTGCCGTTCGAAGACCTCGGCCGCCTCCGAGGATCGGTCGCCGAGGCCCAGCCAGACGAAGTTGCCCTGCGCCTCGGGGACCGTGAGACCCGCGGCGCGGAGCCCCGCGAGCACGGCGTCGCGCCGCGTCACGAGATGGTCGACGCGTTCGAAGAGCTGCGCCTCGTGCGCCAGCGCCGCAACCCCCGCGGCCTGCGCCTGACCTGTCACCGACAGGGGGATGGCCGCGGCGCGGGCGGCGTCGAGGACGTGAGCCGGTCCGATGGCGTAGCCGAGGCGGAGCCCCGCGAGGCCCCAGGCCTTCGAGAAGGTGCGGAGGATCACGAGGTTGGGGTAGCGACCGAGGAGTTCGCGCCCGTCGACCGCGTCGGAATCGCGAACGAACTCGATGTACGCCTCGTCGAGGAGCACCAGGAGGTCGCTCGGCACGGCGTCCATGAACCGTTCGAACTCCGTGCGGGTCACCACGACCCCGGTCGGGTTGTTGGGACTGCAGACGATCACGACTCGCGTCGAATCGGTCACGCGCTGAGCCATCGCGACGAGGTCGTGCCCGCCGTCCTCCCGCAACGGCACCCGGACCGATGAGGCCCCCGCGACGGTGACGAGACCCGGGTAGGCCTCGAAGGATCGCCAGGCGTAGACGACCTCGTCGCCGTTCGACGCCGCGGCGTTGATGAACTGCGAGAGGAGGGCGACCGAGCCGGCGCCGACGTGGACCTCGTCGATCCCGACACCGAATCGTTCGGCGAGCGCCGCGCGGACCGCCTGCGATCCGGCCTCGGGGTACCGGTTGATCTCGTCGGCTCCACGGAGGGCGGCGAGGACGCCGGGAAGCGGATCGAACGGGTTCTCGTTGGAGGAGAGCTTGTACCCGCCGTCCGCCGCGGGCTTGCCCTGACGGTAGGCGGGGAGCGATGCGATCTCGGGGCGGAGCCGTACGGGTGCGGGGGTCTGCTCGGTCACCGGCCCATCGTAGCGACGGACCGCGCGGCCCTCCCGTGTGTCCCTGCCCCAGCCGTGGTCCCGGGGCGGCCCGAATGGGATAGTTGTCCCATGCGCAGATTCATCGTCTCGGTGCTCGGCAATGCGGTTGCCCTGTGGCTGACCACTCTCATCGTCGCAGGAGCGAAAGTGGTCGTCTTCGCTCCGGCCGGCGTGCTCGAGACGATCCTCACCTATCTGCTGCTCGGCCTGCTCTTCGGCGTCGTCAACGGTGTGCTCGGAACGGCGATCCGCATTGTGGCGTTCCCCCTCTACATCCTCACCCTCGGCCTGCTGGCGCTCATCGTGAATGGTCTGTTGTTCCTCCTCGTCGGCTGGATCAGTGGACTGATCGGGTTCGGCCTGGTCGTCGACGGCTTCTGGTGGGGCGTGCTCGGCGCTCTCGTTCTCGCGATCTTCAACTGGTTCATCGGACTGCTGCTGCGCCCCCTCGCGGGGCGTCGCCGCTGACCCTGTCGGCCCGCCAGGCCGTCGCAGCTCCCGCACCCGCCGCGCTTCCCGCCCCCGCGACGGCCGCGAGCACGGCCTCGCGCTCCGCGACGAGTCGGGGCTCGGTGTCGGAATCGGCCAGCCGCGCCGTTTCGAGGTAGAGCGGCAGCTGATGGGCAGGCATCGCGCTGCCCGACGACGCCTCCAGCTCAGCCGGCGACAGCTCGCGTCTCACCGTGACCGGCTCGAGGGCGGGAGACCTCGAACCGCCGCTCAGTGAGGGGATGAAGTCGCCCGTGTGCTCGAGCGAGACGACGGGCACGTCGGCCGGCAGTTCGATCCCGGCGCCGGGAGAGCCGACGGTGAGGACCCCTCCGACATTCCAGTCGCCCGATTCGGTGAGGCGCGACGCGACGAGACCGCCCTGCGAATAGCCGACGAGGACGACCGACTCGTCGGGCTGGATGCCCGCCTGCCGCATGGCGTCGCCGGCCGCCCTCACCGATCCTGCGTCGCCACCGCCCATGGCCGAGAGGTTCGAGGCCATGTCCCACGGCTGATCGGGGTCCTCGAGCGTTCCGCCGAGGTAGACGATGGAGCGCGCCTCTCCTGATCCGTCGACGTAGCGTTCGATCCTGATCTGGTCGCGGCCCGTCTGACCATGCGGGACGCGGTTCACCATCTCCGCGAGGCTCGACGGCGCCACGACCGGTTCGGAGCGCATCCGCCGCACGGTGACAGCGCCGTCCGGGAGCAGCCGGGGTCCGCCGGCCACCGTGGCGATCAGAGCGGCGGCGGCGGCGGTTCCGAGCAGATCGGTCGCGTCCTCGTCGAGAGCCGCTGAGAGCTCCGGCGGCAGCTGCAGCGCCCCCCGCATGCCGTCGTCGAGGCCGGCGACCAGCAGTCTGACGAGCTGCGCGGTGAGGGGAGAGGAGAGGATGGCACCGCGGAGAGCGGTCTGCGCCGCCGTCTGCTCTGCGGTGGGCGCGGCACCGGGGGAGTGGCGTGCGAGCAGCGCCGCCGCGACCCCGACGGCGAGCAGCAGTGGAGCCGTCTCGACGATGATGACGGGGAGGGCTCGGCCGACGAGATACCCCGCGGCCTCGACCTGCCGCTCGACCCACTTCGCGATCTCCCACTCGACGCGTGCGTAGGCGTCGATCGCAGCCATCAACGCGTGACCCAGCCAGACCAGCTCGTCTGCGGCTCGGCTCACGGCCGCTGCCGCCGCCTGCGCCTCCATCCCGGCCCCCAGCTCGCCGTTCACCGGCTGCCGGGGGAGATAGGTCGACTCTCCAACCACGCGGCGGGTGCTGCTCGCGAGCTGCTGGAGCCGCAGGCCGGCGCTGCGACAGCCTGCGACGGCGGCCATCATCTCCTCGGTCGCGACGGTGACGACACCGCCGCCCGAGATGATCAGATCGGAGCTCATGCGCCGCGCGCCGCTCTGCCGTAGGCGTCCGCGCTCTCCCGCAACGAGTGGCGCGCTCGATCGAGGTCGATGACGAGCGAGCCGATCGCCGAGCGGAAGAGAGATGCCGCTGCCGAGTTCCATTCGAGGTCAGCCAGACGCGAGACCGCGTGCGTCGCATCGGCGAGCTCGTCGGCGATCGCGTCGATGCGGCCAGCGCGTTCGAGCAGGTGAGCCGTCTCTGCCATGTTCGTCGCGGATTCCATCGCCCCAGAGTGCCGGTGTCCGGGTCCGCCACCTGCTCGAGGGGGCGGCCCTGAGGGCAACCGGGAAGGCGCTTCACATGTGGAGGGGGCCACTGGGCGAGAATGGAGGCATGTCCGACACCCCGACGTCAACGCCGAGCGCCTTCGAACCCGAGGCGAACGACGACCGCCGCCCGCTGGGAGTCCAGCCGCTCAGCCCACTCGACGGGCGCTACCAGCCCGCGGTCCACGAGCTCGGCGACCACCTCTCCGAGGCCGGCCTGAACCGCGCGCGGGTGCATGTCGAGATCGAGTGGCTGCTGTACCTGACCGATCACGGAATGTTCGGCGCGTCCCGCGTCCCCGCCGAGGCGGCACGGCAGCTGCGCGCGAGTGCGCGCGAGTTCGGTCAGGCCGACATCGACGAGCTGGCCCGGCTCGAGGCGACCACCCGGCACGACGTCAAGGCCGTCGAGTACTACATCCGCCGCAGACTCGATGCTCTGGGGCTCAGCAGCCTCGCCGAGCTGACCCACTTCGCCGCCACAAGCGAGGACATCAACAACCTCGCCTACGCGTTGACGGTGCAGCAGGCCGTCCGCGAAGTCTGGCTCCCCAAGCTCAGCGCCGTGGTCGAGAAGCTGCGCAGCATGGCCGTGGACGAGCGCGACGCGGTGATGCTCGCCCGCACCCACGGTCAGCCCGCCACACCCACCACGATGGGCAAGGAGCTCGCTGTCTTCGTGCACCGGCTCGATCGTCTCATCGCGATCCTCGACCGCCAGGAGTACCTCGGCAAGTTCAACGGGGCAACCGGCACCTATGCGGCGCATCTGGCCGCCGCTCCCGACATCGACTGGCAGGCCGTGTCACGTCAGTTCGTGACCTCTCTCGGCCTGGACTGGAATCCGCTGACCACCCAGATCGAGTCCCACGACTGGCAGGCCGAGCTCTACAGCCAGATCGTGCACATCGGGCGAGTGCTGCACAACCTGTGCACCGACATCTGGACGTACATCTCGCTCGGCTATTTCCGCCAGACGCCGGTCGCCGGTGCCACGGGTTCGTCGACGATGCCCCACAAGGTCAATCCGATCCGGTTCGAGAACGCCGAGGCGAACCTCGAACTGTCCGCCGCCGTCCTCGACAGCCTGTCCGCGACCCTGGTGACCTCGCGACTCCAGCGCGACCTCACCGACTCGACGACTCAGCGCAACATCGGCGTCGGGCTCGGCCACTCCCTCCTCGCCCTCGTCAACATCGAGCGCGGACTGGATGAGCTGACCCTCGACAAAGAGCTGCTCCTCGCCGACCTCGACCGCAACTGGGAGGTGCTCGCGGAGGCGATCCAGACCGTCATCCGAGCCGAGGTGGCCGCCGGGTCCAGCTCGATCGCGAACCCGTACGAGCTGCTCAAGGAGCTCACGCGGGGCCGTCGCGTCGACGCCGCCATCATGACCGAGTTCGTCGAGGGGCTCGACCTGAGCGCCGACGCGAAGGCGCGCCTCCGGGCGCTGACGCCGCGGAGCTACGCGGGCATCGCGAGCGACCTCGTCGACCTGGTGGCCCCGCGCCCCTGAGTCGAGCGACCCGGAATAGCTCCGGTCAGGCCGAGGCGCCGGGCGCCGGCGGGTCGCTCTTGGTCGGATCCGTGCCTGCGTCGGCGGGCCCGGCCTGCGGCGCGGTGGGACTCTGCCCGTTGAGGTCGGTCTCGGTGCCGATCGGGCCGGCTGCGAGCGACAGCATGGCCAGCACGACCAGAGCGGCGATGAAGATGACGCCGAGCGAGATCACCGCGAGGATCCACTCGCGCGTCGTGACGATGACGATGACGCCGGTGAACACGGCGAGCAGGCCCGCGAGGCCGACGAGCTCTGCGGGCCGGAAGCGATCGGCCCTGGACGGTGCAGCCATCAGGAACCGACGGGGTTCTGCTCGGTGGACGTGCGGGCCGCATCCCACTTGAGGCTGAACGCGGCGATTCCGAGGTAGACGCCAACGATCGCCGCGTATGCGCCGAACCAGCCGACGACGAACACCGAGTCGCCCATCCCCACGAGCGCGATGACAGCGAGGAGCACGGTCGCCGCGCCGACGAAGATCTGATCCCGTGAGGCGGCGGAGGCCTCGGAGCGGCGCAGTCCGATGACGAGCTCGGCGGCCCCGACGGGCACCGCCCAGATCACGACCGCGAGAACCAGGGCGAGCAGCGACGCCTCGCCGAAGACCAGGACGCTGAGACCGACGGCGCCCACGACGACCGAGACGATTCCCTGAACGACGGTGAGTCCCGTCGCGAATCGGGTGCGGTCGGTCCGCGAGGCGCTCGCGATGGTCACTGCACCCGAGAGGAGGGCGTAGCCGGCGAAGACCGAGAGACCGTACGCGGGGGAGTGGTCGGGGGAGAAGGTGACGGCGATGGCCGCCAGAACCGCGAGACCGGCACCGATGAGCTGTACGGGCCAGTAGCGCGCTCCGAAGCGCACACCGTCCTCGCTCATCCCTGCTCCAACCACATGCAACCCGCCCACCGAGGACGACCAGGCAAGCTTATGCCACGCGTCGCCGGGGATCCTCCGGGTCAGTGGCCCGGGGGCAGGTCCGCGAAGCGCGAGTAGTGGCCGTGGAAACCGACCGTGATGGTGCGGGTGGGACCGTTGCGGTGCTTGGCGACGATGAGGTCCGCCTCGCCCGCGCGGGGGCTGTCCTTCTCGTAGACGCTCTCGCGGTGGAGGAGGATGACCATGTCGGCATCCTGCTCGATCGAGCCCGACTCGCGGAGGTCGGAGATCGCGGGCATCTTGTCGGCGCGAGCCTCGGAACCACGGTTCAGCTGCGACAGGGCGATGACCGGCACCTGCAGCTCCTTGGCGAGCAGCTTGAGCGAGCGGGAGAAGTCGGACACCTCCTGCTGGCGGCTCTCGACCTTCTTGCCTGAGGTCATCAGCTGCAGGTAGTCGATGATGACCATCTTCAGACCGACCTTCTGCTTGAGCCGTCGCGCCTTGGCACGGATCTCGACGAGGGTCATGTTCGGACTGTCGTCGATGTAGAGCGGGGCGTCGTTGATGCGTCCGCGCGTCTGAGCGAGCTTCGTCCAGTCGTCGGTCTGCAGGTTGCCCTTGCGCATGTGGTGCAGGGGGATCGATGCCTCGGCCGACAGGAGGCGCATGGCGATCTCGCTGCGCCCCATCTCGAGGGAGAAGAAGATGCTCGGGGCGTTGTGCTTGATCGACGCAGCTCTGGCGAAGTCGAGCGCGAGTGTCGACTTGCCCATGGCGGGTCGCGCGGCGATGACGATCATCTGGCCGCCGTGAAGCCCGTTGGTGAGCTCGTCGAGCTCGGCGAACCCGGTCGGGACGCCGCTCATGCTGCCGTCCTTGTGCTGCGCGGCCTCGATCTCGTCGATGGCGCTGCCGACCGCGTCGGTGAGGGGGACGTAGTCCTCCGCCTCGTTCTCGCGGGTCACCGCGTAGATCTCGGCCTGCGCGGTGTTGACGAGGTCGGTGACCTCGCCCTCGCTGGCGTACCCCATCTGCACGATGCGGGTGCCCGCCTCGACGAGGCGGCGGAGGACGGCTCGCTCGGCGACGATCTCGGCGTAGTAGCCGGCGTTGGCGGCCGTCGGGACGATGCTGGTGAGCGTGTGCAGGTAGTCGGCGCCGCCCGCCCGGGACAGCTCGCCGCTCTTGGTCAGAGCGTCGGTGACCGTGATGACGTCGGTCGGTTCGCCCATCGCGTAGAGGCCGAGGACGGCCTCGAAGATGACCTCGTGCTTCGGGACGTAGAAGTCGACGCCCTTGACGGTCTCGACGACGTCGGCGACGGCGTCCTTGCTGAGCAGCATTCCACCGAGCGCGCTCTGCTCGGCGAGCAGGTCGTGCGGGGGAGTGCGGCCGGGGCCGCGCGAGTCGCCGTCGTGGCGGGAGTCCCCTGCGATACCGAGATGTGCGATCGACATCTGTTCCCCTTGCCCAGGCGGTGCCCGTTCGTGTTGCAGGAGTGCACTGCGGTTCGAATGCACTCGGGTGTCGGCGCGCCGTCTGTCGCGGCGCACCATCTTCGGCGCGCGCGTCACGGGCTCGTCACTCACCTGTTCGCGCTGTGGCGATGACTTCAGCCAACAGCGCACCGCCGACATCGGCGCCCGGATCCGACAGCCCCCATGACCGACGGCACCGGGCTGATCGGCGCACGGACGACGCTAGCGCTCCGAGAGGTTTTAAGGGTTGTGTACAAATCTGTGGAAACTGTGGAGAACCGCGGCGTGTCGAGGGATCGCACTGTGGGAATCCGGGTGGATTTTCACCCGGTTCTCGCGGCTAATCACCCCTTGATCAGGGATATTTTCTCCACCGAGCCGAGCTGGGGAAAACTGGCTTCAAGCATTGGTCGAGACTTGACACGGCCTGTGGAACACCCTGTCGGCTCCCGCTCGTGCTGTGCCGCCCGGGTACGCGAAAGGGCGGCCCGGATGTACCGGACCGCCCTATCGAGAGGGGTGCTGAGAGGTCAGCGAGCCGCCACGACGGACAGCGTGATCGTCGCCGCCACGTCGTCGCGCAGACGCACGGTGGCCTCGTGAGTTCCCGTGCCCTTGATGGCACTGGTGATCTCGATCTTGCGCTTGTCGATCTCGCCGAGACCCGCAGCCGACACCGCGGAGGCGATGTCGGAGGTCTTGACCGAGCCGAACAGACGTCCACCGTTGCCGGCCTTGACCGTGAGCGGCACGACGGTGCTCTCGAGGCGCGCCTTGAGCTGCTGGGCCTCCTCGAGCGTCGCAAGCTCGCGGGCGGCGCGGGCCGCCTTGATCGACTCGATCTGCTTCTCGCCTCCGCGCGTCCACTGGACGGCGAAGCCGGACGGGATCAGGTAGTTGCGGGCGTAGCCGTTCTTGACGTCGACGACGTCACCGGGGGCCCCCAGTCCTGTCACCTCATGGGTGAGAATGAGCTTCGACATGGGTCCTCCTACCGGCCCGAGCCTGCGTAGGGCAGGAGCGCCATCTCGCGTGCGTTCTTGACCGCACGGGCGATCAGACGCTGCTCCTGCACCGAGACGCCGGTGATGCGACGGGCGCGGATCTTTCCACGCTCCGAGATGAACTTGCGCAGCGTCGCGACGTCTTTGTAGTCGATGACGCCGACGCGAATGGACTTCGCGGGAGCGGCGGTCTTGCCGCCCTTGCCACGAAGAGGCTTGCGGCGGTCGCCGCTTGACTTTCCAGCCATTTTCTTCGTCCTTACTTAGTCAGTGTGAGAGAGAGGGATCCCGGTGCGGGATCAGAAAGGTGTGTCGTCGTCGTAGCTGCCCGGAGTGTTCCAGACATCCCCACCGGCAGGAGCAGCTGCTGCGCCTCCGCCGGAGTTGCCGCCACCGAAGTTGCCGCCGCCGCTGGGAGCGTTGCCCCACGGCTCGTCGGCTCCCTGCGAGACGCCGCGGCCACCGCCGCCACCAGCGGATCCGCCCGCTGCGCGCGTGACCTGAGCGGTCGCGTATCGGAGCGAGGGGCCGATCTCGTCGACCTCGAGTTCGATCGACGTGCGTCGCTCGCCCTCTTTGGTCTCGTAGGAGCGCTGCTTCAGACGACCCGTCGCGATGACGCGGGAGCCCTTGCTGAGCGAACCGGCGACGTGCTCGGCGAACTCGCGCCACACCGAAGCCCGGAGGAACAGCGCGTCGCCGTCCTTCCAGTCATTGGCCTGGCGGTCGAACGTGCGAGGCGTCGACGCGATGGTGAAGTTCGCGACGGCGAGCCCACCCTGCGTGTAACGCAGTTCGGGATCGGCGGTGAGGTTGCCGACGACCGTGATGATCGTTTCGCCGGCCATGACTCAGGCGCCCTCTGAAGCTGCGGGAGCCGCGGGGGCTGCTGCTGCGGGGGCTGCGACCTTCGCCTTGTGCTCGGCCTTCGCCTCGGCTTCGGCCGCGACCGAAGCTGCGCGAGCGGTGGCCTCTTCGGAGCGGAGGACCTTGGTGCGCAGCACTGCCTCGGAGAGGTTGAGCTGGCGGTCGAGCTCCTTGGTGGCCTCGTAAGTCGAGGTGAGGTTCACGACGGCGTAGATGCCTTCGCTCTTCTTCTGGATCTCGTAAGCGAGACGACGACGACCCCAGATGTCGACGTTGTCGACGGTGCCACCGGAACTCCGGATGACGTTGAGGAACTTGTCGAGACTCGGAGCGACGGTGCGCTCATCGATCTCGGGATCGAGGATGACCATGAGTTCGTACTTGTGCGTCACTGACCCACCTCCTTCGGACTAAAGCGGTTGCAGACGGTCTGCAACAGGAGGGTGTGTGCACGTGTCCCGAGAAGGGACAACCGCAACAGCTTAGCCTGCCGGGTGACATCCGCTCAACCACGGCCGAAGCGCCGTTTCGAGAGGTGCAGATGGCGGAGCACTGCCCGGGGGTAGAGGTCAGTCCTTCCCGCCCTCAGCCCACCAGGTGAGAAGGCGTCGAGTGGCCTCCTCCTCGCCGAGCGGGCCCTCGTCGAGGCGCAGCTCGAGGAGGAACCGGTAGGCGCGTCCGACGGCCGGGCCGGGGGAGATGTCGAGTGCGTCCATGATCTGCTCGCCGGTGAGATCGGGGCGGACCGAGTCCATCTCCTCGCGCGCAGCCAGTTCGGCGATCCGCGTCTCGAGGTCGTCGTAGGCATGGGCGAGGCGCTCGGCCTTGCGGCGGTTGCGGGTCGTCACGTCGGCGCGGGTCAGGATGTGCAGGCGCTCGAGCTGATCGCCCGCGTCGCGCACATACCGACGGACCGCGGAGTCGGTCCACCCTCCCTCGGTGTATCCGAAGAATCGCTGGTGCAGCTCGATGAGTGCGCCGACGCTGTCGATGGTCGCGTTGTCGAAGCGCAGCGCGCGCAGTCGCTTCCGTGCGAGCTTGGCGCCGACGACATCGTGGTGGTGGAAGGTGACCGTCCCCCCGCCCTCGAACCTCCGCGTCGCGGGCTTGCCGATGTCGTGCAGGAGGGCGGCCAAGCGGACCACGACATCGGGGGTGCGGTCGGGGTCGTCGCTCCGCGAGCCCTCGAGCTCGATGGCCTGGTCGAGGACCGTCAGCGAGTGCTCGTACACGTCCTTGTGCCGGTGCTCGCCGTCGACCGTGAGGCGCAGCGCGGGTAGCTCCGGCAGAATCCGCTCCGCGATCCCGGTGTCGACGAGCAGTTCGAGCCCCGCGTGCGGTGCGTCCGAGCTGATCAGCTTCACGAGTTCGTCGCGCACCCTCTCGGCCGAGATGATGCCGATGCGCTCCGCCCGTTCCGTCATCGAGACCCGGGCGGCGTCGTCGAGCACGAAGCCGAGGCTCGCCGTGAATCGCGCGGCGCGCATCATCCGCAGGGGATCGTCGTCGAACGAGACATCGGGGTCGGACGCGGTGCGCAGCCGACCGGCCATGAGGTCCTCGAGGCCGCCGGTCGGGTCGACGAGCACCCTCTCGGGGAGCCGGAGCGCCATCGCGTTGACGGTGAAGTCGCGACGCCCCAGATCGCCCTCGAGGCTGTCGCCGAACACGACCTCGGGCTTGCGGGAGTCGGCGTCGTAGCTGTCAGCGCGATAGGTGGTGATCTCGACGGTCTCGCCGGCGACCTTCGCGCCGATCGTGCCGAAGGCACGGCCGATGTCCCAGTGCGCGCTCGCGATGGGACGGACGATCTCGAGGATCCGTTCGGGCGTCGCATCGGTCGTGAAATCGAGATCGGGAGCCGAGCGGCCGAGGAACGCATCGCGCACCGGACCGCCGACGAGAGCGAGTTCCTGCCCTGCCTCCGCGAAGGCCTGCGAGAGCCGGGCGACGGGTCGCGAGGTCGCCACCTCGGTGAGGCGGTCGAGGGCGGCCGCCACGCTGTCCATGGTGCCCAATGGTAGAGGGTGGCGCTTCCTGCATGCCTCCGGGGCAGACGCTGTCTAGAGTTATGGACCATGGAAGCGAGCACGTTGCCGGGCACGCGCCGCCGTCTCGCGTGAGGCGGCTGGCGGGGCTGAGCGCCCTCGCGATCGCCGCGACGACCGTGTTCGCCGGGCTCGTCGGAATGGCTCCGGCCCACGCGGCGGAAGGCGACCTCGAGCTCGTCCTCGCCCCGGAGAACGGAGCTCTCTCACGGCCGGGTGAAGCGCTCACCGTGTCCGGCACCGTCACGAATGTGAGCGGAGCACCGGTTCCCGCCGGCACACTCGATGTCGCCGTCGCGCGCAGCCTGGCCAGTCGTGACGCTCTGAACGAGGCGTTCGCGGATCCTTCCACCGTCTCGGCGTCGGTCGTGGGGACGGTGGACACGCCACCGCTGCCCGTCCTCGGCAGCGCCCAGCTCTCCGTCCAGATCCCCGCCGACGTCCTCGACGGCGCTCTGTCCGGAGGCGGCTGGGGCGCGCACGTCGTCGTGACCACCATGCGCGCCGGCGACGACCTCACGGTGGCGAGCGCGAGCGCCCTCGTCCGACTCGATGGCACCGCGCCGACCACCCTCGATGTCAGCGTGGTCGTGCCCATCACCACTCCCGCGTCCGGCGAGGGACTGATCAGCGCGGAATCCCTGGAGCAGTACACGGCCCCCAGCGGTCTCCTCACCCGCAAGCTCGAGGCGGCATCCAACCCGGCCGCGACGGTCCTGCTCGATCCGCGGATCCTCGCCTCGATCCGCGTGCTGGGGATCAGCGCACCCGAGAGCGCCCTCCAGTGGCTCGAGCAGCTCGAGGCGCTTCCGAATCCCGTCATCCCTCTCCAGTACGCGGACTCCGACATCTCGCTCGAACGGTCCATCGGCGCGTCGATCCCGCTCACCCCGACCTCGTTCCTCGCCGCGCTCGACCCCGACAACTTCCCCGCAACCGAGCCCACCCCGAGTCCCGACGCATCGGCCGCGACGACGAGTCCGACTCCCAGCCCCTCGCCGACCTCGACGGCGACCCAGGAGCCCACCCCGGCCGTCACCCTGCCCACGCTCGAGGAGCTCCTGGCGTTCGACTACAGCGCCACCGATCTCGCCTGGCCCTCGGCGGGACACTCGACGACCGCCGACCTCGACTTCGCGGCGGCCGGCGGTCTGAACCGAGTGCTCGTCGGGGCGGAGGACCTCGACGGGCCGATCACCGGCGACGTCGCGAGCGTCGACTCGCACAACGTGATCGTCGCCGACGCCTCGTCGTCGATCGTCTCCGACGCCGTCTTCGCCGTCGGCTCGACCGACACCCGACTGGCCCAGAGCCGCGCAACCGCGGTCCTCGCCGCCACCGCCACGGACACCGGCAGCTCGCGCCGCTCGGTAGTGGTCGCCCTCGACCGGGCCCGCTCGACCGGCACCGACATGGCGGGACCGCTTCAAGCGCTGACCTCACTGCCCTGGATCTCCGTCGACTCCTTCCCGGCCGCCGACGCCGTGGCCGATGCCGGAGCCCAGTGGGCCACAGCGGCGGACGACCGCGTCGACACCGCCCGCGGGCTCCTCACCGACGAGGAGGCGATCAGCCGCTTCTCCTCGATCCTCGACCAGCCGGAGCTCCTCACCGGTCCGGCCCGCAACGATCTCCTCGCCGGCCTGTCGGCCGGATGGATCGACGACCCCGACGGCTGGCGCGGAGCCGTCGCGGCCACGCGTGCCGACACGGCAGCGACCCTCGCCTCGGTCACGGTGGACGCGAGCAGCCAGATCAACGTCGCGGCATTCACCGCGGAGGCGCCGATCTACGTCAGCAACGCCCTGCCCTACCCCGTGAACGTCGTCGTGACACCGCAGGCCAACAACGGGCGTCTCGTGATCACGGGGGCCACCAGCACCATCCAACCCGCGTCGACGCAGCGCGTCCTCCTCCAGGCCAAGGCGATCGCGAACGGACGCGTCACCGTGACCGTCAACCTGTCGAGCCCGTCCGGGGCGCCGATCGGCACTCCCCGGTACATCCAGCTCGACGTGCAGCCCTTCTGGGAGACGGCGGGCATCGCCGTGATCGGCGCGCTGGTTCTCGCCCTCCTGGGCTTCGGCACCTACCGCAGCATCCGTCGTCGGCGGCGCCTCCGCGCGGAACCGGCTGACGCGTGAGCGGAATCGGACGCGCCAGCGCATTCCTCGCCTCGGGCACGATCGTCTCCCGAGTCCTCGGATTCGTGAAGATCTTCGTGCTCGCGCAGGCGGTCGGCGCGGTCGGGAGCGTGAGCGGCGACGCGTTCGCCTCGGCGACGATGATCCCCAACAGCATCTACGCCATCATCGGCGGCGGCCTGCTGAGCGCCATCCTCGTCCCGCAGATCGTCCGCGCCAGCGGGGGACCGGACGGCGGAAGCGCCTACATCAACAAGCTCGTCACCCTCGCTCTCGTCGCATTCCTCGTCGTCACGGTCGCCGCGACACTCGCCGCGCCCGCCCTCGTCAGCCTGTACGGCCCGAAGAGCGCCGCTCTGGCTACCGCATTCGCGTACTGGTGCATCCCCCAGGTGTTCTTCCTCGGCCTCTACGCCCTGCTGGGGGAGGTGCTCAACGCACGACGGCTGTTCGGGCCGTTCACCTGGGCACCCGTGGCCAACAACATCGTGGGGGTGGCCGCGACCCTCGTGTTCATCGGTGTCTTCGGTGCGGACGCATCGGGGACTCGAACCCCCGCCGACTGGACACCGGGCATGATCGCGCTCCTCGCCGGCGGTGCGACCCTGGGCATCGCGGTGCAGGCCGTGCTGCTGTTCTTCTTCTGGCGTCGGATCGGGCTGACCTATCGGCCAGACTTCGCCTGGCGCGGCGTCGGTCTGGGTGCTGCGGGAACGGCCGCGGGGTGGACGCTCGCGATGCTCGTCGCAACTCAGATCGCCGGCCTCATCGAGACCCGCGTCGCCAACATCGCATCGGGTCAGGGCGCCAGTGTGCTCACCCTGTCGACCGCCTGGCTCATCTTCATGCTGCCGCACTCGATCATCACCGTCTCGGTCGTCACCGCCTTCTACACGCGGATGAGCGAGCACGCCGCCCAGAACGACATGGCGGCTTTCCGGCGCGATATCGCCGCCACCCTCCGCACCGTCTCGCTCCTCCTCGTTCTCGCCTCCGCGGTCATCGCCGTCGTCGCCATCCCGTTCTCCCGCGTCTTCACCCCCGAGTACGCCGACGTGCAGCAGATGGCGGGCGTCGTCATCGCCTACGGCGTCGGACTCGTGCCCTTCTCGCTCCTCTTCGTCGTCCAGCGGGGCTTCTACGCCCTGGGCGACACCCGCACGCCGTTCGTCTTCACGATCGCCCAGGTGGTCATCGTGATCGCGGGCGTCCTCGGCTGCGCCCTCCTGCCGGTCGACATGATCGCCATGGGGATCGCGGCCGTCGTCTCCGGGGCGACCCTCATCCAGCTGCTCATCGCCGCCGTGCTGCTCGCCCGGAAGATCGGCTGGGCGGCCGCCGGACTCCCGAGGTCGCTGTCGACGGACATCGTCGCGACCGTGCCCGCCGCGATCGTGGGCTACTTCGTGCTCCTCGGTCTCGGCGGCCTCACGGCGGGGGGTTTCGCGGTCGACTCCGTCGTCGGCGCCATCGTCTCGATGATCGCCATCGGAGCGGCGATGGGCGTGGTCTACCTGCTCCTGCTCTGGCTGCTCCGATCGCCCGATCTGCGCCTCGCCATCGATATCGTGGCGCGCCGCCGTCGACCCTGAGGCTCACCTGATCCCTGCAGCCGCACGGAATACCCGGTGGCTAGGATTCGTTGAACTGTCCGTGGCCGGAAGGCCCGAGGTCCCGCGCCCGCGGGGGCCTGAACGCAAGGAGTCCGCATGAATCAGATGATCATCATCGGGTCAGGTCCCGCCGGTTACACCGCGGCGATCTACGCGGCACGTGCAGGCCTCGCGCCTCTCGTGATCGCGAGTTCCGTCGAGGTCGGCGGCGAGCTCATGAACACCACCGAGGTCGAGAACTTCCCGGGATTCCCCGAAGGCATCATGGGTCCCGAGCTGATGGAGAAGATGCAGGCGCAGGCGGAGCGCTTCGATGCCACCGTCATCTACGAGGACGTGACGTCGGTCGACCTGTCCGGCGAGGTCAAGAAGGTCACCCTCGGCTCCGGCGAGGTGCACGAGGCGCTCTCCGTGATCGTCGCGACCGGATCCGCGTACCGCAAGCTCGGCATCGAGCACGAGGATCGCCTGAGCGGCTACGGCATCTCCTGGTGCGCCACCTGCGACGGCGCCTTCTTCCGCAAGCACGAGATCGCGGTCGTGGGCGGCGGCGACTCCGCGATGGAGGAGGCCAACTTCCTGACCCGGTTCGCCGACAAGGTGTATCTCATCCACCGTCGCGACACGTTCCGTGCGTCCAAGATCATGCAGGACCGGTCCAAGGAGAACCCGAAGATCGAGATCCTCTACAACAGCGAGGTATCGGCGATCCACGGCGACACCCAGCTCAGCGGCCTGACCCTTCGCGACACGCTGACGGGGGAGGAGCGGGAGCTCGAGGTCACCGGCCTGTTCGTCGCCATCGGCAACGACCCTCGCGTGCACCTCTTCCACGGCCAGCTCGATCTCACCGTCGAAGGCACCATCGCGGTCGACGGCCGATCGTCCAAGACCAACCTCGAGGGCGTCTTCGCCGCGGGTGACGTCATCGATCCGACCTATCGCCAGGCGGTCACCGCTGCGGCCTCCGGAACGGTCGCCGCTCTGGATGCCGAGCACTACCTCGCGTCGCTCCCCGAGGCACTCCTGCAACAGGCCACCGGGGCGGTCGACGAGGGCTCAGCGCCCGCTTCCGGCAGCACGCTCGACCCCGATGGTGAGCTCGTGTCGCTGAGCGATGCCCGCAGCTGACTACAATTACCCCGGTCAACAGGAAAAGAGAAAAAATGTCCAGCCTCAAAGAGGTCACTGACGCGAACTTCGAGCAGGAAGTCCTCAGCTCGGGTAAGACCGTGATCGTCGACTTCTGGGCCGAATGGTGCGGCCCGTGCCGCCGTGTCGGCCCCATCCTCGAGCAGATCGCCGTCGAGAACAGCGACAAGATCGAGGTCGTCAAGCTCAACGTCGACGACAACCCGCAGACCGCGGCGAAATACCACATCACCTCCATCCCCGCGATGAAGGTGTACCAGGGTGGCGAGGTGGTCAAGTCGGTCATCGGCGCCAAGCCCAAGCCTGCACTCGAGTCGGAACTGGCAGCATTCCTGGCCTGACCGACGGTACTTTCAACGGACCCGCTCGGCAGACGCCGAGCGGGTCTTTTCTTTGTCCCCACTACTGTTGAAGCGGCCCTCGACCGCCGCTCGTGAGCCCCCTTCGAAACGAGGAGAACGTGTCCACTCCACCCGCCGGCAGCGGAACCAATCTCGACCCCTGGTACGACCTCTACGCCGAGCGCACCTCGGGTCTGGCCGCATCCGAGGTTCGAGCTCTGTTCGCCGTGGCATCACGTCCCGAGGTCGTCTCGCTCGCGGGGGGCATGCCGTTCGTCTCCGCCCTACCAGAAGACCTGATCAGAGCAGCTTTTTCGGACGTGATGAGCAGTCAGGGGCCGACGGCTCTCCAATACGGATCGGGTCAGGGTGTTCCGGCGCTTCGTGAGCGCATCCTCGATGTCATGGCGGAGGAGAGCATCCACGCGAGCGTCGACGATGTCGTCACCACCACGGGATCGCAGCAGGCCATCGACCTCGTCGCGAAGCTCTTCCTCGACCCCGGCGACGTCGTCCTCGCCGAGGCTCCCAGCTACGTCGGCGCGATCGGCGTCTTCCGCTCGTATCAGGCGCGAACCGTCCACGTTGCGATGGATTCGGATGGCCTCATCCCCGAAGCCCTACGCGAGGCCATCGCCCGGGAGAAGGCGGCCGGCTCCACCATCAAGTTCCTCTACACGGTGCCGAACTTCCACAACCCGGCCGGGGTGACCCTCAGTGCCGACCGCCGTTCCGAGATCCTCGAGATAGCGCGCAGCAACGGCATCCTGGTGATCGAGGACGATCCCTACGGCCTGCTCTACTTCGACGCTCCGCCGCCTCCGCCCATCCGCACGCTCGACGACGAGGGCGTCGTCTACCTGGGCTCGTTCTCCAAGACTCTCGCCCCGGGATTCCGGGTCGGCTGGGCGCTGGCGCCGCATGCGATCCGCGACAAGCTCGTGCTCGCGGCGGAGTCGGCGATCCTCTCGCCCAGTTCGTTCAATCAGATGGTGGTCAACCGGTATCTCGAGACCGCCGACTGGCGCGCTCAGATCGACGTGTTCCGTGGCGTCTATCGCGAGCGGCGCGACGCGATGCTGGAGGCCCTCACCGAGCACCTGCCCGGCCTCACCTGGACCAATCCGAACGGCGGGTTCTACGTCTGGCTGACGCTGCCCGAGGGCCTCGACGCCAAGCAGATGCTGCCCCGTGCCGTCACCGAGCTGGTGGCCTACACACCCGGAACCGCCTTCTACGCCGACGGCGGAGGGCGGAACGAGATGCGCCTGTCCTTCTGCTATCCCACTCCGGAACGCATCGAACTGGGCATCCGTCGCCTCACCACGGTGATCAACGGAGAAGCCGCTCTCCTCGACGCGTTCTCCTCCACCGGGCCGCTGCAGGTGCAGTCGAAGACCCGGCATGTGATGACACCGCCCCCCGACCTCGGTTGACAAGGAACCTTCGACTATGAGCGCTTCAGAACCTTTCGCACTCGTCCTCGCCGGCGGCATCTCGCACGAGCGGGAGATCTCGCTCCGATCGGGGCGTCGAGTGGCCGATGGACTCATCGATGAGGGCTGGCGGGTGGAGATCCGCGAGCCCGATGCCTCGGTGCTCGGTGCGATCGCCGAGAACGGCTACGACGTCGTCTGGCCGGCCCTGCACGGCGCGAGCGGCGAGGACGGCGCGCTCCGCGCTCTGCTCGAGACGACGGGGGTTCCCTTCGTCGGCTCCGACTACCGCGCGTCGCGCCTGGCATGGGACAAGCCCGTCGCCAAGACCCTGGTCGCGAACGCCGGGGGAGTCACTCCGCGCGGGATAGCACTGTCTCGCGACACCTTCCGAGAGCTCGGCGCACCCTCCGTCTTGGCTGTCGTCCGGGATTCGTTCGAGGTTCCCCTCGTCGTGAAGCCGGCTCGCGGTGGATCCGCCCAGGGAGTCAGCATCGTGCGAGAGCCCGACGGACTGTCTCGCGCCATGGTCGAGGCGTACACCTACGGGGATGACGCACTCGTGGAGCATTTCATCGCCGGTACCGAGATCGCCGTAGCGGTCATCGACGAGAGTGGCACTCCCCGCGCACTCCCCGCCGTCGAGATCGAGCCCGTCAGCGGCGATTACGATTTCGAAGCGCGCTACAACGCGGGGGAGACCCGCTTCTACACACCGGCGAGGATCTCCGCCGAGTCGGCGGCCTCTGCGGCCGAACTCGCTCTTCTCGCCCACAGAGCACTAGGGCTCCGCCACTTGTCCCGGGTCGACATGATCGTCGATGAGGCCGGCACGCCGTGGTTCCTCGAGGTGAACGTGCTCCCCGGCCTCACCGAGACCTCGCTTCTTCCCCAGGCTATCCGCGCCGACGGCTCCGAACTCGGCAAGGTCTACGCCCAGCTCGCCCAGACCGCGATCGGCAACTAGCGACGCGACGCTCGCTCCTGGGGTGTTTCACGTGAAACACCTCAGGAGCGGTACGGCCCTCTGCGTGGTGCTCCGCGAGAATCGCAGGGGCGCCGCGGCGCCAAGCAATGGTGGAGACGACCCGATTGTCTCGTCAGACCATGTTGCCGCGGGGGAGTACCGGTCCAGGCTCCCGCCAGCAGGGGCGGGCGGACGAGCCGCGTGTTTCACGTGAAACACCTGACCTCACGCCGCGGGAGAGCGGCTCGCTCAGCTGCCGCAGGGGCTCAGCTGACTCCGTAGCCTTCGTCCCCGATCTCGCCGAGGATGCGGTTGAGGTCGGCGATGGTCGCGAACTCGATCACGATGCTGCCCCTGTTGAGACCCAGCGACACCTTGACCCGGGTGTCCAGGCGGTCTCCGAGACGTTCCGCGATTTCATCGAGCTGCGCGTGGCGTCGGCCCGCTGCTGTCGTGGCCTTCTTCTGCTTTCCGCCGCGCGCGGCACTGGCTTCGGCAGCACGGACGGAGAGATCCTCGTTGACGATCTTCTCAGCGAGCTCCGTCATGGCCTGGTCATCGTTCAGCGACAGGATCGCGCGAGCGTGCCCGGCGGAGAGCACTCCGGCAGCCACGCGCCGCTGCACCGGGTCGGGCAGCTTGAGGAGACGGATCGTGTTGGTGATCTGCGGGCGCGAACGGCCGATCCGCGTGGCGAGCTGATCCTGCGTGATACCGAAGTCGGCGAGCAACTGCTGGTAGGCGGATGCTTCCTCGAGCGGATTCAGCTGTGCGCGGTGGAGGTTCTCGAGAAGGGCATCCTGCAGCATCACGTCATCGGCCGTGTCGCGCACGACCGCGGGTATCGTGCGGAGTCCGGCACGCTTCGAGGCGCGAAGACGTCGTTCGCCCATGACGAGCTCGTACTTGGAGGTGCCCTCGACGCTTGCCCGCACCACGATCGGCTGCAGGACACCGTTCTCGCGGACGGAGACGACGAGCTCCTCGAGAGCTTCTTGATCGAATTCCTTGCGCGGCTGGTGCGCGTTGGGACGGATCTCGTCGACGGGGATGCTCACCAGCCTCGCGCCGGGCACGGCCACCAGATCGTCCTGACGCGGTGCATCTCTCTCAGCACTCGTGTTCGAGTTGGGGAAGAACACGTCGACGGGCCGTGCACGATCGTCTTCGGCGGTCGGGATGAGTGCGCCGATACCACGACCGAGACCGGTGCGCTTGGGTGCTGCCATCAGGCGGGTGCTCCTCGTCGTGCGATTTCGGCTGCGGCCTCGAGGTAGGAGAGCGAGCCGGGGGAGTTGGTGTCGTAGCTGATGACGCTCTGCCCGTAACTCGGGGCCTCCGAGATGCGAACAGATCGGGGGATGAGCGTTGTGAGGGTCTCGCGCGGGAAGTGGTCGCGAACATCCTGCGCCACCTGGTTGGCGAGGTTGGTCCTCGAGTCGTACATCGTGAGGAGGATAGTCGACACCTGGAGTCGTGGATTGAGATGACGCTCGATGAGTTCAATATTGCGCAGGAGCTGGCTGAGACCCTCGAGCGCGTAGTACTCGCACTGGATCGGGATGAGGACTTCGCGAGCGGCGA
The DNA here is from genome assembly GCF_003097495.1 of Amnibacterium flavum. Lineage (GTDB taxonomy): Bacteria > Actinomycetota > Actinomycetes > Actinomycetales > Microbacteriaceae > Naasia > Naasia flava. The sequence goes on from NZ_QEOP01000001.1 coordinate 622,165, forward strand.
CGAAGGCGTTGATGGTCAGAAGGCCGAGCGAGGGCGGGCAGTCGATGAAGACGTAGTCGTACCCCGCGTCCTCGGCGAGATAGGCATTGAGAGCAGTACGGAGTCGCTGCTCTCGAGCCACCAGGGACACCAGCTCGATCTCCGCACCGGCGAGATGGATCGTCGCGGGGATGCAGTACAGGCCGTCGAACTCGGGGGAGCGCTGAACGACCTCCTTCATCGGGGAGTCGTTGACGATCACGTCGTAGACGCTCACCGTGTCGGCGCGATGCTCCACACCGAGGGCGGTGGACGCATTCCCCTGCGGGTCGAGATCGATCACCAGAACCTTGGCGCCCGAGCGAGCGAGCGCCGCGGCGAGGTTGACGGTCGTTGTGGTCTTACCCACGCCGCCCTTCTGATTCGCGATGGTGAAGATGCGCGTCTCATTGGGCTTGGGCAGGGTGGTGATTTCGAGAGCGTGGCGGCGCCGGGTGATATCGGCGAGCTCGCGTGCCAGCGGAGTGCTGGCATCGAACTCGGCGGGCGCAGCGGAACCGACGGCCCCGGCATCGGATTGTTTCACGTGAAACCTTCTGCAGAGGGGGATGTAGTCGCGACCCCAGGGGGGTCACTCCACTCTAGCTCTGAAGACCCGGGTCGGCTCTGTCGGCATACCGTCGCCGAGCACCTCGACGCGCGCTTCACGAAGTCGGAACCGCGTGACGACCTTCGCAGCCGCGGCGATCTCCGCCTCGACTGTCGCGCCCTTGAGAAGGACCAGCTCGCCACCCGCCGACACGAGGGGGGCAGTGAGCGGAATCAGTTTGCTCAGAGCGCCGACAGCCCGAGCCGTCACCACATCGAAGGACGCCTTCGGCGCCTCTTCGGCGCGGGCGCGGAGCACGGTCACGTTGTCCAGCTCGAGTTCCCGCGCTTGGGAGCTGAGCCAGTCCGTCCTGCGCTCCATCGGCTCGATGAGTGTGAAGGAGACGTCAGGACGAGCGATGGCGAGAACCAGCCCGGGCAGGCCCGCACCGCTTCCCACATCCGCGGTGCGGTCGTGCACCAGCGGCGCCAGCAGAGCGCAGTTCACGATGTGCCTCGTCCACAGACGCGGGAGTTCCAAAGGACCGATAAGGCCGAGTGTTTCGCCTTGGGACGCAAGCAAGGCTGCGAACCTTCGGATGTGCTCGATCTGGGCGCCGAAAAGTTCAGCGGCTAACGCCGGCTCCGGCTCGAGGTCGAACGACTCAGCCGTTTCACGTGGAACCAAATCAGCGGGTGAGAACGATGTGGCGGTCTCGGCCTTCGCCCTCCGACTCGGAGGTCAGGCCGCGTTCGCCGATGAGGTCGTGCACGATCTTGCGCTCGTACGAGGTCATCGGCTCAAAGTCGAATCGCTCGGCACCACCGTCGAGGCGAGAGATGGCCTCGTCGACGATGAGCGACAGCTCCCGGCGGCGCGCTTCTCGGCTGCCGCCGACGTCGAGCACGAGACGGGAGAACTCGCCCGTCCGGTTCTGCACGACGAGCCGGGTCAATTCCTGGAGCGCCGCCACCGTCTCGGGGTTGGACAGGAGCGCGAGGTCGCCTGGATTCTCCGAGTCGACACTGATCGTCGTCCGACCCTCTGTGACCTCGATGTCGATGTCACCGCCGAGGTCGACGATGTCGAGAAGCTCTTCGATGTAGTCCGCGGCGATATCGCCTTCATCGACGGACTGGACAGCGGGATCGCTCACTTCTTGACTCCTGCTTTCTTGGCGCGGTTCTTGCCGACGGGCTGCTGGCGCTGCACGGGCTTGGGTGCCTCCACCGCAGCAGCCTCTTCCTCGGGCGCCGCATTCTTGGGCAGTTTGCCCTTCTTGGCCAGGCGGGCCTCACGAGCCTTCGCCGCATCCGAACCCGGGGTCGGCATGTTGCGGATGACGAGGAACTGCTGGCCCATCGTCCAGAAGTTCGAGGTCAGCCAGTAGAACATGACGCCGAGCGGGAAGGTCACGCCGGAGAAGGCGAAAACGAGGGGGAGCAGGTAGAGGAGAATGCGCTGCTGGCGGTAGGTGGGGCTGTTCTTGGCCTCGGGCGACATGTTCTTCGCCATGATCTGCAGCTGGGTGATGAACTGCGACCCGGTCATGAGGACGACCATCACCGCTGCGATGATCCGCACCGCGGCCGTATCGGTGTTCACGAACGTGTCGTGGAGCGGCGCGATGCCGAACAGCGACGCATTGCCGAACTGCTCGGCCAGCTTCTCGTTGAGGAAGCCGACACCGACCTTGGCGTGCTGGGCGTCGTTCAGGACCGAGAACAGACCGAAGAAGATCGGCATCTGCAGCAGCAGCGGAAGGCAGGACGCGAGGGGGTTGGTACCCGTCCTCTTGTACAGCTCCATCGTCTCGCGCGACATCGCCTCACGCGAGAACTGGTCGCGCTTGCCCTTGTACTTGTCCTGGATCTTCTTCAGCTGCGGTGCGACCTCGAGCATCTTCCGCTGGCTGCGGATCTGCTTCACGAAGATCGGGATGAGCGCGGCCCGGACGATGATGACCAGGCCGACGATCGACAGCACCCAGGTGATGCCGGCGGCGGGGTCGAGGCCGACTGCCGTCCACAGAGTGTGGAAGGAGACCAGGATCAGCTCGATGGCCCATTTGATGGGCCAGAGGACGGTTGAGATGGGATCCACGGGTCAGACCTTTCTCGTGGCACCGACGACGAAGCCGAACGGCGTTACTCGGTAGCGGAAGCGTCGACGACGTGGGATGTCATCGACACCGCCGGCTGCCCAGGGGTGACAGCGACACACGCGAGCTGCGGCGAGTGCCGAGCCGACCGTGGCGCCGTGCTCTTGTACTGCCTCGAGGGCGTACTGAGAACAGGAGGGGTAGTAACGGCAGACATCGCCGTAGAGAGGAGAGACGACGGCGCGGTATCCCCTGAGGAGGAGCACGAGCAGATTGCGGGGGAGGAGTATCACCGCATCGAAGATGCGTTTCATTTCATGCTCCCCATCGCAGCGGCCTCGATCTCGTGATGGAGGCTAGCCCAGTCGGCTGAGACCGCGGCGGGAAGTGCGCGCACCACGACATCACGAGCCGGCATGCCCTGGTCCACCAGTGAACGAGCGATGGCCTTCATGCGACGGCGGACGCGGTTGCGCACCACGGCGCCGCCGATCTTGCGGGTGATGATGAAGCCGAAGCGCGGGACGCCGGCGGTCGACGGGGACACAACGGACACCACGGCGAACTTGCCCGCGGTGCGGCGCCCTCGGCGCGACACCCGGCGATAGTCCGAGCCGGCGATGATCCGGTTCGCCCGCGTCAACACGCCGCGTCAGCGACTACGCGGAGAGTTCGGTACGACCCTTGCGGCGGCGAGCACCGAGGATCGCGCGTCCGGCGCGAGTGCGCATGCGGAGGCGGAAGCCGTGCACCTTGGCGCGGCGGCGGTTGTTCGGCTGAAAAGTTCTCTTGCTCATGGCATGCTCCAACAGGCTCAAAGAAGGCGGGTGCCCGCTCGACTTGCGACCTGGCGTAGCGACTCGGCGCTGCAGGCCGAGCGCGGGCAACTGGTTAAAAATACGCGTTAAGCACCACCGGGTCAAACAGACCTCCGGCCGGGTTTCCACGTTACGTCCATCCCGGCGTCTCCAGGGGCGGCGAATCGCCGTATGCCCCGACGAGGATTTGATAAGAGCGGCGCGCCTGGTTAACGTGAAACACCCGGGATGGCTCGACCTCCCACCTGAGCACGGCTCCTCCCCGGGCGGTAAAATCCTCATCTCCCGGCTGGTCGAGCAGGGCGCCGCGCAGGCGATAGAGCGCTAACTCAACGGGAGCCCAATGGCCGAGGCAGCACAGACCCGAGAGGTCTGGAGCGCGATGCTCGAAGCGCTCGGAACAGACGATCGGATCACCCCCCAGCTGCGCGGGTTCATCAACCTCGTCGAGCCCAAGGGCATCATGGCCGGCACGATGTACCTCGAGGTCCCGAACGATCTCACACGGGGGATGCTCGAGCAGCGCATCCGGGTCCCCCTTCTCAACGCCATCGCCTCGCTCGACCCCGGGCTCGAGATCGCGAACTTCGCCATCGTCGTGAATCCCGACATCGACACCACTCCGGTCGTGTCCGTCGCGGATTCTCCGGAACCCCACTACATCGAGAGCCCCGTCCAGACGGTGAGCGAGCAGGGCAGCCCCGTCGCCCGCGGTGAGACCCGTCTCAACAGCAAGTACAACTTCGACAACTTCGTCATCGGGGCATCGAATCGGTTCGCCCACGCGGCAGCGGTCGCCGTCGCGGAGGCGCCGGCCAAGGCTTACAACCCCCTCTTCATCTACGGCGACTCCGGTCTCGGCAAGACCCACCTCCTGCACGCGATCGGCCACTACGCCGTCAATCTGTATCCCGGCATCCGCGTCCGCTACGTGAGCTCCGAGGAATTCACCAACGACTTCATCAACTCGATCGCGACGAACCGTGCCTCCCTCTTCCAGGCCCGGTACCGCGACGTTGACGTTCTCCTCATCGACGACATCCAGTTCCTCCAGGGCAAGGACTCCACTCAGGAGGCCTTCTTCCACACCTTCAATACGCTGCACGACCACAACAAGCAGGTGGTCATCACCAGCGACCTGCCACCCAAGCACCTCACGGGCTTCGAGGACCGCATGCGCTCCCGCTTCGAGTGGGGGCTGATCACCGACGTCCAGGCGCCCGACCTCGAGACCCGCATCGCGATCCTCCGCAAGCGTGCCCAGAGCGACAAGCTGCAGGTGCCCGACGACATCCTCGAGTTCATGGCGTCGAAGGTGTCGAGCAACATCCGGGAGCTCGAGGGCACGCTGATCCGCGTCACCGCGTTCGCGAGCCTCAATCGGACACCCGTCGATATGGCCCTGGTGCAGACCGTTCTGAAGGATCTGATCACCCTCGATGCGGACAACGTCATCGCGCCGGTCGACATCATCAATCACACGGCGGACTACTTCAAGCTCAGCGTCGACGACCTCTACGGGGCATCACGGTCTCAGGCGATCGCCACCGCTCGACAGATCGCCATGTACCTCTGCCGTGAGCTGACGAATCTCTCGCTTCCGAAGATCGGTCAGCTGTTCGGTGGTCGCGACCACACGACGGTGATGTACGCCAACAAGAAGATCAGCGAGCTCATGAAGGAGCGTCGTTCGATCTACAACCAGGTGACCGAGCTCACAAGCCGGATCAAGCAGAATCACCGCTACTCGCGCGGCTGACGCCCGAGTTCTCCACAGATTCCACAGGCTTTTCCCCGGGTTTCGGCCCATTCATGCCCATTGCGGGATGCGTTGGCGCGCGTACTGCACAGCGTGTGCACAATCTGTGCATAAGTGGTGGGCGACACACCCTCAGCCTGTGGGGAACCGAGCCCGGCCTGTGGGAGTCGCTCGAGCGGGACTCGAGAACCTGCACTCCGGGCCCGACCTTCTCCCGGCCGAACCCACATCTTTCATGGTTGTAGTTCCCATACCGGCATTGGTCAGAAGCCGATCCGTCCACACAATCCACATGCGTTAAGAGTGTTCCTTTAAAGATCTATTTCTCTCTCTGCGACAACCTTGAAGGACGGGAGGGCTTCACCTCTGCGCGGTTCTGCCCGAGAGACGCAGCCGCTAGCATTGACCACCGGCAAGACAGACAGGGGTACGTGTGAGGTTCCAGGCGAACAAGGATGTGTTCAGCGAGGCGGTGTCCTTCGCGGTGAAGCTCCTTCCGCAGCGCACGACACTGCCGATCCTGAGCGGAGTCCTCATCGAGGCCGGCTCGACAGGACTGACCCTGTCCTCGTTCGACTACGAGGTGTCCGCTCGGACCGAGATCGCAGCCGAGGTCACCGAGCCCGGTCGTGCCCTCGTGTCGGGTCGACTCCTCGCCGACATCGCGAGCCGTCTGCCGAACGCCCCGGTCGATGTGTCCTCCGAGGACAACCGGATCGTCGTCCGCGCCGGCTCCGCCCGCTTCACCCTGTTGAGCATGCCGGTCGAGGAGTACCCGAGCCTGCCCAAGATCGGCGAGGTCACCGGTGTGGTCCCCGCCGACGCGTTCGCGAGCGCCGTCGCCCAGGTCGCGGTCGCCGCATCCCGCGACGACGTCACGCCGGTCATCACCGGCGTCCAGCTCGAGATCACGGGTGACCGACTCAATCTGATCGCCACCGACCGATACCGCGTCGCGGTACGCGGCATCCAGTGGGAGTCCTCGACGGCAGCAGCCGAGAAGATCACCGCACTCGTCCCCGCCCGGACGCTGCAGGAGGTCGGGAAGACCTTCGGATCGAGCACGAGCATCTCCGTCTCGATCACCGGAAGCGAGGACCGCGAGCTCATCGCCTTCAGCGCCGACCGCAAGACCGTCACGTCTCTCCTGATCAAGGGCAACTTCCCGCCGGTCGGCCGGCTCTTCCCCGAGACGACCGAGAACTACGCGGTCATGAACACCGGCGAGCTCGTCGAGGCGACCCGTCGCGTCCAGCTCGTCCTCGAGCGCGAAGCCGCTCTCCGCTACTCCTTCGATCTCGACGGACTGACCCTCGAAGCCATCGGCAGCGAGCAGGCTCAGGCGTCCGAGAACATCGAAGCCCTCCTCACCGGAACAGACACCGTCGTCTCGCTCAAACCGCAGTTCTTGCTCGACGGCCTCGGCGCTGTTCACTCGGAGTTCGTGCGCATCGCGTTCACGAAGACCGAGAACCCCAACAAGCCGGGTCCGGTGCTGATCACCAGCCAGTCCAGCAAGGACAAGAGCGGGTCGGACGACTACCGCTATCTCCTGCAGCCGAACCTGCTGCTGCGCTGAGCGAAGGATCTTCACTATGCAAATGGGCCTCATCGGACTGGGCAAGATGGGCAACAACATGCGCACCCGTCTCGACCAGGCGGGCATCGAGGTTGTCGGCTACGACACCAACCCCGCCGTCTCGGATGTCGCGGACCTGAACGAGCTCGCCGCTCGCCTCACCGCACCCCGCACCGTCTGGGTCATGGTGCCCGCCGGCGAGATCACCGACTCGGTCATCACCCAGCTCAAGGGCGTCCTCGACGCGGGCGACCTCGTGATCGACGGCGGCAACTCGCGCTTCACCGAGGACTTCAAGCACTCGGCGGACCTGGCGGAGAAGGGTATCGACTTCGTCGACGCCGGTGTCTCCGGTGGGGTCTGGGGACTCAAGAACGGCTACGGCCTCATGGTCGGCGGCTCGAACGAGCAGATCGAACGCGTCATGCCGATCTTCGACGCGCTGCGCCCCGAGGGTCCTCGCGCCGAGGGATTCGTCCACGTCGGCGAGGTCGGCGCGGGCCACTACGCGAAGATGGTCCACAACGGCATCGAGTACGCGCTCATGCAGGCCTACGGCGAGGGCTACGAGCTCCTCGACGCGCGCTCCGACATCATCAAGGACGTCACCGGCACCTTCAAGGCGTGGCAGCGCGGCACCGTCGTCCGCTCCTGGCTGCTCGAACTCCTGGTGCGCGCCCTCGAGGAGGACCCGGAGTTCGAGAACATCGAGGGCTACGTCGCCGACTCGGGCGAGGGCCGGTGGACCATCGAGGAGGCGATCGATCACGCTGTCCCGGTTCCCACTATCTCGGCGTCCATCTTCGCCCGCTTCGTGTCTCGCCAGGAGCAGTCGCCGGCGATGAAGGCCGTCGCGGCGCTGCGCCAGCAGTTCGGCGGTCACGCGACGAAGCCGTCCGCCGACGGTTGATCCGAAGGGGGGCACCGCATGCGCGTGCGCCACTTGAACCTCGTCGACTTCCGTAATTACGAGGTCGCCGATGTGGATCTCCACCCCGGCATCAACGTCTTCGTCGGCTCCAACGGGCAGGGCAAGACGAACCTCGTCGAATCCCTCGGCTACATCAGCTCGCTGGGTTCGCATCGGGTCTCGACCGATCAGGCGCTCGTCCGGCAGGGCAGGGATTCCGCGATCGTCCGTGCGCTCCTCGCGCACGGCGATCGGGAGATCCTGGTCGAACTCCAGATCAACGCCTCGGCGGCGAACAAGGCTCAGGTCGGCCGATCGCCCGCCAAGGTGCGGGACCTTCCGCGCTACCTGTCGAGTGTGCTCTTCGCTCCCGAGGACCTGGCACTGGTGCGCGGCGAGCCCGCCGGGCGCCGGCGCATGCTCGATCAGCTGCTCGTGCTGCGCACCCCTCGTCTCGCGGGGGTGATCTCGGACTTCGACCGGGTGCTGCGTCAGCGCAACACGCTGTTGAAAACGGCTCGCGCGACGGGGCTCAAGGGTGACCGGCTCAGCACGCTCGACATCTGGGACGAACGACTCGTCGAATTCGGCAGCGAGATCATCCGGGAGAGACTCGCTCTCGTCGACGATCTGCGCGGTCATCTCCAGTCGGCCTACCTGGCGATCGCGGGTGCGGACCATTCGCCGCGGATATCGATGCAGCTGAGCATCATGGCGGCCGATCCCGACGCCGACGACCGCGGTACCGCGAGGGTCGAGAGCTCCCTCCCCCTCGCCGAGATCTCGGAGAGCTTCCGTCAGACCCTCGCCCGTGTCCGGCCGCGCGAACTCGATCGTGCGATCACCCTCGTGGGCCCGCATCGCGATGATCTCCTGTTCGAGCTCAATTCGCTCCCGGCGAAGGGGTACGCCAGCCACGGCGAATCCTGGTCGTTCGCACTGTCCATGCGTCTGGCCGCGGCTGAGCTCGTGCGCGAGCAGTCGGCGGGCGGCGACCCCGTGCTGATCCTGGACGATGTCTTCGCCGAGCTCGACCAGCCCCGGCGTGAGCGACTCGCGCGCGCCGTGGCAGGGTACGAGCAGGTGCTCGTCACCGCGGCGGTCGAAGCCGACATCCCCGAGACGCTCCGAGGCCAGGTCATCAGGATCAAGGCCGGGCGCATCCTCGACGACGACCCCTCCGAATCGGCCGCCGTCGCCGCGTCGGGTGAATCGGACGGGACAGGGAACGGGGAATGAGAAAGCACGACGACGCGATCATCGACGAGTCCCGCGCGGTCTACCTGCGACTCCGGGAGACCTTCAGCGGGGTGAAGGGGACCGCGGGGAGACGTCGGGAGACTCGTCGGATCCAGCCCGGCGAGACGGTGCCGTTCGGACCGGGCCGCGATCCGGGCGCGGTGAGCGATGTCCTCTCCGCCCTCACCCTCTCGATGGGATGGACAGCTCCCTTGGCTCAGTCGGACCTCGTCGGCGCGTGGCAGGACATCGCCGGTCCCGAGACGGCCGAGCACTCGACACCCACCCGGGTCGAGGACGGAGTCCTCCACGTCCAGTGCGACTCGACGGCATGGGCGACGCAGCTCCGTCTCATGCGCACGGAGCTCGTCACGCGGATCGCGACCGGCTACCCCGAGGCGGGCATCCAGAACATCTCCTTTGCAGGGCCGGGGGCCCCCAGCTGGAAACGTGGCCCCAGGTCGATTCCAGGGCGGGGTCCGCGCGATACCTACGGCTAGGGCGGCAAAAGAGGTCAACCGCTCGATATTCGCGCCCTAGAGAGCCGTTCAGGCGCTCATGATCCCTCCATATTTGGTAGGATTGAGGCCGACCGGCGGGAGCCTCGACGTATGACGATGAACACGAACCACACCATGCCGGAAGACAGCTACGGCGCCAGCGCGATCCAGGTCCTCGAGGGTCTCGAGGCGGTACGCAAGCGGCCCGGCATGTACATCGGCTCCACGGGGCCGCGTGGTTTGCACCATCTGGTCTACGAGATCGTCGACAACTCCGTCGATGAGGCCCTGGCCGGCTACTGCGACAACATCCAGGTCTTCATCCGCTCCGATGGCGGTGTGACGGTCATCGACAACGGTCGCGGTATCCCGGTCGACATCCATCCCGTCGAGAAGCGGTCGACGGTCGAGGTCGTCCTCACCGTCCTGCACGCCGGCGGCAAGTTCGGTGGCGGCGGATACGCGGTATCCGGCGGCCTGCACGGCGTCGGAAGCTCGGTCGTCAACGCCCTGTCGTCCCGACTCGACGTCGCCGTCCGCCGGCAGGGTTCGGTCTGGCGGCAGAGCTTCGAGAACGGTGTTCCCCTCGAGCCGCTCGTTCAGGGAGAACCCTCCGACGAGACCGGCACGACCATCACCTTCTGGCCGAATGCCGAGATCTTCGAGACCGTCGAGTTCGACTACGAGACGCTCCGCACCCGCTTCCAGCAGATGGCGTTCCTCAACAAGGGACTCACCATCACGCTCGTCGACGAGCGTCAGAAGGTCGACGACGACGGCAACGACGTCAAGTCGCTGACGAACGTCTACCTCTACCAGCGAGGCCTCGTCGACTACGTCGAGTACCTCAACGCCAACAAGAAGGCCGACCTGGTCAACCCCGAGGTCATCGCCTTCGAGTCGGAGGACAACGACCGGAAGATCTCTCTCGAGGTCGCCATGCAGTGGACCACGGGGTACACCGAGAGCGTCCACACGTACGCGAACACGATCAACACCCACGAGGGCGGGACCCACGAAGAGGGGTTCCGTGCCGCCCTCACCACGCTCGTCAACAAGTACGCGCGGGAGAAGGGCATCCTCAAGGAGAAGGACGACAACCTCTCCGGCGACGACGTACGCGAGGGTCTGACCGCGGTCATCTCGGTCAAGCTCGCCGAGCCGCAGTTCGAAGGCCAGACCAAGACCAAGCTCGGCAACACCGAGGCGAAGGCGTTCGTGCAGCGGGTCGCCGGCGATCAGCTCGGCGACTGGTTCGAGCGCAACCCCGTCGTCGGCAAGGAGATCATCCGCAAGGCGATCTCCGCCGCGACCGCCCGCCTCGCTGCGCGGAAGGCCCGCGAGACCGCCCGGCGCAAGGGGCTGCTCGAGGGCGGCGGAATGCCGGGCAAGCTCAAGGACTGCCAGAGCAAGGACCCCGTCGTCTCCGAGATCTTCATCGTCGAGGGCGACTCCGCCGGCGGTTCGGCAGGAACCGGGCGCGACCCGTTCACGCAGGCGATCCTGCCGCTGCGCGGCAAGATCCTCAACGTGGAGAAGGCCCGCCTCGACCGCGCCCTCGGCAACGCGGAGGTCCAGGCCATGATCACGGCGTTCGGCGCCGGTCTCGGTGAGGACTTCAACGCCGACAAGGTCCGGTACCACAAGATCATCCTGATGGCCGATGCCGACGTCGATGGTCAGCACATCACCACGCTGCTGCTGACCCTCCTCTTCCGCTACATGAGGCCGCTCATCGACCTCGGCTACGTGTACCTCGCGATGCCCCCGCTCTACCGCATCAAGTGGAGCAACTCCCCGCACGATTACGTGTACAGCGACACCGAGCGCGACGCGGTGCTCGCCGACGGGGCGGCGCACAACAAGCGCATCCCCAAGGAGAACGGCATTCAGCGCTACAAGGGTCTCGGCGAGATGGACTACAAGGAGCTGTGGGAGACCACGATGGATCCCGAGACGCGCACCCTGCGTCAGGTCACCCTCGAGGACGCCGCGGCAGCCGACGAGATCTTCTCCACCCTCATGGGCGAGGACGTCGAATCGCGGCGCAGCTTCATCCAGCGCAACGCCAAGGACGTCCGCTTCCTGGACATCTGACCTCGCGCCGGCGATCGCCGGTCGAGGATGAGTGCCGCACACGCTTGCGCGGTGCCTCGAGACCTGGAGTGCGCGCGGACCCTTTCCGTCCACGCGCTGATCATCACGACATGAACTTCCCGCAGTAGAGAACGGACAATCACATGGCCGACAAGATCGAGCAGATCGACCTCCAGCTCGAGATGCAGAGGTCGTACCTCGACTATGCGATGAGCGTCATCGTCGGTCGCGCCCTTCCCGACGTGCGCGATGGTCTCAAACCGGTCCACCGCCGTGTCGTCTACGCCATGTTCGACGGCGGCTACCGCCCCGACCGCGCGTTCAGCAAGTGCGCACGCGTGGTCGGCGAGGTCATGGGCCAGTACCACCCGCACGGAGACAGCGCGATCTACGACGCTCTCGTGCGCCTCGTCCAGCCGTGGAGCCTCCGGTACCCGCTCGCGCTCGGTCAGGGCAACTTCGGCTCGCCCGGCAACGACGGTGCCGCCGCCTCGCGGTACACCGAGACGAAGATGGCGCCGCTGGCCATGGAGATGGTCCGCGACATCGACGAGGAGACCGTCGACTTCCAGGACAACTACGACGGCCGCACCCAGGAGCCCGTCGTCCTCCCCGCCCGATTCCCGAACCTGCTGGTCAACGGCTCGGTCGGCATCGCGGTCGGCATGGCGACCAACATCCCGCCGCACAATCTCCGCGAGGTGGCGGATGGCGCGCTGTGGCTGCTCCAGCATCCCGACGCTGATCGCGAGGAGCTCCTCGAAGCGCTGCTGCAGCGCATCAAGGGACCCGACTTCCCGACAGGGGCTCAGGTACTCGGGGTCAAGGGGATCCAGGACGCGTACCGCACCGGTCGTGGTTCGATCACCATGCGCGCGGTCGTCAATGTCGAGGAGATCCAGGGCCGCACCTGCCTGGTCGTCACCGAGCTGCCCTACCAGGTCAACCCCGACAACCTCGCGATCAAGATCGCCGAGCTCGTCAAGGACAACAAGATCGCGGGCATCTCCGACATCCGCGACGAGAGCTCGGGCCGCACCGGTCAGCGACTGGTCGTCGTCCTCAAGCGTGACGCCGTCGCGAAGGTCGTGCTGAACAACCTGTACAAGCACACCCAGCTGCAGGACAACTTCGGCGCCAACATGCTCGCCATCGTCGACGGCATTCCGCGCACCCTCCCGATCGACGGTTTCATCACTGCATGGGTCGACCACCAGATCGATGTCATCGTCCGCCGCACCGAGTACCGCCTGCGCAAGGCCGAGGCCGATGCCCACATCCTGCGCGGATACCTCAAGGCACTCGATGCGCTCGACGAGGTCATCGCCCTCATCCGTCGGTCTCCGACCGCCGACGACGCGCGTGACGGCCTGATGGAGCTGCTGACGGTCGACGAGATCCAGGCCGACGCCATCCTGCGACTGCAGCTGCGCCGTCTCGCGGCGCTCGAGCGTCAGAAGATCATCGACGATGCGATGGCTCTCGAGCGTCTGATCGAGGACCTCAAGGACATCCTCGCCAAGCCCGAGCGCCAGCGCACCATCATCTCGGAGGAGCTCACCGAGATCGTCGACCGGTTCGGCGACGACCGGCGCACCGAGATCCTGATGGGTTACGACGGCGACATGAGCGTCGAGGACCTGATCCCCGAGGAGGAGATGGTCCTCACCGTCACCCGCGGCGGCTACATCAAGCGCACCCGCAGCGACAACTACCGCAGCCAGCACCGCGGTGGGCGCGGCGTCCGCGGCGCACAGCTCCGTGCGGACGATGTGGTCGAGCACTTCTTCGTCACCACCACCCACCACTGGCTGCTGTTCTTCACCGACAAGGGTCGTGTCTACCGCGCGAAGGCCTACGAGGTGCAAGAGGCTGGTCGGGACGCCAAGGGCCAGCACGTCGCGAACCTCCTGGCACTCCAGCCCGACGAGCAGATCGCCGAGGTCCTCGACATCCGCGACTACGGCGTCACCCAGTACCTGGCCCTCGCGACTCGCAACGGCCTCGTGAAGAAGACAGCGCTCACGGAGTACGACACCAACCGTACGGGCGGCATCATCGCCATCAACCTGCGCGACGGCGACGAGCTGGTGTCCGCGCTGCTCGTGAACGACGACACCGATGTCCTCATGGTGTCCAAGAAGGGCATGTCGATCCGGTTCACCGCCACCGATGAGGCACTCCGCCCCATGGGTCGCAGCACGTCCGGCGTGATCGGCATGAGCTTCCGCGGTGACGACGAACTGCTCAGCGCCTCCGTCGTCGGGGGCGACGAATCGCAGAACTACGTGTTCGTGGTGACCGAGGGCGGTTACGCCAAGCGCACGTCCGTCGACCAGTACCGGGTGCAGAACCGCGGGGGACTGGGAATCAAGGTCGCCAAGCTCGAGGAGGCCCGCGGCGACCTGGCCGGCGCACTGATCGTCAACGACTCCGACGAGGTTCTCGTCGTTCTCGCCGGCGGAAAGGTGGTTCGCTCGGGTGTCTCCGAGGTACCTGCCAAGGGACGTGACACCATGGGAGTCGTCTTCGCCCGCTTCGGTGCCGAGGACCGGATCATCGCGGTCGCGAAGAACAGTGAACGCAACCTGGAGTCCACCGTCGTCGTGGAGGAAGAAGCCACCGACGACGCGACGCCCGGTGCTGGAGAGGAATTGAACGCCGATGAGTAGTGTCGCCGACAAGCTCGCGCGAAAATCGTCGAAGTCCCCTGCCACCAAGCAGGTGCGGCTGAAGCTCGTCTACGTCGACTTCTGGTCGGCCGTCAAGCTGTCGTTCCTCATCATGGTCGCCCTCGGCATCGTGCTGATCGTCGGAGCGTTCCTGGTCTGGATGGTTCTCGCCCAAACCCAGATCTTCGACACCCTCAGCGGCCTCTACGGTGAGATCTCCGGAGACACGAGCTTCAAGATCACCGATGTCTTCGGCCTCGGCCAGGTCCTGGGAATCGCGCTCGTCATCGCGATCCTCAACATCATCGTCGGCACGGTACTCGGCGCCATCGGCACCGTGCTCTACAACCTCAGCGTCCGGATCACCGGTGGAGTCCTCGTGGGCTTCACCAACCAGTGAGAAGGTCGTCAGGTCGGTAGCCGATTCGCCCCAGCCGCGCCGGTGGGGTAATGTCGAGTCTGCTGTTTTCGGGGCTATAGCTCAGGCGGTTAGAGCGCTTCGCTGATAACGAAGAGGTCCCAGGTTCAAGTCCTGGTAGCCCCACGTGCCCATGGTGCGTCGCCGTTTCGACGGCGACGCACCGACCAGCGCGGGGCCTTAGCTCAATTGGCAGAGCGCCTGCTTTGCAAGCAGGAGGTCAGGGGTTCGATTCCCCTAGGCTCCACATACGAGGAAAGCGCCTCCCGAAGGGTGGCGCTTTCGTCGTATCCGGGCCAAGAGGATGAGAAGCCCTTCGCAAGGGTGGGCCCCTGGCGCATGCTTGCGCCAGGGATCGATTCCCCTAGGCTCCACATACGAAGGAAGCGCCTCCCGAAGGGTGGCGCTTTCGTCGTATCCGGGGTCGCTGGTCCCGATTCCATGTCGGAGTCGCCTTCTCGATAGGTTGGGAGCGCGCGCATGCGCGAGAACGACAGGGACGGTGAATCTCATGAAGATCGGGATCTTGACTTCGGGTGGGGACTGCCCGGGACTCAACGCGGTCATCCGCGGTGCGGTGCTCAAGGGCGACCGCGCCTACTCGTCCTCCTTCGTCGGTTTCCGCTACGGGTGGCGCGGAGTCGTGAACGGTGACTTCGTCGACCTCAACCGGCACGACGTGCGCGGGCTGTCTCGTCAGGGCGGCACCATCCTCGGTTCCTCCCGCACCAATCCGTTCGAGGGTGAGAACGGCGGGCCCGAGAACATCAAGCGCATGCTGGCCGAGAACGGCATCGACGCGGTCATCGCGATCGGCGGCGAGGGAACTCTGACCGCGGCACGGCGGCTTTCCGACGAGGGCATCAACATCGTCGGCGTCCCGAAGACGATCGACAACGACCTCGCGGGAACCGACTACTCGTTCGGCTTCGACACCGCAGTCGAGATCGCGACCGAAGCGATCGACCGGGTCCGGACGACAGCGGAGTCGCATCAGCGGTGCATCCTCGTCGAGGTGATGGGGCGTCACGTCGGATGGATCGCGCTGCACTCGGGCATGGCTGCGGGGGCGCACGCCATCCTCATCCCCGAGCAGCCGACGAGCTTCGACCAGATCTGCGAATGGGTCGAGAGCGTCCGCGACCGAGGTCGCGCACCCGTTCTCGCCGTCTCCGAGGGGTTCCGCCTGAGCAATATGGACCAGGAGCACTCCCACAAGGGTCTCGACGCGTTCAACCGTCCCCGTCTCGGCGGCATCGCCGAGATCCTCGCACCCGAGATCGAGGCGAGGACCGGCATCGAGTCCCGCTCGGTCGCTCTCGGCCACCTGCAGCGCGGCGGTGTGCCGAGCGCCTACGACCGGGTGCTGGCTACGCGGCTCGGCATGCACGCGGTCGACGCGGTCGAGGCGGGACAGTGGGGAACCATGGTCGCGCTGCGCGGCACGGACATCGTGCACGTGACGATCGCGGAGGCGACCGGCGGTCTCAACCGGGTGCCGGACGAGCGCTACGAAGAGGCTGCGGTCCTCTTCGGCTGATCCGGCCCAGTTCTCGGCCGTCAACGACGAAGTGCCCGCCCCGCGATGCGGGACGGGCACTTCTCGAAGACTGGGGGACTACGCCTTGGGAGCTGTCTCGTCAGGGGCCGCTTCGGGCTCGTCGTCGGCGATCCAGAGGTCGTCGTCGGCACGGAAGGTCTGCCACGCGGCGTAGGCGATGCCGGCGAGGGCGACGACTCCGAGGCCGATCGCGATGTAGGTGCCCGGACCGGGGCCCTTCTTCGCGGGGACGACTTGCTTCTGCACTCGCTTGCCCACCTCGTTCGCCGTCTTCTCGAGACGCTTCCGGACATCGTTGCCGATGTCGAGGATCGAGAGGGCGGACCCGGCGACGGTGGCTACGGCGGGCAGCACGTCGTCGACGATCTTGTCCTTCGCGGTGCCGATGACGGCGCCACCGAAGGCGCGGCCCTTCTCGACTCCGGGGCGCAGCTTCTCGTCATACGTCGACGAGACGCGCGGAACGACCTCCTCGCGGGTCAGATGACCTGCCTGGCGGGACGCCTCGCGGATCACGGCCGAGGCGCGCTCCAGGACTTCCTGCTGCTCCTGCCAGAGTTCTTCCGCATGACCCTTGAGCTTGCGGAGCTCCTTCTTGCGCTTGCGGGAAAGACCCATATCTCTTCGCCTCCAATGCCTTGACACTCGCGTGGGCTCCATCTTGCCACCCAGAGCCCTGGGAGCGCCCTGAGGGTTTACTTGGGCTCGGTAAGATCGGGTCCATGACTTCGCACACCGCTGTCGCCACTCTGCACACGACGCAGGGCGACATCCGCATCAATCTGTTCGGAAACCACGCACCCAAGACGGTCCGCAACTTCGTCGGCCTCGCAACGGGTGACATCGAGTGGACCGACCCGGCGACGGGCGCCAAGCGTTCCGACCCCCTCTACTCCGACATCGTCTTCCACCGCATCATCCCCAACTTCATGATCCAGGGCGGCGACCCTCTGGGGCAGGGCACCGGCGGGCCGGGCTACGAGTTCGACGACGAGATCAACAACGAGCTCGACTTCACCCAGCCCTACGTTCTCGCCATGGCCAACGCCGGCAAGCGCGCGGGCAAGGGCACGAACGGCTCGCAGTTCTTCATCACGACAGCTCCGACGACGTGGCTCCAGGGTGCTCACACCATCTTCGGCGTGGTCGCAGACGACGAGTCGAAGGCGGTCGTCGACCGTCTCGGCAGTGTCCCGACCGACGGACGCGATCGCCCGATCGAGGAGCAGCGCCTCACCTCCGTCGAGATCAGCGAGGTCTGACCCGCGTGGCCGGTCAAGGGCCGGCACAACTGTGGCGGCGATTCGTCCGCGTCGTCGCGCCGTCGGCGACGAACCTCCTGATCCTGATCACGCTGGTCATCTACCTGCTCCAGCTCCTGCCGGGGATCGGGACGGCGGTGACGAGCGCCCTGCTCTACGCGCCTCAGTACTCGGTTCCGCAGAGCGGTTATCCGTTCGAGCCGTGGCGGCTCATCACCGTCGCCTTCGTCCACTCCCCGCAGCAGATCCTGCACATCGCGTTCAACATGCTCGCGCTGTGGATGTTCGGCCAGCAGTTGGAGACGATGCTCGGCAAGGGGCGGTTCGTCGCTCTGTACCTGATCTCCGCTCTCGGCGGTTCGGTTGCGGTCCTCTACCTGGGCAATGGCCCGGTGGTGGGGGCATCCGGTGCGATCTTCGGGCTGCTGGGAGCGTTCTTCATCCTGGTCCGCAAGCTCGGGGGCAAGGCGACGGGTCTTCTGATCGTCATCGGCCTGAACCTCGCGGTGGGCTTCTTCGTGGGTTCGATCTCGTGGCAGGCGCATGTGGGCGGTCTGATCGCGGGAGTGCTGGTGGGCTTGATCTACGTGCAGACGCGGCACCGCCGGTTGCGCCCGGCGCAGATCGGGCTGCTCGTGGGCCTCGCGGTCGTCCTCTTCATCGCCGGGATCTGGCCGGCTTTGTTCGCCTAGTTATCCACAGCCTCTTCCACAGTGTGGATGAGTTACACCCGTGTAACTCGTTCGGGGGTGGGGGGACAACCCGACGAAGAAGAAGGGCCGGTGAACATTCACCGGCCCTTCTTCATCGCGCTGACCGAGTCAGCGCCAACGTGTTGTCATCAGGAAGCCGATGAAGGCGATGCCGAAACCGATGAGGATGTTCCAGCTCGCGAGCTCCGCGATGGGGAAGGCTCCCTGGCTGACGTAGAAGACGATCACCCAGGCCAGGCCGACGAGCATGAAGCCGAACATGAGCGGCTTGAACCAGACCGGGTTCGGAGAGTCTTCGCCCGTGCGCTCTTCGGTGTGACGATCTGCGGATCGGACCTTGACTCGTGCCATGCGCGGAAGTCTACCAAAGGCGGCGGCGCAGCCGGGGGACAGAGCGAGAGCACGTAGGATTCCCGGGTGAGTACGGGGAATGAGGAGTCGGGCACGCCGCGGGCCCGCTTGTCGGTTCTGGGCGTCGGGGGCGAGATCCTCGTCACCGCCGGCGTGCTGGTACTGCTGTTCATCGGCTGGCAGCTCTGGTGGAACGACTGGATCCTCGCGGGCACGCAGACATCCGCCGCTCAGGAGCAGAGCCGGGAGTGGCACGACGTGCGCGACCCCGCCGTGCCGCCGTCTCCGCAGGCGTCGCCCGACTCGACCGCAGCCCCCGCCCCACAGGACTTCGGGGCTCCCGTCGTCGCCGAGGCTCCGGGGGACGGCGAGGTCGTCGCCAACCTCTACGTTCCTCGCTTCGGCGAGAGCTACGTGCGTACCGTCGCCGAGGGAACGGGCACGAATGTGCTCAACAGCACTCGTCTCGGCATCGGCCACTACCCCGGGACCCAGATGCCCGGTGAGGTGGGCAACTTCGCGATCGCCGCGCACCGCAGCGCCTACGGGGGCGGGATGCACCTCATCAACGAGTTGCGCCTGGGCGACCCGATCGTGGTCGAGACCGCCGACGGCTGGTACACCTACAAGTTCACGAACCTCGAATACGTCCTGCCGTCCGCCGTCTCGGTGCTCAATCAGGTGCCGCAGGCCCCCGACGCGATTCCGGGAGACCGCATCATCACCCTGACGAGCTGCAACCCGCTCTACTCGACGAGCGAGCGGATCATCGCCTACGGCGTCTTCGACTCGTGGCGCCCCAGCTCCGCGGGTCCGCCCGCCGAGATCGCGGCAGCCGTCGCAGCGGAGGGATGACATGTACGCAGCTCTCTGGCGTGCGCTCCCGGGACCGGTCTGGGCACGCGCCCTGATCCTCCTGGTGCTGGTCGCCGCCGTCCTCTTCGCCCTCGCGACGTGGGTGTTCCCCTGGATCGATGGCATGCTGAATCCACAGAACGTCACGGTCGACCAGACCACGAGTGCGGGAGAGGCATGACGCGAGTCCTCGTCATCGACAACTACGACAGCTTCGTCTACACCCTGAACGGCTACCTCCAGCAGCTGGGTGCCTCGACCGACGTCATCCGCAACGACTCGGTCGGTGAGGACGAGCTGCGGTCGATGCTGCGCGACTACGACGGCGTGCTCGTCTCACCCGGCCCCGGCAAGCCCGGTGAGGCCGGCCTGTCCATCGCTGCCGTGCAGATCGCGCTCGACACCGATCAGCCCCTTCTCGGGGTCTGCCTGGGCCATCAGGCGATCGCGGAGGCTCTCGGCGCCGTCGTCACGAATGCCGAAGAACTGATGCACGGCAAGACCTCGCAGGTCGAGCACGACGGCAGCATCCTTTTCGACGGAGTGCCCCAGCCGTTCACCGCGACTCGCTACCACTCGCTCGCCGTGGTCGACGGCACCGTTCCCGACGAGCTCGAGGTCACCGCTCGAACCGCCGGCGGCGTGATCATGGGCGTCCGCCACGTCGACAAGCCGGTCTACGGTGTCCAGTTCCACCCCGAGTCGGTCTTGACCGAGGGCGGCTACCGGATGCTCGGCAACTGGTTGAGCGTGGCGGGACTGCCTGAGGCGGCGGAGCGCGCGAAGTCGCTGAACCCGCTCATCGCCGCTGAGCGCTGAGCGGCAGCCGCGAGTCCAGCCACGAAGCTGCTGGGTGAGGCGGAACCGGCTCAGGTGCCGTCGCAGTACTCGAGGGTGATCTCGGAGCGCTGCGGAACAGTGCCCGGAGCGAGCGACTGGTTGACGACCTTGTCGGAGGCCTCACCGCACCCGTCGGTGCGCGAGACGGTCACGCGCAGGCCGAGTTCGGCTCCCTCGAGCTGATTGCGCGCGTCGGCGATGCTGAGGTTGCGCACATCGGGAAGTTCGACGAGACCGTCGGAGACGATGATCCCGATGGTCGAGCCCTCGGGGATGGGGGTTCCGGCGGCAGGGTCGGAGCTGATGACGGTGTCGGCGGGAACGGTGGAGGAGTGCTGCGCCGTGATCGATCCGACGGTGAAGCCGGCTGCTGTCAAGGCATCCTGAGCTGCCGAGAGTCCCATGTTGGCCAGCGTCGGCACCGCGAGCTCGGTGGGACCTGTGGACACGTAGACATCGACGGGGTCGCCGGGGGCGAGCCGTGTGCCCGACGGCGGATCGGTGCGGACGACCTGACCGACCTCGACGGTGTTGCTCGCCTCGCTGTGCTCGCTGGCGACCAGTCCGAGCTCTTGCAGGGCATCGGCTGCGCTGTCGTAGGTCGCCCCGACGAGGTCGGGCACCTCTCGGGACACCGTCGGCGCCTCCGTGTTCGGTGAGAGGGTGAGAACCCAGAACAGGACTGCCGCGACGATGACGATGACGGCCAGGATGCCCGACCAGATCCATACCGCAGGCGGTCGGTTCTGCGTCCGCACGACGGTGTCGTCGTCGACGGCGAGCTGCTTCATGGCGCTGTTCACACCGAGCGTCTCGCTGGGCGGGGCGCCGAAGAGGGCGGCGTTGAAATCGGGAGCGGGCAGCTTGCGCTGGGGGACATGGCCCGACGCGGCGGTCTGCACGTCCTCGCGGAACTCGGCGGCGCTCTGGTAGCGCTCGAACCGGTCCTTGGCGAGTGCCCGCATCACCACCGCATCGAGCGCGGGCGAGATCTTGGGGTTGATGGAGCTGGGCAGCGGCGGCTGCTCGCTCACATGCTGGTAGGCGACCGCGACTGCGGTGTCGCCGCGGAACGGGGCGCGGCCGGTGAGCATCTCGAAGAGGACGATGCCGGTCGAGTAGAGGTCGGTGCGCGCGTCGACGGATTCGCCGCGGGCCTGCTCGGGCGAGAAGTACTGAGCGGTGCCGAGGATGGCGGTGGTCTGCGCGACGGTCGCGGAGGAGTCGGAGATGGCGCGGGCGATGCCGAAGTCCATCACCTTCACCTGACCGGTGCGCGTGATCATGATGTTGCCCGGCTTGATGTCGCGGTGCACGACCCCGGCGCGGTGCGAGTACTCGAGGGCGGTGAGGATCCCCTCGACGATGTGGGTCGCCTCGGCGGGCTCAAGTGCACCCATGCCGATGATGTCCTTCAGCAGTTTGCCGTCGACGTACTCCATCACGATGAACGGGACCTGCGTCTCGGCCCCGCGCTCGTCGAGGACGATCTCCTCGCCGGCGTCGAAGACGCGGACGATGGTGGGGTGCGCCATGCGGGCGGCGGACTGCGCCTCCTGCCGGAAGCGAACCCGGAACGCGGGGTCGCTGGCCAGCGACGAGCGAAGCAGCTTGATGGCGACGGTGCGACCCAGGCGGGTGTCGGTGCCGAGGTGGACGTCGGCCATTCCTCCGCGGCCTACGAGCGAGCCGACCTGGTAGCGGCCGGCGAGCAGTCGACGGGAATCGGCGGCCTGCGGCTTCTGCGTTGGTCCTGTTGATGTCGACATGGGATCAACCGTTGGCCGTCGGAGCGGGGGTGGGGCCGGCCGGGGCGACCTCGATGGTCAGGGTCCCGGACTCGGGGGAGTTGCGGGAGCCGCAGTAGGCGACGTACTTGACGCTGATCGGGCCGGAGCCGGCAGCACCCGCGGTGATGTTGTTGTAGTTCGTCTGGCCTGCGCCGACCTGGAAGCTGCCGTTGCTCGCTTCGGCGGCGCCCGCGACCGTGACGGTGTAACCGCTGCGGGAGGTGCCGGCCGGGCACGAGTTGAAGGCGGCCCATGCGACGTTGATCGTCGAGGCGGCCGGGACGGGCTGGCTGCTCGGCGACTGGAGGGTCGGGGTGGCCGGTGCCGGGATCTCGGCCATCGGTCCGTAATAGGTGACCGTGATGGTCTGACCCTTCTGGACCGTTCCTGTCGGATTGAGGTCGTAGACGAGGCCCTCCTGGCCGTCGGCGGTGGAGGCGTTGCCCTCGGCGAGTGCGACCTCCAGCCCGAGACCGTTGAGCTGCTCCTCGACGGTGGCGAACGGCTGGTCCAGATAGGCCGCCTTGTCGACGCTCACGGTGTTGGAGGTGGGCGTCGGCGTCGGTGTGGCGCTGGTGGGCGGAGCGGACGTCGTCACCGGGGCGCTGGTCGCCGGTGTGTCGCCGCCGCGCCCCGACAGGTTGGCGAAGAGCGTGCCGACGAGGACGAGCGCGAGGACGACGATGATGGCGATGAGCGGCCAGGTCCAGGGGCTGCGCTTGCGCTTGCCGTCCTCGTCGCCGGGCTCGCCGTCGAGCGGGACGGGAGCGCCGGGGCCCCCGGGCGCGGCGAGGACCGTGGTCGCCTGCGTCGGCGCGGTCGACTGAGCGGGGAAGAGCTGGGTCGCCACCTCGGTGGGAGGGGTCGATGCTCCGTGCGGAAGGATGCCGGGAACGGCGGCAGCGGCGGCCGCGACGTCTCCTCGACGCAGTGCTTGAGCTGCGCGCGCGAGGTTCGCCGCCGACGCGGGACGCTCGGACGGGCTCTTGGCGATGCAGGCGTAGACGAGGTTGCGGACCGGCTCGGCGATGGTGAGCGGAAGGTCGGGCGGTGTCTCGTTGATCTGCGCCATCGCGATGGCGACCTGCGATTCGCCCGTGAAGGGGCGGTGGCCGGCGAGTGCCTCGTAGGCGACGATGCCGAGCGAGTAGATGTCGGTCGCGGGCGACGCGGGGTGACCGCTCGCCTGCTCGGGTGACAGGTACTGCACAGTGCCCATGACCTGGCCGGTCGCTGTGAGCGGAACCTGGTCGGCGATGCGGGCGATGCCGAAATCGGTGATCTTGACGCGACCGTCGGGGGTGATGAGGAGGTTGCCGGGCTTGATGTCGCGGTGGACGAGCCCTGCGGCGTGTGCAGCCTGCAGTGCCGCCGCGGTCTGGGCGACGATGTCGAGGACCTTGTCGGTCGGCAGGACGTGCTCGCGCTCGAGGATGGTCGACAGGGCTTCGCCCGGGACCAGCTCCATCACGAGGTAGGCGCTGCCGTCCTCCTCGCCGTAGTCGTAGACGTTGGCGATGCCCTCGTGGTTGACGAGCGCGGCGTGCCGGGCCTCGGCGCGGAATCGCTCGAGGAAGCCGGGGTCGCCGAGGTATTCGTCCTTCAGGATCTTGATGGCGACGGTGCGCCCGATGACGAGGTCGGTCGCTTCCCAGACCTCGCCCATGCCTCCGATGGCGATGCGGTTGGCCAGCTGATAACGCGACCCGAAGGTGAGCCCGGATACAGGTCTCATCGTGTCAGCACCGCCTCCATGACTGCTTTCCCGATCGGTGCGGCAAGCAGGTTGCCGTAGCCCGTTTGGCCGAGTCCGCCGCCGTTCTCCACAACCACCGCGACGGCTACCTGTGGGTTGTCCGCAGGTGCGAAACCTGTGAACCACAGGGTGTACGGATCGTCTTCGCCGTTCTCGGCTGTCCCCGTCTTACCCGCCACATCGACCCCGCCTATTCTTGCATTACTGGCTGCGCCATTCTCGACGCCGTTGACCATCATCTGAGTCAACGTTGCAGAGGTGTTACCGCTGATGGGTCTCGAGAACTCCTGCGCCTCGAACTGGCTGCGGACCGTCAGGTCGGCCCCCAGGATCTGATTCACCAGGTTGGGTCGCATGACGACTCCTCCGTTCGCGATGCCGGCGGACACCATGGCCATCTGCAAGGGGGTGGCGCGGTCATCGCCCTGACCGAACGCGGAGAGCGCGGTCTGGGCGTCGTCGAGTCCGCGCGGGTAGCTGCTGGGGGTGACATCCATGGGGATCTGGAGCTCCTGCCCGAATCCGTAGGCACGGGCCATGTCGCCGATCGCCTGCTCGCCGAGCTCGACACCGAGTTCGGCGAACGGGATGTTGCAGGACAGCCGCAGGGCGGTTGCGATGCTGGCCGTGTCGCCGCCCCCGCACGATCCGCCCTCGGAGTTGTTCACCAGCGAGTCGCTGCCGGGGAGCTCGTACTGGCTGGGATTGGGGAAGGTGCTGTCGGGGGTGTACTTGCCGCTCTCGAGGGCTGCCGAGGTGACGATGAGCTTGAAGACCGAGCCGGGAGGGTTCAGGTCGCCCGCGATGGCGCGGTTCTGCAGCGGCTCGTTCGGAGCGTCGAGGAGGGACTCGTAGGTCTGCTCCGCCTGCTCCGTGTCGTGGACCGAGAGCGTGTTCGGGTCGAATCCCGGTTTCGACACGAGGGCGAGGATCTTCCCGGTGGAGGGCTCGATCGCGACGACGGCACCCTGCAGGTCGCCGAGCGCGTCGTAGGCCGCCTGCTGGACGACGGGATCGATGGTGAGCTCGACGGTGTCGCCGATGGGCTCCTGGCCGGTGAGGATGCTGTTGATCTGGTCGAGGAACTGCGAGTCGGAGTGGCCGCTGAGGTCGTCGTTGAGTGCGCCCTCGATACCGGTCGGCGCCCCGCCGAGGGTCAGGTACCCGGTGACGGCCGAGTAGAGGTCGGGCTGGGTGTAGGTGCGGAGGAACTTGTACGGGTCGTCGACGGGGACGGACTCGGCGATGGCCTGACCCGCGACGAGGATGGGACCGCGCTGCGCCGAGTAGCTGGCGTACAGGGTGCGCACGTTGCGGGGGTCGTCGCGCAGGGCGTCGACCTGGATGACCTGGATGATCGACGTCGAGGTGAGCAGCGCGACGAACATCAGCACGACGAGCACACTGACCCGTTTGAGCTCGCGGTTCATGCGTTCACGCCCGTCATACGACGATCCTCGGCTGGGTGCGGACCGAGTCGGAGATGCGCAGCAGGAGCGCCGCGATGATCCAGTTGGCGATCAGCGCGGAGCCGCCGGCGGCGAGGAACGGTGTGGTGAGGCCGGTGAGCGGAATCACCCGCGTGACGCCGCCGATGACGATGAAGCACTGCAGAGCGAGAACGAAGGACAGACCGACGGCGAGGAGCTTGCCGAAGTCGTCCTGCCCGGCGAAGCCGATCCGCAGCCCTCTCGCCACGAAGAGCAGGTACAGCGCGAGGATGCAGAAGATGCCGGTGATCCCGAGTTCTTCGCCGAGGGTGGCGATGATGTAGTCGCTCTGCGCGACCGGGGTGAGATCGGGTCGGCCCTGGCCGAGGCCGGTTCCGATGATCCCGCCGTTCGCGAGTCCGAACAGGCCCTGCACCAGCTGGTAGGAACCGCCGAACGCGTTGTAGACGTCGGGGTTGAACGCGTCGAGCCAGTTCTGCAGACGGCCGCCCACATAGCTCAGGGTCTGGCTGGCGACCAGGGCACCGGCCGCGAAGAGGGCGAGACCGAGCACGACCCAGCTGAAACGGCCGGTCGCGACGTAGATCATGACGAGGAATAGCCCGAAGTAGAGCAGGGCGGTACCCAGGTCGCGCTGGAAGACGATGACCGACATCGCGAGCGCCCAGATCACGAGGATCGGCCCGAGGTCGCGGACGCGGGGGAGCTGCAGGCCAAGGAACCGCCTGCCGACGATCGCGAGCGAGTCGCGTCGTGTCACCAGGTAGCCGGCGAAGAACACGGCGAGGGCGATCTTCGCGACCTCACCCGGCTGGAACGTGAAGGAGCCGATGCCGATCCACACCCGTGCGCCGTTGATCTCGAGTCCGATGCCGGGGAGCATCGGCAGCAGCAGGAGGATGACGCCGACGAGCATGGCGAGGTAGGTGTAGCGCTGCAGCACCCGGTGGTTGCGGACGATGAGGAGCACGGCGATCGCGATGGAGATGGCGAGGGCCGCCCAGACGATCTGGCGTACCGCCACCGAGTCCCAGCCGACGTCCCCCTCGGCGACGTCGATCCGGTAGATGCCCGCGATGCCGATCCCGTTGAGCAGGGCGGCGATCGGGAGGATGAAGGGATCGGCTTCGGGCGCCACGAAACGCATGACGATGTGCATCGCGAGAGTCAGCACCGCAAGGCCGGCGACCAGGATGATGAGGGTCGGTTCGATGGTGTCGAGCGCCCCCAGCTGAACCAGGGCGACGGCACTGGTGTTGATGATCCAGACGACGAGCAGCAGGGCGAGCTCGAGGTTGCGCAAGCGCCGGGGGAGGCGCATGGTGCGCACCCGCCGTCCACCGGATCCGTCGTCAGGTGCATCGACGACAGGATTGTTCGTGACCGTCACTCGCCGCTCCCGGGCAGCAGGTTGCGTTCGAGGTTGGTGACGATCGCGAACGCGTCGGTGACGCTCTCGGCGTTGATGGTGCGCTCGACCCGGCTCTTGTAGAAGCTCGGGAGGTCCTCGACCAGCACGTCGGTGTTCTGGAACACCGAGGAGAGCGGGATCGGACCGATGGTCTGCTGCACGCCCTGGTAGATGGCGACCCGGTCGTCGTTCACTCCGACGTAGTAGCGGGTCTGCGTCCACTGGTAGCCGAGGATGGCGGCGATCACGACGGCCAGGATGACGAGGCTGATCGAGATGAGCCAGGTGAGGCGCCGCCGACTGGCGCGTTTGCGGTCCTCGGCGATGAGGGTGTCGAGATAGTCGTCGGCGTCGGCTTCGAGGTGCGTCTCCCTCGCGACGGATGTCGTCTTGATGGGGTGCAGGAGAAGGCTCGGCAGGCGCAGCCGACGACCTGCCTCGGGATCGAACTCGAGGGGCGAGGCGGCGGCGCCCACGGTGACGGCGACATCGGGTTCGGCCGGCGCGTCGGCCGGGTCGATGTCGGCGATGATGACCGTGACGTTGTCGGGCGCGCCGTGGTCGAGCGCTTCCTTCACCAGCCGGTCGGCGACCTCGCTGGGGCTGCCCCCCTCCGACATGATCTGGTGGATGCGCTCTTCGGTGACGTAGCTGCTGAGCCCGTCGGAGCAGAGCATCCATCGGTCGCCGGGCGCGGTGCCCAGGATGCTGGTGTCGATCTCGGGGGCGGCGTCGATGTCGCCGAGCACCCGCATCAGCACGGAGCGGCGGGGATGGACGGCCGCCTCCTCCGGGGTGATCCGCCCACTGTCGACCAGGCGCTGCACGAAGGTGTGGTCGGCGGTGACCTGGGAGAGCTCGCCCTCGCGGAGGAGGTAGATGCGGGAGTCGCCGATGTGGGCGATGGCCATGCTGTCGCCGACCCGGATCAGGGCGCTGACGGTGGTGCCCATGCCCGTGAGCTCGGGATGCTCGAACACCGTCTCGGCGAGCAGCTGGTTCGCCGCCACGAGGGCGGACTGCAGGGCGAACTCGGCATCCTGCGGTGAGGCGTAGTACTGGTTGTCCGTCTCGGCGATGCGGTTGACGGCGATGGCCGAGGCGACATCGCCTCCGGCATGACCGCCCATGCCGTCGGCGACGACGAACAGCTGAGCGCCGGCGAAGCCGGAATCCTGATTGTTCGAGCGGACCTTGCCGACATGCGACACGGCGGCACCGAGGGTTCTCTTCGCCATCCGCCCGCTTACCGCCGCAACTCGAAGCTCGTCGCGCCGACCTTGACCGGGGTGTTCATGGGCACCTGCGTCGGCACGGCGACGCGCTTGCCGTCGAGGAACGTGCCGTTCGTCGAGTCGAGGTCCTGGATGACCCACTCGTCGCCCCAGAGGAGCAGCCGAGCGTGGTGGGTGGAGGTGTAGTCGTCGCGGATCTGGAATCCCGATTCGCTCGAGCGTCCGATGGTGAGCGGCTCGGTCCCGAGAGGGATCTCGAGACCCGACTTGGGTCCGGAGGTGATGACGAGGCGACTCGCCGTCTTGGTGGTCGCCATCGGTTTGGCGCCTTGGACGGTCTGCGGGGTCCCTGTCGGCAGGGACTGCACCGCCGGGGGAGTGTGCACCGGGGCGGAGGGCGCGGCGAACGCGGGCTGCTCCTGCAGTTTGCGGACGCGGCTGCCGAACAGGTCGGATCGCAGCGCGTAGACGACGGCGAAGACGAACGCCCAGAGGAGGGCGAGGAATGCGATGCGGAGGATCAGGAGGGTGAGTGCGCTCATCGGCCCGCCCAGAAGTTGCCGAGGTCGCCGCCACCCCGCGAAGCGCTGTCGGGGCGCGCTGCCATCCCGTCGGTCCCGTCGCTCTGCGGCAGAACACGGAAGACGATGCGGGTGCGCCCGATCTGGACGACCGAGTCGGGAGCGAGCAGCGCCTTCGACACCCGCTCGCCGTTGAGGGTCGTGCCGTTGGTCGAGCCGAGGTCGTTCACCTGAGCCCGGTTGCCGTCCCACACGATCTCCACGTGCTTGCGACTGGTGCCGGTGTCGTCGATGGTGATGTCGGCGTCGGACCCGCGGCCGATGATGGTGCGGGACTGGGTGATCGGGTACCGCTTGCCCGCCACCTCGAGCACGGGCTGCCAGGTGACGTGACCCTGGCTGGTGCTGGAGTCGACCTGGACGAGACCGGCGGTGATCGAGTCGTCTTCGGTGAGGGTGATGCTGACGGTGCCGGCGAACTGATAGTTCTGCGATTTCGCGTACTGCTGCACCAGAGCGGTGAGCTCGTCGATGAGGTTCGGGCCGAGCGTGGACATGCGGGAGAAGTCGGAGGGCGCGAGTCGCACGACGAAGCGGTTGGGAGCGAGGATGCGCTCGCGCGACACAACTGCGGCGCGGGTATCGAGCTCTTTTCTGAGCGCTGCGGTGATCTCGAGCGGTTGCAGACCCGACTTGAACGTCTTCGCGAAGGCACCATTGACCGCGCGCTCGAGACCTCTTTCGAAGCTGTCGAGAATGCCCACAGTCAGCGGCCTTCCGTTTTTCGAGCGCGCAAAACGCGGCGCATGGCTATCGGAATGCTAGCCGCCCCGCCTGTCAGCCCCGTGTTGACGGGCCGGAACCACACCCGAAAGGGTAAATCGTGGCCAGAAGCGCTGTGGTAATCTCGTTCGTCGGCGTGCAAGCGCCGTGGTGAGCGCGAGTGGCGGAATAGGCAGACGCGCACGGTTCAGGTCCGTGTGCCCGTGAGGGCGTGGGGGTTCAACTCCCCCCTCGCGCACCAGAGAAGAACGAATACGAACGGCCGAGACGATGCGTCTCGGCCGTTCGTCGTCTGCGGCTCCGGCAGGTGATCGGGGTGGATGCTCGGACCACGCTCGCCCACGGATGGCACAGTGGGGGCATGCGCGCCATCGTGATCTCCCACCCTGGAGGACCTGAGGTCCTCGTCGTCGATGAAGTGGACGAGCCCGTCCCCGGGCCTCGCGAGGTCATCGTCGATGTCGCCGCCGCAGGCGTCAACCGGGCGGACGTGTCCCAGCGACAGGGCGCCTACCCTGCGCCCGAAGGTGCACCCGACTGGCCGGGTCTCGAGGTGTCCGGCACTGTCGTCGCGACCGGTGAGCAGGTCTCGCGGATCCGGGTGGGCGACTACGTCGTCGCCCTTCTGAGCGGGGGCGGTACGCCGATCGGGTCGCCGTCGATGAAGGACTGGTGCTTCGCGCTCCCAGCGGTGTCGACCTCGTCCTCGCCGCCGGGTTGCCGGAGGCGGTCGCGACCGTGTGGAGCAACGTCTTCCTGGCCGGTGGGCTTCAGTCCGGCGAGACGCTGCTCGTGCACGGCGGTACGAGCGGGATCGGGTCCATCGCCATTCAGCTCGCCGTCGCTCGCGGCGCCACCGTCTTCGCGACCGCCGGCACCGACGAGAAGGTCGCGTTCTGCGAGGGCCTCGGCGCGACTCGTGGAATCAACTATCGCGACGAGGACTTCGTCGCGGTCGTGAAAGAGGCGACGGGTGGGCGTGGGGTGGATGTGATCCTCGATCCGATCGCCGGGTCGTATCTCACTCGCGATGTGGAGGCGCTCGCCGTCGGCGGTCGGATCATGGTCATCGCGACACAGGGTGGACGCGAGGCGACTCTCGATGTCGGCCTGCTCATGCGCAAACGCGCACGGATCTGGGGAACGACCCTGCGGGCGCGGCCGCTGCAGGAGCGCCGAGACATCATGGCGTCGGTGGGCGAGCAGGTATGGCCGCTCATCGAGGACGGCACGGTGCGGGTGATCCTCGATTCGGTCTTCCCGCTGGAATTCGCCAAGAACGCCCATGCGCGCATGGAGTCGGGCGCTCACGCGGGCAAGATCCTCCTCGCGGTGCGCTGACGGGTCGCCGCGACCCACTCCGCCGCGAACGCTAGGCGATCGTCGCCAGGGGTGGACGGAGAACCTTCTCCATCGATTTCCCGCGCGCGAGCTCGTCCACCAGCTTGTCGAGGTAGCGGATCTTCTGCATCAGCGGATCCTCGATATCCTCCACCCGGATCCCGCAGATCACGCCCGTGATGAGAGTCGCGGACGGGTTGAGCCGCGCCTCGGCGAAGAACCGCTCGAAGGAGGTCCCGGTGTCGAGGTGCTGCTGCAGTGTCCCCCGGTCGAAGCCCGTCAGCCACTCGATCACCTCATCGAGCTCGGCCTGCGACCGCCCCTTCCTCTCCAGTTTCGCGAGGTAGAGGGGATAGACCGCAGCGAAGCTCGTCGTGAAGATCCGGCTCATGACAGAAGGGTAGCCGCGAGGGCGCGGACGCTGAAGAGTCTCCCTACTCACTCCGGGTGGCCGTCGCCGGCTGGTGCTCGACGGTCCTCATGTCGGTTTCGTCGTGGCCGTAGTGGGGGTTTCCTCAGTTTTCTCTGGAACGGTTATCAATATGGACGGCTGTCATAGACCCTCGCCGCCCCTCTTCTACGTCGCCGATGGGAGGGAGCGGTGATCGACCAGGACACCTGGCTGAACCTGGCCCTCGTCGTCGTGTTCGTTCTGATCGGCGGAGTCTTCGCCGCCACGGAGATCGCCCTCGTCTCGCTGCGCGAGTCGCAGCTGCGGCAACTCGAGAAGCGGAGCGCTCGCGGGGCGAAGGTCGCCTCGCTGGCGAGGGATCCCAACAGGTTCCTCGCCGCTGTGCAGATCGGTGTCACGGTCGCGGGGTTCTTCTCCGCCGCGTACGGCGCATCGACCATCGCGCCGGACATCGCTCCGCTGTTCGAGAGCGTCGGCCTCCCTCCGGCCGTCGCGTCGACGGTCGCCCTCGTCGTGATGACACTGGTGATCGCCTATCTCTCGCTCGTCCTCGGTGAGCTCGTCCCCAAGCGCCTCGCGCTGCAGCGTGCCGAAGGGTTCGCCGTGGTGGCGGCTCCGGTGCTCGACGGTTTCGCGGTCGCGATGCGCCCCGTCATCTGGGTGCTGTCGAAGAGCACCAACGGGCTCGTGCGACTGCTCGGCGGCGATCCGCAGGCGCGCAGCGAGAACATGTCGGAGGAGGAGCTCCGCGACCTGGTCGCCGAACACGAGACGCTCGACGACGAGGCGCGCCGCATCGTGGCCGATGTCTTCGACGCCGGCACCCGAACCCTGCGCGAGTCCATGCGGCCGCGTCACGAGGTGTCGTTCCTGCCGGGTGATATCAGCATCCGGGAGGCGTCGGATCGGGCACTCGACGAAGGCCATACCCGCTACCCGGTCGTCGGCGACTCCATCGACGACATCCTCGGCTTCGTGCACATGCGGGACCTCCTGCGCCGGCATCCGGATGCCGAACCCGACGCCCCTCTCCGCGCCATCACCCGCGACGTACTCGTACTCCCCGCCACGAACTCGTTGCTGACGACCCTGCCCGCGATGCGCCGCGACGGGGCGCAGATCGCGATCGTCGTCGACGAATACGGCGGGACCGCGGGGATCGTCACGCTCGAAGACCTCGTCGAAGACGTCATCGGACAGATTCGCGACGAGTACGACGACGAGGAATTCCCACTGGCGGACGGCGACGGAGGTCCGCTCGAGATCGACGGCGGGCTCGTCATCCAGGACTTCGCCGCATCGTCGGGCATCGAGATCGTCGACGGCGATTACGAGACGGTGGCGGGATTCATCCAGAGCACACTCCAGCGGATTCCCGCGGTCGGCGACCGGGTGGCTCTGGAATCCGGGACCCTCGAGGTCGTGCGAATGGAGGGATACCGGGTCGACCGGATCCGCTTCACCCCCGATCGCGAGTCGGATTCCCGAGCCGAGGCTGCGGGCAGCGGCGGAATCTGATCACCAGACGCCGAGGTGCTCGAGCAGCACCTGGAGGCCGATGAAGATTAGGACGACCCCTCCGGCGAGCTCGGCAGGGCGCTGGAATCGGGCGCCGACCCGTTGCCCGATGGCGACGGCGGTGAGTGACAGGATCAGCGTCGTCGCGCCGATGAGTGCGACCGCTCCCCAGATATCGACCTCGAGGAACGCGAACGAGATGCCGACAGCGAGGGCATCGACGCTCGTCGCGAAGGACAGGACGAGGAGCTCCCGCCAGCGGAGGCCCTGCGGCTCCGACTCGGCGCCGTCCTTCGTCGAGAACGCCTCCCACAGCATCTTGCCGCCGATCAGGACGAGCAGGCCGAACGCGATCCAGTGGTCGACGGCGGTGATGTAGTCGGCGAAGAACGAGCCGATGGCCCAGCCGATGAGGGGCATCCCGACCTGGAATACCGCGAAGGCCGTCGCGATGATGAGCGCGTTCCGAATGAGGAGCTTCCGCATCCGAACGCCTTGGGTGAGCGCGACGGCGAAAGCATCGGCGGAAACGCCGAGGGCGACGAGTACGAGGGCAGGGAACGTCATGCTCTGGTCCTTCGATCAGAGCCGGAGATGAGGAAGCTCTCCGGCATGAATGAGATGCCGAAGGTCTCGCTCGCCCGAACCCGGGTGGAACACCGGACGGGGACTTCCCCGTCAGTATGTCGATGAACCGCTGGCGCTGACGCGCTGGGAGCTACTCCCCTTCGCGCTCCACGCTACCAGGCACACCTTGCCGACCAGAGGACGGACCTTGCGATCAGCTCTCATTCAGCTGAATCTCAGCCCCGTGTATCACTCGGGTCTAACGTGAATCACGACCCATCATTCACTTTCAGAAGAGGCAGCCGATGAGCGAGTTGATGTCTGGGGAGACGTCGGACCTGATGTCACCCGAGAAGAACGTTCAGCGGATCATGTGGACCGGAACCATCTGGTTCGCCGCTGCTGCCGCCTCCGTGGCGGCGTTCACCGGCCTCCTGCTCGCCTCGGGGTGGCGACCCGCCCTGCTGCCGCCCGCCGACCAGATCGTCTGGTGGGTCGGAGCGTTGGTCGTCGTACTCAGTCTCGGGCTGATCGGCTGGTCGGGTTGCCCGATCCTCGAGGTGGACGTGCCGACGGCGGACCACAACAAGACGAAGACGATGCAGTTCGGCACCGCGATGTTCATCATCGGCGGGGCCATCGCCATCTTCGCCGTCCTTCTCGGTCCCGCCGCCTGAGCGGTCGGCGACCGGTCAGCGCCAGCGCAGCTCGCGCGAGTTCAACAGCGAGCGCAAGCCGAGTTCCCGGCGCAGGCGTGCGTCGTTCAGCGCGTCCACGATGACGACCGACCCCTCGACGTGCGCGCCGGAGGAGACGACGAGCTTCTTCATCGCGAGGAGCTGACCGCCCGAGTCGGCCCAGTCGTCGACGATCAGAACGCGGCTCCCGAAAGGGATGAGCCTTCTCCGCACCGCGAGGGGCATATTCCGCCCGCGGTAGTCGGACGGTGTTCGCTCGACCACCCACTCATCACTATCGGCCAGGCGGTCGATGTCCTTCTGCGCGGCGGCGAACCCCGCTCCGGCGGCTGCCGCGACGAGGACGCCGAGCCCGAGGCCGCTTCGATCCGGACCCAGGATGAGGTCTGGTTTCGCGTCCGGGAACAGGTCCACCAGAGCGGCACCGACGTCTCGGACGATCACCGGATCATTCAGCCAGCCCGTGCGACCCGCGAACCAATATCGCTGATCGGGGTCTCCCACCCAGCGGAAAGCGGCGATGAGGCGCGCGGTCAGCTCGGTGGGCATCCCGACACCATGGCACGGGCGCGGAAGACGGCGCCAGTCGCCCGTGCGGGGGTGACCCGGCTCTATCTGTCGAGCTGGGAGTGCAGGAAAGCCACGACCCGTTCGCGTGCTGCGAGGGCCGGATGCCCCGGGTGTTCCCGCACCTCGGAGGTGAGGACGGAGTGGGCGCCCTTCGAGAACCCACCGGGGTTGCCGGGCGACGAATCGAGCTCGATGACCTCGAACGCGTCGCCGAGCTTCTTCTCGAGGGTGGCGAACCGAGCCCGGGGAACCGAGGCGTCCTCCGAGAAACGCAGCCCGATCGCGCAGAATCCGGCGGACGCCGCTCGCTCGGCGACACGGTCCAGCTCGGCGCCGGACATGGAGGGGTCGCGCTGGCGGACCTTGCCGATCGGGAACGGTGCGGCCGGCTGGCTGGCCACCGATGCCAGGACCGAGTCGTCGACCGCGGTCGCGAGCGCGAATCCGCCCGTGAAGCACATGCCGATCACACCGACCCCGGCTCCCGGCGTCCGTGCGTTCAGGTCTGCCGCGACCGCGCGGAGGAAGTCGGTGATGGGCCGGTGGGCGTTGCTCGCGAAGGCGCGGAACTCCGCCGAGACGCAGAGCCGGAGGACGGTGCTGATCGTGTATCCGACCGTCATGTCCTTACCGGGGGTGCCGAACGGCGACGGGATGACGACCGTGAAGCCCTGATCGACCAGGTGGTCGGCGAGGCCGAGCACCTCGGGGGTGATGCCGGGGATCTCGGGGATCAGGACGACTCCCGGCCCGGATCCCTTCTCGTAGCAGTCGTAGGTCGAACCACCGCCGGTGAAGGGCGCGCAGGCCCATCCGGCGAGAGTCGAGCGAGGTGCGGTCTCGGTCATCCGGCCAGTATGCGCTCTTGCCTCTGAGCTCAGACCCCGTCGAGCAGGTAGGTCTGCAGTTGCGCGGGTGTTTTCGCCACGGCGATGGCGCCGACCCACTCATCGAGGGAGCCGTAGCCCCACTCGACGGAGATGGTCGGGATGCCGTTCGCTCCCGCTCCGATCACGTCGTGGCTGCGGTCGCCGACCATCACCGTGTTGCTGTGGTCGACGCCGAGCTCGTCGAGGTGGGCGAGCACCCACGCCACGACGTCCACCTTCTCGCTGCGGGTCTCGTCGTCACTGGCTCCGCCGATGAAGACGAAGAGGTCGTCGAGGCCGTAGTGCTTGAGGATCCGGATCGCCTGCGTCTCGGGCTTCGACGTCGCGACCGCGAGGGGGATGCCCGCCGCCTTCACGGCACGGATCACCTCGGGGACGCCCGGATACACGCTGCTGTCGAACGCGCCGTGCTCGTGGTACCTGGCGCGGTAGATGTCGAGTGCCCGGTGCCGTTCGGGGTCCTCGATACCGAGTGCGGCGAAGCCGTCCATGATCGGCGGGCCGATGAATTCGGTGAGTTCCGCGGGCGTGGGGACGGGCCGACCGAGCTGCTCGAGCGTGTGGATGAGCGACGCGGTGATGCCCGAGGCGGAGTCGGTGATCGTGCCGTCGAGATCGAACAGCACGCAGGTCCAGGGTCGGGTGGTCACCCGCGACACCCTATACGGCTCGAATTACAGGCTTGTTCCGCGGCGGGACGGGCCCGTTCGCGGCGAGTGGCCGGGACATCGGGTCAGAACAGGCGAGCGTGTGCGTCGTCCATGCCGCGCATGGCGTCGTAGTCGAGCACGAGACAGCGGATTCCCCGGTCCTGAGCCAGGGTGCGCGCCTGCGGTTTGATCTCCTGCGCCGCGAAGACACCCGTGACCGGCGACAGGTGCGGATCCCGGTTCATCAGCTCGAGGTAGCGGGTGAGCTGCTCGACCCCGTCGATGTCGCCACGGCGCTTGATCTCGACCGCGACCGCGCGGCCCTCGCCATCGCGGGCGAGGATGTCGACCGGACCGATCGCGGTCATGTACTCCCGCCGCACCAGGGTGTGTCCCTCGCCGAGCAGCACGATCTGCTCGGCGAGCAGCTTCTGCAGGTCGGCCTCGACACCGTCCTTGACGAGGCCCGGGTCGATGCCGAGCTCGAAGCTGCTGTCGCTCTCGACCTCGTGGATCGAGACGATCAGGCGGTCGTTCGTCTTGCCCTGGGCGACCGTCCACAGCTCGGTGATCCCCGCCGCGCGCTGGTCGTCGTCGGGCTCGGACACGGTGAGTGAGCAGGGCGGGCTCATCCAGTTCAACGGCTTGTACGAGCCGCCGTCGGAGTGCACGAGAACACTGCCGTCGGCCTTCACCATGAGCAGGCGAGGAGCGAGCGGAAGGTGCGCGGTCAGACGTCCCGCGTAGTCGACGGAACAGCGGGCAACGACCAGACGCATCCCTCGAGCTTAACTCTCCGCGGGGTCGCTCCGGCTTCCCGGCAGAGGGCGCGCCGCAGGTGTGGCGAGACCCGCGAGGGCGACGAGAACCAGCACCGGGATGAGCCCATTGAGAAGCCCGAAGTGCTCGCCCAGGAACCCGATCAGGGGAGGCCCGGCGAGGAAGGCCACGTAGCCGATGGTGGCCACCGCGCTCACCCGGGCCGCGGCGCGACGAGGGTCGTCGGACGCAGCCGACATGCCGACGGGGAATCCGAGGGAGGCTCCGAGCCCCCACAGCACGGTCCCGGCGATCGCGATGGGCGCGGATGGCACGAAGATGAGGATCGCCAACCCGGCGACGGCCAGGAGGGACGAGACACGCAGAACGGGCACCCGTCCGAACCGGTCGAGGAGTCCGACCCCCGCGAACCTGCCGATGGTCATCGAGGTGAGGAACAGGGCGAGCACGAGAGCCGCCTGGTCGTTCGCGAGACCGTGCCCGTCGACCATGGCGAGCGCGAGCCAATCGTTCGCGGAACCTTCGGCGAACGCCATTCCGAGGACGATCACCCCGATGAGGAGGGTGCGCGGTTCCGTCCAGACGCTCATCCGCTCGCGCCACCCTCGCGGTGCGCTGTCGTCATCGGCGTGCGGCTCGATGCCGACCATCTCGGACTGGTAGGAGCGGACCGCGATGATCAAGGCGATGAGGATCGCGGCCGCGATGGCCGAGGTGTGCACGAGAAGAGGGATCCCGAACGCCTCGGCCAGTGCGCCGATGCCTGTTCCCACGACGGTCCCGACGCTGAACATGGCGTGGAAGATCGGCATGATCGCTCGCCCGAGCACCCGTTCGTTCGCCGCTCCGGAGACGTTCATCGCCACGTCGCACATGCCGTTCCCCGCGCCGAACACGAGCAGTCCCGCGAAGGTCAGCCAGATGCTGTCGACCTGCGCTCCGACCGCGGCGAGCGGAAGTCCCAGAACGCCGACGCCCAGACTCAGGAGCACCCCGCGCGCTGCTCCGATACGGGCGATCACATGGCCCGCCGCCGTGAGTCCGAGGATCGACCCGACAGCGACTCCGAACAGGACGATCCCGATGACGCTGGTGCTCACCTCGAGCTGATCGCGCACCGTCGGCACCCGTGACAGCCAGGTCGCGATGGCGAGACCCGACAGCCCGAAGGTCACGAAGATCGCGTTGCGCCATGCCGAGATCTGCGGACGGGTGAGGCTGGGGGTCGGAGAGGTCACACGTTCGAGCCTATGGCCGGCGCGCGGCCCGCGAGGGGGATCCAGCGCGTGCCGCGAGCACGCAGTCCGAGAGTGATCGCGCGCGCGCCGAGCATGCCCGCACCGAGCGCGATCCACAGCAGGGCGACGGCGGCGACGGGATCGGTCGGAGCGAAGGCGACGGCCGGTGCGAGGGCCGCGAGATAGACGACGAGGTTGATGATTCCCGCGAATGCGAGGTAGCGACCGTCTCCCGCGCCGATCAGTACCCCGTCCAGCACGAAGACGTATCCCGCCAGCGGCAGTGACGCGGCAGTCAACAGGGTGGCGACCACGAGCGCCTGCCGCACGGCGTCGTCGGAGGTGAAGACGATGCCGATCACGGGGGAGAGCGCGGCGAGGACGACGCCGAAGACCGCCCCGGCGAGGATTCCCCAACCGGTCAGCCGCCGTGCGACGGTGACGACGCGCGTCCTGTCGCCCGCCCCGATCGAATGACCGATGAGCGCCTGGCCCGCGATCGCGAGGGCATCGAGGGCGAACGCGGCGGACAGGAACACGGTCATCGCGATCTGCATGGTCGCCAGTTCGGTCACTCCGAGAGAGGACGCCGCGACGGTGGTCGCCACGAACGAGGCGCGGAGGCTGATCGTGCGCAGGAGCAGCCAGCCGCCGCCCACCGCCGCTGTGCTCACCCCGTCGAGACCGGGGCGGAGCCGTGCGCCCGTCCGTCGGGCGGCCCGCACGGCGAGCACGACGTAGATGACCGCCATGCCCCATTGCGCGATGACGGTTCCCGCTGCCGATCCCGCGATACCCCATCCCGCGCCGTAGATGAGGAGGGCGTTGAGTGCCGCGTTCGTGCCGAAGCCCGCGGCGGCGATGACCAGCGGCGTCCGGGTGTCCTGCAGCCCGCGCAGCAGACCCGTCGCCGCGATCACGACCAGCATCGCCGGGAGGCCCCACAGAGACACCGAGTAGTAGACGGTCGCCGCCTCCCGGACGTCGGGCTCGGAGCCGAAGACACCGATGACGGCGGGAGCCGTCGGCAGGGCGACAGCGGTGATGACGAGACCGAGACCCAGGGCCAGCCACATCCCGTCGATGCCCGCGGTGACGGCACCCGCCCGGTCGCCGGCGCCCAACCGTCGCGCGACGCTCGGCGTGGTGGCGTAGGCGAGGAAGACCAGGAGTCCCACGAGCGTCTGAAGAACGGTGCTCGCGATGCTCAGGCCCGCGAGGGGCACCTCGCCCAGATGTCCGATGAGAGCACTGTCGGTGAGGAGGAACAGGGGCTCCGCGATGAGAGCCCCGAGCGCGGGCACGGCGAGACGTGCGATGTCTCGATCGAGGGGCAGCAGCATCCGGCGCATGGCTCGCCCGACGCTAGACCATTCCTCCCGCCATCCGCCGTCTTCGAGACTTAGTCTTGGAGACGATGAGCGCTCCCACCGGTCCCCGCCCCGAATCCGGCCTCGACATCGCGGAGTTCGATCCTGATATCCGCGTCCAGGACGACCTGTTCCGTCACGTCAACGGGCGGTGGATCGCGCGTACCGAGATCCCCGCGGACCGCGCGCGCTACGGCTCGTTCTACCTGCTCGCCGAGAAGGCGGAGGAGGCCGTGCGCGACATCATCATCGAGGCGCAGGGCGCCGCCGAGGGCACGCAGGAGCGCAAGATCGGGGATCTGTACTCGAGCTTCCTCGACGAGGAGCGGGTCGAGGCGCTCGGCGCCGAGCCTCTCGCCGACGACCTCGCTCGGGCTCGCGCCGTCTCCTCCGCCGAGGAGCTCGTGCAGACCATCGGCTCGATGCAGCGCAGCGGCAGCGTGAGCCTCATCCAGCTGTTCGTCGACAACGACCCGGGCAACCCGGAGCGCTACCTCATCTTCCTCGAGCAGGGCGGCCTGGGCCTCCCCGATGAGAGCTACTACCGCGAGGACAAGTTCGCCGAGATCCGTGCTGCGTACCTGCGCCACCTCGAGCGCGTCCTGGCGCTCGCCGGATGGGACGAGCCCGCCGTCGCCGCCGAGCGCGTCCTCCGCCTCGAGACCGCCATCGCCGCCGTGCACTGGGACAACGTGCGCACGCGTGACAGCGAGGCGACCTACAACCTGATGACCTGGGAGGAAGTCGCCTCGCTCGCCGCCGCGGCCGAGGGAGGCGGGCTGGACACCTGGTTGCGCGGGCTC
This sequence comes from Amnibacterium flavum, assembly GCF_003097495.1. GTDB lineage: Bacteria > Actinomycetota > Actinomycetes > Actinomycetales > Microbacteriaceae > Naasia > Naasia flava. Next base: position 662,192 of record NZ_QEOP01000001.1, read on the forward strand.
GACGTGCCGAAGGAGGCGCTCGCCGAGGTCGTCGTCCGCGAGCCCGGTTTCCTCGAGGGGCTCGCGCCCCTCCTCACCTCGTCGCGCCTCGACGAGTGGCGCGACTGGCTGGCGTGGCAGATCATCCGATCCTCTTCGCCGTACCTGTCCGACGCGTTCGTCTCGGCGAGCTTCGACTTCTACGGCCGCACCCTGACCGGCACCCCCGAGATCCGAGCGCGCTGGAAGCGCGGGGTCAGCCTCGTGGAGGGCGCGCTTGGCGAGGCCGTCGGTCGCACCTACGTCGAACGGCACTTCCCGCCCGCGGCCAAGACCGAGATGGACGTGCTCGTCGCAAGCCTGATCGAGGCATACCGTCAGTCGATCTCGCAGCTCGAGTGGATGAGTCAGGAGACCCGCCTCCGAGCGCTCGACAAGCTCGACAAGTTCGTTCCCAAGATCGGCTACCCCGACACGTGGCGCGACTACTCGGCGCTCGTCATCGATCCCGCCGACCTCATCGGCAACGTCCGTCGGGCCGGTGACTTCGAGTTCGCCCGAGAGCTGGCGAAGATCGGCGCTCCGCTCGATCGCGGCGAATGGTTCATGACTCCGCAGACGGTCAACGCGTACTACAACCCGGGTTTCAACGAGATCGTCTTCCCCGCCGCCATCCTCCAGTTCCCGTTCTTCGTCGAGGGCCGAGACCCCGCCGCCAACTACGGCGCCATCGGTGCGGTCATCGGGCACGAGATCGGCCATGGATTCGACGACCAGGGGTCGCGATTCGACGGCGACGGCAGGCTCACCGATTGGTGGACCCCCGAGGACCGCGCGGCATTCGAGGAACGGACCGCGTCGCTCATCGGCCAGTACGACGCCCTCGAACCGCTGCAGACTCCCGGCCATCACGTGAACGGTGCGCTGACGATCGGCGAGAACATCGGCGATCTCGGTGGTCTCGGCATCGCCTGGAAGGCCTACCTGCTCTCGCTCGACGGCGAGGAGCCCCCCGTCATCGACGGGCTCACCGGCGCGCAGCGGTTCTTCCTCTCCTGGGCGCAGGCCTGGCAGCAGAAGTCGCGCGATGAGGAGGTCCTTCGTCTCCTCGCGATCGATCCCCATTCGCCGAGCGAGTTCCGGGCGAACCAGATCGTCCGCAACCTCGATCCGTTCTACGAAGCCTTCGGCGTCACCGAGAGTGACGCCCTGTGGCTGCCCGAAGACTCCCGCGTCACGATCTGGTGACCGCGACGACCGAGCGTCGGCGGCGGGGGAGGGGCCACCTGCAGCCGACGGGACGACATCGGGGGTTCGAGGCCACCGAGAACTTCAGTGCGGGGTTCCAGGCGCTCGCGCATCTGGCACTCGACGGCGCTCAGGTCTCGGCGCGTGCCATCGATCTGCTCACCGGTCGTGTCCTCTTCTCGGTCGACGATCACGTCGTCCTGCCCACCGCGAGCATCGGCAAGGTGCTGCTGCTGCTCGAGGTGTCGGCTCGCCTGGGCGTCGGAGGCTACTCGCGTTACGACATCCTGGACCGCACGTCGCCCGACGAGGTCGAGGACTCCGGGATCTGGCAGCACCTGCACACGCCCGCGCTTCCGCTCGCGGATGTGGCGAGCCTGGTGGGCGCCGCGAGCGACAACCTGGCCACCAATGTGCTCCTGCGCCGGGTGGGTCTCGACGCGGTGCGGGAGCGCACCGACGAGCTCGGCCTGCAGCGCACCGCCCTGCTCGATCGGGTCCGCGACCGCCGAGGACCCGATGACGCCCCTCAGCTGTCGGTCGGTTCGATGGACGAGCTGGTGTGGCTGTTCGCGGCGATCGCCCGGGGTGAGGCGATCGATGCCACGACGAGCTACCGTGTGGCCGACTGGCTCGCTCTCAACGTCGACCTCTCGATGGTGGCCAGCGCGTTCGGTCTCGACCCGCTGTCGCACGTCCGCTCGGACCACAACCTCACGCTGTTCAACAAGACAGGCACCGACAAGGGCCTGCTGAGCGAGGTCGGGGTGCTGCGCGGTCCCCGGGCGGGTGTCGCGTACGGCGTCACGCTCTCCTACCGCGACGACCGGCTCGCCGACCGATTGAGCGCACGCCAGGCGATGCACACCATCGGCCTCGACCTGCTCGAGTACGTCCACTGACCAGCCCCGCCCGCCCGCCCGCTGAGCGCAGCGAAGCGCAGGGACCTCGGCTGCGCTGACCCGCCCGCCCGCTGAGCGCAGCGAAGCGAAGGGACCTCAGTTGAGTTCGGGAGTGTCCTCAGGGATGACGCCGTTGCCGTACAGATCGGCGGCGAGGTCCTGCAGCGCACGGAGCGCGACCCTCTGAGTGAACGGCCCGTATGAGATCCGCGCCACTCCGAGCGCCTCGTAGTCGGCTGCGGGAAGAGCGCCCGGCCGGCCGATAACGGACAGCTTGCCTTCGCCGAGGCCCTCGACGAGTCGTCCGACGTGCTCCTTCGTGATGGCACCCGGTACGAAGACCAGCGCAGCGCCCTCGGACAGGAAGGCACGTCCGCGCGCGATCGCGTCGTCGATGCTCTCGTCGATCGGGCGGTCGCCGCCGCGGGCGATCGCATCGGTCCGAGCGTTGAGCTGGAACCGGATCCCTTCGCGCTCGGCCGCCTCGATGATGGCGCGCACCCGGGCGACCGACTCGTCGAACGGACGGAGGCGGTCCTCGACGTTCGCGCCGACCACGCCGTAGCCGATCGCACGGCGGATCGTCTCACCGGGTTCGGAATAGCCGTCGTCCAGGTCGGCGGTAACCGGGAGGTCGACGGCGTCGGCGATCACCTTCGCTCCCTGGAGGGCAACGTCGAGCGGCATGCCGCCGTCGGGGTAGCCGTACATCGCGGCGATGGAATGCCCGGCGGTCGCGATCGCCGTCGTCTCGGGGAGGGCGGCGACAGCCTTCGCGCTGATCGCGTCCCACACGTTCACGACCCGGAGGATCTCCGGGGCTTGGTGCAGTCGCTCGAGTTCGATGGCCTTGTCTGCGAGTTCCACGTCAGTCCTTCCCGTTCACCGCCCGGATCAGCGGGGACCTGCACACTACGGCGCCCGCATGAAGGAAAGATGAGTCGCGACGGGTTTTCGGCCGGTGGTCCGCCCGCGGAGCGCAGCGATGAGCCGGGCTTGCCTTCGTCGACCTTCATTTCGCTTCGCTCAATGGGCGGCGGCCGCTCTCGCCGCCCGCTGAGCCTGTCGAAGCGCAGGCGTCTCCCTTGTCGCCGTTCATTTCGTCAGGCTCAATGGGCGGCTTCGGGGATCAGTCCTCGAGGCGGCGCTCGATCAGGACCGTGTCGCGCCACTGCCCGCGAAGGGGGCCGTACCCCATGAGCCCGATCCGCTCCCGGACACCCACGATGCGAAATCCCAGAGCGGTGTGCAGCGCAAGACTCTCCTCGTTCTCCGGGAAGACATTGGACTGCACCGTCCAGACCCCGGCTCGCCGGGCGGAGGCCAGCAGCTCGGCGAGCAGGATCCGTCCGACGCCTCCCCCACGAGCAGCGGGATCGACGTAGATGGAATGCTCGACGACGCCCGCGTAGACGGGCCGAGCCGACACCGGGGACGCGGCGGCCCATCCCGTGACGGCACCGCCCGTTTCGGCGACCAGCCTCAGGTCCGGTCTCCTGGTCGCGTCGAAGGCGTCCCAGCTCGGAGGCTCGGCCTCGAATGTCGCATGACCGGTATCGATGCCGTCGCGGTAGATCCTCTCGACCGTCGGCCAGTCCTCGCGGGAGAGGGGGCGGACAGTCGCGCTCATCGACGTCGGGCGGCTGTGCTCAGGCGGAGCCGAGGTGACGGCCCTCGGAGGTGCCGGTCTCGGGAGTCGTCTCGATCCCGAGATCGAACAGCAGGTTGAAGGCCTGGGCGACCAGTTCGGCGTCGCCTTCGCGGGCGATCTCCTTCGCCCGCTGAGTCGGACGGTGCACCAGAACGCTCACGAGGTGCCGCATCGCCCGCTCGACGGACTCGCTCGCCTCGCCGCGCGCACGCAGGCGTTCGAGTTCGGCGTCGAGGAGGTCGAAGACGTGCGAGCGATAGGCCACGACCGCGGCGGTCGCCTGCTGCTCCGCGGTCTCCGCGCGGTAGGCGGCGGCAGCGGTGTCGATCATCGCGCGCGCCGAGTCGGTCGCCGCGAACTCCTCGAGAGGAGCGTGCAGGCGGATCGTCTCGAGGTCGAGGAGATCGGTTCCCTCGACGGTCGCGACGGCGGGATCGACGTTGCGGGGGAGCCCCATGTCGATGACCATCCGGCGGTGGGCGCTCGCCGCCTGGGCGGCGGTCATCATCGCCTTGGTGAGCACCACGTTCTCGGAAGTGCTGCAGGTCAGGATCACCGTCGACTCGGCCAGCACATCGGCGAGGTCGGCGCGGACCACCGGCTTCACGCCCTCACGGGTCGCGAACTTGTGCGCTCTGCCCGAGGGGGAGAAGACGGAGACCTCGGTGACGCCGCGGTCGCGGAGCGCCGCCAGGCTCGCGCCCGCGAAGCGGCCGGTGCCGACGAGCAGTACCTTCTGGTCGGTCCAGTCGGGGACCCGGCTGGAGGCCAGTTCGAGGGCGAGGCGCACGATGGACCGGCCTGCGCCGCCGACGCCGGTCTTCGTCTGGACAGCTCGCGAGGCGGTCGATGCGCGTTGGAACAGGCGCTCGAGCTCGGCGGAGGTCGTGCCCGATGCGCGTGCCGCGTCGAGCGAGCGGCGGACCTGGCCGGCGATCTCGCCCTCGCCGATGACAACGGACTCGAGTCCGCTGGAGACCGCGAAGAGGTGCTCGGCGACGGCGGAGTCCGCGTGGATCTCGAGGGACTCGCGCAGTTCGTTCGCCGAAACGCCGGTGCGCGTGGAGATCAGTTCGATCGCGCCCTGGGCGGCGATCTCGCGAGCCGCGACGAGCGGCTCCTCGATGTCGAGGTAGGCCTCGAAGCGGTTGCAGGTCGCGACGACGACGGCGCCGGAGACGAATCCGGAGTTCTCGACGAGGTCGGGGCCGACTGCCGGACCCGACACCGAAAGCCTCTCGAGCAGATCGAAGGCGGCCGTGCGATGGCTCGCCGAGAGACAGAGAAGCACGGAGGAGATCATACGCGGCCATGGAACACTGGTTGCTGTGTCAACCCTTCCCCAGACCCACCCACTCCTCGACGGCCGGACCGCATCCTCGCCCCTCGTACGCGCCTACCGCGGTGAGCGGGGGTCGACGACACCTGTCTGGTTCATGCGCCAGGCCGGACGCTCTCTGCCCGAATACCGTTCCCTCCGCGAGGGCGTCGCAATGCTCGACAGCTGCCTCGACCCCGCGATGGCCAGCGAGATCACCCTGCAACCCGTCCGCCGCCACGGAGTCGACGCGGCCATCTTCTTCAGCGACATCGTCATCCCCTTGCGCCTCGCCGGCGTCGACGTCGAGATCGTTCCCGGCCGCGGGCCCGTCCTCGGCCGGCCGGTGCGCACCGCGGCCGATGTCGCCCGGCTGCGGGAGCTCACTCTCGAACCCGAGGCGCTCGAGCCGATCCGTCAGGGCATCGCTGCGACCGTCGCGGAACTCGGCTCCACCCCTCTGATCGGATTCGCGGGCGCTCCGTTCACCCTCGCCGCCTACCTCGTCGAGGGCGGCCCCTCGAAGGACCACCTGGGCGCGCGCGCCATGATGCATGCGGACCCCGACTCCTGGCGCGACCTCATGGAATGGGCCGCCGACATCAGCGCGGCATTCCTGCGGGCTCAGATCCTGGCGGGAGCCAGCGCCGGCCAGCTCTTCGACTCCTGGGCGGGATCGCTCTCGCCCACCGACTACGGCACGTCGGTGCAGTGGGCCTCCGCGCGGGCGCTCGCCGCGGTCGCCGACCTCGGTGCGCCGCTCGTCCACTTCGGTGTCGGCACCGGGGAGATCCTCGCGGCGATGCGCGACGCGGGAGCCGACGTGGTCGGTGTCGACTGGCGGACCACGCTCGAGGAGGCCTCGCGGCGGCTGGGCGGCGACACCCCGGTCCAGGGCAACCTCGATCCGGCGCTCCTCTCGGCGCCGTGGCCGGTTCTCGAGTCGGCGGTCCTCGCGGTGTTGAAGAGCGGTCGCGCTGCACCCTCGCACGTCTTCAACCTCGGCCACGGCGTGCCGCCCGACACCGACCCCGATGTGCTGACCCGCATCGTCGCCCTCGTCCACGAGGCCGGAGGGGACTCGGCGTGACCTCGACCGCCGTCGTCGGAGGCGGCATCGCGGGACTCGTCGCAGCGAGATCGGCGGCCATCCGCGGCGACGACGTCACGCTCGTCGAGTCTTCGGGCGGGCTGGGCGGACGGGTGTCGTCCGTCGAGGTCGGCGGCGTCCGAGTCGATGTCGGAGCCGAGAGCTACGCCTCGCGCGGCACCCAGGTCTCGCAGCTCGTCGCGGCGCTCGGTCTCGTCGAGGTCGACCCCGTGGAAGGCGGAGCCTGGTTGCAGCTGGCCGACCGGGCCGTTCCGCTTCCGGGGATGAGCGTGCTCGGGATCCCGGGGTCGCCCCTCGCCACCGACGTCCGCGCCGTGATCGGAGCCCGTGCCGCGTGGCGCGCCTGGGCGGACCGCGTCATCCCCGAACTGCACGTCGGACGCGAGACGGACCTCGACCGACTGGTGCGACGCCGGATGGGCGATTCGGTCCTCGAGAAGCTCGTCCGTCCCGTCGTCGACGGCGTCTACGGGCTCGATCCCGCCGACGCCGACGCCGAAGCGCTCATTCCGGGCATCAACGGTGCCCTCACCGCCACGGGCTCCCTGTCTTCCGCGGTGCTGTCGCTGCGCGGCGGTGCGCAGGCGGGCGCTGCGGTCAGAGGCATCCGCGGGGGCGTCCACCTGCTCGCCGACGCCCTCGTCGACGACCTCAGGGCGCGAGGAGTTCGGCTGCTGAAGCGCACAACGGTCGACGGCGTCCGCCCCGACGGTGATGACTGGCGGGTGTCGGGTCCCGCATTCGACGAGCGCTTCAGGCATGTGGTGATCGCCACCCCGGGTGACGCCGCACGCGACCTGCTCGAGGCGAGTGTCGGGCGCGAGATCGTCGAGGGTTGGCCCGACGGACGCGACTCCACGGTCGTCGTCCTGGTGATCGACGACGACCGGCTGGACGACAGTCCTCGCGGCACCGGGGTACTGGTGGCCGATCGTGTCGACGGTGCAGCGACGGCGCTGACCCACTCCAGCGCCAAGTGGCCGTGGCTGCGCGAGGCCCTTCCCCGCGGACGCCATGTACTGCGCCTCAGCTACAAGGACCGGGTCGCTATCGACGTCCGCCGGGCGGTCTCCGACGCCTCCCGGTTGTCGGGCGTGGACCTGAGGCCTCAGGACGTCGTCGGCCACGCTTCCCGTTCCTGGCGTCAGGACGTCTCGCGCGCCTACCGGGGAGTGAGTGGACGCATCGACCGACTGAGACTCGCGGTCGACGAGCTCGACGGCCTGAGCGTGGTGGGCGCATGGGTTGCCGGCACGGGGCTGGCGGCTGTGGTGCGCGACGCGCAAAGACCGCCAACCTGAGAATAACCTGAGCTTCGTGCATGTCGTTAGACGATCTAGCTAGTTTGTCTAAAGACTTATCCCGTCTCCGAGGAGGGAACCATGCACAAGCTCAGCGACAACCCGTCCAAGCAGAGCGCGAGCGCGACGCACGCACACCGATCCGACCTCATCTCCTGGCGCCCGGCCCAGCCCGGCCTGTGGTCCGGCCAGATCGGCTTCGACTTCGCGGGACTCATCGAACTTACGGATGACGAGTACGTCGTCACGGACTGGCGCGGCGACAGGGTCGGGATCTTCGACTCGCTCGCGGATGCTCAGCGCGCCCTCGAGCCCTCGCACCGTGCACAGATCCGCGATGCGGCTGATCGGTCGGCCCTGCGTCTGAACATCATCATGTCCGCCGCCTTCGTCGTGACCACCGTCACGGCCGCCTCGTTCGCGGGCGCCTGGTTCACCGCCTCCTTGTGAGCACGGCGACAGCGCCCGAGTACGGCGCGTCGGGGTACTGGTATCCCGATTCCGATCACACGGTCACCGCGGTCGACACTCTGACCGCGCTCCGCCGGTACCGTGCGGCCGAGTCCCTCATGCGCCGTCGGACGCGCGAGTCGATGCGGATGGGCGAGACCGATCTCGCGGCCATCCGCTATCTCCTGGCCGCTCAACGTCGCGGGCAGAACGTCAGCCCGAAGGACCTCGCGGCGAACCTCGACATCTCGTCGGCATCGGTGTCGGTCATGATCGACCGGCTCGAGAAGAGCGGCCACGTGTCACGTCGTCGGCACCCGACCGACGGAAGGGGCGTCGTCGTCGTCGCCACCGAGGACTCCGAGACCGAGGTCCGCGAGACCCTCGGGATCATGCACGCGCGCATGCTCGCGGTGGCCGAATCGCTCAGCCCGGCCGAGACCGCCGCAGTGGCACGCTTCCTCACCGAGATGGCCGTCGCCATCGAGGATCTCAGCTCGGAATCCTCCTAGAGTCACCGCCGCTCGGCGCCCAGTGGAGGACATTCCCGGGTTGGGCTGACGCTGGACGGCTACTGTGTGGTTCCTACATACAACTCTCACGATCGGAGCGATCATGAAGGGCAAGCTGGTCTTTGTCGCAGGTCTTGCGACGGGATACGTGCTCGGCACCAAGGCGGGTCGCCGTCGGTACGAGCAGATCAAGTCGGGTGCGCAGAAGCTCTGGACGAGCCCGCCCGTTCGGCGCGGCGTCGAGCAGGTCCAGACGTTCGTCGACGATCACAGCCCCGACGTTCCCGCGGTGCTGGCCGACGGTGCCAAGAAGGTCATCGACAAGGTGGCAGCGTCTGCCTCGACCAAGTCGAGCACCCGCAAGAGCTCCGGGTCGGGCAGCAGCAAGACCGGCTCATCCACCACGTCGACCGAATAGGCGGCGCACACGATGGCTGTACCCGAAGCGGACGACGTGCGCAAGAAGTCTCTCGTCAAGCTGATCGCCGACGTGCCCGGCCTCGTCGGTCAGCTGATCCGTGACGAGCTCGATCAGATCAAGAAGGAGCTCGTCGCCAAGCTGACGGCTCTGGGTATCGGAGTCGGCCTCTTCGCCGGCGCCGCATTCATCGGATTCTTCCTCTTCGCGGTGCTCATCGCCGCCGCGATCCTGGGACTCGCCGTGGTGTTCCCCGGCTGGCTCGCCGCGCTCATCGTCGCCGCGTTCCTGCTCGTGGTCGCCGTGATCCTCGTGCTCATCGGGCTCGCGAAGGTCAAGAAGGGCGTCCCCCCGGTGCCGGAGGACTCCATCGACAGTGTGAAGAGCGATGTGCGAGCGATCAAGGGGATGGGTAAATATGACCACTGACGACCAGGCTCTGAGCCACAAGGAACGCCAACTGGGCGAGATCCGCTCCGACATCGAGTCGACCCGCGACAAGCTGGCCGAGACGCTCGATGCGATCGAGGACAAGCTCAACCTCCCCAAGCAGGCGCAGAAGGCGGTCGGTCGAGCCCGTGACCGCGTCAAGCAGCTCCAGGAAGACAACCCCGTCGTGCTCTACGCGTCGGCGGCGATCGTCGGCCTGGGTGCTGTCGGCGGTGTGCTGCTCTGGCGCATCGCTCGCCGCTGACCCTCTCGTTTTTGCTCGCCGAGGAGGCGGGTGTTGAATGGAATCCATGACGTCCGCTGGCTTCGCCGTGTGGACGGTGTTCCGCCGCGACCCGTCCCTCCCCCTTTCCGGAACCACCGACCAGATCGAGACCCTCGTCGCCTCGTGGGCTGACCGAGGGGTCGTCACGCGCGGCTTCTACGACGTGTCGGGTCTCCGAGCCGACGCCGATGTGATGGTGTGGCTCCACGCCGAGACCGCGGAGGCGCTGCAGCAGGCGATCCGTGAACTGCGGCGGACCGGGCTCTTCGCCGGGCTCCCCGTCACCTGGAGTTCGATGGGCGTGCACCGCGACGCGGAGTTCAACCGCAGTCACGTCCCCGGATTCCTGCGGGGAGAACCCGCACGGGAGTGGCTCAGCGTTTACCCGTTCGTCCGCTCCTTCGACTGGTACGTCCTCCCCGATGAGGATCGTGGCCGCATGCTCGCCGAGCACGGACGCAAGGGCGCCGCCTACCGCTCCGTGGTCGCCAACACCGTCGCCGCGTTCGCGCTCGGCGACTACGAGTGGATCCTCCCGATGGAGTCCGACGTGCTCACCGACCTCGTCGACATGATGCGCGAACTCCGCGCAACCGACGCACGCCTGCACGTGCGCGAAGAGGTCCCCTTCTTCACAGGTCGCCGTATCTCGGTAGCCGAACTCTCAGAGGTTCTTTCATGAGCGGACTCGTTCCCGCAGCATCACCCGCATCCATCGACGGCCCCGAGCACGTCACCCGACCGACCGCGTACGACGCGATCCTGCTGGCCAGCTTCGGCGGCCCCGAGGGGCAGGACGACGTGATCCCCTTCCTCCGCAACGTCACTCGTGGCCGGGGGATCCCCGAAGAGCGTCTCGAAGAGGTCGCGCACCACTACCGTGCATTCGGTGGCGTGAGCCCCATCAACGACCAGAACCGTGAGCTCAAAGCGGCTCTCGAGGCCGAACTCGCTCGCCGCGGCATCGACCTGCCCGTCATCTGGGGCAATCGCAACTGGGATCCCTACCTGCGCGACGCCCTCGTCGAGGCCGATCAGGCGGGACACCGCACACTGCTCGCCATCGCGACGAGCGCTTACAGCTCGTACTCCAGCTGCCGCCAGTACCGCGAGGACTTCGCGCTCGCCCTCAGCGAGACGGGGCTCGAGGGCACCGTCACGATCGACAAGGTGCGTCAGTTCTTCGACCACCCCGGATTCGTCCAGCCGTTCATCGAGGGTGTGGCCGAAGGGCTCGCCGAGATCGAGCGCCGACTGCCCGGGATCGATCTCGTCACCGAGGCGCGCGTCCTGTTCTCGACGCACTCGATCCCCACCGGCGACGCGGACAAGTCCGGACCTGATTTCCGTGGATTCGGGGCGGGTGGCGCCTATGCGGCGCAGCACCTCGCCGTCTCCGAGGTGGTCATGACCGAATCCGGCCGCGGAGTGCCGTGGGAGCTCGTCTACCAGTCCCGCAGCGGCCCGCCCACCCAGCCCTGGCTCGAACCCGACGTCAACGAGCGCATCGAGCAGCTCGCCGCCGACGGGGTCCGCGCGATCGTGATCGTGCCCGTCGGTTTCGTGAGCGACCATCTCGAGGTCAAGTGGGATCTCGACACCGAGGCCGCTGAGACGGCCGAGGAGCACGGCGTGCTGGCCGTCCGCGTACCCACCCCCGGCACCCACAGCGCCTACGTCGCCGGACTGGTGGATCTGATCGAGGAACGGCGCGACGCGCGTCCGGTCGCGGAGCGCAAGTCGGTCACCTCTCTCGGCCCCTGGTACGACGTGTGCCGCCCGGGCTGCTGCGAGAACGCACGGTTGGGGTTCCGGCCCGCCGTCGCGGGAATCGCCCCGTGACGATTCGTATCGGAACCCGCGCCAGCGCGCTCGCGCTCGCGCAGACCGGACACGTCGCCGATGCGCTGACGGCTGCGTCCGGTGCCGATATCGAGATCGTGACCATCACCAGTGAGGGCGACGTCAACTCGTCCTCCCTGTCGAGGATCGGTGGGACCGGAGTATTCGCGGGAGCCCTGCGCGACGCGCTCATCGCCGGCCGCTGCGACATCATCGTGCACTCCCTCAAGGATCTGCCGACGGTGCCCTTCGAGGGTCTGGTCCTCGCTGCTGTTCCGCCGCGCGCCGACGCGCGGGACGCGCTGTGCGCGCGCGACGGCGCGACGCTCGCAACCCTCCCGGCCGCAGCGCGGGTGGGCACAGGCTCTCCCCGTCGCCGCGCCCAGCTGCTCGCGCAGCGACCGGACCTCGACGTCGTCGACATCCGGGGGAACGTCGACACCCGCCTCTCGCGCGTCCGCCAGGGCGATCTCGACGCCGTCGTGCTCTCCTATGCCGGACTCGAGCGGCTCGGGCGCCTCGACGAGGCGACCGATGTGCTCGATCTCGTCGACTGGCCGACCGCGCCCGGGCAGGGCGCCCTCGCCATCGAGGTGCGCGCGGCGGATGCGGCGCACCTCTGGGCTCCCTACCCCGAGGCGACGGTCGTCGGGGCAGCCGTTTCCGCGCTCTCCGACCCGGTCTCCTCCTACGCCGTCACCGCCGAACGCGCCGTCCTCCGTGGACTCGAGGCGGGCTGCACCGCCCCCGTCGCCGCGGCTGCCACGGTGGGCGACGGCCGGATCTCACTGAACGCCGTCGTCTTCTCGGCCGATGGCACAAAGAGCATCTCGCGCGGTGCCGACGCGGCGTACGACAGCACCGACCTGTCGACCCTCCAGGTCGCCGCCGACCGCCTCGGCCGGGAGGTTGCTCTCGCGCTCCTCGATGCCGGCGCCGCCGAACTCGCACCGATGGGGGCCGGAGCATGACGCGCGCACGGCCCCTCGCCGGGTGGAAGGTGCTGGTGCCGCGCGGAGGCCCGTGGGGTCACGGGGTCGCCGCCGATCTGCGACTCCGAGGCGCCTCGCCCGTGGTGGCTCCCATGATCAACTTCGCGAGCACCGACGATTCGCCGACTCTCGAGCGAGCACTCGCCGATCTGGGCAGCGGCGTCTTCGACTGGGTGTCGGTCACGAGCGCGACGACCGTCGACGTGCTGTCCTCGCACCGGGCCACCATCCCCGAATCGACTCGCGTCGCGGCAGTGGGCGAGACGACTGCTGCTGCATTGCTCGCCGCGGGATATCGGGTCGATTTCGTCCCCAGCCGCGACAACTCGGCGGCGGGACTGCTCGCCGAATGGGAAGAGGTCGCCGGCAGCGGTTCGACGCAGCGGATCCTCGCGCTCCGTTCCGACATCGCCAAGCCGGTCCTCACCGACGGGCTGCGCGCGATCGGTCACGACGTCGACTCCGTCATCGCCTATCGCACTGTCGGAGTGCCCGTCGATCCGTCGGTCGTCGCCAATGTGGCGGCGGGCGCGTTCCAGGCGATCCTCGTCACCTCCGGAAGTGTCGCGGGCCAGATCCACGAGCAGTTCGGCGACATCCCCGAGAGCACCCTCGTCGCCTGCATCGGGCCTCGCACCGCCTCGGATGCTCGCGCCGTCGGTCTGCGCGTCGATCTCGTCGCGTCCGACCGCAGCGTGAGCTCGCTCATCGACAGCCTCATCGAGGTGGCCGCACGCCGCGAGACGAAGGATGGGGAGGATTGGTGATGCGCGTCAGACCGCGCCGACTGCGCCAGACACCGGCGCTGCGCGCCATGACGGAGCAGACGCGCCTGCATCCGCGTGAGCTCGTCCTGCCGATCTTCGTGCGCGAGGGCATCGACAATCCGATCCCCATCGGGTCCATGCCGGGGGTGGTCCAGCACTCCCTCGATTCCGCCCGTCAGGCCGTCAACGAGGCCGCCGAGGCGGGCATCGGAGGCGTCATGCTCTTCGGCGTTCCCCTCGAGAAGGATGCTGTCGGCTCCGGGGCGACCGATCCCGAGGGCATCCTCAACGTCGCGACGCGCGTCGTCGCATCCGAGGTGGGCGATGCCCTCGTGGTTCAGACCGACCTCTGCCTCGACGAGTTCACCGACCACGGTCATTGTGGCGTTCTCGCGTCCGACGGGTCGATCGACAACGATGCGACCCTCCTCCGTTACCGCGACATGGGTGTGATCCAGGCCGAGAGCGGTTCGCAGCTCGTCGGCCTGAGCGGCATGATGGACGGCCAGGTCGCCGCCGTCCGCGACGCGCTCGACGAGGCAGGTCATGCCGGCGTCGCGACCCTCGCCTACGCGGCGAAGTACGCGTCGGCCTTCTACGGTCCGTTCCGCGAGGCCGTCGACTCCTCGCTCATCGGCGACCGGCGCAGCTACCAGCTCGAACCCGGCAATCGTCGGGAGGGCGTCCGCGAGGCCGTGCTCGACATCGAGCAGGGTGCGGACATCGTGATGGTGAAGCCGGCCGGCAGCTATCTCGACGTGCTCTCCGACGTCGCCGCCATCAGCGAGATCCCCGTATGGGCGTATCAGGTGTCCGGCGAGTACGCGATGATCGAGGCCGCGGCCGCGAACGGCTGGATCCAGCGCCGTCGCGCCATCCTCGAATCCCTCGTGGGCATCCGTCGTGCCGGTGCCGACGCGATCCTCACCTACTGGGCGGTCGAGGTCGCGAACTGGCTGCGGGAGAACCGATGAACCGCGAACTCTTCGACCGGGCTCGGCTCTCGATCCCCGGCGGCGTCAACTCCCCGGTCCGTGCCTACGGGTCGGTCGGGGGAACCCCGAGATTCCTCGTCAGCGCCAAGGGGCCTCTGGTGTTCGACGCGGACGGCCGCGACTACGTGGATCTCGTCTGCTCATGGGGACCTGCGCTCCTCGGTCACGCCCATCCGAGTGTCGTCGCAGCGGTCCAGGAGGCGGCGGCCCGGGGACTGTCGTTCGGGGCGTCGACGCCTGCCGAGACCGAACTCGCCGAGCTGATCCTCCGCCGCGTGTCCGCGGGCGGAGTCGAACCGCTCGACCGCGTCCGCCTCGTCTCGACCGGTACCGAGGCGACGATGACGGCGATCCGGCTGGCGCGCGGGTTCACCGGGCGCGACCTCGTCGTGAAGTTCGCCGGTCATTACCACGGGCACTCCGACGGTCTCCTCGCCGAGGCGGGGTCCGGCATCGCGACGCTCGCCATGCCCGGATCGGCAGGCGTTCCCGCCCCGATCGCCGCACAGACGCTCGTGCTGCCGTACAACGATCGCGCGGCGCTCGACGCCGCCTTCGACGCGCACCCCGGCCGCATCGCCGCGATCATCGTCGAGGCCGCCGCCGCCAACATGGGCGTCGTGCCCCCGGCGCCGGGCTACAACGCATTCCTGAGCGAGACAGCGCATCGTGAGGGCGCGCTCCTGATCCTCGACGAGGTCCTGACCGGCTTCCGGGTCGGGCCTGCCGGCTGGTGGGGGTTCGAGAACAGCGACGAGGTCGGATACGAACCCGACATCGTGACCTTCGGCAAGGTCGTCGGCGGAGGGATGCCGCTCGCCGCGCTCGCCGGTCGTGCCGACGTGCTCGACATGCTCGCCCCGCTCGGCCCCGTCTACCAGGCCGGAACGCTCTCGGGTAATCCCGTCGCCGTCGCCGCGGGGCTCGCAACTCTGCGTCTCGCGGATGACGCGGTGTACGCGGCGGTCGACACCGCCGCAGCCCGCGTCGCGGCTGCGGCCGACGCAGCGCTCACATCCGCGGGAGTGCCGCACACCGTTCAGCACGCGGGCAGCCTGTTCAGTGTCGTCTTCTCCCCGTCGCCCGCCTCCGACTACGACGAGGTGCGCGCACAGGAGTCGTGGCGCTACCCGCCGTTCTTCCACGCGATGCTCGACGCGGGAGTATCCCTTCCTCCGTCGGTCTTCGAGGCGTGGTTCCTGTCGGCGGCGCACGATGAAGCGGCGCTCGAACGGATCGAGGCCGCCCTTCCCGCCGCCGCCCGAGCAGCAGCAGAGGCGACACCGCCCGCATCCTGACCGGCGGCCACCGCCGCCCGCCGAGCGCAGCGATGCGAAGGCAGGACGTTCGGTCGCGCTTCGACGGGCTCAGCGGGGGGCGCGGCCTCAGGCGCGGGTGTCGATGACCACGCGTCCCGCCACCCGGCCGGCGAGGACCTCGCGGGCGATGGTGGTGGCCCGCTCGAGCGGTTCGGTGCGGGGCGCGATGCTGTCGATCACGTCGACGGGGAGGGTGGCGAGCTCGGCCCATGCCTCTCGGCGGCGTGCGAGAGGCGCCTCGACGGAGTTGATCCCCGCGAGAGTGACCCCTCTCAGAATGAACGGCAGCACTGTGCCGGGCAGGTCGGGCCCCTGCGCGAGGCCGCACGCCGCGACCACTCCGCCGTAGGAGGTCTGCGCCAGCACATTCACCAGCGTCGTGCTGCCGACGGAGTCGACCGCGCCGGCCCAGCGGGAGCTCTGCATCGGCTTGCCGTCGGCGACGTCGATCTCGGATCGCTCCAGCACACGCTCCGCTCCCAGATCGACGAGCGCGTCGGCGAGGCTCTCCCGCCCGGTCACGGCGGCGACCCGATACCCGCGAGCCGCGAGCAGCGCGATCGCGAACGACCCGACTCCGCCGCCCGCACCGGTCACGAGGATCTCGCCGTCGTCGGGGGACACACCCGCTGTCGCGATCGCCTGCACCGCGAGCGCTGCGGTGAAACCGGCCGTGCCGATCGCCGCGGCCGTCCGCGCCGTCATCCCGTCGGGGAGGGCGATCGTGTGGGCAGCGGGCACCGCCGACCTCTCGGCGAGGCCGCCGTCGAAGCGCTCGCCGAGTCCGCCGCCATTGGTGATGACGGTGTCGCCCGCCGACCAGCCGTCCGCCGAGGTCCGAACGCGTCCGACGACGTCGATACCCGGCGTGAGGGGAAGACTGCGGAGGATCCCGGGCCCACCCGTCAAAGCGATCGCGTCCTTGTAGTTCACCGAGGAGAAGAGGACGTCGACATCGATGCCGCCCTCGAGCGCTGCTGCGGCGGTCTCGACCCGTCGCAGGATCGCCTCGGGGCGGGCGTCGGGGAGCGGTCGGTCGACGACGATGGCGCGGTGGCTCATCGGACGGCGCCTGCCTGCTCGGGGTGCCGGGCTGCCATGGTCTGGGACATCGTCGCCTCCTGGGATGCAGGGCCGCTCCGTCGCTCGCCCGCTCATCACGTTACGCGGAAACATGCGGCGCAGGGCGACTCGTCTCGGTGATGTCCGATGAGGCGCCTACGATGACCTGCGGTGGCAAGGGTGGGCGTCGGTTCGAGCGGGAGCGGATTCGCGGCAGCGAACCCGTGGTTCGCGAGCGCCCAGATGACGGACGACCGCCCGCGGCGCGGCCCGCACCGAACGCCGGGGCAGGTGGCGCCCGTCGTCGAGACCCCGGTGCGCGAGAGCGTCTACCGTCCGCGAGAGCCGGTGTCGCTCCGCCTCGTCCTCGGGTCCCTCGGGCGCGGTCACGGCGATCCGACCTTCCGCTGGGATCTCGACGGTCGGCACGGCGCACCGGGTGTGTGGCGCACCCTGCTCACGCCCGAGGGCCCGGCCACCATCCATCTCGCGCAGCGGCTCGATGGCGACATCGTCTCCCGGGCGTGGGGAGCGGGCGCCGAATGGGCCACCGATCAGCTGCCGCGCACGCTCGGGTCCGAGGACGACTGGTCGGGGCTCGACGTGTCGTCGGTTCCTCTGCTGGCCGACACGCTGCGGCGACGTCCCGATCTGCGCATCTCGCGCGTCGACCTGGTCCTCGAGATGATGATCCCCGCGATCATCGAACAGCGCATCACGGGTCTTGAGGCGCGTCGGGCCTGGCGCTACCTGCTGAGCCGGTACGGCACCACCCCTCCCGGACCCGCACCGCAGGGGATGCGCGTCTTCCCCGACGCGACGACCTGGCGGCGCATCCCATCGTGGGAGTGGCACAAGGCGGGTGTCGACCCGGCACGGTCGCGCACCTGCATCAGGGCCGCCACCGTCGCGGATGGTCTCGAACGCACTCTCGCGTTCGATCCGGGCCGCGAGGTCGAGTCGCGCATGAGGACCATCGCCGGAGTGGGGGTGTGGACCGCCGCCGAGACCGCGCAGCGATCGCATGGCGACCCCGATTCGGTGAGCTACGGCGACTACCACGTGCACGACGTCGTCGGCTATGCGCTGTCGGGCGAACCCGCCGACGACGATCGCATGCTCGAACTGCTCGAGCCCTGGCGTGGCCATCGCCAGCGGATCGTGCGACTGATCTACGCGAGCGGGTTCCGCAAACCGCGCTTCGGACCGCGCATGACCGTGCAGGACCACCGGGCGCACTGAGCCGGGATCAGCCGTCGATCCCGCCTGCGGGACCTGCCGGATAGGCGAACAGCCCCTCGGGATCCCATGCGGTGCGCGTCTCGATGAGACGCGAGAAGGCATCGGCCGGCCACGCGCTGGCGAACTGCTGGGTCGAGGCGACGTGGCCGAGGAAGTTGATATTGGTCTCGTCCGCGATCCACGGCAGAATTCCCGACACGATGTAGTCCGAGCTCTGCGGGAGCACCGAGTCGAACAGCTCGGGAACGGGAACCCCGATCATCACGAGCGTGAACGGTGAGCCGGCGCCGCCGATCGCGGTGTCCTGCGACGCGCCCCGGGTCGCGCCCGCCCCGATGTGCCGGATCTCGATCGCGATGAAGGGCACGTCGCTGCCGGCCCCGGCCCGCGACAGCAGGGCGGTCACGAACGCCTGGTCGATGTCGGTCAGCTGCATTCCGCGATCCCACGCGGGACCGGCTTGGTCCCGGTCGTCGTGGATGGAGTCGATCTCGGTCGTCGACATGTCCCCGATCAGGTCGAGGAAGGCGGGTGCCGCCCGGCGCATCGGGGCCAGCAGACGCTCGCCGTCCCGCTCGTCGCCGATGAACGCGAAACGCAGGTGCAGGGCGAAGCGCCCGCGCAGATTCTCGGGCACCTCGTCGATGGGCGGGAAACGCAGCAGAGCGACCGACGACGTGACGGTGTCGGGCAGCGAATGCACCCAGTCGACCCAGGCGCGCAGCGCATCCTCGATGTGCTCCGAGTCGTAGAACAGCCCGCCGCCGTAGACCCGCTTGAGGGGGACCAGCTCGAGGTCCATGTCGACCACGAGGCCGAGGCCGCCCTTGCCTCCGCGAAGTGCCCAGAAGAGATCGGGATGCTCCGTCGCCGAGGCGCGGACGAGACGGCCGTCGGCGGTCACGACGGTGAAGCCCCGCACCCAGTCGGCGGTGAAGCCGTAGGTCCGAGCGAGGGGTCCGAGACCGCCTCCGAGCGTGTAGCCCACGGCACCGACGTGCGATGAGGAACCGGTGATGGGCGTGAGGCCGTACCGCGAGGCGCGGTCGACGACGGCTCCCCAGCGGGCTCCCGCGCCGATCGTCGCCATCCGCAGTTCGGGATCGACGCTCACTCCGCCCATCCGGCGGGTGGAGATGAGCACGCCCTCGGTGATGGGGGCGAATGCACCGTGCCCGGTGGCCTGCACGAAGACGGGGAGACGGTGACGAGCCGCGAAGGCGACGGCCGCGATGATGTCGTCCGCGCCCCGCGCGCCGACGACGACGTCGGGGTCGTGCACGATGGCGGTGTTGAAGCAGCGCGCCTCATGAGCGAGTCCGGCGTCACCGCGGGCATACACGACGCCCGAGACGCCGGCGCGCAGCTCAGCGAGCTCGTCCATTGTGACGGGCTTGCCCATAGGCAGACAATAACGTGTCAGTCCCGTTCCCTTGTACCCCGCAGCCTGGGTGTCGTCCGGCAAACAGTGGACGATCGGGGTACGTCGGGGATGCGCGACACAGTGTGCGCCGCCCGGGAGGATGGGGAGGGACCCAGCGGGTCCGCCCTAGGCTCGGCGCATGACGAGCGAGCCCCGCGCCAACGATCTCCTCGACATCGGACCCGCCGCCGTCGACCTGGTGAGGCGCTGGCTGGCGTCGCACGACGGCGCTGCGGCCGACCCGGCCGGCGAGCGACTCGCGGCGCTCCTGCGCGATCCGGCTGGCCCGGCCTTCGCGCTCGGCTTCGTCGACGGGGTCGTCCGACCTGACGACGTCGGGGTCGCGGGGCGCAATCTCAGCGCGCTCGCACGAAGCGTCCCGAGCTTCCTGCCCTGGCACCTCCGGGCCGCGGTCCGTCTCGGGGGAGCGCTCGCCCCTGCAGCGCCGTGGATCGTCGTTCCCGTCGCTCGGCGCGCACTCCGTTCCATGGTCGGGCATCTCGTGATCGACGCGAGCGGCGACCGGCTCGGGTCCCGCATCGCCGCGCTGCGCGCCGGCGGTGCCCGGCTGAACCTGAACCTGCTCGGCGAGGCGGTTCTCGGAGACGGGGAGGCTCAGCGGCGACTCGACGGCACCCGACGCCTGCTCGAACGGGACGATGTCGACTACGTGTCGATCAAGGTGTCCTCCGTCGCCGCCGGCCTCTCGATGTGGGCTTTCGACGCCGAGGTCGAGCGCGTCGTCGCGACGCTGCTTCCGCTCTACCGTCTCGCAGCCGCCTCGCCGGAGCCGAAGTTCATCAACCTCGACATGGAGGAGTACCGGGACCTCGACCTGACCCTCGCGGTCTTCATGCGAGTCCTCGATCAGCCCGAACTCGCCGGCCTCGAAGCCGGAGTCGTCCTGCAGGCCTACCTTCCGGATGCCCTTCCCGCCATGAAGCGCCTTCAGGACTGGGCCGCGTCCCGGGTCGCCGCCGGGGGAGCGAGTGTGAAGGTCCGCGTCGTCAAGGGCGCCAACCTCGCGATGGAGCATGTCGATGCGACGCTGCACGACTGGCCCCTGGCGACCTGGTCGAGCAAGCTCGAGACCGACGCCGCCTATCTGCGTCTGCTCGACTGGGCACTGACCCCCGAGCGCACGCGCTCGGTCCGCATCGGGGTGGCGGGGCACAACCTGTTCGACATCGCGTGGACCTGGCTGCTCGCCCAGCGCCGCGGTGTCACGGACCGGATCGACTTCGAGATGCTGCTCGGGATGGCCGCGGGTGGCACCGGCGCCGTCGCCCGCGATGTCGGCGGCGTCATCCTCTACACACCGGTCGTCGACCCGGCGGAGTTCGATGTCGCGATCGCCTACCTGGTGCGCCGCCTCGAGGAGAACGCCAGCGAGGCGAACTTCATGTCGGCCGTCTTCGAGCTCGGCAGCTCGCCGACGGCGTTCGAGCGGGAGCGCGGTCGATTCCTGGAATCGCTGGCGGCCGTCGGCGACAAGGTTCCCGAGACGAATCGGGTGCAGGACCGGAGATCCGAGAAGCCGCGCGCCATCCACGGGGCCGAGTACGCGGGCGCCCCCGACACCGACCCGTCGCTCGCGGCGAATCGGGCCTGGGCGGCACGGCTCCTGCGCGGTGCGCCGGACACTTCGCTCGGCGACGCCGTGCTGGCCGCCTCGCGGATCGACGACACCGGCATCCTCGACCGGGTGCTCGACACCGTCGGCAGGTCGGCGGTCGGCTGGGCCGAGCAGGGCGGAGAGGAACGCGCGCGAGTGCTCGAGCGGGCGGCCGCGGCGCTCGCCGCCCTCCGCGCCGATCTGCTCGAGATCGCGGCGGCCGAGACCGGGAAGACCCTCGCGGAGGGCGACCCCGAGGTCAGCGAGGCGATCGACTTCGCCCGGTACTACGCCACCCTCGCCCGCGGACTCGACGAGATTCCCGGGGTGACGCACACCAGCGCCCGGGTCACCGTCGTCGCCCCGCCCTGGAACTTCCCGATCTCGATCGCGGCGGGATCGGTGCTCGCCGCTCTCGCATCGGGCAGCGGCGTCGTCTTCACCCCCGCCCCCCAGGCCCGTCGCACCGGCGCGGTCCTCGCCGAGGCTCTCTGGCAGGCGGGGATCCCGCGCGAGCTGCTCGCGTTCGTCGACATCGACGAGGACGGGCTCGGACGAACCCTCATCTCGCACCCGCTGGTCGACCGCGTCCTCCTGACCGGATCGTGGGACACCGCCGCCCTGTTCCGCTCCTGGCGCCACGACCTCCCCCTGCTCGCGGAGACGAGCGGCAAGAACGCGATCATCGTGACCCCCAGCGCCGACCTCGATCTCGCCGTCGCCGACGTGGTCCGGTCCGCGTTCGGCCACGCGGGACAGAAGTGCTCGGCCGCGAGTCTCGTCATCCTCGTCGGGTCCGTCGGGCGCTCGAAGCGCTTCCTCGACCAGCTCGTCGATGCGACGGCCTCGCTGCGCGTCGGGTCGGCCCTCGACCCGCACACGACCATGGGCCCGCTCATCGAACCGGCCTCCGGCAAACTGCTGTCCGCACTGACGGAACTCGAGGCGGGCCAGCACTGGCTCGTCGAACCGCGCCGGCTCGACGCGGAGGGCCGTCTCTGGACGCCGGGAGTGCGCGACCGCGTCGCCGAGGGATCGGAGTTCCACCTCACCGAGTACTTCGGTCCGGTGCTGGGGATCATGCGGGCGCCCAGTCTCGAACGCGCGATCGAACTCCAGAACGCGGTCCCGTACGGGCTGACCGCCGGACTCCACTCGCTCGATCCGCTCGAGATCGCCGACTGGCTCGAAACGGTCGAGGCGGGCAACCTCTACGTGAACCGGGGTATCACGGGGGCGATCGTCCGTCGCCACCCGTTCGGCGGATGGAAGCGCTCGAACGTCGGCGGCGGCGCGAAGGCGGGCGGACCGAACGCTCTCCTCGATCTCGTCGATTGGCATCCCCTCCCTCTCCCACCGGGCAGGAGCATCGCGCTCGACGGCGTCGGCTCCGACGTCGCCCGGGTCATCGAGGCGGCGACCGCGGATCTCCCCTACGAGGGCTTCGAACTCGTGCGGCAGGGGGCTCGCAGCGATGAGGCGGCCTGGCGGGCCGAATACGGCGTCACCCGAGACGTGTCCGCACTCGGTGTCGAGCGCAACGTGTTCCGCTACCGCCCCGCCGCGGTGCTGCTGCGCCTGACCGAGAGCGGAAGCGTGTCCGAGCTCGTCCGTGTCCTGGTCGCGGGTGTCCGTGCGGGCGCCGACATCACGCTCTCGCTCGCCCGGCCGCTGTCACCCGGGCTCGCGGGCCTGCTCGAACTGAGGGGTGTGCGTACGCGCGTCGAGGGTGACGAGAGGTTCCTCGAGCGGGCTCGGGCACGCGAGCTCGCGGGCGGGCGCGTGCGTCTCGTCGGCGACGGGGGCGACGCCGCCGCGCTCGCCGCGGCCACGGGAGGGGATCCCGACGTCACCGTCTTCGCGGGCGAGGTCACTGTGGCCGGCCGGCTCGAGCTGCGGCCCTTCCTCCTCGAACAGGCGGTCTCGATCACTGCCCACCGGTTCGGGACGCCGTCGGCTCTGGCGGCCGAGGTCCTCTGAGCCCATTCAGTCCATGCTGCGATGGACGAGGCGAGAGAGAACGATCGCGCTGCGGGTGTGGTCGACGTTCGGCGCGACCCTGACGCGTTCGAGCGCCATCTCGAGGCTGGGGATGTCCCGGCTCCGCATGCGCACGATCGCATCGGCGCTGCCGGTGACCGTTCCCGCGTCGATGACCTCGGGGACGGCTGAGAGGATGCGCTTCAGCTCGGCGGGAGCGACGGTGCCCCGGCAGAAGAGCTCCACGTAGGCCTCCGTGCTCTTGCCTTCGATCTCGGGGTCCACCTGAATGGTGAAGGCGCGGATCACGCCGGTCGCCACCAGACGGTCGACCCGGCGTTTGACCGCGGAAGCCGACAGGCCTACCACGGCCCCGATATCGCCGTAGCCCGAACGGGCGTTGAGTCGGAGGAGATCCAGGATGCGGTGATCGATGCTGTCCACCCCGAGAGTCTACGGCGGAATCTTGCGCTGAAGCCAGCAATACGCACGATCACAGCGCCGCAGGGGGTAACGACGCGCCGAAGTTTCGTGACAATGGCTGTTGACGAAATAGAGGAGAGCTCCGCATGACCATCACCGACACCGCCGCGGCCCCGCGGACGGAGGCCCGTGTGGCCCATCACCGTACCTACCTCATGTGCAGGCCCGACCACTTCACGGTCAGCTACCGGATCAACCCCTGGATGCACCCGGACACTCCCACCGACACCGCGCTCGCGCTCCGCCAGTGGGACGAGCTCTACCGGGTCTTCGTGGGTCTCGGTCACGACGTCGAGCTCATCGAGCAGGATGCAGAGCTTCCCGACATGGTCTACGCGGCGAACGGCGGCTTCACCCTCGACGGGATCGCCTACTCCGCCCGCTTCGCGCACGCGGAACGCGCCGCGGAGGGTCCTCTCTACGCCGCCTGGTTCGGTGCGCACGGATTCTCGGTCGCCGACGCCGCTCAGATCAACGAGGGCGAAGGCGACTTCCTGCTCGCGGGCGACGTCATCCTCGCCGGATCGGGATTCCGCAGCACCGTCGACAGTCAGGACGAGCTCGCCGCCGTCACGGGCCGGGAGGTCATCGGGCTCACACTCGTCGACCCCCGCTTCTACCACCTCGACACCGCCCTCGTAGTGCTCGACCCCCTTCCCGAAGAGGGCTCGGCCCCGACCATCGCCTACCTGCCCGCCGCCTTCGATGAGGCCAGCAGGGCCGTGCTCGAGCAGCGGTTCCCCGATGCGATCCTCGTCTCCGATGATGACGCGGTCTGGCTCGGCCTCAACGCGATCAGCGACGGCCTGAACGTGGTCATCGCCGCACGTGCCACCGGTTTCGAGGCGCAGCTGCGCGAGCGCGGGTACAACCCGATCGGCGTCGATCTGTCCGAACTGCTCCGCGGCGGAGGGGGAGTCAAGTGCTGCACACTCGAACTGCGCCGCTGAGCACCGAGAAGGGCTCAGGCCCCCTCGCCCACAACTACTCGCCGCTGCCGGTCACGATCGCCAGCGGGGAGGGCGCGTGGCTGACCGACGTCGACGGGCACCGCTACCTCGACTTCCTCGCCGCGTACTCCGCGGTCAACTTCGGGCACGGTCACCCGGGACTGATCTCCGTCGCGCGGGACCAGCTCGACACTCTCACGCTCACCAGTCGCGCCTTCGACAACGATCGGCTGCGCCCATTCGCCGCCGCTCTCACCCGCCTGGCGGGCAAGGACATGATGCTTCCGATGAACACGGGCGCCGAAGCGGTCGAATCGGGCATCAAGGTCGCGCGCGCATGGGGATACCGGGTCAAGGGCGTGCCGGCGGACCAGGCGACGATCATCGTCGCCGCCGGCAACTTCCACGGCCGCACGACCACCATCGTCGGCTTCAGCGACGACCCCGAGGCGCGAGACGACTTCGGGCCGTTCGCTCCCGGATTCCGCACCGTTCCGTACGGCGATGCCGAGGCGCTCGCCGCAGCCATCGATGAGACGACGGTGGCCGTGCTGATCGAGCCCATCCAGGGCGAGGCCGGTGTCATCGTTCCCCCCGAGGGGTATCTGCGAGCGGTGCGCACTGTCTGCACCGACGCGAACGTGCTCTTCATCGCCGACGAGATCCAGTCGGGTCTCGGGCGCACCGGCGAGACATTCGCCTGCGACCTCTTCGGCGTCGTGCCGGACCTGTACCTGCTCGGCAAGGCCCTCGGGGGCGGCATCGTCCCGGTGTCCGCGGTGGTCGGCTCGAGCGACGTGCTCGGCGTCCTGCAGCCCGGCCAGCACGGATCGACCTTCGGCGGCAACCCGCTCGCCGCCGCGGTGGGCACCGCCGTCGTCGAGCTGCTCGAGACCGGCGAATACCAGGCGAGAGCCCGCGAGCTGGGATCCGTGCTGCAGGAACGCCTGCAGGCCCTCGTGGGTCACGGACTCACCGCGGTCCGCGGGGCGGGCCTCTGGGCCGGGGCCGACGTCGATCCGGCGCTCGGCAGCGGCCGTGACATCGCCCTCGCGATGCTCGACGAGGGGATCCTGGTCAAGGACACCCACGGTCAGACTCTGCGCTTCGCGCCGCCGCTGGTCATCGAGCTCGCCGACCTCGAGTGGGCCCTCGACCGCCTCGAGGCGGTCCTCGAGCGCGCCCGCGGCTGACCTGTCGAGGTGCCGGGCCCTAAATGGGGTTCGGCACCTCGAAGTGCATCTGCACCGTGTCCTGACTGGAACGCACGGCGACCCGGTCGAAGACCATGCGCATCGTGGCGACGTAGGGCGCGAGCTGGTTGCGCGAGGGGCGGGTGCCTCGGGTGAACGTGCCGACGAGGTCGACATGCGTCTCACCGTCCTGCGCCGTCACCGTGAGTACGACGTCGACGCCCGGCCAGGACTCCGCGAGACGCTCGAGCACCGCCCGCAGAGCCGCACGCTGTGCGGGCTGCCAGGCATCCGATTCGCGGTCGGGGTCCGAGAGATCGACGCCGAGCTCCTCGAGCCAGGATCGGTCGGTCTCGTCGACGAGGGTGGATCGCAGTGAGCTCGCCAGCATGCGTGCGTGGTCGCTCTCGTGGCTCGTGAGCCGGCCGGTCGAGACCACGCTCGACAGCAGAGGGAGGATCTCGCGGCTGAGCAGCGCCAGGCGGTCGGCCTCGATCTCCGCGGTCAGCGTCGCCGACTGCGTTCCGACGCTCGCGGCCGAGCGGGCGGTCTCCCGCCAGGCGGTCAGGTCACCGACGAGCGAACGGGAGAAAGCGGCCGCCGCGATCCCCCCGCCGAGCACCGGGGCGGTGATGACGATCGAGAACACGAGGGGTGGGACGTCGGTCACGAGGCTGTGCATGTGCACGAGCGGAACCCCGGCGACCACGAAGGCCATGACGACGGCGGCGACCACGAGTTCGCGGGCCGGACGGTAGCAGCCGAGAGGGAACATGAGGATCGCGACCACGAGCGCTCCCCAATCGTTCAGCACATGGGTGTCCGCGCCGAGCTTCGAGACGGCCTCCAGCCAGACGGCGAGGGCGAGGAGCGCGAGGAACGCGATCGCGCTGCCGCGCCGG
This sequence comes from Amnibacterium flavum, assembly GCF_003097495.1. Lineage (GTDB taxonomy): Bacteria > Actinomycetota > Actinomycetes > Actinomycetales > Microbacteriaceae > Naasia > Naasia flava. Next base: position 688,562 of record NZ_QEOP01000001.1, read on the forward strand.
AACGGGGCCCGGAACGGGCTGGCGGAGACGACGAGGACCGTCAGCGCGGCGGCGAGACTGGCGAGCGAGCCGATGACGGCCCACGGTCGGGTGATCTCGGGGACTGACATCGCGGTGAAGGTCGTCGCGATGACAACGGCGATCGCCGTGGCGAGGAACACGGTGAAGCGCGCAGTGATGCCTCCCAGCGGGTCGAGGGTCTGCGGGGTGTCGGCTGCACTCATCGGTTCTGTCCGACCGGGTCGTCGAGCTGGCGGATGGGCACGGTGAGAAGGACTGACGTTCCGCTTCCAGGGGTGCTCCAGATCGTGGAGCGCCCGCCGATGGCTTCGAGGCGCGCCTGCACCGACGCTCGCAGGCCCAGTCGAGCCGGGTCCAGCGAAGCCAGGTCGAACCCGACGCCGTCGTCGTTGACCATCACCGAGATCTCCTCCGCGCTGCTCATGAGGACGACCTCGACGTTCTTCGCCCGCGCGTGGCGGTCGACGTTGTCCAGACACTGGTCGAGTGCGCGGATCAGCTCACGCGCGTCTTCGTCGCGGAGCAGGTCCAGCGCCGCGCCGTCGCCGACGATGCTGACCTCGACGTCGGCCAGCCGTTCTGGATCGATCAGCTGCGCGAGCCGGTCGTCGATCGGCGTCTCGAGCTCATTGCCCAGCCAGTCGCCCGAGGTGAGCAGCGCGATGGTGTCGGCCAGACGGGCGATGGTCCGCGCGTTGAGCGTGCCGGGTTCCGTCGTGGCGAGCGTCGTGAGGTCGCCGAGGACCGTGTCGTGCAGGACCGCGGTGGACTGAAGTGCGATGCGCCGCCGCGCACTGGTCTCGGCTTGCGACGCATCCGCCCGTTCGAACGCCGCGGCCGCCCGGCGCCCGCTCTTCCGAGCCGATTCGAGGGCGGTGAGGACGAGGAACAGGATGGCCCAGATGATGAGCGACGGCAGGTCGACGGCCCACTGCCCGCCGGTGATGAAGGCGGCGAGACCGAAGATCGTCTGCGCGAGCAGGATCGCGACCGTGCAGGCGAGAGCGGCATGACCCGAGCGCCAGACGAGGGTGCCGAAAGTCACCGTCGCGACAGTGATCGTCGAGAAGAAGTAGGTGTCGGTCGAGATCGGCCCCGGGGCGACCACCGCGATCTGCCAGGTGGTGAGAGCGATCCCTGCTGCGCCGACGATGACGGCGCTCAGCACGACTCCGGCGCCGTAGGCCCAGCGCAGCATGCTGCCCGCGGCGGCGACGAGAGCGAACCCGGCCACCACCCACAGCGTGACGCTCCACTCGCCGGTCGCACTCGCGATCATGGCCGCACTCGTGGCACCGGCGACGAGGAGGATCATCGCGAACCAGTAGGACCCGGCGGCGATGCCTCTATTGGTCGTCGTCGCCGCCCTGGTGTTCGGCAGCATCATGGTCACGTGAGCAGGTTATGGCGCGCGAAGACCGGACGCCCCTCGGCTCGCGGAACGCGTCGACGCGCGCGGCTCCCCGTCGATGCTCAGGAAGAGCGGGGGTCGCGACGAGGAACGACGGCGAGTCGCCGGCGATGATTCTCCGCGGGCGCGTGAGTACGCCGCCAAGCGGGACTCGGGTGACCTTCGACGTTCGGCCCGAACGCCCCGCCACGAGGAGTGGATCGGGTGGCACGGCGGGCCCGATCGGTGCACCGAAAGCGCAGATGCCGGAAACAATGCCGCAATACGCCCCTGGGTAGGCTCTGGATATGGGAGACCTGTTCGACGACTACTCACGGCGCGCGGCGCCGCCGAAGTACGAGCCGAAACGGCCCCCGTGGGATGAGATGTTCTCCACCGCGGGCGCTCAGGTCAGCACGAGCGACACCCGGGAGTCCTACCGCGAGATCTATTCGGCCCTGTCGAAGATGACCCAGGAGGAACTCCGCGGCCGCACCGACGCCCTCGCGTCGAGCTACCTCGCCCAGGGCGTCACCTTCGACTTCGCGGGCGAGGAGCGGCCCTTCCCGCTCGACGCCGTTCCGCGCGTCATCGATCAGGGGGAGTGGACCCGCGTCGAGGCGGGCATCAAGCAGCGGGTCCGCGCGCTCGAGGCGTTCCTCGCCGACGTCTACGGGCCGCAGCTCGCGGTCCTCGACGGAGTGATCCCCGCGTCGCTCATCAGCTCCTCCTCCAACTACCACCGCGAGGCGGCCGGGGTCGTTCCGCCCAACGGCGTCCGCATCCAGGTGTCGGGCATCGACCTGATCCGGGACGAGGCCGGCGAGTGGCGGGTCCTCGAGGACAACGTGCGCGTGCCGAGCGGTGTCAGCTACGTCATCTCGAACCGACGGGTTATGGCGCAGACCCTGCCCGAGCTCTTCGTATCGATGCGGGTCAGGCCCGTGGGCGACTACCCCAACAAGCTCCTCCAGGCGCTGCGGGCGAGCGCACCCGCGGGGGTCGACGACCCGACCGTCGTCGTCCTCACACCCGGTGTCTACAACTCTGCCTACTTCGAGCACACCCTGCTCGCGCGACTCATGGGCGTCGAGCTGGTCGAGGGCCGCGACCTCTACTGCTCCGGCGGTCGGGTCTGGATGCGCACGACTGCCGGCCCGACCCGAGTGGATGTCATCTACCGCCGCGTAGACGACGAGTTCCTCGACCCGCTGCAGTTCCGTGCCGACTCGATGCTCGGTTCACCCGGGCTGATGCTCGCCGCCCGCCTCGGTCACGTCACCATCGCCAACGCGGTGGGCAACGGGGTCGCCGACGACAAGCTCATCTACACCTACCTGCCCGACCTCATCGACTACTACCTGGGCGAGAAGGCGATCCTCCCCAATGTCGACACCTGGCGTCTCGAGGACCCGGGTGCACTGGAGGAGGTACTCGACCGGCTCGACGAGCTCGTGGTCAAGCCCGTCGACAGCTCCGGCGGCAAGGGACTCGTGGTGGGTCCTGCCGCTTCGAAGCTGGAGCTCGACGAGCTGAGGGTGCGCCTGCAGGCCGATCCGCGCGGCTGGATCGCCCAGCCCGTCGTGCAGCTGTCGACCATCCCGACACTCGTCGAGGACGGCATGCGTCCGCGTCACGCCGACCTGCGCCCGTTCGCCGTCAACGACGGTCGGGATGTCTGGGTGCTGCCCGGCGGTCTCACCCGGGTGGCGCTCCCCGAAGGCCAGCTGGTGGTCAACTCGAGTCAGGGCGGCGGCAGCAAGGACACCTGGGTGGTCGGCCACGAGCCGCTCTACGCCGGCGGTGCGCGCAGTGTGCAGAACCTGGTCGCGGGTCAGGCGACGGTGACGCAGTCGATCCCGATCATCCGCGAGCACGCCCCCGACCACAGCCCGCTCGACCGCCCGCGGGACCACGGCGAACAGCAGCAGCAACAACAGCAGTCCGCCAGATCCCACCCCACCCCGGGCGTTCCGGGCGAACGCGCACTGGGCCCAACCGCGCACGCTTGCGCGGGGGGAATCGGCCGGCCCCGCACGCCGGAACGGACTCGCGCAGCAGCCCCCGAGCCCACCATCGACGACGCGCAGGAGCCCGCATGCTGAGCCGCATCGCCGAGAGCCTCTTCTGGATCGGCCGTTACATCGAGCGCAGTGACGGCACCGCCCGAATCCTCGACGTGCACCTCCAGCTCCTGCTCGAGGACCCATGGATCGAGGAGGACCTCGCCTGCCGCTCGCTCCTGTCGGTGATGGGCAGTTCGGTTCCCGAGGACAAGACGCTGACCCGGCAGGACGTGCTCGCGATCCTCGCCGTCGACCGCACGCACCCCGCGTCGATCGCCTACTCGCTCGGTGCCGCTCGCGAGAACGCCCGCCGTGCCCGCGAGATCGTGTCCACCGAGCTCTGGGAGTGCCTCAACACGACCCGCGCCCGCATGCCGCGCCGGGTATCGAGCGAGAAGGTGCACGAGTTCTTCGGCTGGATCCGAGAACGCGCGGCGCTCGCCGTCGGCATCATCGAGTCGGCGACGAGCCGCGACGAGACGTGGCAGTTCTTCACCCTCGGCCGCAGCATCGAACGCGCCGACATGACGGCCCGGCTGCTCGCCACCCGGTCTTTGACCGAGGCGAGCGGTCCGAGCTGGACGACCATCCTCCGCTCCTGCGGCGCGTACGAGGCGTACCTGCGCACCTACCGCGGTGTCCCGTCGGCCCGCAACGCGGCGGAGTTCCTGCTGCTCGACCGTCTCTTCCCGCGATCCGTGATGTTCTCGGTGATGCGAGCTGAGGAGTGCCTCCGCGAGCTCGAACCCCGCAGCGAACGCGTCGGCGTCTCCGATCAGGCGCAGCGCCTGCTGGGGCGGATCCGCAGCCAGCTCGAGTACCGGCCGATCGCCGAGATCCTCGAGGACCTCCCCGGCCAGATGGACGCCGTGCAGACGAGCACCTCCTCGGCCTCCGAGGCGATCCGGCAGCGGTACTTCCCGACACAGGCGGATCCGATCTGGATGGGAGAGAGCCAGTGAAGCGGCTGCGCATCCGGCACAAGACCGGGTTCCGTTACGAGGGGGAGGTCACCGCCTCCTACAACGAGGCGCGCATGCTGCCGGCCAGCTCGGAGGGCCAGTTCGTCCTGCACTCGCACCTCGACATCAGCCCTCTGTCCTCTCAGCACGGGTACGTCGACTACTGGGGGACCCGGGTCTCCTCGTTCGAGATCCTCACGCCGCACCGCGAGCTCGCGCTCACCGCCACCAGCCTCGTCGAGGTGCGGGATCGCGAACATGCCGGAAGTGGAATCAGTTGGGACGACCTCCCCGCCTCCGCGGGCTCGCAGGTGCAGTACGTGGAGCAGATCCGCCAGACCCGACTGACCGAGACCGACGATGAGATCGCCGAACTCGCCCGTCGCATCGCGGCTGACGCGGCCGACCCGTGCAGCGCGGCCGAGGCCATCTGTCGTGCGGTCGGCGAGTCGATGGAGTACATGCAGGGCGTCACCGGAGTCCACTCGACGGCAAAGGATGCCTGGGCCGAGCGGAAGGGCGTCTGCCAGGACATCACCCATGTCGCGCTCGGCGCACTCCGGTCGATCGGGATCCCCGCGCGCTACGTGTCCGGATACCTGCACCCGAAGCCCGACGCGGCTGTCGGCGAGACGGTCGCGGGCGAGTCGCACGCGTGGGTCGAATGGTTCTGCGGTGAATGGCACGGTTGGGATCCGACCAACCTGATCCCGATCGGCGACCGCCATGTGCTCGTCGGCCGGGGTCGTGACTACAACGACGTCGCGCCCCTCCGCGGCGTCTACGCCGGGCCGTTCCGCTCCGAGCTGTTCGTGCGCGTCGAGATCACGCGCGAGGCCTGATCCGCGGCGGGCGCGCCCTGCCACTAGCCTGACGGCATGCCGGAGTACACGGACGCCTACGGCGTCGTCATCAGCTACGACGAATGGCTGGTCGATCGCCCCAAAGCGGTGGTCCAGATCGCCCACGGCGTCGGTGAGCACGCGGGCCGCTACCGTCACCTCGCCGAGTCACTCGTCGCCGCCGGCTACTCGGTGGTCGCCGACGACCACCGAGGGCACGGCCGCACCGGTATGCGGCAGCACGGCGGGGACAAGTCGAAACTGGGTCGCCTCGGGCCGGGCGGACTGCGGGCGACGATCGCCGCCGTCAAACAGCTGTCCGAGATCACCCGCGAGAAGAATCCAGGTGTCCCACTCGTCCTCATCGGCCACAGCTGGGGTTCGCTGATGGCCCAGATCCTCGTCAACCGCGAACCGGAACTCTACGACGCCGTCGTCCTGACCGGAACCGCCTACCGCTGGCCGGGCTCGATGAACGGAGGCGACCTCAACAAGCGTCACGCGCACCTCGGCACGACGGGCGCCGAGTGGCTGAGTCGGGACACCGCCATCTCGGAGGCGTTCTACACCGACCCCCTCAACTTCTCGGCCGACATCCTCCGCCTCTTCGGCCTCCCGGATGCGCTCCGCCTGTTCGGTCGCCCGGCCCGAGACCTGCCCCCCGACCTGCCGATCCTCATCCAGGTCGGCAGCGACGATCCGCTCGGCGGCGAGAAGAGCGCCGTCAAGCTCGCGCAGGCCTACATCGAGCGGGGAGGGCTGCGTGACGTCGAGGCGATCGTCTACCCCGAGGCGCGGCACGAGGTCTTCAACGAACTCAACAAGGACGACGTCATCGCCGATCTGATCCGCTGGATCGACGCGCGAGTCGAGACGGCTGCGCCACCGGCGTAGGTTTGAGGCGCCCGCGATCGCGCGGGTTTCCCGCGGCGAAAGGAACCCGATGCACGGCGAGTACAAGGTGCCCGGAGGCAAGCTCGTGGTCGTCGACCTCGATGTCGTCGAGGGTGTCATCACGAACTTCCGGCTGGCGGGAGACTTCTTCCTCGAACCCGACACCGCTCTCGCGGACATCGACGCGGCCGTCAACGGGCTCCCGGTCGATGCCGACGCGCAGCAGATCGCGGCGTCGATCCGGGCGGCCCTGCCGCTGGATGCCGTGCTGCTCGGCTTCTCGCCCGAGGCCGTCGCGACCGCGATCCGACGTTCGATCGGCAATGCCACGACGTGGCGCGACTACGACTGGAAGATCCTGCACCCCGGGCCGCTGAGCCCGCAGATGCATCTCGCCCTCGACCAGGTCCTGACCGAGGAGGTCGGTGCGGGGCGTCGGGGTCCGACGTTGCGCTTCTGGGAGTGGGAGCAGTCCGCGGTCGTGATCGGCAGCTTCCAGTCGCTGCGCAACGAGGTCGATCTCGAGGGCGCGGCGAAGTTCGGTGTCGACGTGGTCCGCCGGATCAGCGGCGGTGGCGCCATGTTCATGGAGGCCGGGTCGGTCGTCACCTATTCGCTCTACGCTCCCGGCGAGCTGGTGCGCGGCATGTCGTTCGCCGAGTCGTACGCCTACCTCGACGAATGGGCGATCGTCGCGCTGCGCTCGCTCGGCATCGACGCGTTCTACCAACCGCTGAACGACATCTCCTCCGCGAAGGGCAAGATCGGCGGGGCCGCCCAGAAGCGTCTCGGCGGGGGAGCCGTGCTCCATCACGTGACGATGAGCTACGACATGGACGGCGACAAGATGGTGCAGGTCCTCCGCATCGGTCGCGAGAAGCTGAGCGACAAGGGGACGACGAGCGCGGCGAAGCGCGTCGATCCGCTGCGCAGTCAGACCGGCCTGCCGCGTGCCGAGATCATCGAGCGGATGGAGGGCACGTTCACCTCCCTCTACGGCGCGACCTCGGGGGACATCACGCCCGCGGAGTTCGCCGCTGCGGAGCAGCTCGTGGCCGAGAAGTTCTCGACCGAGGAGTGGCTCACCCGCGTTCCGTAGCCGGAAGACGCCGAGAGGCCCGGTTCCGCGAGGGAACCGGGCCTCTGCTGTCGGGCCGTCAGGCCGGGCGATGCTCGATCAGACGAGGGCCACGTGCTCGTTGGGCACGCAGTGCGTCATGGTCAGACCGGAGACGTCGCGCGGGCCGTTGCTGCCGAGATTGGCCAGGCGAGCCAGCTCGCTCTCGTTCAGCGTCTGGGTGGCGAGCGGCGCGAGGTGCGCGACATCCGCGACGCCGATGCCCAGCCCTTCACCGACGCGGAGCCCGAGCTCGTCGTCGACCATCAGCAGGTGCCACACCATGCGCTCCTGCACCGCGCGCGCCGCCTGCCCGATCAGTGCGACGAAGTTGCCGACCAGGTCGTCCTTCTCCCACTGCTCCATCAGCTGGTAGCGCTGGCCGGCCTGGGTGTAGTCGTCCGTGCGGGGGAGACGGGCGCGGGTGAGGCGGCCCGTCAGTTCGGGCCCCTGCTCGCTGTGCGCGGGCTTGGCTGCCTCGGCCAGGGCTCCATCGGTGATCGACGGCTCGTAGTTGACGTGCGGGTTGGGTCCGCCGTCGACCGAGTAGGTCATCTGCCCGTCGCGCTGGTTGGTGGCGACCGGCCGCTTGGGCTGGTTCACCGGCACCTGCAGGTAGTTGGGTCCCACCCGGTAGCGCTGGGTGTCGCTGTAGGAGAAGGTGCGACCGACGAGCATCTTGTCGTCCGAGAAGTCGAGACCGTCGACCAGCACACCGGTGCCGAATGCGAGCTGCTCGTTCTCGGCGAAGTGGTTCTGCACGTTTCGGTTGAGCACCATCGTGCCGACCTTCTTCGGCACGAACTCGTTCTCGGGCCACACCTTGGTGTCGTCGAGCGGATCGAAATCGAGCTCGGGGTGGTCGTGATCGTCCATCATCTGCACGTACAGATCCCACTCGGGGTAGTCGCCGGCCTCGATGGAGTCGTGCAGGTCCTTCGATGCGTGTCCGAGGTCCGTGCCCTGGATGACTGCGGCGTCCGCATCGGTGAGACTCGCGACACCGGCCTTGGGGATCCAGTGGTACTTGACGAGCTTCGTCTCGCCCGCGGCATTCACCCACTTGTAGGTGTTGACGCCGAAGCCCTGCTGGCGGCGGTAGTCGGCGGGGATGCCGCGAGGACTGAAGAGGTTGACCAGCATGTGCATCGACTCGGGCGTCTGCGACATGAAGTCGAAGATGCGGGAGGCCTCCTGACGGAAGGTCACCGGGTCGGGTTTGAGCGAGTGGATGACGTCGGGGAACTTGATCGCGTCGCGGATGAAGAACACGGCGAGGTTGTTGCCCACGAGGTCCCAGTTGCCGTCCTCGGTATAGAACTTGACGGCGAAACCGCGGGGGTCGCGTGCGGCCTCGCTGGAGTCGCGGCCGCCGATGACGGTCGAGAAGCGGATCGCGATGTCGGTGCGCTTGCCGGCCTGCTGGAACAGCTTGGCGCGGGTGAACTGGGCGATGGGCTCGTCGCCCCAGGCTCCGGTCGCTTCGAAGTAGCCGAAGGCGACGGCACCGCGCGCGTGAACGACGCGTTCGGGAACGCGCTCGCGGTCGAAGTGCGAGATCTTCTCGAGGAAGTGGTAGTTCTCGAGCGTGGCGGGGCCTCGTGCGCCCACCGTCCTCTGGTTCTGGTTGTCGGAGACGGGATGACCCTGGCGCGTGGTGAGCGTGCTGGGGTCTTGGGCGTTCGTGGCGTCCGTCATGAAGTCGGATCGTCCTTTCCTCGGGAACCGTCGGCGGTTGCTCGACGGGGGTTCAGGGGGTGGCGGCAGCCGATGCCGCGCAGTCGGGGCAGAGGCCCCAGAAGGTGATCTCGGCCTGGTCGATGACGAATCCTCCGGCCGAGGACGGGTGGACGCAGGGGGCTTCGCCGACGACGCAGTCGATGTCCTCGGTGCGACCGCAGGAGCGGCAGACCACGTGATGGTGGTTGTCGCCGACCCGGGCCTCGAAGTGCGCGGGGTGTCCGGCGGGTTGGATGCGTCGGACGAGTTCGGCCTGTTCGAGCGCTGCGAGGCAGTCGTAGACCGCCTGCAGGGAGACGGCGCCGATGCGCGCTGCGACCCGATCCGCGATCTCGGTCGCGGTGAGGTGCTCGCTCGCGATCCGGGCGCTCTCGAGGGTGTCGAGCACTGCGACGCGCGGCGCGGTGGCGCGCAGGTCGGCCTCGCGCAGCCGCGTCGTCGAATCCGCCATCATGTCCTCTACCCAGTCTTGAATGATTCCAAACTAGCGCAGACTCCGGAGGTTCGTTCTCAGGGTCGCCGGTCGCGAGGAGGAATGCGGAAGGGCCCGGCTCCTTGCGGAGGCCGGGCCCTTCGGTGGTGCGGGACGATCTAGACGCTCTGCTTCTCGTTCTCGTCGACGGTCCGGATCGAGCCGGTGCGCTCTGAGAGGACCGGCTCGACGGTCGGGTTGGCGCCGGCGGCGAGCGACTCGTCGAGCACTTCGGCTTCGAACGAGATCTCGCCTTCCGTCTTCTCGATGCGGGTGGCGAGAGGCTTCTCGACCACGAACATCAGCAGCACGGCGGCGACGAGGACGAGCGGCACCATGTAGAGGAAGATCGGGGTCAGCGCGTCGTTGTAGGCGTCGACGACGATCGTCCGGACCGCGTCGGGCAGGGCCGACACGATCGCCGGGGTGAGCGAGTTGTTGCCCGTGCCACCCGTTCCGCCCGCGGGCAGGTTGGAGGCGAGGAGGTCGGTGAGGCGCCCGACGAACAGGCTTCCGACGATTGCGGCCCCGAGCGAGGAGCCGATCTGGCGGAAGAAGTTGTTCGAGCTCGTGGCCGTTCCGACGATCGCGCGAGGGAACGAGTTCTGCACCACGAGGGTGAGGATCTGCATCGACATGCCGAGGCCGAAGCCCATGACGGCGAGGAAGGCGCACATGATCCAGATCGCCGTCTCGGCGGTCAGGGTCGAGAGCAGGAACAGGCCCAGCGCGGTGACGAACATTCCGACGATCGGGATCAGCTTGTAGCGGCCCGTCTTCGAGACGATCTGACCCGAGCCGATCGAGGAGATGAGGAGTGCGCCCATCATCGGGATCATCAGGAGGCCCGCGGAGGTCGCGCCGACTCCGGTGACCATCTGCAGGTAGGTCGGCATGTAGGCGAGGGCGCCGAACATGGCGACACCGGTGATGAGACCGGCGCTGGTGGTCAGGTTGAAGTTGCGGTTCTTGAACAGCTTCAACGGGATGACCGGCTCGACCGCGCGGCTCTCGATGAAGACGAACAGGCCCGCGAACACGACCGTGGCGATGATGAGGCCGATGATGACCGGCGAGTTCCAGTCGTAGGTGTTGCCACCCCAGGTCGTGAAAAGCACGAGGCTGGTTGCAGCCGCGGCGAGGACGATCATTCCCGGGTAGTCGATGCGCGGCTTGGAGTAGGCGCGCTTGGGCAGCTTCAGGAAGAAGAGGGCCGACACGATCGCGAGGATGCCGAGTGGGATGTTCATCCAGAACGCCCAGCGCCATCCGGGGCCGTCGGTGAAAAATCCCCCGAGGAGGGGGCCGGCGACGCTGGAGACGGCGAAGACCGCACCCATGATGCCGGAGTACTTGCCGCGCTGGCGGGCGGGGACGACGTCGGCGATGATCGCGAGGGCGAGGATCATGAGACCCCCGCCGCCGAGGCCCTGTACGGCGCGACCGGCGATGAGGGTCGTCATCGAGTCGGCGAGACCGCCCATGACGCTTCCGACGAGGAAGATCGAGATCGCGATGATGAACAGCCATTTGCGGCCGATCAAGTCTCCGAGCTTGCCGTAGACGGGCATGACGATGGTCGAGGCGAGGATGTAGGCGGTGGTGACCCAGAGCATGTGCTCGACACCGTTGAGCTGGCCGACGATCGTCGGCAGCGCGGTGCTGAAGATGGTCTGGTCGAGGGATGCGAGCAGCATCGCGACCATGAGGCCGGCGAAGACGAGCAGTACGCTGCGGGTCGAGGGGAGGCCCTCGTCCTGCTGCGGCTTCGCTACTGAGGTGGTCAACTGAGTTTCTCCATTACCGTTCGGAGCGTCGCGATCGCGCGCTCGTAGATCTTCCGGGGGTCGGGGGTGTCGGATGATCCGGCCCCCGATCCTGAATGGTCGTGGCCCGCCCATCTGCGCATGCTGATGCGCACGGTGGAGAGGCAGATGCCGAGGATGAGTCGCGCCTGTTCGAGACGCTCGGCGTCGGTGTCGTCGGCGAATCGCTCGTCGTCTCGCAGCCAGCCGGCGATGATCTCGCTGAGGCGGTCTTCGAGGTCGGCGACGCGGGCCATCTGCCGCGTCATCAGCTGCGGGTGCTTGCGGATGACGGCTCGCGACAGCTCTTTGCGCTGCTTGCCGCCGCTCGCTTCGAAGATCGCGTAGATCAGGTCGAAGACAGCGGCGAGCGGGTCCTCCTGGGTGTCGTGCACCTTGTCGAGTTCGGCGGCGACTGCGCCTTCGTCGATGCCGAGCACGGCGTCTTCCTTGGAGGGGAAGTAGTTGAAGAACGTGCGGTTGGACACGTCGGCTCGAGCGCTGATGGCGTCGATGGTCGTCTCGTCGAGGCCGTTCTCGAGCACGAGCTCGGCGGCCGCGATATGGATGGCCTCAGCGGTTTGAGCGCGCTTGCGCTCGCGCAGACCGAGGCCGCTTGAATCATTCACATCACGCATTCTTGCACTCTCTGCAAAGTTGCGCAAGCGCAGACATGCAGTCGTGCAAGGAGAAACGAGAACGACCCCGCCTCAGTGAGACGGGGTCGTTCGGGAGCTGCGGGGTCAGTTCTTGAAGTCGTCCTTCACGTCTTCGACCGTGCCGCGGGCCTTGCCCTTGACCTGGTCGGCTTTGCCCTCGGCGACCAGCTTGTCGTTGTCGGTCACGTTGCCGACCGCTTCCTTCGCCTTGCCGGCGAGTTCCTCAGCGGCGGCCTTGATCTTGTCGGATGCACTCATCGATCTCTCCTCATGGACGGGGTGGCGGTCGGCCACCGGACGGTCGGGCGGCCTCGGTTCGGTCGCGTACACGAGTAAGACGTGCGCCCGCCGCCGATCGTCACGCCCGTCCAGCCAACACACAGGGACCGGACCGGAACACGGGGCGACCTGGTGTCTCGAAACCGTTCCCGCGCCTCCGTTCCGAACATAGGGTTCCGACACGTGGTTTCGAGAATCACGAACTGCGACGATCCGGTGCGCGGCTATCGACCATTCAGGCAGTGACGAGACGTCTCGTATCACAAGGGTTACGAAACGCTTCGCGCAACGCGAGCGTTTCGTCATGACTTCGAGTCATCTGCCACTCTGCCCTTGCGAGTGGTCACGTGTCACGGCAATGCCTTACAGATCCATCCTCGGAGCGGGGTCATTGCCTGGCTTGAAGATCTCGCTTCGAATTGCACGGGAAGCTGCTGATTGATCAATAGTTTCCGGAACTAGCTTCCGAAAGACCTGCACCTGAGAGGTGTTCGCGTGGAAGGACGATCTCTGGGTCAGTCCCTCAATCACATCGGTAAGAATTTGGATAGCCAGGTTGCCGACGCTGTTCGTGACGCTTACCTCGTCGGGTGCGTCAAACTGCCAATCGGGCATCACGTCAGCGAGTGGATGATCGGTTTCAGCGCCCCGCGGGATAGGGTTCTTTCCCCTCCCTTTCGGCCCAAACAGTACGACGTGTACATGCTCGTTCCCGGGGAAGCAAGCCGTGTTCCAGTTATGCACGGGGAACTGTTGAGGGTGGTTCAGGAGTGCCCGAAACAAGCGGGCGCGCTCGAGGTCCTGGATGGCGCCGTGAGAAAAACTCGGCCATCGCTTGGGAATCCACTTGATTAGCGACGCATTGTCGGAAAAGTTGCGCTGGAAGATCGAACTAAACCGAGCTACAACAGAAGAGAGGTGCGAAAGCGAACTATAGAACGTATCGAAATAGCTCTTAGTTGAGTCGTACAGGTCGTGTTGTTGACCTGTGGTGGGGATCTGCCAACCAAATGACGTCCCAACTGATCGGGTCATCGGGTCCCGCAGTGCATCGAGCTCGTCCCGCCTTCGAAGAAGGCGACGGTATTCCTCGATACCGGCAGTAACAGCCAAACGCTCGAATGCGTTGAGGGTCAGCCCGCTGAAGGCCTCGTCCCAAGCGTCCACCAGCCGTGCATTGGCGTACCTAGTTATAAGAGGTCGCATCTCATGCGTCAATCACCTCACCTCCCGTGATGCTAGAACGTGGCTGCCGGGGTCTCTTAGTCATCGCTGCTACAGATATCTACCGCTAGGCGCGCGCCGGAGACAACATAAGTTCCTTCAGCGCTACTTTGAGACCAGGGAAGTCTTCGACGTTCTCCAGTGGATCAACGGCCAGGTTGAAGTCATCGCGGATCTTGCGCGCGGCCGCCCGCACGCTTTCTTCCTCCAGCGAGGCCGAGGTCAGATGGCGCTCGATCTCGCGCAAGAAGCGTTCGACGACGGCCTTCGAGGCCCGGGTGCGGTGGTCGCGCCGGAACCGTTCTACTAGGCGACGCGTGAGTTGGCGCAGACGCTCCTCGTTTTGATCGCGTAGCGCAAGTGCCTGTCTGTCGGTGATGAGAGCGAACAATGCGGAAAAGTTCGTAAACATCGTAGGCAGGTCTGGTGCTTTACCCTCCGCGGCGATCGCTCCCACAGCCTTCGCGAACTCGATCTTTCCGAAGCTCAGAGGGCGGGTAAGTCCCTCGCTGGCAGTGACCGCCGCTTGTTGAATCTGATCGAACACCCGAGAGCTCTTCTTCGCCACCGGTGACTTCGGTAGGGCCTTGATGAAAGCCTCTGCTTCGTCATCCTTGAGCACCTCGCCCGCGAACCAGGCTAGGGCGTCACGAGCTATGGCCGGTGGGACCAGGTCCTCCGGTTCCTCGACTGCCGAGACTCCCACGTTCACTGCCTCGGGAGCGAGCGACCCGATTTCAATGATGAGCTGAGAGTCGATGATCGGCTTGTCGGAGTACCCCTTCTCCAGACCGTCCCGGGCTCGTACGCCTTCGCCATCGGAATCCAGCAGGACGACTACCGCTGGTCGATCGATGTCGCGCCCCAGCGTGAGGTGGAGCATGTAGCGGTACTGGGTGCCGCCATGGACGGGAACCATCGTGAGGGTATTGAGGTCAATGTTTGCCCCCTTATGGCCGTGCCGTCTCATGGCTGCGCTAACTCCAGAGAACAACACAAGATCGGCGGGCCCCTCAACGAGGAGATTGCATGATCCAATGAACGCCGTGTCGGCGTGGAAGGAGCCGAAAGCTGAGCGGAGAGGTTCGTACTTGTCCACGGCGACTTTCGCAACGACCCGCGTCCCCTCCTCTCCGTAGCCCTTCTCGAGCACCCGAATGCGCTCGGGATGGTTGCGATCGATGAGGAAGGGGCTGTGAGTTACGTAGAGCACCTGCGCCGCTTGAGTGCCGTCTTCGGGAACCGCATAGGCCTTCAGTACGCGTAGTAGGTCTTGCTGCCCTTCCGTGGACAGAAAGGCGTCGGGCTCATCCATCAGCACGATCTCGTCCTGCCCGAGGACAAGGGGCCCGTAGGAGCGATGTTGCACGAAGTAGCTCAGGAAGTATTTCATTCCCCCGCTGCGCTCGTTGAAGGTGTAGCGCTGACCCGTGCGATCTCTCATAGTGAGGACGAGGAAGAAGCCGTCTTTGTGGACTTCGAGGGCGAAGTCACGGTCCTGGGACCACCACTGAGGGAAGTTCAAGGAGTCAGCTATTGCTTGGCTCATGCTTTCTGTGATGGCGGCGCTGTAACCGTCATCGGAGTCGCTAGCGTCAAGCAGTTGCTGGAATGCCTCTGGGTCGACGTCTGCCACGTCTATGAGCAGGTCTCGCATTAGTTTGAGGGAGGCCGCTGCCGCGTCTTCGTCTCTTGGGTCGCGCATCGGTTGCGGCATGAAGTAAGAGGTGACTGGGACCGCGCCTGCCTCGAGCTGCGCTTCATCCCGCTTGAGTGAAGTGTGGATGCCTGACCAGGCTCCTCGGTCCCGCGGGTGAGGAACGGAGAGGTTTTGGACGAGGTCGAAGAGGCTGACGCTCGCCGGCAGTGCCACCTGGGATCGGATGAGTCGCGATTTGGGTAGGCCTAGCTGTCGGATGGTGTCCTCGGAGACATTTTGAGAGACGTAGCCGGCTTCACCCTTGGTCCAAATGGTGTTGATGTTCCCGAGCCGGAACAGCCAGAACGTTGTTACGTTATCTACCCCGAGCAAGGACGCAAACGTGGCTGATTCGTTGCTCCGCAACTCCGAGAACTGGCCGCCGAATTGCGGTAAGGGCATGACTCCCCGCACGCCGAAAAAGGTCGAGTATCGACAGAAATCTTTTGGAGAGATGGGTGCGTCTCCAAGCAGACAACGAATGGCGGTGATGAGCTGACTCTTACCGGACTCGTTGGCGCCCACGATGGTGGTGACCTCGCGTTCGATGTCTACCTCGACGAACGGGTAGTAGGAGTCGGGATCACCGGCGGAGTCCCAGGGACGCGGTTCCGTCTGCTCTTTTTCTAAGCGGAGGTAATCGAAGTTGAACGAGCGAAAGTGCCGGACATAGATCTTCCTTAGCTTCACTGCTTCTCCCTCTGGTTGCCCAGAACCTAGCCGATACATGCGACATACGCGCGGGCTGAGAGCCCTAAGGAGGGGGATAGCGTCGTCGCGCAGGTCTACGGACAGCTCTGTCAGCGGTTCACCCAAGCCGCCGATAGCGACGAGACCTCGCCGAACCGCTCAACGCGGCCGCCCTCCAGCAGGCATCCATGAATTGCTGCCTGAGCGCCGGAGTGTTCAGACGGCTCGTGGCCCCACCAGTGGCCTGCTGTTCCGCAGACCCGCCCACAACCGGCCCAACGACCTGGTTGCCTACACGTGCCGCGGAAGACATCCTCCGCTGGCACCGGTTCCCGCAGCAATCAGTGGCACAGCTGAGAGTAGTCGGAGACTCAGCCGTTGAGGTGAACTGACATAATCCGTGTTATGGGGCGGATCGGTTGGCATTGCCGGCAGGCCAGGTTCGGAATCTGACCCTGCACCGAGATCGCCGCCCGCCTCTCATCCTCATCGGTATGCCCCACGGCGGTGCTCTTGTCTCGCTCCCTACGGAACGGGCTAATAGGCCCTCAGGCGACGGTGGAGCCGCGGACGATCAGCGCTGTCGGCATGATCGTGACCCGCTCGACGGGCTCGCCCGCGAGGAGGCGGACCAGCACCTCGGCCATCTTCTCACCGAGCCCGGTCGAGGGCTGGACGACGGTGGTCAGGGGCGGCTCGCTCGTCTCGCCGAAGTAGTCGCCGTCGAATCCGGCCACCGCGATGGTGCCGGGAACACTGACACCCCGCTCGCGCAGCGCCGAAAGCGCCCCCGCGGCCATCTGATCGTTCGAGGCGAAGACCGCGTCGATCGGTCGCCCCGAATCGAGCAGGCGGCGCATGGCCTCCGCCCCCTGGCGCGGCGAGAAGTCGCCCTGCTCGACGAGGCTCGAATCGAGCCCGGCGTCGGACATCGCCCCGCGCCAACCCGCCAGGCGATCCGCGCCGGCCGGCATGTCCTGGCGACCGGCGATCATCGCGATGTTCTTGCGGCCCAGGTCGATGAGGTGCTGGGTGACCGTGCGCGCCGAGCCGATGTTGTCGACGTCGACGAAGTAGCTGTCGCTCTCGCTCGCGCTCAGCGGTCGCCCGCCGAACACCACGGGCAGGGTGAGACCGAGATGCGCATACGAGTGGTCGCCGGAGTGGTGGGAGACGACGAGTGCGCCGTCGACATTGCCGCCCAGCAGGTACCGCCGCGTCTTCTCGGGGGCCGCCTCCGATGCGATGACCATGTTGAGCGTGTACTCGGTCTCGGCGAGACGCAGCGCGACACCCTGGACGACCGAGGCGAAGAACGGGTCGGCGAAGACCTTCGCCGTCGACTCGGGAACGACGAGCGCGATGACCTGGGTCTTGCGGCTCGCGAGCGATCGAGCAGCACGGTTGGGCACGTATCCGAGCTTGTCGATCGCGACTTGAACCGCAGCGACGGCGTCGGCCTTCACATGCGGCGAGTTGTTCACCACGCGGCTGACCGTCGAACGAGAAACCCCCGCCAGTGCGGCGACTTCCTCGAGCGTCGGTGCACCCTGCATTGGGTCGCTGATCATCGGATCTCCTGTGCTGTCGCTCCGAGATTAGCGGAGCGCAGCAGATGAGCCGATCATCTGCGCATATGCCAACCCACTGTCCTTGACCGTTCGCTCGAGGGTGTCGTAGTCGACGCGCACGATTCCGAACCGCTTGTCGTACCCCCACGCCCACTCGAAGTTGTCGAGGAGAGACCACACGAAGTAGCCGCGCACATCGGCGCCGGCGTCGATGGCGTCTCCAACGGCGGCGATGTGGTCGCGCAGATACGCGATCCGCTCGACGTCGTGAACACCGCCGTCCGGGTCAAGGACATCCTCGTACGCGGCACCGTTCTCGGTGACGTAGAGAGGCGGAAGAGAGGGATACTCGGCCCCCAACCGCACGAGCAATTCGCGAAGGCCGGCCGGGTTCACGTCCCAGCCCATGGCCGTGCGCGGCAGACCCCGCGACGGGAAGCTCAGGTGCTCGCTGCCCACGAACGGCGACGCGTTCGTCTTCTCCGTCGGCGTCAGCCCGGAAGCCGAACCGGCGGGCAGCGGATGTCCGCTGACGAAGTCGTCGTGATAGTGGTTCACACCGAGGAAATCGATCGGCTGGGCGATCGTCTCGAGATCCCCGGGGCGGATGAGCGCCTCGAAGTCGTGACCCCGCACGTCCTCGAGGAAGTCGGCGGGATACCGGCCGAGCAGGAGCGGCTCGAGGAACGCACGGTTCCAGATCGCGTCCAACCGGCGCGCGGCATCGAGGTCGACCGGATCGCTCGGGTCGGCCGGGATCGCGTTGGTGAGGTTCAGCGTGATCCCCAGCTGCTCCGCACCGCGCCCGCGGAGCAGCGCGACCACCTCCCCGTGCGCGAGATGCTGATGATGCAGCGCCGCGAGGGCCGCCCGCGGTTCCCGCCTGCCGGGCGCGTGCTCGCCCGCTGCGTATCCGATGAGGGAGGAGCAGAGCGGCTCGTTGAACGTCGTCCAGTGGGTGACCCGGTCACCGAGCGCCGAGTAGACGGCGTCGGCGTAATCACGGAAGCGGTACGCGGTGTCGCGGTTCGCCCAGCCGCCGGTCTCCTCCACAGCCTGAGGAAGGTCCCAGTGGTAGAGCGTCAGCCACGGGAGGATGCCGGCCTCGAGCAGCTCGTCCACCAGCCGCGAGTAGAAGTCGACCCCCGCCGGGTTCACCGAGCGGTCGCCCGGCTTGACTCGAGCCCAGCTCACGGAGAACCGGTAGGAGGCGAGGCCGAGTCGCTTCATCAGCGCCACGTCCTCGGGCATGCGGTGGTAGTGATCGACCGCGACCTCGGGGGTGTCGCCGTGCGCGGTCGCGCCGGGCTGACGCGCGAAGTGGTCCCAGATGGAATCCTCCTTGCCGTCCTCGTGGGCGGCGCCTTCGATCTGCGCGGCGGCCGTCGCGCTTCCCCAGAGGAAGCCGTCGGGCCACTCGCGCTCCGTGAGCGGCGTCATCCCTTGACCGCCCCGCTCATGATTCCGGCGATGAGCTGGCGCCCCGCGAGGATGAAGAGGATGAGCAGGGGGATGACCGACAGCACGGCACCGGTCAGCACGATCGAGTAGTCGACGTAGTACCCCGACTGCAGCTGGGAGAGAGCGGTCTGCAGCGTGGGATTCGTCGGACTGAGCACGATGACGGGCCACAGGTAGTCGGTCCACGCCATCATGAAGGTGAAGAGTCCGAGGATCGCCATCGCGGGTCGTGCCGCCGGAACGGCGACGGTCAGGAACGTGCGGAACTGGTTGGCGCCGTCGACGCGGGCGGCCTCGATCAGCTCGTCGGGGATGACGTCGACGAGGTACTGGCGCATGAAGAAGACACCGAACGCGGTCACGAGGGTCGGCACGATGACCGCCCCGAGCGTGCCCGTCCAGCCCAGCTGCCGCATGACGATGAAGAGCGGGATTATGCCCAGCTGGGTCGGGATCGCCATGGTCGCGACGACAGCGATCATGAGACCGTCGCGGCCGCGGAAGCGCAGCTTGGCGAATGCGTACCCCGCGAGCGTCGAGAACGTGACGACCGAGACCGTGATGACGCTCGACACGATGACACTGTTGAGGAGCGCCGTCCAGAACGGGATCGCATCGAACACCTTGGCCGCGTTGGCGAGGAAGTTGCCGCCCGGAACGAGCGGCAGCGTCTCGCCGCGGGTCGCGTTGGTCCCGCTGCCGACGACGAACGACCACCACAGCGGGTAGGTCGAGCCGATCAGGAATGCCGAGAGCAACCCGTAGGTGAGGAAGCCGGGACGGTCGAGGCGGCCCGCGCGACGCTTGCGGCGCACGGCGCCCTCCGCGGCGGGGCGGCGCACCGGGAACGCGGCGGTGGGAGCGGGGGCGGTCACTTGTCGCCGCCTTTGTGGCCGAGGCCCGTCGAGTTGAGCAGCAGATCGTCCTTCGCGATCGCGTCAGCACTGCGGTGCCCGCGCCGCCGAGCCCGCCGGTTCGCGACCCGCCCCTCGACGGAGGCGATGCGCCGGGAGATGGCGAAGTTGAGCAGACCGACGATCACGATGAGGAGGAACAGCAGCCAGGCGACCGCGGCGGCCTCGCCGAAGTCCTGGCGGAAGAATGCCATCTCCCAGAGATAGAGGACGGTGGTCTGGAACTGGCGGTCGGAACCGCCGATGCCGCCCGCGTTGGAGACGTCGAAGAGCCGCGGCTCCGCGAAGATCTGCAGACCGCCGATCGTGGCGGTGATGACCACGAAGATGAGGGTCGGGCGGATGCCCGGGATGGTGATCGAGGTGAATCGGCGGAACTTGCCGGCACCGTCGAGGGCGGCGGACTCGTGCAGCTCCCGCGGCACCGCCTGCATGGCGGCGAGGAGGATGAGCGCGTTGTATCCGGTCCAGCGCCAGTTGACCATTGTCGCGATCGCGACGTGGCTGGCGAGCACGTCGTGCTTCCACTCGATCGGGTCGATCCCGACGAGGCCGAGCAGGTTGTTGGCGAGGCCGGCCTGCTCGTTGAAGATGCTCGAGAAGATGAGGGCGACCGCGACGGGGGCGACGACGTAGGGGAGCAGGATGCTCATCCGCCAGAACGTCTTGGCGCGCAGCGCCTGGTCGAGCACACCGGCGAGCAGCAGCGCCACGAGGATCTGCGGGATCGCGGAGAGCAGGAAGATGCTCGCGGTGTTGAAGATCGAGTTCCAGAAGAAGCGGTCCTGGAGGACGGCGGCGAAGTTGCCGAAGCCGACGAAGTCGCCCTGGCCCTGGAGCAGCTGCCAGTCGTACAGCGACACGACGAGCGTGTAGACGAGCGGGAAGGCGCCGATCACCGCGAAGAGGAGGAAGAACGGCGAGATGTAGAAGTACGGCGACGCCTTGAGGTCGAACCTGCTCAGCCGCTGAGCGAAGGTCAGCGGGGGAGCGGCGACCCGACGTGGAGGCCGGGGTGCCGGCGTCTCGGTCGACGGACTGAGGGTGCTCGTCATGATGGAGTCTGCTTTCGAAGGGATCGAGCGGGAGGTCGCCGTGCGCCCGGCCTGGGGGGAGGCCGGGCGCACAGCTCAGGAGAACTGGCCCTCTGGGGTGTTAGTTCTTGACCAGTTCGCCGAGCAGCGAGAGGGCCTCCGCCCACCCGGCGTCGGCGTCGACCTCACCGCGGTCGACCTTCTGCAGCACGGGACCGAACACGTTCTCCTGGATCAGCGAGTCGTCGGGGCCCTTGTACTGAGCGACGACGCCCTCAGCGCGCTTTGCGAGGATCGCACCGACGGGGGCGTCGTTGAAGAAGGCGTTGGGCTCGCCGCTCGAGGCGAGTTCCTCCTCCGCCTTGACCGTGCTCGGGAAAGTGCCCGCTGCCTCGAACTGCTTGACCTGCTGCTCGGGCTCGGTCAGCCACGACGCGAGCGCTGCGGCCTCCTTCGGGTGCTTCGACTGCGTCGGCACGGAGAGGAAGGCGCCACCCCAGTTGGCTGCGCCACCGGGGAAGACATCGGCGAAGTCCCAGCCGCTGTTCGCGACGTCACCGCCACCGGCCTCGACCTGACCCTGGACGACACCGAGCATCCAGCCCGGGCAGACGAAGGTCGCGAAGGTCCCGTC
This sequence comes from Amnibacterium flavum, assembly GCF_003097495.1. GTDB lineage: Bacteria > Actinomycetota > Actinomycetes > Actinomycetales > Microbacteriaceae > Naasia > Naasia flava. Next base: position 710,036 of record NZ_QEOP01000001.1, read on the forward strand.
GACGAACGACTTGCCGCCGTTCCAGTCCCACGCGGTCTGGGCTGCGGAGAGGCCCTCGGCTGCGGCGTCGTTGATCCAGCCCCAGCGCTCCTCGAGGTCGGCGTTGCCGTCGACGTTCAGTTCGCCGTCGCTCGTGTAGTAGCCCTCGGGCAGCTGGTTGACCATGGCGTTCCAGACGAATCCGGAGTGGTCGTACCAGGCCTTGCCGGTCGCATCCTTGTACTGCTTGCCGACGGTGAAAAAGTCCTCCCACGTCGAGTCGGCGCCACCGAGGAGCTCGGCGACGGCCTCACGGTCTGCGGGAAGGCCGGCCGCTTCGAAAGCGGTGCGGTTGTAGCAGAGGCCCTCAGGCCCGATGTCGGTGCCGTAGCCGATCACGCGGCCGTCGGGGTCGGTGGCCTGCGCGTACTTCCAGTCGACCCAGTCGCTCTTGCGGTCCTCGATGCCGTACTCGGTGAGGTCGGTGAACTGGTCCGAGACCTCCATGATCGAACCGAGCCAGCCCTCCTCGATGGCGACCACGTCGGACAGACCCGAGCCGGCTGCGAGCTTCGTGAACGCATCGGTACGCGCGTTGCCGCCGGTGTCGATGTTGTTGGCGGTGATCTTGATACCGGGGTTGGCCGCCTCGTACTCCTTGTAGAGGTCGTCGTACCCGAATGTGCCGAACGTGGTGACGGTCAGCTCGATCTGGTCGCCGTCACCGCCTCCGCTGTCGGATGCGCCGGCGCAGCCGGTGGCGATCAGTGCGATCGAGGCGGCTGCGGCAACTGCCGCACCCGTTTTCGTGCGTCGTGAGAACATCACGGTCACTCCTTTGTGTGCGTGGGTGAGGGCACGCCGCGGGACGCTCTCCGGAGGACTCCTCCGCCTGTGAGAGCGCTCTCACGGTGCGATTGCCCGACTATAGGAATGGCATCCTCGCCATGTCAAGACATTTTTGGGAGCGCTCCCACGTTTTCGAAATGCCGCACTGAAGGCTCGCGTTCGGCGAGTGTATCCCCGGGCCTCTCTCACACGAGACCGCGGTAATTACGCAAGAGCTCGGGTGTGGGGGGCCAGGTAGCCGCACATTCCGAGAACGGAATATCCCCCGCGTCACGCCACCTGAGGCGTGCAGCGCGAGCCGACGGGCTGATCGCACCGGAGGCGTCCTAGGCTCGGAGGGTGCGCGCGTTCCGTTCCTCTCGCCGGCGAGCGACGGTGATCGGCCTGGTCGCCCTGTCGTTGACGCTGACATCGTGCGCCATCCCTCGACCCGCGCTGACGACTCCTGCCGCCGAGGTGCCCACCGAGATCCCTGTTCCCGTGCAGACCACGACAGAGCCCCCGCCCCCGCCCGCCTTCGACAAGGCGGCGCGCTCGATCGACGATCCGAACAGCATCTGGGTCGTCGTCGACCGGCTTCGTCCGCTGAACCCGCAGGACTACGTTCCGCCCGATCTCGTCGACGTCCCCGTAGCCCACACGTGGGATCCGATCCTCCGACAGGAGGCGTCCGACGCCATCGTCGCGATGTTCACTGCGGCGCAGACGGAGGCCGGGCTGTACCTCGCATCGAACAGCGCCTACCGCTCCTATTCGACGCAGGTCGACCTGTACTCGCCCGGAGATCCGACGACCGCCCCTCCCGGTACGAGCGAACATCAGACCGGCCTCGCGATGGATATCGGGGCCGAGTCGGGCGCCTGCTCCCTCAACGAATGCTTCGCCGACACGCCCGAAGGCCAGTGGCTGGCGGCCAACGCCTACCGCTTCGGGTTCCTCCTCCGCTTCCCGGCCGATAAGGCGGACGTAACGGGGTATCCGTTCGAGCCGTGGCACTACCGCTACATCGGCGTCGATCTCGCCACCGAGATGCACAACACAGGATCGACGACCCTCGAGGAGTTCTTCGGGCTGCCGCCCGCCCCTGCACCCTGAGCGTCACCGCCCGCACTGGCTGGGGATGCAGTCCGAATCCATAGGCTTGACAGGGGGATGGCAAGGAACGCCGCCTACCGTGGCTGCAGATGTCTTCCTCTCGCTTGTTCCGCCGCTCCGCCCTCCTCTTCGCGCCCGTACTGGTCGCGACACTCGCGCTCACGGCGTGCTCGCCGGAATCCCTGGTCGGTGACGCCTCGAGCACATCACGGGAATCGAAGGCCGACGCGTCGACCGCGGATGCGGAGCTGAGCGACTCCGTCCAGGCGCAGGTCGACTACGTCCTCAGCTACTGGTCCGACTACAACCCCGAGTACGGCACTCTCGGCGACGACGACTGCGTGAACTTCACCAGCCAGAGCCTTCTCGAGCGCGGCTGGGTGCAGGATGACGAATGGTTCTACGGGGGTGAGTCGGTCTGGGACAGTTCGCCGGCTTGGATCAGCTCGACCGCGTTCAACGACTACCTGGCGAGCCGGACCGATCTGGTGACCGCGCTCGACGACAGTCAGCGCGAGCAGGTCGTCGTGGGCGACATCGTCCAGTTCGACTGGGACAACAGCGGCGACCGCGACCACACCGGCGTCGTGACGCGCGTCGAGACCACCGATGAGGGCATAGTCGTCTCCTTCGCCGGTCACACCGAGGACTCCGACTACCGCAGCGTCGACACCGCCATCACGGTCAATCACCCGGGTGCGAGCGTCTACTACTGGCACATCCTCGACGACTGATCTCTAGGAGATCGAGTAGGCATCACTCAGCGGGAGATGCAAGAGTAAGCACGGCGTTATCTCGATGATCTAACTAAATCGTCGAGAGTCGTCGACTTCGACTCCCATCCCTCTGTCCCGAAGGACCCCGCTTGGCAGAGCACTCCGCCGCCATCAACGATGACGTGCCGGCCCCTCAGAGCGGTTCCGTCGACGGGCGATATCTCGTTGGACCGGTCATCGGTCACGGCGGGCTTGCGACCGTCTACCGGGCGCGCGACACACTGCTCAACCGAGACGTCGCGATCAAGATCTTCCGCGCACGCGCCGACAACCGCGACAAGCTGCGGCTTCAGGAGGCCGAGGCGCGACTCGTCGCAAGCCTCAACCACTACGCGCTCACCACGCTCTTCGACGCCGGGGTGGACATGTCCGACCCGCAGGCGCCGCAGATCTACCTGATCATGGAGAACATCCCCGGCGCCGACCTGCAGCGGTGGCTGGAGGACGGCCCCCTGAGCCCGCTACAGGTCGGCTATCTCGGTCTCGACCTCAGCGAGGGGCTCCAATACGTGCATGAGCACGGCTTCCTCCACCGCGACCTCAAGCCGGCGAACATCCTGCTCGCCAAGCGGGGTGCCGAGACGCGCATCCGCGGCAAGCTCACCGACTTCGGCATCGCGAGCGCCATCGGCACGGGTGACCGTGGCGAGGTGACCATCGGGACGGCGGCCTATCTCGCACCCGAGCAGGTGCTCGGCGAGGTCCCCACGCCCGAGACGGACATCTATTCGCTCGGCCTCGTGCTGATGGAAGCCGTGACCGCCCGACTTGAGTACCCGGGATCGGTGAGCGAGTCGGCGATCGCCCGCCTCGACCGCGATCCCACCGTCCCCGACACGGTCCCCGCTGCCCTCGCGGCGATCCTCACGGGGATGACACGGCGCGAGCCGACCGACCGGATCAGCCTCGCCGAGGCCACCGCCGCCTTCCAGGAGTTCTGCCTCGCCCAGGTCGCGCAGCACCGCAACCAGAGCGTCGCGTTCGCGTCGGGCGATGTCGCGGAGCGCGACGCGGCCGTGCGGCGATACAACGTGCTGGACACCCCTCCCGACGAAGCGTTCGACCGCCTCGCCCACCTCGCGACGCGTCTCGTCGGGGCACCGATCGCGTTCGTCTCGGTGATCGACTCCGAGCGGGTGTTCGTGAAGGCCGGTGCCGGCCTCGACCTGCGCGGCAACGTGCCGCTCGACCAGTCGCTGTGCACGCTCACGGTCCGGGGCGGGGAGCCCTGGTATGTGTCCGACATCGCCACCGATTGGCGCACACGAGACCTCGACCTGCCGCTCGACGCGAGCGTGGCCCGTTCCTACGCGGCGGCTCCGCTGGTCACCATCGACGGCTACAGCATCGGTTCGCTCTGCGTCTACGACACCGAACCCCGCGACTACACCCCCGACGAGCTCGCAGACCTGGCCGAGCTCGCCGCGATAGCAGTGCGCGAACTCGAGCTGCGGCTTGCGACCCGACGGGCCCTGCTCGGCCTCGGCTGAGTCTGGGCCCCCGGAATGCGGGGCTCTATTCGGGCGTCTCGGGCGTCTCGGCGAACTCGGTGCTCCCGAGCGGGCGGAACACCGTGATCGGCATGTTGTCCGGCGCGATCAGTCGCACGCTCAGGGTGTCGGACGTGGTCAGCCTCGGCCCTTCCACCCGGCTCGCGCCCTGACCCTCGAGTCGCTTCACGACGGACTGGGCCCGTGACGTGCGGAAGGCGAGGCGTGTCTTGGGCACCGGCGGCGCGGTGAGATCGGTGGGGGAGGACGTGCTCGGCAGCTCGGGGTGGACGAGCTCGATGGTCGCCCGTCCGACGTCGAGGATCATCTGCGCATCGGTGTCGCCCTGGTACCCCTGGATCTGACGCAGCCCGAGCGCGTCGCGGTAGAAGGCGAGCGCCGAGTCCCAGTCCTCGCACTCGATGACGAGGCGCAGCTCGGAGATGAGCGTCTGCTCCTCCTCCAGCGACTCGGTGTTCACGGACTCGCTTCGGGCGAGGTCGGTCTCCGTAGCGTCGGAATCGGAAGGGGGCTGAGTGTCGGTCATATGGAACGGTATCCAGGATCCGGGCACGGATAACGCCCGATCAGCCCATAGCGCCTGGGACGTTACCGGGTATCCGCTGGGTGCCCGTGGGGCGATCGCCGGAGGACCGCCGACACGGAATCAGCCGAGAGCGGCGTCGACGATCTTCTTCGCCTCGCGCTGGACCTCGCGGAGGTGCTCCTCGCCCTTGAACGATTCGGCGTAGATCTTGTACACGTCTTCCGTCCCGCTCGGGCGAGCGGCGAACCAGGCGTCCTCGGTCACGACCTTCACTCCGCCGATAGCCGCGCCATTGCCGGGAGCGTGGCTCAGCTTGGCGGTGATCGGCTCGCCGGCCAGTTCGTCCGCGGCGATAGCGTCGCCGTCGAGCTTGCCCAGTGCCGCCTTCTGCGCCTTGGTCGCACCGGCGTCGACGCGCTCGTAGGCGGGAGCGCCGAAGCGCTCGGTGAGCTCCACGTAGAGCTGGCTGGGGGTCTTGCCCGTCTTGGCGAGGATCTCGCTCGCGAGCAGCGCGAGGATGATGCCGTCCTTGTCCGTCGTCCAGACGGTGCCGTCGAATCGGAGGAAGCTTGCGCCGGCGGACTCCTCGCCGCCGAATGCGACGGACCCGTCGACCAGTCCGGGGACGAACCACTTGAACCCGACGGGAACCTCGAGGAGCTCCCGCCCGAGGGACTCGGCGACCCGGTCGATCATGCTCGACGAGACGAGCGTCTTGCCGATGGCGGCGTCGTCGCGCCATCCCGGACGGTTGGCGTACAGGTACTGGATCGCGACCGCGAGGTAGTGGTTCGGGTTCATCAGGCCGCCATCGGGGGTGACGATCCCGTGACGGTCGGCGTCGGCGTCGTTGCCGGTGAGGATGTCGAAGTCATGGCGGCGGGCGACGACCGAGGCCATCGCGGACGGGGAGGACGGGTCCATCCGGATCTTGCCGTCCCAGTCCAGCGTCATGAAGCGCCAGGTGGGGTCGATGACCGGGTTCACGATCTCGAGGTTCAGCCCGTACCGGTCGCGGATCGCCTCCCAGTAGCTGAGGCTCGCGCCGCCGAGCGGGTCGGCGCCGATGTGCAGCCCCGACTTCTTGATCGCCTCGAGGTCGATGATGTTCTTGAGGTCGTCGACGTAGTTGCCGAGGAAGTCGTAGGTCTCGACGGCGGTCGGCTCGGCCCGCTTCACGTCGCGCAGGCCGCCCTCGATGATCTCGTTGGCGCGCTTCGCGATCCACGAGGTCGCATCGGTGTCGGCCGGTCCGCCGTGGGGCGGGTTGTACTTGAAGCCGCCATCGCGGGGCGGGTTGTGACTGGGGGTCACGACGATGCCGTCGGCCTGATCGTCGTGGCCCGCGCGGTTGTAGGTGATGATCGCGTGCGACACCGCCGGAGTCGGCGTGTAGCCGTCGAACTCGTCGGACAGGGCGCGGACGCCGTTGGCGACGAGCACTTCGAGTGCGGTCGTCTCGGCCGGGCGGCTCAGCGCGTGCGTGTCACGGCCGATGAAGAGGGGGCCGGTGATGCCCTCTTTGGTCCGGTATTCGACGATCGCCTGCGTGGTCGCGGCGATGTGGTCCTCGTTGAACGCGGTGTCGAAAGCGCTTCCGCGGTGGCCGGATGTGCCGAAGACGACCTTCTGCTCGGGGATGGAAACGTCGGGGTGCAGCGTGAAGTAGGCGTGCACCAGGGCCTTGACGTCGATGAGGTCGGACTCCTGGGCAACAGTCCCTGCGCGATCGGTCATGCCCCCATCCTGGCCCGCGCGGAACGCTATCCTCTACTCCATGCCTCAGCCCGCAGACGTTTCCGAGCCGGGCTACAGCTATCTGGGACCCGCCGGTACGTTCACTGAGACCGCGTTGAAGCAGGTCGAAGAGGCTCAGGGCAAGCCGTGGAGGGCCGTCAACAACGTCGGCGAGGCGTTCGACGACGTGGTCTCGGGGCGCAGTGTCGCGGCGATGATCGCGATCGAGAACTCGGTCGAGGGCGGGGTCACCGCCACGCAGGACGCCCTCACCACGATTCCGCACCTCCGGATCGCGGGCGAGTACCTCGTCCCGGTGCAGTTCGTGCTCGTCGCCCGCCCGGGCATCACCCTCGCGGATGTGCGGACAATCGGCGCCCACCCGGTCGCCTACGCGCAGTGCCGCGAGTGGATCGAACGGAACCTGCCGACGCACGCGCACATCCCCGCGACCTCGAATGTCCAGGCCGCGGCCGATCTGCTGGGTGCCGACGGGGCGATCATCGATGCTGCGATCGCGCCTCCCGGCATCGTCGATCACTACCCGCTCGAGATCCTCGGCGAGGACATCGGCGACAACCCCAATGCGGTGACCCGCTTCGTGCTCGTGAGTACGACCACGGCACTGCCTGAGCGCACCGGCGCCGACAAGACGAGCATCGTCGCCGACCTCCCCGAGGACAAGGCGGGTGCGCTGCTCGAGCTGCTCGAGCAGTTCTCGACCCGCGGGATCAACATGAGCCTGCTGCAGTCCCGCCCCATCGGCGATGCCCTCGGCCGCTACCGGTTCGTCATCGACCTCGACGGGCACGTGCACGACGAGCGCGTGGCCGACGCGCTGCTGGGCCTTCGCCGCTTCAGTCCCCGTGTCGTCTTCCTCGGGTCCTACCCTCGCGCCGACGGGCGTCGCGCCGACGAGGTCGCCCAGTACTCCGACGAGAACTTCACCGACGCCCGTGACTGGCTGCGCGGCATCCTCTCGGGCGAACGCGTCGACCCGTAGGCCGCCCCGAGCCGGCACCGCCCGCTGAGCTTGTCGAAGCGAACGCACGCGTTTCGACGAGCTCAACGAGCGGGGGTAGCCGCCCGCTGAGCGCAGCGAAGCGAAGGTGTGCGTCTCGACGGAGGGCTACCGCCCGCTGAGCTTGTCGAAGCGAAGGGGCGTCCTGCGTTTCGCTGCGCTCAACGGGCGCGAAGGTGTGTCCTGCGTTTCGCTGTGCTCAACGGGCGCGAAGGGGCGTCCTGCGTTTCGCTGCGCTCAACGGGCGCGAAGGTGCGCGTTTCGACGAGCTCAACGAGCAGGTGCCTCTACGACGCGGGGAGGCGGTCTTTCTGGTCGCTCGGGATCTTCACCTCGAGCGCGAGGTGGTCGACCCACGCCTTGACCGCGACGGCCTGACCGAAGGTGTCGCCGTCGAGCTGGAACTCCTGCGGGTACTCGGGTCGGACGACGATCTCCTTGCCCTTCATGTACCGCAAGGTGCGCACCTCTTTGGTCTTGCCCATGAGCTTGCGGCCGACGTTGGTGCGGCGCAGCACGCCGTTCTCCCACACGATCTTCACCCAGATCTGCACCCAGCCGACGAACCCGTCGGGGCGGAGGGCGACGATGTCGAACACCCCGTCGTCGACCGCGGCTTCGGGCAGCAGGAGGATGTTGGCGGGCAGCGAACCGCAGTTGCCGATGAGGATCGTGTTAATGCGGAGCGATCGCGGCTGGGCGCCGTCGAGGCGGAACCGAACGCGCAGCTTGTTGTTGCCGCGCAGCGACCGGGCGATCGCGTCGACGTAGGCGAGCCAGCCCACCTTCTTCTTGAGCGTCGGATTGGTGTTGGCGATCATCTTCGCGTCGAGCCCGAGGCCCGCCATGACGAGGAATACGTGCCGGTCGCGCGTGCCGTCGGTGCGCTCGATCTCGACGACTCCGAGGTCGATCTTGCGGTCGGCGCCGGTGAAGGCGGTGTCGACCGAGCCGGGCAGGTTGTCGAGGGTGAGGTCGAGGTTGCGGGCCAGCAGGTTGCCGGTTCCCGAGGGCAGAAGTGCGATCGGGATGCCGGAGTCGCGCAGTCCTTCGGCCACCGCGCGCACTGTTCCGTCGCCGCCTGCCGCGAGCACGACGTCGGCGCCGTCGTCGATCGCCTGGCGGGTGATGTCGGTGCCGGGGTCCTCTTCGCTGGTCTCGTACCAACGCGATTCCGCCCAGCCGGCGGCTGCGGCGGAGGCGTCGACCGCAGCGCGGAGCGCCTCGAGATCGACCTTGATCGGGTTGTAGACGACCGCTGCGAACCGAGGTGCTTCCTCCGAGGCCATGCGCACACGCTAGCCCAGGTCACACAGCGAATCCGGGGACGGCGGCACGCGGGTAGGGTGGTTTCGTGATCGACCCCGCATTGCTCCGAGACTCGCCCGAGCTCGTGAAGCGGTCGCAGACGTCACGCGGTGCCTCCGTCGACCTCGTCGACGCCGCCCGCGATGCCGATGCCGAGCGCCGCGAAGCACTCACCAGCTTCGAGAGCCTCCGGGCCGAGCAGAACGCGTACGGCAAGCGGGTCGCCGCCGCTCCCAAGGAGGAGAAGGCGGCTCTCGTCGCGCAGGTGCAGCAGCTCGCCGCCGACGTCAAGGCGGCCGGCGCACGTGCGAACGCCGCCGAGGAGGCGTTCACCTCGATCGCCCGCGGCATCCCGAACATCGTGCTCGACGGGGTTCCGGCAGGCGGCGAGGACGACTACGTCGTTCTCCGCGAGGTGGGCGAACGTCCGGTCTTCGACTTCGCCGCTCGCGATCACCTCGAGATCGCCGAGGGGCTCGACGCCATCGACATGGCACGCGGTGCCAAGGTGTCCGGGGCGCGCTTCTACTTCCTCAAGGGCATCGGTGCCCGCCTCGAACTGGCGATCATGAGCCTCGGCCTCGATCACGCGCTGAAGGCGGGCTTCACCCCCGTCATCCCGCCGACGCTGGTTCGCCCCGAGATCATGGAGGGCACCGGCTTCCTCGGCGAGCACGCCGACGAGGTCTACTACCTCCCCGCCGACGAGCTGTACCTGACGGGCACGAGCGAGGTGGCGCTCGCCGGGCTGCACTCCGACGAGATCGTCGATCTCTCGAAGGGTCCGCTGCGCTACGCCGGCTGGTCGACCTGCTACCGCCGCGAAGCCGGCTCGTACGGCCGGGATACTCGCGGGATCATCCGCGTCCACCAGTTCAACAAGCTCGAGATGTTCGTCTACACGACGCCCGACCAGGCCGAGGCCGAGCACGAGCGTCTGCTCGGCTGGCAGGAGTCGATGCTCCAGTCGCTGGGGCTCAGCTACCGCGTGATCGACACGGCTGCGGGCGATCTGGGCACGAGCGCCGCCCGCAAGTTCGACGTCGAGGCATGGGTTCCCACCCAGGACGCGTACCGCGAGCTCACGTCGACCTCGAACTGCACGACTTACCAGGGTCGTCGCCTCGGCATCCGCGCCCGTGGCGAGTCGGGTCGCACCGAGCCCGTCGCGACGCTCAACGGAACCCTTGCAACGACGCGGTGGATCGTCGCGCTTCTCGAGACCCGTCAGCGGGAGGACGGCTCGGTCGTGGTCCCGGAGGCGCTGCGACCGTACCTCGGCGGCCTCGAGGTGCTCGAGCCGGTGACCGCGCAGTGACCGACGCTGCATCCTCCTGGCCTGCTGACCGTTACCTCGTCGCCCTCGACATCGACGGCACGATCCTGCATGAGAACGGGCAGCTCTCCGACGCCGTCGTGAACGAGGTGCGCCGGCTGAGCCGCGAGGGCAACGAAGTCATGCTCGCGACCGGTCGCTCGGTGGCGACCGCACTCCCCGTGCTCGACCAGCTCGGCATCGCCCCCGAGTACGTCGTCTGCTCCAACGGCGCGATCACGGTCCGCCGCGACCCGGCAGCGCCTCTCGGCTACCGCCGCGAATACGTCGAGACCTTCGATCCGACCTCGGTTCTGACCACGATCCGTTCGCACCTGGGCGGCGCACGCTACGCCGTCGAGGATGAGACGGGCTTCTACCGTCACACCGATGAGTTCCCCGAGACCGTACTGGGCCTCGCGAGCGAGACCGTCGACTTCGATGGCCTGCTCGGTACCCGCGCCACTCGCGTCGTCGTGATCTCGCCGGACCACGGTCTCGAGGATTTCCTCGGCGTCGTCGAGCGGATGGGTCTGCACCGGGTCAGCTATGCGGTCGGCTGGACCGCGTGGCTCGACATCGCTCCCGACGGGGTCAACAAGGCGACGGCCCTCGAACGCGTTCGGGAGATCCTCGGTGCTCCCGCGACGAACGTCGTGGCCGTCGGCGATGGTCGGAACGACATCGAGATGCTCGAGTGGGCGGGTCGATCCGGGCGCGGTGTCGCGATGGGGCAGGCGCCTCAGGACGTGCTCGACGTGGCCTCCGAGATCACTGCGCCGGTGAGTGAGGACGGCCTCGCGCTCCTGCTCCGCTCGATCGGCTCTCAGGGCCGCTGACCTCTCCCGCCTCGTGCGCTGCGCGGGCGGTCGGTTAGACTCGTGGCCGCTTCGCGTGCGAAGCGAGGAGGGCTGTCCGAGCGGCCGATGGAGCCAGTCTTGAAAACTGGTGGGCAGAAATGTCTCTAGGGTTCGAATCCCTAGCCCTCCGCATCGGGGGGATGCTGTGCGCTGCCGTGTCGGCGGACATCGCGGCATCGCAGGTCGAGTCGTCGTTCCGATCCCCGGTCTTTTCGCGGCAGGCGGACGTACCATCGGAGGCCCACGCGGCCTGAGGTCGCGATCCGACACGGCGACCGGAAGTCGAATCCATGAGCGATATCACCGTTGAGAACATCCGCGACTGGCAAGACCATGACGTGGTCGATACGGGCGGCGACAAGATCGGCTCCCTGGAGTCGGTCTACTTCGACACCGCTACCGACGCCCCGACATTCGCCGCTGTGCAGATCGGTATTCCGGGAAGACGGCGGCTCGTCTTCGCGCCGCTGATCGGGGCAGTCGTCGCGCCGAAGTACATCAAGCTGCAGGCGGACAAGAAGACCATCAAGAACGCGCCGTCGATCGAGACGGACGGAGAGCTCACCACCGAGATCGAAGCGGCCGTCTTCGAGCACTACGGACTGCCGTACTCCCTCGGCGCAGAAGGCGAGCGGCGGCTCGGCCGCCGCTGATCTTCCCGGACCCGGCCTGCTCCGCCGGGTTCACATCCACGAGGCATCGCCAACGCGCACCCCGAGGTTAGGTGCTGATCCGCGTCGACGTCTCGTCGCCGTGACTGCGGCAGGCTGGCCCCGCTGCCGTCGTCGCAGCCGTCAGTCAGGGGCAGAATGGCGCGCCCGGAAATCGAGTGACGCTCGGGTGGCTTGCGATTAGCCGCCGAACCTGCGTAAAATCTCGCCGATCGGTAAAACGATATACTTCCAACGGCGGGATGTGACGAATGGCCAGTGTCGGCTTCATAGGTCTGGGTGTCATGGGCATGCCCATGGCAGCGAACATCGTGCGGGCCGGTCATTCCGTGTCGGCATACGTTCGTCGGCCGGAACGCGCCGAGATCGCTCGCCGGCACGGCATCGCCGTCTCCGACTCGATCGAAGGCGCCGTCTCCGAGGCCGAAATCGTCATCTCCATGCTCCCCGACGGGCCCGCGGTGATCCGGGTTGCACTCGGCGAGGACGGGATCCTGGCCTCGATCGCTTCGTCGGCTGTCTACGTGGACATGAGCACGATCGCCCCGTCCGAATGGGCCGAAGTGGCGAGCGCCTTCGATGAGAAGAGCATCGCCGTGATCGACGCTCCGGTCAGCGGTGGCGAGGCTGCGGCGGTCGAAGGCGTCCTCTCGATCATGGCCGGTGGTGACGAGGCCGACATCGCCCGCGTCTCCCCGGTGCTCGGAACGATGGGAACCGTCACCGTAGTCGGGCCGCGCGGGGCGGGGCAGGTCACCAAGGCGGCCAACCAGCTCGTGGTCGCGGGCAACATCCAATTGGTGGCGGAGGCCCTGGTCTTCCTCGAACGCCATGGGGTCGAGACCGAGACCGCCCTGGGCGTGCTCGGTCGCGGGCTCGCCGGGAGCACGGTCATCGATCGCAAGGGCGCGGCCATGCTCGCGGCACGCTACGAACCCGGCTTCCGGCTGTCGCTCCACGCCAAGGACCTCGGCATCGTCGCCGACGCCGCTCGGCTCGAGCGCCTCTCCCTCCCGCTCGCGGCCGCGGTCACCCAGCTCGTCAACTCGGCAGTCGCCCGAGGCGACGGCGACCTCGACCACAGCGCCCTCTACCGGCGCTCCCGCGAGGCGAACGGACTCGAGCGATGACCCTCGTCAGCGGCGAGACCATCCGGGATGGGCAGGGCGACGCGCACCGTCCGTGGTGGCGGGAGCCGTTCCGCGTCTTCCAGACCAACCTCCGCGAGACCGACACGGTGCTCGACGTCGAGAAGACTCTCGACGCGATCGAGGAGCACGGTTCGAACGCCTGGTTGATCAACGCCGGCGGGATCCTCTCGTTCTACCCGACGCGGCTCGGACACCAGACCCGGAACCCCCATCTGGCGGAGCGACCGTCGGGCGACCTGCTCGGTGACGCCGTGGAAGCCGCACACGCCCGGGGTATCCGCGTCATCGCACGCATGGACTTCTCGAAGGTCGGCCGCCGCGTCGCCGAGGAGCACCCCGACTGGCTGTACGTCGGCCCCGACGGCGAGTACCAGGAGTACCAGGGGCTCTTCAGCACCTGCCCCAGTGCGGGCTATTACCAGACGGCCGCATTCGAAGCTCTGACCGAGGTCGCGGAGCGGTACGGGGTCGACGGCTTCTTCTTCAACTGGTTCGGCTTCAACGAGATCGACTACTCCGGCCGGTACCGCGGCGTCTCGCAGAACGAGTCCTCCCGCCGCGGTTTCGCCGAGTTCTCCGGGGGCCAGGAGCTCCCCGTCGGCCCGGAGTCCGAGAACTACCTCACCTGGCGCGCCTACGCGGGCCGCACGATCGGCGATCTCACCCGGCGATTCCGCGAGCACATCTCGGCTCTCCTGCCGGATGCCTGCTTCATCCGAGGCCCCGGTGCGGACATCATCTTCCACGAGGCCAACAACGAGCTCGGCCGTCTCCTCTGGCCCTCCGCGACGTCCGAGGCGGTGAGCGTCGCGAAATCGGCCGACCCCGAACGTCCGGTGTTCGTCAACTCGGTCGCCTTCGTCGACATGCCCTACCGCCTGGCCGCAGAGGATTCCGCGCACTACGAGCAGTACATCGCGCAGACGCTGGCCCGGGGCGGTGCGCCCTCGGTCTACATCATGGGAGAGCCCGGCGCGATCGACTACCCGAACGTCGCCGCGGTCTCGCCGCTGTTCCGGTTCCACCGCGACCACCACCGCGACTACGCGGATCTGCGCCCTGCGGCCCAGGTGGCGATCGTCAGGCCCGACAGCGTCGTGCTCGACCCGATCGCCTTCGGGACCGCGCTCGCGGAGTTCCGCGGGATCTATCGCGCCCTCCAGCAGGCGCATGTGCCGTTCGACGTCGTGGCATCCGCCGACCTCGCAGCAGCCCTGAGCGGGCCCGGCCTCGCCGAGCACCGGGTGCTGGTGCTCCCTGATGTCGGCCCGGTCGACCCGGCCGTCGCCGCGGAGCTCGATCGCCGGGTCGCCGACGGTCTGACGGTCGTCCTCACCGGCGCGAGCGCGACGGGACGGGACGGCGGAGCGCAGCTGACCCACTCGCCGGTCGAGGCTCTCGGGAAGCCGCTCATCGGACAGGACGCCTACGCGCTCTATGCGGTGGAGCCTGCCGAGCCCGGCAGTCACCCGCGCCACCCCGTCGTCCCGATCATCGGCAGCAGCTACCCGATGACCGTCCGCTCCAGCGCCGCGACCGAATTCGCCCTCGTTCCTCCCGCCCCGTTCGGACCTCCGGAGAAGGCGTACGGCAACACGGTGAGCGCGGCGCCCGCGATCGTCACTGCCGCGGCCGGCGACGGATCCGTCATTGTCATCCCCTGGTCGATCGGCCGGAGCTTCTACGAGGTCGGGCTCTCCGTCATCGGCGACCTGATCGCGCGAGTCGTCGACGGCGCGCGACGCGGACACCGCCTCCGTTTCGACCTCCCGCCGCATATCGAGGTCACGGAGCAGAGAAGCGAGGCCGGGACGGTGCTGCACCTGGTCAACCTCAGCGGCGTCCAGGGCAACACCTTCGTTCCGCCCGTGACCGCCCACGGGGGAGGCGTGATCAGCGATCGCCCGATCCGTGCGACCGATCTGCGCAGCGACTCGGCGCTCACCGTCACCGCTGTCCACGGCGGCTGGCGGGTCGACCTGCCGCCGATCGGCGCGCTCGCCGTGATCAGAATCGAATACGAAGCCCCTCTCACGGCCGACGAACCGGCCGCTCGCCCCCGCACTCCCGAAACGACGAGGAACGATGACTGACAACCGGACCATCTCGACAGTGCTCGCCACCGTCCCGTTCACCGAGGACGAACTGGAGCAGCTGAGGACCGCGTTCGCCCCCGCCGAGTTCGTCTGGGCGGCGTCGGACGACAGCGAGCTGATCGCCGCGACGCTCGAACGGGCTGATGTGGCCGTGCTCGAGGGCGACCTCGACGACCGGCACATCGCCGCACCGCACCTGCAGTGGATCCACTGCGACCACTCCGGGCTGAACAAGTCGGCCCGGCCCGAGGTGTTCGAGAAGGGCCTCATCGTCAGCGGGTCGGCCGGCCGATCCGCGCCCGCTCTCGCGCAGCACGGCTTCTACTTCGCGCTGTCCCTCACCTACAAGGCACGGGAACTGCTCCGCGACCAGGCCGCCCGCACCTGGCGCGGCATCCCCGACTACTTCTACCGCCCGGCGCTCTGGGGCCAGACCCTCGGCGTCGTCGGCTTCGGCGCCACCGGACAGGAGATGGCCAAGCTCGGCTGCGCCTTCGGCATGCGGGTCGTCGTCCTGCGCCGGAAAGGCGGCGACGCCCCCGACTACGTCGACGAGATGCTCGCGACATCCGAGGGCGACAGCGTCGAAGACCTCATCGATCGCGCCGATGTGATCATGCTCGCCACCCAGCTGACCGACGAGACGCATCACCTCTTCGGGGCGGCGCAGTTCGACCGGATGAAGCAGTCGGCGATCCTCATCAACATCTCCCGCGGACCCGTCGTCGACGAGGCGGCCCTCGTCGAAGCGCTCGAGCAGGGCAAGATCGCCGGCGCGGCGTCGGACGTCTTCTCTGCCGAGCCGCTGCCCTCCGATTCGGCTCTGTGGGACGCGCCGAACTTCTATCTGACCCCGCACATGACCCCGCGGATGCCCGACAAGACCCAGCGCTCGATCGACATCATCGTCGAGAACGCCCGCCGGTACCGTGCCGGCGAACCCCTCCTCAACCAGCTCAGCGAAGCCGACGCCTACCGCGCCGGCCGAGCGAGCTGACCTACCCCGCCCTGCACCACCTCAGCCATGCCCACCTTCCAACGCAGTAAGAATGGAGCACCGCCCATGAATGACCGGATACGACGGTTCGCGCTCGCCGCGCTCGCCGTCACCAGCGCGACCGCCCTCCTCGCGGGATGCGCCGGGGGAGACGCCTCGGGTTCGGAGGCGCAGGATCGCAGCCTGCGCATCGTGCTCGCGACGGAACCCGTCTCGCTCGACCCCTGCGACACCCAGGACGCCGCGAACGCTCAGATCCTGCGGGCCAACGTCCTCGAATCGCTGACCCGCATCGATGCGCAGACGGGCGAGGTGGTCCCGCTCCTCGCCGAGGAGTGGGAGGCGTCGGACGACAACAAGACCTGGACCTTCACGCTCAAGGAGGGCGTGACCTTCCACGACGGTGCTGTCTTCGACGCTGAAGCCGCCGCCACCGCCGTGAACCGGGTCCTCAACACCGACATCGGCTGCGGTAACGGGACCACCGACCAGTTCCCCTACCCGGTGACGACGACGGTCATCGACGAGAACACCCTGCAGCTCACCTCGGAGCAGCCCGACGGGATCTTCCCGCTGCGCATGACCTACATCGACCTCGCATCGCCGAACACCCCCACCGACGCCAAGACCGACGACCCGATCGGGACCGGGCCGTTCGAGCTCGGCGAAGTCGTCTCCGGCGAGTCGATCACCCTCACCCCGTTCGCCGACTACTGGGGCGAAGCGCCCGAGGCGACGGAGGTCACCTACCTGTACCGCACCGAGCCGACCGTGCGGGCGAGCATGATCACGACGGGGGAGGCCGACCTCGCCGTCCCGATCTCCGCCGCGGACGCCACCGACGACGGCCTCACGAAGGAGTACTCGGACAACCGCGTCTTCTTCCTGCGGACCCAGACCAACAAGCCGCCCTTCAACGACCCGCGTGTGCGCGAAGCCGTGCACTACGCGATCGACCGCGAGACCATCGTCGGTGCGCTGATGGAGCGATCCGGTCTGCCCTACGACCAGCTGGTCGCGCCGACCGTGAACGCCTACCTCGAGGGCTACGAGGGCCCGGGATTCGACCCCGACAAGGCGACCGAGCTGCTCGACGAGGCGGCCGCCGACGGCGTCGCCGTCGACACCACGATCGAGCTCGTCACCCGCCCCGACCTGTTCCCCGGATCGGACGAGGTCATGCAGTCCATCGCGCAGAACCTCACCGACGTCGGGTTCTCGGTCCAGCTGAGGAGCCTCGACACGGACGCCTGGCTGCAGCTGCTCCGCAAGCCGTTCCCGCCCGAGCAGGTGCCGAACATCATCGCCATCTCGCACGACAACATCTCCGGTGACGCGAGCTTCACGTTCCCGAAGTACGTGGCGTCGACGGGCACCAACTCGACGCTCGAGAACTCCGAGATCGACGCCCTGATCGCCGAGGCCGAGACCAAGTCGGGGGATGAGCGGGCCGAGCTGTACCAGGAGGCATCGAAGCTCCTCTACGACGAGGAGTTCACTCTGGTCCCGATCGCCCTGCAGACGAAGCTGCTGAGGCTCGCCCCCGGCATCGATTACGAGCCCAACGGGCTCACCGGCGTCGAGCTGCGGATCAGCGACATCACGTTCACCGGCTGACACGCTCTTCGTGTCGATGGGCGGGCCGCAATGACGCGGCCCGCCCATGATGGAAAGGAATCGGTTCGATGTGGATCTTCCTGCGTCGACGACTGCTCACCAGCGCCATCAGTCTGGTCGGCGTCATCATCGTCGTGTTCTTCCTCGCGCGGCTCACGGGAAGTCCCGCGAACCTCTACCTGCCCGAGAGCGCGACGCAGGAGCAGATCGATGAGTTCAACCGGCTGAACGGACTCGATCAGCCGCTCCTCGTGCAGTTCTGGAACTTCCTCGTCGGCGCGGTGCGGCTCGACTTCGGCGACTCCATCTGGCAGAGGCGGCCAGCACTCGACGTGGCGCTGGCAGCCATGCCGCCCACACTGACCCTCGCCGGTATCGCCCTCGGCCTCTCCCTCGTCATCGCGATCATCGCCGGCTCCATCGCCGCCGTCTACCGCTTCCGGTTCCCGGACCGCGCGATCTCGGTCACCACACTGACGATCTCGAGCATCCCGGACTTCTGGTTCGCGCTCGTCGGCATCCTCGTCTTCGCCGTCCAGCTGCGACTCCTGCCGACCTCGGGCTACAGCACGGCATCCGCCTGGATCCTGCCGACCGCGACCGTCATGCTGGCTCCGATCGGCGTCCTCACCCAGGTCGTGCGTGGAGCGATGATCGACGCGCTCGGGGCGGGGTACGTGCAGAACGCCCGAGCCCGCGGATTCGGCACCGCACGGCTCGTCGCCCGGCACGCGCTCCGCAACGCCTCGCTTCCGATCGTGTCGGTCGCCGGCGACCGCGCGGCGGGCATGGTGAACGGCTCCATCATCGTCGGAAGCGTCTTCGCCTTCCCCGGCATCGGAACCGTGATCCTGGGCGCGGTCCTCAACCGCGACTTCGCCGTCATCCAGGCCAGCGTGTTCGTGGTCGGCGTCGGTGTGATCCTGGTCAACATCGCCGTCGATGCGATCTACGCGCTGATAGACCCACGCGTGCGCGTCGGCGCCGGAAAGGGCAAGTGACATGGCCATCGATTCGAAAGGGGCCCGCGCGGTCCTGCTCCCCGATGCGACCGTCAGCCGCACCGGTGCGCGACTGACCCTCCATCGACTCCTCCACTCGCCGTCGGCACTGATCTCCTCGGGCTGGCTGACTCTGCTCGTCCTCGTCGCCGTGATACTGCCGCCGCTCGTCGAGACGGCGGCCAACCGGCAGGATCTCTCGCTGCGGCTCCTCCCGCCGTTCTCCCTCGACAACGGTCCGATGTTCATCCTCGGCGCCGACGGTCTGGGACGCCCCGAGCTGCTCCAGCTCATCGTGGGAACCAGGACCTCGCTCCTGGTGGCGGCGTCCGCGGTCGCGATCGCCGCGGTGATCGGCTTCGCGATCGGGCTCATCAGCGGTTACTTCGGCGGATGGGTCGACGAGGTGCTCATGCGCATCGCCGACATCATGCACACCATCCCGTCGCTGCTGCTCGCGCTCGCGGTGCTCTACGTGCTGCAGCCGTCGATCGCGAACCTCATCATCGTCCTCGCCATCACGCGCATCCCCGTCTATCTGCGAGTCGCGCGAGCGCAGGCCCTCGAGCTGCGCGAGCGGGTGTTCGTCGAGTCGTCCCGGGCCGTCGGAGCCGGGGACTGGCGGATCCTCCGGACCGACCTCGCCCCGATGGTTCTTCCGACCATCCGGACCGTCGCCATGCTCGAGGTCGCAAGCGTCCTGCTGGCCGCGGCGGGACTCAGCTTCCTCGGGATCGGCCTGCAGAGGCCGGACGTCGACTGGGGCATGATGGTCGCCGACGGGCGACCTTACCTCGCCACCGCCTGGTGGGTCACGGTGTTCCCAGGCCTCGTGATCGTGCTCACGGCGCTCGCCGCGAACCTCCTCTCGAACTGGCTGCGCGCCGCGGAGGACCCCTCCCAGGCGGCACGATTCATCAGACGCCCACGAATGCGGAAGGCGGCACGATGACTGCGCTGCTGAAGGTCGACGACCTGCGGGTCGAGTTCCTCACCGATACCGGTTCACCCGCCCGCGCGGTGCGCGGAGTCGACTTCGAGGTCGGCGAGGGCCGTACCCTCGCCATCCTCGGCGAGAGCGGATCGGGCAAGTCCGTCACGAGCAAGGCCATCCTCGGCCTCGTCGACTTCCCGGGGATCGTCTCGGGGAGCATCCGGTTCGAGGGTCGCGAGCTGGTCGGGGCCCGGGAGTCCGAGCTCCGCGGTGTCAGGGGGACGGGCATCGGGATGGTCTTCCAGGACTCCCTCGACAGCCTCAATCCCGTCTACACCGTGGGCGCTCAGCTCATCGAGGCGCTGCGGGTGCGGATGGGGCTCGGCCATTCGGCGGCACGTGCGCGCGCCCTCGAACTGATGGCCGAGGTCGGCATCGTCGACCCGGAGCGCCGGATCGACAACTACCCGCACCAGTTCTCCGGCGGCATGCGCCAGCGCATCTGCATCGCACTCGCCGTCGCGCTCAAGCCCCGCCTCCTGATCGCCGACGAGCCCACCACCGCACTCGATGTGACCGTGCAGGCCGGAATCCTGCGGCTTCTCCGCCGGCTGCAGGACGAGACGGGGATGGCGATGATCTTCGTCACGCACGACCTCGCCGTCGCGGGGCAGATCGCGAGCGACGTGATCGTGATGTACGAGGGGGAGGTGGTCGAACGCGGCGTCATCGAGGAGGTCTTCGAGCGCCCGTCCCACGCGTACACCCGAGGCCTGCTGGCCGCGCATCCCGGCGCCGTCACCGACTGGCGCGACCTCAGACCCGTCGCGGGAGACCCCATGCTCAGCAGAGAGGAGGCGATCGCGGATGGCTTCTGAGACGCACGATCGACCGGACACGACGGAAGGCCCGGTCCTCGAGGTGACCGGGCTCCGCAAGGTCTTCGAGGGCAGGCACGGGGCGCAGACCGTCGCCGTCGCGGGCGCCGACTTCACCCTCTCGGCGGGCGAGTGCCTCGCCGTCGTCGGCGAGTCGGGCTCGGGCAAGTCGACCCTGGCGCGCTCCGTGCTCCGGCTCATCGAACCGACCGCGGGGAGCGTCGTCTACCGGGGCACCGACCTCGTCGGCCTGGACAAGCGGGCCCTGCGGCGAACGCGACGGCACCTTCAGATGATCTTCCAGGACCCGTACGCGTCTCTGCACCCCCGGCAGACGGTCTACCGGCTCATCTCGGAGCCGTGGCGCGTGCACCGCGACCTCATGCCCGACCGGCCACGCGACCGGGTCGCCGAGCTGCTCGACCAGGTGGGGATGCCCGCGTCGGCCATCGACGCGCATCCGGCCCAGCTCTCCGGCGGTCAGCGCCAGAGGGTCTCGATCGCGCGGGCCCTCGGCCTCAAGCCCGACGTGCTCGTGCTCGACGAGCCGGTGTCGGCTCTCGACGTCTCGATCCAGGCGCAGGTCATCACCCTGCTGATGGAGCTGCAGCAGGAACTGGGGCTCTCCTACCTCTTCATCTCCCACGATCTGGCGCTCGTGCGGCTCGTCGCGACCCGGGTCGCGGTCATGTACCGCGGCGAGTTCGTCGAGTTCGGTCCGACCTCCGAGATCTTCGAGCGCCCCCAGGCCGAGTACACGCGGGCTCTCCTCTCCGCCTCCCCAGCGCTCGCCGAGTTCGGAAGCGGCGCATGAGCGCCCTCGAGGTCGTGGTGTGGGGTGAGAACCGCCACGAGCAGATCGACCAGTACGTGCGCGACATCTACCCGGAGGGGATGCACGAGGCGATCGCCGGCGGCGTGCGACATCATCTCGGAGCCGGCGCCAACGTCACCACCGCGACTCTCGAGCAGCCCGAGCACGGGCTCACCGAGGAACGGCTGGCGGCCACGGACGTGCTGACCTGGTGGGGGCACAAGGCGCACGGCGAGGTCTCGGACGAGGTCGTGGACCGCGTGCAGCGGCATGTGCTCGACGGCATGGGATTGCTGGTGCTGCACTCCGGTCACTTCTCGAAGATCTTCAAACGCCTGATGGGCACCTCGTGCACGCTGAACTGGCGGGCGACCGGCGACGAGGAACTGGTCTGGACGGTCGAGTCGAGCCATCCGATCGCCGAGGGGATCCCGCACCCGCTGCGGATCCCCGCGCAGGAGATGTACGGCGAGCGGTTCGACATCCCCGCCCCCGACGAGCTCGTGTTCATCAGCAGCTTCTCGGGCGGGGAGGTGTTCCGGAGCGGTTGCACCTTCCGCCGTGGACGGGGGAAGATCTTCTACTTCAGCCCCGGAGACCAGCATTTCCCGGTCTACCGGAACGACGACGTGCTGAAGGTCATCGCCAACGGAGTGCGGTGGGCGGCAGGCGAGCGAACGGGTGTCGCGCCCGTCAACACGCGGATCGACAGTCGGGGGGATTGGGGACTATGACCCGATTCGTCGTGGTGGGTGCCGGCAACATGGGCACCAAATGGCTTCGCACCGTCCGCGACTCGGAGGGAGCGGAACCGGTCGCTCTCGTCGACGTCGATGTCGACCGCGCCGTCGGCACCGCCGCGGCCGAGAGCCTCGGCGGCATCGTGGTCGCCGGGAGTCTCGACGAGGCCCTCGACCAGATCGAGGCGGACGCGATCGTGGATGCCACCATCCCGGCCGCCCACCGCGGCGTCGCGACGGCGGCGATGCGAGCGGGGCTCGACGTGCTGAGCGAGAAACCGGCCGCCGCCTCGCTCGCGGAGGCTCTCGCTCTGGCCGCGCTCGCCGAGCTGCACGGGTCGCTGCTGATGGTCAGCCAGTCGAGGCGGTTCAACCCGCAGCTCTACGCGGTTCGCGCCGCCCTCCCACGCCTCGGCAGCATCGGGCACATCTCGGCGCGCTTCTTCCGTGGCCCGCACTTCGGCGGCTTCCGCGAGCAGATGGCGTCACCGCTGACCGTCGACATGGCGATCCACCTCTTCGACACGGCGCGGTGGATCGCCGACTCCGACCCCGTTGCGGTGACCGCGGTCGAGAGCAACCCCGGCTGGAGCTGGTTCGACGGCGCGGCATCGGCCGCCGCGGTCTTCGAATTCTCGAACGGCGTCACCTTCTCCTTCGACGGGTCGTGGGTGAACCGCGGCTTCGACACCTCGTGGAACGGCGACTGGCGCGTGGGCGGAGATGCCGGTTCGCTGCTCTGGTCGGGCGACGACCCCGCCGTCATCCAAGTGGCCGACGGGAATGAGGGCTACATCACCGAGACGCTCGAACCTGATCCCGACGCACTCGAGAGCCTCGACGGCTCGCTCGCCGCGTTCCTCGCAGCGCGCCAGTCGACCGTGGTGCCCGAGAACGAGATCCACGACAACATCCGGAGTCTCGTGATGGTCGAGGGCGTACTGCTCGCGGCTTCCGAGGGGCGCAGGGTCGACGTGGACGATCTCTTCAGCGACGCCCGGCGACAGGCGATCGACCACGCGGACGACTGGGGCGTGCCCGAGGTGGTCGACGTGCTGCGGTCCTGGGCCGCCGTCGACGACGCCCTGCGCCGCCACGCACCCGGGTCGACTCGCATCGTCTGAGCGGATTCAGCTCGGCGCCGGGCCCGTCGACCGGCCCTCGACGAGGTGGGGGTGAGCGAGGTCGAAGCTGCCCTCGACGGTCTCCCCGAGCTGGCGGAGCAGGATCGCGGCGGCGACCCGGCCGCGCTGCACCACGTTGCGCTGAACGGTGGCCAACTGGGGCTGGGTCCAGCGGGCGATGGACGAGCCGTCGTAGCCGACGATCGAGATGTCCTCGGGCACCCGCAGCCCGGCCTCGCGGGCGATCGTCATGCCCGCGATGGCCATGATGTCGTTGCCGTAGACGATCGCGGTCGGGCGCGGAGTCGCATCGAGGACCGTGCGGGTGAGCTCGGCGCTCTCATCGGCCGAGTAGCTGCGGGTCGCCACCACCGGATGCGCCGTGATGCCGGCCGCGCCGAGAGCTCCCTGGAAGGCTTGACGCCGGATACCCGCCTGCACCCGATCCTCGGGACCGCCGATGTAGGCGATCCGCCGATGGCCGAGTCCGAGGAGGTGCTCCGCAACGGCGCCGAGACCACCGTCGCCCTCCGTGGGCAGGTGGGGGATGGGATCGTCGCCCCACGGTGTGCCGACCAGCACCGCGGGCATGCCTAGGTCGCGCATCAGCCCGTAGCGCTGATCGCCGATGGTGCTGTCGGTGAGCACCACGCCGTCCACGCGGCGCGAGTCGGCCAGTCGCCGGTACAGCGCAGCCTCCTCACCTTGATCGCGGGTGAAGAGGTGCAGCAGCAGGCTGTACTCGTGCTCGGCGAACACGGACTCGAGTCCGGTGATCAGGTCGGCCGTTGTCGTGGACAGTGACGACGACTGAGACTGCCGGTTGAGCACGAGACCCACGGTCTGCGACCGAGCGCGGCGCAGTGCGACCGCGGATGCGCTCGGGGTCCAGTTGAGCTTGCGGGCCGCCTCCCGGATCCGTTCACCGGTCGCCGGCGAGATCGATCCCGTGCCGTTGAAGGTCTTCGAGACGGCGCCCGGCGAGACACCGGCGAGGGCCGCCACGTCGGTGATGGTCGGTCGGCCGGAAGGAGAGGAGCGACGAGGGGTCATTCGTGAGCCTTTCGCGCTGCGCGGTCCGTCCGAGTGCTCGCGGATCCCCGTGGTGCCATCGTCACACCTCGGGGGTGCGCTCGGCCAGCCGTGCGGCGCACTCGACGAGCCATCGAGCGGGATCGCTGCGGGCCTCGGCGCCCGAGCTCGCCGTGTCGGTGAGCGACTCGTGATCGACGAATCCGCGGGGCTCATCGGCGACGAGCCCCGCGATGAGCAGGGCGGGGCGTCCCGCGGCCTGCGCACGATCTCGGACGACGCTCACCACCTTGCCGTGCTCGGACGACGCGTCGTACCGGCCTTCGCCCGTGATGACGATGTCGGCCGACCCGATCGCGTCGGAGAGATGCGCCATGTCGGCGATGGTCTCGGCTCCGGAAACGGCTTCCGCGCCCCAGGCCAGGAGCGCGAACCCCGTCCCTCCCGCCGCACCGGCACCCGGGGTGTCGGCATCGGTTCCGGTCGTCGCAGCGAGCAGATCGGCGAAGCGGGTCATGCGCGCCTCGGCGGCGGGGATCTCGTTGGAGGTGATCCCCTTCTGCGGGCCGAACACGTTGACGGCGCCGCGCGGGCCGAGCAGCGGACTCCGCACATCGCTGAGTATCGTCGCTCCTCCTGCGGGCATCGCCCGGAGGTCGGAGAGGTCGATCCGCGCCAGATCCGCCAGACCGCGGTTGCCCGAGGGGATGTCGTCCCCGTCGCCATCGAGGAGGCGAGCGCCGAGTGCCCGGAGCATGCCGGCGCCGCCATCCGATGAGGCACTGCTGCCCAGGGCGAGCAGCAGTCGGTCGACCCCCGCATCGAGTGCGGCCGCGATGGCCTGACCGAACCCCGTCGACTGGGCGTCGAGCCCGTCGAGCTCCCTGAGCATCGTGATCCCGCTGGTGCTCGCGACCTCGACGAGTCCGGTGCGGATGTCGCGGTCGTCGAGCTCGAGCCAGGAGGCTTCGACCGTTCGGCCGTCGGGCCCGTTCACCTCGAGCGCGTGGCGGATGCTGCGATCCGCGCTCGCGGCCATGGCGTCGAGTGTGCCCTCGCCCCCGTCGGCCATGGGGCGGATGACGACTCGATCCGACGGCCGGGTCCGCGTCCAGCCGGACGCGATCGCCCGCGCCGCGTCGGCGGCGTCGATCGTGCCCTTGAACGAGTCGGGCGCGATCACGACCGTGAGAGCGGACTGCGTCATCGGGACCTCCGGTAAAACGATATACGCATCCGTCCCGACCCCGCATCCCGCGTCGGGAGATCCCCGCAGGCGCGGGAGACCCTAGTTGGGCTCGACGTCGCCGGCGCTCTCCTCGAGACTCGCGGGCGCGGGCTCGTCGACCTTCACCTTGGCCGTCCTCGGAGTCAGTCCCGCGCTCGCGCTGGCGGGCACGGGGAGGCGCACGATGAGGGCGCCGACGTCCACCCCGAACCGCCCCGTCGTGGTCTCGCCCACCGGATCGCCGTCGAGCTCTGCGAGCACGGGCTTGTCGAGCTCGAACGAGAACTCGGCCCCCGCCCACTGCTTCAGCGAGGCGAGTCCGTTGCGGTTGCGCGAGGCGACGTCGATGGCGACTCCGACCCAGCCCGCGACGACATTGGGCTGGAGCACGACGAGGTCGAGCTGCCCGTCGTCGAGGACGGCTCCGGTCGCGATCTCGATGCCCGCCATCACCGAACTGCAGTTGCAGGCCAGGACCATGATGCTGTTCGTCTGCGGCTGCTCCTCGCCGTCGACGGCGATGGTGACGCCGAACGGGCGCTTCAGCAGATTGGGTCCGGCTGCCGCGATGTAGGCGCCCCAGCCGACCTTCTTCTTCAGGTTGTCGTCGGTCCCCGCCATGATCTGCGCGTCGAGGCCGACGCCTCCCATCACGACGAAGGGGCGTTCCTCGCCGTCGTCGAAGGTCGCGACTCCGACGTCGATGGCCCGGTTCTGGCCTCGGAAGGCGATCTCCAGGGCGTCCTCGAGGGAATCGACCGGAATGGCGAGGTTGCGGGCGAGCAGGTTGCCGGTGCCGCTCGGCAGCAGACCGTACGGGATGCCGGTGCCGCGCAGCACGCCGGCGACGACCCGGACGGTGCCGTCTCCTCCCATGACGCAGACGAGATCGGGCTCGCTGGCGACGGCCTGCTCGGCAGCGGCGAGGCCCGAGTCGTCGGCGGCGGTCCCGAACCATTCCGGCTCGGCCCAGCCCGAGTGGAGGGAGAACCCGGCGATGGTGTCCTTCATCGCGTCGAGGTCGTCGAACTTGCTCGGATTGATGACGATCGCGACCCGGCGGCGATCCGCTGCTGACTGCTCCATGCGCTCACTGTAGGGAGCATCGCCCGTGAACACGGTCAGAAGATGCCGCCGGACGCGCGGGGTGGATCGACGCCCGGTTCGATCACCGTCCGAAGAAGTCGTCCAGCCCCGGGATCTGGAAATCGGAGCCGAGGCCGCCGAGCTGATCTCCGAAGCCCGAGACCTGGTCGCCCAGTCCGGAGACGGCCTCGCCGGCACCATCGGCAACCCCGTCGAGGCCGCCGGTGAGCCCCTCGATGTCGAGGTTCCCGGCCAGGGCGTCGAAGTCGACCCCGAAGTTCGCCGCGTCCGCGAGCAGCGGGCCGGCGATGGAGCTGAGGATCGCGCCTCCCGCGACCGCGCCCAGCACACCGCCCGCCGCGAGACCGGCACCGGCCGCAGCGCCGCCCACCATCGCGGTTCGACCGATGCCGCCGCCCGACCGGCTCCCGCCCGCGCGGGCGAGCAGCCCGCGGAGCATGCCCGGCCTGCCCATCTCGGTCCGTGTGGCCGCGCGTGCGAGGTCGTCGGTCCCCGCGGAACGGGGACGCTCGTGGGCGGGCAGCTCCTCGTTCATCCGCGCTTGGATCTGCTCACGCTGCGCGGGGGTCAGACGTGCGAACGCCTCACGGTGGACCGTCTCGAGCTGGTGGGGATCCGCGGTCTGCAGCAGATAGTCGTATCGGGCGATAGCCGCCCGGTCCGCCGGATCTACCGGCGCCGCGGCCCCGGTACGGGCGGGGACCGCGGGAGCGCGATACGCCGTGTCGGCCGCGGGGCGGGTCGACCGGGTCGGGCGACCGTCGCCCGTCAGAGCGTCGGCGGCGCTGCGCACCATCGAGCGCCAATCGCCGGAACCCGAGCCCTGCTGAGATGAGCCGCTCTTGTCGAGCGCCTTCTGGGCCATGCCGGTCAGCTTCGAGAACATGCTCATTCGGATTCGTCCTTCCGGGTGGTGGGGGTCGTTTCATGCGAGTCGTCGACGGAGTGACCGCCGCTCGCGACCGCGACCGGCTCGCCGTGCAGTTCGCTGCGGTCGCCTTTCGCGCCGTCGCCGCGGGTCTTCAGCAGGCTGGCCACGGTGGCGACCGCCACGGTGAGTCCGATGAAGAGGAGCGAGAACCAGATGGGGATCTCGGGGACCCATTCGATGTGCTCGCCGCCGTTGATGAACGGCAGCTCGTTGACGTGGAGGGCGTGGAAGACGAGCTTCACCCCGATGAAAGCGAGGATGACCGCCAGTCCCTGCGCGAGGTAGACGAGGCGCTCGAGCAGGCCGCCGATGAGGAAGAACAGCTGTCGGAGACCCATCAGCGCGAACGCGTTCGCGGTGAAGACGATGTACGCCTCGTTGGTGAGCCCGTAGATCGCGGGAATCGAGTCGACGGCGAAGATCAGGTCGATGAAGCCGATCGCGATGATCGTGAGCAGCATCGGGGTGACGAAGCGCTTGCCGTTCTTCACCACCGTGAGCTTGTCCGAGTTGTACTCGTCGCTCACCGGCAGCACCCGGCGCACGAATCGCATGAATCGACCGTCGGCGGGGTTCGAGTCGTGGCTTCCGAACGCCTGCCGGTAGGCCAGTACGAGCAGGAGGCCGCCGAAGATGTAGAAGATCCAGGAGTAGCTCTCGATGAGGCCGGCGCCGATGGCGATGAAACCGCCGCGCAGGATCAGGGCGATGATGATGCCGATCATCAGCACCTTCTGCTGGTAGATCTTCGGCACCGCGAAGCCCGCCATCACGATGAGGAAGACGAAGAGGTTGTCGATCGACAGCGCCTTCTCGGTCAGGTAGCCGGCGAAGTACTCCCCTCCGAATCTCCAGTCGGTGAAGACACCGATGCCGACGCCGAAGAGGAGAGCGAGTCCGATGTAGAACGCCGACCAACGAGCGGACTCGCCGATCGTCGGTTCGTGCGGTTTGCGCACGTGTGCGAAGAACTCGTAGGCGAAGAAGGCGATCGTGACGGCGATCGTGATGAGCCAGGTCAGGGTTGTTACCTGCACAGGGGTACTCCAAAGGGGATTGGCGTGGACTGATGACGCCAAGGTCTCCTCCGCTCCGTCAGAGCGACGGAACCGGCGGCCCGGGATGCTTCGATGCATCCGTATTGACGGGCCGACCGCAGACGGGAGTACTCCCCTTGATGTTTAGGAAACTAACGCACCGGCTTACGGGACCGCCAACTCACCAATGGAATTCATATGGTCCGTTCAGGCTTTCCGCACGCTCGGCACGCCATGGTGGGGGCCTGCAATCGTCCTGTACCCTCGGTCTCTTCCGGGCTCGTCCGATGTGACTCGCGTGCGGCCTGCGATCGATGCGTTCGCCCCGATCGCAGCCTTGCGAGATCGACCGCGTGCCCTGGCGGCGCCGTGGCCGCCATGACATAGCCTGAAATCGCCGTTCCGCGGAACAGCAGGCCGAAAACGACCGAGAACAGATGAGCGGAAGGATGCCGATGAGCGAGCCCACGCGGCGTTCGGCCCGAACCGCGGCGGTGCCCACCGTGGCGCGTCACGGCCGGCTCAAGCGGTCGAGCGTCACCCTCGCGATCCTCAAGATCATCGGTCTCGTCACCGCGGTCGCCGTCGCCAGCGTCGCCTCCATCACGGGCATCGTCGTCTGGGATTTGAGCCGTCAGGTGAAGACGGTCTCGCTCGGCGACCCCGATGCGCCCGCTGCCCCGATCCCCGAGATCGGCGCCATCCAGGGCGGTGTCAACATGCTGCTGGTGGGCAGCGACAGCCGCGCGAACTCGGTCTACTCCTACGGCGAGGACCCCGAAAGCGAGCTCAACGACGTCAACATCCTGCTGCACATCTCGCAGGACCACACGAGTGCGGTCGCAGTCAGCTTCCCCCGTGACACGTTCGTCCCGATACCCGAGTGCGACGACGGCGATGGCGGGACCAACGGCCCCGCGTCCGCGCAGAAGATCAACACGGCTCTCATGTACGGCGGAGGAGGCGCGAAAGCCGGTCTCGCCTGCGCGGTCAAGACCGTCGAGAACCTCACCGGCTTGACCATCCCCTTCGCCGCGATCATCACGTTCGACGGTGTGATCGAGATGTCCAATGCCGTGGGTGGTGTCTCGGTCTGCGTCGCGGAGCCGATCGAGGACGAGAACACCGAGCTGTATCTCGACGCCGGAACACACAACCTCCAGGGCGTCGACGCGCTCAAGTTCCTGCGCACCCGCTACGGGGTCGGCGACGGCAGCGACGTGACCCGCATCAGCTCGCAGCAGAACTTTCTCTCCTCGCTGATTCGTCAGGTGAAGAGCTCCGACACCCTCGGCGATGTGGGCAAGCTCTACGGCCTCGCCGGCGCGGCGGTGCGCAACATGGTCTTCTCCGACTCGCTGCGCAATATCGACACGCTCGTCCAGATCGCCCGCGCCCTGCAGCCGATCGACCTCGACAAGATCGCCTTCGTGCAGTACCCGACCTATGAGACCGACGGCGGACTGGAGCCGAACTACGATTCGGCCGAAGTGCTGTTCGCCGCGATCACCTCGGATCAGGCGGTCCAGGTTCAGGCGCCGCCCGAGGGGGAGCGCACCGGAACCGTCGCAGATCCGAATGCGCCGGCTCCCGACCCGAATGCTGCTCCGGCGCCTGAGAGCACCGATCCGGCGGCGCCCCCGGCGACGGAGGTGCCTGTCACGGTGCTGCCATCGGACGTGCTGGGCCAGTCGGCTGCCGAATCACGCTGCACGGTCGGACGCACACTCGAGGACCAGTAGGTCCACTCGAGGACCAGGAGGTCGCCGCCGACGACTCGCCTGGAGCTCGATCGGATGAGGCTCAGCGCGCGTCGTCCGCGAGGGTGGGCAGCTGCACATCGTCGATCGGATCGACAGTCGACGGCGTCGTGAGCCGAGCCTGGACCGGTGCCGCGTCGGCGTTGTGCGACTGAGTCGCGAGGAGGGCCCCTCCGAGCAGGGAGGCCGTCACTGCTGCGGCGGCGAGCAGGTGTGCCGAGAAGCGCACGAGCGGGCGGGGAGCGATGAGGCTGAACACGGTCTCGGTCTATTCGTTCGGCGGAGCGGGGCGATGGGGTTCATGTCATGTCCTCACTTCTGCGGACACGTCCTCACTATGGCGGACATCTTGTACCCCGAAAAGTCCCCCTTGTGCGTGACACCCGAACAAGGGGCGCGCGCGAGACGATGTCGCTGGGGCCGGTCGGCGGGTTTCGATTAGAGCTCATCACCTCTGGCGGCTATGCTGTCTGATGCGTCAGGAGACGTCGCATAGTCCGGTCGAGTGCACCACCCTGCTAAGGTGGAGAACCCGCAAGGGTTCCGAGGGTTCAAATCCCTCCGTCTCCGCAGGGCGTCTCGGGCTTAGTCTCGATGGCGTGTGATTTGCGCCCGTAGCTCAGCGGATAGAGCAATTGACTACGGATCAATAGGTCGGGGGTTCAAATCCCTCCGGGCGCACAAAAGGAGAAGGCCCCGCCGTTCACGGCGGGGCCTTCTCCTTTTCCGGGTCCGGAAGTACGCGAAGCCCTTCAGGGTGGGCCCCCGCTGGCGAGGGGCCCCGAGCGCGGCGAACCCGCTCGCGAGGTCAGCTCACGTGGACGTCGGGGCGGCGCGACCTGGACGCCTCGGCCCGTCGCAGCACCTCGCGGGTGACCGGCGCGACCTCACCGGTACCCGTGATCAGGTAGCGGAACATGTTCGAGATCGGGTTGCCCTCGGTCCACTCGAAGTAGATCTCGGGCACCACTCCGGTGACGTCCCGGATCTCGAGCAGGATCGTCGCCAGGGTGTTCGGGATATTCCCGCTCTTCACCTGGAGGATTCGGAAGCCGTGACGGATGACCCCGCCTACTTGGAGGTCCTCCTCGAAGTTCGAGGAGTCGGCCGGATAGACCTCGAGGAAGAGCACGGGTGCGCGCCCCGGGATGCCGCTGTCGCGACGCTCCTCGCTGAGCTTCTTCCGGTACTCATCGGCGCTCCCCGTGTTCGGCTCGTGCGAGATGATGCGGATCGCTCCGTAGTCGTCGGCGTCCGACTCGACGAAGTCGCGGGCCTGTGCGTCGAGCGTCACGGACGTCGCGCGGAGCTGGAACGATCGCTGCACACGCGAGATCAGCGAGACGACGATGATCCCGACGATGAACACCGCGGCGATGCGGACCCCGTCGGGGCGTTCGATCACGTTGACGATCGTCGTGTAAACGAAGACCGCCGCGATGGCAGCGAACCCCACGGTGCGCCGGCGCTGCTTCTTGTGCAGCGCCGAGAGCGTCACGGCGATCGAGGCCGAGGTGATGAGGACGAGAACGCCGGTGGCGTAGGCGCCGCCCTGCGCATCGACGTTCGCGTCGAACAGGATCGTGATCAGGAAGGCGATGGCCGTGAACACGAGAACGAGGGGACGGACCGCTGCCGCCCACTGCGGCGCCATGCCGTAGCGGGGCAGGTAGCGCGGGACGATGTTGAGCAGCCCCGCCATCGCCGACGCCCCGGCGAACCAGAGGATGCAGATCGTGCTGATGTCGTAGGCGGTGCCGAAGATGTCGCCGAGGAACTCGTGAGCCAGGTAGGCGAGGGCGCGTCCGTTCGCCTCGCCGCCCGCCTGGAACTGCTCCTGCGGGATGAGCAGGGTCGTCACGATGCTGGAGGTGATGAGGAACGTCGACATGATGAGCGCCGCGGTCAGCAGCAGCCGCTTCGCGCCGCGGATGCGTCCGACGGGGTTGGCGGCCGTGTCACCCGGTGCGCCGGTGATCTGCGGCATCACGGCGACACCCGTCTCGAAGCCGGAGAGGCCGAGGGCGAGCTTCGGGAACACGATGAGGGCGATTCCCACCATCACGAACGGATTGCCGTGCTGGGCGGTGAGCGCAGCCCACCAGTCGGTCACGACGACGGGGTTGTCGAAGACGTGCCCGATGGACACGACGATGACCACGGCGTTGAGTGCGAGGAACACGGCGACGAGGACGACCGCGATGTTGATCGCCTCCTTGAATCCCTTCAGGAACACGATGCCCAGCAGGGCGACGAGTCCGAGGGTGAGGGGGACCTCCGCGCCGTCGAACCAGGCGGGTGCGAACGGATTCTCGACCGCGTGGGCGGTCGCGTCGGCGGCGGACAGGGTGATCGTGATCATGAAGTCGGTCGCCGCGAATCCCAGCAGGACGAGCACGAACAGCTTTCCGCCCCACCAGGGCAGCAGGCGTTCGAGCATCGCGATCGACCCCTCTCCCCGGAAGCTCTCGCGTGCGACGCGACGGTAGACGGGGAGCGCGCCGAGCAGGGTGAGCAGCACGAGGACGATGGTCGCCATCGGGGAGAGCAGCCCTGCGGCCACCGCGGCGATCGCCGGCTGGTAGCCGAGTGTCGAGAAGTAGTCGACACCGGTGAGGCACATGACCCGCCACCAGGAGTGCGTCTTCTCGACGGTCTCGGCGTGCGGTCCGGGGTGGGAGCCGGAGTTGCTCTTCAGTCCGTACAGCAGCCAGGACCGGAGCCGATCGCTGCGCAGGTGCGGCAGCGGCGAGGGCTCGAGCGCGTCGGCGTCGGCGGGTTGGGCTCGAGTGGTCACCAGCCGTTTCTACACGGTGAGGGGGCGTCGATCCGGCCGCCCGAGCCGATCGCCCGTGAGGATTTCGTTAGGATTCCGCGCCGAGTGCGTGGACGGCGGCCGTGAAGGTCGTCCTCCGCGGCGAGGGCGGCTCCGCGCGGGGTGATGATGGAGCCATGCGATTCGGTATCCACTTCATGGACTTCAACATCCCCGGCGGTTCCGCCGCTCTGGCCCCCGCGCTCGGCGGCACGGCGGAAGCGGCTGAGGAGGTGGGGGCGTCCTGGCTCACCGTCATGGACCACTTCTTCCAGATGGAGCAGTTCCGGACGGCGCACGACCCGATGCTCGAGGGATACACGACGCTCGGCTACCTCGCGGCGAAGACGAGCACGGTGAAGCTCGGCACCGTGGTCACCGGTGTGACCTACCGTCATCCCGGTCTGCTCGCCAAGATCGCGACGACGCTCGACGTGCTCTCCGAGGGCCGCGCGTTCCTGGGCATCGGCGCCGCCTGGTACGAGCGCGAGCATCTCGCACTCGGTGTCCCGTACCCGCCGCTCGCCGAGCGCTTCGGGCGCCTCGAAGAGGCCATCCGGATCGCCCTGCAGATGTGGAGCGACGACGACGGTCCGTTCGCCGGCGAGTACTACCAGCTCGCCGAGACGATCAACGTTCCCGCTTCCGTGCAGAAGCCGCACCCGCCGATCGTGATCGGCGGCTCCGGCGAGCAGAAGACCCTCCGCCTCGTGGCCCGCTATGCCGACGCCACCAACCTCATCGTGCCCGACGCGGCGGCGGCGAAGCACAAGCTCGAGGTGCTCGCCCGTCACTGCGAGACGGAGGGACGCGATTACGCGAGCATCGAGAAGACGGCCATGGCGGGCATGGTCGACCCCGTCGCCGACCCGGATACCGCACTGCGCCAGGCGGAGGAGTTCGCCGCGGTCGGCATCGAGCACCTGCACTACCGTGCCGTCACGCCCGACCCTGCGGGCTGGGCCCGTCGCCTCGGCGACGACTTCGCACCGCGGATGGCGCAGATCGGCTGATCACACGCGGCGGGTGCGCCGCAGCCGTGGTTCCGCCGCCGCGCGCGTCATGATGAGCGCGTGGGTGACTTCTTGTATCAGTGGCCGATCTGGCTGTCGCTGCCGATCTTCGTCGCGGGCTTCCTGCTCGTGTCGTGGGGTGTGCTCCTCGTACTGCGCGGTCCCGTTCGTCGCGCGGCGGTCGACTCCCTCGAGTGGGACCGGGTGCTCGGGTATGCCATCACCGCGTACGGCGTCTTCTACGGCATCCTGCTCGCCCTGGTCGCGGTGTCGGTCTACGAGAACTTCATGCGGGTCGACGAGGCCGTCCTCGCGGAGACGTCGGCCATCGCGACCCTCTTCCGTGATGTCAGCGGATACCCCGACCCCATCGCCGGTCAGCTGATGGATGCGCTCCGCAGCTACACGGAAGGCGTGGTGACCATCGACTTCCCCGCCCAGGCACTCGGGCGGGTGCCGACCGAGGACGACATGCGGGTCCTCGGGCTGCAGGATCTGCTGCTGTCGTTCGAACCCACCACCCCGGGTATGCAGGTGCTCCACAACAACACCATCGCGGCGTTCAACGACCTGATCCTCGCGCGGCGGACGCGGGTCGATATGACCCACCTCGCGCTGCCGTCGCTGTTCTGGGTCGTCATCGGCATCGGCGCGCTGCTCAATGCGGTCCTCCTCGGGCTCATCGAGGTGAAGCGTGTCCGAGTGCACCTGTTCATGTCCGGCGTGATCGCGGTCTTCGTGGGGCTGCTGATCTTCGTGACGGCTGACATGGACCACCCCTACTCCGGAGAGGTGGCCGTCACGTCCGAGGACTACCAGGACCTGCTCGACGACCTGCTGGACTGACACCGCGAGTCGTATTGCACTATGAGACCCATAGTGCAATCATGCACTCTATGAGCGATAGTGCAGTTATGAGCGTGCGCGACCGGCGCATGGAGCAGACCCGTCGCTCGATCACGAACGTCACCCGCGCCATGACAGCGGAGCACGGCCTTCACGGCTTCACCGTCGATCAGGTCTGCGACGAGGTCGGCGTCTCGCGCCGCACCTTCTTCAACTACTTCCGCACCAAAGAGGACGCGATCGTCGGTGCCGACAATGCCGCGGTCGAGATCGAGGAGGCCGTCGCCTTCCTCGATGCCCGTGACGCGGAGCGGGGCGCGACGAGTCCCGTCGACTACCTCGCCGAACTGGCCATCCATCAGGTCTCGGCGATCGGCCTCACCCCTCAGCAGGCCGCCGGGTTCATCGCGGCGCTCGAGAAGGAGCCGCAGCTGCTCGAACGACTCATGAAGTCGGGGAGCGAGCGCGAGCGCGAACTCACCGGGCTGGTGGCCGCGCGCGAGGGGTTCGAGCCCGCCGACGTCCGGGCGCAGGCTGCCGTCGCGATAGCCAACTCGGTGATCCGCATCGCGATGGGCAGATTCGTCGCCCCCGGCAACACCCGATCCTTCGATTCACTCCTGGGCGACGCGCTGGTCGCCGCCCGGGCCGTCTTCCCGCCGGCCGCACCGTCGTCCGCGAACAACCCTGGAGCCTGAACCGTGTCTTCCACCGCACCGACCGCCCGCCCTGCGGACGCCCCGCTGCTTCTCACCAAGCGGCGGATCTGGATCATCTTCGCCGCGCTCATCGCCGGCATGCTGCTCTCCAGCCTCGACCAGACCATCGTCTCGACTGCCATGCCGACGATCGTCGGGCAGCTCGGCGGCGTCGAGCACCAGGTCTGGATCACCACCGCGTACCTGCTGGCCACGACCATCGTGATGCCGATCTACGGCAAGTTCGGTGACGTCCTCGGCCGCCGACGACTCTTCCTCATCGCGATCGCGCTGTTCACCCTGGCCTCCGTCGGGTGCGCCTTCGCGGGCGACTTCTGGTCCTTCGTGGTGTTCCGGGCGATCCAGGGCCTCGGCGGCGGCGGTCTGATGATCCTCTCGCAGGCGATCATCGCCGACATCGTCCCCGCCTCCGAGCGCGGCAAGTACCTCGGCCCCCTCGGCGGCATCTTCGGTCTCTCGGCCGTCGGCGGTCCGCTCCTCGGCGGCTACTTCGTCGACCACCTCACCTGGCAGTGGGCGTTCTACATCAACATCCCGGTCGGCATCGCCGCGTTCGCCATCGCCTGGTTCACGCTCACCCTGCCGAACAAGAAGGCGACTCAGAAGATCGACGTGCTCGGACTCGTCCTCCTCTCGGCGGCGACGACCCTGCTCATCTTCTTCACCGACTTGGGCGGGGACAAGGACTTCGGCTGGGCGGCGCCCGAGACCTGGATGCTCGGCGCCGGCATGGTCATCGCGGCGGCGCTGTTCATCTGGGTCGAATCCAAGGCTGCCGACCCGATCATCCCGCTCGCGCTCTTCCGCAACCCGATCTTCGTCAACGCGACCGCCATCGGCTTCACTCTGGGCCTCGGCATGTTCGCCGCGATCGGCTTCGTGCCCACCTTCCTCCAGATGTCGTCCGGCACGTCCGCCGCGGTCTCCGGGCTGCTGCTTCTGCCGATGATGGTCGGCCTCATCGGCACCTCGATCGTCTCGGGCATCGCGATCTCGAGGACCGGCCACTACCGGATCTTCCCGATCGTCGGCACTCTGCTCACGGGCGCCGCCATGGGTGCCATGACGACCCTGACCGCGGACACCCCGATCTGGCTGATCTGCGTCTACCTGTTCGTGTTCGGCGCCGGCCTGGGGCTCATCATGCAGGTCGTCGTCCTCGTCGTGCAGAACGCGGTCAGCCCCGGAATGATCGGAACCGCGACCTCGACGAACAACTACTTCCGCGAGGTTGGAGCGTCGCTGGGAGTCGCGATCTTCGGGGCGCTCTTCACGACGCGCCTCACCGAGAACCTGACGGGTGTCTTCACCGCCGCGGGTGCGACTCCCGAGGCGGCGGCGGGATCGACCGCGACGCTCGACCCGGCGACGCTGAGCCAGCTTCCCGACGCGGTCCGCGACGGGGTCGTCAACGCCTATGCCGACGCCCTCGCCCCGGTCTTCTGGTACCTCATCCCCTTCATCGGCATCGCGTTCATCCTGTCGCTGTTCCTCAAGGAGATCCCGCTCTCCGACGTGGCCGGTCTGGTCGCGCGCGGCGAGGCGATCGGAGGCGACGAGGCGGAGG
Organism: Amnibacterium flavum; assembly: GCF_003097495.1. Classification (GTDB taxonomy): domain Bacteria; phylum Actinomycetota; class Actinomycetes; order Actinomycetales; family Microbacteriaceae; genus Naasia; species Naasia flava. Next base: position 747,091 of record NZ_QEOP01000001.1, read on the forward strand.
CTCTCGAAGCCGCGCACCGGAACGGAGCTCCTGCGGGCTCGACGACCGCAGAGCCTGCTGCGGCCGCGGACTCGGCGTCGGACGACGTCGACGCGGGCGCACCGCCCCGCGCGCGGTGAGCCCGCGGGGCCACCGGATGTCAGGATCATGAGATGACCCAGACTCGCGGCCGCCCCGCGTTCCTGCCCGCCATCCTGTGCGCGACCGCCCTGATCGCCGGAATATTCGTGCTCGGCAGCGACGGCTACCTGATCGTCCGCTTCGCCGTCGCCATCCTGGCGCTCATCGTGGCGGTCATCGCCATGCAGAACACGGCCTGGCCGTGGGCGCTGCCGGCTGTCGCGGTGGCGATCATCTGGAACCCGATCTACCCCTTCGACTTCTCCGGCACGCTATGGGCTGGCGCTCATGTCCTGGCCGCCGCCGCGCTGCTGGCCATCGCCCTGCTGTTCCGGGCCCCCGTCGACAGTGCGCCGGCGGTGAGGCGTCGGCGCTGAGCCCTGCGCCGCGCCTGTCGGCCGTGCCGGCGGGAGCGTTCATCGCGTCGGCGAGCCGTTGTTCCGTTCGCTGTCGCTGAGGCGCGCGGTGACCTCTTCGCGGGCGAGGGTCAGCACCCACGCGAGTGGTTCGCCCGCCCGCGGGTCGTAGCGGCCGGCATTCCGCCAGACCTCGAGGAAGACCGCCTCGGCGATGGACTCGCAGTGCCGGTCGTCGGCGAGGGATCCCCGCACGAGCGCGAGCACTCGCGGTGCCGTTCGGTCGTAGAACTGCGAGAGGGCCGCCCGGTTGCCGTCCGCGATGAGAACGACCAGCTGGTCCAGCGGTTGATGGGGGAGGACCCGGCCGGGGACTGGGGCCACTCGCCTCAAGCTAACGCGGATCACTGCTTGCCGATGGGACTACTCGGAGAACTCGGGTGAAAACCCTCAGCATTCTCCCCGGGAAAGGCCGCAGCTCGAGTCGACCATTTGCGGTTATCAGCCCAGGGCCGGATCTGCCGATCCGTCCTATCACCCCCACTCCGGGGGACAAGACGGGGCTCCCATGAGGGGATCTCTTTTCAGCTGTCCTCAAGGAGGGGGACAATTCTGACCGGTGGTCCACCATTTGGGGGACATTTGCTGGCGAGGTGGTGACGCGCCCTATATGTTGAAGTCCGAGGTCGGAGCGCATTGCGAGGACTTCACCACCGTCGGACCGAAAGCTACCCGATGCATCGACATTCCCCCAATGTCGTGCAGGCAGTCGGTCGACCTCGTGGCCAACGTTGAGGCACGCGGGACTACCCACCCCGCACGGACCCGCTCACGCGGACGGATCTCAGTTGACTGTCGCCGGTGGCGGGCCAAGCCCGCCATCGGCAGAGTCGCGCCGCGAAGCCCTCGAGCCGTGACCGGCCTTCGTCAGGCGCCGTTCCTGAGCTTGATGCTCAGGCGTTCGAGTTCCGCGAGCTCCTGCGCGTCGAGCGACTCCGAGAGGCGCTGGCGGATCGACTTCGCGTGCTCGACCGCCACCTGCCGGTAGATCTCGAAGCCTTCGGGCGTCAGCTGCACGAACGTGCCGCGACCGTCGTTCTCATCCGGCGTCTTCTCGACGAGGCCTCGCGCCGCCAGTCGATCGACGAGTCGACTGATGCTCGGCTGGGTCAGGAGCACGAGCTGGGTCAGGTCGCGTAGGCGGCAGCGCTGTCCGGGTGCGCGCGAGAGATTGAACAGCACGTCGTACTCGTTGAGCGAGAGCGTCTTCGGGAATTCCGCCGCCAGTTGGCGCATAACGGCCACCTGTGCTCTGAAGAGCGCTTCCCACGCCGTCACTGCGGTCGACTTCGCCATGTTCCTCCTCGGCCGGTGGGCTCAAGAATAGGGCCGACCGGGGGGATGGCGGGAATGCGCTGACGCTGCGGCTCGTGGCATGATTGAGGGCCGGCCGCAGAGGCTGGCGGCCGGCCCTCTCCCTTGCACCAAGAGTGTCCTGCAATCACATTCCGCGTTAGCTGCCACAGCAAACAACTAACGCTCTTGAAAGATATAACGGTTTGGTAACGCGCGCCAGTCTTTGGGCGCGATTCTTCCCTGGGAATTCTCCGTGACCGATGCTCGTGGGGCAGCCCGGCCGCTGCGGCTCGCGACTGTCGCGCGTGCCGGGGCCTCGCTCGCGCTAGCCGTCGCCTGGGGAGGGCTCGTCGCGGGGTGCGCGCAGAGCTCCGCGGTGCTGCCTGGGGACCTACGGGTCGAGGTCCTGCAGAACCGCACCGACTATGCCGCTGGTCGCATGCAGGTACGTGTCATCAACGCATCCGACGAGGACGTCGTCGTGTCCGAGGTCGCTTACAACGATCCGCGCTTCGAGTCGGATGCTGTCTGGACCGGCGACAGCGAGGTCCGCGGCGGGATCACGCGCGACCTCCCGGTTCAGATCCCTGTCGCGATCTGCCCGCCCGGTGTCGGGTCCGGCACAGCACGGCTGACGTTCGCAGTGGCGGACCGGGACGGGGTCGCGACGGTCGAGGTGACCGATCCGCTCGAGATGGTGGGTCGGGTGACGGAGGAGCAGTGTTCCGCTGCGGCCGTCGCATCGGCGGCGGAGGTGGCCTTCGGCGCGAGCGTCGAATTCAGCGGCTCAGGGGCCGACGAGGTGGCGCTCGTGCCATTGACCGTTTCCACGATCAGCGATGTCGACGTCACGGTCGACAGTGTCGGGAGCACCGTGCTGCTGCAACCCGAGGGCGGAGCGGACTCCTGGCCGCTCGATCAGAGGATCCCGGGGGAGTCGACGTCGACGATCGTGCTGCCCGTCGTGCCGGCCCGGTGCGATCCGCACGCCGTCGCGGAGGACAAGGTGGGTACGCGCTTCCCGCTCACGATGACCGTGGGAGATCAGACGTCCGAGATCACGCTCGTCATGCCGTCCGAGGTGCGCGCCCTGGTCTTCGAGTACATCGGCCGTCGTTGCGGATCGGCGTGACGGCGACCGCGGGGATCAGAAGCGGTCGGGGCTCGGAGCTCCGTGCGAGTGGCGCACGATGACGTCGGCATGGCGGTCGAACCGGTAACCGGCTCCACGGACCGTGCGAACGATCGCCTGGTACGAACCCAGCTTCGAGCGCAGGCGGCGCACGTGCACGTCGATCGTGCGCGAATTCGGTGCCTCCTCGTCGCCGGCGCCCCAGAGCGCGGAGATAATCTCGGAGCGGTCGATGGTGCGCCCTTCGCGAAGCACCAGGTACTGGAGGAGTTCGAACTCCTTGAAGGTGAGAGGGGCCACCTCGCCGCCGAGTGTCACGTGCTTGCGCGAGATATCGATGACGACGCCCTCGGCCGAGCCGGCCAGAACCTCCTCTTCGGCGCCCCGCCGCCCGGCGAGAGCGGCGGGCTCCTGGAGCGCGAGCCGGACGACCTCGACATCCCGACCACCCGAGCGTGCGCGGGCGAGGGCGACGGCGGCATGCGTCTCGGCTGAGGGGACGAGTTCGGCGGTCAGTGCGCGGAGCGCGCGGACGAGGGTGGGGAGGTCGATGCCGGCAGCGGCCGCCTTCGCCTCGTCGACGCCGACGTAGAGAGCGAAGCCGCGGGCCTCGGTGCCCTCGGGAACCGCGTGCAGCTTGGCGGGAGCGTCCGCCGTCGTCACGGGACGGAGAGGGGCGACGGGCCGGTCGACCTGACGGTCGGCGAGGGTGGGACGGCGAGTGGTGGTGGCGAGATCGAGCTGGAGAAGCGACATTGTCGGAGAAGACCTTCGATGAGGGTGCTCAAAGATGAGCGGCACGGCCAGCCGTGCGAGAAGCGAATGCGGGAGCGCGTCGATCAGAGGATCGACGGGGAGTCCTGCCGACCAGTCGGCTTCGAGGGGTACGACCTCGGCGCTGGTGGAGCTGTGGACTCGGCGGGTAGAAGGCTCAGCGGCACATTCGACACGACATCGCGCAGCCGGCCATCATGCCGGCGGATCCGGAGGCCTCGAGGGAGGTCAGGATGCGCGAATAGTGAGACATGGGGTCGATTTTGTCCTACGAAAGTGAGACATGTCAACATTTCCGTTCGATCAGAACGGCGAGTCGCCCGATTCGGGCAGTGTTCGACCGCGAGAACTGCCCGAAACGGGCAGCTCGTGGATCAGGAGACGGTGCCGTAAAGGCGGTCGCCCGCGTCGCCCAGTCCCGGGACGATGTAGCCGTGCTCGTTGAGGCGCTCGTCGAGTGCTCCGAGCACGATCGACACGTTCCGGCCGTCGATGGCGCGCTCGATGGCGGCGACACCCTCGGGAGCGGCGAGCAGGCAGATGGCGGTCACGTCCACCGCGCCGCGATCGAACAGGTACTCGATCGCCGCGAGCAGGGATCCGCCCGTCGCCAGCATCGGGTCGAGTACGAAGCACTGCCGGTTCGACAGGTCGTCGGGCAGGCGTTCCGCGTAGACCGACGGTTCGAGTGTCGTCTCGTCGCGGACCATGCCCAGGAAGCCGACCTCTGCGCTCGGCAGGAGCTTGACCATTCCGTCGAGCATGCCGAGTCCGGCGCGGAGAATGGGCACCACCAGCGGTTTGGGATCGCTGATCGCGAGGCCGGTCGTCACCGCGACGGGGGTCTCTATCTCGACGGTGTTGGTGCGAACCCCCCGCGTGGCCTCGTAGGCGAGCAGCGTGACGAGCTCCTCCGTGAGGTTGCGGAACGTCGCCGAGGGCGTCGTCTTGTCACGCAGGACCGTGAGCTTGTGGGTGATCAGGGGATGGTCGGCCACATGCACTCGCATAGGGTCAATCTAATGGTCTCGAGCCGACGAGGAGCACCGAGGGCGTGAGCGAGCAGACGAACGTGCGGTCCTGGATGGCCGAGGCGCTGGCTGAGGCCCGCGCTGCGCTGGCGACCGGCGATGTCCCGGTCGGGGCGGTCGTCGTCGACGAGAGCGGCGTCGTGATCGCGCGAGGACGCAATGAGCGCGAGGCGACGGGAGATCCGACGGCTCATGCCGAGGTCGTGGCGCTCAGGGCGGCCGCGGCTCTGCGAGGCGATTGGAATCTCGCCTCCTGCATCCTCGTCGTCACCCTCGAACCGTGCGCGATGTGCGCGGGCGCGGCGCTCGCGTCACGCGTGGGTCGCGTCGTCTACGGGGCATGGGACGACAAGGCCGGCGCGGTCGGGTCGGTCTACGACCTGCTGCGGGATCGGCGGCTGCCGCACCGGGTCGAGGTGGTCGCCGGTGTCGACGCCGACCTGAGCTCGGCGATGCTGCGGCAGTTCTTCGACGACCGGAGGTAGCCCGACCGCCTGCCCGGGTCAGTCGAGGGCGCGGATGACGATGGTCTCGGTGGGGGTCGCCGAGTCCGCGGCGATGTCGGGCTCGACGAAGACCGCTTCGACACGGCTGTCGGCCTTGCGGACCGCGTGGTCCACTTCGCCGATGGTGAGGACGACCTCGGTGAGCCGCAGGAGCGGCGAGAGGCCGACGCGTGCGACGACGACGAGCCCGCCGTCCGCCCGCTCGAGTGCGTGGAGCGCCGACACCCCCTTCACGAGTCCGACCGCGTGGATTGCGGCGTCGATTGCGCTGAGATCTGGCGAGTGAGTGGACATCGAGGGAGCTCCGAACGACTGGTGGCCCAATCCTAAGATGGGCGCGTGCAAGATTCCCCGGACGTTTCGCTGCCCCACGTGGCCATTCTCGGAGCCGGCTCGATGGGGGGAGCGATCCTCGCAGGGCTCACCGCCCCCGGCGTCTCGGTGGATTCCGGCATCGCCGTCACGACTCGCTCGCGCTCATCAGCGGAGCGCGTCACGGCCGACGGCGTGACGGTTCTGACCACAGACGATGATGCCGACGCCAACCGCGCTGCGGTGCGTGGTGCGAAAGTCGTCGTGCTCGCCGTCAAGCCCGTCGGCATCGCAGCCCTGGCCTCCGAGATCGCAGACGCCCTCGACTCGGATGCGATCGTCGTGAGCGTCGCCGCCGGTATCCCCACCTCCCGCATCGAGGCCGAGCTCCCCGCCGGAACCGCTGTCGTTCGCGCGATGCCGAACACTCCGGCGACGATCGGTCTGGGAGTGACGGGCCTGAGCGCCGGCAGTGCGGTCGAACCCGGTGCGCTCGAGCTGGTGGAGCGCGTCTTCTCGACGATGGGTGCCGTCCACGTGATCGACGAGGACCGGCAGGACGCGCTCACCTCTGTGTCGGGTTCGGGCCCGGCCTACGTCTTCTACTTCATCGAGCAGCTGGCCGCGGCCGCTCGGGCGCGGGGGCTCGACCCCGAGCTGGCGGACGCGCTCGCCCGCGAGACCGTGCACGGGGCGGCGGCGCTCGCCGCGTCCTCGGATCTCGATGCCGCGGAGTTGCGGCGCAGGGTGACCAGCCCGAACGGCACGACCGAGCGCGGGGTCGCGGTCCTCGAGGCGCGGGATCTGGCGTCGACTCTCGACGCCGCGACGGCGGCCGCAGCGGCTCGCTCGGCGGAGATCACCGCCTCCCTGTCCTGACCCGCCGCGGTCCCGACCTGCCCAGCCCTGACCTGAGTCCGCGGGGCGCGGGTCAGATGAGGGAGGCGAAGCGTTCGATGTCCGCTGCGGCGCCCGAGACGATGATGAGGTCGTGGTTCGACACGACTGTGTCGGCCGTGGCGTAGGTGAACGGCTTGCCCGGGGACTTGACGCCGACGACGGTGATCTTGAACTTGCGGCGCACATCCGACTGGGTGAGCGACAGACCGCGGATCGGCTTCGGCGGATACATCTTGACGAGCGCGAAGTCGTCGTCGAACTGGATGTAGTCGAGCATGCGGCCGGACACGAGGTGGGCGACGCGCTCGCCCGCCTCTGCCTCGGGGTAGATCACGTGGTTGGCGCCGATGCGCTCGAGGATCTTGCCGTGCGACTGGGAGATCGCCTTCGCCCAGATCTGGGGGATCTTGAGGTCGACGAGATTGGCGGTGATCAGCACGCTGGCCTCGATAGAGGACCCCACGGCCACCACCGCGACCGAGAAGTCCTCAGCACCGAGCTGGCGAAGCGCATCGATGCTCCGCGCATCGGCCTGAACGGCATGCGTCACACGCTCCGACCACTTCTGCACGAGCAGAGCGCTTTCGTCGATGGCGAGAACCTCGCGGTCGAGGCGATCGAGCTGACCGGCAGTGGCTGCCCCGAACCGACCCAGACCGATGACGAGCACGGGCGCGTTGTGCGGAATCCGGTCAACCAACGATCGGCCTCTCCTCGGCGCGGGTGAACAGCTGTCTACGCTGGCTCGCTGCCAGGGCCGCGGCGAGTGTCACTGTACCAATGCGGCCCATGAACATGGTTCCGGAGAGCACGTACTTGCCGGGGTCCTCGAGCGTCGCGGTGAATCCGCTCGACAGGCCCGAGGTGCCGAAGGCCGAGATGACGTCGAAGAGGACGGCGTCGAGGTTCGCGTCCTTCTGCAGCTGCAGCAGGATGATGCAGCTCAGTGCGACCGTCGTCGCGCCCCACAGCACGACGCTGACCGCGAGTCGCAGCACGTCTCCCGGGATCTTCCGTTCGAACGCCTCCATCGACGCGTTGCCGCGCGCCTCCGCGAACGCCGCGATGAACAGGATGGCGATCGTCGTCACCTTGATGCCGCCGGCGGTCGACGCCGATCCGCCGCCGATGAACATGAGCATGTCCGTGACCAGCATGCTCGAATGGTTGAGATCCCCGGTGTCGAAGGTCGAGAAGCCGCCCGATCGTGTCATGACCGAGAGGAACAGCGACTGGAACGCAAGTTCGCCGACACCCTTGCCGCCGATCGAGCGCTCGTTGCCCGCCTCGAGCGCCATGTACGCCACGGCGCCGAGGATGAAAAGAATCGTCGTAGTCGTGAGGGTGAGCTTGACGTGCAACGACCATCGGCGCGGTCTCGCGAGATTCCGGCTCAGGGCGTAGATCACAGGAAAGCCCAGACCGCCGAGGACCACACCGATCATGAGCAGAGAGAGGAAGTAGACGTCGCCCGCATAAGGAGCGAGGCCCGCTTGCGAAAAGACGAATCCGGTGTTGGTGAATGCCATCGCCGAGTAATAAGCGGAGTCACGAAGCGCGACTCCGAACTCGACGCCCTCGACGAGGAATCGGGGGAGCATCAGGAGCGCGATCACCACTTCGATGACGAGCATGCTGACGGCAACCGTTGCCAGGAGACCGCCCACCTCGCCGAGGCGGGACGCCGGGCTATTGCCCTGACCGCCCCGCTGGAGCGCCATCGGGTTGACGTCGCCGGCCGCCAGGAGCCGCTGTCGCAGGCCGAGGCGACGCGAGACGACGAGTCCCATCACCGATGCGAGGGTGAGGACCCCCACCGCCCCCAATTGCGTCGCAAGGACGATGATCACCTGTCCCAGAGGCGACCAGTAGGTTGCCATGTCCACGGTGACCAGGCCCGTCACGCAGATGGCCGAGGTGGCGGTGAACAACGCGTCGGCGAGGTCGGCGACCCGGCCGGAGGTCGTCATGGCGGGCAGCGACAGCAATGAGGTGAACAGGGCTATCAGACCGACGAAGATGACGATCGCGAAGCGGGCGGGAGTGCGGGAGGCGAGGTAGCTGAAACCGTCGCGCAGGCGTTCGCCGAACGGTCGCGTTTCGACGCGCAGCGCCATGTCTCCTCCTCGCGCTTGACATGCTAGGCGGACGCTTCCCGAAATCGATGCTGTGCGGGGATGGTCCGGCGCCCTAACCTTGCACACATGGCGGACATCTTCGACGTCATTGCCGACGCGACCAGGCGCGATTTGCTGCGCGCGCTCCTCGAGCGCTATCTCGAGGGCCCCGACGCGCCCCACGGGGGTGAGATGAGCGTCGGCGAACTCGTCGTCGCCATGGGCCTCAGCCAGCCGACGGTCTCGAAGCACCTCAAGGTGCTGCGCGACATCCAGCTCGTGACGGTCAGGGATCAGGGGCAGCACCGGTTCTACCGGCTCGACTACTCCCCACTCGAGACGGTGGAGGACTGGCTGCTGCCGTTCCTCAGCGCCGATTACGACGGGATGGGGGCGGACGACGCGCCCCCCGCGGTGCTCGGAGCGGGTCCGCGGCTCGTGGCGTCGCGCATCGGTGCCGCATCCGGTGCCGTCGTCTACGCTGCAGCAGGCTTCGCGTCGCGACTCCGCTCGGGCCGCGGCAGCGACTGACGATCTTTACAGCTGTCACATCAGCACCTAGAGTGACCATGCTGCACAGGGGCGCGGCATCATTTGCCGAGCGCGCAGGATTCGAGATCGGGGAGGTCAGGCATGTCACTCGCAGACGCCCGATTCCTCACCGTCGCCGAGGTCGCCGACATGATGCGCGTGTCGCGCATGACGGTCTATCGTCTCGTTCACTCAGGTGAGCTCCCGGCGATCCGTTTCGGCCGGTCCTTCCGGGTGCCCGAGTCGGCTGTCGAAGCGGCCATCGAGAACCACGTCGCCGAACTCGGCTGACCCGCCGGCTGCGTCAGCTGAGCGCCCGCTCCACCGAACTCGCCAGTCACGGCTCGTGCCGGTAGACTGCGGGGGCACGTTTTCCGAGGTCTGTACTGACCCGGTTGTCCGTACAGATCATCAGTGAGGTTTCCCTATGGGTTCAGTCATCAAGAAGCGCCGCAAGCGCATGGCCAAGAAGAAGCACCGCAAGCTGCTCCGCAAGACGCGCCACCAGCGTCGCAACAAGAAGTAGACGAGCCAGCTCGAGTGCGAGACGCCGGACCATCTGGTCCGGCGTTTTCCATGTCCGCCGCAGTTCGCAGTGGGTGGTCGGGAGCGCGATCTAGGCTGAACGGCGTGACTGCTCTCACTCTGTACGGCAAGGCCGACTGCCACCTCTGCGAGGTCGCCAAGGAGATCGTCGAGACCGTTGTGGCCGACCTGCCCGAAGGGGCGGTCGACGTCACCGAGGTCGACATCCTGACCGATCCCCAGCTGATGGAGCAGTACGGCGAGAAGATCCCGGTCGTCCTGATCGACGGCAATCTGCATGCTTTCTGGCGAGTGGACTCGTCGCGACTGCGGTCAGCTCTCACGGCCGCCAGCGCCGTCTGACGGCTGAGACAGAAGGGCCCCGAGCGCTGCTCGGGGCCCTTCTTCCGTGCTGCGTCCTGCCTGTCAGGCGGTGCGCTTGCGGCGGCGAACCACGCTCACCGTGGTCAGCGCGGCTCCACCGACGAGCAGTGCCCCGGCGATCGCGAGGAATGGCGTCGTGTCGGCTCCCGTCGCCGCCAGGGCCGCGCCGGTGCCCTCGGGCCCGTCGAAGGACAGGTAGAGCAGCGTTCCATTGGCCGCCACAGTGATGTAAGCGACATCCGTGATCGGCGATCCATCGGGGCGGATTCCGGTCAGCGTGATGCTGTGCCGTCCGGGCTCGACGTTGGCGGGGAGCTGCGCGAGCTGGAAGAAGTTGCCGCCGGCGTCGGCGACACCCGTCGCCAGAGTGACGGGCTCGGAACGCATGACCGCGGTCCAGGCCGAGTTCGGCTGGAGCCCGCCACCGGTGAGCTGCACGGTTGCACCCCCGACCGGCTGACCGAGGTCGAGGTCCAGCGCGAGGTCGAGGCCCGTGCCGTTGATCGTCACGGTCGAGCGGATGTTGTCGATCAGGAGTTCAGCGCCCGCGGCCCCACCCCAGCTGTAGTCGTACGATCCCGCGACGAAGACGAACCGGTAGTCGCCCGGGGTCGTGAGATTCACCGAGGCCGTCGTCCAGGCCTGGGACTCGCCGGTCGAGTCGAGGACCTCGGTCTGCTCGCAGGTCGCCACGTTCAGGACGTAGCCGAGCACGTGGTAGTCGTCCGACACCGCTGCGGCCATCCAGTCCAGCGAGATCGTGCGCGCGTTGCTCACCGTGAAGACGTCGCTGTAGACAGCGGGGCCGTGGGCGACGTAGCCGTCCTCGTTGGAATCGAAGTCGCTCGACAGCTTGAGCGCCTTGTTCCCGTTCTCGAGGGGGAGGTACTCGTCAGTGGCGTAGTCGTAGTACTCGTCGGTGATGGTGGTCTCGAACCCAGGGGTGTCATCCCAGAAGTCGGCGTCGTCCGGCCCGGGGACGTTGTCCTGGCGAACGGAGGGGTCGGGCACCGTGGAGAAGAGGGGCTCGACCTCGTCCTCGATGAACTCCTCGATCGCCCACGTGCCGTTGTCGAGCTCGTCGGTCTCCCAGATGGCGTAGTCGCGGTTGCCGTCGTTGAGGTAGAAATCGATGTCGGTCTCGCCATCGCCGTCGGTGAACTCGCCGTAGTGCACGGCCCAGGCGCCGGCGGTGTTCGGGGCGACCATGTCTCCGTTCGCGTCGACCCAGATCTGCACGTTCGTGTCGGGGTGGAGGACCACCTCGTCGACATCGACGGTCACGGTCCCGAGAACTCCCTCCGCCTCCGACTCGTAGTCACGCAGGGTCGTGTAGTCGCTCGTGTCCTGCGCGACGCAACCGGCGATCGTGGTGGCGCCGAGGTCGATCAGCTGGTTCATGCTCGTCCACCCGGTGATCGTCGTCGAGTCGACGTCGTCGACCTGGAAGTCGCCGTTGGCGATCACGCTGGGAGCTGCCGCCGCGCTGAGCGCGGGCAGCAGGACGAGCGCGCCGGTGATGGCACCGACTGCGATGGCACGACGTTTGAACACATATCCCCCTGGTCTGAGCGGCGCGGGCTCTGCGCCGCCGGTCAACCTATTGAGGAGGAATGGTCATACTTTTCGGACACGCCGTGATCGCCCAGATCTACCTGACAGGTGTGCCACTGGGGGCGCGGACTACTACGGGAGAAGGCGGTTCGGTCCCCGGAACAGATATGTGGTCTCGCGGATACTCGGCAGGTGCAGCATCAGCATGAGCACGCGGCCCAGCCCCATTCCGAAGCCGCCGTGCGAGGGCACGCCGTAACGGAAGAAGTCGAGGTAGGTGGCCAGCTCTTCGGTGTCGAGACCTTTGTCGCGGGCCTGCGCCTCGAGCACCTCGACGCGATGTTCGCGCTGCGCTCCCGTCGAGATCTCGGTGCCGTTGTAGATGAGGTCGTAGCTGTTCGTGAGACCCGCGTCGTCGTCATGGCGGCGGTGGTAGAACGGCCGGATGCTCGTCGCGTAGTCGGTGAGGAAGACGAAGTCGGACCCGTAGGTCTCCTTGACGTAGGCCGAGATCTGACGCTCGCCCTCCGGGTCCATGTCGTCGTCCGCGCGAGGGACGACGTAACCGCGGTCGGCGACGATCTGCTTCGCCTCGGCGAGCGGGATGCGAGGGAAGGGGGTCGATGGCACTTCGATGTCGATGTCGAAGAGCGCCTTGATCTCATCCCCGTGCTTCTCCTTGACGGCCGTGAAGCCGGCGACGAGGAGCTCCTCGTGCATCCGCATGACGTCCTCGTGGCTGTCGACCCAGCTGATCTCGGCGTCGACGCTCGTGAACTCCGTCGCGTGACGCGCGGTGAACGACGGGTCGGCGCGGAAGGCGGGGCCGATCTCGAAGATCTTGCCGAAGCCCGAGGCCTGCGCCATCTGCTTGAAGTGCTGGGGACTCTGAGCCAGGTAGGCCGTCGTCTCGAAGTAGGGGACCTGGAACAGTTCGGCGCGCGACTCGGACGGCGAGGCCATGAGCTTGGGCGTGTGGATCTCGACGAAGTCGTGCTCGACCCACCAGGTGCGCAGCGCGTGCTCGAACGTGGTCTGCACCCGGAACACGAGGTTCAGCTCGGGGCGGCGGAGGTCGAGGAAGCGCCAATCGAGGCGCTTGTCGATGCTGCTGTCCTCGGCGATGGGGTTCTCGGGCAGTGCCTTGCCGACGACCTCGAACGTCTCGATCTTGACCTCGATGCCGCCGAGCTTGACGCGCTCGTCGTGCTTCAGCTCGCCGCTCACACGGACGAAGCTGCCGAGGGTCAGCTCGGAGATGGTCGACGAGATCTCGTCGTCGCCCTCCGGCCGCGGACGGACCAGCTGGACCGATCCCGATTCGTCGCGAAGGATGACGAACTGCACCTTCTTCTGATCGCGGATGGTCTCGACCCATCCGGCGACGGTGACCTGGCCGTCGGCCAGGTCGGGGAGCTGCTTGATCAGGGTGCGGGTCACGGCGAACAAGCTTACGCGGCTGGGAGATGAGCCCTTCTACAGTTCGTAGACTTGCCGGGTGTCCGCCAGCGCCATCCACCTCGTCCGCCACGGCGAGGTCTTCAATCCCACGGGTGTGCTCTACGGACGCATCGAGGGTTTCGGCCTGTCCGAGCTCGGCACCCGCATGGCGGCGAAGTCGGCTGAGTCGTTCGCCGGCCGGGATGTCCGCCGCATCGTCGCCTCCCCGCTGCAGCGCACACGCGAGTCGGCGGCGCCGTGGTCGACGGGCTTCGGGCTCGATGTCGACATCGACGAGCGGATCATCGAACCGTGGAACAGGTTCGAGGGCACCAAGGTGCGGTTCGGTCCCGGCGTCCTCGGCAAGCCCGAGGTGTGGCAGTGGGTCCGCAACCCGTTCCTCCCGAGCTGGGGCGAACCGTACGTGGAGATCGCGAACCGCATGATGGCGGCCATCGACGAGGCCTACGAGTCGGTGGACGGCGGCGAGGTCGTGCTCGTGTCGCACCAGCTGCCGATCTGGATGGTGCACCGCCACCTCGCAGCGGAGCGGCTCTACCACGACCCCCGTCGTCGTCGATGCTCGCTCTCGAGCATCACCTCGCTCACCAAGCGCGACGGCACCTTCGTCGAGACCGGCTACAGCAACCCGGCCGCCTCCCTCGCGATCGCCGCCACCGACACGGGTGCCGTATGAGACGTTCAGCCTCCGCCCGCATCGTCGCCGTCGCGGCCGCCCTCCTCCTTCTCGCGGGATGCTCCAGCGATCCGCTCGCCGACCAGTACCGCGAGGGGAGCGGCAAGGACTACATCGCGGGCGATGGCACCGTCGAGACGTACTCCGGGGCCTCGCGCGGCGAGCCCGTGTCCTTCGGCGGCGAGACCGACGACGGCTCGGAGTTCAGTTCCGACGACGCGCTCGGCGAGGTGGTCGTCGTGAACTTCTGGTACGCCCAGTGCCCGCCCTGCCGTGCCGAGGCGGCCGACCTCCAGTCGCTCAGCGACGAGTTCGAGCCCGACGGCGTCCAGTTCGTCGGGGTCAACACCCGCGATGAGGCCGGCACGGCGCAGGCCTTCGCGAAGCAGTTCGGGGTGACCTACCCGTCGGTCCTCGACTACAAGGAGGCCGGGGTGCAGCTCGCGTTCAGCAGCAGCATTCCGCCGAACGCCGTGCCGACGACCCTCGTCCTCGACCGTCAGGGCCGTGTCGCCGCCCGCATCCTCGGCCAGGTGACCGAGCCGACGACCCTCGAGACGATCATCCGCGAGACCGCCGCCGAGACCGACTGATGGGCGGCATCAACGACATCGTCAGCGGCCCGCTCCTCCTCGGCCTCCCCGTCGCACTCCTCGCGGGCCTCGTCTCGTTCGCGTCGCCCTGCGTCCTGCCCCTCGTCCCCGGCTACCTCGCCTACGTGAGCGGTTTCACCGACGGCGTCGCACCCGCCGATCGCCAGGCGCGCGATCGTCGCCGGGTCGTCATCGGCGCCGCCCTCTTCGTTCTGGGCTTCGCCGTCGTCTTCGTCATCTTCGGCATCGCCTTCGGGGCCGCGGGATTCTGGTTGGTCCGCTGGCGCGACCTGATCACCCGGGTCGCCGGCATCGTGGTCATCATCATGGGCATCGTCTTCGCGGGGCGGCTCGGCGTCTTCCAGCGGACGATCAAACCCGGATGGCGTCCGCTCACCGGCCTGATCGGCGCTCCCGTCCTGGGTGCGGTCTTCGCCGTGGGATGGACCCCGTGCATCGGCCCGACCCTCGCGACCATCCTCAGCCTCAGCTTCGGCGGCGGATCGCCGGTCCAGGGCGCCGCGCTCGGCCTCGCCTACGCCGTCGGGTTGGGCCTGCCGTTCGTCGTCGTCGCCCTCGGGCTGGCCTGGGCCGCCGGCGCCGTCGGCTGGCTCCGCCGCCACATGCGCGTCATCAATCTCATCGGGGGACTCCTGCTCATCGTCATCGGCGTTCTGATGGTCGCCGGCGTCTGGAACGCCTGGATGCTGCAGCTCGGGGCGGTGATGGGCTCCTATGTCACGGCGCTCTGACCGGGGGGACGCGACGGACGCCTCCGCCGATCCGCTGCGGCCCGCCGACGCCCTGCCGTCAGGGGCCGATCGCGGGGTCGCGGACTCCGACCTGCGACCAAGCGACCACATCGAGGGCGCCGACGCCGCCATCGGCGGTCCGAAGCTCGGCTTCGTCGGATCGCTGCGCTTCGCCTGGCGGCAGCTGACGAGCATGCGGACCGCGCTGTTCCTCCTCCTCCTGCTCGCGATCGCCGCGGTGCCCGGTTCTCTCGTCCCGCAGCGGTCCTCCGACCCGAACGGCGTCAGTCAGTACGCGCAGAGCAACCCCGACCTCTTCCCGATCATCGACTGGTTCCAGGGCTTCGATGTCTACACGTCGGTGTGGTTCTCGGCGATCTACCTCCTCCTCTTCGTCTCGCTCATCGGCTGCGTCCTGCCCCGCGCGAACCATCACTGGAAGGCGATGCGCGCCAAGCCGCCGCGCACCCCCGGGCGGCTGGAGCGCCTCGAGCACTTCGAGAGCCGCGACACCGACGGCGTCGACGTCGAGGCGACTCTCGCGAGTGCGCAGCGGCTCCTCCGATCGCGGCGCTACCGCACGGCCCGCTACGGCGACTCGATCTCCGCTGAGCGCGGCTATCTGCGCGAGACCGGCAACCTCGTCTTCCACATCTCGCTCGTCGGGATCCTCGCCGCCGTCGCCGTCGGCGGAAGCCTCGGCTACAGCGGCAACAAGGTCGTCGTCGAGGGCGAGCCGTTCGTCAACTACATCGGCGGATACGACTCCTTCAACCGTGGTCGGCTCGTGGGCGACGACTCGCTCGTGCCCTACCGGATCGGCCTCGACGAGCTCGACGTCACCTACGAGACGGAGAACCAGAACGCCGTCGGCGCGCCCCTCGACTACACCGCCGCGGTCACCGTGACCGAACCCGACGGGTCGAGTCGCGACGCGACGATCAAGGTCAACGAGCCGCTGCGCGAGGACGGAACGGACGTCTACCTGCTCGGCAACGGGTACGCCCCTCGCGTCACGGTGCGGGACCCGGACGGGAACACCGTCTTCTCGGGATCCGTGCCGTTCCTGCCGCAGGACTCCTTCCTCACCTCCCTCGGCATCATCAAGGTGCCCGACGGCCTCGCCGAACAGATCGGGATGATCGGGTTCTTCTACCCGACGCCGCGGCAGCTCGACAGCGGGGCGTTCGCGTCGTCGTTCCCCGATCTGAACGACCCGCTCCTCACCTTCAGCGTCTACACCGGGGACCTCGGTCTCGACGAGGGGGTACCGAAGTCGGTCTACGAGCTGAACACCGAGGGTCTCGACGAGGTCGCCGGACCGAACGCGGACGTCGCCGGACTCCAGCTCCGCGAGGGGGACACGGTCGACCTGCCGAACGGGCTCGGAACCGTCAGCTTCGACGGCGTGAGCCGATTCGGTTCGCTCGAGATCCACCACGATCCGGCCCGCACCTGGGTCCTGGTCTTCGCCATCCTCGTGCTCGCCGGTCTGCTGACCTCGCTCTTCATCCCGCGGCGACGACTCTGGGTCAAGGTCGTGCGCCGGGGCGACGGCTCGCTCGAACTGCAGTACGCCGGTCTCGCCAGAAGCGACGATCCACGACTCGGCGAGGCGGTGACCGACCTGGCCGACGCGCATGCCGGTCCCCGCGCGGATCCGGGTGCGGACGCCGGTCAGCACGGCTCGCGCGGCACGACGTAGGCTTACCGCGTGACGCAGGCCCTCGACCAACTCTCGGCAGTCCTTCTCTTCTCGGCGATGGGCGTCTACGCCCTCGCCTTCATCGCGTTCACTCTCGACCTCGCCCGTCGTTCCGCACGGGTCGGCGACACAGTGGTGTCCGGGGCCGAGCGCGTCGCCGCGGCCCGCTCGGGCGCCGCGAACGGCTACGTCACGACCAAAGAGCGCTCGACCGCGACGATCGGCCGCAGCGACGGCGCCACCCGCGAATCGGTGAGCCTGCGCATCGGCGTGGTCCTCGCGATCATCGGCTGGGTACTGCACCTCGTCGCCACCGTCCTCCGCGGTGTCGCCGGCGGCCGCGTGCCGTGGGCCAACATGTACGAGTTCTCGATGACCGGCACCCTGATCATCATGGGCGTCTTCCTCGTCGCTCTCGTCCGCCGCGACCTCCGCTTCCTCGGTGCCATCGTGACCGGGCTCGTCCTCATCATGCTCGGCATCACCACCGTCGGCTTCCGCGTCGACGTGGTGCCGCTGCCGCCCGCTCTCCAGTCCTACTGGCTCGTCATCCACGTGATGGTCGCGATCCTCGGAACCGCGTTCTTCACCCTCGGTGCCGCGATCTCGGTCGTGCAGCTGCTGCAGACCCGACGT
Organism: Amnibacterium flavum; assembly: GCF_003097495.1. Lineage (GTDB taxonomy): Bacteria > Actinomycetota > Actinomycetes > Actinomycetales > Microbacteriaceae > Naasia > Naasia flava. The sequence goes on from NZ_QEOP01000001.1 coordinate 764,512, forward strand.
GAGGCGGGAGCCGCTCCGGTGAAGTTCCGGCTCCCCGGTGCCATCCCCGGTCCCGTTGCGCTGGAGAACACCGCGTACCGCGTGATCGTCGTCGGCTTCGTCTTCTGGACGTTCACCCTCATCGCCGGTGCCATCTGGGCCGAGCACGCCTGGGGCCGCTACTGGGGCTGGGACACCAAAGAGGTCTGGACCTTCATCATCTGGGTCATCTTCGCCGGCTACATCCACGCTCGGGCGACCAAGGGCTGGCGGGGGTCGCGGTCCGCGTGGCTCGCGATCATCGGATTCGCGGCCGTGATGTTCAACTTCGGCGTCGTCAACGTCTTCTTCAAGGGTCTGCACGCGTACTCGGGCCTGTGATCCGCGGACTCCGAGACCCTGGAGCCAGGCCTCGGTGGAATCAGAGGGTGTAGTACCCCGCCTCGAGGTCCTCGAGCAGGGTCGGATGCGTCGGCGTCCAGCCCAGCAGCTCCCGTGTCGCCGCATTCGACGCGGGTAGGTCGGATCCGAAGAACCGGCCGAGCCAGCCGAAGTGCTCATCGGCCTGCTCCGGCGGAACGCTCACGGCGGGGATTCCCAGCTGACGGCCGATGGCCTCGGCGATCTCCCGCGTCGGAACACCCTCCTCCGCGGTCACATGCAGCACCGAGCCCGCCGGCGCGTTCTCGAAGCCGAGGCGTACCGCGCGGGCCGCGTCCAGTCGGTGGACGGCGGGCCAGCGCCCCGAGCCGTCACCGACGTATCCCGAGACGCCCCTCGAACGCGCGATACCTACCAGCTCGGCCACGAAGCCGTGGTCTCCCTCTCCGTGCACGGTCGGTGCGAACCGCGAGCTGATGGAGCGGACGCCCCGATCGGCGAAGGAGAGCGCAAGACCCTCGCTGCCGCCGCGCGGGCTGTCCGGACCCGATGCCTCGGGACGGTCGGTCTCGATCGCCGGCCGCCTGACGGCGAATCCCGCGAGCCCTGCGGCGATCAGCAGCGGACGATCCGACCCCCGCAAGACCTCGCCGAACGCATCGACGACCGCCCTCTCCGTGCGCCCCGCCCCGGCGTAGTCGGAGAAGTCGTGGTTGAAGCCGAGGTGCACCACGCCGTCGGATTCCTCCGCGCCCGCCCGCAGACCATCGAGGTCGTCGAGACTCCCGCGCCGCACGGACGCGCCGAGCGTGTCGATGATCGAGGCCGCCCTGTCGGATCGGGCGAGGCCGGTGACCGAATGTCCCCGGCCGATGAGTTCTGCGACGACGGCGGAGCCGATCCAACCTGATGCGCCGGTGACGAATACCTGCATTGCACTGCCTTCCGATTACCCGAACGAACGGGTCGCGATCGACGGCATGTCAGTCGCTGACATGCAAGCTAGCACACTCATGTCAGCGTCTGACATCACTACACTCGAGACATGAGCCGCTGGGAGCCCGATGCGCGCGGCCGTCTGACCCAGGCGGCCTTCACGCTGTACGCCGAACGCGGCTACGAGCAGACGACGGTGACCGAGATCGCCGAAAGCGCGGGGGTCACCGAGCGCACGTTCTTCCGCTACTTCGCTGACAAGCGCGAGGTGCTCTTCAACGGCTCGGCCGAGCTGATCGACATGGCCGTCCGGGCCGTCGAGTCCGCGCCGGCGGGCAGCGCGCCGATCGACCTCGTCGGAGCTGCGGTCGAAGCCGCCGCGGCGCTGCTGCAGCTGAGACGCGAGCATGCGCGTGCCCGGCAGGCCCTCATCGACGCCAACCCGAGTCTTCAGGAGCGCGAACTGTTCAAGATGGCCACGCTCAGCGCTGCGGTGGCCGACGCCGTTGCAGCTCGCGGTGTCCCGCCGGTCGCCGCGACGCTGGCGGCGGGAGCCGGGACCTCGGTGTTCAGCGCCGCGTTCGCGCGCTGGATCGCCGACGACGAGACCCGCGATTACCCCGCGGTCGTGCGGGACTCGATGCAGGAGCTCCGCCAGCTGATGGCCGCGAGCTGACTCGCCCGACCGTCAGTCGAGTAATTCGAGGCAGCGCCGAAGGCGTGCGATCCACCAGTCGGTCCGTTCCGGATTCGCCGTCCAGGTGGCGAGCAGCTCGGGGTCGACCTCGACTCGACGGACGTCGATGCCGCCGTCGTGAGGCAGCAGCGGTTCGCGGCTCACATCCGCCGCGAGGAGAGCACCGGTACCCAGCCCGCAGTCGTATGCCAGTTCTGGAATGGCAGCGGCCAGATGCGCTCCCATCGACAGTCCGACCGACGTGTCGAGGGCGCTCGAGACGACGGCGGGAAGGCCGATGCGCTCGATGAGCGACAGCGCATTCCGGATCCCCCCGAGCGGTGCGGCCTTCACGATCACGAGGTCGGCGGAGTCCAGCACCTCGACGGTGTCGAGATCGTCCGACTTGCGGAGCCCCTCGTCCGCCGCGACGGAGATGTCGAGGTAGGCGATCCGCCGACGCAGCTCGGTCAGCTCCTCGACGCTCTCGCACGGCTGCTCCAGATACTCGAGGTCGTACGGCGCGAAAGCGTGCACCGCGTGCTCGGCTTCGTCGAGGTTCCAGACCCCGTTGGCGTCGACGCGGATGCGACCCTCAGGGCCGAGCAGACGTCGAACCTCGGCGACGCGGGCCACATCGTCGTCGATCGAGGTGCCCCCGGCCCCCACCTTGACCTTGGCGGTTCGGACACCAGGGAAGCCCGCGAGGATGCTCTCGACCAGCTCAGCCGGGATCGCCGGGATCGTCGCATTGACCCGGATGAAGTCCCGTCGGATCGGCGGAGTCTCCTGCCAGCCGAACTCGACCGCGGCGCGCAGCCACCGGGACGACTCCTCGTCGTCGTACTCGACGAAGGGCGAGAACTCCGTCCAGCCGAAGGGACCGCGGAACAGCATCGCCTCGCGCGAGACGAGCCCGCGGAACGGCACTCGCAAGGGGAGGTCGACGACATGGGCGTCTTCGAGCACATCATCGATGTCAGGAGTCATGGGTCGATCATGGCCTGGTGGAGGTGACGACGGGCCACGAATCGGCCCGTCGGCCTCTCGGGACCAGCCCCGCGGCCTCACGGCGTCCGCCGGAGCACGGAAGAATAGGCTGACCCCATGGCCGTCTCTGAGCTCTTCGATCCCGCTGCCTGGCAGGAAAGCCCCGGATTCGCGGGCGAGGACATCACGTACCACCGCTCGCTCGACGGCACGATCGTGCGCATCGCGTTCAATCGGCCAGAGGTGCGCAACGCCTTCAGGCCGTCGACCGTCGATGAGCTCTACCGCGCTCTCGACGACGCACGGCAGGATCCGAAGGTCGGCGTCGTCCTGCTCACCGGCAACGGTCCGAGCCCGAAGGACGGAGGCTGGGCCTTCTGCAGCGGCGGCGACCAGCGCATCCGAGGGCGTGACGGCTACCAGTACGAGGGCGGCGGGGCCGCGACCGGGCGGCTGCACATCCTCGAGGTGCAGCGACTCATCCGCTTCATGCCCAAGATCGTGATCGCGGTCGTCCCCGGATGGGCCGCCGGCGGAGGGCACTCGCTCCACGTCGTGTGCGACCTGACGATCGCGAGCGCCGAGCATGCGAGGTTCAAGCAGACCGACGCCGACGTCGGATCGTTCGACGCGGGATACGGCAGCGCCTACTTCGCGCGTCAGGTCGGGCAGAAGTTCGCCCGCGAGGTCTTCTTCCTCGCCCGCGAGTACAGCGCCGAGCGCGCCCTCGAAACGGGAGCGATCAATGCCGTCGTCCCGCACGCCGAACTCGAGCGCGAAGCGATCGACTGGGCTCGCACCATCCTCAGCAAGTCGCCCACTGCGATCCGGATGCTCAAGTTCGCCTTCAACGCGGTGGACGACGGACTCGTCGGTCAGCAGGTCTTCGCCGGCGAGGCCACCCGGCTGGCCTACGGCACGGACGAGGCAGTCGAGGGCCGGGATGCGTTCCTCGAGAAGCGCGACCCCGACTGGTCGCCCTACCCCTGGCACTTCTGACCCGACGATGAGACCGCTCGTCGCGATCCCGGCCGACCCCGTCCGGCTGCTTCCCGCGCTCCGGGCGGCGCTGTCGGGCGACGGTCCCGCGCTGCTCCCGGTCGCGCTCGGCGCCGCTTCGCCGGTGATGCTCCCCTCAGAGGTGCCCAAGAGGGTCGCGGTCGTGGTCGAGACCTCCGGAAGCTCGGGCGCACCCAAGCGCGTCGCCCTGTCGGCCGACGCGCTGCTGGCGTCGGCGGGGATGACCGAGGGAGCCATCGGCGGACCCGGCCGATGGCTGCTCGCTCTGCCCGTGCACTACATCGCGGGGATACAGGTCCTCGTCCGCAGCATCGTCTCGGGTATCGATCCGGTGATGGTCGATCCCGGATCCGACCCCGCGGCCTTCGCGGAAGCGCTCGCCGGGTTCGGACGCGAGCGCCGGTACACCTCGCTCGTCCCGACCCAGCTCGAGCGGCTCGTCGCAGCCGCCGAGGCCGATCCGTCGCTCGTCCGCACGTGGGGGTCGCTCGACACCGTCCTCGTCGGCGGTCAGCGCACGCCCGCCACCCTGTTCGCTCGAGCGCAGTCCGTCGGACTCCCGGTCGTGCGCACCTACGGCTCATCGGAGACCTCCGGGGGATGCATCTACGACGGCGTCCCGCTCGGTTCGACCGAGGTCAGGATCGAGGAGGGCGAGGTCTGGCTCTCGACACCGTCGCTCGCGGAGGGCTACCTCGGGGATGAGGCCCGGACAGCCGAGGCGTTCGTCGTCGCCGACGGCCGCCGCTGGTACCGCACCGCCGATGCCGGGACGATCGACGACGGGCGTCTCGTCGTCACCGGACGACGCGACGACGTGGTGATCTCGGGCGGCGAGAAGATCTCGCTCGGTCTCGTCGAGCAGGTCGTCCGTGAACTGCGGGGCCACGAGGGCGCCGTGGTCGTCGGAGCCGCCGACGAGCGGTGGGGAGAGGTGCCGGTCGTCGTGACGACAGGGTCCGCCGATCTCGAATCGGTCAGGTCGAGTGTCGGAGAGCGTCTCGGTCGGGCCGCGGCACCCGCGCGCATCGTCACGGTGCCGGTGATGCCCCTGCTCTCGAGCGGGAAGCCGGATCGCGTGGCCGCCCGCCGCCTCGCGGCCCCGCAGGAGACGACCCGCTCGATCGTGCGGGTGGCCGCCGTGCTGGTGACCGATCCGGACGGCCGTACGCTCCTCGTCCGCAAACAGGGGAGCGGGGTCTTCATGCAGCCGGGTGGCAAGCCCGAGCCGGGCGAGGCGGCGGCCGCCGCTGCGGTGCGCGAGCTGGAGGAGGAGACGGGGATCGTCGTCGCGGAGAGCGATCTGGTCCCGCTCGGGGAGTTTCGGGCCGAGGCGGCCAATGAGCCGGGTCATGACGTCGTGGCCGACGCCTTCGCCATCGAGGTGCCGGCCGGTGCGATCGAACCCCGCGCCGAGATCGCCGACGCGGTGTGGGTGACGCGCGCCGACGCCGAGCTGCTTCCGCTCGCTCCCCTGACCGCCGTGCACCTGCTGCCGATCCTGACCGACCGGCATCCCGGATCCGCGGCGCGCGACGAATAGGATTCTGCGGTGCCCAAGAGCAAGAAACGACCCGCGAAGAAGCAGCAGCACCATCATCACGGCCCCGTCGCGGGCACGAGGAGCAAGTCGGGCGGCAGCCCGGTCCACGTGCGCAGAGCTCGGGCACGCGATTGGATCGCCGCCGCGCGTCCGCGCACGCTGACGCTCGCCATCGCCCCGGTCGCACTCGGCACCGGTGCCGCCTACGCGGCCGGTGGATTCGTCTTCCACGAGTACCGCATCCCGCTGGCGCTCGCGGTGGCGGTGCTCCTGCAGATCGGCGTGAACTACGCCAACGACTACTCCGACGGCATCCGCGGCACCGACCTGCATCGCGTCGGCCCCGCGCGCCTCACCGCGTCAGGCGCCGCGAAGCCGCGCACCGTCCTCACGGTCGCCCTCGTCTTCTTCGGCCTCGCCGCTCTCGCGGGGCTCGCACTCGTCATCATCAGTCAGATCTGGTGGCTGCTCGCCGTCGGGGCCGTTGCGATCGTCGCCGCCTGGTTCTACACCGGCGGCAAGAAGCCCTACGGCTACGCGGGCCTCGGCGAGATCGCCGTCTTCGTCTTCTTCGGCCTCGTCGCCACCGTCGGTACGACCTACGTGCAGATCGAGCAGGTGCCGACCGAATCGTGGCTGTCGGGCATCGCCATCGGATCGCTCGCCTGCGCCGTGCTGGTCGTCAACAACCTGCGCGACATCGAGCAGGACCGTCTCGCCGGCAAGAAAACGCTCAGCGTCCGGATCGGCGCGCGCTGGTCGAAGATCCTCTTCTGCGTGCTGCTCGCGATCCCGTTCGTGATCCTCGGCTTCTTCGCGATCTTCTACCCGCTGGCGCTGCTGGTCTTCTTCGGGCTGCTGCTCGCCATCCCGGCCGGACTGATCGCCGTCACAGCGAAGACAGCGCGCGAACTGGTGCTCGTCCTCACGTTGACGAGTCTGCTCGCACTTCTCTACGGTCTGGGTCTCGCGGCCGCGTTCATCTTCTGAGATCGTCGCCCGCGGCGGGCGCATCTCCGACTGCGGCGTCCTCGACGGCGTCGTCGGAGTCGGCCGACCGCGGGACCGCCCCGCTGCGGACCGTCGCGATCTGCTCGGAGATCACCGCACGCGGCTTGCTGAGGAAGATGTAGGAGACGCAGAACGCGATCACCGCAGCGATGATCGTCGAGATCCACGGTTCGATCGGCAGGACGATCAGGAGCACGGTCAGCACGACGGCGAAGATCCCGAGGCGGATCAGGGTGTACCAGACCAGAGTCCAGCGGCTGCGAGGTCGAGGTTCCACGCCGAACAGTGTAGGTCGCCACCGCGGGGCGTTCCCCCAGTCGGCCTCGTCTATCGTTGTCCCCATGGCGCGGTTCTGGGTCGTCGCTGCGGTCGTCGCGGTGGCCTTCATGGTGTACTCGCTGGTCGACTGCGCGATGACGGACAAGGCGCGAGTCCGCGGGCCGCGCAAGGGCGTCTGGCTGCTGCTCATCCTCGTCCTCCCCGTCATCGGTGCGGTCCTCTGGTTCGTCATCGGCCGCGGACGACCCACCAAGACCACGGGTCGTGCGCCGCTTCGTCCGGTCGCTCCCGACGACGATCCGGCCTTCCTCGCCCGGCTCGCGCGCGACGCCGATCAGGAGGAGCGGATCCGTCGACTCGAGGAGGAGCTCTCCGCGCTCGAGTCCGACCCCGACGCGGACCCCGACGGCAAAGACGGTACAGACGGCACTGGCGGCGCCGGTCGCCGCGATGGCTGAGGCCACCGGCCCGGCGAGCGAGTTCGCCAGCGCATTCATCCGCCGCCTGGCCGCACGAGGGGTCCGGCATATCGTCGTCAGTCCGGGCTCGCGCTCACAGGCACTCGCGCTCGCCGCGGCTCGCGCTCACGCCGACGGCCTCATCCGGATCCACGTGCGCATCGACGAGCGCTCGGCGGGCTTCCTCGCGCTGGGATTGAGCCGATCCGCGCGCACCCCGGTCGCCATCGTCACCACTTCGGGAACCGCGGTCGCCAACCTGCATCCGGCGATGCTCGAGGCCTGGCATTCCGGCGACCCGCTGATCGCGGTGACCGCTGATCGACCCGCCTCGTTGCGCGGGCGCGGTGCCAACCAGACCACCACCCAACCCGAGATATTCGGTCCTGCCGCGACCTGGCAGCTCGATGTCGTGCCCCCGACCGGCGCCGACGACGAACTCGAGATCGCGCGGCGGGTGGCCGACGATGCGGTCACCGCCGCCATGATCGGGGCGATCCGCCCGTCGCCGGTCCACGTGAACCTGCAGTTCACGGAGCCGCTGTCGGGGCCGGTGACCCCGCTGCCCGACGATGCCGCCCCGTTCGATATCAGCGCCTCCTTCGGGCCGCCCCTCCGGGTCGAGCGCGGCCTGCGAACCGTCGTGATCGCCGGCACGGGGGCGGGGCCCGTCGCGGAGCAGTTCGCGCGATCGGCGGGTTGGCCCCTGCTCGCCGAGGTCACCAGCAGTGCCCGCTTCGGGCCGAATCTGGTCCGCGCCTACCGTCAGGTGCTGTCCGGAAGCGGGCTCGCCGACGAGGTCGAGCGGGTGGTCGTCTTCGGCCGGCCGAACCTGAGTCGCGAGGTGCCCGCCCTGCTGGCACGGCCCGGGATTGAGACGATCCTGGTGCGTTCATCCGGTGCCGAGCAGTTCGATCCCACCGGCTCGGCGATCCAGGTCGACGCTGCAGAGGCCCCGGAGGCGCCCGATGACTCCGCCGTCGCCGCACGCGAGAAGGACTGGCTGGACGCCTGGTACTTCACCGGCCGACAGCTCGCCGAGGACGACGACGAACCGGCCTGGATCGGGGGCAGCGGGGTGTCCACCGCGGCCGAACGGAGCAGGCTGGTGCGGGCCGAGCTCAGCGCGGTGCGCTCAGCGGTTTCGCGGCGGGCCCTCGTCGACGCGGTGTGGCGGGCGACGTGGCCGCACGACCGGCTCTGGTTCGCCGCATCCCGGTTGGTCCGGGTCGCGGATGCTGCGGTGCCGGGTAAGAAGATCGCGGTGCAGGCCAGCCGCGGTCTCGCCGGCATCGACGGCACGATCTCGTCGGCCTTCGGTTTCGCGCTCGCGGCGGCGGACGACCCTCGCGGGGCGGCCGGCACGACGAGGGTGCTCCTCGGGGATCTGGCTTTCCTGCACGACGTCGGCGGGCTGCTGCTCCCGCCTGGCGAATCCCGCCCGCGGATCCAGCTCGTCGTCGGCAACGACGGGGGCGGGTCCATCTTCGACGGTCTCGAGGTGGCGGCGGATGCCGATCCAGACGCGTTCGACCGAGTGATGTACACGCCTCACTCCGTCGATATCGAGGGCATCGCCGGCGCGTACGGGTGGGAGTTCACGCGCGCGGCGACCCGCGGAGACCTCGACCGCGCGCTCACGGCGCCCGCGATGGGACCGAGCGTCGTGGAAGTCCCGCTCGACCGCTGACCCGGTGGGTCCATCCGGGGCGGGTGCGAGCGATGCGCGCCCGCGCGGCGGCGGTGTGTTGGATGACGAGGCTCCCGCTCCTGCAGCCGCAGTGAAGACCGACCTACAAGACGACGAGCAATCCGTCAAGCCCATGCGGGCGGAGGGGTCGCTGTACGTACGATCGGACCGTCGCCGGTGGAGGTGATCCGGTGCCGGCGATGCCGACCGAGCGAGGGAGAGCGAAGATGGCAACCCAGGTGCGCACGGCGCTTCTCGTTCGTCTGAAGTCGAAGAAGTCGATGTCGTCACCGAGCAGCAGCCGACTCAGGGGAGCTGCGGGATGACCGCGATGGAGCACCGCCCCTTCGGTCGCCTTCCTGTGGACGTCTCCGTCATCGGGCAGGGCACCTGGTACATCGACGCCGCGCACCGACCGACGGCCGTCGATTCTCTGCGCCACGGGATCGACAGCGGCATGATGCACATCGATACCGCCGAGATGTACGGCGACGCCGAGCTGGTGGTCGGCGAGGCCATCGCCGGACGGCGGGATGAGGTCTTCCTCGTTTCGAAGGTTCTACCGAGCAACGCCTCGCGTGCCGGAGTGGTGGCGGCGTGCGAGCGCACGCTGACGCGCTTGGGCACCGACAGGCTGGACTGCTACCTCTTGCATTGGCGCGGTTCCTACCCACTGGAGGAGACTTTCGCCGGCTTCGAGCAGCTGCGCGAGCAGGGCAAGATCCGGTCGTGGGGCGTGAGCAACTTCGACGTCGACGATCTGGAGGAAGCCTGGAGGTCGGGCGGGGAGGGGCGCCTCGCCTGCAATCAGGTGCTCTATCACCTGAAGGAGCGCGCGATCGAGCACGCCGTGCTCCCGTGGTGCGAGCGGCGTGGCGTCGCCGTCGTCGCGTACAGCCCCTTCGGGCACGACGACTTCCCCGGACCGCGGACGCCGGGTGGCCGAGTGCTGGAGGAGATCGCGGCGGATCACGGCGCGAGTGCCCGGCAGGTGGCCTTGCGCTTCCTCGTGCGCCGGCCGGGTGTCTTCGCCATCCCGAAGGCGTCGACCGCTGCGCATGCCGACGAGAATGCTGGCGCGGGCTCGCTGCGACTCAGTGCCGCGGAGTGCGACCGGATCAGTGCCGCGTTCCCTCGTGGCGCTCGCCCACGCCGGCTGCCCATGCTGTGATCTCGACCAGCGGCGACCTCGATCGTGCGCTCGCGGCGCCTGCGATGGGACCGAGTGTCGTGGAAGTCCCGCTCGACCGCTGAGCGGCTGTCCCGTCGAGCGAGGCGGGGCGGGGTCCGACCGAACAGGATCCGCAATTTCCCGTGACCCCGAGGATCCAGCCCCTCGCGGCCTGCGTTGGAAAGAACTCCTCCTGCTCTCTTTCGCCACCAGCGTCGACGCGCTCGCAGTCGGGATCTCCTTCGCCTTCCTCGAAGTGAACTTCTGGGGGGCGGTCGCACTGATCGGGCTGACCAGCCTCGTCCTCTCAGCGGCCGCGGTGGCGATCGGCCATCGGGTCGGTGCCAGTTTCCAGCGCCCAGCCGAACTGGCTGGCGGAGTCGTGCTGATCTTTATCGGTCTGCAGGTACTTCTCGAGCATCTCGGGGTCTGGTGATCGCAGCCGATCGGTGTGGCGGCGCCCCGATCGGGGCGCCGTCTGCCTAACCTGTGCTTTCACAGCCAGGGGGGCATCCATGCACGCGAACGACATCTTCGGGATCACCGTGATGGTCCTCGCCTCGGTCGGCGTCGTCGCGGGGCTCGTCCGCCAGTTCGGCGCACAGCTCGCTCGACGCCGCAGCCGTTGACAGGGCTTCCACTCGAAGGTCAGTGACCGGCGGCGCGCTGCGGGACCGATCCGCTCCCGTCCTCGGCTGCATCGTCAGACCCACCGACCTCGGTCTCGAGTCGCTGCAGCTCGGCCTGAGCGCGGGCGGCGAACGAGCGCAGATCTGCCACGTCCGTCGCCGACGGGTTCTTGGACAGCGGATGCATGAGGCAGAAGCTGCCGATCGTCTCTCCGCTCGATGAGAGCAGGGGAATTCCGGCGTAGAACTCCATGTGGGTGAGGTCGATGAGCGGATTCGCGTTGAAGCGGTCGTCGCGGGACGTCTTCGGAACGACGAGCGGTTCCGACGCATCGATGACCGTCGCGCAGTGCGTCAGCTCCAGGGGAACGGTCAGCGGCATCTCCCGTCCGCCGTGGCCGACGTAGCGGATCCGATCCCCGTCGGCCAGCGAGACGCTGGCGATGCGCACGCCGAAGCGCTCGCGTGCCTCCGCGGTGATGCGCTCGATCTCGGTGAGGCGGCGCGCCTCCTCGAGCTCGGCGGCGCGGAGCAGTCCGCGCCAGCCGTTCGGATCGACGTCGATCGCGACGGAGTGCAGGGCGGGGTCGATTTCCGGGTCCCCTTCGAGTACTCGGGAAACCGGTCCTCCCTCGAGCGCTGCGATCACGGAACCCGCCCACCTCCGGTACATCAGCGGGGACCCGTAGCGCCTCGCCGCGTCGATGACCGGTGCGCCGAGCTCGAAGAAGTCGACATCGTCGAATCGTTCGGCGATCGCCCGGGCCGATCCGCTCAGACGGCGTGCGTGCGTCTCGGCGATGGAGCCGAGCGGGCTGTCATAGGCCGGAACCGATCGAACGGGCTGGATCCCGGCGAGGGCGATCCGGACACCGGGTCGCGTCCCCGACCTGAGGTGCTCAACCAGCGCGAGCAGGTCCCGCTCCCAGCGGGGGAGCCTCGTCAACCGGACCGCGTCGTTCATGCCGACGACGACCGCGACGGAGTCGTACGTGCTGAGATCGGTGGCGCCGAGCCACGGGACGGCAGCGGCGATGTTCATGATCTCGTCCCCGACGTAGTCGACACGGGCGCCCCTCGAGTTGCGCCGGGCCAGCTCCCCGGCGAGCCCTCCTGCCAGCGCGAGGGTGTGGGATGCGACGCCCCAGCCGTGGCAGGGGCCGTTCCCCACCAGCAGAACACGGGCAGCCGATTCGTCGCCGATGGCGACGCTCGGGGGAGTGCGCGGCCGGGGCACGTCGCTGCCCTTGGACAGCTGATAAGCGTAGAAGAGCTTCATCAGCGGACGGAGGGCTTCGTATCTTGCCACGTCACCAGTCCTTCGCTCAGTGGTGGACCCGGTGGTCTACGCAGTGAACGTAAGTGATCGTTCTTCATTCGAAGGGATGACATGCCGGACCGCGGACCTGAGGATCTGCCCGACGAGCCGCCCGTCAGTCGAAGGCGTCGACGACCGGACGGAACTTCATGGCCGTCTCGGCGAGCTCCGAGGCGGGCACGGATCCGGCGACGATCCCCGCGCCCGCGTAGGCGGTCAGCGTCCCGACGTCGACCTGCGCGCAACGGAGCGCGACCGCCCACTCGCCGTTGCCCTCCTCGTCGATCCAGCCGACCGGACCGGCATAGCGTCCACGATCGAACGGTTCCAGCTCGTCGATGATCGAGATCGCGGCGGCGGTCGGACTGCCCGCGACGGCAGCCGTCGGATGCGCGGCGTCGATGAGGTCGATCGAGTTGGAACTGTCCGCCAGACAGCCTTCGACATCGCTTGCGAGGTGCCAGAGATTCGGCAGCTTGAGAGCGAACGGGATCTCGCTCGCCACGAGCGACGACGTGTGCGGGGCGAACGCGCGGAGAACGCTGCGGACCGCGAAGCCGTGCTCGTCACGATCCTTCTCGCTCGTCACCAGTGCGAGGGCGGCGGCGGTGTCCTCAGCAGCGGTCGCACCGCGCGCGGTGCTCCCCGCCAGGACCCGTGCCTGCAGAGTGCCCGAGGCGACACGGACCAGCATCTCGGGGCTCGACCCGATCAGTCCGTCGACGGCGAAGGTCCAGCAATCGGGGTAGCCCATGGCGAGCTTCGCGAGCGGACCGCGCAGGTCGGCCCCCGGTGAGATGGGTGAGACGAGATCGCGGGCGAGGACGACCTTCTCGACCTCACCCGCCTCGATGCGGCCGATGGCGTCGGCGACGGCGGATCGGTAGGCGTCGGCGCTCATCGCGCCGGGCGTGAAGCTCAGCGCCAGGTCGGAGTCATCGACGGGCGTCGCGGTCGCGGTCGCCTCGTCGGTCCCGTCGGCGGGGTCGATCGTCGTCACCCAGGTGCGGCCCCCACGGGAACCGACGACGATGCGAGGCACGATCAGTGTGCTGGTGCGGGAGGAGGACGGCGAGAAGGCGAAGGCGGCGAAGGCGACGAGACCGGTGCCGGGCAGGGAGACCGGGTCGGTCACCGTTGATGCGGCGACGGTCTCGCGCCACAGGGTCGCGGCCCGAGTGAAGCGATCCGGTCCGCTGAACTCCCAGCGCAGCGCTTCACCCCATCCGACGAAGCCCTCGCCGCGGCGGATCCAGACCAGCGGATGTGTCGATGACGTGTGCTGAAGCAGATGCTCCGCTACCGCGGGGGAGTCGACTTCGACGGTCACCGCTCTGAGCGCGAGGGCTGTGACCGTGTTCACGTTCCGAGCCTAAGCCCGCTTCCCGGGCGTTCCTCCCAGTCGCGCGCCAGCCCGCGTGCGGCCGCAGCCCAGTCGGCTCCAATGGTTGAGCCCTAGAATCGTGGGGTGAACACCGCGGATCTGGGCAAGCGCGCCTCCGAAGTGGCCGCGATGTTCGACCAGGTGTCGTCTCGCTACGACCGCACGAACGCCATCCTGTCCGTCGGCAACGACAGCCTGTGGCGAGCGGCCACGACCCGCGCGGTCGCCCCCAAGCCCGGCGAGCGCATCCTCGACCTCGCCGCCGGGACCGGCACCTCGAGCGCAGCGCTCGCAGCGTCAGGAGCCCACGTCGTCGCCGCCGACTTCTCCGACGGCATGCTCGAGGTCGGACGTCGTCGTCACGCGGGCAACCCGCTGCTCGAATTCGTGCACGCTGACGCGCTCGATCTGCCCTTCGCCGACGACGAGTTCGACGCCGTGACCATCTCATTCGGGCTCCGCAACGTCGAAGACCCGCACCGGGCACTCGCCGAACTGTTCAGGGTCACCGCTCCCGGTGGTCGCATCGTGGTCTGCGAATTCTCGACTCCGACGTCGGCATTCCTCCGCGCCGGGCACCGCGTCTACCTCCGCACCGCGATGCCTCTCCTCTCCAAGTTCTCGAGCTCGAACGCACCGGCCTACGACTACCTCGGCGATTCGATCCTGGAATGGGCCGATCAGCCGACTCTCGCCGAATGGATACGCGAGGCCGGCTACGAGCAGGTCGCCTACCGCAACCTCACGGCCGGGGTCGTCGCCCTCCACCGCGGTCACAAGGCAGCGAGAGTCGCATGAGCCCCGCGGTCACGCGCCGGAGCAAGGCGCTCTCATCCCAGCTCGGCCTCACCGAGCGCATCTTCTCGAGCGCCGCCGACAGAGCGATGGCGGCAGCTGTCGAGGACGGACTGACGCTCGTCGAGGACGGGCTCCTGCGCGAGCTGGAGTTCGCCGACACGATCGCCGATGCGACGTCCCGGTACCTGTTCGCCGCCGGCGGCAAGAGGGTGCGCCCCATGCTCACCCTCCTCACCGCTCAGCTCGGCGAGGGCGCCAACCCCGATGTGCTCGTCGCAGCTCAGGCGATCGAGATCACGCACCTGGCCTCGCTGTATCACGACGACGTCATGGACGAGGCGGAGCAGCGCCGCGGCGTTCCGAGCGCTCAGGCCGTCTGGGGCAACTCCGTCGCCATCCTCACCGGTGACCTCCTCTTCGCCCGTGCCAGCAAGCTCGTCGCCTCGCTGGGCGAACGCGCGATCCTGCTGCAGGCCGAGACCTTCGAGCGTCTGGTTCTCGGCCAGCTGCACGAGACGGCCGGCCCGCAGGAGGGCGAGGATCCGATCGCGCACTACATCAACGTGCTCGCGGGCAAGACCGGCTCCCTTATCGCGGCTGCAGCACAAATGGGCGTCGTCTTCAGCAACGCGCCCCAGCCCTACGAAGAGGCCGTCGTCCTCTTCGGAGAGCGGATCGGGATCGCCTTCCAGCTCGTCGACGATGTCATCGACCTCTCGCCGAGCGCCGACGAGACCGGCAAGATCGCCGGCACCGACCTCCGTGCCGGTGTGCCCACCCTCCCTCTGCTGTACCTTCGCCGTCGCGCCGTCGACGACCCCGCCGACGCCGAGCTGCTCGAACGTCTCGAGCGGGGGATCGCCGGTGGCGACCCCCTCGACCTCGAGAAGGCCATCGAGGACCTGCGTCGCAACGATGTGACCGCGACGACCATCGCCGAGGCTCACCGCTGGGCGGCATCCGCCGTCGCGGCGCTCGCTCCGCTGCCCGACGGCGGCGTGAAGAAGGCGCTCATCCGGTTCGCCGACGTCATGGTCGAGCGCTCCGCCTGACCACCCCGAAGTAAGGAACCTCTCGCATGACCAAGCTCCGGCTGGCCATCGTCGGCGCGGGCCCGGCGGGCATCTACGCCGCCGATCTCGCGATCAAGGCCGAGAAGGCCTTCGACGTCTCGATCGACCTGTTCGAACGCCTCCCCGCTCCCTACGGACTCGTCCGGTACGGAGTCGCCCCCGACCACCCGCGGATCAAGGGCATCATCTCCGCGCTCCGCGACGTGCTCGATCGCGGTGACATCCGGTTCTTCGGCAACGTGAACTACGGCACCGACATCACTCTTGACGACCTCAAGAAGCACTACAACGCGGTGATCTTCTCGACCGGATCGATCTCCGACGCACCTCTCGAGGTCGCCGGCATCGACCTCGAGGGCTCCTACGGCGCCGCCGACTTCGTCAGCTGGTACGACGGCCACCCCGACGTGCCCCGCACCTGGCCCCTCGAGGCCAAGGAGGTCGCGGTCATCGGCGTCGGCAACGTGGCTCTCGACGCGGCGCGGATGCTCATCAAGCACCCCGACGACCTGCTTCCGACCGAGATCCCCGAGAACGTCTACGAGGGGCTGAAGGCGTCGCCCATCACCGACGTGCACGTCTTCGGCCGTCGCGGGCCCGCCCAGGTGAAGTTCACGCCCCTCGAGCTGCGCGAGCTCGGTGAGATGAACGACGTCGACATGATCGTCCACGACGAGGACTTCGACTACGACGAGGCGTCGAAGACGGCCATCGCCACCAACAAGCAGGTCTTCGTCATCGACAAGGTGCTGAACCAGTGGCGTCAGCGCGAGACCGGCTCTGCGAGCCGCCGCCTGCATCTGCACTTCTACGCGAAGCCGCTCGAGTTCGTCGGGGACGGCAAGGTCGAGGCGATCCGTTGGGAGCGCACCGAGCCCGACGGCGAGGGCGGCGTGCGCGGCACCGGCGAGATCCGCGAGCAGGCGGTGCAGGCCGTCTACCGTGCCGTCGGCTACTTCGGCTCACCGCTCCCCGAGCTGCCCTTCGACGAGAAGCGGGGCGTGATCCCCAACCGCGAGGGTCAGGTCATCGACGACAACGACGAGCCCCTCAACGGCATCTACGCGACGGGCTGGATCAAGCGTGGTCCCGTCGGCCTGATCGGGCACACCAAGAGCGATGCCATGGAGACGATCGGTCACGTGCTGACCGACCAGGGCAACTGGTGGACCCCCTCCGAGCCCGACGAGGAGGCCATCGTCGCTCTGCTCGAGTCCCGCGGCGTCGAGTACACGACCGTCGACGGCTGGCACCGTCTCGACGCCCACGAGCTCGCGCTCGGCGAGCAGGTCGGCCGTACCCGCATCAAGGTCGTCCCGCGCGACGAGATGACGAGCATCTCCCGCTCCGCCTGACCGAGGTCTCATCCCTCGGGCGGCGGATGCCCCTTCCCCCGCTCGCAAGGGGCTTTCGGCAAGCGGGTCGCAGAAGATCGAAGCCGGACCGGCGGGGAGTCGAGCAGACCGCGCATTGGAGACCCGATTCCCACCACGGGCCTCGACGCGGGTGTACGTTGCGGAGATGGAGCCGATCCGAGTAGGGCTGGTGGCCGATCCGGCGTCGCCCACTCAGGTGGCGCGCCGGATGACCGACCTCGTTCCACCCAGCGGAGCTGACGCCGATGTCTGGGACGTCGAGCTGGTGAGCGAGCCGTTCACGCTCGGGTCCGAGGATGTCGACATCGCCTTAGCCCGGCTGCGGGTGCACGCCGATCGCAACAACTGGGACCTCGTCATCGGGGTGACCGAGCTCCCCCTCCGCAACGATGACGGCCGCTATCTGCTGGCCGCGATCGACCCCATGAGACAGGCGGCCGTTCTCTCCTTGCCCGCGCTCGGCGGGTTCAGGGTGCAGTCCCGCGCACGGCACGCAGTGCGAGGGCTCGTCGACGGCATGGCCGAGCCGAGTGCTCCCGAGGAACGGCGGCTGCCTCTCCCCGGTATCAGTGCGCGGGGTCGGGTACTCATGGGCATGGTGATCGCCAACCGTCCGTGGCTGCTGGCGGCGGGGCTGAAGTCCGCTCTGGTCGCGGCCCTGGCGACCGGTGCGGTGGCGACGATCGAGCCGACGGTGTGGCTGCTCGCCTACACCCTCTCGGGATGGCGCCTCGCGGCGGTGACCGTCGTCTCGATCGCGGTCGTCATCGCATGGATCGTGATCGACGGACGACTGTGGGACCACCCCGACGACGATTCCCCCCAGGCTCGCGAGAGATCGCGTCTCTACAACACCTCGACGCTGCTGACCCTGACCATCGGCGTCATGATCTGCTACGTCGCGCTCTATCTGGTGAATCTCGCCTGGGCGCTCTTCGTCCTCGATCCGGAGACGATGAGCGACTCCGTCGGTGCACCCCTCGGCTACGGCGGCCTCTTCGTGCTGGCCTGGTTCGTCGCATCGGCGGCGACGCTCGGCGGTGCACTCGGCACGGGCCTGGAGTCGGACGATGCAATCCGTGCAGCCGCCTATTCCAAGCGCGAAGAGGAGCGCCGAGCCCGTCTGGCGGCCGAGCCCGTGTAGGTGGCCGCGGCTCCGACGGGGTGTCGCCGGTGCGACCGGAGGAGCGGGTTCGACCCACTCGCCTGGTGCCGGATCGCGCCTCATGGCGCACGAACCGAGGTCGCGGCGTCGCTCAGCTCGTCGGGGGACGTGCGGACCGCATCGTGTCCGACGGGCGCTCGGCGTATTTGCGGCGATAGGCGGCCGCGAACCTTCCGAGATGCGCGAACCCCCATCGGGCTGCCACCTCGGTCACATTGACCGAGCCCGCGACCGCGGTCAGTTCCGCATGCACCCTCTCGAGCCGGAGCTCCCGCAGGTAGGTCATCGGCGTGGTGTCGAGAGAGCGTCGGAAGCTCTCCTGCAGGCTGCGCACGCTCACCGAGACCTCCGACGCCAGTTCCGTGGTGCTCCATGAGCGGCCCGGATCGCTCCGCAGGAGTTCGAGCGCGGCGGAGAGGGGCCGAGACCCTGCTGTCGGGGTGGGATAGGCCAGGGCGGCCGAGTGGTTGTGCGGTTGCGCGAAGAGGAGGCTGTGCAGCAGCACCTGCTCCAAGCGCTGCGCCGCGAGAGGGTGTGCGAGCAGTCCGGCTTCGAGATCGGAAGCCTCATCGATCATCTGCAGTGCCTGCATCATGGCCCGCGCGCCCGCCGTGGTGAGATCGATCTCCCCGTTGAACTCGAGCGGCCGTGAGAGCTCCCGGCCGAGCAGGTTCTGCAGTTCGAGCTGCAGCTGTTCGCGCGAGATCATGAGCGAGAGTTGCGCGAAGCCGTCTTCGGATTCGATCTGGACCGGGCGGCCGGGCATGAAGATCCCGGCCGTGTGACGGGTGCCCTGGATCGGAGAGCCGAGGCCCGCTCGCATGGTGGCGCGGCCTCCCGTCGGGATGTCGACGTGATAATTCTCGGCCTCGGCAGTCGCGATGCGGACTGCTGAACGGAACCTCATGTAACCGCAGGTGATGCGGCCCAGTACGAGGGCGTTGAGCTGCATCTCGAATGCGTCCGACGACGGCGCCGAGGGGAAGTCGACGGGGAGGAAGACGTCGCTGAGCGCCTGCCGAGCGTGATCGACGTCACGGCTGAACGCGACGGGATGCGTCGCGAACATCCCTCCTGTTTTCGTCCCCATTCGGTGATCTTAGGCGTCGCCGGGGGCTGCGGGCGCCCGTCATCCGCGCAGATCGGATGCAGCGCCGCGTCAAGTGGATATCGCGCGCCCCGGGCTCGCCCATACCGTTGGACCCCGCCGAGGCACCCCGCCGCAGGACTGACCTCGAACAAGCAGGGGCGTAGCTCTCGCCTCCGGCACTCACGGCCGTTTACGGCAACTATGGAAGGGCGACAGCGATGGTTCCGAGGAGCGTGAGGTGCACCACTTGGGGGCGCCCACCGCTGATCGCGGCGTCGACGGTCGGGCGGTCAAGGTCCCGAAGGTGAGGCCCGATCTCCGTCTCCTGTTCGCGCGTCCCGACGTCGTGCTGGGGCCGATTTTCTGGACTCTGTTCAGAGCGAGAACGCAGGACGAGCGCGAATGGTTCTACCCCAAGGGGCCGCCCGTCATCAGCACCGGCGGGGATGATCCGGTCCAGATCCTGGTCATCGGCGACGGGCCCGCTGCGGGGTGCGGTGTGTCGATCCACGAACTGGGCATCGCCGGCTTCCTGGCGCGGTACGTCGCAACCGACGAGCGGCGGGGTGTCGTCGTCACCGTCAGTGCCGAGCCCGCGGCGTCAGCCCGATCGACCCTCGGCGGCCTCCAGGACATCGACCTCGACCGATACGACGCGATCGTTCTCATGCTCGCCACGACGGACGCCTTCTGTCTGACCAGCCGGCGCAGCTGGCGGCGCAGCATGACGGGCCTGGTGCAGGCGTTGGCGTCGTCGAACGCCCCGTCGGTGTTCGTGACCGGCGCCGCCAGCATGCAGTTGACGAGATCGATCTCGCCGTTCGTCCGAGGTCTCACCGGTCGCCACGCGCGACTGCTCAACTTCGAGACCCGCCGGATCTGCACCCGGTTCGGCGTGCCGATGATCCCGCTGAGCGCGGTGAACGACCTCAACTCCCGCACCTACGCGCAGTGGGGTCGCCGGATCGCGTCGCACGTCTGTCGAGCGCTTGACGGTCAGGGGGCGGCAGGCCGGGTCCCGTGACCGAGAGGAGGTCTACTGCAGCGCGGAGGTGAGACGGGCGAGGTTGTCGAGCACCTCGCTGCGCAGCGGCTGCTTCTCCCACTCCTCGAGGGTGAGCTGGCGGCTGCGCTCCCGGTAGCCCTGCTCGACGGCGCGCATGTCGCGCACGAAGGAGCGTCCGCGAACCATCAGCGACACCTCCATGTTCAGCAGGAACGAGCGGATGTCCATGTTGCTCGACCCCATGACGGCGACGTCGTCGTCGATGGTGAAGTGCTTCGCGTGCAGGATGTACGGGGCCTCGTACATCCAGATGACGACTCCGGCCTTCAGCAGCTCCTCGTAATAGGAGCGCTGCGCGTGGTAGACGAGAGCCTGATCGCCGATCTCGGAGACGAACAGCTGCACCTCGATGCCGCGCTGGACGGCCGTGGTGATCGCCATCAGCATCGAGTCGTCGGGCACGAAGTACGGCGACGTGATGATGATGCGTTCCTGCGCGTAGTAGAGGAGCGCGTCGAACAGACGCAGGTTGTTCTCGCCGTCGAATCCGGGACCGCTCGGGACGATCTGGCAGTCGAGCAGGTTGTCGTCGGCATCGTCGGTGATCGGCTCGGTCTCGCGGACCAGCAGTTCACCCGTCTCGCTGTACCAGTCGGTGATGAAGATGGCGTTCAGACCTGCGACGATCGGCCCGGTGAGCCGTGTCATCAAGTCCTGCCACTTGAGCCCGCGCCGCAGGTTGCCCCGTTTGTTGTAACTGCGGTCCACCATGTTCTGCGACCCCATGAAGCCCACATTGCCGTCGACGACGAGCAGCTTGCGGTGATTGCGCAGGTCGGGGCGCTGGTACTTGCCCTTCAGCGGCTGCACCGGCAGGAGCAGGTTCCAGTTGATGTCGGCCTTGGTGAGGAACCGCTTGGTGCGGCCGTACCCGGGTGAGCGCAACGAGGCCACATGGTCGAGCAGGACGCGAACGACGACGCCGCGTTTGCGCGCCTCGGCCAGAGCCTCGAAGAAGGGCCGCGTCGTGTCGTCGAGCGACAGGATGTAGAACTGGGCGTGCACGTATCTCTTGGCCCGCGTCACCGCGGCGGTCATCTCCGCGATCGACAGCTCGTAGTCGCCCAGCAGCTTGGCTCGGTTGCCGCCGACGAGCGGCATGGCGCCCAGATTGCGGTTCAGCTCGACCACCGAAGCCAGCCACTGCGGCCAGGTGTGATCCTGCGAGACCCGCTCGATGCCCTCCGTCGTGTCGACGATGAACTCGTTGATCTCGCGCTGCTTCTCTCGTCGCGCCTTCGGAAGGCTGGGACTGCCGATCAGCAGGAACAGCAGCACCCCGAGGTAGGGGACGAAGAAGACGAACAGCAGCCAGGCCGTCGCGGAACTCGGCTTCCTGTTGCGCGGGATCACGATGATCGCGGTCACGCGGATCGCGAAGTCGAGGACCAGGAGGAAGATCCCGAACCACAGCGTGAAGGTGGCCCGATCCATAGCGGAATCCTAGCGAGCGGCCCGCCCGCGACCGCGGAGGCGACGCAGTGTCAGCGCGGCGTCGTCGCCTGCACCCGTCGCCGGGGGATCAGCGGAAGTTGACGAACTGCAGATCGACGTCGAGATCGGCGCCCTTCAGGAGCGCGATCGTCTCCTGCAGGTCGTCGCGGCTCTTCGACTGCACACGCAGTTCGTCGCCCTGGATCTGACTCTTCACACTCTTCGGGCCCTCGTCGCGGATGATCTTGCCGATCTTCTTGGCGTGCTCCTGATCGATCCCGTCCTTGATCGTGACGACCAGGCGGAACTCCTTGCCGCTCGGCTGCGCGTCGCCCGATTCGAGGCTCTTGAGCGAGATCCCGCGCTTGATCATCTTCGACTGGAACACATCGAGCACGGCCTTCGCGCGCTCATCCGAGTTCGCCTTGATCAGAACCGTCTCGCCGCTCCACTCGATCGAGGCGCCCGTGCCCTTGAAGTCGTATCGCTGCTCGACCTCTTTGCGCGCCTGGTTGAGTGCGTTGTCGGCCTCCTGGTGGTCGACCTTGCTCACGATGTCGAACGAAGAATCTGCCATGCCACCCATGGTAGTCAGGCCACGCGATCCCGATTTCGTGGAGGACCTGTGAGCCCTTATCCTTGACCTTGCGCCTCCGGACAGACGACTGCGCGTCTCTGGTCGGAGCAGCATGGCGAGTTACCCAAGCGGCCAAAGGGATCTGACTGTAAATCAGACTGCTCAGCATTCGGGGGTTCGAATCCCTCACTCGCCACAGCTCAGAAGGGCCGTCCGTCGGGCGGCCCTTCTGCGTTGCTGGTCCGATACCGCAGGCGAGTCAGCCGGCCGAGGGTCCTCGGTCGGCCGCTGACGACGGGTCGCGAAGCGGGTCGCCCACGGGCGATCTACGAGGCCTCGTACGCCGTGATCACGCGATCGAGCCACTCGGACAGCAGCCCACGCTCACTCGCGCTCAAGCCGGGTAGCGCGTGCGCGATCGCCCGGAAGGCGATGGTCGTCGTCGCCGGGCCGGTGTCGGTGATCTCCCGTTCATCCGTGATGATCTGCGCCAGGACGCCGTCGAGCGCCGCTTCTGCGAGGCCCGCGTCGCGCTGCCCGGCAGGTGCGGTCAGCAGAGTCGTGACGACGCCGACACCGGCGGCCTGGAAGAGCTCCACTGCGCGTCGCTCCGATACTTTGAGTCGCCCGGCGACGGCCACGCGGTGGATGCGGGCCTCCAGGACGGCCTTGCCCATGCCGGCCGCCGGTGAGTTCGCCACCCGTGCTGGGTCACTGAGCAGCCGGAAGAGGGCGGGATTGGTGAGGCCGAAGTCCACCTGCGTCCGCCAGCCGGCACGAAGATCCTCGACGGGGTCCGTGTTCGCCGCTTCGGCCTCGTCGACGACCGCGGCTTTCATTGCCACGTGAGTCGCCATCACGTGCTCGGCGACGGCTTCCAGCAGCCCGTCCTTGTCCTGGAACAGCCGGTAGATGGCGGGGGCTTGCACACCGGCCTCCTGCGCCACTCCGCGCGTGGTCACGGCGGCCGGTCCCTGCTCCCGGAGGAGGCGTGCCGCGACTTCGATGATGCGAGTGCGGTTGTCGGGCGGAACTCCGAGATCGGTCACGGATCAACGATAACTCTCGATTGTTATCACCGCGGTTCCAGTGTTACCGTTCAAGCGTTATCAGTGATATCCGTTGCTGGCACTCCTCCTCGAAAGGTCAATCATGATCATCGTCACCGGCGCCACGGGCGTCCTCAACGGCGCCACCGTCGACCACCTGCTGCGCTCCCTGCCGGCGTCCGAGCTGGCCGTCGTCGCCCGCGACGCGGCGAAGGCGGCGCGCTTCGCGGAGCAAGGAGTGGAGGTTCGAACGGGCGATTACGCCGATCCCGGGTCGCTTCCGGCTGCCTTCGCCGGCGCCGATCAGCTGCTCCTCGTCTCGTCCAGCGACCCGCGAGCCGATGCTGTCGCACTGCACCGGAACGCCGTCGACGCCGCAGCGATCGCGGGAGTCGGGCGAATCCTGTACACGAGTCACCAAGGTGCCGCCGCAGACACCCCCTTCGGCCCCGGCCGCGATCACTTCGCGACCGAAGGCATTCTCGCCGAATCGGGGGTTCCGTGGACGTCCCTGCGAAACGGCTTCTACGCCCACAGCCTGGGCTGGTTCCTCGGCGAGTGGCGGGAGACCGGCGTGATCCAAGTCCCCGTGGACGGGGCGGTGTCATGGACCGCTCGAGATGACGCGGCAGAGGCGGCAGCGCAGATCATCCTCGCGGACGGCGCATACGACGGCCCGACTACGCTCACCGCGCGGGGAGCTCCCACATTCGCCGACATCGCGACGACTGCTTCCGAACTCATCGGTCGCACGGTCGAGCTCCAGGTGCTGGGGGAGGACGAATGGATCGCCAGTCAGATCGCGGCGGGGCAGCCCGAGTTCATGGCGCGCTTCTCACTGGGCATGTATCAGGCTGCCGCGGCCGGATTCTTCGAGGGAACCGATCCGCTCCTGAGTGAACTGCTCGGACGCGAGCCGCGCACCGTTCAGGACCTGCTCGGCTCGCCCATCTCAGCTCCGGCCGCTCAAAGCTGAGCGCCGGCGGAGCGGGAGGCGAACCAGCGGCTCAGTTGATCCAGGGCGCCTCGAGTCCCCGGCTCGGCGTCTGCGTCCGAGAGATCCGCGAACGAGTCGCGGTACCCCGGGATGTCGGCGGCCGCGTGCTCCGACAGCTTCTCGAAGCCCATCGACCACGCCGGGAAGAGGCGACCGGGGATCTCCTCGTCGAGAAGGATCGTGAACGAGGTGTGGCGCGGATCGGCGGCGATGATGTCGATCCGTTGCCGGAGCACCTGCTCGGGGCCTTCGAGGTACTGCAGGAACCGGCCGTCGCGATGCAACAGGACCCCGGTGAGGCCGAGTCTCGAGTTGTTGCGCCGACTGACCGTGAGGAGCTCGAGCAGGTCGTCGTCGCTGAGGTCCTGCACGGCACGGCTCGAGTAGATCACCGAGCTCAGACCCTGTTGCGGCGTGACCGCGGGTGCCTCCGGGGAGCCGGGCAGGTGGAACGGCGACATGGCCGGCTCGGAGAAACCCGGCCTCTCGTAGGACTCGAACACGGAGACCGGAAGGCGGTCGGGAGCGATGAGCCGTGCGCTGAGCGCATGGGATGAGGTCAGCTGCGGACCGGACACGCGCTCCGCGCCCGCAGCCTCGAGACGCGCGACCGTCGTGACGGGGTCGGGTGAGCGGAAAGAAAGGCGCACTCGGGGGGCCGCGGGGTCCGATAGCTCGGTCGGCCCCACCGCCCCGCCCTCAGGTCCAGGGAGTTCGGGATGCACGAGCTCGATGAATGCGGTCCCGACCTCGAGCAGGAGCTGGCCCTGGTCCTCCGTCGCATACCCGGCGGCTACCTTCAGGCCGAGCGCGCGCTGGTAGAAGCGCACGGCGACGTCCCAGTCCTCGCACTCGATCACGATGCGCAGCTCGTCGACGACCGATGTCGGAGAGTCATCGTCGAGTTCCGCGTGACCGTGTGCGAGGTCGTCGGTGGAGGGGCCGGGTGCGTCGGGGGGAGTCATAGGTAAAATCCAACTCCAGACGCCTGGGACATTCCTCTACCCGGGCGGGTTCCGCTGGGGCCGTCGCTCACGACTGTCGGGCGAGGGGGGGGACGGCTCAGCTGCTCCGCGTGCGCCCCACCCGCTCGCGCCCGCCCCGCTCGTGGGTCGCGCTACGGATTGATGCGGTTGACTGTGCGCATGGTGTCTCCCACTGCCGGACTCGACGAACTGCTCATGATCGCGCGCGACACTGCGCTCGCCGCCGGTGCGCTGGCGCTCCAGCGACGTCACGAGGGCGTGGAGGTCGCGGACACCAAGTCCACGCCCATCGACATCGTCACCCGCGCGGACCGCGAGACCGAGCAGCTCATCCGGTCTCTGCTCGCCGACGCCCGCCCGAACGACGGGTTCCTCGGAGAAGAGTCGGGCGCGGAGCTCGGAACGAGCGGACTCACCTGGATCGTCGACCCCATCGACGGCACCGTGAACTACCTCTACGGCTTCCCCGCCTGGGCGGTCAGCATCGCCGTCGTCGAGGGCGACCCCGAACCCGAGACCTGGACAGCCCAAGCGGGCGCCGTCGTCAACCCGCCCACCTCCGAGATCTTCACCGCGGCACGGGGTGGCGGGGCCTGGCAGGGCGACCGGCGCATCCACGCCAACAGCGGCGTCGAACTCGACCGCGCACTCGTCGGAACGGGTTTCGGCTACAGCATCCCCGAGCGTGAGCCCCAGATCGCCCTCGTCGGCGAAGTCCTGCGCAGGGCACGCGACGTCCGGCGGATGGGCGCCGCCGCTCTCGACCTGTGCAGCGTCGCCAACGGACGCCTCGACGCCTACTACGAGCGGGGTCTCAAGCACTGGGATATGGCGGCGGGTGCCCTCATCGCGCAGGAGGCCGGAGCACTGGTCACAGGGCTCAACGGCACAGCCGGGGGCAACGACTATCTGGTGGCCGCGAACCCCGGACTCGCCCACGAACTGCTCGATCTGATCCGGACCACCGGCGCCCCCGACTCCTGAGAATCGTCGCCCGCGGCTGGCATTTGCTGTCGCAAGCACGTAACTTGGCTTGTCTGGTCGATACAACCGCATCGTCTCGACCCGCAGCAATCGCGTCGCGTGGAGTGCCACAAGCCCTTCCGGCGCACGATCCTGGAGCAACACGAGCACTTGGCGTTTCCTCACAATCCACACACCCCGCGCGGCTTCCAGCCCAGCGATGACGACGCGACAGCCGTCCCCCAGGCCCTGACCCGACGCGAGATGCGCGAGGGGCAGTCGCGCCGACGGCCCGGAGGAATCCCCAAGCGGCCGAGTCCGAGCGTGACGGGGATTCCCGCCTCCCGAGCAGCCCGACGCATCCAGGCCGAGGCTGTACGCCGACCGCTGCCACCGCGCCGCCGACGGTTCGTCGGCCCCATCGCCACGTTCGCCACCATGCTGACCGTCGCCGCGATGACCGTCGTGACCTCGGTCCCCGCCAACGCGCTCCTGACCGCCGACGACCTCCAGCAGGGCAACCTCGGAACCGTCCAGGCGCGCGGAAGCCAGACTCTGACGAGTGCCGGAGCCCAGGCGGCCGACGCCACCATCTCGCGCGACTCGTACGCGGTGACCGACGCCGAGGAGAACGCGCTCGCCAGCCGGTTCGGCAACGTCGGCACTTTCACCAACAACCCGGATGCCCCGATCCAGTGGCCGTTCGCCGTGGGTGTTCCCATCTCGTCCGGTTACGGGTACCGTCCCGATCAGCCGGCGGGTGCCAAGCCGTTCCACGAGGGAACCGACTTCAACCCGGGCGCAGGCGCGCCGATCCAGTCGATCGCCGCGGGAGTGGTCCGGCAGGTCGTCGAGTCCGATTCCGGCCTCGGCGTGCATGTCGTCATCGAGCATGAGATCGACGGCCAGACCATGACGAGCACGTACGCTCACATGCAGTTCGGATCCGTGGCCGTCTCAGAGGGCCAGACCATCGATGTCGGCGACCGGATCGGCCTGGTCGGCAGCACCGGGCAGGCGACCGGACCGCATCTGCACCTCGAGATCCACATGGCCGACGGCACCGCCGTCGACCCGTACCTCTGGCTGGTCGCGCACGCCGGGTGACCTCGCGCCTCGCCGTCGACCCGATGGGTGGCGCTGAGGGCGCGACCTATGCTGAACTCGCGAGAACGCGACCATGAATCAGCATCCAACTCCCGGCACCCGACGCGAGCTCATCGAGTCAGAGCGTCTCCGCAGCGGCGCCCGGATCCGGCCGTCCGCAGCGGCGGTGATGCGGGTTTCACCGTTGTCGCGAGCATCCCGGCCGCCTGCGCCTCCTGCGAAGCGGGCTCCCCGCCGGCGCATCCTCGCTCCGCTGACGATGCTGTTCGTGGCGGCGGTGACGATCGTCACCACGATTCCGGTCAACTCGCTCCTGACACCGGCCGACATCGCGACGGCGAACGCCCCCGAGTCGATCGTGTCGAGACTGCCCCCGCAGGAACTGGGCGAGATCAGCGGCGGTGCCGACATCCCCATCAGCCGGGATGACTACTCGGTGACCTCGCTGCGGCAGCAGCTCCTCGCGCAGAGCGCGGGCCGGCCCACCCAGTTCGTCAACAACTCCACCGCCCCCATCCAGTGGCCGTTCGCCGCGGGTGTGCCGATGTCCGATCAGTTCGGCCCCCGAGTGCTCTGCGACACCTGCGGGGTGACCATGCACCGCGGGGTCGACTTCCTCCCCGGCCGGGGCGCGCCGATCCAGATCATCGCCGATGGCGTCGTCCGCTACATCGAGGAGTCGGACGACGGCCTCGGCGTCCACGTCATCATCGACCATCAGATCGACGGGCAGCTCGTCTCCTCCGTGTACTGCCATATGGAGTTCGGATCGGTGGCTGTCTCGCAGGGCGAGACCGTCAAGGTAGGTCAGCTCGTGGGCACCGTAGGTGACACCGGCTTCGCGTTCGGGCCGCATCTGCATTTCGAGATCCGCCTGAACGGCACGGAGAACGTCGATCCCGTGGCGTGGCTCAACGAGCACGCCGGCTGAGACCGCGCCGCGCCGGTCAGGTCCGAGGCGTCACTCCGTGCGGAGCCACACGGTGGTGTCGGGCGGCAGGGTAGCCCCGTCGAGCGCCTCGCTGCTGAGGAGGACCTCGCCGATCGGCAGTTCCACCGGGATCTCGCCGACGTTGGCGATCACCGTGACGCCGGCGTTGACGAACGCGACGACCGAGTCGCCGAATCCGCCGAGCCAGCTCAGTGCTCCCGTTCCGAGACCGCTCGCGACGCGCTCCGCGAGTGCTGCCCGGTAGAGCTCGAGCGTCGAGCCAGGCACTCCCGCCTGGGCGTCGCGCGCGAGCTCGGACCATTCGCCGGGTTGTGGCAGCCAGCTGGCCCCGGTGGGGCTGAAGCCGTACGCGGGGGCGTCGGACTCCCACGGGATCGGGACGCGGCAGCCGTCGCGCCCGTACTTCTCGCCGCCGGTGCGTCGGAAGGTGGGGTCCTCGCGGGCCTCGTCGGGCAGGTCGACCACTTCGGGAAGGCCGAGCTCTTCGCCCTGGTAGAGGTAGGCGCTGCCGGGAAGCGCGAGCATGAGGGTGGTCGCCGCGCGAGCGCGGCGGAGGCCCAGCTCGGGGATCGGTTGCCCCGCGCTGCGGGGCCCGACACCGGCGCCCTGCGGGTTGGGGGCGGTGAGGGCGAGGCGCGATGCGTGGCGCACGACGTCGTGGTTGGAGAGCACCCAGGTGCTCGGTGCCCCGACGCTGGAGAAGGCGGCGATGGAGTCGTCGACGACCTTGCGGATCGCGGGAGCCGACCAGGGGGTCTCGAGGTAGGTGAAGTTGAACGCCTGGTCCATCTCATCGGACCGCACCCAGAGCGCCAGTTTGGCGAGGGGGTCGACCCACGCTTCCGCGCACAGCACGCGGTCGCCCTCGTATTCGTCGAGCACGCTGCGCCACTCGCGGAAGATCGCGTGCACGCCGTCCTGTGCCCAGTACGGCGGGGTGTCGGGCTGCGTGATCGCTTCGCTCTCGAGGCCGGGGGAGAGGCTCACTCCACCGGCGCCTCCCATAGATCCGGCGCCTTCGGCAGGCGTCCAGTCGGGGAGGCCTTCGGCTTTGACCATTCCGTGGGCGACGTCGACACGGAAGCCGTCGACGCCCCGGTCGAGCCAGAAGCGCAGGACGTCGATGAACTGCTCGTGCACCCACCGGTTGGACCAGTCGAGGTCGGGTTGGCTGCTGTCGAACAGGTGGAGGTACCACTGGCCGGGGGTGCCGTCCGCTTCGGTGACGCGGGTCCACGCGTCGCCGCCGAACACCGACTCCCAGTTGTTGGGCGGCAGATCGCCGCCGGGGCCTCGGCCGTCCCGGAAGATGTAGCGGGCGCGCTCGGCGCTGCCGGGTGCCGCGGCGAGGGCTTCTTTGAACCAGACGTGGTCGTCGGAGCTGTGGTTGGGGACCAGGTCGACGATGACGCGGAGTTCGAGCTCGTGCGCTTTGTGCAGCATCGTGTCGAAGTCGTCGAGCGTGCCGAAGAGCGGGTCGATGTCGCGGTAGTCGGCCACGTCGTATCCCGCATCGTTCTGCGGCGACCGATAGAACGGGGAGAGCCAGATCGCGTCGATCCCGAGATCGGCGAGGGAGTCCAGTCGTGCGGTGACGCCGGCGAGATCACCGATCCCGTCTCCGTCGGAGTCCGCGAAGGACCGAGGGTAGATCTGATAGATGACGGCGGACCGCCACCATTCGTCGGCGGGGCGCGTGGCGACGAGTTCGGTGTCGTCGTCGATCTCCGTCGGGCGGGAGTCTTCGGGGGCGCCGGGGTCGAGTGGTGCGCTGTCGATCGTCACCGTCACACCCTACTGACGGCAACCGGGACACTCCTGTCGCCATGTGACGGTGCCGCTTCGAGTCCGGGCGCGGTGAGGTGCTACTCTCTTCTGGTGCCGCAGGGGCCCGGGGATCCGGTGCCGTCTGCAGATCGCCCCGATAGCTCAGTGGTAGAGCACTTCCATGGTAAGGAAGGGGTCGTCAGTTCAATCCTGACTCGGGGCTCTGGTTCTCCCTCTTTCGACGGGATAGCCTCGCGGCGGGGTAGCTCAGGTGGTTAGAGCACACGGCTCATAATCGTGGTGTCGCGGGTTCGAGTCCCGCCCTCGCTACAACGCAAACAGGCCCCGTCAGGGGCCTTTTTGCGTTGTCCCGAGGACGGATCGAGAAGCCGCCCACGCGGATCGAGAAGCCGCCCGCGCGGTGGGCGGTTCGCGAAGGCCATCGTCGGGCTCGGTACCCGAGGGCTTCTCATGATGGTCGCTTCGCTGGCGTGTCGGCTGTCGTGAGCCATACGGTTCGGGCATTCCCCGTCACCGTCAGGAAGCAGGCATCCTCATGGCTCGTCCCCGCAGAATTCTCCTCACGGCTCTGGCCGCGATCGGGCTGCTGGTCGCCAGTGCATCGATCGCGGTCGTGACCTCGGCGCCGGCGGCCGAGGCCGCCACGATCAAGCCCGGCAACGGCTACTACGGCGGCTTCAATCCCGATAACCCGGGCGCGAGCCAGTGCGTCTACGGGGACCGGTACACGACGGAGGTGCTCGGGATCCTCGATTACGGCCTGCTGGGGACCCCGGCCTCGTTCCCGGGCTTGGACGGCTCGCTCACGCAGGTCTGCCACTTCCAGCTGCCGTACACCGCGAAGCCGATCACGAAGCCGGTCACCACGCCGACGGTCTGCTCGAAGTTCGACCACGACCCCACCAGGGAGGAGTGGGACAAGTGGCAGTTCACCCCGCCCCAGGCCGCGGTCGCGTCGGTCCAGTACGCCGACCGCACAGTCGTGCTCACCTGCTACTTCCCGGCCGGAACCTACTAGCCGCAGAGTGATCTGCTGCCGCTGGCAGGGCTGAACCCGGGCGGGTCGAGCCGCGGATGGGCCGCACGCGCTCTGTCGAGCGTGCGCGAAGGAGGCGCGTGCATGTAGGGCACACGTGGGTGTGAGACCGTTGCCGCATGCCTGCTGCGGCGCCGATCCCGTCCTGATCGACGGCGAGGCATCCCTCCCACCCTGGGGCCAACGAGGAGATGCTCGACATGACGGAGATCGACCCTTTCGCGGAGTCCCCGGGACTACAGCGCGTCACCGTGCGCGGGGCGCGGGAACACAATCTGCGATCGATCGACGTCGACATCCCGCGGGATGCACTCGTCGCGTTCACCGGGGTGTCCGGGTCGGGGAAGAGCTCGCTCGCCTTCGGCACCATCTACGGCGAGGCGCAGCGCCGGTTCTTCGAGTCGGTCGCCCCGTATGCGCGCCGGCTGATCGATCAGGTGGGCGTCCCCGACGTCGACTCGATCGACGGTCTCCCGCCCGCCGTCGCCCTGCCGCAGCGTCGATCGGGCGGCACCGCCCGTTCGAGCGTGGGGAGCGCGACGACGGTCGCCAACGTGCTGCGCATGCTGTACTCCCGCATCGGGACGTACCCGCCCGGCGCGCCCATGCTGTTCGCCGAGGACTTCTCCACGAACACCGTGCAGGGCGCATGCCCGACCTGCCACGGTCTCGGTCGCGTCTACGACGTGCCGCTGGAGCTGATGGTGCCCGACGACTCGCTCTCGATCCGCGAGCGGGCCCTCGCGGCCTGGCCGACGGCCTGGCACGGAAAGCAGCTGCAGGACAGCCTCATCTCCCTGGGCTACGACATCGACGTGCCGTGGCGCGATCTGCCCGCCGACAAGCGGGACTGGGTGCTGTACACGCAGGAGTCGCCGCAGGTGCCGATCTTCACCGATCGCTCGCCGAAAGAGGTGCGCAAGGCCGTCGCCGCCGGTGTGGAACCGCGGTACATGAGCACGTTCCTGGGCGTCAAGAGATATGTCATGGACACGTTCGCGGGCTCGAAGAGCGCACGCATGCGCGAGAAGGCCGCGGGTTTCATGGTGAGCGTGCGATGCCCCTCATGCGGCGGCAAGCGATTGAAGCCCGAAGCTCTCGCCGTGACGTTCGAGGGCGCCGACATCACCGAGGTATCGGCGATGCCGCTCGACGATGTCGTCCGACTGATGGAGAAGGTCCTCGCGCCCGGGTGGGGCGCATCGGCGCCGCACGAACTCCCTCCCGAGAAGCGTCTGGCCGCGCAGCGTCTCGTGACCGAGCTGCTCGGACGACTGGCGCCGATCACCGACCTCGGCCTCGGCTATCTCAGCCTCGACCGGACGACGTCGACCCTGTCGTCCGGCGAGCTGCAGCGCATGCGACTGGCGACGCAGGTGCTCTCGCGTCTCTTCGGTGTCGTGTTCGTGCTGGACGAACCGTCCGCAGGGCTCCACCCCGCCGATACCGAAGCCCTGCTGCGGATCCTCCGGAGCCTCAGAGACTCCGGCAACACCGTCTACTACGTCGAGCACTCCCTCGACGTGATCCGCGCAGCTGACTGGATCGTCGACATCGGTCCCGGCGCGGGCGCCGACGGTGGCACCGTCGTCTACTCGGGCGAGATCGACGGCCTGCGCGATGTCGAGAAGTCGGCTACACGGCGCTACCTCTTCGACGGCTCAGGCGGGGAACCCAGGGAGAAGCGCGCGCGTCGCTCCGGCGATGCCCGGTTGACGCTCGAGGACGTCAGGCGCAACAACCTGGCGGACGTCTCGGTGTCCTTCCCTCTCGGCGCCTTCACCGCCATCACGGGGGTGTCCGGATCCGGCAAGTCGACGCTCATCAACCACGGCATCCCCGACCTCCTGCGGGCCGACCTCGCCAGCCGCACCGATGAGGTCGACGACGAATCCGAGCCGCTCGCGCAGGACCCCCTCGACGCCGAGGCGCCGGTTGCGACGACGGGTCGGGCGTCAGGACCCGCGGATCGGGTTCGTCGGGTCGTGCAGGTGACGCAGAAGCCGATCGGACGGACGCCCCGATCGAACGTGGCGACCTACACCGGTGTGTTCGATCGAATCCGCAGCCGGTTCGCTGCGACTCCGGAGGCGCGGCGGCGCCGATACGGCGCGAGCCGGTTCTCCTTCAACGTCGCCAGTGGCCGGTGCCCCGTCTGCAAGGGCGAGGGCATGATCGAGGTCGAGCTGCTGTTCCTGCCGACGGTCCACGCCCCCTGCACCGCCTGCGGGGGAACCCGGTACAACCAGGAGACGCTCGAGATCCGGTTGAACGGCAAGACCATCGCCGACGTGCTCGCGCTGAGTGTTACCAGCGCGCGAGCATTCTTCGAGGAGGACGCCGAGATCGTGCAGCACCTCGATGCGCTGCTCGACGTCGGGCTCGGCTACATCTCGCTGGGCCAGTCGGCGACGGAGCTCTCCGGCGGAGAGGCGCAGCGCGTGAAACTGGCGTCGGAGCTGCGCCGCGCCCCGCGAGGTGACACGCTCTACCTCCTCGACGAGCCCACCTCCGGCCTGCACCCCGCCGACTCCGATCGTCTGATCGGTCACCTGCAGCGTCTCGTCGATGGCGGCAACACCGTGATCGTCGTCGAGCACGACATGCGCGTCGTCGCCGAAGTCGACTGGGTGATCGACCTCGGACCCGGAGCGGGAGACGCGGGAGGACAGGTCGTCGCCGCTGGAACACCGGAGGAGGTCGCCGGCCGCGCAGAGAGTCGAACGGCTCCGTTCCTCCAGGCTGCGCTGGCGCGACGATAGCCCCGGCGGTAGCACCTGTGGAGGCCCCGTCGGTGTGCCCGCAGAGTCGAGGCGCACCTCGCGAGGTCCGAGGATAAGGGGGCTGAGCGAGCGCGCGGACGATCCGATGGCTGACGCCGGTCGCATCACCGGGTCTGCTGCCAGCCCTCCTCAGCACGTATCGCGTGGGTGATCCGACGGGTGATCTCGCGCAGCTGTCGGGTTTGAGCCCGGGTGAGGACTCCCAGGACCAACCGCTGGACGGTGTCGACGTGACCCGGGGTCGCCTCCCCGTATTTCACGGCGCCGAGCTCGGTGAGGATCGCCAGGGTCGAACGGCCGTCTGCTGGATCGGGGGTTCGGCGGAGCCATCCCCGACTCTCGAGCCGCGACGCGGCGCGCGAAAGCCGCGAGAGCGAGCTGTTGGCGTAGTCGGCGAGCACGCTCATGCGCAGGGCGCGCTCGGGGGCGGCGGCAAGAGCGAACAGGATCCCGTATTCGAAGTGCGTGAGTCCGGAGTCGCGCAGGAGCTGGGCGTCGAGTGCGGGCGGCAGCCATTCCAGAAGGGTGGCGAGGCCCGCCCAGGTCTCGAGGTCTTCGCCCTCGAGAGCAGAGGTCCGATCGCGGTCCGGCATGGGGGAAGGGTATCCGACGGTCGGCCTGAGTTCGTGCCCATTTGACTTGACCAGGAAAGTAACCAACGATGGATTCACTTGACTGAGCAAGTAAAAAAGCGGCGGAAAGGCACAAGATGGATCTGCGTTTGACAGGCAAGAAGGCGTTCGTGAGCGGTTCGACGCAGGGCATCGGCTACGCGATCGCCAGGGCGCTCCTCCGAGAGGGGGTCTCGGTCGTGATCAACGGACGCGATGCGGATCGCCTTGAGATCGCCGTCCGCAAGCTGGAGGCGGAGGTGCCTGGCACGGCGGTCTCGGGGCTCGCAGCCGACTTCGGCGACCCCACACAGGTGGAGGCGCTCCTGAGTTCACTGGGTCGGGTCGACATCCTCGTCAACAACGTCGGCCTGTTCGAGGTGGCCCCGTTCGGGAGCATCGACGATGACGATTGGCGACGATACTTCGACGTCAACGTCATGAGCGGGGTCCGACTGGCGCGCCATGCCCTCCCCGCGATGATCGACGCCGGATGGGGGCGGATCATCTTCATCGGCAGCGAGTCGGGTGTCAACGTCCCCGCCGAGATGACCCACTACGGGGTGACCAAGGCGGGAATGCTCGCCCTCGGCAACGGACTGGCCAAGCTGACCCGGGGCACCGGGGTCACGGTCAATTCGATCCTCGGCGGCCCCACCTATTCGGATGGCGTGGAGCGCGCGGTGACGCAGATGGCGCGAGGCCAAGGAGTTGACGCGTCGGAGCTGAAGGCGGCCATCATCGGAAGCAATAGGACCTCCCTTCTCGAGAGGTTCATCGAGCCCCACGAGATCGCCAGCCTCGCCGTGTACCTCGCCAGCCCCGTCTCGTCCGCGACCAACGGGGCGGCGTTGCGAGCCGACGGGGGAGTGTTGACGTCGGTCCTCTAACGGGTAGCGAGCCCAGGGGCAGCTATTGCGAAACGAAGCATCAGGTGACGCATCCGCTTCCGATTGATTGCCTGCTGGGTTGATCGGATGTCGTCGATCCGATCATGGGTGCGAGAAATCGGGGATGAAGCCGTTAATCGGCTGAGTGAGGCACGTCATCAGCAACAGAACGGAGATAGTTAGACTGCCTAGTGAAGTCCGAAGGAGAAGTGATGACCGCGACCGAAGCCGTTCCTCCCGCCCCCGCTCCTCTGAGGGCTCAGTACAAGGTCGATTCCGTCAGCGGATGGCTCACGATGACCTCCGGATTGCGCCGCCGCGGACCGCGTCGAACGCGCAAGGGCTCCCCGGTGTCGGCTGTACAGATCGACCCCAAGACCGGACGGGTCGCCGACTTCGACTGACGGCGGGGCTCATCCCCGGCCTCTCGGAAGCGGGAGCCCTCTGCGGCTCAGCTCTCGACGCTGAACGGTGTCCGGACCGTTTTGGCTCCGACGGTGCTCTCGAGGTGTGCGGCGATCCGGGTTCCGACGAGAAGCTCGGATGCGTCGGACGGGAGCGGTGCTCGCACCCGCCAGACCCCGTGGCGCAGGGTACGCCGAACCGCCCCGATGATCCGCAGCTCGACGGGCGCATCGACACCGTGGATCGCGATGGCCGCGCTGACCTCGGCTGGTGAGACATCCACCCCGCGCAGCCGGAGGTCGACTTCGACTTCGCGACCACGCCGCACAGTGGCCCCGACGATCTCGACCTTGTGCTTCTTGCCCGCGGGAGGGACGCGGTCGCGCGCCCGCTCGAAGACCCCGGCCCAGAGCCCGACGATCGACTCGTCGCTGAAGGCGGCAGCCGCCCGGGCGGCCGCCTCCCTCATCGGGGCGAGCTCTTCCGCCGACGCGGCGGCGATCGACCGCATCCGATCCGACAGACCGGCGACGTCGCCAGGAGCGAGCAGGAACCCCGTCTCGCCGTCCGCGACGATGTCGGCCGGACCGTACGGGATGTCGTAGGCGAGGGGAATGCAGCCGCGCGCCATTCCCTCCGCCAGAACAAGGGGGAATCCCTCGGTCGTGCTCGTGAGGGTGAAGAAGGAGGCCTCGGCGAAGTGCTCGGCTGCCCCGGCATCGAAACCGTGGATCGTCACGGCCGACTGAAGGCCGTTCGATCCGATGGCGTCGACGAGTCGGGGCACCGAGGGGCCGTCCCCGTAGACGTCGAGCACCGCCTCGCTGCCGACCGCCCGGGCCCGGCCCAGGGCTTCGACGGCGTGATCGACGCGCTTGCGCTCATCGACGCTGCCCACAACGACCCCGGCGCGTGGGTCGCGATCGAGGCGGGGAGCCGCGGAAGGCAGCCCGGTCGAGTTCGGGACCACCTCGAGCCGATCGCCGAGGGAGAACATCGTGTCGAGATCGTCGCGCTGACGCTCCGACAGGGCGACGATCGCATCGAAGCCGGCGATCTGGGCGAGGGCCTCCCGTCGCGACGCCTTGACGACGTCCCATGGCCGGTGCTCCCCGGCGAGGTGCGAGCTGTGCAAAAGGTGGATGCGCGCGACCCGCGGGTTCGAGTACCCGGCGACGATCGGCGCTGCCGTCTTGCTGTCGACGATGAAGAAGGAGTCGTGATCGCCGACGACGAGATCCAGCCACGCCCGGTAGGCGGCGCGCGCCCCGGTGAAGCCCACGACAGGCTGCCCGTCCGCGTTGCAGAGGACGAGGGAACGTCCGCCCGCCCTGCCCGGCTGGTCGACGTCCCGTCGGTCGCTGAGCGCGAGCGACCCATCGGCACGGTGCCGGTCGATCTGCAGAACGGCGCCCGCCGAGTCGGTGCGACGCAGCGTGCGCCCGTCGCCCGGCAGCGGGGAGAACCCCTCGAGCGCTTTCTTCTTCGCTCCTCGCAGAGACGGGAGTTCGGTGGTCTCGGTCAGCTCGTCCCAGAAGTTGCGGAGGCGCACTCCGTCGATGAGCCGACCGTCGCCGCGCAGGACCGCGTTGACGGTCGCGTAGTCATCGCGGACGTCGAAGGTCAGAACGTCGACCGGGGAGGAGGCGAGGGTCGCGAACGCTCGCGAGCGACGCAGCATCGCGCTGGTCATACCGCCGAACTCGGTGCTCACGCCCCAGGTGAGGGCGAACTGCCGACCGTGGGGGAGGAGCGCCTCGTGATCTCCCGTCACGGTTCGCCTCCCCGGGGCAGCCTGAGCGGCGCCCGATCGAGGAGCGTCGACGCGAAATGCTAGGCGCCCCCGCCTGAACGCGGGATGTGCCTCCGCGCCTCTGCGGAGCAGGGATGGGGTGGCGCGTCC
Source organism: Amnibacterium flavum (assembly GCF_003097495.1). GTDB lineage: Bacteria > Actinomycetota > Actinomycetes > Actinomycetales > Microbacteriaceae > Naasia > Naasia flava. The sequence goes on from NZ_QEOP01000001.1 coordinate 802,026, forward strand.
GAGCCCTCACCCACCGTCCGTAGACTGGACGTGTGGCAGTGAATCCGGCGATCCAAGGGCGGGTCTACCCGCCGAGTGCGCCCTACCTCGTCGGCCGCGAGAAGGTGCGCGAGTTCGCTCGCGCCGTCTTCGCGACCGACCCCATCTCATTCGACCCCGATGTCGCCGTCGCGGCGGGCTACCGAGACGTCGTCGCTCCGCCCACCTTCGGCGTCCTCCTCCAGGAACACGCCCTCAAGCAGGTGATCAACGACGAAGAGGCCGGCATCGATTTCACCCGCGTGGTCCACGGCGACCAGCGCTTCCGCTTCACCCGTCCGATCGTCGCGGGCGACGAGCTCACGGCGATCCTCACGGTCACGAGCGTCAAGAGCATCGGTGGACACTCGATGGTCACCGCCGACACGGCGATCAGCGACGGCGCCGGTGATCACGTGGTCACCGCGACCTCCACCATCGTCGTCAGGGGCGACGAATGAGCCCGCGCATCTCCGAGTTGAGCGTCGGCGACGTCGTCTCCGAGCGCACGGTCGAGGTCAGCCGCGACTCCCTGGTCCGCTACGCAGGGGCCTCGGGCGACTTCAACCCCATCCACTATCGCGATGACGTCGCGGGCTCGGTCGGGCTCCCCGGTGTCCTCGCCCACGGGATGCTCACCATGGGCATCGCCGCCGAGGCCGCGATCGACTGGGCGGGTGGCGCCCACCGGGTGCGCGACTACCAGGTGCGGTTCACGCGCCCCGTCGTCGTCGACCCCGAAACCGGGGCGACCCTCGAAGTCATCGGCAAGATCGGTGCGCTCGACACCGAAGCAGGCACCGCGCGGATCGACCTCACCGTCCGTTTCGGCGGCGAGACCGTTCTCGGCAGGGCGCAAGCCGTCGTCTCGGTGGACTGACCTCATGTCCGAGCGGCTCCTCTCCGAGCTGACCACGCTCCGCGTCGGCGGTCCGGCGGAGGTGGTCGACCTCTCGACCGAGGCTGACATCATCGCCGCAGCGCTCGAGGTGTGGGGGTCCGGCGACGACTGGATGGTTCTCGGCGGCGGATCGAACGTCGTCGTCTCCGACGACGGTTTCGAGGGGACAGTGCTCCGGACCGTGTCCCGCGGCATCGAGGTGCTGCCCCCCGCGGTGCGCACATCGAGCATCCCGTTGGTCGCTCACCGGGAGACGGCCCGTGTCGACCGCGAGGTGTCGCCCGCCGAATCGACCGTTCGCATCCGGGTGCAGGCGGGGCACCCCTGGGACGACCTCGTCGCGGAGACGGTCGAGCGCGGCTGGTCGGGTCTCGAGGCGCTCTCGGGGATCCCCGGCAGCACCGGCGCATCCCCCGTCCAGAACATCGGCGCCTACGGCCAGGAGCTCGCGGCCACGCTGCACGCCGTCGACTTCCTGGATTACCTGACGGGCGAGGTCGTTCGTCTGCCCGCCTCCCAGCTCGGCCTCGGCTACCGCACGTCGACAATCAAGCAAGGCCGCCAGGGCATCGTGACCGCCGTCGAGTTCACTCTGGGGGCGCACGAGGGAACCGCCCTCAGTCACCCGCTCGGCTACGCGCAGTTGGCGCAGGCGCTCGGCGCCAAACTCGGCGACCGGGTGCCGATCGGCGTGCTGCGCGACGCGGTCCTCGAACTGCGCCGCAGCAAAGGCATGGTGCTGAGCGCCGACGACCCCGACTCTGTCAGTGCCGGATCCTTCTTCACCAACCCGGTCGTCTCGGAGCGCTTCGCGCGGACCATGCCCGCCGACGCGCCCCGCTGGCCGACGGGCGAGAGGCAGCCCGACGTCGTCGCGCCCCTCGGTGTGGAACTGCCCGCACCGGCCCCCGGGGAGCGCGATTACCGGGTCAAGCTGAGTGCCGCGTGGCTCATCGAGCACGCGGGCATCTCGCGCGGATTCCGCCTCACGGGCTCCCGGGCGGCGATCTCGTCGAAGCACAGCCTCGCCATCGTCAATACGGGAGGCGCCAGCGCGACTGAGATCCTCGAGCTCGCTCGATACGTGCGGGCGCTCGTCCAGGTCGAGTTCGGGGTGCTCCTGCAGCCCGAACCGGTGCTGGTCGGCTCGACGATCTGAACGGAGCCGGTCCGCGTCAGGTGACGCGGATCAGCGTCCGCTGGAGACCGCTCGACCCGTTCGGCGCGATCGAGGCGCGCTCCTCGGTCTGGACCGTCCCGTTCACGTCGGTTGCGCGAACGGCTACGTAGTGCGTGCCCGTCTCGGCCTGCCAGTCGATGACCCACTGGACCCAGGTCGCCCCGTTCACGGGCGTCGACATGGTGGCGGGCTGCCAGTCGCCGTCGTCGATCTGCACCTCGACGGCGCCGACTCCGACGGGCTGCGCCCACGCCATGCCGGCGATCTTCGCTGGGCCGGCGGCGAGCGCCTTGTCGATGCGAGGGGTGTCGATGCGGGAGGAGAGCTTGATCGGTGCCTCGGCGCTGTAGCCGCGGGGAGTCCAGTACGCCTCGTCCTTCGCGAACGTCGTCACGGTCAGGCCGGAGAGCCATTTGGTCGCCGACACGTAGCCGTAGAGGCCGGGGACGAGCATGCGGACGGGGAAGCCGTGCTCGAGCGGGAGCGGCTCGCCGTTCATGGCGACAGCGAGGATCGCGTCGAGATCGGGGTCGGTCAGCGCCGAGATCGGCGTGCTGGCGGTGAAGCCGTCGACGCTGCGGGACAGCACCATGTCGGCACTCGAATCCGGAGAGGCGAGAGCGAGCACATCCCGGATGGGGATGCCCTGCCAGACCGCGTTGCCGAGCAGGCTTCCGCCGACCTCGTTCGACACGCAGGTGAGGGTGATCATGTACTCGTCGAGTCCCATGGCGACCAGGTCGTCGAACGTGAGTGTGACGGTCTCGCCGACCATCCCGTCGATGGTGAGGGTCCAGGTCTCGGGGTCCACCGAGGGCACGGTGAGAGCCGTGTCCACGCGGTAGAAGTCCTTGTTGGCGGTCACGAGCGAGCTGAGCCCCTCGACGTCGAGCTCGGCGCCGTCCGGAAGCGTCACCCGGCTCGCGGGTTCCGGCAGTTTGAGAGCGTCTCGCACCTTGCCGATCGATGAGGTGGCGACGCTCACGAGGCGTGCGCCGACGCCGACGACCAGCGATGCGGCGCCGGCGATCACGGTGAGTCGCAGGAATCCGCGGCGGCCGACGGCTTTCGCGGGAGCAGCCGACCCTGCTCCGGTCGCTACGGCAGGCGCCGTGCTGTCGCGCCAGGTCCGCAACCGGGGGATGAGGAGGGACAGCAGCACGATTCCGACGACGGCACCGAGCACCGAGGGGATCGCGACGAGCGGACTGGCTCCGGCACGGGTCACGGTCGCTGCGATCGCGACGACGCCGGCGAGACCGATGATCACGGCACCGAATGGGCGGCGGATGTACTCGACGACGCCGGCGACGGCGGCGGCGATGACGACCGCGATGGCGAGGCTGAGAAGCAGGAAGAGCTTGTCGTTCGCGCCGAAGACCTCGATCGCGAATTCCTTCGCCCAGCGGGGCACGATGTCGATCACGAACGAGCCGACCGCGAGGATGGGGCTGGCTCCGGATCCGACCAGCAGCGCGACGAGCTCGGCGACCGCGAGGAAGGCACCGGCGCTCACGACCCCCGCGAGTGCGGCCCAAGGCCAGAACCTCCGGGTCTTGCGCTTCGTGCCCTTTGCCTCAGCCACCGGTACTCCTCTGTGATCGCTCGACGCACGGGTTCGCGCTGGAGCTGTAGAAGGTGTTCGTCAGCGATGGTGTGCGCGGATTGGGCGCGAGGGGGCAGGGCGCGCCGCGCGGGGGCGCAGATTGGCGGGGGATCGGTAGCTCAGGCGTCCTTGCGGTTCCAGCGGAAGGTCAGGAGGCTCACGATGGTCCCCCCGATCAGCCACGCCACGAGGACGAGGACGGTGGTACCGACATCCCACGTGCCTCCGGGCTCGGCGGCGGCGAAGTTCTCGGGGAGCAGTGCCGAGCGCATTCCCTGCGCGATCCACTTGAGCGGGAAGACCGATGCGAACGTCTGCAGCCAGTCGGGGAGGACGGAGAACTGGATGTAGACGCCGGAGACGAACTGGAGGACCAGGAGGATCGGCACGATGACCGCGGATGCGCTCTTCCCGGTACGGGGAACGCGCGACAGGGCGATGCCCAACGCTGCGGACGTGGCGATTCCCAGCAGGTACACCCAGCCGAATCGGGCCCAGTGCTCGGCGTCGCCGGGCAGCTCCACCCCGAAGACGAGCCTCGCGACGAGGAAGAGAAGCAGGAGCTGCAGGATCGAGGTGACGAGCACCTGGCCGAACTTGCCGAGGAAGTAGGAGAGGACAGGGAGAGGGGATCCCGCCAGTCGCTTCAGCGTCCCGTCCGACCGCTCGGTCGCGATATCGACGGCGAGGTTCTGGATCCCGCTCAAGAGCACACCCGCCGCCGCCATGCCCGGAAGGTAGTAGGCGGCCATGCTGATCCCGCCGGTGCCGTCGGGTCCTGCACCGACGTCACCGCTCGATCCGAACGCCACCGCGAAGATCACGAAGATCACGGTGGGGAAGAGGAAGGTGAAGAAGAGCGAGTCACCCTGCCGGAAGTAGCTTCGCGTCTCGTACACGGCGCGACCCGCGCCGAGCCGGAGGATCCTGCCGGGGCCGCCGAGCGTGCGGGTCGTGGTCGTCGTCGATCGGATGGCGGTCACAGGGAGTTCCGTTCCTTCTCGTCGGCCTGGACGAGTTCGAGGTAGATGTCCTCCAGGCTCGGCCGGACGATCTCGAGGTCGCGCGGCTCCCCGCCGGAGGCGGCGACGAGGTCGGCGACGAACGCGGCGGGAGTCTCCGTCCGCTGCTCGTGAGGTCCGTCGACGTCCCGCCACCGCACGAGCGGGATCCTGGCCTCATCGCCCCCGAGCCCGTCGATCCGTCCCAGCGCCACCATCCGGCCGCCCGCGATGACCGCGGCCCGATCGCTCAGCTGCGCCGCCTCGTCGAGATAGTGGGTCGTCAGGAGGATCGTCGTCCCCTCCCGCTGGAGCGACCGGATCAGATCCCAGAACTGGTGGCGGGCCTCGGGATCGAATCCGGTGGTCGGTTCGTCGAGGAACAGCAGTTCCGGGCGCCCGATCACACCCAGTGCGACGTCGACGCGTCGGCGCTGACCACCGGACAGCGAGCGGATGAGGGTCTTGGCCTTCTCCTCGAGTCCGACCGCGCGGATCACCTCGTCGACGTTGCGGGGGTCGGGGTAGAAGCTCGCGAAGTGGCTGAGCTGCTCGTGGACGGTCACGTTGCCGGGCTCGCCGGTGCTCTGCAGCACGATGCCGAGTCGCGCCTTCCAGTCGATCCCGCCGTGGGTGGGATCGGTGCCCAGCACGGTCGCGTCGCCGGCGGTCCGATCGCGGAAGCCCTCGAGGATCTCGATGGTCGTCGACTTGCCGGCCCCGTTGGGTCCGAGCAGCGCGAAGGTCTCTCCGGGTGCGATGTCGAACGTGACCCCGCGGAGCGCTTCCACCTCGCCGTAGTGCTTGGTGAGTCCCGCGACGGAGACGACGGGCGCGCTGGCGGATTCGGTCATCGACCCATCGTGCCGTCCCCGGCCGTCCGCCGACAGTGTCGGCGCCGCGAAATCTCGACATCGGGCCCATCCGATGGGTTGATCGTGGCGACTCGCCGGATGCGGCTCTCCTGACATCCCGGAGATGTTGACACTGTGAACCGGCGCACAGACAATGGCACCCTGTGGCCCGTCGCGGCCCGCTGGGAGGACTTAGTGGCGATCATCGAGGCTCGTGCACTGGCGCGCACGTTCACCGGCAGGAAAGGGCGTGAGAAGACCGAGGTCGTCGCGGTCGCGGGCGTCGACCTCTCGGTCGACGAGGGCGAGATCGTCGGATTCCTCGGACCCAATGGTGCGGGCAAGACGACGACGCTCCGCATGCTGACCACCCTCCTACGTCCCACCTCGGGCACCGCGACGGTCGCGGGATTCGACGTCGCCCGCGACCCGGTGGAGGTCCGCCAGCGCATCGGCTACGTGTCGCAGAGCGGTTCCACCTCGCCCGAGGCACGCGCGGGCGAAGAGGTCGTCGACCACGGCCTGCTCTACGGCATCAGCAAAGCGCAGGCCGAAGCCCGCGGACGCGAGCTGTTCGAGCAGCTCGACCTCGACGGGCTGTGGGAACGTCAGCCTAAGGCCATGTCGGGCGGCCAGCGGCGGCGCCTCGACATCGCGATGGGGCTCGTCCACGACCCATCCCTGGTCTTCCTCGACGAGCCGACGACCGGACTAGACCCCCAGGCCCGCGCCAATCTCTGGGAGCACATCGCGGACCTCCGCGACAAGCGCGGTCGGACCGTGTTCCTCACGACCCACTACCTCGACGAAGCGGACGCGCTCTGCGACAGGATCCTCGTCATCGACCAGGGGATGATCGTCGCGAGCAACACCCCGGACGCGCTGAAGAGGGAGGTGTCGGGGGATCTGATCATGCTCGAGCTCGTCGACCCGTCCCGCGCGGGCGACGCGGCGGAACGGCTCAAGGCCGCCGGTTCGACCGAGCCCGAGATCGACGGGGCATCGGTCCAGGCGCGAGTGCCGGGGGCCGGATCGGTGCTCGCCGGCCTGCTGCGCAGCCTCGACTCGGTCGGCGTCGAGCTCGCCTCCATCGACGTGCGTCGGCCCACACTTGACGACGTCTTCCTCACCGTGACCGGCCGATCGCTCCGGGAGGGCGCATGACCACGACCCCCACCGCCTCCGCGGTGACGACAGCGACCGGCAAGCGGCGCTCGAGCTTCTGGCACGACACCTTCGTCATCTTCCGTCGGCAGTTCCGCCTGGCGGTGCGCAATCCCGCGTGGGTGATCATCGGGCTCCTGCAGCCCGTCCTTTACCTCGTGCTGTTCGGACCGCTGCTGGAGCCGCTCGCGGGAGCGATCGGTGCGGAGAACGCGTACACGTTCTTCGTGCCCGGTCTGCTGGTTCAGCTCGGCATCTTCGGTGCGTTCTTCGCAGGATTCAGTCTGATCTCGGAGTGGCGGTCCGGGGTCGTCGAGGCAGAACGTGTGACCCCCGCCAGCCGCACCGCGCTCCTGGTCGGCAGGGTGCTCCGCGATGTCGTGCAGCTGTTCGTCCAGGGCGTGGTGCTCATCGTCCTGTCCTTCGCCTTCGGGCTGCGCGCGTCGCCGGGGGGACTGCTTCTCGGGCTGCTCATCGTCGTGCTGCTCGGTGTCGCCTGCGCGTCCGCGTCGAACGCGCTCGCGCTCACGACGAAGAGCGAGGACGTCATGGCCCCGCTCATCAACAGCATCGCGCTCCCCGTGCTTCTGCTGTCGGGCATCCTGCTGCCGATCAGCGCGCGCAGCGGTGCCCCCGACTGGCTGGTCACGCTGAGCGACTTCATGCCGACGAAGTACATCGTCAACGCGGTCCGCGACGCCTTCGCGTCGGACTTCACCACGGCGAACGTGCTCTGGGGAGTGCTTTGGACCATCGGGCTCACGGCGCTCGCCGTCTGGGCGGGCACCCGCACGTTCCGCCGCGAGAACTCCTGATCCTGCACAGATCGAGGAGATCTGCGCCGGTGTTCATCGACTGTCGATGACATCCGGCCCGAAACCGGTCTGGTCTCTTTGATCGGTGCGGGGCGGGGTCAGGGGGTCGCGGTGACGGAGGAGAGGAAGTCGAGCGTCTGCTGGAGCGCGGTCTTCGCCCCGTCGAAGTCGAGGTGGAACTGGTACTCGTGCGGTAGCGAGGGGGTGTGGTCATCGGGCCAGAAGAGCTCTGTCACCGGCACCCCGAGCTCGGTCAGTCGGGCGGCGAAGGGTTTGGACTGCCCCGCGGTCAGACCGTCGCCGTTCCCGCCCGAGATGTACGTCGCGGGGAAGTCCGCTGTCACGAAGTCGATCGTGGACATCTGCGCGCCCGCTCTGGTGTCCGACCAGTCGCGCTCCCCGGTGTAGGCCCACAGCGCAGTCTTGAAACCCCACCCGGTGATGCCGGTGGCCGTCGCCGACAGCTCGTCCAGGTCGTACACGCCGCAGTTGAGGATCACCGCCCGCAGCTGAGTGGGTGAGAGCGCCGGCTCGATGCCGGCTTCCTGCGCGAACGCCGGGTTGGTGGTCATCGCGGCGACCTGGCTGGCCAGCTGCGATCCGGCCGAATCCCCCGCGAGCACGATCCGATTCGGATCGATCCGCAGCGTCGCCGCGTTCTCGAGAAGGTAGGCGAGCGCGGAGTTGATCTGGGTGATCGCCGTCGGGTAGTCGGCTTCCGGCGCGATCGTGTAGTTGACCCCGACCGTCGTGTAGCCGTCAGCCGCGAGGATCTGGAGGTAGGGCGCCACATTGCTCTTGTCGCCCGAGATCCAGGCTCCGCCGTGGATCCACACCACGGTCGGCAGAGCGTCCCCGCCCACCTCGGAGGAGAACACGTCGAGCGTGGTGTCCGGCCCCGACGGTCCGTAGGGGATGTTCAGCTGCGAGGTGAAGCCCGCAGCCGGCACGTAGGGCGTCATCTCCCGAACCGTGCCGTCGGCCCCGTTGGTGAACACGGCGCGGATGAGAAGTGAGGAGAGCCAGGGGCTGACCAGCGAGTAGGCGACGGTCGCCACGAGCGCCGCAAGGGCGACCGCGGGGATGGCGCGGGAAGGTCGTCGGTACCACGGTCGTGTCCGGTGAACGCTCACGTGGTCAAGTTAGGGGACCGCCCACTCGGCGCGGGGTGTACGCGCCGGTCGGTCAGGCGAAGAGACGCTGGAGGCGCTGCACGCCCTCGAGAAGAGCGTCGTCGCCGAGCGCGTAGCTGAAGCGCAGGTAGCCGCCCGGGCCGAACGCCTCGCCGGGAACCGCCGCGACCTCGGCCTGGTCGAGGATCAGGTCCGCCAGTTCGAGCGAGGTGCGAGGTGTCACGCCGCCCCACTCGCGACCGAGCAGCCCGCGCACATCGGGGTAGACGTAGAACGCCCCCTGCGGTGTCGGCGTGATGAACCCGTCGATCTTGTTGAGCTCGCGGACCATCGTGTGACGGCGCCGGTCGAAGGCCTGGCGCATGGCCTCGACCTCGTCCTGCGGGCCGGTCAGTGCGGCGATCGCGGCGCGCTGCGACACGTTGGAGACATTCGAGGTGAGGTGCGACTGCAGGTTCGCGGCGGCCTTGATCGCATCGGCGGGACCGATCATCCAGCCGAGTCGCCAGCCCGTCATCGCGTAGGACTTGGCGACGCCGTTGACGAGGATGGTGCGGTCGGCGAGCGACGGGACGGCCTCGACGATCGAAATGGCGGCCTTGGGCGTCTCGCCCGGGGCGAGACCGTCGGGGTAGACGAGGTTCTGGTAGATCTCGTCGGTGATGACCCACAGGTCGTTCGCATCGGCCCATTCGCCGATGGCCTTCGTCTGCTCGGCCGAGTAGACGGCACCGGTCGGGTTCGAGGGGGAGACGAACAGCAGCACCTTGGTGCGGTCGGTGCGCGCGGCCTCGAGCTGCTCGACCGTGACGAGGTAGTCCTGGTCGGCCCCGGCGAACACCTCGACCGGGACGCCGCCCGCGAGCTTCACGACCTCGGGGTAGGTGGTCCAGTAGGGCGCGGGCAGGATCGCCTCGTCGCCGTCTCCGAGGACGGCCTGGAAGGCCTGGTACACACCCTGCTTGCCGCCGTTGGTCACGATGATCTGCGACGGGTCGACGGCCAGGCCGCTGTCGCGGAGCGTCTTCGCTGCGATCGCTTCGCGGAGCTCGGGCAGACCGGCGGCCGCGGTGTAGCGGTGGTTGCGCGGATCGCGCACAGCGGCCACGGCGGCCTCGACGATGAAGTCGGGGGTCGGGAAATCGGGCTCGCCCGCGGCGTAGCTGATGACGGGGCGTCCCTCCGCCTGGAGCGCTTTGGCCTTGGAGTCGACCTTCAGCGTCGCAGAGGGTGCGATCGCTGCGAGTCGAGGAGAGATGCGGGGACGTTCGCCGGTCATGCTTCCCAGCCTACGGGCCGGGGCGGACCCTACGATGAAGCCGTCGCGCACTCGTGCCCACGGGCTCCCCGAACGGGGATCGCCGACGGCCTAGCGGCACGTCGGAGTCGCGGTGTTAGACTTGGCGGCACTGGTTGAAAGATGCCATGCTTCGCCGCGCCTGTCGTCGGCCCTGGGTGAGAGCCCATCCTCGAGTGTCGTGGCGAAGCTGTGCGTCTTTCAGTCGCTTTAGGGCGGTGGCTCAATTGGTAGAGCAGCGGTCTCCAAAACCGCAGGTTGCAGGTTCGAGTCCTGTCCGCCCTGCTCGTCTCCTCAGGCAAGCCTGCCGGGAGATGCGGTCGCTGGACGGCCGGAGAAACGACAGAAGATGGAAGGTCCCACGTGGCGCGTAAGGTCGTCGACGAGCCCAGCGAGGACGTCGTAGCCATTGCCCGGGCAGAGCGGCAGGCGAGGCGCTCGCCGTTCGCTCGCATCGCGCTGTTCGTGCGCCAGGTGATCGCCGAACTGCGGAAGGTCGTCACGCCCACGCGGCGCGAGCTCCTCGGGTTCACGACGGTCGTTCTGGTCTTCGTGATCATCATGATGGCGATCGTCGGGGTCCTCGACTACGCCTTCAGTGCTCTCGTCGTGTTCATCTTCGGAGATCCGTCCGCCGTCCTGTGACGTGCCCGGCGCTACCCGGCGTCGAACTTACGAAAAGAGAGTTAGCAACAGTGTCGAACACCGACCGCGATCCCCGCGACGACATCGACCTGGGTCCCGCTGCAGAGCAGGGCTCAGAGGTCGATGAGAACCAAACGGGCGACGTCTACGAGTCCGACGAGCGTCAGAGCGAATCGGCCGAGCACACCGCTCTGTCCGTCGTCTCCGACGATTGGACCAACATCGACGAGGTCCTCGAGGCCATTGAGGAGACGGCGGATCCCGCCGCCGACGCCGTTGTCGACGAGGCCCTCGAAGTCCACGATCTCGACCAGGCCGTTGCCGCCGAAGAGGCGACCGAGGACGAGGCCGAGGAGAACTTGGCTGAGAACCCGGTCTCCGTCGTCGAATCGCTCGAGGGCGACCTCGCCGACGAGGCGAGCGCCGAAGACGACGACGCAGAGGTCGACCCGTACGACGAGTTCCGCAAGGAGCTCCGCGCCAAGTTCGGCAAGTGGTACGTCATCCACTCGTACGCCGGCTTCGAGAAGCGCGTGAAGCAGAACATCGAGCAGCGCAAGGGCAGCCTCGGCCAGGAAGACTCCGTCTTCGAGGTCCAGGTCCCGATGGAAGACGTCGTCGAGATCAAGAACGGGCAGCGCAAGCTGGTCAACCGCGTCCGCATCCCCGGATACGTGCTGGTCCGCATGGACCTGAATGAGGAGTCGTGGTCGGTCGTCCGTCACACCCCGGGCGTCACAGGCTTCGTCGGCAACTCGCACAACCCGACGCCGCTGCGCTTCGAAGAGGCCTTCAACATGCTGAAGAGCACGGTCCAGATCGCCGAGGCCCCCGTCAAGGCCGGCACCGGCACGAAGGGCTCGCCCACGCAGGCCCGTTCGATCCCCGCCGAGGTCGACTTCGAAATCGGCGAGACCATCACCATCAAGGAAGGCTCGTTCGCGGGTCTCCCCGGAACCATCAGCGAGATCAAGCCCGAGAGCGGCAAGCTCACGGTCCTCGTCTCGCTGTTCGAGCGCGAGACGCCGGTCGAGCTCAGCTTCGACCAGGTCACGAAGCTGTAGCTCGCGACACGGTCGAGCAGGCCCGCGAAGCGGCCATGGCGCGACCCGGATAAAAGACCACCGCGCCCCGGAATCGCCGGGGAGGCGGGAGAGCAGCCAAGAGGCTGCTCGAGAAAGGAAAGAAAATGGCAGCGAAGAAGAAGGTCACGGGGCTCATCAAGCTCCAGATCAACGCTGGCGCCGCGAACCCCGCACCGCCCATCGGGCCTGCGCTCGGTCAGCACGGCGTCAACATCATGGAGTTCTGCAAGGCGTACAACGCGGCGACCGAATCGCAGCGCGGCAACGTCATCCCCGTCGAGATCACCGTGTACGAGGACCGCTCGTTCACGTTCGTGCTCAAGACCCCGCCGGCAGCCGAGCTGATCAAGAAGGCAGCGGGCGTCGGCAAGGGATCCGCAACTCCTCACACGGTCAAGGTCGCCAAGCTCACCCGTGAGCAGGTCCGCGAGATCGCCGTGCAGAAGCAGCCCGACCTCAACGCGAACGACATCGATGCAGCGGCGAAGATCATCGCCGGCACCGCCCGTTCCATGGGCATCACGGTCGAAGGCTGAGGACAGGGAACATGGCACAGAAGAGCAAGGCATACCGCGCAGCAGCGGAGAAGATCGAAGAAGGCAAGTTCTACACGCCCAGCGAGGCTGTCGACCTGGCCAAGGTCACCGGTTCGTCCAAGTTCGACTCGACCGTCGAGGTCGCGCTGAAGCTGGGCGTCGACCCCCGTAAGGCGGACCAGATGGTGCGCGGCACCGTCCTCCTGCCCCACGGCACCGGCAAGACCGCCCGCGTCATCGTGTTCGCGACCGGCCCCGCAGCTGAGGCGGCTCTCGCCGCCGGTGCTGACGAGGTCGGCGGCGACGAGCTGATCGAGAAGGTGGCGAACGGCTACACGTCGTTCGACGCCGCCGTGTCGACCCCCGAGCTCATGGGCAAGGTCGGTCGTCTCGGAAAGGTCCTCGGCCCCCGTGGCCTCATGCCCAACCCCAAGACCGGTACCGTCACGCCCAACGCGGCGCAGGCTGTCACCGACATCAAGGGCGGCAAGATCGAGTTCCGCACCGACAAGCACGCCAACGTGCACTTCGTCGTCGGCAAGGCCGGCTTCAGCGAAGAGCAGCTGAACGAGAACCTGAAGGCAGCGCTCGACGAGGTCCAGCGCCTCAAGCCGTCGTCCTCGAAGGGCCGTTACATCCAGAAGGGGTCGGTCTCGACCACGTTCGGCCCGGGCATCCCGCTCGACGTCAACGCCCTCTGAGTTCGTACCGACGCTGAGTCAGCCCCGCAGCTGATCGCATCCGCGTGACTGAGATGCCCGGCACCACGAACCGCCTACCCGGCGGGGAGAAGGTGCCGGGCATCTCTGCGTCCGGCGAGCGCGTCTTCAGTGTCCGCCCCGCTGTCGCCTCCGACGCGGCGGGCCTCGCTGCAGTCGCCGCGTTAACCTTCCCGCTCGCGTGCCCGCCGACGACGACCGATGCGGCCAAGGCCGAGTTCATCCGCGTGCATCTCACGGAGGAGCGCTTCGACAGCTACCTCGCGGATCCGTCGCGACGGCTCGTGATCGCCGAGGTCGATGGCGAGATGGTCGGCTACACGATGCTCGTCTTCGCGGAACCGTACGACGCCGACGTCGCGGCGGCGGTTCAGCTGCGCCCGACCGCGGAGTTGAGCAAGTGCTACGTACTCCCCGGGCATCACGGCAATGGAATAGCCCGGGCTCTCATCGAGTCGAGCGTCGACATCGCCCGGCGGAACGGCGCCGTCTCCGTCTGGCTCGGCGTCAACCATCTCAACGCCCGCGCGAACCGGTTCTACGAGAAGAACGGTTTCGAACGGGTCGGCACCAAGAAGTTCCTGGTCGGCGACGTCTGGGAGGACGACTTCGTCCGCGAGATCCGGCTCTGAGACGTCTCCGCGGATAGCGGCGGCGGGGTCAGTAGTCGCTGATCTTGAGCACGACTTTGCCGCGCACGTGACCGCTCTCGACGAGGCGGTGAGCATCGGCCGCCTGCTCGAGGTCGAATACGTGATCGGCCGCGATCTTGACGTCTCCCGAGGTGATGAGGCGGGCGATGACGGAGAGCGTGCTCGCGTCGGGGATCACCCAGTACCCGGTCGCGCGCCGACCGGCCGCCTCGGCCGTCGCGACGATCGCGTCGATCCCGTCACCGGGCAAGGACACCAGCAGGCCACCCTGCCGGAGCACCGGGATGGATCGCGTCGCGGTGCTGGACTTGGCCTCGCCGACGCAGTCGATCACGACGTCGAAATCGTCGAGGATGTCGTCGAACCGGGTGGTGGTGTAGTCGATCACTTCGCGCGCGCCGAGTGACAGCAGCCAGTCGGCGTTCGCGGCGGAGGCGGTGGTGGTGACGTCGGCTCCGAAGTAGGCGGCGAACTGCACTGCGAGGTGGCCGACACCCCCGGCGCCCGCGTGAACGAGGACGCGCTGGCCCTCGTGCGCTTTGGCGACATCGACGGTCGCGCCCCACGCGGTCAGCGCCGCGAGGGGAACCGCTGCCGCTTCGGTATGCGAGAGCACACTCGGCTTGCGGGCGACATTGAGGGCGGGGACCGACACGTACTCGGCGTAGCTGCCACCCTGATGCGGGAATGCGGTCATGCCGAAGACCTCGTCGCCCGGCTGGAGACCGAAGGACCTGTAGGGGGATTCCACGACGACACCGCTGAAGTCGTAGCCGAGGATGGTCGGCCACCCGGGCAGACCTGCGGCGACGCCGACACCAGCGCGCGTCTTGGCGTCGACCGGATTGACCCCCGCCGCCAGCACGCGGACGAGAACCTCGCTGCCGACGCGGGTGGGGGAGGTGACGAGTTCGGTGCCGAGCACTTCGGGGCCACCGGCCTTCTGGGCGAGGACGGCTCTCATCGTGGTGGGGAGGGCCGTCCGTTCGATGGGTGGCGACACGATGCCACTCATCCTCTCGGTGGTCACAGAGTTGCCCTTCGATCGCCGCCTCGTCGGATGTCGGGCGTGTGGACACAGTCAACTTCCCCAATGCTTCGGCGGTGTTACGGGGGTGTTCCCGGTGGGCAACATTCTCGAAGCGGCGCGAGAGCGCTCATTCCGCGGAAGTCGATGCGGTCGTATCGAGCTCGGCGAGGGCGGTCGGATCAGCGATCGTGGTGGTTGGCCTGCGTAGGCTTTGCGGAATGCGCCTCATCCTGATTCGGCACGGTCAGACGGTCGACAACGTGAACGGGGCGCTCGGCACCGAGGTCCCGGGGCCGGGTCTCACAGCGCTCGGGCAGTCGCAGGCGTCGGCCGTTCCCGCCGCGCTGTCGGAGGAGCGCATCGATGCGATCGCCGTGTCCACGATGAGGCGCACCCATGCGACGGCGGCGCCCCTCGCCTCAGCGCGGGACCTCGAGCCCAAGGAGCTGGACGGACTGCAGGAGATCTCCGCCGGCGATCTCGAGGGCCGATCCGACTGGGACGCGGTGCACACCTATCTCCGCACCATGCTGGAGTGGTGGAACGACTTCAGTGCCCGCATCCCGGGTGGCGAGAGCGGAACGGAGTTCTTCGCGCGCTACGACGCGGCGGTCCGCGCGGTGGTCGAGCGCCATCCCGAGGGAACGGTGGCCCTGTTCAGCCACGGCGCCGCGATCCGCACGTGGGCGTCGTGGGTCTCGGCGAACATCGATGCGGACTTCAGTCGTGTCAACGGCCTCGAGAACACCGGCATCGTGATCCTCGAAGGCTCACCCGACACCGGATGGACCTGCGTGCGGTGGCAGGACACCCCGCTCGGCGGGTCGGCGCTCGAGGACGACTCCGCCCCCGACCCCCTGGGTGACCCCGACTAACTCCGCTGACACTGTTCCCGGACGACAGGTGCCGGGCTCGTGGCATGGGGCGCACCGGGAGGGGTAGCGTCTGAGGATGCGCGAATTGCAGGCCACGATCATCGCCGACCTCAACGTGGAGCCCACCATCGACGCCGCCGAGCAGGTGCGTCGACGCGTCGACTTCCTCAAGGACTACCTCCGAAAGACGGGAGCCGCCGGATTCCTGCTCGCGATCAGCGGCGGGCAGGACTCGTCACTGGCCGGGAAGCTCGCCCAACAGGCCGTCGAGGAGCTGCGTGCCGACGGCACCGACGCGGTGTTCTTCGCCGTGCGGATGCCCCATAAGGTGCAGGCCGACGAGGAGGATGCGCAGCTCGCGCTCGAGTTCATCCAGCCCGACCGCCGTCTCGTCTTCAACATCGAGCGGCCCGTGGCCGGCTTCGACGCCGAGTTCGGCGACTCGACGGGGGAACCGATCCGCGACTTCACCCGCGGCAACGTCAAGGCCCGTTCGCGCATGGTCGGCCAGTACGCCATCGCCGGTCAGCACAACCTCCTCGTCATCGGAACGGACCACGCGGCCGAGGCGGTCATGGGGTTCTTCACCAAGTTCGGCGACGGCGGTGCCGACCTCCTCCCGCTCACCGGACTGAGCAAGCGGCAGGGGCGAGCGCTGCTCGAACACCTCGACTCCCCGGAGCGGCTGTGGCTCAAGGCTCCCACCGCCGACCTGCTCGACGACGACCCCGGCCAGACCGACGAGGCCAACCTCGGCATCACCTACCGCGAGATCGACGACTTCCTCGAAGGCAAGGACATCGATCCGGAGATCGCCGAGAAGATCGAACAGCGCTACCTGTCGACCGAGCACAAGCGGCGCCCGCCGGTCTCGATGTTCGACGACTGGTGGCGCTGACCCCTCCACCACGCCGAATTGCCCAGTTCGGGCAGTGCGAGCGAAGAAACACTGCCTGAACTGGGCAACTCGGCCGCCGGCTAGCGCTCCGAGACGGTCCCGTTCTTGATCCGGAGGCGGCGCGGCGCCCGCTTCGCGACGGCCGAATCGTGCGTGACGACGATGAACGTGAACCCGCGCTCACGCCACTCGGCTTCGAGCAGGTCCATGATCTCGTCACGGGTCTGCTCGTCGAGGTTGCCCGTCGGTTCGTCGGCGAGCAGCACCCGAGGCTGCTTCACCAGGGCCCGAGCGATGGCGACCCGCTGCTGTTGTCCACCGGACAGCTCACTCGGGAGGTGGTGGATCCGGTCTCCCAGCCCCACCTTCTCGAGCGCCTCGACCGAGCGGTCGCGCCGGTCGGTCGTTCCGAAGCCGAGCGGTGCGAGCGCGGTCTCGACGTTCTCGAGGGCGGTCAACGTCGGGATGAGGTTGAAGCCCTGGAAGACGAAGCCGATCTCCTGAGCACGGATCGTCGCCAGCTTCCCGTCACCGAGTGAGGAGAGGTCGGCGTCGTCGAGCTTGACGGAGCCCGAGGAGGAGCGGTCGAGTGCGCCGAGCAACTGCAGCAGAGTCGACTTGCCGCCACCCGTCGGTCCCTGGATGGCGACGAGCTCGCCGTTCTCGATGACGAGGTCGACTCCGCTCAGTGCGGTGACCTTGCGCTTGGACTGGTCGTACGTCTTGGTGACTCCGGAGAGCGTGTACATGGTGAACCTTTCGTTGCGTCGGAGGTCAGTTGACCGAGCGGAATGCGGCAGCGGGACGCAGGCGGGAGGCCCGCCACCCGCCGAATGCACCGGCGATGAGTCCGCCGAGGATCGCGATCCCCACCGCGATGCCGATGACCGCGAACGTGACCGGCAGCTGGAGGGTGATATCCGTGGTCGATGCGATGGCCTGCTGGCCGAAGCCCGCCGCACCGGGGCCGCCGGGCATGCCGCCGGGGCCGGCGGCCTCGGTGGTCGTCGCCGTTCCCGAACCGAGGGTCGGGGCGATCAGGTTGACGATCAGGATCCCGACGAGGCCGAGTGCGATGCCCACGACGCCGCCGATGGCGCCCTGTACGAGCGACTCGCCCGCGACCTGACCGACGATGCGCTTGTTGCTCCAGCCGATCGCCTTCAGGGTGCCGAACTCGCGGGTGCGGCGGGTGACGCCCGAGATGGTGAAGAGGATCGCGACGAGGAACGCGGCGATCAGCACGATGATCGACAGCCAGGTGCCCAGGCTCGTGATGAGGCCGGTCGCGCTGGACAGCGAACCCGAGACGCTGGACGCGAGATCCTCCTGCGTGTTGACGGTCGCGTCGGGGAGGGCGGTCTCGAGGTCCGCCTTCACGGCGTCGATCGAGTCCGCCGAGTCGGCCTGCACGTAGACGCTCGAGATCTGGTCGTCGAGTCCCGCGAGGGTCTGCGCGGTGACGAGCGGGATGTACACGTTCGAGGCGCTGGTGCCGTCGGCGGAGGTCGAGGTGACGATGCCGACGATCTCGAACGAGGTACCGCCGATGTCGATGGTGTCGCCGACCGCCAGGTCGGACTCGGTGGCGTAGGTGCTGTCGATGATCGCGACATCGGCACCGGCGTCGGACGCCTCGAGCACGCGCCCGTCGGAGAGCGTCGCCGCGGTCAGGGGCCCGACGGCCGCCGCTGCCGGGTCGTACCCGAGAACGGTGAACGAGTCGATGTCGAAGGAGCTTCCGCCCGCGCCGTCGGGGCCTCCGGAGGGGGGCTGCGCGCCGGAACCGGGTGCGCCGTCTGTTCCGCCCTGCTGCATCTGCGAGAAGTCGGGCAGTTCGCCGTCGAAGGTGGTGTTCGTCAGCGACAGCACACCGACGGCTGCCGCGACGCCGTCGGTGCCGGCCGCGGTGTCGATCGCGGAGGCGTCGAAGGTGCTGCTCCCCCGCGCGGCCTCCAGGCGGGACTGGCTGACGGCGGTGGTTCCATCGGTGGTCGTTCCGTCGCCCGACCCGAAGTCGAACTGCTGCCCCGGGCCCTGGCCCTCGGTGGGTGCTTCGGGTTCCTGGGTGATTGTGATGTCGGTGCCGACGCCGTAGACCGATTCAAGTACGGCCGCCTGCGCGTTCTTCACGCCGCCGGACACGGAGTTGACGATGATGACGAGGGCGATCGCGAGGGCCATGCCGATCGCGATGATGATCGTCTGTCGCCGTCGGTTCAGCAGCTCTCGCCGCAGGTAGATTCCGAACACTGGATGCCTTCTCCTCTTGGGTGGGCCGCGTTTCTCTCACGGCGGACAGGGGAGAAGGTAGGAACGCCGTCTATGGGCGCCCTATGGCACGGTTATGGCTCTCGCATCACTGCCGACGAGCCGCCGATGCGTGATGGATAAGGGGAAGTCGCACCTGTGCGGCACCTATGAACTCTCATGCTCAGGACATAGTTTTGGCTCAGACGACTCATAGAAATCTGCGGATACTTGGAGTCATGCCTGCTTTCGACTCGACTCGCACCCAGCCCGCGCCCATCACTCGCGCTGACGGCTCGCCCATCCGCGTGCTCGTCGTCGACGACGAGCCCACCCTGACCGATCTGCTCTCGATGGCCCTGCGCTACGAGGGCTGGGAGGTCAAGACGGCATCCGATGGCAAGGCGGCACTGAACGTCGCCCGGGACTTCAAGCCCGATGCCGTCGTGCTCGACATCATGCTCCCCGACATCGACGGGCTGCAGGTCCTGTCGCGTCTCCGCGCCGACGGCAGCGACACCGCCGTCCTCTTCCTCACCGCGAAGGACTCCCTCGACGACCGCATCACCGGTCTGACCGCGGGCGGCGACGACTACGTCACCAAGCCGTTCAGCCTCGAGGAGCTGGTCGCACGCCTCCGCGGCCTCATCCGCCGTTCCATCGCGTCGGTGACGGCCGAGAACGACCCGGTCATCCGCATCGGCGACCTCTCCCTCGACGAGGACAGCCACGAGGTCTTCCGCGACGGCGAACTCATCGAGCTCACCGCCACCGAGTTCGAGCTGCTCCGCTTCCTCATGCGCAATCCCCGCCGCGTGCTCAGCAAGGCGCAGATCCTCGACCGGGTCTGGAGCTACGACTTCGGCGGCAAGTCGAGCGTCGTGGAGATCTACATCTCCTACCTGCGCCGCAAGATCGATGCCGGCCGCACCCCGATGATCCACACCGTGCGAGGAGCCGGGTACCTCATCAAGCCGGCGCCGTGAGAGGCACCCGTACGCTCCGATCCCGGCTCGTCCTGATCGTCGTCGCCCTGACGGCCGTAGTCAGCGTGATCGTCGGCGTCGCGAGCGTCACACTGCTCAACGGATACCTCGTCGAGCAGCTCGACGCGTCGCTGACCCAGTCGGCAGGACGCGCGCAGGGGGCCTTGGGCCCACTCGGTCCACCCCTGCAGGAATCGCACGACGAGATGCCCGACGGGTCCGGCGACGGCTTCCTGGACGCTCCCGGCCAGGCGTCCGGCACGATCTCGGGCATCATCGTCAACAACGTGCTGCTCCTCGCCGGCTACCCCGACGCCGAGGGCGTCTCCCAATTCCTCGACAACCAGGAGCTGCGCAGTCTCGCGCAGGTGCCGCTCGACGGCAGTCCGCACACCGTGGACCTCGGTGAGGACCTCGGCGAGTACCGCGTCGTCAGCCACACCACGTCGGCGGGCTACGTCATCCTGACCGGTCTCCCGCTTGCGTCGGTGAATGCCGTCGTCGGTCAGCTCGCCCTGGTGATCGCGCTCGTCGCCCTCGTCGGTCTGGGCCTCGCCGCGCTCGGCGCGCGCGCCATCGTCGGCGTCGCCCTCCGGCCCCTCAATCGTGTGGCCGCGACCGCGGCGAGCGTCGCCAGGCTGCCGCTCGACCGCGGCGACGTCGACATCTCGATCCGCGTACCCGAACGGGACACCGACCCCACGACCGAGGTCGGTCAGGTCGGCACGGCCCTCAACAGCCTGCTCGGCCATGTCGGCTCAGCGCTCGCCGCCCGCCAGCGCAGCGAGGACAAGGTGCGCCACTTCGTCGCCGATGCGAGCCACGAGCTCCGGACGCCTCTCGCGAGCATCCGCGGCTACTCGGAGCTGACCACCCGCACGCAGCCCGACCTCCCGCCCGAGGTCAGCCGCAACCTCGGCCGCATCGAGAGCGAAGCGATGCGGATGACCTCGCTCGTCGAGGACCTCCTCCTGCTCGCGCGACTCGACTCGCAGCCCGAACTCCGGCAGGACGAGGTCGACATGTCGATACTCGTACTCGAGACCGTCGGCGACGCGCATGCGGCAGGTCCCGATCACAACTGGGTCATCGACCTGCCGGAGGAGCCCGTCGTCGTCATCGGCGACGATCCCCGACTGCGGCAGATCGTGGTCAACCTGCTCGCCAACGCCCGCACGCACACGCCGCCCGGGACGACGGTGACCACCAGCCTCGAGCGTTCGGGTGACGACGTCAGACTGCGAGTAGCGGACGACGGGCCCGGTATCGATCCGGAACTCGTCGGCACACTCTTCGAACGATTCGTCCGAGGCGACGAGTCGCGCAACCGGTCCACCGGGAGCACCGGCCTCGGCCTCTCGATCGTCAAAGCGGTCGTCGAGGCGCACGGCGGCACGGTGGAGGTCGAGAGCGAACCCGGGGACACCGTGTTCACCGTCACGCTCCCGGCCGCCACGGGCGCGACCTACGATGCGGCACCCGAGATCGAGGCTGACGAAGAGCTCGACCTCGACATCGATTCGGAGGACTCGCGCTTCGACGAGCTCAGCGAGCAGAACGACGCGCCGCCCGCCCGCTGAGCCCGCATCCCGCTGAGCCCGCATCCCGCCCGCTGAGCCCGTCGAAGCGCAGGTCGAACCTGCCGGGCGTCGCGCGCTCCGACGAGCTCAGCCAGCAGGGGGCCGCCCCCTGAGCGCAGCGAAGCGCAGGCCTTCCCATCGACTCCGCTTTCAGCCCGTCTCCAGTGATCCCTCAGCACATCGCAAGTCGCGCGCCCCCGCCGCGGGTTTAGCGTGACGGAGGATCGAAAGGCGGAGCACTGTGGCTCATGACACCGGCAGGGCAGCGACGGGCACCCGCCCGACAGTGACGACGAGCGTCCCGCAACGGATGGACCGACTCCCGTGGTCGAGGTTCCACTGGCTGGTCATCCTCGGTCTCGGCACGGTCTGGATCCTCGACGGTCTCGAGGTCACGATCGTCGGGGCTCTCGGAAGTCGTCTGACCGAGCCCGACGCCGGCCTCGGGCTGACAACCGCCGATGTCGGTCTCGCCGCCGCCATCTACGTCGCCGGCGCGTGCCTCGGGGCACTGGGCTTCGGCTACCTCACCGACCGGTTCGGTCGGAAGAAGCTCTTCATCGCGACCCTCGGCCTCTACCTCCTCGCGACTGTGGCAACCGCGTTCGCACCGAACCCGCTGTTCTTCTTCGTCTGCCGGTTCCTGACGGGGGCCGGCATCGGCGGCGAGTACGCGGCGATCAACTCGGCCATCGACGAGCTCATCCCGGCGCGCCGCCGCGGGGTGGTCGACCTCGCGATCAACGGCTCCTACTGGTTGGGCACGGCCGCGGGCGCCCTGCTCACCGTCGTACTGCTCGACACCAACCTCTTCCCGGCCGATCTCGGCTGGCGTCTCGCCTTCGGACTGGGCGCGGTGCTCGGCCTGTTGATCTTCATCGTCCGCCGCACCGTTCCCGAGTCGCCGCGCTGGTCCGTCATCCACGGTCGCGATGAGGATGCGGAGAAGACGGTCAGCGACATCGAGGGGCGCATCGAGAAGGAACGCGGAGAGGCGCTACCGCCCGCCGAGGGCGAGATGAAGATCCACCAGCGGAAGTCGACCGGCTTCGGCGAGATCATCTCGGTCCTGGTCCGCAAGTACCCGAAGAGGCTCGTCCTCGGGCTCTCCCTGTTCATCGGCCAGGCGTTCCTCTACAACGCGGTCTTCTTCACCTACGCCCTGGTCCTGACCAAGCTCCTCGACGTCCCCGACAACATCGCGCCGTACTCGCTGGTCCCGATCGCGGTCGGCAACTTCCTCGGACCCCTGCTGCTCGGTCACCTCTTCGACGTGGTCGGCCGCAAGATCATGATCAGCACCTGCTACATCGGCTCCGGCGTCCTCCTCGTCGGCACCGGGATCCTGTTCGACAACGGGGCTCTCGACGCCGTCACGCTCACGATCTGCTGGGTGACCGTGTTCTTCTTCGCCTCGGCCGGCACCAGCGCCGCCTACCTGACGGTTAGCGAGATCTTCCCCATGGAGACGCGCGCGATGGCCATCGCCTTCTTCTACGCCGTCGGAACAGGGCTCGGCGGCATCATCGGCCCCATCCTCTTCGGCCGGTTCATCGAGGAAGGCGTCCACTCGGTCGTCATCGGCTACTACATCGGGGCAGGATTGATGATTGCCGCGGGCCTCGTCGAGGTCTTCCTCGGAGTCGCCGCCGAGCGCAAGTCGCTCGAGGAGATCGCGGAACCCCTGAGCACAGCGGCGTGACTCATGCCGCACGGAAGGAAACCATGCGCATCGCGCTCACCGGCGGAAGCGGAAAACTCGGGCGACACGTCCTGAAGTACCTGCGCGACGCGGGGCACTCGGTCACCAACCTCGACAGGGTGGGTTCTCGCGGCGAGGACTTCATCCCCGTCGACCTCAGCGACTACGGGCAGGTCGTCGACGCCCTCATGGGAACGGATGGTCACGACGGCCCGTACGACTCGGTCGTCCACCTCGCCGCGATCCCGGCGCCTGGTTTCGCCACCAATGCGGCCCTGTTCGCCAACAACATGGTGTCGACGTTCAACGTGCTCAACGCGGCCATCAAGGTCGGCATCCGCAACATCGTCTACGCATCGAGCGAGACCGTGCTCGGGCTGCCGTTCGAGATCGCCCCTCCCTACCTTCCCGTCGACGAGAGGTATCCGGCGCGCCCCGAGAGCACCTATTCGCTGGTGAAGACCCTCGAGGAGCACATGGCCGGGCAGTTCACCCGCTGGCACCCCGACCTCAAGATCTTCGCGCTGCGCTTCTCGAACGTGCAGGAGCCGCAGGACTACGCGGAGTTCCCCACCTGGCAGGGCGACCCCGAGGCGCGCAAGTGGAACCTCTGGGGCTACATCGATGCCCGCGACGGCGGCCAGGCCGTGCTGCGTGCCCTGCAGTCCGACCGGATGGGGTTCGACACGTTCATCATCGCGGCCGCCGACACCGTGATGGACATCCCCAGCGCGGAGCTCGCCGCGACGGTGTTCCCCGAGGTCGAACTGCCCCGACCGCTCGAGGGGTACGAGACGTTGCTCGGCATCGACCACGCCCGCGAGGTGCTCGGCTTCGAACCCGAGCACTACTGGCGCACCGAACCCGGGCTGTCCTGAGGCGAGTCGCCCACTTCAGGCAGTGTTTCGTGCCCAGCACTGCCTGAAGTGGGCAACTCGGCTAGCCGGGCTCAGAGGGTGGCCTTCTTCTCGTGCCACGGGGCGCCGAGATGACCCAGCACCGCGACGGCGACCGTGATCGCCGCAGCGAGCGCGATGCCCGAGATCAGGCCCACCTGCAGCAGGAGCGCGCCGCAGAGGGCGCCGAGCGCGATGAGTACGATCGCGAACAGTCGGCGCATCCACTGCTGACCGACGCGGCGGCCGAGCCATGAGTCGAAAGCCAACCCGACGAGGGTCGAGGTGACGACGACGGTGGTGACATCGGCGACGGCGAGGTGCCGGGCCACGCCCGCCTGCATCCCCATCGCCGCGCCCAGCATGGTCGTGACGGTGAACAGCGCGGCTTCGGGGTACGGGTGCGAGGTCACGAGCAGCGGGATCATGCTCGCGACGATGATCGCCGCGACGACGCCGAGCAGCCAGGTCGCCCGTCGGCGCCAGCCCTTCTCCGCCCCGCGGAGAACACGGCCCGCGACCATCGCGCCGAGGACGAAGCCGACGAGTGCGAGGACCGGACCGACGATCGGCAGGTCGTCCGCACCCGTGAGCGCCATGCCGAGGATGACGACGTTGCCGGTCATGTTGCCGGTGAAGACCCTGTCGAGGCCGAGGTAGCCGACGGCATCCACGACCCCCGTCGAGAACGTCAACGCGAGCATCAGGGAGAGATGCAGCCCGCCTTGATTGCTGCGGAGTCGTCGGAGCACGAGACCTTCCTGCACGCCGCGCTCGCGGCGATGCTCCGCCATTGAAGCGCACGCGTGTTTCCCCGCCGTAACGCAGGCTGGCTATCGTGAACGTGTCGCGACGAGTGTCGGGCCGGAAGGAACAGATGACCCAGCTACCCGTCCTGCAACCGGGCCCCAGCGAGGTCACCGGCGACCACTACCTCCCCGCCCGTGTCGACGAGGTGTACTGGGGGCGACTGCCGTGCGAGGCGGACTCGCCCGTCCTCACCATCGAGTCGGGCGAGACCGTCACGATCGACACCCTCAGCCACGAGGGCGTCCTCGAGGACCAGGGCCGCGACCCGGTCGCGTTCTTCGCCGGTCACGGCATCGCGCGAGACGGGGTCCTGGACGACGCCGTCGCGCTCGCCGCATCCGATCACTCCCGCGTCGTCGGTGTCGACGGACCGCATGTCGTCACGGGTCCCATCGCCGTCCGCGGTGCCCGCCCCGGTGACCTCCTCGTGATGGAAGTCGTCGAACTGCTGCCCCGAGTGCCGTACGGAGTGGTGTCGAATCGACACGGGCGCGGCGCCCTGCCGGGGGAGTTCCCGCTCCAGGGTGAGGCGTTCAGCGTGTTCGCGAGCGTCGTCGAACGCGCCGACGGCCGCCTCGCGGGCAGCCTGCCCGTCGCCCCGGCATCGCAGAAGCGCGCGGTGTTCGACCTCGCCCCGTTCCTCGGTGTCATGGGGGTCGCCGTCGCGGGTGACAGTCGGCCGCACTCGGTACCGCCGGGAGCCTTCGGGGGGAACATCGACATCAAGCTCCTCGTCGAGGGGGCCAAGCTCTACCTGCCCGTCCAGGTCGACGGAGCCCTCGCATACGTGGGCGACCCGCACTTCGCCCAGGGCGACGGCGAGGTCGCACTGACCGCCATGGAGGCATCCCTCCGCGCGACCGTGCGGTTCACGGTCCTGCGGGAGGACGAGGCGATCGCGCAGTTCGGCCGGCTGACCGGTCCCATGGTCGAGACCGAGGAGTTCCTCGTCCCGACTGGCATGGACGAGGACCTCGACGAAGCGGTGAAGAACTGCGTCCGCGCGGCCATCGATCTCCTCGAGGCCCGCTGGGGCTTCGACCGCTCGCACGCGCTCGCCTACCTCTCGGCCGCGACCGACTTCGACATCTCGCAGGTCGTCGACATCGTCAAGGGCGTGCACGCGAAGATCCGGGTCGCTGATCTCGATGGCTGAGTTCACGGTCGACACGAGCGCGCCCGTCGAGGGCAACGCTCCGCTTCCCGCCGGCCTCATCGAGGCGTTCTGGCGCTACGAGCGCGCACTCATGGCCGACGACGTGCCTGCTCTCGATGCCCTCTTCGTCGACGATCCGTCGACGCTCCGAGGCGACGGATCGGGTCTTCTCGTCGGACATGAGCGCATCGCCGCGTTCCGGCGCGGACGAGGGGGCGCACCGAAGCGACGCATCCTCGAGGTGCACGCGCAGGTGATCGATGATGACGATGCGCTGCTCGTCGCGGTGCTCGGCCCGCTCGCCGGTGGCCGTGGGCAGCAGACGCAACTGTGGCGGCGCTCGGACGAGAACGGCTGGCAGGTGTCCGCCGCGCATGTCAGCGCGCCAGCACCGGCCATCGACCCGCGGATCTGGCGCATCGTCGGCACCCCGCTGGTCGGGTCGACCGAGACCGGACCGCTCGACGGCGAGACCGTGGCGGTCAAGGACCTGTTCTCGATCGCCGGGCATCGCGTCGGGGCCGGTGTGCCCCGGTACCTGGCCCGAGCCACCCCCGGCCGCGTGACCGCCCCTGCGGTGAGCGCGCTGCTCGGCGCCGGTGCGACCGTTCGCGGCATCGCACGCACCGACGAGTTCGCCTACAGCATCGCCGGCGTCAATCCGCATTACGGGACCCCGCCCAACGCGGCGGTGCCCGGTGCGATACCGGGCGGATCGTCGAGCGGACCCGCCAGCGCCGTCGCCTCGGGGCAGGCGAGCATCGGTCTCGCGACCGACACCGCCGGATCCATCCGGGTCCCGGCCTCGTATCAGGGCCTCTGGGGACTGCGGACGACGCACGGCGCGATCTCGGCCGACGGACTGCTCCCGCTCGCCCCGTCGTTCGACACCGTGGGTTGGCTGACCCGCTCCGGCGAGCTGCTGGCGCGCATCACCCGCCTGCTGCTGCCATCGCCTGTCGGGCTGCCGGCGCGCGTCGCCATCGCTCCCGGGGTGCTGGACACCCTCGAACCCGACATCGCCGGCACCTTCCGGGCTGGCATCGACACCCTCGTCGCGGAGGGGCTCATCCCCAAGCCGTCCGAGGTGGAACTGCCCGACGCCGCGGCGGCGCTCGCGACCTTCCGCACTGTTCAAGCCGCTGAAGCATGGCGGGCCCACGGCGCCTGGATCACCGAGAACCCCGGAGCCGTGAGCGGCGCCGTCGCCGAACGGTTCCGGATCGCGCAGGCCGTCACCGCGGAGCAGGAGTCCGAGGCGCGCGAGCAGCTCGGCCGTCTCCGCGGGGAGCTGCGGGAGATCCTCGACGATCGTGTGCTGCTCGTCCCGGCCGCCGCATCGACGGCGCCGCAGACGACCGCGTCACCCGACGAGATCGATGCCGTCCGCACCGCGACCCTCCAGATCACCTGCTTCGCCGGAATCGCGGGAGCACCGAGCGTCTCGGCGCCCCTGCTGTCGACCTCGGCCGGGCCTCTCGGCTTGGCGCTCGTGGGCCCTCCGGGAAGCGACACGGCCCTGGTGGACTTCGCCACACGCCTGACCCCGCTCGCCCGCTGACCCGACGAAGCACGATGGGCCCGCCCATTGAGCCCGTCGAAACGAAGGGCCGGCTGGTGCCCCCGCCCGCTGAGCGCAGCGAAGCGAAGGGTGCGCCCTCGAAACCTGCCCGCAATGGGCACTGCCTAAGCTCAAGGGGTAGATTCCGCCCGCAGTGAGGAGGCCTCCGTGCCCGCGCTTCAGATCGACCCGCCCGCACGGCTGCTCATGGGCCCCGGCCCCATCAACGCCGACCCCCGCGTGCTGCGCGCGATGTCAGCCCAGCTGGTCGGCCAGTACGACCCGTCGATGACCGCCTACATGGCCGAGACGCAGGAGCTCTACCGCGGCGTGTTCCGCACTCGGAACGACGCCACCCTTCTGGTCGATGGCACCAGCCGAGCCGGCATCGAGGCGGCACTCGTCTCGCTCATCACCCCCGGCGATCGAGTCCTCGTCCCCGTCTTCGGGCGCTTCGGGCACCTCCTGGTCGAGATCGCGGAGCGCTGCGGAGCCGAGGTCCACACCATCGAAACCGACTGGGGCACCGTCTTCCGGCCCGAGCAGATCGAGGAGGCCATCGTCCGGGTGCAGCCGAAGCTGCTCGCGGTCGTCCACGGCGACACCTCGACGACGGTCGCGCAGCCGCTCGACGAACTCGGCGCGATCTGCCGGGCCAACGGGGTCCTCTTCTACACCGACGTCACCGCCACGATCGGAGGCAACGAGTTCGAGGCCGACGAGTGGGGCCTCGACGCTGTGACCGGCGGACTGCAGAAATGCCTCGGCGGCCCGTCGGGCAGCGCGCCGATCACTCTCTCGGCGAAGGCGGTCGAGGTGATCAGCGCCCGCAAGAGCATCGAGGCAGGCATCCGCGAGCCGGGGGAGACCAGTCGTCCCGACCGGATCCGCAGCAACTACTTCGATCTCGCCCAGATCCTCGACTACTGGGGTCCGCGCCGCCTCAACCACCACACCGAGGCGACGACGATGCTCTACGGCTCGCGCGAGTGCGCCCGCATCCTCCTGGAGGAGGGCGTCGACGCGGCCGTCGCCCGTCATCGCCTGCACGGCACGGCGATGCTCGAGGGGCTCCGTGCGCTCGGCCTCAGCATCTTCGGCGATCAGGAGCATCGCATGACGAACGTCGTCGGCGTCGCAATCCCCGACGGGGTCAACGGCGACGCGGTCCGCGGCGAGCTGCTGAGCGACTACGGTATCGAGATCGGCACCTCGTTCGGCCCCCTCCACGGCAAGATCTGGCGGGTGGGCACCATGGGATACAACGCTCGCAAGGATGCCGTGCTCGTCACCCTCGCCTCTCTCGAGCAGGTCCTCCGCCGCGCGGGCGCACCGGTCACCGGGGGTGCCGGGGCCGCGGCCGCCTACGACGTCTACGACTCCGAGTCGGCTGTATGACCGGTCACACCGCGCACCCCCGCGTCCCCGCCGGCGCTGAGCGAGCGCTCGCGCACTGCCACGAACTGGCCCGGATCAGCTCTCTCGAGGGCGGGATCGAGCGCGTCCACTTCACGCCAGAGCACAAGGTCGCCAACGCTCTCGCGGCGGCATGGATGCAGGAGGTCGGCCTCGAGACCTGGCAGGACGAGGCGGGCAACCAGTGCGGCCGCATGGAGGGGCGCGAGCCGGGCCTGCCGGCACTCGTCCTCGGCAGCCACCTCGACACCGTCACCGACGCGGGTGAGTACGACGGGATGCTCGGCGTCATGCTCGCGATCGAGGTCGCCGACAGGCTCAGGGCGCGCGCATCCGAACTGCCGTTCGCGCTCGAACTCGTCGCGTTCAGCGACGAGGAGGGCACCCGCTTCGGCAACGCGCTCACCGGAAGCCGCGCGTTCGCGGGCAGCTGGGACGACGCGTGGCTCGACATCGAGGACCGCAAAGGCGTCACCCTGCGACAGGCGGCCCGCACCTTCGGGATCGACCCCGACGAGATCGGTTCCGCGGCGCGTTCGCCGGAGGACCTCGTCGGCTACCTCGAGGTCCACATCGAACAGGGCCCTTACCTGCTCGACGCCGGTCGCGCGCTGGGCGTCGTCTCGGCGATCGCGGGCGCCCGCCGTTTCGCGCTGACCGTGACCGGTCGGGCGGGGCACGCCGGCGGAACCCCGTACGCACGTCGCCGTGACGCTCTCGTCGGGGCGAGCGAGATCATCGTCGAGATCGAGCGCATCGCCAAGCGCACCGGCACGGTCGCGACAGTCGGACGCGTCCGCGCGTTCCCGGGTGGGGTGAACGTCGTCCCGGGTGTCGCCCGCTTCTCGCTGGACCTCCGCGCCGAGTCCGACGCCGACCGGGATGCCGCGTTCGACGAGATCGAGGAGTTCGCTCGCTCGGTCGTGGCGGAACGCGGGCTGCAGTGGGCGGTCGACGAGTTCTATCGGGCCGACGCCGTCACCTGCGACCCGGTTCTCCGGGCTGCGGTGGAGCAGGGGGTTCGCTCGACAGGCGATGACGACCCGATGGTGTTGTGGAGTCGCGCCGGTCATGACGGCATGGCCGTCGAAGCGGTGACGGGTGTCGCGATGCTGTTCCTCCGCTGCGGCAATGACGGCATCAGCCACCATCCCGACGAGATCGTCGAACAGGGCGATGTCGCCCTCGCGCTCGAGGCGTTGGAGGGCGCGGTCCTCGCGCTCGCCGAACAGCATCGGAACCGCTGACGCCCATGGGTTCCGTCCGCGAGCTGCGGAGATCGCTGCTCGAAGACCATGCGCGGCGACGCGACGGATACGGTGCGCCCGGGGGCGACCTGATCGGTCACCTACGATCCGACACCTGCGGGGACGAGGTCACCGTGCGGGTCGCCGTGTCCGATGACGCGATCTCCGCACTCGGCTGGGAGGGGATCGGCTGCCAGATCTGCACGGCCTCCGCCGCCATACTCAGTGGATTCGCGCCGGGGCTGCGGGTCGCAGACCTCCCCGCCGCCGTCGCGGTGATCGAGCGGGTGCTGGCATCGGACGGCGAGGCCGACCTGACGGATGAGATCGCGGAGCTCGGTTTCCTCGGCGGCGACGCCGAGGATCTCGAGTCGTTGGCGGGAATCGCCCGCTACCCCCTGCGGGCGAAATGCGCCCTCCTCCCGTGGCGCGCACTCACGGTCGCGGTCGAGGCTTCGTAGCCACGGGGCCCGGCACGGAGGTCGAGCGGCGCGCAGCGCGTAACGAGACCATGTCCGGTATCAGCGCGTGTCCGTGTCCTGACCGTCGAACAGGTCGCCGCACTCCACGGTCTCCGCACCGTGAGCTCGCAGGTACCGGCCCGCCCCCGTGTCGCCGCCCAGCGAAGCGATCAGTGCCGGCCAGTGCTCGCGGCCGATGAGCACCGGATGCCCGGGACGCCCGTCGTAGACCGCTCGTCGCAGCACCGAAGCGCCATGAGCCGAGCCGACCACGCGTCGGACGGCCTCGACGGGGAGCAGAGGCAGATCGACCGTCGTGATGACGACCGCACGCGTCCGGTCATCGAGCCGCTGGATCCCGGCCCGCAACGAATCGCTGAGACCCGTCGACTCCACGGGTGCATCGACCACCCGGACCCCGGCGGGCGCGAGAGCACGCGCCTCCGACAGGCCCGCGGGAATGACCGCGATGACGTCGTCGACCACCTCGGCGAGAGTCCCGCACACCCGGGTCAGCCACGGCAGCCCGTCGTCCGAGACCGCGAGCGCCTTGGGTCCGCCGAACCGCTCGCCGCGACCGCCTGCGAGCACGAGTCCGCTGAGGTGCCCCATGGCTACAGTTAATCCCATGCCCGACCTGAGCGATGCCGAACTCCGCGACCGACTGACGGCCGCCCTCGGCATCGTGCGCTGGGTCGATGCGGTGGCTGCGCACGCGCCCTATGCCTCTGTCGAGCAGTTGCAGAGGATCGGTCGCGACGAAGCCACGCCCCTCAGCGCCGCAGAACTCGACGAGGCGGTATCGCACCACCCGCGCATCGGCGAGAAGGCCCAGCAGACCGGAACCTCCGCCACCCTCTCCGCCGGTGAGCAGGGCGGCCTCGGCGACGCCGACGCGCGGATCGACGCGGACATCGCCGCCGGCAATGCCGCGTACGAAGAGCGGTTCGGACGTGTGTTCCTCATCCGGGCCGCAGGACGGTCGCGCGCGGAGGTGCTCGCCGAACTCACTCGGAGGCTCGAATCGAGCCCCCAAGCGGAATCGGACGAGGCCGCGGAACAGCTGCGTCAGATCATGGAACTGCGACTCGCGACCCTGTTCGCCGATGGAAAGGGCATCTCATGAGCCAGGTCACCACCCACGTCCTCGACTCCGCGCTCGGCATTCCCGCCGAAGGAGTCGGTGTCCTGCTCGAGACGGTGCTGCCCGACGGGTGGAGCCCCATCGGCGAAGGCGAGACCGATGCCGACGGACGCATCGGCGAGCTCGGGCCCAGCAGCCTTCCCGAGGGCTGGTACCGCTTGACCTTCGCGACGGACGGCTACTTCACGCGGTCAGGACGCGAGACGTTCTATCCCGAGGTGTCCATCACCTTCGCGGTGACGACTTCCGATCACTACCACGTGCCGCTTCTGCTGAGCCCGTTCGGCTACACCACCTACCGAGGCAGCTGAACGCTCGAGCGAGAGCACTCAGTAGTCGGTGCGAGCCTCGTGCTTGAGCCAGGCGTCGAACGGTGCGGCTGCGTTGGCCGGGCGGACCTCATCGATCGGCACGTGCCATTCGGAGCGGGGCTTCTCGAACAGGTCGTAGAACGCGCTGTCGTCGAAACCGCCGCGGGCTGCGTCGTCCCGGTCGGCCGCGAACACGACCCGGTCGACCCGAGCCCACAGCGAGGCGGAAAGACAGAGCGGGCACGGCTCGCACGAGGTGTAGAGAACGGCGCCCGCGAGGGAGAAGCTCCCCGCGGCCTGGCATGCGGCCCGGATCGCCTGCACCTCGGCGTGCGCGGTGGGGTCCAGGTCGCGCGTGACGCGGTTCTTGCCCTCGGCGAGCAGGACCCCGTCGCGCACGATGACGGCGCCGAACGGGCCACCGCCCTCCGACACGTTCTCGACCGCGAGCTGCACGGCTCGTTCGAGCCAGACGGCGTCGGCCGTGCTGTCGGCCTCGATGCTGTCGGCCATCAGGCGAGTCCCGCCGAGATGCGCCAGGCGTCGCCGGCCGGCGGAGCGTCGTCGCGCTCGACCGTGGTCTGGATGAGCCCGTAGGGGCGGTCGTCGGCGTGGAAGACCTCGCCGTTGTTCTCGACGTCGAAGTGGCTGAAGTCGACGAGGAAGTGATGCTTGTTGGGTGCGGACAGTCGGATCTCGGCGATCTGCGGGTAGAGCTCGAGCGCGGCCCGGCCCATCTCCCACAGCGTCTGCTGCAGCGCGAGCGAATGCAGGTTGGCAAAGCGCTCGACCATCGCCGACTTCACGCCCGCGTACATCCCGTTCCAGTCGATGCCGTCGAGATCGCCGCTGACCCGCCACTGCGCGACAAGCGAGGTCGCCATGACCCGATCGGTCGTCGGCTGCAGGGTGGTGTACTCGTCGATGAGGAAGTCCTTGAACTCGGATCCCGTCGACTTGAGGATGACGAAGTCCTTCAGGCCCTGCACGACGTGGCTCTCACCGCTCTTCTCGACGGTGATCGCAGCGGTCCTGATCTCCTCGCCGGAGCGGATCCAGGTGTGGTCGTGCTCGGTGCCGTCGATGGCGACGCGCTTCCAGCCGAAGCGCTCGATCTCGATGCGGGCGGCCACGATCGGCTCGACCTCGACGAAGTGCCGGGCGAGGCTCAGGCCGTACTCCTCGATGGGGTCGGGGTCGTGGGTCTTCGACCAGACGTACGCCGTGTTCTTCTGAGTGTCCGTCGGCAGAACGCGGCGCTGGTCGCCCGACACGAACGCCTCGGAGAAGTCGCCGCGCATCGCGGTGGTCACGTTGAGGTCGACGATCTCGTGGCGAGGGGTGTCGCGCGTGATGCGCACGAGGTGCGTCTCCGCCTTGCCGTACTGGTTGGGTCCGAGAACGATGGCCATGCCTGGGATGATCGCAGACCCGTGTGTCGGCGGTGTTTCGAGGACGGCACCATCCAGTAGGAGTCAGAGCCCTGTTGGATACAGTGATTCTGTGACGTCAGCCGATTCTCCCGCCGCGCACGGGACCGTCGGTGCTCTCTTCGCCCGGCGTCCTTGGCGATGGGGCCTGAGGGGCGATGTCTACCTCTGGCAGGAGATGGAGCAGAACCTCGCCGACGTGTCGCTGCCGTCCAGCCTCTGGGATCTCCGCAATCTGCTCGAGTCGTCGTGGAGGGAGGCTGTGGGCGTCCCGCTCAGCGATTCCGCGGAGCCGATCTACATTCAGCGTTTCGACCCCGGCTCCGGAATGTCGGCGGGCGCGGTGCTCCCCGCCTGGTGGAACGCGACCGGCTTGCCGATCCTGCTCGACCGCTTCGACGCTTCGAACCCGGCGGGCTGAGCCGCTCCACTGCATTCCGCTTCTGATCAGCGGGTGCTGACATGATGACCCGGTGTCGCCGACCCCTGTACCCGCGCAGGTCGATCCCCGCACCCTCCACTTCGGCGTCTTCTACCGTGTGCGGGAGCCGGTGACCGATGCGCCCGTTCTGCTCGTGCACGGCAACTGTCAGGCCGAGTCGGTGCGGATCCTCCTCGATGCGGGCGATGTCGAAGCGGTCCGGATGCCGCCCGTGCACGAACTCACCTCGGACGACATTCCGCACCTCGCGCACTGGGTGGCTCGGGCCGACTACCTGGTGAGCCAGCCGGTCGCCGACGACTACCACGGGCTCCCGGTGGGAACGCGTCAGCTGGTCGCCGGCCTGCGCGCGGGCGCCCGGGTCGCCCGGTTCCCGGTCATCCGGTTCGCCGGCCTGTACCCCACGCAGGCGATCATCAGGCCGCCCGCCGATCCGGGCACGGCGCCCCCTGTCGTTCCGTACCACGACCTCATCACCCTCGCCCGGGCCGCCGGACTCGACGTCGCCCGGGATCACACGCCGACCCCGGCAATGGTGCGGACGATCGCGGAGGAGTCGATCGCGCAGCTCACGCGTCGCGAGGAGGCGCATTCCACGGTGCTGGTCTCCGACCTCTTCACGTCTCCCCGCTTCGCGCTCATGCGGACCATCAACCACCCGGGCAACGCCCTGCTGGCACCGATCGCCGAGCGGGTGCGGGACTCCCTCGGCATCCCGGCCGCCGCTGTCGACCCCGGGCGGCAGCTGCTCTCGGGTGTGCAGGCTCCGCGGATTCCGGCCGTCATCGAGGCGTTCGGACTCGACGAGCCGGCCGAGCCCGACTGGATCGTCGACGGCACGCATGTCCCACCTGAGGTGGTGGAGGCCGCCCAGCTCGACTGGTACCGCTCGCGCCCCGACGTCGTCGAAGCCGGCCTCACCCGCCACGCGGGTGCCCTGCGCGCCCTGGGGCTGCTGTGAAGCCCCCGCTCCACGTCACGATCGGCGCCGACACCCACGGTGTGACGCGCTACGCCCTGGCCGTCGCCGCGGGGGTCGGCGCGCCCGTGGTACGGCTGACCGACATCGCCGAACTGCACGGAGCCGCGGGCGTGACAGGCGATCCCATCCACCTGCACTTCACCGACCGTCTCTTCGGCGCCAGCCCCGAGGATGCTGCGGCGACCGTGGTGGCGCTCGCCGCATCCCGTCCGACCACGGTCACGTTGCACGATCTTCCCCAGCCCTCGGACGGGCCGCGCAACGAACCGCGCAGGTCCGCCGCCTACCGGGCCGTGGCGCAAGCGGCACGCGGCGTCGTCGTGAGCAGTCGGCACGAGGCCGCACTGCTCGAGTCCATCGGGGTTACGGGTGCCCAGGTGATCGAGCTCCCCGTCGAAAGACCCGCATCCGGTACGCCGACGATCGGTCCGCGCCCCGCCGCAGTCGGAGTCCTGGGCTTCATCTACCCGGGCAAGGGCCACCGGGAGGTGATCGAGGCGGTGGCAGGTCTCGACGTGGTGTCGAGTGTGACCGCTCTCGGCGCTGCATCTCCCGGCCACGACCGGGATGTCGACGCTCTGCGCCGCCTCGCCGACGCGAACGGTGTCGAGTTCGAGGTCACCGGGTACCTCGACGACGACGAGCTGATGTCGCGGGCGAGCTCGGTCGCCGTCCCCGTCGCCGCGCATCGGCACGTGTCGGCGTCCGGATCGATGGTGTCCTGGCTCGAAGCCGGACGGCGCCCGATCGTCCTCGCGGGCCGCTACACCCGGGAGATGGCGCAACTCCGGCCCGGCACGCTGTCGCTCGTGGACCCCGACGGACTCGCCCGCGCGATCGGAGCAGCCGTCGAGGACCCGTCGCTGACCCGCCTCGCGGCGGGCATCGACCTGCGCCCGCACCTTCCGGACACCGCGGAGCGCTACCTCCGCTGGTGGCACGACGCGGTTCACGCATGACCGCTCGCCGCGCCGTTCCGGGCAACCGGTGGGATCTGCTCGACGGGATCGATCCTGTCGAGGCGCCGAAGGTCTCGGTCGTCGTCGTGCATTTCGAGCAGCACGACCAGCTCCGCCGGACCCTTGCGGCTCTCGCGCGACAGACTCTCGTCCCGCACCAGGTGATCGTCGTCGACGACGGGTCAGCCGAGCCTCCCGTCGTTCCCTCCGGCGTCGAGCTGATCGTTCAGGAGGACCTCGGCTTCCGACTCGCCGCGGCCCGCAACGCAGGCGTGCGCGCGGCGACGGGGGAGGTCGTGGTCTTCCTCGACGCCGACACCGCCCCCGAGCCCGCCTACCTGGAACGGATGTCGCGGCTTCCCGCGCTCACCGGCGACACGGTCGCGGTCGGCCGTCGACGCCATGCCGATCTCAGCGGCCTCGGCCCCGACGAACCCATCGAGCTCGCCGAGCGCGCGGAACTCGACGAGCCCGAGTGGCTGCGCTCCGCGTACCGCCGGTCGCGGAACCTGCTCGACGCGGACGACCGGTCCTACCGATATCTGATCGGCGCGGTGCTCGCCTGCTCCCGTGACTTCGTCGACGAGGTCGGAGGGTTCGACGAGAGTCTGATCGGCTACGGCGGCGAGGACTGGGATTGGGCCTACCGCGCCTGGCTGGCCGGAGCCGTGTTCGCGCACGTGCCCGACGCCGTCGCCTGGCACGACGGACCCGACTTCGCAGGGCGCGAGAGCAGCGATGCCGGCGATCAGAAGACTCGCGAGACCCTCCGACTGGCCGAACGGATCCCGGTGCCGGGGTCTCGTGCCCGCGGACTGCGCTCGGTAGCAGCGGATATCGTGGCCGTCGTCGGCTCGGGCATGTCGCGTGCTCAGGCGGCGATCACCGCGGACTCGCTGCTCGCCGCGGTTCCCGGACTCGACGTGGTCGTCAATTCGGAGTTCGCGGAGATCGCGGCCCTCGATTCCCGCATCCGCGCCGCCGACGACCTCGCTGACGCTATCCGGGAGGGGTGGCTGCCCCTCGCCGCACCCCTCGACCGAGTTCGCAAGATCATCGTGGTCGAGGCCCCGCTGCTGATCACCGACGACCGCGCGCTGCGTGAGATCCTCGCGCCGGAGCGCCCGTCGCCCCCGCGCGAGGTGCGGGTGAGCGGCGCCGGGGGCGCCGCCGCGCTGAGGGTCCTCGACGTCCGCTCGCTCCGACGCCAGCTGCGCTGGCATCGGAACGACCTGTCCGAGGTCGAGGCCGTGACCGTTCCGTGGATCGTGTCGGCGGGCGACAACCTGGAGGCGCACCTCGGCGGCTGGGCGACCTAGTCGGAAGGGTGAGCGGCTCGCCATTCCCGGTCG
This sequence comes from Amnibacterium flavum, assembly GCF_003097495.1. Classification (GTDB taxonomy): domain Bacteria; phylum Actinomycetota; class Actinomycetes; order Actinomycetales; family Microbacteriaceae; genus Naasia; species Naasia flava. The sequence goes on from NZ_QEOP01000001.1 coordinate 839,121, forward strand.
AGGATCGCGTAGACGGCCGTGTCCGACCATTCCCCGTCGGCGAAGAAGTCCTCGACGAAGTCGGCTTCGCGTCTCATCCCGAGTCGCTCGAGCACCCGAGCCGAGGCGGTGTTGCGCGGATCGAGCCGGCCGATCACCCGGTGGAGCCCGAGGGAGTCGAAGGCGACTGCCAGCATCGCGACGGCCGCCTCCGTCGCGTAGCCGCGCCCTGTCGCCTCGGGGGAGAGCACGTAGCCGATCTCGCCCTGCCGTTCGGCTCCGGCCGACCAGAACAGGACGACGTCGCCGACCAGTCGCCCACTGGAGGTTTCGACGATCGCGAGCGTGCGGGCGTCGCCGGGGGCGGCGAGCACCGTCGTCGACCACTGCTCGGTGATGCGCCGGTCGACCTCGGCCGCGTCCATCGGCGGGAAGGGCAGATAGCGGCACACTTCGGGCAGCGAACGGTAAGCCAGGAGCGCGGCACGGTCGGTGGTCTCGACCGGCCTCAGCGTGAGCCGTTCGGTGACTACGGTGACCGGATCGCTCACGGCCGGGTGAGCAGACGTCCGCGCCGGTCGGGGGACTCGATGTCGACGCGCACCCCGCCGAGGATGGTCTCGCGGACGACGCCGCTGAGGTTCTCGCCGTCGTAGGCGCTGACCTTGTTCTTGTGCTGCAATGCGGCCGCGTCGACGGTGAGACCGGCGTCGGGTGCGAAGACGACGAGGTCGGCCCGGGTGCCCTCGCGGATCGCTCCGCGGTCGCTGAACCCGGCGAACCGGGCGGTCGCGCCCGCCATCCACTCGACGACCTCCGCGAGCGGAACTCCTCGCGATCGTGCGGCGGTCCACATTGCCGCGAGTCCGAGCTGCAGGCCGGCGATGCCGCCCCAGGCGACCTGGAAGTCGCCGTCGCCCGCGAACTTCATCTCCACGGTGCTGGGGGAGTGGTCGGAGACGACGATGTCGAGGGTCCCGTCGCGGAGACCGGCCCAGAGCGCGTCCTGGTTGCGGCGATCGCGGATGGGCGGGCAGCACTTGAACTGCGTCGCCCCGTCGGGGATCTGCTCGGCGTCGATGGTCAGATAGTGGGGGCAGGTCTCCGCCGTGATCCGGAGCCCTTCGGCCTTGGCCGCGGCGATGAGCGGGAGCGCCGCCGCGGAGGCCAAGTGCAGGATGTGGGCGCGCGCGCCCGTCTCGCGGACCCCGTCGATCACGGCCGCAATGGCCTCGAGTTCGGCCTCGGGGGGTCGCGAGCGGACGAAGCGTGCATAGCTCGGCCCGCCGTCGCCCTCGGACGCCTCGAGCACACCCGGGTCCTCGGCGTGGACGATCAGGAGGCCGTCGAACGAGGCGATCTCGTCGAGCGCCGCCCGCAGCTGAGCCCGGTCGAGGTGGGGGAACTCGTCGACCCCGCTGGGCGCGAGGAAGGCCTTGAAGCCGAAGACGCCCGCATCCTGCAGCTCTCGCAGCGAGCCGAGCGACGACGGGACCGCGCCACCCCAGAACCCCACGTCGACGGCGACGGATCCGCGCGCCGCCGCCTGTTTGATCCGCAGCGACGGCACATCGATGGTCGGCGGGATCGAGTTGAGCGGCATGTCGATGACCGTCGTCACGCCTCCGGCGGCTGCGGCACGGGTGGCGGAGTCGAAGCCCTCCCATTCGGTGCGGCCGGGCTCGTTGATGTGCACGTGGGTGTCGACGAGACCGGGGATGAGCACCTCGTCGTCGTCGACCTCGATGAGGGACGCGCTCTCGAGACCGGCTCCCGCGGCGGCGACACGGGTGATGACGCCGTCGGTGATGCCGATCTCCGCGGCCACGAACTCGCCGTCGACGAGCACTCGTCGTCCGGTGACGACGACATCGAACGCCTCGACCATGGTGCAGTCCTCTCCTCGCCCTGGAACCTCGCCGTAACACGGGGCATCTACAGTGTGTGCGACGCAGTGTTCACTACTGAGTGAACCAGTGGAATGGGTCGAGCGTGTTACGCAGCTCCCCGTCGTCGACCGAAGAGGAGGCCGTGATGTTCGAGATCGCCGACCGTCTCCTCGCCGCACTCGATACCGGCGCGGACACCGCGATCGCCACCGTGACGCGTGTGCTCGGCAGCGCGCCGCGCACCGTCGGCACCTCCATGGCTCTCGCCGACGGGCGCGTGCTCGGCAGCATCTCCGGCGGATGCGTGGAGGGTGCCGCGGTCGAGGCCTGCGAGCGGGTGCTCGGCTCGGGGCGCGCCGAGACCTCGCGCTTCGGCTTCTCCGACGACGACGCGTTCGCGGTCGGGCTCTCCTGCGGTGGGGAGCTCGACATCGTCGTCTCCCGACTGGATTCGCCCGCGGTCCGGGCCGAACTCGAGGCAGCGAGCGCCGGGCGTCCCGCCGGTCTCGCAACCGTCGTCGGCGGGCCTGCCGCACTCCTGGGTGCGACGGTCGCCGCGGGTGAGGGCAGAGGCCTCGGCGGAGATCTCGACGAGGCCGCGCTGCGGGACGCCGGCGTCGACGACGTCTCACTCGACCGCATCCGCGCTGAGGTCGAGGCCTGGTTCGCCGCGGGTCGAACCGGCGAGCTGATCGTCGAGTGCGAATCCCGACTCTCGCTGCTCGTGGAGACGCAGCGTCCGGCACCGCTGCTCGTCCTCGTCGGCGCCGTCGAGTTCGCTTCGGCGCTCGCCGCAGCGGCCCGTCCTCTCGGTTACCGGGTCGTCGTCTGCGATGCCAGGCCCGCCTTCGCCACCTCCGCGCGCTTCCCGGCGGCCCACGAGGTGGTGGTCGAGTGGCCGCACCTCTATCTCGCGGCCTGCGACATCGATGAGCGCACCGTCGTCTGCGTGCTCAGCCATGACGATCGGTTCGACATTCCCGTCCTGCGCGAGGCTCTCGAGTCCTCCGCCGGGTACGTCGGCGCGATGGGTTCGCGCCGCACCCACGAGCGCCGTGTCGCCGCCCTTCGCGAGGCGGGTGCGACCGCCGAGGCGATCGAACGCCTGCATTCGCCGATCGGGCTCGACCTCGGTGCCAGCACACCCGAGGAGACGGCGATCTCGATCCTCGCCGAGGTGCTCGCCACCCGCACGGGCACGACAGGGCGTTCGCTGCGCGAGATCGACGGACCCATCCATTCCCGCCGCGAGGAGCCCGCACGGTGACGACCACCATCATCGAGGGCGCCTACATCGCCACCGTCGACGCATCCGGTGCCGAGTACGACGGCGGTCACGTGGTCATCGTCGACGGACGGATCTCCGCCGTCGGCGCGGGACCGGCGGCCGAGGAGCTGCGTTCAGGCGCCCAGATCGTCGACGGCCGCGGCTGTCTGGTCACACCCGGTCTCGTCAACACCCACCATCACCTGTATCAGTGGCTGACCCGCGGCTGGGCGCAGGACGCGATCCTGTTCGACTGGCTGACCGCGCTGTACCCGACCTGGGCGCGCATCGACGCGGAGGTCGTGCAGGCGGGAGCCGCCGCCGCGATGGCCGTCCTCGCGCGGTCGGGCTGCACGCTGGTCGGCGACCACCACTACGTCTTCCCCCAGGGCGGCGGCGACATCCTCGGAGGCATCGTCGAGGCGGCCGGCGAGATCGGGGTACGCCTGCATGCGACCCGCGGATCGATGGATCTCGGTCGTTCGCAGGGCGGCCTGCCTCCCGACTTCGCGGTCGAGACGACCGACGCGATCCTCGCGGCGAGCGTCGACGCGGTCGCCCGGTTCCACGATCCGTCCGCCGATGCGCGCATCCAGGTGGCGCTCGCCCCGTGCTCGCCGTTCTCGGTGACCGCCGACCTGCTCCGCGAATCGGCGGTGCTCGCCCGCGAGCTCGGTGTCCGCCTGCACACTCACGGTGCCGAGACCGTCGAGGAGGAGGCGTTCTGCCGGGAGCGCTTCGGCATGGGCCCGACCGACTACCTCGAGGGGCTCGGCTGGCTCGGTGACGACGTGTGGATGGCGCACTGCGTGCACCTCGGGGAGACGGACATCGCGAAGTTCGCGGCGACCGGCACCGGGGTCGCGCACTGCCCGTCGTCGAACGCGCGGCTCGCCGCCGGCATCGCCCCCATCCCGCAGCTGCTGGCCGCCGGGGTGCCCGTCGGGCTCGGCGTCGATGGCGCAGCCTCGAACGAGTCGGGTCAGCTCGCGAGCGAGATCCGACAGGCCGTGCTCATGAACCGCCTGCGTTCCGGCGCCGATTCGATCAGCGGCCGCGATGCGCTGCGGGTCGCCACGATCGGTGGTGCCAGGGTGCTCGGTCGGGACCGCGATCTGGGGTCGCTCGAGGTCGGCAAGCTCGCCGATATCGCGGTCTGGCGCATCGACGGGGTCGAGCACGCCGGTATCGTCGATCCGGTTGCCGCGCTCACCCTCGCCGCTCCGCCTCCGTTAGCCCTGCTGCTGGTCGGCGGCGAGCCGATCGTGCGCGACGGCGACCTGACAACGACAGACACCATGGCGGTGGCGCGCCGAGGGGCGCGCGCCGCCGCGACACTCGCGGAGCGCCGATGACCGACCTGATCCCCGTCTACTTCGACTGCGACACGGGGATCGATGACACCCTCGCGCTCATCTATCTGCTGGGTCGCCCCAACGTCGAGGTCGTCGGAATCGGAACCGTCAGCGGAAACGTCGATGCCGCCACAGCAGCGCGCAACACCCTCGACCTGCTCGCGCTCGCCGGCAGGCAGGAGGTCCCGGTCGCAGTCGGCGCTCACGATTACCTCACCGAGGCGTACGCCGGCGGTGTCCCGCACATCCACGGCCGCAACGGGGTCGGCGATGTCGTCCTCGCACGCGGTGGCGAGCCCGTCGACGGCGACGCCGCCGATCTGCTCATCGCCCTGTCGAAACAGTACGAGGGCGCGCTGCAGATCATCGCCGTCGGACCGATGACGAACCTCGCCGTCGCGCTCGACCGCGACCCCGAGCTGGCGGGGCGCATCGCCCGCGTCACGATCATGGGCGGTGCCGCGCTCGCGCCGGGCAACCTGTCACCCGCCGCCGAGGCCAACATCGGGCACGACCCCGAGGCTTCCGCCGCCGTCTTCGACGCGGCCTGGCCCGTGACGATGGTTGGGCTCGACGTGACGATGCACCACCGTCTGACCGACGAGCAGCGCGAACAGCTCGCGGCGTCGGACGGCGAGCTGCAGCGCACGATCGCGGCGATCCTCGACACCTACTTCAACTTCTACGACGGGATCCTCGGGGTGCGCGAGTGCACCCTGCACGACCCGCTCGCCGTGGCGGTCGCGACGGGCGACGCGATCCCGTCGCTCGCGCCGGTGGTGAAGGTGCAGGTCGAGACGGGGTCGGGCCCGGCGCGCGGCGCCACGGTCGCGGATCTGCGAGGCATGTACCGCGGCCACCCTCCCGTCGACGGCGCGCGGCACACGGTCGTGCTCACCATCGACGACCAGTTCGGCCCGCAGCTCCTCGACTCGCTCCTCGCCTACCCCGCGCCCTGACGCGGCCCGCCGGGTGTCGGCCCGGCGCGGGCGTTCGACGGGTGACGCACGGTATGCCGCCGGTGCGGCGATGTGGTTCCGGGTTAGGTTCCTCCGTTGGAGTCGAGATAGGCAGGATGGATGATCGAGTGAAGAACCGTGGGCTGTTCGGTGTCGTCGTCGGGGTGGTGGTCGCACTGCTCGGAGCCGGCCCGGTGGCGGCGATGACGATCTACGTCGATCCGCCCTCGGGGTCTCGTCTCGCCCTCGACGCGGAGCCGTCGGACTCGATCGAGAACATCCGGGCGAAGATCCAGGACGACATCGGCGTTGTTCCGGAGGAGCAGGTTCTGTCCTTCCAGGGGCGCACGCTGGAGGACGGGCGCACCCTGTCCGACTACAACATCCAGCGGAACAGCGTTCTCCAGCGGGAGTTCGTTTCGGGAAGCGGGGTGATGCCCCTGTACGTGCAGATCCCGTCGGGTGCGATTCTGACCCTGAGTGTCGCCGCCTCGGACAGTGTCGAGACGGTCCGTGCCCTCATCCAGTCTCAGATCGGCGTCCCCGGCGAGGCTCAGACCCTGAACTTCGCCGGTGGCACTCTCGAAAACGGGTTCGCTCTCGCCGACTACAACGTGCAGGCGGGGGACACCGTCGTGCTGACCCTGCCGGCGCCCCAGTGGCCCGATGCGACCATCGGGGCAGGACGAGTGGGGGTGCCGTACCTCGCGACACTGTCCGTGACCGGATTCAGCCCCTCCTATTCGGTGATCGATGGCACGCTGCCGTCCGGACTGACGCTCGACCCGGCGACCGGAGCGATCAGCGGCACACCGACGATCCCCGCGAGCGTTCGGTTCACTGTGCAAGTAGTTACGTTGTCGGGAACACTGACTCGAACCCTGACGCTCGACGTCGCGGCGTCCTGCTCGGAAGCGGACAGCCCGGCTGCCGCGGACAGGCTCGCAGCGACCGGCGGGACAGCCGATCAGCTTCTTCCCCTCCTTGTGAGCCTGCTGCTCACCGGATCGGCCATGGTCACCGTCGACGCCGCGACCCGACACAGGGGTCGCCGCCGGGAGTCCTGAGAGGCGAACTGCCGGGCCTGCCGCGCAGCTGGGCCGCGAACATCGGCGCTAGTCCCGACTTCGTGTTCCACCTCGACAACGGGGAGAGGGCGGATCTACCTGCGGTGGGCACGGTGGGTCCAAGACTCGTTCAGCGCCGCTTGCCTGTGGTCTGACCACAGGCTACTCTGTGGTCAGACCACAGGAGGTGTCGATGGCGACCGAACGCGCTTGGGAGCTCGTGCTCGCGCGAATCGAGTCCGATCTCCTCAATGGAACGTTGAAGATCGGCGATCATCTGCCCCCTGAGCGCACCCTCGCGGCCGAGCTCGATGTCGGGCGGTCGTCGGTGCGCGAGGCGGTCCGCGTGCTCGAAGTGCTCGGGCTCGTACGAATCGGCACCGGATCGGGGCCGACAGCCGGCGCGGTCGTCGTCTCCCGCCCGGGTGGAGGCATGTCGGCTCTGATGCGACTGCAGGTTGCGGGCCGCGGCTTCGCGGTCGACGACGTGGTGCGCACCCGTGTGCTGCTCGAATCGTCCGTCGCGGCCGAGCTCGCGTCCGCCGTCCAGGACCTCACCGACGCCCACAGCCTGCTCGAAGTGATGGACCGCGCCTCGCCGCCCGAGGAGTTCCTCGCGCTCGACGCCCAGTTCCACTACCTCCTCGCTGAGATGTCGGGCAACACCGTCGTCGCGGCCGTGATGGCGGGCCTTCGCGGGTCGATCGAGGGCTATGTCGTCGACGGGGCGCGCGGCTTCGCTGACTGGCCCGCCGTCGCCTCACGACTGCAGGGAGAACACCGCGGCCTGCTCGCCGCCATCGAGGCGGGCGACGCCGCTGGAGCCTCCGCGCTCGTGGCCGAGCACATCCGCTCCTACTACCGCGACAGCAACCTTTCGGTCGGTTCACTCGACCAGTCGTCTGCGCGGAGTCGTGCCGACGTCAGCCGCTCGCACCCCAACCAGCACCAGCGATAAGAAGAGAACAGAAACCGTGGTCCAACGCCAGCTCCCCAAGCCGCTCGAGCTTCTCGAGCTCATGCAGTTCAAACGCCCCGACCTCAACGCCCGACGGCGACGCCTCAACTCCGCGCTGACGATCGAGGACCTCCGGCGGATCGCGAAGCGGCGCACCCCGAAGGCGGCTTTCGACTACACCGACGGGGCCGCGGAGGGGGAGCTGTCGATCTGCCGCGCTCGGACCGCCTTCCGGGACATCGAGTTCCACCCCCAAGTGCTCCGCGATGTGGAGCACGTGGACACGCATCGAGAGGTCCTCGGCGGACCGATGGCGCTCCCGTTCGCCATCGCCCCGACCGGGTTCACACGTCTCATGCAGACCGAGGGCGAGAGCGCCGGTGCGGGTGCGGCGGCTGCCGCGGGCATCCCCTTCACCCTCTCCACTCTCGGCACGACCTCCATCGAAGATGTCGCCGCTGCCAACCCCCATGGACGCAGCTGGTTCCAGCTGTACGTCATGAAGCAGCGCGACATCTCCTACGGTCTGGTCGAGCGAGCCGCGAAGGCCGGTTTCGACACCCTCTTCTTCACGGTCGACACCCCCGTCGCCGGAGCGCGTCTGCGCGACAAGCGCAACGGCTTCTCGATCCCGCCGCAGCTGACGCTCGGCACGATCATCAACGCGATCCCACGCCCCTGGTGGTGGTACGACTTCCTCACCACTCCCAAACTCGAGTTCGCATCGCTCTCCACGACCGGCGGAACCGTAGGGGAACTCCTCAACTCGGCGATGGATCCGACGATCAGCTTCGACGACCTCGACATCATCCGCGGCATGTGGCCGGGCAGGATCGTGATCAAGGGCGTGCAGACCATCGAGGACGCCAAAGCCTTCGCCGACCGAGGAGTCGACGGCATCGTGCTGTCCAACCACGGCGGCCGCCAGCTGGATCGCGCCCCAATCCCATTCCATCTCCTGCCCGACGTCGCCAGAGAAGTCGGCAAGGACCTCGAGGTCGGGATCGACACCGGCATCATGAACGGGGCCGACATCGTGGCATCGATCGCTCTCGGCGCCCGGTTCACTCTGATCGGCCGCGCCTACCTCTACGGCCTGATGGCAGGCGGGCGTCAGGGCGTCGACCGGGCCATCGAGATCCTCGCCACCGAGGTGACGCGGACGATGCGGCTTCTCGGCGCGCACACCCTCGACGAGCTCACTCCGCAGCACGTCACCCAACTCGAACGAATGGTGCCGAGGGCCCGTCAGTAGAGGGCCTCCGGGGGCGATCCGCTGTGTTCGCCTTGCTCGGGGGTCGACGGCACGCGCGCCGGGGTCACCCGACGAGATCTCCGATCGATCCATCGGGCAGGGCGACCCACCCTTCGCGACGGGCGACCGCCTCGAGTTCCGGGGGTGGTCCTTCGAAGAGCCCGAGAACTGCTGCCCGGGCAGCGAGAGCCGCGATCACCGCGTCGAACGCATCCGCCGACCTCACCATCAGCGGTGCGTGTCCCTCGACACGCAGCCACGGCGCCTCGTCGAGGAGTGCCGCGAGCAGACGCTCCCTCGCCGCCGGATCCGCTCGATAGCCGTCGGGGAGAAATCCCCAGAGCCGGATGGATGCTCCGGGGTACACCTCGGCCACCTTGCCCGTGCCGGAGCGGTCGACGTCGAACCCGCTCTCCCGCAGCCTCGCCAACAGGCCGGCGCATCGCATCGCCGTCAGGCCCAGTCGGTCCGTCGAGACGCTCAGCGGCCAGCGTCCGACGCGCGCCCTCACTCGACGATCGGTTTCACGGTAGGCGAGGGTGCGCCGCCACTCCATCCCGCCGTCGACGGCAGCGGGCTCGGGTGCGAGCGTGGCGTGGGCTGCGACGAATGCGACGAAATCGTCCGGCCAGCCGAAGGCGCAATCGATGCCCAGCTTCTCGACCGAGTGAGCGGTGGCGACGATCTGCGGGTCATGCACGTCCAGGTGCAGTTCCCGGACCGTCGCGTCTCGCTCTCTCCACTCGATGACCGCGAGCGCCGTCCCTCTGCTCTCAGCGGCGAGGTCCACTCCGGCCGTCAACATCCGGCCACCATAAGCGGGTTGCGCGATCGTGGCGAGCTCGGGAAGACGGGCGTCGGGCTGGGTCCGGTTCTGGTGAGGGCACGCCGACCGCGTCACGGGCTGTTGCATCCGCTTGCGCCGTAAAGCTAGGCTTGACGTATGCCAGATAGCTTGACGGAAGCGATGCGAGATCTCCGACGGCATTCCGACGCCTTGCTCGCTTCGCGCGTTCTCACCGACGATGACGACGACTTCGTCGGAGCGATCGGATACGCACTGCGGATCCAGGCGTCCGCCGACGAGGTCGTCCGAGCCGTCGTCCAGCAGGCGCGGGAGCGTGGCACGACGTGGCAGGCCATCGGTGAGGCCCTCGGCGTGACCCGTCAGGCAGCGTTCCAGCGCTATGGCAAACCGATCGACCCGCGAACAGGAGCAATCATGAATACAACACCTCTCGCCGGTGCGGCCGAACTCGCCCGCTCGGTCATCGAAGATCTCGCAGCAGGTCGGTGGGAGCTCGTGACAGAACGCTTCGACCCGACGATGCGCGCCGGTCTGTCCGAGGACGCGTTGGCCGCAGCGTGGGCCCAGATCGTCGGTACCTCGGGTGCGTTCGAGGCGCAGGGCGAGGCGGATGTCGCGCGTGCCGGCGATATCACCGTGACGAACACCCCCCTCTCGATGGAGGCGGGCGATTACATGGCGCGCATCGCGTTCCGTGACGACCACACGATCGCCGGGCTGCACATCCTGCTCCCGCAGGCCTCATGAGCGCCTCCACGTCGTCGGTGCCGCAGGTGTCCGACCGAGCGCCTCGGATCGGTCGACGCGACCTCCTGTCGATCGCCGCCTTCGTCGGCATCTCCTTCGCTCTCGCTTGGCTGGTCGCCCTGCCCCTGTGGCTGGGTGACGGGCTCGCCAGTCCGGTGTTCCCGGTCGTCGCCGTCGCCATGATGGCTACGCCCGCGGCTGCGGCCCTCATCGTGGTGTTCTTCATCGACAAGCCGAGGCGCAAGGCGCGCGCACTCGGTCTGTGGCCGCTGAAGCCGGTGCGCCGATTCATCGAATTTTCCGCGCTCGGCATCTTCGTCCCCATTGTTCTCGTACTCATCGCTCTACCTGTCGGGGCGGTGCTGGGCGTGTATCCGGCTGACTTCGCAGGCTTCTCGGGATTCGAGCAGCTGGTCACCGAGCAGGTGCGGGCCGCGGGAGTCGGAGCCCTGCCTCTGACCGTGGGTGCTCTCGTGGCGATCCAGCTGGTCACGCTCCCCGCGGCCGCTTTCATCAACCTCATCCCGGCGCTCGGCGAGGAACTCGGATGGCGGGGGTGGCTCCTGCCGAAGCTCATGCCGCTCGGGGCGGTACCCGCGATCGTGATCTCGGGTGTCATCTGGGGCCTCTGGCACTCGCCGCTCATCCTCCTCGGCTACAACTATCCCGACGCACCGGGCTGGCTCGGCGTCGCGGCGATGGTCGGGGTCTGCATCACCTTCGGCGGGTTCTTCGGGTGGCTGCGGCTCCGATCCGACTCCGTGTGGCCTGCCGCTCTCGCTCACGCCTCTTTCAACGGCGCAGCCGGCGCATACCTGCTGTTCTCGATGGCCGGGGAGCGGATCGACACCACGCAGGCGACGGTGCTGGGCTGGAGCGGATGGATCGTGCCGCTCGTCCTGGTGATCGTGCTCGTCGCCACCGGCCGGTTCCGTCGGCCGATCGTCGCGAGCGACGTTCCGACGACCGCGACCAGCCGAGCTCGCGCGGATTCTCGAGCGCCTCGACCTGCCCCTCCGTCGCGGCGGCTGAGTCGTCGGTTCCGACCTTCACGTCATCGGAGCGCGACAGAGCGGTGCTCGCAACCCAGACGATCGTCAGCAGATTGAACGCGCAACCGACCTCGTCGACACGTGTCGTCGCTACACTCGCCACGACACGTGTCCTATCACCGTGGCGGCGGCAGCTCATCGAGCGGCCCCGATCACCAGGCGGGGGCGACCCAGACCGGGGCGCTTTCTCCAGCGTCCCGCCGACCTGCGGAGGACGCAGTATGACCGCCGATCTCACGAAAACAAGCAGCGCCAGCTCTATCGTCGACAAGTCGGCAGCCGGGGTCGACGCCCGGCAGTACCACATCGGCGTCGCGCCCGGCGAAGTGTCGAGTGTCGCGCTGCTGCCGGGCGACCCGTTCCGGGTGCCGATGATCGCCGAGTTCCTCACCGACGTCGTCGAGGTCGCACACCAGCGCGAGCACCTCACGATGACAGGCACCTACAAGGGTCGCCGCATCACCGCGACGTCCACCGGGATGGGCTGCCCCTCGACCGCCATTGCGGTCGAGGAACTCGCGCGCGTCGGCGTGACCTCGTTCATCCGCGTCGGCAGCTCGGCGGGACTGCAGCCGGGGATCAAACCGGGAGACCTGCTCGTCAGCGAGGGAACTCTGCGCAACGACGGCACGACCGCCGCCTACGCCCACCATGGATTCCCCGCGGTGCCCGACCTCGAGATCGCGCTCACCCTGCGCCGGATCGCCGAGGAACGGACCGCCGGAACCGGCACCTCCGTCTTCTCGGGCATCAACGCCAGCGACGACGCCTTCTACGCCGAGACCCCGGCCTGGATCGCCGAACTGAACGCGCTCGGCATCCTCAACGTCGAGATGGAGAGCTCGGCTCTCTACGTCGTCGCCCGGCTCCGCGGCCTGCGGGCGGGGATGATCTGCGCCACCTCGAGCAACCTCGTCGACGGCGCGAGCCTCTACGACGGGACGAAGGACGCGCTGAAGGACGGGTGGATGCGCAGCATCGAGGTCGCGCTCGACACCGCGGTGGCACTCGAGCTCTAAGAGCCTCCGCGCCTCAGCTCCGCGGCGACCGGCCCGGCGATGCCGCGTCGCCGAAGCTCGCCCTTTCCTCATCGACCGCGGCGGACCAGCCCTGCGCGGCGCCCTCGGTGTCGAATCCTCCCCGCGCGAGCCGGAACCCGACGTCCGGATGCTGCGATCGCGGAGCGCCGCCGCGTCGAGTCGACGCGCGCACGTTCCGGGCATCGTCGGCGAACCCGCCTCCACGGAACACCCGATGGCCGTCGTCGCGGGCGGCATCGAGAAGATCCCAGCACCACTCCGACACGTTGCCGAGGGTGTCGAACAGGCCGTTCAGGTTGGGCAGCTTGCCGCCGACGTTCTGCGGCGCCGTCACTCCGTCGAGGCTCGTCCACGCCACCTCGGCGATCGGGCCGTACTGCGGGGTCTTCGAGCCGGCGCGGCAGGCGAACTCCCACTCGGCCTCGGTGGGCAGACGGTAGCCGTCGGCGTCGACATGCCAGGTGACGTCCTCGCCGTCGAACGTGTAGGCCGGGTCGAGACCCTCCCACTCGCTCGCCGCATTGCAGAAGCGGATGGCCTGCAGCCAGCTCACGTCGGCGGCAGGGCGTCGGGGATGCATCCCGCCGTCGCCGAGCAGCTCGCCGACCTGCTCCTGGGTCACCGGGAAGACGCCGATCTCGAACGGTTCGAGGTCGACGCTCCACCGGACCTTGCGGCGGGCGTCGTGCAGCTCGACCGAGCCGCCCGCGATCCGGGCCATCTCGATGTCATCCACCTCGGCAGTGTGTCACAGAGCGCACCGGGGGAGCGCTCGCGTGCCCGTAACACCCGCGACACAACCCTGGTGTTCACTGGGTCGACCGGGAGAGGAGGCGACATGGATCTCGGCACCATCCAGAGCTATCGACGAGCGACGACGCGCGCCGACCTCGTGCTCGCGCCCGGAGAGAAATTCGTCGCGGGCGGCACCTGGCTCTACTCCGAACCACAGCCGCGGCTCACGGGTCTGGTCGACATCACCTCGCTCGACATCCCGACGCTCGAGGTGACGGGCGCCGGCGATCTCGTCATCGGCGTCCCGTGCACCATCGCCGAGCTGCTCGCGCTCCCGGCGCGGACGGAATGGCGGGCACAGCCGCTGTTCTTCGACTGCGCGAGCGCCCTGCTGGCCTCGTTCAAGATCTGGAACACCGCCACCGTGCTGGGCAACATCTGCCAGTCCTTCTCCGCGGCCGGCATGGTCTCGCTGTGCGCCGCGCTCGACGCGATGGCCCTGGTCTGGCGTCCCGACGGGACCGACTACTCGCTCCCGGTCGCGGACCTCATGACCGGAAACGGCACCAACGCACTGGCGGCCGGCGAGCTGCTCGCCCAGGTCACCATCCCCGCACGATCGCTTCGTGCCACGACCGCCTACCGGAAGATCGCACTCGCCGAGCTCGGCAGATCGGGTGCCGTGCTCACCGGCCGCGTCGACGAGGACGGCTCCGCGGTGTTCGCGATCACCGCCGCGACGCTCACCCCGACCGTCCTGCGGTACGACCGGCTGCCGCGCGAAGGCGCGCTCCGCTCCGACGTGCTCACCGCCACCGGCTACTACACCGATCCCCTCGGAACCGCGGACTGGCGTCGCGGAGTGAGCGCCGTCCTCCTCGAGGAGATCCGTCAGCAGCTCGAGGCGGCCGCATGAGATTCGAGGTCAACGGCGAGACGGTCGAGGCCGAGCCCCGTCCCGGCCAAGTCCTCCGCACCCTGCTGCGCGAGAGCGCGCATTTCGAGGTCAAGAAGGGCTGCGACGCCGGCGACTGCGGCGCCTGCAGCGTCATCGTCGACGGCGACCCCGTCCACTCCTGCATCTACCCCGCGCAGCGCATCGAGGGACGCGCGGTCACGACTGTTGCAGGCCTCGGTGACGCCGAGCACCTGCACCCGATGCAGGAGGCGTTCACCGAGAACTTCGGCTTCCAATGCGGCTTCTGCACGGCGGGCATGATCGTCACGGCGTCGACCCTCGACGAGGACGACCTCGACGACCTGCCGCGCAAGATGAAGGGCAACCTGTGCCGCTGCACGGGGTACCGATCGATTGAGCAGTCGATCCGAGCCGGTGTCGCTGCGAGGCAGGGGGCGACCAACCTCGGCTCGACAGGCCTCGACGACCGGCCTGCGTGCGGGCACGATCACGGTGACGCGCAGCGAACGGACACGGTCGGCCACTCCGCCCAGCCGCCCGCAGCCCGCAGGGTCGTGTCGGGAACCGAGCCGTTCACGTTCGACACCGACCTGACCGGCGCACTGCACCTGCGGGTGCTCGGCAGCCCCCACCCTCACGCACGCATCCTCTCCATCGACACAAGCGAGGCGGAGCGGGTCGAGGGAGTCGAGCTGATCCTCACCCACCGCGACGTGCCCGACGCCATCTACTCGACCGCACGGCACGAGCACCGCACCGACGATCCCGACGACACCCGCATGCTCGACACCGTCGTCCGCTTCCGCGGGCAGCGGGTGGCCGCCGTCGTCGCGGCGAGCGTCGACGCGGCCGAGCGGGCCTGCTCGCTGATCCGCGTCGAGTACGAGGTGCTCCCCGCCGTCTTCGATCCCGAAGAGGCGAGGACCCCAGGAGCGCCGCTCCTGCACCCGGATCGCACCCCCGAGGACCGTGTCGACCACGCCGATCGCAACGTCGTCGCGGCGCTGCATTCCGGATTCGGCGACGTCGACACCGCGCTCGCCACCGCTGACGTCACGGTGAGCGGCGAATGGCGCACCCAGCGCGTCGTGCACGCTCAGCTCGAGACCCACGGCTCGATCGCCTGGCTCGACGAGGCCGGACGCCTCGTCGTCCGCACGAGCTCGCAGGTCCCGTTCCTCGTCCGCGACGAGCTGTGCCGCATCTTCGGGCTCGACCGCGAGGCGGTCCGGGTGCTCACCGCACGCGTCGGAGGCGGCTTCGGCGGCAAGCAGGAGATGTTCACCGAGGACCTCGTCGCCCTCGCGGTGCTCCGGACCGGGCGCCGCGTCGCATGGGAGATGAGCCGCAACGACGAGTTCGTGCGCACCAGCGTGCGCCACCCGATGCGTATCGGCGTCACGCTCGGCGCTCGGTCCGACGGTGTTCTCACCGCGATGAGGATCGAAGGACTGAGCGACACCGGCGCCTACGGGAACCACTCCCGAGGTGTGATGTTCCACGGCATGGCCGAGTCGATCAGCCTCTACCGCTCGCCGGCCAAGCGCATCGACGCCGAGGTCGTCTACACGAACAACGTGCCCTCCGGCGCCTTCCGCGGCTACGGTCTCGGTCAGGTCATCTTCGCGGTCGAATCGGCGATGGACGAACTCGCGCTCAAGCTGGGGATCGACCCCTTCGACCTCCGCCGCATCAATGCGATCACCGAGGGCGAGCCCGTTCTCGCCGGCCACGGCGAAGCGGAGGCCGATCTGGTGTGGGGGAGCTACGGGCTCGACCAGTGCCTCGATCTCGCGCAGTCCGCGCTCGAACGCGGGCGCGGCGAGATTCCCGATCTCGGTCCGCGATGGCGGATCGGCGAGGGCATGGCGGCCGCGATGATCGCGACCATGGCTCCGCACGGCCACATCGCGCGGGTCACGGTCGCGCTGCGGCCGAGCGGCGACTACGAGCTGGGCGTCGGCACCACCGAGTTCGGCAACGGCACCACCACGGTCCACCAGCAGATCGCGACGACCGTTCTCGGAACCGATGCCGACCGCATCACGATCCGGCAGTCCGACACCGACGCCGCCGACTACGACACCGGCGCCTTCGCCTCAGCGGGGATCACCGTCGCGGGCAAGGCGCTCTACGGGGCCGCGATGGCGTTGCGCGCCGCGATGCTCGACATCGCCTCGACGCTCACCGGTTTCCCTGCCCGCGACGCCGTGCTCGAGCGCGACGGGGTCCGTCTCGGCGGACGCCTGATCGCCTTCCCCGAGCTCATCGCCGCGGCGCCCGCCGACCGTCGATCGGGCGACGGCCTGCTCGCACGGGGGAGCGAGTTCGGCGACGTCCGCTCCCTCGCGTTCAACGTCCAGGCCTTCCGCGTCGCCGTCGACGTCGAGACCGGTAAGGTCCGG
Source organism: Amnibacterium flavum (assembly GCF_003097495.1). Classification (GTDB taxonomy): domain Bacteria; phylum Actinomycetota; class Actinomycetes; order Actinomycetales; family Microbacteriaceae; genus Naasia; species Naasia flava. The sequence goes on from NZ_QEOP01000001.1 coordinate 855,556, forward strand.
ATCCTGCAGTCGGTGCAGGCCGCCGACGCGGGCACGGTGATGAACCCCGAGCAGTGCCGCGGTCAGGTCGAGGGCGGCGTCGCGCAGGCGATCGGCGGTGCGCTCTACGAAGAGGTCATGCTCGAGGACGGGGTGATCCTCAACCCGGTGTTCCGCACCTACCGCGTGCCGCAGATGGCCGACATCCCGACAACCGAGGTCTACTTCGCCGCGACCAGCGACGATCTCGGACCGTTCGGCGCCAAGTCGATGAGCGAGTCGCCCTACAACCCGGTCGCCGGGGCGCTCGGCAACGCGATCCGACGTGCGATCGGCGAGCGGCCCTACGAGACCCCGTTCTCCCGCGACCGGATCTGGCGGATCGCCGCCTCCCGGTGATGACCGTCGACGCGCCGCGTGTCAGTCGATGCCGGCCGCGCGGCGGGCGTTCACGTCGCGGGTCTGCCTCTTGAGCGTGAAGAGGTCGTAGATCGACCCGATGCCGAAGAGACCCCAGGTGATCAGCCAGATCACCCCCCGCAGGGGACGCCCCAGGTAGAAGTGCTGCAGACCGGCGACGAGGACGAGAGTGAGTGCGAGGAGGACGTAGGCGATGCCGGAGTCCTTCGGGGGGAGCGGTCCTGAGGTGCGCATGGCCTTCCTTCCGGGCGATCGGGAGCGCCTCGACGGGAGCCGCTCGCGCCCTGAGCCTAACCAGCCGGAGGTCTGAGTTAACCTCAAGGCCATACGATGCGGGGGTGTCTACTGAATTCGATCCCGATGAGGTCGTGCGCCAGGTCGTGGAACGTCTGAGCGCCAAGTTCCCCGACGTCGAACCCGCCACCGTCCAGTCCATCGTGCGGTCCGAGGTCGATGTCCTCGCCGACCGCCCCGTCCACGACTACGTCTCCGTCCTCGCGGAGCGCGCGGCGAAGAGGCAGCTGAAGTCCCTCTGAGCCCGACCGGTCCGAGACGAGACCGGCCCCGCCCAGGTGCGGACGGGGCCGGATCGGCGTCAGGACGTCAGAGCTCCACTCCGTGGGCCGCAGCGTAGTCGCGCACCGATGAGACGTAGGCCTCGCGACGACCGGCGGGCAGCCAGGACGCCTCGAACGAGTTGATCGCCAGCTGTGCGAGATCGGCCGCCCCGAGCCCTGCCTGCTCGGCGAGGGCGACGTAGTTGTCGGCCACGTAGGCGCCGAAGTAGGCGGGGTCATCCGAGTTGATCATCACCCGGACGCCGCGGTGCATCAGGTCGACGATCTCATCCGATTTCATCTGCTCGGTCACGAACGAGTTCGACACCGGGCAGGTCGTGAGGCCGAGGCCCTTCGCCTTGACCAGCTCGACGAGGGCGTCGTTCTCGACGATGTTGGTGCCGTGGTCGATGCGATCGACGCCGATCTCCTCGATCACCTGACGGATGTTCTCGATCGAGCCGACCTGGTCGATGTCGCAGTGCATGGTGAGGAAGAAGCCTTCGGCCTTGGCACGAGCGAAAACGGCGGCGAACTTCGACGGCGGGTTGTCGCGCTCGTCGGAGTCGAGACCGACGCCGACGATCCACTGCTTGTAGGGGAGCGCCTCCATGAGCGTGGCCATCGCGTATTCGGCCGAGAAGTCGCGCAGGAAGCAGAGGATCAGCTCGGCCGAGATGCCGAGCTCGTCCTGGGCTCGCACCGCCGCCCGTCGGTAGCCCGAGATGAGGGTCTCGAACGGCACGCCGCGGCTCGTGTGCGCCTGCGGATCGAAGAACATCTCGACGTGCACGACGCCCTGCTCCGCCGCGCGCTGCAGATAGGCCCAGGCGAGATCGTGGAAGTCGTCGGCGGTGACGAGCACCCGCATGGCCGGGTAGTAGACCTGTAGGAAGCTCGTGAGGTCGGTGAAGTTGTAGGTCGCCTTGACCTCCTCGACCGTCTTCTCGGGAAGGTCGATGCCGTTGCGGGCGGCGAGCTCGAACTTGAGCTCGGGTTCGAGGGTGCCCTCGAGATGCAGGTGCAGTTCGGCCTTGGGCAGACCGAACGCGAAGGCGGTGAGATCGGGGGTGGTGTCAGTCATCCCCGCAGGATAGCGAGGGCAGATTTCGCCCTCGTTTCCCCGTCGCCGACGCGGTCGGCCCGGTCAGGATCCGCGGCCCGCCATGCCCATGCGGGCCAGCACGACCGCCTCGATGATCTGCACGAGCTGGTACAGCACGAGCGAGACCACGGTGACGACGACCACGGCCGCCCACAGGTCGGGGAACTTCGCCTGGGTCGCGTAGGTGACGGCCGCGCGACCGATGCCGTCGCCCGTTGAGAGGACCTCGGCGAGCAGCGCGCCCGTGATCGCACCCGGGACGGAGACGCGGATCGCCGCGAACAGCGACGGGAGCGCACCGGGCAGCGCCACCTTGCGGACCGCGGTCATGGTGCCGCCGCCGTACACGGCGACGACATCGAGCATCTGCGGCGACGCGTTCTTCAGGCCGAACGCGATCGTGACGAGCGCGGGGAAGAGAACGACGATCCCACCGATGACGGCGACCGATGCGTCGGAGCCGAAACCGAAGGCGAGGATGATGACGGGGGCGATCGCGACCAGCGGTACGGAGCGCAAGAGGGTCGCCACGGGCATCAGGGCCGACTCGATCGTCCGCGAGAGCCGGAACAGGATGGCTCCGATGATCGCCGCGATCAGGCCGGCGACGAAGCCGATGGCCGAATGACGGAGAGTGACCAGCAGGTTGGCCCAGAGCTCCGCGCGGTTCGCCGCGGCGTCCTCCTCGATGAAGAGGAAGTTGACGACGTCGAGCGGGCCTTTGGCGACGTAGGGCGAGATGCCGGTCAGGTAGACGACACCGAGCCAGATGAGCAGCACGATGACGAGGGTCGAGAGCCCGACGAGCGAGCTGCGACCGATCGCCCGACCGATCCCGCGGGCCGTGGAATTGGAGGGTCGGGTCTTGGCCAGCTGTTCGCCGACACCGGGGAGGGTCCCGGCGGGGAGTCCGCCGCTCATACGCCGGCCTTCGTTCCCGCGGACCAGGGCGCGATGACGCGGCCGATCAGACCGACGATCGCGAAGCCGATGATCGCGACGATCGCGCAGAGGAGGAACAGTCCCCACACGCGAGGCGAGTTGAGCGACACCTGTGCGGCCACCAGGATCGGACCGACCCCGCGCTCGATCTTGCCGAAGTACTCGCCGAGGATGGCGCCGAGGAATGCGGCGGGGACGGCGATCTGCAAGGCGTTGAGGATGCTGGGCAGCGCGGCGATCAGACGCACCTTGCGCAGCTGGGTCAGGCGGGAGCCGCCGTAGACGGCGACGACGTCGAGCGCGGCCTTGTCGGCCGCCTTGAGCCCGAGCAGGGCGCCGACGATGGTCGTGAACATCACCGACAGCGCAGCGAAGAAGACGGCCGTGGCCGACGGGTCGCCCGCGGTCTTGGCGCCGCCCAGGATCACGATCGCGAGCGGGCCGATCGCGACGATCGGCACGCAGTAGGTGATCACGGCGAACTGGTTGATGACCCCGTCGAGGAAGGGGAAGATCAGCACGAGCGCCGCGAGGATGAGGGCGATCAGGTTGCCCCAGAAGTAGCCGATGCCCGCTTCGGCGATCGTCACCGAGAAGTTCGGCCAGTAGAAGCCGATGCCGTCGGTGACGAGCGTCTCGAGGACCGCGGGCGGTGACGGCACGGGCGCATAGGTCCCCGTCGTCGGCACGATGATCGACGCGAGCCACCACACGGCGATGATCGCGACGGCGCCGATCAGGCTCGAGGCCCAGCCGGGCATCCGGAACGCTCTCATACGCTCTGCTCAGTCGACGCCGGAGCAGCCGGCGACACGATCCCGGTCGGAGCGGTCGACGGCGCGTCGGTCGCGGCGCCCCCGGTGCCGAAGAGCAGCTCGGAGGCGTGGTCGACGTAGGCGTGGAACTCGGGTGTGCGCATCATCTCGGGCGTGCGCGGGCGCGGCAGGTCGATCTCCATGACCTCTTTGATGCGCCCGGGACGCGGTGACATCACGGCGACCTGGTCGGAGAGGAAGATCGCCTCGGAGATGCCGTGCGTGACGAGGAGGGTCGTCGCCGGCTTCTCGGTCCAGATGCGCAGCAGCTCGAGGTTGAGTCGCTGACGGGTCATGTCGTCGAGCGCGCCGAACGGCTCGTCGAGCAGCAGCACCGATGGCTTCATCACCAGGGAGCGTGCGATGGAGACACGCTGTCGCATGCCGCCGGAAAGCTGTGCGGGCTTCGCCTTCTCGAATCCGCGGAGACCGACGAGGTCGATGAGCTCGTCGACGTACGCCTTGTCGACGGGCTTGCCCGCGATCTCGAAGGGCAGCCGGATGTTCGAGTAGACGGAACGCCACGGGAGGAGGGCGTGGTCCTGGAAGGCGATGCCGAGCTCGTTGTTCTTGCGGAGCTCTTTGGGGCTCTTTCCGTCGACACGGGTGGTGCCCGACGACGGATCCTCGAGGCCCGCGAGGATGCGGAGGATCGTGGACTTGCCGCACCCCGACGGACCGAGAAGGGCAAGGAAGCTGCCCTGGTCGGTGTGGAGGTTGGCGTCCTGGAGCGCGACGACGGACTTAGCGCCGACGCGGAACTCCTTGTGAAGGCCGCTGATGTGCAGGCCGGTGCCCGAGGCCTGCTGGCCTCGGGCACCGGTCACGGAAGTATCCGTCACTTGTGGATCAGTCCTCAGCCCGCGTAGTCGATCAGGTCGGGGTTCTCCTCGTAGACCTCGTCGAGCAGCGACAGGTCGAAGAGGTCCTCGGCCGAGACGTCGATGCCGGCGGCGGCGAGCGACTTGATCGTGCTCGCCTGCAGGTCGTCGCTGATCACGAAGAGGCCGTTCGCCTCGGTGTCGGCCGAGACCGCGAGCTTCGCCTGCGCCTCTGCGCCGGCCGTCGAGGTCTCGATGTTGAGGCCGAGGTCGGCGCCGTAGGTGTTGACGGCGAGGTCCGCTGCGGCGGCCGGGTCGGCGATCGCGTCGGTCCAGCCCTTGATCTCGGCGACGAGGAACGCCTTGAGCTTCTCGCGGTCCTCAGCGATCATCTGGTCGGTGACCGTGACGGTCTCGGCGACGAACGGCAGGCCGTTGTCGGCGAAGTTGAGGAGGGTCACCGGGTTGCCGCCGGCGGGGACCGTGATGGCCTCGTTGGTCTGGTACGCGACGAAGCCGTCGACGTCGCCGTTGACGAGCACCGACGGGTCGTACTCGACGGGGACGACGGTGAGCGACGAGGGGTCGATGTCGTTGACGGTGAGGAAGGCCTCGAACAGCGACGTGTTCGATGCCTGGACGCCGATCTTCTTGCCGACCATCTCCTCGGGGGTCGTGATGTTCGCGCCGTCCTTGAGGGACAGGATCGTGAACGGGTTCGCCTGGAAGGTGGCGCCGATGATCTTGAGCGGTGCGTCCTCGTTCGCGATGACCGTTCCGACCGAGACGGAGTCCGAGAGGGCGACGTCGGCGCTGCCCGAGAGCAGCTCGGCGGTGCCGGTCGACGGGCCGGGGGTCATGTTGACGGCGCTGAATCCGGCGTCGGTGTAGTAGCCCTTGGAGTCGGCGAAGAACTCGCCCGCGAACTCCTCGTTCTTGATCCAGGAGAGCTGCAGGTTCAGCTCGCCGAAGTCGGCGTCGGCTCCGTCGTCGCCCGAGCCGGAGCCCGAGTCGCTCGTGCCTCCGGAGCAGGCGGCCAGGGTCAGCGCCACGGCTGCGGCAGCGACCGCGAGTGCGGTCTTGCGCGCCGTCTTGGGGGTGAATCGTGCCATTGGTGTGATCGTCTCCACTCGTTGGGTGTGGGGCGGCGGAACGCTTCTTCCGATGGCGGGCCGTCGGTGCTGTGGGCGACGCCGCCGAGGTACAGCAGTCCGACATTAGGGTGACGAGATTTCGCGAAGGGTCACCCATGTTTCCCGGATGTAAAAACTCCTGTGAGGAATCGATGCATCGCGATACCGTTCCGAGACACCCCTCCGCCACGCTACCCAACGCGGCTCGGACGACCCACCCGAAAGGTTCCTCGTGGACCCCTGCATCCTTCCCTCGACGGGTTTCGACCCGTCCCTCCTCCTCGGTCTCACCGCGGTCGCCATCCTCGGCGGCGGCCTGAGCGTGTGGGCCGCCCGTCGCCGATCGAAGCGGAGCGGGGTCGCACTCGCCGTTCCCTTCCTCGTCCTCCTCCTGCTCGCGGGCAGTCAGGTCACGCCTCCCGCCGCGAGTGCCGCGGTGGCGTGCCCGCCCGCCCCGGCCGGAGCGCCGGCGACCGGGGGAGGGACGACTGCTCCCGTGACCTTCGAGCCCGGGTCCGCCGGAATCGGCGATCCGTACTATCCGCTCGACGGCAACGGCGGGTACGACGTGCAGAACTACGATCTCGACCTGGCGTACGACCCGGCGACCGATGTGCTCGCGGGCACGGCGACCATCGACCTCGTCGCCACGCAGAACCTGTCGGCCTTCAACCTCGACTTCGACACCCGCGATGCCGCGGGGGCCGACAGCATCGTGATCGGCGACGTCCGAGTCGACGGTGCGAGCACCGCCTTCTCCCTCGCCTCGACGCAGATCAGCCTCGTGACGGCTCAGCCCGTCGGCGACGGCAGCCCCGATGCCGTCGCCGAACCCCCGCGCACCGAGCTCACGGTCATGCCGGCCACCGGGATCCTCTCGGGCACCGAGCTCTCCGTCGAGGTCGACTACGCGGGCGTTCCGATCACCATCGACGACGCCTTCGGTCTGGGCGGGGTCCTGCACACACCCGACGGCATGGTCCCGGTCGGTCAGCCGCGTGCTGCGGCGGTCTGGTTCCCCTCGAACGACCACCCCGCCGACAAGGCCACCCTCACGATGTCGATGACGGTTCCGATCGGACTCGACGTGATCGGCAACGGAGTGCTGGCCTCAACGGTCGACAACGGCCCGACGTCCACCTGGACCTACGTGATGGACCGCCCGATGGCGACCTACCTGGCCACGGCCGTGGTCGGCGACTACGACGTGCAGACCACCACGGTCGACGGCGTGACCTATCGCGACGCGGTGGCGCAGAGCCTGTACAGCCAGGGGACCCTCGGCGCGGACGCGCGAACCGCGCTCGATCTGAACCCCGACGTGATCGCCTACCTCTCCTCGATCTACGGGCCCTACCCGTTCACCGAATCCGGTGGGATCGCGGTGGATCTGCCCGACCTGGGCTACGCCCTCGAGAACCAGACGCGTCCGATCTACGGCTTCATCGACGAGCCGACGGTCGTCCACGAGCTCGCCCACCAGTGGTACGGCGACGACGTGGCGATCGAACGGTGGTCGGACATCTGGCTCAACGAGGCGTTCGCCACCTACTCGGAGTGGCTCTGGTCCGAGGACCACGGCGGCGACACCGCGCAGCAGATCTTCGACGACACCTACTCGCTCGATGCGTCGGATCCGTTCTGGTCGGTCGAGGTCGCCGATCCGGGAGCGCCGCGGTTGTTCGACAATGCCACCTACTACCGAGGCGCGATGACGCTGCACGCTCTGCGCCTCGAGGTTGGCGACCCGGTCTTCTTCGGCATCCTGCGCGGCTGGGCCGCTGACAACGCGGGTGGGAACGTCTCGACCGCGCAGTTCGAGGCGTACGCCTCGGCAGCTGCGGGAACGGATCTGAGCGGGTTCTTCGACACCTGGATCCACTCGAGCGTCAAGCCGTGAGCCGAGGCGCTCCGCCCCGCGACGGGCGGAGCGCCTCAGCGGGCGGTCACAGCGTCAGTCGCCATTCGATGGCTTCCATCCAGGAGCCGGCCGGATACTCGATCTCGACGAGGCCGACCCGGCGGAAGCCGGACTTGCGACAGACCGCGTTCGACGCCGCGTTCTCCGAACCCGGGAACGCGAGAAGAGTCGAGTGGAGTCCGCTCGCCCTCACCACGGGGATGATCATGGCGACTGCCGCGGTGGCGATCCCGCGCCCCTGGTGGGATTCGAGCACGCTCCAGCCGGTTTCCCACACCTGCTCGCCGTGCCAGATCGCGGGCCAGAAGCCGACGCTGCCGACCGATCCGCCTTCCGCATCGACGATCGCGAACATCGAGCCGATGCCGGACTCGACGAGGGTCAGATAGCGCTCGAGCCGTTCGAGGACCTTGGCCCGGCTCTCGGGGCCGCCGAGGTGCTCGGTCATGGCGGGACTGTTGATCCGCTCGAGGAGCGGGAGATCCGAGCGCTGCCATGCCCGGAGGGTGATGTCGGGTCCGGCGGTCGAGGCCATGCGTGCAGGGTAGACGGCGTCGCCGACACCCGGCCGGGAGGGACGCGGTTGCCGAGGGGGCGAGGTATCGCGTACTGTGGGCGATGAAGCCGAAGACCGCCGGTTGTCGTCGTGCGCAGAAGTTCTCTTCTGAGCATGTCGCCTAAGGCTCGCGTGAGCGAGGACCTGCGCAGGTGTATGAAGTTCGTGAAGTGTCCCGATCAGTCGGGTTGCATCCTGAAGCTCCGTGCGTCTGCGCCGGAGCTTTCCTTGTTTCCGCGTGGCGAATCGCTCGCGGAGCCCTCCGTATGCGGGGGCGGTGGTCTTCTCCAACCAACAATCAAGGAGTCCCATGGCGACGAAGGAAGCATCGGTTGCCGAGCTCTCGGACAAGTTCCAGAACTCGAACGCCGCCCTGCTGACCGAGTACCGCGGGCTCACCGTTGCTCAGCTCAAGCAGCTGCGCACATCGATCGGTGAGCACGCGACGTACGCCGTGGTGAAGAACACGCTGACCAAGATCGCGGCGAACAACGCCGGCATCTCGTCGTTCGACGACGAGCTCGCCGGTCCGTCCGCGATCGCATTCGTGCACGGTGACACTGTCGCCGTCGCGAAGGCGCTGCGTGATTTCGCCAAGGCGAATCCTCTCCTGGTCGTGAAGAGCGGTTACTTCGACGGTGCGCCGATCTCGGCGTCCGACATCGGCAAGCTTGCCGACCTCGAACCCCGCGAGGTGCTGCTGGCCAAGGCCGCCGGCGCCATGAAGGCCACGCTCACGCGTGCCGTCTACACGATCAACGCGCCGCTGTCGAAGGCCGTTCGCACGGTCGACGCTCTGCGCGAGAAGCAGGAGTCCGCAGCCTGAGAGTCAGGCCCGCGGTGGATAAGTACCTACAACACAAGGAGATAAACGATGGCAAAGCTGTCGACTGACGAGCTGCTCGAGGCGTTCAAGGAGCTTTCCCTGATCGAGCTCAGCGAGTTCGTGAAGAAGTTCGAAGAGGCCTTCGACGTGACCGCTGCCGCGCCCGTCGCGGTTGCCGGTGCCGCTGGCCCCGCCGCCCCCGCTGAGGAGGTCGAGGAGAAGACCGAGTTCGACGTCATCCTCGAAGCTGCCGGCGACAAGAAGATCCAGGTCATCAAGGAGGTGCGCGCCCTCACCAGCCTCGGCCTCGGTGAGGCGAAGGCGGTCGTCGATGGTGCTCCCGGTGCCGTCCTCGAGGGCGTCAACAAGGAGACCGCTGACAAGGCGAAGGCTCAGCTCGAAGCAGCTGGCGCCACCGTCACCGTCAAGTAATTCCTCGTAGCCTCGCTACACGAGAGAGCGCCGTCCCACCTTCGGGTGGGGCGGCGCTTTCTTTTTTCGATGCCTCTCGGTTGCGCCACCCCGACCCCCGCGCCGGCATCGGGATGCGGCGGCTCTGTTCCAGGGGAGACCTCCTGATTCCGACCGTTGTCCTTATGCCAAAGCACCGAGTTTCGATACGGATGCATCAATTCGGTCTGCGCCCTTGTGCCCCCGGATGGGGTCGCATAGCTTTGTCCTCGCAAATGCGGACCGCTGCTGTCAATTGGGTGACAGACGGTGTCCCCCTCATGGGGGACTGTTCGTGATCTGCTCGCCCCCACATACTTCGAGACGGATCTCTCTCTGATCCGTTCGATTTACCCCTGCACCGCACCCCCCCCACCCCCACCCCCTCGTCGTGACTCTCCTCGTCACGCGATGTCGCACAAAGGCCACAATGCTGCCCAGCGTCCCCCCGCGCTCGCCCCTGCCCGCAACGAGCGAGAGCCGTCGACCCCGTTGGCACATGACCGTGCTGGCTGCGGCGACCGCCGCCGTCCTCGCCGTCGGTGCTCTCGCCGCGTCTCCCGTGATGGCGGCGACCGATACCTCAGCTCCCAGCACTCCGGGCAGCCTCTCCGCCTCGTACTACGGCGGCGTCGGCGCGGTCATCACCTGGGGCAAGGTCTCGGCATCCGACCTCGCCGAGTACCGCGTCTACCGGTCGACCTCGAAGACCGTCACCGCCTCCGCGGGTAACCTGGTCGCGAGCACGACCGCTCTGAAGGTCACCGATTCGACGGTGACGGGCGGGGCGACGGTGTACTACGCCGTGACCGCACGCGACAAGACCGGCAACGAGTCGAAGGTCTCGAGCGTCAAGACGATCACCGCCAAGGACACGACCAAGCCCGATTCGCCGTCCAGCGTCAAGGCGACGGCATCCGCGAACGGGATCGCGCTCGACTGGGCCGACAATGACGAGCCCGACCTCCGCGGCTACGTCGTGTCACGCTCCGCCTCGTCGAGCGGCACCTATACGCAGCTGACCGGTTCGCCGATCACGACCTCGGCCTTCACCGACACCCAGGCTCCGGCGGCGACCAAGTCGTACTACCGGATCACCGCCGTCGACCTCACCGGCAACACCTCGTCGGCCTCGTCGACCTCGGCCACCCGCCCAGCCGGCACGCCGACGACTCCGACCACCCCCACCGCCCCCGCGGCACCCGCGGGTCTCACCGCCACCATCGACAGCAACACCGCGGTCGTCCTCAAGTGGAGTGCGAGCACCGGCGCCACCAGCTACGTGGTCTCGCGCGGAACCTCGGCCGCCGGGCCCTTCACCCGCATCAACGGGTCGACCCTCACCGCGACCACCTACACCGACGCGACGGCACCCGTCGGCGCCACGTCCTACTACTCGGTCACCGCCGTCAACGCCGCGGGCACCTCGGCGGGCGCCACCGCTTCGGCTGCAGTCCCGGCCGACACGACGCCGCCCAAGGCGCCGACCAGCCCCAAGGCCACCGTGCTCGCCAGTGGCGGCATCACCGCCACCTGGAAGGCGAGCACCGAATCCGACGTCGCCGGGTACATCGTCTACAAGCGCAACTCCGATGAGGAGTACGTGCAGTTCCTGCCCACGGCCGGTGCCGCCACGTTCACGGCCACGACGTTCACCGACCTCGGCGTCACCGAGGGCAAGGTCGCGTACTACCGCATCCGTGCCATCGACCGCGCCGGCAACATCTCCAAGAACTACGTCGCGCTGACCGCCAACAACCCGAATGTGGCGCCCGCCGCCCCCACAGGGTTCACCGTCAAGCAGAACGCGACCGCCGGTCTCGACCTGGCCTGGTCGACCCCGAAGGACACCGACGTCGAGGGCTACACGATCTCGCGCAGCACCGCGAGCTCGGGCACCTACGTGCAGCTCACGAGCATCACCGCCACCGCAGCGGGAACACCGCCGCACTTCACCGACACCAGCGCCCCCAAGGGCGTGACCGTCTACTACCGCGTGACCGCCGTCGACCTCGTCGGCAACGTCTCCAAGACCTCGAGCACCGTCTCGGGCACCTCGCTCACCACGCCGGTTCCGATCGCGGTGGACGAGACCGTCATCACCGTCGGCGCCGACAAGCAGTTCGCCACGATCACCGCGGCTCTCGCCACGGTGCCGAAGAACTCGCTCAAGCGCTACCGCCTCGACATCGACCCCGGAACCTACAACGAGGCGTTCGAGATCGAGTCGTCCAACATCACCCTGAACGGCCTCGGCGGCGACTCCTCCAAGGTCGTCATCAACGCCGCGCAGGCCTCGGGCAGCTCCGACCCCGACGAGCCCGAGAGCACTCTCGGCACCGCCGGCAGCGCCGTCGTGTTCGTCACGGGCCAGGACGTCACCCTCCGTGGTCTCACCGTGGTCAACTCGTTCGACGAGAAGGCCAACCCGCAGATCACGAGCGCCCAGGCCGTCGCTCTCCGGGTCGAAGGCGACCGCTTCGTCGCCGACACCGTGCGGCTCCTCGGCAACCAGGACACGCTCCTCGCCGACACCCCGAAGCCCACGACGCGCATCCGCCAGTACTACGTCAACAGCTACATCGAGGGCGACGTCGACTACCTGTTCGGCGCCGGAACCGCCGTCTTCGATCGCGTGACCTTCAAGTCGCTCGACCGCGCCAAGAGCAACAACGGCTACCTCACCGCAGCCAGCACCGACAAGGGCAGCAAGTACGGCTTCCTCATCACCGACAGCAAGATCGTCAGCGATGCGGCAGCCGGCACGGTCAACCTCGGTCGTCCGTGGCACCCGAGCGCCGATCCCGACGCTCTCGGCTCGGTCGTGATCAAGAACACGTGGCTGCCGGCCGCCATCGACACGGCCGCTCCCTGGGATGACATGGCCTCGACCAACAGCTCGGGCGTCAAGGTCAACTTCAGCTGGACCACCGCTCGCTTCTCCGAGTTCGGCAACACCGGCCCCGGTGCCACCGTCAACGCCAACCGCCCCCAGCTGAGCGCGAAGGACGCCGCCAACGCGACGCCCGAGAAGTACCTCGCCGGCAAGGACGGCTGGAACCCCGTGGCCCCCACGGTCTCCGTCGCTCCCGCGGTTCCCTCCGGTGTGACCGCGACGGCCGACTCCCGCGTCGTCCACCTCACCTGGAACGACGACATCTCGGCGAGCACCACCGGCTGGACCGTCTACCGCTCCACCGCCGGCGGAGTCGCTCAGAAGATCGCCTCGGTGAGCTCGCCCACCTACAGCGACACCACCGTCGAGAACGGCGTGAGCTACAGCTACAGCATCACCGCCGACTCCCGCTCCGGCGTCTCGTCGGCTGCGAGCACCCCGGTCGACATCCTCGTCGCCGCGGCCCCGCTCGTCGTCGACATCACCGTCGATCCCGCGGCCACCGCCAACGGCACCTCGGTGTTCACCACGCTCGCCTCGGCGCTCGCCGCAGCTCCCGCAGGAACCGCCACCAACCCGACGGTCATCCAGCTCGCTGCCGGTCGCTACGCCGAGTACGACGTGGTCGACAAGCCGTACACGATCCTCGTCGGCGCCACCGGTGTCGCTCAGGACGTGGTGATCACGGGCAACCGCGCCGCAGGCACCCCGACCGGCACGACCACCGACGGTGTCGCCGACACCTACGGCACCTCGGGATCCGCGACCCTCGTGATCACGGGCAACAACGTGCAGCTCCGCGCACTGACCGTCGAGAACTCCTACGTCGAGGGCACCTACGCCAACGGCCAGGCAGTCGCTCTCCGCACGACCGGCGACAAGCTGGTCCTCGAGAACACGCGTCTCCTCGGCAACCAGGACACCTTCTACGCGAACACCCCGAACACGGCGACCGGCTCCCGCGTCTACGTGCACGGCAGCTACATCGAGGGTGACGTCGACTTCGTCTTCGGACGCGCGACCGTCGTCATCGACGACAGCACGCTGAAGGCGCTCGACCACGGCACCTCGCCCAACGGCGCACTCACCGCGGCGAGCACGGACAAGAGCCAGAAGTACGGCTTCCTCATCACGGGCAGCCGTGTGATCGGCACTGCGCCCGACAACTCGCAGAACCTCGGCCGCCCCTGGCAGCCCGGGCAGAAGCAGGACGACGGCACGTCGATCGCCGATGCGAACGCCATCGCCCAGGTCGTCGTCCGCGACAGCTGGCTCGGCCCGGTCGTCAGCACCTCGACGCCGTGGACCGACATGACCAACAGCGGCACCGTCACCAAGTGGCAGAGCGCCCGCTTCTTCGAGTACGGCAACACCGGACCCGGAGCAGCCACGGGAGACAACCACCCGCAGCTGACGGCGGCTCAGGCCGACGACTACACCGCTGAGGACTACCTCGCCGGTGCCGACGGCTGGAACCCGGTGGTCGAGCCGGCAGCCGACCTCGCCCCCGCGGCAGTCACGGGTCTCACCGCGACCGCCAACGAGAAGCAGGTCGGACTCAGCTGGAACGACGGCCCCGAGAGCGACACAGTCACCTACCGCGTGTATCGCTCCATCGGGTCCGACGCCGTCGTAGCCGATGCCGCTCATCTCGTCGCCGAGGTCGCCAAGCCGACCTACCTCGACAAGGGCCTCGTCAACGGCACGGTTCACCACTACCTCGTGGTGGCAGTCGACCGCGCCGGCAACGCCTCGGCGCCGTCGATCACCGTCGACGCGACGCCGAACGTCGCGCCGCTCGTCGCCGACCTCACCGTCGCGCAGGACGGCAGCGGCGACTACACCTCGGTGCAGGCAGCGCTCACGGCCATCCAGCCGGGAACCGCGGCCAAGCCCAAGGTGATCATGGTCGCCCCGGGCACCTACCACGAGGTCGTCATCTCCACGAAGGCCAACGTCATCCTCGCCGGCACCACGGGCAACGCCCGCGACGTCGTCATCGAGTTCGACAACGCCAACGGCACGACCAAGTCGGGCACCACCTGCCCGGCCGTCACCGCCGCCACCTGCGGAACCGCGGGCAGCGCCACCGTCACCCTCTCGGGCGGCGGAGTGCAGGTGCGCGATCTCACGATCGCCAACACCTTCGACAAGGCGGCTCACCCCGAGATCGGCAACTTCAACACCCAGGCCGTCGCGCTCCGCGCCACCGGCGACCGTCAGGTGTACACGAACGTCCGTCTGCTCGGAGTCCAGGACACCCTGAACGCCGACGCGAGCGGAAACATCTCCGCCAATGGTTCGGGCTACCCGCGCCAGTACTACGTGAACAGCTACATCGAGGGCAACGTCGACTTCGTCTTCGGACGAGCCACCGCCGTCTTCGACCGCGTCACGTTCTTCGCCAGCAACCACGCCGGAGGCACGATCTTCGCCCCCAGCACTGCCAGCAAGAGCAACGGCTACCTGGTCGTCGACAGCCGCATCGCGAGTGACAACGACCCGGGCACCTTCGCCCTGGGCCGTCCGTGGCGCTCGTGGAGTGACGGGGCGTACCCCGACAACTCGCGCGGCGAGACGATCATCCGCAACACCTGGATCGCCGAGGGTATCTCGACGGGCCAGCCGTGGACGGACTTCGCGCCCAACGTCTGGACCGACGGCCGCTTCTTCGAGTACGGCAACACCGGGCCCGGGGCCACGGTGAACGCCAACCGCCCGCAGCTCAGCGCTGCTGACGCGGCGAACCGCACCGCGGTGTCCTACCTCGCGGGCTCCGATGGCTGGAACCCCGTGCTGGATGCCTCCGCCGATGTCCGTCCCGCGGCCCCCGCCGCACTGGACGCGGCTGTCGGCTCGGGTCAGGCCGTACTGACCTGGGACGAGAACACCGAGGCCGACGTCACGAGCTACCGCGTCTACCGCGATGGCGCCCCGATCGGGACGACCAGCAAGGCCGGCTACACCGACACGGGTCTCACCAACGACGTGGCCTACAGCTACGCGGTGACGGCGATCGACGCTCAGGGCACCGAGAGCGCCCTGTCGGCGCAGGTCTCGGTCACCCCGCGGCTCAAGATCGACGCCACGGTCGGCGACGGCGGATACGCCAGCCTCCAGGCTGCGGTGAACGCAGCCACCGGAAGCGGCGAGTGGGTCATCAAGGTCCTGCCCGGCACCTACACCGGCAACACCACGATCACGCGCAACAACGTGACGATCATCGGTGGCGGCGCCGCGAACAGCGATGTCGTGCTCACGAGCGGAACCACGACCCCCACCCTGTCGATCACCGGATCGTCGGTGACCGTCCGCGGACTCTCGGTGGTCAACACCTCCACCGCGAGCAACAGCCCGGCCGTGTCGATGACCGGCGACAAGGTGCTGCTGCGCGGCGTCGCCCTCACCGGCACCGACCGCACGGTCTGGGCCGATGTGCCCACCGCCGGTGCGACATCACGCCAGATGATCGAAGCCTCGACCATCTCCGGCGCGAACAACGTCGTGCTCGGTCGAGCCACGCTGGTGATCCACGACACGGCCATCACGGCGACCCGCACCTCGGGCCTGCTGCTGGTGCCGAGCACCGTGGCGAACGGCGGCAAGGGCTTCCTCGTGACGAACTCGACCATCACACCCGCAGCGGGCGTCTCCGACGTGCGACTCGGCGGTCCGTACACGCAGGGGACCACCACCGCTGCCAACTCTCCGCAGGCGATCATCCGCGACACCGTGCTGGCCTCCGGCATCAAGTCCAACCCCTGGATGGACTTCAACGGCGCCAAGTGGACGGATGCCCGCTTCGGCGAGTACGCCAACACGGGTGCCGGTGCCGCGGTCAACGCGAACCGTCCGCAGCTGTCGCCCGCCGAATCGGTGGATGCGACGGTGTCGAGCTGGCTGGGTGCCGCGACCTGGTACCCCGCGGTCGTCGACCCGGCCACCCCGGCCGACGTCACGGCGCCTGCCGCCCCCGCCGGAATCACCGCGACAGCGGGCGACGCCTCGGCGACGCTCACCTGGACCGCCTCTGCTGATGCGGACCTCGCGGGCTACCGCGTGTACCGCTCGGTCGGCACCTCGGTGACGCCCGGAGTCGCGACTCTGGTCGCCACGCTCGGCGCGGTGAGCTCGTTCACCGACACGGGGCTCACGAACAACACCACGTACTCCTACGCGGTGAAGTCGTTCGACCAGGTCGGCAACGCCTCGGCTGCGGCCACCGCATCGGTCAAGCCCGCTGACACCGCGCCGCCCGCCACCCCGACCGGTCTCACGGCCACCGGCGGCGACAGCAAGGTGCTGCTGGCCTGGACCGCGAACACCGAGGGCGACCTCGCCGGCTACAACGTGTACCGCGACGGCAACAAGCTGAACAGCGCGCTGCTGACCACTCCGGCATACACGGAGTCGGGTCTCGACAACGGCACCGCGTACAGCTACTCGGTCAAGGCGGTGGACACCACCGGCCTGGAGTCGGCAGCGGCGACCGCGACGGCGACCCCCAAGGTCGGCGACGCGGCTCCTCCCGCAACCCCGACCGGAGTCGGCACGGTGCTCGGCAAGAACGCCGTGACGGTGAACTGGTCGGCAGTGGGAGACGGCGATCTGGCCGGCTACGACGTGGTCCGCGACGGAACCGTCGTCGGCTCGGTCGCAGCGGGAACCACCAGTTACACGGACACGGCCGTCGTGATCGGCACCGCGTACTCGTACACGGTGGTCGCGAAGGACACCGCATCGAACGCCTCGGCTGCCTCGGCGGCTGCCACCGCAATCCCGATCAAGG
The DNA here is from genome assembly GCF_003097495.1 of Amnibacterium flavum. Lineage (GTDB taxonomy): Bacteria > Actinomycetota > Actinomycetes > Actinomycetales > Microbacteriaceae > Naasia > Naasia flava. The sequence continues at coordinate 872,766 of NZ_QEOP01000001.1, forward strand.
TGGACCTCGTGGTCGCCGCCGACGGAAGCGGCGACGCGACAACGGTGGCTGCCGGCATCGGGCTGCTCGCTGACAACGCCGACTACGTGGCTCAGGGCTACCGCACGATCCTGGTCAAGCCGGGCACCTACACGGGTCTCGTCTCGAGCGGCAACCGCTACGGAGTCAAGGTCGTCGGCGCCACGTCGAACCCGGCCGACACCGTGATCACCGGCCCCGCCGGTGCGGTCGCGACCGTGACCGTGTCGGGCAAGGAGTGGACGTTCAAGAACGTGACCATCGCCAGCACGGGAGCAGCAGCCGGTGGTCAGGCCACCGCCGTGCAGATCAAGGCCGGCGACAAGCAGGTGCTCGACAACGTGCGCCTGCTGGGTGACAAGCAGACTCTGCTCGTCTCCACCGCCAACGTGACCACGTTCAGCCGGGTCTACGTGACCGGCTCGTACATCGAGGGCGGCGCCGACCTGATCCTGGGCCGCGCGATCACGGTGATCGACCGCAGCACCATCCACGTGCTCAACCGGCCGGGTGCCGCTCTGACCGACTCGTCGATCGACGCGTCGTCGCAGTACGGCTTCCTCATCACCGACAGCTCGATCGTCACCGATGGCAACCCCGGATCGATCTTCCTCGGACGGCCGTATTCGACCCAGGGCAAGGCGCAGGTCGTCGTCCGCAACACCGACCTCGGAGCGGCGATCAACACGCCGCAGCCGTGGAAGGACTGGGACGCCGTCACCCTGTGGACCGCCGGACGCTTCAACGAGTACCAGAACACCGGTGCCGGAGCGGCGATCGTCGATCCCGCCAAGCGCCCTCAGCTGAGCGATGCTGACGCGGCGAACTACACCGCGGCGAAGTACCTCGCGGGCACCGACGGCTGGAACCCCACCGGCCGCTGATCTGCGGAGAACACGAGAGCGGGGCCCGATGGAAATGTCGGGCCCCGCTCTCGTCGCATCACCGACCGGCTCGCAGTTCTGAGCGCATCCGGGTCGCCCCGAGGCAGCCGTCAGCTCGAGGCGACGATGTGCACATCCGCGCGCATCGACGAGTCCACGCCCGTCTGGGTCTCGAGGAGGTCGAACACGCGCTGGTGACCCTCGTCGAGCCTGGGGTCGGAGTAGTGCCGATCGAACGACGCTTGGTCTCGGTAGAACTCGAACGCCCACATGACATCGGGATTCTCGGCGTCACGACTCAGTGACCAGTCCGTCGGACCGTCAGGGTCACCCGAGTAATGCATGTCGGTGACCAGGTCGAAGAGCTCCTCGCCCTTACCTGCCTTTGCCTGGAAGCGCAGTACGACGCCAGGTTGATTGCTATTCATGATGTCTCCTTCGAAGATTGGAATGCCGTTCCACTAGAAGTTTGGAACGCGATTCCAGTCGTGTCAAGATGAAGCCATGGAACCCAACGCATCGCAGCGCCGAGGACGTCGTCCGGACGCGCTCTCCGCGAGCACGATCGTGGGCGCGGCGATCGGAATTCTGGACGTCGGAGGAGAATCCGCGCTGACGTTCCGCTCGCTGTCCGAAGTGCTTCAGACCGGTCCGGGCGCGATCTATCACCACCTCGCGAACAAGGGCGAGATCCTCGCGGCCGCCGCTGCCGAGGTCATCACGCGAGCGGTGTCTGAAGCGCGCCGAGACCGTGCGGACGGCGGTATCCGGGCGGTCATGCTCGCGCTGTTCGACGCGATCGACACCCACCCGTGGATCGGCGCTCAACTCGCTCAGGCACCCTGGCAGCCGGCGGTGCTCGAGATGCTCGAGAGCATCGGCGAGCACCTGGACGGTCTCGGAGTGGAGGAACGGCACCAATTCGCAGCCGCGACGAGCTTGGTGAATTTCACGCTCGGCATGGCGAGCCAGTACGCCGCCGGAGCGCGCCTGTCCCGCGACTCGGACCGGGCATCGTTCCTGCAGAGGATCGCGAAAGAGTGGGCCAGTGAATCCAGCGCCATGACCCATCCCTTCGCCCGACGCATGGCCGGGCACCTCGCTGAGCACGACGACCGCCTCCAGTTCACCGCTGGGATCGAGTTCATCCTCGCCGGCATCACGTCGACTGCCATTCCGGAGAGCACTGGTCGCCGGTCCGCTGGCGAGCGCTGAGGCCGGATCGTCGCCCCGTGCGGAAGCGGGTATTCTCGCCCGAGGGATCGTCCTCTCGCGGCACCGGTAGGGGATTCTCGATCGGACCAGCGAGCCCGCTCGGTCGACGCGCCTTTCGGACCCACGGCCGAGACGGCCGGAGTGCTAACGGTCGCCGACGGGCGTGCTGAACAGGTTGACGACGTTCCCATCCGGGTCGCGGATGAGTGCCGATCGGTTGCCCCACGGCATCGTCGTCGGTGGGAGGACGACGTCCTCCTGCTCGACCTGGAGCCGGGCGAATTCACCGTCGACGTCACTGACTTCGAACTCGATCAAGACCGAACGGTTGGTCCCGGGGGTCACGGCGCCGCCGAGCATCGCAACCGTCGCTGTGCTCGCGATCGCCAGATTCGCACCTGGCCCGCTGAACTGCGCGAAGATCGGCGCGGGGCGCTCAGCCCGGTGTCCGATGACGCGTTCGTAGAAGGTGACGAGACCTTCGAGGTCGTCGGTGACGATGCGGATGGATGCGAATGGCATGGAAGGGCCTCCTGCGGTGATGACGACCTGGAGATCCCAGTCTCACCGGCTGCTGCGACACCGTGCTGTCGGTGTTTACGCAGTTCGTCTCGAATTGTTCAGTCCTCGTCGAGGACCGATCGCAGACGCCCGTACTGAATGGCGAGGCTCTCGGGACGGATCGAGCGCGGCTGAGGCCGCTCGTCCGTCAGCTCGACAGACCGCATGCGGTCGCCGCGGAACGCGCGGACTCCTTCCCGGAGCCGGCACCAGGCGATGAGGTACCACTGCCCGTCTTTGCCGATGGAGCCGAGCGGCTCGACGTCGCGCACGGATTCCGATCCGGACTTGTCCTGGTAGCGCAGGCGCACCACGCGGTCCGATCGGAGCGCGGCAGCGAACTCCGTCGGCACCGTCCTGTTCTCGGTGCTTTCGAGGAAGTGGACTCGGGACGCGACGGCGGCGGCTCGTGCGGCGTCGGCGTCCGGCATGACCGCGAGGGTCTTCCGCGCCGCCGTTCGGGCGGCGTGCCGGAACGGGCTGTGTCGAAGTCCGCCGAGCCCGATCAGTATCGCGAGGGCCTCGTCCAACGTGAATCCCGCCGGGCCGAGGGTTGCGGAGGCGTCGATCGCATACCCGCCGGTCCGACCCGGTTCCGCCCAGATCGGTAGCCCGGACTGCTGCAACGCGGCGACGTCGCGCTCGATGGTTCTCACGGACACCTCGAACCGCTCAGCAAGCCGTCGAGCGCTGCGCGGACGCGGGGACACGGCTCGAAGCTCCTCGACGAGGGCATAGAGACGGTCGGTTCGGTTCACCCCGCAATCATCTGCCATCCGCCGCGAGCTTGCCGTCGACGGCGGTACCATCCCTGAGCTCTCCGAAGAAGAGGACCGAAGCGCCCCCGCTGCACGGGCGCGCACGGCGGCATGTAGAGACAACGGGGGACGGTGCATGCAGAGACGACGGGGAAGGGGATTGAATTGCTAGTGAACCGGGCGGACAAAGCGTGTGATCCGTTGAGGAGGACCCGAAATGAGCACCCGACCCAAGGCGAGTGGCATCCTGAGCCACGCCCTCGGCATCCACCTCGAGCAGATTGCCTGAGGTCGGCACATGAGAAGTCTGGACGAAGCGAGAACGCACGCGGCCGCGCTTCTGGCGCAGGTGGTGGCGAGAAACGGCGTCGAGGTTGCCTTCTTCGCAGGGCAGTTCGGTGTGCCTGAACATGAGGACCACGGCGACGTCTGGGTGTTCAACTGGCAGAGCGTGGGGTACCTCCGCACCGGCGATGCCCGCGATCAGCTCCTGATCGGACCTATCGTCGTGCCGAAAGATGACCGACCCGCGGTTCATCTCGGCACCGCCGACACGACCGAGGATGAGGTCGAGCGCTGGAGGAAGCGCTCCGAGTGGGATGCCGACCCGCTGATCCGAGAGTGGGCGGAGCGACTCGGAATGTCGTTGCCCTCGTCGGGGCCGGACGTCGTGCGGGGTTTCGGCGACATGGAGGTCGACTTCGAATTGCAGCGCCGTGCCGGTCGCTTCGTCGTCGTCCGTGTCAGCCGAGGAGTTCCCCAGGTGCAGGGCAGCTTCGCAACCGAGCAAGATGGAGACCGCTTCCTGTTGATACAGCTGATCAATGTTTGGCGCTCCGAACAGAGACGACCCGCAATGTGGCGGGACGAGCTCGCGGCTGGCGTCGCTCTCGACGAGGGACCGACGAGCGTCGACCTCCGATGGGAGGCGGGAGAAGCCGAGTTCCCGGGCGGTCGTCTCGGGGTGGCCGGAGCAACCCAGTTCAGTCACGCGATCGGTCGCTCGCTCGAGCAGATCAGCCACGCGCTCAGTCGGTGAGCTCGCACCCCGAGCCTGTGTTGTTCGGGATTCGCTCTCTTTTCATGCGGGAGACGTCATCGTCTTGCGAGGTCGGGATGGTGTCGCCTCACGATTCACGGCTCCCGTGTCCGTCACGACGCCGTCCATCGGCGGTGTCTGCGATGCGCTCGAGAGCCACGGCGATACGCCTCAGCGCCGCGAGCAGGCTGATCGTCGCGAGGACGACCGCAGCGATGACCACGAGGATGAGCCAGTCCATGTATCGACGCTAACCGATGCGCCGCCGAGCGGCCGATCGGGGCGGTCGCGAAGGACGAGCGACGACGCAGCGGATCTGGTCAGTTGGCAGGATCGGCCTCGACGAGGTGGTGCTTGCGCTCGAGCGCGGCGCCCTCCACGTCGACATCGGGCACGATGCGGTCGAGCCATCTCGGCAGCCACCATGCGCCCTCTCCGACGAGGTGCATGAGCGCCGGCACGATGAGCATCCGCACGACGAACGCGTCGATGAGCACACCGACCGCGAGACCGAAGCCGAAACCGCGGACGATGGTCGCGTCGGCGAAGATGAACCCGCTGAACACCGAGATCATGATCAGCGCCGCAGCGGTGACCACGGAGCGTCCGGCCCTGAAGCCCTCCGCCACCGCGAGTCGAGCCGGGGATCCGTGGACGAAAGCCTCCCGCATGCCCGAAGCGAGGAACAGCTGGTAATCCATCGCGAGGCCGAACAGGATGCCGACGAGGATCACCGGGAGGAAGCTCAAGACCGGCCCGGTGTTCTGGATGCCGATGAATTCGGCACCCCAGCCCCATTGGAACACCGCGGTCAGTGCGCCGAACGTCGCGAAAAGGGACAGCATGAAGCCGCCGGTCGCGATGAGCGGCACGAGCAGCGAACGGAACACCACGATCATGATCAGGAGCGAGAGTCCGACGACGACCGTGAGATACAGCGGAAGGACGTCGGCCAGGTTCTCGGAGATGTCGATGTTGATCGCCGCCTGCCCGGCGACGCCCAGGGTGATGTCGCCGTCGATGGCCGGCATCGCTCGCAGAGCCCGCACCAGTTCGTCGGTCGACACGCTGTTCGGGCCCTCATCGGGGATCACCTGGAAAGCGGCGAGACGGTTGTCGTCGGAGACGGCGATGGGCGCGACAGCGCTCACGGAGTCCTCGTCCGAGATGGCCTCGGCCACGGCGAGCTGGGCTTCGGTGACCTGATCGTCATCGAGCCCGGCAGGCAGATCGGCGGTGACCAGCAGTGGACCGGTCGCTCCCTCGCCGAACGCGTCGGAGGTGATCATGTAGGCGTTGTAGGTCGTCGAACCCTGCGGTTCCGATGATCCGTCGGGCAGGCCGAGGCGCATCGACAGAGCGGGCGTCGCGATGGCGAGCAGAGCGGCGGCGCCAACGATGACGGTGAGCACGGCGCGGATGGTGGACATCGGGCGGACCGGCTTGCCCGCGGCGTGATTGTGTCCCGCTTCGACGCGTGCGCGGCGGCGACGCGAGAGCAGACGCCTTCCGACCAGTCCGAGAATGGCAGGCGTCAGTGTGACGGCGATCAGCACCGCGACGGCGACGCAGGCGGCGCCCACGGTTCCCATCAGTCCGAGGAACGGCACGCCGGTGACGTTGAGCGCGAGCAGCGCGACGACGACCGTGGCTCCCGCGAAGACGACCGCATTGCCGGCGGTGCCGTTCGCGAGCCCGATGGACTCTCGGACCTCCGCGCCCTGAAGCAGCTGTTTGCGGTGCCTGTTCACGATGAAGAGCGAGTAGTCGATGCCGACCGCGAGCCCCAGCATGACGCCGAGAACCGGGGTGACGGACGCCATCTGCACGACGCCCGAGAACGCGAGCGACCCGACGACCCCGATGGCGACTCCGACGATGGCGGTGACGATCGGCAGGCTGGCGGCGATGACCGAGCCGAGCATGACGAGCAGCACGATGGCGGCGAATGCGACACCCACGACCTCTCCCGGGCCGAGGATCTCGGGCACTCCCTGTGCGATGTCGGTCGAGATGGCGACCTCGACGCCGTCGATCGGCGTGGACTCGAAATGCTCGATGACGGCCTGCTTGCTCTCCTCGGACAGTTCGAGACGGGGTTCGGTGAACGCGATGTTGACGAGCGCGGCGGTCTCGTCCTCCGACACGGTGCGGATGCCGGCAGCGAGGTCGAGCAGGCGGGCGCCGGTCTCGAGCTTCGCGCTCTGCGTCTCGAGTTCGGCGCGCGACGTGTCGAGCTGGGTCTGGCCGTCGGTCAGCTGCTGGCGCTGCGCGTCGAGCCCGGCCTGCTGGGCCTCGATCGCCGCGAGTGCCTGGTCGGGGGCGGGGCTCAGCGACGCTTGCTCGCGCGCCGCGTCGAGCTGGGTCTGGGCGGCGTCGAGCTGCGCGATACCGGCATCGATCTGGTCCTGCGCCTGCTGGAGCTGGGCGGTGCCGTCGGTGATCTGGGTGCGCCCGTCGGCGATCGTCTGCGCCTGTTCGGCTCGCTGGGCTTCGGTGTCGAACGGGTCGACCACGTTGGCGACGTCGGGGAGATCGACGGCACCGGCCGCGAGGTCGCTGATCTCCGCGCGCTGCTCGTCGGTGAACGCCTCGCCGTTCTCCGTCTCGAACGCGATGGTGCCGGATGCTCCGCCGAAATCGGGCAGCTTGTCCTCGAGCTCCGCGATGACCTCGGAGGAGGCGGTCCCGGGGATGTCGAAGCTCGACGAGAGGCCCTTGAAGCCGATGAGGAACCCGCCGACGGCGATGGCGAGAACGACCAACCAGGCGCCGATCACGATCCAGGCGCGGCGGGCCGAGAGACGGCCGAGTCGATAGAGCAGTTCGGCCACAGTCAGTTCCTCATCCGTCGGGTGCGAGCTTCGCTCAATCTACAATACGAGACGTTGCGTCTTGCTGAAGATATGATGGGGATGTGAGCGAACAACGACGTGGCGCGGTCCGCAGTGAAGCGTCGCGTGTTGCAATCCTGAACGCCACCGCGGCGCTCTTCGCCGAAAAGGGCTACGAGCACCTCTCCATCGAAGCGATCGCCGCCGAGGCGGGCGTCGGCAAGCAGACGATCTACCGCTGGTGGCCCACCAAGAGCGCCCTGGTAGCCGAATGCATGATCGAGGGCTTCCTCATGCCGGGAGGGGCGATCCCGCTCAACTCGGGTGATATCCGCAGCGATCTCGAGGCGTGGGTGGTGGCCGTATTCCGCTTCACCGAGGACCCGGACAACGACGTGCTGATCCGCTCGCTCGTCGCGGCGGCGTCCGATAACGGTGACATCGGGCGCCGCCTCCACGATCGACTCGGCGCCTCGTCCGAGCTCACCGAGCGGCTAGCCGCCGCTGTTCGGGCCGGAGAGGTCCGCCCGGATCTGCCCATCGCCGATGTCGGTGAAGTGCTGGTCGGCGCGGTGGTGCTGCGCATCCTGACCCGAGAACCGACGGACGAGAAGCTTCCGACCCGCCTGGTCGACATCGTCCTCGGCGGTCCGCGCCCCGTCGCGTGATGTCACCCCTACTGGGGCAGGCGCGCGCCGCGCCCTCTTCCTACGCTTGAGCTAACCCGTCGAGTGCCGTTCTCTGAACGCGCTCAGCGCTTCACCCGAGCGCATACCCCCACCCCACCCGAGAGTCACCCACCCAATGATTCGTCCCTTCGCGCGCGCCATCGCGGCCGCTGTCATCGCCATGATCCTCGGTGCAGGCATCGCCGTCACCGCCACGGCTCTGCCCGCCTCCGCCGAGAACCTCGGCGTCTCGGCCAATTGCTCGACCCTCACCGTGAAGCCGAACGGCTTCGCGTCGAAGGGCGAGGTGCGCGTCCTCGTCGACGGCGAGGTCCAGACCGAGGGGACCGACGACGGGTGGCGCAGCTTCAAGGGCAGCTTCAGCGGCGTCTACACCTTCGAGCCCACGGTCGCCCACGACTACGAGGTCCAGATCAACTCCTTCGGCGCGGACAGCGACGGACGCGGCTTCGCGCCGGGAACGGGGTACGACGCGACCTACACCGGTCCGACCACGGCGTGCGCGCCGGTCGATATCGCCGCCGCCGCCTCGAACTGCGTGTCGCCGAGTCGGATCGACAAGCAGTCGATCAATCTGACCTTCTCCGAGCTGCGCCGCAGCGTCACCTACCTCGCGGAGGTTGTTCTGAACGGAGATGTCGTCACCCACTTCCAGTTCCGGACCGCCCCCGTCGTGCAGAAGACGTTCAGCGGCCTGACGGCCGGGGAGAAGTACGAGATCCGGTTGACGGACCAGTCCGACGACTCCCTCTCCGCCCGCGCCTTCGTGCCGATCGCCGGATGCGCCGACCGCTCGACGGTGACTCTGACCGCGGGGGAGTGCGCACCGCGTTCGGGCGGCAGCTCACTGTCCGCTGAACTCACCGGACTGGTCGATGGCCGCGAGTACACGCTCGCCGTCTCCCAGTCGGCCGGCGACCGCTCGTCCCGCGCTGTCGCGGGCGGCAAGGACACCGTCGTGACCTTCGCGGATGTCCCCGCCGGCGCCTACACCGTCACCCTCTCGGACGACGCCGCACCCCGGGTGACCACCTCCGAACCCGTCACGGTCGCCGAGTGCGCTGACGGCTCCGGCGCCGGAGGCGCGGCGGGTCCGGGATCCTCCAGTGGCACCGCGTCGAGCGGCAGCACCACCGGTTCGGTTGCCACCAGTCACGCGGGACGGCTCGGCGGTCGCTCCACGTCGGCGTCGCAGGCGGCAGGCAGCACCGAGACGAGCGCCTCCGCCGGGATCGTCGAGGACGGCACGCCCGCCGTCGACACCCCGGTCGGCTCCGCTCCTCAGACCGACGCCGCCGAGCAGCTTCCGACTCTCGCGGCGGACGCATCCAGCGATCAGACCGGTGTTCAGGCCGTCTGGACCATCGGCGCCCTGGCCGCCGTGCTGCTCATCGCCGGCCTCTTCCTCTTCTTCGGTCTCCGTCGCCGGCGCGCCTGAGGCGGCGGGTCGGAGGTCCGCTGACTCCTGAGCCCACCTCAAGGTGAGCGTGCCAGCGTCGGGATGGTGACCGACTCAGCTCGCGATGCCCCCGATACGACTCCGGCAGACGACGTATCCGGCCTCCGGCTGCGCTGGCCCGACGCGGTGACGCAGGACCCCGATCTGGACGCGTTGGTCATCGATGTCGTCAACACCGGATCAGAGGTCTGGAGACCCGCGAGCACTCGACTGCTGGTCGTGGGGGCGCTGTTAGCGCAGGCGTCCGACAGCGGAGGATTCTCCTTCGGCTACGTGGGCGGCGCGGGAGACCGCATCCCGCTCGGGCCGGGGGAGTACGCGCGGGTTCCGGTCCGGCTGGCGCCGTTCGACTGGAGTTCCGCGGTCCCAGGGCCCCACCTCGTGCGTGCCGCGCTGGTGGCGCCGGGCCTCGTCGTGGATCCGCCGCTCGTCGTCGAGCTGACGCAGGAGCGAATCGATCGGGTGCGGTCTGAGCAGGCGCCCGACCCTGCGGTGGAGGTGCGCCACAGAAGACGTCTGGACGAACAGCTCTCCGGGCTGCGGGCGATGCTCACGGCATCCGAGCGTCTCGGGGATGTGGCCGCAGCGGTCGCCTCCGCATCGGACGAGGAGGACGGTGTCGCCCGCATCGCCGCCGTGCTCGGGTGCGGTCCCGACGCTGCCCGGCAGGTGTTCGGCTCGCCCCTCCACCGTCTGAGGTCCTCGAGCTCGCTCGACGCTGAGGTCGCCCGAGTGCTGAGGCGGATGGAGGGGCTGCCGGATCCGGAGAACCCCTAGCCCGCCCTGAGGCGGGAGGGGTGGCGTGTCAGGCCGAGTACCAGGCCTGCTCGCGAGCCTGGACGAGGGCATCGCGGTATTCGCGGCGCGAGGCCGGGGAGAGGTGGACGCCGCCGTCGGCACCCGCCCGCTCGAGCTCGGTCTTCGCCTCGTCGATGTTGCCGATCTCGAGCTGCGCGAGTCCGGCTTCGAGCGAGCACTCGGCTTCGAGCAGCACGCGGCGCACGCCGGGGACGAGGGTCGAGTCGCTGCAGCGCATCCGCGCCGACAGGGCTGCGACGACCGCGTGATGCGGCCGTCCGCTGAGTCGCAAGGTGCGCGCGCGCTCGATCTCGCCCTCGATGGAGTCGGCGACGGAGGTCGCCGCGGAGACGGCATGCGAAACGTAATTAAGAGATGTCGGGTTCATCAGAAGATGCCTCTCGGGTAGGACCTCCATCGGGTGAACGGAGGTTGAGACATCCGCCACCCTACGAGTGACTCGAGGGCATGTAAAGGGGGCGTCCCTCTAACGGGGGGCGCTCGGCGACGGCTCAGCGCGAGGTGGACGAGGGCGCGGCCGTGCTCCCACGGTACGTGATCTCGAGAGGTGCGGCGATGAGCCCGGGTGCTGTCGGCGTGGCGCCCGCGAGGATCCCGAGCACCAGACGAGCCGCCGCGCGCCCCTGTTTCGACGGCGCCTGCGCGACGGTGGTCAGGTCGAACAGGGCTGAGAGGGGGTGGTCGTCGATGGCGATGACGGACAGGTCCTCCGGCACGGTCAGACCTCTGGTGCGGGCGGCGAGGATCGCGCCGACGGCCACCTCGTCGCTCGCTGCCGCGATCGCGGTGGGCAGGGTCTCGGCTCGCTCGAGGAACTCCAGGACGGCCGTGTAGGCCTCGGCCGTCGTCATCTCGCATGGCGCAACGTCCGCCCCCTCGCTGAGACCGGCGCTCGCCATCTCGAGCCGGAACCCCTCACGGCGCCTGCTGTGCACCGCGGTCGCCGTTCCGTCGATCGGCCCGCCGAGATGGAGGATCCTGCGGTGCCCCAGGTCGATGAGGTGCCTGGTGATCAAGCGCGACGCGGCGATGTCGTCGATGCCCACGGTCGTCGCGCCGGGGAGCTGACTGCCGACCCCGACCACGGGCTTGCGCAGCGAGAAGAGAGGTCCCACATCGTCGGAGGCGAAGTCCATGCCCACGGCGATGACGGCGTCGACCCGTTTCCGGACGAGGAAGTAGTCGAACACCCGGGCGCGCTGATCGGCATCCCCGCGCAGTCGGTACAGGGTCAGGTCGTAGCCGTCCTCGAGCAGGGCCTCCTCGACGCCATCGATGACCTCGGCGAAGAACCAGCGGTTGATGTAGGGGCTCACCACCCCGATGTTGCGGGTGCGTCCGGTGACGAGGCTGGCTGCATTCGTCGACGCGACGTAGCCGAGGTCGAGGGCCGCCTGGGTGACGAGGAGCCGGGTTCGCTCGGACACGTAGCCGGTGCCGCTGAGCGCGCGGGACGCCGTCGCCTTCGACACGCCGGCGAGGCGCGCGACGTCGGCCAGGGACTTCACGGGATCCTTCCTTGGATCGACCGGAGCCGCGTCACGCGTCGTTGTGCGATGTATGGAACCGGTCCCAGAGACGTACACCATAACGCCGTGCCCGCGGGCTGTCACGCCGGCCGCCGACCGAGGACCTGCTGTTTCCGAATCGTGATCTTGGGAATCCGGGCCGACTTGCATCGCTGAGAGCGCTCGCTTACGTTCCTTTATGGAACCGGTTTCGCACGCCGCCGCCACCGCGGAGCGGGCGAGCCGCCACCTGCACCAGGGCGTTCTGGTCACGATGGCCGGTCGCTGAATCTCAAAGAGGAGAGGAAACCATGAGCGCAACACTGCGTCGTCGCCTCATCATCCCCGCCGCCATCGCGACCGCTGCCGGTCTCGCGCTGAGCGGCTGTACCGGCGACATCGCCGAGCAGGATGCGGCTGACGTCGACTGCACGCCCTACGAGGACTACGGCACTTTCGACGGCGAAGAGGTCACCATCTCGGGCACCATCGTCGAGACCGAGGCGGACCGCCTCATCGCCTCGTGGGCCGACTTCGCCACGTGCACCGACATCAACATCGAGTACCAGGGCACCCGCGACTTCGAGTCGACCATCGCCCAGCTCGCCGAGGGCGGTAACGCCCCCGACATCGGAATCGTCCCCCAGCCCGGCCTCGTCGCACTGCTCGCGGGCAACGGCTACCTCGAGCCGGCCCCGGCCGAGGTCGAGGCCAACGTCGACGAGTTCTGGACGCCCGACTGGAAGAAGTACAGCACCATCGACGGCACCTTCTACGGCGCCCCGATGCTCGCCAGCGTCAAGGGCTACATCTGGTACTCCCCGGCCGAGTTCGAGGAGAAGGGCTATGAGATCCCGACCACTCTCGACGAGCTCATGACCCTGACCCAGACCATCGCGGACGAGGGCGACCACCTGCCCTGGTGCGCCGGCATGGAGTCCGGCGAGGCGACCGGCTGGCCCGGAACCGACTGGATCGAGGACTTCGTCCTCCGCCAGGCCGGCCCCGAGGTCTACGACCAGTGGGTCACCCACGAGATCCCCTTCAACGACCCGCAGATCGTCGCGGCGTTCGACGCGGCCGGTGAGTACCTGAAGAACCCCGACTACATCGACACGCAGTCGCTCATCAGCACCCCGTTCCAGGAAGGCGGACTCGCCATCCTCGACGGAACCTGCTCGCTGCACCACCAGGCGTCGTTCTACGAGGTCAACTGGGGTGACGGCGTGACCGTCGCTCCCGACGGCGACGTCTACGCGTTCCTCATGCCCCCGGTCGAGGCCGGTGGCGAGCTGCAGGTCACGGGTGGTGGCGAGACCGTCGTCGCGTTCCGCTCCAGCCCCGCGATCACCGCGGTCCTCACCCACATGTCGTCCGACACCTTCGCGCAGCTGCGCGTCGAACAGGGCGGCACCGTGAGCGCGAACAACGGCGTCGACGCCAGCACCGCGTCCAGCCCGCTGCTCCAGCAGACGATCGAGATCCTCCAGGACCCGAACACCACGTTCCGCTATGACGGTTCCGATCTCATGCCCGGCGCGGTCGGTTCGAACTCCTTCTGGAAGGGAATCGTGTCGTGGCTGACCGGCGGGAGCACGCAGGACACGGTCGATTCGATCGAGTCCAGCTGGCCCTCCTGATCGAGGTAGTCGGCTACTAGGGTGAGGGGCGGAGTCGCGATCATGCGGCTCCGCCCCTGCACCACCTAGCTGCACCCATTCATTCAGCGTCGAACGAAGGGATACGAGCAACGTGACCACAGCTGATCTGATCGGCAAGATAATCCAGATCGTCGGGGGCCTGGCGATATTCGCCGCCGTCGTCGGTCTCGTCCTGTTCCTCGTCGACAGGGCACCGAAGCGGGGCCGCGACTTCCTGCAGCTCGCGGCCTTCGTCGCACCGGCGATCATCCTCCTCGTCGTGGGACTGATCTATCCGGCGGTCCGCACCACGTCCCTCGCGTTCTTCAACGCGGGCGGCGACTTCACCGGCTTCGACAACTTCGTCTGGGCGTTCACCCAGCCCGATGCCCTGCGCACCCTGCTCAACACGGTCATCTGGGTCGTCCTGGTGCCGACCCTGTCGACGATCATCGGCCTCGCCTACGCGGTCTTCATCGACAAGAGCCGCGGCGAGAAGTTCTTCAAGGCCCTCGTCTTCATGCCCATGGCCATCTCGTTCGTCGGCGCCGGAATCATCTGGCGCTTCGTCTACGACTTCAAGTCGCAGGGACGCGACCAGATCGGTCTGCTCAACGCCATCGTCGTCGCGTTCGGCGGCGAGCCGGTGCAGTGGCTGCAAGCCTCGCCGCTCAACACCTTCCTCCTCATCGTCGTCATGGTCTGGATCCAGACCGGATTCGCGATGGTCGTCCTCTCCGCCGCGATCAAGGGCGTTCCGACCGAGCAGCTCGAAGCGGCTCAGCTCGACGGAACGAGCGCGTGGCAGCGGTTCATCAACGTGACGGTCCCCGGCATCCGCAGCTCGCTGGTGGTCGTCGTCACGACCATCTCGATCGCGACCCTGAAGGTCTTCGACATCGTCCGCACCATGACGGCAGGAAACTTCGAGACCAGCGTGGTCGCCAACGAGATGTACACGCAGGCGTTCCGCGCCAACGAGCCGGGCCGTGGATCCGCTCTCGCGGTGATCCTGTTCCTGCTCGTGCTCCCGATCGTCATCTACAACGTCCGAGTCCTCCGCCAGCAGAGGGAAGTCCGATGAGCGCAACACCCGTCGACCTGCCCATCCCCGGCAGCCGCACCACCAAGGGTGCGATCGAACTGGCCGAAGAGGGCCAGACGCAGACGATGCGCGTCAAGCGCCGCCTCACCTCGCGCGGGGCGACCATCGCGGCGCTCATCATCGCCGTGCTGTGGACCACCCCCACCTTCGGTCTGTTCATCTCGTCGTTCCGGCCCGCCGCCGACATCCAGAGCTCCGGCTGGTGGACCTGGTTCACGAACCCGTCGCTGACGCTCGAGAACTACCAGGAGGTGCTGCTGTCGACGTCACAGTCGTCACCTCAGCTGGGCGCCTACTTCGCGAACTCGCTGTTCATCGCGATCCCGGCGACGGTGTTCCCGCTCGTGCTCGCCTCCATGGCCGCGTACGCATTCGCATGGATCAAGTTCCGCGGCAGCGGTGCCCTGTTCATCCTGATCTTCGCCCTGCAGATCGTTCCCCTGCAGATGGCGCTGATCCCGCTGCTCCAGCTGTTCAGCGCGGTGCTGCGGCCCGGGCAGCAGTGGCTGCATGACGTCATCCCGTTCATCCCGACGCAGAACTACCTGCCGATCTGGATCGCGCACACGATCTTCGCGCTCCCGTTGGCGATCTTCCTGCTGCACAACTTCATCTCGGAGATCCCCGGCGAGGTCATCGAGGCCGCGAAGGTCGACGGGGCGAGCCACACGCAGGTGTTCTTCCGCATCGTTCTTCCCCTGGCGCTGCCGGCGATCGCGTCGTTCGCGATCTTCCAGTTCCTGTGGGTGTGGAACGACCTTCTAGTGGCCCTGATCTTTTCGGGCGGTACGCAGGACGCGGCACCGCTCACCCAACGATTGGCGGAGCTCACCGGTTCGAGAGGCCAGGAGTGGCAGCGATTGACAGCCGCGGCGTTCGTCTCCCTGGTCGTCCCGCTGATCGTCTTCTTCAGCCTCCAGCGCTACTTCGTGCGGGGCCTCCTCGCGGGCTCCACGAAGGGCTGACGCCGGCGCTTCGACGGGCTCAGCGAGCGGCCTCCGCCCGTTGAGCCCGTCGAAACGAGCGGTGTGGTGTCGCTGCCCGTTGAGCTCGTCGAAACGAGCGGTGTGATGTTGCTGCCCGTTGAGCTCGTCGAAACGAGCGGTGTGATGTTGCTGCCCGTTGAGCTCGTCGAAACGAGCGGTGTGATGTCACCACGGCGTGATCGTCGGCAGGTGATCCGTTCTGATATGCATCCTCGACGGCTTCACGCCTCGCGCCCAGAGGCCGGAGTCGTATCGCCCTTCGATCAGCGCCAGCTTCTTTGCGCGGCTCCAGCCCTGCACCTTCTTCTCGAACGCGAAGGCTTCGCTGATCCGGTCGAACCGGGCGCACCAGATCAGGCGGACGGGAAGACGACGGCGCGTGTAGGCGGCTCCCTCACCGCGCTGATGCTGCTCGAACCTTTGGGCGAGCGCGGAGGTGCTGCCGACGTAGAGCGTCGCGTCGGAGCATTCGAGGATGTAGACCCAGCCCATGAACCGAGTGAAGCGTGAGCGCGACGACGTTGAACCGTGCGAGCGTCGATCGGTGCACAAGCCGGCACCAGGTCGATCTGTGGAGGAACGACCGGCGGCGGTCCCCGTCGCTTCGACGGGCTCAGCGGGCGGGCTGGGTGTGAGGACGACGCCCGTTGAGCTTGTCGAAACGTGCGGAGGTGCTGTTTTCGGCCCTTCGCTTCGACGGGCTCAGCGGGCGGGCGGGGCCCGGCGGGTCAGGACGGGGGGAGGGCGTCGAGCATCGACTGCATCAGCGTGATCTCCGCTGCTTGGCTCTTGGAGATCGTGGTCGCCAGTGCCCGCACCGAGGGGTCGTCGGTGCGTTCGAGCGCTCCGTCGGCCATCTCGACGGCGCCCTTGTGGTGCGCGATCATCAGCGTCAGGAAGATGCGATCCGCCTCGACGCCGGTCGCGGCCGTCAGCTCGTCGATCGACTCCTCGCTCGCCATGCCCGGCATCACGCCGGACTCCCCGGGCGCACTCGAATGGCCGCCGTGCTCATCGCCCATCCAGCTCATGGCGGGAGCCGCCGAGAACTGGGGGAGACCCCACTGGGTCAGCCAGCCGTACATCTGACCCGACTGCTGAGCCTGCGTCGTCGCGATGTCGTACGACAGGGTCCGCACGTCGGGGTCGTCGGTGCGCAGATATTCGAGCATGGCCAGTTCGACGCCCTGGTTGTGGTGCACCTGCATGTCGCGGGCGAACCCGGCCGCCGCACTCGTCGTCGTCGGGGTGGGCGTGACCAGGGTGCTCGCGCGGCCGCCGGCGAAGCCGATGCCGCCCGCGACGATCGCCGCGATCGCGACGGCGATTAGCAGCGACCAGCGGAACCTGCGATCAAACCCGGCCTGGGCCATCGACTCCGCCTGTGCACGGCGCACCCGGCTCGGGTGCGTCCTCGCTCTGCCAGTACTCCTCGAAGAACGCCGAGATGGCGTCGGAGTCGACGCTGTCGAGCTTCAGCTGCGCGTCCCACGCGCTGACCGCGACCGCGGTGTCCATGTCGGGGAACGGGGAGAGGACCGCGTAGGTGGACGGCATGAGCGAGCGGAGCTCGGCGATGTCGTCGTCGCTCACCGCGTCGGGGTCGTAGGTCAGCCACACGGCACCGTGCTCGAGGGCGTGGACGGCGTTCTCGTTCGGAACCGGCTCGGAGTAGACGCCGCAGTTCAGCCACACCGGGTTGTGCGGGCCGCCCGCGGGAGGAGTCTGCGGATAGTCGACGGGCGTCGACACGTGGGTTGCCTCGTTCTCGAACGTCTCGACACCGGCGACCGTGCTGCCGGAGCTGCCGGCCTCGTACTTCGCCGAACCGGGGATGAGGACGATGGAGGTGACGATGAGGCCGACGACGACCACACCGCCGACGATCGCGGAGATGATGCCGATGCGCTTGTTGCGCGCCTTCCGCGCCTGCTCGGCTTTGAACTTCGCGGTCTTCTCGGCCCTCTGCGCCTCGCGCTGCTGCTTGACCGTCTGCTGCTTCACGGCGGGGGGTACGGCGTTGTCGCCGGCCTTCGGGTTCATGGAGCTCCTGCATGGTCGGCCCTGGGGGCGGTGGCGCCGCCGGCGCGTCCGGCAGCGGGTCGAGCCTAACCGAGGTGGTTGACCCGTCAACGGTCGGGCTCGCGGCGGCGACGTTCTTGTCCGCCGAAGGCGAAGGGTATGCGGGCTTGCTGTCAGTAGGGCCGACGTAGGCTCCTCGGGTGACTATGAGTGGTGGAGGGCGCCCCCGTCGGGGAGTGGCGTCGAGCGACACCGAGGCGCAGAAGGCCGCCAACGCGACAGCGCCCAAGGTCGACCACCTCCTGCGGCGCATCGGTCACCTGTTCGCACCCCACCGCGCGATGCTCACCCTGACGATCGCGCTCGTTCTCATCGACGCGGCCCTGACCGTCGCCCCGCCCCTCCTCACGCAGCAGGCCTTCGATCGCGGCCTGTTCCCCGAGGGCGGCCCGAACATCCCGGTGCTGGCCGAACTGGTCGGGCTGATGATCCTCATCTGGGTCGTCTCAGCCGGCCTCGGCATCTGGCAGACCTACCTGACGGCCACGATCGGCAACAACGTCATGGGCACCATGCGCGTCGATCTGTTCCGGCACCTCCAGGCGATGGAGCTGGGGTTCTTCACCCGAACCAAGACGGGTGTCATCCAGTCGCGCCTCGCGAACGACGTCGGCGGTGTCGCCGGCGTGCTGAGCAACACCGTGTCGAGCGTCATCGGGAACCTGGTGACGGTCATCGCGGCCCTCGTCGCGATGCTGCTCCTCAGCTGGCAGCTCACCCTGATCGCCGTGGTCCTCCTGCCGCTGCTGGCGCTCGCGCAGCGCAGGGTCGGCCGGGTCCGGGCGAGGATCGCGACCCAGACCCAGGAATCGCTGTCCGACATGACCGCGATCACCCAGGAGACCCTGAGCGTGTCCGGCATCCTCCTGGCCAAGAGCTTCGGGCGCCAGGAGAGCGAGACCGAGCGGTACGCGGGCGAGAACCGACGTCAGATCGGGCTCCAGGTGCGGCAGGCGATGAGCGGGCAGGGCTTCTTCGCGCTAGTTCAGATCTTCCTGTCCATCGTTCCCGCCGTCATCTACCTCGTCTCCGCCTACCTCATCGAGGGCGGCGCCGATCTGACCGCCGGCACGATCGTCGCCTTCACGACGGTGCAGGCGCGGCTGATGTGGCCACTGCTGGGCCTGATGAGGGTGGCACTCGACCTGCAGACCTCTGCCGCTCTCTTCGCGCGGATCTTCGAGTACTTCGATCTCAGGCCCACGATCGCGGATCCCGCCGTCCCCGAGAGCATCGGACTCGGCGATCCGGTGGGCAGGGTCGAGTTCCGCGACGTCGCGTTCTCCTACCCCGACCAGACCGGGTCGCACGCGCGCATCCTGAAGGACGTCTCGTTCGTCGCCGAGCCCGGGCAGCGCATCGCGTTCGTCGGAGCCTCGGGCGCGGGGAAGACCACGATCAGCTACCTGATCCCGCGCTTCTACGATGCGACAGGCGGTGCCGTCATGATGGGCGGCCACGACGTGCGCAACCTGCGGCAGCAGGAGGTGCTCGACCAGATCGGGATCGTCAGCCAGGAGACCTATCTGTTCCACGCGACCATCCGCGAGAACCTCCTCTACGCCAAACCCGACGCGACGGAGGGCGAGATGCGACGCGCGGCCGAGGCCGCATCGATCTCGGCGACGATCGAGGCGTTCCCCGACGGGTACGACACCGTCGTGGGGGAGCGCGGGTACCGGCTGTCCGGAGGGGAGAAGCAGCGCATCGCGATCGCCCGGGTGCTGCTGAAGGATCCTCCCGTCCTCCTCCTCGACGAGGCGACGAGCGCGCTCGACTCGGTGTCGGAGCGGGCGGTCCAGGAGGCCCTGGACGAGGCGTCCGCGGGTCGCACCACCATCGCGATCGCGCACCGGCTGTCGACCGTCGTCGACGCCGACATCATCCACGTCGTCGACCGCGGCCGGATCGTCGAGAGCGGAACCCACGACGACCTGCTCGCCCGGGGCGGCGCGTATGCCGCCCTCGCCGCGAGGCAGGGGCTCACGACGACGCCCCGGCAGGATGCGGCACTCGAGGCGTGACGCCGTCCGACGACCGAACAGGGGGTTGGCGTCCGCCGACTCCGTCCGGCTACGATGAGCGGGTGTTCGTGACCTGTTGCTGTCGGCGCCCGTAGGCGTTCTCCGACCCCACCTGTCACCGCCGTGAGCCCCAGGACTCCGTCCGCTCCGGCCATTCGAATCGAGAAGAATCGATGAAGTACGCGAACACCGTGCTCGACCTCATCGGCGGCACCCCGCTCGTCAAGCTCAACCACGTCACCGACGGAATCGCCGCGACGGTCCTCGTCAAGGTCGAATACCTCAACCCCGGCGGATCGTCGAAGGATCGCATCGCGGTCAACATCATCGACGCCGCGGAGCGCGACGGGCTCCTGAAGCCGGGTGGCACCATCGTCGAACCCACCTCGGGCAACACGGGAGTGGGTCTCGCTCTGGTCGCGCAGCAGCGGGGCTACCGCTGCGTCTTCGTCCTTCCCGACAAGGTGGGCGAGGACAAGCGCAACGTGCTGACCGCCTACGGTGCCGAGGTCGTCGTCACTCCGACGTCCGTCGCCCCCGATGACCCCGAGTCGTACTACAGCGTCTCCGACCGCCTCGCACGCGAGATCCCGGGCGCATTCAAGCCCGACCAGTACTCGAATCCCAACGGGCCTCGCTCCCACTACGAGTCGACCGGTCCCGAGATCTGGGCCGACACGGACGGGCGGATCACCCACTTCGTCGCGGGCGTCGGCACCGGCGGGACGATCAGCGGCACCGGGCGCTACCTCAAGGAGGCGTCGGCGGGAGCCGTGACCATCGTGGGAGCCGACCCCGAGGGTTCCGTCTACTCGGGAGGCACCGGGCGCCCCTATCTCGTCGAGGGAGTCGGCGAGGACTTCTGGCCGACCGCCTACGACCCGGGCGTCGTCGACGAGATCGTCGCCGTCAGCGACCAGGAGTCGTTCGACATGACGCTGCGGCTCGCCCGTGAAGAGGGACTCCTCGTCGGCGGGTCGAGCGGGCTGGCGGTGGCCGCGGCGCTGCGCATGGCCCGCGACCTGCCCGAGGACGCCGTCGTCGTGGCTCTTCTGCCCGACGGGGGCCGCGGCTACCTCGGCAAGATCTTCAGCGACAGGTGGATGCGCTCCTACGGCTTCGCCCAGCTGAGCGACGAGCGGTCCGTGGCCGATGTCGTCGGCGCGAAGACCGGCAAGCTCCCGGGACTCGTCTACGCGATGCCCGACTCGACGGTCCGCGACACGATCGCCACTCTGCAGCGCTACGACGTGTCGCAGCTCCTCGTACTCAACGTCGAACCGCCCGTCGTGATGGGCGAGGTCGTCGGCACAATCAGCGAGCGCGCACTCCTCGACCTCGTCTTCAGCGGTCGTGCGGCCCTGACGGATCCGATCGGCGGATTCGTCGAGGAGCGGCTGCCCCTCATCGGACTCCGCGAGCCCGTATCCGCCGCACGCGCGGCCCTCGGCACCGCGGATGCTCTGCTCGTCACCGACGGAGGCAAGCCCTCCGCCGTCCTCACCCGTTCGGACCTGCTCAGCTTCCTCTCCGAGTGACGCGAGCCCCCGACTCTTCCGACCAAGGAAACGCCTTCCCCATGACTGAATCGCAGCAGGCCTTCAACACCCGTGCCATCCACGCCGGCCAGGAGTTCGACCCCACCACCGGAGCGGTCGTCCCTCCGATCTACCAGACGTCGACGTTCGTCCAGGACGGCATCGGCGGGTTCCGGGGCGGCTACGAGTACGCGCGCAGCGGCAACCCCACGAGGTCGTCGCTCGAGACGCTCATCGCATCGCTGGAGTCCGGCACGCACGGCATCGCGTTCTCGTCCGGACTCGCGGCCGAGGACGCGATCCTGCGCTCGACCCTGGCGAGCGGCGACCACATCGTGCTGGGCAACGACGTGTACGGCGGCACCCACCGCCTGATCAACCGCCTGCACGTGCCCACCGGGGTCGAGCTGACGACGGTCGAGATGTCCGACTCCGACGCGGTCCGCGCGGCCCTGCGCCCGACGACCAAGGTGCTCTGGGTCGAGACGCCCAGCAACCCGCTGATGAAGATCACCGACATCGCCGAGCTCGTCGAGATCGGGCACGCGGCAGGCGTCACGGTCGTCGTCGACAACACCTTCGCCTCACCGGCGCTCCAGCAGCCGCTGCTCCTCGGCGCCGACGTCGTCGTGCACTCCACGACCAAGTACATCGGCGGGCACTCCGATGTGCTCGGCGGGGCCGTGGTGACCAGCGACGACGAACTCGCCGAGAAGGTCCGCTTCGTCCAGTTCGCCGCCGGCGCGGTGCTCGCCCCCTTCGAGGCGTGGCTCACCGTCCGCGGCATCAAGACCCTCGCGGTCCGCATGGAGCGCCACTCGAGCAACGCGCTCGCCGTCGCCCAGCACTTCGCCGAGCATCCCGCCATCGAGCGCGTCTACTACCCGGGGCTCGAGTCGCACCCCGGGCACAGGATCGCCGCGACCCAGATGTCGGGGTTCGGCGGCATGCTCTCGGTGTCCCTCCGCGATGGCGAG
Organism: Amnibacterium flavum; assembly: GCF_003097495.1. Taxonomy (GTDB): domain Bacteria; phylum Actinomycetota; class Actinomycetes; order Actinomycetales; family Microbacteriaceae; genus Naasia; species Naasia flava. The sequence continues at coordinate 894,902 of NZ_QEOP01000001.1, forward strand.
GGGGCGGCCCGTCGCCTCGCCGAGTCGACCAAGCTGTTCCAGCTGGCCGAGTCGCTCGGAGGCGTGGAGTCGCTCATCGGCTACCCGAGCGAGATGACCCACGCCTCGGTGCGCGGGACGCCGCTCGAAGTGGCGCCCAACATCGTCCGGATCTCGGTCGGCATCGAGGATGTCGCCGATCTGATCGCCGATCTGGAGAGCGCTCTTCCCCGAGTCTGATGCGGTTTTCCGCTTGTTTCCGCCCGCGAATGGGGGCGCTCTCATAACGATCCGGTCACAGCTCGGAGCCTCAGTGTGAGAGCGGTTCCAGGTTTTCCGCGGGAACATCGGGTTTCGGGTGAATAACGCTCCGGCGACGATTCGGATACGGGTGCTCCAAGCGTTCGCATAGACCTGATCGGTGGGCTAACGTCTTCCAGTCACAACTTGTCAGCCGTGCGAAAGCGCGGCGAATGAGGGGTTACGACGCAGTAATCACAGTTCCGGACCCACGAGGGTTCCAGAGGGGAATCGGCGCTCAGCACGATCCAGGCAGCCAGAGACGGACTGCCTTCTGACATGCCAGGCACTGGTGCCTCCACGGACTTCTCGTCCGGCATCACAGTTCCTCGAAAGGAAGACCATGTCACGAGCGAAGAGACTCCTGACCGTCCTGGTCGCCACCGGCGTTGTCGCCGGCCTGGCGGCATGTGCACCTCCCGCGGGCTCCAGCGGCGGCGGCGCCGAGGGTGACGGCGGCATCGACTGCAACGTCGGCATCTCGATGCCGACCCGCAGCCTCGAGCGTTGGATCAACGACGGCGAAGGCCTCAAGTCCAAGCTCGAAGACGACGGCTGCACCGTCGACCTGCAGTACGCAGACAACAAGACCGACCAGCAGATCAGCCAGATCCAGAACCAGGTCGCCGGTGGCGCCAAGATCCTCGTGGTCGCGGCTGTCGACGGTCTGACTCTCGGCCCGGCTCTCGAGGACGCCAAGTCGCAGGACGTCACCGTCATCGCCTACGACCGTCTGATCAACGGCACCGACGCGGTGGACTACTACGCCACGTTCGACAACTACAAGGTGGGCCAGCTCCAGGGTCAGTTCATCGAAAACCAGCTCGGCCTCGCCGACGGCGCGGGCCCGTTCAACTTCGAGCCCTTCGCCGGCAGCCCCGACGACAACAACGCCGGCTTCTTCTTCCAGGGTGCATGGGACGTCCTGCTCCCCTACGTGGAGAGCGGCCAGCTCGTGATCCCGTCCGGCAAGCTCTCGGCGACCAACGACGACTGGAAGTCGATCGGAATCCTCGGTTGGGGTTCGGACGACGCTCAGGCTGAGATGGACAACCGTCTGCAGTCGTTCTACACCGGCGGCCAGAAGGTCCAGGTCGTCCTCTCCCCGAACGACAGCCTCGCGCTCGGTATCGAGCAGTCGCTTTCGTCGGCCGGCTACACGCCCGGTTCGGACTGGCCCATCATCACGGGTCAGGACGCCGACAAGGCGAACGTCGAGGCGATCCTCGCCGACCGTCAGTCGATGACGGTCTGGAAGGACACCCGCGAGCTGGGCAACCAGGTCCAGAAGATGATCCAGGCGATCGTCGCCGGTGACGAGGTCGAGGTCAACGACACCGAGACCTACGACAACGGCAACAAGGTCGTCCCGTCCTTCCTGCTCGACCCCCAGGTGGTCGTGAAGGATGACGTGCAGTCGCTTCTGATCGACTCGGGCTTCCTCAAGGCAGCTGACGTCGGACTCTGATTCCGAAACCAAGTCGGCGGCGGCTCTCACGGGCCGCCGCCGACTTACCCTTGTGACACACCCCTGGTGCAGACGCCAGGTGACTTCGGAGAGAGCATGAGCAACAACCCGATCCTGACGATGACCGACATCGTCAAGGACTTCAACGGCGTCAAGGCGCTGAACGGCGTGAGCATCACCGTCGCCCGCGGCGAGGTGCACGCGATCTGCGGCGAGAACGGCGCAGGCAAGTCGACGCTCATGAAGGTGCTGAGCGGCGTCTACCCCCACGGCAGCTTCGACGGAACGATCAAGTTCGAAGACAAAGAGGTCTCGTACCGTTCCATCAACGACAGCGAGCACGACGGCATCGTCATCATCCACCAGGAGCTCGCGCTCAGCCCCTACCTCTCGATCGCCGAGAACATCTTCCTCGGTAACGAGATCCAGAAGGGCGGGGTGATCGACTGGAACAAGACCAACTCCGAGGCGGTCAAGCTGCTCGCCCGCGTGGGTCTCGATGAGAATCCCGCGACGAAGATCCTCGAGCTGGGCGTCGGCAAGCAGCAGCTCGTCGAGATCGCCAAGGCGCTGTCGAAGCGGGTCAAGCTGCTCATCCTCGACGAGCCGACCGCCGCGCTGAACGACGACGACTCGGCCCACCTGCTCGACCTGATCAACCACCTGCGCGAGCAGGGCATCACCTCGATCATCATCAGCCACAAGTTGAAGGAGATCCGGGCCATCGCCGACACGGTGACCGTGATCCGCGACGGCTCCACGATCGAGGCGTTCCCCGTCGAGGACAGCGACTCGATCGAGACCCGCATCATCCGCGACATGGTGGGACGCTCGCTCGACAACCAGTTCCCGCCGCGCGATCCGCACATCGGCGGCGAGAAGTTCCGGGTCGAGCACTGGAACGCCTACCACCCGGTCGACGTCAACCGGAAGGTCGTCGACGACGCCTCCTTCCACGTGAACGCGGGCGAGATCGTCGGCTTCGCGGGCCTCATGGGTGCCGGCCGCACCGAGCTCGCCATGAGCATCTTCGGCCGCTCCTACGGCAACTCGATCACCGGCAAGGTGTTCAAGGACGGCGTCGAGATCTCCACCAAGACCGTCGACGAGGCGATCAAGAACGGCCTCGCCTACGCCACAGAGGACCGCAAGCGCTACGGCCTCAACCTGATCGGCAGCATCACGGTCAACGTGTCCGCGGCCGCGCTGGGCAAGCTCGCCAAGCTCGGGGTCATCGACCGCAACCGCGAGTACGCGGTGGCCGAGGACTACCGCAAGAAGATGAACATCAAGACCTCCTCGGTCTCGGCGCTCACCGGGAGGCTCTCGGGCGGCAACCAGCAGAAGGTCGTCCTGAGCAAGTGGATCTACTCCGGTCCCGACGTGCTCATCCTCGACGAGCCGACGCGAGGCATCGACGTCGGAGCCAAGTACGAGATCTACGGCATCATCAACGAGCTGGCGGCCCAGGGCAAAGCCGTGATCGTCATCTCGTCCGAACTGCCCGAACTGATCGGCCTCGCCGATCGCATCTACACCATCTCCGAAGGTCGCATCACCGGTGAGTTGTCCCGCGAGGACGCGACCCAGGAGAACCTCATGCGCTACATGACCGCAGGACGCACCGAAGGAGCCAGCAAGTGACCACGACAGCCCCCGAGCAGGCGGGCCCCGCCGCTTCGCCGTCCGAGCCCGGCAAGCCGCGCCGCCGCGTCCGGCTCGACCTGCGCCAGTACGGCATCCTCGCCGCACTCGCGGTCATCATCCTGCTGTTCCAGGTGCTCACCGGTGGCCGTCTGCTCTACCCGGGCAACGTCAGCAACCTGATCCAGCAGAACGCCTACGTCCTGATCCTCGCGATCGGCATGGTCATCGTCATCATCGCCGGCCACATCGACCTGTCGGTCGGTTCGGTCGTCGCGACGGTCGGCGCCATCGCGGCCCTCTCGATGCAGTCGTGGGGTCTGCCGTGGTACATCGCGGTCATCCTGTCGCTCGTCGTCGGCGCGGTGATCGGCGCCTGGCAGGGGTTCTGGGTCGCGTTCGTCGGCATACCGGCGTTCATCGTGACCCTGGCGGGCATGCTCGTCTTCCGTGGGCTCGCCCTCGTGCTGCTCACCGGCGGAACGATCAGCGGTCTGCCGCAGGAGTTCAACGCGATCGGCTCGGGCACGCTCCCCACAGCCGGCAGCCCCGACCTGGTGACCTTCGCCATCGGCATCATCGCCTCGCTCGCCGTGGTGTTCAGCCAGCTGCGCACCCGCGCCACGCTTCGCAAGCTCGAGCTGCCCCGTGAGCGTGCGGTGTCCTTCTGGGTGAAGATCGCGATCGCGGTCCTCGCGATCATGTACGTGAGCTACCTGCTCGCCTACAACCGCGGCACCCCGATCATCCTGCTGATCCTCGCCGCGCTGGTGCTGATCTACTCGTTCGTCCTCAACCGCACGGTGTTCGGCCGTCACGTCTACGCGATGGGTGGAAACCTGTTCGCCGCGCAGATGTCGGGCGTGAAGACGAAGTGGGTCAACTTCTTCATCTTCGTCAACATGGGTCTGCTCGCCGGCCTCGCCGGTGTCGTCAGCACCGCTCGCGCCGGTAGCGCCGTCGCCTCGGCCGGTCAGAGCTTCGAGCTCGACGCCATCGCCGCGGTCTTCATCGGCGGTGCGGCGGTCCAGGGTGGAGTCGGTACCGTCATCGGCGCCGTCATCGGTGGTCTGGTCATGGGTGTCCTCAACCAGGGTCTGTCGATCCTCTCGGTCGACGCCGCATGGCAGCAGGTCATCAAGGGCCTCGTGCTCCTCCTCGCCGTCGCGTTCGACGTGATCAGCAAGCGCCGCTCCGGCCGCTGATCGATCGCAGTTCGATGGGTCGGAACCTCCGGGTTCCGACCCATCGGTCGTTTCCGCGACACCGGGAGAGCGCCAAGTGACTGTCACATCCGGCGGAAGCGCCCGATGTGACAAGGTCGGCTGTCACATATCCCGCGGTGCATAATGGTCGCGCCGCCGCATACTGCGGAAGCAGTGAGGGTCAGCGTTGTCCACCGAGAGCACCGACGGGTCGGCGGGACGCGGCGCTGACCGTGCCGCGAGCATCCGCGACGTCGCTCGCCTGGCCGATGTGTCGCACCAGACGGTCTCCCGGGTGCTCAACAACCACCCGAGCATCCGCGACACCACCCGCGACCGTGTGCTCGCCGCGATGGAGCAGCTGCAATACCGACCGAATCGGGCCGCCCGCGCGCTCGTGACCAGCCGGTCGCGGACCATTGGCATCCTGACCTCGACCCGAGCGCACTACGGGCCCTCCACGAGCATCCAGTCGGTCGAGGCGGCCGCGCGCGAGGCGGACTACACCGTCGTCACCGCGAACGCTCCGCATCCCGACGAGGCCACGATCGTGGACGCCTTCGACCACCTCATCGATCAGGCCGTCGAGGGGATCGTGATCATCGCGCCCCAGGTGCGGGTGTTCTCCGCCATCGAGAGGATGAATCTCCGCGTTCCCTACGTGACGCTGCAATCGACGCACGAGCTGGGGGCGAACGCGGTGCACGTCGACCAGATGGCGGGGGCCCGCGCCGCGACCCGGCACCTCATCGAACTCGGACACCGCAGCATCTACCACCTGGCCGGTCCCCAGGACTGGATCGAGGCGGAGGCGAGGATGCGCGGCTTCCTCGCCGAGATGTCCGACAACGACGTGCCGACGACCGCACCGATCCTCGGGGACTGGACGGCCGACTTCGGGTACCGCGCCGGCACGGAGCTCCTGCGCTTCCGCGACTTCACAGCGGTCTTCTCCTCGAACGACCAGATGGCCCTCGGTCTGCTGCACGCGATCCGCGACGCCGGTCTCGACTGCCCGCGCGACATCAGCGTGGTCGGGTTCGACGACATCCCCGAGGCGTCGCACTTCTGGCCGCCCCTCACGACCGTGAGTCAGGACTTCGCCGAGATCGGCCGCCGCTGCGTCGAACTGCTGCTCGGCAGGATCGCCGGCGAGGCTCCTCAGGGGCCGCCGATCACCCCCGCACTCATCGTCAGGAACTCGACCTCCCATCCCGCATTCTGATCTCGCACGGGCCCGTCGGGGCGTTACCGAAGCGAGACCGAACCCGGGATTGACAGCCTGAGGCGCGCTGGGCTTAGTATTGCCCCGGTCAATGTGACCGTTCACATCGAAGACGACGTGACCAGGACGATGAGGTGCTGACGTGGGTTTCTCTCCCGAGATCGAAGTCGCCATCGTCCGTGCCCGCGCCGAGTTGAGCCGCTCCCACCACGACCTCGTCCGTCGCGATCTGGTCACCTCCGACGAGGCGCAGATCTCCGTCCGCGTCCCCGGGGCCGACCTCCTGGTCATCACCTCCGTCGACGTCCACTACGACGACGTCGCACCGGAGAACCTGGTCGTCTGCGATCTGCGTGGAGTGGTCGCCAGCGACAGCCTGGGCAGCGAGCTCTCGCCCGCGCTCGAGGCGGCGGCTCATGGATACCTGTACCGCACGATGCCCGAGGTCGGCGCGGTCGTGCACACGCACTCGCCCTATGCGGTCGCCTGGGCCGCCATCTCCGAGCCCATCCCGAGCGTCCTCACGACCGTTGCGGCCCGCTTCGGCGGCGACATCCCGGTGGGTCCGCTCGTGACCTCGAGCGACGAATCCCTCGGACACGCGATCGCCGACGTCCTGGCCGGGGCGCGCTCGCGGGCCGTGCTCATGCGCGGACACGGACCGTTCACCGTCGGTGCCGATGCACGGGCCGCCGTCGATCGGGCCCTCCAGGTCGAGGAGGTGGCGCGAGCCGTCTATCTCGCCCGCGGAGTCGGCGATCCGCAGGCGCTCGCGCAGACCGATGTCGATGCGCTCTTCGCGGCGCGCGACGCACCCGGCTCGCGATTGGCGGCTCCCGCATGACGGGCGGGCCGACTCCGACCCATCGGACGCCACCGGCGCCGATCACCAGACCTCGGACCGCGTGTCCGGGACATCCCAGGAAGCCTCTCGACAACGGCGTCCGAAGCGAAAAACGAAAGGAAACACAGTGAAGAAGAAGGCACTGGTCGCATTCGCGGCCGCTGGCGCACTCCTCGCCTCGCTGGCTGCGTGCAGCAGCGGCGGCGACTCAGGCGGGGGTGACGCAGGAGCGGGCGGCGGCGAGCTCGTCGGCGTCGCGATGCCCACGCAGTCGTCCGAGCGCTGGATCGCGGACGGCAACAACGTCAAGGAGCAGCTCGAGGACGAAGGGTTCACCGTCGACCTCCAGTACGCCGAGGACGACATCCCGACCCAGATCAGCCAGATCGAGAACATGATCACCAAGGGTGCGGTCGCCCTCATCGTGGCCGCGAAGGACGGATCGGCTCTGACCACCGTCCTCGAAGAGGCAGCCAGCCAGGACATCGCCGTCATCGCGTACGACCGACTCCTCGTCGACACCGACGCGGTGAGCTACTACGCGACGTTCGACAACTACCTCGTCGGCCAGCAGCAGGCCTACTCGGTGCTCAACGGGCTCGGTCTGACCGACCTCGACGGCAAGGCTCTCCCGGACGCCCCCGCAGGGCCGTTCAACATCGAACTGTTCGCCGGCTCGCCCGACGACAACAACGCCACGTTCTTCTTCAACGGGTCGATGGACGTCCTGCAGCCTTACATCGATGACAAGACCCTCGTCGTGAAGTCGGGTCAGACCGACTTCCAGGTCGTCGCCACGCAGGACTGGAAGCTCGAGAACGCCCAGTCGCGCATGGAGGACCTGCTCACGTCCACCTACTCGGACGGCACCCAGGTCGACGCGGTCCTGTCGCCCTACGACGGACTGAGCCGTGGAATCATCTCCGCACTCACCGACGCCGGCTACGCGGTCGGACCGGACTGGCCCATCATCTCGGGTCAGGACGCCGAGCTCGACTCGGTCAAGGCCATCGTCGACGGCGAGCAGTACGCGACGATCTTCAAGGACACTCGCGAACTCGCTGCCGAAGCGGTCAAGATGACCATTGCCGTCCTGAACGGCGAGGAGCCCGAGGTCAACAACACGACCGACTACGACAACGGAGTGAAGGTCGTCCCGTCCTACCTCCTGAGCCCGGTCATCGTCACCAAGGAGAACGTCACGTCCGCCCTGGTCGACACCGGTTACTGGACGCAGGACGAGATCGACGGCTGATAGTCGACCTCTGAGTCCGGTGGCGGCCGTTCCGACGGCCGCCACCGGGCTCCTGCAGGATCAGCCCCGCCCGGAAGATCAGCCCCCACCAGAAAGAGTCGGATCCGGAAAATGACTACGAACATCTTGGAGATGCGCAGCATCACCAAAGAGTTCCCCGGCGTCAAGGCGCTGCAGAACGTCTCCCTGAACGTCGCCCGCGGCGAGGTGCACGCCATCTGCGGTGAGAACGGCGCGGGGAAGTCGACGCTCATGAAGGTGCTCTCCGGGGTCTACCCGTTCGGCACCTACACCGGCGACATCGTCTTCGAGAACGAGACGCTCGAACTCGGCAACATCCGCGACAGCGAAGCCAAGGGCATCGTCATCATCCATCAGGAGCTGGCGCTCAGCCCTTATCTGTCGATCGCCGAGAACATCTTCCTCAACAACGAGATCAGGGTCGCTTCGGCCTCATCGACTGGCAGAAGACCAACGCGGAGGCGCAGACGCTGCTGACCCGCGTCGGCCTGCGCGAGAAGTCGACGACCAAGATCATGGACATCGGCGTCGGCAAGCAGCAGCTCGTCGAGATCGCCAAGGCGCTGTCCAAGCGCGTGAAGCTGCTGATCCTCGACGAGCCGACGGCCGCCCTCAACGACGAGGACTCCGATCACCTGCTCGATCTGATCCTGCAGCTCAAGGAGCAGGGCATCACGAGCATCATCATCAGCCACAAGCTGAACGAGATCAAACGCATCGCCGACTCCGTCACGGTCATCCGCGACGGCAAGAGCATCGAGACGATGACCAAGGACGAGGTGAGCGAGGACCGCATCATCAAGGACATGGTCGGCCGGGACCTCGAGCACCGCTATCCCGACCACACGCCGTCGATCGGAGACGAGATCCTCCGGGTCGAGAACTGGACGGCCCACCACCCCCAGGACACGAGCCGGGTCGTCGTCGACAACGTCAACCTCTCGGTGCGTCGGGGCGAGATCGTCGGCATCGCCGGCCTCATGGGTGCCGGTCGGACCGAGTTCGCGATGAGCCTGTTCGGCCGTTCGTACGGCGCGAAGATCAGCGGCAAGGTGTTCAAGAACGGCCAGGAGATCAAGACCCGGACGGTCACCGAGGCGATCGAGAACGGGCTCGCCTACGTGACCGAGGATCGCAAGCTCTACGGTCTCAATCTGATCGAGGACATCAAGCGCAACATCTCGCTCGCCTCGCTCAAGAAGCTCGAACGGCTCGGACTCATCGACGACGGCAAGGAGTTCGACGTCGCGAACGAGTACCGCAGGAGCATGAACATCAAGTCGCCGACCGTGCTGGCGAAGACGGGCAAGCTGTCCGGCGGCAACCAGCAGAAGGTGGTGCTATCGAAGTGGATCTACTCCGACCCCGACGTGCTGATCCTCGATGAGCCGACCCGAGGGATCGACGTCGGAGCCAAGTACGAGATCTACACGATCATCAACAGGCTCGCGGCCGAGGGCAAGGGCATCATCGTGATCTCGTCGGAGCTGCCCGAGCTGCTCGGCATCTGCGATCGCATCTACGCGATCTCGGAGGGCAGGATCACGGGCGAACTGCCCATCGAAGGAGCAACCCCCGAGGTGCTCATCAAGTACATGACCATGGAAGCACCCCGATGAGGGTCTCGACGAGGAGCCGGAACTGACATGACCAACACTGAAATCCGTCCGGGAGGCGGCCCGGTGGGCACCGAGGAGATCGGTCCGCCCCAGAACCGGTTCACCGCGGCGATCGCCCACATCCTCGCCGACCTCGGCAAGAACGGCATCTTCATCGCGCTGATCGTGGTGATCGCCCTCTTCGGAGTGCTCACGAACGGCATCCTGCTCCGCCCGCAGAACATCTCCAACCTGATCGTGCAGAACGGCTACATCCTGATCCTCGCGATCGGGATGGTGCTCGTCATCGTCGCCGGCCACATCGACCTGTCCGTCGGTTCGGTCGCGGCGTTCGTCGGCGCGATCTCGGGCGTGTTCGCGGTGCGGATGGGCCTCGACTGGTGGCTCGCGATCCTGCTCTCGCTGCTCGTCGGCGCCATCGTCGGCGCGTGGCAGGGGTTCTGGATCGCCTACGTCGGGATACCCGCGTTCATCGTCACCCTCGCGGGCATGCTCATCTTCCGCGGGGCTGCGCTGATCGTGCTGGGCAGCTCGAACATCGGCTCGTTCCCCGCGGAGTACCGCTCCCTCGGGAACGGCTTCATCGAGCTGGCCCCCATCGACCTGGGGCCGAGGTCGTCGCTCGACCTCGTCACCCTGTCGGTCGGTGCGATCGCGATCATCGGGCTCATCGTGCAGCAGCTGCGCACGCGCGTGGGGCGTCAGAAGTACGGGCAGGACACCGAGCCGCTCGCCTTCTTCATCGCCAAGCTGGTGCTGGTGTCGGCGGGTATCGGGTTCTTCTTCTACTCGCTCGCCGCGGCCAAGGGCATCCCCGTCACGCTGATCATCCTGGGCGTTCTGGTGCTGATCTACACGACCGTCGCGAACAGGACCGTGTTCGGCCGGCACATCTTCGCCATCGGCGGAAACAGGCACGCGGCCGAACTGTCGGGCATCAAGACGCGGTCCGTCGACTTCTGGCTGTTCGTCAACATGGGCGTGCTGGCCGCGATCGCGGGCGTCATCTTCACCGCACGCCTCAACATCGCCGGTCCCCAGGCCGGTGACGGCTTCGAGCTGGAGGCCATCTCGGCGGCCTTCATCGGAGGCGCGGCGGTGCAGGGCGGTGTCGGCACGATCAGCGGCGCCATCATCGGTGGATTCATCATCGGCGTGCTCAACAACGGCATGTCCATCCTGAGCATCGGAAGCGACTGGCAGCAGGCGGTGAAGGGCCTCGTGCTCCTGCTGGCTGTGGCCTTCGACGTCTTCAACAAGCGCCGCTCGGGCGGACGCTGAGTCCTCGGGGTGCTGCGGCGGTCTCGCCGCGGCACCCCGAAGCGCCTTCGGCGGGCTTCGGCGTCAGCTGGAGGAGTCTGCGGGCTCGGCGGAATCTGCGCGCTTCGCACCCGGCCGGTCGAAGAACGGAGTCACGTCGCGGCCGCCGAGCCAGCACACGAGCTCGCCCGCGGTGCCCCGGATCGCGGGTCCCGCTCCGATCAGCCAATCGGCGTCGGCCGCGACGAGCGAGCGACCCACCAGTACGCCGCGGAGCGGGGTGGGGGCGGCGGCCGCCAGGCCGAGAGCGACAGCACCGGATGCGCGAGGCTCGACCGGGTCGGCGACCTCCAGCGGCACAGTGACGTCGTAGGCGTGCTGGACGACGGCGGTCAGTGCGCCGAGACCGCGCCGACCGGAACCGGCGGCGAACTCCTCGCCCCGGTGACGCAGCGCGGCCGTCATCTCCGTCGGTTCGACGGCCGACGCTGAGCCGCGCCTCAGCAGTGCGCGCGGCTCCAACGCGCGGACGAGATCCGCGATCGTCTCCGCGACGCTCGGTCGGCCGTGCCCGCGTCTCGGGGTGAGCGCATCCGACGCCCACTGCTCGTCGGTCAGCGAATCGAGCGCCGAGGCGAGCGCCATCAGAGTGCGCCCGGTGTACGGGCGCCAGTCGCTGCTGACCGACGACTCGTCCTCGCCGGCGCGGCGCTGACTGAACGGCAGCTGCTGCCAGACATCGGACATGTCCGTCAGCGTACGCCGACGCGGACCGCCGGCGCATTCACGGCAGCCGTGCGGGGACGTCCTGCTCGGACGCCCCCGGTGGGCGTCAGTAGATGGCGCGGGCGGCCGCGTAGGCCTCGCGGATCTCTGGGCGGGTGTCGGATGCAGGACGGGCGATGATGCTGACCGACCACTCCGGGCGGACGCCGGTGAGCGCCCACGCGGCCTGAACCGCCGCACCGGAGGCGACGTACTCACCGGGCTCGGGGATCTCGACCTGGGCATCGAAGACCTGCGCGGCGATCGCCTGCACGGCGTCGTTCTGCGCCGCACCGCCGATCAGCAGGACGCGCTTCTCGCGGAGGCCGACGGCGCGGACGGCGTCGAGCCCATCGGCGAGGGCGCACAGCATGCCCTCGATCGCGGCGCGAGCCAGGTTCGGGCGCGTCGTGGACGCGAGGGACATCCCGGAGAGTGTCGCCTTCGCATCGGGCAGGTTGGGGGTGCGCTCGCCCTCGAAGTAGGGCACGAGCACGAGACCGTCGGCTCCGGGAGCGGCCTCGAGCGCCAGGTCGCCGAGCGCCGTGTGGTCGACTCCGAGAAGCGCGGTCGTCACGTCGAGGATGCGCGCGGCGTTCAGGGTGGCGACGAGCGGCAGGAACAGCCCGGACGCGTCGGCGAATCCGGCGACCGTGCCCGTCGGGTCGGCGGAGGCGACCTGTGTGACGGCGAAGACGGTTCCGCTCGTGCCGATGGACACGACGACATCGCCCTCTTCGGCACCGAGACCGAGTGCGGCCCCCGCGTTGTCACCGGCACCGGGCCCGACGACGATGCCCTCCGGCACGCCGGCGTCGGCCTGGGCGACTGTGGTGCCCGCGAGCTCGGACGGACCGAGGACCCGGGGGAGGACGGCGTCGTGGCCGAGGGCGGCGACGAGCAGATCGCGGTCGTACTCGCCAGCGCCGGGGTTCCAGTACGAGGTTCCGCTCGCATCCGACCGGTCGGTGACGAGAGCGGACAGGTCGGGACCGAGCGGGCTCTCGCCCTGGGGGCCGTAGCCCAGCAGGCGCCACGTCAGCCAGTCGTGGGGGAGTGCGACCGCGGCGACCTTGGCCGCGTTCTCGGGCTCCGCGTCGCGAAGCCAGCGGAGCTTCGTGGCGGTGAACGACGCGACGGGCGTCGAGCCGGTGCGCTTGATCAGATCCTCGGCGCCGAACTCCTCGATGAGCGCCTTCGCAGCGGCGGAGGAGCGGGTGTCGTTCCAGAGGAGCGCGTCGCGGATGACGGCGCCCGACTCGTCGAGCACGACCATGCCGTGCTGCTGACCGGCGACCGAGATGGCGGCGACGTCATCGAGACCGCCCGCGTCGGCGATCGCCGTCTGCAGGGCCGCCCACCAGGCGGCGGGATCGACCTCGGTGCCGACCGGGTGCGTCGCACGACCCGAGCGGATCATCTGACCCGACTCGAGGTCCCTGACTACGATCTTGCAGCTCTGGGTCGAGGAATCGACACCGGCGACGAGCGTCATTGCTTCTCTTCTCTGAAGGCGGGTGAATCCCGGGAGTTGGTTCAAGCGCCGGCGGGCGGCGCAGAAAGGCCCGGCTCCGACCCTACGGCAGAAGCCGCAGACGCCGGAGCCGGGTCCGATTCGTGCGAAGGGTCAGCGCGCGCCGAGCAGGTGCTCGGTGGCGAGCTGCTGCAGGCGGACGAAGCCGAAGCCCTTGCCGTTGAAGTACGCCGAGGCGTCGAAGTCCTCGTACGCCGAACGGTCGGCGAGGATGTCGTCGTAGCTCTCGCCCTCGTTCAGGGTCGGGACCGACAGCTCGGTGACCTTCGAGGCCTCGAGTGCCTCCTGGACCTCGGGGTCGGCGCGGAATGCGGCAGCGCGCTCCTTGAGGAGGAGGTAGTTGCGCATGTTCGCGGCGGCCGAGTCCCAGACTCCGGTCTCGTCCTCGGTGCGGCTCGGCTTGTAGTCGAAGTGGCGGGGACCGTCGTAGGCCTTGCCGCCCGCGGGGCCGCCGTTCTCGAGGAGGTCGACGAGGGCGAACGCGTTGTACAGGTCGCCGTGACCGAAGACGAGGTCCTGGTCGTACTTGATGCCGCGCTGGCCGTTGAGGTCGATGTGGTAGAGCTTCTCGTGGTACAGCGCCTGCGCGATTCCGGCGGCGAAGTTGAGTCCCGCCATCTGCTCGTGGCCGACCTCGGGGTTGACGCCGACCAGCTCGGGGCGCTCGAGGCTGTTGATGAAGGCGAGTGCGTGGCCGAGCGTCGGGAGCAGGATGTCGCCGCGGGGCTCGTTGGGCTTGGGCTCGATCGCGAAGCGGATGTCGTAACCCTTGTCGGTCACGTAGTCGCCCAGCAGGTTGACGGCCTCGCGGTAGCGCTCGAGCGCCTGGCGGATGTCCTTCGCGGAGTCGTACTCGGCGCCTTCGCGGCCACCCCACATGACGAACGTCTTCGCGCCGAGCTCGGCGGCGAGGTCGATGTTGCGGAGGACCTTGCGGAGCGCGAAGCGACGGATGGCGCGGTCGTTCGAGGTGAAGCCGCCGTCCTTGAAGACCGGAGCGCTGAAGAGGTTGGTGGTCACCATCGGCACGATGAGGCCGGTGTCGGCGAGAGCCTGCTTGAGGCGGTCGATCTGGTTCTGACGCTCGGCGTCGGTCGAGCCGAAGGCGAAGAGGTCGTCATCGTGGAACGTGAGGCCGTACGCACCCAGTTCGTTGAGCTTCTCGACGACGTGGACGACGTCGAGGTTGCTGCGGGTCGGGCCGCCGAACGGGTCGGCTCCCGTGTAGTCGACGGTCCAGAGACCGAAGGAGAACTTATCGGCGCGGGTAGGTGCGTCAGCCATGGTGGGTCCTGTCTGTTTCAACATCATCGGTGAGAATGTTCTAGGCGCCAACTTATTCGCCCTGCGGGCAGGTGTCAAACGATAAGGTCAAGCCGTGGAGACCGCTCGCAACAACGATGAACTGCGCAGGGCGAACCTGTCGCGCGTTCTGTCGATGCTGCACCAGAGCGGGCCGCAGGCGCGCACGGAACTGACCCGCCGGACCGGGCTCAACCGGTCGACGATCGGCGGGATCATCGCCGATCTGGCCGCCGTCGGACTGGTCGAGGAATCGTGGACGACCGGCTCAGAACCTCGGGGCGTCGGCAGGCCGAGCCCCACGGCGGCGACGACCGGTCGAGCCGTCGCCATCGCGCTGAACCCCGAGCTCGACGCGGTCTCCGCGGCTGCCGTGACGCTCGGCGGTGTGGTGCTGCAGCGCACCCGCCGAGAGCTGGCCTCTCCCGTCACGGTCGACGAGGCGCTCGAGATCTCCGCCGAACTGGTCGCGGACCTCATCGCAGGGATGAGTGCTGACGCGGTCCTGGTCGGCATCGGGGTCGCTGTCCCCGGTCTCGTGAGCGGGGTCGACGGCATCGTCCGGAACGCCCCGCACCTCGGCTGGTCCGAGTCGACCTTCGCGGCCGACCTCGCCGAGCTGACCGGCATTCCGACCTCCATCGCGAACGATGCCGCCGTCGGTGCGCGCGCCGAGCGCATCTTCGGAGCGGGTCGCGGCGTCGACGACCTCGTCTACCTCAACGGCGGTGCCAGCGGCATCGGCGGCGGAGTCCTGTCGGAGGGCCGCGCGGTGCGCGGGGTCGACGGCTACGCGGGGGAGTTCGGTCACATGCTGGTGCCGACCGTCGACGGGGCCGCTCGCCTCGAGGACGTGGTCGAGCGCTCGGCCCTGCTGAGTGCGCTCGATCTGACCAGCGCAGACGAGCGCACGCTGCATCGACGCCTCGTCGAGGATGCGACCGACGAGGTGCGCGCCGAGGTCGAGCGGCAGGCGAGAGTGCTCGCGGTGGCGATCGCGAACGTCATCACCACCCTCAACCCTCGTCTCGTCGTGCTCGGAGGGTTCCTCGCCTCGCTCCTCGCCACCGCGCCCGAGACCGTGCGAGCCCAGGTGGCCGCGAGCGCACTGCGCGAGCCGATGGCCACGGCCGAGGTCGTTCCCGCCGAGCTGGGACCCGACCTGCTGTTCATCGGGGCCGCCGAGCTCGCCTTCGAGGCGGTGCTCTCCGATCCGCTGGCCACGATGGAACGCGACTCCTCCTCATCCTCGCGGCCGTCGGGGCGGCCGTGAGCGCGGCGCCCCCCAGCTGGCCCGACCTCCCCGCATCGCACCGCCGGGTCCTGCTCGAACTGCTGATCCACGGCGAGGAGTCGCGGGTGCGTCTCGCCGAGCGGATCGACATGTCGCGTGCGAGCCTCACTCGGATCGTGCGCGAACTCGTCGAGCTCGGCTTCGTCATCGAGGGGCAGTCCCGGCCGAGTGTCACGAGGGGACGGCCGCAGGAGATGCTGCACCTGCGGGCCGATGCTGCACGGTTCGTCGGCATCAAGCTCACGGGGGACGCGCTCTACGCGGTGCTGCTCGATCTCGAGGCGAGTGTCATCGACCGGCGCGAAGAGGCTCTCGCCTCCCGCGACCCCGACTCGGTCGTCGACCTGATCCGCCAGGTGACCGATGAACTCCTCGGCGACCACGCCGTGCCCGCGGTCATCGGCATCGGCCTCGCGGGCGACGTGCTCCGGCAGGGCGAGGTCGAGGTGGTCGAACGGTCCAACTTCCTCGGTTGGGACCCGCCGGTCCCGCTGCGCTCGCTCGTCGAGCGGGCCACCTGCATCCGCACCGTCGTCACCAACGACGTGCACGCCCTCGCGGGTGCCCACCACTGGTTCGGCAGCGGCGACGAGGACGAGTCGATCGTGGTCTACGGCCTCGGTGCCGGCATCGGCAGCGGTGTGGTCATCGACGGCGATCTGATGGAGGGCGTGCACGGGCGGAGCGGCCGGGTGGGCCACGCTCGGATCGGCGGCGCGGGGCGGGTCTGCGACAACGGCCACACCGACTGCGTGCACAGCTTCATCACCATGCCCGCGATCGAGCACAACGCCGGCGTCGCGCCCGGCGAGTACGCGCTCGCGGTGAGTCGCGCCCACCAGGGCGATCCCGTCGCGCTCGACTCGTTCCGCCGAGCGGCCTTCGCCCTGGGAGCCGTGATCGCCGAGTCGGTCAACGCGTTCGACCCCGGCGCCGTGAGCGTGATGGGGGAGGGGCTCGACATGCTCGACCTCGCGCCCGAGGAGGTCCCTCGCGCGCTCGCCGAGTATCTCGAGCAGCTCTCGCCCGACGACGTGAGGATCGAGCGGCCCCGGTTCGACTTCGGTCTCTACGCTCGCGGGGCGGCGGTATCGGCGATGCGCACGGTTCTCTCCTCGTAATTGTTTTGTCGCTTGACAAAATCAAATCCCGTGCCTGAAGCTGTACCCGGGAGCGCTCCCAGAGAGGGCGCTCGGCACACAGCACCCAAGCAAAGGAGCTTCTCTATGCGTTCACGGCGATCTCGGTGGATTGCATCCGCCGCCGCTCTCACGGTCAGCGCCCTGGCGCTCGCCGGCTGCTCGGCCTCCGGGTCCGGCGAAGACGACAACACTCTGAAGCTGTGGCACTTCGAAGCCCAGAACAGCGCGATGGGCATCGCCTGGGATGAGGCGATCAAGGTCTTCGAAGAGGAGACCGGCGCCAAGGTCGAGTACGAGGAGAAGGCCTTCGAGCAGATCCGCTCGACCGCCAGCCAGGTCCTCAACTCCGACCAGGCCCCCGACATCCTCGAGTACAACAAGGGCAACGCGACGGCCGGCCTCCTCGCCAGCCAGGGCCTGCTGACCCCGATCACCGACGCCGTCGACGAGTACGGATGGGCGGACAAGCTCGCCCCCGCGCTCCAGACCACCGCTCGCTACAGCGAAGACGGAGTCATGGGCTCCGGCGACTGGTACGGAATCCCCAACTACGGCGAGTACGTGACCATGTACTACAACAAGGACGCCTTCGCCGCGAAGGGCATCGAGGTCCCGACCACGCTCGCCGAGCTCGAGACCGCTATGGACGCGTTCGTCGCCGACGGCACCACCCCTCTCGCGGAGGCGGCACTCGAGTACCCGCTGGGGCAGCTCTGGTACCAGCTCGCGCTGAGCAAGTCGGACCGCCAGTGGGTCAACGACTACCAGCTCTACGAGAACCCGGTCGACTGGACCGGCGAGCCGCTCACCTACGCGACCGACACCCTCACCGACTGGACGGACGCCGGCTACATCTCGACCGACGCGACCGGCCTGAAGGCTGAGGACGCCGGAGTTTCGTTCATCAACGGCGAGAGCCCGCTGTTCTTCTCCGGCAGCTGGTGGTACGGCCGCTTCGTCGACGAGATCGACTCGTTCGACTGGGGCATCTTCCAGTTCCCCGAGTCCGAGCTGAGCCTCGGTTCCGCCGGCAACATGTGGGTCGTCCCCGCGAACGCGAAGAACCCCGACCTGGCCTACAAGTTCATCGACATCACGATGCGCCCCGAGATCCAGGCCCTGATCGGCAACAACGGCGGTCTGCCCGTCGCGGCCGACGTCGCCGACATCACGGACCCGAAGAGCCAGGAGCTGATCGAGGGCTTCAACGCGGTCAACGAGGAGGACGGTCTGGCCTTCTACCCCGACTGGCCCACGCCGACGTTCTACGACGACATCGTCGCCAACCTGCAGGAGCTCTTGAACGGCACGAAGGACACCGACGGCGTGCTCACGACGCTCGGTGACGGCTACGACTCGTACGTCGAGGACTTCCGCAAGTAGTCGGTCCGCGGTCCCGTCGGCCTCGCGGCCGACGGGACCGCCAACCAGGCCGCGCGCAGCGTTCGCGCGGTCGGTCAGAGGTGGGAAGCATGGCAACACAGGTTCCGTTCGTGCGCGCACAGCGCCCGAAGAAGCAGCGCGAGGTGAGCGCGTTCCCCGACCGGGGTGGACGCGCCGCGGGATGGTGGCTCTACCTCATCCCGGGTCTCGCCCTCCTCACGTTCGTCGTGCTGATCCCGCTCGTCTGGAACGTGTACCTCTCCTTCACGGAGTACCGGGGCATCCGTCCTCCCGAGTGGATCGGGCTCGAGAACTGGGTCAAGCTCATCGGCGACGAGGAGTTCTGGGCCTCGTTCCGGAACACGATCGCGATGATCGTCGCGATGGTCATCGTGCCGACGGTGCTCGGCCTGCTGATCGCGGCCGTGCTCTTCGACATCGTCGGACGCAAGTTCGGCGGCCGGACCGCCAGCTTCCTCCGCGCCACGTACTACCTGCCGCAGATCCTCCCCGTCGCCGTCGCCGGCATCGTGATCGGCTGGATCCTCCGGCCGCAGAACGGTGCGCTCAACGAGATCCTCGGCTACGTGGGGCTCGGGGACCTCGCCCACAACTGGCTGGGGAGCCCCGACACCGCGCTCCTCAGCATCATGGTCGTGCTCATCTGGGTGCAGCTCGGCTACCCCGTCGTCATCTTCATGGCGGCGCTGCAGCGAGTCGACCCCGAGCTCTACGAGGCGGCGGAACTCGACGGCGCCGGCTGGTGGCAGCGCTTCCGCGCGATCACCGTCGGCATGATCCGCCCCGAGATCTTCGTCGTCACCCTCACCTGCACGATCGCGGCGCTGAAGGTGTTCGGCCCCATCTACGTGCTGACCCGCGGCGGGCCCGGAACGAGCACGCTTGTGCCGAGCTACTACGCGTACAGCGAGTTCTTCCAATCGCAGCAGGTGGGCTACGGAGCCACCATCGCGACCGCTCTCACCATCCTCATCGGCATCGTCGCCGTCTTCTTCCTCCGCGCGCAGAGCGCAGCGGAGCGCGCAGACCGGGAGGGCCTGTGACCACCTCGACCCCCGCGCTGACCGTCCCGGCGGCGACCGAGGGCACGGCGAACCGGCCGGCCCCGCGTCAGAACAAGCGCAACAAGCCCACCGGTGTCGACATCCTCGTTCTGGTGCTGACGATCGTCGGCGCCATCGCGATCGCCTTCCCGTTCCTCTTGATCCTCATCAACTCGTTCAAGTCGCCGGCCGACTACAACAGCACGGGCCCTCTCTCGTTCCCGGGCTCGCTGTACCTCGACGGCATCGTGAACTTCTGGGAGCGGGTCAACTTCCCCGAGAAGCTGTGGAACTCGATCTGGATCTCGGGAACCGTCGCGGTCTTCGCGGTCGTCATCTCGGTGCTCAACGCCTTCGCGATCGGCATCGGGCGCATCCGAGGCAACACCTGGGTGGTGCTCGCGTTCCTGCTCGCGAACCTGCTGCCCCAGGAGGCACTGCTCTACCCGCTCTACAACATGTTCAAGGCCGTCGGGCTGTACAACAACCCGTGGTCGGTGGTGATCATCTTCACCGTCATCCAGAGCGCGTTCGGCACCTACCTGCTGGCCTCCGTGTTCGGGACCTTCCCGAAGGAGGTCCTCGAGGCGGCGGCGCTCGACGGCGCATCGCGTTGGACGACGCTGTGGCGGGTCATCGTGCCGATCAGCAGGCCGACGCTCAGCGTTCTGCTCATCTTCTTCTTCATCTGGACGTGGAACGAGTTCCTGATCCCGCTCACCTTCCTGGTCGACAACTCGACCCAGACGGTGCCGGTCGCGATCAGCGTGCTCCAGGGCGACCGACTCATGGATGTCACGACGACGAGCGCCTCCGCGCTCCTCGGCGTCATCCCGACGCTCATCTTCTTCCTCATCTTCCAGCGCACCCTGACCCGCGGTATCACCGCGGGCGCGGTCAAGTAGCACCCGCTCCACCATCACCGGCTCCGGCCGGACCCGAAAGGTCACCATGAAGTTCACCGACGGTTTCTGGCAGCTTCGCCCAGGAGTCGACGCGCTCTACGCCCGCGAGATCTACGACGTTGACGTCGCGGGGCGCGAGATCGTCCTGACCGCACCGACGGTCCCGATCACCTCGCGCGGCGCGACGCTCAACCGTCCGACCTTCACGGTCACGCTGTGGTCGCCGTCGGTCGGCGTGATCGGCGTTCGGGCCGAGCACTTCCAGGGGCGCCCGCGCCCGATGGGCTTCGACCTCGTCGGCGCGGCTCCGGACGGCGTCGGCACGGTCGAGACGCTCGAGGACGGCACCACCCGTCTCGTCTCAGGCGACCTCGTCGCCACGGTCCGCGAGAAGGGCCCGTGGGGCATCGAGTTCACCTCGAACGGCCGCGTCCTCACCGCGAGCGGTCTGAAATCACTCGGCTACATGACGCTGGCGCCCGACGCACAGGTCGACGGCGGGCCGGTCGGGAACGCCCGTGCCGCCACGAGTGCGCCGAGCTCGCGCACCTACATCCACGAGCAGCTCGACCTGAGCGTCGGCGAGACCATCTACGGCCTCGGCGAACGCTTCGGCCCGGTCGTCAAGAACGGCCAGACCGTCGACATCTGGAACGCCGACGGCGGAACCTCCAGCGAGCAGGCCTACAAGAACGTCCCCTTCCACCTGTCGAGCCGCGGCTACGGCGTGCTCGTGAACGACGCGGGCGCCGTCAGCTACGAGGTCGGCTCCGAGGCCGTCGAGCGCGTCCAGTTCTCCGTCCCCGGCGAGAGCATCGAGTACTTCATCGTCGACGGGCCGACCCCGAAGGACGTGCTCACCCGCTACACCGAGCTCACCGGTCGGCCCGCCGAGGTGCCCGCCTGGTCGTTCGGGCTGTGGCTCACGACGAGCTTCACGACCGACTACGACGAGGCGACCGTCAACGAGTTCATCGACGGGATGATGGAGCGCGACCTGCCGCTCGGCGTCTTCCACTTCGACTGCTTCTGGATGCGCGAGTTCAACTGGTGCGACTTCGAGTGGGATCCCCGCGTCTTCCCGGATCCCGACGGCATGCTCGCGCGTCTGCACGAGCGCGACCTGCGGGTCTGCGTCTGGATCAATCCGTACATCGCCCAGCGCTCGCCGCTGTTCCGCGAGGGCGCGGACGCCGGCTACCTGGTGAAGCGTCCCGACGGCTCGGTCTGGCAGTGGGACCTCTGGCAGGCGGGCATGGCTCTCGTCGACTTCACCAACCCCGAGGCGACGGCCTGGTACCAGGGCAAACTGCGGGCGCTGCTCGATCAGGGCGTCGACTGCTTCAAGACCGACTTCGGCGAGCGAATCCCGCTCGAGGTCGACTACTTCGACGGCTCCGCCCCCGACCGCATGCACAACATGTACACGCAGCTGTACAACAAGGCCGTGTTCGACGTGCTCGAGGAGCAGCGCGGCAAGGGCGATGCCGTCCTGTTCGCGCGCTCGGCGACCGCCGGTGGGCAGCAGCTCCCTGTGCACTGGGGCGGCGACTCGACCTCGACCTACTCGTCGATGGCCGAGACGCTGCGCGGCGGACTCTCGCTCTCGCTCAGCGGCTTCGGGTTCTGGAGCCACGACATCGGCGGTTTTGAGGGGACGCCCGACGCGGGAGTGTTCAAGAGGTGGGTGGCGTTCGGTCTGCTCGGCAGCCACTCGCGTCTGCACGGCTCGAACTCCTACCGGGTGCCGTGGGTGTTCGACGACGGCAGTGAGGCCGAGGGGCAGAGCGCGGTGGAGGTCACCCGCAAGTTCCTGAAGCTCAAGCTCCAGCTGATGCCGTACCTCTACGCCGCGGGCCGCGAGGCGAGCGCGACCGGCATCCCCGTGATGCGGCCGATGCTGCTCGAGTTCCCCGAGGACCAGACCGCGCGCCAGCTCGACCGCCAGTACATGCTCGGCGCCGACGTGCTCGTCGCGCCCGTCTTCGACGCCGCGGGTGAGGTGGAGTTCTACCTGCCCGCAGGCATCTGGACCAACCACTGGACCGGTGAGCGCGTCGAGGGCGGCCGCTGGCTGCGCGAGACGCACGGGTTCGACTCCCTGCCCCTCTACATCCGCGGCGGGGCCGTACTGCCGTGGGGTGCGCGCACCGACAAGGCCGACTACGACTATCTCGACGGACTCGTGCTCGAACTGCACCCCGACGGGCGCGACGGATCTCGTACCCTCGAGGTGACGACGCCCGACGGACGTGTCGCGACGTTCGAGGTCGAGACGAGCGCATCCGGCGCCGTCGTCAGCTCGGATTCGCCGGCCGCATTCTCGGTCCGGCTCCCCGGCGGCGACCCGGTTGCCGCCTCATCTGGAAAGGCCGGCCTCGAATGGTGACGTCAGGTTCCCCCGACTACCGCGACGGCGGACTCGAGTTCGCCCCCGACTTCGTCATCGGCTCGGCGACCGCGTCGTACCAGATCGAGGGCGCCGCCTTCGAGGACGGGCGCGGGCCGTCGATCTGGGACACGTACTCCCACACTCCCGGCAACATCTGGAACGACGACAACGGCGACGTGGCCGACGACCACTACCACCGTGTCGATTCCGACCTCGACCTGATGGCCGACCTGGGTCTCGACTCGTACCGTTTCTCGATCGCGTGGCCGCGCATCCAGGCCACCGGTTCGGGTCCGGCGAACGAGAGGGGACTCTCGTTCTACTCGCGTCTCGTCGACGGGCTCCTCGAGCGGGGGATCCGACCCATCGCCACCCTGTACCACTGGGACCTCCCGCAGGCTCTCGAGGATCAGGGCGGCTGGACCGCTCGCGCCACCGCGGAGCGCTTCGCCGAGTACGCCGAGATCGCGGCTCGGGCGCTCGGGGACCGCGTGCACACCTGGACGACTCTCAACGAGCCGTGGTGCTCGGCCTATCTCGGCTACGGCTCCGGCGCTCACGCCCCCGGCCGGACCGACGGAGCCGCGGCTCTCTCGGCGGTCCACCACCTCAACCTCGCGCACGGTCTCGCGGTGAGCGCCATCCGCTCCGCCGCCACGAACGACCCCGACCTGTCGGTCACGCTCAACTTCCACGTGATCCGCGGCGACGACGAGACGACCCCCGAGGCGCGCCGTCGCATCGACGCGCTGGCGAACCGGGCGTTCACCGGCCCGATGCTGAAAGGCGAGTACCCGGCAGACCTGATCGAGGACACCGCGTCGGTCACCGACTGGTCGTTCCTCCGCGACGGCGACACGGAGCTCATCCACCAGCCGATCGACGTTCTCGGCGTCAACTACTACTCGACCGTGACAGTCAAGATGTGGGACGGCGTCTCGCCGCGGCAGAACGCCGACGGGCACAAGGACGTGGGCGGATCGCCGTGGCCGGGCAGCCGCGATGTCGAGTTCCTGACCCAGCCGGGGCCGTACACGGAGATGGGCTGGAACATCGCCCCCGACGGACTCGAGGAGCTGCTGCTCGATCTGCACGAGCAGTTCCCCGATCAGCCGCTCATGATCACCGAGAACGGGGCCGCCTTCGCGGACGAGGTCGTCGACGGCGAGGTGCACGACGCCGACCGCGTCGACTACCTCAACCGGCACTTCACCGCGGCGCACCGGGCGATCGAGAAGGGCGTCGACCTGCGCGGGTACACCGTCTGGTCGCTGCTCGACAACTTCGAGTGGGGCTACGGCTACTCGAAGCGGTTCGGCATCGTCCGCGTCGACTACGACACGCAGCTGCGCACCGTGAAGGACAGCGGCAAGTGGGTCGCCCGGACGATCCGGGATCGGCGCACTCCGTCGGTGTGAGTTCCGGTCGATCCGGGGGAGGCGTCGTCGTCCCGCGGGCCGACGACGGAGGTTCCCCGCTGGTCACCTTTCGCACGTCGGTCATATGCTCGGGGTATCACCAAATCCGATCAGAAGGACTCTCGATGACGCGACCTATCACTCTGTTCACCGGCCAGTGGGCCGATCTGCCCTTCGAAGAGGTGGCCCGACTCGCCGGCGAGTGGGGATTCGACGGGCTGGAGATCGCCTGCTGGGGCGATCATCTCGACCCCAACCGCGGCGCAACCGACGATGATTACATCGCGGATCGTCTCGAGATCCTCAAGCGCAACAACCTCGAGGTGTTCACGATCGCGAACCACCTCAAAGGACAGGCGGTGTGCGACGACCCGATCGACGCCCGCCACCGCGACATCCTCCCCGACTCCGTGTGGGGCGACGGCGACCCCGACGGGGTCCGCGCCCGCGCTGCGGAGGAGATGAAGAACACCGCCCGCACGGCGGCCCGACTCGGGGCGAAGACCGTGACCGGATTCACCGGATCATCGATCTGGAAGTACGTCGCGATGTTCCCGCCGGTCGCCGCCGAGCTCGTCGAGGCCGGCTACCGCGACTTCGCCGACCGCTGGAACCCCATCCTCGACGTGTTCGATGAGGTGGGCGTCCGCTTCGCGAGCGAGACGCACCCGAGCGAGATCCACTACGACTACTGGACGACCAAGGCGGCGCTCGACGCCATCGAGCACCGCGAGGCGTTCGGCATCAACTGGGACCCCAGTCACTTCGTCTGGCAGGACCTCGACTCGGTCGGGTACCTCTGGGACTTCCAGGACCGCATCTACCACGTGCACGCCAAGGACACGAAGAAGCGCCTGAACGGCCGCAACGGGCGTCTCGGCTCGCACCTGGCCTGGGCGGATCCCCGCCGCGGCTGGGACTTCATCTCGGTCGGCCACGGCGACGTGCCGTGGGAGGACGCGTTCCGCATGCTGAACGCCATCGGCTACGAGGGTCCTCTCTCGGTCGAATGGGAGGACGCCGGCATGGATCGTCTCATCGGAGCCCCCGAGGCACGCGCCTTCGTGGAGAAGTTCAGCTTCGACGCACCAGGGAGCGCCTTCGACGCCGCGTTCAGCACGCGCTGATCGCACCTGTTCGGGACCTCCCCACTCCCTGAGGGCTGGCGGGGAGGTCTCGAACCTGTGCAGGCCGAGTGATCGGGCCATGAGTTACTGAAGTACCGCGGGCGCCGAGGTTGCCGCTTTCGCATCCATCGTCGATCCAGAAAGCAGCCCCGTGTCCGTCAGCCATCCCGGCGACAGTCTGACCCGTCCGAAGCGCATCCTCTACATCGTCGTCCTCGGGGCCCTGGTCGGTCTCGGGCCGTTCACGATCGACCTGTACCTGCCGGCCTTCCCCGCCCTCACCGAGGACTTCGGGGTAGGCGACGCGGTCATCCAGCTGACACTGACGGGAACGACCATCGGGTTCGGGCTCGGGCAACTGTTCGTGGGCCCGTGGAGCGACCGGGTCGGGCGCCGCATCCCCCTCCTCGTCGCCACGGGGCTGCACATCGTGGCATCCCTCGGTGCCGCGCTCTCGCCCGATGTCGTCGTGCTCGGCGGCTTCCGAGTGCTGCAGGGCATCGGCGCAGCGGGGGGCGGAGTGGTCGCGATGGCCATGGTGCGGGACATGTTCGGCGGTCGCCCGCTGGTCCGCATGCTCTCGCGCCTCGCTCTGGTCACCTCGCTCGCGCCGATCCTCGCCCCCGTCATCGGCAGCCAGCTCCTGCGCATCACCGACTGGCGCGGCATCTTCTACGTGCTCGCCGCCTACGGACTTTTCGTCCTCCTCGCCGCGGGGCTCTCGATCGGGGAGACGATGCCCGCGCGCGGCCCGGATGCGGAAGCGCGTCGAACAGTCGGCGAGCGGTACCGCGCGCTCTTCACCGATCGGATCTTCGTCGGAATCGCGCTGCTCGGTGGCATGATGTTCTCCGGGCTGTTCTCCTACCTCTCCGCGTCGCCGTTCCTCTTCCAGGAGGTCTTCGACCTGTCGCCCCAGGAGTTCGGGCTGCTCTTCGGCATCAACTCGGTCGGGATCCTGGTCGGCAATCAGACGGCGTCGAGGCTCACGAAGGTCGTCGGTCCGCAGTGGATACTCGCCTGTACGACGGCGGTCCAGGTGCTCTCATCGGCCGCGATCGTCATCGGCGTCCTGCTCGGTTTCGGGTTCGTCGGCATCGTGATCCCGTTGTTCCTCTTCATCCTCTGCTGCGGCTTCGCATTCCCGTGCATCCAGGTGATCGCCCTCGCGCATCACGGCAAGGAGGCGGGGACCGCGGCATCGATCCTCGGCGCGGCGAACTTCGGCCTCGCCGGCCTCATCTCGCCCGTCGTCGGCGCGCTCGGGATCTCGTCCGCTCTGCCGATGGGCTCGGTGATGCTGGCGACCGCCCTGATCGGCACCGCGTCGCTCTGGTTCATCGTGCGCCCGCGCACCGTGCCGGCGCTCGAAGACTGACGAACTGCCCACTTCGGGCACTTTCCGGGCGCGAACACTGCCCGAAGCGGGCAGGTCAGCCGGCGGCGGCCTGCGCCGCCCTGCGTGCATCGCCGCGTCGGCGCACCGCCGCCTTGAACCGCTCGGTGTCGGGGATGCGGGCGAGCATGGGGCCGGCGATCACGGTGATGAGCACATAGGCGGTGGCGAGCGGGGCGAGCTGCGGTTCGACGCCCGCGCTGACGGCGAGACCCGCGATGACGATCGAGAACTCGCCTCGGGCGGTGAGGGCGAAGCCGGCGCGCCAGCGACCGGGAACCCCGATGCCCGCCCGCTTCGCGGCCAGATAGCCGGTCACGACCTTCGTCGAGATCGTGATGGCGGCGAGCACGAGGGCCGGGATCAGGACGGGAACGATCGCCACCGGATCGGTCGAGAGCCCGAAGAACACGAAGAACACCGTGGCGAAGAGGTCGCGCAGGGGAGTGAGAACGCGTTCGGCGGAATGCGCGACCTGGCCCGAGAGGGCGATGCCGACGAGGAACGCGCCGACCGCGGCGGAGACGTTGGCCTGCTGGGCGAGACCGGCGACGAGAAGGGTGAGGCCGAGCACACCGAGCAGCAGCGACTCGGGCTGGTTCTCGGCGAACAGCTTGGAGATGAGGCGTCCGTGGCGGAGGGCCAGGTAGAGGATGACGAGCACGACGACGACGGCGACGATCAGCGTTGTCGCACCCGCCAGTAAGCCGGCGCCGATGAGCAGGGTCGACAGCAGGGGCAGGTAGAAGGCCATGGCCAGGTCTTCGATGACGAGCACCGACAGGATGGTCGGCGTCTCGCGGTTGCCGAGTCGGCCGAGATCGCCGAGCACCTTCGCGACCACACCGGACGACGAGACCCAGGTCACCCCGGCCAGAGCGACGGCGGCGATCGGACCCCAGCCGAGGATGAGCGCGAACGCGGCACCGGGCAGTGCATTGAGCGCGGCATCGATGAGTCCGGCGATTCGGGAGCGCTTCAGCGAGACCAGCAGCTCAGAGGCGGTGTACTCGAGCCCCAGCATCGCAAGAAGGAGGATGACGCCGATCTCGCTGCCGACCTCGAGGAAGTCCTCGCTCGCGGCGAGGGGCAGCCAGCCGCCGTGCCCGAAGGCGAGTCCCGCGAGCAGGTAGAGCGGGATCGGGGAGATCCCGAAGCGACCGCCGAGTCGGCCGAGGAGGCTGAGCCCGAGCAGGAGGGCGCCCACCTCGACGAGTAGAAGGGTGGTGTCGCTCACTCGCGGATCAGCCGGCGCCGTGCGTGAGCAGCTCGGCCAGGGCGTCGAGGCCCTCGCGAGTGCCGACGGCGACGACGGTGTCACCGGAATGCAGGGGCGCCGTCGGCGAGGGCGACGGCTCGATCTGGCCGTCGCGCGCGATCGCGACGATGGAGGTGCCGGTGCGGGTGCGCGCCTTGGTGTCGCCGAGGACACCGCCGACGTAGGGCGAGTCGGCGGGGAGCACGAGCTGCTCGGTGAAGAGACCGGTCGCCTGCTCGCCGATGCCGGTGAGCTGGCTCATCATGACCGAAGCGCCGAGCACATCGGCGAGAGCGGCGGCCTCGTCGTCGGTGAGCTTGATCGACTCGCGGCAGGCGTCGGGATCGTCGATGTCGTAGAGCGCGAGGTTGCGCTGACCGTCCCGGAGGGCGATGACGCCCACACGTCGACCGGCTTCGGTCAGCACGTCGTGGCGCGTGCCGATACCCGGCAGGTCGACCTTCTCGATACGGACAGTCACCCAGGAACGGTAGCACCTAGTGAGGACCGTCCCGCCGCCGTTCGCCGCAGGCCGAGCGGTGGGGCGTCGCCGATCCTCGCGGCGGACTCAGGCCGGCGCCGCGGCCTCGAACAGGTCGCGGTGTCCCCGGGTCATCGCGAAAGCGGAGTGCGTGTCCGCCTCGAGCCAGTCGTGGCCGCCCCACTCGCTGCAGACGAAGCCCGAGTAGCCGGTGGCCTCCAGCGCGGATCGGATCTCGCGTGTCGGTCCGCTGACCCGATCATCGTCGTCGACGAGGTCCCAGTACTTGAGATGAACGGACGTCGTATCGGCGAGGAAGTCCTCCCATTCCGCCACCTGGGAGCAGCCGAACCTCCGGAACGGCATCTCGAGTCGGCGGAGAGCGGGCGGGGCGAGTCGCAGTGGTTCGGCGAGGGCCTGCAGTCGGGTCCAAGCATCGGGGCGGCGGCCCCGCCAGAGGTCGTCGGCGGCGGACAGAAGCTCCTCGGTGGCGCCCGACGCGATCAGGCTGTCGCGCCAGGTGACCGGGAAGGCGGCCATCACCAGACTCGAGTCGAAGACGAACCCGATGGACTCGGTGTCGTATCGCGCGCGCAACTCGCGGTGGCGGTCGATCGCGGGGGAGTCGGGCCGGGCGCCGCCCTGCACCTCCTCCAGGAGCTTCACGTCGAGACGCTCGAGGTCGGGGATGAGCGAGGAGATAAAGTCGGCGGACAGCGCCCCCAGCCCGACGCGGGCACCGAAGAAACCGACCGTCGCCGCCGCCTCGAGCTGACGGAGGACGAACATCCGGAGCTCCTCCTGATCGCGCCGGCCGCGGCTGTCGATCCGGATGTCGGCGTAGATCCCGAGCATGGTGGGAGTCGCACCCACGCGCTGGATCGCGTCTCGCGTGCGTGCTGCCTCGTCCTCATCGATAGCGGGGAAGCTCGCGAAATGCTGGGCGGCATCCACTTCGATCGCGGTCGCGAGCCCGCTCGAGACGATCTCCTGGATCAGCTCATCGGGCGATGCCGCGCCCTCCATCAGTTCGTTCGTGAACGAGTAGAGGGTCGTCGCCCAGGTGGTATCGGTGGTGTCGGTCGTCGTCATCGTCGTCCTTCTCGCTCGTTGTCGTGGTCATTGACTTCATTCCGTCGGGTGCATAGGTTCGCCGCATGAGTACACAGACGTACGTCCTCCGGCCGGACAGCCTTCGCCGTCGCGA
Organism: Amnibacterium flavum; assembly: GCF_003097495.1. Classification (GTDB taxonomy): domain Bacteria; phylum Actinomycetota; class Actinomycetes; order Actinomycetales; family Microbacteriaceae; genus Naasia; species Naasia flava. Next base: position 924,390 of record NZ_QEOP01000001.1, read on the forward strand.
AGGCGGGGCCACCCTCCTGGTGGGTCTTCCCTGGTACCGGGCCCTGCCGTGGGCCGGAGTCGCAGCCGTGCAGGTGACTTTCGACGGCCGTCCCGTCGACGTCCTGTCGATCGACGGAGGGCCCGTCGCCGCGACGCAGCGCCAGGACTACTGGTCCCTCCAGCACCGGGCCGAGCTTCACCTGGGGGAGGAAGCCCCGAGCGGTCGGACGACCGTGGCTCTCCATGTTGACCTCCGAATCCCGGGACCGACGAAGCCCGACGGATCCCCGATGGACTACCGCTTCGAGACCCAGCGCGAACTCGTCGCGGATATTTGAAGTTCTGACACTTTCGGAACCCGGGCGACTGCGTCTATTGTGGCACTCGAGAGTACCTACCGCAGTAACTCCCACTCAATCACAGAAGGTCAATGATGCCCATTCAGTCGAAACAACGCCGTCGGCTCCTGCTCGCCGTCGGTGTCACCGCAGTCGCCGGGCTCGCGCTCGGCGCGTGCTCGTCTCCCGCTCCTGAGGCCTCGAGCGATCCCGACGCACCCGTCTCACTCCGCCTCTCCGTCGAAGCGGGCGCCGTCGACGCGCCCGTGGCCGTCCTCGCCGCCAAGTACTCCGAGGAGCATCCGAACATCACCTTCGAGGTCGAGGCGGTTCCGAACGAGCAGTACGGCGAGGTTCTCCGCACTCAGCTCCAGGGCGGCAACGCGCCCGACGTGTTCTACGTCACGGGCGGAAACGGCAACGCGCACTCGGCTCTCCCGCTCGCCGAGGCGGGCTACCTGGTCGACCTCTCCGGCACCGTCGCCGAGGAACTCTTCACCGACTCGACGCGGTCGCTGAGTGAGTACGACGGCAAGATCTGGACGCAGCCCTACGACTTCGTGCCGATCGTGAACAACTACAACGTCACGGTGGCCGAGGAGCTCGGCATCGAGCTTCCGTTCACCTCCGTCGACGATGTCCTCGACGCCTGCGCTGTCGCCACCGACGCCGGCAAGACCCTCCTCCGGCTCGCCGGTGCGGCGGTGCCGAACGCGGGCCTCACCACGCTGCAGATGGCGGCGACGCGCGTCTACGCCGACGACCCGGAGTGGAACCAGAAGCGCCTCGACGGCGACGTGACCTTCGCCGACACCAAGGGCTGGACCGAGTCCCTCGAGCTCATCCTCGAGCTGCGCGACGCGGGCTGCTTCCAGGAGGGCGTCGAGGCCGGCGTCATCGCCGACAACGTGCCGGCCATCGCCGCAGGAACCTCGCTCGGTGGATTCGCGCCCGGCGGCCAGGTCGGCGACCTCCGTCGGGTGAACCCCGACAACGAGTACCTCTCGACCGCCTTCCCGGGCGACAAGGGCGAGAAGTGGATGTTCGCATCGCCGACCAACATGCTCGCCCTCAACGCATCGTCGGATGAGGCGAAGCAGAAGGCCGGCATGGACTTCCTGGCCTGGCTCGCCGAACCGGAGAACGCGGATGAGCTCGCCGCAACCAGCGGAAACCTCTCCATCCGTGCCGGTTCGGGTGCGGCTCTGCCGGACCAGTACCAGTACATCTCCGACTACTTCACCGACGAGAGCTACCAGCCCCTCGCCAACCTGCAGTGGCCGAGCCCCGAGGTGTACAACACGCTCGGGACCGGAGTCCAGGGGCTGCTGACCGGTCAGACGACCGTCGACGCCGTCCTCAAGGCCATGGACGCCGCTTGGGATTCAGCCGCAGGCTGATCCCGCCCACCGGCGCCGGCGGGGGTCACCCCGCCGGCGCCGTTCCACTCCAACTGAGGAAGATACGCAACGTGGCAATCTCTCCGGCCCCCCAAGTGACCGCTCGACGCAGAGGCAGAGCCTCTGGTCCCGACTACGGCAGCAGACTCTTCGCCTCGTGGTGGTGGGCGATCCCCGCACTCGTGGCCTCGCTGCTGATCCACTACGTGGCCGTGGCAGCGGGTGGAACCTTCGCTTTCACCAACTGGAAGGGCATCGGCTCATTCGAGTGGGTCGGCCTCGACAACTTCGTGAAGATCTTCTCGGGTGATCTCGGCCGGACGGCCATCGTCAACACGCTCATCCTGGCCTTCGGCTTCGTCGTGGGCACCAACCTGCTGGGGGTCCTCCTGGCGCTGGGGCTCAACCGCGGGGTCAAGACGCGTTACTTCCTCCGCGTCGTGATCTTCATGCCCACGGTCCTCAGCCCGCTCGCCGTGTCCTACATCTGGCGGTTCATCTACCAGCCGGAGGGGCCGCTCAACTCGTTCCTCGGCAGCGTCGGTCTCGAGTCGTGGCAGAGGACCTGGCTCGCCGATCCGACCACCTCGCTCTGGACGATCCTCATCGTCATGGTCTGGCAGAGCACCGGCCTCGTCATGGTCATCTACCTCGCCGGCCTGGCGGGCGTGCCGCAGGAACTCGAGGAGGCCGCAGCCATCGACGGGGCCAGTGTCTTCCAGCGCTTCCGGCTCGTCGTCTTCCCACTGATCCGACCCTCGTTCGTCATCGCGTCGACGCTCATGCTCATCCAGGGCCTTCGGGTCTTCGACCAGGTCATGGCGCTCACCGGAGGAGGCCCGTTCAACGCCACCGAGACCCTCGCCACGCAGGTCTACAAGCAGACCTTCGCCTACGGCCAGTTCGGCTACGGCGCGGCCCTGTCGCTTGTCCTGACCGTCCTCATCATCGTCATCTCGCTGGCGCAGATGGCACTCACGAGCAGCCGAGAGGGGAAGAGCTGATGTTCAACAGATATACGCCGGCCACGTTCATCCGCGAGGTCCTCCTCATCCTCGCGACCATCGTGGTGCTGTTCCCCTTCTACCTGCTCGTCGTCATGGCGCTGAAGGGCACCAAGGAGGCCACGGTCTCGTCTCCGGTCGCACTGCCGACCGCGCCGACCCTCGAGAATTTCGCCACCGTGCTGTCGGGCGAGGGCAGCCGCAACGTGCTCATGGGCCTGCTGAACAGCACGATCATCACGGTCGGCAGCGTGGTGATGCTCATCATCCTCGGCTCGGTGGCCGCTTATGCGATCGCCCGGCGGCCCGGTCGGCTCGGCGGCGCCGCGTATGTCAGCTTCGTGGTCGGCATCATCCTGCCCTTCCAGCTCGCGATCATCCCGACCTACGTCGCACTCCGGGTCCTCGGCCTGCTCGGCACCCACGTCGGCATGATCCTGCTCTACACGGGCCTGCTCATGCCGCTGACCGTGTTCCTCTACACCGGGTTCGCCCGGGCGCTGCCGAGGGACTACGAGGAAGCCGCCGCCATCGACGGCGCGAGCAAGATCCGCATCTTCGTGAAGATCGTGTTCCCGCTGCTGGCGCCCGCCACCGGAACCGTCGCCATCCTGACCGGTCTCATCGTCTGGAACGACTTCTTCAACGCGCTCATCTTCCTGAGCGGATCGAGGTCGACGACCCTGCCGGTCATGGTCTACAGCTTCGTCGGAGAGAACGTCACGGCGTGGAACCTCGTGTTCACCGTCGTCATCATCTCGATGATCCCCATCCTCGCGTTCTACCTGTTCGCGCAGAAGAAGTTCATCCAAGGATTCGCTGGAGGTATGAAGGGTTGACCCACAACATCAAGAGAGGCGTGAGCCTCTACAGCTACCAGGAAGAGGTCTTCCTCGGGAAGCTCGATCTCGAGTCGGCCATCGCCGCGTCCGCTGCATTCGGGGCGAACGGCATCGAGATCATCCCCGAGCAGTCCTTCGACAACTTCCCGAACCTGACCGACGAGCAGGTGGCGAACTGGTTCGCTCTGCATGAGAAGTACGGGACCGTTCCCACGGCCTACGACATGTTCATCGACCTCAAGCGTCGCGCCGACCGGCTGATGACGCTGGAGGAGGGGCTCGAGTCCATCCGTCGCGACATCGACCTCGCCGACCGACTGGGTACCAAGGTCATCCGCGTCATCATCAACACGCCCCCCGAGGTCTACGAGCACGCTGCGCCCTACGCGGAGGAGAAGGGGATCAAGCTCGCGCTCGAGATCCACGCTCCCATGAGGTACGACCACCGCTGGGTCCAGCAGTTCCTCGAGATCATCCACCGCGTCGACAGCCCCTCGCTCGGACTGCTGCCCGACATGGGCACGTTCGTGCGGATCTTCCCGCGCGTCGTGTCCGAGCGGGCGCTCCGCGACGGCGGCACGCCGAAGCTGGTCGACCACATCGTCAAGGTCTACAACGACCACCCCACCGACCTGCAGACCCTGAGCCGCGAGATCGCGTGGCGCGGAGGCAATGCCGTCGACATGGGCCTCGCCGCCGCGGCGACGGGCTACAACTGGGTCGAGCCGTCGACGCTCATCCCGCACATGCCCTACCTGTTCCACATCCAGGCCAAGTTCTACGAGATGGTCGACGACACCCACGAGTACTCGATCCCGTACGACGAGATCATCCCCCTGCTGATTGACCACGGCTACAACGGCTACCTCTCGAGCGAGTACGAGGGCAACCGTCACATCCAGGACGTCGAGCCGGTCGACAGCGTCGAGCAGGTGCGCCGCCAGCACGCCATGTTCGTGAAGCTGCTCGGCGAAGCCGACTGACCCCGACCACGAGGAGATCACCATGTTCGACCGTTACATCATCGTGGAAGACACGCTCCGCAACGTCGAGGGCGACGACGCCGTCACCGGTTACGCCGTCGACACCCGCATCGGCTACTACCGCGGCCTCGGCCTGTCGATGGTCGACTTCGACCTCGAGGTCGACGGCCAGCCGATCCCGAAGGATCGGATCACCTTCCGCGTCCACGACACCGACTACCCGGCGACCTCCCTCGGAGACGTCTACGACGACAGGTGGGGCTTCGGAGAAGCAGCGACGCTGATCGTCGACCAGCCGGGCGGGCTCGCCTCGGGGGAGCACGAGGTGCACTACCACCAGCGGCTCCGCATCTCGTACCTGCCCGTGCCCAGTCAGAACGACGACACCAAGGTCATGTCGGTCGCTGGGTGACGAACCACGCTGAGACGGATCCGGCCGGCAGCTCTCCGCCGGATCCGTCATGAGCACGGCGCTCGCGGCCGACAGCGAGCGCGGCACCTTCCGGGCGCTGCGCCACCGGGACTTCCGGCTCTGGATCATCGGTCTGCTGCTCTCGAGCATCGGTACCTGGATGCAGATCACCGCGCAGGACTGGACCGTTCTCACGATCCTCACCGACGAGGACGCGAGCTCCCTCGCCCTGGTGATCGCCCTGCAGACCGTGCCGCAGCTCCTGCTCCTTCCCGTCGCGGGCTATGTCACCGACCGGTTCTCGCGCCGCCGGGTGCTCGCCGTCACCCAGGTCTGGATGGCCTGCGCGGCGGTCGCGCTCGGGGTGCTCGTACTCACCGGCGTCGCCCAGTACTGGCACGTCTGCCTGATGGCCGCCACCCTCGGAATCGCCCAGGCGTTCGATGCGCCGGCACGCCAGACCTTCGTGGTCGACCTCCTCCCGCCGAGCGGACTCAGCAACGGGATCGCGCTGGGCGGCGCCACCTTCAACCTGGCCCGCCTCATCGGCCCCGCCATCGCCGGCGTGCTGATCGGCCAGGTCGGTCCCGGCTGGATCTTCCTCGCCAACGGCGTCTCGTTCTCGGCGATGCTGATCGCCTTGTCGCTGATGCGGCTCGAATCGGCCCAGCCCCGGCCGAGACCCGAATCGGGCCTGAAGTCGATGCTCAGCGGGATCTCTTACGTCGTGCATCACCAGGACATCCGAATCCTCGTACTCCTGGTATTCCTCGTCCTCGGCTGCGTCGGGGCGGCGATGAACCTCCTCGTGATCTCGACGGCGACCATGGTCTTCGATGTGGGCGCCGAGGCGTTCGGTCTGCTCACGTCGTTCATGGCCGTTGGCTCCGTCATCGGGGCTCTCTTCGTCGCCGGGCGACGCGAGCCGAAACTGAAGTTCCTGCTCGGGAGCATCTCCCTGATCGGCGTCTCGCTATGGGTGGCGTCCGCGATGCCGACGTTCGTCGCCTTCGCCTGCGTCATGCCCGTGCTGGGGTTCGGGCTCATCGCCTCTCTCGCCACCTGCAACGCCGCCGTCCAGGTTCGAACCGATCCCGCGATCCGCGGACGGGTGATGGGCGTCTACATCGCCGCATGGATGGCCGGATCACCGGTCGGCGCACTGGTCTTCGGCGCGATCGTCGACGGCGCGGGTGCGCGGGCGGCGCTCGCCGCAGCCGGGGGAGTCACGCTGGCTGCCGCGGCGGGAGCTGCGGTGCTCTTCGGGCTTCGGCGCACCGGTCGCCCCGGGGCGGACGCGTCGACGGATCCGTCCACGTCGGCTCTCGATCCCCGGGAGGAACGAGCGTGATGCGACGGTCAGCCGCGGCGGGCCCTCGCGATGGCGTCCCGAGCCTCCGGCGAACGGAACAGGGCGAGCGACTTCGCGACCAGCGCCGCGGCGTCGCGATCGAGCGCGGTGATGGCTTCGACGTTGAGAATGGCCTTCGATTCGCGGAGGCCCTGAGGGTCGGCCCGCAGCAGGGAGTCGGCGATCGCCTGCACGACGGAGTCGAGCTCCGCCCGCGGGGCCGTATGCGTGACCAGGCCGAGTCTCGCCGCCTCGTCCGCGGTGATGGACTCGCCGGTCAGGAACAGGCGCGCGGCATCTCGCGAAGCGAGTCGGCGGAGGACGGTCGCCGACACGACCACCGGGGCGAGGCCCAGCCGCGCCTCGGTGAAGGCGAAGTCCACCTCGTCGGCGGCGACCACGAAGTCGGCAGCGCCCAGGATGCCCAGGCCACCGGCGCGGGCCGCCCCGTGAACCCGTGCGATCACGGGCACCGGCGAGTCGAGGATGTCGCGCAGCAGTCCGACCAGAAGCTCCAGCGCGAGCCGCAGGCGCTCGGGGTCCTGCTCCTTCAGGTCGAGCCCCGCGCAGAACGCCGGCCCCTCTGCGGCGATCACGACGACCCGGGCATTTCGACGCGCCTCGGCCAGGCCCTCCCTGATCCCCTCGACCAGCTCGGGGGTCAGCGCGTTCCTGTTGTGCGGACTGGTCAGTGTGATCGTCAGGATTTCCTGCGATTGGACCTGCGCGACGGAGGCCGTATATTCCATAGTAACCACCTTAGTAGTTAGTATTGGGGCGATGAGAAAACTAGATCTGCACTGCTACCCGGGCACACCAGAGTGGGTGCGCTCGCAGGGGCCGTTCGCGGCGGCGCTCGCCGAGTACTGGAACAAGCCGTGGGACGGCCGACCCGAGCAGGATGTCGTCGATGACATCCGCGCCGCGGGCATGCAGGCCCTCCTCGTGGCCTTCGACATCGAGAGCATCCACGAGAACTCGCCCGCCTTCCAGAACCAGGAGGTGGCCGCCATGCGCGACCGCCATCCCGATGTCTTCGTCGGGGCCTGGGGAGCCGTCGATCCGTTCAAGGGCGAAGCGGCCCTCGTCGAGATCGAGCGCACCGCGCGCGAGGACGGCGTGCTCGGATTGCACTTCCACCCGATCATGGGCCGCTACCGGGTCGACTCGCCCGAGCTGCGCCCCATCTTCGAGTTGATGCGGGATCTCGGGCTCGTCGCCATGGTCGACGTCGGCACCACCGGCATGGGCGCCGGCTTGCCGGGCGGCCTCGGCTCGCGGATCGACAACGCGCACCCGATCGCGATCGACCATCTCGCGGCCGACCTGCCCGAGCTCACCATCATCGCGTCGCACCCGGGGTGGCCCTGGGTCGAGGAGATGACCGCGGTCGCCCTGCACAAGGGCAACGTGTTCTGGGAGCTGTCGGGCTGGGCGCCGAAGTACTTCTCGCCGCAGCTGAAGGTCGACATCCGCTCGCGTCTGCAGGACAAGATCATGTTCGGAACCGATCACCCCAGCATCCCCTTCGACCGGTTGTTCAGAGAATGGGATGAGCTCGGTTACTCGGACGACGTCATGGCGAAGGTGTTCCACGGCAACGCGGAACGCGTCCTCGGCGTCTGAACGCGACGAAACAGAAACGGAAGACAGCTGCATGAGCACATCACGACCTCGAGCCCTCGTCACCGGATCCGCGAGCGGGATCGGACGGGCGTCGGCCCTCCGGTTCGCCGAGGCCGGATACGACGTGACCATCAACTACGGCAAGTCGCGGGAGCGCGGCGAGGCGACCCTCGCAGAACTCGAAGCGTTCGGCGGGCAGCACGCCGCTGTGCAGGCCGACGTCAGTGACGACGCGGCCGTCGCAGAGCTCGTCCGCGTCGCCGCCGGCCCCGAGGGGCGGCTCGACATCCTCGTCAACAATGCGGGAACGACGATGGAGACGAAGCCCGAGGACCTCGACGGCATCGACCTCGACGAGTGGGACCGCGTCTTCGCCGTCAACGTCCGGGGACTCGTCCAGGTCACCCGCGCCGCGGCGCCCTTCCTCCGCGCCTCGGGAGGGTCGGTGGTCAACATCGCCAGCATCGTCGGTCTGCGCCCCGGACCGCAGCCGCTCGCCTACGCGGCGAGCAAGGCGGCGGTCGTGAGCCTGACCAAGACGCTCAGCCGGGTGCTCGCCCCCGAGGTCCGTGTCAACGCCGTCGCGCCCGGCTGGATCGCCGGCGAGTGGATGGAGCGCACGCTCGGAGACGGCTACGACAAGCTCATGGAGCGTCGTGCCAAGCTCACCCCCATGCGTCGCAATGTCGAGCTCGATGACGTGGCCGCCTCGGTGTTCACGCTCGCCACTTCGCACCCGTTCGTCACCGGCGAGATCCTCGTGATCGACGGCGGCTACACGGCGACGAGCTGAGCGCCGTGGCTCTCGACGGTGTCGTCCGCTTCCCCGCTGAATTCGCCGAGAAGTACCGCGCGGCGGGGTACTGGGACGACCGGCTGCTCATCGAACACTACGAGGACGCGTTCCGCGACTACGCGGACCGGGTGGCGATCGTCGACGACGACGAGAGCATCACCTACGCCGAGCTGGCGGAGCGCTCCATGGTCGTCGCCCGCAACCTGCACGATCTGGGCATCAGGCCGCTCGACCGCGTCGTCGTCCAGTTGCGCAACACCGCCCTGTTCGCATCGTTCTACCTCGGGCTGCAGCACCTCGGCGCGATCCCCATCATGGCTCTGCCCGTGCACCGCTACCGCGAGGTCGAGCAGTTCGTGCGTCTCGCCGGCGCCGTCGCCCTCGCCTCGCCGGCCGCGGCGAAGGACATCTCCTACCTCGAGCTGTTCGACCGGGTCTCGGCAGAGCATCCGACGCTGAAGCTGCACTTCGTCGAGGGCCCGGTGGAGCCGGGGGAGGGGCGGGTGTCGATCGACGACCTCCACGTCCGTGCGCCCCGTGCCACCGAGCAGGAGATCCGCGATCAGCGGGCCGGGCTCGACCCCGAGGATCCCGCCGTATTCCAGCTGTCGGGCGGGACAACGGGGATTCCGAAGCTCATCCCCCGGAGTCACAACGACTACGCCTACAACTCCAAACTGGCGGCGTCGGTGTGCGACATCCGCGAGGGCGATGTGCTGCTCGACGTCCTCCCCGTGTCGCACAACCTCCCGCTCGCCTGCCCGGGCATGCAGGGGTTCCTGTTCTCGGGGGCGACCGTCAGCCTCGTCGCCGTCCCACGGGCCGACGCCATCCTCAGCCGGATCGACCGCGACAGCGCGACGCACATCCACCTGGTGCCCGCCCTGCTGATCAAGATCCTCGAGGCGCAGCAGAGCGTCGGCGCGGACCTCGGCACGATGCGGGTCATCCAGAGCGGCGGTCAGCGTCTGCAGCCCGAGACCCGGCTCCGCGCCACCGAGGTGTTCCCCGTGGCGCAGGTCCAGGAGAACTTCGGCATGGCCGAGGGTCTGCTGATGTTCGTCCGGCTCGACGACCCCGACGACGTGCGTCTCGAGACGGTCGGGCGGCCGATCTGCCCCGACGACGAGGTCCGCCTGATCGACGAGGACGGCGTCGACGTCGCCGACGGCGAAGTCGGCGAGCTCGCGGCTCGTGGTCCGTACACGCTGCGCGGCTACTTCCGCGCCCCGGAGCACAACCTCACGGCGTTCACGCCCGACGGGTTCTACCTGAGCGGCGACCTCATGGTGCGCACCGCGTCGGGGAACTACGTCGTCGCAGGGCGGCGCAAGGACCTCATCAACCGCGGAGGCGAGAAGATCTCGGCCGAGGAGATCGAGAATCTCATGCTCTCCCACCCGTCGATCGTGATCGCCGCCGTCGTCCCCATGCCCGACCCGGTGCTGGGGGAGCGCATGTGCGCGTGCGTGGTGCTCCGCGAGGGGACGACCCTCGAGCTCCCGGAGCTCGTCGAGTTCCTCGCCGGGTTCGACCTCGCGCGGTTCAAGCTGCCCGAGGCGCTCCGCGTCTACGACGAACTGCCGCTGTCGCCCATCGGCAAGGTGTCGAAGAAGGACCTCGTGGCCGAGATCGCGCTCGAGAGCGCCTCGTCCTGACGGCCTGCTGATCTCGATACGACGAAGGGGCGGAGCCGATCGGCTCCGCCCCTTTCATTGCGCCTGAGGCGAGAGCGGTCAGCTGTCCTCGAGGACGGCACCCGCGGTGCGCACCGCGAGGGCGACGGTGGTGACGGTGGGGTTCGAGGCGGTCGGTGTCGGGATCACTCCGTTGCCGGCGACATAGAGGCCGGGAACGTCCCAGACACGACCCCACGGGTCGGAGACGCTCTCACCGTCGTTGTCCTCGCCCATCCGAACCGTTCCCTGGTAGTGGATCGAGCTGCCGGCGGGCACGAGTCGAGGGTGTCCGCCGGGCACGGGCACGCCCATCTTCTCGACGAGACCGCTGACGATGCCGAGCGCCCGGTTGATGGTGGCGCGATCGACGTCGGTCAGTTCGTAGTGGATCTTCGGCGCGGGCATGCCGAAGAAGTCCACCTCGGACTCGCTGAACTCGATGTGGTCCTCGAACCGGATGTCCTTCGTCGTGAAGCAGCCCAGACCGACGATCGGGCGGCGGTCGTCGCTCTCGACATCACCCACGATCATGGGAGCCGCATCGCGCTGCATGATCTGTCCGTGGAAGGGGTAGTCGGGTGCGTTGAAGGGGATCCAGCTGACCCCTGTCATCGCCTCGCGCTCCGAGTCGGCCGCCTGCTCGATCTGGTCGGGCGGCGCGATGCTCGGGTCGAGGTAGACCGAGCACATCACCTGCGGCTGGTCGTTGAGATAGTGGCCGAGTGCGCGGGGCCGGATCCCCGATGCCCACAGCAGCTGGGGCGACCCGAACGCGTCGGCGGCGACCACCACCTGCGGAGCTTCGACCTCTGACCGTTCGCCCGTAACCCGGTCCTCGATCTCGAGACCCCGGACGGCTCCCGAATCATCGAGGAGCACGCGGCGGGCGAGGGTGGAGGCGCGGAGCTCGAACGATTCGGGCCTCGTCGCCTCGTCGGCCAGCTCGCCGAGCACCGTGTCGGCTCCCGACCACCGCGGTCGGCCGCTCGGTGTCGGTGTGGCAGCGAGCGGCATGGCCTGGACGCGGCGATCGGCGGGCCGGCCCTCGTTGAAGAACTCTCCGAGCGCACGTTCGACGGCGGCGCGGACGCCGGACTCCGGATAGGCGTCCTGGGTCACGTGCAGCAGCTCGCCGGCTCGGTCGAGCAGGGCGTCGAGCTCATCGCCGGGGATGAAGGGGACGCGCTCGGTGTTGCCGGGCAGTGGGCAGGCGCAGGTCCAGTGCTGCCCCATGCCTCCGACCCCGGCGCTCGCAAGAGCCCCCGGCATGTTCGTCTGCGGGTCGTCCCCGATCATCTCGCCGATGAGGAAGGTCCCCGGGCGCGCGACGGGCCGACCCTGCCGCGAGTCGGAAACGGTAGTCCGACCGTCGGCGTTCGGGCCCTGGGCGAGACGTTCGGCGTTCGCACGCAGCTCGCCGCTCAGGTTGCGCACCGATTCGCCGGCCAGCGGCGTCGTCTGCGGTCCGCGTTCGACCATCAGGATGCGGGCGTCGGGGCGGGCCGCGGAGACCTCGCGGGCGACGGCACTGCCCGCGGGACCGCTGCCCACGATGATGAGGTCGTATCCGGACTGTTCGCTCACGTGCTCAGTGCTCCTCGAGGATCGAATCCGCCGCGCGCAGCGCGAGTGCCACGCTCATAAGGGTCGGATTGACGACGGTGTTGGTGGGGATCACGCCGTTGCCGGCGAGGTACAGGTTGTCGAACTGCCAGACCCTGCTCCAGGCGTCGCATACGGAGGCGCCGTCGTCGACGGCTCCCATCCGCATGGTCCCCTTGTAGTGCAGGCTCGCGCCGTTCGGCATGACGGCGGGCTCGCCACCGGGGATGAAGCTGCCGATGGCCCCCGCTACGCGCGCCTGGCTCTCGCGAGCGCCCGCGAGCTCGGCCTGCTCGCGCTCCGTCAGCTCGTAGTGCACGGTCATGTTCGGCATGCCCGCCCAGTCGAGTTCGTCGTCGTCGTAGGTGACGCAGTCCTCGTAGCGGGCGAACTTGCGGACTCCGAAGCCCACGTTGGCGTAGCCCCACGGGTTGCCGTGCAGCGGGTGGTCCTCGGGGATAGGGAGCGGCGACTCGTACATGTACAGGACCTGCGACGAGTACGGGTGGTCAGGCTCGGAGTAGGGGACGCGCAGCACCGCGGCGACGGGGTCGCTGGTCCCGGCGGCGGCCATCCGCGCACGCTCGTGCTCGATCTGATCGAGGGTGAGGCGACCGGCCAGCTTCTCCCCGTCGATGGCGACGACGCTGAAGACCCCGGGGTGATCGCTCAGGTAGTGGCCGAGCGCCGGGGGGCGGATGCCCGACGCCCACAGCAGCTGCGGGGTCCGAAGGGCGTCGGCGGCAGCCACAACGAGGTCGGCGGCGACGAACCGCTCGTCTCCGCCGCGCGGCTTCACCATCACCCCTGTCACGTGCCCACCGTCGTCGACGATCCGGGTGACGGGTGTCTCGGGAATCAGTTCGAAGCGGGAGGACAGCTCGGAGTCGGGATCGATGAGGGGTCCGAGCACCGTGTCGGTGCCCGTCCAGCGCATCGACCCGTCGGACTGGAGGTCGCCGGCGACGGGCAGCGGGCTCACGCCGTATCCCTCGGGGAGGAGCGCGTCGACGGCGTCCGAGATCGCGCTCTGCAGGCCGGCAGCGATCGCGGAACCGTCGAACGCGCGGTGCGTCGTGTGCAGCACCGCTTCGGCGCGCACGACCAGGTCGTCCCATTCGTCGGCGGGGATGAAGGGGATGCGTTCGCTGAACTGCGGGCGGGGTGTCGCGCAGGTCCAGTGCGCACCCTGCCCACCCACGCAGGTTGCGACGGCGGCGGCCGGGAACTCGGAGGAATGCCCCGAGCCCTCGCCCCCGAAGTCGATGAGGTGCGTGCCGGCCCTGGCCGTGTAGGTGCCCTCGATGACGGTCGTGATGGGGATGCCGAGGCCGACCGACTCGCCCTCGCCCGACTTGGGCCCCTGGGATGCCCGCCGGGCGTGGAGCTTCTCGTCGGGGTCGACGATGTTGCGCACGTTCATGCCCGCCGGATCCGAGACGACGGGTCCGCGCTCGAACATCGTCACCTCGATCTCGGGGGAGCCTTCGAGGAGCCGCCGGGCGAAGGCGGAGCCGACGGGTCCGCTTCCGACGACGACGACCTTCATGACGCCGCCGTGATCGGCTGCAGCACGTGCTGCAGGTACCACCCGTTGAGCATGGCGCTCGTCGGCGGGTGCGGCGAGAGATCGGATTCGACGGTCACCCAGCCGTCGTAGCCGTGGGAGACGAGGGCGCGGACGACGGCCTCCGCATCGACGATGCCGGCAGCCACGCCCAGCTCGAGGAACCAGCGCGGAACCGGCTTCTCCCCACCGCCCTTCTTCACGTGATGCTCGGCGTTCCGGCGCAGGTACTCGTCGTCATCGTCGACGGCTGCCGCGTTCTTGAGCTGCACGTGCGCGACCCGATCGGGGTGCGCCTCGATGAATGCCACCGGATCGAGCCCCGCCGCGGCGAACTCGCCCGTGTCGACGGAGAATCCGACGAGGGCGGGGTCCGTGGCGGCCAGGAGCCTCTCGAGCCCATCGTGGGAGCGCAATGCCGAGAGGAAGTCGAAGTGGAGGGCGAGCCGGATCCCGAGCGGGGCGATCGCGCGTCCCACATCGTTCCAGCAGGCGGCGATCGTGTCGATCACCGCGTCGTCGAGCTCGGGTCGCTGCCACGCCGATGCCGTGGGACGCACGACCAGCACCTCTCCCCCCAGCTCCGCGAGCGCTTCGGCGAACCAGGTCGCATGCGAGACCACCGAGTCGTGCGCGGCCGGATCGGCCGGGTCGGCGGGACCGGACAGGTCCTCGCGGAACCCGAGCAGCGGGTCGAAGAACCAGCTGCTCACCGCCTCGAGAGCAGCGTCATGGACGAAGTCGGCGAAGCCCGCCGCCGATCCGAAGTTCGCGGCGAGCTGATCGGGGTTGCCGAGCGGCTCCCAGCGACCCGTGCCGGTCGTCAGCTCGACACCGGTGAAGCCGCTGATCGAGATGACGCGCAGGGCGCGCTCGTGATCGCGACGGCGGGTGAAGTCGTCGAACGACGGCTTCCACTGGTTGATGGCGTACGACCACCTGATCACTTCGCGGCCTCCTCTCGTGCGACCTTCTCGAGCACGTTCTTGGCGTACCAGCGAGCGATGGCGGTGCTCTCGGCGTGGTCGCCGCCGAGCTTGTTGGCCTTGTCGTGCTCGACGCTCAGCCAGCCGTCGTAGCCGTTGCGCACAACCGCGCGCATGAATGCCTCGAAGTCGACGAGACCTCCCTCGTCGCCCATCTCGTGGAACCACCTCGGTGTGGTGGTCCCCATCAGTTCGGCGTCGGGGCGGCGGCGGTAGTCGCCGACGAGATCCTGGTGGCGCGTGTCCTTGAAGTGGAAACCCGTGACCCGATCGGCGTACTTCTCGTAGAACTCGACCGGGTCGACGCTCGCGATGCAGTGCTGCGCGGTGTCGACGAACAGGTTGACCAGGGCGGGGTCGGTGTAGGCGTAGAAGGTGTCGAGCTCCTCCTTCGACTGGATCCCGCAGAAGAACTCGTGGTGGCAGGTCAGCTTGACGCCCGCGTCGAGCGTGATCGCGCCGACCTTGTTCCACAGCTCGGCGGTGGTCTTGATCTTGTCCTCGGTGACCGGCTCCATGTCGTAGTAGAGCGTCGCCGGCATGACGATGATGTTGTCGAGCTGGATGCCCGACCAGCGGTCCATCGTGACCCGGAAGTCCTCGAGGATGTTGTCGTGCGTCGAGGCGATGTGGGGCGCGTAGTTGCGCTGGTCGTACGCCGCGGCGTGAAACGTGTTGACGATTCGCTCGAGACCGCGCTCCTGCACGAACTCCTGGTAGTTCGCAACCGAACCGTACTGGTCGATGATCGTGAAGTAGCGGTGGTCGAAGGTGTCGATGGCGTCGTAGCCGACCGCCGCGACCTGCTTCAGGAAGCGGTCCATCGAGTCGTAGGTCTGCCACTGATCGATCGGGCCGTTCGGCGACGGGCTCCGCCAGTGGTCCATGTAGCTCCACTTCATCGTGCGGGCTCCTCGGTTCGGGCCGCGGCGCGGAAACCGGCCGCGGCGATGTGGGTGAGATACCAGGCGTTCAGCATTGCGCTCGTGGCCGGTTCGGGCGACTGGTCGCTCTCGAGCACTACCCACCCGGAGTAGTCGGATTCGCCGAGCACGCCGAGCACAGCTGCGGCGTCGACGAGACCCGCCTCGCTCCCGAACTCGAAGAACCAGCGTTCGATCCGGCGCCCCGCGTTGCCCTGGAGCATGTCGACCTCTGCCCCCGGCAGAAGGTAGGCGTTCTCCGAGTCGACGAAATGGCTGTCCTTGAGGTGCACGTGCCCGATGCGGTCGACGTGTCTGCGGGCGATCGCGACCGGGTCCTCGCCCGCCACGACGAGGTCGGCGGTGCTGAGGGAGAGGTCGACGAGGTCGGGGTCGGTGGAGTCGAGCAGGCTCGCGATGCCCGCCGCATCCCGCAGGGGAGACAGGCAGTCGATGTCGGCGGCGAGCCGGACACCACGGTCCTTCGCAGCCGAGCCGATCCGCTCGAGCACCGAGGCGACCGCTCCGACGTCGAGGTCGGCTCCGATGCGGCCGGCGGGCTCGGTGGCCCGGACGACGATCCGATCGCAGCCCAGCTCGGTCAGGAGGTCGAGATACGGGTCGACCGCGGCGAGGATCCGGGCGTGATCGGCGGGGCGGGAGGTCGAGCGGAGGTCGAATCCCTCCTCGGCTGCCGGAGCCGACGGATCCCAGGTGAGGCTCGAGACGGCGTCGATTCCGCATTCGGCGAGCCGGCCGACGAATCCGGCCGACGACCCGTAGTTCAGTCGGAGATGCTCGGGGCGGCCGAGGTTGCTCCACCGGCCCGTGCCCGCCCAGAGCTCGACGGCCCGGAACCCCGAGACGGACAGCGTCTTGAAGGCGCGCTCGTGATCTTCGAGACGAACGAACGAGGTCGGGCTCTGGCGCCACTGGTTGAGGGCGTAGGAGTAGCGGAATCCGCTCATGCGGCACCCCCTCGGACCGAGTCCAGCACGTTGTCGATGTACCACTTCGCCACGGCGGTCGCCTCGGCGAAGTTGCCGCCGCCCAGGTCGGCCTTGTCGTGCTCTACCGTCAGCCAGCCGTCGAATCCACTGTCGAGGATCTCGCGCATCAGCGCCGGGAAGTCGACGAGGCCCTCTGGCGTGCCCATCTCGTAGAACCAGCGGGGCACTCCGGTCGCCATCAGCTCGGCATCAGGTGCCGTCCGGTACGCGTCGAAGTCGTCCACTCGCTGGGTGTCCTTGAAGTGGAATCCGCGGCAGCGATCGCGATAGCGGCGGAACAGCGCGAGCGGGTCGACCCCCGCGATCGTGTGCTGGGCGGTGTCGCAGAAGAAGCCGACCAGCTCGGGGTCGGTGTGCTCGAAGAAGAGCGCCAGCTCGTCCTCGGTCCTGATGGCCCCCCAGAACTCGAAGTGGCAGGTCAGGTTGAGGCCTCGCGGTGCGAGCATCGCGCCGACCCGGTTCCAGAGCTCGGCGGTGATCTTGATGGTCTCGTCGGTCACGGGCTCGACCTGGAAGTACGTGTTGGTCGGCATCACGATGACGTTCTCGACCGCGAGACCGTCCACGGCGGCAGCCGTGCGCTCGAAGTCGGCGAAGATCCGGTCGTGGGTCTCGCGGCGGTGAGGAGCCGCGAAATCCGTCGCATACGGGTAGGCGGCGAAGACGCCGGTGAGTCCGACGAAACCGTGATCCTGAAGGGCCCGCTCGAACGCCGGGACCGAACCGTACAACGACGCGTAGATCGGAAGGGTGAAGCCGAAGGTGTCGAAGCCGGTGAAACCGAGCGTCTCGAGCTGCCGAAGATAGCGCTCGGTGTGATTCCTGTTGAACGTCGGCTGCCGCGGTCCCTGGGGGGTTCCGGTTATCCAGTGATCCATATAGGACCAGCGTTTCCACGTCATCGTGCTCCTTTGCTCGCGATAACACTACCTACCTTGGTAGGTAGTTGCACCATTCGATCGCGAAGCTATGTCCCCCGGGGCGCGATCAGGCCGGGCGGCCGCCGGCCCGACGACGCACGCGGACGGGCGCTGCGGGCTCCGCGGTCTCGGGCTCGACAGCCTCCATGACGGGCGCGCGGTAGGTCTCGAGCGCCTGCAGGCCGGGGCCGTACGCCTCCACGAGCGTCGGCCCGAAGTCGGCGTAGACCTGCTGCAGATCGATGTCGTGGCGGATCATGCCCTTGACGGCGGCGATGATGGCCGTGTTGCCGGACTGCACGCCCTCCCAGGTCTCGCCGTCGACGGCGACCGCGGTCACCGCCTCCAACGAGTCGACCACGAGCGCGAGATGCCGTGCCTGATGGTGACGGTAGATGGCCCGGTCGGTGCTCGCGTGGCGGAAGATGCGCATGCCGTGCTCCTGGCGGCCCGCTGCGCCGAAGTCGAGCAGGATGACGTCGACACCGCGATCCACCGCCGCCCGGAGGGATGGGATGAGCGCGTCGAGCTCGGCCGGCGAGGTCGAGAGGTAGACGCGCCGCTCGGCGCCCTCGATGAGGCTACGCGCGGCGGCCATGACGCGATCGCCGGTGCGGAAACCACGCACCTGCACGGCGGGGGAGGTGTGGTCGTCGTGATGGATCGTCTTCGCGGCTTGAGCGGCGGACTCGTGACTGCGGCGGAACTCGCGCTCGAGGTCCTCGAGGACCTGATCGGGCGCGGTGGCGGCGAAGACCGCCGGGTCGTCGGCGATCTGCTGAGCGACTCCGCGTCGCACCAGGCGCCGCAGCGTCTCGTAGACCTTCGGCTGCGGCACGCCGGTCGCCTTGGCGACGCCGTAGCCGGTCAGGCCGTCGGACCCGATCAGTCCGACGTAGCACTTCGCCTCGTACTGGCTGAAGCCGAGCTGCAGCAGTGCATCGAACAGCTGCTGCCGCGACCCGGTAAGTGCCGTCTCATCAGTCATCACGACCTCCTGCGGAGAAGTATAGGACGGTAGTGGTTACCGGTGTAGTACGTGTCGCTCGGCGTGGGCTGTGCGTCTCAGCGGCGCTCGACGATCATGGCCATGCCCTGGCCGCCCCCGACGCAGAGCGTGACCATGCCGATGGTGCCGTCGATCTCCTCGAGAGTGGTCATGAGAGTGGTCAGCAGGCGGATCCCGCTCATGCCGAAGGGATGCCCGAGGGCGATCGATCCGCCGCGCAGGTTGACCTGCGAGTCGATGTCCATACCGGTGTCGCGCGCCGTGGCCAGGACCTGCGCGGCGAAGGCCTCGTTGAACTCGATCGCGTCGATGTCGCCGATGGTCATTCCGGCTCGCTCGAGCACTCTTCCGACGGCCTCGATGGGTCCGATGCCCATGAGTTCGGGCGCGATGCCCGACACCGACGTTGCGACGATACGTGCCCGCACGGGCAGCTCCTGCTCGGCGGCCAATCGGTCGCTCACGACGACGGCGGCGGCAGCGCCGTCGTTCAGGGGGCAGGAGTTGCCCGCCGTCACTCGGCCGTTCTCGCGGAATGCGGGTCGCAGCCCCGCGAGGGTCTCGAGGCTCGTGTCCCGTCGCGGACCGTCGTCGGTGTCGAACGAAGTCCCGTCCGGCAGTGCGACCGGCGTGATCTCCTTCGCGGTCGACCCGCTGTCGCGGGCGGCGATGGCGAGACGATGGGAGCGGAGTGCGAACTCGTCCATCTCGGTCCGCGTGATGCCGTAGCGGTCGGCGACGTTCTCCGCCGTCTCGCCCATGGCGATGTACATGTCGGCGAGGCCTCCCGGCAGCAGGAGCGGATGCTTGTCCTCGTCCCGGGTGCCGCGGCCGGTCGTGCTCGTCGACTCGACGCCCGACGCGAGGATCGCGTCCGACTCGCCAGACCAGATCGCGTGCGCCGACATGCGCATCGCCTGCAGGCTCGAGGCGCAGAAGCGGTTGACCGTCGCGCCGGGAACGGTGATCGGGAGGCCGGCGAGCGGGACCGCCCGGCGGCCGAGATTGCCGCCTGCCTTGCCCTCGGGGTAGGCGGTGCCGAGAAGCGAATCCTCGAGCGTGTGCGGGTCGATTCCGGAGTGCTGCACCGCGGCCCGCATCGCGGTGGCGACGAGATCGTCGGGGCGGACCTCCCGCAGTGATCCCTTCACGGCGCGGCCGATAGGAGTGCGGGTGAGTGAGGCGATCAAAGCTTCGGGCATGTGAATATTTCCTCCTACCTACTATGGTAGTTCATAGAGGCCCGAACGATGGAGTGACGATGCCCGAGACCGAGACGAAACCGCCTGCGCGGCTCGAGCGACGCGGGGGCACCGCGCTGATCACCCTCTCGGGGCCCGCGTTCTGCTCCGGAGCTGTGCTCTCCACCCTCGTCGCCTCCGCGGACGGGCGCTTCGACGATGTCATCGCCGTCTACGAAGGATTCCTTCGAGTGCGACGCTCCCCGCTTCCCACTATCGCCGCCGTGAACGGGCCCGCCGTGGGGGCCGGGCTCAACCTCGCCCTCGCCTGCGATGTGCGCACCGCCTCGACGTCGGCACGATTCGAGAGCCGCTTCCCCGCGCTTCGACTGCATCCCGGCGGAGGGCACACCTGGCTTCTCGAACGGGCCGTCGGCCGGCAGCGGGCGACGATGATGAACGTCTTCGGCGAGGCCCTCGACGCCGCCGCCGCCCTCCAGGCCGGTCTCATCGCCTCCGTGCATTCGCCCGACGCCCTCGTCGAGGAGACGGTCGAGCTCGCCTCACGCGCCACCGAGCTCGACCGCGAATACGTCGAAGCGGTCACGGCCACCCTGCGCACCGCCGAGGAGACTCCCGAGCACGCCGGCATCCTCGACCTCGAGACCCGGCGTCAGCGCTGGTCGACCGGTCGACCCGACTTCATCGCCGCGACTCGGGCGCTGCAGGAACGCATCACCGGACGGGAGAGGGGCAGCCGATGAGCCGCGTCGCCATCGATATCGGAGGGACCTTCACCGACGTCGTCGCCATGGACGAACGAGGGGCTATCTCGGTGGGCAAATCGCTCAGCACCCCGAGCCACCTCCTCGAGGGCATCCTGACCGGGCTGCGATACTCGGGCACCGAGGTCGAGGACGTCGACTTCCTGCTCCACGGCAGCACCGTCGTCATCAACTCCCTGATCGAGCGCCGCGGGGCCGACACCGCCCTCATCACCACGGAGGGGTTCCGCGACGTCTACGAGATCGGCCGCGTCAATCGGCCCGACGCGTTCAACCTCGCCTTCCGCCGCCCTCGTCCCCTGATCCCGCGCCGGCGGGTCTTCGAAGCGCCCGAACGGATGCGCGCCGACGGATCGGTGCACCGCTCCCTCGACGAGGCCGCGGTGCGGGAGATCGCGCGCCGTCTGCGGGTCGACGGGGTCGAATCCGTGGCCGTCGCTCTGCTGCACGCCTACCGCAACCCCGACCACGAGATCCGCATTGGCGAGATCCTCGCCGAGGAGCTCCCCGGCGTCTTCGTGTCGCTCTCGCACGAGCTCAGCCGCGAGTACCGCGAGTACGAGCGCACCTCGACCGTCGCAGCGAATGCGTTCGTCGGACCGGTCGTCGCCGACTACCTCGCCGAGCTCGACCGCGCCTTTGAGGGCAGCGGCGGTGCGATCGCGATCATGCAGTCCAACGGCGGTCTCGCCGGCATCGAACGCATCCGGCGGCAGAGCGTGCAGATGCTCGAGTCCGGTCCGGCGGGCGGGGTGGTGGGCACGATCGAGACCTGCCGGCGCCTGGGCTACGAGCACGCCATCGCGTTCGACATGGGCGGCACCACCGCGAAGGCGTCGATCGTCCGGGATCTCGCCTTCCCGATCGCCGCCGAGTACTTCGTCGGGGGATACGCGGAGGGGCTCCCCATCCGCGTTCCCTGCCTCGACATCGTCGAGGTCGGCACCGGCGGGGGGAGCATCGCGAGCGTCGACGTCGGCGGCGGGATCCGGGTGGGCCCGCGCAGCGCGGGTTCCGAACCGGGACCGGCCTGCTACGGCAGGGGAGGCACCGACGCGACGGTGACGGACGCGAGCCTGGTGCTCGGGATCATCGACTCGAACCAGAAGCTGTCCGGCGGCCTCGAGCTGCACGCCGACGCGGCCCGAGACGCGGTGTCCGCCGTCGCCGACCAGTTGGGGCTCAGCACCCCGGCCGCCGCGGGTGGGATCCTGCAGATCGCCGCCGCGTCGATGGCGACAGCGGTCCGCGCAGTGACGACCGAACGGGGTCTCGATCCGCGCGACTTCGCCATGTTCGCCTATGGGGGCAACGGCCCGGTGCACGCGTCGCTCATCGCTCGCGAACTGGGCATCACCCGTGTCGTCATCCCCGTGCTGCCCTCGGTCTTCTCGGCCATCGGGATGCTGCTCGCAGATCTCCGCCACGATGTCGTCCAGACGAGGATCCAACCCCTCGCGGGCCTCGACGCCGGTTTCCAGGAGCGGATCGACGCGCTCAAGGCCGAATGCCTGGTCGCCCTGCAGGAGGGCGGCATGCCCGACGGTCCGACCCGGCACCTCATCGCGCTCGACATGAGGTACGTCGGCCAGGAGCACGTGCTGACCCTCCCGATCGACGATGCCCCGATCGATCCGGTCGGGTTGGCCGGTGCGTTCGACGAGGGGCACCGAGTGCGGTTCGGGCACGCTGCGCCCGGCCAGCCGGTCGAGATCGTGAGCCTGCGGGTCTCCGCGATCCGTTCGATCGCCCGCACCGAGCCCGAGGTCCTGCCGGCCGGGTCGGGTTCGCCGAGCCCCGAGTCGCGCCGCCCCGATCGCCTGGTGCTCTTCGACATCGGAGCGGAGCCGCTCCGGTGCGCCGTCTACGAACGGGCGGCGCTGCTCGCCGGCGACGAGATCGAGGGCCCGGCCGCGATCGAGGAGGAGACGACCACAACCCTGCTGCGGCCGGGGGACCGTGCCGTCGTCGACGCAACGGGCGCTCTGCTGCTCGAGATCGGAGCAGCACGATGACCGACCGCCTCGACCCGATCACCGCGGAGATCATCCGCGGCAACCTCATCGGCATCACCAATGAGATGAAGACCAATCTCATGCGGACCGCCTACAACCAGATCATCTACGAGGCCCAGGACTTCACGGTCGGCCTCTTCGACTCGGACGGGGAGACCGTGTCCATCGGGCTCGGGCTGCCGATGTTCGTCGGCGGGCTGTCGCATGCGGTCAAGGCGATGATCGAGCACTTCGGACGCGACGGGATCGATCCGGGCGACGTCCTCCTCACCAACGACGGCTTCCTCAGCGGCAGCCATCTGAACCACATCATCGTCGTGCTCCCGGTCTTCGCCGACGGGCGCATCGTCGCGTTCTCCGCATCGATGGCGCACTGGGCCGATGTCGGCGGAGTCCTCGGCGGCACCACCCACGACATCTACTCCGAGGGCTTCCAGTTCCCGATGGTCAAGATCGTCAAAGCGGGGGTCGAGGATCGCGAACTGCTCGCCATCATCGAGCTCAACGTCCGGTTCTCCAACCTCGCCCTCGGCGATCTCCGCGCGCAGCTGGCAGCGGTCCGCACGGGTGAGGCCCGCATCGTCGAACTCGCCGCGCGGTACGGAGCCGACGTCCTCGACGCCGCCTTCCAGGCGATGTTCGACGCCAGCGAGAAGCGCGCCAGGGCAGCGGTCCTCGCCATCCCCGACGGGGAGTACCGTGCGAGCGCCGAGATGGATGACGACGGCGTACGCG
Organism: Amnibacterium flavum; assembly: GCF_003097495.1. Taxonomy (GTDB): domain Bacteria; phylum Actinomycetota; class Actinomycetes; order Actinomycetales; family Microbacteriaceae; genus Naasia; species Naasia flava. The sequence goes on from NZ_QEOP01000001.1 coordinate 947,535, forward strand.
TCGGTCAACGCGTCCCCATCGACGTCACGGTGCGCATCGAGGGCGACCGCTTCATCGTCGACCTGTCGCGGATGAGTCCTCAGGTGCCGGGCTACTACAACTCCGGCGAGGCGGCCGGACTCTCCGCCGTCCACGTCGCCTTCAAGGCTCTGACTTCGCCGACCGAGGGGCCCGTCAACGCGGGAAGCTTCCGTCCGGCCGAGGTGATCCTCCCGCCGGGCACCGTTGTGAGTGCTCAGCGGCCCGCGGCGATGCGCTGGTGGATGACCTATCCGATGACGCTGGTCGACTGCATCTTCCGTGCCCTCGCCCCCGCGGTTCCGAACCTCGCGATCGCCGGTCATCACGCCGACATCGGGGTGGCGACCGCCTTCGGCGAGGATTCCGAGACGGGTCGGCTCTTCGTCTTCGTCCATGCCGCCCAGGGCGGAGGATGGGGCGCCCGCCGCGACGCCGATGGCGAGAGCGCGACGATCTGCATCAATGACGGCGACACCCACAACACCCCGATCGAGGCCAACGAGGTCAAGCGCTCGGGGCTCCTCGCCACCCGGTACGAACTGCGGCCCGACTCCGGAGGGGCCGGCAGACGACGCGGCGGCCTCGGAACGACATTCGAGTGGCAGGTCGAGGCCGGGATGCGCTTCAACAGCTCGGTCGAGCGGACGGTCATGGCGCCCTGGGGACTCGAGGGCGGAACCGCCGCGTTCCCGAACGCGGTCCGGCGGCGGGAACCCGAGGGGGGAATCGTCACACTGCCGAGCGGCAAGGCCGACTCCCTGCCGTTGGCGCCCGGCGAATCCTTCATCGTCGAGACCGGCGGCGGGGGAGGTTTCGGCGATCCGGCCGAGCGACCCGCGACCGAGGTCCTGGCGGACGTCACGGCCGGCTACGTCAGCGTCGATGCCGCGCGCGAGCTCTATCGCGTCGCGATCGACGGGGATCAGGACGGCTGGCGCATCGACGAGCCGGCGACGGCGGAACTGAGGAGGACACGATGAGCATCACCCGCTTCCACCGGATGCGGTTGGCCGACACCGAGCGGATCGTTGCCGAACGGGACGGGCGGTATCACGATGCGGCCCGCCTCCTCGGGCGTCCGGTCGACATCGCCGACGTGCTCCAGGACACCGGGCTCGTCGACGAGATCGAGGCGGCGATCGGCGACGGGCGCGTCGCCGAGACCAGCATCGAAGGCTGGACGCACCGTCCGCCGACGGTCGACCGGCCGGCCGTCTTCTGCGCCGGCGCCAACTTCGCCGACCATGTCGCCGAGATGGGCGAGACGGCGATCGTGCGCCCCTACCACTTCATCTCCCCGCCCACGGTGCTCGCCGGCGACGGCGACCAGGTCCGACGCCCGACGGGAGGCGACCTGCTCGACTGGGAGGTCGAACTCGTCGCCGTGATCGGACGCCGCTCTTTCGAGGTCGCAGAGGAGTCAGCTCTCGACGTGCTCGCGGGATACACGGTCGGCAACGACGTCTCCGTCCGCGGACCGCACCTCGTGCACCCGATCTTCGGAATCGACTGGGGAGTCGCGAAGAACGCGGACGGTCTCACACCGATCGGGCCCGCCCTCGTGCCGGCGCGCTTCGTGCCGGATCCCCAGGCCCTCGCCATGACCCTCACGGTCGACGGCATCGTCCGGCAGCAGTCGTCGACCGCGCAGATGCTCGTCAGCGTCGCGGCGCAGATCGCCGCGATCACCCGCTACACGACGCTGAACCCCGGTGATCTGATCCTCACGGGGACTCCCGCCGGAACCGCACGCGCGCACGACGGCGCCTACCTCGAGGACGGTGCCGTCATGGTCGCCGAGATCGACGGCGTCGGCAGCCTCAGCAACCAGATCGTCGCTACCCGGCGCGACGCGAACGACAGGGAGAACCGATGACCCATTCCATCAAACGGGGCGTCAGCCTCTACTCGTTCCAAGAGGAGTTCTTCCTCCGCGAGCTGAGCCTCGAGGACTGCATCAGGATCTCCGTGGGGTTCGGTGCATTCGGCATCGAGACCATCGCCGAGCAGATGATGCCCGGCTTTCCCAACCTGACCGAGGACTTCTACCGCCGGTGGGACGGCTGGCGCGAGCAGTACGGCTTCCAGCCGACGGCGCACGACATGTTCGCCGAGCTCAAGCTCTACCCCGACCGCGAGCGGCCGACCGACGAACTGGTCGCTGACTTGAAGAAGGACATCGACCACACCGCGCGACTCGGAGCGACCGTCATCCGGATCCTCGCGGCGACGCCCGCAGAGGTCGTCGAGCTCGCGGCGCCCTACGCGCGCGACAAGGGGATCAAGCTGGCCACCGAGATCCACTCCCCGCGCCGGTTCGGGAGCGAGTGGTTCGAGAGCCACCTCGAGGTCGCCCAGCGGGTCGGATCCGACGTGGTGGGGATCTGCCCCGACCTCGGGATCTTCGTCAAGCGCCTGCCCCGCGTCCTCTGGGAGCGTTCACTGCGCGACGGAGCCGACCCCGACTTCGTCAAGCGCGTCGTCGACGTCTACGACAGCGGCGAGGACACCTCGATCCTTCCCGTGGAGGCCGAGAGGCTGAACCTCGGGCCGATCGAGCAGGACCTGGCGGTCCAGGCCACCCGGTTCATCTGGGAGGAGCCGCGACGGCTGCTCGACTACATGCCGTTCATCCACCACGTGCACGCCAAGTTCTACGACATCGACGAGAGCGGCGAGGAGTACAGCATCCCCTACGGCGAGATCATCTCGGTCCTCAAGGAGGGCGGGTACGACGGCTACCTGTCCAGCGAGTACGAGGGCAACCGGCACATCCAGGACGCGTTCGAGGTAGACAGTGTCGAACAGGTGCGTCGCCACCAGGAGATGATGGCCCGCCTGCTCGACGACGAGAAGCAAGGAGACTGACCCATGTTCGACCGGTACATCATCGTCGAGAACAGCCTGCGCAACGTCGAGGACGGCGCCGACATCGTCGGCTTCGCCTTCGAGGCGCGCTGCGGGTACTACCGCAGACTCATCCTGTCCATGGTCGAGGAGCTTGCCGTCTCCGTCGACGGTGAGGCGATCCCTCGTGAGGATGTGGCCCTCACCGTCGACGGCACCAGCTACTCGCTCGAGGACATGCGCACCGAGTACACCGTCGCCTGGGAGTTCGGCGATCCGGCCACGATCACCGTCCGCAGACCCGGAGGGCTGACGGCGGGGCCGCACGAGCTGGGTCTCGCCGAACAGCTGCGCATCTCCTACATCCCCGTCCCGCACACCCCCTCCACGACGCAGACCCAGACGGTGGCGGCGTGACCCGGCCCGAACTGCTCCTCGGCCCCGACGCCGCCGTCGCCGGCCCGGGCGGTCTCGAGGTGCGGATCCGCCAGCCGTGGTACCGCAGCCTGCCCCTGACCAGCGTGCTCGGGGTCACGGTCGCGATCGACGGCGAGGACGTCCCGGCCGACGCCATACGGCTCCGAGTGAACGGGAGATCGCGCACCTTCGACGAGCTCGCCGAGGTGTGGGACGAGGTGTGGTTCATCCAGGACGAGGGGGCCGTCGAGATCGCCGGTGTCGAGAGAGCCGCCGGCGACGACGTCGACGTCTCGGTCGAGATCGAACTCCGCTTCCCCTACATCATCATCGACGGCGTCGGTCCGCTCACCCGTCGCACCGACGCGCGCCGCACCCTGAGCGTTCAGGAGAACCGCCCATGACCACCGCTCCTCTTCTCGGCACGACTCTCTACTCGTTCACCAACGAGTGGGTCACCGCCCGCTACACGCTCACCGAACTGCTCGAGCATGTCGCCGAGACCGGCATCGGGCCGGGGGTGGAACTCGTCGGCTTCCAGAGCATCCGCGACTTCCCCCGTCTCGAGACGTCGTTCATCGACGAGTTCCGGGAGACCACCTCGAGACTGGGCCTCGTCCCCACCTCCCTCGCCGCGAACATCGACATCGCCATCCGTCGCGACAGGGACCTGACGACCGAGGAACGCGTCGAGTACACGATTCCCCAGATCGAGGCCGCGAGGCTCCTCGGCTTCCCGGTCGTCCGCATCCAGATCGGCGCGGACCCGGCGACGCTCGAGCGGCTCGTCCCGTACGCCGAGAAGGCCGGCGTCCGTCTCGGCATGGAGATCCACGCGCCGGAAGGCCCCCTGACGCCCAAGGTGCGGGCGGTCAGCGAGGTCTACGACCGCATCGACTCCGACCTGCTCGGCTTCATCCCCGATTTCAGCTCGACGATGCACAGCATCTCGGCCGGGCTAGCTCAGACCTACGTCGAGGCCGGGCTCCCCGCGGAGCTCCTGCCCGAGCTGCAGCGCATCTGGGCGGGCGGCGGTGGGCAGGGCGAGCGTCTGAAGGAGTTCATCGCGCTCGCCGAGAGCCGAGGGGTGCCCGCATCCACGGCGTCCGTCGTCGCGAGCGCCTTCACGATGAACGGCCATGAGCGTCCCGAGGACTGGGCCGAACTCATGCCGCGCATCTTCCACATCCACGCCAAGTTCTACGACATCGACGACAACGGCGACGAGCCCGCCATCGACTACTTCCGCAACCTCGGCCCGATCCTCCGGGCGGGGTTCTCCGGGTCGATCTCGAGCGAATGGGAGGCCCACTCCTGGACTCCCAACGCCGAACTGCGGACCGCCGAGCTGATCCGCCGTCAGCACGATCTGATGCGCAGGGTCATCTCCGAGGTGAACGCGTGACGGGAACCACCCGCTGGGCCATCGTCGGCACCGGAGGCATCGCACGGCGGGTGCTCGCCGACCTGCGCCTCACCGAGAACGTCGAGGTCGTCGCCGCCGGGTCGAGGAGCCAGGAGACGGCCGACCGCTTCTGCGCCGAGACGGGCGTGCCGCGCGGGTACGGCGACTACGAGGCGCTGCTGCAGGACGAGGGGATCGACCTCGTCTACATCTGCACACCGCACCCGATGCACTTCGACTACGCACGGCGCGCGATCCTCGCCGGCAAGCACGTCCTCGTCGAGAAGCCCATGGTCATGGCGCTCGGGCACGCCACCCAGCTGCGCGACCTCGCGGCGGCGCGCGGCGTCTTCCTCATGGAGGCGCTGTGGACCAAGTTCAACCCCAACGTGCGACGTGCCCTCGCCGTCGTCGCGGAGGGCAGGATCGGCGTGCCCCGATTCGCGCAGACCGGGATGGGGTTCCCCGTCGCGGCGACCGGCCCGAAGAGGTTCTGGGATCCGGAGCTCGGCGGGGGAGCCCTCTGGGATCTGGGGGTCTACACGCTGTCCATCGTGCACGCCTTCCTGGGGGCGCCGCGCGCCGTCCGCGCCCTCGGCGAGCTGCAGGACGACGGGGTGGACCGCTGGGAGGCGGCGACCCTCGACTACGACGGCGGGGGCGTGGCGCTCGCCGCATCGTCGATCGTCTTCGCCGTTCCGCCATCGGCGTCGATCGGCGGCACGAAGGGCACCCTCGTGTTCTCGGGGCCGTTCTTCTCACCGACGGCGTTCACCGTCACACTCGGCCGCCCTCCCGGCGACTCCTCGATCGAGGAGTTCAGCGAGCCGCTCGAGGGTGTCGGCTACGTGCCGATGTTCCGCGCCGTCAGCGAGACCGTGCTGGCAGGCGACCTCGAGCATCCCTTCCACCCCGTGTCGGACACGATCGAGGTCCTCCAGATCATGGAGGCCGTCCGCGATCAGCTCGGCCCCGCGCACGCCCACGGTCCCGTCGCCCACGTTCCCGCCAACAACTGAGCCCCGGCGCCCCGTCGGTCAGCAACGAATGGAGTCACGCATGTTCACCCTCGCACCCAACATCGACCTGCTCTACACGGAAGCGGGTGACGATCTCGCGGATCGTGTCCGGGCGGCTGCGGCCGACGGCTTCGACACCGTCGAGATGTGGGGCACCGTCGGCCGTGATGTGCCGGCCCTCGCTGCCGCCCTCCAGGAGACCGGAGTCGCGGTGAGCTCGGTGCTGAGCCTTCCCCGCACGAACTTCGCCTGGCCGAACGCCGACCTCGAAGCGTTCTACGCCGGTGTCGCGTCCACCATGGCCGACGCCCGCGCACTGGGCTGCCCCCGCGTGGTCGTCGGCTCGGGGGCGGGGTTCAGCGCGATGAAGCGACCCGCCCAGCACGCGCGTCTCGCCGAGATCCTGACCGAGGTCCTGGAGCGCACCGCGGATTCGGGGGTCGACATCGTCCTCGAGCCGGTCAACAGCCGAGTCGATCACCCGGGTGCCTTCCTCGATCACACCGAGTACGCCATCGAGGTGGCGCGCGCCGTCGGATCGCCGCGGCTGACCCTCCTGTACGACCTCTACCACTCGCTCACACAGCGCGAGAGCGTCGAGGGGACTCTCGCCGCGGCGTCGGGACTGATCGGCTACGCGCAGCTCGCCGATGTGCCGGGACGCGGAGAGCCGGGTTCCGGCACCGTGGACTGGAGCGAGCAGCTCCGCCTGCTCCAGGCGGCCGGATACACGGGCGTCATCGGCTTGGAGTTCGTGCCGACGCAGGCGACCTCGAGCGCTGTCGCGGAGATCGTGCGCATCAACTCCGAGCTCTGATCGGCCCGCCCGCTGGGCGCGTCGAGGCGGGGGTGCTTGCGCATCGCTGCGCTCGGCGGGCGGTGCGCCTCGCTCTGCCGTCAGCGGAGTCGGCGGCCGCTGCCCTCTGCGCGCCGTAGCGTCGAGTCGACGGGCGAGGCCCCGTGCGAGAGGGGAACGTCCGATGGAACTGATCTTCGTCCACGGCGCTCTCGTGCGCGACGGCGCCTGGTGGTGGCGGCGGACCGCCGACCTCCTCCTCGAGCGCACCGGTATCCGCAGCAGGTCGCTGGCGCTCCCCTCCTGCGGCGAGACCGCGCCCGAGGAGATGCAGGGCGGCCTGACCGCCGACGCCGCAGCCCTCCGCGGCGTACTCGACGACGTCGACACCGCCGTCGTCGTCGGCCACTCCTACGGGGGCACGGTCATCGCGGAGGCGGGAGCGCACCCGAGCGTCGCCCACCTCCTCTACATCTCCTCCTACCTGCCCGACATCGGACAGGCCCAGGCCATGATCATGAGCGGCGAGGCCGACCCCGTCTCCATCCCCGACAACGGCGATGGAACGCTCAGCGTCGCCGGCTACGACCAGGCCTCGTTCGGCGCCCGGTTCCTGCAGGACGCCGAGCCGACCGCCCAGCAGGAGGCGTGGGAGCGGGTGACGGCCCAGGCCGTCGGCGCCTTCGTGACTCCGACGAGCGAAGCCGGGTGGCGCGACGTCGAGTCGACCTACCTCGTGTGCGGCGAGGACCGAAGCACCTCGGTCGCGCTCCAGCGCTTCCACGCCGAGCGGGCCACCCGGGCAGTCGAGCTGCCGACGGGGCATCACCCGTTCATCTCCCGTCCCGAGCTGGTCGTCGATCAGGTGGAGAGGCTGCTCCAGCGGACCTGATCCCGGCTCTGCTGTGAGCGGAAAGCACTCCGTTCCGGGCGTGCTGACCGGTTGACTGAGCCGCATGAGCGAAGCACGACGCGACGGCCGCGCGGCCCGTCGAACCGAGACCCCGCAGCCGGAACGCACCGAGCGGCTCTGGCGTGACGTCGTCGGAGAGCAGCTGCGGGAGACCCGCCGCGCTCGCGGCGAGACTCTGCAGACCGTTGCGAAGCGGGCGAGCGTCTCGATGCAGTACCTGTCCGAGGTCGAACGCGGCAGCAAGGAGCCATCGAGCGAGATCCTCGCCGCGATCGGAGCCTCCCTCGAGCTGACACTGCTCGATCTCACGGTCGGTGCGGCCGGCCGGCTCCAGGCGCCGCCCTCCGACCGGCGCGACAACGTCGTCCTCGCGGCCTGACCCCGGAGCCCCCTCGAGTCCTGCGGCGGTGGAGCAGCAGGGTCAGACCGTCGTGACGGAGACCTCGCAGTGGAGCTCGCGGGTGTGGTCCACGTGGCGGAGCGGGCCCGTGAGCTCGGTCACCGCGGTGTGCCGGATGTCCTCGCTGGACGCGCCGAGCTGGAGTTCGATCTCGCCGGGCTCGACGACTCTGACCAGATCGCGACCGATGAACGACGTCGTGTCGGCGGGCACATCGAACCGCACCTCGACCGATCGACCGGCCGGGACCTCGACGCGCGCGTAGGCGATGAGGCGACGGACCGGGCGGGTGACCTGGGCGACCGGATCGTGCAGGTAGAGCTGCACGATCTCGGCGCCGTCGCGGTCACCGGTGTTGCGGACCGTCACGCCGATGCGCGCCGTCCCGTCGGTCGCGACCCGGGCCGGCGCCGCGACATCGAGCGCCGACCACTCGAAGCTCGAGTAGCCGAGTCCGAAACCGAACGGGTAGGCGGGGGTGGTGTCGATGTTCGACACCTCGCTCCGCTTCGCGAGCTTGGGAAGGAGGTAGGTCGACGGCTGGCCGCCGGTCCGGGACGGAACCCCGACAGGCAGTCGACCCGACGGGTTCACCGCACCCGAGAGCACAGATGCGATCGCCGTGCCGCCCTCCTCTCCCGGGAAGAAGGTCTGGACGATGGCCGCCGCACGCTCCGGCGCGGTCCCCAGCACGTAGGGGCGTCCGGAGACGAGCACGACGACGACAGGCGTGCCCGTGTCGAGTACGGCTTCGAGCAGCTCCCCCTGGAGGCCCGGCAGGTCGAGGGTGTCGGCGTCGCAGCCCTCGCCGGAGGTGCCGCGACCGAAGAGGCCGGCGCGGTCGCCCAGCGACACGACGACGACATCCGCAGCGCGTGCCGCCTCGACAGCGGCCGCGATTCCGTCACGGTCGGGCCCATCGATGGAGCAGCCCTGCTCGTACGAGACCGCGCGGCCGGGGAACGCCTCGGTGATCCCCTCGAGAACCGTGGAGATCGAGATCCCCACGGGCAGCTCGGGGTGGTGCACACCCACGTGACTCGGGAACGAGTAGCAGCCGAGCATGGTCATGGCGTCGGCGGCGGTCGGGCCGACGACGGCGATGCTGCCGGTCGTGGGGAGGGGCAGGATGCCGTCGTTGCGCAGGAGCACGACCGAACGCTCCGCGATCCGTCGCGCGAGCGCACGATCCTCGGCGCCGTCGAACACCACTCGCCCGGTCCGATCAGCGGGGGAGGCGAGGTCGTCCTCGGTCCACCCCTCGGGAAGAGGCGACCAGTCCGCGTCGAGGAGGCCGAGCTCGGCCTTCTGACGCAGCACGCGCTCGAGTGCGCGGTCGACGAACGATTCGGCCAGTGCGCCTGACTCGATCTCTCCGATGAGGGGGTCGGCATACGTCTTCATGCCGGGCAGTTCGACGTCGACGCCCGCCGTGAGGGCGAGCGCGGCTGCCTCGCCCCAGGTACCCGCAACGCCGTGCAGCAGCTTGAGGAAGCTGATCCCGAAGTAGTCGGCGACGACGGTGCCGTCGAATCCCCACTGGTCGCGCAGGAGCTCGGTGAGGAGCCGTTCGTCGGCAGCGGCCGGGACGCCGTCGATCTCGGAGTAGGAGTGCATCACCGAACGCACCCCGCCCTCGCGCACGGCCATCTCGAACGGAGGCAGGATCACATCGCCCAGCTCGCGCGGACCCATGGGAACCGGGGCGAGATTGCGACCGCCGCGCGAGGCCGAGTAGCCGGCGAAGTGCTTCAGCGTCGAGACGATGCCGGTCTTCTCCAGCCCGCGCACGTATGCGGTCGCCACCGTGCCGACGAGGTAGGGATCCTCACCGATCGTCTCCTCGGTCCGCCCCCACCGCGGGTCCCGGGTGACGTCGAGTACGGGTGCGAGACCCTGGTGCACCCCGACCGAGCGCATGCTCGTGCCGATCCGCTCTGCCATCTCCTCCACGATCGCCGGGTCGAAGGTCGCGCCCCAGGCCAACGGGACCGGGTAGGCGGTGGCCTTCCAGGTGGTGAATCCGGCGAGGCACTCCTCGTGCACGAGAGCGGGGATGCCGAAACGGCCGGCGGCGGCGATGTGCCTCTGCACCTTCGCGAGACTCGCGGCCCCCTCGGCGGGCTCCAGGGGCGTGGTGCCGAACGCGCGGGTCAGCTGACCGAGACCGTGGGTGAGGAGCTCATCGAGATCGAGGTCCTCGCCGAGGTCGTTCTGGTGCGGTGCGACACCCTCGCCGTCGGTGGAGGCGCCGACCCACATGCCGTAGAGCTGAGCCACCTTCTCCCGCAGCGTCATGGCCGCGATCAGGCTCGAGACCCGCTCGTCGACGCTGCGCGCGGAATCGGCCCAGGGGCGGACGGAGACCTCGGTCTCAGAGTCCAGTGACATCTTTGCTCACTTCTGCGGCAAACCCCGCTTAAAAAACTTTCGCGCTTCATTGGGAAAGTTATGGTGCCCGCGAAGTCTATGTGTCGGGAATCCGGCGGGTCAAGAACGTGGAAAACGATGTCGAAAACTGTCGTGACCCCTACCATTGCTCCATGTCGATCCAGGAAATCGGGCGCGGGCCGAGCCGAGCGACCCTCTCGCGTGTCGCGGAAGAGGCGTCGGTGTCGATCTCGACGGTCTCGAAAGTTCTCAATGGGCGCTCCGGAGTTTCCGACGCGACTCGGGCACGAGTCGAGGAGCTTCTGAAAGACCACCGCTACAACCGGCGCAACTCCGGTCAGACCGTGGCCCCGCTCGTCGAACTCGTGTTCCAGCAGATCGACGGCGCCTGGGCGGTCGAGATCATCCAGGGGGTCGAGAGAGTCGCTCGCGAGAACGGCATGAGCGTCATCCTCACCGAGAGCGGGGATCGGCATTCGCCGGCCGCCACGTGGATCGACGGTGTCCTCCAGCGTCGCCCGGCGGGCGTGATCCTGATCCTGTCCGACCTCTCGCCGTCGCAGAAGCATCAGCTCCGCACCCGGAAGATCCCGTTCGTGCTCGTCGACCCGACCGGCGATCCGGCTCCCGACGTTCCCTCGATCGGCTCCGCCAACTGGAATGGCGGGTATCTCGCCACCCGTCACCTCGTCGAGCTCGGACACCGGCAGATCGCCATGATCACGGGCCCTGAGGACATCATGTGCTCGACCGCGCGGCTCAGCGGCTACCGCGCTGCGCTCGAGGGTGCGGGCATCCCGTTCCGCGCCGACTATGTGACGACCGGCAACTTCGACTACGAGTCCGGCGTCGCCCGTGCGCGCGAGCTGCTCGAACTCGAGGATGCTCCGACGGCGATCTTCGCGGGCAGCGACCTGCAGGCACTCGGCGTCTACGAGGCCGCCAGGTCGGCCGGCATCAGCATTCCCGACGAGCTGTCGGTGGTCGGGTACGACGACCTGAAGCTCGCGTCCTGGGCGGGGCCGCCTCTGACGACCGTGCGCCAGCCGCTCACGGAGATGGCCGAGGAGGCGACGCGTCTCGTCCTGCGTCTGCGCACCGAGGAGCAGGTCGACAACCTGCGCCTCGACCTCGCGACCCGTCTCATCGTGCGGGGGAGCACGCGTCCCCTGTCCTGACAGAGGCGCGCTCGCACGGGTCTGCGGGCCCCGTCGAATCACGGCCGATAACGAAACATTTCTCGTTTCCGCCTGAAACTTGACCTCTCTGCGGACCGCTTGTAACTTGGCCCCTGTCGCGATGGAGGTCAACTCCACTCGCGGTAGTGGTTGGAGACAAAGGTGTTGATCGCGAGATAGAGCCGACGGCCCGAGGAAATCCACCGTCGCGCAGTCGCGACGATAGTTTCCTCCCCTCCTGAAGCGAGTCCACGCGACCGCCACCTTCCTCTCCCTCCCTTTCGGACGAAGCCGTCCCGCGATCGCTGGTCGGCTCCACAGGCCCGGCACAAGGCAGTGCCGGTGAGAACAAGGAGAGACGATGTACACAGCACATCGATCACGGCGCAAGCTCCGTGCAGCGGCCATCATCGCCGCGGGCGTGACTTCCGCGTTGATCCTGTCCGCATGCGCGGGCGGCGGCGGTGGCGGCGGAGCCGAGGGCGAAGCCGATTCCGGAACCCTCAACTGGTGGGGTTGGACCCCTGACATCAGCGTCGGGCAGGCGTACATCGACGCCTTCAACGAGGAATACCCCGACATCACCATCAACTACAAGCAGGTCCCGATCGAGGACTGGGAGGCCGCGCTCCGCCCGGCTCTCGCCTCGCCCAGCGGCCCCGACATCTTCGCGATGCAGCCCGGCGCCCGCGTCGAGGCGTTCAAGTCCTTCGCCGAGGATCTGACACCGCTCGCCGAGGATACCCTCGGTGAGGACTGGGAGGACAAGGTCTCCGCGATCGGCGTCGAAGGCCTCTCGGCCGACGGCAAGCTGACCGCCATGTCGATCGGCGCCACGTACGCCGGCTCGGTCTGGATCAACCAGGACCTCTTCGACAAGTACAACCTGACTCCGCCGACGACGCTCGACGAGTGGGTCGACGTCTGCGCCGAGTTCAAGGCCAACGGCGTCGGCTGCTTCGTGCAGGGCGCGTCGCAGGAGGGCTTCGACCAGGACACGCTCCAGGCGATCTCCGACAGCATCGAGCCCGGTGTCTGGACGAGTGCGTCGAAGGGTGACACCCCCTGGACCGACCCGACGATCGTCAAGACGCTCGAGACCTGGAAGTCGCTGTTCGAGAACGGGATCATGCAGGACGGCGCCATCGGCTACGCCCAGTACCCCGACGCGAACAACGACTTCATGAGCCAGAAGTACGCGATGGTCCAGATGGGCACGTGGTACATGCAGTACGCCACGACCGCCGGTCAGACCGCCGCCATCGAGGCCGCCGGGGTCGCAGACCCCAAGCCGTTCCCGATCGTCCCCATCCCCTTCCCGGACGTGACCGGCTCGGGCAACCCGGCCGCTTACTACGGTGACTCGGACTACGGCCTGGCGCTCAACACCAAGTCGAAGAACAAGGCAGCCGCCCGCACCTTCATCTCGTGGCTCACCGCCACCGAGGCGGGGCAGCAGGTCGTCGCGGACAAGCTCAACGACATCCCCGCCCTGCTGGGTGTCGAGCCCAACTGGGACAGCATCGAGCAGCCCTTCCCCGACGTGCAGCGCGAGCCGGTGCAGAAGCTGATCGCCGACGCGTCGGCGTCCTCCGAGTCCCGCTTCCTCTACCTCAACCAGGATGTGCAGGACGCGATCCTCGCGGCGTGCACCTCGGTTGCGGATGGATCGGCGACACCCGAGGAAGCCGCAGCGACGCTCGACGCCGCAGCGGTCGCATCTCGCAGCTGAGCACCGCCGGCTGACGCCGGTCCCGTAAAAAGCAGTCAAATCCGGTCGGCTGGTCGCGCATCGCGCGGCCAGCCGACCGACCAACGCAAAGGAGCGGACGTGGTGGCCACGACGCTGCAGACACCCCCAACTCGGCAAGTCCCATCCGACGAGCCCGCGCTGAAGCGCCGGCCGCACCGCCTGAGCCCTCCGGGTCTTCCCTGGATCCTCCCGGCCCTCGTGCTCTCGGTGGGGCTGATCTACTACTGCATCGGGTACACCGGGGTCATCTCGACCTGGGACTGGGACGGCATCAGCCCCAACCCCGAGCAGGTCGGACTCGAGAACTACCTGAAGATGGTGAACAGCCCCGTCTTCTGGGGAGCCATCTGGCACACGATCGTCTTCTTCGTCGTGACCTTCACGGCCCAGACCGTGCTCGGCCTCCTCTTCGCGGTGCTCCTGCACTCGCAGGTGAAGCTGGCCGTCGTCTACAAGGTCATCGTCTTCGTCCCCGTCGTGCTCGCACCCGCCATCATGGCCCCGGTGTTCCGCCAGTTCTACGGAGCCGACGGCCAGTTCAACTGGATCCTCGAGCACATCGGACTGGGCGCCATCACCCAGCCCTGGCTCGGGCAGTCGAGCACGGCGCTCTGGGTGCTCATGGCCGTGGCGGTGTGGCAGTGGACGGGACTCACCTTCGTCCTCTACTTCGCAGCCATGGGCCAGATCGACCAGTCGGTCCTCGAGGCCGCACGCATCGACGGTGCCGGCAACATCCGCACCATCGTGAGCATCATCTGGCCCGGCGTGCGCGGAACCACCGTCGCCCTCGCCATGCTCGGTGCTATCGGGGCTCTGAAGACGTTCGACCTCCCGTGGCTGATCACGGTCGGAGGTCCGAACGGTGCGACCGAGTTCCTCGGCACGATCATCTACCGCCAGACCATCCCCAACTATCACGTCGGCTACGGCGCAGCGGTCTCGATCGTCCTGCTCGTCCTCGCCCTCGCGATGGCCATCCTCCTGCAAGTGCGCGGTCGCGAGAAAGTGACGGTCGACTGATGTTCGAAGCTCGAAGCATCCAGGCCAAGATCGGCCTCCAACTCCTCGTCACGCTCCTCGCCATCCCGTACCTGCTGCCCCTCGTGGCGATGGTGCAGGGATCCCTCGCCGGCAAGGGATGGGGCAACTTCGAGGCCGTGCTCGCGGTGCCCGGCCTGTGGCAGTTCTTCCTCAGCTCGGTCATCATCTCGGCGAGCGTCATCGCGATCGTCTACGTGGTCACGATGCTCGCGTCGTTCGGTTTCGCCAAGCTGCACATCCGCAACAAGGAGGTGTACTTCTGGCTGCTGCTCGCCTGTCTGACGCTTCCCGAGGTGGTCCTCCTCGCGCCGCTGTTCGCGACCGCGATCTCGCTCGGCGTCTACGACACCTACTGGTCAGTCATCCTGCCGCTGGCTGCACTGCAGGTCCCGTTCGCGGTTCTGCTCGCTCGCAACTTCATCGACGGCATCCCGAACGAACTGTTCGAGGCCGCACGCGTCGACGGGGCGAACTCGTTCCGCGGCTTCATCTACCTGGTGATCCCGCTGACACGTCCGATCGCCGCCGCGATCCTGATCTTCACGCTCATCGGCGCCTGGAACAACTACCTGCTCCCGCTGGTGTTCCTCCAGGATCCTGCCAAGCAGACGATCACTCTGCTGCCGTCGTACTTCATCGGCCAATTCAGCAACGATCAGACGAAGGTCCTCGCCTCCGCGGTGCTCACCGCGATCCCCGAGGTCCTCGCCTACCTGTTCCTGCAGCGGCTGTTCGAGCGCGGCCTAGCCGCGGGCGCGATCAAGTGAGCGGCGTGCCGCCCGTCCGGACCCTCGTCCTCACGGGCGGCACCGACCCGTTCGTCGACCCGTGGCATCCGTTCGCGGAGACGAGCAGGCGCATCGCGGACATCGCGAGGTCGCGCGGGCACGAGGTCGAGGTGTCAGGTGACATCGCGCAGCGCCTCGCCGATCTCGGCGACGTCGATCTGCTCATCGTCAACGCGCCCGCTCCTGCGGACGCCATCGATCCCGACCTGCTCGAGGCGGGGGAGAGGTTCCTGGCCGCGCACCTCGCGGCCGGCCGGCCCGTCGCGGGCTTCCACTCCGGCATGACCGGCTTGCTCGGCCTCGGACTCTGGAACCGGGTCATCGGCGCCCGCTGGATCGCCGACGTGTCCGGTCATCCGCCGCTCGGAGACGCCACGATCGACGTCCGAGACAGTCCGATCAGCGAGGGGCCCTCGTCGATCGATCTGTTCGACGAGAAGTACAGCTTCCTCGAGATCGACGGTCCGCTGACCGTGGTCGCGTCGCACGAGTACGAGGGCGCCGTGCATCCGGTCGTCTGGTTGCGCGAGTGGGACGGGTCGCGCGTCTTCGCCGATGCGCTTGCGCACGACGCGCGGTCGTTCGACTCGCCCGAGCACGTGCGCATCGTCGAGCGCGCCCTGGACTGGCTGGTCGAGGGGTAGCGTTCCGCCCCTCGGTCGGCCCGCCCGCTGAGCTCGTCGAAGCGTGTGCCATCATTTCGCTGCGCTCAATGGGCGGGGCCGCGCCCGCTGAGCTCGTCGAAGCGAGTGCCATCATTTCGCTGCGCTCAATGGGCGGGGCCACGCCCGCTGAGCTCGTCGAAGCGTGTGCCTTCATTTCGACGGGCTCAATGGGCGGGGGCCACGCCCGCTGAGCCTGTCGAAGCGAGTGCCTTCATTTCGCTGCGCTCAATGGGCGGGGCTCTGCCCGCTGAGCTCGTCGAAGCGTGTGCCTTCATTTCGACGGGCTCAATGGACGGTGGCTCTGTTCGCTGAGCTCGTCGAAGCGTGTGGCGGGGGTTCTGCCCGCCCGCTGAGCGCAGCGAAGCGAAGGGCGACTGGTGCCTACAGGTAGAGCTCGTTGATGCGGCGCATCTGCTCGTCGTTAAGCTCGAAGCCGAACACGTCGAAGTTCTGCGCCTGCCGTGCGGCGTCCTTCGAGCGGGGGATCGGCACCGTGCCCAGCTGAATGCTCCAGCGGAGCGCCACCTGGTTCCAGCTCACGCCGAACTCGTCGGCGATCCGCTGCAGGGTCCCATCGGCCTCGATGGCGGCGCGCCCCTTGAGCGGACTGTAGCTCTCGGTGACGATGCCCTTCGACTCGTGGAACGAGCGCAGGTCGTCCTGCGGGAGCCCGATGTGCAGCTCGATCTGGTTCAGTGCGGGGAGCACTCCCGTCTCCGCCTCGAGACGCAGGATCTGCTCCGCGGAGAAGTTCGAAACCCCGATGGTGCGAACGGAGCCCGACTTCTGCAGCTCGATCATGGCGCGCCACGAGTCGACGAAGAGGTCCTTCTCGGGCTCCGGCCAGTGGATCAGGTACACGTCGACGGTATCCAGCCCGAGGTTCGCGCGCGACGTCTCGAACGAGCGCAGCGTGGCCTCGTAACCGTGGTCGTCGCCAGGGAGTTTCGTGGTGAGGACGATCTCATCACGGGGGATGCCGGACTCGCGGATCCCGGCTCCGACGGCATCCTCGTTGCCGTAGCCGAGGGCGGTGTCGATGAGGCGGTAGCCCGTGCGAAGAGCGGCGGCGACCGCCGCGGCGCCGTCCTCGCCGTCGAGGCTGTACGTGCCGAGACCGATGGTGGGGATCGAGGTCCCGTCGATCATGGGAAGCGTGGGTGTGGTCATGGCGGGGGAGTTTAGCGACCCGTTCCCGATATCCACCGAAAGAAAGTTTCGTGCAATGAATACAAAGTTGCGGACACCTCGAGGGGCGGCTAGCGTCGAGTAGCGAGCACCGGGCCGAGTCGGTCGGCCGGCCGCGACAAAGGAGTTGTTGTGCCCCTCATCCAGATCGACCTCGACGAAGACGTCTACGAGAACCTGCACGAGCAGATCAGTGCCGAAGTCCACCAGGCGCAGATCGACGTGCTGAAGGTCCCCGCCGATGATCTGTTCCAGATCTTCCGCACCCACAAACCGGGTCAGCTCAAGTTCGACCCCACCTACAACAACGTCGAGCGACGCAGCCTCGTCCTGATCCGAATCACGATGGTGCACCTGTACAGCGTCGCCACGAAGCGCGCCCTGTTCGAGGCCATCGCCGCCCGGCTCGACGCGATCGGCGTCCGTCACGAGGACCTGCTGATCTCGGTCGTCGAGAACCACTTCGAAGACTGGTACGCCGGCGCCTGAGCGCCGACGCAAAGGACACCTCACATGGCTTTGGATCCCGCACCCCTCTCCGTCCTCTTCATCGGAGGAACCGGAACCATCAGCGCCTCGAGCGTCCGCCTCGCGGTCGCATCGGGCATGACCGTCCACGTGCTCAACCGGGGCAACAACTCGGCGGCGCGCGACCTGCCCGACGAGGTCGTCTGGCTCACGGGTGACGTGACAGACGATGCCTCGCTCGCGGCCGCCCTCGGCGACCGGCACTTCGACGCGGTCGTCAACTTCCTGTCCTACGACGCCCCCGGCGCCCAGCGCATGGTCGACACCTTCACCGGTCGCACCGGGCACTACCTGCACATCAGCACCGCCTCGCTGTACGGCAAGCCGGTGCTGAAGTGGCCGATCACCGAGTCGACGCAGCTGCACAATCGCTTCGTCAAGTACTCGCGCGACAAGCTCGACGCCGAGCACGTGCTCTTCGACGCGTTCGCCGAGAAGGGCTTCCCGGTCACGATCATCCGTCCGTCGCACACCTACGACGACCACAACCCGCCCCTCCCCGGTGGCTGGACGGTCATCGACCAGATGACGCGCGGCGAGGAGGTCGTGGTGCCGGGTGACGGCACGTCGCTGTGGACGCTGACGCACGCCGAGGACTTCGCCCTCGGGCTCGTCGGACTGCTCGGCAACACCCGTGCGATCGGCGAGGCGTTCCACATCACAGGTGACGACGTCTTCACGTGGGATCAGATCTACACGATCATCGCCGACGCATTGGGCGTCGAGGCCAAGCTCGTGCACGTCCCGTCGGAGCTCATCTCCGCTGCGGCCCCCGACTGGTTCTGGTCCGAGCTGATCATCGGCGACCTGTCGCACTCGGCGGTCTTCGACAACTCGAAGATCCGCAGCTTCGTGCCGAGCTTCCGTCCGTCGCTCACCTTCAACCGCGCGGCAGTGCGGATGATGGCGTGGCGCGCGGCGAACCCCGAGCTCACCAAGGTCGACGCTTCGACCGACGAGGTGCTGAAGCGCCTCGTGAAGGGATATCACCTGGCACTCGACGCGTTCACCTCGCTCGCACCGAGCAAGTGATGAGCGAGTCCGGACAGTCCCGAGTCGAGCTCGCCCATCGCGAGCTCGGCTCGACCGGACTCAGCGTCACCGAGGTCTGCATCGGCACCAGCCCGATCGCGAACATGGCCGGGCTGTACGGGTACGAGGTCGGCGAGGAACGCGCCATCGAGACCGTGCTCGCGGTCTTCGACAGCCCGTTCAACTTCCTCGACACCTCGAACGGCTACGGCGCCAACGGCGAGTCCGAGGTGCGGATCGGCAAGGCCATCGCCCGCGTGGGCGGCCTACCCGACGGGTTCGTCCTCGCCACCAAGGTCGACCCCGACCCGGCGACCCGCGACTACTCGGGTGCTCGTGTTCGTCGTTCGATCGAGGAGAGTCTCGAGCGGTTGGGTCTCGAACGTTTCGACCTCCTCCAGCTGCACGACCCCGAGCAGATCAGCTTCGAGGAGGGCACCGCCGCGGGCGGACCGCTCGAGGCGCTCGTGGCGCTGAAGGAGGAGGGCCTCGTCGACAACATCGGCGTCGCCGGTGGGCCGGTGGGCCTGCTGCAGCAGTACATCGACACCGGTGTCTTCGACGTGGTGCTGAGCCACAACCGGCTGACCCTGCTCGATCGATCGGCGGAGTCGCTGTTCGCGTCGGCTCGCGAACGGGGCATGGGCGTCATGAATGCCGCCCCGTACGGCGGCGGCATGCTCGCGAAAGGTCCCGAGGCGCAGCCCAAGTACGCCTACGGTGCACGCGACGACAGGATCACCGAGGCGGCTATCGCGATGCGCGACGCCTGCGGGCGCTTCGGGGTTCCGCTCGCCGCGGCCGCCCTGCAGTTCTCCACCCGGCACCCGCTCGTGCACTCGACGGTCGTCGGAGTCTCGGCGCCCGAGCGCGTGCAGCAGACGCTCGACTACCTGGCGGTCGCGATCCCGGACGAGCTCTGGGCCGAGCTCGCCGACCTCACCCCGTCGAAGGATCTCTGGCTCGACTGACCGCACCGCCCGTTGAGCCCGTCGAAACGAAGGCGAGCCGGGTCTCGATACGCGCTGGCGCGCTACTCGACCTCCGTGAGAAGGCTCCGCCCGTTGAGCTCGTCGAAACGAAAGGTGAGCCGGGTCTCGGTACGCGCTGGCGCGCTACTCGACCTCCAATGCTTCGGACGTCGAGTAGCGGAGGGTACCGGGAGGGCTCGAGTGGCGGCCCGCGCGTATCGAGAGCGGCGACTCCGCCCCTATGCGACCGACCGGTCGAAGCCCGCCGCCTCGTAGATGGCGTCGATGAGCGCCATGTTCGCGACGATGTCAGCACCTTCGGTCGGCAGCTTCTCGCCGGTCTCGAGGGCGCGCAGCACCGCGTCGAGCTGGTGGTCGTAGGTCGTCAGGCCCGCGACGGTGAACTGGCGGTCCACCCCGTCGACCGTCTGGGTGACGCTGTGGCCCGAGCTGGGGAAGACGAGCGAGTCGATCGTCGCCGTCCCCGTCGAACCCGTCAACGAGAGGGTCGCCTCGAGCGGGCCGTCCATGCTCGTCACGATGGTGGCGGTGGCGCCGGAGGGGAACTCGAGCTGCGCCTCGATGCTCTGATCGGCGCCGAGGGCGTTCTTCTCGGCTCTCGCCGACACGACGCGGGGCTCTTCGCCCATGAAGGCGCGGATCCAGTGGACCGGGTAGCAGCCGAGGTCCATGAGCGCACCGCCTCCGACGGTCGGCTCGTGGCGGATGGATGCCGGGTCGAAGGGGATCTCGGCGGTGAACCGGGCTTCGATGTGCTGGATCGTGCCGATGGAGCCGTCGGTGAGGTACTCGCCGATGCGGGCGCTCAGCGGGTGGTAGCGGTCGTGGAAGGCCTCGATCAGTCGCCGTCCCGTGCGCTCGGCGGCCTCGACCATCGCCGCCGACTGGGTGGCGTTCATGGCGCTGGGCTTCTCGCAGAGGACGTCCTTGCCGGCTTCGAGGGCCGCGATCGTCCACTCCGCGTGCTCCGACGGGGGGAGGGCGTTGTAGACGAGATCGATCGTCGGATCGGCGAGCAGTTCCGCATAGGAGCCGTAGGAGGACTCGATGCCATGCGTCGCGGCGTACTCCGCGGCGGCGGCCGCGCGGCGGGAGGCGACGGCGGCGATGACGGCATCGCCGGATCGGCGGCGGACGGGACGGATGATCGCGGCCGGGGCGATGCCCGCGGCTCCTAGGATTCCGATGCGTGTTGTCATGTCCTCTTCCTCGTCGATGGGGTGGAGCCAGCCTATCGGCCCGGCCTGAGCACGAAAGTTTCGCTCGATTCGGTGACCCGGGATTGCCTCGAATGCAGGTTTGACACCCGTCCCGCCGCGTCCGTAGGCTCATCCGAGCGGCGAAAGTATCGAATTCCGCCGCGCGAACGAGCATCGCCATGGGCGGTGCCGTCGCAATCATGCTGACGAAGGAGTCGCGAGTGTCCGAGACGTCTGGATCCGAGATCTCCGAGATCTCCGAGTCCCCGAAATCGCGATACGCGAGCTACCCGAGTCTCGAGGGCCGGGTCGCGTTCGTCAGCGGCGGAGCATCCGGGCTCGGCGCCGAGTTCGTCAGTCAGCTCGCGGCCCAGGGCGTGCGCGTCGCGTTCGTCGACATTGACGACGCCGCCGGCGAGGCCCTGGCCCGTGAGATCGCCGATCGCGGCCATCCGGCGCCCTGGTACCGCCACGGGGACGTGCGGGACATCCCCGCCCTCCAGCAGCTGATCGCCGACGCGGGACGCGAGCTCGGCCCCATCACCGTGCTCGTCAACAACGCGGCGAACGACACCCGGCACAAGGTCGAGGACGTCGACGTCGCGCTCTGGGACGACCGCACCGCCGTGAACATCCGGCATCACTTCTTCGCCGCCCAGGCGGTCGCGCCGATGATGCGCGAGGTCGGCGGCGGGTCGATCATCAACCTCGGGTCGATCTCGGCGCACATCGATCTCGCCGACCTCCCCATCTACATCGCGTCGAAGGCGGGGATCGAGGGTCTCACCCGCACCATGGCACGCGAGCTCGGGGGAGATCTCATCCGGGTCAACTGCATCATCCCGGGGTGGGTCATGACGCAGCGTCAGCTCGACAACTGGATCACCCCCGAGGCCGAGGCCTCCATCGAGGCCAACCAGGCGCTTCCCCATAAGCTCTATCCCGACGACGTCGCGCGCATGGTCCTCTGGCTCGCCGCCGACGACTCGCGTTCGTGCACCGGGCAGAAATGGATCGTCGACGGAGGGTGGATGTGAACACGACGGCGGAGCAGGTCACCAGCCCCATTGCGAAGCACGGCGAGGGCCCCCTCTGGGATCCGAAGGGCAACCGACTGCTGTTCGTCGATCTGCTCGTCGGCGACATCATCTCGGTCTCGCCTGACGGCGATACCGCGCGCCACCACATCGACGACATCGCTGCAGCGCTCCGAATCCGCGACTCCGGCGGCTTCGTCGTCGCCGTGGAGCAGGGCTTCCGCTTCCTCGACGACGACCTCCGTCGGGTGGGCGACTACATCCCCGCGTTCGACACCGCGGGCGTCCGCATGAACGACGGCGGATGCGACCCGCAGGGCCGGTTCTACTGCGGATCGATGGCGTATTCGGCGGCCGACGGGGCGGGAACCCTGTACAGCATCGAAGCCGATCACTCGGTGCGCACGGTGCTCTCGGGCGTCACGATCTCGAACGGCCTCCAGTGGAACGCGGCGGGCACCCGGGCGTTCTACAACGACACCCCAACCGCGCGGGTCGACGTCTACGACTTCGACGGCGAATCCGGAGCGTTCTCGAATCGCCGCACCTTCACCGAAGTGCCGGGTCCGGGTATGCCCGACGGGATGGCGATCGACGAGCAGGACGGCATCTGGATCGCGCTCTGGGAGGGCAGCTCGGTGCAGCACTACGACCGCGACGGTCGTCTCGACCGGGTGGTCGAGCTGCCGGTCTCGCGAGTGACGGCGTGCACGTTCGGCGGCGACGACCTGAAGACGCTCTACATCACCACCTCGCAGGAGGAGGTCGATCTCGCCGATGAGCCTCTCGCCGGTGCCGTCTTCTCCGTCCGGGTCGACGTCGCGGGCGCCCGCGCGCACACGTTCGCGGGCTGACGCCGCAGTTCCTCCCGCCCGGATCGTCCTCCCCATGGGGAGCCTGCCCGGTGCCATGATCGAGCCATGGTCGCACGATCCTCGGGGCGCCCCGTCTGGCGTCGCTGGAACATCCGGACGGCTCTCGCCTGGGTGTGGCCGACCGCGCCCAGCACCTGGTCCGAAGTGCCGGGGCGGCTCGCGCCCGGCGCCATCCAGGTCGCCCGTCTCACCATCGCGGCGGTGCTCTCCTACGTCGTCGCGGATGCGCTGTTCCCCGGAATCCTCGATCTGACCGCCCCTCTGACCGCGCTCCTCGTCGTCCAGGCGTCGACGGTCGGGACTCTGCTGATGGGCGTCGTGCGCGTCGGCGCGGTGCTGACGGGTGTTCTCGTCGCCATCGGCGTGACCGCGTACCTCGGCTTGTCCTGGTGGAGTCTCGCGCTCGTCATCGCGGCGTCCCTGATCCTCGCCAAGCTGCTGCGGCTCGGGGATCAGACCCTCGAGGCGCCCATCAGCGGGATGCTCATCCTCGCCGTGTCCACTCCGGGGATCGCGGGGGAGGTGCGGCTCGCGAACACCCTGATCGGCACCGTCGTGGGGATCGCGTTCAGTCTCGTGGTGCCGATCGCGATCCCGAACGCGCAAGCGGGCTCGGCCGCGCGGCGGGTCGCGCGCTCCCAGGCCGCATTGCTCGACGAGATCTCGCACACCGTGGCGAGCCGCCCGCCCCACGCCGAGGAGGTCGTCGCCTGGACCGAGTGGGGTGCTCATATCGCCGGCGAGCTCGCCGCGGCCGAGCAGGCGGTCGTCGAGGCGCGGGAGAGCAGGCGCCTCAACCCGAGGGCGCTCGCGACGGCGACGGTGCATCCGGGCCTCAGTGCCGCCGTCGCGCGGCTGGCGCGCGCCCATTCGGCGGAGCAGGCGCTCGTCGTCGCGATCGGCCGCCAGGCGCCCACCGACGATCAGGTGGCCGACGAGTCGGACCCGATCGGAACCGAACTGCGTCGAGCGTTCGCCGTCGCTCTCGACAACGTCGCCAGCGGACTGCGCTCGTTCGGGGAGCTCGTCGAGGCCGAGTACGGACGCGTCAGGGTCGACCGCGTCGACGGGGCGCTCGAGCTCACCCTCGAGTCGGTCCGGGAGACCCGGGCGGTGCTGACCGAATTGACGCTGCTCGATGTCGATCCGCGCGGCCGCAGCGACCTGTGGATGCTGCACGGCTCGGTGCTCACCGCTCTCGAGCACCTCGTCGCCCAGCTCGACGTCGAGCAGGATCAACGCAGCTCCGAACCGTGGCTCGGCAGCAGGGCGCTGCCGAGCCTCCGCTCATCGGTCTTCGGCGGGTGGCTGCGGGGTCGCTGACCTGAGTCCTCGGACGGCCGTCGTGCCCCGCGGGAGGTACCGTGTCTGCAGGAACGGTTCTCTTATCGACCTGGTTCCGACAAAGTTCGCGGCCATCCGAATCCGCGACTGAGGAAGCGGATGATGACGGACGATCATAGGCCGCAAGAGCCTCAAGAGCCGGCGGGGCCCGACCGGTTGCAGAGGTTCAATTCCGCCCGTCTGCTTATCGTCTCTGTCGCGCTGATCGTGTTCGCGTCGGTCCAGCTCCTTGATGCTTTGCGCGATGGCGGGGAGCCGCTCATTTTCGCAGGACTGCTGACGGTCGGCGTGATAGGTGCCATCTTCGGCTTTCGCTTGGTTCGAAGGCACTGGGTGAAGCGCGATGGGCTGACGCTCGACGAAGCCGATCCGAAACGCTCACCTGAAGAGCAGCGTCGACGCGACGACCGCGTGCGCAGTAACAAAGCTGACATGACCCCGCGTCAGGAGGTCAGTGTCGGGCTCATTCTCATCCCGGTCGCAGGCCTTTTCGGTGCACTGCCGCTGATGACCGGCGAACCCTTTAACTGCCTCTTAGCCATCGGTTTAGCCATCATCGGTATCGTCCTGCTCATCCGCGGACTGGTTCGTCTTGGTAAGCGATAACGACCCCGTGAATGCGAATACCCGTACGAGCCTTCTCCGATCGGAGATGATGCGACGGATGAACGACGGGTGGATGGTGATCGAGAGAAATGCATTCAGCATGATCTTGGTTCACGAGGTCCCTCCACCGTGGTGGAGGCTCGCACTCGAATTGCTCAATCCCCTGACTTGGGTTGACAGCACTTCGACCCTCGGGCAGGTGAAGCGGTGGCTTCACGTCAGCATCGACGAGGACGGCACCCTGTCTCGGTACACCATCGGGGAGATCCCGCCGCGCTGGCAGCGTCCCTTCTCATGGGAAGTGCCCGATGGCGACTCTCCGCGTGGCACGTCGAGCTGAGGACCCCCGCGACCAATAACGGACTGCCCGCTCGAGGGACTGGGTCGCGCCCCGCTGACCTGGCCGTCCGACCAGGCGCGCGCACGTTCCGGGCATGGGGGCCGGCCGGAACGTGCGCGTTCGCCCGGAACGCCCAGCTCTGGTGGGGTCAGTGGGACTCGCGCGAGACCTTCGAGCCCGATCCGCCGAGCAGGAAGTCGAGGTCGACTCCCGTGTCGGCCTGCTGCACGTGGTCGACGTAGAGGCGCTCCCACCCGCGGCTCGGAGATGCGAAGCCGTCGGCGGTCGTCGGTGCGACCGTCCGGCGCTCCAGCTCTGCGGCATCCACCTCGAGTTCGAGTCGGCGACCGGGAACGTCGAGCAGGATCGTGTCGCCGTTCTCCACGTAGGCGAGCAGGCCACCCGCCGCCGCCTCGGGGGCGACATGCAACACGACCGTGCCATACGCGGTGCCGCTCATCCGGCCGTCGCAGATGCGCACCATGTCGCGCACACCCGCCTCGAGCAGCTTCTTCGGCAGAGGCATGTTCGCGACCTCGGGCATGCCCGGGTACCCCTTCGGACCGCAGCCGCGGAGGACGAGCACCGAGCTGGCGTCGACGTCGAGGTCGGGGTCGTCGATCCGCGCGTGCAGGTCCTCGATCGAGTCGAAGACGACCGCCTTGCCGCGGTGGACCATCAGTTCGGGTGACGCTGCGGCGGGCTTGATGATCGCGCCGAGCGGGGCGAGGTTGCCGCGGAGCACGGCGATGCCGGCGTCCTCGATCAGCGGCTCCTGACGCGGGAAGATGACCTCTTCGTCCCAGGTGGGCTGGTTCGTGACGTAGTCGACGAGCGGTGCGCCGGTCACGGTGATCGGCGCGGGGTCGAGCAGGTCGCTCACCTGGTTGAGCACGGCCAGCACGCCGCCCGCACGGAAGAGGTCCTCCATGAGGAAGCGTCCTGACGGCTGCAGGTTGACGAGCAGCGGGACGCCGGCGCCAACGCGGTCGAAGTCGTCGAGCGTGAGGTCGATGCCGAGGCGACCGGCGATGGCGAGGAGGTGGACGACGGCGTTCGTCGATCCGCCGATCGCCGCGAGGGCGACGATCGCGTTCTCGAACGACTGCTTGGTGATCACCTCGCTGATGCGGCGGTCCGCGCGGACCATGTCGACGGCGAGGACGCCGGTCTCGTGCGCGGTGACGAGCAGGCGGCTGTCGGGTGCGGGCGTCCCGGCGATGCCCGGCATGGTCATGCCGAGAGCCTCGGCCATGATCGCCATCGTCGACGCGGTGCCCATGGTGTTGCAGTGACCCTTGCTGCGGATCATCGACTGCTCGGACTTGAGGAACAGATCCTCGTCGAGGGTGCCGGCGCGGACCTCCTCGCTGAGCTTCCAGACGTCGGTTCCGCAGCCGAGCGGAACGCCGCGGAAGTGCCCGTTCAGCATCGGTCCGCCCGGAACGACCACTGCGGGCAGGTCGACGGAGGCGGCCGCCATCAGCAGCGACGGGATGGTCTTGTCGCACCCGCCGAGGAGCACAACGCCGTCGATCGGGTTGGCGCGGAACATCTCCTCCATCGCCATGGCCGCCATGTTGCGCCAGAGCATCGCGGTGGGACGCACGAGCGTCTCGCCGAGCGACACCACCGGCAGGTCGAGCGGGATGCCGCCCGCCTCGTAGACGCCCTGCTTGACGGCCTCGGCGACCTCGTCGAGGTGCGAGTTGCAGGGGGTCAGGTCGGATGCGGTGTTCGCGATCGCGATGTGCGGCCGCCCGTCGAACGCGTGGTTCGGCAGGCCCCGGCGCATCCAGGCGCGGTGCAGGTACGCGTTGCGGTCCGTGCCGCCGTACCACTCCGCACTGCGGAAGCGACCCTCCGACGGATCGGTGGTCTCGGTGATGGGCTCGTTCTCCTGAGCACCGCGCAGTTCGTCGTTCATGGGATCAGTACCGTTCTTCCGATGGCGCCGTGGGTGAGCTGGTGGTAGCCCTCGTTGACCTCCGCGAGGGGGAGGCGGTCGCCGAGGAGCGCGTCGAGGGGGAGCTTTCCCGCGAGGTACAGCTCGAAGATCCGCGGAAGGTCGACGAGCGGGTTGCTCGACCCGTAGAGCGATCCGACGACCTTCTTCTGCCGCTGTACCAGTTCGTTCACCGGGACCGCGAAGGACGCATCGCCGCGGCCGAGGCCGATGGCCACGAGCGTGCCGGCCGGGCCGACCGTGGCGAACGCCTGCTGCATCGTGTCGGGTCGGCCGATCGCCTCGATGACCCAGGGAGCACCGGTCGGGAGGATGTCGAGGACCTTCTCGACGGTCCTGCCGTCGGCCGCGTTCACGACGTGAGTCGCACCGATCTGCTTCGCCAGATCCAGGCGGGCGTCATCCATGTCGACCACGACGATCGGGTTAGCGCCGATGAGCTGAGCGCCCATCACCGCGGACAGGCCGACACCGCCGGCGCCGAAGACGACGAGCGGGCGTCCGGCTGCGTCGTGCACGGCGTTGAACGCGGCCCCGACACCCGTGATGACGGCGCAGCCGGCGATGGCGGCGACCTCGGGCGGCACTCCGTCGGGCACGACGACGACGGAGCTCTCGGAGACGACCGAGTACTCCGCGAAGCAGGAGACGCCGAGGAAGTGGTGCACCTTCTCGTCGCCCTCGTGGAGACGCGAGGTGCCGTCGAGCAGGCCGCCGGTCTGAGCGAGCACGCGACCGAACTGGCAGAGCACCGGGTTGCCGGTGACGCAGGCCTCGCACTTGCCGCAGCGCGGGCGCCAGAGCAGAGCGACCCGGTCGCCGACCTTGACCTTCTCGCCCGCGCCCTCGCCGAGCGCCTCGACGATGCCCGCGCCCTCGTGGCCGAGAACGATGGGCAGCGGGCAGGCGATGTCGCCCGTCATGTAGTGGTAGTCGCTGTGGCAGACGCCGGCCGCCTCGATGCGGACGCGGATCTCGCCGGGTCCTGGTGCGTCGAGCTGGACCTCTTCGATGACGAGCGGCGAGCCGGGCTCGCGGAACACGGCGGCGCGCATCAGCGGGTCCTCTCCGCGGACAGGTGCGTGGGGGTCATGGTCAGCCTTCCTTCAGCTGGTCGAGGAGGGTCTCCCGCACGGCGCAGTTCTCGAAGGAGAACGAGTCGGCGAGGGCATCGAGCTCGGCGTCGTCCAGCCCGCGGAACAGCTCCGCGTACTCGTCGGCGAGGGGCTGGGCGATCGTGATGTTGAGCAGCAGCGTGCGCACCCAGTCGAAGCGGCCCCAGGGGTACGGCGAGAAGTCGGGAACCTCGGCGGCGACGAGATCCTGCACCGGCTGGGTCACCTCCTTCACTCCTTCACCCGTGCTGCCCCACTGGTCGACGCCGAGGCGGACCTTCTTGGCGACGAAATCGTCGAAGCGTCGGCGGTACGGGGTGTCGGGCTTCACGGAGACGAGTCCCTGACGGCCGAGGTCCTTGTACATCCAGGTCGTCCAGCTCGCGTCGTACTCGCGGTACAGCTCGAGCTGGTCGCGCAGGATGTCCCGGCGCATCGCGTCGATCCGCTCGTCTCCGGTGTAGATCGGTGCGAACTCCCCGACGAAGATCGGGGTGCCCGATCCGCGGGCGTATTCGGAGCGCTGCAGGAACTTGGCTCTGGCGAAGTCGCGATCGATCCAGACGCCGTCCATGTTGAAGCCGGGGTAGTCGAGTCCACGGCCCAGGCCGGCCGAGACGTAGTCGTGCAGCGTGTAGACCGTGTTCGGCCACGGTTCGCCGAAGATGTCGAACTCGGTCGAGTAGGTGTTGCCGTCGTTGAAGACGATGTGGTCGGGGTCGATCGCCCGGACCGCCTCGAAGAGGCGCTCGTAGAACGGGCCGACCACCTTGCGCGACGGGTCGGCAGGCTCGTTCATCAGGTTGTAGCCGGCGACCCACGGATTGCCCTTGTAGCGGGTCGCGATGGCCTCCCAGATGCCGACGACGCGGTCCTGGAAGTGCTTGTGCAGCCAGAACGACGCGATGTGGGTCGGGTTGTCGGAGTGCCAGTGCTGATTCTGCGAACCCGGCAGGGCGTGCAGATCGATGACCGAGTAGATGCCCCGTGCCGCGCACTGCTCGATGACGCGGTCGAGGTGGCGGAAGCCGTCCTCGATGATCTCGAACGGCGCGTCGTCGCGTTCGAGGTGGTGGTAGTTGACGGGGATCCGGACGACGTTGAAGCCGTTGTCGCCGAGGAACTGCGCGTCGGCGTCGTCGAAGAACGCGGTCAGCAGGCGTTCGAAGAACCGCTCGTACTTCTCATCGCCCAGGACCTCACGGACCTTCTCCCGCATGAGCGACTCGTTGGCCGCGTAGCCGGTGATGAAGTTCTCCATGTTGAGCCAACCGCCGATGCAGACGCCGCGCAGTCGGACCGGTTCCCCGCTCGCGTCGACGAACGACGCCCCCTCGACATGGAGGAACGGGGCGGATGAAACTGCTGACACGGAGACTCCCTCGTCGCGAAACTTTCTTTATCTCAACAGCGAGTTTCAAAAGTTGCGAAGTCAGCCTAGGAATCGCTTCAGGCCGTGTCAAGGAAGGCGGACCTGCCTCGAGGCCTCCCCGTGGAGCGAGGTCGCGCACGCCGGTGCAGGAACTGCGGAATCGCTCGCGAACGGGGACTCGTACAGCGATTTCCGCGGCTGAAGCCGCGATCCATGTACGTGTTGCCCTGTTCCCGCTAACGTCGTGCCATGAGGATCCTCTTGGTCGGTGCCGGCGGAGTAGGCGACGCGATCGCCAAGATCGCAGCGAGGCGCAACTTCTACGAACTGATCGTCGTCAGCGACTACGACCCCGCGCGGGCCGAGCGCACCGTGGCCTGGGTCGCCGCCCGTCACGGCGACGAGGTCGCCTCCCGTTTCGCAGCAGCATCGATCGACGCCTCCGACGCCGCCTCTGTCGAGGCTGTCGCCCGTGAGCACGGTGCCACCCACGTCATGAACGCGGTCGAGCCGAAGTTCGTGCAGACGATCTTCGCCGGGGCGCTCGCCGCCGGTGCCGACTACCTCGACATGGCGATGAGCCTGTCGGAACCCGACCCCGAGATGCCGTACGAGAAGACCGGACTGAAGCTCGGCGACGAGCAGTTCGACGCGGCGGAGGACTGGGAGGCCGCAGGCCGGCTCGCCCTCGTGGGCATGGGCGTCGAGCCGGGCCTCAGCGATGTCTTCGCCCGTTACGCCGCAGACCACCTGTTCAGCGAGATCGACGAGCTCGGCACGCGCGATGGCGCCAACCTCGTGGTCCGCGACGACGACGGCAACGAGATCTTCGCCCCCTCGTTCAGCATCTGGACGACCATCGAGGAGTGCCTCAACCCTCCGGTCATCTGGGAGAAGGACCGCGGCTGGTACACCACCCCGCCGTTCAGCGAGCCCGAGGTCTTCGACTTCCCCGACGGAATCGGCCCCGTCGAGTGCGTCAACGTCGAGCACGAAGAGGTCCTGCTCATGCCCCGCTGGGTCGACGCGAAGCGCGTCACCTTCAAGTACGGACTCGGCAATGAGTTCATCGGCATCCTCAAGACGCTGCACCAGCTGCACCTCGACGAGGTGAAGCCGATCCGCGTCCGGTCGGCCGCGGGCCCCGTCGAAGTGGCTCCGCGCGACGTCGTCGCGGCGGCGCTGCCCGACCCGGCGACCCTCGGACCCCGGATGACCGGCAAGACCTGCGCCGGGCTGTGGGTCACCGGCACGGGCAAGGACGGCTCGCCGCGCGAGGTGTACCTGTACCACGTGAGCGACAACGAGTGGACGATGGCCGAGTACGAGGCGCAGTGCGTGGTGTGGCAGACCGCACTCAACCCCGTGATCGCGCTCGAGCTGCTCGCCACCGGTGTGTGGCAGGGCGCAGGAGTCCGCGGGCCTGAGTCCTTCGACGCGGCCCCGTTCCTCGAGCTCATGGCGAAGGCCGAGAGCGACGGCGGATACGGTCAGGCCTGGGGCCTGGAGGATCGACTCGCCTGAGCCGCGCCCCTCAGATCACCGAGTTGAGCGCCGCGATGAGCGGAGCGGTGATGACCAGCACGGCCGCCCCGCCGATGAGGTAGGTCAGAGCGGGGTGACGCTCGTACCAGTACAGGTTCACCCCGAACCGATGCCGCAGCTCCGAGCGGGTGATCGGCTCCGTGAGCCGCTCGATCGGCAGGTCGTAGGCGTCGAGCGCACGCGCGATCATCGCGTCGCCCCAGTACTGGCCGCGGAGGCGCAGGCGGGTTCTGCCGTCGCGATCGAGGAAGAAGACGTGCGTGTTCGTCGCCAGTGAGCGGCCGCTGTTGACCGGCACCACCAGCACCGAGGCGAGTTCGGCCGCCGGCGTCGAATGCACCCCGCCCAGGTAGCCGCGTTCGACTATCTCGTCCTGCGAGAACGCCACCCGCACCGCGGCCATCCGAGCGATACCGCCCACGAGGATGGCGACCACGATCGCATTCACGATCAGCACCACGAGCGCGCCGCCGCTCGCCCAGGTCAGGAAATACAGGGCCGCGAACGGCGGAGTCAGTGCGAGCAGAGCCGAGAGATTCGCGCGTCGAGCGACGCTCGCGAACAGAGGCCGCAGCGTGACGACCTCACCCACCCCCATATGCGCCTGCATCGCGGACCCCCCTCCACCCGAATGCTAACGGCGGAGCGCAGCGCGGGCACGGACCCACTTCGGGGCCACCGCAGTCGGAGGTCGAGTAGCGGCGGAGCAGCGTACCGAGACCAGCACGTGGTCGGTCTCGCGTGCTGCGGTGGGCCGCCTTCGTCGGCCGGAGGATGGGGGACTCCGTCGCGAGCCGCTGCGCGGGCTGCTCCTCCCCGAATCCCTTTACCTCCGCCAACAGGAAGAGCGCCGCCCCGGGGGGCGGCGCTCTTCCTGTTGGCGGAGGATGGGGGATTCGAACCCCCGAGGGCTTTCACCCAACACGCTTTCCAAGCGTGCGCCATAGGCCACTAGGCGAATCCTCCGGTCGGCGAGACGGCGGAACCGTCGAAGCCATCAAGCATCCTACCGTGACGGTAAGCTAGACGTCGGCTCCCCGCGTGGCGCCATCCAGGCCAACTCCCCCAGGGCGGAAACGCAGCAAGGGTAACCGGGCTCTGGCGGGTGCGCGGGGGGTCCTTTTTTTCGCCCTGCGCGCACCCCGCCGAGCGCCGGGCGACGGCGTCTCCGATGTCCGACGCGGCGGTTACCCTTGACCCGTGGTCACCGCTCTGTATCGCCGCTACCGGCCCGAGTCCTTCGGAGAGTTGATCGGCCAGAGCCAGGTCACCGATCCTCTCCGCACCGCCCTGCGCACCGATCGGGTCAACCACGCCTACCTCTTCAGCGGTCCGCGCGGCTGCGGCAAGACCACGTCCGCCCGCATCCTCGCCCGCTGCCTCAACTGCGCCGAGGGCCCGACCGACACCCCCTGCGGCAAGTGCGACAGCTGCGTCGAACTCGGCCGCGGCGGCGGCGGATCGCTCGATGTCGTCGAGATCGACGCCGCGAGCCACAACGGTGTCGACGACGCCCGCGACCTCCGCGAGCGCGCCGTGTTCGCTCCCGCACGCGACCGCTACAAGATCTTCATCCTCGACGAGGCGCACATGGTCACGCCGCAGGGCTTCAACGCTCTGCTGAAGATCGTCGAAGAGCCGCCCGAGCACGTCAAGTTCATCTTCGCGACCACCGAGCCCGAGAAGGTCATCGGCACCATCCGGTCGCGCACCCACCACTACCCCTTCCGACTCGTGCCGCCGGCGCAGATGCTGGAGTACCTCGGCGAGCTGTGCGCGAGCGAGGGCATCACCGTCGCCGCCGGTGTCCTGCCGCTCGTCGTCCGCGCGGGCGGAGGGTCCGTCCGCGACACCCTGTCGCTGCTCGATCAGCTCATCGCAGGATCCGAGGGTGCGAACGTCGAATACGAGCGGGCCGTCGCGCTGCTCGGGTACACCCACGGGGCCCTGCTCGACGAGATCGTCATGGCGCTCGGGCAGCGCGACGCCGCCGCCGCGTTCGGCGCCGTCGACCGGGTCATCCAGACCGGACAGGATCCCCGCCGGTTCGTCGAGGATCTGCTCGAGCGACTCCGCGACCTCATCGTCGTCGCGGCCACTGGCGCGAACGCCGGTGCGGTGCTCCGCGGCGTCCCCACCGAGCAGATCGAGTCCTACCGGGTGCAGTCGACCCATTTCGGTGCCGCCGAGCTCTCCCGAGCCGCCGACGTCGTCAATGACGCGCTCACCGAGATGACCGGTGCGACCTCGCCGCGGCTGCACCTCGAACTCATGATCGCGCGGGTCCTCGTCCCCTCGAACGACTCGGCCGGTGCCATCGCCCGCGTCGAGCGACTCGAACGCCGGGTCGGTGTCGAGGGCTCGAGCGGCGACAGCTCGCGTTCCGCCGTTCCGGCTCCGGCTTCAGCGCCTCCGGTTGCGGCTCCCGTCCAGGTTCAGCGTGTTCCCGCGCCGGCAGAGGCCGCCCCCGCTCCCCGTGTCGATACGGTTGCCCCCGCCGCGGTCGCTCCCGCCGCCCCTGCGGCCGAACGCCCGACGGCCGCCCCTGTGCAGGCGCCGCCTCCTGTCCGCCCCGCCGCGGAAGCACCGTCCGCGCCCGTCGAATCCCGCAGGCCGAGCGGCGGTCCCGTCACCGCAGGATCGATCCCGGTCTCCGAACCCGGCTGGGAGGTCAGGGTGCCCGGGGCTCCTCTGATGTCCGAGTCCACGCCGCCGCCCAGCGATGACGACGCGCCCGAGCCCGACGAGCCGCCCCGGTCCGAGGTCGCGCCGTCTCCCGAGCCGGTGCGCGCCGCCCCGGTCGCCGCCGAGCCCGCCCCAGCTGGGCCCTCCCCGGTGTCGTCCGCCGCATCGGCTGCGACCGCTCCGGTCGGCGCGCTCGAACTCCAGCACGTCCGCGACGCGTGGCCCGAGGTGCTCGAAGCCGTGCGACGCTCCAGCATCAGCGCCTGGACCGTCGTCTACACGGCGTCGCCACTCATCCTGAACGGTGACGTCCTCACCCTCGGGTTCGTCAGCGAGAACGACGTGACCAGCTTCCGCCAGCAGCAGGCGTCAGGCCAGGGTGTCAGCGAGGTGCTGCGGCAGGCGATCGTCGAGGTCCTCGGCACCCGCGTCAAGTTCCTCGTCCGCGTCGATGCCCCCGTGCAGACCGAAGCCGCCGCGGTCGTCGTCGACCCGTCCGCGGTCGACGAGTCCCGCCGCTACGGCGAAGCGGTCGTGCGTGAGATCCTCGGCGCCAACTTCCTCGAGGAGACCACCATCGCGCCCAAAGCGAAGGACTGACCGGAGTGTACGAAGGCATCGTCCAAGAGCTGATCGACGAGCTCGGCCGGCTCCCCGGGGTGGGGCCCAAGTCGGCTCAGCGCATCGCGTTCCACATCGTGCAGACCGAGTCCTTCGACGTGCGCCGACTCGGGGAGCTGCTCCTCGTCGTGCGCGACCAGGTCCGCTTCTGCATCGAGTGCGGCAACATCGCCGACCAGGAACGATGCAACATCTGCCGTGACCCGCGCCGGAACCGGGCTCTCATCTGCGTCGTCGAAGAGGCGAAGGACGTCGTCGCCATCGAGCGCACCCGGGAATTCCGCGGCCTCTACCACGTGCTCGGCGGAGCGATCAGCCCCATCGACGGCGTCGGGCCCGAACAGCTGCGCATCCGCGAGCTCCTGAAGCGGCTCGCCGACGGCACGGTCGAGGAGGTCATCATCGCCACCGACCCGAACCTCGAGGGCGAGGCCACCGCCACCTACCTCTCGCGCACTCTCCGCACGCTCGACATCCCCGTCAGCCGGCTCGCGTCGGGTCTGCCCGTCGGCGGCGATCTCGAATACGCCGACGAAGTGACTCTCGGGCGGGCCTTCGAGGGACGAAGGCTCGTCGACGAAGGTCGCTGAAGTCGTAGATAGACTCGTGGGCGGCTATTTCGGCCGCGTCCCAGGAGTGCAGCAGTGGCATTGATCGTGCAGAAGTTCGGCGGTTCGTCGGTGGCAGACGCCGAGAGCATCAAGCGCGTCGCCAAACGGATCGTCGAGACCAAACGCGCCGGCAACGACGTGGTCGTCGCCGTGTCGGCAATGGGCGACACCACCGACGAGCTCCTCGACCTCGCCCACGAGGTCGCTCCCATCCCCGCCCCGCGCGAGCTCGACATGCTCCTCACCGCGGGTGAGCGCATCTCGATGGCCCTCCTCGCCATGGCGATCGAGAGCCAGGGGCACGAGGCCCGCTCCTTCACCGGTAGCCAGGCCGGCATGATCACCGACGCCCAGCACGGCTCCGCCCGCATCGTCGACGTCACTCCGAAGCGGGTCCAGACGGCGCTGGAAGAGGGAGCCATCGCGATCGTCGCGGGCTTCCAGGGATTCAACAGAGGCACCGGCGACATCACCACGCTCGGCCGCGGCGGCTCCGACACGACGGCTGTCGCTCTCGCCGCCGCGCTGAAGGCCGACGTGTGCGAGATCTACACCGACGTCGACGGCATCTTCACCGCCGATCCCCGCGTCGTGCCCCGCGCCCACAAGATCCCGCGCATCACGAGCGAGGAGATGCTCGAGCTCGCCGCCGCCGGAGCGAAGGTGCTCTACATCCGCGCCGTCGAATACGCGCGACGTCACGGCGTTACCCTTCACGTACGGTCCTCGTTCAACAACAACGAGGGCACCATCGTCTACACCCCGGCAGGTCCGGGGCTCGACCAGAACGGAGCACCCGTGGAAGAGCCGGTCATCGCGGGCGTCGCCGCCGACCTCAGCGAAGCCAAGATCACCGTCGTCGGGGTTCCCGACGTGCCGGGCAAGGCCGCGCAGATCTTCACCATCGTCGCGCGCTCGGGCGCCAACATCGACATGATCGTGCAGAACGTCTCCGCGGCCGTCTCCGGACTCACCGACATCTCCTTCACCCTCCCGAAGTCCGACGCGCAGGCCGTCCTGACCGCTCTGACGAACTCCAAGGACGAGGTCGGCTTCGAGCGTCTTCAGCACGACGACCAGATCGCCAAGCTCTCCCTCGTCGGCGCGGGTATGCGAACCAACGCGGGTGTCTCCGCCGATCTGTTCACGGCCCTCTTCGAAGCGGGGATCAACATCGAGATGATCTCGACGAGCGAGATCCGCATCTCCGTCGTCACCCGTGCGGACACCATCAGCGACGCGGTCCGCGCCGTGCACACCGCATTCGGTCTCGACGGCGAAACCGACGCCGTCGTCTACGCAGGAACCGGCCGCTGACAGGCGAGCCCGGACGCAACAAGAGGAAGTTCATCATGTCGGATGCCCAGGGCGCCCGCGTCGGAATCGTCGGCGCGACCGGTCAGGTCGGTGCTGTCATGCGCCGGCTCCTCGAAGAACGCGACTTCCCCGTCGCCGAGATGCGCTACTTCGCATCGGCGCGGTCGGCGGGCAGCACTCTGCCGTGGCGCGGAACGGACATCGTCGTCGAAGACGCGGCGACGGCCGACCCGTCCGGACTCGACATCGCCCTGTTCTCCGCCGGTGCGACCACGTCTCGGGCCCAGGCGCCGCGCTTCGCCGCGGCCGGGGTCAAGGTCATCGACAACTCCTCGGCCTGGCGGATGGACCCCGAGGTCCCGCTGGTGGTGAGCGAGGTCAATCCCCACGCCATCGCCCAGTCGGTGAACGGCATCATCGCCAACCCGAACTGCACGACCATGGCGGCCATGCCGGTCCTCAAGGTCCTGCACGAAGAGGCCGGACTCCAGCGCCTCATCGTCAGCACCTACCAGGCCGTGTCGGGTGCGGGCCTCGCCGGTGCCGAGGAGCTGCTCGAGCAGTCGCGCGCGGCGGTCGCTCAGGACCCCGCAGCGCTCGTGCACGACGGCAGGGCCGTGACGTTCCCCGAAGCGCACAAGTTCCCTCGCACCATCGCGTTCGACGTCATCCCCCTCGCGGGTTCGATCGTCGACGACGGCCTCTACGAGACCGACGAGGAGAAGAAGCTCCGCAACGAGAGCCGCAAGATCCTCGAACTGCCCGAGCTGCTCGTGAGCGGCACCTGCGTGCGCGTGCCCGTTTTCACCGGCCACTCGCTCTCGATCAATGCCGAGTTCGACCGTGCGATCAGCCCCGAACGCGCCTACGAGCTTCTCGCCGACGCGGCGGGAGTGCAGATCTCCGACGTGCCCACGCCGCTGCAGGCTGCCGGCACCGACCCGAGCTACGTGGGTCGCATCCGCACCGACGAGGGCGTGCCCGGCGGTCGTGGCCTCGCGCTGTTCATCAG
Organism: Amnibacterium flavum; assembly: GCF_003097495.1. Taxonomy (GTDB): domain Bacteria; phylum Actinomycetota; class Actinomycetes; order Actinomycetales; family Microbacteriaceae; genus Naasia; species Naasia flava. The sequence goes on from NZ_QEOP01000001.1 coordinate 984,557, forward strand.
CAACGACAACCTCCGCAAGGGTGCCGCGCTCAACGCGGTGCAGATCGCGGAACTCCTCGTCGCCGCCCGCACCGCCGCCTGACCGCTTCCGCTGCCGCTGCGCCGCCTGACAGGGCGCGGCGCGCATCGGAACCTCCCGAAGGGTTCACCCGGGTGCCGGACCTAAACTGGAGCCATGTCATCCGCTGAGCCCGTCGACGTCGTCCTCATCGGCGGAGGCATCATGAGCGCGACCCTCGGGACGCTCCTCCACCGCCTCGAACCGACCTGGTCGATCCGCATCTACGAGCGCCTCGGCGAGGTCGCGGCTGAGAGCAGCAACCCGTGGAACAACGCGGGAACGGGCCATGCCGCCTACTGCGAGCTCAACTACACCCCCGAGCGCCCCGACGGCAGCATCGACATCGCGAGCGCGGTCAAGGTCAACGAGCAGTTCCAGCTCTCGCGCGAGTTCTGGTCCGCGCTCGTCGAAGGGTCCTACCTCACCGATCCGGCGCAGTTCATCAATCCCACCCCCCACATGACCTTCGTCAGGGGCGCGGCCAACGTCGAGTTCCTCCGCCGCCGTTACGAGGCGCTCTCCTCCCATCCCCTCTTCGCGGACATGGAGTTCAGCGACGACCCCGCCGTCATCCACTCGTGGACCCCGACCCTCGTCATCGGCCGCGACAAGGACGAGCCGATCGCGGCGACCCGCATCGATGCGGGAACCGACGTCGACTTCGGCGCCCTCACGAGTCAGCTGTTCGATCGCCTCGAAGAGGACGGCGCCGAGCTGCTGCTGAACCACGAGGTCCGCGGCCTCCGTCGTCTGAAGAACGGCAACTGGCACGTCAAGGTCAACCAGCTCGTCGGTCACACCACGAGCGAGGTCGAGGCGCGATTCGTGTTCGTCGGAGCCGGCGGCTGGGCGCTCAAGCTGCTCCAGAAGTCGAAGATCAAAGAGGCCCGCGGCTACGGCGTCTTCCCGATCAGCGGGCAGTTCCTCCGCACCGACGACCCGGGCGTCGTCGCCCGGCACAACGCGAAGGTCTACGGCAAGGCCTCCGTCGGCGCCCCGCCGATGTCCGTCCCGCACCTCGACACCCGCATCGTCGGGGGCAGGGCATCGCTGATGTTCGGCCCCTATGCCGGGTTCAGCCCGAAATTCCTCAAGAAGGGGTCGATCCTCGACCTGTTCGGGTCGATCAAGGTGCACAACATCATCCCGCTCCTCGCCGTCGCGAAGGACAACTTCTCACTGGTCCGCTATCTGATCGGTGAGCTGCTCGCGAGTCGTGCCTCGAAGTTCCGGAGCCTCCAGGAGTTCTTCCCCGACGCCGACCGCAAGGACTGGCGGCTCGTCGTCGCCGGTCAGCGCGCGCAGGTGATCAAGCCCGACAAGGCGAAGGGCGGAGTTCTCCAGTTCGGCACCGAGGTGATCGCCGCCTCCGACGGCAGCATCGCCGGGCTCCTCGGAGCCTCGCCCGGCGCGTCGACGGCAGTGCCGATCATGCTCGACCTGCTGAAGAGGTGCTTCCCCTCGCGATTCGATGGTTGGGAGCCCGAGATCCGGCAGCTCGTCCCGACTTACGGCACCCTGCTCTCCGATTCACCCGCTCAGGCCAAGAAGATCCAGCAGGAGACCGCAGAGGCGCTCGAACTCACCGCATGAACTTGACCGACATTCGAACGTGTGTTCGAATGTCCGAATGCGATGGGCTGGTCAGGAATTGTCGACGGGAGTCGCGTCCGACGCGCTCCCGGGGCTCGCGAAGATCTCAGGCCTCGTCCGCTCGGTGCAGACGCCCGAGTTCGCGGGAGTCACCTTCCACGAGGTGATGGCGAAATCCGCGCTCAACAAGGTGCCGGGTACCGCGATGGGCTTCGGGTGGACCATCAACCCGTATCGCGGCTGCACTCACGCCTGCGTCTACTGCTTCGCGCGTCCGACGCACGGCTACCTCGAGCTCGACGCGGGCGACGACTTCGACCGCCAGATCATCGTGAAGGTCAATGTCGCCGACGTGCTGCGCAAAGAGGTGCGGAAGGCGTCGTGGAACGGTGAAGCGGTCGCGCTCGGCACGAACACCGATCCGTACCAGCGCGCGGAGGGCCGGTACAAGCTGATGCCGCAGATCCTCACCGCTCTGGCGGAGTCGGGGTCGCCGATCTCCATCCTCACGAAGGGCACACTGCTGCGCCGCGACCTCGAGCTGCTGGCCGATCTCTCGACGCGTGTGCCGGTCGATATCGCCATGTCGATCGCGATCTACGACGACGACCTCCAGCACGCGGTCGAACCGGGCACACCGTCGACCTCGGCTCGGCTGGCGACGGTCGCGGCGGTCCGCGAGCACGGCCTGCCGTGCAGCGTGTTCGTGATGCCGGTCCTGCCGTATCTGACCGACACGAAGAAGCACCTCTCCCAGGCGATGCGCGGGCTCGCCGAGGCAGGGGCGACATCGGTGCTGCACTCCACTCTCTACCTGAAGCCCGGCACCCGCGAGTGGTACTTCGCCTGGCTCGAGCGCACGCACCCCGACCTCGTCGCGCGCTATCAGGAGCTGTACCGAGGCGGAACGCATGCGCCCAAGGAGTACAAGAAGTGGCTCGCCGCCCGTTTCTCCGAGGCGAGGCGGGCCAGCGGTCTCGAGACCGGTCGTGCAGATCCCGCAACGGGGGCCATGTTCTCGCGAGCTGTCCGACAGGCTCCTCCCGCTCGGGATCTCACCCTGTTCTGAGCCGGCGACGGCCTTCGTCGAGGCTCCCGTGCGGGGGCGCGACCCGATGTGTACCCAGTACCGGGGTGAATTCGGCGAATCCCGGCGGCAAATGTCGCCCGATCTGCCAATCGGGGTACAAAATGTCGGTCAGCGCTGTAATAATCGACCCGGACGGCAACCGAGGCAGGAGCTGTTCACGGGCGTCTGGTCCGCCACGACTGTGAGGAGACGGAGTGTCGCTCGGACTTCCCGCGCATCTCGCGTCACGCGTCGTCACCGCAGCCATATCCCGTGCCGGTCATGTGCTCGCCGGATTGATGCTCGCCTCGGCGATCCTCGCGTCGCTGCTCCTGATCGGCAGTAATCCGCCGCGCGGCATCGTCCTCCTGGTGACGGTCTCGGTCGCGATCGCGGTTCTGCTCGTCTTCCTCTCGCGCCGGCCGTCGCTCGTGACAGCCGGAATCTACCTCGTCTTCGGGGCCGCCGGTCTCTCCGCGGCGACCGTCGTCGCCGCGGTGATGCCGAGCCGACTCGAATCGGTGGACGCCTACGTGATCGCCGCGCTCTGGATCGCCCTGGTCCTCACAGGGGCAGCCGGAGGAGGGTACAGACGCGGCATCGTGATGTCGGTCGCGGGCCTGGGCGCCGGAGCGGTCGGAGCTGCCGTCGGGGCAGCGGTGGGCGGAGTCCTCCCTCCCGTCGAGCCGACCGTTCCCTTCGCCGCTCTCCTCATCGTGACGATCTACTTCGTAACGGGCACCTCGACCCGATACGCCCGGCGAGCCCAGCCCGACATCCACCGCGCCGCTCGCGACGAGAAGCTCGCCGAGGTGCGGATCGGTGTCGAGGCCCGTGCTGCCGCGCTCCTCCACGACACCGTCCTCGGGTCCCTCGCCGCCGTCGCGTCGAGCCCGGTCGGTCCGCTTCCGCGGAAGGTCGCCGACAGTCTCGAATCCGATCTGCACGCCATCATCGGACAGGACTGGTCCGAGCGCCCGATCGTCAGCGAGGACGTCAGCCACGCTGCCCCCATCACCGCCGCTTCCGAGCAGGCTGCGGCCCTCGGTCTCCACGTCGAGACCACCGGGGATCTCGGCGCGCTGTCCCGGGTCGAACCCTCGGTCGTGGAGACCGTCGCGCTCGCGGTCCGTCAACTTCTCGCCAACGTCCGCCTGCATTCCGGCAGCCCGACCGCCGAGGTGGTCGTCTTCGGTGACGACCGGACGGTGTCGGTCATGGTCATCGACAGCGGCGAGGGTTTCGACCCCGAGGCGGTGAGCGCCGACAGGCTCGGACTCCGCAACTCCGTGAAGAGGAGGCTCAGCCTCGTGAACGGGGAGGTGAAGATCTGGTCGTCGCCCGGGCGGGGCACCTCGGTGCTGCTCAGCGTTCCCGTCTCCGACTCGGCTTCGCCGCCCGATGAATCCGCGAGTTCCGCGCGTCAGCCCCAGGGGGCGATGTGATCCGCGAACAATCCCTGCAACGGGTCGACCCGCTCGGCGCACTCGCTGGTCGACGCCTCACGGCGGTCACCGCCGTGGCGGTCGTCCTGCTTTCGGTGGTCTTCGCGTACACGTCGGGCCACTTCGTGACCGATCCGTCCGCGGCTGCGGGGGCCGTCATCCTCGAGGCGGCCGCGGCGGCGCTCCTCGTGATCCGCACCGGGCACCGCCAGCTGCCGTTCGGCCGGCCCTGGGCGCTGACTGTGCTCGCGCTGGGCCTCGCTGCGCAGTGGCTCGCCGCGCTCGGCACCGGGACGAGCGCACCCGGTGGACAGTGGGCTCCCTACGCCCTCGCGCTCCTCCTGCTGGCGATGGTCCCCTACCGCCCGATGAACGACATCGTCGCGATGACCGCTCTGGCCGCTGCCTGGGTGGGGGTGGTCACCTCGATGGCCCCCGCTGCGGATGCCGACGGTGTGCGCGGCTTCGAGCAGCTCGCCGCAGTCGTTCCCGTCCTCGCTCTTCCCATCGCGGGTGTCGTCTTCTCGCAGACGGTTCTCGAGTATCTGCGGCGCTGGCGCGACGACGCGCTCGCGTCGACGGAGGACGAGGCGCGGCGACAGGAGGTCGCCATCACGCGGGCTGTTCAGCAGACCCGTGTCAGCATCCTCAACCGCGACGTCGTGCCGTTCTATGCCGGCCTCGTGGAGCGAGGATCGGTGACCGCCGAGGATGTGGATCGTGCGGCCGAGCTCGCGGGTTCGATCCGAGCGGTCATGCTCGCCGACACCGAGAGGTCGTGGCTCGACGATCTGCTCTCGGGCCGTCAGGGCGCCGGCTCTCCTGCGATGCACCCCAGCGCGGTCCACGATGACGAGGATCTCGCCCGCTTCATGAACATCGATCAGCGCGCCTCGCTGCGCGCCCTCGTCGGCGCGCTCCGCGACAGCGTCGCGCCCGAGTCGATGGGCATCTCGCTCCGCCCGGCCGGACTCTTCTGCGAGGCGCTGCTGGTCGCGAGCGCCGGACCATCTCTGCGCAGATCGGTGGTGAGCCTGCGACCGTACCTCGCGGTCGGCTCAGCCGTCTTCTCCGAGTTCAGCTACGACATCATCGACGACACGTTGAAAGTGAGGTTCAGCTATGAGCGACCGTGACCCGGATTCAACGCTGACCGGAAGCATCCCCACCCTGATCGGAGGCGCGTCCCACCACCCCGCGCCCGAGGCGGCGGCATTCGATCAGCCCCGCATCCGTGTGGCCATCCTCGACGACCACGAGGTCCTGCTCGACAGCCTGAGCAGTTGGATCACCGCGAACGCTCCCGACTTCGAGGTCGCGTTGAGCGCCAAGACGTGGCTGGAGCTCGTGCACAGCGCGAACTTCCCGACCCAGCTGGTGCTGCTCGACTTCCAGCTGAAGGAGCACGTCTCGATCGAGGCCCGGGTCCGCACCTGCCGGGCGGCCGGTGCGAAGGTCATCGTGCTCAGCGGCCTCGAGACCAACGAGGCGCGCGATCGTGCGCTCGCCGCCGGCGCGGCCGGTTTCGTCTCGAAGGCGCAACCTCTCCGCGAGGTCATGGACCTCGCCCGCACGGTCATGGGCCTCTCCCGCGAGACCGACCTGCAGCGTGACTGGCGGCCGCTCCCCATCGGTGCGGAGTCGCCGAACCGCCCGAAGCTCAGCCTGGGGGAGCGGGAGGCGTTCAAGCTGTATGTCGCCGGCCACTCGACGAACGAGGTCGCCGAGCTGATGAACGTGCGGTACGAGACAGCCAAGACGTACCTGCGCCGGGTGCGCGAGAAGTACGCTAAAGCGAACCGACCCGCGAGCCGCAAAGCCGATCTCATCCGTCGTGCGGCCGAGGACGGGTATCTGCAGTGACATCGCCTGCGTGCGCTTCAGCGCGCTGACCTAAGGAGCCGCGTGGCCAAGCTGTACTTCCGCTACGGAGCCATGAACAGCGGCAAGAGCACCGCCCTGCTGCAGGCCGCGTTCAACTACGAGGAGCGCGGTCAGCGTGTGCTGCTCGCCAAGCCGGCGATCGATGTCAAGGGCGATCGCAGCATCCAGTCCCGCCTCGGTGTGGAACGCGCCGTGGACTTCACCGTCACCCCCGACGACGACATCGACACCGCTTTCCACCGTGAGGCGCAGCGCGTCACCGACGAGACCGGGGATCGCGTCGCCTGCCTCCTCGTCGACGAGGCGCAGTTCCTCACCGCGACGCAGGCGGACGACCTTCTGCGGATCGCGATCGTCGACGACGTGCCCGTGCTCGCCTACGGCATCCGTACCGACTTCCAGACTGTCGCATTCCCCGGCAGCCGGCGTCTGCTCGAGATCTCCCACAGCCTCGAGGAGCTCAAGACCATCTGCCGTTGCGGCCGCAAGGCGCTGTTCAACGCCCGACGCATCGGCGACCGCTTCGTGTTCGACGGCGACCAGGTCGCGATCGACACCTTCGAGGACGTCACCTACGAGTCGCTCTGCGGTGCCTGCTATCTCGAGGAGAGCGGCGGCCTCCTCGCCGGCCGCGACGACCACGCCCACCGCGTCGCCTAGCGGCGGCCGGGCACGGCCTCGAAGCGGGTCGAAGCATGTGGAAGCTGACACTCGTGCGCCAGTGGGCCCTGGGTACCTCTCCGCGGATACCCCGACAAATGAGTAAGGCCCCCGCCTGGCGGCGAGGGCCTTGCTCATCTGTCGGGGTAGCGGGATTTGAACCCACGACCTCTTCGTCCCGAACGAAGCGCGCTACCAAACTGCGCCACACCCCGATGTGCCCCGAAGAGCAGGTTCGATTCTAGCCGATCGAGAGCAGTGCTTCACGACGCGGACGTCAGGAAGCCGCCGTCAAGGTCACCAGTGTCGCTTCGGGACGGTTCGCGAAGCGCACCGGAGCGAAGATCGACGTGCCGAGACCCCCGGAAACATGCAGCCATGCCACCCGCCGCGCATGATTCCACAGACTGAGGCCCTTCACCTGCTCGCGCGGGATGTCGCAGTTCGTGACCAGCGCGCCGTACCCCGGTACCGCGACCTGCCCGCCGTGAGTGTGTCCGGCGAAGATCACATCGGCCCCGTTGGTCACGAACGAGTTCAGCACCCGCTGATACGGCGCATGGGTGACCGCGAGAGTCACGTCCGCCCAATCCGGGTCGTCGGCGCGCAGTTCGTCGATCGCCGCTGACACCAGATCGAGCCGATCGAAGTGGCGGTGCGGGTCGTCGGTGCCGAACAGCTCGAAAGCGACACCGCCCCCGGTCAACGTCGTTGCCGTGTTGTCGAGATCTTTCCAGCCGAGGCTGTCGAGGTAGGTCTGCAGCCCCGGTCGGTCGAGCAGGGCGCCCGAGCTCTTCGAGTGCGTTGACTTGCGGAAGTAGCGGAAGGGGTTTTTCGCCTGAGGGCCGAAGTAGTCGTTCGACCCCCACACGTAGACCCCGGGGATTCCCGCGAACGGTTCGAACGCCCGCTTGATCCCCTCGAGTCCACGCTCGTGGCCCAGGTTGTCGCCGGTGTCCACGATCAGATCGGGATGCAGGTCCGCGAGTTGCCGGATCCAGTCCTGCTTGCGCTTCTGCCACGGCGCCATGTGCAGGTCCGAAAGGTGCAGCACCCGGATCGGCCGCGAACCGGCGGGCAGGACGGGCACCGAGACGCGGCGCAGCACGTAGGCGTTACGCTCGATCAGGCTCCCGTAGGCGAACGCCGCCGCCCCGACCGCGGCGACGGCCCCGACGATGGACAGAGCGCGGCGGATCACTGCGGGCATCCCGTCGGCGGCACTGCACCCGTCGGTGAGTACAGGGTCAGCGTGATCGGTGAGCTGATCGTCGCCTTCGCACCCGGGGCCGGATCGGTTGCGGCGACCACACAGGTGTTGGCGACAGTTGCGCCGGTCGCCGTGTAGGCGACCGTGACCTTAGAGGTGTCCACCCCCGCCGCGGCGAGAGCCTGCAGCGCGACGTCACTGCGCTGACCCGTCAGGTTGGGCATCGTGGCGCCCGCCTGGCTCCCATCGCTCGTGTAGACCGTGATCGTCGCCCCCTTGCCCGTCTGGGTTCCCCCGGCCGGATCCATCGCGATGACGAGACCAGCGGTTGCATCGGAGGCGCGCGTTCCGCCGTCCTGGAAGGTGAATCCAGCACCCTCGATGACGGCCTTCGCCTGCTCGAGGGTCTGACCCGTCACATCGGGGACCGCCACCTGAACGCCGCGGATGTACTTGGAGTCGGGTGTCACGAAGTCGTCGCCGCCGAGACGGGCGTCGATCGCCTCCATGATCGGAAGCCAGATCCGGTGACGCGCGGTCGCCGCGCTGCCGCTGTCGAGATCGAGCGCACGCAGGTTCGCGTACTCGTCGAGTCCTGCCGGCAGCGAGGCCTGGCCGACCAGCACCGACAGGCCGACCTTCGAGCTGGCGCCGGTCGTCCATGTCGTCGTGTTGCCGTCGCTCGTTCCCGTCTTCGCGATGTGCTCGACTCCGTCGTACGGGTTCGAGGCGGTCGCGGATCCGCCCTCGATGACGCCGCGCAGCGCGTACGCCGCTGCATCGGCGATCGGAGCCTCGATGGCCTGCGAGCAGAGCGACGCCGGGATGGCGGCGTCGGTCCCGTCGGGCTTCACCATGCGGTCGATCGCGACGGGCGTGCAGAACAGTCCATGATTCGCGATCCCCGCGTAGGCGGCCGCCATCGTCAGCGGCGCGACCTCGTTCGTGCCGAGGATCGCAGACGGCTTGTCCTCGAGCGGAGCCCCGTCCGCGCGGTGGACACCGAGATCGGTCGCGGCCTTGCGGATGTCGCACTGATCGAGTTGCTGACCCATCTGCATGAATCCGCCGTTGATCGACGTCGCCGTCGACTGCATGACGGTGCGGGTGCCGCGCTCGTTGGCGTCGTTCGCAACCTGGTACTCGCCGGTGTACGTGGCGTCGCAGGCCTTGAAGTCGGCCTGGTTGTACGTCTTGGGAGAGATGTTGAACGACTCGCCCAGCGTGTGCCCCGCCCGCAGCCAGGCGATGAGGGTGAACACCTTGTAGGTCGACGCCGCCTGGAATCCGCTGGAACTGCCGTAGTCGGAATCGGCGTTGTAGTTGACAGCGGAGAAGTTCTCGCCGGCGGCTGCGGCGTCGCCCGAGTCGTTGAAGTCCTTATTCTGAGCCATCACCTTGATGCGACCGGTGCCGGCCTCGACCGCCGAGGCCGCCGACGCGAGATCGACCCCATCGAACCGGGTCTTGGGGATGTTCTCGTCGATCGCCTGCTGAGCGACGTCCTGCATGTCGAGGTCGAGACTGGTGTACACGTCGAACCCGCCGCGGATGAAATTGCTGTAGCGCTCCTCGGCCGTCTCGCCGAACACCGGGTCGTTGCGGATCGTGTTCACCACGTAATCGCAGAAGAAGCCCGCGTTGCCCGCCGCGGTGCACCCGACGGGCGCGTCGTGGATCGACGGCTCGATGGGGGCCGCGATCGCGTCGTCATGGGTCTGCTGATCGATCAGCTTGTGCGTGAGCATGCTGTCGATCACGTAATCGCGCCGCGCCTTGGTCAGGGCGTAGCCGTTCGCGGCACCGTTGTCCGGGTCGTCGGGCATGTCGAGCCGCAGGTTCGCCGGATTGTTCACGATCGCGATCAGGCTGGCGGCCTGGTTGATGTTGAGGTCGGAGGCGTTCACCCCGTAGTAGTACTGGGCGGCTGCCTGGATTCCGTAGACGCGACCGCCGAAGAGAGCGATGTTCAGGTAGCCGAGCAGGATGTCGTCCTTCGAGAACTGCTTCTCGAGGGCGATCGCGTACCGCATCTCCTTGAGCTTGCGGTCGAAGCTGACCGAGGTGGCCTCCTCGTAGGCGGCGTCCCGCTCCTCCTCGGTCGCGAGACCGGTCGCCTGGGCGACGAGGACGTTCTTCACGTACTGCTGGGTGATCGTCGAAGCGCCCTGCACGTCGCCGCCCATGACGTTCGAGATCGCCGCGCGGACGACCCCGAGCGGGTCGACCCCGCCGTGCTCGTAGTACCTCGGATCCTCGGCGGCGACGGCCGCGTCCTTCACGACCTGGGCGATCTGATCCCAGGTGACGTTCTCGCGGTTCTCCGCGTAGAACGAGGCGATGGGTACGTTCTGGTCGTTGCCGTCGATGGTGCGGTGGGCGTAGATCGTGGTCTTCTGCGGGAGGTTGTCGACGCGCAGGAATGTCGGGAGCTCTTCGAACATCCCGATCGAACTATTGGCTGCGACCCCCGTCAGCGCGATCGCCGGAGTCACCGCGACCGTGGCGAGAATCCCTGCGACCACACTGAGGCCGAGGAACGAGAGGACCGAGCCCATACGGCCGTTCGGCAGCCGGAAACGGGCAGACATATCATTGAGGGTACGTGATCCGAGCTGGCAACCGGCCACCGACTCGGGGGCGCCGACTGCATCCCAGTAGGGATTCAAAGGGGATTCATATGACCACCTGGGAGTACGTCACCACTCCGCTGATCGTGCACAGTACCGCCGCGATCCTCAACAACTGGGGCTCGCAGGGGTGGGAGCTGGTGCAGGTCGTCCAGGGTCCCGAAGGCGGGCTCGTCGCCTATCTCAAGCGTCCGGCGGAGGAATCCTGATGGCCCGCATCACCGACCGTCTCGCCGAACTGGGCTTCACCCTCCCCGAGGTCGTGCCGCCGCTCGCCGCCTACACGCCAGCGGTCGTGACGGGCAATCTGGTCTACACATCGGGCCAGCTCCCGATGACCGACGGCGCTCTGCCCGAGACCGGCAAAGTGGGCAACGGTGACGGCCTGGTCGATCCCGAGCGCGCCAAGCAGTACGCCCAGACCTGCGCCCTCAACGCTCTCGCCGCGGTCGCCAGCGTGATCGGCGACCTCGACCGCGTGGTCCGGGTGGTCAAGGTCGTCGGCTTCGTCTCCTCGTCACCCGAGTTCACCGGTGCTCCGGGCGTGGTCAACGGAGCGTCCGAGCTGCTCGGTGCCGTATTCGGCGACGCCGGAGTGCACGCGCGCTCGGCGGTCGGCGTCGCCGTCCTGCCCCTCGACTCGCCCGTCGAGGTCGAGATCGTGGTCGAGTTCGCCTGAGCTCCGCTGACGACTCGGGGCCCTGCCGCATGGGCGGTCAGGACCTCGAGTCGTTGACCTCGTCGGTGATGATCTGCATGACGGTCGTGTCCGCGAGAGTCGTCGTGTCGCCGATCTCCCGTCCCTCGGCGAGGTCGCGCAGTAGGCGCCGCATGATCTTGCCCGAGCGGGTCTTCGGCAGCTCATCCACCACGAACACCTGACGGGGGCGCGCGATGGCGCCGATCTGCTCGGCGACGTGCCCGCGCAACGAGTCGGCGCCTTCCGCGGACACGGTCTCCCGGTGCCGGGCCCGGATGATCACGAAGGCGACGACCGCCTGACCGGTCGTCTCGTCGGATGCTCCGACGACCGCAGCCTCGGCAACCCACGGGTGGGCGACGAGCGCGGACTCGATCTCCGCCGTCGACAGCCGGTGACCCGACACGTTCATGACGTCGTCGACCCGGCCGAGAAGCCAGATGTCGCCGTCCTCGTCTTTGCGGGCGCCGTCGCCGGCGAAGTACCAGGGGCCGTCGGGCGCATCCGCGAACCGCGACCAGTAGGTCTCGACGTATCGCTCGGGGTCGCCCCAGATGCCGCGCAGCATTCCGGGCCACGGCTTCGTCACCGCGAGGAGCCCGTCGCCGTGCTCGATCGGCTCACCCGCATCGTCGACGACCTCGACGGAGATGCCGGGCAGCGGCACCTGGGCGGCGCCGGGCTTCGTCTCGGTCACTCCGGGGAGCGCCGAGATCATGATCCCGCCGGTCTCGGTCTGCCACCAGGTGTCCACGACGGGGGTGCTGTCGCCGCCGATCACCGAGCGGTACCAGAGCCAGGCCTCGGGGTTGATGGGCTCGCCCACCGAACCCAGCAACCGCAGTGACGACAGGTCGGAGCGTTCGGGGATGTCGCGTCCGGCCTTCATGAACGATCGGATGGCGGTGGGCGCGGTGTAGAGGATCGTCACCCCGTACTTCTCGATGAGCTCCCACCAGCGGCCGGGACCGGGTGCGTCAGGGGTCCCCTCGTAGAGCAGCTGGGTCGCGCCGTTGGCGAGCGGGCCGTAGACCACATAGCTGTGTCCGGTGATCCAGCCGACGTCGGCGGTGCACCAGTAGACATCCGACTCGGGGTGGAGATCGAAGACGTTGCGGTGCGTGAACGCCGCCTGGGTCAGGTAGCCGCCGCTGGTGTGCAGGATGCCCTTCGGCTTGCCCGTGGTTCCCGAGGTGTAGAGGATGAACAGCGGGTTCTCCGCCTCGAATCCCCGCGCCACGTGGTCGGCGTCGACCTGCGCGATCTCCTCGTCCCACCACAGGTCGCGTCCCTGCACCCAGTTCAGCTTCTCGCCGTCGGGCCATGCGCGACGCACGACGAGCAGATGCTCGACCGTCGTCTCGCCGCGCTCGAGGGCGGCGTCGACCGCGGGCTTCAAGGGGCTGACCTTGCCCTTGCGCCAGCTGCCGTCGGCGGTGATGACGAGCTTCGCCTGTGCGTCGTCGATCCTGGCGCGGAGGCTCTCGGCGCTGAACCCGCCGAAGACGACGGAGTGCACGGCCCCGATCCGGGCGACGGCGAGCATCGCGATCACGGCCTCGGGGATCATCGGAAGGTAGATCGCGACCCGGTCGCCGTGCCGGATGCCGAGACTGGTGAGCAGGTTGGCTGCGCGCTTGACCTCGGCCGTCAGCTCGGCGTAGGTGAGGGTTCGGGTGTCGCCGGGCTCGCCCTCCCAGTGCAGAGCGACGCGGTCGCCGTTGCCGGCGAGCACGTGCCGGTCGAGGCAGTTGTAGGCGACGTTGAGCTCGCCGTCGCCGAACCAGCGGGCGACCGGTGCGCCCGACCAGTCGAGGACCTCGGTGAAAGGTTTGTGCCAGTGGATCAGCTGCCGTGACTGGTCGGCCCAGAACTCGAGACGATCGGCCTCGGCGGCGTCGTACAGGTCGCGGGACGCGACAGCGCCGGCAGCGAACTCGGCCGATGGGGCGAAGCGCTCCGAATGCGCGGCGTTGTCCCGCGTGCTGCTCTCTCGCGTATCCGTCATGACCTGTTCGCTCCTTCGCGTCGAGGCCGGGCAAACACACTGGGCCCGGACATTCTGACCCTACCGCGAGCGGCAATCGCGCTCATCCGGAGGGACACGCGACCCAGTGGGGGGTCGTGCCTGTGGAGTCGCTCAGAAGAGAGGAAAGTGGTTCAAGACACTCTTGCGAACACCCCCGTCAGGGGTACACTGGCTTCGTCAAACAAGCTTTGACATGCAGCGCTAACGATTCCCCCCAATCCAGCGTTGCTGTGGCGGCATCCGTTCCCCCCAATGGATGCCGCCCCTTCCTTTTAACGCGCATGATCCTCGGTCGGCGGCTCCGCGCGCGCTTCTCCGATCGCGGCGGTCAACCACTAGACCTGGTGCGCAGGTCCTCCACAGATACGACATGTAGTTCTCTCCCCACAGCGCCTCCGGATCTCGTCGGTCGCAGTGCGCCCGTTTCGTAGCGTCGGGATGTGCAGTGGTTCGACTCGATTCCCGCGCCGGACGGTCGGATTCCCGACGTTCGTCCGACAGTGTCTCGACCGTCGAGAGAAGTGGTGGCTACGGAGGCTGATCGGGGTACAACCGGCCCCGATGGGGTACGAGCGGTGCCGAATCACCGTCTCGCGCTGCCCGAGGTGCTCGCGCCTTTCGCGTCGTACGTCGACGAGCACACGACCGACCTGTTGGTGAACGGGAGCGATGAGCTCTGGATCGACGGGGCCGGCGGGCTCCGCCGCGAGATCAGCTGGCCGCCGATGGCGCCCGATGACCTTCGCAGTCTCGCGGCTCGGATCGTCGCATCGGGCGGTCGGCACCTCGATCACGCGTCGCCCTGCGTCGATGTGAGGCTCGACGGCGGCATCCGCGTCCACGCCGCGCTGCCGCCGGTCGCGGTGAGAGGCACCACCATCTCGATCCGCATCCCGCGTGCGCGGGCGCCGGAACTTTCCGACCTGGTGCAGTGGGGCATGCTCGACGACGCCGAGGAGCGGATCCTGCGGGCATGCGTCGGCACCCGATCCAACCTGCTGATCACCGGCGCTGCGGGCGTCGGCAAGACCACGCTGCTGTCCGCGGTTCTGGCGGCGGTGCCGCATGACGAACGCATCGTGACGATCGAGGATGTCGCCGAACTCTCCGTCGGGCACCCGCACGTCGTGGCACTCGAGGCGAGACAGGCCAACATCGAAGGCGCCGGCTCGATCGAACTGCCTCAACTCGTGCGCGAGGCGCTGAGGATGAGACCCGACCGGATCGTCGTCGGCGAGTGCCGCGGAGCGGAGGTGCGCGATCTGCTCATGGCGCTCGGCACCGGACACGACGGGGGAGCCGGCACCCTGCACGCACGCTCGCTCGAGGAGGTGTCGACGCGGCTCGAGGCCCTCGGCGACCTCGCCGGCCTCTCGCCCGAGTCGCTCGCCCGGCTCGCGTCGGGATCGATCGATGTCGTCGTGCACCTCGAGCGCCGCGACGGACGGAGAGTGCTCGTCGCCCTGGGGCGGCCCCGAGTGGGAGCCGACGGGCGCCTGGTGGTCGAACCGCTCGTGACGTGAGTCGCCAGCGGCAGGCCTCCCGCACGCTCAGCGCACTGGCGGCTGACGTCGAGCGCGCGGCGACCCTTCTGACAGCGGGGGTACCGGCATCGAGCGCGATGGCCGATCTCACCCGCTCCGATCCGCAGAGCGGAGGCGGCGTCCCGGACGCCCAGGCAGCCGTCGCCGCGGCTCTCGCGGTCGCCGAGGTCAGCGGGTCCCCGCTCGCCCGCACATTGCGAGACGTGTCCGCCTCTCTGACGTCGCTCGCCGACGCGGCACGCGAGATCGAGGTCGCGTCGGTCGGACCCCGCATGACCGCCCTGTTCGTATCGGCCCTGCCTCTCGCCGGCATCGTCCTGGCAGCTGCTCTCGGCTTCGGTGTGCTCGATGTCCTGATCGGCTCCCCCGTGGGGCGCGTCTGTCTCGTCGGAGGGCTGGGACTCGGCGCATCGGGGGCACTGTGGTCGCGACGCCTGATCCGGCATGCGCTTCCTCATCCGAGCGTCGGCGGACTCGTCCTCGACCTCGTGGCCATCGGTCTGCTGGGCGGGCTCCCTCCCGAGGGGGCCATCCACCTCGCCGGTCGCGAAGCGGCCGCCCGAGGACTCGATCCGGGCGGAGCGGATCGCGCCCGTGCGGTCGTCGCGCTCGGTCAGAGCTCGGGGGCACCCGTCGCCGCCCTGCTGCGCGGCGAGGCGATGCTCATCCGTCGCGAGCAGGCGATCGCAGCCCGGATCGCGGCCGAGCGACTCGCTCACACACTGCTGCTCCCGCTGGGACTCTGCGTGCTGCCCGCCTTCCTGCTGCTCGGGGTGGTGCCCGCCCTGATCGCGGTCGTGTCCTCCACCGTCGCGGCGGGGTGACCGGTTGTCCACGGCAGTCCACCGCGAGCCGTTGCCGCGACGGACGCCCGCGCAGACTCGGGGGAGTGCCGGATCCCGTTCCCCTCACCGACTCGGAGGCAACTATGCCCACATCCCCGATCCGCGCCCTCGTCCGCCGCTTCACTTCCGCTGACGAGGGGGCTGCCACCGCCGAGTACGCGGTGGCGACGATGGCGGCCGTCGGATTCGCGGGGCTGCTCGTCGTCATCCTCCGCTCGGACGAGGTGCGCGGGATCCTGACCGACCTCGTGCGCAATGCGCTCACCTTCGCGGGCTGACCCGCGCGGCGAGCGCGGCAGCGCGACCGCCGAGCTCGCCGTCGCGATGCCCGCCGTGCTCCTCGTTCTCGCCGCCTGCCTCGGCATGCTGCAGATCGCGGCGCAGCAGGTGCGGTACAGCGACGCCGCCGCCGTCGGTGCCAGATCCCTCGCCCGAGGCGAGAGTGTGGCGGTCGCATCCGAACGCGCGCTCCTGGTGTCGGGGCCGGCGCGGTTCAGCCCGTCGACCAAGGGTGAGTTCGTCTGCGCGACGCTCACCGGCCGGGGCGTTCCCGTCCTGACCTCGGCGCTCGGCATCGAGCTCTCCGCATCCAGCTGTGCTCTCGCCGGTGGGCTGTGAACCGCACGAACGCGGTGATCCGAGACCGAGCGATGACGGATGCCGGGGCGGGCAGCGCTCTGATCATCGCGCTCGTTGCGGCGATCGTCCTCGTCGCCGCCACCACGCTCCCTCTATATATGGGCTTCTCCTCGGCGCGCCGAGTCGCGGCCGCCGCCGACGCGTCGGCGCTCGCGGCGGCGGACACCGCGTCGGGGGCGCTCCCCGGCGTGCCCTGCGAGGCGGCCGAGTCGGTCGCCTCCCTCAACGGTGTGCGGGTCGAACGCTGCGATGTGCACGGCGCGATCGTCACGATCGTGGTCGCCGACGAGGTGCTCGGGCTCCCGCTCGAAGGACGGTCTCGGGCCGGCCCGCCCTCCGCGCAGAGCGAACGACACGGCGTCGGAGGTGCGGGCGATGATTAGGTATCGGAAGAGCGCACCTGTGTATGGTGTGCGGTGATGCGCCCCGATGGGTGTCCCGGCGGGTTCCGACAGCCATCTCATCTCGAGAGGGTGCGGCTCCTGCATTTCCGTCGACAAGGAAGAACCACGTGCCTGCCAGCAAAAAGCTCGTCATCGTCGAGTCGCCCGCCAAGGCGAAGACGATCGCCGCGTACCTCGGCGCGGGCTACGAGGTCCAGGCGTCCGTGGGTCACATCCGCGACCTGATCGAGCCGAAGAACCTGCCCGCGGAGCTCAAGACCGGGTCTCTCGGCAAGTTCTCCGTCGACATCGAGAACGGCTTCGAGCCCTACTACGTGGTGTCCGAGCAGAAGAAGAAGACGGTCGCCGACCTGAAGCGCGCCCTGAAGGACGCCGACGAGCTCTACCTCGCAACAGATGAAGATCGCGAGGGCGAGGCCATCGCGTGGCACCTCCTGCAGGTACTGCAGCCCAAGGTCCCCGTCAAGCGCATGGTCTTCCACGAGATCACGAAGGACGCGATCGAGAAGGCGCGGGAGAACACCCGCGAGCTCGACACGGCACTGGTCGACGCGCAGGAGACCCGCCGCATCCTCGACCGCCTGTATGGCTACGAGATCTCTCCCGTGCTGTGGCGCAAGGTGGGCCCGGGGCTCTCCGCAGGCCGGGTGCAGTCCGCCGCGACCCGCCTCGTCGTCGACCGCGAGCGCGAGCGCCTCGCCTTCGTGTCCGCCAGCTATTGGGACATCACCGCGGGCTTCGCTCCCGAGAGCGGGTCCGCATTCGAGGCGCGCCTCGTGCGGCTCGACGGCCAGCGCGTCGCGACCGGTCGTGACTACGACGACAAGGGTGTGCTCGCCGACGGAGTCCGCGTCCTCACCGAGGAGTCCGCGACAGCTCTCGCCGACGCGCTGCTCGACTCGGCGACCACCTCCACCGTGAAGAGCGTCGAGGCCAAGCCCTACACGCGCCGTCCCGCGGCTCCGTTCACCACGTCGACCCTTCAGCAGGAGGCTGCTCGCAAGCTGCGCTTCTCCGCTCGGCAGACGATGAGCGTCGCGCAGTCGCTCTACGAGAACGGCTACATCACCTATATGCGAACCGACTCGTCCTCGCTGTCGGCGCAGGCGATCAATGCGGCTCGCACGCAGGCCGCGTCCCTGTACGGTGCCGACTCGCTTCCCGACAAGCCCCGCGTCTACTCCGGCAAGTCGAAGAACGCGCAGGAGGCTCACGAGGCCATCCGTCCGTCCGGTGAGACCTTCCGCACGCCGTCATCGCTCTCCAGCGAGCTCCGCGGCAACGATCTCAAGCTCTACGACCTCATCTGGAAGCGCACCGTCGCATCGCAGATGGCCGACGCGCGCGGCTCGACCGCTACCGTCACCATCGAAGCGCGCCCCGCGGGAACCGACACCCTCGCCACCTTCTCGGCGAGCGGCACGGTCATCACGTTCCGCGGCTTCCTCCAGGCGTACGAGGAGGGACGCGACGAGGAGCGTGTCGCCGAGACCGACAAGGGCGACGCGAAGCTTCCTCCGCTCGAAGAGGGCCAGTCCCTGACGGTCGACACCGCTGAGGCGAAGGGGCACGAGACCTCGCCGCCCCCTCGTTACACCGAGGCCAGCCTGGTGAAGACCCTCGAAGAGCTGGGTGTCGGGCGTCCTTCCACCTATGCATCGATCATCTCCACGATCATCGACCGCGGCTACGTCACCCCGCGCGGCACGGCACTGGTACCGAGCTGGATCGCCTTCTCGGTCGTCCGCCTGCTCGAGGACTTCTTCGGCGACCTCGTCGAATACGACTTCACGGCCGGCATGGAGAACGACCTCGACCGCATCGCGGACGGCGAACAGGACCGCGTCGACTGGCTCGGCGGGTTCTACTTCGGCAACGCCGATCACCGGGGCCTGCGCTCCGTCGTCGACAACCTCGGCGACATCGACGCCAAGACGATCAACTCCGTCGTCATCAGTGACGACATCACCCTCCGCATCGGCAAGTACGGCCCCTACCTCGAGGTTGCGCAGGAGGGCGAGGAGACCCCTCGCCGCATCAACGTGCCCATCGACATGGCGCCCGATGAGCTGACCGCGGAGCGTGCGCGCGAGCTCGTCGACGCCCCGGTGCAGACCGACCGCGTTCTGGGTCAAGACCCCGAGACCGGTCGCGACATCGTCGTGAAGGACGGCCGCTTCGGGCCGTACGTGACCGAACTCGAACCCGAGGCCGCCGACGAGGCGGAAGCCGCGCCGAAGAAGCGCGGCGCCAAGGCCGAGAAGCCGCGCACCGCGTCTCTGTTCAAGAGCATGGTGCCGGCCGAGGTCGACCTCGCCACCGCCCTGCGTCTCCTCACCCTGCCCCGTGTCGTGGGCGCCGACCCCGAGTCGGGCGAGGAGATCACCGCGCAGAACGGCCGCTACGGCGCCTACCTGAAGAAGGGCACCGACACGCGCTCGCTGACCAGCGAGGATCAGATCTTCGACATCGACCTCACCGGTGCGCTCGAGCTGTTCTCCCAGCCGAAGTACGGCGCGGCACGGACGTCGTCGGCGCTCAAGGAGTTCGACGCCGACCCGGTCAGCGGCAAGCCCATCCGCATCAAGGACGGTCGCTTCGGTGCGTACGTGACCGACGGCGTGACGAACGCCACGATCTCGCGCGGCGAATCGATCGACGAGATCGACTTCGACCGCGCTGTGCAGATGCTCGCCGATAAGCGCGCCAAGGGGCCGGCTCCCAAGCGAGGCGCGGCTGCCAAGGCCAAGCCCGCCGCCAAGAAGCCGGCTGCCGCCGCCAAGAAGCCCGCCGCCGCCGCCAAGAAGCCCGCGGCGGCTGCGAAGAAGCCGACGGCTGCGAAGGCTCCTGCCAAGGGCGCGAAGACCACCACGTGACCGGTTTGTTCGTGACTTTCGAGGGCGGTGACGGCGCGGGCAAGACCACGCAGTCCGACCTCCTCGAATCGTGGCTGCGCGAACGAGGCGAGACGGTCCTGCGCACCAGAGAACCCGGTGGCAGCGATCTGGGCGTCGAACTGCGGCAGATCGTGCTGCACCGGCGCGGCCACATCACGCCGCGCGCCGAGGCTCTGCTCTACGCCGCGGATCGCGCGCATCACATCGGCACCGTCGTCCGGCCGGCCCTCGAGTCCGGCGCCGTGGTGGTGCAGGACCGATACCTCGACTCCTCGGTCGCCTACCAGGGTGCCGGCCGCGTGCTCGACCCGACCGAGGTGCGCGACCTGTCACTGTGGGCAGCGGAGGGGCTGCTCCCCGACGTGACGATCCTGCTCGACCTCGACGAACGGCGCGGTCGCGAACGACTGTCGGAACGCACCGAATACGACCGCCTCGAGTCCGAGGCCGACGACTTCCATCAGCGTGTCCGGCACGCCTACCTGGCGCTCGCCGAGGCCGAGCCCGAGCGGTTCCTGATCCTCGATGCGACGAGGCCCGTCGACGAGCTCGCCCTCGCGATCCGCGAGCGGATCGAACCGCTGCTGCCGTGACATCGGGGAAGCTGTGGGACCAGCTCGTCGGCCAAGACGATGCGATCGGCGAGATCCGGGCCGCGGCCCGTTCGGCGCATGACCCGAGCGAGGCGCACGGGGCGATGACCCACTCCTGGCTCATCACCGGTCCGCCCGGATCCGGTCGCTCCAACCTCGCCTATGCGTTCGCGGCTGCGCTCCTGTCCGACGGCGACGATCCCGACGACGTGACCGAACGGCAGGTCCTCGCCCGCACGCATCCCGACCTCGCCGTCCTCAGCACCGAGCGCGTCATCATCTCGATCGACGAGGTGCGCACGCTCGTCAACTCGTCGCAGTACTCGCCGTCGGTCTCCCACTACCGGGTGATGGTCATCGAGGACGCCGACCGGATGACCGAGCGCACCTCCAACCTGCTGCTCAAGGCGCTCGAGGAGCCGCCGCCGCGCACCGTGTGGATCCTCTGCGCTCCGAGCGACGCCGACCTGCTGCCCACCATCCGGTCGCGGGTCCGCACCGTCCGGCTTCGGGTTCCCGCCGTCGACGACGTGGCCGACCTGCTGGTCGCGCGCGACGGGGTCGATCGCGACCTCGCCCTCGCTGCCGCTCGGGAGGCGCAGAGCCACATCGGCATGGCGCACCGCCTCGCCACCAACCCGGGCGCGCGCGAGCGCCGCGCCGAGACGCTGCGGCTGGCGCTCGGTCTGCACAGCGTGCCGGCAGCGGTGGGCGCCGCCGCGCGACTCGTCGAGCTCGCCAAGGCCGACGCCGAAGCGCTCACCGAGGAACGCGACGCGGAGGAGCGTGCCGCGATGCTCCGCACCCTGGGTGTGGAGAGCGGTGGCACGGTGCCGCCGGCGCTGCGCTCCCAGATCAAGGCGCTCGAAGAGGATCAGAAGCGCCGCGCGACCCGCAGTCTGCGCGACGGGATCGATCGGATCCTTCTCGACCTCCTGTCCCTCTACCGCGACATGCTGCTGCGCCAGCTCGGGTCGGGTGTCGAGGCGATGAACGTCTCCGTCGGGCGCGAGCTCGCGGATGCCGCCGAGGGCGGTGACCCGGCCGCGACTCTCGCGGTCATGGATGCGGTGGCGACGGCCCGCCGCCGAATCGACGCCAACGTTCCGCCGGCGCTGGCCCTCGAGGCCATGCTCATCGCCGCGGTGAGGAGATCAGCGCAGTGACCCGCACACCGGCCCGCGCCGCCATGGCGGTGCTGGCCGCCACGGCCGTGCTCGCCCTGACGGCATGCACCCTGTTCGCGCCGCCTCGTGCGACGTCCACGCCCACGGGCGAGGACGTCGATCCGTCGCTCGCGAAGTACTACGGGCAGCAGCTCGTCTGGGAGGGCTGCGGCGACGACATGCTCTGCGCGACGGCGATCGCGCCCATGGACTGGGACGATCCCGAAGGCCACGACGACATCGAGCTGGCTCTGGTGCGGCACGACGCCACCGGCACACGGCAGGGCTCCCTCTTCGTGAACCCCGGTGGGCCGGGCGCATCGGGCTGGTCGCTGGTCCACGACAACGTCGACTACGCGGTCGACGCCGACATCCAGAGCGCCTACGACGTGATCGGCTGGGATCCCCGAGGTGTGGGCCGCTCGAGCGCGGTCGAGTGCTACGACGACGAGCAGCTCGACCAGTTCCTGTTCGGCCTCCCCGAGGCCGAGGTCGGCACACCCGAGTATCAGGCCGAGGTGACCGCCAGCGCGCAGGACTTCGTCGACGCCTGCGCCGAGAACACCGGCGAACTCCTGCAGTTCATCGACACCGACAGCACCGTGCGCGACCTCGACATGCTGCGCGCCGTGGTCGGCGATACCGACCTCAACTACTTCGGCTACTCCTACGGCAGTGACATCGGCGCGAAGTACGTCGACCGCTATCCCGACAAGGTGGGCCGCATCGTGCTCGATGGGGCGACGGACCCGACCGTGTCGATCTTCGATGTCGATCTCGCTCAGACGAAGGCGTTCGCCGACGCTCTACGCGCCTACCTGGCCGACTGCCTCGGAGGCAGCGACTGTCCGTTCTCCGGCACCGTCGATGACGCGATCGCGCAGATCGACGCCACTCTCGATCGGCTCGATGTCGCCCCGTTGCGAGCATCGGACGGGCGCGAGCTGACGAGCGCCTACGTCTCGACGGCGATCACGTCGGCGCTCTACGACGAGCAGACCTGGCCGTACCTGTCCCAGGCATTCGCCGAGATCGCCGAGGGTGACAGTTCGACCGCCTTCCTGCTGGCCGACAGCTACGTCGACCGTGAGCCGGATGGCTCGTACGGGAGCAACTTCTTCGAGGCGTTCTTCGCCATCAACTGCATCGACTACCCGGTTGAGCGCGATCCGGCGGTGCTCGCGGACCAGGCCGCCCAGATCGCCGCCGCGGATCCGCTGTCGGCGGGCGACGAGGTCGATGTGCTGGGCGATGTGGTCTGCCAGCTGTGGCCGTACTCGTTCGACGGCGAGGTCGGTCCGGTGCAGGGCGACGGCGCGCCTCCGGTCCTGGTCGTCGGCACGACGGGGGACCCCGCGACGCCGTACCCGTGGGCCGAGGCGCTCAGCAGCCAATTGTCCAGCGGGGTGCTCCTGACCTACGAGGGCGAGGGGCACATCGCTTACGACTCGGGCGACCCGTGCGTGGTGGGGATCGTCGACGACTACTTCGTGGAGGGGGCCGTTCCCGCCGATGGCGTGACCTGCTGACGGGGGTGAACGCCGCGGCGTCGTCTTTCGGCTAAGCTCTGATGCCGTGCCGGGCGATCCGGCCGTGCCGCCTTAGCTCAGTCGGCAGAGCGATTCACTCGTAATGAATAGGTCCCGGGTTCGATTCCCGGAGGCGGCCCCACGAGAAACGGTCACCCCGCGGGGTGGCCGTTTTTTGGTGGAGCGCTGCCTCGCGATCCGCTGGCGCGCACGTTTCGGCGTGCGGGGCCGGCCGGAACGTGCGCGCGGCGCCGGAACGCCCATCTCAGGGTGGGGGCGAGGTTTCTCGCCCGTGTACCCCATTGCGTCCCGGAGATCGTCGTTTTGCCCCCAGAACACGGCTGATCGCGCGGATTCCTCTTGTCCCCCGCCCGGTGGGTTCTTAGGTTGGTTCACGACGGGACAACTTTTCCGTCCCTGCGGTGCCCCTCCGGGGGGATGAGGCATCGCAGAGCATTCCGGGGGGAATCCATCGTGCGCACGGCGGTCAGATCGATAGTGGTGACGACAATCATCACCAGCGGTCTCGCCGCGGGTCTGCCGTTCCTGGCCACCGCGGTCGCCGATGCGTCGGACCAGGGCACTTCGACGACGGTCGTGTCGTCGCAGGTGCATCTCGGCCCGCGCGCGGTGAGCGCGCAGCTTCGCCAGGGCGCGCACGACGCGTCCTCCTCCGCGGAGTCGGCTGTCGCGGCGGCTGCTGCGATCGACGAGCGGGATCGGGCGGAAGGCGACGGCGCGACCTGTGCTGCGAACATCACCGGCGCGACGGCTCGTGTCGCGACCATCTCGTTCGACGGCGGTGCGATCACGGGCACCTCGTCCGACGACCTGGCCGAATTCGCGACCCGCTTCAACGAGATCCGCGTCGAGAACTGCCTCGACCCCGTCCCGGTCGAGAACTTCCGCTACGGGGCCTGCATGGAGCAGCGCCTCGTCTGGATGGCCGAGGACCCGAGCACCGATCCCGCCAGCGCGTGGGGCCACGAGGGGTCCGTCCGCAGCGACGGCGTCCCGAGTGTCGGCTGCGACGGCAACCTCGCCGGAGGTTCGGACAACACCGGTGTCACGGTCGCGCAGAAGTGGTGGGACTCGCCCGCGCACCGCGCATCCCTGTACCGCCCCGACATCGCCGAGGTCGACGACGACGTCTGCGTCGTCTTCGCGATGACCCACGGCGGAATCCCGAACGAGCCCGCGTCCTTCGCCCGCGCCGCGGCGCGATGGACCCACTGCTCAGAGCTCTGACACCGGGAACTCCGCTCGATCCGGCCCCGTTCGCCGGAACGCTTCGTACACTGTCGGAGTGGCTGTGTCGGGGAAACGTCGCGCGATCCTCATCGCGTCAGCAGCCGTCGCCTATGCGCTGGTGCTGGGTGGCGCCGGCTGGGCGGGGGCCGCAACCGCATCGACCGCTGAACTGAAGCGCGCACCCGCCGCCTCCGTCGTCACGAGCACCCCGACCCCGACCCCTACTGTCGAGGTCCGCGCCGTTCCCGCTGCGGCGCCCGGCCCGTCGCGGCTGCGGACCTGCTCGGTCGCCGGCCCCGCATCCGATGGCCGCCTGCAGCAGTTCCAGGCGCAGGTCGTCAACGCCTCGACCGGCGAGGTGCTCTACGACCGTGGCGGAGGAACCGCGTCGCGCACCGCCAGTGTGCTCAAGGTGCTCACCTCGGCGGCCGCCCTCTCGGTGCTGGGTCCCGACTACCGGATGAGCACGCGCGTCGTGCGGGGCACCGAGCCGGGACAGGTCGTGCTCGTCGGCGGGGGAGATGTGACGCTCTCGCGCACGCCCTCGGGGGACGAATCGACCTACAGCGGGGCACCGCACCTCGATGAGCTCGCGCGCCAGGTCCGTGCGGCATGGGATGCGGATCCGGCGACCGCGGGCACCCCGATCACGAGCGTCGTCACCGACGCGAGCTATTTCTCCGGCGACGCATGGGAGCCGAGCTGGAACCGCAAGGAGCTCTACGACGGCTACATGCCCCAGATCACCGCGCTGATGGTCGACGGCGACCGCGAGAACCCGTACCGCAGCACCTCGCCGCGAGGCGAGGATCCGGTCGGTCGGGCCGGGTGGGCGTTCGCCGACGCGCTCGGCGGCGGGCCCTCCGTCGTCTCCGGCACCGCGCCCGCCGGCGCCGCAGTGCTGGGTCAGGTCTACTCGCAGCCCGTCTCGACCCTCGTCCAGCAGACGCTGATCGTCTCGGACAACACGATCGCCGAGGGGCTCGCGCGCGTCACGGCCATCGAGGCGGGTGCCGGCAGCAGTTTCAGCTCGTTGCAGCAGGGGATCACCTCCGGCCTGTCCGCGTACGGACTCGACACCTCGCAGCTGCGCATCGCCGATGGGTCGGGCCTGAGCGGGAACAACGCCGTGCCGCCGTCGTATCTGACCTCCCTGTTCGTCAAGGTGATGAACAAGGAGGCCAATCTCTGGCCGCTCTACGACGGGCTGCCGATCTCGGGTCAGACCGGATCGCTCAGCTACTCGGACCGGTTCTCGGGTGACAGCTCACGGGCTGACGGGGCTGTGCACGCCAAGACCGGCTGGATCGACGACGGCTACACCCTGTCGGGCATCATCTACGCGGCCGACGGCACCCCGCTCACCTTCGCGATCTACGCGCTCGGCGATGTCAGCGACAGTGCCAAGCAGGCGATCGACGCGCTGACGGCTGCGTTCTGGGACTGCGGCAACAACCTGTCGAACCTCTGACGCCCACCGGCCCGTCGACAGGGCGGCACCCGGACGAACGCGGTGCGCCAGCGGTCCGTCCGCGTTCGTAGAATCGACGCATGACGAGGGCTCTTTTCATCATCGACGTGCAGAACGACTTCACCGAGGGCGGGGCTCTCGGCGTGGACGGAGGCGCGGCGGTCGCGGCCGGCGTGAGCCGCTACCTCGACGAGAACCGTGGAAGCTACGACCTGGTGTTCGCCTCCCGCGACTGGCATGACGCGTCGAACGACAACGGTGGTCATTTCGCCACCGATGCGGCACCGGACTTCGAGGGCACCTGGCCGGTCCATTGCGTCGCGGGAACGCCCGGGGCCGAGTACCACCCGGCTCTCGACACGTCCGAGGTCGACTTCCACATCCACAAGGGTCAGGGCGTGCCCGCGTACTCGATCTACGAGGGCAGCACGACTGACGGCATCGCGGTGCGCGACCTCATCGAGGCCCACGCGGTCGACAGCATCGACGTCGTCGGCATCGCCACCGACTACTGCGTCCGCGCTTCGGCGCTGGACGCCCGCGAGCACGGCAAATCCGTCCGGGTCCTCACCGACCTCGTCGCGGGGGTCGCCGCGGAGTCGAGCGAGCACGCCCTGCGCGAGCTCGAGGCGGCAGGCGTCGAACTCGCCCACAGCTGACCCGCGAGTTGCCCAGTTCGGCCCCTATTCCTGAGGTCTTGTGGGCCGAACTGGGCGACTCGACGACCTGTTAGAGGCGGCTGAGTCGGGAGAGCGCGTCGAAGACTTGGCGGACCGGAGGGCGTCGATCCTCCACGAGCCGCGCGACGCCGACTTCCACGGACGCGAGGTCGGGAACGACAAGCGCGACGACGTCGTCGCGCTGGAACTGATCGGCCACCGCCTTGGAGGCGATCGCCATGCCCCGGCCGGCCGCGACGAACGAGTACATCTCCTGCACGGTCCGGGCAGGGGGACCGACGATCCTGCCGATCGGCATCCCCGCAGGTCTCGGCTCGCCCAGCCAGAGGTCGCGGTAGCCGGGCACTCCCTCCGCCGAGCCGGGATCGAGGATCGCCTCACCGGCGAGGTCGGCCAACGTCACGCGGCCACGGTGCGCCAATCGGTGGTTCGTCGGGACGAGGGCGACTCGTTCGAGGAGCTCGAGTCCGGTGACCGTATGGCCCGCGACGGGAGTGCCCTCCGCGTACTGCAGGTAGGCGAGATCGGCGCGACCGGTGACTATCGCCTGGTGCTCGTGGCCCCAGTCCAACTCGACGGGGTAGACGTCGACGCCGTCGATGCCATCGGCCGCAGCCAGGGCTGCCGCGACCAGGTGCTGCGGCGTGCCGGAGGTGAAGCCCATGGCGAGCGAGACGCCCGATGACGTGCGCCCCGCACGCCGCGTGCGCTCCTCCGCGCGCTGGGCCGCGGCGATGAGGTCGCGCCCTTCTTCGAGCAGCGTCTCGCCTGCGACCGTCAACAGGACTCCCTGCCCCGGGTTCTGCTTGTTGCGGTGAAGGAGGGCGCACCCGAGTTCCTTCTCCAGCCGGGCCACGCTCTGACTCAGAGCCGGCTGCGACATGTGGAGCTCACCGGCGGCCGCGGTGAAGCTGCGCAGCTCCGCGACCGCGACGAAATGACGCAGCTGGCGAAGGTCCACGTCCGCTCCTTCCGTCGCGTTTCGGCGGCGTTAACTTTCCGCGGTTTCGGGTGTCCGGGTCGACGGCCCATCCCCGGCATCATGCGGTTATCGATAGATCTTATGACCACAGTGATGATCCGAATTGGAGAGGCTCGTGACGGTCGATCTACTGTCGCAGAGCGCACCGCCCCACCGTTCACTTCCTCCCCTCTTCCCTCACAGCCAGGAGTCTCCGCGTGACGAACCGCACCGCCCGCACCAGGACCCCGATCGCCGCCGTGGCGATCGCCGCCGTTTCGCTTCTCGCCCTCAGCGCCTGCTCGTCGGGGGATGCGGGCGGTGGCGCAGCATCCGACACCACCCCGATCTCCTTCCAGCTCGACTGGGTGAAGGACAGCGAGTTCGGCGGATTCTTCGAGGCAGACGAGAAGGGGTACTTCGCCGATGAAGGGCTCGACGTCGAGTTCCTCGACGGAGGCGACGTCTCGTCGACCGCCGCGGTCATCGCGGGAGGCGCGGCGCAGATCGGCATCGTCTCGAACCTGTCGAGGCTCATCGACGCGATCGACACCGGCGCCGACCTCGTCGCCGTCGGAGCGCTCTACCAGACCTCCCCGGCCGGGCTGATGACTCTCCCCGACCTCGATGTGACGAGCGTCGACGATCTCAAGGGCCTGCGGATCGGGACCGACGAGTCCGGCACCGCCGACATCGACACCCTGTTCCGGGTGAACGGCGAGGAGCCCGACTACGAGGACGTCCGAGTCGGGTACGACGCCGCACCGCTGTTCGACGATCAGATCGACGCGTACTACGCCTACGTGACGAACCAGCCGATCCCGTATGAGCTGCAGGGCATCGACGTGAACACCGTGACCTTCGCCGATCTCGGGTTCGAGTCGTACGCCGGGTTGATCGTTACCACCCGTGAATTCCTCGACAGCAACCGCGACGCCGTCGAGGGATTCGTCCGCGCCGCATCGAAGGGCTGGAGTGAGACGATCGACGATCCCAGCGCGACGGCCGAGCTCACCATCGGCTCCTACGGCGCCGACCTCGGGCTCGACGAGGACTCGGAGGTCGCGTCGCTCACCGCGATCACCGAGCTCGTGCAGAGCGACTACACGAAGTCGAACGGTCTCTTCGCGATGGATCCGGAGCGCATCGCCGGTCCGATGTACGACGCGCTGACCGCCTCGGGACGCGAGGATCTGCCCGACCCGGCCGACATCTTCGACACGACCATCGTCGCCGACGCGCAGGACTAGTCCAGGGACGAGGAGGAGGGGAGGAGTCGTGACGGACATCGGGATCGAGCTCGACGGCATCAGCAAGAGCTTCGTGAGCGGAGCCGGAACGGTTCGTGCGCTCGACGACTTCACCCTCTCCGTCGCGGAGGGCGAGTTCGTCGCCATCCTCGGTCCATCGGGGTGCGGCAAGTCGACGGTCCTCCGCATCGTGGCAGGGCTCGACAGTGCTGATCGGGGCAGCGTCACCGTAGCGGGATCCAGCCCGCAGACGTTGATCGCCGAGGGGGCACTAGGAGTCGCGTTCCAGGACAACGCCCTCCTTCCCTGGCTGTCGGTCCGTGCCAACGTCGCCCTTCCCTACAAGCTGACCGGCCGGCCGGTCGACCAGGCTCGCGTCGACGAACTCGTCGCGCTGGTCGGCTTGGCGGACTTCGCGGGTGCCCGCCCGTCTCAGCTCTCCGGGGGCATGCGCCAGCGCGTCTCGATCGCCCGCTCCCTCGCCCTCGCGCCGCGGGTGCTGCTGCTCGACGAGCCGTTCGGCGCGCTCGACGCGGTCACCCGCCACCGCCTCAATGTCGAACTGGCCCGCATCCTCGCCGCGGAGGCGTCGACCACCCTCCTGGTGACGCACTCGGTCGAGGAGGCCGTGTTCCTCGCCGATCGGGTGGTCGTGATGACGGGACGGCCGGGGCGGGTCAAGTTGACGGTCGACGTGCCGTTCGGACGCGACCGCACCAAGGCCGTGCTCGGACAGCCGGAGTTCCTGCGGCTCGTTGCACAGCTCACCGCCGCGCTCGACGATGACGACACCGAGACCGGGACCGCGGCGTGACCGTCTCGGCCACAGCAGCTCCGCGGACCCGCCCGGCCGCGGAGAACGGCGCGCGACCTCTGCGCCTGCCGCGCGCGGTCCTGCCCGTCGCCGGAGTGCTGGCGCTCGTGCTGATCTGGCAGGTCATCGGGGTGAGCGGGGTACTCGGGCGCGCGGTGCCGCCACCGACCGCGGTTCTCGATGCCTTCGTCGATAAGGGCGACATCCTTCTCCGCGCCGCACTGGCGACAGGCGGCCGAGCCCTCGTCGGTGGGCTCATCGGCTACCTGCTGGGTGCGATGGTCGCGAGCGTCACCGCCTGGTTCCCGCGTTCGACGACGCCGCTCGTCCGCGTGACGGTTCTGATCAACGCCATCCCGATCGTCGCCCTGGGCCCGGTCCTGATGAGCGTGCCCGCCCGTCCGTTCATCCCCGAGGTGTTCGCGGCGCTGTCCGTGCTGTTCGCGACGGTCCTGACCGTCGGCGACGGGCTGCGGTCCGCGTCGAAGTCGCCCGCCGACGTGTTCCGCGTCTTCGGCGCGTCGCGCACCGCCCGCTTCTTCCGTCTCGAGCTGCCGAGCGCCCTGCCCATGGCCGCTGATGCCGCACGTCTGGCGGTTCCCGCTGCCATCCTCGGCGCCATCCTCGGGGAGTGGTTCGGCGCCGACCGCGGCCTGGGCGTGCTCATGGTGTCCGCGATGCGGAACATCCAGTACGGATTCCTCTGGGCCGCCGCCGTGGTCGCGGTACTCGTCTCCGTCGTCTTCTACCTGGTGGGGACGGTCCTCGAACGGGCGGCATCCCGACGGTTCGGCCGTTCCGGCGAAGCGGCTGTCGATGTGGCACCGCTGGCCAAATCGGCGAGCGCGCTGATCGGCGTTCTGATCCCGGTTCTCCTCATCGTCGGGTGGCAGGCGTGGATCTGGATCGGGGACGTGCCGCAGATCGTCGCGCCCGGCCCTCTCGGAGTGGCCGAGTCGCTCGCGGCGGATGCGCCCGAGCTCCTCGCGGCGGCCGGCCTCACCACACTGTCGGCGTTCGGCGGTCTTCTCGCCGGTGCCGTCGTCGGCCTCGCGCTCGCCATCCTCGTCACCCTGCTCCCCTGGCTGAACGCGATGCTCTCGCCACTCGCGCTCATCATCCCGACCGTGCCCATCGTGGTCTTCATCCCCATCCTCGGCAGCCTCCTCGGTTACGGAGTCGCCACCGTCTTCGCATCGTGCGTGCTGATGGCCTTCTTCCCGATCTACGTCCTCGCCTGCTCCGGACTCCGAGCTCGGCCGGCCGGCAGCGACGATCTCTTCACGATCTACGGCACGGGGCGGCTCCGTCGGCTCACCCGACTGGCGCTTCCCGCCGCGGTCCCCGCGCTGCTGATCGCCGTGCGGCTCGCAGCTGCCAACGCCTTCCTGATCGCGATCTCAGCGGAGTGGCTCATGGGTCAGGGCGGCCTCGGCAGAGTCTTCAGCGAGCGTCGCGTCATCCTCGATACCAACGGCTCCTGGGCGGCAGTCGTGGTCGCGATCGTCCTCTCCGTTCTCGCCTACGTGGGTGCCGCCGCCCTCGAACGCAAGGTCGTCACGAGGTGGCGTTCATGACGGCCGTCGCCGTGCGCCGCGACCTGCTGCAGCTGCCGAAGGTTCACGTGCACGCCCACCTGGACGGTTCCTATCCGCTCGACGCCGTCCTCGAACTCGCACGTCGACGCGGCGCGGCTTTCGAGGTGCCCTCGGTGTTCCGCGACGTCGACCACTTCTTCGCGGCATACGGCACGGTGCCCGATCTCGTGGACGATCTCGCCGATCTCGCCATGCTGTGCCGAGCGCTCGTGCATCAGGAGGCTGCGCGGGGGGTGCTCTACCTCGAACCGGCGATCGAGCCGCAGCTCTACGCTCCCCGCCTCGGCAGCCTCACGGTCGTGACGGACACCATCGTCGGCGCGTTGCAGGATGCTGCCGCCGAGGCGGGCATCGAGGTGGGGGCCAACCTGACGATCAACACCGATCAGGACGTTTCCCTCGCCACGGAGCTCGCTTCCCTCGCCGCTGCTCGCTCCGGTCGCGGGGTGACCGCACTCGGCACCGCCGGATTCGTCGAACCCGCGGGCCTGCACCGTTTCGTGACCGCGGCACGGATCGGCCGCGACGCCGGTCTGCAGATCGTCGCGCACGCGGGGCAGACGGGCGGCCCCGACAGCATCATCGAAGCGCTCGATGTCCTCGGCGCCAGCCGGATCTCGCACGGGGTCAACGCGGTGCTGGATCCGTCGCTCGTGACTCGTCTGGTCGAGGAGCGCATCGTCTGCGACGTCTGCCCGGTATCGAACGTCGCGCTCGGTGTCGCCGTCGACCTGCCGACCCACCCGGTCCGCGCCCTCATCGACTCGGGAGTGCCCGTCACCCTCAACGCCGACGACTCGCTCTGGTTCGGCCGCGATGTCGTCGACCAGTACCGCATCGCGCGCGAGCTGTGGGACCTCGACGACGCCGCGGTCACAGGCATCGCCCGCAACGGACTCCTGGTGGAGGGAATGTCGGCCGGCACCCGCTCGATCTACGAGGACTCACTGGCCGCCTGGTTCACCGCGGCACCCGGTTGATGGCGAGGCCTGCTTCCGCCCATCCATCACCGCGCGCGGCGATCGCGTCGCGCCCCACACACGAGGACCGAACATGACACGCATCATCCTGGGTGCCTTCGAGATCAACGGGCTCAACCTCACGAGTCAGGGTCTCTGGGCGCACCCCGAGCAGAACACCTTCCGCTACACCTCGCTCGGCTACTGGACCGAGCTCGCGCAGATCCTGGACGAAGGCGGATTCGACTTCCTCTTCTTCGCCGACTCCTACGGGTACCCGAGCACCGACGGACGCACCCCCGATGTCGCGTTCGAGCAGGCGACAGAGATCCCGAAGAACGACCCGATGCTGCTGGTCCCGGCGCTCGCCGCGGCGACGCAGCGGCTGAGCTTCGCCGTCACGACCTCGACCACCTATGAGGCGCCGTTCGCGAATGCCCGCCGATTCGCGACCCTCGACCACCTGACGAACGGTCGGATCGCCTGGAACGTGGTCACCACGACGAGCACCGTCGTCCGCGATCTCTTCGGTCATGATCGGTTCATCCCGCACGACGAGCGGTACGCGATCGCCGAGGAGTACCTGCAGGTCAGCTACGAGCTGCTCGAGGGGTCGTGGGAGGACGACGCCGTCCGCGCGGACAAGGCGGCGAGGGTCTACGCCGACCCCTCGAAGGTGCACAAGGTCGAGCACCACGGCACCTACTTCGACGTGGAGGGGTACTTCAACAGCGAGCCGTCGTCGCAGCGAACGCCCGTCATCTTCCAGGCGGGAGCGTCGTCCGCCGGGCTCGCCTTCGCCGCCCGGAACGCGGAGGTGGTGTTCCTCCAGGGCAAGGATGCCGACTCGCTGACGAAGCAGGTCGTCCAGGTGAAGCAGAAGGCGGTGGACGCGGGGCGCGACCCCGACGGCATCAAGACGGTCGTCGGTCTGTCCGCCGTCGTCGGCGAGTCGGTCGAGGACGCGCAGAGCAAGCTCGACGATTACCTCTCGTACATCGACGAGGATGCGGTGCGCGTCTACTTCGCGCAGATGACCGGCATCGACCTCGCCGCGCTGGCTCCGGAGACCGAGGTGTCGTCGCTCTCGACGGAGCAGAGCCGCACCCAGGTCGCCCGCTACAACGGCAAGACCGCGGCCGAGGCATTCGCCGACTTCGCTCGGCGTGGAATGCGGGAGTTCATCCTGCTCGGCACGGGGGAGCAGATCGCGCAGCAGATGATCGACCTGGCCGAGGCGACCGGCGTCGACGGCTTCAACTACACGCCGTTCGTCAGCCCGGCGTCCTACGTCGAGTTCATCGAGCACGTCGTCCCGGTTCTCCGGAAGCGAGGGGCGCTCGCGCCTCAGGGCGATCCGACGACGTTCCGGGATCGCCTGTTCGGTTCGTCGCGGCTCCCCGCCGACCACCCGGCTGCGGCGCACCGCCGTGGCGTCGGCGTTCCGGTTGTCGCTTCCTCGGCCGCGCCGTGACCGTGCCCGCTGCGGCCGACGCGCCCGACAAGGCCGACGTCCTCGTCGTCGGGGCGGGCTTCTCGGGGCTGTCCGCCGCCCTCGCCCTGGTCGACGCGGGGCGATCCGTGACCGTCGTCGAGGCCGAACCCCGAGTCGGAGGGCGGACTCGATCCGGGATGACGGCCGACGGCCAGTGGTTGGAGCTCGGCGGCCAGTGGGTGGGCCCCGAGCACCTGCGGCTGCGTGCCCTGATCGCGCGCTTCGGTCTGAGCACCGAACCGTCCGGTCGGACCGGTGCCGTCGTGCGAGTGACGAACGGCATTCGAACCGAAATCGGTGAGGGCGAGGAGGCTCTTGCCGTGCTGTCACCGGCTGACGCAGCCGATGTGCGGCAGGCCGCGGAGCGCTTCGCCGCCATCGTCGACAGCGTGGATATGGCTTCGCCCTGGTCGACTCCCGGAGCGGAATCGCTCGACCGGGGGACTTTCGCCGACTGGATCGATCGGTCGCTCGGCTCGCCCGCCGCCCGTTCGTATTTCAGCGAATCCTGCGAGGCGATCTTCGCCCCCGACCCGGTGGATGTCTCGCTCCTGCACGCCGCCTACTACTTCGGCTCGGGGGGACACATCCGCTCGCTCCTCGGGGTGAGCCGCGAAGCGCAGGAGGAGCGGGTCACGGGCGGTGCCTCGGCGGTCTGCGTCGCCATCGGCGAGCTGCTCGGCGAACGAGTGGTGACGGGAGCGGCGGTCCGGACCATCCGGGTGTCGGACGGGGTCGAGGCGATCACCCGTGACGGCGCGAGGTTCCGGGCGCGGCACGTGATCGTCACCCTTCCGCCCCCGCTCGCCGGTCGGTTGGAGTACGACCCGATCATGCCGAGCCGACGCGACCAGCTGACCCAGCGGCTGCACGCGATCTCGGTCGTGAAGCTCTACCTCGTCTACGAGACGCCGTTCTGGGCGGACGCCGGTCTCAGTGGCGAGGGTGTGCTCGACGCGGGTCCCATCCGCGTCGTCCTCGACAACACGCCTGTCGGCTACCCCCGGGGCGTGCTGGTCGCCTTCATCGAGGGGGCTGACACGATCGGTCCCGGTCCGACCGACGCCGAGTCCCGACGCGATGCCTTCCTGGCCGCCGCGGTGCTGCTCTTCGGGGCACGCGCCGCGGACCCCCTCGAGTACCTCGAATTCGACTGGATGTCGGAGGAGTTCGCGCGCGGCTGCTACAGCGGTCATCTCGCGCCCGGAACCTGGACCCGCTACGGCCCCGCGCTCACCGAGTCCGTCGGTCCGATCCACTGGGCGGGCACGGAGACCGCGGGCGAATGGACCGGATACATGGAGGGCGCCGTGCGGTCGGGCGAGCGCGTCGCCGCCGAGGTGCTCGCCGCCCTCGCGGCCGAGGAACGGGGTGCCCTGTGACGGAGATGGCCGAACTTCCGCGGTACGCGTCCGATCCGAAGGAGCTGCGGAGGACGTTCTCGTACTTCCCGTCGGGGGTCGTCGCGCTGCTCGCCGAGGTCGACGGCGAGACCCACGGCATGGTGGCGTCGGCCTTCACCGTCGGTGTCTCGTTCGAGCCGCCCCTCGTGTCCTGCGCGATCCAGCTCACCTCGACGACCTGGCCCGTCCTCCGGACCGCCGAGACGATCGGCGTCTCGGTACTCGCCGAGGATCAGGGGGCGCTCGCGCGTCAGATCAGCGGCCGCGACAAGCTCGCGCGGTTCGCCGACGTACCCGTGCGGCACACCGGAGCGACCGCGCGTTTCATCGCCGGCGCCCCGGTCTGGTTCGAATGCCGGGTCTCGGGGGAGCATCCGGCCGGCGACCACTCGATCGCGCTGCTCGAAGTGGTCGCGCTCGGGGCTGACCCCGGCCTCAAGCCGCTCGTGTTCCACGGCTCGGCATTCCGAGGCCTCCAGCTCGCGGAGGCCGAGATCGGCGACGCCTGACCGAGTCGCCCAGTTCGGCCCCTATTCCTGAGGTCTAGTGGGCCGAACTGGGCGACTCAGCGACGTCACACCAGAAGCTGGTGCTGCGCGAGGTCGCGGTAGAGCGGGGTCGACTCGATGAGCTCGGCGTGGGTGCCGACGCCGACGACACGTCCGTGGTCGAGGACGATGATCTGGTCGGAGTCGACGACGGTCGACAGCCGGTGCGCGATCACGATGAGCGTGCGCTTCTCGGCGACCGCGTCGATCGCGCCACGCAGGCGCTGCTCGTTGAGTCCATCGAGGCTCGACGTCGACTCGTCGAGAAGCAGGACCGGGGGAGCGGCGAGCAGGGTGCGCGCGATCGCGAGACGCTGACGCTCGCCGCCCGAAAGCAGGATGCCGTCCTCTCCCACCTGAGCGTCGAGACCGAGCGGGTCGCGGCTGAGCACCTCGGTCAGGTTGACCTGCTCGAGGACCTCGATGCAGTCCTCGTCGGTCGAGAGGGGGCTCGCGAGCAGCAGGTTGTCGCGGAGCGAGCCGGCGAGCACCGGGGCGTCCTGTTCGACGTAGCCGATCTGCGAGCGGAGCACCTCGCGGTCGAGGCTCTTGATGTCGAGCCCGCCGAGGCGGATCCGACCGCCCTCGGGATCGTAGAAGCGCTCGATCAGCGACAGCGTCGTGCTCTTGCCGGCGCCCGATGGGCCGACGAGCGCGGTGCGCGAGCCGCGCGGCACCCGGAAGCTCACCCCGTGCAGGACCTCCTGGCGCTCGATCACGGGAGCCGCCGGAGCACCGCTCACGGCGTCGGCATCGGTGGCCTCGGGATCCGGTTCGCGGAGCGCGAGGTAGGAGAAGGTCACGTCGTCGAACTCGATGGCGGGGGACTCGGGGCGGACCGCGTCGTTCGCGGCGCCGACCAGTACGGCCAGGGGTGCGATGTCGCGATCGTTCTGCGACTCGGTCGGCAGCGCGATGATCTCCTGGATGCGTCCCAGCGCACCGAGTGCCTGGTTCACCGCGTTCACGGCGCCGAAGAACTGCCCGAGCGGCATCACCATCATGAACAGGAACAGGATGAACGCGACGAGGTTCGCGACGCTGAGCGCGCCGCTGGCCACCCGGTAGCCGCCGACTCCGAGCACCACGAGGAACGAGACCTGCAGCGCGATGCCGGCGATCGGCACGATCAGAGCCGAGATCCTGGCGACCTTGATGCCCTGCTCCCACGCCCCCTGCGCGTCGCGGTCGATAGCGGCGATCTCTCGGTCGGTCGCGTTGGAGGCGCGGACCGTGCGGATCGCGCTGATCGAGCGCTCGACGGCGGCGGCGAGGTCGCCGACCTTCTTCTGCGCCTCCTTCACCGCCGGACGGATCCGAGCGGAGAGCGTCACGACGGTGAACACGGCGACCGCCACGACGAGGACGGTGAGCAGGAGCAGCAGCGGATCGAGGATGAGCATCGCGATGAGTGCGCCGATGAAGGTGAGCGCACCGCCGATCGACTCGACGACGCCCTGGGTCAGGACGGCCCGCAGCAGGGTGGTGTCGGACCCGACGCGGGAGACGAGGTCGCCGACCCTGCGGGTGTCGAACTCGCCGATCGGGAGGTTGAGCATGCGTGCGACGAGGCGTCGCCGCGAGGTCAGCACGACACCCTCGCCGGTGCGCTGCAGTAGATAGTGCTGGTATCCGGACGCGAGACCCGATCCGACGACCAGCACGACGAGCAGCCACACGATGCCGCCGAGCGGATCGCCCGCCTGGACCGTCGAGATGACCGAGCTGACGAGAAGCGGCTGGGCGAGCGAGGTGACCGCGCCGATCACGCTGAGTACGACGACGACGATCAGGATGCGGCGATGCTCGGCGAGATAGGGCCAGATCTGGCCGAGGGAGGCTCGGGGGCCTTCGCCGCGCGGCGGGCGGCGGAAGAGGGAACGACGGGGGGTGGTCTCGGTGCTGCTCACTGTCGGCGGGCTCTCTTCATCGGGTGGATCATCTGCGTCCGTACTTCTTGTGGACCGCCTGTCGGGTGACTCCTAAAGCCAGCGCGATCAGCTGCCACGAGGTCCCGGTCACCCGTGCTCGGCGAACTGCGACCGCCTCGACGCGGTCGAGTTCGGCTCGCAGTCTCGCGATGGCGCCCAGGGCGACGATCGGGTCGTCGGAGTCAGCGTCTCCCGCGAGGGTGTGGATCGATCCGGGGTCCATCTGTCAACCTTAGTTGACAGAAACAAATCGTCAACCATCGTTGACGCTCGGGATCATCGGCGATGCGGTCCTGGGCAGTCCAGTCGGCCCGCGACAACTGTACGCCGATGCTCGAGTGTCCTGCTCCGGGGGCTAGATCACGCCCTTCTTGAACGAGAAACAGGAGTACGGGCGGGGGTCGAGGGTCAGGATCACCGCGTAGGCGGCACGCGCGCGAGCGTAGAAGTCGAACCGCGGCACGACCTCGAATTCGAGATGACTCTCGAAGTCCGCCTGCGCGACGGCCAGGACCTCGTCGTGCGAGTCGAGCACGATCGACGCGTCGTCGCGGACCTCCATGCGCCCGACGGGCTGCTCGACGAAGGTGTCGAGAGGGAACACGGAGAGCACCGCCTGGGCGGCACGCGTCGTGCTGATATCGCCGAGGTTGACGACCGGGTTGCCGCCGCTGTGGGCCGGGAAGTTGCGGTCGACGAGCACGATGTCGTCGCCGTGTCCCATCTCATCGAGGATCTTGAGCAGCTCCCCGTTCAGGATCGGATCGATTCCCTTGAGCATTCCTTCTCCTTCGATAGGCCTGCCTCGATGCTATCGACAGGCCCGGACACAGCAGTGGCCCGCTCCGTCCAGGGGGACGCAGCGGGCCACAGTGCTGGAGAGGGTCAGCTCACGTTGTTCTCGTACGCGACGTCCTTCGTCTCCTTCGTGACGAGCAGGGCGATGAGGGTCAGCACCGCCATCGCACTGAGGTAGACGCCGACCAGCACGGTGCTGCCGCCCGCCGCCTTCCAGAGCGCGACCGCGATGAACGGCGCGACGGCCGCACCCAGGATGCTCGACACGTTGTAGCTGATCGCCGAGCCCGTGTAGCGCACGTTCGTCGGGAACAGCTCGGGTAGCACCGCCGCCATCGGGCCGAAGGTGAGGCCCATGAGCGAGAAGCCGACGATGAGCAGGGCCATCACACCGACGAATCCGCCGCCGAACAGCGGGACGAAGAGCAGACCGAAGACGAAGATGCCGACGGTCGTCCAGATCAGGTGCTTGCGACGCCCGAAGCGCTCGGCGAGCGGACCCGAGACCAGGGTGAAGATGCCGAAGAACACGACACCGACGATCAGCATGATCAGGAACGCGTTGCGCAGGTAGCCGAGACCCGGCACGAAGCCCGCCGCGTCGAACGGTTTGCCCGCCGCCTCCGCCGCGGCCTGAGCGGTCTCGACGGATGATGCGGTCGTGCCGTAGGTCAGCGTGAACGTGGTCATCAGGTAGAAGAGCACGTAGGTCGCGAGCATGATGAACGTGCCCTGGATGAGCGGCCACCAGCTGGTCTTGAAGACGCGCGCGACGGGTGCCTTGAGCACTTCGCCCTGGTCGATGACCTTCTGGAACGCAGGGGTCTCGAGCAGCTTGAATCGCACGTAGATGCCGACGATCACGAGGACGGCGCTCGCGATGAACGGGATGCGCCAGCCCCAGGCCGCGAAGTCCTCGGCCGACATGGTGGTGGCCAGGATCAGGAAGACGCCGTTGGCGAGGATGAACCCGATCGGGGCGCCGAGCTGCGGGAAGGTGCCGTAGATCGCGCGCTTGCCCTTCGGAGCGTTCTCGGTCGCGAGCAGCGCGGCACCGCTCCACTCGCCGCCGAGACCGAGGCCCTGGCAGAAGCGCAGGAGAACGAGCAGCGCCGGGGCGAAGAACTCCCACCCGGGCGTGAGCGCGGTGGGCAGCAGGCCGATCAGGACCGTCGCGATGCCCATCGTGAGCAGGGTCGCGACGAGCGCGCGCTTGCGTCCGATCCGGTCGCCGAAGTGGCCGAACAGGACGGATCCGACGGGGCGGGCGACGAATGCGGCGCCGAACGCGGCGAACGACGACAGGAGCGACGTGGTCGGGTCCGCGTTCGGGAAGAACAGAGCGGGGAAGACCAGCACCGCGGCGGTCGCGTAGACGTAGAAGTCGTAGAACTCGATCGAGGTGCCGATCAGGCTCGCGAGAACGACGCGGGAGCGCGGGTTGCCGACGGGGGACGTTCCGGATGAGGTGACGCTGGCGGTCATGGTTCCTTCAGATGACAGGTGGGATCGTCAGCAGCGGCTGACGGGAGGAGCGCGGGACTTTCGCACAGCAGCCGACTGATGCAACCGGTGGGATCTTCCGCAGGCGATCGGGCTGCATCGCGCTGGGATCGGGCGAGCGCGGTGGTGGTGCGCGGGGCCGGTCGAGGCGAAATGACCGGTCTATCGTACGCCTCTCCCGGGATCATGGGGATCTCCGCCTCCGTCGTCGCCTGCCGCGGCCCCGCTCCCCGTCTGGCAGGATCGAATGCATGGGCAGAGTGGTCGTCGTCGGCAGTCTCAACATCGACTCGGTTGTCGAGGTCGAACGGCACCCCGCCCCCGGTGAGACGGTGCGCGGTGGAGACCTCCAGCAGCTGTTCGGCGGCAAGGGGGCCAATCAGGCCGTCGCCGCCGCGCTCGCCGGAGCCGAGGTCGCCATGATCGGCAGAGTCGGCGACGACGAGATGGGCCGGCGCTACCTCGACCGGCTCACCCGCCTCGGCATCGACGTCACCGGCGTTCGCATCGACACTGGCAGCGTCACCGGTCACGCGGCGATCGCCGTGGATTCGCACGGCGAGAACACGATCATCGTGTCGCCGGGCGCGAACGCCCGCGTATCCACCGACGATCTCGCTCTTCTCGACTCCACAGGTCCCGGCGACGTCGTGCTCCTGCAGCTCGAGATCGACATGACCGCGGTCGGAGAGGCCGTCCGCCGATCCGTGCATCGCGGAGCACGCGTCGTGCTCAACCTGGCGCCGTACTCCGACGTCCCCGCCGAATGGTTGGAGGCGGCCGATCCCGTCGTGGTCAACGAGCACGAGGCCGCGCTGCTGGAGAGAGCCGGGCTCTCCGCGTCATCCCTGCTCACGACGCTCGGCGGTGAGGGATCCCGCTGGGGAGACAACGCCGTCCCCGCCGACCTGGTCGACGATGTCGTCGACACGACGGGCGCTGGCGACAGCTACTGCGGAACGCTCGCCGCGCGGCTCGCCGCGGGCGACGGCCCTGACACCGCGATGCGCGCCGCATCCGCCGCCGCCGGCGCCTCCGTCCGCTGGATGGGAGCCCAGCCGGCCTGATCGGCCGCGTCTGTCCGCCGTCGCGCCGCTCCACGTGCGGTCACGGTGAGGCCGCAGTGACCCGTCGTACGCTCGCCGAGGAGGTGGCGGCCAAGGTGGCGACGACGATGACGGCGGCGCAGCCGACGAGGGTCTGCGGCGTCCCGATGGCATGGGCGAGCGGTCCGACGACGACCTCGCCCACCGGGACGGCGACGAACGAGCCGACCATGTCGTAGGAGTAGACCCGCGACAGCACCTCACGGGGGATGTTGGTCTGCAGCGACTGATCCCACGCGATGGCGAACATCTCGATGGACATACCGCCGAGCGCGAAGGCGACGATCAGGGCGGGGAGGGCGGGGAGCAACCCGAGCGACGCGATCGGCACGGCGGTGACGGCCATCAGGGCGACGCCGATCCCCAGCGCCCTCCGCGGTCGCCATCTCAGGGCGAGCACCGCCCCGAGCGCCAGCCCGACGGTCTGCGCGGCGACCACGAGACCCCAGGCCGACCGTCCGAACGACTCATCGGCGACCACCGGGCCCAGCACCGTCGTCGCGCCGACGAACGCGGCGTTGAGAACGGAGAACTGCGCGACCACGATCCACACCCACCGGCGGCTCGAGAACTCCCGCCATCCCTCCCGCAGGTCGCCGAGCAGCGACGCCGACGTGCCCGCCTGCGCAGTGACGGGCGTTCTCCTCGGCAGGCGCATCCGGGAGAAGAGGACCGCCGCCAGAGCGAAGCCGGCCGCGTCGACGGCCAGGCCCCACCCGGGGCCGACGATCGCGACGAGGCCGGCTCCGGCGGAGGCGCCGACGATGCTCCCGCCGTTGAGTCCGAGCCGGAGCAGCGCGTTCGCCGGGCGAAGCAGTGCGACGGGAACCGTCTCGGGAACGAGGGCGGCCGACGTCGGCAGGCTCACAGCGGCGACGGCCCCGTTCAGCACACTCAGGAGGACGAGCGATCCGATAGTCGCTGTTCCGGTGACGACCAGCGCGGCGATGCCCGCCTGCGTCGCCGCCGCCGCGAGGGAGGTGCCGACCAGGACGACATCGCGGGGCAGCCGATCCGCTATCACCCCGCCCAGCAGGAGGATCGCCACATTGGCCACCGACCGTGCGGCGACCACCAGTCCGAGGTCGGCGGCGGAGCCGGTCAGATCGAGCACGGCGAACGCGAGGGCGATCGGGGCGACGGCGTTGCCGAGGATGCTCGTGGTGCGGGCGGCGAGCAGCCAGCGGAACGCGGAATGAGACAGGGGACCGGCTCCGCTTCGCCGTTCGGGCCGATTCGACGAGGGCTCGGCCCGACTCCTCGTCACGACCGTTTCAGCGGGAACAGTGCCGCGGTCATGGACACCGGCCGTGTGCCCGGTGTTCGCGGCGGCTGGGCGGCGGCGTGGAGCAGAGCAGAGGCCTCGCCGACGTGGTGGACCACGCGCCGCCACGTCGCCGGATCGACCCACAGCTCGGCGTCGGTCGACACCTGCGGGCCGTCCGTGCGCTGACGGACCCGGCGTCTCAACTCCTCGACCAGTGCATCGACGTAGGCGATCCGTTCTTCGGAGGCGCCGGGCCCGACCGGCCGCACCGCGTCGACGTCGAAGTGCTCCGCCGAGGACTCGTGCCGATAGCGCTTCGCCTCACCGCCCCTGAGCCGCACCGTCTCGACGACGCGCACGAGTCCCGCCCGCTCGAGGACGCGCAGATGGTAGCTCGCCGTCGCCTGCGAACAGCCCAGCTCGCGCCCGGCTTCGGCGGCGCTCATGGCGGACCCGGTCAGCAGGGAGAGGAGTCGGAGCCGGATCGGATGGGCGGTCGCCCGGAGCTCGTCGAGGGTGGACATGACGCCATGCTGACACCGCGTCGACGCACCGTCAAAAGTCTCTTTGGGGGTCGCGCCTCATGAGCCGGCCGGGCGATCGCCCGCCCGGCCGAGGCTCACGGTCAGGCGCCGCGGATCTCCCTGATCGCCAGTGCCGTGCGGACGGCCGCTTCCGCCGCCTCCGTGCCCTTGTCCTCCTTCGACCCCGGCAGGCCCGCCCGGTCGAGACCCTGCTGCTCGTCGTCGAGGGTCAGCACACCGAACCCGATGGGCTTACCCGTTTGGATCGCGACCTGCGTGAGGCCCGTCGTCGCGGCGTCCGAGACGAACTCGAAGTGCGGCGTGCCGCCGCGGATGATGACACCGAGCGCCACGACCGCGTCGGCCCCCGCCTCCAACGCCGCCTTGGCGAGCACCGGCAGTTCGAAGCTGCCGGGAGCGGAGATCACGGTGATCGTCGCTCCCGTCGCCTCGAGCGTGCGGCGCGCACCCGCGAGCAGGCCGTCGGCGATCTCGTCGTGCCAGCGGCCGGCGACGATGGTGACGGCCAGTCCGCTCGCGTCGAGGTCGCTGACGTCTCCGCTGGGTGCTCCGTGTCCGCTCATCGGCTCAGTCCTTCCGTGGCTATGCTCTCCGCCGGTCCGCCGACGGCAGCGTGCTCCAGCTGCTCGGCGATGATCTGGTGCCCCATGCGGTCACGCTTCGCCTCGAGATAGCCCTCGTTGAACGGGGTCACACCCACGACGAGCGGCACCCTCTCGGTCACCGTCACCCCGCGCGCCTCGAGCTGGCTGACCTTGTCGGGGTTGTTGGTGAGCAGTCGCACGGAGTCGATGCCGAGGTCCTCGAGGATCGCGGTCGCCGCACCGTAGTCGCGGGCATCAGCCGGCAGACCGAGCGCCAGATTGGCGTCGAGGGTGTCGAGGCCGTCCTCCTGCAGACGGTAGGCGCGCAGCTTGTTGATGAGGCCGATACCGCGCCCCTCGTGGCCGCGCAGATATATGACCGTTCCGCCCTCCCGCTGGATCGTGTCGAGCGCCGCGTCGAGTTGCGGACCGCACTCGCACTTCAGCGATCCGAAGGCCTCACCGGTCAGGCACTCCGAGTGCACGCGGACGAGGCTTCCGGCGGCCGGCTCACCGGCGATGATCGCGATGTGGTCGGCACCGGTCTGGTTGTCGCGGTAGGCGCGCATGCGGAACGGGCCGTGAGTCGTGGGCACGGTCGTCTCGACCTCGAACCGGACGCGGGGCGACTCGGAGACGGGCGACGCGGTTCCGTCGAGGGGGAGGACCCCTGGGTTGTCCTGGATGTAGGCGATGAGCGCCTCGATCGTGGTGACGAGGATCCCGTCGCGCTCGCCGAGTTCGATCAGCCCGGGAAGACGGGTCATCTCTCCGTCGTCGCCCATGACCTCGCCGATCGCCGCGACGGGGGTCAGACCGGCGAGACGCATCAGGTCGACCGCCGCCTCGGTGTGGCCTGCGCGCTCGATCACACCGCCGGGCGCCGCGCGCAGCGGGAGGATGTGACCGGGGCGGATGAGGCTCGCGGGCAGCGACTCCTCGTTCGAGAGGACGCGCAGCGTGTGGGCGCGGTCGGCCGCGCTGATGCCGGTCGACAGCCGGTCCGCGGCATCGACGGTCACGGTGTAGTTCGTGCCGCGCGAGTCCTGGTTGTTGGCGACCATGACCGGCAGCTCGAGCCGGTCGGCGATCTCGTTCGTCATGGGTGCGCAGATGAAGCCCGACGTGTTGCGGATCGTCCAGGTGAGCCACTCCTGGGTGGCGAACTGCGCGGCGAGGATGACGTCACCCTCGTTCTCGCGGGCCTCGTCGTCGGCCACGATGATGGGCTTGCCGGCGCGCAGTTCTGCGAGCACGGCGGGGATACTGGCGAGAGTCATCTCGCACCTCCTTCTGCCACCGCTGCTGCGGTGGATGTTGCGAATGCGGCGAGGCGCTGCACATGGCGCGCCAGGACGTCGGTCTCGATGTTGACGGGGTCGCCCGGTTCGAGCGATCCGAGGGTTGTCGCAGTGAGGGTCTCGGGGATGAGGCTGACCTCGAACCAGGCGTCGGCCGCAGACGGTTCGCTGACCGCCGAGACCGTCAGCGAGACACCCGCGACGGTGATGGATCCCTTGTCGACGACGAGGGGGGCCAGCTCGGCCGGAAGACTGAAGCGGAGCACGCGCCAGGTGCCCTCGTCCGAGCGGGTGAGCAGCTGCGCGGTCCCGTCGACGTGACCCTGGACGATGTGACCGCCGAGTCGGGCACCGGCTTGCATGGCGCGTTCGAGGTTGACCGAGCTCC
The DNA here is from genome assembly GCF_003097495.1 of Amnibacterium flavum. Taxonomy (GTDB): domain Bacteria; phylum Actinomycetota; class Actinomycetes; order Actinomycetales; family Microbacteriaceae; genus Naasia; species Naasia flava. The sequence goes on from NZ_QEOP01000001.1 coordinate 1,029,308, forward strand.
CGACGCGAACGGCGCCGAGGGCGGAGACCGCGAGGGTCTGCCCCATGACGTCGGCGGCGAACCAGTCGGCTCCCTGATCGATGACGGTGAGGCAGACGCCGCCCACCGAGATGGAGTCGCCGTGGCGGGCGTCGCTCACCGCGACGGGTGCGTGCACGGTGATCCGCGCCGACCCGTCGCCGAGCGTCTCGAGCGAGGTGACCTCGCCGATCTCTTCGATGATTCCGGTGAACATCTCAGGTCATCCGTTCGTGTCTGAAGCGGGCCCATCCGCGTGCGCGGTGGGTCGGGCGATGATGCGGAGGTCGCCGCCGAGGCGATCGACGGAGACGAGGTCGAGGCGTTGTGCCTCGCCCAGCGTGGCGACGCCGAGGTCGTCGAAGGCGAGTCGGGGACCGCCGATGAGGACCGGTGCGAGGTAGAGCAGGTACTCGTCGACCAGTCCCGCTCGCGCGAGTGCGGCGGCGACGGTCGGTCCGCCTTCGACGAAGACGCTGCGGATGCCGCGGTCCCACAGCTCGGCCAGGTGCCCGGCGGGGTCGCGCCCGTCGAACTGGACGAATCCGCGGGGGTGCTCGCGCACCGCCGCGTCGGCGGGGACGTCCCGCCGGCCGAAGACGACGGCGAGCGGCTGCCCGTCGGCGAGGTCGCCGTCGGATCCGCGCGCCGTCAGTCGGGGATCGTCGGCGAGCACGGTGCCCGTTCCCGCGACGATCGCTCCGGCCGCTGCGCGGCGCAGGTGCACGTCGGCGCGCGCCTCGGGTCCGGTGATCCACTGACTCGACCCGTCGGCGGCCGCGATCCGCCCGTCGAGCGAGGAGCCCCACTTGACGGTCACGTACGGCCGGCCGAGGCGGACGGCGGTGGTCCAGCCGTGCAGCAGCTCAGCGGCGCGATCCGCGAGCACGTCGCTGATGACTTCGACTCCGGCGTTTCGGAGACGCTCGGCGCCACCCGCCGCGACGTCGTTCGGATCCGCCATGGCGTAGACGACCCGGGCGACGCCCGCCTCGATGAGCGCGACGCTGCAGGGTCCGGTGTGGCCGGTGTGATTGCAGGGCTCGAGGGTGACGACCGCAGTGGTGCCGCGTGCCTCGCCGCGAGCGAGCCGGGAGAGCGCGTCGACCTCGGCGTGCGCGGTGCCGACTCCGCGGTGCCAGCCCTCGGAGAGGATCCGCCCGTCGGAATCGAGGATGACAGCGCCGACCTGCGGGTTCTCGGCCCACGCCGGGCCGCGAAGGGCGAGTTCGAGCGCGCGGCTCATCGCGGTCTCGAGCGCTGCTGCGTCGACCGGCGATTCGCGGAGCGTGTCGCTCATCTCATCCTCGTGTCCTGGTATCGGACTCCGGGGGGCGCGCGAGGCTCTCTGGCGGCACCGGCATCGCCGATTCCGCCTGTGCGCCTCTCATCCAGACTTTGACTGTCGGTACCGGAATTCCACCGGATCGGCCCGTCGACCTCGTCTCACTCGCGTGAGATGCGGACGGCGGGTTCGCGGACTATCACCGCCGGTTCGGAATTACACCGACCCCGGAGCACATTGCTTGTTCTGTTATAGCGCAACGTCTGGTGAGCCCGCTTATTCCCGGACGCCAGTCCCCGCCCCGACCAGGGGATCCGTGCCGTCGGCGCTCGACGGAGCTGCCGAGGTCAGCGGAGCGCGCCGACCAGATCCAGGAGGCGCGTGATTTCGACGATGCCGAGTGCCTCCGCCTCCGCCGCGTCGTCGGACGGCGGGGTGATGCCGCGTCGATCGAGCCAGACGCCGGTCAGGCCGGCACGCGCGGCCCCGATGGCGTCGGTGCGCAGGCGGTCGCCGATGTAGACGCTGTCGGAGGGGGCGATGTCGAAGACCTCGCAGGCGTGCCGGAAGATCGCCGGATCCGGCTTGGTGACTCCGAGAGCCCCCGACGCGATGACGTGCTCGATGCGGGGAGCGAGTCGGACCGTGTCGATCTTGTCCAACTGGAAGTCGAGGTCGCCGTTCGTGATGATGCCGAATCGCACACCGGGGAACGCCTCCTCGAGGTCGTCCAGGCAGGGGAGCGCGTCGTCGTGGAGGGTCCATGCGGCGCGATACCCCGTGAGATAGCCCTCGAACCAGGCCTCGGCCTCCCGGTCGTCGGCGAGGTCGATCCCGTAGGGCTCGACGAAGTCGCGCGCGCGGGCTCGACGCTGCCCCAGGTAGTCGAGTTCGCCCGAGAGGTAGCGGTGGTAGTGGTGCTCCTCCAGCTCGTGCCAGCGCCCCACCTCCTCGGCGGTGCGCGACTCGCTGGCAGCCGGGTCGAGTGCCGTGAGACTCGCGGCTGCAGCCGCTTCGACGGCCTCCCGATGGCGGAAGAGGGTGTCGTCGAGATCGAACAGGACGAGGCGCGGTTTCACGAGGTCCACTCCGGCCAGCTGGCCAGGGATCGCGCCGTCGCGCCACGATCCGTCCGATCGCGTTCCCCGTGCCAGGCCGGGGGATGGGTTCCGTCCCGAGCGGTCACGTCACTCGGTGCGATGCCGGTGAAGCGGAATCCCGCGCGTCGTGCGACCGCCGCCGAGGCGCGGTTGCCTTCGAGGCACTCCCACTGGACGGTCGGGATTCCGCGGGAGAACAGCCAGTCGATGACGGAGCCGACGGCCTCGGTCATGTATCCGTGGCCGCGATGGGGCCGACCCAGCCAGAAGCCGACATCCGTCAGGGCCGCCCGGTGACCGATGGCGCCGACGAGTCGGCCGCCGGGAGCGGTGCGGATGACCCAGTTCAGGTCGGTCGCGGCCGCCCATCCGCCGGGGACCACCCTCAGCACCCACTGCTCCGCGTCCGTCCTGGCGTACGGAGAGGGCAGGGTCATGAAACGCTCGAACAGCGGGTCGTCGCAGTACTCGGCGATGGCATCGATGTCGGCGTCGGTCGGCTGGTCGAGCACCAGGCGCTCGGTGCGCAGGACGACGGGCTGCACGTCAGCGCTTCGGGCGGCGCAGGAGACCGATCTTGTCGTACACCTCGGCCAGCTTGGCCTCCGCGATCTCGTTGGCGCGGTCGGCGGCGGGTGCCAGGATCCGATCGAGCTCGGCCGGGTCGCCGAGCAGTTCGAGGGTGCGCGCGCGGATGGGGCTGAACACCTCGACGACGACCTCGGCGACGTCCTTCTTGAGGTCGCCGTAGCCACGGCCGGAGTATTCCGATTCGAGGTCGGGGATCGGGGTGCCGCCGAACGCGGACAGGATGGTGAGCAGGTTCGAGACGCCGGGCTTGTTCTCCCGGTCGAAGACGACCTCACGGCCGGTGTCGGTGACGGCCGACTTGATCTTCTTCGCCGTCCTGCTGGGGTCGTCGAGGAGCCACACCACTCCGGCGTCGGATGCAGCGGACTTGCTCATCTTCGAGGTCGGGTTCTGCAGGTCGTAGATGCGCGCCGTCTCGCCCTGGATCATCGCGTTCGGCACCACGAACGTGGGGCCGAACCGGGCGTTGAAGCGCTCCGCGAGGTCACGGGTCAGCTCGATGTGCTGGCGCTGGTCGTCGCCGACCGGCACCACCTTCGTGTCGTAGAGCAGGATGTCGGCGGCCATGAGGATCGGGTAGGCGAAGAGGCCGACGGACGCCGCATCGGTGCCCTGACGGGCCGACTTGTCCTTGAACTGCGTCATCCGGCTCGCCTCGCCGAAGCCCGTGATCGTGTCCAGTACCCAGGCCAGTTCGGCGTGCGCGGGCACGTGCGACTGAACGAAGAGCGTCGACTTCTCGGGGTCGATGCCCGCGGCGATGTACTGGGCGACCGTGCGCCTGATCTGCTGGCGCAGCTCGGCGGGATCCTGCGGTGCGGTCAGAGCGTGGAGGTCGACGACGCAGAAGATCGCGTCGTGGCTCTCCTGCATGTCCCGCCATTGGAGCAGAGCGCCGATGTAGTTGCCGATCTGCAGCGAGTCGGCGCTCGGCTGCATGCCGGAGAAGAGGCGGGGCTTGTCGGCGGATGTCACCCGACGATTCTAGATCGGCGGTCACTGCCGTCGGATCGGGCGCTTCCCCGCTGGCGCTGGTGTTCCGGGCGAGAACGCACGTTCCGGCGTGCACATGCGCCCGGAACGTGCGCACTCGTGAAGGCGTCAGGTCCGCGGCCTCAGGCCCGGCTTCCCGCCAGCGGTGGCGTCAGGGGAGGAGGTAGTCGGCGACAACCGGGGTGTGGTCCGAGAACCGGGTGTCGTAGGTGGCAGCCCGATCGACGGAGTATTCGGCGGCGGTGTCGGCGAGGGCCTTGGTGGCGAGGTGGTAGTCGATCCGCCAGCCGCTGTCGTTGTCGAACGCCTTGCCGCGCCAGGACCACCAGGTGTACGGGCCGTCGACCTCGCCGGCCGCCTTGCGTCCGACATCCACCCAGCCCAGACCGCCGCCCGTATTGTAGTCGTCGGCGCCCTCCGCTCCGACGAAGCGGTCGAAGTAGGCCCGTTCGTCGGGGAGGAATCCGGCGCGCTTGACGTTGCCCTTCCAGTTGCGGATGTCGAGAGTCCGGTGCCCCACGTTGAGGTCGCCGAGCACGATCGCATAGGGGCTGTGCGCTGCGATCTCGGGCAGGCGGCGCTCCATCGCGTCGAGGAAGGCGTACTTGTCGACCTGCTTCTGGGTATCGGCTTCGCCCGAGTGCACGTAGGCGCTGACCACGGTGACGAGGTTGCCGGCAACCTCGTAATCCGCCTCGAGCCAGCGGCCGGAGGTGTCGAACTCGTCGTCGCCGATGGTCACCCGGTGGATGCTGGCCTTGTCGCGGCTCGCGATGGCCACGCCGGCGCGGCCTTTGGCGGTCGCCGCGTCGTGGAGGATGTTCCACTCGGGTCCGAGGAGCTCCTCGACATCCTCCGTGGAGGCACGGACCTCTTGGATGGCCAGGATGTCGACGTCGCGCGCGGACAGCCAGTCGCCCATTCCGCGGCGGTAGGCGGCGCGAATTCCGTTGGCGTTGACAGTGGCGATGCGGAGGCGTGTGGGGGAGGGCACGCGTTCGATCCTAGGTCGGCCCTCCGACAGGCACCGGACGTCGGGATCGGGTCAGGACTTGGCCGCGGCCTTGCTGCCGGTCTTCGTCTCGAGGTCGTCGGCCTTGGCCAGCTCGTCGGTCGTGGGAACGGACTCGCGGCGCTTCGCCTCTTCGCGAGCGTCGCTGCGGATCTGTCGGGCGAGCCTCCACTTGCGGATTCCGCGGGCCCCGCGGTACTCCTCTTTCGCCCGCTCCAGATTCGACTTCGCGACGAGGCGTCGGGCGTCTTCGAGCTGGCGCGCGTGCTCGAGCTCGAGCTCCTCCTCGGACAGCGAGCGGGGGTCGATGCCGGCGTCCTTCATGCCGACCGAGATCCACGAGGCGGCGATGAGCATCGCCTGACAGACGAAGTTGAGGAAGATCATGAGGCCAAGAACCGCGAACCCGGCCAGGAGCGGGTTGCTGCCTGTGCCTCCGATGAGGCCGAGCGTCACGGCCGCCTTGAGTACGCCCAGGGCGGCGGCGCCGATCGCGGCTCCGGCGAAGAGGCGCTTGGGCGGGATGCGGATCGCGGAGAGGATCCGGTAGGCGGCTGCCAGGGTGAGCAGGTCGATGGCGAACACGATGACGTAGCCGATGATGCGAGCGACGATGACGGCGAAGAGGGACTCGTCGTCGATCCCGAGGAGCCCGAAGACGGCGCCGAGGGCGGCGGTGCTGACGACGGAGAGGATCGCGGAGATCAGGATGACGGCGCCGAAGCCGAACGCCAGGCCGAGGTCCTTGGCCTTCTGGATCGCGAAGGGCGCGGCGAGGGTGGGAAGGTCGAAGATGCGGCGGATGGCGTCCCGCATGGAGGCGAGGAATCCGACGGCGGTGAGAAGCAGACCGATGAGCGCGATGGCGGCGGTCCAGGTGAGTCCGTCGGTCGATTCGAGGGTGTCGGGCGAGATGAGGCCGTCCTCGCCGACGATGCCGGGCACCGCGTTGTTGATCGCGTCGAAGATCGCCTGCTGGAGCGTGGGGTTGGCGGCGACGACGAAACCGAGCACCGAGAAGGCGACCCAGATGGCTGCGAAGAGCGCGAAGACCGCCTGGTAGGTCATGCCGGCGGCGAGAAGCGCCCCGCCGTTGGCACCGTAGTGCAGGAAGACGCGGACGGGGCGCAGGGCGAGGATCTTGGCGATCAGCGCCGCGAAACCCGTCTTCGGCTCCTCGGGAGTCGCTTTGGCACCGACCGCGGGGGTCTCGTATTCGTCGTCCTTCACCGCTTGCGCATCAGGAGACTTGGCCACGCTCCAACCCTAGTGAGCCCGCTGTGAGCACCCTGGCCCCAACCTGAACGCGAGCTCACTCTCCGCGCCCCGCCCTCTCCCTCAGCAGGCGAAATGCCCCGTCTCCCCTCGCTCAGCAGGCGAAAGTGTGTCCAGCAGTTGGAATTCGGGCTATCCGGCCTGCTGAGCGCCTTTTCACCTGCTGAGCGAGAGGGCGGCTTGGATAGTGGTGAGAATGAGATTCCAGTCATAGATGACCTGGGCGTAGCTGAAATGGAGAACCGTGTAGCCCCCCTGGGTGAGTAAGGCGGTGCGACGCCGATCCTTCGTGAATGCCTCCCGCTGCGCGTGCGTTTCACGTCCATCGAGCTCGATGACCAGTCGCTCGCCGATGAGCAGATCCACTCGACCGATCTCGCCGACGACCACTTGAGGAACGGCGCGGATTCCCGACTGAAGCAGGCGGAATCGGGCGATGGACTCGATACCCTCCTCGCTTCGCTCGTCGAGTGAAGAGAGCAGGGTTGTCCGATGAGGAGGAAGGGTGGCCGTCATCTTCTCGATCGTTCTCGTGCTGAGGACCCGTCGATGAAGAAGCGAGTCGAGAACCGCAACGGAGTAGTGGGCCGGTTGGCATTCGAGAAGGTGACCGAGCGCTCGTTCAATGGTGCTCGCGCCAGTCGACCACTCCTGGTGCGTGAGTTTGGACCCCCAGTGCGCTGTGACGTCCTCGCCCTTGCCGTCTTCGCGGGACCGCGCGAGCCGTCGACCGGAAGACGAGGCCGGCATCGCGATGTGCAGTCCGGAGTCCGGTGGGCACCATGATCCGTAGAGCCGGAGGGCTGAGACGCACCCGATTCGTCCGCCCGCTCGCATGGCACGGATCATCTGCGCATCGGTCCCGGGCTCGGCGTACCACCCGCGATGCACCTGCCACAGGCGCTCTTCGCGGACGGCCCGGGCGATGTCTGCAGCTCCAAAGCCGCGGGAGCGCAGTTCGGCGGTCGAAAGAAGCGGGCGGCTGAGCAACCGGGTCATACCGAGACGATGGCCGGGCAAGGGCCATCGTTGCGGTCGCTTGCGGCCGCCTGTAGAGAAGTCCGGCACTCAGACGACTCTGCAGGACACGAGCCGCGCTTTCGCTCAGCAGGTTGAAACACGCTCAGCAGGTGAAATCTGACCGATTCCACCTGCTGACGGCATTTCTGCCTGCTGAGCGAGAGGAACGGGCCGATTTCACCTGCTGAGCGAAAGGGCTGAGGGAGAGGTCAGGCGTGGCCGCGGAGGACTGCTTGCTTGACTTCCTGGATGGCCTTCGTGACCTCGATGCCGCGGGGGCAGGCCTCGGAGCAGTTGAATGTGGTGCGGCAGCGCCACACGCCTTCTTTGTCGTTGAGGATGTCGAGGCGCACCTTGGCGGCCTCGTCGCGGTCGTCGAAGATGAAGCGGTGCGCGTTGACGATCGCGGCCGGCCCGAAGTACTGGCCGTCGGTCCAGAACACCGGGCACGACGAGGTGCACGCCGCGCAGAGGATGCACTTGGTCGTGTCGTCGAAGCGCTCGCGGGCGGCGACGCTCTGGGTGCGCTCGCGCACCGGGTTGCCGCTGGCCTGCAGGAACGGCTGGATCTGACGGTACGACTCGAAGAACGGCTCCATGTCGACGATCAGGTCCTTCTCGAGCGGAAGGCCCTTGATCGCCTCGACGTAGATGGGCTGCGTCGGGTCGAGATCCTTGATCAGGGTCTTGCAGGCGAGACGGTTGCGGCCGTTGATGCGCATCGCATCCGAACCGCAGATGCCGTGCGCGCACGAACGGCGGAATGTCAGCGAGCCGTCCTGCTCCCACTTGATCTTGTGCAGCGCATCGAGGATGCGGTCCGTGGGGAGGACGCGGACATCGAAGTCCTGCCAGCGCGGCTCCTCATCGATCTCGGGGATGAACCGGCGGATGATGAGGGTGACGACGAACGACCCGGGAGGGCCTGCTTCGAGGTCGGAGATGCTCGACTGGGTGGGAGCCTCGACGGCGTCGACGATGAGTGTCGACATCAGTACTTCCTCTCCATCGGCTGGTAGTTGGTCACCACGACGGGCTTCCAGCCGAGTTCGATGTGGTCGTCCGCGTGGGACGAGTGCGGGTCGCCGGTCAGGTAGGCCATGGTGTGCTGCATGTAGCCGTCGTCATCGCGCTTCGGGAAGTCGTCTCGCATGTGACCGCCCCGGCTCTCGTGTCGGTTGCGTGCCGAGTAGACGACGACCTCGGCGAGGTCGAGCAGGAAGCCCAGCTCGATGGCCTCGAGCAGGTCGGTGTTGAACCGCTTGCCCTTGTCCTGGACGGCGATGTTGCGGTAGCGCTCACGCAGCCCGACGATGATCTCCATCATCTCACCGAGGGATTCCTCGGTGCGGAACACCTGGGCCTTCTTGTCCATCTCGTCCTGCAGCTCCTTGCGGATGGCTGCGATGCGCTCGGTGCCCTTCGACGCCTGGAGGGTCTCGACGAGTTCGCGGATCTCCTTCGCGGGGTCGTCGGGCAGGGGCACGAACTCGGCGGTCCTCGCGTATTCGACGGCGTAGTTTCCGGCGCGCTTGCCGAACACGTTGATGTCGAGCAGCGAGTTGGTGCCGAGACGGTTCGACCCGTGCACCGAGACGCAGGCGCATTCACCGGCGGCGTAGAGGCCGGGAACGACCGTGTCGTTGTCGGCGAGCACCTCGGCGCGGATGTTGGTCGGGATGCCGCCCATCGCGTAGTGCGCGGTCGGCATGACGGGCACCGGCTCGACGACGGGGTCGACGCCCAGGTAGGTGCGCGCGAACTCGGTGATGTCGGGCAGCTTGGTCTCGAGCACCTCGGCACCCAGGTGGGTGCAGTCGAGGAGCACGTAGTCCTTGAGGGGACCGGCGCCACGACCCTCCGCGACCTCCTGGACCATGCAGCGGGAGACGATGTCGCGCGGTGCGAGGTCCTTGATGGTCGGGGCGTAGCGCTCCATGAAGCGCTCGCCGTCGCCGTTGCGCAGGATCGCGCCCTCGCCTCGGGCGCCCTCGGTGAGAAGGATGCCGAGCCCTGCGAGTCCCGTCGGGTGGAACTGGAAGAACTCCATGTCCTCGAGGGGGAGGCCCTTGCGCCAGATGATGCCGACGCCGTCACCGGTGAGGGTGTGCGCGTTCGAGGTCGTTTTGTAGATCTTGCCGAAACCGCCAGTGGCGAAGATGAAGGCCTTCGCCTGGAACACGTGCAGCTCGCCCGTGGCCAGCTCGTAGGCGACGACCGCGGTGGGCCGCTTGACCTTCTTGCCGTTCTCCGTGACCTCGGTCATCGTGAGGTCGAGCACGTAGAACTCGTTGAAGAAGTTGATGCCGTGCTTGACGCAGTTCTGGTAGAGCGTCTGCAGGATCATGTGGCCTGTGCGGTCGGCCGCATAGCAGGCGCGACGCACCGGCGTCTTGCCGTGCTCGGCCGTGTGACCGCCGAAGCGGCGCTGGTCGATCTTGCCGTCGGGCGTGCGGTTGAACGGCAGGCCCATGTTCTCGAGGTCGATGACCGCGTCGATCGCCTCTTTCGCGAGGATCTCCGCCGCGTCCTGGTCGACGAGGTAGTCGCCGCCCTTGACGGTGTCGAAGGTGTGCCACTCCCAGCTGTCCTCTTCGACGTTGGCGAGGGCCGCAGCCATGCCGCCCTGGGCCGCACCCGTGTGCGAACGCGTCGGGTACAGCTTCGAGATAACGGCGGTGTTGGCCTTGGGCCCCGCCTCGATCGCCGCGCGCATGCCGGCGCCGCCGGCGCCCACGATGACGATGTCGAACTGGTGGTAGTGAATGCCGTCGACCACGCGGCCGGTGCCCTGCTCGGCGAAGGACGCAGGGTCCTCCGCGTTGCGGACATCGCCCGCCGTGGTGCCGCGCTCGTCCGTCAGACGGGGGAAGAGCCCCGTCTTCTTCTCCGCGCTCACGAGCGAGCCGCGCAGAAGGTGGGGAGCAGATCGGCGGGGGCGCCGGAAGGACAGGGGTCGAACGTGAAGATCACAAGGGTTCCGAGCACGAGGAGGACGATGGTCGAGCCGACCAGCAGGGTCTTGAAGATGTAATGCGGCGTGAACAGGCGACGCAGACGCGTGCCGCCGATCGGGACCGTCGTGTAGTCGTTGATGATCGTGCGCATGCCGTTGGAGCCGTGGATGAGCGCGAGCCACAGCAGTGCGAAGTCGTACCACTGCCAGAACGGACTCGCCCACTTGCCGGCCACGAAGCCGAAGTCGAGGGCCGAGACGCCCTCACCCGCGTAGAGGTTGACGAAGAGGTGGCCGAAGATCAGCACGACCAGCAGCACGCCGGAGGCGCGCATGTAGAGCCAGCCCCACTTCTCCCAGTTGACGCCACGACGCGGCGCGGGCTTGACCCGCGGGGATTCGATGCTCACCGACATGCTCATTCACCTCCGAAGACGTGCATGAGGTGGCGCGGTGCAAAGCCGAGCATGAGCACGGCCCAGAGCGCGATGACGATCCAGAACATCAGCCGCTGGTTGCGGGTGCCGACGCTCCAGAAGTCGATCAGGATGATCCGGATGCCGTTGAGCGCGTGGAAACCGATGGCAGCCACGAGGCCCAGTTCGCCGAGACCCATGATCGGGTTCTTGTAGGTGTTGATGACCGCGTTGTACGCCTCGGGACTCACGCGCACGAGTGCGGTGTCGAGGATGTGCACCAGCAGGAAGAAGTAGATGGCCACGCCGGTGATGCGGTGAAGCACCCACGACCACATTCCTTCGCCGCCGCGATACACCGTTCCAGCAGGTCGCTTGGGAAGCGAGAACCGACCCGCAGTGCGCGTGGGACGGAGCTTGCGGGCCGGTGCAGGTGCGGGGAGATCGGTGCTCTTCAGCGACACGACGAATTCCCACCTTCCCTGGTCGGGTATGACTTCCACCAGTGTAAGCCGCCGCGGGAGGTGCTCAGGCCACCTCGGGGCTTCCGGCGCCGGCTGTCAGGGAACGCGCGGTTCGGACGGCGTCGTAATGGCCGATGAGCTCGCGGCAGACCGTCTCCCATGACCGGCCCAGCACCCGGCGGCGTCCGGCCTCGCCGAGACGGGCCCGATCGAGCGCGTCGGAGGTGAGCGGTTCCACCGCCCCGCGGAGCCCCCCGGGCAGCGCGGGATCGAAGAGGGCGCCGTCGACCCCCGTGTCGACGAGATCGATCGGACCGCCCGCCGCCGGTGCCACGACGGGAAGACCCGATGCGTGGGCCTCCTGGATCGTCTGCCCGAACGTCTCCTCCGTCCCGGTGTGCACGAAGACGTCGAGTGCGGCGTAGGCATCGGCGAGCGCCGTACCGCCGAGTCGGCCGAGCCAGGTCACCGGCATCCCGCGCAGCGCCCGCTGGACCGAGGCCGTCGCGGGCCCATCGCCCACGATGGCGAATCGGACCCCGGGCAGTCCGCGGAGCTCGCGCAGTCGTTCGACCTGCTTCTCGGGTGCGATCCGGCCGATGTACCCGACGACGGTCTCACCGCTGGGTGCCAGCTGGTCCCGGAGCGCCCGCACCGCGGGGCTGTCCCGGTTGCGCGGGTGGTAGCGCTCGAGGTCGACCCCGCGACCCCACCTGGCCAGCCGGGGGATGCCGGCGGCCCTGCAGTCGGTGAGCGCCGCGCTGCTCGGGACGAGGGTCAGGTCTGCGTTCTCGTGCACCCGGCGGACGAGCTGCCAGGCGAGAGACGAGGTCACGCCCAGCCGGTTGCGGCGGGCGAATCCGGCGACGTCGGTCTGGTAGATCGCCACCGACGGCGTCCCTCTCTTTCGTGCCGCCGACAGTGCATGCCCGCCGAGCAGGAACGGGCTCGCCGCGTGCACCACATCGGGCGCGAATTCGTCGAGCACCCGCTGGACGGACGGGCTCGGGAGGCCGACCGGGAACTGCCGGTAGGCGACGGCTGGCATCCTGTGCACGCGGAACCCGGCGTACTCGGATGGCGCTCCGGCTCCGGGGCTGAGTACAACTGCCTCGTGCCCGCCCGCGGCGAGGTGCTCGAGAACCCGGGCGACGCTCGTGGTCACCCCGTTGACGGTGGGCAGGAAGCTCTCGCTCACGACGGCGACCCTCATGCGCCGCACGTTACGGACGCCGGTCGCCGCCCCGGCATCCTGCACGCGTCGCGCAGATGAAGGGAGGGGGAATGAATAGGGGGCGCGCGTCACACCCCCGGATAGTCTCTTGGCATGACTGACTCCGGAATCTCCTGGCGTGGCCGCGGCACCGAACCCGAGGCGGTCGACCGCTTCTACAGCGTGATCCCCGCCGGCGGCATCGGATCGCGGCTCTGGCCGCTGTCCCGGGCCAGCGCCCCGAAGTTCCTGCACGACCTGACCGGCTCCGGTCAGACGATCCTCCGCGACACCTGGAACAGGCTCGCCCCCATCTCGGGCACCGACCGCATCATGGTCGTCACGGGTCGCGCCCATCGCGCCGCGGTCGAGGCGCAGCTGCCCGAGCTGAGCGACGCGAACATCGTCCTCGAGAGCGAGGGCAAGGACTCCTCCGCCGCCATCGGCCTCGCCGCGGCGATCCTCGAGAAGCGCGAGCCGGGCGTCATCATCGGATCCTTCGCCGCCGACCACGTCGTGGGCGACAACCGACGCTTCCGTCAGGCCGTCATCGAGGCCGTGGCGCTCGCGGATGCGGGCTACATCGCGACGATCGGCATGCAGCCGACGGAGCCGGCGATCGCTTTCGGCTACATCCACTGCGGCGGCCCCGTCACGATCGCGGGTGCACCGAGCGCGCTGAGCGTCACCGGGTTCGTTGAGAAGCCGAGCCTCGAGATCGCGAAGGAGTACGTCGACTCGGGCAGCTACCTGTGGAACGCGGGAATGTTCATCGCCCGCGCGGACCGCCTGCTCGAGCAGCTCGGCAAGACTCAGCCCCGACTGCTCGCCGGGCTTCGCGAGATCGCGGACGCCTGGGACGGCCCCGATCGCGGCGCGGTCGTCGACCGGGTCTGGCCCGGCCTGACCAAGATCGCCATCGACTACTCGGTCGCCGAGCCCTCCGCCAAGGAGGGCGTGCTCGCCGTCGTCCCCGCCGACTTCCCCTGGGACGACGTCGGAGACTTCGCCTCGCTCGCCAAGCTCCAGTCGGGCGGCCGCAAGAACGAGCTCGCCATCCTCGGTGAGCACACCCGCGTACTCGCCGACTCGTCGAGCGGCATCGTCGTCAGCGAGACCGGGCGCCTCATCACGCTCATCGGAGTAGAGGGGATCGTCGTCGTCGACACCCCGGACGCGCTTCTGGTCACCACCTCGGAGCACGCTCAGCGGGTGAAGTCCGTGGTCGACGCCCTGAAGCTCTCGGGCCGCACCGACGTCCTCTGACCCGTCCCGGGGCGCGGCGGCGAGATAGCCGCTGGTCTCGGCCGGAGGGGGTGGGCGGGCAGCGGTAGCGTTTCCCGGTGCCCATTCCCTTCATCCTCGATACCGACACCGCGCAGGACGACTGCGTCGCCATGCTCGTCGGGCTGCTCGACCCCGAATCCGACCTGCGCGCCGTGACGATGGTCGCCGGCAACGTCGGCTTCGATCGCCAGGTCCACAACGCCTGGCTGACCATGAACGCCGCAGCCCGGTTGGCCGATGTGCCGATCCACCTCGGCTCGCGCCGCCCGCTCATGCGCGAGTGGGTCTCGGCGGAGAACGTGCACGGCGACGGGTCGGGCGGTCTCGACCTCGACCTGACCGGCCTCGAGACCTCCGACGAGCACGCCGTCGACGCGCTCATCCGCCTCACCGCCGAGTCGCCCGGCGAGCTGACCATCGTCTGCATCGGCCCGCTGACCAACATCGCGATGGCCGTGGTGAAGGACCCGCGGTTCGTCGCGAACACCCGTGCGCTCTACATCATGGGGGGGTCGAACAACGGGCGGGGCAACATCACGGCCGCCGCCGAGTACAACTTCTACGTCGATCCCGAAGCCGCACGCGTCGTGTTCGAGGCCGGCTTCGACATCACCGTCGTCCCCTGGGCGCCGCTCACCCTGCGCGACGCCGTCTTCACGCGTGAGCGCCTCGCCGAGCTGGACGCGCTCGGCACCCCGCTGTCCGCTTTCTTCCGTCGGGTCTGCGAGGGCACCCTCGCGTTCGACGAGTCCGTCGGCATCCCCGGATCCACCCACCCCGACTCGCTCACGGCGAGCATCCTGCTCCACCCCGAGCTGATCCTCGAGGCCGCCGACTACAACGTCCAGATCGAGACCTCGTCCGACCTCACCCGGGGCTACTCGGCCATGTCGTGGGGAGTGCACGATCTCGCGGCGAACGCGCGGGTGATCGAACGGATCGACGCCGAGGGGTTCTACGCCTACCTCCGGAGTCTGCTGGCGCTCCCGACCGCGCCGGAGCGCCCGTTCGTCGGACTCTGATCGCGACGGTTTCCCGCAGATTTCGGTCTGATCGCGGATTGGTAACTATCTCGTTCCGACCGGGTTCCAACCCCTGACTGGGGACTTGCCGAGAGGTAACGTGACCGTCGAACGTGTGCCCGGCCGCTTCAGGCCGCGGCGTGTCTACGGAGGTATACCCCTTGAGAGCAACCACTACCGCGCGCGGCCTCGCAGGCTTCGCACTCGTCGGTGCCAGCGCCCTGATCCTCGCGGGCTGTGCAGCCCCGCCCGAGGAGGACGCAGGGACCGACGCCGGCAGCGACTTCCTCGCCTGCGCCGTCTCCGATGAGGGCAGCTGGAACGACAAGAGCTTCAACGAGGCGGCCTACGACGGCCTCACGAAGGCCAAGGACGACCTGGGCATCGAGACCAACGACGCCGAGTCCGACGACACCGAGGACTTCGTCCCCAACCTGACCCAGATGGTCGACGCCGGTTGCGACGTCACCTTCGCGGTCGGCTTCAACTTCAGCGACGGCTCGCTCGAGCAGATCGCCGGCGAGAACCCCGATTCGCACTTCGTCTGGATCGACGGCTACGACCTCGGCACCGGCAACGTCAAGCCCATCCAGTACTCGATGGACCAGAGCAGCTACCTCGCCGGCTACCTGGCCGCCGCGTACAGCACCACCAAGGTCGTCGGCACCTACGGCGGACTCGACATCGACGCGGTCAACGTGTTCATGGAGGGCTTCTACTACGGCGCCAAGGCCTACGAGACCGAGACCGGCACCCCGGTGACCGTCCTCGGCGCCCCCGTCGACGGCCCCGGTCAGTACACCGACCCGGCCACGAGCTTCCAGGACGCAGCCGGCGCGCTCTCCATCACGGAGGGCCAGCTCGCCCAGGGCGCGGATGTCATCTTCCCCGTCGCGGGCGGCCTGTTCGCCTCGACGGCTGAGGCCATCCAGAAGTCCGGCAAGAACGCGGTCTTCCTCGGCGTCGACAAGGACGTGGCCGTGACCTCTCCCGAGTACGCCGACCTGGTCCTCACCTCGGTCGAGAAGCGCATGACCACCGCCGTCTTCGACGTCATCAGCGAGCTCGCTGACGGCGGCGAGTTCACGGTCGACCCGTACATCGGGACGCTCGAGAACGACGGCACCGCGCTGAGCGACTTCGGCTCGTTCGACTCGAAGGTCTCCAACGAGATCAAGGCGAAGCTCGAGGAGATCAAGGCCGGCATCATCGACGGCAGCATCGTCCCGGTTCCCGCCAGCTGACGATCCGCACCGCGTAAGAGGGCTGGGGCTGCTTCGGCAGTCCCAGCCCTCTTCATTTCCGTCGTATCCGCCCTCCGGCGGTAGTGCAGGATAGGTATCCGATGAAACTCGAACTGCGTGGCATCACGAAGCGCTTCGGCTCCCTCGTGGCCAACGACTCCATCAGCCTCACCGTCCAACCGGGCGAGGTCCACGCGCTGCTCGGCGAGAACGGCGCGGGCAAGTCGACCCTGATGAACGTGCTCTACGGGCTGTACCAGCCCGACGAGGGCCAGATCCTGCTCGACGACGAGGCTGTCGTCTTCGCGGGCCCCGGCGACGCGATGCAGGCGGGCATCGGCATGGTCCACCAGCACTTCATGCTGATCCCGGTGTTCACCGTCGCCGAGAACGTGATGCTCGGCCACGAGCCCACCCACGCGGGCGGCGTCCTCGACCTCGCGAAGGCCCGCGAGCTCGTCCGCGAGATCTCATCCCGCTTCGGGTTCGAGATCTCTCCCGACGCGCTCGTCAGCGACCTGCCGGTCGGCGCCCAGCAGCGCGTCGAGATCATCAAGGCCCTCTCGCGCGATGCGAAGGTGCTGGTCCTCGACGAGCCCACCGCCGTGCTGACGCCGCAGGAGACCGACGAGCTCATGGTCATCATGAAGCAGCTCGCCGCGTCCGGCACCTCGATCGTGTTCATCACCCACAAGCTGCGCGAGGTGCAGGCCGTCGCCGACACGATCACGGTCATCCGTCTCGGCAAGGTCGTCGGCGAAGCCGAGCCGACCGCATCGTCCGCCGAGCTCGCATCGCTCATGGTCGGCCGCGACGTCGACCTCACCGTCGACAAGCCGCCGCTGCACGCGGGCGCCGACGCGCTCGTCGTCACCGAGCTCACTCACTTCGACGACCACGGGCAGAAGCTGCTCGACGACGTCTCCTTCACGGTCCGCGCCGGCGAGATCCTCGCCATCGCGGGCGTTCAGGGCAACGGGCAGACCGAGCTCACCGAGGCGATCCTCGGCCTGCGTCACCGGGTCTACGGCTCGGTCAAACTGGGCGGTCGCGAGCTCGTCGGATCCTCGGTCCGCGACATCCTCGATGCCGGCGTCGGCTACGTGCCCGAGGACCGCAAGAAGGACGGACTCGTCGGCGAGTTCAGCGTGGCCGAGAACCTCATGCTCGACCGCAGCTTCGCCGGACCCTTCACCAAGGGGCTCGGCGTCGACTTCGCCCACCGCGACGAGTTCGCCCGCGAGGCGATCGGCGAGTTCGACATCCGCACACCCGGCGGATCGACCCCCGCCGGCCGACTCTCCGGTGGAAACCAGCAGAAGGTCGTGCTGGCGCGCGAGCTCTCGCGCGATCTGCAGCTCTTCATCGCATCGCAGCCCACCCGCGGCGTCGACGTCGGGTCAATCGAGTTCATCCACGAACGCATCGTCGCGGTCCGCGATTCGGGCATCCCCGTGCTCATCGTCTCGACCGAGCTCGACGAGATCACCGCCTTGGCCGACAGGATCGCCGTCATGTACCGAGGTCGCATCGTCGACATCGTCCCCTCCGACACTCCCCGTTCGACGCTCGGCCAGCTGATGGCGGGGGTCGTCGCGTGAGCACCGACCAGAGCGTCAACGCGCTGCCGCCCCAGCCGAGGGCGAACCAGCTCCTTCAGGCGGTGCTCGGCGGCGGATTCGTCCGCACGCTGCTCGCCATCGTGCTCGCGTTTGCGGTGGCGTCGCTCCTCATCATCTTCACGAACGAGGACGTCATCACAGCGTCGGGGTACCTGTTCGGACGGCCCGGCGACTTCTTCAGCGCAGCCGGCTCCGCCGTCGGCGACGCCTACGCGGCACTGTTCCGCGGATCCATCTACAACTACAACGCGGACACCGTGGTGGCCGCGTTCCGGCCGCTGACCGAGACGCTGAGGTTCGCCGGGCCCCTCATCGCCGGCGGCCTCGGCGTGGCGCTCAGCTTCCGCGTCGGCATGTTCAACATCGGTGCGCAGGGCCAGATCCTGGTGGGCGCCGCGTTCGCATCGTTCGCCAGCTCGATGATCCACCTGCCCTACGGCATCCACCTCATCGTCGCCGTGCTCTTCGGCCTCGTCGGATCCGCTCTCTGGGCCGCGATCGTCGGTGTGCTCAAGGCGTTCACCGGTGCGCACGAGGTGATCGTCACGATCATGCTCAACTACATCGCGATCAGCCTCGTCACCTACCTGATGCGCACGCCCCTCCTCCACGACATGGAGGGCAGCAACAACCCGATGACGATCCCGCCCGACCCGACGGCGGTGCTCCCGAGGATCCTCGGCGAGGGCTTCGCTCTGCACCTCGGCTTCGTCTTCGCGATCATCGCGGTGGTCGTCTACTGGTGGCTGATGGAGCGTTCGACCACAGGATTCCGTCTGCGCATGGTCGGCATCAACCCCGATGCAGCGCGCACCGCGGGCATCGACGTCCGCAAGATCTACATCCTCGCGATGACGCTGTCCGGCCTCTTCGTCGGCCTCGCCGCCGTCAACCAGGCGCTCGGACGCGAAGGCAGCTTCACCCCCAGCGTCGACGGCGGAATCGGCTTCGACGCGATCACCGTCGCGCTGCTCGGCGGATCGAGAGCTCTCGGGGTGCTCGGCGCCGGCATCCTGTTCGGCGCCCTCAAGGCCGGCGGGCCCGCCATGCAGGTCGCGGACGTCGCGCCCGAGGTGCTCGGTGTCGTCCAGGCGCTCATCGTGCTCTTCATCGCGGCGCCCCCGCTCATCCGCACCATCTTCCACCTCCCCGGTCGCCCCAAGCGGGCACCCCGGAAGGTCAAGGCCACCAAGCAGCTCGAGGAGGCGTCATGACGGCTCTCGCTCCCGTCCACGAGACGGTCGCGGCACCGCCGCGCAACTGGAAGACGCCGATCGTGCTCTCGGTGCTCGCCGCCGTCACGTTCGTGGTCTTCGGCCTGCTCGGCAACGCGCAGGAGGTCACCTTCCGGTGGTCCGAGGCCGACGACACCATCTCGCTGGCCTCTCTGGTCGTCGCGTCGCAGCCGCTGTGCCTCGTGCTCGGCGTCCTCACCCTCCTCGGCGCGGGCTTCGCCTACTACCGCGCCTACCGCCGCGAGAAGGTGCCGCTCTGGGTGTCCATCGGCGTGGGCGCCCTGTTCATCATCGGGCTGTTCGCGAACGTGGGTGCGGGCGCGACCGTCCCCGTCGTGTTCATCCTGACGGGCGCGATCGGCCTCTCGACCGCCGTCATCTTCGGCTCGCTCGCCGGTGTCGTCGGTGAGCGCGTCGGGGTCGCGAACATCGCGATCGAAGGCCAGCTGCTCGCCGGAGCGTTCGTCGCCGCCGTCGTCGCGAGCGTCACCGACAGCCTGTTCCTCGGCCTCATCGCCGCCATGATCGGTGGTGCTCTCGTCTCGATGGTCCTCGCGGTGTTCTCGCTGAGGTACGTCGTCGACCAGATCGTCGTCGGCGTCGTGCTCAACGTGCTCGTCGTCGGCATCACGAACTTCTTCTACTCGGCGGTCCTCTCCGACAACAGCGAGGAGTTCAACTTCCCGGGGACTCTGCCGTCGCTGCCGATCCCGCTGCTGTCGTCGATCCCCGTCATCGGGCCGGTCTTCTTCGATCAGCGCATCACCACCTACGTGATGTTCCTGCTCATCCCGACGGTGTGGTTCGTGCTGTTCAAGACCAAGTGGGGCCTGCGCATCCGAGCAGTCGGAGAGCACCCGCTCGCCGCCGACACGGTCGGCATCAACGTCAACAACACCCGGTTCTGGACCGTCACCGTCGCCGGCCTGATCGCCGGTTTCGGCGGCGCCGCGCTGACGATCGGATCGGTCGGCGCATTCGTGCGCGAGATGAGCGCCGGTCAGGGCTTCATCGCCCTCGCCGCCGTCATCCTCGGTCGCTGGAACCCGTGGCTCGCCGCGGTCGCCGCACTGCTGTTCGGCTTTTCGCGCAACTTCCGCATCTGGGCCGGGCAGATCGGCTCCCCGATCCCGCCCGACCTCATCGCCATGACCCCGTACCTCGTGACGCTCATCGCCGTGTCCGTGCTCGTCGGCAAGGCCGTCGCGCCCGCCGCGGTCGGCAAGCCCTACATCAAGGAGTGAACGTGGCCGCTGAGATCGACTGGGACGTGCTGCACGCGAGCGCAGTGGACGCCATGCGCCGCTCGTACTCCCCGTACTCGAACTTCCCCGTCGGGGCCGCCGCGCTCGTCGACGACGGCCGTATCATCAGCGGCTGCAACGTGGAGAACGCGTCGTACGGTGTCGGGCTGTGCGCCGAGTGCACGCTCGTCTCGACGCTCATCATGACCGGCGGGGGCAAGCTCGTGGCCTTCGCCTGCGTCGACGGCGACGAGAATGCGCTCATGCCGTGCGGTCGCTGCCGCCAGCTGCTCTACGAGCACTCGGCTGAGGAGATGGTGCTCGCGACCGTGAGCGGCATCAAGACGATCGACGAGGTCCTCCCC
This sequence comes from Amnibacterium flavum, assembly GCF_003097495.1. GTDB lineage: Bacteria > Actinomycetota > Actinomycetes > Actinomycetales > Microbacteriaceae > Naasia > Naasia flava. Next base: position 1,049,670 of record NZ_QEOP01000001.1, read on the forward strand.
GACGCGTTCGGGCCGCGCACCCTCGTCGCCTACCAGACGACCCACGTGCACGAGGCCCCCGAGGGCCAGTCCGACTGACACGAAGGTCCGAGAGGACACGCGCGGCCGCAGCGGGGAGCGACGGATCGCCGTCGATACCGTTGACGGCATGACGTCGCGCCGATCCGCATTCCTCCCTCTGGCCGCGGTCGTCGCGGTGCTCGCCTTGGCGGGTTGCTCGAACCCCGCACCGGCTCCCACGACGGCCGCTCCCACGACTCCGGCGACGAGCCCCACCCCGACACCCACCGGAAGCGCGGACCCCGTCGATCCGGACGCGCCCGCCGGCCAGTGCGCCGACAGCGCGATCTCGGTCGCCGTCGCCGAGGGCGACGCGGGCGCGGGCAACCTCTACTACCAGGTCGTCTTCACCAACACGGGCACCACGGCCTGCGAGCTCCGCGGGTACCCCGGGGTCTCCGTCGTCGGCGACGGGAACGGCACCCAGATCGGCGCCGCCGCCGCCGAGCTGCAGGGCGGCCCTGAGGTGGCGACCTACACGGTCGAACCCGGCGGCACGATCGGTGCCTCGCTCACCGCCGTCAACGTCGCGGGCGGCGGAGGACCGCTGGGGGACGCCTGCCAGGCGACCACCGGCGACGGCTGGCGGGTGTACCCGCCGCACTCGTTCGAGGCCGTCTTCGTCGAGGCGCCCGGTGTCGCCGCCTGCGCGAACGCGGCGACGCCGTGGCTGACGATCGCTCCGCTCAGCGCCGAGTAGCGGGCCGTCATCCGCGGCCGCTGACTACGCTGGACGGGTGACTGAAGCCTTCGACGCCGTCGACATCATCATCGCCAAGCGCGACGGACACGAGCTCTCGACCGGGCAGATCGACTGGCTGGTCGACGCCTTCACCCGCGGCTACGTCGCCGACGAGCAGATGTCCGCATTCGCCATGGCCGTGCTCCTCAACGGCATGACCAGATCCGAGATCCGCGATCTCACCCTGGCGATGATCGACAGTGGCGAGCGGCTCGACTTCTCGGGCCTCGGCAAACCCACGACCGACAAGCACTCGACGGGCGGCGTCGGCGACAAGATCACGCTTCCGCTCGCCCCGCTCGTCGCGGCGTACGGCGTCGCCGTACCGCAGCTGTCGGGTCGGGGTCTCGGGCATACCGGCGGGACGCTCGACAAGCTGGAATCGATCCGCGGCTGGAGGGCCGACGTCTCGCCGGCCGAGATGATCGCGCAGCTCCGTGATGTGGGCGCCGTCATCTGCGCGGCGGGAAGCGGACTCGCCCCGGCCGACAAGAAGCTCTACGCGCTGCGCGACACCACGGGAACCGTCGAGGCCATCCCGCTCATCGCCTCGTCGATCATGTCGAAGAAGATCGCGGAGGGAACCTCTGCGCTCGTGCTCGATGTGAAGTTCGGGGAGGGCGCGTTCATGAAGGACTTGGAGCGCGCTCGAGAACTGGCGCGCACGATGGTCGACCTCGGTCGCGATGCCGGAGTGACGACCGCAGCCCTGCTCACCGACATGTCGGTGCCGCTGGGTCGGACGATCGGCAACGCGCTCGAGGTGCGCGAATCCCTCGAGGTCCTCGCGGGAGGCGGCCCCTCCGATGTCGTCGAGCTCACCGTCGCGCTCGCGCGGGAGATGCTGGCGGCCGTCGGGATCGCCGACGTCGACCCGGCGGAGGCCCTCGCCGACGGCCGCGCGATGGACGTCTGGCGCCGCATGATCAGCGCGCAGGGCGGGGATCCCTCCGCCGCGCTGCCCACGGCATCGTTCAGCCACACCGTCACCGCGGCGCGTTCCGGGATCCTCACCCGTCAGCAGGCGCTTCCGTTCGGCATCGCCGCATGGCGCCTGGGGGCGGGGCGTGCGCGACAGGGCGACGCCGTATCCGCCGGAGCGGGGATCGAGCTGCACGCCAAACCGGGCGACGAGGTCGTCGCCGGCGCTCCGCTGTTCACCCTCCACGCCGATGAGGAGGCGCGTTTCGCCCGCGCGCTCGAGTCCGTCGAGGGCGCGTGGGAGATCGGCGACACGGCTCCGGGCGAACGCCGACTCATCGTCGAGACCATCCGCTGACGCCGGCGCCGCGGACGCTGCGGCGAATGGGACAACGCCGCGAGCCGAAAGGCGTCGACCATTCCACAAGACGCGCCGCAGCGCGCCGCATCCCGCCGATACCGGCACTCATGGGAGCGCATTCAGGCCATAGATTGGGAGCATGAGCGCAGGCGAGAAGTTTCTGATCGCGGGTGGCCGAGTCGACATCGCCGATCTGCCCAAAGTGAGCCTCCACGATCATCTCGACGGCGGTCTGCGTCCCGAGACGATCGTCGAACTGGCCGAGGAGGCGGGCGTCGAGCTGCCCGCTCCCGATGCGGCATCGCTCGGGGAGTGGTTCCGCGACAGCGCGGACTCCGGCTCACTGGAGAGCTATCTCGACACCTTCGCCGTCACCATCTCGGTCATGCAGACGCGTCAGGCGCTCAGCAGAGTCGCACGCGAGTTCGTCGTCGACCTCGCGACCGACGGTGTGATCTACGGCGAGGTCCGCTGGGCGCCCGAGCAGCATCTCGAACGGGGTCTGTCGCTCGACGACGCGGTCGAGGCGGTTCAGGAGGGGATCGAGCAGGGGATCGAGGATGCGCGCCGCACGACCGGGCACGACATCCGCGTGAGCCAGATCCTCAGCGCCATGCGCCAGGCCGACCGCAGCCTCGAGATCGCCGAGCTCGCGGTCCGGTGGCGCGGCCGCGGGGTCGTCGCATTCGACATCGCCGGACCCGAGGAGGGGTTCCCGCCCTCCCGAATGCTCGACGCGTTCGACTACCTGGCCGAGGAATGGTTCCCCGTCACGGTCCACGCCGGCGAAGACGGCGGGATCGAGAGCATCCGCGGTGCTCTCCTCGACGGTCGAGCCCTGCGGATCGGTCACGGCGTGGGCATCGCCCATGACATCGACTTCGAGGGCGAGGACGACGAGACCCAGTTCGTGAGCCTCGGCACGATCTCGCAGTGGGTCAAGGACCGGGAGGTCGCGCTCGAGCTCGCCCCGTCGTCGAACCTGCAGACCGGCGCGATCTCGCACTGGGGCGAGGATCTGGCCGACCATCCTTTCGATCTGCTCTACCAGCTCGGCTTCCGCGTCACCGTCAACACCGACAACCGCCTGATGAGCGGCACGAGCATCACCCAGGAGCTCTCGCTCCTCCGCGACGCGTTCGGCTACGACCTCTCCGACTTCGAGGTGTTCCAGCTCAATGCGGCGGCGGCGAGCTTCCTGAGCGTCGAAGACCGCGAGGATCTCGCGGACCGGATCAGCGACGGGTTCGACGCCGCCGGTCGGTGAGTCACCCTCATGTCCTCGATAGGCTGGCAGCAATGAAGATCGTGGCCATCTGCGGCGCCGGAATCGGCACCTCCGGAATCCTCAAGGTCAGCGCGGAACGGGCCCTGCAGCGTCTCGGCTACGAGGCGGAGGTCACCGCGAGCGACGTCTCGAGCATCGGCGCCGAGGGCGACGACGCGCAGATCATCCTGACCTCGCCGGAGCACGTCGCCGCGATCGGCCGCACGTTCGCCGATGTCATCGTCATCGACAACATCCTCGACCAGGAGGAGATCGCCGCGAAGCTCGAGGCGGCTCTCAACTAGCCCGACCGGTCAGCCGAGCAGCTCGCCGACGCTCTCGGTGAGGCGAGCGAGTGTGGCCTCGCCTCTGCTGCGGCGATCCGTCACGTCGCCGTCGACGACGGACACGTCGATGTACACCTTGAGCTTCGGCTCGGTGCCGCTCGGACGCACGATGACCCGGCCGCCCTCCTCGGTTCGCATCCGCAGCACGTCGCTCGCGGGAAGCGTCGCCGACCCCGCGCTGAGGTCGTCGATGCCCGTCACCGCGATGCCGCCCAGGGCGGTCGGCGGGGCGGCGCGCAGGCGACTCATGATCTCGCCGATCCGGGACAGATCGTCCACCCGGAGCGAGTGCTGCGCCGAGCCGAACCAGCCGAAGTCGCGGACGAACGCATCACGGTACTGCTGGAGCGTCACGCCCGTGCGGCGCAGCTCGATGAAGAAGCCGAGAGCGACCAACGCGGCGGAGATCCCGTCCTTGTCGCGCACCTTCTGCGGGTCGACGAGATAGCCGAGAGCCTCCTCGAAACCGAACACCAGCCCGGGTACGCGGGAGATCCACTTGAAACCGGTGAGGGTGTCGGAGTAGCCGAGCCCGTAGTGCGCGGCGACCGCGGCGAGGCCCGGCGTCGACACGATGGACGCCGCGAGCGACCCCGTGCGCCCCTCGGCGACGGCGCGCTCGGCGATGGTGCGGGCGAGCAGCAGGCCGACCTCGTTGCCGCTCAGCTGCTCCCACGCTCCCGTCCTCGAATGCCGGACGGCGATGGCGAGCCTGTCGGCGTCGGGGTCGTTCGCGACGACGAGCACCGCACCGGTCTCGCTGGCGGTCCGGATCGCGAGATCGAGAGCGCCTGCCTCTTCGGGATTGGGGAAGGCGACGGTCGGGAAGTCGGGGTCGGGCTCGAGCTGTTCGGTGACGAGCGCAGGTTCGGGGGCGTTCGCGGCGCGCAGCACCCGCGACATGGTCTCCCAACCGACCCCGTGCATGGGCGTGTAAACCCACGGCAGATCGGCGTCGGGCAGGAGGGCGGCGCTCGCTGTCGCAGCGACGTAGGCGTCGAGCACCGCGTCGTCCGCGACGGAGTACTCGGTCGACATCGCCAGGGGAGCGGCGGAATCGGCGACGACGGCGGCGATCTGCGCGAACACCTCCGCGTCGGCGGGGGGAACGATCTGGGACCCCTCATCGGCCCCGCCGAGGTAGAGCTTGTAGCCGTTGTCGCGCGCCGGATTGTGCGAGGCGGTGATCATGACGCCCGCGCTCGCGCTCAGATGCCGGACCGCGAACGCGAGCACCGGCGTGGGCAGCTGCCGAGGGAGGAGTACCGCGGAGATCCCGGCGCCGGCCAGGACCTCGGCCGTGTCACGGGCGAAGATCGCGGAGTTCTTGCGTCCGTCGTATCCGATGACGACGCTCGGACTGCTCTCGCGGGAGAGCAGGAACCGGGCCAGGCCCGCGGTCGTCTGCCGCACGACCACGCGGTTCATCCGGTTGGGCCCCGCGCCGAGTTCACCGCGGAGACCGGCGGTGCCGAAGGCCAGCCGGGAACCGAACCGGTCCCTCAGCTCGGCTCGCGCGGGAACACGGGCAGCGCCCCGAGAGCGGGCGCGTCGGAGCAGGTCGAGGAGTTCGACCGCCGTCTCGGGATCGGGGTCGATCGTGGCCCATGCGGTCGCGGCGGCGAGGAGCCGGGCGTCGGTGGGAGCCGACGAGCTCACAGTCGCGCGACGATCTGCGAGAGGAGCACCCCGAGCCGCTGCTCCGCCGACTTGCCGGCGGCGATGACCTCCTCATGGCTGAGGGGCTCGTCGGAGATGCCGGCGGCGAGGTTGGTGATCAGGGAGAGCCCGAGGATCTCCATACCGGCCTCCCGGGCCGCGATCGCCTCGAGCGCCGTCGACATGCCCACGATGTGGCCGCCGATCGTCTCCGCGTAGCGGACCTCGGCGGGCGTCTCGTAGTGGGGTCCGCGGAACTGGACGTAGACGCCCTCTTCGAAAGCGGGGTCGACCTCGCGAGCAACGGCGCGCAGACGCGACGAGTAGAGGTCGGTGAGGTCGACGAATGTTGCGCCCTCGAGGGGGGACGAGGCCGTCAGGTTGATGTGATCCGTGATCAGGGCGGGGGTGCCGGGAGTCCAGTGCCGCTTGATTCCGCCGGCGCCGTTCGTCAGGACCATGATCCGGGCGCCGGCTGCGGCGGCCGTGCGAACGCTGTGCACGACACGGCGGACCCCCTTGTCCTCGTAGAAGTGGGTGCGTGCACCGATGACGAGGGCGTGGCGGCCGTTCTCGAGCCGGATGGATCGGAGGGTTCCCGAGTGGCCGGGGACGCCCGAGGTGCTGAAGCCCTCGATCTCGGAGGCCGGAACCTCCGCCACGGTCTCGCCGAGCAGGTCGGCGGCCTTGCCCCACCCGCTGCCGAGCGTGAGAGCGATGTCGTGCCGTTCGACGCCCGTCGCCGAGGCGAGCTGGGCCGCGGCCCTGCGGGCCACATCGAACGGGGAGACCGAGGGGTCGTCGAGCGATCTGGGAGCCGAGTTCGTCATCCCGTCAGCCTACTTATTGCGAACCAGGCGCCCGCATCGGGTCCGATGCCCGGATCCCGGGCAGGAATGGGGAAGAATGAGGGGAATGGTCTACGTTTTCGAACGCAAGCAGCGGATCGGCGTGCTCGGCGGTGGCCCCGGCGGATACGAGGCGGCCCTCGCGGGAGCCCAACTGGGTGCGGAGGTCACGCTGATCGAGCGTGCCGGCATCGGAGGATCCGCGGTCCTCACCGACGTCGTCCCCTCGAAGACCCTCATCGCGACAGCCGAGGCGGCCACCGCGATCAGCGAGTCCGAAGAGCTCGGCGTCCAGTACTTCAGTCGTACCGAGAGCGGCCGGGCCGTGCACCCCGAGGTCGCCGTCAACCTCGCCGCCGTCAACAAGCGGCTGACCGGCCTCGCACGTCAGCAGTCCGAGGACATGCGCTCGAGCCTCAAGAAGGCCGGCGTCCGCATCGTCACCGGTGAGGGCCGACTCGAGGGGCCGAACAAGCTGGTCGCCTCGACCGGCGCGGGCAAGGGTGCCCGCGACTTCGACGAGATCGAGGTCGACACCATCGTCGTATCGGTGGGGGCGAGCCCGCGGGTGCTGCCCTCGGCGATGCCCGACGGCAAGCGCATCATGACCTGGACCCAGCTCTACACGCTCGACGAGGTGCCCGAGCACCTCATCGTCGTCGGATCGGGTGTCACCGGTGCCGAGTTCGCGTCGGCCTACTCCGCGCTCGGTGCGAAGGTCACTCTGATCTCCAGCCGCGATCAGGTTCTGCCCGGCGAGGACGCCGACGCGGCAGCCGTGATCGAGGAGGTCTTCAAGCGCGGCGGCATGACCGTTCTGTCCAAGAGCCGAGCCGACCGCGTCGAGGTCGTCGACGACGGCGTCCGCGCGACACTGTCGGACGGCCGGATCGTAGAGGGCAGCCACTGCCTGATGGCGGTCGGCAGCATCCCGAACACCGGCGGCATCGGGCTCGAGCAGGCGGGTCTGCAGCTCACCGAGACCGGGCACATCCGCGTGAATCGCGTCGCCCGCACCTCGGTCCCGTCGATCTACGCCGCCGGCGACTGCAGCACGTCGCTGCCTCTCGCCTCCGTCGCGTCGATGCAGGGCCGCACCGCCGTCTTCCACGCGATGGGCGACGCCGTCACGCCGGTCGAGCTGCGCAATGTGGCGAGCAACGTGTTCACCCAGCCCGAGATCGCGACGGTCGGCTGGTCGCAGAAGCAGATCGAAGAGGGCATCGCCCAGGGCGAGATCTACAAGCTGAATCTCGAGAGCAACCCGCGGGCCAAGATGCAGGGCGTCCGCGACGGCTTCGTCAAGCTCTTCGCCCGCACCGGGTCCGGCACCGTCATCGGCGGCGTGATCGTCGCCCCGCGTGCCTCCGAGCTGATCCTGCCGATCACGATGGCGGTCGAGCACCGCCTGACCGTCGACCAGCTCGCCCGCGCCTTCAGCGTCTACCCGTCGCTCTCCGGAGCGATCACCGACGCCGCCCGCGCGATGCACATCGTCGTCTGACGTCGCGGACGCCGCTCAGGCGTTCCGGCCTCATCTGACCGCGACGGGTCATGGATCAGGAGAGGTCCGCCCTACCGCTCAGTCCCTCGGCCAAGCGCGGCGCGCGGGTCAGTCGACGATGTCGAGGAGGACGGTACCCGAGGAGACCGTCTTGCCGACAGCGGTGCTGATGTTGGCGATCGTGCCGTCGCGGTGGGCGGTGAGAGGCTGCTCCATCTTCATCGCCTCGAGGACGACGACCAGGTCGCCCTTGACGACCTGGTCGCCCTCGGCGACCGCGAGCTTGACGATGGTGGCCTGCATGGGCGCCTTCACCGACGCGCCGGTCGCGGTGATCACCGCGGTGCCGGCCGAGCTGCGCCGACGCGGGGCAGCGGGGCGCGCCGCCGTCGCGGCCGCAGCGAACAGGCGGCCGGGCAGACTGACCTCGAGACGCTTGCCGCCGACCTCGACGACCACCTCGCGGCGGGGAGGCTCAGCGGGGGTGTCCTCGTCTGCGACGATCGAGCCGCTCCACGGCTCGATGCCGTTCGTGAACTCGGTCTCGATCCAGCGCGTGTAGATCGAGAACGATTCGCCGTCGGCCGGTGCGAACGCGGGGTCGCGCACGATCGCCCGGTGGAAGGGGAGGACCGTGGGGAGACCGGCGACCTCGAACTCGTCGAGCGCGCGGCGCGAACGCTCGAGCGCGTCGGCCCTGTCCGATCCGGTCACGATGAGCTTCGCGAGGAGGGAGTCGAACGCTCCCGAGACCTCGTCTCCCGCGCGGACGCCCGAGTCGACCCGTACACCGGGTCCACCGGGTGCGGAGAAGACGTGCACGGGGCCGGGGGAGGGGAAGAAGTTGCGGCCCGGGTCCTCGCCGTTGATGCGGAACTCGATCGAGTGGCCGCGGGCGATGGGGTCGTCGTAGTCGATCGCGCCGCCCGCCGCGATGCGGAACTGCTCGCGGACGAGGTCGACGCCGGTGACCTCCTCGGTCACGGGGTGCTCGACCTGCAGACGCGTGTTGACCTCGAGGAACGAGATCGTGCCGTCCTTCGCGACGAGGAACTCGCAGGTGCCGGCTCCGACGTAACCGACCTCGGCGAGGATCGCCTTCGACGACGAGTAGAGCTGGGCGACCTGTTCGTCGCTGAGGAAGGGCGCGGGTGCCTCCTCGACGAGCTTCTGGTGGCGACGCTGCAGGGAGCAGTCGCGGGTCGAGATGACGACGACATTGCCGTACTCGTCGGCCAGGCACTGGGTCTCGACGTGTCGAGGCTGGTCGAGGTACTTCTCGACGAAGCACTCGCCGCGGCCGAAGGCGGCGATCGCCTCGCGGGTCGCCGAGTCGAACAGTTCGGGCACCTCTTCGCGAGTGCGCGCGACCTTGAGCCCGCGCCCTCCGCCGCCGTACGCGGCCTTGATGGCGACGGGCAGGCCGTGCGCGTCGACGAAGTCGAGGACCTCGCTCGCATCCTTGACGGGTTCGAGGGTGCCGGGGGCCAGCGGTGCACCCACCCGTTCGGCGACGTGACGCGCGGTCACCTTGTCGCCCAGCTGCTCGATGGCGCTCGGGGGCGGGCCGATCCAGGTGAGACCGGCGTCGATGACGGCGCGAGCGAAGTCCGCGTTCTCGGCGAGGAACCCGTAGCCCGGGTGGACCGCGTCGGCGCCCGAACGACGGGCGACCGAGAGGATCTTCTCGATGGAGAGGTAGGTCTCGGCGCTCGTCGCCCCTTCGAGGGCGTAGGCCTCGTCGGCCAGGCTCGTGTGGAGGGCGCCCCGGTCCTGATCGGCGTACACCGCGACCGAGAGGAGTCCCGAGTCCTTCGCGGCTCGGATGACGCGAACCGCGATCTCGCCCCGATTCGCGACGAGGACCTTGGTCAGCGGGCGCAGAACGGGGCTCGACATGCTGACTAGCCTACGGACGCCGGGCGGGGCCCAGTTGGTGGGTTGCGACAAAGATCGGTGTCGCAACGTGGGGGTGCCCACAACGCGAGGGGGATTAGTAGGCGCCTTCGACCAGTCCGGCTCGGTTCCACAGCTGGTGCATCGGCAGTCCGAAACTGCCGAGCAGGCGCCGGAGGGTGGGAAGGGACAGCCCGATGACGGTGGACGGATCGCCGTCGATCCGGTCGATGAAAGGCCCGCCGAGGCTGTCGATCGTGAAGGCGCCCGCCACCTCGAGGGGCTCGCCCGATCGCAGATACGCCTCGATCTCGTCATCGCCGAGATCGGGCACGAAGGAGACGGTCGCGGACGCGACGTGCCCGACTCCCGCACCGCGCGCGGGCGCATCGGTGCGGTTGTCGATGAGCCAGTGCCCCGAGAAGAGGGTGCCGGTCCGACCGCGCTGCCGATGCCAGCGCTCGCGCGCCACTTCGACGGTGTGAGGTTTGCCGTAGACGACTCCGTCGAGCTCGAACGCGGAGTCGCCGCCGAGCACGAACCCGTCGAGGTCGGCCGCTGCGCCGCCCGCGACGGCCTCCGCTTTCGCCTTCGCGAGGAGAAGCACCATCTCGGAGGGGGAGAGCGGTGCGTCGCGCTCGCTCTCGGCGCGTGCGACCGCCGCATCCTCGTCGACCGACGACGGAAGCGCGACGGGCTCGATCCCCGCGGCGCGCAGCAGCGCCAGGCGAGCAGGGGAGGTCGAGGCCAGGTACAGCGTGGTCATGCCTGACACCCTGCCACGACGCCGGGGGAACGCGTGGCCGGGCACGGCGCCGAGTCGGGCGTGCCCCCCGCCGCCTGTGTCATGCTCGACGCGATGTCTGCTGCAGTGACCGGTCCGAGCGACGCCGACGACGAGCTCGTCCAGCTCGATGTGACGGGCGTCGCCCACGGCGGGGTCTTCGTCGCCCGCCATGAGGGCCGAGTGGTCTTCGTGAGCGACACGATGCCGGGTGAGCACGTGCTGGCCCGCGTCACCGATCGCGGACACGACAGGTTCTGGCGGGCCGAGACCGTCGAGATCCTGCTCCCCTCCGCCGACCGTCGCGAGCACTTCTGGCCCGAGGCGGCCGTCGACCGCGATCCGGCTGCGCGCCCCGGCGGAGCCGAGTTCGGCCACATCGCACCCCGGCGTCAGCGAGACCTCAAGCGCGACGTGCTCGTCGACAGTCTCCGTCGATTCGGCGGCATCGAGGATGCCGAGACGATCGTGCCCGCGGTCACCGAACTGCCGGGCTCGCCCGACGGCGCCGGCTGGCGGACCCGGGTCCGGCTCCAGGTCGACGCCGACGGCCTCGTCGGCCCGTACGCCGCACGCTCGCACCACGTCGTCGAAGTCCGCGACATCCCGCTCGCCGTCGAGGCCCTCCGCGAGGCCGCGCCGCTCGGTATCCCGCACCCGGGCGCGAGCGCGATCGACATGGTCGCCTCGTCCACCGGTCAGGTCCACGTCACCGTGGGGGAGGGGAGGCCGAGCTCCGACGGCACCCTCACCGAGGTCGTCGGCGACCGTGAGTTCCGGCTCGCCCGTCACGGCTTCTGGCAGGTGCACCCCGCTGCCGCCGCCACCCTGACCCGCGCGGTCCAGGAGGCCATCGACGGCCAGGTCTTCGATCCGGCGGCCGCCAATCTCGATCTCTACGGCGGTGTCGGACTGCTCGCGGCTGCCGTCGGCGACCGGTTCGGTCCCGCGACCCGCATCACGTCGGTCGAGTCGGACGGCACCGCGACCGCGTTCGCGGCCCGCAACCTCGGTGACTGGAGCGGGGCCGCGGCCGAGACCGCGCGAGTCGACCGATATGTCGCCGATCTCGAGCGCCGCTCGGGCCGCGCCGACCGCGAACGCATCTCCCGCTCAACCGTCGTGCTCGATCCGCCCCGGTCCGGCGCGGGTAAAGCCGTCATGCGAACGCTCGGGCGACTGGCCCCGGCGCAGCTCGTCTACGTCGCCTGCGATCCCGTCGCGCTCGCGCGGGACATCGGCTTCGCGCGCGAAGCGGGGTACCGCCTGACAGCCCTCACAGCATTCGACCTCTTCCCGAGCACGCACCACGTCGAAGCGGTCGCAACCCTCGTCCGCTGACTCTCGGTCGAGCAGGCGCGGGATTACGCGGAACGGACGACCGTTCTGTCCCCCCGGCGCGCCGTGGCCCGGTTATCGGCGGATTCGACCGAATAATGGACGCACCGTGAAAGGGGGGCGTGCACCCGGGGTACGTTTGGCCCCCATCGCCCCTACGATTAAGGACAGGACCAGGGGATGAGTTCGGGGGAGAACAGATTCACCGTGATCGAGACGATGGAACCGCATATCAGCACACATGAAGCCGCGTTCGCGCCGCATGAGACGCCGACCGCTCTTGTGCGTGTCGCCGCCGTCGACGACCACGAGTCGGTGCGACTGGGGCTTCGCGCCGCGTGCATCGACGCGGGCTACGAGTTCGTCGAAGAGGCGGCGAACGTCGACGCGCTCGTCGCCGCACTCGCCGGCCGCGAGGTCGACGTGGTCGTTCTCGACCTGTCGCTCGGCGACGGGTCGGTCGTCACCGAGAACGTCAAGAAGATCCAGGCCACCGGTGCCGGTGTCCTCGTCCACAGCATCGCCGACCGTGTCGGCAGCGTTCGCGAGGCGCTCGCCGCCGGGGCAGCGGGCGTCATCCCGAAGTCGGCGGCGACCCAGACGGTCATGGCCGCCATCAAGTCCGTCGCCGGCGGCGAGGTGCTCAACAACCTCGAGTGGGCGAGCGCGATCGACGCCGACGCCGACTTCGCGAAGGCGCAGCTCGGACGCCGCGAACGCGATGTGCTCCACCTGTACGCCTCGGGGCTGCCGCTCAAGATGGTCGCGCAGCAGCTCGGTATCGCCGCATCGACGGCGCGCGAGTATCTCGACCGCATCCGCGTGAAGTACGTCGAGGTCGGACGTCCGGCACCCACCAAGGTCGATCTGCTGCGTCGCGCGGTCGAGGACGGCATCCTGCCCGGTCTCGATCCCGATGCCGTCGATGAGCGCTGAGGCGCCGACACAGAACGTTCCGGGGCTGCGCCGTCCGGCCAACCCCATCACCTCGAGTCAGGTCGAGGTCCTCGCGTCGACCGCGGGGAGCGTGCTCGGGATCGTCTTCGCGATCCAGACGCTGCCCGCGCTCATCAGCCAGTTCCCCTACATGATGTCGGCGGCGGGCCTGTCGATCGTCGTCGCGATCTTCGGTTCGCTGGCCCTCGCGAGCCTCGCCGCGATCTTCCGGCAGTGGACGAAGCCGATCTTCGGCCTCGTCGCCGGCGTCTACCTCGCGGCGCTCATCGCGTGGCCGTTCGTCGTCGAGACGATCGACCTCGACGACTACGCCTGGATCTTCTACCTCTGCAACGTCGCGACCGGGTGCGCGATCGTGTCAGCGGGGGAGAGGTGGGGCTGGGCGCTCGCCTACACCGTCGTGACGCCCGCCCTGCTGGGCTGGCTGCGCACGATGCCGAGCGGAGGGGGCGTCAGTGATGTGGTCGCCAGTCTCGACGGCCTCTACTGCTTCCTCATCGGGCTCGTCATGCTCGTCGTCATCGTCTCCCTCAGGCACGCGGCTCAGGCCGTCGACCAGGCTCAGGCGCTCGCGCTCGAGAGCTATTCGACGGCTGTGCGCAACCATGCGACCGAGAGCGAGCGCGTCAGGGTCGACGCACTGGTGCACGACAACGTCCTCATCACCCTCCTCTCAGCCGCTCGCGCTCGGTCGGCCGAGACCAAGGCTCTCGCGGCTCGGATGGCGCGGAGCGCGATCACCCACCTGAGCGACGCGCAGACGACCTTCCCCGCCGCGCTCGCCGACGTGGGCATCGAGGAGCTCGCCGGGCGGCTCCGGATCGCCGTCGCGGAGCAGCCGCGCGCGTTCGACGTGCACATCAGGGTCGTCGGCAGCACCGAGGTGCCCGCCGAGGTGGCCGATGCGCTCGTCGAGGCCGCGATGCAGGCCATGGTGAACAGCGTCAACCACGCCGATGGGGGCCAGGGAACGCCGGTGACCCGGTCGCTGCACGTCCACGCGAGCGCCGCCAAGCAGCGCATCGCGATCCGTGTCGTCGACGACGGGGTGGGCTTCGATCCCGCACGCGTCCCGATCGAGCGGCTCGGAGTGCGCACCTCGATCATCGAGCGCGTCGCCAATGTCGGAGGGAAGGCGGCCATCACATCGGCGCCCGGACGCGGCACCGCCGTCACTCTCGAATGGCCGACGCCCGAGGGCAGCGATGTCGTCGCGTTCGACGAGCCGTCCGCCGTGCTGAGCATGGTCGAGAACGGACCCGACTGGTCATGAGAACCACATCGCGGACCACCATCCTCGCCGTCGGGGCGCTGTTCTCGGCGTACCACATCGTGCTCGGGACCTTCGCGCTCAGCGGTTCGCGCGACCCCGTCGCCGTCGTGGTCGCCATGGTCCTCTACGCGATCGCGACCGCCCTCAGCCTGTGGCCGCTCAGCCCCACGCCGATGTCCACACCGCTCGCGGCGTTCAACGTCGGGGTCTCCGCCGCGGCGTGCTTCCTCGTCACCAGCGGGCTCGATCCGCAGGCGCCGTCCGGCTACTCCACCTGGCACGTCGCCGCGGTCGGCACACTCATGACCATCACAGCGGTCCGTCGGCAGTACGTGTTCGGCTGGATCGGCATCGCCGTGCTCGTGCTCCAATCCGTTCTCTGGGGCGGTTTCGCCAAGGCCGCCGACATGGGCGTCATCGGCAGCATCGTCTGGGTCACGATGGCCAACATGCTCGCCTACGCCCTCGCCAAAGCCGCCCGCGATGCGCGTCAGTTCACGCTCGCCGAACGCGAGGCCGTCGACTGGCAGGCGGCGCAGGAGGCGCACCTCTACGAGCGGCAGTTCCGTCTCGTGCAGACCAGCAAGATGGCCGAGGCCATGCTCCAGCGGATCGCCCTCACCGGCGGCAACATCAGCGAGGAGGACAGGGCCGAGTGCTTCATCCTCGAGGGCGCGCTCCGAGACGAGATCCGCGGGCGAACCCTGCTCAACGACGCGGTGCGGGAGCAGATCACCGCTGCCCGACGGCGCGGTGCGAGCGTCCAGCTGCTCGACGAGGGCGGTGTCGACGAGCTCGACGATGCCGACCTGCAGCGTGTCCTCGGCGAGGTGGCGGCAGCCCTGGCCTCGACCGATGCGGATCGGATCGTCATCCGCACCGTTCCCGCCGAATCGGAGAACGCCGTCACCATCGTGGGAATCCGCACCGCCGACGACGGAGCCGCGAGCGCCCTGTCCGACGAGGGCGACGACGACGAGCTCGCTCTGTGGCTCGAGATTCCGCGTAAGAGGGTCTCCGTCGACGCGTCGTGACTCCCGGGGTCTGTACCCCGGAACCACAACATCGTCCCCCGCTCGGGGGACCGTACCCCTATATACAGGTCGGTGTAGAGCTGCGTTGGTTGATTTTGTGCGGATTTTGGGGCGATTTGTACCCCGGGTGTCCCCCCAAATGCCGACTTTTAGGGGGTAGTGGGGTACTGCACTATAGATCTTGCTAGGTGTCTCTCTAAGCAGACATCACCGGGCACTCGCTGACTAGGGTAAGCAAGCGAGTGATCTGGGGGCGAGTTGGGGTGAAATTCGGGTTGTTACCTCAGCTCGGGGTTTATACGAGGGCCGGTTCAGGGGTGGACCGGCCCTCATTCCCTTTTAACCGGCAGGTTCGCGCACGGTCGGGTCGATGAGTGCCCCCTTCATTTCGCTTCGCTCAATGGGCGGGGATTTGCCCCGCGCAACAAAACGAGCGTTCCCGAGAGAGCGGGCGTCGGTGGAGAGCGGTCAGCCCCAGCGCTTCGACTGGTCCCATGAGCGGAGTGAGCGCTGGGACTTCGCCCAGGCGTTCGGCTCGACGGTGGCTGCCGGTTCGGCTGCGGGACGCTCGTCGGCGGCCGCGGTGAGCACTGCCACGACGGCTGCGAGCTCTTCGTCGGTCGGGTTGCCCGACACGACCCGTACGGCGTTCTCGTCGGTCACAGCGGGATGTTCCCGTGCTTCTTCGGCGGAAGGCTCGACCTCTTGGTCCGTAGGGCGCGCAACGCCTTGACGACGACGACACGTGTCTGCGCGGGCTCGATCACGCCGTCCAGCTCGCCGCGCTCCGCGGCGAGGAACGGGCTGGCCACGTTGTAGGTGTATTCGTTCGCGAGGCGGGTCCGGACCTCGGCCACGTCCTCGCCGGCCTCCTCGGCCCGCTTGATCTCGCCGCGGTAGAGGATGTTGACCGCGCCCTGACCGCCCATGACGGCGATCTCGGCGGTGGGCCAGGCGTAGTTGAGGTCGGCGCCCAGCTGCTTGGAGCCCATCACGATGTAGGCCCCGCCGTACGCCTTGCGGGTGATGACCGTCACGAGCGGAACGGTGGCCTCGGCGTAGGCGTACAGGAGCTTCGCGCCGCGGCGGATGACGCCGGTCCACTCCTGGTCGGTGCCGGGCAGGTAGCCGGGCACGTCGACGAGGGTGAGGATCGGGATCGAGAACGCGTCGCAGAACCGCACGAAGCGCGCGGCCTTCTCGCCGGCGTCGATGTTGAGCGTGCCCGCCATCGCACTCGGCTGATTGGCGATGATGCCGACCGAGCGGCCCTCGACCCGGCCGAAGCCGACGACGATGTTGGGCGCGTAGAGCGGCTGGGTCTCGAGGAAGTCGCCGCCGTCGACGATGTGCTCGATGACGGTGTGCACGTCGTAGGGCTGGTTCGGGCTGTCGGGGATGAGCGTGTTCAGGCGACGGTCGGCATCGGTGATCTCGAGCTCGGCCTCGGCCTCGTAGACGGGCGCATCCGACATGTTGTTGTCGGGGAGGAACGCGAGCAGGGTGCGCGCGTAGTCGAGGGCGTCATCCTCGTCGCTGGCCAGGTAATGCGCGACGCCCGACCGGGTGTTGTGGGTGAGCGCGCCGCCGAGCTCCTCCATGCCGACGTCCTCGCCGGTGACGGTCTTGATCACGTCGGGGCCGGTGACGAACATCTGGCTGGTCTTGTCGACCATGATCACGAAGTCGGTGAGTGCGGGGGAGTAGACCGCACCGCCGGCGGCGGGACCCATGACGATCGAGATCTGCGGGATGACGCCCGACGACGCGGTGTTGCGGCGGAAGATCTCGCCATATTTGCCGAGGGCGACGACACCCTCCTGGATGCGCGCGCCGCCCGAGTCGAGGATGCCGATGATCGGCACACCCATCTTGAGGGCGTGATCCATGACCTTGATGATCTTCTCGCCGGCGACCTCGCCGAGCGAACCGCCGAAGACGGTGAAGTCCTGCGAGTAGACGGCCACCTGGCGTCCGTGGATGGTGCCGAGACCGGTGACGACGGCGTCGCCGTACGGACGCTTGTTCTCCATGCCGAACGCGTGGGTGCGGTGGCGCACGTACTCGTCGAGCTCGACGAACGAGCCGTGGTCGAGGAGCTGCTCGATGCGTTCGCGGGCGGTCTTCTTGCCCTTGGCGTGCTGCTTCTCCACGGCAGCGGCGCCGCTGGCGGTCACCGCCTCGTGGAAGCGGTTGCGCAGATCCTGCAGCTTGCCTGCGGTCGTGTACATGTCGGGGGCCGAGGGGCGTTCGTCGCTCACCGGTTCACCATACCTTTCAGGCAGTAGGGGCTCCCGTTGACCTTTCCGACAAAACCGGGCGCCGTTCTCCGGCGAACCGGGGGATGCCCCGCCGTGTCAGGCCGACCGGCGGCGCAGGTGGAGTCGGCGCAGCAGACCCCACCAGGTCACCCGGAGCATCGCCTCGGCGACGATCGAGCGGCTCATCTTCGATACTCCGCTGATCCGCTCCCGGAACTCGATCGGCACCTCGGTCACCCGGGCGTCCGAGTCGACGGCGCGCAGGGTCATGTCGATCTGGAAGCAGTAGCCGCGCGAGTGGACGTCATTGAGGTGCAGGGCGCCGAGCAGCTCGGCGCGGTAGGCTCTGAACCCCGACGTCGAGTCGCGGGTCGGGATGCCGAGGGCGACGCGAGCGTACGTGTTGCCGCCCCGGCTCAGCGCCTGGCGTGCTGTCGACCAGTCGACGACGCGGCCGCCCGGCACCCAGCGCGACCCGATCGCGAGGTCGGCACCGCCGAGGGTGACGGCGTCGAGGAGGTCGCCGAGCTGTTCCGCGGGGTGGGATCCGTCGGCGTCCATCTCGATGAGCACGTCGTAGCCACGGCCGAGGGCCCACTCGAATCCGCTGAGGTAGGCCCGACCCAGACCGTCCTTCGTCTGCCGGTGCAGCACCGATACGCGTTCGGAGGCGGTGGCGATGCGGTCGGCGAGGTCGCCGGTGCCGTCGGGCGAGCCATCGTCGACGACGAGGATGTCGAGGCGGGGATCCGCCGCGAGGACCAGATCGACCACCGTCTGCAGCGTCTCCACCTCGTTGTAGGTGGGGAGGACGACGACGGCGCGGAGAAGGTCGGGGGCAGCCTCGTCTGGCACCCCGCAATACTAGGGCCGCGCGCGACGAGGCCTGGGATACCGTGACCGCATGGAGCTTCCCCGTTCACGCGCCGCATCTAACCGCCTCGAGTGGCTGGCGAGCGCGGCGTCCACCAACGACGAGCTGACCTCGCGGGCGGTCGGACCCGCGGCGGCCGAATGGCCCGGGGGATCGGTGATCGCGACGGACACCCAGACGGCGGGCCGCGGTCGGCTGGGCCGCGTCTGGACCGCACCGGCCGGTACGTCGCTCGCGGCGTCGGTGCTCGTCCGGCCCGACATGCCCGTCGCGGCCTTCGGATGGCTTCCGTTGATCGCGGGCGCCGCGATGACCCGCGCCCTGCGCGCGCTCGGGGCCGATGCCGAGCTCAAATGGCCGAACGACGTGCTCATCGGGGGACGTAAGGTGTGCGGCATCCTGTCGGAACTGCTCCCCGACCTGACCGGCGCAGTGGTCGGCGCCGGCGTGAACATCTCGATCAGCGCCGACGACCTCCCCGTCGACACCGCCACGTCACTGATCGTCGAAGGGGTGGACGCCGACATCGACTCGGTGCTGGGCGGGTTCCTCGAAGACTTCCTCGCAGGCGTCGCGTCGCTGGCCGCAGCCGGAGGCGACGCCGATGCCGGCGGCATCCGGTCCGACGTCGCCGCCACCTGCGGGACCATCGGTCGCGCGGTCCGCGTGATCATGCCGGACGGCGAAGAGGTGCTCGGCGAGGCGACCGGCATCGACTCGTCGGGTCGGCTCGAGGTGGCCCGTGGCGACGCGCGGATTCCTCTCGCCGTCTCCGCCGGGGATGTGACGCACCTGCGGTATTAATGAGTCATGGCGGCGGGGGCGAGGCGGGAGAGGTCTGCTGCCGCGGGTTCCAAGCGGACGTTCGACCCGAGCTCCATCTCACGTAATGCCGGGGGCGAGCAGTTGGTGGCGCGGCTCCATTCCTCGGCCCGGCGACTGCTCCTCCCCGCGATCCTCGTCATCGTCGTCTGCGCCGCGACCGGGTATCTCACCGGGAACCTGCCCGAGACCTGGCAGAACATCGCCCTCCCGGTGGTGGCGGTCGTGATCGTGATCCTCGGAGGTGTCGCCCCGTTCATCGCCTGGGCGAGCCGTGTCCACGTGATCACCACCCGTCGAGTCATCTCCCGGTCGGGGGTGTTCACCCGCACGCGTTCCGAAGTGCTGCACCACCGCAGCAACCGGCTCTCGCTCCGACAGGGACCGCTGCAAGCGCTGTTCGGCAGCGGCGACATCACCGTCTCGGTCTCCTTCCCCGAAGGTCGGGAGTTCCGGATCCGGGACATCCCACAGGTCGACCTCGTGCACGCCGCCCTCGAGGACCTCGCGGAGAACGCCTCCGTCGTCCCGCCCTCGACCCGCGCTTCCGAGGCGACGCGCCGCGCTTTCGACCCCTGAGGTCAGCGGGTCGCGTCTGCCCTGTCAGCGCTTCGACGCGGACCGTCGCGGGTGGTAGACCCAGTGCCGGTACAGGGTGAACCGCAGGAGCGAACCCAGCAGCAGCCCGATCACGTTCGAGGAGATGTTGTCCGCCAGCAGGCTCGTGTAGCCGAGCACGTAGTGCGACACCCACAGGCAGAGCAGGCCGACGCCCATGCCGGCGAGGCTGACGACGACGAACTCGAACGCCTCCACCGCGCTGTCGCTGCGCCGGTGCGGGCCGAACGTCCAGTAGCGGTTGCCGATCCAGTTCGCGACGATCGCGAGCGTCGTCGACGCGACCTTCGCCAGGATCGGACCCTCGTGCAGGATGCTCGGGGCCAGGATGGTCGCGCGCAGCAGGTTGAAGACGCCGAAGTCGATGACGAACCCGACGCCGCCGACGAGGGCGAACTTCCACAGCTGATCGAACAGCGCGACCGCCGAGGTGCGCAGACGCCCTCGGGGCACGGCCTCCTCGGTCGCCACGGCTGCTCCTGTCGGGAAGGGTTCGGGGTGCTCGCTCATGCGGGAGGATGGACGAGCGGTTTCGATCGCGATCCGGGGAAGTCTAAGTCAGTCCGGGCATGGGGCATCGAGAAGGGAATCGACGTGAGAGTCGGAGTCATCGGCGGAGGTCAGCTCGCACGGATGATGATCCCTGCAGCGGTCGAGCTGGGGATCGACATCGCCGTGCTCGGCGAGGCGGACGATGTGTCGGCGCGTCAGGCGGTCACGCAGGTCGGCGACTACCGCGACCTCGACACCGTCCTGGCATTCGCGGCCACCGTCGACGTCGTCACCTTCGATCACGAGCACGTCCCTCAGCCGCTCCTCCGCGAGCTCGAGGCCCGAGGCGTCGCGGTGCGGCCCGGAGCCGACGCCCTTCTCTACGCGCAGGACAAGCTCCTGATGCGCGAGCGCCTCACCGCCCTGGGGCTACCGGTCCCCGACTGGCAGCGCGTCACCACAGCCGAGCAGATCGATCGCTTCGTCGCCGACCACGGAGGACGCGCGGTTCTCAAGACCCCTCGCGGCGGGTACGACGGCAAGGGGGTCCGCATCGTGCACGGCAGCGCCGACGCCCAGGACTGGTTCGACGACTTCGACGCCCTGCTCATCGAGGAGGCCGTCGATTTCACTCGCGAGCTGGCGCAGCTCGTCGCCCGCAATCCCTCCGGCGAGACCGTTCTGTGGCCGGTCGTCGAGACGGTGCAGCAGAACGGAGTGTGCGCTGAAGTGATCGCGCCGGCGCCCCGTTCCGCCGGCCGTGTCTCCGACGTAGCCGCCGAGATCGCGCTCGCCGTCGCCGGCGGGCTCGGCGTGACGGGCGTTCTCGCCGTCGAACTCTTCGAGACGGCGGATGGTCGGGTGCTCGTGAACGAACTCGCGATGCGTCCGCACAACTCGGGTCACTGGACGATCGACGGGTCGACGACGAGTCAGTTCGAGCAGCACCTGCGCGCCGTGCTCGATCTGCCGCTCGGGCTCACGGGGTCGCGCGACGCGTGGAGCGTGATGGTCAACATCCTGGGCGGCCCGCAGGACGGCACCCTTCCCGATCGTTATCCCGCCGCGTTCGCCGCGCAGCCGGGGGTGAAGTTCCACAGCTACGGGAAGACCCCTCGGCCCGGTCGCAAGGTGGGGCACGTGACGGCGGGCGGGGACGACCTCGACGATGTCGCCTACCGTGCGCGGGCGGCGGCGGCGCAGTTCGACTGACGCGCCACCACGCAGCCGGTTCCCCGCCATCTCCCGTTCACGTGTGAGCATTGATCAGGTGATGAGCCGACCGATCGAAGGTGCGGAACGGGACCGTCTGTCCTGGGTCGACGCCGGTCGCGGCGTGAGCATGCTGCTCGTCACCGTGTTCCACGTCACCTTCGTGATGGACGGGGCCTTCGGTCCGCGGGTCGGCATCTGGCCCGCCATCGACGACGCACTCGTCCCGCTGCGGATGCCGCTGTTCTTCTTCATCTCCGGTCTGCTGGCCGCGCAGGCGGTGAGGAAGCCCCTCGACCGCACCCGCCGACGCACGTCGGGTCTCGTCTACCTGTACCTGCTGTGGTCCGCGATCCAGGTCGTGCACCTCTTCTATTCGCTCCCGGGTCGAGGCGCCTCAGCCCCCGACATCTACGACGTCGTCGCCAGCTTCCTCTTCCCGACAGGCCTCTGGTATTTCTGGGCGCTCGTCGTCTTCTTCCTCGTCAGTCGGCTCCTGGTCGTCGTCCTGCGGGACCGATCGATCTGGGCGCTGCCCGCCATCGCGGCCCTCGCGGTCGTGTCACCGCTCGTCGACCAGGCCACGGACGGGATCATCAACTCCGAGTTCGGTGCCGTCTTCTTCGGTGCCGCCTGCGCGAACTTCGTCTGGTTCTACCTCGGGCTTCACGTCCGGCACGGTGCGTTGGACTTCGTCGCGCACGCCACCTGGCGGAAGGCGCTGGCCGCGAGCGTCGGCTACGTCGTGCTCTATCTCGTCGTTGCAGCACTCGGCCTGGCGACGGAACTGCGCTGGCTGCTCTCGGCCGTCGTGCTCTACGCGGCTCTGCAGCTGCTCGGCCTCCCGAGCTATCGCGGTCGGATCGGTCGCTCACTCGCGGCGGTCGGCCGGCGCACGCTTCCCGTCTACGCCTCGCAGTGGATCGCGCTGCACCTGCTGGCGAAGCTCATCGTCGAGTACCCCTCCCTGGCCCCGCTCGGCCCGCACGCGGTGGTCGCGAGCATCGCCACGCCGGTATTCGCCCTCGCGATCGTGGCGCTCACCTGGTGGATCGGGGGACTCGTCCTGCGCAGCCCGCTGAGCTGGCTGTTCGACCCTCCGCAGTGGCTGGTCCGGCCGCGGGGAGCACGCAGCCGGAGAGATGACGTCTCCAGGCACACCGAGGAGGGCGCGCCGAAGGGGCGTTCATAAACGGACCGCCTACCATTGCGGTCATGTCCGACGAGAGTCTGGTCGCGCCGTCGCGCGTCGAAGAAGCAGTGGTGTTCCCTGCCGCGCTCGGTGAGTCCGACGACCTCGGCCCGGTGGTGGGCGTGGTCATGGGTTCCGACTCCGACTGGCCGGTCATGCGTGCCGCCGCCGTCGCGCTGCGGGAGTTCGGCGTGCCCATCGAGGTCGAGGTGGTCAGCGCCCACCGCACACCCGACAAGATGATCAGCTACGGCCGTGAAGCGGCGGCCCGCGGACTCCGAGTCATCGTCGCGGGAGCGGGCGGGGCGGCGCATCTGCCCGGAATGCTCGCCAGCGTCACGACTCTGCCCGTCATCGGTGTACCCGTGCCGCTCTCCACACTCGACGGCCTCGACTCGCTCCTCTCGATCGTGCAGATGCCCGGCGGCGTCCCCGTCGCGACGGTCTCCATCGGCGGCGCGAAGAACGCCGGCCTCCTCGCGGTTCGCATCCTCGCCGCCGGCGATCCCACCCTCACCGGCAAGCTCGAGGCGTACATGCAGACGCTCGCCCAGCAGGTGGAGCAGAAGAACGCTGCCCTCCAGGCGGGACTCGACTCGACAGAGGGCTTGTGAGCGGCGCGTCCGGGTACGTGACCGCGCCGCGGTCGGGGAGCGCCCGCACCTCCGGCACGCACCCGACCCTCGGAGCCGGCAGCACACTGCGCCGCCCCAGTCCCGTCACCCAGAGCGTGATGACGCGACGTGCGTGGTTCCTCGTCGTGCTCAACCTGCTGATCCCGGGATCGGCCCAGGCCCTCGCCGGCAGTCGCAAGCTCGGTCGGTTCGGTCTCCGCGCGACCCTCTCGCTGTGGCTGCTCGTCGGCATCGCCGTCGTCGTGTACCTGCTCTGGCCGGTGGTCGTCTTCAGCGTCGCCACCAACCCGATCGGCCTGTGGGTGGCGCAGGTGCTCCTCGTCGCCTACGCGATCCTCTGGATCGTCCTGACATTCGACACGCTCCGCCTCGTGAAGCTGGTGCGCATCAAGGGCTCGATGCGTCCGGCGGTCGCCGCGTTCTCGATCGTCACCCTGGTGGTGCTGACCGGCACCGCCGCTTACGGGGCCGTCGTTGCCGGCACGACCCGCGACACCATCGGCAACGTGTTCGCCTCGGCGCCTCCCGAGCCGCCCATCAACGGTCGCTACAACATCCTGCTGCTCGGCGGAGATGCGGGCCCCGACCGCGACGGGCTCCGACCCGACAGCGTCTCCGTGATCAGCATCGAGGACGCGACCGGCAAGGTCAGCATGTTCGGGCTTCCTCGCGACCTCACCAGCATCCCGTTCTCGGCGGACTCGCCGATGCTCGCGAACTACCCCAACGGCTACGGGTACAACGACACCTGCGACGTCGACGTGTGCATGCTCAACTCGATCTACACCGAGGTCGAGCTGAAGAGCCCCGACCTCTACCCCAACGCCGTCGCAGAGGGCAGCGAACCGGGAATCGAGGCGATGCGCGACGCGGTCGAGGGTGCGCTCGGAATCCAGATCCAGTACTACGTCCTCATCGACATGTACGGCTTCGAGCAGCTGATCAACGCGCTCGGAGGGATCACGATCGATGTCAAGGAGCGCCTGCCCATCGGCGGCAGCGAGGACCTCTCCGATGTCGGCGCCTGGATCGAACCCGGCGTTCAGCACATGGACGGCAACACCGCCCTCTGGTACGCCCGCTCACGGCACGGGACCAGCGACTACGACCGCATGTCGCGGCAGCGCGAGGTGCAGGAGGCGATGATCCAGCAGATGGATCCCTCCAACGTGCTGGCCAGGTTCCAGGACGTGGCGGCCGCGGGTTCCGAGGTGGTCAAGACCGATATCCCTCAAGGCACGCTCGGACGCTTCGTCGAACTGGCGCTCCTCGCGAAGGGGCAGCCGATCACGAACGTCGACTTCGTTCCGCCGCTGATCGACCCCGAGGCCCCCGATTACTCGCTGATCCAGCAGATGACGGCCGACGCGATGGCGCTCACTCCGGCGGAGGGGGACTGACAGCACGGGCTCGCGCGGCGTCGCGGCACGGATCGCGGCAGCATCGGTTGCGGCAGCGACGATCGGGCTGCTCGCGGGATGCGTCATCGAACCGCCCGGCAACGGACTCGTTCCCACGTCGGGTGCGCCGGTCGAGCGGAGCACGCAGGATGCCGAGAGCGCGGGGCGCGCCGAGACCTTCGCGCCTCCGGTGGAGTGGACTGACGAGGAACTGATCGGCGCTTGCAAGGCGGCCGACGACGGTCTCGACGAGACCCGCTCATGGGACGACTATTCGTCCGATCCCGAGGTCGTCAACACGGGCGACATGTGGACCGTGACGATCTCAGCGCTCGACGGCAGCGATTCACTCATCTGCGAGGTCACGGGCACTCCCGAGTCGTCGACGGTCAGCTTCCGCTGACCGAGCCGGCTCGCGTGCCGCCGATCAGAGGTCGGCGTGCAGCTGCCAGACCCGCTCCGCCGAGTCGCGCCAGCTGAACGCCTTCGCGCGGTCGAGCCCGGTGATCGCCAGGCGCTCCAGCGCGGTCGCATCGCCGACGGTCGCGGCGATCGCCTCGGCGAGACGCTCGGGGTACGACTCGGACGGGAAGCGTTCGACCACGACTCCGGCATCGCCGACGACCTCGAGCAGGGCGGGCGCATCCGAGTGGATCAGGGGCGTGCCGAAATGAAGCGCCTCGATCGCGCTGAGACCGAAACCCTCGTGCAGGCTGGGGGCGATGTAGACCGTCGCGCGATCGATGACCACCGCCAGCTCGTGGTCGGGCAGGCTGTCGATGTGTCGGATCGCGCCGGTCGGCGCTCCGGATTCGACGATCGCCTGGTCGACGGTGCGCTCACCCCAGGCCGGCGGGCCGACGAAGATGACGGGCAGGTCGTGGAAGTCGGGCAGCGCCGCAGCCGCGAACAGGGCGTCGACCGCCTTGCGCGGTTCGAGGGTGCCGACCGTGAGCACATAGGACGAGGGCAGCGCGAGTCGCTCGGCGATCTCGTCGGCATTGTCGGGCAGTGTCAGATTCGAACTGACCGCACCGCCGATCACGCGAAGCCGATCGCCGAGGCCGAGCCGGTCGGCGAGCTCGTCGGCCACGGCGTGTGTCGGGACGACGATCGCGTCGGCGTGACGACGGGCGCGGCCCGCCATCTGCAGCACCCATTTCGACTGGACGCTCGAGGACTGCGGGTACAGCCAGGGCGCCGCGTCGTGGATGGTCACCACGGTCTGCTCGCCCGGGCTGCTGGCCCGATCGTGCCGGGTCAGGGGGGCGAGCAGCGACGGGGAATGGACCATGCCGCCGAGCGGCCGGGTGGTGAAGCCGTGCTGCCACGCGGCTCGCACTTCGCGGCGGGGGAGCGCCAGCTTGTGCAGTCCGCTCAGACCGGGGAGCAGCTCCTCGAGCCTCTCGTACTCGGCCGCGGTGGCCGCCGCGACGATGCCTTCGATGTTGCAATCGCGGGGAGCGTGCTCGATGAGCGCGCGCGTGAGTTCCTCGCTGTATCTCGCGATGCCACGCGGAGATGCCTCGAGGATGTTCTCGAGCACGACGCGCAGAGTCACCATCGAGAGGAGCCTACCGGCGGGGTCTTGGCAAGCCCCTGCGACGAGCGGATGATCCTGTCGCGACCGGAGGATGATCCCTCCGCGGCGATGGCAGTATGTCGTGCCCTTGAACGTGCCGCGGCCTGTCTCCGGCATAGAAATGCCGTACCACAAGGAAAGGCCGATATCCGAATTGAGTACAAATGAGTTTGGGTGTCTGTTAAGTTATTCAAGAGTAGGGCGTCGGCGTCAGAGAAGCGGCCCGCAGGCGTCGATCCGGTACAGCACCGTCGACCCCTCGGTGAGGACGGGGACGAGGGTGGCCGACGCGACGGCGCGGTCGATTCCCGCGTAGAGGGCGGCCTGCGGATCGGTGCCGCCCCACAGCTTCTCGGGATCGGCGATCACGTAGCGGACGCGGAGGTTATCGAGCGCTTCGCAGACGTCGGGCGAGGTGCCCGCCTCGTCGAGCCGGGTGGCGACGATGTCGCGGTCAGCGCCCCACACTCCGACGAGATGGGGGAAGACGGGTTCGCGATGTCCGATGGCCCAGACGAGGGAAGAGCCGTCCCACGGGTTGCTCAGCACGCGCTGATCCGCGGGAACGATGCTGGCAACCTGCTCGAGCAGCGCGATCTCGTCGGCGTCGATGAGCGTGCCCGCCTTCTCGCTCTGCGGCAGGGCGAACGTGCGGCCGATCTGCTCGCTCATGACCGACAGAGTCGGGCCGAACCAGGAGAGCAGCACGGTCGCGGCAAGAGCGGCCGCCGCGATCCGGGGACCGTGCCGGATCCCGCGCCGTAGCCACTCGAGGGTCAGCACGATGAGCGGGATGCTCAGCAGAGGGAGCACCGAGATGAGCCGGTACTTGTCCTTGTACCAGGCCGCGGTGAGGATTTTCGCGAGGTCGTCGTTGGATCCGGCGGCCAGGCAATACAGCACCCCCATGACGAGCACGCCGAGTACAACGGGCAGCGCGCGGCGACTGCGGAACGCCAGCACTGCTCCGGCGAGCACAGCGGCAGCGAGAAGGATCGCGGGAGGCAGCGGGAGATCTCCCGGGGCCGACAGCGGCGCCGCGGTCAACACCTGGATGGCCGACGCGAGCAGATCCTGGTGCGCGGTCGCGGGCCCGCCGGTCAGCCGATTCGAGATGGGGTCGTTGACGAGGTCGTAGGCGCGCACGAGGATCACCCCCGCCGCCGCAACAGCGATGACAACGGCCGCGATGGGGATCGCCACGACGGCCATCGCCGAACGCCGGCGTCCCGCCCGCCGCAGACCCTGGCTCGCGAGCACGATGACCAGCACCGCGAGCGGCACCGCCAGTGCCACGAAGGTGATGAGAGTCCGCGGATGTGCGAACACCGCGGCGACCACCCACACCAGCAGGAGTGAGGCGGGGTAGACACTGCGCCGGAACGCCGGGAGCACGCCGCGCGCGAACGCGACCCGGTTGAGCGGCACCGCGAACCAGAGGAGCGCGAGGCCGGCGGGCAGCAGCGCGGTGGCGAGGCCCGTCGGGTACAGCGTGCCCCAGCTGAGCAGCAGGTAGGGGAAGGCGGCGAAGCAGGTCGACAGGGCGACCGGGATGAGAAGACGCCAGCCGGGCAGAGCATGCCGGCCGACCACCGCACGGGTGAGCAGCACCACTCCCGGAGTCCACAGCGCGCCCGCCACTGCGATCCACACCGCTCCCGTCGCGGTCGCGACAGGTACGAGCGCGATCTGGGAGGTCAAGGCAACCAGCGAATGCCAGGCGGCGGGATAGAAGTCGATCGAGGCGCTGTCGGGGTTCGTCAGCCGGTACAGCTCGAGGGATGACGCCCGTCCGGTGTCGAGGATCGAGGCGGCCGCGTTCAGGTGGAAGACCGCGTCATAGGTCTGACTGATCGCGCCCACCGGGGTGTCCCGGTAGGCGATCACGCCGACGACGATGAGGGCCACCAGGGCGCCCGCGCTCAGAACGAGGGCGTCATGAGAGGAACCGCGTGCCCAGGCGGGAGGCGTCCTCTTGCGCATCAACAGCCGGGTCGCGATCGCAGCCACGAGGGCCAGCACCAGCACGGACCACCAGCCGAACCACACCCCGACGAACTCGCTCAGCACTCCGACGACGCCGACCGTCGCAATGGTCAGCGGAGCGGCCAGCGCGACCAGTGCGATGCCTCGAATACTCGCAGCCCCCGCGATCAGCAGGCCCGGCGTGACGAGCACCACGACGGCGACGAAGGTCGACCAGACCACGGAGGGATCGAGCAGAGTCATCGGCTTCCGGAAATGCGTGGCGGGACGGGTCACCCACGCTACCCGATGCGTCGGTGCCGCCGCGGATCGCCGCGACAGCAGCGCGCGAGTCCGTATGCAACTCTCCGCGTATCGGGTCAGGTCAACCCGCCAATCGGCAAAGGCTCTTGTCAGGACCCTGCAACTGCCACGCGACCAGCTTTCATCCGAGCGCTAGTCGCCCGCGACCAGAAAGACCTGGATGCCGTAGACGAAGATGGCTGTGCCCTGACCCGGGCCGTTGTTCGATTCGACCGTGAGAGAGACGACTTCGGCCGTGGCGGCTGTCGCACTCGCCACTTGAGTCTGTCCCTCGGCGGTGTTGATCGTGTCACCGGGCTGAAGGTCCGCAGCTGCGGCCGGGCCGTTCGGCGTTGTGAGACATGTCGTCGGAGTGACCGCAATGGTGGCGCCCCCAACCGACGTCAGCTCCACGACAGGTTGGCTCGTCGAAGCGCTGACAGCTGACACCGTGACGCCGTCGCCCCACGGTGTGGAGAGGAGGAGGCCCGGGGTCAGGCTCTCCACCCTCGACGAGGCGCCATCGACGCGCTTCGCCAAGGCATCGGCGGCGATCCCGTTCGACGCGCAATGGGTCGCGTCGCCGTCATCGATGAACAATGCGACGTCGTCGAACGACTCGGGGATCGAGGCATCAAGGCTGTCGTCGAACGACGCGAGATCGGTGTTGGCAGTGGTCCCTAGGGTTTTCGCGCGATATCGCACGGTGCCAGCCGACGCGTCGTACGAGGGTTCGTCGAGTGTCACGGCGAGCGTCTGTGCGTCGCTGTCGCCGTGGCGCAGCACGATCGCCGCATTCGGTGCAACCGGCGCCCAGTTGAAGGTGGAGATGAACTGGTCTGTCGGGAGGCTGCCGGCATCGCGCGTCGGCCTGTCCGCGAAGTAGACGGTGTGGTCCTCGACGCCTGTGAGGACCAGGTCGTAGTAGTCATCCGAGCTCGGGAGGAAAGTCCCCGACGTGGCCTCCTGCACGAACAGGTAGTTCGCGCTGTCGTCGGCGTTGGAGGCGGCTTCGTAGCTCGAGCCCTGCTCACTGGTGGACGACATCGCACATCCGGACAGCACCATTGCGACGACAGCGGCGGCAGCCGCCACCCCGATGTTCCTCATGACATCCCCCGTTGATGCGCGCACGTGGACGCACCCGTCGACGGTGCTGGCGGCGAACGAACCCCAACCAGCCCCGGTTCGAGGGGCCCGTCGGATGGAGAGGGCGACGAGTGCTGTCGCCCAGGACAGTACCAGTGGTACTGTCCTGAAGGACGGTTTCCAACCGAAGAAGGCAAAATGATGAGTAAGGAACTGAAGAACGACGAACTTCCCGCTGCGGTGCACGGGTTCGTTGAGGGCTGGCAGGGAGGCGATGCGGACAACGTGCACGCGTTGTTCGCCG
Organism: Amnibacterium flavum; assembly: GCF_003097495.1. GTDB lineage: Bacteria > Actinomycetota > Actinomycetes > Actinomycetales > Microbacteriaceae > Naasia > Naasia flava. The sequence continues at coordinate 1,079,410 of NZ_QEOP01000001.1, forward strand.
AGGCTGCTGTGGCCTCGGACCAGGGCGAGACCTTTCGCGGGCCGGACGAGATCCGCCGCTGGATCGACGGCTCGATTCATCTCTTCACGACAAGCCTGACCTTCCTCGGAGCACGTGAGGTCGACGGAATGGTGGGGGCGTCGTATCGGCTCGAGGGAAACTTCCCCGGCGGGGTCGCGGAACTGGAATACCAGTTCCGCTTGAACGATGAGGGGCGGATCGTTGAGCTCGATTTCGCGCCGGCGGCTGCGTAGCTCGTCCGCGCCTGACTCGGGTGAGTAGAGGGGAAGATGCGTATGTCGCTCTCAGATCACGATCGACTGGATGGTCGTCGAACTCTGGTGACTGGTGGAACGAAAGGGGCCGGTGCCGCGGTTGTTCGGCGATTGCGGGAGCTCGGCGCCGACGTCTGGGTCTCCGCTCGGTCGATGCCTGAGGGCTTGGAACGCCCAGACCGATCCATCAGCGCGGACACCGCCACCAAGGCGGGCACTGATCGTGTCGCGGCCCAGATGGAGAAGGCCGGTGGCGTCGACATCGTCGTGCACGTTGTTGGAGGATCGTCCACGCCGGCGGGCGGGTTCGAGGCGGTGCCCGAGGAGCAGTGGATCACCGAACTCCAACTCAACTTCCTCGGCGCCGTGCGTCTGGACCGCGCGCTGATTCCGGCCATGGTCGCTAAGGGGTCAGGAGTCGTCGTGCACTTCACGTCGATTCAACGACAGCTGCCTCAGTGGGAGTCGACACTTCCTTACGCGGCCGCGAAAGGAGCGCTGCGCACCTACAGCAAGGGACTCGCCACCGAGCTCGCGCCGAAAGGTGTTCGTGTCAACGCGATAAGTCCGGGTGGCATCAGGACAGAAGCCACGGAAGTGTTCTACGACCGGATCGCCGAAGCCAACGGAATCAGCAGGGAGGCCGCGGCGCAGCGCGTAATGGATTCCCTCGGAGGCGTGCCCTTGGGGCGGTTCGCCGAGACGGATGAGATTGCCGACCTCGTTGGTTTCCTGGTCTCTGATCGGGCGTCGGCGATCGTCGGCGCCGAGGTCGTGATCGACGGCGGAACGGTGCCGACGATCTGACACCTGATGCGGCATAGACGCCGGTCAGCCCTCGTGTGGTTGGCCGGCGGCTCGTCTTCCCGTCGCAGGGCAACTCGAGCAAGCGACCAGGGCCAGCATTCATACGCGACAGCGACGCGGGTCTCCGTCGATAACCCGGTATTGCCTGGGTGCGATGGCGCCGCGATGAGCCGCAGCGGTGGTACTAAGGCTTCACGGGGAGAAGGCCCCGTTCCAGCATGCGATCCGCTGACGTTATCGCGTCCTTCACGAACCTCTCGGTGAGAGCCGTGTAGTGCTCGATATCGGCGGGTGACCACGCTTCCAGCACTTCGGCGATCATGCGATCGCCGAGTGCGTACACGCCACGTGCCGCCTCCTCTCCCGCGGGAGTGAGGCTGATCAGGGTGGCACGCCGATCGGAAGGGTCGGCCGAGCGCTCTACAAGCCCATCGTTCTCGAGCCGGCGCACGATCTTGCTCACGTACGACGCCCCAGTGGCGAGGACCTCGGACAGCGCGGTCGGGCGCATCGGTCCCCAGGCGAGAAGGTGCCGGAGGGTTGCGTGAGAAGGCTGGTCGATGCTCTCGCCGCTCTTCGCGAGGATCTCCCCTTGCAGGGCGGGAGAATCCCACAGCAGGATCAGCGCGCTGAGGTTCGCCAGCAACTCCGACCGGTACGGGAAACTGCTCGCCTGCAGCGGCAGCGAACCCGGGCTCACAGCGCTGCTTTCCATGGCTCGATTCTACCGAAATTGCACTGTGGGACACTATCTCTCAGCGCGTTGCGCCGCACGGTGTTGCCCCGGCGATGGTAAGGGACGCGCGCGATAGCGAATCCAAACGGCACTTCAGGCTCAAGGCTTCGATCGACCCAGGACGCACATCGGTGCGTGTCCGTGAGGAGATTGCGTTCTCGCTGCATCTCGCACGAGCTCGGGCAGCCGCCACGGACAACGGTCGGCCTCTCGAGCGGCACTCGCTCGCCGACCATCTGCCATCCCCTGACAGCGGGGATGGTTGAATGGGTGACGCGTCCGCCGGGCGTCTTCGACGTGTCAGGACCGGGAATCGATTGACTCAGCAGCACGTGAGCACCGTCGTGGCGGTCGTGGTCGCCTACAACCGTCGAGAGCTCCTGCTGGAGTCGATCCAGGCCCTGAAAGAGCAGACCCGGCCCCTCGACGCGATCATCGTCATCGACAACGCGTCGACCGACGGAACCGCCGACGCGGTCCGTGCGGCGGCACCCGAGGTCGAGCTCTGGGAGCTCGAGCGCAACACCGGGGGAGCGGGCGGCTTCGCCGTCGGTCTCGCTGCGGCCCTGCAGAACCGCGCCGTCGACTGGGTCTGGGCGATGGACGACGACACCGTCCCGACGCCCACGGCGCTCGTCGAACTGCTGCGCGTCGCCGAGAGGGCGCCGGCTGACACCGACCTGCTCGGCTCCCGGGTCGTCTGGACGGACGGGCTCGACCACCCCATGAACACGCCTCGACCGAACCCGTTCGCGCGCGCCGCGCGCCGCGCGTCCGCCACCCGCGCGGGCGTCGTCGATGTGCGCACCTCGTCGTTCGTGTCGATGTTCGTCCGCGCCGACGCCATCCGTCGAGTCGGTCTGCCGATCGCCGACTACTTCATCTGGAACGACGACTTCGAATACTCCGCCCGGCTCGTGCGCGGCCGCCGTGGTCTCGCCGTTCCCGCGAGCGTCGTCGTCCACAAGACCAATGTGCGAGGTTCCACCGACGCCGACCCCGGAGCGCGCTTCTTCAATGAGGTTCGCAACAAGGTGTGGCTCTGGCGGTTCTCGTCCGCGCTCTCGCCCCTCGAGAAGATCGTCTACGGCGCCTCGACGATCCGCCGGTGGATCCGCACCGTGCGCCTGTCGAGCGACCGGCCGACCCTCCGCGACGGGTTCCGCACCGGATGGTCCGACGGCTGGCGTTCGCGTCCCCGCCCCAACTCCATCGTGCTCGCCGACCTCGGCCGTGCGACCGAAGCGGTCCGCGCCGTCGAGGAGGCCGCCGTCCGATGAGCACGCCGCCGTTCTCCCTGCTCCTCCCCGTCTACCGGGGCGACCACGCCGCCTACCTCAAGCGGGCGTTCGAGTCGTCGGTCACCGAGCAGACCCTCGTCCCCGACGAGGTCGTCATCGTCCGCGACGGCGCCGTGCCCGAGCCGCTCGCGGCCGCGATCAGCACGATCGTCGACTCGAGTCCCGTGCCGGTGCACCTCGTCGAACTCCCGCAGAACCGTGGCCTGTCCCGGGCGCTCACCGCCGGCCTCGAGCGGTGCAGTCACGAGATCGTCGCCCGCATCGACGCCGACGACGAGAGCCTCCCGCACCGCTTCGAGAACCAGCTCACCGCCCTGATCGACGGGTCCCTCGACCTCGTGGGCGGCGGCATGTTCGAATTCGCCAGCGACTCCGGTGCCGCCCTCGGCCTGCGGATCCCCCCGCATGGCGCCGCGATCGCCGACTACGCGCGCTTCCACGACCCGTTCAACCATCCGACGGTCGTCTACCGGCGCGAGGCTGTCCGCAAGGCCGGGGGATACCGCGAGGACACCCCGCTGATGGAGGACTACTCGCTGTTCGCCCGGATGATCCACTCCGGCGCCCGCGTCGACAACCTGCCCGAGCCCGTCGTCCGATACCGGGTCGATGCCGGCGCGTACAAGCGCCGCGGAGGGTGGGCTCAGCTGCGCGCCGAACTCCGGCTCCAGCGCGAACTCCGCTCGATCGGGTTCACCACGAGGCGGCAGGCCCTGCGCAATATCCTGGTGCGGGGCGGCTACCGCCTCATCCCGCTCGGCATCCGGCGTGCCGCCTACCGCCGTGTCTTCGTCAGGGGCCAGCAGTGAGTCCCTCCACCAGCGGTCGTCGTCTCCATGAAGGGGAGCCATGCAGCCCGATCTGATCATCGTCGGCGCGGGCCTCTACGGTCTCACCATCGCCGAACGCGTCGCCGAGGAGCTCGGGCTGCGCGTCGTCGTCATCGACCGTCGCAGCCACATCGGCGGCAACGCCTACAGCGAGATCGAGCCGACGACCGGCATCGAGGTGCACCGCTACGGCGCGCACCTCTTCCACACCTCCAACCCGTCGGTCTGGGAGTACGTCAACCGGTTCACGAAGTTCACCGACTACGTGCATCGCGTCTACGCGAACTACCGCGGCGAGATCTACCCGCTGCCCATCAACCTGGGCACCATCAACCAATTCTTCCGCGCCTCCCACTCGCCGGGTTCGGCGCGTGAGCTCGTCGTCGAGCAAGCCGCCGAACTGGGCGACGGCAAGCCCGCGAACCTCGAGGAGAAGGCGATCTCCCTCATCGGGCGCCCGCTCTACGAGGCGTTCGTGCGCGACTACACGGCCAAGCAGTGGCAGACCGACCCGCGCGAGCTGCCGGCCGAGATCATCTCCCGGCTGCCCGTCCGCTACAACTACGACAACCGGTACTTCAACGACCGGTTCGAGGGACTGCCCGTCGACGGGTACACGGCATGGTTCGAGCGGATGGCGGACCACCCGCTCATCGAGGTCCGTCTCGACACCGACTTCTTCGACGAGTCGCAGTCGATCAGCAAGGGCAAGGTCGTCGGCCGAATCCCCGTCGTCTACACCGGCCCGCTCGACCGCTACTTCGAGCACGGCGAAGGCGAGCTCGCCTGGCGCACCCTCGACTTCGAGCAGGAGGTGCTGCCGATCAAGGACTTCCAGGGCACGCCCGTCATGAACTACTCCGATGCCGGCGTACGCTACACCCGCATCCACGAGTTCCGGCATTTCCACCCCGAACGCACCTACACCGACGACGCAACGGTCATCGTGCGTGAGTTCTCGCGGTTCGCGACGCGTGACGACGAGCCCTACTACCCGATCAACTCGCCCGTCGACCGTGAGCGTCTGCTTCGCTACCGCGAGCTCGCGAAAGCCGAGGACGGCGTCTGGTTCGGTGGGCGCCTCGGCACCTACCAGTACCTCGACATGCACATGGCGATCGGGGCTGCTCTGTCGGCGTTCAACAACGAGATCGCCCCCCACTTCCGCGGCTGACCCGGGGGCCGCGGCACCCAATCGGTTAGGGTCGAGCGTGTCTGGGCCCCGGTAAGGAAACCGGATGGCTAGCATTCAGGCATGCGTGCCCGTCGAGTTCCCGCCTCCGTCACGCTCGGCACTGCCGTACTGGTTGCCGGCCTGCTGAGCGCGTGCACCCCGGACACCGACGCCCCGCGGTCGCCGACTCCGCCGAGGTCCTCCCCGTCCGCATCGAGTTCGCCGAGTCCGTCGCCGACGCCCACCGAGCCCCCTACAAAGCCCGTGCCGCCAAGTGTGGATCCGGACCCGCAGAGCGCCCCCGTTCAACTGCTCGACGCGCGCTTCGACGCGGATGCCTCAGCCATCGTCGTGTCGGCCGTCATTCCCGACCGTGTGGCCGAGGGGTCCTGCCTGCTCACGATCACCTCCGCCTTCGGGGTCGACGGCGTGACCGCACCCGCCGTTCCCGACGCCTCCGTGACCTACTGCGCCTCGGTGACCGTGCCGGTTGCCTCCGCGTCCGAGGGGCCGTGGTCCTTTGAACTCCGCTACACCGATGACACGTCGTCGGGCTCGATCGCCGGAACGGTGGACTCCCGATGAATCGCTTACCGCGATTGGCTGCGGCCACGGTCGGCCTGCTCGCTGTCATCGCGGGCCTCCTGAGCGCAGCTCCGCCGGCACTGGCTGCTGATGCTTCGCAGTTCGACCCCGGCAACATCATCAGCGACTACCGCTTCTTCGACGGCGGCGCAATGTCGACCGAGCAGGTCCAGCAGTTCCTCAATTCGAAAGTGAGCCAGTGCCGAGCTGGGTACACCTGTCTGAAGGACTACCGGCAAAGCACCTGGACGCGTCCCACCGACCCCATGTGCAGCGCATACATCGGCCAGGCCAACGAGACCGCGGCCCAGATCATCACACGAGTCGGCCAGGTCTGCGGTGTCAGCCAGCGTGTACTGCTCGTCCTCCTCGAGAAGGAGATGTCGCTTGTCACCGACACGTGGCCGGAAGCATGGCAGTACGAGAAGGCCACCGGCTACGCGTGCCCGGACACCGCTCCCTGCGACGCCGAGTTCGCCGGCTTCTACAATCAAGTTTACAAAGCGGCGTGGCAGTACAAGCGTTATTCGAATCCCCCGGGCACCAGCCGAACCTACACCTGGTTTCCCGTCGGACAGGTGTCCAACGTGCGGTTCCACCCGCGGGTCGAGTGCGGGACGAGCCCTGTCCTCATCCGCAACCAGGCGACCGCCGGACTGTACTACTACACCCCCTACCAGCCGAACGCCACGGCCATGTCGAACGTCTACGGCGGGCAGACCGATGGTTGCTCCTCGTACGGGAACCGCAACTTCTGGCGCCTCTATACGGACTGGTTCGGCTCGCCCACGAACCCTGTCGATCCGATCGGCTCGGTGGACGCGATCACTCCTGCGCCGGGCGGGATCACGGTGCGCGGATGGACCCTCGACTTCGACACGACCGACCCCATCGCCGCCCACGTCTATGTCGACGGGGTCGGCGTAGCTACCCGGGCGGACCGAGCGCGTCCTGACGTCGCCTCGGTCTACTACCGCCCCAATGCCGCGCTCGGTTTCTCCCTTGACGTACCCGCGGCGCCCGGAGCGCACCAGGTCTGCGTCTTCGGCATCAACGTAGGACCCGGCGGCAACTCACGTCTCGGCTGCTCCACCGTCGTCGTCTCGGACGGAAGCCCGTTCGGCAGTGTCGACGACGTCTCCGCCGTGGGGCCGACGGTGTCTGTCGGCGGATGGGCTATCGACCCCGACACCGCCGCCGCGATCCCCGTGCATGTGTACGTCGATGGCGCCGGATATCCCCTTCAGGCCGACGGCGCACGGCCCGACGTGGCGGGCGTGTTCCCGTCCTATGGCACCCGCCACGGGTACGCGGCATCATTCACGTTGGCGCGAGGGCCACACCAGATCTGCGCCTACGCCATCAATCAGGGCGCGGGTCGGAATGTGCTTCTCGGCTGTCGAACCGTGCAGGTGACGGTCACGGGTGAAGACCTCGGACGGTCGCCGGTGGGCAACATCGACGCGGTCACCGCCAATCGCAACTCGCTTACGGTGTCGGGCTGGACCCTCGACCCGGATACAGCGAACGGCATCGACGTCACGGTGTCGGTCGACGGCGTCCCATCGACCATTCGGGCCGATAGGTCCCGGCCCGACATCGCCTCGGCGTTCCCGGGCTACGGAGGAGCGCATGGTTTCGAGACCACCATCGCTGCCGCGCCCGGCGTTCGCAACGTGTGCGTGACGGGCATTAACGCCGGCACGGGCCCGAATGCCAATCTTGGCTGCCGGTCGGTGCGCGTGCTCGCTTCCGATCCCATCGGGTCCATCGACGTGGCTCGTGGCGGTATCGGTGTGGTGGAGGTGTCCGGCTGGGTCGCGACCCCCCAGGTCCCTACCCCCATCTGGGCTCACGTCTATGTGGGGACCAGCGGCCTCCCGGTGCTCGCCGACCTCCCGCGGCCCGACGTGCAGGCCGCCGTCGCCGGAACGGGACCGCAGACAGGCTTTCAAGTGACCGTCCCGTCAGCCACGGGGCCGGTCGATGTGTGCGTCTACGCGGTCGACCCGGGTAATTCCGTCCAGTCGGTCATCGGATGCCGGAGGGTTGTCGTCCAGTAGCGAGATCGGGACGCGCTCCGGTCAGGTGACCTCCCGGACTCCCAAGCATGGCGGTTCCCACCGACCGCACGCGGGTCCTTCCAATCGGGACCCTGCCGGGACGCGCGCGTTCATTTGTCGGTCAGCTGCGGTCGAATCCCTCGGGGCGCCGAGTAGATGCCTCGAGAGAGAAGCCGATTAGCCGATGCAGCGAGTAGCCGATTGCGCGCGACGTCGCCAGCCTCTCGGGCTGGGAGGGCCGCACGCCCATCCGACCCGACGCCGATGTCGGAGCTACCTGGTCACTGCCCCATCCAGAGGGCCTTCACCTCTTGCTCGCCGTCCGCTGTCGCAACCCACCCCACTCGCACGGGCGCTGTGAACTCGACTCGCGCCGACATCACATCCGCTGTCAGGACGGCGGGTCGGGAGGCGAAAAAGACGGTGCCACCAGCCGGAGGAAGGTCCTCGTCCGCACTGATGACCGTCTCGTCGCCGTCCGACCGGGTGAGGACGAGCTTCGCGTCGACATCGCCGGTGACGTCCGCCGCTTGGGCGATGAGGGCGATCGCCGCCACCGAACGATCTGCAACCTCATCGGGAATGTCGAGGTCGAGCACATAAAGCCCGTTCCGTTCTTGGGGCACCGGTTTCATGCCGACACCCGCGGTGACGGAGCCGTACAGCATCTGGCACCCTCTGCCGTAGGCCGGCCAGCCGAACGGCGCCACGGGGATGCACACGACTGGGTCGGCGGTCGTCAGCTCGGGCGCCACTTCCTGCCACTGCAGGACGTCTCCCAGCGGAGCCGTCAGCGGCTGGCTGATGCGAGAGGCGTATGTTCCCCATCCGGTTGCCACGAACCAGACCACGAAGACGGCGACGCTAACGGTGCGGATGGTCGTGGGAACCCCCGCCTCGTTCCAGCTGTGCCTGGTCGCCGCGAGCAAGGTTGCGATGAGGGAGCGGACAGGGCGGGCTTCCACGATCTGCGACACAATGCCGCCGACAATCACTATGGCGCCGAAGACGGCGACGATGACGCGTCTGTCGTAACCGCCGAGCGACAGGAAGGAGCCATCGGGGACGAACCAGTTGGGGAAGCTCACGGCATTCAGCAGCATGGTGGCCGCGACGAGCGAGACCCCGACGAGGACGAGGGCTCCGGCCCTCGATCGGAGCCCCAGCACGCAAGCGAACACCAGCGCGAGCAAGCCGAGACCGATTAGGGGCAGCCATTCGATTGGGAAGGGGGTGATGGCACCGAGAAGGAACCGGGGAAGGAAGCCGAGAGTGTAGATCACGGCCGCCCACACTTTGTCGATCAGGGTGGAGTCAGCGTCGGTCTGCAGGAGGGATCCGCCCGAGCGCGCACTCAGGGCGAGGCGGACGACCTGACCAGCTCCCGCCAGCAACGACACGATCATGATCCGCCGGAAGCGGCCCCTGCTGAGCAGCCCCGCGGCGACCACGGCTGGAAGGACTGTCAGCACTGCGGGCTTTGAGACGAGGAATAGAGGGGTCAACCATGCCCAAGCCGGCACATTCCGGCGCGGTTGAACGAGTGCGAGCGCGGCGAGGAAGGCAACCGGCACGACGACGAGATAGGTGAAGTTGATGTACGTGCGCACCTCAAAGTCGATGACCATCAGGCACGCCGCAGCGATGAGGAAGCGGAGCACGTCGCTTGCGATGACGGGTCGGAACGCGGGGAGCACGATCACACCGACCACCATCGCCGACAGGATCAGTGCCGTGAAGGTGTAGAAATACGGGATCGATGTCGGCGGCAGATCGAGGAAGTTTCCTACGAGACCGACGATACGTTGTGGCAAGGGGATGTAGCCAGCGTCGGTAGCGAGTAGCTGTGTGCGGAGAGACGACGATTCCGCGTTGGCGTAGTAATTGGTCGCCATCTCGGCCCACATCTCGCCACCCAGAACGAACCGTGGCGAGAAGATCACCTGGTGAGCGAGGTAGAGCGGCGGGAGCAGAGCGAACAGGAGCAGCGGCAGCCGGGTGGGGCGCCGGTCGTCCTGTGGATTGGAGAGGCCGAAAAGCCACCGTCGACCGATCTCCGCCCTGGTCGAGACTATGGCGCTGATGTGCGAGACACGGGAGAGGGTGGTCATGATGGCTCCGCGGTCGGACTGGGGGGAGAGACGTGGTGCGCTCATCACGCCCCGAAGACCGCTTCGACCTCGCGCTCGATCTCGGCGAGACGGGTCCACCGGGTGACACGATCGGACGGGACAGGCTCGCGGACGAAGCCTCGGCCGGTTCCGATGGTGCCCCGGGCCATCAGTTCGTCAACCGGGGCGTCGATGTCTCGGTCGCCGACGAACCACACCGTCTCGCGAACGGATTCCGGGAGTCGGTCAAAGAGGAGCTCGAACGGCAACAGGCTGGCCTTCTCCTCGCGCGTCTCCTCGGAGCACACGACGTGATCGAAATGCTTGTCGAGGTTGAAATAGGTGAGCTTGCGGAACTGGATTTGGGCGGTCAGGTCCGTCACCATCGCGACGGGGATGGTGTTGTAGCGGAGCGTCTGCAGCAATTCAACGGCCCCCGGGCGCAGCTGCGCCGTCAGCAGGAAGGTCCGCCAGTACTCCTGCTCCATAGAAAGCGCTGCGAGCGGCTCGCTCCTCAGACCTACGAGTTCGAGGAATTCGTGGCAGTAGAGCAGCCGGCTGTGGCTGCTGGCGACCGAGCCGAGGCGTCTCTTGACGTTGGCACGCGCCGTCGCGAAGAGTTCGGTAATACCCGCAGCCTTGAGCCCCAGCTCGGTCGCCGCGTATCGCTCGAGGGCCGCGCGGCCGGCGCGGTCGCACGGCGCGTATTCGTAGAGCGTGTCGTCGAGGTCGAAGATGACCAGCTTCGGTGCGCTCATTTGCGTGAGGGGCCTTCCGTTCGGTTGCGCCGCCGCTCGAGCATGGCGAGCACGACGATCAATTGCATAACTCCGCGAGTTTTCCCTAGCCACTGCGGCGCACCCACGAAGAGTTCGCGAGACCGCTTCACGAGTTGGCTCGCCACCGCCGCGGTGTCGGCCGGGTCAAGCAGCTCGGGGTAGGTCGTGAAACGAATCCGTCCGGGCTGATCCTGGTATTCGATTGTTGACGCGACGCCGGCGATAGCGGATAGCGAACGCTGCAGCTCTTCCGCGAACGAAAGGTCGCGGAGTTGAGCGATCAGGCGTAGTTCGTGGTGGGTGGAGCGCACCGCGTCATCCTCGGGGAGGGCACTGATCGGCTCGATGCGGAAGACGATGTCCGCGAGTTCCGCCTGTGGAGTCACGAACCGATCAGCGTGCTCATAGCGTCGCTCAATCGAGCTGACGACGGTTTCCAGGCTCTGCCCGCGCTCGCCGACGTCACGATTGATCTTGAGCTGGCGACGGAGGCGTTCGTCCATAGAGGTGAAGACGGTAAGGTCGGCGGCTCGTCTCACATCAGCGGATACAAGGGCGTGGAGACCATTGATCACGACCAGTTCACGGTGATGCACCGGGCGTTGCTTCGTGAAGCGGCCGCGGCTGTGGTCGTAGTGCTTGGCCCAAACGCCCCGACCCCGCATGAGGCTCAGGGCGTCGCGAGAGAGACCGCTGAGATCGTTGGTCGCGGGGTGGAGGTGGGTCGTGTTCTTCCAGACGGGGGCGCCGCGTTCGTAATGGTGATAATCGTCTCCCATCACGAAGGCGGTCGCGTCCTCGCCGAAGACATTCGCGAGCGAGATACAAAGCGTGTCCTTGCCTGTGCCGCTGTCGCCGGCGATCGCCACGGAGAGTGGCGCCGAACTAAGGGCGTATAGGTCGTGGCGGGCGCCGTAACCCCGGTACACCATGAGGAGCGCCACGGCGCCGATTGCGACGGTCGCAGTGGCGAGAACGGGGCCTAGGACCCCAGAGTTCATCACAAAAGAGCCGACCTCCACGAAGTCGCTCGGCTGCACCGGATCCGCTGCCCGGTAGTCGGCTCCCGATGCGCGCAGAGCGACCGTGACGGTCGCGGCCGCCCAGAACAACCAGGTCACCAGAGTGACTCGATAGCCGCTGACCACCACCAGGATGGCGAGGATGGGGACCGACCAGACGAACCACCCTGGGCTCGCCGGCGTCAGAAGAGTGGTGGCCGTGAGGGCGATGCCGATGAGCATCACGAGCAAGTCCGGATTACTGCGCTTCTTCGTGTACTGCAATCCAAGTATCGCGGCATAGACCACGGGCAGCACCACGATCGTCAGACCGGGGCCGAGATCGACGGCATACTCGACGACCGAGAGGAGCATCGGCGTCTCAGTCACCATGATCCTGTATCCGGGCAGGAAACTCGGGAGGGCGGCGAGAAGCAGACCGGGCGTCAGTCCAAGTACATAGGGGAGGGTGTATCGCCGCCATCGAGCGTTCCGCAGGAGGAAGATGAGCACCAACGGCGGGACGAGCGCGGAGGAGAGCTTCGCGGCGATAGCCAGTCCAATGAACACGCCAGAGCGCCGCCAGCGCCGGTCGCGCAGGTCGAGCGCACTGAGCAGCATCAGCAGCGTGGGGACCAGGTCCAGCTGGCCGTGCACGTAAGTGGCGTAGATGACGATCGGAGCGATGATGAAGAGGGTGGTCGCCGCACGACCGCCATTACGCACGCGATGACGGAGCACGACGCAGATGAGCACGTCGGCTGCTAGGAGTCCTAGCGCGATACCGATCTGGATCGAGAATGACGACGGCAACCAGAGGGTGATGCCGGTCCAGAAGAGGAACCACAGGAACATTACAGGGCCGTACGGGAACGCCTGCGGGTCACCCCCCTGTGACAGATAGGTCTGCCACGGGTCGATGCTGGGCTGCTGCCAGAAGGTGGCGAAGAACGGCGTGAACCACGCCGACTGGATCTGAGGGACGAGGAACAGGATGAGGAGAACACGCACGGCGGCGCCACCGGCGGCGACCAGGAAGAAGAGCCTTTCCGGCCGGACGGACCGGAAGGCGACGAGGACGCCGCTCAGTTCCACCACCAATCCGCCTCCTGTCGCTCCCATTCAGCGGGGCGCTTCGTGCAGACGCCGTGCAGGGGCACCCGCGCCTCTCTGAGAAGCGCCTCGATCATCGGGACCTCGGCGTCGAGGTCGCGGCCTTGGAGCTCGGGGCTAACGAGCATCAAACGGAAGCCGTGCTCAACGAGCCGGCGGAGGTCGCCGGGGCTCGGCCAGCGTCCATGGAAGGAGTCCACCCACACCCAGTGCGGTGTCGGGTCGAGAGCAAGCGCCGTTTCGACCGATTCGTACTCGGAGACTCGCACCATGGTGCGACGTTCGCCGCGGCGCAAGGTGCGCACGAGGAACGGGAAGGACTGGTCGAGATACGCCCACTCGCTGAGGCCGCGGGCAGCGAGGATCTCCTCGATGCGCGACTCGAGCCCTTCCTCCTTCGTATTGAGAACGATGAAGCGGTGGTGATACGAGTCCAGCCAGGTCTCGAAGCTCGGGCCCGTCGTGAAGGCGTCGTGGACGAGGACCAGCTGGTCGCCGTCCGCATGCAGATCGATCTCCACCCCGAAGCGCGGGTCGAGGTTGTCGAGATCGGCCGGATCGTTGACCCTATGCGAGCAGATGATGGTCACAACGACTTCCTCAGAGCGAGGCTGAAACCTACGGTTCGCTTGATGAATTTCTTCTTCGCCGACCAATCGGTGTTCCACGACGACGAGCCGAACTTCCGGGGCACGAAGAGCACGGGGACGCGGCGGACCTGGAAGCCGCGCCTGCGTGCGGTGTAGAGGGCGAAGAGGTCAAGGCTAAAGTCGTCAGGCGGTGTTCCCCATACGTCGATCAATTCCCGCGAGAACATCGTCGGCTGGGCGTTGATGTCGTTCAGCCGCGACCGCAGCAGCAGGCTCTCGAAGATGGACATCCCAATTGTGAAGGCCACGTCCACAGCAGGTCGGCCGAGTCGACGGCCCTTGACGATCGTCCGTGCGCCTGGCTCGAATCGGTCGAGGGCTCGGAGCGCGTCCGCCGGGTCGGCCTGCAGGTCGGCGTGTGTCCAACCGATCACGGGTGCGTCGCACACTCGCAGCCCCGACACGATTCCGAATCCGTAACCGCGGTTGACAGCCACCTGCACCCAGCGAACGCCCCCGCCCTCAGCGGCGGAGCCCGCGGGCCCGAGCTCGCGTTCGAGGACGGCCGCGGTGTCATCGGAAGACCCGTTGTCCACGAGGACGACCTCGCCCGACCCGGCATGAGCCGTGAAACGGCACCGTGTCAGGAGTTCGGGCAGCCCGGCGGCCTCGTTGTAGCACGGGATGACGAGGGAGAATCGTGGGGCGCTCACATTGACTCCTTATCAGGGGCGGAGTGGTCGGCGGTATCGCCAGGCCTGGCGAAGACGAATAACGACATGCCGATGAAGTTCCAGGCGGCCGACGTTCCGGTGGCGACGAGGAAGGCGAGCGACGCGACCGCGACCGAGTCGGGATCGATCGAGCGCACCCACGCGTTGAGCAGGACGTTGATGAGGAGGGCTGTGAGGTAAACCAGGACGAAGAGGAGCTCGCTCCACCGGCTCCGTCTCCGCCCGAAGGTGAAGCGCCAGTTCGCGAAGTAGGCGAAGACCGCGCCCGCGATGAAGCTCATTGCCTTTGCGGGATCGTACCCGAGTCCGGTGGTGGACAGCAGGGCGTAGACCCCCGCATCGATCAGCACCGTGGTACCGCCCACCAGCAGAAAACGGAGGAACGGTCCGAGCTGTCCTCGGGCGGTCATCGACTCCCACCAGGGAAGGCGACGAAGTCGCGGAACTCCGCGTCGAGTTCGGCACGTTCGAGCGGGTCGACCAACGGGTCGGCCGCGAGCGCGTAAGGGTGATGCGACCACTTGTGGAAACAGGACTGCCAGTATCGCGCCGACTCATACTCGGCCGGGGTGCCGACCGCGATGAAGGAATCAGTATTGAAGGCTACGACCGGGCGACCCGCCCTCAACTGACGGGAGATGAGGCTGTCGAGGTAAAACTCACCCCGTACTCGCTCATCGTCGGCCATCAGTTCCTCGATCATTCCGATGGCGGACGACGCGGAGCCGAAGGTGAAGGTACCGATCACGACTCCCGCCTTGTCCGAGCCGGGAACCTCCTTTAGCCAGATGTCGTTGATCGCGCCGTCATCGCCGGCGACGGCCCAGCCGTACTGGCCCGGATTGCGCGCCGCGGAATGGTAAGGGCGGGCGAGCCAGACCACCAACCCGTCCGGTCCAGCGAGCTCGACAGCGCGGCGGAGAGCGGCGCTCCGCCCTGTGGGGATGGCGTCGCACGCGCCGACGGTGACGGGACCCGTCCCGGTCACCGCGCGCAGCCCGTAGAGAGCGGACTCGGCCTGACCGCGGGTCAGTCCTTCCAGCTCAACCAGGGCGGCACCCAGGCGGGACGCGAGGCGACCGAGCAGTCCGGAGTCGGGCAGATCCTTGCGGGTCACCACGACCGTCTCCTTCCCGGGGAGACAGGCGAGCGCATGTTCGAGCACCGTGCGGCCCGCGAGAGGTAGCACTGGCTTTGGCAGGGTATAACCAGCGTCGCTGAACCGTTTGCCTGCGCCCGAGGCGAGAACAACGCGGCTCGCCTCGCTCATCTCAGTGCCGATCAGACGGTCGGAGTTCCAACGGGCGATCGCCCGGCTCGACTCGCGGTACTCCTCGAAGTCCTGCGGCGTTCCCCACTGCATGAAGTGCTGTAGGTGCATGACCTCGACGTGTCCGCCCTGCGCCAGCAGAGGCTTGTAGGTGAGGCTCACGTAATACTCGCCACCGAGGAGGAGTTCCTCCTCTACCTGCTTCTCGAGTGATCGGAGCAAGAGAGCTCCCGAGGCGAAGCCGTACGTGCCGGAAGACGCGTACTCGCTGCGGGGATCGTCAGTCCAGGGCTGCTTCTCCTGAATGTCGATCGCCCGCTGCCCCTTCGTCTTGACGTACGCGTAGGACGTCGAGTGGGCCATGTGCGGGTGGAAGCCCGAGTAGACCGGGATCACTCCGTCGACCTCGCCCGAGAGCAAGCGCTGGGCCAGGGGTGCTGGATCCCAGAAGACGGTGAAGTCGCAGTAGTTGACGACGACCGGCTTGTCGAGAGCGATGTGATCCCGGGCCTGCAGGATCGCATCGCCGGGCCCGGCGCCCTTGCCCTCGAGGCGGACGACGGTGGCGCCCGGTCGCCGGGCAAGTAGGCGTCGCTCCAGGTCGAGGGCCGGGTCGTCCAGATGCGTCGAGTTGCAGATGAAGACGACGTCGTCCCAGCCCGGGTACATGTCGATCACGTGGTCGACAACGGTGATGCCCTCGGCCTCGAGGAGGAACTTCGGCACCGTGTAGCCGGCCGCGGTGAATCGGGAGCTGATACCGGTCATCGGGATGACGAGCTGGGGGGTCATCGCTTCAGGCTCCTGCGCCACTTCTCGGCTTCCCAGTTGATGAGTGAGTCGACCTCGGATGCCGTCAGGGCTCGCGCTCGCGGGGCGTCGCTCAACCGCGCCACATCGACGATGCTGATGGCGATCTCCGCCTCATCTTGGCCGAGGTCGTCACGTAGCCATACCGCTCCGTCGTCGGTGACGATCGCCGCGGCGTCGTCGGCCTCGTCGCGCGTTGCGAAGGGGTGCGGCCCGAGGAAGACCGCCTCATCGGGCGTCAGCGCGCCGAGACGCAGGAGACGGGACGCGCCCTCACCGACGGTGCCCGCGGGGTGCAGGAGACGCCAGCCCTCGGGCGTCCCAGAGGAGTCCACCGGGGAGGAAGCGGGGGGTGCGGCTGACGCGAATCGTGCGTGCACGGCCCTGGTCACTGCGGCCGCGGTCGCCGCGTCGTCGGCGGCGGTGACGACGCCGTGATTGACGAGGAGCAGGGCGAGGGGGCGCTCGGATCCAGTGCCGCTCCCGAGTGCCGCCATTACTGCGCGGGCGAGTTCGAGTCCGGGCTTCGCGTACGGCACGACGAGCAGGTCGAACCACCCCTCGGAGGAGATGGGATGGCCGTCCAACGACAGGCCCCACGCGATGGCGCCCGTGCTGTGAGTGTGGAAGACGAAGGCATGCGGCAGGAGGGCGTGAAGCGCGGTCTCAATGGATGGACGCAGACCTGAGTCGGCGTAGTCGGCCCGTACGAGATGCCCGAATGACTCAGTCTCGAGCACGGCCGCCCGAGTCTCCGCAAGGCGCAAGGGCACGAAGATCGGCCGTGCGGTCGCCTCCGCCAGGCGAGTGCCGGAGGCCTTGATCCAGAGGGTGTTGTCGACCTTCACGGAGAGGTTCCCGCCGGCGCCCTGCACGAGGCGGAGATCGTGCCCGATCTCCAGTGCGAAGGACTTCATGTCCTCTACTCCTCGGGGGAGCATGTCGGTGCTGTCGCTCATGAATCCAATTCTCTAGGCGGGACCTCGCCGGGCGGAACCGACTGCTCGTATGCGTTCGGGAGGACGTGTTGCCGTGGCAACGATTCTTCCATGCGAGAGAACCGGCCTCCCGGACTTCACTCCGGCGACACGGCCATCGTCGTGATGGTGGACCGTGCTCGCACGGTCCCGGACTGGTCCGGGTCCTCCGCGACGGAGAACATGGCTCCCTGCCAGAAGATATCCCACTGCTTGTTCTCGCCGTTCGAGATCTCGGCGTTGACGAAGTACTGCCCCCCAGCGAGAGGCAGCTCATGGATCTCGTAGCGGATGACCGAGACCCCGGCGGGCGCAGCGGGATGCGGAGTGTGTGAGCGAAGGGTACCCGCGCCGTAGACCTGCTGGCCGTGGGGGGTGTCGATGCTCATCGAGCTGTTCCATTCGCCCGTGGGTTCGGAATGCTCGACGGCTACCTCGATGACGACGCTTTCGCCGCCGTCGAGATTCTTCAGCACGCGCCCTTCGGTATTGCGCACGGTGATGCTGCGGATCTTGGACGAGGCGGGCTCTTCCTCCTCGGCTGGATCGTCGAGAGTGAGCTTGCGTTTCTCCTCGAGAATTTCGCGGTGCACCTTCGTGGCCTCGGTCGCGGAGCCGACAAACGCGATCTCACCGGCCCTCAGCACCACTCCCCGGTCGCAGATCTCCGTGACCTGGGCCGCCGAGTGCGAGACCAGCACGATGGTGCGCCCCTCTTGCTGGAACTGCCGGATTTTGTCCATGCACTTGCGCTGGAACGCCTCATCTCCGACAGCAAGGACCTCGTCGACTAGGAGAAGGTCCGGATTGGTATGCACGGCGACGGCGAAAGCGAGGCGCACGTACATGCCGGACGAGTAGAACTTCACCTGGGTATCGATGAAGTCGCCGATCTCGGAGAAGGCCAGGATGCTGTCGAACTCCGCATCGGTCTCTTCCTTCGACAATCCGAGGATCGACGCGTTCAGGTAGACGTTGTCGCGGCCGGAGAGATCGGGGTGAAACCCCGCACCGAGCTCTAGCAGGGCAGCGATCCTCCCTCGTCGCCGCACTGACCCGGACGTCGGGTCGATGATGCCGCCGATGACCTTGAGCAGCGTGCTCTTTCCCGAGCCGTTCGTGCCGATGAGACCGATGGTCGAACCGGCCTCCACATCAAACGTGATGTTCTTCAGGGCGTCGAACTTTTCGCGGTGGGCGCGCCCGCTGCGCCCCAGCGTCACAATGCGCTCCTTGAGCGAATTATCCCGTCGCAGCACAAACGTCTTGGAGACGTTGTTGACCTCCACGATCTTGGGGCCCAGGGGCATGACTTCCGAGTGGTCGGTGATCCGCGTCATCACAGCTCCTGAGCGAAGTTGCCCTGCAGGCGGGAGAAGACGCGCTGGCATCCCCATAGCAGCAATAGCCCGACCACGATGGCAATGCCCATTCGCAGAGCGAGGTCGGCAGGGTAGTCGCTGGGGGTGCCGGCCACCCAGAACGCCCGGTGGAACCCGAGGACGGCGATCGTCACGGGGTTGGCCGAGTAAACATCAAGCAGCCACTGCGGAAGGCCCAGCCTGTCGATGACCTGCTGCACCATCGTCCAGCCGTAGACAATTGGCGACGACCACAGGGCCAGCATGAGCAGGATTGAGGTCAAATACTGCACGTCACGGAGATAGACGTTGATTGCCGAGAGAAGGATGCCTAGGGAGACGGCGTAGATCACCACGATGAGCACGGCCGGCAGGAAATACAGCAACCCCATGGACAGAGGCGCCGAGTCCAGGATCAGGCAGGCGGCCACGAGCACGATGAGCTGCACGCCGAAGGTAACCAGCGCCGATCCCGCGGTCGCGAGAGGGAAGATCTCGCGGGGTACGTAGACCTTCTTCACCAATCCCGAATTGGCAACAATCGATCCAGTCGCGGCGCTGAGTGTCTCCGAGAAGAGACCGAAGATAGTCAGTCCGGAAAAAATGTAGATGGCGAAGTCCGGGATTCCACGCGCCGCTCCGAGTATTTGGCCGAGGACCAGCCAGTAGATCAGCAGCTGAACGAGTGGATTGATGAGGGTCCAGAGCATGCCGAGGGCGCTGTCCTTATACCGCGCCTTGACATCTCGCCGAACAAGCAGGCCTAGCAGGGCTCGATGGTCGATAACGGCCTTCAGGGTCGTCCACGAACCACGGGATGCGCTAGCGGTCGGCACGAGGGGTTCGTCGGCGAGCCTCGCGAACCTCTGGAGTGCTCTATCGCTCACGCGGGGTGTGTCCTTCCGTTCGCCGTCCAGTGGACGATCCTACAGTCATCGAACTTCCGGGGAGCCGCCGGTCGGACCAGCGGACCCGAAGATTCGATGCCACGTCGCCGCACTCGCGAGGGCGGGTGCGCGATGCGAATAGGCCCGGCGCAGAGCAGGCCATCGGACTGCAAGGCGCAGGTACAGCCGGAGCGAACGAAGGGCCATGACGAGTGCTCGACGGCGACTCCGCCGGAGAGCGAAGTGGCCCGTACCCGATGCTGTCTCGAGGGCAGCCGAGTCGAGCCGTCCGAGCGTGTGCCATTTGCCGTCGGCTGCGGCCACGACGGGAGGAGGGGTCACCGGGGGGCGTCCTACCAGCTGATTCAGCAGCACAGACAGGGCCGAGCCCCGCGCTATGCCTGTCGTACCCTTGCGGACGGTCTCCAGCGCACCGGGAACGACCGCCTGCCCGAATCGAGTCAGGATCTCGAGCACGTCGCGCCGACGCACAGCGATTGTGTCGACGAGGTGGTGCGGCCCCGTCAGCAGGTCGGTGAGAGCGAGCTGCCGCACTGCCACGGAGCCGTACTGCATGCAAACGAGATGGTTGGCGTCCTGCGCCGCGAGCTCGGCAAGCACACGCAGTGGACGACCGCCGTGCAGGAGTGCCACCACGAGCCGGTTGCGCACGTGGTAATAGACCTGCCAGTCGAGCCCGTTGTCCTTCGACGTCCATGGGACGTGCCACAGCGCGGCGCCCGGGAGCGTCACGGTGCGGGTGCCGTGGTCCGCAGCCCGAAGTCCGAACTCCGCATCATCCCATTTTATGAAGAAAGGTAGCGACAGGCCCACGCGCCGTATGAGGTCGAGTGGGATCAGGCAGAGCCACCACCCGTTGAAATCCACGTCCAGTGAACGGCTCAACTCTGGTCGCCGACCGGGCGTGGCCGCGGCGACGTCGAGCGGGGAGAGTTCCGGCTGAACGGGGCCCCACCACGCCCGATCCCGATCGACTCTCTCTCCCCAGCTGTGCAGCAGGCTTGGGCGCCTCAGATCCAGCATGTGCGCGCCGACCATCGTCGTGTCGACCGCGTGTGCGGCGAACGACGACATGCGCGAGATGGATTCCGGCTCGAGGACAACGTCGTCGTCAATCAGGACAGCGTGCCGGGCGTCGGTGCGAAGCGCTTCGAGCATCCCTCGGCTGTAGCCGCCTGAGCCGCCGAGATTGGGCTGCCTGATTACGGTCAGGCGCTCGCCGAGTAGCTCGGAGGCAGACGGGAAGCCCGAGCCCGTCCGGACGTCCTGTGTTCCCTGGTCGACGACGAACACCTGCTCCACCGACGCCATGAGCGCCTCGTCCGCCGCGATGTCGGAGAGGAGTCGGGCGCAGTCGTCCACGCGGTCGAAGGTGGTGACGCAGAGTGCGAGCTGGCCGGCGCGGCGCGGCGCGCCCTCGACGGACCAGCGTGGTGCGGACACAGTGATGGTGTCCGGACCGGCGGTCGCCTCGAACCACAGCCACTGAAAGTCCCCGATTTCCACATCGAGATTGAGGGGACCGGTCGTTACCTGCGTATCGGCTACCGTGTGGATCTGTCCGGCGCTGTCCGTCACCCGCACCTCGACGCGCCCGGGGCCACTCGTCTCGAGTGAGAGTCGCACTCGGGTCGACGCGGCGTGATCCCGCCAGAGCATGGCGGGAAAGGCGCCGAAATAGGTGTCGGTGGTGACGTGCCCGCCCGGTGGCAGGGCGAAGGAATCACGCCCATGCGGTACCGCGTCGCCCCGAAAGTAGAGGTCCGGTTCCGACTCGCGCGAGCTGGACGGCATACGGCAGCGCCAGACGGGCGTCCAAGTCGCGGGGACATCGTCCGTCGTCACCTTCCGCGCCTGTTCTGTCTCCAGCGCCGGGCCCGGTCGACAGCGATATCAACGGGGTTCTTCCTCATATCGAGCTGTCGCGCCACCTCGTCCTTCACGAGACGGGCGAGAAAAAGGGGTAGGCCGGGCCCGTGAGATGCTACATAGGCGCGTAGCGCCTCGTCCCGGACGAGGCGGTCGTATCGCTCATGGTCGCCCGCGAGCTCGAACACACTGTTGCCGGCCGCCCCGTGTGCACCAACCCGCTGCATCCAGAACGCAAGCGGCCGCCCATCGAGCAGCGCCACGTTCTCGACGGCGAGAATCCGCAGGTAGAACTCCCAGTCCTCGACGGCGTGAAGATCTTCGCGGTAGAGGCCAACCTTGTCGTGGACGGCTCGGCGGTAGAGGAACGAGATCGGCACGGCACGATTGGACTGGAGGAATTCGCCGTAGCTGATCTGCTCGAGCTGGGGCCAGAAGGACGCGCGGTCGACCTCTGACCAGATACCGTCGCGCTCGACCTCGTACACGATCTCCGTGCGAACCATCACACCGGCGTCGGCGGGATGCGCGTCCAGATGGGCGACAGTCTTGGTCAGGAACTCCGCGTCCCAGAGGTCGTCGTCGTCATGAATGACGATGTAGTCCGAGACTGTCGCCTCGATGCCGGCGTTGGCGGCGGCGGATCGACCGCGGCCAGTCCGGTGGTGCATCACCTCGACGGGGATGCCCGTGGACCTGGCGCGCGCGACCGCGAGATCCACGGGCTCGGGGTCGCCGCCATCGTTGACGATCTGGATGGTCCAGCCGGAGTGGGTCTGCGCTGACACGTCGTCGATGGCGCGACGGAGGAAGTCTGGCCGGTCGACGGTCCGTATGATCACGGCGACGCTCGAGTGCGAGCTGCTATCCATATCTGCCCCTTTCCAATCGAGACCGCCACAGGCCCGTCGCGGTCGTCGGGCCATGCGCGGGCTGAACCTATAATCCACGAGTGGACCGTCGATTGCGCGCGCTGTGGCGCCGAGCCCGCGGGTCGCGCCTGCTCTCGGGGCTCACGCGGCTGGGTGACCGCCTGTGGTGGTTCCGGACCATCTTGGCCGCCGACGTGGTCGATCTCGAATTCGTTCGCGCACAGCTCGGACCTAGGACGGGACGTCGGCGCGCGGTCGCGCGGTACGTTCTCGGCGAATGGCGACGGGGACTGGCGGTGAATCCTTTGATGAGCGAGCGAACGGTCTTGCGCCTCCTCGCCGACGACGAGAGCGTGCCACCCCTCTACGCCTATCTTGTCTCAGAAATGGGAACAGTGCCGGTCGGTCCGAACTGGGACGCTCTTGCCTATGTCCAGCTCCATCCCGAGTCGGTTTCCAGCCCCGGCGGTCCTCTCGGGCACGCATGGCGCGCTGCTCGTCGGGACGGGGTCGTGCGGCTTGGGGCGGGTGCACAGGCCATGTCAGTCCCGTGGGCTGATGTGGCATCGGTTGCCGCGGAGGCTGCCCGTGCCTCAGCGGACGCGCGCACCCTCGTCCTGGGTGGCCCGCCTCGCATGCGCCCGCGCCGCTCCGCCGTCATCGAGATCGCGGGGGACGAGGCTGACCCCGGTGCGGCTTTTGACCTCGTGCTGGACCTCGAAAGGGACCCCGACTACCACGAGGTGGTCCTCGAGGTGGCAGGGCCATCGGCCGACGTCTGGGCGCAGACGGCTCTGTTGTCGAGGTGGCTGCCCGGACTGCGCTGCCGCCTCTCGGCCACGCGCGATGTCGACGCTCTCCGCGGGCGTCTGCCGTCAGGGGATCTCCTGGTACGTGGCCCAGGCGCTGAGATGTCGGTTGACGATCTGCGCGCCCTGGCTAATGCAGGACGGACGGGTCTCTGCGGCCCCCTATGGGTAGGTCGCGACGGCGTGGTCGTCTCGGCGGGACGGGTAGGGTTCCCCGACGGACCCGGCGAGCTGTTATCTGGTCTCACCGTGGATGATGCCAGGCGTGCGGGGGCCGAGCTTGAGGTGGAGGGTATCTCCTCCCCCACCTACGCGCGGCCCGGCGTGATCACAGAAGGGCCACGGGTTCTCACAGCGCTTCTCGTTGTCGCTGACGCGGGGATCGCGACTACCGCGACAGACGCCCGAATATCTGGCGGTGGGACCGTGTTCGGGGACATGCTGGTCGGTGGCGCGGGGCTGGAAAGGGTGCCTTCCTCGCGGGGGGCGCCGCGCTATCGACGGCCCTCCAGTCTGACGACCCTCGAAGATGGGCGCCGCGTTCCTTCTCTCCGTTGGGCGGTCAAGACAGGCGCCCCTGTCGGGCGAAGGGGCGAGGTCTGGGGGGACACGCATTTCGCTCGCGGGATCGCCGCTGCCCTTCGGCGACTGGGCCAGCAGGTCGTAGTAGACCCGCGACCTGCTGCTCATCGTTCCACGACCTATCTGGACGATGTCGTACTCACTCTTCGGGGGCCTTATCCCATTGACCCGCCGGAGCAGAGTCGATCGCTCCTGTGGGTCATCAGCCATCCGGACGAGATCGGGGTTGCCGAGCTGCGCGGATTCGGGCGGGTGTTCGCAGCATCGGAACCGTGGGCACGGCGCACGTCGCGCGAGTCGGGTATTGCCGTCGGGACTCTTTTACAATGCACGGACCCGAGCCTTTTCCGACCGTCGGGTCGTCAACGGGGAACCGAAATGTTGTTCGTCGGCACTGCCCGGGGACTCGCGCGGCCGTCCGTCGTCGCCCCTATCCGCGCCGGCTTCGACGTAAGCGTGTATGGGCCGGACTGGCGCCCGTTCATTCCCGCCCGTTACATCAGGGGCGTCTCGCTTCCGTACGGCGACCTACCCGGCCGCTACGAGGAGGCCGACCTCGTGCTGAACGACCACTGGCCGGCTATGCAGAGAAACGGCTTCATCGCGAACCGTCCCTTCGATGTCGTGGCCGCAGGTGGTCGCGTTGTCACCGACAATGTCGAGGGGATTGAGGAGATTTTCGGTGGCGCCGTGCGCACCTTCGCTGACGACGCCGACCTCGTGTCCATGCTGTCCGCTGACCACGATTCGCTATTCCCCGGCGCCGCGGAGCTCGCGGCCATCGGAGAGCGGGTGCGGCGGGCGCACTCGTTCGACAGCAGGGCAGTCTCTCTGCTCGAGGCAGCGTTGGGGGAGGCTTGAAGGGACGTCCTCAGTCGTCCGGATAGACTGACTTCCGGCGGGAGTGCGATACGGCTTCGTGCCGGGAATGGGCGGGGATGACGGCAGGACTTGAGTCGCGACGTCTGGTGGTCTACGCGATCGACCCGATTCGGACACATCTCGATGAGCATGTCGTCAACGCACTCAGGCACCTGGAGGCGCTGGGGAGCGTCTTGGTTTCGGCTCCGCGCAGTCTCCCCGTAGCTGACAGGGACAGGCTGGACTCGTTGGTCGATCACGTCACCGAGTCGCCGTCCTCGGTTTTTGCATCTGAGACTTACGGCCAGATCATCAGTGACTCGGGCCTCGAGGTGAGTCGATACAAAGAGGTCGTCCTTACCGGCGATGGCTGGTTCGGTCCCGTCGCTGACTTCGGTCCCACTGTTGAGCGCATGGCGTCGTCGGGCGCGGACGTCTGGCAGCTCGCGGAGAACCTTCATGACAACCCCGAAGAGGACTTCCCCGACGAGGGATTCGCATCTAGGTCTCGCCCCTGGATCTGGACAAGCGTGAGCCCTTCGCTTCTGAACTCGCCGATATGGCGTGCAGCATGGTCCGAGGCAGGCGATGACGACGAGGCCTTCGAGCAGCGTTTTGGTCGTGCGTTGGCTGCTCGGGGTGCGCGGCTGGCCTATGCCTTCCGGGCCTCCGCTTTTGCGAGCGGTGACCCGCTGCTCTACGACGCGGTCAGGATGATCGAGGCCGGCTGCCCGGTGGTCGGGCGCCGCCAATTCGAGATGTTCCCCGCTTTCCTCGACCAGCGCGCTATCGTCGGCCGCGACACTCTGGACGCCGTCGCAGCGACGGGATATCCCGTCGATCTCATCCTCGGCGCGCTGGTGCGCTCAGTCCCTCCTCGAGCGCTCGCAACCAACCTGGGGATGCTCGAGGTGCTTCCGGACAAAACCTCGGCGGATGAGGGCGCCATCGCCGCTCTGAGGGTGCTGGCAGTCGTGCACGTCAGCGACGTGGTCGCATCAGCCGACGTCTTCGAGCGATTGGGCAACCTTCCACCTGGCTACGACCTGCTAGTGACGGTTTCCGATGGCATGACCGCCGCCCGGCTACAGCAGGACATCGAAATGAGCGGTGACATCGGCTTCGCCCGTCTTGAACTCCGCGTGGTCCCTCCCAGTCCCGGCCGGGACATGAGCGACTTCTTCGTCGGATGTCGCGACGTGCTTCTCGAGGGCGGTTACGACATCGTCGTTAAGGTTCATTCACGCCGCATCTCGCGCAAGACGATGAACGTTCGTCGTTACTTCCGGCGCTACCAGGTGGAGAACCTGCTCAACTCGCCTGAATACGTGCGCAACCTTCTCACCCTTTTCTTACGCGAGCCTGGCCTCGGTCTGGTGTTTCCACCGATGATGCACATCGGCTACGGCACGATGGGCAACGGATGGGCGGGTTTAAGCGGTGCCGTCGATCGTTTGCTGCGCGAGCTGAAGGTGACCACACCAACCGACTCGGGTTCGCCGCTCGCGCCGTACGGCGGGATGTGGGTCGCCCGTCCAGAGGCGTTGCGGCGGATGCTCTCCCGACGCTGGAAGCATTCCGACTATTTCGCCGCCTCGCGGGCGCTCGAGCTGGCCCACGCTCAGGAGCGCACAATAGTCTTAGCCGCTGCCGAGGACGGCTTCCACGCGCGAACTGTGCTCACCGCCGAACACGCGAGCATTAGCCACACGGCGCTGGAGTATAAGGTCGACGCGCTGTCGCCTCAGCTCCGTGGCTACCCTCTCGACCAGATTCGATTCCTCCGTCGCATGGGGTCCATGTCGTTCGGCGGGCCGATCGCGGTCGCGCGCATGTGGCTCACGTTCCGTTACCCGAGGGTGTCCCGCCTTCTCTCCCCGATTTACACCCTCGCCCGCCGCGCTTATCAGTTGGCGCGTTTCGCGCGTCGGGCCGTGCGGATCGTTTTGAAGCGGCTGGCCGACAGCGAAATGGAAGTGCGATGAAAACAGCCGAGCTCGTCAGCTCTCCCGCTAAGCCGGCCTACGACTTCCCGGCCGGGGGGCGCCGACTTCTCGTTTACGTGGTCTACGACCCGCGCGGCGACGTGGAGGATTACATTCCGTTCGCGTTGGAGGCTCTCCGCGGCTACTGCGGGCACGTGCTCGTGGTCGTGAACGGCGAGCTCACCGACGTGGGCCGGGCCAAGCTCGAGCCTGTCAGCGACCGCATTCTCGTCCGGGAGAATCGCGGGTATGACGTCACCGCATACAAGGATGCGATCTTCTACCTCGGGGACGAGCTGGAGGAATGGGACGAACTGATCCTCGCCAACGACACCTGGTACGGGCCGATCCGGGACTTCGAGCCCCTGTTTGAGCGAATGAATCGTCGTCCGCTTCACTTCTGGGGCATGACCGATCACGCGCGTGTCGAGCCCAACCCCTTCACGCAGGTCGGATATCTGGCGTACCACCTGCAGTCCTACTGGGTGGCGGTCCGGGCGCCGATGCTCCGTTCCGAGGAGTGGGCGGCCTACTGGCGCGATCTACCGGAACTGGTGACATACGCGGATGCCGTCGTCAAGCACGAGGCGGTTTTCACCGAGCACTTCGTCGACCGCGGCTTCATTGGAGAAGTCGCCTACCCGACCCTTACCGATCGCATCGAAAATCACGCCGTACTCTACGCCGAGCAGCTCCTCGAGGCTGGCTGCCCTACGCTCAAACGGAGGCCGTTCTTCCAGTGGCCGGTGTACCTCGATCACCTGGCAGTGGTCGGCAGGTGGACGCTCGATGCCGTCAGAAGGTATGGGTATCCGATCGAACTCATCTACTCGGATCTGGCCCGCAACGTCGAGCCGCGCATCCTCAATGCGGACGCGGCCATGCTGGAGGTGCTCCCCGACACCGACCTCGGGCGTTACGACGCGGACGCGCCGTTCCGTATTCTTGCCGCCGTCCACATTTTCTACCCGGAAATGACCGGTGAAATCCTCTCGAGGCTCGAGCACCTTCCCGGCCCTTTCGACTTGATCGTGACTACTCCGGAGGTCGACCGGGCCGAGATGATTCGCGAGGAGTTGACGAAGCGTCATCCGCGCGGATCGGTCGAAGTACGTGTGGTTGCCTCCAACAATGGTCGCGATCAAGCCGCTTTCCTGATCGGCTGTCGGGACGAGCTTCTCGGCGGCCGGTACGACCTGGTGGTCAAGCTTCACTCCAAAAAGACTCCGCAGGACGCCGCGAACGTGGGCAGGCACTTCAAGGAGCAATTGTTCGACTCACTCCTGCGCTCGCCCGGCTACGTGGCCAATCTCGTGGCTCTGTTCCAAGAGGAGCCTGGGCTGGGCATTGTCTTCCCGCCGATGGTGCATATCGGACATCCGACGATGGGACATTCGTGGTGGGAGAACAAGCCCGCGTTCGTCCAGCTGGCTGCGCGGCTCGGCATTAAGGTCCCCGTTGACGCCGGGTCTCCTCTTGCGCCCTACGGCTCGATGTTCATCGCTCGGCCGGCCGCACTTACGCCGCTCCTCGAGGCCGATTTTACGTTCGAGGAGTTCGGCGGACCAGAGGCCTACCAGGACGGTGGCCTTGCCCACGTACTGGAGAGGCTACCCGTGTATGCCGCGGGGGAGCGCGGATTCCATGCTCGTACAGTGGCCTCGGCACGCTATATCGGCACGAGCTACACCGCGCTCGAATACACCATGGACCAGATCTCGAGGACCCTTCCGGGGCGGCGAACCATGGATCAGATCGAATATTTGAACAAAGCAGGGCCGTTCGACTGGGGCACGACGAGCGACTTCGTGGAGGTCTTCGCGCGGGTCGCTCCTGCCGCACTAGGTCGCCGGGTCCGCATGGTATTCGGTCTCGCACAGAAGGTGCGTAGAAGGATTGGTTGGTTGCGCGGGTCCCTCGCCCGACGAAACCAGCGACATTAAGCCGGGGTCCCTGCCGGCCAGGTTGTCTTCGGGCTCCCGGGCAACGGTGGGGGCTTCGATTCCGACGGGGATTTGCAGGGCGCCACGTTCCGGTCCGTCTCTCGGGGATTCCGACTCGATCGAGGATCAGACCCATTGGATAGCGAAGAAGCCCTTCGAGAGCGCCGGTCTCGCGGTGAGAGGCGAGCGGGACATGCCTGGATGACGCCAGCCGCGCTCGGCGCTCCTTAGGGGCGCCCGGCTGCTTCGCGGCGTCGTTCGAGGATCCAGCGCCGCAGCTTGATGATGGGCCGCAGCACGCGGCGCACGCGGGCTCCCGTGCCGGGGCGGTTCAGGCGCAGGTAGACCCGCGCGAAGTCGCGCAGTCGACCCGTGCCGAGGTGCCCGGACGCGCGGACGAACTCGATCCGCTCGGCGTCGTCGGCGCCCGGCAGGGTGAGCCGGAACTCGCCGAGCAGGTTCTCGAGCGAGCTGTGGCTCACCGCGATGTACTCGCCGCTTGCGACGGTGCGCGTGTGGTAGCCGAGCTCGGCCGCCGCGTAGCTCGGCACCCGCTCGAGCGTGTGCGCGAGGCCACCGTCGCGGTACGACTCGGCGCCGCCGAAATCGGAGTACTTCCACGGGTGCTGGATCAGCAGCCGCAGCGCCTCGGGGCGCGCGACGTACATCGATCCGAACGGGGCCAGCGGTGACACATCGTCGAGCGGAACCGAGATGCCGAGGCGCGCGTTCATGCGGCGGACTGGCTGTTTGTTCGCCCACCACGCCTTGCCGAGGGTGGGGTAGCCGATGTGGATCATCGGCGGGTACACGATACCGAGGCCCGCCTCGCGCTGGAAGAGCGCGACGAGGTTCGCGGCGTACCCGGGGGAGCCGAGCAGGTTGGTGTACTGCTGGTGCTTGAAGTGACGGCGGATCGCGAACCTGTCCTGGACGGTCTTCTTCGAATGCACCTTCACGACGATGTCGTAGAGCCCGGAGGTCAGCAGATCGCGGCAGCCGATGAGGAACGCGCTCTGGTCGCGTCCGTCGTTCTCGACGACCCGGATCTCGACGCTGCCGCGCGCGGTGCGGGCATCGAGGGAGCCCCGGATGGCGGCGGCGCGTCCGGCATCGGGGGTGGTGACGACGAGGTCGTAGTCGCCCGGCAGCGTGTCGGCGCGGTCGAGGATCTCGTCGGTCATGTCGGGGTAGTAGATGTGCGCCGTCACAAGAGTGCGCAATGGGCGGCTGGCGTCGTAGGCGACGTCGACGTCGGGCAGGACCTCGAGCATCGCCGCGTTCGTGTTGAGCACGCGCGGCTCGACCCGGCGCGAGAGATCCGACCAGACGAGGCCCATAGGGTATCCGCGGCGCTCGAGCTCGTCGAGCGTCCAACGGTCGATGGTCGCATGCCGGTCGAGGATCCACGGGCCGTGGAAGAACGGCCGGCGTTTGAGCACGGGAGAGCCGTCTCGCAGCAGCAGGTCGGCGTGGAACAGCGAAGCGTTCGGAGTGGGGTAGGCGCTCGCCGGGTATGCCGCGACACCCGTGAAGCCGAGGCGGGTGAAGTGGCCGGTGAACGGGATCTCGTGCGTGAGGACCGCGTCGTTGTAGAGGCGCAGCGGGCCGAGTTCGCGCCAGTAGGTGCTCCACTCGGCGCTCTGATGCAGGTCTCGGCGGGCGGCGATCCAGTAGGACTGCAGGTGCGCCGGCAGTACGCCCGTTCCGGTCAGCGGGTTGGGGGTCTCCTCGCCGTGCTCCGTGATGCCCCAGAAGTGCACGGGTGTCGCGTCCATCCGCTCGAACAGGTCGTCGAACGAGTCGACCGGCCCGAACCAGGTGTCGTTCGTGAGGACGACCTCGTCGTAGTCGGCGAGAGCCGCGCCGATGTGATCGAGCCCGGCACGCTGGGCGGCGATGTCGAAGCCCTCGTTCGGGCGTACGAGTACCTCGTCGGCCACGCGGGACAGGGCTGCCCGCGCTTCTCCCGTGACGGTCCCGTTCGCGACGACCAGGACTTTCGCACTGTGCGCGCGCAGGGCGGCGAGGGCGTGCAGCACGTACTCGGCGACCTCGCCGCGCTCGTCGTACATCGCGTAGATGACGAGCCGCTGCCCGCCGGACGGGAACATCGGGGCGGCGGCGGTCATCGTCGTCCTCCGCGGACCCTGTTGCGCAGGCCCATCAGGCGGCCGGCCACGCCGGGGTGGTTGAGCGAGAGGTAGGTCTTCGCGAGGGCGCGCAACCCGGCTCCGCCGCGCAGACCGACGCGCTGGAGCATCTGAATCTGGTCGAGCGGGTAACCCCAGGTCGAGGAACCGAGCTGGTCGACCTTGTACTCGAGCGAGGTGTGGCTGATGGACGCCTGCCGTGGGTCGAGCACCGTCCGGTGATGGAACCCGAGCTGGGCGGCGGCGGGCACGAGCACGGAGCCGAGAAGGTGCGAGCCGACCCCGGAACCGACGAGTTCTTCGTCTGATAGCAGGAGTCGGAGGGCCGCCGGGCGCGCGATCCAGGATCCGGCGTCGGGGGCGAGCGGGTATTCGCCGTCGCTGGGCACGCGGATGTCGAGGCGTTCACGGAGTGCGCCCAATCGGCCGAAGTCCACCTGTTGAGTCGGTTCGGGCGAGCCGATCCCGACCGTCGGCGGCAGCACGATTCCCAGTGTTGACTCGGCCTGGAAGAGCGCCAGCACATTGGATGCGTGGCCGGGTGAACCGAGCAGTGAGTCGAGCGCGTGGCGGGCACGGTAGCGATCGGAGTTGAACCGCGGGTCGTGGCGCGACAGGGCTGTTGCGTTGACCGCCAGCACCAGGTCGTAGTCCTGCTGGGCGATGAGGTCGCGGCAGGCGTCGAGCACGCTCTCGGTGGCGCTCGCGGAGTCATCGGCGACGACGACTTCGACGTTGCCGGGCACCGTGCCGCGTGCGAGCCGGGCGGCGGCCTCCTCGGCGACGGCAGCGGAGGTGGTGACGACCAGGTCGTAGGGAATGGGAAGGGATCCCAGGCGCCTGAGAGCGTCGTCGAGCGACTCGGTGTCTTCCGCGTGGATCACGGCGAGCAGGTGCGGCGGACGTACGCGATCGAACCCGGTGTCCACGTCGGGCAGCACCTCGAGCAGACCCGCGTCGGCGTTGAGCACCTCAGGTGCCGTGGTGCGGGCGAGGTTCGACATCGCGAGTCGCAGCGGGTAGACGCCGTGGCGGGCGACCTCCTGGAGCGTCCAGCGACCGATGACGGCGTGACGGTGGAAGTAGGCGGGGTAGTGGTGGAAGATCCGCCGTTTGAGCAGGGGGCAGCCGTCGGCGATGAGCACATCGGCGAGCAGGATGGAGGCGTTGCCGGGGCCGTAGGGTTCGGCTGGGAATGCGGTTCCGGAGGTGAAGCCGGCGTTCTCGAAGTGCTCGGTGAAGCGCAGTTCGTGCAGCGAGACAGCATCCCAGTAGCTGTTCATGGGCGGCAGGTCGCGCCAGTAGTCACGCCAGGCGTCGGACGAGATCATCGAACGGCGGGCGGCGATCCAGAACGACTGCAGGTGGCGGGGGAGTGCGGCGCTGACACCGGGGATGGCGGCCTCTGCCGGGTGCTCCGTCATGCCCCAGAAGTCGAGCGCTCGAGCATCCATCTTCTCGAAGACGGGGGCGAACTCACGAACGGGCCCGTACCAGGTGTCGTTGGTGAGGACGACCTCGTCGTACTCCGCGATGGCGTCGCCGAGGTGGTCGATGGCGTGCTTCTCGGCCCAGATGTCGAAGCCCTGGTTCTCGCGGACGAGCACGGTGTCGGAATGCGCCATGAGGACACGGTGCCCGGCCTCTTCTACCGTGCCGTTGACGACGACGAGCAGGTGGGCGGAGTGCGCGCGCAGCGCGTCGAGGGCGAACGGGACGAAGTCGTCGACCACGCCCTGCGGGTCGAAGAAGACGTAGATGACGAGGCGTCGGCCGTCAGCGGGGAACGCGGTCGGACCGGTCGGCGGGGTCGTGGTGAGGTCGCTCATCCAGGAATGCGTGAGGGGTGCAGCCGGGAGCGTCGCTCCACGGCGAAGACGAAGCCGCGCATGCAGCCAGTCTCGCGCATCCCGCCCGCACCCGTCGACTCAGCGTGTGCTCCTCCCGTGAATCTTCGGACGTCGAGTAGGCCCGCAGGGCCGTACCGAGACGGCTCGAGCAGCGGCGAAGCCGCGTATCGAGAGCAACAGCCCAATATCAGCCGCTGTGAACGTGTAGTCAGCGGCAGGTTCGGCGGTGGCAAGGCGTCAGTGGTCGAGTGAGCCGCTGGTGCCTGGGCTGGGACGATGACACCGTATGAAGGATGAAGAGGGCTTCCTATGTCTTCCTCGGTGCGGTCGCACTGGCGATCGTCGCACTAGTCATCGTCGCTGCACTGGTGGAACGCTATAGCTGAGTTCGTGGACGACTCCGCGCTCGCGCCCGTTCGTCGTGCGTGGATCCAAACCGCCATCGTCGCTACGGTCGAACGATGTGGGAAGCCGAGTCAGCCGCGTTCGCATTGGTCAAAGAAGCCGAGCAGGCTCTCCTCCGGTCCGCCGTGCGCGGGGATAAGGAGCAGCTTGCTTCGCTGTTGTCCCCGGACTTCGCAGAGATCGGGCGTTCGGGACGGCGTTGGACGTCCGACGAGATCGTCGAAGCCTTGGAGGCCGAGGAGCCGCGGCCGGCGCCCGGGACCTCGGAGTGGCTGTACAACCAGCTCGGACCCGACCTGGTGCTCGTCCAATTCCGCGTCCATCGCGCAGAGGGCGATAGCCGGCATACCTCGCTGTGGGACACCAGCGGCCACGACGGCTCGGTGATGCGGTTCCACCCGGGAACGCCGGTCCTGCCGAGTGGGTGAAGCCTGCCGACCGGAGTTTGCAGAATAGATACATGATGAACCTCTTCGGAACCGACATCGCCGCCGAACTCGAGCTGGTCGAGAAGCACTGGACCCCGCGGGTCGTCGGGCGGGTCAACGATCAGTACATCAAGGTTGCGAAACTGCTCGGGGAGCTCGTCTGGCACGCGCACGACGCGGAGGACGAGATGTTCCTCGTCGTGTCGGGTCGGCTCCGTATCCAGCTCGAAGGCGGATCGGAAGTCGTCCTCGAGCCAGGGCAGTTCTACGTTGTGCCGCGCGGAGTGCAGCACAACCCGATCGCCGAAAAAGAGGTTCAGATCGTCCTCATCGAAACGGTCACGACCGCCCACACGGGAGACGTGACGGTCGAGGGAACAGTGCCCATCGACCAGCAGGTCGGCGACTTCAGCTGATCTCAGCTGCTACGTCGGGGCAGGAGGTCCTCTTTGCGTGCTTCTCCGGCAACTGCCAACACGACACCGCCTATGCCGAAGATCCAGAGCAGACAGCCCCCGATCGTGAGAGCTGGAGGCGGGTAGACCGTCCTCGTCTGGCCAACCGGGTTGGTGAAGATACAGGTGACTCCCGCGGGGAAGAAACGAACGTCGGGCTCGCTCTTCATCACCGAGAGTCGCTCGGGGTAGCGGTGTTCGCACACCATGGAGGCGGGTTCATGGAATTCGCCCACGGCTGCGACCCCGGTCGGCGTGATCATCACAACGAAGAGGAGGGCGCAGATCGCTGCCCAACGACGGTAGAGCGGGCGTCGCGAGCGCAAAAGGCTCAGTTCTCTTTAGAGATGGGCGTGATGTGGAAGCCCAGCTGGCTGTTCCAATCGCGGATCACCTGTCGCTGGGCTTCGTCGCAGGTGTAGCCGTACCCCATGCTCAGATCTGCGACTCCCTTGTCCACGGGGAGATTGTAGGCACCCCGAACGGCCGCGCATCAACCGCCGATGGGAGCGGCGAATCTCCGCTCGGTTTCCGTCGTTCACTGAAGTCCGGCAAGCTAGACGTCATGCGTGGCATCATCCTGGCCGGGGGTACCGGTTCCCGGCTCCACCCCATCACCCTCGGGGTTTCGAAGCAGTTGATCCCGGTTTACGACAAGCCGATGGTCTACTACCCCCTCTCCACCCTGATCGGCGCGGGCATCCGCGAGGTGCTCGTCATCACGACGCCGCACGACCGTGCGCACTTCGAGCGCCTCCTCGGCGACGGAAGCCAGTTCGGCATCGACATCACCTTCGCCACCCAGGACGAGCCCAACGGTCTCGCCCAGGCGTTCGTCATCGGTGCCGACTTCATCGGCGACGACTCGGTCGCGCTGGTCCTCGGCGACAACATCTTCTACGGACCGGGCCTCGGCACCCAGCTGGGTCGCTTCCACGAGATCAAGGGCGGTGCGATCTTCGCCTACTGGGTCGCGGATGCCACCGCCTACGGTGTGGTCGAGTTCGACTCCGAGCATCGGGCCGTCTCCCTCGAGGAGAAGCCCGAGAAGCCCAAGAGCAACTACGCCGTCCCCGGCCTCTACTTCTACGACAACGACGTCATCGAGATCGCCGCCGGTCTCGAACCGTCGGCCCGCGGGGAGTACGAGATCACCGACATCAACCGCGCCTACCTCGAGCGCGGCGACCTCATGGTCGAGGTCCTCCCGCGCGGAACCGCGTGGCTCGACACCGGCACCTTCGACTCGATGAGCGACGCGACCGAGTTCGTGCGCACCATCGAACGCCGCCAGGGTCTCAAGATCGGGGCCCCCGAGGAGATCGCCTGGCGACTCGGGTTCCTCACCGACGACGAGCTGCGCGCCCGCGCCGAACCGCTCGTGAAGTCGGGATACGGCCGCTACCTGCTCGAAATCCTCGCCAGAGGGAAGGACGCCTGATGTCACGCCTGCTCGTCACCGGCGGAGCCGGCTTCATCGGCTCCAACTTCGTTCACCACGTGCTGGGCAACACCGGCCACTCGGTGACTGTGCTCGACAAGCTCACCTACGCGGGCAACCTGCACTCGCTCGACGGACTCGATCCCGCCCGCTTCACCTTCGTGCAGGGTGACATCGCCGACGCCGAGCTGGTCGACGGTCTCTTCGCCGACCACGACGCGGTCGTCCACTACGCCGCCGAGTCGCACAACGACAACTCGCTGAACGACCCCCGGCCGTTCCTCGACACCAACATCATCGGCACGTACACGCTGCTCGAAGCGGCCCGCAAGCACGGCACCCGCTTCCACCACATCTCGACCGACGAGGTGTACGGCGACCTCGAACTCGACGACCCCGAGCGGTTCACCGAGAACACCCCGTACAACCCGTCGAGCCCCTACTCGTCGACCAAGGCCGGCAGCGACCTGCTCGTCCGCGCCTGGGTACGCTCGTTCGGGGTGCAGGCCACGATCACGAACTGCTCGAACAACTACGGGCCCTACCAGCACGTCGAGAAGTTCATCCCGCGCCAGATCACGAACGTGCTCCGCGGAGAGCGCCCCAAGCTCTACGGCAAGGGCGAGAACGTGCGCGACTGGATCCACGCCGACGACCACTCGGCCGCCGTCCTCACGGTGCTCGACAAGGGTGTGATCGGCGAGACCTACCTGATCGGCGCCGACGGCGAGAAGACCAACAAGGACGTCGTCGAGGAGATCCTCGAGTACCTGGGCCAGCCCCGCGACGCCTACGACCTCGTCACCGACCGTGCCGGTCACGACCTGCGCTACGCGATCGACTCGACCAAGCTGCGCACCGAACTCGGCTGGGCGCCCCGCTTCTCCGACTTCTCCGCCGGCCTCGCGAACACCATCGACTGGTACCGCGAGAACGAGGCCTGGTGGGCGCCGTCCAAGGCGGGCGTCGAAGAGTTCTACGCGGCGAAGGGCCAGTAGCAGTCATGGAGTTCGGCGCGAAGCTCACCATCGAAGAGACCCCGATCCCCGGGCTTCTCGTCGTCCGCATCCCCGTCCACGGCGACTCCCGGGGCTGGTTCAAGGAGAACTGGCAGCGCGAGGCGATGATCGCCGCGGGACTGCCCGACTTCGGGCCCGTGCAGAACAACATGTCCCACAACGTCGAGGTCGGCATTGTCCGCGGCATCCACGCCGAGCCGTGGGACAAGCTGGTCTCGGTCGCCCACGGGCGTGTGTTCGGCGCCTGGGTCGACCTGCGCGAAGGCGACAGCTTCGGCTCGGTCTTCACCACCGAGATCGACCCGTCCGTCGCGGTCTTCGTGCCCCGTGGTGTCGGCAACTCGTTCCAGACGCTCGAACCCGAGACGGTCTACAGCTACCTTGTGAACGACCACTGGAGCGCCGACGCGCAGTCGCGCTACACGTTCCTCAACCTCGCCGACGAGACGGTCGCGGTGCCGTGGCCGCTCCCGCTCGACGAGAAGAAGATGTCCGCGAAGGATCTCGCGCATCCGCGTCTCGCCGACGTCACGCCCATGGAGAGCAAGCGGACCCTCGTGACCGGCGCGGGTGGGCAGCTCGGCCGCGCACTCCGCGAAGTCCTCCCCGACGCGCACTTCGTGACCCGCTCCGAGCTCGATCTGACGGATTCCGCAGCGGTCGACGCCTGGCCCTGGCGCGATTACGACCGGGTGATCAACGCCGCCGCGTACACGAAGGTCGACGAGGCCGAGACTCCCGCCGGGCGCCTCGGAGCCTGGGCGGCCAACGCGACCGCCGTGGGTCGCCTCGCCCGCGTCTCGGCTGAGAATCAGATCACCCTCGTGCACGTCTCGAGCGACTACGTGTTCGACGGCACCCACGAGGTGCACACCGAGGAGGAGGCGCTCGCGCCGCTGGGTGTCTACGGGCAGTCGAAGGCCGCGGGCGACGTCGCCGTCGCAACGGTCCCGCGGCACTATCTGCTGCGCACGAGCTGGGTCGTCGGCGACGGAGGCAACTTCGTGAAGACCATGGCGAGCCTCGCCGAGCGCGGCATCGACCCGTCGGTCGTCGACGACCAGGTCGGGCGCCTCACCTTCACCGCCGACCTCGCGGCCGCCATCGTGCACCTGTTGTCGACGGACTCGCCGTACGGCACCTACAACGTGTCGAACTCCGGCGCGCCTCGCACCTGGGCCGACATCGCGAGCCGCGTGTTCGAGATCCTCGGCCACGACGCGAACCGGGTCACGGGAGTCTCGACCGAGGAGTTCTTCGCGGGGAAGTCCGCCGCGCCGCGTCCTCGGAACAGCGTGTTCGATCTCTCCAAGATCGAGGCGACCGGTTTCTCGCCGCGCGACGGCGACGTCGCCCTCGTCGACTATCTCGGTGCCCGCTGACGCCCGACGGCCGGTGAGACCGGGGGAACGTCCTCCCCAGTAGGAGGGGAACCACCCGGTCAGACCGGGTTTCCGCAGTGCCGCGCCGCTATCGTGTCAACGTGAGCGCAGCCGAACCCGTGTCCTCAGGCGCGCCCGCCGGGGTCATCGCCGGCGCCGAGGGCCGAGGCGGACGTCGTCGACGGCGTCGTCTGATCCTGCTCATCATCGGCATCGTGCTGCTCGTCCTGGTCGCCGCCGTCGCGTGGCTCGGGTTCCGGGTGATCCAGGTCAAGGACTCCCTCGAGCGCGCGCAGGGGCTCATCGGCGATCTGCAGTCGCAGGTGGCATCCGACCCGGGGAGCCTCGTCGGCACGGTCGGCGAGATCACCGACGCGACCGACCAGGCGCGAGCCGGATCGAGCGATCCCGTGTGGCGGGTCGCGGAGATCGTGCCGGTCCTCGGCCGCAACCTCACCGTCGTGCGCGAACTCGTCGGAACCGTCGACGATCTGGCCGACAACGCGCTCGAACCGCTCGCAACGGTCGCCGGTCAGCTCGACTCGAGCGCTTTCAGTCCGGTGAACGGACGCATCGACCTCGCGCCGATCGCCGACGCCGCCGTCTCGGTCGCGGCAGCGGACGACGCCGTGCAGACCGCGCGGACGACGGTGAACGGGATCGACGCCGACGGCACCCTCGAACCTGTGGCATCGGCGCGCGACCAGCTCGTCGGGGTCCTCGGCGACGCCGCCTCCCTGACCTCGGGCCTTCGCGCCGCCACCCAGCTGCTCCCTCCGATGCTGGGTGCAGACGGCCCGCGCAACTACGTGCTCATGATCCAGAACAACGCCGAGGCGCGCGCGCTGGGCGGCAACCCGGCGGCTCTCGTGCTGCTGACGGTCGACGACGGCGCCATCTCGATCACCGGGCAGGGGTCGAGTCCCGACTTCCGCGCGGACCGTTCGCTGGTCCCCGATCCCGCGATCTACGACGCCTACTACCCGCATTTCCCGAGCTTCATCACCGACATCACCACCCGCCCCGACTTCCCGACCGCAGCCTCGCTCGCGAAGTCGTTCTGGGAGAAGTACAAGGGCGGGACGGTGGACGGGGTCCTCTCGCTCGACCCGGTAGCGCTGTCCTACCTTCTGAAGGCGACCGGCCCGGTCGCCCTCATCACCGGGGATCAGCTCACCAGCGACAACGCGATCTCGCTCCTGCTTTCCGACGTCTACGCCCGCTATGAGGATCCGAGGCTGCAGGACGCGTTCTTCGCATCCGCGGCGGCGGAGGTGTTCTCCGCCATCACGTCGGGGAACGTCGACGCGTCAGCGCTCCTCGCCGGTCTGCAGAAGGCGGGAGCCGAACGTCGGCTGCTGCTCTGGAGCGACCGCGAGGACGAGCAGAGCATCATCGCGACGACACCGATCGCCGGCATCCTGCCCACCAGCAATGACGAGACCACCGCCGTCGGCGTCTACTTCATGGACCGGTCGATCTCGAAGATGGACTACTACCTGGACACCTCCGTCACCTCGGCCTCCGACCAGTGCACCGCGGATCAGCCCACGTTCACCGTCTCCGTGACGCTCACCTCCGCGATCGATCAGGCGACCGCGGATTCGCTGCCCTCGTACGTGGCGAGTGAAACCTTCGGAGGCGGGACCTTCCAGACCGACGTCTACACGCTGGGTCCGGTCGGGTCGACCTTCGAGGCGACGGACTCGCCGGACGCGGTGATCTCGGGCGGTACCGACCTCGGACGCCCTGTGGTCGGTCTGAACGTGCTGCTGGCCCCGGGCGAGTCGCGGACGGTGGAGCTGACGTTCCGCGGGGAGCCGGGTGCCGAATACGGCCCGCTCGCGACCTGGACCACGCCGATGGTGCGACCGACGCTCGTCAGCGAGTCGACGCCCGGCTGCTGACGGCGGAACCTCAGCCGACCTCGGTCCGGCGCAGTCCGCGACGCCAGCTCAGCTCCTGGGCGGCCTTGACCGCGCAGACCACGAACAGGAACCAGCCCCATTCCGTGAGGATGGCGCTCTCCGCAGCCGACACGAACGCGAGTGCGACCAGCACCAGCGCCGGCCAGACGTGGGCGACGTTGCGTCGGTTGGATGCGACGATCCAGGAACGGGTCAGGGCGAGGCCGAGGAACGCGACGAAGATGACCAGCCCGATGAGACCGAGCTGGAACCAGACGTCGATGTAGGCATCGAGCGCCGACGTCGGGATGCGGCCGTTGGTGGTCCGGATCGCGAGGAACGGCAGGACGTCGGGGCGCCAGCTGCCCGCCCACCCCCACCCCTCGGTGAAGTGCAGCTGGGTGAGCGCCCAGGTCTGCCGCCAGAGAGACAGTCGGACCTGCAGCTCTCCGCCCGCGTTGAAGAGGCCGACGATGGGACCGCGGGCGAAGTAGGCGACCGCCGCCGCGACGACGGCGAGGATCCCGAACCCGATCTGCGTACCCTGACGACGCTCCGCTGGCGTGCGCCTGATCAGCAGGAGCGCGACAGCGGCCAGCGCGACGACGAGACCGGCGAACGAGGCGACGGGGGACCGGGTGAGCACGAAGACGACCCCCGCCAGCACCAGGGAAGCGATCGTCGTCTCCCGGCGGACGGACCGCGTGCCCGACTCGACCGCGAAGGTGATGACAGCGATCAGCGTGATGAGGCCGAGCATGTTGCGCGACCCCATCAGGCCCTGGATCGGGCCGCCGATCGCGATGTTGCCCAGAACCCCGAGGAACTTGATCGGCACGTCGAAGATGATGCCGGAGAGGATCTCGACGGCGAGAGAGACCCCGAGCACGAGGCGGAACACATCGCCGAACGCCCGCACGATCTGGATCAGATCGCGACCGATCGCGACGAACACCGCGAGCAGTCCGACGACCACCTGGTAGAGGACTCCCGACACCGTCGTCCACTGGTACTGACTCCAGAGTGTCGAGACGATGCTCCAGCCCACGAATGCCAGCAGGGTGACGGGCAGGATCCCGAGCCACTCGAACTGGTCCCGCCGCACGTAGAGGACCGCACCTGCCATCACCGCGAGCGTCGCCAGGGCGGCGATCAGGCCGGGCCATCCGATCATGCTGCGCACGGCATGCGTGAGCAGCACCGTTCCGATCGACACCGTGGCCAGGACGGCGGAGAACCTCGGGGATTCGAGCACGTCGACGACGGCCCGCAGGTGCGGGTGGCGCGGTGCTCGAGCGGAGTTCATGGGGCCCAACGCTACCGAAGGAGGCCAGCGGCGGCGGTTGCGCAACGGCCCGTGGCCCGCTTACTGGGGCGGAGTCGTCCGCTTTGCTTCATCAGCTCCGTCGGGCTGGCGTTCGCCCTCATGTTCGCGCCCGACGGTGAGCGCGAGGATCAGCAGCAGCGCCCAGTTGCCCTCGTAGAGCAGCCGACTCTCGGCGATGCTCTGGGCCAGCAGGGCCACGAGCAGCAGGATCGGCAGGACCGCGCGCACCCGGATCGCCCTGACCAGGGTCGTGACGAGCAGCCCGACGAAGAGGATCAGACCGATCACTCCCAGCTGGAACGCCACGTCGAGCAGCGCATTGTGCGCCTGCAGGTAGATGACCCCATTGCGCGGCGCGAGGTCGGCGAAGAGCGGGATCCAGGGCTGCCAGTACCCCGTCCATCCCCAGCCAGCGACGGGGCGCTCGCCGAAGAGGCCCAGGACGGTGGTCCAGATGTCGACGCGTCCGGTCAGGTCCGGGCTCTTTCCCAGCAGATCGAGCAGAGCGCCGCGCAGCGCGAACACCAGCGCGACCGCGGCGAGGACCCCTGCCGCCATCACGATGCGCGCGATCAGACCGGAACGGAGGCGCTCGCCACCGGGGGTGCTGCGCACGGGCCAGCGCGCACCGATCGCGAGCGCGATCGCCACGACGGTGACGAGCACCGCGGCGACCAGGACGGTCGAGGAACGGGTGAGGGCGAGCACGACCACCCCGAGGGCCAGCGACATCAGGGCAGCGTCCCGGGAGACGACGGAGCCGCGCAGAACGGTCGCGGAGATGATGACGACGAGAAGGGCCACGAACCCGAGCAGGTTCGCGTTGCCGAGGATGCCCTGGATAGGACCGCCCTGGAACAGGAGGTCGCGGCTCCAGTAGAACGCCTGCGGGATCTTCTCGCCCGGCACGACGTCGATCGGGAAGACCGGGAGCACGGGTCTGCGCACGAACAGCGACACCACGAGTTCGAAGAGGAGCGAGAGCACCAGCGTGCCGGTCAGCGCGAGCAGCAGGGCCCTCAGGATCCTCGCCCTGTCGAGTCGGACCAGGAGGGCGATCGACGCGACGGTGGGTGCGGCGAGCACGACGATGCCGACGACGGTCCCGCCCGGGTAGGCGCTCCAGGCGAGCGAGGCGACGACCCAGACCAGGAAGGCGACAAGGTAGGTGCGCGGTTCGGTGAGCGCGCCGACGAGCGAGGTCGGTCGCCTCGGCAGGTCGCGCCGACGGGGCGCCGTCACCAGGGCGATGATCGACAGCACGAGCAGGACGAGCGCCCAGGCGGCGAAGCCGTACCAGCTCAGCGTGTTCCGGATCGCCTCACCGGCGAAGAGGGTGAAGAACACGGCGACGGCGAGCACGAAGTACCTCGTCTGAGCCGCCATGCCCCTAAGAGTAGGAGCACACCGCTTCCGCACTCCCCATTGAGGGCGGCGGACGGCGCGGTCTCCGCCGGCGGAGACCGCAGGAGGGGAGCGGATCGGGACCCACCCGCCCCGCCCGACCTCGAGCGATCCGGAGGGCCGGTCCGTCGGGTGGCCGGTCCTGCGGCAATATGGAGGACATGTCTGAACCAGTCGCCCCTGAGACCACCGGAACCGATGTCTGGAGCGGTGACTGGCAGCCCCGACTCGTCGCCTTCGATCTCGACGACACCCTGGCGCCCTCGAAGTCGCCCGTCGATCCCCGCATGCTCTCCCTGCTCGTCGACCTGCTCGATGTCGCCGAGGTGTGCGTGATCTCGGGCGGCCAGATCGCGCAGTTCCGCAGCCAGCTCGTCGACCGGCTCGACGCCGTCGAGTCTCTCGATCCGGCGAAGCTCACGCGCCTGCACCTCATGCCGACGTGCGGAACCCAGTACTGGCGCAACGAGGGAGGCGACTGGGTCGAGGTATACGCCGAGAACCTGTCCCCCGAGCAGATCCAGGAGGCGTTCGACTCCCTCGAGACGCGCGCCAAGGAGCTCGGTCTCTGGGAGAGCGAGACCTGGGGCCCCATCCTCGAGGACCGCGGATCGCAGGTGACCTTCTCAGCCCTCGGCCAGGCGGCGCCCGTCGACGCCAAGCGCGCCTGGGACTCGTCCGGTGAGCGCAAGAACGCGCTCCGCGCCGCCGTCGCCGCCGACCTGCCCGACCTCGAGGTGCGTTCGGGTGGATCGACCTCGGTCGACATCACCCGGCGCGGCATCGACAAGGCGTACGGCATGCGCAAACTGGTCGAGATCGTCGGGATCCCGATCGAGGAGATGCTCTTCGTCGGCGACCGGCTCGACCCCGACGGCAACGACTACCCGGTGAAGGCGACGGGCGTCCGCGCGCACGCCGTCGAAGGGTGGGAGGACACGGCGTCGCTCATCGAGCGCGTCATCGCCTCCGCGCACCACT
This sequence comes from Amnibacterium flavum, assembly GCF_003097495.1. Lineage (GTDB taxonomy): Bacteria > Actinomycetota > Actinomycetes > Actinomycetales > Microbacteriaceae > Naasia > Naasia flava. Next base: position 1,122,508 of record NZ_QEOP01000001.1, read on the forward strand.
GAATCGACCGCTGATCAGCGGCTGACGACGGGTCGGCTCGTCGGTTCGGCCCCCGTTCCGGGGACTGGGCAGCGTCGGGGTGCTCCCGTAGATTGACGGGGCACACCGTCCGTGCCACCCGCTCGAATGCGCCTCGGCACCCGTGCCGCGCGCGCTCGAGGATGTGGCACCGCAATCACCCGAAGGGCCACCCACCCACCATGACTCCCCGCCGCGCTTTCATCTCCGGTATCACCGGACAAGACGGGTCCTATCTCGCTGAACTCCTCCTCTCCAAGGGGTACGAGGTGCACGGTCTCATCCGCCGCGCCTCCACGTTCAACACCTCGCGGATCGACCACCTCTACGTCGACCCGCACAACCCCGACGCCAAGCTGTTCCTCCACTACGGAGACCTCAGCGACGGTGCGCGCCTGGTGACGCTGCTCGCCGATATCAAGCCCGACGAGGTCTACAACCTCGGCGCGCAGTCGCACGTCCGCGTCTCGTTCGACGAGCCCGAGCACACCGGTGACACGACGGGCGTCGGTGCCATGCGCTTCCTCGAAGCCGTCCGCCTCGCCGGCGTCAACTGCCGCTTCTACCAGGCGTCGTCGTCTGAGATGTTCGGCGCGACCCCGCCGCCGCAGAACGAGGACACCCCGTTCTACCCGCGCTCGCCGTACGGGGCCGCGAAGGTCTACGCGTACTGGGTGACCAAGAACTACCGCGAGGCGTACGACATGTTCGCCGTCAACGGGATCCTCTTCAACCACGAGTCGCCCCGCCGCGGTGAGACCTTCGTGACCCGCAAGATCACCCGTGCGGTCGCCGCCATCAAGGCCGGCAAACAGGACAGCCTGTACATGGGAAACCTCGACTCGATCCGCGACTGGGGCTACGCCGCCGAGTACGTCGAGGGCATGTGGCGCATGCTGCAGGTCGACGAGCCCGAGGACTTCGTGCTCGCCACCGGCGTCGGCTACACCGTCCGCGACTTCCTCGAGACCTCGTTCTCGCACGTGGGACTCGACTGGCAGGAGTACGTCAAGTTCGACGAGCGCTACCTGCGCCCGACCGAGGTCGACTCGCTCATCGGCGACGCCTCGAAGGCGGAGTCGAAGCTGGGCTGGAAGGCTCAGGTCGACGGCCTCGAACTGGCTCGCCTCATGGTCGACGCCGACGTGGAAGCACTCGAGCATCAGGGCAGCCCGTGGATCGACAAGGTCGATCTGCCGTCCTGGTCGGTGCAGCGCTCCATCAAATTCGCATGAGCGCCGCAGAATCCGCAGTGTCGGACGGCGTCGAGTACACGCCGACGGCACTCGATCGCGACGCCGTCACCTATGTCGCCGGCCATCGCGGCCTCGTCGGCTCCGCCATCTGGCGTCACTTCGAAGCGCAGGGGTTCACGAACCTGATCGGCCGGCGTTCCGCCGAGCTCGACCTGCGCAACCGTGAGGCGACGTTCGCGTTCTTCGAGGAGACCAAGCCCCGCTACGTCGTGCTCGCCGCGGCGAAGGTGGGCGGGATCCTCGCGAACAACACCTACCCGCACGAGTTCCTCGCAGAGAACCTGGCGATCCAGCTCAACGTCCTCGAGGCGGCGCTCGCGCAGAAGGTCGAGCGCGTCCTCTTCCTCGGCTCGTCGTGCATCTACCCGAAGTTCGCCGAGCAGCCCATCCGCGAGGACGCGCTGCTCACCGGGCACCTCGAGACGACCAACGACGCATACGCGATCGCCAAGATCGCGGGGATCTTCCAGATCCGCTCGATCCGACGCGAGTTCGGTCTGCCGTGGATCTCGGCGATGCCGACGAACCTCTACGGACCCAACGACAACTTCTCGCCCAAGGGCTCGCACGTGCTGCCGGCGCTCATCCGCCGTTACGAGGAGGCTCGGCTGACCGGGGCTCCGACCGTGACGAACTGGGGCACGGGCACACCGCGCCGCGAGTTCCTGCACGTCGACGACATGGCCGCGGCCTGCCTGCACCTGCTCGAGAACTACGACGGACCCGAACAGGTCAACGTCGGCACCGGCGAGGACAGCACCATCGCGACCATCGCGGCGGCTGTCGCCGAGGCTGTCGGCTACGAGGGCGAGACCCTCTGGGACACCACGAAGCCCGACGGCACACCGCAGAAGCTGCTCGATGTCAGCAAGCTGGCCGACGCCGGATGGACCTCGAGCATCGGGCTCACCGACGGCATCAGGTCGACCGTCGACTGGTACCGCGAGCACATCGCCTCCGTCCGCGAATAGATCTCATACGCTGAGCGGGGTGAGCGCCGTGCGAAACCGTCGCGTGCTCACCTCCGCTCTGGCGTGCCTCGCCCTGCTGGCCTCACTCGCAGGGTGCGCGATACCGCGGCCGGCACCGCAGCCCGAGCCGAGTCCGTCGCACGTGCCGTCGCGCGTCATTCACGTCGCCCCCGACGGATCCGGAGCGGAGTGCACCGCCGCCGCGCCCTGTTCGCTCGACGGCGGGCAGCAGCAGGCACGGTCGGCGATCGCGTCGTCGACCCGCGATGTCATCGTCTCCCTCGCGGACGGCGTGTACGAGCTCGAGAGCCCGTTCACTCTGACCGCCGCTGACTCCGGCCAGGGCGGACACCGGGTGGTCTACCGGGCTGCCGACGGAGCCCGGCCCCTGCTGTCGGGCGGGCGGCACATCGCCGGTTGGCAGCTCGTCGACCCCGGAAACGGTATCTATCGCGCGTCCGTGCCGATAGGGACGCAGTCGCGTCAGTTCTACGTCGACGGACGACGTGCCGTCCGTGCGCGGAGCGAGGACAACCCGGCCGGCTGGTCCCTCTCTTCGCGCGGCTTCGAACTCGACGCATCGCAGCCCGCGCCCTCGTTCGCGCGCCCGGCCGACCTGGAGTTCGTCGGCGTCGCGGAGTGGCGGCACTTCCGCTGCCCCGTCTCGGCCATCGCGGATCACTCCGTGATGCTCGCCGATCCGTGCGTGGATAACAGCCGAATCCAGGACCTGGCTGCGTTCCGCAGCGTCGCGTGGATCGAGAACGCCCGCGAACTGCTCGACGAACCAGGGGAGTGGTACCTCGACGCCGCGGAGTCGGCGATCTACTACCTGCCCCGTCCGGGCGAGGACCTCGCGACCGCCGATGCCGTCCTGCCCATCCTCGAGACACTCGTCCAGGTGGAGGGAACCTCGGCCGAGCCGCTGCACGACATCGCCTTCGAGGGCATCGGATTCGCCTATGCGACGTGGCTGCGTCCGAGCACCGGCGAGGGGTACGCGCCGGTGCAGGCCGGGTACCTGTTCCACGGCGACGCGGCGCTCGCCGACGCGACAACCGACACGGAGAAGGTGCCCGGCAACATCCGCATCGCGCACGCGGCGGGGATCGAGTTCGCCGACTCCCGATTCGAGCATCTCGGGGCTGCGGCGGTAACGATCGGCGAAGGAGCCCGCGATGTCCGCATCACCCGCAGCAGCATCGACGACGTCTCCGCGAGCGGCATCGCGGTGGGCGACGCCCTGCTGCATCACCCCGCGGAGCCCGACCAGGCTCCCACCCGCGTGACGATCAGCGACAACAGCATCACCCGCATCGGCGTCGAGTACTTCGACGCGGTCGGGATCTCGGACGTGTACTCGGACAGCACCGTGATCTCGCACAACGGCGTGTTCCAGGTGCCCTACAGCGGCATCTCGCTCGGGTGGGGGTGGGGTGTCACCGACTCCGGAGGCGCCGCCGGATTCGACGCGCCGACACCCGCGCACGCCGCTCTCGTCGAAGGCAACGAGATCGGCGCCTACCTGCAGCAACTCCGTGACGGCGGCGGGATCTACACCCTCGGCGACCTGTCGGGCGCGGTGGTGTGGGGCAACCACATCCACTCCGGCAACCGCGACGGAAGCGCCTATGTGCGTCCCGACGCGTCGGGGGCGCTGTATCTCGACGAGGCGACCCGCGGCGTGACCGTCACGGGCAACGTGGTCGAGGGTGCGGCGAACTGGTTGTTCCTGTGGACGCCGAGCATTCGGGGCAACCTGGTCGCGGAGAACTTCTCCGACACCGGGTCGCTGGTTGACCGCGCGCCCGACAATGCGGTCCGCGACAACTGGTCATCCGGCGGCCCCTGGCCGGCGGGCGCAGAAGCGGTCATGGCCGCAGCGGGCCCCCGCCCGTCGCCCGCCCATTGAGCTTGTCGAAATGAAGGGACGGCCGCTCACTGAGCCCGTCGAAGTGAAGGCCTGCGCGTCCCCCGCCCATTGAGCGCAGCGAAATGAAGGGGAAGGTCCGAGGGGAGTGGCCTCTTCGTTTCGACGAGCTCAACGGGCGGGCCGCTCACTGAGTCCATCGAAGTTGGGGCCTGCGCGTCCCCCGCCCATTGAGCGGAGCGAAATGAAGGGGAAGGTCCGAGGGGAGTGGGCTCTTCGTTTCGACGGGCTCAACGGGCGGGCCGCTCACTGAGCCCGTCGAAGTGGAGGCTTCGCTCTGCGGGCGGCGGCCCCGCTCACTGAGCCCGTCGAAGTGGAGGCCTGCGCGTCGCTTCGCTCTGCGGGCGGCGGCTCAGACGGCGAAAGGGCCGGGCTCCGAGGAGACCGGCCCTTTCGACGAGCTGGGTGTCAGGACGCGAGTGCGGCGGGGGCGGAGATGCCCGAGTTGATCGCGGCGAGGGCGCGACGCAGCGTCGTGCTCGACGTGGAGGCGGTGTACGGGAAGTAGACGACCTCGACACCGACCTCGGCGAACTCGATCTCGAGGCGGCGGCCCTTCTCGGTGCCGCGCCAGTCGTCGCCCTTGAAGAAGATGTCGAAGCGGAGCTCCTCCCACATCTGCATCTTCGTGGGCAGGTCCTCGGCGACGGCACGGTCGACGTAGCGGCTGTTGCCGACGATCTCGAGGCGCTCCTCGAGTCCGATGACGGGGGTGATGCCCTTGTTGATCTGGAGCATCTCATCGGAGACGACACCTGCGATGAGGAAGTCGCACTGGCTCTTCGCGCGCTTCAGCAGGTTGAGGTGGCCGATGTGGAAGAGGTCGAAGGCGCCGGCGGCGTACCCGACCTTCATCGGGCGATCACCGCAAGGGTGGAGGGGTTGACGGGGTGCTTGAGGGTTCCGTTGGGTAGACGGAACGCCAAAAGAGGCGTGGTCACGATGATCCTGTTCGGGTGTACAGGTGATGCTGCGGGTGGGGGGACACTCCCGCGAACGAGTGACGGCGCAGAGCGCTGGGTAGGCGCTCCAGTGGGGTGGCTTGATCAGCTCCCGCGGGGGATTCCGTCAGACTAGCGAGATCAGCCGTCCAGGATCAAGGCCGGAAAGCCCCGATTCCGCCCCCCGTGAGGGGGACAGGGGTCACAGGGTCAGTCGTTCCTTGATGCGATCCGCGATGGCCTGATGGCCCGCATCGCCGACGTGGGCGCCGTCGGGCAGCACCAGTGACGGCTCGACGACGGCGGGGAACAGCAGGCTGATGTACTGGGCGCCGACCGAGGCGGCCGCGGCCTGGACGGCGGCGTCGAAGTCGACGACGGTGTCGGTCTCGCCGCCGGGGCTCGAGGGGCCGACGGCGATGATCGGGATGTCGGGGAAGGCGGCACGGGCATCCGCGTACACCTGGTCGATGGCTGCGGTGACGGTCACGGGGTCGGCGACGAATGCTCCGAAGTCGTTCTGCCCGCCGGCGATGACCAGGATGTCCGGCTTCTGCTCGGCTGCCGCGGCGAGCATCTCGCCGTAGCTGGGGCAGTAGTCGAGGCCGCAGCCTGTCACCGAGGCGGTGGTCACGAACCCGGTACCGCCACGGCCCAGGTTGATCTCGGTCCAGCCTTCGGCCGCGCTGAGGAGGCTGGTCCACCGTGCGGCGGGCGCGCTGGCGCCGACGCCCTGCGTGTACGAGTCGCCGAGGAACACCACGCGTTCGGGCTCGTCGGTCGCCGGGGTGTCGGTCGGGGTGGGCAGAGTCCACGTCGGAGGTGCGGACGGTGTCAGTGCGGCCGCGGAGAGCGCTGCCGCGCCGACGGCGAGGAGCGCCACGACGACGACTCCGATGACGCCGCGTGACGAGAAGAAGGCGCGTCGCGGACTGCGCTCCCGGGCTGGCATGCCGGGAAGTCTATTCCGCGCGGGTCGCGGCCGTCCCCTGACCGGGCCGACCGCCCCGATACGGGTCGTCACCCTCGTCCATGCCCCCCGTTTCGGGGCTCTCGTCGGAAGGCCTCCTTTGGATAGGCTCGCCGACTGAGGGACTACCCATCCCTCGAAGAGATCACCCCTCTCTTCGTACCTCTCGCATCCCCGAACCCGAAACGGTGGAACGCGCTCGAGTGCCCTCGCGCACCCGGAAGCGGTCGCCCCTTCTACCCGAGAAGGCGTCACGTGCTAGCAACGACCCTTGACCCCCGCCGCGCCCTTTCGCGCACCCGGAACTCGCTTCCGGCCGATTGGCGCGCCACCTACACCCAGCGCCTCATCCTGTCCGACACCCTCGCGGTGATCTGGGCGGTCGCCGGAACCCAGCTGCTGTGGTTCGGCCTGGGGCAGGAGCCCCTCGCCACGCGGACGACCGAGCCGGTGGCCGTCAGCTACTTCGTCGTGTCCGTCATCGTCGCGCTGCTCTGGACGCTGATCCTGCACATGTCGGGATCCCGCGACCACCGAGTCATCGGCGCGGAGTTCACCGAGTACCGTCGCGTCATCAACGCGAGCCTCGCCCTCTTCGGCGGCCTGGCACTCATCGCGTACCTGTTCCAGATCGACCTCGCCCGCGGCTACTTCCTCACCGCTCTGCCGCTCGGCCTCATCGCGCTGCTGGCCACCCGGTGGTCGTGGCGTCAATGGCTCAACCTGCAGCGCCGCACCGGTGCGTTCAGCTTCCGCGTGGTGCTCGTCGGTTCGCAGGCCAGTGTCGTGCATCTCGCCGCGGAGCTCGCGCGGGAACCCTCTGCCGGGTACCACGTCGTCGGCGCGCTCATCCCCGACTCCGATCCGCCCAAGATCATCCCCGGCACCCATATCCGCGTCTGGTCGGACCTCGACGAGATCCACTCGGCCATGGACGAGGTGGGTGCCGACACCGTCGCGATCACCGGCAACGCCGACATCTCGCCCGAGCGCCTCCGCCAGCTGTCGTGGAGCCTCGAGCCCGCGCGTCGCCACCTCGTGGTCGCGCCGAGTCTCACCGACATCGCCGGTCCGCGCATCCACACGCGCCCGGTCGCCGGTCTGCCCCTCATCCACGTCGAGACCCCGCGCTTCGACGGCAGCAAGGTCGTTCGCAAGCGCATCTTCGACGTGCTCGGTTCCGGCGCCCTGGTGCTGGCGCTCTCGCCGCTCCTCCTCGGCATCGCGCTGCTCGTGAAGCTCTCGAGCCCCGGACCCGTCTTCTACCGTCAGGAGCGGATCGGTCTGAACGGCGTTCCGTTCGGCATGCTCAAGTTCCGCTCGATGCGTCCCGGTGCCGATGCCGAGCTGGCCGCCCTCCTCGCCGCGCAGGGCACGAGCGACAAGCCGCTGTTCAAGGTCAAGAACGACCCGCGCATCACCCCCATCGGACGCATCCTGCGCAAGTACTCGCTCGATGAACTGCCCCAGCTCCTCAACGTGGTTCTCGGCGACATGAGCCTCGTGGGCCCGCGCCCGCAGATCGCCGGCGAGGTGGCGCTCTACGACTCGTCCGCCGAGCGCCGTCTGCTACTCAAGCCCGGCATGAGCGGACTCTGGCAGGTCAGCGGCCGCTCGTCGCTGTCGTGGGAGGACGCGATCCGCCTCGACCTCTACTACGTGGAGAACTGGTCCATCACGGGAGACGTCATCATCCTCTGGCGCACGGCACGCGCGGTCGTCGCACCTGGCGAAGACGCGCACTGACCTCTCGAGGGGGCGCCTCGCCTGCGAACCCCTCGCTCACGAAGAAGGGCCCGGTTTTCCCGGGGCCCTTCTTCGCGTGCGGGCGGGATTCCGCCGCGATCAGACGTCGGAGGTTCGGAAACGCTGGCCGGAGACGGTGAGCGGATTGCCCCCGGCGATCACGTTGGCGGGGATGTCGCCCTTGATGACGGAGAGCGGGGTGATCAGCGACGACCGGCCCACGTGCGCGCCGCCCAGGACGACGCAGCGGCTCGTGATCCATGCCCCGTCCTCGATCGTGATGGGGCTCGTGATGAGTGCCATGTCGCGACGGTGCGCGTGGCTGCCGGTGGTCAGGAACGTGTCCTGGGAGACGACGGCGTCGGACCCGATGTAGACGTGATCCTGGTTGTGGAACCAGACGCCTTCGCCGATCCAGCTGCGGTCGCCGATGTGGAGCTTCCAGGGGAACTTCACCCGGGTCCGCGGGCGGAAGAGGACGCCGTCGCCGATCTCGGCGCCGAAGAGCCGGAGCACCTTCACGCGCAGCGATGAACTCACCTGCCAGGGGTTGTAGACGACCAGCAATTCGAGCGCGGACCACAGGTAGATGACCGATTTGGGGCGGTCCCACGCGGCGTGTTCTCCGGGCGCTGCGGACAGGTCGACGACTGGCACATCACCGTCAGACGGCTCCATCTCGTTCCTCCCGTCGCGTCATTCCACCCTAGCGGGCCGATCCGCGTCATTCCGGGGGAGAGGGGGCCATGAACGCCCCCCATTTTGGGTACGAGAATTTACATACTCGAGACGAACAGGCACTGATCCGAAGGTGAACAACCGGTATCGTTGTAGTACCCCAAATTGCTCGGCCCGGCGTTACCCCGAACGCCTCACCCCAAGGTCGAGCAGCCAGAAACGGATACCCGACCGTGAGCCTTAAAGCCCTGCCCATTTACGCCCTTCTCCTCGTCGCCCTCATCGGCGTTCCCGCCATCGCCGCGTTCGCCGTCAGCTTCGGCACGTCGGCCTCGGCAGGCGCCGATGTCGTCTCCGTGATTCCCGCGATCGCCGTCTGGGCGGTCGTCGGAATCGGCGCCCTCGTCACCGGGACGGTGCTCGCGACATCGAGTCGCCGACGTCCGGTCCTGTCGCCGATCTCGACGCCTGTCGCGGCTCCCGTGACCGTCGTCGAGACTGCACCCGCCGAGGCCGGAGTCGTCACCTACGCCTGAACGCCGACCGCGCTTCCGCGGCGTCGTTCCGCGGTGCATCGCCCCCTGGGTGGTCGATCCGACCCCCGAAGAGGTGAACGCGCCGCGAGGGTGATGCCGCCTAGCGTTGAGTGGTGGGCCAGCGCAGCGCGCGCGAGCCCGCCGGGGGAGTGAACAACTGACTATGCAGGACACCGACAGCCGCGATCTGCCGACCGACCCGACGGGACTCCGCGTCACCGTCGTCGGCCTCCACTTCGCCCCCGAGCCCTCCGGCAACGCGCCCTACACGACCGGGCTCGTCCGCGGTCTCAGCAAGCGCGGCCACCGCGTTCACGCCATCGTCGGCTACCCGCACTACCCGCAGTGGCGTGTGCTCGACGGCTACACGGGCTGGTCGATGGACGAGACCCTCGACGGGGCGAGCATCCGCCGACTCCGTCACTATGTGCCCGCCGATCCGTCTCTTCTCCGTCGTCTCGTCATGGAGGCCTCGTTCGGCCTCCGCGCGGCGTTCGCGGACTGGAAGCGTCCCGACGCCGTTGTGCTCGTGAGCCCCGGCCTCCTCGCCACGGCGATCGCCTCGGTGCGCGCCAAAGTCACCCGGACCCCGTACGTGGTGTGGGTCCAGGACATCTACACGCTCGGCCTCTCCGAGTCGGGTCGCGGCGGTCGCCTGCTGGCCTCGACCGCGGGCACGCTCGAGCGGTCGGTGCTGCAGTCCGGTGGCGGCGTCATCGCCATCCACGAACGCTTCAAGCGCTACCTGCGAGACAGTCTCGGGGTGCGGCGCGCGCCCATCTCGGTGGTCCGCAACTGGTCGCACGTCGAGATCCCGTCCGTCGACCGTGCTGCGGTGCGCCGCCGTCAGGGCTGGGCCGAGGATGACGTCGTCGTGCTCCACGCCGGCAACATGGGCGTCAAGCAGGCTCTCGACAACGTGGTGCTCGCCTCGCGGGTCGCCTCCGAGCGGGGCAGTCGTGTGCGGTTCGTGCTGCTCGGCGACGGCAACCAGCGTGCCGCGCTGCAGGCCATGGGCAGCAACGACCGACTCGAGTTCCTGTCGACGCTGCCCGATGGCGCCTTCGAGGAGGTGCTCGCTTCAGCGGACATCCTTCTCGTGAACGAGCAGCCCGGCGCTGCTGAGGCGGCCGTGCCCAGCAAGCTGACCACGTACTTCTCCACCGGACTTCCGGTGGTCGCCGCGACGGATGCGCAGAGCATCACGGCCGAGGAGCTGCAGCTGTCGGGTGGTGGCGTCCGCGTGGATCCCGCCGACCCCGCCGCACTCGTCGACGCCGCTGAAGCCCTCGGCTCCGACCCCGAGCTCGGGCGTCGCCTCGGGCAGGCGGGCAAGCGGTTCCGCACCGAGTTCCAGAGCGAGGACAATTCGCTCGACGCGATGGCCTCGATCCTGCGAGGCCTGGCGGGCAAGTCGGCGGCCGCGCCAGCTGAGCTCCCGACCTCCGCCCGCTGACCTGCCCCCTTCAGGCAGTCCAGAGCGCCGAACACTGCCCGAACCGGGCAACTCGGCGGCACCGCGAATTGCCCAATTCGGCCCGCTAGATGGGCTGGGAGTGGGCGGAACTGGGCAACTCGAGCTGAGTGCGCTTGTGCCACTGGGATTCATGGCTGCGAAGATGTGCTCGAATGGGCCGCCGGCCCGCTCGCGGTTTCGGGTCACGCGTCGGTGGATGGTCCTGTTGAAATCACGCTCAGCGCTGTACGGCGTGCTGTTTCTCGCCGCAACAGGCTCGCTTACCGGATGTGACACCAACCTGGGGCAGGGCCCCACTGCTGTTCGCAACGTGGACGGCAATCTGCAGATCGCCATGTGCGAGTCGGTCGAGGTGAGTCGGATATCGGCGAGCTACCGCGAGAAGCGGTTCATCGCGTACCTTCCCCGTGTCGAGTTCCTGGACCTTGTAGGCCGGAAGACGCTGGAGCCTGGGCAACTACTCGAGGTGGGGCGCGCCGTGGAGGGCTTTGATGCCAAGCTCAGCGAGAATCCCGCGCTCGACATAGAAGGGGACATGGAGATCCTTTTATGGGTTGCAGGGAGTGACGACGTCAGCACCTCCGCATTTCTTATGCCCAGTGGAGGCGTCCCGGTCGACGGGTGGTTGCAGCCGGATGGTGACGTGACCGACGAACCCTGCCCGACGGAGTAGAAGTGGACCGGTTATCGCTGGCTCACGAGCGGCTGCGCGCACGTTCCGGCAGGCGGGGCCGGCCGGAACGTGCGCGTTTGCCCGGAACGCCCAGGTCTGGTGGAGGGACGCACTCCGGACATTTTCGTATGCCGGAACGTGCGGTTCTGTCCGGAATATCCACGTCGCGCATACAGAAAAGGAGTGAGGCGCCTCCCCTTCGGGAAGCGCCTCACTCCTTGTTGCTGTGTGCCTAGCCGAAGGTGAGGACCAGGGTCGGGCGGTACGCGGCGTTCGCTGCGTTGTTCGACCAGAGGCGCACGTTGTCGGTGCCGGTGCTGGTCAGAGCGAACGAAGCGGTGGTGCCGAGCAGACCCTGCAGGGCGGCCGCGTCGAGCTGCACCGTGTAGTTGGTGTTCAGCGCGGTCGCACCGGTCAGGGCGCCGAGGCGGACGCCGATCCCGGTCGGACGGTTGGTCCAGGTGACCGTGTTCTCCGCCCAGTCGCCCGAGAGGAGCGATACGACGTGCTCGTCGGCCGAAGCCGCAGAGGCGTCATCCGAGGTGCGGACCTGCAGGGTCGCGCCGGTCAGAGTCGTTCCGGCCGGAGCTGCGGGCAGCGCCACCTTCAGGTAGGACTCGATCGCCGAACCGCTCGCGGGGCCCCTCGACGAGATCTGGTTCGTCAGCCCGTACGGGTTGTTCGCGTTGACCGCGGCGACCATCGAGTCCTCCGAGACCTGCACGGTGACCGTCTGTCCACCGGTCGCCGGAGGCGTCGCCGCCACCGTCGCCGAGGCCGAGCCGCTCGCGGCGCTGCGGTTGCCCGCGGCGTCGGCCGCGTCGACGCGGTAGAACCAGGTTCCGGCCGGACGTGCCGAGTCGGTGTACGAGGTTCCGTTCACATCGGCGATCTTCGACGAACCGTCGGCGGCGAAGTCACTGGTCGTTCCGCGGTAGACCGCGTAGGAGGTGACTCCGACCGCGTCGCTCGCGGCAGCCCAGCTGACGGACACGTTCTGTCCGCTCGCCGATGCCGCGACCGAGGCCGGGACCGTGGGCGCCGTGGTGTCGGCGACCGGGGTCGGCGTCGTTCCGCTGGTCGGCGTGTAGGTGAGCGTCAGGACGGGGCGGAACGCCGCGTTCGTCTGCTCCTTCGACCAGAAGCGCGCGTTGTCCGTACCGGTACCGGTGAGCGCGAGCGACACGGTGCCCGAGGTCGCGAGACCTGCGGGGTTCAGATCAGCCGTGTAGTTCGTGTTCAGGGCGGGGACCGAGTTGAAGCGTCCCAGCTCGGCGCCGACACCCGTCGGGCGGTTCGTCCACGTGGTGGTCGCTTCCGACCACGATCCGGTGAGCGAGCGCACGACCTGTGCTTCGGTCGACGTCGCCGTCGCATCCGAGGAGGACCGGAGCTGGAGCGTCGCCTTGGTCAGCGTCGTTCCGGCCGGGGTGGCGGGCAGAGCGAAGTCGAGGTAGGACTCGATCGCGCTCGAACCGCCACGCGAGGACAGCTGGTTGGTGGCGCCGTACGGGTTGTTCGGGTTCACCTGGGCGGCCATCGTGTCCTGCGACGGCGAGAGGGTCACGATGACCGGCTCGGCGGCGGGGGCGGCGATGGTGACCGACGACGCGGCGCTGGCGGCGCTGCGGTTGCCCGCGGCGTCGACGGCGTCGACCTTGTAGAAGTACGTGCCGAGGGCCAGGCCCTGGTCGGTGTACGTCGTGCCGGTCACGTCGGCGATCTTCGACGAGCTGTCAGCGGTGAAGCCGGCAGTCGTTCCACGGTAGACGCTGTAGCCCGTCACACCGGTCGCGTCGGTCGACGCGGTCCAGCTGAGAGCGGCACTCGTCGCGCCGGCGACACCGGTCAGACCCGCGGGCACCGTGGGTGCCGTGGTGTCAGCGACCGGGGGAGTCGTCGTGGTGGGCGAGTAGGTGAGCGTCAGCTGCGGACGGTACGCCGCGTTCGTCTGCTCGTTCGACCAGAAGCGGGAGTTGTCCGATCCGGTCGCCGTCAGAGCGATCGAGGTGCTGCCGGTGAGCGAGCGCAGTGCCGTCGCGTCGAGCGCCACGTTGTAGGTGGTGTTCATCGCGGGGACGCCGGCGATCGAACCGATCTGCGCGCCGAGACCCGTGGGGCGGGTGTTCCAGGTGCTGTCATCCGACCAGCTGCCCGTGAGCAGTCGCACGTTCTGCGCATCCGTCGAAGCCGAGGTGGCATCCGAGGAGGTGCGCAGGCGGAGCGAGGCACCGGTCAGCGTGGTGCCGGCCGGAGCCGACGGCAGCGTGAAGGCGAGGTACGACTCGATGGGAGTCGTGCCGCGGGCCGACAGCTGGTTCGTCGTGCCGTAGACACCGTTCGCGTTGACCTGCGCCACCATCGTGTCCGAGGTCGGCGACAGGGTCACCGTGACGGGCTCGACAGCCGGCTGCTGGATCTGGGCGGACACCGCACTGCTCGAGGCACTCACGTTGCCGGCGGCGTCGGACGCCGTGACCCGGTAGTAGTAGGTGCCCGGTGCGAGCCCGCTGTCGACGTAGCCGGTGGTCGCGGTCTGGGCGATCACGGTCGACTGGTCGGCGACGAAGCTGCTCGAGCTGCCGCGGTAGACGGTGTAGCCCGTCGTACCGAAGGTGTCGTTCGACGCCGACCAGGCCAGGTTCACGCTCGACGTGCCCGCTGTCGCGGTCAGGTTCGCGGGAACGGTCGGGGCGGTCGTGTCGGCGACGATCTCAGCCGAGACGGTGCTGCTCGCGGCACTCACGTTGCCGGCGGCGTCGGACGCCGTGACCCGGTAGTAGTAGGTGCCCGGTGCGAGCGAGCCGTCGAGGTAGCTGGCGGTCGTGGTCTGGGCGATCACGGTCGACGCGTCGGCGACGAAGTCGCTCGAGCTGCCGCGGTAGACGGTGTAGCCCGTCGTCGCGACGTTGTCGGCCGAGGCCGTCCATGCCAGGTTCACGCTCGTCGTTCCCGCAGCCGCGGTCACTCCGGCGGGAACCGCCGGTGCGCTCGTGTCGGTGACGACGGCCTCCGCCGAAGCCGCCGGTCCGGCGTTGCCTGCCGCGTCGACCGCGAGCACCTTGTAGTAGTAGGTGCCCAGGGTGGCGGGGGTGTCGGCGTAGACCAGCTCGGTCGTCGTCTGCCCGATGAGGGTGCTGGCGTCGGCCGTGAAGTCGGCGCTGCTCCCGCGGTAGACGCGGTAGCCGGCGATCGCGTGATCGTCGGTCGCCGCGGTCCAGGCGAGCGACACGGTGCCGTCGGCGACGGTCGCGCTCAGCGGGGCGACACCCGAGGGGGCGGCCACGTCGGAGACGCCGATCGCGTAGTGGCGGGCGACCTGCTCGGCCGTCAGCGACTGGCTGTAGACGGCGACCTCATCGAACTTCGCCGAGACGTAGTCGGAGGAGGGGCGGTTCGGCCATCCGGAGATGTTGCCGCCGCCGATGCGCCAGTAGCCGGAGAAGGTCTCGCTCTGCGTCGTCGGGTTGGTTCCGATGAGGATCCCGTCGACGTAGAAGCGCATTCCCTGGGCGTCCTGCGTGGCGACCACGTGGTGCCACGCGCCGTCGTTGTAGGAACGCGGGGTCTGGATCGCCTGGACGGAGCCGTTGTACACACCGAAGGTGAGTCGGCCGTCGTTGCTCAGGTAGACCTGCTTGTCGTAGCCGCTGCTGCTGCCGGTCGGCTGGTTCTCCCAACCGATCAGCTTGCCGCCGCGGTTCGTGGTGCTGCTGAACCACAGCTCGGCCGCGAAGGCTCCGACGCGTCCGGCCTGGGGGCTGGTGACCGTGGAGTTCTGCGAACCGTTGGTCTCGAAGGCCGACGAGTTCTGCACGGCTCCCGTGCGTCCCATCTGGACCTGCGG
Source organism: Amnibacterium flavum (assembly GCF_003097495.1). Classification (GTDB taxonomy): domain Bacteria; phylum Actinomycetota; class Actinomycetes; order Actinomycetales; family Microbacteriaceae; genus Naasia; species Naasia flava. Next base: position 1,137,551 of record NZ_QEOP01000001.1, read on the forward strand.
TCCGACGGTGCCCGGGTTCGCCTTGGCGAACGTCGAGTCGGCCGCGACCGATCCGGACGTCTCGTTGAGGCGCCAGAACAGGTTCGGGTCGTCGTTGAAGACGGCCGCGCCGTAGCTGTCGCTCGGGACGGTGTTGACGTCGGGGGTTCCGCCGCCAGCCGTGTAGTGCGCGGCGACCTGCTGGGCGTTCAGAGCCTTGTCGTAGATGGCGGTCTCATCGATCGAGCCGGCGAAGAACGAGCTGGAGGGCTGGTTCGGCCATCCGCCGATGCTGTCGCCACCGACCCGCCAGACGCCCTTGTAGGAGTCGCCCGACGTGGTGCCGTTGCGTCCGACGAGGACACCGTCGACATAGAACTTCATGCCGGTCCCGTCCATGGTCGCGGCGACGTGGTGCCATTGGCCGTCGTTGTAGGACTTCGAGGTGCGGATCGTCTGCGTGCCGCCCTTGTAGACGCCGAAGGTCAGGCGACCCGAGTTGTCCATGTAGACGTGGTTGTCGTAGTTGCCGCTGCCGACCTGCTGGCTGTTGTCGGTGCGCGGGCGTCCGTTGCCGAAGCCGATGATCTTGCCGCCGCTGGTCGTGGTGGTGTTGATCCAGCTCTCGACGGTGAAGACGTCGGGACGTGTCTCGTACTTGTCGTCCCACATGTAGTCGTTCGAGCCGTCGAAGGTGGCCGAGCCGCTGCCGGCGATCGCGCCGGTCGAGGTCGTGGTGGCCCCGTCCATCAGCTGGCCGACACGACCGGTGGTCGAGGGGCCGGCGGAGTCGTCGACGATCGTGTTCGTGGTGTCGTAGCGCCAGAACGTCTGCGGTGAGTCGGCCAGGACGGCCGCTGCGTAGGCGTTGCTGGTGGTGGCGACGGTGACGCTCACCCGGGTGGAGAGGGGGGAGACGCGAACGCTGTCCTCCGCGGTCACGCGGTAGGTGTGGGTGGTGCCGGGGGCGACTCCGGAGTCGACGACCGTCACGCCGGGGCGGGTCCACCAGAGGGACTTCGCGGTTCCGGTCCAGAACGGGGTCGCCGAGCTGTCGCGGTAGACCTTGTAGGTCAGGACGTCGTCATCCTCGTCGACGACGGTGCGGAAGCTGATTCGCACCTGACCGGCGACGGCCGAGGTCGCCGTGGCGACAGGCGTGGGGATGGTTCCGCTGTCGGTCGTGCCGAATCGGGTCAGACCGTTCTGCAGGACGCCGTTGATGCGGGTGAACTCGCCGGCGGCCCAGAGGTACTTGGCCCCGTTGGAGGCGGTGGCGACGGTCAGTGCGCGCGGGCCGATGCCCTCGCCCCATCCGTCGTTGGCCTGCGGGAACCAGCCGAACTGCTCGCCCGTGGTCGTCGACTGCGCGGTGAAGTAGTGGCGCGAGCCGTCCTGGTAGGTGCCGAGGTCGGTGCAGTCGTGGGTGTGGTGTCCCGCGTAGAGCGCGTTGTTGTAGACGGCGAGCGCCTGGGTGGCGCCGAAGCAGCCGTCGCGCCAGACCTGGTCGTAGCTGTTCCAGTCGATCGCGAAGCGGCCGTCGAAGACGTGTCCGCCGGTTCCCTCGTTGCCGACGAACAGGGTGGTGCTGTTCGAGGCGAAGACGTGGGTCCACGAGGTGACGGGGATACCGAGCTCGGAGATCTGGCCGGCCTGCGCGTCGGAGATGATGAACGACTTCGGCCAGGTGCGTACCGGAGCGCCGGAGACGGCGTCGACGATCGCGAACGAGTAGGCGTTGTCGGCGCCGGCGAGAGCGGTGAACTCCCCACCGATCGCGACGCGCGTTCCGTCGGGCGAGACCTGCACGGCGCGGCCGATGCCGTTCGCGTTCGGGTTCCAGTCGAGGGTGGCGCCGGTCGCGGGGTTCACCGCGGCGAACCGGTTGCGGGTCGTGCTTCCGAGGGAGGTGAACTGGCCGGCAAGGTAGACGGCCGAGTTCGTGGCCGTGACGCCCCACACGATGGCGGAGGGGCTGGCGACCTTGAAGTTCGTGTCGAGCGTGCACGCGATCGGGTCGATCTTGGCCACGCGCTGCATCGACACCCCGTTCACCGAGGTGAAGTTGCCCGCGATGTAGACCGAGTTGCCGTCGGGCGAGACCGCGATGGAGCGCACGGAGGGCGACGCGCTCGGCATCGCGACCGTGAACTGGCAGTTCGTCGGGGCGCCGGTCGCGGCGTCGAAGATGGCGAGAGCGGCCTGCGGACGGGCGGCGCCGCCCTGCGAGTCCGGCGGCCGGATGGTGGTGAAGCTTCCGCCGGCGATGACGACACCCTTGGTGGCGCCGATGGCCCACGCGGTGTTGTCGGTCTGCCAGGTGGAGAGGTCGTCAGCACTGAAGTCGACACCCTCCGAGAGAGCGGAGGCCGATGTGAGAGGCATGGCCACGAGGAGGCCTGCCAGGACTGTGGTCGCCAGAGCGAGGCCAGTGAATTTGCGCACGTTACTAAGTCCCTCGGGTATGCACGGCGCGGGTAACAACGCGCGGTGCGGGTGTCGGGTGGGGTGGGATTCCGCGGTGCGCCGGGGTGAGGCGCATGGGGTACCGCTGGTATTCCGTGTCCGAGGCTACTGGGACGGGGTACCCCCCGTCTGTCCCCAGTAGGGGGGCACCCGCTCGGGGCCGCCCCGGTCGGCTTTTCCCCTGGTCAAGCAGACTTTGTCGACAGGTGTCCTAGACGACCGACACGCGTCGGAACTCGACGGCCGGATCGGAGGGGGCGGAGCGCAGGAGGCTGACGTAACCGAGTTCGCTCGCGATTCCTGGCGCGGTCACGGACTTCGAGCTGTCGCTGTCCCGCGTGAGCGTCGCGCCGCCTCCGAAGAGTGCCACGGTGAGGCCGATCCACTCACCCGCGCGGGGAGCGGAGGACTCGAGTGCGGCGAGGGTTCTGCCGCCCTGCGCGACGGAGACGGTGCCGGAGGCGCCGACCAGCACGGTGACCGCGTCGGGAGAGCCCGCCGGGCGCGGGTTGTCGTCGCCGGCGCCGAACGAGAATCCCGCCGCGGCACCGCCGGACGGACCGGCATCGGGCCAGCGCAGCTCGAGCGAGACCTTGGTCGCATCCGCTGCCGCGGGGCTGAGGGAACCCAGCACGTAGGTGGCGGTCTGACCGGGACTCATGCGCAGCGTCGCCGAAGCGGGATCGATGTACGGCTGCTGCGACCAGTCCGAGCCGATGACATCCGGCAGGTCTCCCGCCGACCTGAGACCGGACGCGAACGCATCCGCGTCGGAAGCGGGCTCCTCCGTGAAGAGGTAGGGGATGTCAGCGCACATCATTCCGACGACGCCGAGGGACACCAGTCGGTCCCGTTGCGATCGGCGGCGCACCTCCCAGGCGATGACGGGCTTGCCGATCGCCGCGAATGCGCTCATGTCGGCGTCGCTCGCGTCGACGGGGATGCCCAGCATGTCGAACCGCGGAGCCAGCTCCGCGAGCCGGCCGAGACTGTCGGGGGTGAAGTAGCCCCAGGTACGGAATCCGCGCTTCGCAACGGCCTGGTACTGCTGTGCGCCGGCCCACTGCTTCCAGACGAAGCGGATGTGGTCGGGGTCCCACTGCTCCATCAGATCGAGCAGCTCGGCGGTGTTCGTGCCCTGCTTGTCCTCGAGGAAGATGACGTGCGTGCTCGCGAACGCCGCGAGAACGTCGTCGAGCCGGGGGATGGGCTGCAGTGCCGCCAGAGGCCCGAGCCACGGGCGGGCGTCGTTCTGCAGCGTCGACAGCTGCTCCCAGGTCGCATCGCCGATGTCGAGGTCGACCCCGGTGAGTCGGGCCAGGTTCTTGTCGTGGTGGCACACGAAGACGCCGTCGCTCGTGCGGCTCACCGAGACTTCGATCGCCTTCGCGCCGGCGATGACGGAGTTGGCGTACGCGTCGTAGGTGTGCTCGACCCAGTTGTCGCCGGATCCGCGGTGCGCGATGAAGAAGGGCGAGGTCTCGAGCAGGGAGTCGATCGTGTAGGGCCCGCCCGTCGGGGCCGGCGGAGGAGTGGGCGACGCCGCGGTAGGGCTGGGCCGAGGAGGCGCTGGCGTCGGCGCGCAGGCCGCGAGCAGAAGGGTGCTGCCGCCGATCAGGAGGAAGCCGCGGCGCGAGAACGCGGAACGGGACGCCGACGGTCGCTGTGCCATCGGTCGCCCCGTTCCTCGTGTCGTATTACTGGGTGAAGGTGAGGGTCAGCGACGGACGGTACGTCGCCGAGGCCTCCTTCGACCAGATGCGGATGTTATCGCCGCCGGTGCTCGTGATGGCGACCGACGCGGTGGTTCCCAGCAGACCCGCCAGCTGGGCGGGGTCCAGCTGCACGTTGTACGCCGTGTTGAGGGAGGTCGCACCGGTGATCGTCCCGACCGTCGCGCCGAGGCCCGTCGGACGGTTGTTCCACGTCGTGCTCGCCTCGGACCAGCTGCCGTTCAGCAGTCGGATGAGGTGACTGTCCGCGGACGCGGCGGTGCCGTCGTCGGAGGTGCGGACCGTCAGCGTGGCCCCGGTGAGGGTGGCGCCGGCGGGCAGCGACGGGAGAGCGAACTTCAGGTAGCTCTCGAGCGGGACCGTGCCGCGTGACGACAGCTGGTTGGTGCCGCCGTAGACGAACGCCGCGTTGTTCGAGGCGACCATCGTGTCCTCGATGGGGGCGACGGTCTGCGTGGTCGTCGACCCGCCGCCGCCGGCCACCGTGGCGCTCGCCGCAGCGGATGCCGCGCTCGCATTGCCGGCCGCGTCGACCGCGATCACCTTGTAGTAATAGGTACCCGCTGCGAGTCCCGTGTTGGCGAACGTCGTGCCGGTCACGGTACCGACCAGAGAGCCGGCCGAGGTCGTGAAGCCGGCGGACGTTCCCCGGTGCACCTGGTATCCGGTCACCCCGACGTTGTCCGTCGCCGCAGCCCAGCCCACATTCACCGTGCTGCCCGCTGCGCTCGCCGTGACCGATCCCGGCACCGACGGAGCGGTGCTGTCGGCGGCCTGGGCGACGGTCGCCGTGCCCGAGCCCGAGGCGCTGCTCGAGTTGTTCGCCCCGTCGAACGCGACCACCTTGTAGAACCAGGTGCCCGCGGCGACGCCGCTGTCGGTGTACGAGTTGGTCGTGACGGTTCCGATGAGGTTGCCGGCCGTCGGCGTGAAGCCGGTGGTGGTTCCCCGGTAGACCCGGTAGCCGGTGACTCCGACCGCGTCGGTCGACGCCGTCCACCCGAGCGCCACCGAGCTGCCGGTGACGGTCGCCGTGGGTGTGCCCGGCGTGGTCGGTGCGACGGTGTCGGGTGCGACGCTCCCGCCGCTGCCGACCGCGTAGTGGTTCGCGACCTGGGCTGCGCTGAGCTGCGTCGGGTACACGGCGGTCTCGTCGATGGAGCCGGCGAAGTACGGGCTCGTCGGCGCGACGGCCCAGAACGGGCGGCGCGAGTTGCCGACACCGTCGAAGCCGACATGCCAGACGCCGTTGAAGTCGCGACTGTTGCTGGTCACCTGAGCGTTCGACCCGGCGAGAGCGCCGTCGACGTACAACTGCATCCCACCCGCGCCGAGGGAGGCGACGACGTGGTGCCAGCGGTTGTCGTTGTAGGAGGCGCTCGTCTGCAGTGTCCGGGCCGACCCGCTGAAGACGCCGTAGTTCAGCCGGCCGTCGTCGCTCATGAAGACCTGGTGATCGAACGTGAAGCTCTGCATCAGGTTGCCGGTGTCGATGTACTGGCGCTGGTTGCCGTAGCTGATGAGCACACCACCTCGCGTGGTGCTGGTGCGGAACCAGGTCTCGGTCGTGTAGGTGCTGGGATCACGCGTGAACTGGTCCTCCCAGACGTAGCCGGTGCTGCCGTCGAAGGTGGCCGAGGTGCTGGAGTCGCCGGCGATGGCGCCGCTCTGGGAGCGGGTCACACCGCCGCCGTAGAGCCCGTTGATGCCGGTGGTCGTCGCACCCGACTTGTCCTGCAGCCAGGCGCCCGAAGCCTCGTCGTACCTCCAGTAGAGGCTCGGAGAGTTCGCGAGGACCGCCGAGGCGTAGGCGCTGCCGGTGGCGGACGCTGTGGCGGATACGGCGCCCGACAGGGCCGACACGTTGCCGGTCGCGTCGGTGGCCGTCACCCGATAGGAGTAGTTCGTCCCCGCTGTGACGGAGGAGTCGACGACGGTCACCTGGGGCCGCGTCCAGAAGACGGAGCTCGCGGTGCCGGTCCACATCGGAGTGGAGGAGCCGTTCCGGTAGACGCGGTAGGTGAGCAGGCTGTCGTCCGAGTCGACGACGGTGCGGAACCGGATCTGGATCTGACCGGCGACGAGCGCCTGCGCCGTCGCGCTCGGTGCGGCGGGTGCGTTCGAGTCGGTCGTGCCGAATCGGGTGATCGCCTGCTGGTTCGCGCCGTTCACCTTGGTGAACTCGCCGACGGCCCAGAACCAGCGGTTGCCTGAGCTGCCGGTGGCCACGTCGATTCCGCGCGGTCCGATGCCCTCACCGGTGCCCTCGTTGGTGTCGGGGAACCAGCCGTAGAACTTGTTGAAGTTCGCGGCGTCGGTGGGCTGGGCGGTGAAGTGCTGACGCTCGTCGCCCTGCCATCCGCCGATCGAGGAGCAGTCGTGTGCGTGGCTCGCGCCGTAGAGCACGTTGTTGTAGAGCAGGATGTCCTGCGTCGCGCCGTTGCAGGTGTCCTTCCAACGCAGGTTGAGGCTCGACCAGTCGAGGGCCGCACGGCCGTCCCATGAGCCGACGCCGGCACCTTCGCTTCCGATGTAGAAGCCGCTGGCGTCGGAGGTCACGGTCTTGATCGCGTCGTTGTTGTTGAAGAAACCCGACGGGTTGGCGACGCGGTCGTACTTCGGGTAGCTCTTCTTCAGGGCCCCGGTCGTCGGGTCGAGGACCGCCAGCGCGTGCGAGTCGGTCTCGTTGACGTAGTCAAACTCGCCGCCCATCACGAGGTTGCTGCCGTCGGGGGAGAGGGCGAAGCCGAGTGCCGCGGTGACCGGGAGGACGGTGATCCTGGGATTGTTCGGGTCGAGTACGTCGTCCGAGCGCAGAACCGGGTTGAACGGCGTCAGTGCGCCGGTCGAGGCGTTCACCGCGGCGACCCGATACCGGGTGCTGCCCGCGACGCTGCCGAATTCTCCACCGAAGTAGAGGGTGCCGTTCGGCGCCGGGAAGATGCTGCGCACCATGCCGCCGACGTTCGGGTTGAACGTGCTGACGAGGGTGCAGGTCACGGGGTTGATGGCGGCGAGGCGGTTGCGCGTGGTGCCGTTGATCGCCGTGAAGTTGCCGCCGATGTAGAGCACGTTGCCCGACGTCGCCGGGGTGATCGCGCGGATCGAGGCCGTCCCGCTCGACGCGGTGACCGTGAACTGGCAGCTCGTGGGGTTACCGGTGTCGGCGTTGAACAGGGCGAGAGCCGTCCGGTTCTGGGCTGTTCCACTGCCTCCGGCCGGCGGCGAGATCCGGGTGAAGCTGCCTCCCACGGCGACGACGCCTCCCGTGGACGCGACCGCGTAGGCCAGGTTGTTGGCCTGCCAGGTCGGTGATGCTTCTGCTGCGAACGGGATTCCCGCCGAGAGCGCCGACGCTGGCGCTGCGGCAGAGATGCCGACGAAAGTCGAGACGGCGACCGCGAAGATGGCGGTCATCGCAATGGGCTTGCGCATGGAAACCTTGTCCCTCGGGTATGCGAACGAAGGCAAGGGCACCTTTGTCCGCGGGAATGATGACGACGATCCGGGTGCGATGAGGACGCCGATTTCGGGTGGGCGGCCCGGTGCGCACGTCGGAGGACGACGAATGGGTGTCTGCAACATAGCGCACCCCAAGGTTGGGGCGTTGGCCCCAGAATGGGGGGCGCTCGAGGAGCGGTCGAACACCGTCGATCGCCGGCCGTCGGGGCGGCGGCGCGGCGGCATTGCACCCAATAGAGGGGTGAATTATCGGGACCGGGCCGCGCCGATACCGACGCTCCGGATAATCTCCGATCATGTCTACCGTCACGGATTCCCTGAGAGCGCTGGGTGCTGCCCAGAAGTCGAGCAAGGGCGTCTCGCTGTATTCGCGGTACATCAACCGTCCTTTCGGGCGGGTGCTCGCCGCGCTGGCGCATAGCGCGGGCCTCACGCCGAACGCGGTGACGGCCGTCTCCGCGATCGTGACCGCGGGCGGGATCGCGGTCCTCGCACTCGTCCCGCCGACCTGGTGGAGCGGAATCCTCGTCGCGGCACTGCTGGTCGTCGGCTTCGCGCTCGACTCCGCCGATGGTCAGGTGGCGCGCCTGCGCGGTGGGGGATCCGCCGCCGGCGAATGGCTCGACCACGTGGTCGACGCGGGGAAGATGGTCGCCCTGCACGCGGCCGTCCTCATCGGGTTCGCGCGGTTCACCGACCTCGATGCCGCAGCGCTCCTGGTACCCCTGGGCTACCAGTTCGTCGCGGTCGTCATGTTCGCCGGCGGAACTCTGGCCCTGGTCCTGAAGCACAAGGCACCGGCGGGTGCTCCCGCGGCCGCGCCGTCGACCGTGCGGGCCGTGGGACTGCTGCCCGCCGACTACGGCGTTCTCGCCTTCTCGTTCGTGTTCTGGGGGATCCCGGCGCTCTACTTCGTGCTCTACACGATCCTCTTCATCGTCAACGCGCTGATCGGCGCCGCTCTGCTCGTCAAGGCCTTCCGGGAGCTGAGCCGCCAGTAGGCGGATCGTCCTCGAGGTCGTCGCTCTCGAGTCCCTCGGAGCCGTCCGTGGGCTCCTGTTCGTCCGCTCCGGTCGGCGACTGCGCGAGCGCATCGATCTCGGCCGCGGCTTCCGCCTCGAGCCTGCTGTCGTCCTCCTCTTTCAGCAGACGGCGGTAGAGCCGCTCGCCCGGGATCGAGAAGACCAGAGGGGTGACGACCGCCGCGGCGAGGAAGCCCGCGATGAGGCTCGCATCGATGCCGCCGAGCAGATAGCCGAGCGCGAACGCGACGAGTGACGCCACGACGAGCACCGTGCGGCCCACCGTCGCGAGCTCGTGCCGGCCGAGCAGACGCATGAGAACCGCGTGCACGGTCGCCCCGCGAGAGCCGATCGTGTAGATGCCGACCAGGATCAGACCGGCGAGGAGGGGCGTGTTCGCGACGCCGTTCAGGTCGATCCTGCTCAGCCAGACCACGAGCGCGAGCACGAGCACGATGCCGATGGACAGGAAGCCGAGACGACGGCTGACCGCCTTGCCGCGCGATACCAGCGAGCCGACGCCGGCGTGCGTCGTGCGGGTTGCGCCGTCGGCGATGAGGCCCGTCGTGCTCGCCGTGAACACGAGATTCAGAGGACCGAGCAGCGTCTGCGCGAGCCGGATCCCCGCCAGCAGAGGCGTGCTTCCGAGCACCCCGAGGACGAGCAGTGGAACGGTCGAGGTGAACTGGCCGACGACGTACTCGGTGAGCTGGAGCGAGGCGGCTCGGCGATAGTCCGCGAAGCGCGCGAACACCGTGAGCACGGGCAGGCGCACCCTCAGGTAGAGGAAGGGAAGCGCGGTGCTCAGCCCGAGGAATACCTGATAGATCGCGGCATTCGGTGCTGCAATCAGTACGAGGGGCGAGAGGAGGACGAGTGCGAGTCTGATGCCGTCGGCGACGGCCGGCTCCCAGCGGCGATCGATTCCGATCGCCCGGAAGCGCAGCCAGTCGTGCAGGGTCGGGAACAGTGCGCTGACCCCGATGAGGACGAGGAGGAGCGGGTCGACGACACCGAATGCCGCGGCGGCCCCGGCGAGGGCGGCGGCGGCGCCGGCGCACGCGATGATCGCGTAGCGGAAGGGTACGAGCGCGGTCGGGTCCCTCCTCTGCTCGATGAGCGCGGGCTGGTACAGCGCGGCGCGGACGAGTCCGACGAGCGTGGTCGACGCGAGAGCGATCAGGGTGAAGAGGGCGAACTCTCCCGGATCGAGGTAGGCGGCCGCGAAGATCATCGAACCGGCACCCGCCGCGCTCGCGAACCCCTGCGAGACGAAGAGCGGCCGGGACATCGCGCGTCGGAAGAGCCTGCCGATCCTTCCGCGCATGATCCCCGAGTGTATTGCCCGCGCCGCATAGAATCGGTGTCGGAGAGGGGAGGTCCGGTTGAGGATCCTCTCCGTGGTGACCCTCGTCACGCCGACCGGGGACTTCGGCGGCCCCGTCCGCGTCGCCGTCAATCAGGCCGCGGCGTTGCGGGCGCAGGGCCACGAGGTCGTCGTCATCGCTGCGGCGCGCGGCTACGAGGGCGAGTTCCCGACTGATGTGGAAGGCGTGCCCGTCCGCCTCTTCCCCGCCCGGACGGCGCTTCCCGGAACCGGCTTCGCGGGGCTGCGGGCAGCGGGAATGCGACGCTGGATCCGCGAGCACCGGAACGATTTCGACGTCGCGCACATCCACATCGCACGAGATCTGGTGACGCTTCCGGCCGCCGACCTGGTAAGACGGCTCGGTCTGCCCTACGTGCTGCAACCGCACGGCATGATCGACCCGTCGAGCAACCCGCTCGCCGCCCCGCTCGATGCGGCCCTGACACGACGTGTGCTGCGCGACGCGGCCGCCGTCTTCTACCTCACGCCCGTCGAGAAGGAGGGGCTCGCCGCGGTCGGCGGCGGAGACCTCGACCTGATGTTCCTCGGCAACGGGGTGCCCGAGCAGCCTGCGGCGGGGACCGGACCCACCTCGGGCGAGCTCGAGGTCCTCTTCCTGGCCCGCATCGCTCCGCGCAAGCGACCGACCGCATTCGTCGATGCGGCGGCGGCCCTCGCGCCCGCCCACCCCGATGTGCGTTTCCGGCTGGTCGGCCCCGACGAGGGCGAGGGTGGTGCAGTCACCGCGGCGATCGCCGCTGCCGGTCTCGGCGACCGGCTCGAGTGGGAGGGGCCGATCGCTCCCGAACTCAGTGTCGGACGGCTTGCTCGGGCGTCGGTCTACGTGCTGCCCTCGGTCGACGAGCCGTTCCCGATGTCCGTGCTCGAGGCCATGTCGCTCGGCAAGCCCGTGGTCATCACCGACACCTGCGGACTCGCCCCGTTCGTCGCCGAGACCGGCAGCGGGATCGTGGTCGACGACAGCATCGAGCAGCTCACCGCCGCGATCGACGCCTTGATCTCGGATCCCACCATGACCCGTTCGATGGGAAACGCGGCGGCCGAGGCGACGCGGGAGCGGATGTCGATGGCTGCGGTGGCGCGATCCCTTGCGGAGACGTATTCGGCGGCGGGTTCGTCCCGCCGCTGACCTTCGCCCGCCTCGCCCGGATGAAGAGGAGGCTGGCCACCGCGACGGCGACGTAACCGGTCGCCTGCAGCAGCGAGCCGCGGAGCAGGATCGTCATGTAGACGGGGAAGATCGCCCCGACGACGGCCCAGAGGCCCGTCTGGGAGAAGGCGGGCAGCAGGCGTGAGTCCATCCGGCGGAGCGCGTACCCCACGATGAGGAATCCGATGATGAGTGCCGGGATGCCGCCGTTGATGAGGAACTCGGCCCAGAGCGGTGCCGACAGGTTCTCGAAGTTGTAGCCGCGGAACTGGGCCAGCACGACGCCCGTATCGTTCGGCTTGTCGGCCCAGATCGACCTGGGCAGCCAGAACAGCAGACTGCCGAGCAGCTGCCGGCCCGGTTCCATCAGTCCGCTGAGGATGAACGAGTACGAGTTGGCGATCTGCCAGAACGCGTCGTAGTCGCCGTTGCCGGCGTATTCGTCGAAGAAGCCCGCCCGGGTGAAGTTCCCCTCCGTGCTGCGCCGAAAGGCGTCCGCGATCGGGAACAGGAAGATCAGGCCGGCCAGTGCGGCGATCATCGTGATCCTGGTGCGGAAGCGGGTCGCGGTGGCGCCGGCGTAGACAGCGAGGGCGAAGAGCACCGTGGCGAAGTTGTATCGGGCCGTTCCGAGGGGGTTGACGACGACGAGCAGGACGCCTGCGGCCACGAGGATGACGGCGAGGAGGATGAAGCGGTGCTTGCGGGCGAGGGCCCGCACCTGCACGAGCCCGCCGACCGCGACGACGAGCGGATAGATCGCGAGCGAGTAGACGATGCCGCGGACGGAGGAGTCCGCCCAGCGCGCCTCGCGGGCCGCCCCCGCCGCTTCGCGGCTCTCGAGCAGCGGGCCGAGTCCGACCGAGACGATGAAGTAGGCGGAGAACAGAACGGCGAAGGTGACGAGCAGCCCGACACGAGCGGGGGACACTCCGACGGGCGCGAGCTCGGCCTCGGGGCCGCGACGGCGCTCGAGCGCGATCGCGACGACCCGTCCGATCTCGTAGCAGGCGATGCCCAGCGCGGCGAACAGGGCAACGGGCAGGTCGAATCCGGGATCGATGTCGGGAGTCGTGGTCGCGATCAGGTTGCTGCGGATCTGCACCGTCGGGGCGATCCCCATGAAGAGGTAGCAGAACATCCAGAAGAAGAAGTCGAACAGTCGTGGGCGGCCGTCGGCGATCAGGGCGGACAGCCGGAGACCCGACCAGATGGCGATGACCAGGGTGATCGGCCATGCCGCGCTGCGACCCGTGTCCGGAACCTCGGCGACGAGCGCGAGGGGCACCACGCCGGACAGGATGACCGCGACGATCGCGAGCCGCAGCCCGAAGAGCAGCGACTCGTGCCCGTTGCCGGCGCCGTCGGCCGCGAGACCGGTCGAGGTCGGCGCGGCGTCGTCGGCGTTCGCGACCGCGTCGACGGGTGAGGTCACGGCAGCGCCGCCGCCACCCGCGACGCAACATCGGCGGCGCCGCCGGCGTCGAGCGCGGGCGGAACGGCGGAATCGGGCGCCAGGACGACCGGCGGGGCGCTGAGGCTGACGTAGGAGAGGCCCAGATCAGCGGTGACCTGGCGGATGACGCCGTCGAGATAGGTCGCCCCGGTCTGGTCGGCCGCGTCGGGGAGCGGACCGGCGGCGAGGATCGTGGCGTCGGGCAGACCGACCCTGAGGCCCGCGAGCGTGGAGCGGACGATGCTGAGGATGGTCGACTGGTCGACCCCGGCGACGCTCGCGCCACCGGCGACCACCACGTAGTCCGGGTCGAGGGCGATCGCCTCGGTGACGAGGTCCGCATACGTCCTGCAGGCGTCGCCCGAGCATCCGGCCGCGGGCAGATAGCTCGAGTCGCTCGTCAGCAGCGCGACGACCTCGAAGCCGCGTGCGTTGGCGAGCTGGCCCGGCCAGCCGCCGGGGTCGGAGGTCGGGGACTGGCCGATGACGACCACCCGCGGGGCGGCGTCGTCCGGGCGAGCGGACGGTGTCGGCTCGATGGGCGCGCCCGCGACGGGGGCGAGCGAGAGGGCGACGAGCACGACGGCCACGGCGGCGATGGCGACGAGGGCGAGCCAACGCGCCCAGACCCACCCCACCCCGTTCACCCCGTCATGATGGCACACGTCCCCCTTTTTGGGCGGGCCCCGAGCGGGGCGCCGCCGCCTGCGACCGACAGGGGGTGCGATAACCTCCAGTAGCGGCATGATGCGGCGATTTGTCCGTTCGAGGGGACGTCTGGTGGACCAACGCGGTTTCTGGGGGGTGGTTCGCGCCCACTGGCTCGCCATCGTCGCGTGCGGCCTCCTGGGCGTCATCGGAGGCTCCTCCCTCGCGCTGGTCTCGACTCCCGAGTACTCGGCCGAGACCGAGCTGTTCGTGACCGCCGAAGCGAGCGACAGCACCAGCGACCTCGCTCAGGGCAGCAACTTCTCGCAGCAGCAGGCCCGCAACTACAGCGTCGTCGCCACTCGCGAGGCGGTACTCGCCCCCGTGATCGTGGCGCTCGGACTCGACATGACGACGAGTCAGCTCGCCCGCCAGGTGTCGGCCTCCGTTCCGCTCAACACCTCTCTCATCTCGATCTCCGTCACCGACGAATCGCCGGCCCGGGCGGCGGCCATCGCCAACGCGGTCGCGCGCAGCCTCAACGACACCGTGCTCGAACTCGTCCCCAAGCGGAGCGACGGAACCTCGCCGATCCGCATGGAGGCGATCCAGTCGGCCACCGCCCCCGATGAGCCGTCGGCGCCCAACGTCAACCTGCTGCTCGCGCTGGGTCTGCTGCTGGGGCTGGCCGTCGGCATCGCGGGATCCGTCCTCCTCGAACTCGTCAGCGGCAAGGTCCGGACGGTCGAGCAGGTCAAGCAGTTCGCAGGACTCACGATCGTCGGCACCGTCGTCCAGGACAGGAACGCGGCGACCATGCCGGTGCTCACTCCCGCCGAGTCGCTGTCGACCCGCGCTGAGGAGTTCCGGCAGATCCGCACAAACCTCCGCTACCTGCAGGCGGGGGAGGGGCACAAGGTCTTCGTCGTCACCTCCTCCATCCCCGGTGAGGGCAAGAGCACCACGGCGGCCAACATGGCCGCGACGCTCGCCTCCAACGGCACGAAGGTCTGTCTCGTCGAGGCGGATCTCCGCAAGCCCTCGCTCGCCCGCTACCTCGACCTCGAGGGAGCCGTCGGGCTCACCACCGTGCTCGCGCACGATGCGCGGCTCGACGAAGCACTCCAGAGCTGGGGTCCCGACGACATGCAGGTGCTGCTGTCGGGCCAGGTCCCGCCGAACCCCAGCGAGCTCCTCGGGTCGAAAGAGGCACTCAACCTGATCAACACGCTGCGCAAACGCTTCGATGTCGTGATCCTCGACTGCCCGCCCCTGGTCCCGGTGACCGATGCGGCGATCCTCGGCCGCGCATTCGGCGGCGTCCTCCTCGTCGTGGGCGCGGGGCGCGTGCAGACGAAGGAGCTGCGCAAATCTCTCGACACTCTCGCCGCCTCCGGTTCGCCCGTGCTCGGCGCGATCGTGAACCGGGCGTCCGTCAGTTCGATGGGGCGGTACAGCCAGGCCTACCGTATCGACGAGGCGCCGAAGAAGCGGTCGCGGATGCTGCGCCGCGAGCCGGCGACTCAGGAGTGAGCGGCCTGACCGGAGACGTGCCCGGTCGGGTCCTGATCGTCTGCACCGGGAACATCTGCCGTTCGCCCTACATCGAGCGGGCCCTGCGGCAGCGCTTCGCGTCTCTCGGCTCGGATGTCGTCGTCGAGTCGGCGGGCACGGGAGCGCTGGTCGGGCATCCCATCGCCGAGCCGATGGCACGGTTGATGGAGTCGGCGGGCATCGACGCCGCGGACGGCGCCGGCCGTCGACTCACCCGCGATATGGTCACCGATGCCGATCTGATCCTCACCGCGGAGCGCGAGCACCGCAGCGCCGTCGTCTCGCTGCTGCCGGGAGCCCTCCGACGCACGTTCAGCGTCCGCCAGTTCGCGCGTCTGCTCGGGCAGTTGGAGCCCGGCGCGGAGCAGCTGACGCTCCCCGACCTCGTCGCGGTCGCGGCAGCGTCACGAGGGGCGACGCCGTCACAGGGAGCCGACGACGACGTTCCCGACCCGTGGCAGAGGCCCGATGCCGAGTACCAGCGCGTGATCGACCTGCTCGAGGCCCCTCTCGAGGTCATCGCGACGCGCGTCGGAGCGACCCGAGCGCGTCCCACCGACGACGCCTAGCGTCGCCACCCGCCCGCTCGCTGAGCTCGTCGAAGCGCTGGGAGGTCTTGAAGCTGGAGCCGCTCATTTCGACGGGCTCAATGGGCGGCTCGCTCGCTGAGCTCGTCGAAGCGCAGGGACTGGCCACCCGCCCGCTCGCTGAGCTCGTCGAAGCGCAGGGAGGTCACGAAGCTGGAGCCGCTCATTTCGACGGGCTCAATGGGCGGCTCGCCCGCTGAGCTCGTCGAAGCGCAGGAAGGTTCAGGCGGCGGGCTGCTGCTGGTCGGCCGCAACGGGACGGACCGCGAACGCGGGCTCGTCGTCCCCGCAGTCGAAGGCGGAGATCGCGAGATCGCCCACCGTGTACTCGGCACCCGACTCGAGCGTGACCCGCAGTCCGGCGATGGGCAGCGGAGCGCACCCGCCCAGATCGTTGCCCTGGTAGGTGACGAGGGAGAAGCCCTGCGATCCGGGATTCACCTCGACCGCCGACGCGGCACCGGGATCCGAACCGTCATCCGTGACCGCGGCACTCGGGAGACCGATGTCCGACCCGTCAGCGGCGAGGGCCTGCACCGACGGAGCGCCGGACAGCGTGCAGTAGCTGGAGGCCTCGTTCGTGAAGGCGAGGTGGAAGAAGAAGAGCTCCTCGTCCGGCAGGACCGACACGGAGAGCGCGTCGGCGTCGCAGGGCTGCGCCGGTTCCGGAGTGGATTCGGCCTGCTCGGTCGGCGTCGCCGAGGCGTCGGGCGTGGGCGAGGACGTGCATCCGCTCAGCGCCGCGAGGGCGGCGATGGTCGTGCCGACGGCGAGCAGAAGAGGCCTGTGCGTCATGCGAGAACCGTATGTCGGGCGGATTTCCGGGGCCAGCCCCGCTTCGAGGGGCGCATCAGTCCAACGACCCCCAACCCCGATCCGGGGCGAATCCTGTCCGCCTTAAGGAGGACCCGCAAGGCCGGATCGGCCGCGCGCCGCCTCCAGTTCGGGGGCGATCGGTTGTGTCTCGGGAGATCGTCGGTTCTACTGAAGTAACGGCGACGAAGGCTCCTCATCAGGGGAGTGGGTTCCGGGGGGTTCCCTCGCCGAGGCTGCAACGTCTGCGGCCGATCTGCTGGGGGGCGAACGTCGCTCCCTGCATCAACGGGGGGTATTCGTCGTGATTTCGACGCTGGAAGTTTCGGTGAGCAGGAAGAAGCTCACAATCCTGGCAACTCTGGGGGCCGCAGCCATCGCTGTCGCCTCCGTCCTGGCGGCGGCGCCGGTGTTCGCCGCCTCGGAGACCGACGTCGCCGCGTACGCGTCGGTCACGGGATCGGGCACCGACTGCATCGAGTCGAACCCGTGTCTGCTGCCCACCGCGCTGGAGAAGGCGGCGAAGGGTGGAACGGTCTCGCTCGCCGCAGGTGACTACGGCGACCAGGCACTCAAGACCCGCGGCGCGAACCGCGGACAGGTCACCGTCGCCCCCGCAGAGGGCGCGAACGTCACCTTCAACCGTCTCGACACCTACATCCCGAACGTCACGTGGCGGAACGTCACCGTGAAGAAGGTGCTGTACGTCTACCCCGCGGCGAGCTACACCCGCATCGACGGCGTTCACGTTGACGGTGCCGGCACCTTCATCCGCTCGAACAACGTGAGCGTGCTCAACTCGACCTTCGAGAACGGCTCCTCGATCGACGGAATCCAGGTCAAGGACTCCCGCGACGTCTACATCGCCGGCAACACGATCAGGAACTTCGACCAGCTCGGTTCGTCCGGCCTGCACGCGGACTGCATCCAGGTCTTCGACAGCGCGAACGTGACGATCAAGTCGAACACGATCTACAACTGCCACAACACGGGCATCATCGTCTCCGGTGGAGCCAACAAGGGCGTCTCGAATCTCGTGATCGAGTCGAACTTCATCCAGGGCTGCATCGTGAAGACCCAGGCATGCTACGGCGGAACGATCATCGACTCGCGCTTCGCCGGCACCAACGGCGTGGTGATCCGCAACAACACGCTGCTCAACGGCTCGGTCCGCCTCGCCGCGGTCCCCGGTGCCGTCTACGACCGCAACGTCATCGACTACCTCTCCGACTGCAACGCACCGATCACCAACTCGGTCGTCCAGCGCTGGAACTTCGGCGCCTGCAAGTCGCCGGCGGGTCTCGTCAGCGGCGGCAACCGTCAGGGCAACGTCGAGGTCGTCAATGCCGCGAGCGGTGACCTGCACGCCGTGTACGCCGACGACGTGACCATCGCACCCGTCGGGGGTGCCGGAGCCGCCTCGAGCGACTTCGACGGTGAGGCGATCGGTGCGGATGTCGCCGGCGCCGACGTCACCACCGCGCGACGCCCCGTCGTCGAGGCACCGGCACCGGCTCCCGTCGAGTCCGCGCCCGTCACGGCACCCGCACCCGCAGCTCCGGCTGCACCCGCCGCTCCCGCGCCCAGCGTGGGCGCCAGCGGGGGAAGCACCCGCGACTCCGCAGCTCCGTCGGTCACGATCGTGTCGCCGACCTCGGGAAGCGTCGTCTCGGGCACCGCGACACTCGTCGCGTCGGCATCGGATGACGTCGCGGTCGCGGCCGTCGGGTTCTTCTTCAAGGGGACGCTGCTCGGCCAGGCCATCAAGGCCGCGGACGGCACGTACACGCTGACAGTCCCGCTGAACAAGATCCCGGCAGGCACCTACGGGATCACCGCGAAGGCGGCTGACACCGCAGGCAACATCGGGACGAGCCCGGAGGTGTCGCTCACCGCGACCCGCTGACAGACCGTCCACGTCAACGGAAGGGACCCGGCTTCGGCCGGGTCCCTTCCGTCGTTCGCGGCGCCGACCCCGAGCCCCGCGCAGGACGGGGCCGCCGCGCCGTGCCACCCGGTCCGAAACACGCGTCTGCTATGAATAGGGGGTCCGCACAATGTTGTGACTCTGCCTCTCATCGAAGGTTTCATCCATGAGAATTTCCGTCATCGGTTGCGGTTATCTGGGAGCCGTCCATGCCGCGAGCATGGCCGAGCTCGGGCACGACGTCATCGGAATCGATGTCGACCCCGGCAAGATCCAGGCGCTCTCGGCAGCGCAGGCCCCGTTCTTCGAACCCGGGCTCACCGACATCCTCAAGTCCGCCATCGCGTCCGGCCGGCTCACCTTCTCGACGAACCCCGCCGATGCGCGCTCGTCCCAGGTCCACTTCATCGCCGTGGGAACGCCCCAGAAGAAGGGCGAGAACGCGGCGGACCTGCGCTTCGTCGACGCCGCCATCGACGGCCTCATCCCGCACCTGTCCGAGGGCGACCTCGTCGTCGGCAAGTCGACGGTCCCCGTCGGCACCGCAGCCCGTCTGGCGCAGAAGATCGCCGATTCCGGAAGCGGTGCGAGCCTGGCCTGGAACCCGGAGTTCCTCCGCGAGGGCTTCGCGGTCAAGGACACCCTGACCCCTGACCGTCTGGTCTACGGGGTGCCCTCCGGTGAGGCGGGCGAGGCAGCCAAGCGCCTGCTCGACGAGGTCTACGCCTCGGCTATCGCTGCGGAGACGCCCCTCGTCGTGACCGATTACGCCACCGCCGAGCTCGTGAAGGTGTCGGCCAACGCGTTCCTCGCCACCAAGATCTCCTTCATCAACGCGATGGCCGAGATCTCCGAGGTCGCGGGAGCCGATGTCACCGCCCTCGCCGACGCGATCGGCTTCGACGCCCGCATCGGCCGTCGCTTCCTCAACGCCGGTATCGGGTTCGGCGGCGGCTGCCTTCCCAAGGACATCCGCGCGTTCAGCGCTCGCGCCGAGGAGCTCGGGCGCGGCGAGTCAGTCCGGTTCCTCCTCGAGATCGACGCCATCAACATGCGCCGGCGCGACCGCGCGGTGGACATGGTCGTCGAGGCGCTCGGGGGTCAGGTCTACAAGAAGAAGGTCGCCGTCCTCGGTCTGGCCTTCAAGCCCGACTCCGACGACGTTCGCGACTCGCCCGCCCTCGACGTGGCCGTCCGCCTGAACGGGCTCGGCGCTCACGTGATCGCCACCGACCCCGAGGCCATCCCGAACTCGATCCGTCTGCAGCCGCAGCTCGGCTTCGCGACCGACACCCACGACGCCCTCCACGGCGCGGACGTCGTGGTGCTCGTCACGGAGTGGAAGGAATACCGCGAGCTCGACCCGGTCACGGTCGGCGACCTCGTGCGCGAGAAGGTCATCATCGACGGCCGCAACGTCCTCGACCCGGGGCGCTGGCGCGACGCGGGGTGGACCTACCGCGGAATGGGTCGTCCCTGACCCACCTCGCGCGCGGCGTTCCCAGCGCCGCGTTCCTTTCCTTACCCTGACCAGGGCTTCGTCTTCGACGCTGCGTAGAATTGCACCGTTGTAGTTACGCGCAGATTAATAGCGCATAACAAGTGCGAAACGACTCTGCGAAATTCCGGGACGGCGCGCCGCGCCCCCTTGTGGGGGAGCGGCTGGCACAGCAAAATGGGAGACCTGGACGAGGCACCCCCCGCCTCGCTGTTTCGTCGACGTTGACGTGACCGTCTGCAACATCCCCCCATCGGTCCAGTCGACGTCAGGAGTCTGTACATGCTCAATCTGGGTCTTGTCGGCGAGCTTGCCCCTCTCCGTCCGCTGGAAGGCTTCCAGCCCGCGGTCGTCTCAACCCCCCGCCGCTTCGGCTGGACTCAGAAGTATCGTCTGAGCACCGGCGTGGTCGACCTCCTCGTCGTTGCGGCGGCTCTCGTGGTCGCCCACGTCGCGCGCTTCGGTCTCGAGAACCGCGAGCTCACCTCCTCGACGATCGAGTACACGACCCTCGGCATCGGGATCGGCGTCGTCTGGGCGGTCGCCCTCTCGGTCTCCCGTTCGCGTGAGGCGCGCATCGTCGGAGTCGGCAACGCCGAGTACCAGCGGGTCGCGAACGCCACCCTCGCCACCTTCGGTGTCCTCGCGGTGCTCGCTCTGCTGCTCAAGCTCGACGTCGCGCGCGGCTACCTCATCGTCGCTCTTCCCCTCGGCCTCGCGTTCCTGCTGCTCAACCGCTTCCTCTGGCGGTCGTGGCTGATCAGGCGCCGCCGCGAAGGGCGCTGCCTCACGGGCGCCGTCGTCGTGGGCCCCCAGGCCGACGTGTCGCGCGTCGTCGGAGAACTGGTTCGCAACCACTCGGCCGGCTACAAGCCTGTCGGCATCGCCTTCACCGACAGCTCCGACTCCAGCACCGCGGCCGCGATCGGCAAGCTCGTCATCCCCGTGCTGCCCTGGGAGTCGGTGGCCACCATGGCTCGCGCCACCCGCACCCGCGCCGTCATCATCGCCGGCGAGCTTCCCGGCGGGCGCGACCAGATCAAGGATCTGGGCTGGCAGCTCGAGAACGCCAACGCCGAGCTGATCCTCGTCTCACGACTCACCGACGTCGCCGGCCCCCGCATCCACCTGCGTCAGGTCGAAGGCCTGCCCATGGTGCACGTCGACCTCCCGCAGTTCTCGGGCACGGCCCACACGGTCAAGCGCCTTTTCGACGTGGTCGGCTCGTCGCTGGCCCTCCTGCTGCTGGCACCGGTCCTGATCGGCCTGGCCCTTTGGGTCAAGCTCGACTCCCCGGGCCCCGTCCTCTTCCGCCAGAAGCGCATCGGCGTCTCGGGCGAGCCGTTCGAGATGCTCAAGTTCCGCTCGATGGTGGTCGACGCCGAGGCACGCCTGCACGACATCGCGGCCGCCAACGAGGGTGCGGGCCTGCTCTTCAAGATGCGCGATGACCCGCGCGTCACCCGGGCCGGCAAGATCATGCGTCGATACAGCCTCGACGAGCTCCCCCAGTTCTGGAACGTGCTCAACGGGTCGATGAGCCTCATCGGTCCTCGACCTCCACTGCCTCGCGAGGTCGAGCAGTACGAGGCCCGCGTGACGCGGAGACTTCTCATCAAGCCGGGCATCACCGGACTGTGGCAGGTCAGCGGACGCTCCAATCTCTCGTGGGAGGACAGCGTCAAGCTCGACCTCTACTATGTGGAGAACTGGTCCGTCACCGGCGACTTCCTGATCCTTGCCCGAACCCTCCGCGCGGTCCTCAGACGCGACGGCGCCTACTGAGAGGACGCCCGTGGCGCGTGCCCTACTCGTCTGCTCCGGCGGCGGACATCTCAAACAGCTCTCCATCCTGGC
The DNA here is from genome assembly GCF_003097495.1 of Amnibacterium flavum. Classification (GTDB taxonomy): domain Bacteria; phylum Actinomycetota; class Actinomycetes; order Actinomycetales; family Microbacteriaceae; genus Naasia; species Naasia flava. Next base: position 1,159,093 of record NZ_QEOP01000001.1, read on the forward strand.
GCAGCGCATCGGAATCCCGAACGACGAACAGCTCTGGGTCACCTTCGACACCGGCTTGAGCCGCAGTCTGCTCGCAGACCGCGAGGTCATCTACGCGCGGTACGCGGCCCCTCGTGACGGCGTGAACATCGTCCGCAACGCCATCCAGGCGCGCAAGGTGCTCAAGGGTCAGTCCTTCGACCTCGCGATCAGCACCGGCGCGAGCCTGGCCGTGTCGTACCTGCCGCTCGCGGCGCGTCGGGGCATCTCCAGCCACTACATCGAGAGCGCGGCTCGTGCTGCGGGCCCGTCGGTCACGGGCAAGATCATCGCCCGCGACCGCAAGGTGCAGACCTACACGCAGTACCCTGCGTGGTCGTCCGACCGGTGGAAGTACCGCGGCTCGATCTTCGATCAGTACGCCGCGGGCGACGACATCCCCGACCGTCCGATCACGCGCGTGGTCGTGACCGTCGGAACGACGGAGTCCTACGGATTCACTCGACTCTTCGACTCGATCGTCCCGCTCCTCTCGGGGCGCGAGGTCCTCTGGCAGACGGGCACGACCGATATGACGCCGTACGGAGTCACAGGTCGCACGACGGTCCCGCACGCCGAGCTCGATGCCGCCGTCGCCGAGGCCGACGTGGTCATCGCGCACGCGGGAACCGGAGCAGCCCTGACGGCCATCGAGCACGGCAAGTGCCCGATCCTCGTACCGCGGCTCTCCGAGCACGGCGAGCACATCGATGATCACCAGATCCAGATCGCGGGAGAGCTGGCTCGTCGCGGGCTCGCCATCTCGGCCGCCCCCGATCAGATCGATGAAGAGCTTCTGCGCGCCGCCGCGCGGCGCACCAACCGTCCCGAGACCGAGCCGCCGCGGTTCGTCCTCGACGGTCCCGCACTCGATCCCGTCCGCGTCTAGGAGCGAAAATGCCCGAACCCCGTGAGGTGTCCGTCGTCATCACGCACTACAAGGCGCCCGACGAGCTCGAAGCCTGCCTGACCGCACTGCGCGTCCAGGATCCCTCGCTGTCGCTCGATGTCGTCGTCGCCGACTCGGAGGCGCAGCCGGGTGTCGGTGCTCTGGTCGAACGCACCTACCCCGGAGCGCGCTACCTCGCATTCGAGGACAACGTCGGGTACGCCAAGCTCGTCAACGCGGGGCTCGCCGCTACGGACTCCGAGTACGTTCTGGTCCTCAACGCCGACGTCGAAATCGAGCAGGGCGCGATCGTGTCGCTTGCCGCGTTCCTCGACGAGAACCCGGCCGTAGGAATCGTCGGTCCCGAGCTCACCTACAAGAGCGGCGACCACCAGACCACGGCGTTCGGGTTCTACCGGCCCTTCACCGTGCTGTGCCGCAGGACGCCGATCGGACGCACCGCGCTGGGTCGACGCGAACTCGCTCGCTTCGAGATGAAGGACGAGGTCGAGTCGTCGCTGCGCGAGCGTTCACCGCTCGACGTCGATTGGCTGATGGGGGCCGCCATGCTCGTGCGCCGCACCGCCATCGCCGACATGGGCCCGATCGAGGAGCGCTACTTCCTCTACTTCGAAGACGTCGACTGGTGCCTCCGCGCCTGGCAGACGGGGTGGCGGGTCGTCTACCTGCCCTCCGTGCGCGCCGTGCACGGTTGGGCGCGCGCGTCGAAGAAGGGCGGACTGGCCGCTCTCTTCACCAACCCCTTGACCCGGCGTCACGTGGTCTCGTCGATCACGTTCTTCCGCCTGCACGGCATCAGCGTCACCCGCGCAGCCTGAGCCTGCTGCCCCGCGTCGGGGCCAGCATGCTTCGCTCGATCAGTTCGACGCGCCCGCGAGCGTCGGATCCATCGGTGATCCGTCGTGCGCGAGAGGCGCAGGGCCCCAGTCGCCGACCGGCTGGATCCGGGCGGACTCCGTGTCGGTGAGGGTGAAATCGCCGGCGTAGCGATCCGCTACCTGCACCTCGCCCTGACGGTTGCCGTCGTGGCCGATCGCATCGGGCGTCTCGCAGTTCCCGCGGTTCCACTGCTGCACGATCGAGTTCGTCATCGGCGTATCGCAGTTCGACAGATAGTCGAAGACATTGCGGTCGACGACGAGCTCGGGCAGCGGCGAGATCCGGACGGAACCACCGAGCATGGTGTTGTTGCGCAAGGTCACACGAGTGGCGGACGGTTCGCGGAGATCGATGAGAGTGCCATACGCGCAGGTGTCGTTCTTATCGCGACAGCCCTGCACGAAGTTCCCCTCGATCAGCACATCCGACAGACCCTTCTGCGCACCGCCGGAGAAGATGATGCTGGCGTTGTAGCAGTTGCCCAGGTAGTTGCCACGCAGGACGACGTTCTTGCTGTCGAAGATCTGCACGCAGTCAGCGTGGTAGTCCTTCTCGCCGCTCTGGTTGTAGTTGCGGACGATGGAGTTCTCGACCAGAACGTTCTCGGCGCCCGCGATCTGCAGCCCGTCGAGTGAAGCCCCGTTCTCGAACACCGAGTCGACCACGGTGATGTCGCTCGACTTCAGGAAGGTGCCCGAGCCGTTCTGGTGCACCTTCTCAAGACGGGTGCCGTGACCGTCGGGCTTCACGTAGAAGACGGAACCCAGCTGGAAGTCCCGCCAGGTGATGTTCGGCGCGAACGTCTCGATCTTGCCCATCACGACCGACGCCGGATCGACCGGCCGCACGACGACGTTCTCCTCGTAGGAGGAGTACGAGCCGGGCGCACGCACCTGCATGTCGGGATACTCGCCCGGGAGGACGAGGATCTCCGCACCCGCCTGCGCCGCGTCGATACCCGACGAGAAAGCGCACGGCGATTCCTCGGTGCATTCGCCCCCGCTGCCGTCGGGGGAGACGTAGATCGAGCGGACGGTGCCGTCGTCGTTGCGCTCCGGAAGGGTGGTCGTGCAGCCCGAGAGGAGCAGCGCGGCGATCGCCGCAACCGCGAGGACGCCCCGAGGAGACCGCCGGATCATAGGCGTCCCGAGGACGTCGCCAGGGCGGGTTCGAGGGCGCCCCACGCGATCGCCGCGATCTCATGCTGACCCGACTTGCTGACGTGGAAGTAGTCGATCGTCGAGATGTCCTCCGCGGTGGGCTGGAAGTCGAACAGGGCGCCGTCGTCGAACACGCAGTTCGAGTACTGGGAGCAGAGTTCGGAGAGAGCGGCGTTGTAGCCCTCGATCCGCTCCGACACCGCCGACACCGGAGCGTCGGCCCCGGTCACGGTCGCACACCCGTTGCCGCGGGCCCAGACGGCCTGCGCCGCGCTGTCGGAGCGCATCAGATCGGTCAGCTTGGCCAGATCCGGCACGGAGGAGATGTAGATGACCGAACTGGGCAAGCCTCCCGCGAGCGCCTTCAAACCGCTCGCGGCGGCCGCGCGGTACGCCTCGACCGAGGTCATCTCATCGGTCGAGCTTCCGCATACGTCGTTGTTCCCGACGAGAACCGTGACGAGGTCGGGCGCCTCCTTGATGGCTGCCGAGACCTGCCCGCCCATCTGGGAGATCTTCACTCCGGTCTTGGCGAGGTTGTCGACCGAGGGTGCGGTGCCGGTGGCCTCCTCGATGCGTTGGGCGATGCTGTCCAGGCCGCTCTCACTGCCCGTCGACCAGGACGCCTTGGTGCACGGGGTGGGCTCGCCGCACGCATTCACCCCGAGCGTCATCGAGTCGCCGAGCGCCGCCATCGTCTCGATGGGGATGAGGTCGGCCTGTGCCTCGGCGGATGCCGAGGGGGTCGGCTCGACCGTGTCGGTCGGGCCCGAGCACGCACCGAGTGCGACGACCGCCGCGAGTGCAGCGACCGTCGAGATCAGCCGCTTCACTTGATGGCCGCCTTGGGCTTGCGCATGGTGCGGACGAAGTCGACGAGCCGGCCGACGTCGCGCCGGTACGGGCGCAGTGCGAGCGAAATTCCAAGGGGCACGAGACCCACGAGACCTCCGATGACGAGGAGCAGGATGTCGGGGAGGGGAACGTAGTTCGCAACGACCCAGCACCCGATGAACGACAGGGGAGCGAGGACCAGCGGACGCACGAGCGGACCGAAGACATCGGCTCCCGTGACGAAGGTACCCCGGATCGCGAACATGAATCCGGGAACGAGGAGCAGGATCGACACGATGCCGTAGACGAGGGCCAATCCCTGCACGCCGCCCCACCAGATGCCGAGGAAGAACGAGCCGATGACGATCGGGCGTGTCACGGCGTAGTAGACCAGCTGCCGGTGCGCTCGCCCGAGCGAGATGTACAGCCAGCCCTGGACGTTACCGACGGTCTGGGCGATCCCCGCCAGCGCGAGGATCGTGAAGATGACCGCCGCCTGGTCCCAGTTGGGGCCCAGTAGGAGCGCGATGAGGGGTGCGGCGAGGCCGCCGGCGATGGCGAACACGTGCAGCGACACGTAGCCGAGCACGAGCATCGCGCTGCGCACGTACTTCCGGTAGCGCTCGGGGTCGTCCTGCAGCTGACTGAGCACCGGAAGCGCCACCCGAGCGAGGGGACCGTTGAGCTGGGAGATCGGCAGAGTGAGGAGCGCGTAGGCGCGGGAGTACTGACCCAGCACGCCCGCCCCGAGGAAGCGACCGATGATGACGTTATCGAGGTTGCGGGCGGCGTAGTTGAGGATCTGGACGCCGAAGATGCTGCCGCCGGTCGTGACGAGAGGGAGCACCTCGCGGCGGATGCGAGGACGGCCGAACTTCGGGCGCACGGCGATGAGAAGAGCGATGAGCCGGTAGATGACTCCCGCGCCGTTGAGCAGGACGAGAGACCAGACGCCCCAGCCGAGGAACGCCGCGACGATGGACGCCACCACTCCCACGCCCATCGAGACGACGTCGATCTTCGCGAGAGTGCCGAATCGGAGTTCGCGCTGCAATTTGGTCTGCAGGGGCATGCAGAGCCCGTTGACCAGCAGGCCGGGTGCAAGTGCGAGGGTGAGGAGCACGAGCCGGTCGTCGCCGTAGAGGGCGGCGATCAGGGGCGCGCTCGCGGCGACGAGGCCGGTGAGCACCACGCCGAGTACGACCGAGAGCCAGAGGAGCGAGCGCCAGAGGGAGTCGCCGATGGTCTTGACCTGGACGATTGCGCCGCTCAGACCGAAGTCGCGCAGCAGGTCGGCGACACCGATGATCGCGGTCACCATGGCGAGCAGACCGAAGTCCTGGGGCAAGAGGAGTCGGGCGAGGACGATCGTCGACGCTGTCTGCAGGAGAGTGCGCCCCCACTGGCCGCCGAGAGTGACCGCGATGCCCCGCGACGTCTTGTGCCCGAGCCCACCACCCGCTGCGGTGATGGTCGGGGCGGGTGGCTCCTGATCGACCGTGACCTCGTCGAGCGCGAGCTCGCCCTCGACGTCGGGGCCGGGCGGCCTGCTGTCGCGGCGCCTCATACCCGGCTCGTCTCGTCGCGATCCCAGACGAGAGCACTGGCGGACGACAGTTTGCGCCGGGCCATCACGCGGGGGACGACGTACCCCACCGCATAGACCGCGAACGACGGCCACAGGGCGGGTTTGCCCATGACCCGCTTGAGCAGCGCCTTCGGTCCACCTCGGGCGGGCGCGGGGTCACCGGCGAGACCGCGATCCACGAGCTGCCGGTTGCCCGCGGCCGCACGGACCGAGCGCTTGAGAAGAGAGGAGAAGGTGCGCGGGGCGCGCACCGTGAAAGTGCTCGCCGCCGTGTTCCGACGCTCGTCGGCCGCGAAGAGCTGCTGGACGTAGCGGTCGTCGGCGATGACCTCGGGAAACGTCCCGAACCTCTCGCGACCGGACCGGTTCAGCGCGTAGACCCCTGATCCGACGTGTCCCCGGCGGACGTAGTCGCTGAGATCCCAGATCCGGTAGTGGGCTCGGACCGCCCAGCTCGACCGGGATGCGTCGACGACGAGGTGGGGCGCCGCGATGAGGGGGGCCGACTCCTCGCGGAGCAGGTCGGCGAGTTCGCGCACGGTCGCCGATCCGATCTCGATGTCGGCGTCGATGTAGAGGCGCGGGAACGCGGTGGCCGCTTCGTCACCCGCGTTCAGTGCCGCGATCTTCGACGGGGTCGCGATGTCGAGCACGGTGATCGGGTAGTCGACCGATCGCGCGCGGGCGACCGTGTCATCGGTGCAGCCGTTCGCGACGACCACGATCTCGAATTCGCCGGGAGACGCGTCCCGTGTGATCGCCTCGAGGGCGCGCGCGATGACCGCGGCCTCGTCATGAGCGGGCATGACGATGCTGAGGGTAGGACCTGTCACGATCCGACTCGTGCCCCGGCGTTCTCGCGCCGCGCGATCTCACGCATGAACTTGCGCCGGTCCGCCAGAGCCCGATCCGCGACCGCGGTGGGCGACTCGGTGAGGAGCCAGGCGCCGAGCGCGAGGAGGACGAAGAACATCATGAGCGTCTGCAGGAAGCCGAAACCGTCGAAGAAGAACAGCGACAGGAAGTAGCCGGCGATCGAGGCCGCCAGTGCCAATCCGAGGTCGCGGTACTTCGAGCCGGCGACCTGGCGCCGAGCGAAGACCAGGAGGGTGATGGTCGGGACGACGAGGAGCAGGATGGCCGCGATGCTTCCGACGATGCCGCCTTCGAGGAGGGTGCCCAGCATCTGGTTGTCGAGGATGAACGCGTTCGCTTCGGGACCCGTGACGATGCGACTACCCGGACCGGTGCCGAACCAGGGCGTTCGTGCCGCTTCAGTCAGCGACGGGCCGAGGTCGGCGAGACGGCCGCTTCCCGTCCAGCCGGCGGATGCGTACTGCGACTCGATGAGCGACTTGGGGTCGAGGAAGGAGCGCAGCGACGACAGAACGGCCTGAGGAGCGGCGAGCGAGGCGAGGGCCGCCATCGGAGCTCCGATGATGACGAGCTTGTAGAGGAAGCCGGGGCGCCAGATGATCGCGATGAGGGCCATGAGAGCCAGCACGAGGTAGGCGGTCCGCGAGACGGTGCAGATCACGCCGACGCCCATCAGCGCGGCGCAGACGATCCAGAACAGCTTCTTGTTCTTCTGCGGCCACTCGGCATGACGCGCTTGATAGATCGCGAGCGGGATCAGCATGCAGAGAAGCACGCCGAGCGCGATGGGGTGCTGTGCGGAGCCGAATGCTCGGGCGCCTCCGCTGCGGAAGTCCTCGGATGCCTCGGTCAGGCGCTGGAAGCCGGGGATGCTGCCGATGAGAAGGAAGATGTTCGTGTGCGTGAGGCGCTCGATCGCCGCGCCGATGCCGATGATGGCGCCGCCCACCGACAGCAGGGCGATGACGCCGTCGACGACCTTGACCGAGCTGAGCAGCAGACGGACGAGGAAGAAGGGGGAGGAGAGCAGGACGAAGTTGAGGATGGCACCGATCGAACCGCCCGCGAGCGCCTGCTCGGTCAGCGGGGCCGCGTTCGCGCCCAACGACAGGATCATCGTGCCGAGCATCAGCCCGATGAGCCACTGGAACTTCATCTCCCGCATGCGGAACTTCGGATCGACGAGGAGCGAGACGACGACGGCCAGGATCAGCCCGACGAGGACGACACGATAGACCTCGAGGTCGAACGGCAGCGGGATCGCGATGGCCACCCGCTTGGCTGGGATGAAGAGGACCACCAGCAGGAAGATGTTGAGCAGTCCCTGCCAGCTGAACAGGACGCCCCGGAAGATGTAGGCGAGCGAGAAGACGACGAGGATCGCCCCGACCGGAGCGCCGGGGAGGGTGATCGACGCGGTGAGGCACACCGCGGCGAGCACGGCCGCCCCGACGATGCCCCAGACGACCGAGCGGTCGCGCTCGCGTCGGTCGATGATCCGTCGGTCCTTGCGGGTGACGGTCGACGCCAGATCCGGCTCGTTGAGAGTCGCGGTCATTGTGTCAGTCCCACTTCGATTCGAGGGCGCCGGAGACCCGACGCCCGACCGCGGAGCGGCAATGTCAGGACAGGCGCGACTCGGTCACACGCGGCATGGTGACCCAGGTCTCGGGGACCGTCGTCTCGACCGGGCCCGTCTCCGCCGCCGCAACGGCGCGTTCGGTGCGACGCATGCGGACGTTGAAGAGGATGAGGGACAGTGCGGTGAAGGCGAACAGCACGCCGGCGCCGACGGCGACGATCGGGATGAGCGGGTTGCTCGAGTCGACGGCCTCGGCCTTGGCGGTGATCAGCGGGGTCATCTGCACACGCTCTGCAGGAGGGATTCCCGCGGTGTTCTGCTCGTTGACCGCGAAGTCGAGGAATGCGGAGGTCGCGGCGCTCGAGATCTCCTCGGCCCGCTCGGGGCTGAGCGCGGAGCCGCGGACGTCGATGATGGGCAGGTTCAGTCGGCCCGGGTTCGCCTCGGATCCTGCGGGCTGCGTGGTCCGCTGGACCGCGGTGATCGATTCGGCATCGCTGAGGGGGCCGACCTGCTGCTCGACGAGGTCGCGGATGACGTTGCCCGAGATGAGGTAGGCGTAGATGACGGCGGTGCTCGAAAGGTCGCGCGCCTGCGGGGCGGTGACGTTCGGGTCGATGACCTGACCGGGGACCTCGGCCTGGAACACCGAGGTCTGCGCGTTGCTCAGCAGAACGGTGGTCGCCGCGTTGTACTGCGTCTCAGCGCGGTAGTCGAGGCTTCCGGTCTCGACCTTGAACCCGGCGAACAGCGCCGCGGCCAGCGCGACCAGCACGCCGAAGATCATGAGCCATTTGTAGGTCCAGAGGGCTTTGAAGAAAAGGGCTGCGTCCATTGGGGGGCCTCCTGCTTGTCGTCTCTGCGGACGAGTGTCGTAGTTTCCGGCGTCGGCGCCAAGAGGGGTGGGGGATGCCCGCGGGTGAGGAAACACCGTTCGGCGGGCTCCTTCTATGGTGCACTGCGAAGAGCGATATGACCAGAGCCGGATGTTGCGGGCGTGTAACCGTTTCGGGACGCCCGTGTAGCATTCGGGCACGGGCCCTGCAAGAGCGCGAAAGGCGGTAGACCCCGGCCCGCTCACCCCGCCATCCGACCCGATGGAGCCGTATGTCACGCCGCTCACCCCACGGCGATCCTCTTGCCGACCCAGGACCCCTCCGGGTCCTCTATAGCTTTCCCCATGCCCTGGGCTCCTCCGGCATCGGCTTCACCGCCTGGAATCAGGTGAAGGGACTGGCCGATCTCGGCCACGAGGTCACCGTCGTCGCTGCAAGCATCGCGAAGCCCCTCCCGCCGCAGGTCGAGGTCATCACCACGCTGTCGGTAGCCGGACGCAGAGTCCCGCATCGACTGTTCGGCCACCGCGACCGCGCCCTCGCCTGGCACGACTCCCGTGCCGCCCGCGTCCTGCGCGCGCGTCATGACGATTTCGATGTCGTGCACGGCTGGCCGCTCGGATCGCTGAAGACCCTCGAGGCCGCCGCCGCCCTCGGTATCGCCGGAGTCCGCGAGGCGCCGAACACGCACACCGAGAACGCCTACGAGGTCGTCGCGCGCGAGAACGAGCGGCTCGGCATCTCGCTGCACGACGAGAACCCCCATCACTTCAACGCGGAACGGCTCGAGACGGAGCGCCGTGAATGGGGCGCGGCGACCGCCGTACTCGTTCCGTCGGAAGCGGTGGCCGAGACCTTCCTCGCCCGCGGGTTCACGCCCGATCGCCTCATCCGACACCAGTACGGCGCGCTCCTCGGACCGGCTCCGACGGGTCCGCGCGACCCCGATCGGCCGTTCACCGCCGCCTTCGTCGGCCGGTGCGAACCCCGCAAAGGTCTGCACTTCGCTCTCCGCGCATGGCTCGACTCGGCGGCGTCGCAGACCGGCCGGCTCATCATCTGCGGCGACTTCGCGCCGGGTTACCAGGAACTGCTCGCGAACGATCTGCGCCACCCCAGCATCGAGATCCGGGGCTTCGTGAAAGACACGGCCGTGGTCTACCGTGAAGCAGACATACTGCTCGCGCCGTCGATCGAAGAGGGGAGCGCGCTCGTGTCCTACGAAGCCCAGGCCAACGGCTGCGTGCCTCTCGTCTCGCATGAGACGGGCGCTCTGCTCACCGATGGAGTCCAGGGCTTCGTCCACTCCGCCGGCGACATCAGCACTCTCCGCCGACAGATCGATATGCTCGCTGGCGACCGACGGCTGCTGTCGTCGATGCGGGATGCGGACATTGCCCACCGCCCTGCACTTTCCTGGTCCGCGGCGGCCGAAGTACTCGCAACCTCCTACCGGACCGCAATGGCGCGGCACACCAGTTCCCCTGGGACTGCTGGTGTCACGCCGCGATCCGCGAGGGGGTTCCATGGTCGACCCGACTGACCTGACGATCATCATCTGCAGCCGCAACAGGCCGCAGATGCTCGAACAGGCTCTCGCCTCCGTGCTGCGCCACTCGCCGGCCGAGTGCGAGATCCTCGTGGTCGACTCCGCGTCGGACGGTCCGCGGACCGAGGAGGTCAGTCGCGCCGCGGGGGTGTCCTACGTCCGCGCCGACCGTCCGGGGCTGTCGATCGCCCGCAACGTCGGGCTCGAGACGAGCACCCGGCCCCTCGTCCTCTTCACCGACGACGACTGCGAGGCAACGCCCGATTGGATCCCGACCCTGCTCGCCCACTTCGAGGATCCGCAGGTGGCTTCCGTCACCGGGCGGATGCTCCAGGAGGACGAGGCCGCGGTCGTCGGGGCTCCCCTGGTCGTGTACCGCTCGACGGAACAGGGCATCGACGCCGGTCACGGCGCGCTCATGGCGTTCCGCCGTAGCGAGGTGCTGCTGCTCGGTGGCTTCGACCCGCTGCTCGGCGCGGGCCGTCGCCTGTCGGGTGCCGAGGACCTCGACATCTTCTGCCGCCTGCTGGGCGCGGGATGGGCCATCGTGCACGACCCGGCGATAGCCATCCGGCACCGCCACACCCGCATCGGCGACGAGTACAACGCCCTGATGGAGGGCTACGGTCGCGGCCTCGGCGGATTGGCACTCAAGTTCGTCCGGCTCGAACCGATGGTCGGTCTGCGGATCACCGCCATCATCGTCCGGCGCACCGTCAACCGGCTCATCACCCGAGTCCTGAAAGGCCGGCTGCGCGACGCGTTGGCCGACGGCCACATGCTCTGGGGCATCGGCGAGGGCATGGTGATCGGCCGCCGTCTCCCGCTGAACGGCCAGGTGTTCGGCGAGCCCGCCTCCGTTCCGCGCGCAGGGCGTCCGCCGGCGGCGGAAGCTATGCGCGGACTCGACGAGCGCTTCATCACCTCCGACGTCGTGTCCGCGATGTTCCGCCCCGCCGTCGCCGTCCGCCTGCCCGGCGAGCACCTGCGACTGCCCGACGGAAGCGTCGACCTCGCCGCGATCAAGACCGAGTTCGTCAGCTTCGCCAACGGCATCCCGCGCCTCACCCAGGTGCTGAAGCCCGCGCCGCTCGGCCTCGCGACCCCCGCCTGGGTCGCCGGTCCGCCCCTCGACGTCGACCGGCACGTCCGGCTCTGGGAGCGGCGCGAGTCGCCCGACAGCCTCGACGAGACGCTGCTGGGCGGCTACAGCAACGGCGAGATGGACAAGCGGTACCCGCTGTGGAACGCGCTCGTGATCGACCTGACCGACGGCGACGTCATCGTCGTTCTCCGCGTCCACCACGCCATCACCGACGGCGTCTTCGGCATCCGCATCCTCACCGCGCTCCTGGCGCCCGACCCCGGCGCGCGGACCCCGGTCAAGCGGTCCGGTCCGAAGGCTCCGCGCGGCGCCGTCCGAACCTGGGGGATCATCTTCCGCACCTGGCTGAGCGAGCAGGACGGCCTGAAGGGCGCCTGGCGCGAGTACTGGCGAAAGCCGCTCGTCGGCCGAGCACGGCGCACGGCCGGCCGGATCCTCCGAGAGCCGCGCAACCGCGCGGCCCGCCGGAACGGAGCGGCCGATCGACTCCCCGTCCGTCGGGGGCGGCTGATCGAGTTCGACAACGCGGTCTTCCGTCGCACGGCGCGCGAGATGGGCGGTTCGCCCACCGAGCTCGTGATCACCCTCACCGGTTTCGCCGCCGCCTCCTCGGAGGCCGAGTCCGCCTCAGTGCTGGTCCCCATCTCCGCCCGGGGCCGGCGTGACGACTCGGCGGGCAACCAGGTCCGGCTGACCGTCGTGCAGGTACCGCTCGCCGGCGGTGTCGCCGCAGCGCTCGTGGCCGTCCGCGACCAGCTCGCCGCCGCCGTCGAATCCACCGAGACGCCGACCTTCGGTGCCGACGACTTCGATGCCCTCGCCACTTTCCTACCGTTCTCGCCTCGCCAGCGATTCCTCCTCGGCGCGGCGGCGGAGTCGGTCAGCTTCTGGCCGAGCCTGAATCCGGGTGAACGTCTGGGTGTGTTCGCACTGTCGTACGCGCGGCGCCTCGCTTTCGGCATCACCTCCGACGACACTGTCGACATCGACGCGGTAGCGAGACGATTCGAACGCCTCCGCGCGGAGATTGGAGCCGACCTGTGAGCCGACTCAGCCGGGGGATCTCCTCCGCCGTGCAATGGCGCAATCTCGCCCACTTCTTCCGCATCGCCCACTTCTACGGGTACAGCCACGTGTCGGTGAAGCGACGGATGAAGCTCGACGGCGTCTCGTTCGCCCCTAACGTCTCGTTCCGCAACGGCGAGCGCATCACGATCGGCGCCGGCTCGCACATCGGCGAACGGTCGATCCTCTGGGCGGGCAACTCGACGGGCCGGATCGTGCTCGGCACGAAGTGCCTGCTGGCACCGGGAGTCGTCATCACGGCATCGAACTACGGCATCATCCGCGGCACCCCGCCGATGGACCAGCCGAAGATCGAGAAGGACATCGTCATCGGGGACGGTGTCTGGTTGGGCGCATACGCGGTCGTCACAGCAGGCGTGACGATCGGTGCCGGCGCGATCGTCGGCGCGGGCGCAGTCGTGACGAAGGACGTCCCGCCGGACGCCATCGTCGGCGGGGTTCCCGCCAAGATCATCGGAACGCGTCCCGACGCGGCGGAGGTCGTCTGATCGTGGTCGATGGATCCCCTGCCCTGTCTGTCATCATCGTCAGCTTCAACACCCGGGATTCCACCGTGGAGTGCGTCCGATCGGTGATCGACGACGCCGGCGTCGCCGATGTCGAGATCGTCGTCGTGGACAACGGATCGACCGATGGCAGCGTCGAGGCGCTCCGGACCGCGTTCCCGCAGATCGTCGTCGACGACACAGGCGAGAACCTCGGGTTCGCCCGCGCTGTCAACCGGGGAGTGCATCAGGCGACGGGGGAGCTCGTCGTACTGCTGAACCCCGACACCGTCGCGCTCCCCGGATCGCTCCGTGCGCTCGTCGACTTCGAGGCCGCGCATCCGGAATACGGCGTCTACGGCGGGCGAACCCTCACCCCGGCGGGGGCACTCGACCCGTCGTCCTGCTGGGGCGAGCCCACCCTGTGGTCGATGTTCTGCTTCGCGACGATGCTGTCGACGGTGTTCCACGGCTCGAAGACCTTCGACCCCGAGTCCCTCGGACGCTGGCAGCGTGACTCGGTCCGGGAGGTGCCGATCGTCACCGGCTGTCTTCTCCTCATCCGCCGCGACTCCTACGAATCCCTGGGCGGGCTGGACGAGAGGTTCTTCCTCTACGGCGAGGACGCCGAGTTCTCGATCCGCGCCCGCCGACAGGGACTGCGCCCCGTCATCGTCCCCGAAGCTGAGATTGTTCACGAGAACGGCGGGTCGACGAGCGGGTCCCATCGCAAGATGGCGATGATCATGGCAGGCAAGACGACGATGTTCCGCCTCATCTGGCCTCGTGGGCGCGCCCGCGTCGCGATCGGACTGCTCCTGGTGGGGGTCTTCGTCCGAGCGGCTCTGGAAACGGCGACGAGGCGGCCACGTCGGACGTGGAGTGTCGCCTGGGCGACGCGCGCCGACTGGTTACCGGGCTATCCGCACGCAGAATCAGCGATCTTTGGACGTCCGTCCATCAGGGAGGAAATCGCGCCATGACCTCTTCGCCGACGACAACGCGAGCCGCCGACGTGGTCTTCACGTTCACGTTCGAGACCTTCAGCGACGCGGTCCACCGCGGCATGAACCGGCCGCCGGACCGGCTGCTCCAGACGCTCCTCGAATCGGACAGGGCGGACCGGGTACTCGTCGCGAATCCTTGGCGCAGCGGGCCCGCGAGACTTGCGAGGTACGCGCTCGGTCGGCCCGACCAGCCGTTCCCGACCACGGAGAAGCACTCCCTCGTGACTCCTCTCCGGTTGTTCCGCGAGGAGCCGGCCGACGTCCCTCGCCTGCGCGCCCTCTACGAGCGCTACGACGAACAGCTCCGCGCCGCCGCATCGCGTCGGGGCATGGAGCGCCCCGCCGTCATCACGGCGAATCCCCTTGTCGCCGGCTTCAGCAGATTCGGCTGGGCCAGCGCCACCACGTTCTACGCTCGCGACGACTGGGCTGAGCTTCCGGCCCGCCAGCGGCACTGGCCGGCGATCCGCGCGGCCTACCGTGAGATGGCCGATTCTGGCATCGCCGTCATCGCGGTCTCCGAGCGCATCCTCGACAGGATCGGTCCCACCGGCCCGTCGGGCGTCGTCCCCAACGGTGTCGAGCCGGCCGAATGGGCGGGACCGATGCCGGAGCGGCCCGCGCTGTACGACGGCATCGAGGGCCCCATCGCCCTCTACGTCGGCACTCTCGACACCCGCCTCGACCTCGAGGGTCTCAAGGTGCTGGCCGCCGCACGCCCCGAGCTGCAGATCGTGCTCCTCGGCGCGCTCGGCGACGCGGGCTACCTCGCCGGCATCCACGAGACCCCGAACGTCCACGTTCGCCCTCAGGTCTCGCGGGATCTGCTCGTCGCGGCCATCCGCCACTCGGACCTGTGCCTCGTGTCGCATCGGCGCACCGCGCTGACCGAGGCGATGAGTCCTCTCAAGATCTACGAATACCTCGCGGGCGGCAAGCCGGTTCTCTCGATCGATCTGCCGCCGGTGCGCGGCATCGACCGCAGAGTGCTGCTGGCCGACTCGGTCGCCGACTTCCCCGAGCTGGTCGACGAGGCTCTCACCCTGGGGACGGCGGGGGAGGACGAGCGGTTGCAGTTCGTCGCCGACAACTCCTGGAAGAAGCGGCACTCCGACATCCTCGACGTGGCGCTGCGCAACCGATGACGAGACGGGTGCTCATCTATGGTGAGCCCGCGTTCCGGACCGAGCACGCCAACCCCTACAACGCCGCGCTGTACCGGGCGATGATGGCGAACGGGGATGTGGTCGTGCGCGACCTCAACTATCTCGGCCTCGCGTTCCTCGCCCCCAAGGTCGTCCACCTGCACTGGCCCGAGCTCACCTTCCTGTCCGGCCATCGACGCTGGCGCGTCTTCGCGCGACTGGTCCTCTTCTACAGCTTCCTCGCCATGGCCCGCCCCCGTGGGACGAAGCTCGTCTGGACCGTGCACAACGTGACCGCGCACGAGACACGGTCGACGCCGTACCTCCGTCGCCTGTACCGGCGCCTCCTCATGCGCAACGTCGACGCGGTCATCGTGCTGACCGAGTCGGGCATCGCTGCCGTGCGCCGCGAGTACCCCGAGCTGCGTCGCCGGCCGATCTCAGTGGTCCCGCACGGGCACTACAAGGATCTCTACGACCTCACCAAGCCCCGCGACCTCGCGCGCGCCGAGCTCGCGGTTCCCGCCGATTCGCTGTTCGTCGTCTCCGCCGGGCAGATCCGGGCCTACAAGAACGTGCCGATGCTCATCGAGGCCGTCGGGGACCTCGCGGACGATCGGGTTGTGCTCGGTGTCGCCGGGAAATCGTCCGACCCTCAGCTGCGTGCAGAGATAGAGGAGGGCGCCGCCGAGCTTCCGCGTGCGATCCTCGAGCTCGACTACCTCGAGGACGCGCGGATGGCGACCTGGCTGCGAGCAGCCGATCTCGTCGTCCTCCCGTACCGCAACATCCAGAACTCGGGTTCTGCGATCCTCGCCCTCTCGGCGGGTCGGCCGGTCGTCGTTCCGGCGATCGGCGCGATGGAGGAGCTCCGTGAGATGGTCGGGGACGAGTGGGTCTTCACCTACCGAGGCGACCTCACCGGTGACGTCCTGGGTGAGGCCGTCGCATGGACGACCTCGGTGCAGCGCGACCCGGACGGACCCGACCTCACGCAGCTCGAGTGGCGGAAAGTTGCGGAATCGACGCTTACGGCATTCCGGCGAGCGGTAGCGCTTCCGTCACGTCGTACCCCATAATGGGCACACTGCCCGAATAGTAGGTCAACGACGACCATTTCCGGAATACCCGAACCCGGAACACCGGCTCCTCTTCCCCCCAGCCCAGGAGAACCATGGCATCGCCGTCGCTTCGCACGACCACACGACCCTCACGCATGCGCTCGCTCGTCGTCTTCGGCAGCATCCTCGGCCTCATCGTGTCGGGTCTCGCTGTGCAGTCGGCGAGTGCTGCCTACCAGACCGTTCCGAACGGGGTCCTGGGCACCGAGGCGAACAAGGCCCCGGTCCTCGCGGGCAGTGGCCGCGCGTGGGACGGCGGCGCGGTAGCCGTCGTCGACTCCGGTGTCGAAGCGCACCGCGACCTCAACATCCTCGGCGGCGTCGACTGCGTCGGCGAGGGCGGATCTCCTGCCTACACGGACTTCAACGGCCACGGCACCGCCATCGCCGGCCAGATCGCCGCCCTGGACAACGACACGGGCGTCGTGGGTGTTGCGCCCGGCGCTCCGATCTACGCGGTCAAGATCATGAACCAGAACAACAAGGGCGGCACCGAGTCGGTGACCTGCGGCCTGCGCTGGCTGCGTGACAACGCGAAGAGTCTGGGCATCACCGTCGCCAACATGTCGTTCGCCACCTACGGTTCCGACGACAGCAACTGCGGCTACACCAACAACGACCCGATCCACCAGCTCGTCTGCGACATCGTCGCCGAGGGTGTCGTCGTCGTCGCCTCAGCCGGCAACACCGCAGAGGACATGGCAGCTTGGGTCCCCGCCCAGTACGACGAGGTCCTGACCGCAACCAACCACGCGGACTTCGATGGGCTGCCGGGCGGGCTCTCCGCCAGCCCGTGCTCCGACCCGGCCACGGACGACACCCCCGCTCCCAAGTCGAACTTCGCCGTCTCAGCGGCCGACCGTGCGCACACCGTCTCGGCGCCCGGCGTCTGCGCCTACACCCTCAAGAAGGGCAACCAGGCGAGTTACGTCCAGTCCGGCACCAGCATCTCGGCCGCCCTCACCTCGGGTGTCGTCCTCGACTGCCTTCGTCCGGGCGGCGCTTGCGTCGGACAGACCCCCGCCCAGGTCCGTGCGACCGTGATGGGTCAGGCGCAGGCTGCAGCAGAGCGCGGTCGTGTGTTCCAGGGCGACCCGCTGACCAACCCGACGCCCGGCAAGTACTTCGGGTTCGCCGTCTCGACGGTTCCCGGCAAGCCGAGCGGTCCGGTGCCGACTCCCACGCCGACACCCACCCCGACCCCGACGGTCACGCCTACTCCGACCACGACTCCGAAGCCGACGGTCACCCCGACCCCGACCCCGACCTCGGGAGCCGACACCACGCCCCCGACCGTGAGCATCAGCTCGCCGACGGCTAACTCGGTGCTGTCCGGCACCGTGCAGTTCAGGGCCGTCGCCTCCGACAACGTGGGTGTGACCGGCGTGACCTTCTGGTCGGGCTCGACGAAGCTCGGTGACGGTGTCAAGCAGTCCGACGCCTCGTGGACGCTCGATGTCGACACGAGGGCCTACCCGAACGCTCGTTACGGACTCGTGGCCAAGGCGAAGGACGCGGCC
The DNA here is from genome assembly GCF_003097495.1 of Amnibacterium flavum. Classification (GTDB taxonomy): domain Bacteria; phylum Actinomycetota; class Actinomycetes; order Actinomycetales; family Microbacteriaceae; genus Naasia; species Naasia flava. Next base: position 1,176,794 of record NZ_QEOP01000001.1, read on the forward strand.
GGCAACACCGCCAGCTCGACGTCGTTCTACGTGTCGGTGAGCAACACCGCGACGCCGACTCCGACGCCGACCGCGACTCCGACGCCCACCGCGACTCCGACGCCGACCGCGACTCCGACGCCGACCGCGACTCCGACGCCGACCGCGACTCCGACGCCGACCCCCACCCCGACGCCGGGTCCGGACACGACGGGGCCGACCGTGCGGGTGACGAGTCCGACGCCTAATTCGACCATCTCTGGTGTCGTCCAGCTCGTCGCCGAGGCGAGTGACGACACCGCGGTCACCGCGGTCTCGTTCTGGTCCGGCACCACCCTGCTGGGCGACGGGGTGCAGCGCGCCGACGGCACCTGGGCGGTTCCGTTCGACAGTCGCGACTACCCGAACGGACGCTACGGCCTCCTGGCTCGCGCAAGCGATGCAGCCGGTAACACCACGAGCACGAGCCAGTTCTACGTCGACGTAGAGAACACCGCGACGCCGTCGCCGACTGCGACGCCGACGCCGACGCCCACCGCGACGTCCACGCCCACCGCGACGCCGACACCCACGCCGACTGCGACCCCGGGTCCTGACACGACTGCTCCGACAGTGAAGGTCACCTCGCCGGCAGCGAATGCAGTGATCGGCGGAACCGTCACCCTGGTAGCGGACGCGAGTGACAACGTCGGGGTGACGGGAGTCACCTTCTGGTCCGGTTCGACGCAGCTCGGAGTCGGCGAGAAGCAACCCGGCGGCGCCTGGACGATGAGTCTGCCGACCAATCTGTACAAGAACGGCAAATACGGTCTCACCGCCAAAGCGGAGGACGCGGCGGGCAACACCTCCACGAGCACCCAGTTCTACGTGACCATCCGCAACTGATGCGCGGCATGGGGGGACTGAAGAAGGGCGCGTGGGGCGCCAGGTTCGGAATCGGCATCGTGATCGGTGCTCTGACCACGACGGCCGGAATGGCCGCCGCGGCGCCGGCGTTCGCCGTCGACTCCGGAAGCGTGGCCGGCTCGGCGTACTACGCCTCACCGTCCGGGTCGGGGGACACCTGCTCCGATACGGAGCCGTGCGCGCTCCAGTCGGCGATCGACTACACCGCGACGGGCGGCGAGATCCGGCTTCTCCCCGGTGACTACGGGGTCCAGAAGCTGAAGTCCAAGGCTGCGATTCGCGGCGCGGTGACGATCAAGCCGCTGACGCCCGACACTGTCGTGTTCGGCCAGCTCCTCACCTACGTGCCGGGGGTGACCTGGACCGGCGTCGCCGTGAACGGCACCACCTACGTCTATCCCCCCGCGACGGGCACACGGCTCCGGGACATCCACGTCTCGGGCGGCGGAACCTTCATCCGGTCCACGGACGTGGGCGTCTACGACTCGCTGTTCGAGGGCGGCCACTCGATCGACGGGATCCAGGTCAAGGACTCGTCTCGAGTCACCCTGGAACGCAACGTCATCCGCGACTTCGACCAGAACGGATCGAGCGGGCTGCACGCGGACTGCGTGCAGGTGTTCGACTCGAACTCGGTGACGGTGCGCGCGAACTCGATCTCGAACTGCTACAACGCGGGGATCATCGTCTCGGGCGGTGGTGGCGTCGGAGTCGACGGGCTCCTCATCGAGTCCAACTTCATCCAGGGCTGCGTCGTGCGATCCAGCGACTGCGAGGTCGGCACCGTCATCGACGCGCGTCTCGACATCTCCCAAGACGTCGTGATCCGCAACAACATGCTGTTGAACGGTCCGGTGAGGATCGCCTCGACTCCCGGAGCGTCGTTCGACCGCAACGTGATCGACTACCTGTCGAGCTGCGACTCGGCGATCACCAACTCGATCGTCGCCCGCTGGAACACGGGGATGTGCGCGACCCCCGACGCGATCGGCAGCAACGGCAACCGGGTCGGTACCGTCGAGGTCGTCGACGCGGCCGCCGGCGACCTGCACGTGGTCGACATCGCCCAAGTCAGCATCAACCCCAGTGGAGGAGTGCCGGCTGCGCGCGACTTCGACGGGCAGGCCATGCGCGGCGAGCTCGCCGGCGCCGATGATCCCGAGGGTGCCGGCCCCGCCCGGCCGCCCGTCGGCGGCGGCAGTGGCGGGGGAGTGGATGTGCCGTCCACACCGTCCGATCAGACGGGCCCGACCGTGGCGATCCTCGACGGCGAGAGCGTCGACTGGTCCCTCGCATCGACCGACCCCGTTTCGCTGTCCGTCGAGGCGAACGACGACTCCGGGGTGACGAGCGTCCGCCTGGCATGGGGACGTTTCAGCGCCCCCCTCGACGAGGGCGAGGACGGCATCTGGTCTCTGTCGGCCCCGATCACCGGCGTTCCCGAAGGCACCTACGAGGTGGTCGCCGTCGCCCGTGACAGCAACGGCAACGTATCGATCAGCGAACCGATCTCCGTCTCAGTAGGTCCTTGAGCCCGTCGCCCGTGTCCGCGGCGAGAACAGGGTCGCGGCGGGTCCGGACCCTCGCCCGGGTCGCGGTCGGGGCGCTCGGCGCGGTCCTCGTGTGGGTCATCGCGGGCCTGCCGGTCTTCGTGTTCCCCGTCGAGGAGAAGCCGGCGAAAGCCGATGTCGTGCTGGTGATCGGTCCGGTCGACCCGTGGCGGATGCGGATGGCCGATCAGCTGCTCGACGCCGACGTCTCGGACAACCTCCTCGTCTCCGCACCCACGGAGGGGATCCCCAAGATTCCCGAGTGCGTCGACGACGGCCGGGAGGACACGGCCGTCCACTGCGAGCAGCCCGCACCCTTCACCACCCGCGGTGAGGCCAGATACCTGGCCCGCGAGATGGAGGAGAACGGCTGGTCGACGGCGATCGTGATCACCGCGACTCCGCACATCGCTCGGACACGGATGCTCATGGACCGCTGCGTTCCGGACGGAGTGTCGGTCATGGGGGATGAGCCGGGCTACGACCTCACCGATTGGGGTTTCGAGTACGTGTACCAGACGGCGGCGTTCGCCAAGGCAGCGGTTCTGCAGGGCTGCTGACCGGTCAGGCCCTGTTCGACCACAGGTCGTAGGGGAATGCGCCCAGCAGCGGCCCGGACGACCAGACGGGCGGACGCTCTCCGCCGAGTGCGATCGCCTCGTCCACCGACGACGCAGTCCGGTAGTCGTCCCGGCCCGTTCCTGCGTAGTAGTCGTCGTACTTGAACGGCGGCTCGACCGTCGGCTTCACGAGACGTGCGGGCACCCCGTACGCCTCGGCGATGATGATGCCGTGCAGCGACGATCCGACCACCAGGTCGCTCGAGGCGATGATCGCGAGCACCTCCCAGAGATCCGAGCGGGGATCCACCACCCGGCGGTCGCGGGACGTACTTGAGTGGTCCCGGAGATTCGGGATGATCGCGACGCCGCCCCTGCGGGATGACGCGGGGAGCTTCTCGCGCGGCCACAGCTCCGCCACGAGGAGACCGGGGTCTCCGTAGATCTCGGGCACCGAGATGCCGCGATCGAGCAGGTACGAACGGGTCCGAGGGCCTCTGACCGCTCGAACGTCGAGGTCGCGGTACTTCGGGGTCTCGCCGAGGGTCTTACCGTTGACCCCGGTTCCCCACACCGTGTCGCCGTCGTTCGCGAACTGGAGGACGGACCCGACCGACAGCAGAGTGGTGTCGCGTACCGCAGCCGACTCCTCGATCCCACGTCGGGCGAGCAGCTCGCGCACGATGATGGGCCCGAGAAGGTCGCCGAAGTTGTTCAGCGGTTTGCGGAAGGGGAGCCGACGCCCGATCCGCCCGCGGAAGGCGGGGCCGTCGGGGTTCCAGTGGAACAGCTCGACCGTCGCCATCAGGCGACCTTCGACGGGGTTCGAGCGCTCGCCAGAGCGGCGCGTGGAGTCTGACCTGGTCGTCCGGAGGCGTTGGGCACCTGATAACGCTAGCGGTGCAGGCGCCCAACCTCCTCGACGGTCAGACGAACGCGGCCTGGCCCGTGATCTTGCGGCCCACGATGAGGGTGTTCATCTCACGCGTGCCTTCATAGGAGTAGATCGCCTCGGCGTCGGCCATGTGGCGGGCGACACCGTGGTCGAGGACGATGCCGTTCCCGCCGAGCGCCTCACGGCACAGCCCGACTGTCTCGCGCATCGCCGATGTGGCGTAGGCCTTGGCGAGGGCGGCGTGCTCGTCCGTCTGCTTACCCTCGTCGAGGAGCTGCGAGACACGCACGACCATGCCGAGCGACGCGGTGATGTTGCTGAGCGCCTTCACGAGCATGTTCTGGACCAACTGGTGCGAGGCGATCGGCTTGCCGAACTGGATCCGCTCTCCCGTGTACTTCACGGCAGCCTCGTAGGCGCCGATCGCGTTGCCCACGGCCGCCCATGCCACCTCCGCGCGCGTCAGACGGAGCACCTTCGCGGTGTCGCGGAAGCTGTTGGCGTTCTGCAGACGGTTGCTCTCGGGGACGCGAACGTTCTCGAGCACGATGTCGGCGTTCTGGACGATGCGGAGGCTCTGCTTGCGCTCGATCTTCGTCGCCGTGTAGCCGGGCGTCGAGGTGGGGACGATGAAGCCCTTCACCTGACCGTCCTCGGCGCTCTTGGCCCAGATGACGGTGATGTCGCTCCACGTCGCGTTGCCGATCCAGCGCTTCGATCCGTTGAGGATCCAATCGTCGCCGTCCCGGGTCGCGACGGTGCGCAGCCCCTGTGCCGAATCGGAGCCCGACAGCGGCTCCGTGAGTCCGAATGCTCCGATGACGTCGGCCGCCGCCATCTTCGGCAGCCATTCTCGACGTTGCGTCTCGTCGCCCCCGATGCTGATGGAACCCATCGCGAGTCCGTTCTGAACGCCGACGAATGTGGCGACCGATGCATCGATGCGGGCGAGTTCGAGAGCGACCCAGCCGCGGAAGACCGCCGAGTTCTCGAACGGCTTCGTCTCCTCCCACGGCATCGCGAAGATCCCCTGCTCGGCGAGCGGCTTCACGATCTGGGTGGGGAACTCCGCCCGCTCCCAGTAGTCGTCGACGATGGGGCGGACGTCACGCTCGAGATAGTCGCGGAGATCGGCGAGCACCGCCTTCTCGCGGTCGGCCAGCGCTTCGCTGTAGCCGTAGAAATCGCTGACCAGCGGGGTGTAATCCGTCATCTTCGCTCCAGTGCTCGGTTCGGCCGCAACGCCATCGGCCGCACCGAGGCTAATCGCCTCGGGGAGACGCACAAACCCGATTGGTAGGTTGGGATAAGCCGACGGCGAGGAGACGGAACATGTTTGTGGGCATCACCAACACCCCCCGCGATTACGCGTGGGGTTCCACCACTGCGATCGCGGAGCTCCTCGGCACCACCCCGTCGGGGGGGCCCGAGGCGGAGCTCTGGTTCGGCGCCCACCGCCTATCGCCGTCGCGCATCCTCGACCCGGCTTCGGTGGGCGGCTACGAGACCCTCGACGCCTGGATCGCTGCAGATCCCGACACCACCCTCGGGGTCGACCGGTCGGACGACAGGCTCAGCTTCCTGCTCAAGGTCCTCGCCGCCGATGCGCCCCTCTCCATCCAGGCGCACCCGTCGACGGAACAGGCCGAGGAGGGCTTCGCCCGCGAAGATGAGGCCGGAGTCCCGCTCGACTCCTCCGACCGCAACTACAAGGACCGACTGGCCAAGCCCGAACTCACCCTGGCGCTCAGCCCCACCTTCGAGGTTCTTGCCGGATTCCGCGAGATCGCGACGACCCGGATGCTCGTCGCGGAGCTCGTCGCGACCGCGACGGTGCTCTCCGAGAAGAACAGGCCGCCTCTCGAGGCCCTCGGCCGAGTCCTTGCCGGCGAGGACCCGCTCAAGAACGCGGTCGAGTGGGGCTTCGATGGCAGCGACTCGGCGGCCGCGCTCATCGCCGCCATCGCCGAGACCAGTGATCGCATGCCCTCGAACTCGAGCTTCGCACGCGAGTACGCCACCCTCGCGGACCTCGGCCGACGTCACCCCGGCGACCCCGGGATCCTCGTCGCCCTGCTGCTCAACCGCATCTCGATCGCGCAGGGCCGATCGGTGTACCTTCCGGCGCGCAATGTTCACGCCTACCTCGAAGGACTCGCCGTCGAGATCATGGGCGCGTCGGATAACGTCCTGCGCGGAGGCCTGACGCCCAAGCACGTCGATTCCGACGAGCTCGTGAGGGTGGTCCGCTGGGACCCGCTCCCGCCGCCGCTGTTCACCTCCGAAGAGGTCGCTCCCGGCGTCGAGGTGTTCCGACCCGATGTCCCCGATTTTGCGCTCGCCCGGATCGCCGTCGGCGATGCCGGGGCGCTGCACGGCTACCAGAACACCGGTGCCGAATTCGCGGAGTTCGCTCCCCGGGGTCCCGCCATCGTGTTGGTGACGGAAGGCGAATTGGCCGTCGAAGGAGCGCGCTCGAGCACGACGATCAGGAGAGGCGAGGCCGTCTTCGTCACCCCCGACGAAGAAGTCCTGCGTTTCAGCGGATCCGGGATCGCGTTCGTCGCGTCGGCGAACCGCTGATCAGCCGGCGACGATCTCGCGCGTCGACGGCGGTGTGTAGGTCGAGAGGGATCGAATGAATTCGCTATCCCCCCGATCGATCTCGGCGATGTGCACCGCGCGACCGATCACGACACTGAGTAGCACGGCTATCACCGCCCACACGAGAATCACTACTGCTACGAGCCCCCAAAGCATGAAGTAATGGTCCACCCTTAGTGCCCCCGGCAAGTACCCCCAATATGGGTGTGTCGCGCTGAAATGCCTGAATTTCAGCGGTAATGGGGGGCATTCCGGTGCCAATCGCCACCGGCGCGGGATATCCGCCACGCCACGGTCGGCTACATGGGGCGGTGTCCGCGTTCCTTTCGACGTCCGATCGGATCAGACGCGGTTCAGCGCCGGCTCGTCGAGGTAGCTGAAAGTGCGCCGATACGCCTGCGGACTCGTCTTCAGCACCTTCACGAAATGGTGACGCATCACAGCGGCCGACCCGAATCCCGTGATCTGAGCGATCTGCTCCAGGGGGGTGTCGGTCTCCTCGAGCAGCTGCTGGGCCCGGATCAGTCGCTGCCGGTTGAGCCAGGCCGCGGGGGTCGCGCCGATCTCGGCGCGGAAGCGCCTTGCGAAGGTCCGCGTCGACATCAGCGCCTTGCGGGCGAGCTGTTCGATGCCGAGGTCCTGGCCGAGGTTCTCGAGCATCCAGTCGACGACGTCGGCGAAGGAGTCGGACCTCGTCTCGGGCACGGGCTGCGCGATGTACTGCGACTGGCCGCCGTCGCGCTGCGGCGGGACGACCATGCGCCGGGCGATCACGTTCGCCGCGGCGGCGCCCAGCTCCTTGCGGACGATGTGCAGGGCCGCATCGATGCCCGCAGCGGTGCCGGCTCCGGTGACGATGTTCTCGTCCTCGACGAAGAGCACGTCGGGGTCCACCTCGATCGCGGGATAGCGGGTCGCGAGCTTGTCCGCGTACATCCAGTGGGTCGTGGCCCGACGGCCGTCGAGCACGCCCGCCTCCGCCAATTGGAACGCGCCGCTGCAGACGCTCAGCACGTAGGCGCCGCGCGCCGCCGTCGAGCGGATCAGGTCGAGCACCCTCTCGTCGAACCCGCCGGAGGTGAACCTCTCACCCGACGCGAGACCGGCCGTGCTGCGCTCGCCGCGCGGGACGGAATAGGCGGGGATCGCGATGAGGTCCGCGTCGGCGGCGGCGTCGAATCCCTCCTCGACGATCATCGTCAGGCCGTGCGCGACCGGAACGGGGCCGGGCTCGGCTGTGACGACGTGGAAGTCGAACGCAGGGCCGCCCATGTCGGTCCGGTCGAGCCCGAAGACCTCGCAGACCACCCCGAACTCGAACTGGGCCATACCGGGGAGAGCGATGACCGCGACCTTCTTCAACAAGACTGCTCCAGGGTGATGTGGCACGAAATGAACGGACACTGACGATACTGCCACTCGTGGCAGTATTTTCTAGATCATAGCTTTTGTGCCATGTTCATTCTGCTGCTCGTTCTCCTTCTTCTGTCCGCAGTCGCGATCGCCCTCACGTTCCTCGCGCTCGAAGGTGATCCCCGTCCCACCCGACTCGGATCTCCCCGCAGCCACTGGAGTGAAATCGAGGATCCGCGGCGTCGATAAGCTGAACGGATGTCGTGGTTGGTCACCGGTGGAGCCGGATACATCGGGGCGCACGTCGTCCGTGCTTTCCAGAAGGCCGAGCTCGCGCCCGTGGTCCTCGACAATCTGTCGAGCGGAATCCGCGACTTCGTCCCATCCGACGTCCCGTTCGTCCGTGGCTCGATCCTCGACGGCGAGCTGATCGAGAACCTCATCGACGATCACGAGATCGAAGGGGTCGTGCACCTCGCGGGTTTCAAGTACGCGGGTGTCTCGGTGCAGAAGCCCCTGCTCACCTACTCGCAGAACGTCACCGGCACCGCCGTGCTGCTCGGCGCCATGGAGGCGCGCGGCGTCGACAAGATGGTCTTCTCCTCGAGTGCCGCGGTCTTCGGCAGTCCCGACGTCGACCTCGTCACGGAGGAGACCCCCACGGGGCCCGAATCCCCCTACGGCGAATCGAAGCTCATCGGCGAATGGCTGCTGCGGGATCAGGGTGTCGCGACGGGCCTCAAGCACACGTCGCTCCGGTACTTCAACGTCGTGGGCTCGGGCTATCCCGACCTGTACGACGCGAGCCCGCACAACCTCTTCCCGCTCGTCTTCGAGGCTCTCCTCCGCGGCGACGTCCCTCGCATCAACGGCGACGACTATCCGACTCCCGATGGCACCTGCGTGCGGGATTACATCCACGTGGCCGATCTCGCGGCGGCGCACGCGGCAGCCGCGCTTCGCCTGAGCACCGGCGAGGCCATCGAGACGGTCTACAACCTCGGCAGCGGCGACGGGGTCTCCGTTCGGCAGATCATGGATGCGATGGCGCGGGTCACGAGGATCGATTTCGAGCCGACCATCGCGACACGCCGAGCGGGCGATCCTGCGAGAATTGTTGCCTCCGGTGACAGGGCCTCGCGCGACCTCGGCTGGACCATGAGGCACGACCTCGACGAGATGGTCCGCAGCGCGTGGGATGCACGCCGATCCGCGGAATGACGCGGACCTTCATCCTCTAGCTGAACGTTTTTCTGTGCATAGCTTGTGTGCAGCTGATCGTGCACTGTGTTTCGCAGTCGTTAACGGCGCGCCTCGAGTTGCATCCCCGAGACCAGGGTCTAGGTTTCCGCCCCTTGACGAACCCGAATGACACCGGTGTAATTATTGCAACGCACATCCGAGCACCCAGCTCGCCCGTGCATGGGGAGACTTCTGCAATGACGATTTCGGAGATCAGGTCCGGGGTACCTGAAGACTGGTTCGTAGACCCGGTCCGACTTGGCGTACCCGGTGTGCGCAAGCGTGCCGACGCCGACGACGATGCCTTGGCGTGGCAGGCGGACTCGCTCTGCGCGCAGACCGACCCCGAGGCCTTCTTCCCCGAAAAGGGCGGTTCGACCCGCGAGGCGAAGAAGATCTGCACGAGCTGCGAGGTCAAGGCTCAGTGCCTCGAGTACGCGCTTCAGAACGATGAGCGCTTCGGAATCTGGGGCGGGCTCAGCGAGCGCGAGCGCCGCAAACTGCGCAAGCAGGCCGTCTAACGGGTCGCTCGTCGACAGCGCGACGTCAGCGGTGCTGGCGATAAGCGCAGCCAGCGCGTGTCACATGAGGTGCCGTCAGATCGGCACGTAGCGTGGAAGAGTGCGTGGATCTGTAACAGCAGTGGTGGTCGCCCGTAAGGCGGGCGAGTACCTCGGCCACACCCTCGCAGCGCTCGCGGATCAGACCCGCACTCCCGACCAGATCATCGTCGTGGAGCTCGGCGCGGATCCTCGATCCAGTGCACCTCTGCCCCCGAATGTCCAACGGGTCGTCGGTCCCGATCATTTCGGGTTCGGCGAGGCGGTCCTCTCGGCGACGCGGCTGATGGCTCCCGCGCAGGGCGAGGGCGAGTGGTTGTGGCTCCTCGCCGCGGACAGCGCGCCGGAGCCCGGAGCCCTCCAGGCGCTCCTCGGTGAGATCGAGATCTCGCCGTCCGTGGCGGTGGCCGGGCCCAAGCAGATGCAGTGGGCGGAGCCCGACTACCTGTACTCGTTCGGCGAGACGATGACCCCGTCGGGTACCGCCGTGGAGATCGCGGAGCCTGAGCTGGATCAGGCCCAGTACGACCGTGAGAGCGATGTCCTCGCCGTGGCGGCCGGAGGCATGCTGGTGCGCAGGCTGCTCTGGGAGCAGCTCGGCGGATTCGACCTCGGACTGCCCGCGGTCGACGATGCCCTCGACTTCTGCGTCCGTGCCCGACTGGCCGGACACCGCGTGGTCCTCGTCCCGGCGGCCCGTGTGCTGTCGGCCGGAAGGCGGGCGCCGGGGACGGCTCATCTGGGGGCCCGCACTTCTCGCTCGAAGCGAGCCCGCCTCGTCCGCGTCGCCGCCCTCCATCGTCGGCTCTCCTACGCGCCCGCCTGGGCCGTTCCGCTGCACTGGGTGAGCCTCGTGCCGCTCGCCCTCGTTCGCGCCATCGGTCAGCTGCTCAGCAAGCGGCCGGGTCGCGTGCTCGGCGAGTTCGGCGCGGCGTTCGCGGTCGCGTTCGGGCACGGCGGATCGATCGCCGCGGCCCGCCGCCGCATCTCGCGCAACCGCTCAGCGGGATGGGGCGCGATCGCCCCGCTCCGTCTCCCGTGGCCGGAAGTCCGCCGTCGACGCGCTCTCGCGCGGGACGATGCGACGAATCTGCGCCGCTCGGGGCGTTACGACCTCGACTTCTTCGCCACCGGCGGCGCTTGGACCGTGGTCGCCGCGGCAGTCGTGGGGCTGGTCATGCAGTTCCGCCTCTTCGGCGCGGGAACCGTCGCCGCGGCCGGCCTGCTCCCGCTCGGGGGAGTCGCCGAACTGTGGAACGACCTCGGTTACGGGTGGCGCGGCGTCGGCGCGGGGTTCATGGGGGTCGCCGATCCCTTCGACTGGCTACTCGCGACCCTCGGCACCCTGACCGCGTGGGCGCCCTCCACATCGATCGTCCTCCTCTACCTCTGCTCGCTCCCGCTCGCAGCCCTCGGCTCGTGGCTCGCCGCGGCCCGGGTGACTCCCCGCCCCGGCCTCCGGCTGCTCGCCGCGGCGGTGTGGACCCTCGCGCCCATGTTCCTCGTCGCCCTGGCCGAGGGACGTCTCGGCGCCGTGCTCGCGCACCTGCTCCTTCCCTGGCTCGTCTTCGCCCTCTCGGGCGCTCGACGGTCGTGGGCGGCGTCCGCCACGTCCGGTCTCCTCGCCGCGGCGGTGGCCGCCGCTGCGCCGTCTCTCATCCCGGCTCTGCTCGCGGCCTGGATCGTGGCGGTCCTCGGCTTCGCCGTCGCCGGTCGCCGCGGCCGGGGCTGGCACCGCCTGCTCCCTCTTCCGCTTCCCGCGGCCGCTCTCTTCCTGCCACTCGCCATCCAGCAGACTCTGCGCGGAACACCGCTGGCGATCTTCGCCGACCCGGGAGTAGCCATCGGCTCGGGCGGAAGTGCGAGCGGTCCCGGGGGCACCGCGTCCCTCCTCGCCGGGTTCCCGGGCGACGCGGCCGCACCCTGGAACGCGCTCGCGGCATCGCTCGGCCTCGACGCCAGCGGCATCCTCATCGCGGTGGTTCTCGCACTGCCCCTCCTGATCGCCGCCATCGCGGCACCGTTCCTTCCCCGCTCGCCGCTGGCGATCGCCTCCCTCGGCGTCGCCGCGCTCGGTTTCGGCACCGCGGTGCTGGCCGGCCGCCTCGTCGTCGCGACGACCGGCGGCGACCCCGTCTCCGTCTGGGCGGGAAGCGGGCTGAGTCTCTACCTCCTCGGGATCACCGCCGCCGCGGTGTGCGCCCTCGATGCCGGAGCGTCCACGGTCGCGCAAACGGTGCGCGGCGTCGGCGGCGCTCTCATCGGTGCGGGGATCGCGGCGGCCGCCGTGCCCCTCATCGTCACCGCGGTCCTCGGGGGCGCTGCCCTCCCCGGAACCTCGTCGACGGTGCCCGCCCTCGTGTCCGCTGAGGCGGCGAGCGACCCCACCATCGGCACGCTCGTCATCGCTCCGACGAGCACGGGCATCGCCGCGCGACTCGAGCGCGGTGCGGGGAACACGCTCGACGAGCAGAGCACCCTCTACACCACCTCGCGAGTCGGAGCGCTGTCGTCCGATGACGAGCGGGTCGCCGTTCTCGCCGGCAACCTCGGCTCACGCAGCGGGTACGACGCGGCGTCCGACCTCGACGCGCTCCGAGTGGGCTTCGTGCTGCTGGCGCCTGCCGGTGCGGGTCAGGATGACGTGCGCGACCGGGTCGCCGCAGCGCTCGACGGCAACGCCCTGTTCACCCCCGTCACGACGACGGATCGCGGGACGCTGTGGCGCTACGTCGGTCTCGACACCGGACTCCCGACTGCGGCTCCGACCGGCCCGGGGCCGCTCGGCTCGGAGCTGGGCGTCATCGTTCTCGGCTCGCAGCTGCTCGTCCTGCTCGCCACCCTCCTGCTCGCGCTGCCGACGGGTGGTCTCGCTGAGCGGGTCCGACCCGAACGCGGTGCACGACGGGGTTCCGGGCTCCGACGCCGCGTCGATCCGCCGCGGGATCCGCGAGCCGCGCGTCACGCCCCCGCCGCCGATGCCTCCCCTGAGGAGACCCAGCACGCCGCCCCCGTCACGCCATCACCCGAACTCGTCGGAGCTCGTCGAGGAGGCGATCATGGTCGGTAACGCAGTGCGCATCAGCACACGTATCGGCGCGGGCGTCGTCGCCCTCGCCGCCGGTGCGGCGATCATCGGTGCCGCCGCCATCCTGCCTGCGCCCGAATCGTCGGCGGCAGGGCAGGCGTCAGGGCTCGAGGTCGTCCCCGCGTCCGTCGACCAGCAGCGTGTCTGCCCGGGGCCGCTCCTGCGCTTCGGAGACCTCAGCGGGCAGAACGCCACAACGATCACCTCCGTCGGGTCTCAGGTGGTCGGCGCGAGCCCCGGATCCTCGCAAGCGCCCCTTGTCGATGTCGACGTGTCGCAGGCCACGGGTGGCGCCGCCTCCACCCTCGTGACCGCTCCTCCCGCACCGGTCGACCAGGCGCTGTCGGCGGCACAGGCGCAGACGGTGGCCGAACCCGATCTCCGCGGTCTCGCCGTCTCGGACTGCCGCGAGAGCTCAGCCGGAAGCTGGCTGCTCGGCGGCGCGACCGACACCGGCCGCACGACCCTGCTTCTCCTCGCCAATCCGTCCGCCGTGCCGTCCACCGCGGAGGTGCGGCTCTTCACCGGCGACGGCGAGGTCACAGCTCCCGGCCTCACCGACCTGATCATCCCGCCGGCCAGCCAACGGGTGTTCTCGCTCGCCGGCTTCGCGCCGGGGGCCGCGGCACTCGCCGTGCGCGTCGACAGCTCGGGCGGGCTCGTGGTTCCGACACTCCAGCAGAGCATCGTCCGGGGCCTCGAGGCCGGCGGTGTCGAGCTCACGGCGTCGACGGAGGGGCCCTCCGAGACGCAGATCATCCCGGGGGTGCGCATCACGACGGCTGCCGCTGCCGCGGAGCGGATGAACATCGGCGGCTCCGTCGACGTCGGCACCGTCGTCAGGGTCTTCGTGCCCGGGGCGGAGGATGCCGACATCACCGTGGGCGCGACGAGCGACACCGTGGGGGTCGACGGTGTCGTCATCGACGCGCACGCGCATGGCGGGTCCGTAGTGGACATCCCCGTCGACGGTCTCGGAGACGGAACGTACTCGGTGACCGTGCAGGCCAACGTCCCGGTCGTCGCTGCGGTTCGCGCGGCGACCGTGGCCGCGCCCGATCCCGACGCCGAGATCGACGAGAGCAGCGACGCGAGCTTCGAGATCGTCGGCGGCGACGGCGACGTGACCTTCACGCCGGGTCAGCGCATCGACATCGCCTGGTTCGTCGCGTCGCCGAAGCTCCCCGATGTGGTGACCTTCGCCACGGCGGGCGCCCCGTCGCCTCGCCTCACGATGACCGCCGGTTCGGGGAAGGCCGCCACCCTGGAGCTCAGCGCGCCCGGCCAGGAGACGCGCACCATCGAGGTCGCCGCAGGATCGACCGTGAGCGTCGATCTGGTCCAGCGCGCGCCCTATGTGCTGAGCGGAGCCTCCGACATCGTCGCCGCGGTGACCTACGCCGGCGACGGAGAGTTGGCGGCGACCGCGGTGCGCCCCGCGAACCCGTTGGCGAGCGCGATCACCGTCTACCGCTGATCCGGCCGATACTCCGTCGCCGAAGCGACGAGCGGGTCGGGTCAGTGCTCGCGTGAGTGCCTGCGTCAGTGCTCGCGGAAGCGCTCCGGGGCGAGGTCCCACGGGTCGCGGCCCAGGTACTCACCGGTGGCCCGGAGTACGCAGCCCTCGACCACCATGCGGAGGTGCAGCTCGTCCTTGACGTGCAGTTTCGTCATGCGCTCGATCGGCAGACGATAGAGCACGATGCGGTTCTTCTCCGCGTCGACGTGCCACCTCTCGAGGCCGCGATCGGTGACGACGGCGGGCAGGCCGGCCACCTCGTAGCTGACGACATCGAGCTCGGGCCACAGTCCGCGCAGATACTCCGCGGTGTCGGCGACGGCATCGTCGAAGACGTCGAGGCGGCCTCGCAGCATCGGCAGATGGGGGCCCGCGACCGACGAGCGCAGGCCGCGGCCGTGGCGATCGCGTCCACGCGCACGAGGCGCTCGAGCGCGACCGCCGGCGGATCGGGAACGAGCCATGCGGCCATGGTACCCGCGGCGCGAACCGGGGATATCCTGGAGCCGCAATGAGCAGACGCCCGTGTTCGAGAGTCAACTGCGCCGAAGAGGCCGTGGCCACTCTCACCTACGTGTACGCCGACTCGATGGCGGTGCTCGGACCCCTCAGCATGAAGGCCGAACCGCACAGCTACGACCTGTGCGAGAAGCACGCCGAACGCCTGTCGGCGCCGCAGGGGTGGATCGTGCTCCGCCACTCGGCCGTGGAGCCCGGCACCTGAAACAGCCGCCCGATCAGCGGAGAAGCGAGCGGGTCAATGTGCGTTCGGCCAACCGGGCTCGCTAGGATCGCGCCATGAGCGACGCGACGTCATCCGCTGCCCCCGGCTTCTACGCCGACCCTTCGGGCGAGGCCCAACTCCGCTGGTGGAACGGCCAGCAGTGGACGGCGGACACCCAGCCCCTCGCGCAGAGCGGGCCGCCCGTTCAGCCTCCGCTGCCCGAGGGCACGAACACGAACACCCTGTGGGTCTGGCTTCTCGTCCTGTCGCCGCTCCTCAGCCTCGTGAGCGTCTTCGCCATCGACTGGACGGCCTACATGAAGGCGAGCCTCGACAATGATCCGGCGGCGATGCTGCGCCAGCTCGCGAGCCCTGGCTACCTCATCAGCCAGCTGCTCGGCTTCGTTCTCTTCGCCGCCGGCGTCCTGTTCGCCTACCTCGACTGGAACGCCCTCAAGAAGCTCGGCATCGTCAGGCCGTTCCACTGGGCCTGGCAATTCCTCTCGCCCGTCTACATCATCGGTCGCACGGTCGTACTCCGTCGCCGGGCGCACCAGGGTCTCGCACCGCTCTTCGTCTTCATCGCGGTTGTCGTGGTGTCGGTGATCGTCGCGATCGTGGTGGTGTCGAGCGCTGTCTCCGTGGCGTTCGAGGGCGTCGACCTCTCCGACCTTAACCGGCTCCCGCAGTAGCTCCCGGTCCGGGCTGTCAGCGTTCGGGGAACGCGTGCGGCTGCGCGTGCAGCACCGGTTCGAGGCGTTCCATCCGGTCGCGCTCGAGTCGCAGCGCCTCGCTCTCGCGCTCGCGACGTATCGCCGACACGGCCGCGAGGAACAGCTCGGGATCGGCGTCCGGCACCGGAGACACGTATCGGGCGACCGAGTCGGCGAGTGCGCCCGCGAGCCGCCGCCGCGAATCCGGCGTCATCTTGGCGGCGCCCCCGAGGAACGACGAGACCCGCCTCGCCAACGGGTCGGGCAGCCGCGCAACATCGGCGATGACAGTCCAGGACGTCAGCGACACGGGCACGCCCCACACCGACGGGATCGGTCGCGGCACCCGTTCGACCTGCGCGTAGGTCCCCGCGAGGAGGTCGCCCAGTCGTTTGCCCCGACCATTCAGCAGCCCCACGACCGCGGCCAGCCCGCCGAGAGTGAGCCAGATCTCCAGCAGTCCCGTGAGCGAGCGGACGAAGGCGTGACGCACACCGATCGCGCCGCCGTCATCCCGCACCACCCGCAGACCGAGCGCCAGTCTGCCCAGTGAGCGGCCATGGGTGGTGACCTCGACGACGATGGGCACGATCACGAGAGCGACCACGAGCAGTGCGATCAGCAGAGCCGTGAGAAGCGCCTGGTCGAGGGTGTTGAAGAAGGTGACGTACTGCGCCGCGAAGAAGAACAGGAACAGCACCAGGACCGTCGCGAGGAAGTCGATGAGCGCCGACGCTCCACGCATGAGGACGCTCGCGGGACGCACATCGAGCGCCACCGCTTCACCGACGATCAGTTCGTCGTCGTCCAGAGGGGTGGTCCCGGCGGCCATGCCTATCATCGTAGGCGTGGACCTCGATGCTTACGCCGCCGCGCACCGCGACGAGTGGGAGCGCCTCGACGCCCTCGCCCGCGAGCGCCGGCTCGACGGGCAGGATGCCGACGAACTGATCGACGGCTACCGGTCGGGCGCCGCCCAGCTGTCGGCGATCAAGACGAGTGCCGGCTCCACCGTTCTGGGCGACCGCCTCTCCGTCACCCTCTCGCGTGCCCGGCTGAGGTTCACGGGTGCGACGGGCAACCCGCTCGGTGTGCTGCCGACGTTCTTCGGGGCGCAGCTGCCGGCCGCCCTGTACCGCATCCGCTGGCTCTCGATCATCGTCGGACTCGTCACGATCGTCATCGGTGCCCTGTACGCCCTCTGGATCATCGGCGACCCGCGTGTTCTCGCCACGATGGGCGACGACGCCGACCTGCAGGCCTACGTCAACGACAGTTTCACGGGCTACTACAGCGAGAACCCCGCCGCATCGTTCGCCGGACAGGTGTGGACGAACAACGCGTTCATCGCCGCCCAATGCGTCGCCTTCGGCATCGCCGGAGTGTGGGTGCCGTACGTCGTTTTCAGCAACGCCCAGAGCATCGGCACCGCGGCGGGTGTCATGTTCTCCTACGACCGCGGAGACGTCTTCTTCGAGTACATCCTCCCGCACGGCATGCTCGAGCTGACCTCGGTGTTCGTCGCCGCCGCCGCGGGGCTCCGGATCTTCTGGGCGTGGATCGCCCCGGGTGCCCGCACGCGGGGCCAGGCGCTCGCCGAGGACGCCCGGGCCCTGTTCACGGTGGCGATCGGGCTCGTCATCGCACTGTTCGTCTCCGGCATCATCGAGGGCTTCGTGACCCCGTCGACGCTCCCGTGGTGGGCGAAGATGGCGATCGGCGGCGCTGCCTTCGCGGGCTTCTGGTTCTACGTGTTCTGGGTCGGCGGACGCGCATGGCGGGCCGGCCAGACCGGGGACCTCGGCGAGTTCGAGTCGGGAGCCCGCCGCATCGTCGCCGGCTGACGCGCACATCACCGGACCCCGCCCATTGAGCCCGTCGAAATGAGCGGGCGGAGTGGAGGAGAGCCCGCCCATTGAGCCTGTCGAAATGAGCGGGCGGGTTGGCGGCGGGTGCCTTCGCTTCGCCGGGCTCAGCGGGCGGAGCGGGCGGAGTGGAGGAGAGCCCGCCCATTGAGCCTGTCGAAATGAGCGGGCGCAGTGGAGGCGGGTGCCTGCGCTTCGTCGGGCTCAGCGGGCGGGGGCGGGGTGGAGGAGAGCCCGCCCATTGAGCCTGTCGAAATGAGCGGGCGCAGTGGAGGTGGGTGCCTGCGCTTCGTCGGGCTCAGCGGGCGGCGGCGGGTTGGCGGCGGGTGCCTGCGCTTCGCCGGGCTCGGCGGGAGGTGGCGGCGCGGTGCGCCCGCGTCAGAGCCGGCCCGAGGCCTTCAGCGCCAGGTAGCGGTCGACCAGGGCGACCGGCAGGTCGGCCGGGGGAGCCGTCACGATGTCGGCTCCCTGTTGACGGATGGCGGCCGCCACGCGTTCCCCGTCGAGGAGTGCTCGCTCGGATGCGGCGGCGCGGTAGACATCGCTGAGCCCGTCGCGCGAGAGGGTGTCCTTCGCGACGCCGGGGTCGAGCACCGACGCGACGACGACGGTGTGCCGACGCGTGAGCTGCGGGAGCACTGACAGCAGCGGCCGGGCGGTGCCGACCGAGTCGACGGAGGTCAGCAGGACGACCAGGGCCCGCTGCGAGGTGATGGTGCGCACCTGCCCCGGGATCGCCGCCCAGTCGGTCTCGATGAGCTCGGGTTCGAGGGGTGCCATCGCGTCGACCATGCGCGCGAGCAGATCCGCGCCGGTAGCGCCCTGCACCCGAGCCCGCTGCCGCCGATCGAACGCGAGAAGGTCCACGCGGTCGCCGGCTCGGCTCGCGAGAGCGGCGAGCAGCAGCGAGCTCTCGATCGCGGTGTCAAGTCGTGGCTCGTCACAGACCCGCGCGGCAGAGGTGCGCCCCGAGTCGATGACGACGATGACCCTGCGGTCCCGTTCGGGTCTCCAGGTGCGCACCATCACCTGGCTTCCCGCACCCGACCCGCTGCTGCGACGGGCGGTGGCGCGCCAGTCGATGGAGCGCACGTCGTCGCCGCGAACGTAGTCGCGCAGCGAATCGAACTCGGTGCCCTGCCCGCGGTGGAGGATGCTCGTGCGCCCGTCGAGCTCGCGCAGCCGCGTGAGCTTCGACGGCAGGTGCTTGCGCGACAGGAAGGGCGGGAGCACCCGCACCGAGCCCGGCGCCGACAGCGTCGCCTGTCGGGCGGCCACCCTCAGGGGGCCGAAGGAGCGGATCGTGACCTGCTCCACCCTCCGCTCGCCGCGACGGAACGGGGTGAGCGCGACCTCGACCCTGCGGCGTTCACCGGTCGGGACGTCGATGCGGACACGGTTCGCGGTCGCTCCCGCCGACGGCTGCCAGGCATCGCGGAGCAGCCCGCGCAGGCGGCGCCGCCCGAGGTTCTGCACGTTGAGCGTCGAGATGGTGGTCTCGCCGAGTCGGAGGCGCGCGGCGACCGACCGCTCGAGCGAAACCTGGCGCGGCGATGCCGCCAGGATCAGGTCCAGCGCGGCGATCAGCACGGAGATCACGAGCCAGGCGAGGAGCACCCAGCCCGCGTTGTCACCGGCCAGCACGACGGGAACGGCCCCGACGAGCACGAGGACGACGAACCGGCCCGAGAGGCTCACGACGCAGACCCCCGTGAGTTGCCCAGTTCCGCCCCTTCCAGCGTCACCGAAGCGGCCGAACTGGGCATCTCGGCGGTCATCAGATCGGCACCTGCACCTGTGCGAGCACCGAGCGGAGGATCGCGTCGACGGAGACGCCCTCGAGTTCGGCCTCGGGACGCAGCTGCAGTCGGTGCCGCAGGACGGGGAGGGTCATCTCCTGGATGTGGTCGGGGGTGACGCTGTCGAAGCCCTGCAGCCAGGCCCACGCCTTGGCCGCGTTCAGGAGAGCGACGGCACCGCGGGGTGAGACGCCGAGGCGCACGGATGGCGCGGCCCGGGTCGCGCGTGCGACGTCGACCGCGTAGCCGAGCACATCGTCGGAGGCGCGGACCG
This sequence comes from Amnibacterium flavum, assembly GCF_003097495.1. Taxonomy (GTDB): domain Bacteria; phylum Actinomycetota; class Actinomycetes; order Actinomycetales; family Microbacteriaceae; genus Naasia; species Naasia flava. The sequence continues at coordinate 1,196,425 of NZ_QEOP01000001.1, forward strand.
CGGTCACGGCGCGCTGGGCCGCCTCGAGCTCGCCGGGGGAGAGAACGGGCCGTACGCCCGCCGCGCCCAGGTCACGCGGGTCGAAGCCCTCCGAGTGCCGGCGCAGAACCTCGAACTCGGTGTCGCGCGGAGGCAGGTCGAGCACCAGCTTGAGCAGGAACCGGTCGAGCTGCGCCTCGGGCAGCGTGTAGGTGCCCTCGTATTCGATCGGGTTCTGCGTCGCGGCGACGAGGAACGGCGACGGCAGTTTGAGCGTCTGCCCGTCGACCGAGACCTGTCGCTCCTCCATCGCCTCGAGGAGTGCCGACTGCGTCTTCGGAGGGGTGCGGTTGATCTCGTCGGCGAGGAGGATATTCGTGAACACCGGCCCCTCGCGGAAGACGAACCGTCCGGTGCTGCCCTCGTAGATCATCGATCCGGTGACGTCGCCCGGCATCAGGTCGGGCGTGAACTGGACGCGCTTGGTGTCGAGCTGCAGCGCGGCGCTGAGAGAGCGCACGAGCAGCGTCTTCGCGACGCCGGGAACGCCTTCGAGCAGCACGTGTCCGCGCGCCAGGAGCGCCACGATGAGCCCGGTGACCGCTCCGTCCTGCCCGACGACGGCCTTGCCGACCTCGGTCCTCACATCGCTCAGTCGCTGCCGCAGATCGTCGCTCATGTCGTCCATTCTCTCGGGATGCTGTCGCGCACCGCGTCGGTGAGGCCTGTCATCGTGCTGTCCCGTCGCCGTTCACGCGGAGCGCGGCGGCCACGTCCCGCTCGAGGACCAGCAGCCGTTCCGCGTACTCCACGAGCTGCGCGTCGTGGTGCGGGTCGTCGTCGACCAGCAGCGCTCGCACCTCGGCGAGCGGCCGTCGCAGCGTGGAGGCGACAGCGCGGGAGACCTCTTCGACGGTCGCGGTCCGCGACAGCCGCAGGGCGGTCGCCAGGCGCGAGACCGTTCCGATGCGCAGGGCGTCGAGTGCGTGCAGGCGCGACGCGGACCGGGCGTAGAGGCGGGCGCGACCTTCGATGGTCTCGCTCGCGGGCACGACGACCGGCAGGTCCTCGACGACGAGGGGGCCGAAGCGTCGTCCCCGCCAGACCGCTCCGGCGAGGAACACGGCGATGAGGAGGACGATCAGGGGGGTGACCCAGCCCGGGGTCAGGTCAGCGCCCGTCGGGGCGGCGTCGAGGTCGAGATCGCCGATGCCCGGGTGGTACCAGATGAGCGTCGGCGTCTCGCCGAGGACCCCCAGGATGAGCGCCGCGTTGCCGGCGCTGGTGACCCCTTCGTTCTGGAAGGGGGTCGACTCGGCGAGGACGGTGACGGTCTGCTCGCCGTCGGTGGTCTGAGCCAGTTGCGAGCGGCCGTCGGCGTCGGCGAAGCAGAAGGTCGCCTCGGAGCCGGAACCCGACGGCTGCAGGCTGGATCCGCTCGCGGTGAGGGAACCGGCGCGGGTGGCGGCCGGCAGGTCGCAGGCCGCGTCGAGGGAGCCGTCGGCGTCGGGCACCCCGCCGTAGCTGACCGAGGGAGCGTAGGCCTCGAGAAGCGCGGCGGTCGGCGCGACGAGCACCAGGCGTGAGGCGACGGCGCCGAGATCCGCGATCCGCTGGTCGTCGAGGAGGCCGTCGGAGTCGTCGACGAGGAGCGTGGTGGAGGCCGGATCTGCCGAGGAGGCCGTCACGTCAGCGAACGAGGCGGTGTCGATCACGTCGACGCCCTGCTGCCGCAGCACCTCGGCGACCGCCATTCCGCCCGTCGGCCCGGGATTCTGCGAACCGAACGGCGTCATATCGCCCACGGACGCGGTGGTAAGCGTCGATCCGACGGCGGCGACGACGACCGCGATGCCGGCCACCAGCCAGAAGCGCCACGACCGGAGCCATTGCCGTGTCGTCGGGGTGATGGCGACGGCGGGCGTCGCCGTCGCCGTGGTGGGGGAGGTCACGCGGGTGCCTCCGCGGTCGCGGGCCGCGCGGTGCGGAGGCGCTTCTCGAGGTCGGCCATCGCCTCGTAGCGCTCCGAGGATCCCGAACCGCCGAGGTAGCGGACGCGGTCGAAGTCGGCGGAGGCGGCCCGCAGTCGTTCCGCCTCATCGGGGAATGGGCGTGCGGCGTCGCGGGCGAATGACCCGGCCGTCGTCCCGGGCACCACGTCGACGAGCGTGCGCTCGTCCAGTCCGCGGGCCATCGCCCGGAACATCTCCTCGATCGCTTCCGTGTAGTCGCCGTCGCGTGCGAGGCGCTCCGCTTCGCCACGGATCTCGTCGGCCGTCCGCTCGTCCGAACTGCCGAAGAGCGCGCCGGCTCCGGCGCGCCGCCTCTCGAGTCTCGGCCTGCCGAAGATGAGGAAGCCCGCGACGATGAGCGCCGCGATGGCGGCGACGGCGACCGCGAGTCCGATCGCTCCGCCCGCGCCGTTCGCCGAGTCGAGGAGTGGCGCGAACCAATCGAACACCGCCTGCGACAGGAGGTCGAACCAGGTCGGTTTGGCCTCCTGGTAGACGTTCTTGCTGAGCTCGTCGGTCAGGAGCCGCCGCCCCTCATCGGCGTCGGGGTCGACCGGGACGCTCCGCAGCGCCGCGGCGGCCAGGGCGGCGATCGTCACGCGGCGCCCGGGGCGTACGGGTCGACACCCTCGACGGGCTCTTCCACGTGTGCCTGCAGCACGAGATCGAGCCCCTCTTTGCGCATCCGCAGGTCGATGTAGATGAGGGCGACCGCAGCGGAGATGACGATGCTCGAGATGGTGCCGACGACGAGCGACACGACGACGCTGAGGATCGAGCTCAGAACGGTGATGACCACCGCGGCGCCTTGCCCGTTCGGATCGATGACGTACCCGAGGAGCGGCAGGAAGGACAGAGGGGTGGCGACGATCTGCGAGGCGACGGAGATGATGACGGTGATCAGCGCCTGGACACCGAAGGTCCGCCAGAAGTGCCCGTGGGTGAGTCGCCACGACCGGGCGATGGCGCCGCCCAGGCTGAGTCGTTCGAGCACGAGCGCGCTGGGGAGGACGGAGAGGCGCACCGATACCCACACGCCGAGTACGACGAAGCCGAGCCCCAGGGCCACGGCGATGGGGATCGTGACGACGAGGGCGTCGGAGGAGCCGAGACTGCCGACCGCGATGATGCCGACCAGAATCGCGATCGCGATGCCCGCGGCCACGAAGACGACGATCGACCACCCGACGAGCGGCACGATGTAGGAGCGGACGCGTCGCCAGAGCTCCCTGAGGGTCGAGCGTCGCCCGAGGACAGCGCCCGCGACATCGACGACCACGAAGCCCTGAAGGGTCGACGTCACGATCAGGTTGAACAGCCCGACCACGAGCGTGCCGAGGATTCCGCCGCTGATCGTGCCGATGACCAGGGGCGCCTGGTCGGGGTCCTGGAAATCGGTGATGCGGCTGAGCCCGCCGAAGATGACGGCGGCGAGTAGGCCACCGCCGACGATCACGACCGCAAACTGGAGGAGAAGGGCGAGGCCGACGATCGCGCGGCTATGACGCAGCACCCGGAACGGAGCTCCGAGCAGCGTGCCGAAGCCGAGAGGACGGAGCGGGACGAGTCCCGGCTTGGGCGGGGGAGTCCACGCACCGGGCGGAGGAGCGACGGGCGGAACGGCGCCCGGCACCACGGGCGATACCGGGGCGGGCTCAGCTCCTGGCGCGCTCGGGCCGTAGCCTCCGTATCGCGGCCGATCGTCCGGGTCTCCTCCGGGCGACTGCCAGCCGCCGCCTTGCGCATCGCTCACGCCTCAATGCTCGCATAGGCGGCCCGAAGCCGCCCATCAGCGCGCGCCCGGTCATCCGCCCCCGGATCAGGGCTTATCGGTTATTGTTTCCAGCACCATGACGGACACGTCCTCCGGCCCATCCATCCTCGTCGTCGACGACGACCCGGCTCTCGCAGAGATGATCGGGATCGTGCTCCGCGGCGACGGACTCGAGCCCACTTTCTGCGCCGACGGTGCGAAGGCGCTCGCCGCGTTCCGCTCCTCGACGCCCGACCTCGTGCTGCTCGACCTCATGCTGCCGGGCCTCGACGGCATCCAGGTCTGCGAGCAGATCCGCGCCGAGTCGGGGACACCCATCATCATGCTGACGGCGAAGAGCGACACGGCCGACGTCGTCAAGGGCCTCGAGACGGGCGCCGACGACTACATCGTCAAGCCGTTCGACCCGAAAGTCCTGATCGCCCGCATCCGCGCCCGTCTGCGACCCATCGTCGCCCAGAACGGGCTGCTCCAGATCGGGGACCTCACGGTCGACGCGACCGGTCACGAGGTGCGCCGCGGTGAGGAGCGGATCGGTCTCACCCCGCTCGAGTTCGAACTGCTGCACACCCTGGCGAGCAAGCCCCAGCAGGTCTTCACCCGCGAGATGCTGCTCGAGCAGGTGTGGGGATACCACTACAAGGCCGACACCCGGCTCGTGAACGTGCACGTGCAGCGTCTGCGCGCCAAGGTCGAGAAGGACCCCGAGAACCCGCGCATCGTGACGACGGTTCGAGGGGTCGGCTACCGGGCCGGCGCCGCGGTCTGAGATCCCCCATGAGCCCGGCACGGTCATGAGTCGGGCACGCCCGATGGAACCGGAACGCAGATGAGCGCCACCCCCGGCGGGCGCGTCGGCGAGGCCGCCATCCCGTTCGGCATGCGCCTCGCCGGCATCGGCCGCAGCTCGCGCGACATCGCCGGCACCGTCGTCCGCTCCTTCCGGCGGTCGCTCGAGCTGCGGATCATCGCCATCACGGTGGGGCTCTCGGCGCTCGCCGTGCTGGGGACGAGCGCCTACATGGCGCACACGATCGGCGACGGGCTCTTCGACGCCCGCGTCCAGCAGGTCACCGAGGAGGCCGGTCGGGCCACGACGACGGCGCAGGACACCTTCGCCTCCAGCACCGCCGTCGACGACGCGGCGCTCAGCGGTCTGCAGCAGTCGGTGCTCGCCGACGTGGGCGACATCGCGACCTCGTCGTCGGGGCTCTGGTTCGTGCGCGCTCCGGGGACGCGCGCGAACTTCGCCCTCCCCGACGCGAGTCGGGGGTCGGCGGACCAGGTCGTCACCGAGTCGCTGCAGACCCAGGTCGAGAGCGGCGAGGCGCCGCAGTACTGGCAGTCCGTCAGCATGCCGGGCGAGAGCGCCGGCACGCCGGGGATCGTCGTCGGCTCCCTCGTCACGGTGCCCGGAGTCGGGCCGTACGAGATGTACCTGCTGTTCGACCTCAGCGACGTCCAGCAGTCGCTCTCGTTCGTCACCGGCACGCTCGCCATCGGCGGGATCCTGCTCATCCTCCTGATCGCCGCCGTCACCTGGGCTGCCGTCCAGTTCGTCATCTCGCCCATCCGGGTGGCCGCCGAGACGAGCCGCAAGCTCGCGGCCGGTCATCTCGAGGAGCGGATCCCCGTCCGAGGGGACGACGTCCTCGCGACGCTCGCGCAATCGTTCAACGGCATGGCCGACAGCATCGAGCGTCAGATCAGCCAGCTCGCCGGACTCTCGCGCGTGCAGCAACGGTTCGTCTCCGACGTCTCGCACGAGCTGCGCACCCCGCTCACCACGATCCGGCTCGCCGGCGACGTGCTCTACGACCGGCGCGACCAGTTCGATGCCACGACCGCCCGCACCGCCGAACTCCTGCACACGCAGGTCGAGCGGTTCGAGTCCCTGCTCGCCGACCTTCTCGAGATCTCCCGGTACGACGCGCAGGCCGTCGACATCGACCAGGAGCCCGTCAACCTCGTGCGCCTCGCCGAGTCGGCCATCTCGGGGGTCGAGACCCTCGCCGAGCGCAAGGGCTCGACCATCACACTCATCGCCCCCGGCGGCCACTTCGACGCCGAGGTCGACGCCCGGCGGATCGGCAGGATCCTCCGCAACCTGCTCTCCAATGCGGTCGAGCACGGGGACGGTCAGCCGATCGAGGTCGTCGTCGACAGCAATCGCAGCGCGGTCGCGGTCGCGGTGCGGGATCACGGCATCGGCATGAGCGCGGCCGACACCGAGCGGGTCTTCGACCGGTTCTGGCGTGCCGACCCGTCGCGCCAGCGGACGACCGGCGGTACCGGTCTGGGGCTCGCGATCTCGCTGGAGGATGCCACCCTGCACGGCGGCCTGCTCGACGTCTGGTCGCGCGAGCACGAGGGCTCCACGTTCCGGCTGACGCTGCCCCGCCGCGCGGGCGGCACGATCGACGAGTCGCCCGTCCCGCTCGAGCCCGACGCGAGCCCCGCGGACGGCGTTCCGGATGGCGCGACGCGCGCCCAGTTCGTTCCGGAGCCGTCGGCCCCGCGGAAGAGACGCAGATCATGACCGCCCTCGACTTCGCGAGGGCCGCCTCGCGCTGGCGCCGCCTCGCCGCCGGGCTGGTCGCCGCCGCGACGCTCGCCCTCGTCGGCTGCGCCGCCATCCCCGTCAGCGGCCCGGTGCAGGCCGGCGTGCCCGTCACGAGCAACGACGACGAGCCGTTCGCCTTCCGCCCGGCGGGCCCGAGCGACGGCGCCTCGACGGCGGACATCGTCCGCGGCTTCATCGCGGCCGCCGTGCGCCCGCAGGACAATTACGGCACCGCGCGCGAATTCCTGACCGACGGCCTCTCGAAGACCTGGAACCCGAACGCCGGCGTGCTGCTGCACGAGAGCCCCAACGTCGTCGTCGACGAGGGGTCGGGGGCCGTCCAACTGACGATCTCCGCCGTCGGCCAGGTGGGCACATCGGGCAGCTACGCCGAGTACGGCGAGAGCGTCGAGGCCACCCTCGCGTTCCGGCTCGAACAGGTCGACGGCCAGTGGCGGATCGCCGAGGCGCCGGACGGGATCGTGCTGCTGCGGCAGACGTTCGAGCGGCTCTACACGCAGCGCTCCCTGTACTTCTTCGACCCCGCCTTCGACAACCTGGTTCCCGACGTCAGGTGGTTCCCGAACGGTGCCGACACCCAGACCCGCATCGTCGAGGCGCTCATCGCCGGTCCGTCGCCCGCGCTGGCGTCGCCGGTGCTCGCCACCGCGTTCCCCCCGGGCGTGTCACTCGAGCGGCAGTCCGTCGTGCAGAGCGACGGCGTCCTCATCGTCGACCTCGATCCCGCGATCGTCAGCCTCGAACGGATCAGCCAGCAGCGGTTGAAACTCCAGCTGACGCGCAGCCTCCTCGGCGGCTCTGTCGTGTCGGTGCAGATCAGGGCGGACGGTTCGGTCCTCGACATCCGCGACCTCACCGATGTGCCCGTCCTCCAGCAGGTGGACCCGCGAGCGGCGGTCGGCATCGGCGACGCCTTCGGATGGCTCAGCTCCAATGAGGTTCTGCCGATCGACGGGCTGAGCGACGCCGTCGCCGCGCTGCAGCCGAACGCCGTCGCCCTCGACGCCGACGGGGGCCGGGCGGCGGTTCGCGGCGCGTCGGGAGTCACCCTGGTGACCGACGGCGGCGGAACGGTGCCCATCGACGCGCGCGGCGGCCTGATCGCGCCCGCACTCGACTCCCGTGGCTTCGTCTGGACCGTGCCGGCGGGCGAGCCGGGTGCGGTTCAGGTCGCCGACGTGAACGGCACCGCCTCCGCCGTCCCCTCCGGCTGGAACGACCTGGAGTCGGTCGTCTCGATCGGCGTCTCGCGGGATTCGACCAGGCTGATGGTCTACGGCACCGCGGACGGGGCCGGACTGCTGCGCGTCTACGGGATCGTCCGCGACGCCGATGGGAGGCCGACCGGGCTGTCGACGTCATGGTTCGAGCTGGTGCCGCCGGCGGGGACCCCGGTAGCGGCGACGTGGGTCGACGAGACGTCCGTCGCGAGCGTCGCGACCGCTGCGTCGGGGGAGCCGAGCATCGTCAGTCAGGTGGTCGGCGGGATGAGCGAGCAGCTCAGTCGTGCGACCAGCGCTGTGACGATCTCGGGAGCGAACGGCGAGAGCGGACTGCGGCTCCTCGCCGCCGACGGCGACGTGCTCGTCCTGCGCGGCGCCGGCTGGCAGGTGACGGGCGCGGGGGTCTCCTACCTGGCCAACCAGCGCTGACCCGTCGTAGCTGACCGGTGTCCTCCCCAGCGGGGAGATGCGGTCCGTGCGCCATCGATGGCACGTGGCCCCACCTGCGAGCGGTCGGTCCGAGGCAGTGTGGGCGGATGGGCACCCCCGTCCGCTCGATCATCGCCGAGGCGGTCCTCGACGCCCTCGCCCTCGTGCTGCCCGTCCGGTGCAGTGGCTGCGGCGCCCCGGACCGCGCGGTGTGCGAGGACTGCCGCCGCCTGTTCGTGGGAGGGGTGTTGAGGCGCGAGACCGAGGGGCTTCCCGTCTTCAGCGCCGCGCCCTACGGCGGTGCAACGGCCCGCATCCTCGCGTCGTACAAGGACGGCGGCCGCCTCGACGCCGCGCCCGCGCTGGGGTCGGCACTCCGTCATGTGCTCACGCAGATGCCGGCGCCCCGCGACGGGCCGGTGCTGCTCGTCCCCGTGCCGACGACGCGAGCCGCCGTCCGACGCCGCGGCGTCGCCCCGCTCGAGGGCATCGCCCGTGCGGCACGTGTCCCGTTCCTCGATGCGCTCGCGGTCGGTCGCCGGGTCGTCGACCAGAGTCGGCTCGGTGCCTCGGATCGCGCGGAGAACCTGGCGGGTGCGTTCCGGGCTCGACGTCCCCTTCCCGGAGCCCAGGTGGTGCTGCTCGACGACATCGTCACGACCGGGGCGACGCTCCGCGAGGCGGCGCGGGCGCTGGGGGAGGCGGGTGCGCTCGTTCAGTCGGCCGTCACACTCGCGGCGACCCCGCGCCATCATGCGCCGCCGACTCCACTCCACCAGAAGGCTGAGTGAATGGTCCATGACACGGCGGAAGGGGAGGTCTATGGTCGGTGCAAAGGCGTTACCGATCGCCCGGGCCCGGCCCGATCGACGAACACCCTCGTACCGGACCTGGCCGCTCAAATGGGCGAGCGCCGAGAAACGGGGAGGTCAGCATGGACACCACCATCACTGGACGCGGCGCCGGGATCACCGACCGCTTCCGCGGATACGTGGAAGACAGGGCCGGCAAGATCGAGCAGCTCTCGGAGAAGGCACTCGCCTTCGAGGTGCGACTCTGCCGCCACCATGAGACCAACGGTTCGAACGGCGACGACCGCATCGAGCTGACCCTGATCGGCCCGGGACCGGTCGTCCGTGCCGAAGCCGCGGGGAGCGACAAGTACGCCGCCTTCGACATCGCGTTCGACAAGCTCCTCGAACGATTGCGGCGTGCCAAGGACCGGAAGAAGGTGCACAAGGGGCAGCGCCGCCTCGGCACCGTGCGCTCCGTCGACCACCGCGACTTCCGCGTGGGCGATGTCGAGCCGGTCGACGTCGAGGTGCTGCGACGTGTCGACCCCGAGACCGGCGCCATCGCCGCCGTCGAGGAGGACGCCGGATCGTCGCAGCAGGTCGACACGCCGGTCGCCGGCGACGACGACTACTCGCCCGTCGTGATCCGTCACAAGGTCTTCTCCTCCACGCCGATGACGGTCGACGACGCCCTCTACTACATGGAGCTCGTCGGCCACGACTTCTATCTCTTCATCGACGGCGAGACCCGCAGGCCGAGCGTCGTCTACCGGCGCAAGGGCTGGGACTACGGAGTCATCCACCTCGACGAGTCGGCCGGCGAGGTCCAGGAAGCGGTGACAGCGGCGCGCGCGATGGCGCGCTGACCCACGCCGCCCGTCGAGCGCAGCGAAACGACGTCCTCGCGATCGAGGTGCTCGTTTCGCGTCTCTCGACGGGCGGCTCTCTGTGCGACGCGGCGCCGCGCGGCCAGCACGGCACAGGGATAACAGCTGGGTAACGCTGGTACGATTTGGGGCTGCGCGGCATCTGCGGCGCTTCCGCATGAGGGTGCGAACGCCTTCGTGCGAAGAGGAGAGGATTCCCCTTTGGCTTCGGTACTCGAAAAGGTTCTCCGCGTCGGAGAAGGCCGCATCCTGCGACGACTGGAGAACTACGCCAAGCAGGTGAACCACCTCGAAGAGGACTTCACCCACCTCAGCGACGAAGAGCTCAAGAACGAGACGGTCGTGCTGCGGGAACGCTATGCATCGGGTGAGTCGCTCGACGACCTCCTGCCCGAGGCGTTCGCGGCCGTCCGCGAGGCAGCCAGCCGCACGCTCGGTCTGCGTCACTTCGACGTCCAGGTCATGGGCGGCGCCGCGCTCCACCTCGGCAACATCGCCGAGATGAAGACCGGTGAGGGCAAGACCCTCGTCGCGACCCTCCCGGCCTACCTCAACGCGATCACGAGCCGCGGCGTCCACGTCGTCACGGTCAACGACTACCTCGCCAGCTACCAGTCCGAGCTGATGGGCCGTGTGTTCCGCGCCCTCGGCATGACGACGGGCGTCATCCTCAGCGGCCAGACCCCGGCCGAGCGTCGCGAGCAGTACGCCGCCGACATCACCTATGGCACGAACAACGAGTTCGGCTTCGACTACCTGCGCGACAACATGGCCTGGCAGCCCCAGGACCTCGTCCAGCGGGGCCACTACTTCGCGATCGTCGACGAGGTCGACTCGATCCTCATCGACGAGGCGCGCACCCCGCTCATCATCTCGGGCCAGGCATCGGGCGAGGCGAACCGCTGGTTCAACGAGTTCGCGGGCATGGCCCGCCGCCTTCAGGAGGGCGTCGACTTCGAGGTCGACGAGAAGAAGCGCACCGTCGGCGTGCTCGAGCCCGGCATCGAGAAGGTCGAGGACCACCTCGGCATCGACAACCTGTACGAGTCGGCCAACACCCCGCTCATCTCGTTCCTCAACAACTCCATCAAGGCGCGGGCCCTGTTCAAGAAGGACAAGGACTACGTCGTCATGAACGGCGAGGTCCTCATCGTCGATGAGCACACCGGCCGCATCCTCGCCGGTCGTCGCTACAACGAGGGCATCCACCAGGCGATCGAGGCCAAGGAGGGCGTCGAGGTCAAGGCCGAGAACCAGACCTTCGCCACCGTCACCCTCCAGAACTATTTCCGCCTCTACAACAAGCTCTCGGGCATGACCGGTACCGCCGAGACCGAGGCCGCCGAGTTCATGTCGACCTACAAGCTGGGTGTCGTCCCGATCCCGACGAACCGGCCGATGCAGCGCACCGACCAGCCCGACCTCGTCTACAAGAACGAGAAGAGCAAGTTCGATCAGGTCGTCGAGGACATCGCCCGCCGTCACGAGACCGGCCAGCCGGTCCTCGTCGGCACCACGAGCGTGGAGAAGAGCGAGTACCTGTCGCGTCTGCTCGCGAAGAAGGGCATCCGGCACGAGGTCCTCAACGCGAAGAACCACGCGCGTGAGGCCGCGATCGTCGCCCAGGCCGGTCGTCTCGGCTCCGTCACCGTCGCCACGAACATGGCCGGTCGTGGAACCGACGTCATGCTCGGCGGAAACGCCGAGTTCCTCGCCGTCGCAGAGATGCACGCGCAGGGTCTCTCCCCCGTCGATACTCCCGAGGAGTACGAGGCCAAGTGGGACGAGGTCTTCGAGAGCGTGAAGGCCGAGGTCAAGGTCGAGGCCGACAAGGTCATCGAGGTCGGCGGACTGTACGTGCTCGGCACCGAGCGTCACGAGTCGCGCCGCATCGACAACCAGCTGCGCGGTCGTTCCGGCCGACAGGGCGACCCGGGCGAGAGCCGTTTCTACCTGTCGCTCACCGACGACCTGATGCGGCTGTTCAACTCGGGTGCCGCCGAGGCGCTCATGGGCCGTGGTGGTGTGCCCGACGATCTGGCCATCGAGTCGAAGGTCGTCTCCCGCGCCATCCGCAGCGCCCAGTCGCAGGTCGAGGCCCGCAACGCCGAGATCCGCAAGAACGTCCTCAAGTACGACGACGTCCTCAACCGCCAGCGCGAGGCCATCTACGCCGACCGCCGCCGCGTGCTCGAGGGCGACGACATCCACGAGCGCACCCAGGCGTTCCTCGAGAGCGTCATCGACGAGGTGCTCGATGTCCACACGGGCGAGGGCAACAGCGAGGACTGGGACTTCGACGCCCTGTGGACCGAGCTGAAGACGCTGTACCCGATCTCGATCACGATCGACGAGGTGCTGTCCGAGGCGGGATCGAAGGGGCGCGTCTCGCGCGACTTCATCCGCCGCGAGATCATGTCCGACGCGAAGATCGCCTACCAGCAGCGCGAGGAGTCGCTCGGCGGGCCGGCCATGCGCGAGCTCGAGCGTCGGGTGGTCCTCTCGGTCATCGACCGCCGCTGGCGCGACCACCTCTACGAGATGGACTACCTGAAGGACGGCATCGGCCTGCGCGCGATGGCGCAGCGCGACCCGCTCGTCGAGTACCAGCGCGAGGGATTCGCCTTGTTCCAGACGATGATGGGCCAGATCCGCGAGGAGACCGTCGGCTACCTGTTCAACCTCGAGGTCGAGGTCCAGCAGAACGCCACGGGTGCTGTCGCAGCGCCGGTGGTGGCGGCCAAGGGGCTCGGCGTCGCGCCGGCCCCTGTCCAGAACCTCAGCTACTCGGCGCCGAGCGCCGACAACAACGGCGAGGTCGAGGTGCGCAACCAGCGCGGCCAGGTCAACCGTGCGGCGACCGCCAAGGCGCAGCAGAAGGAAGCGGAGCAGGAGCAGGCCATCGCGCCTCTGCCTCCCCGTTCGGCTCCCGCACCCCAGGGTGGCGCGCCCCGCCCCGCTGGACAGCAGCGCCCGGCGGCCCGTGGTGCGTTCGGCCAGTCCAGCGGCCAGCCGGCGGCCCCGGCCCCGGTGAACCGCGCCCAGCGCCGCGCAGCCGACAAGGGCAAGAGCTAGAGAGTCGACGAAAGAACCCCCGCAGCCGAAGCGCTGACGGGGGTTCTTCCGTTCCCGGGCCGTCTGCACGGATCAGGCCCTCTTGCACGGATCAGGAGAAATCTCGGATTCGTCCTGATCCGTGCGGAAATCGTCCTGATCGGTGCAGATCCCCTGATCCGTGCAACCGGCGTCAGCGGGCGAAGGGCCCGGAGAGAGCGGCCCACTGCAGCAGCATGATGGTCTTCGCGTCGATGATGTCGGAGCCGATCGCTGCGAGGGCGGCGTCGAAATCGAGTTCGACGATCTCGATGTCCTCGCCGTCGTCGACCAGGCCCCCGCCGTCGCTGTGGCGGGTCGAGGTGTCGTAGGGCGCGGCGAAGAAGTGCAGCCTCTCGGTGACCGAGCCGGGGCTCATGAACGCGTCGAAGACGTGCTGTACCTCCCCGATGCGGTGCCCGGTCTCCTCTTCGGCCTCACGACGGATCGCGGTCTCCGCGTCGTCGTCGTCGAGGAGACCCGCGGCGGTCTCGAGCAGCAGGCCGTCGGGCGACCCGTTCACGTAGGCGGGGAAGCGGAACTGCCGCGTGAACAGCACGGTCCGGCGATCGAGGTCGTAGAGCAGGATGGTCGCGCCGTTGCCGCGGTCGTAGGTCTCGCGGTGCTCGGTCGACCAGTGACCGTCGCGATGCCGGTAGTCGATGGTGGTGGTGCGGAGTACGAACCAGGACGACGAGAGCAGCTTCACGTCGCGCACCACGACGTCGGGGTTTCCGGTGAGGTCGCGTCCGACCTGATCGAGGCCGACGCGGCCGCGGCGGTCGGGGATGTCGATGCCGGGGATGCCGGGGGAGGGGATCTGATCTGACATGCTTCGACGCTATCGGCCGCATCGAGCTCGCACGGGTGCGGCCGTCCGGTGCAAGACCCCTGCAACAGCAGTCGACAGCTCCGCGTTTCAGAGGACGTGCAACGCGGTCGCCCGCCAGCGGGAGTCGAGTCCCTCGAGGCGGAGCGCGACGGCGCGGGAGCGCTGGCGCCCGTGCACGACGACCGATGCCTCGACGACACCGTCGCGCGGGTAGTCGATGCGCACCGTGCCGATCGTCACCGTGGGGCGACGAGGTGTCGTGCCCCTGAGCGCGCGCGCCCTGTTCGAGAGGACGACCCGCTTCAGCATGTGCCGGTACACGTTCTCGTCGACCCAGCGCCCGATCTGCTCGAGTTCGCGCACACCGGCGAGGATCTCGATGGCGCTTCGACTCAGGTTCTCGACGAGCGGAGTCGGGTCGGGCAGATTCGCAGACGAGGTCGGCTGAGGCGCGAACAGGTCGTCGGCGGGGAGGGCGAAGGTGCGGGCGGGGAGAGGCATCGGGATCGGCTCCACTGTCGGAGGACACTCGTCGCGGGTACAACGAGCGCCGAAAGCCAATCCCCTGGCTCTTCCCGCAGATCGCTCTGCGGCATCGGGTAGGGATAGCAAAGCAGGTCCGCCGCGCTCCGGGCAACTCGATTCGGAACCTGTGGACAACTTCTCCGAGGGCCCGGCTGTGGGCGTAACGTCCGCGACTATGCGCTGGGAATCCCTCTTCGACGACCTCGAGGCCCAACTCGAGCACGAGCGGACCGCCGGTGAGGGCGCCTTCTCGGTGGACACCGAGCGGCACCGTCTGGCCGAGCTGTCACTCGCGGATCGCCTGAGGGCGCTGCCGCCCGGAACCGCGGCGCGGATCCGGCTCCTCGACGGACGGACCGTGCACGTTCTCCCTCAGGCGTTCGGCAGCAACTGGCTCAGCGGGGAACTCCGACCCGCCGCCAGACCCGCGCGCACCGTCGTCATCCCGATCGGGGCGATAGCGGGGGTGCTGCTCGACCCGTACGACGAGACCCACATGATCGCCGCGCCGCCGGAGGCCCCGAGCTCGCTGTCCCGCAAGCTCGGTATCGGAGTCGTGCTCCGCGATCTGTGCCGCCGCCGCGCGACCGTGCAGGTGAGCACCGCGGCGGGCGAGTCGACGGGAACGATCGACCGCGTCACCGGTGACCACCTCGATCTCGCGGTGCACGAGCCCGACTCTCCGCGCCGATCGACGGCCGTGCGGTCGATCGAGATGATCCCGCTCGCCGCGGTGCTGCTCGTCACCTGCTGAGCCTCAGGCATCATCGGCGGAGAGGCGCCGCGCGCGAATCGGCCGGGCTCGCGCCACCCGGCTCAGATGAACCGGTCGAAGGAGAGCTCGGGGATGTCGGCGTAGTCGCTCTGATTGAACAGCGCCGCGCGGCGGGACTCCTCGTACTTCGCCGAGATGTACGCCTCGAGCTGTTCGCGTTCGACTCGCCAGTGGCCGTTGCCGCCCAGCTTGATCGCCGGCAGTTCGCCCGAACGCACCAGTGCGTACGCCTGACTCAGCGACACGTTGAGCACGTCGGCCGTATCGGAGAGGGTCAGGAACCGCCCGATCGAACCCGGGGACACGGTGTCGTTCACGAGCAACGATTATCCGCCTTCGGAGACGTCGGAAACGGGCGTGTGGATAAGTCCGGCGGCCCCGCCGCAGCTCTCGGCACCATGGATCTCCGTCCCCTGAGGAGGAGAGATGACAGCACCGGTCCCGCGCAAGGCCCGTCGGTTCGACGTGCGACTGCTCATCGGCGCCGTGATCGTCGTGGCGTCGATCGTCGGGGTCGCACTCGTCGTGGGAGCCTTCGACCGGAGCGTCATGGTCTACCAGGCGGCTCGGCCCCTCAGCGTGGGCCATCGTCTCGTCTCCGGCGATCTGGCGCTCGCCGAGGTGAGGCTCGGAGCACTGGAGAGCCGGTATCTGCGCGCGGAGGCGCTCCCGGATGACGGAGCGGTCGTGACGCGTCAGGTGGATGCGGGCGAGCTCGTGCCCGTCGCCTCGCTGGGCAGTGACGCCGGGGCAGGCCTGTCGACCGTCGTGGTGCGCGTCGAAGCGCCCGTCGCCAGTGGGGTCCGCGCCGGAGCCGCGGTCGACGTCTGGTCATCGCCCCGAGACGAGGCAGGTCGTTTCGGGCCGCCCTCGGTCATCGCCGCCGACTCGAGTGTCGTGAGCGTGATCGACGAGTCCGGCGTCGGCTCGATCTCCGCGGACACGGGGGTCGAACTGCTCGTCCCGAGCGACGACGTCGCCGAGCTGCTGAGCGCGATCGCCAACGGCGACGCGATCTCCCTCGTCCCCAGCGGTTCCCCGATCGGGGCGGCGTCATGAGGATCGTTCTCTCGCTCACCCCGGCCACCGAGGAACGGCTCCTGGGCGCCCTCATCGGCGCCGGCCATGAGATCGTCGCGCGTCCGGCAGGGGCCGCGGAGCTCGCGGCCGCCCTGGCGAGCCTCCGCCCCGACGTCGCCCTCGTCTCGTCGGCGCCCGGGCTGCTCGGCACGGCCGTCGTCACGCGGGCGACGGAGGTCGGTGTGCGGCTCATCGCACTGGCGTCGGGTGAGGCGCAGAGGGCGCATGCGGAGACGGTCGACGCCGCCGAGGTCATCGACGAGGCGGTGAAGTGGCCGGCTCTCGACCAGATGCTCTCGAACCGGGAGCCTCTCGAGGAGGCTCCGGAGGGTCCTGGAGCCCGAGCGCGGGGTGGCACGCTCATCGCGGTCTGGGGTCCGACGGGTGCACCGGGGCGCACGACCACCGCCATCACCCTGGCGTCCGAACTCGCGGCCGAGGGCAGGCGGGTGGCGCTCGTCGACGCGGACACGCACGGAGCAGCCATCGCCGCGTCGCTCGGCCTCTTCGACGAGGCTCCCGGATTCGCCGCCGCCTGCCGGCTCGCCGGGTCCGGTGGGCTCGACCTCGCCCAGCTCGACCGTGTCTCGACCGCCTACCGTGTCGATCGCGGCGAGATGCTCGTGCTCACCGGCATCTCGCGCCCCTCGCGGTGGCCCGAGCTGTCGGCGCAACGTGTCGAGGAGACGCTCGCGGTGGCGCGCGACTGGGTCGACGCGGTCGTGGTCGACTGCGGCTTCAACCTCGAGAGCGACGAGGAGATCATGAGCGATTACTTCGCCCCTCGCCGCAATGCGGCCACGCTCACCGTGCTCGCGGCCGCCGACAGGGTGGTCGCCGTCGGCTCCGCCGATCCGATCGGGATCGCGCGCCTCATCCGAGGTCATGCCGACCTCGCCGAGATCGTCGACCCCGCCCGGATCTCCGTCGTCGTGTCGAAAGTGCGCACCGCGACCGTGGGCCTCGGCGCCGCCGGGCAGATCACGGGCGCTCTGCAGCGATTCGCCGGCATCGGCGGGGCGACGCTCGTCCCGTCCGACCCGACCGCCTACGACGCCGCGCTGCTGAATGCCACGACCCTCCGGCAGGCGTCGCCGAAGTCGCCGGCCCTCGCGGCGCTCGCCCAGTTCACCCGATCCGAGCTCGTGCCCCTCCTCGCGACGCGTCGCTCGCCGATCGCGGCGCCCGCGAGCAGGTTCGCACCCCTGCCGGCCTGACGCCGACGCGTCGTCACGAGCGGTCACGGTGGACGGGTGCGGGCCCGTCGTGCGAGCGCGCACAGCGTCGGAGGGGCAGGATGGTCAGGTGCCGAAGTCTGCTGTCGTCCTCCTGAACCGTCCCTCGCTCGAGGCCCCGCCGCACGTCGAGGGGGCAGCCGAGTTCGAACTCCTCGATGTCGACGCACCTCACGTGCGCGTCCTCGACCTCGGCGTGACCCGTGGTGACGGTGTCTTCGAGACGATCAGCTTCGGAGCAGGCCACCCGCAGGCGCTCGCCGCCCACCTCGCCCGACTGGCGAAGTCCGCGCGGGCGCTCGATCTGCCCGAACCCGACGCCGACGCCTGGGAGCGCGCCGTCCTCGCCGCCGCGTCGGCGATCGATCCGGCCCCCGAGGCCTACGTCAAGACGGTCATGACCCGCGGGCTCGAAGGGGACGGCCGTCCCACCGGGTGGGCGTACGCGTCGGCCGCTCCCGATCACAGCAGGGCGCGGTCGGAGGGCATCCGGGTCGTCCTCCTCGACCGCGGGTACCGCCACGACGTCGCGAAGACCTCGCCCTGGCTGCTCGCCGGGTCGAAGACCCTCTCCTACGCCGTCAACCGTGCCGTGCTGCGCGAGGCGGCGCGACGGGATGCCGACGACGTGGTCTTCGTGAGCAGCGACGGCTACCTGCTCGAGGGCTCGACCTCGAACCTGCTCCTCCGCTTCGGCGACACCCTCGTGACACCCGGCCTCGACCAGGGGATCCTGGCCGGCACGACCCAGGGGGACCTCTTCGCGTTCGCCCGCTCGCAGGGGCTCGAGACCGAGTACGCGCGGCTCGAGACCCGGAAGCTCGCCGAGGCCGACGCGGCCTGGCTCGTCTCCAGCGTTCGGCACGCGGCCCCGATCCGCCGCGTCGACGGCGTCGACCGCGCCGTCGACACCGACTTCACCGCCGCGGTCAACTCCCACCTGATCGGCCGCACGAGCTGACGGCTCCGCGCGGGGACCGGATCCGCTCGGAGCCTCCCGGCCCGCTCGTTCCGTAAGCTGAGGGCGTGCCAACCCTCAGCGAGCTCGTCTCCTCCGCCGGGCGTTCGACGGCCCCCGATGCCGAGTGGCTGCACCTCGTCGCGGGGGATATGCAGCTGCTCGCCGACCTGGCCTTCTCGGACGTGGTGCTCTGGGTTCCGTCGAGCGACTCCTCGTTCGTCGCCGTCGCCCACAACCGTCCCTCGAGTGCGGCGACGCTGTTCTACCGCGACTTCGTCGGTCAGCGGATCAAGCCCGAGTGGAGCGTGCTCGTCGCCGACGCATTCGAGACCGCCCGCATCGTCGACTCGAACGCGCCCGACTGGTTCGAGGAGACGCCCACCCGAGTCCGCGCGGTGCCCGTGCAGCGACGCATCTCGCCGAGTGGGCGAGAGGTCACCAACGTGCCCATCGCGGTGCTCACCCGCCACACCAACCTGAGCGAGACGCGGTCGCCGAGCCGCCAGGAGCTCACCTTCAACGACTGCGCCGACGAGCTGTTCCAGATGATCGCCGCCGGCGACTTCCCCGACCTCGGCACCCCCACCGGCCCCCGCCGTGGCGCCCCTCGCGCATCCGACGGCCTCATCCGCATCGACACCGACGGCGTGACGACCTTCGCGAGCCCCAACGCCCTCTCCGCGTTCAACCGGATGGGCTTCACCGGCGAGCTCGAGGGCGAATCGCTCGCCGAGGTGACCTCGGCACTCGTCATCGAGCAGCACACCGTCGATGAGTCGCTTCCCCTCGTGGTCACCGGCCGTGCGCCCTGGCGCACCGAGATCGAGTCCCGCGGGGTCACGGTGTCGCTGCGGGCGATCCCGATCCGCGACCGCAACGAACGCAAGGGCGCGATCGTCCTCTGCCGCGACGTCACCGAGCTCCGGCACCAGGAGCAGGAGCTCATCACCAAGGACGCGACGATCCGCGAGATCCACCACCGGGTGAAGAACAACCTCCAGACGGTCGCCTCGCTGCTGCGCATCCAGGCCCGACGGTCGCGCACCGACGAGGCCCGCGACGAGCTGATCCACGCCATGCGGCGCGTCTCGGCGATCGCTGTGGTGCACGACACCCTGTCCGAGGGACTCAGCCAGAGCGTCGAGTTCGACGAGGTGTTCGAGCGCGTGCTGCTCCTCGTCGCCGAGGTCGCCTCGACGGCGGGAACCCGGGTGCACCCGCGCAAGCTCGGCACCTTCGGGGTCCTGCCCAGTGAGTACGCGACCCCGCTGGCGCTCGCGCTGACCGAGCTGGTCACGAATGCGGTCGAGCACGGTCTGGCGGGCCGGGAAGGCACCGTCGAGATCGTCGCGACGCGCACGTCGGAGATGCTCACCGTCCAGGTCCGCGACAACGGCACGGGCCTGCCCGAGGGCAAGGTCGGATCCGGCCTCGGAACCCAGATCGTGCGAACCCTCATCCAGGGCGAGCTGGGAGGGGTCATCGATTGGCACACCCTGGTCGGTCGCGGCACCGAGGTGACGATCGAGATCCCGATGCGCTGGATGGACGCGGCCAAGCCCTGACGTTCCGTGGGGACGGGCTCAGGACTCGGCTATCGAGAGCCGGGGATCGAACCGTCCGTCAGGGCCTCGGAAGGTCAGGAGGCGCGGCGGGCGCGGGCAGCGCGGCGCTTGAGCGCGCGACGCTCGTCCTCGCTGAGGCCGCCCCAGACTCCGTAGTCCTGGCTGGTCTCGAGGGCGTACTGCAGGCAGGTCTCGGTGACGGTGCACCGGGCGCACACCGTCTTCGCCTTGTCGATCTGGTCGACGGCAGGACCGGTGTTTCCAACGGGGAAGAAGAGCTCGGGGTCGGCGGTGAGGCAGGCTGACTTATCGCGCCAATCCATGCGGGTGCTCCTTATGTAGCTGTGTGGTGCGCGGCCTCGCTGAGAGGCCAGAGAGAAAGCGATCGTGGCGGGAAATCGGTGATGAAACGTCGACGTGACCATCGGAACCGAGCCGCCCACTCCGCTGTGGGCACCAGAAAAACGACCTCAAGTATGGTTGCATAGCGCCATCGAATGATCAATAGCCTTGTATGGGGTCCCGCTGTGAGCTCTACCGAAGACGACCGCCCCACGGCCCGCCGTTCGCCGCTTCTGACGGCTCTGATCGTAATCCTCGTGCTCGAGGCGCTGGCTGTCACCGGCACGGCGTTGTACCTCGTCGCGCAGCTCGTGACGGGGGCCGCCTCCGACATCGGAGGGGGTATCGCGATCACCGCCATCGGGGTGCTCGCGAGCGTCTGGCTGATCGCGATCGTCATCGGCGCTCTGCGCGGACGCGCATGGATCCGGGGCGCGGCGGTCACCTGGCAGCTCGTTCAGATCGCGGTGGCCGTCGGCTGCTTCCAGGGCATCTTCGCTCAGCCCGACCTGGGCTGGGCGCTGCTGCTGCCCGCTCTGGCCGCTCTGGCGCTGCTGATCAGCCCGGCGCTCTCGACGCGCGATCCGCGCGCCTGACGGCCCCGCCGAGCGCCCGGGAAGGGACGGGGCGGCGGCTCGGACGGTGTTCGCCTCGCGAAGGTCAGGCGTCGATGCCGAGCTTCTTGCGGAGAGATGCGACGTGCCCGGTCGCCTTCACGTTGTAGAGCGGCAGTTCGACGGCGCCGTTCTCGTCGACGACGAAGGTCGAGCGCAGCACGCCGGTCACCGTTTTGCCGTAGAGCGACTTCTCGCCGTAGGCCCCGTAGGCGTTGTGCACGGCGAGGTCGGGGTCGCTGAGCAGCGGGAAGTTGAGGTTCTCCTGCTCGGCGAACTCGGCGAGCGTCGCGGGCTCGTCCTTCGAGATGCCGAGCACCGTGTAGCCGGCTGACTTGAGCGAGTTGAGGCTGTCGCGGAAGTCGCACGCCTCGGTCGTGCATCCGGGCGTCATCGCGGCGGGGTAGAAGTAGACGACCGTCTTGGCGCCGCGGAAGTCGCCGAGGGAGACCTTCTCTCCGTTCGAGTCGAGCAGGGAGAAGTCGGGGGCGGTGTCGCCCTTCGCCAGGCGTGCGGTTTCGGTCACGGTGAGCCTTCCTCGTTCGCGGGTCGATACCCGCTGCTCCAAGCGGAGCGCTCTTCATGGTAATGTTGTCGATCGGTTCGGATGCTCCGAACTGTGCGCACCTCTAGCTCAATTGGCAGAGCAACTGACTCTTAATCAGTGGGTTCCGGGTTCAAGTCCCGGGGGGTGTACGAAAGTCCCGCATACGCTCGCCAGTGTTGCGGGACTTTTTCGTTTTCACTTCCCGTCACGTTGTCGCCCACTGTCCGACCAGCGAGGTCGCCTCGCAGTCGCGGGCGACTGTCCTGTCACCGAGCGGTCGGCCGATAGGTCAGTTCGATGGTGCGTCCATCCAGCGTGCGGCTGTCGAGCAGGTCCAGGTCGAAATCCCCCAACCCTTGGAAGATGGGACTGCTCCCGGAGTGCCCGGAGAGCACGGGGAAGATCGTGACCTGGATCCGGTCGACCAGGCCGGCTGCGAGCAGTGACCAATTCAGCGACAGGCTCGCCTGCGAACGGAGAGGCACAGACGACTCGTTCTTCAGGTGCCGAACAGCTTCCACGGCAGGTCGGCTCTCGATGGTTGCATCCGGCCAGCCGAGGGTCTCGTGCAGCGTCGACGACAGAACCGTCGCGGGCATCCGGACGAGGCGCGTGTTCCACTCATCGAGGATGTTCGGGTCGAATCCCTCCGAGAATATCTGTGCGACCTCGCGGAAGGTGGTCGCGCCGTAGACCATGCGTTGAGGGGTGCTGAAGAGCTCCGCCCGGTGCGCAAGCAACTCCGGGCCCTGCTTCCCCCAATAGCCACCCCACTCGTTCCCGCCGGGTTCGTACGATCCGTAGCCGTCGAGCGTCGAGAAAACGTCCCACGTGTACTCCGCAGCCATGCCTTGCGCTCCTCTGGATCAGTCGACATCCACTCTCCCAAGAGCGGCATCCCCGCGTCCAGCGGCCATCAGCGCTCGGAGGTCGGCGACGCGCGGGGCGACGACGCAGCGACGGGCCACCCGGTTGGCCATCTCGGTGCCGTGATCCTTAAAGATGAGATGCAGGCAGAGGTCGATTCCCGAGGCTGCGCCGGCCGACGTCATGACATTGCCGGAGTCGACGAAGAGGACGTTCTCGTCGAGGCCGATGTGCGGATACCACTTCTGGAACAGCGGGCTGCACTGCCAGTGCGTCGTCGCCACCAGGGAATCGAGCAGTCCCGCCGCCGCGAGCGTGAAACCGCCCGTGCAGATCGACACCACGCGCGCCCCCGGCCTCACCAGGATCAAGGCGTCGCGCATCTCGGGGCTCAACTCGCGTCGGAGGTAGGTCGGGTCTACGGGTGACACGATGACCGTGTCGGCCGTGGCGAGTTCCTCGGTCGCAACCCCCGGCACGACGGAGAAGCCGGCGTTGGTGACGATGGGGAGTCCGGTCGGCGTGCACAGCGCCACCGAGTAGGCGCCGTCGGCGGCACCGAACATCCGCGCGGGGATGCCGAGTTCGGCTCGCCAGTGTTGCGGGACTTCTTCTTTTCCCGAGGTGACGCCGTCTCTGCTCTCGGCTTGGAGCAGTCACGTCCGCTCAGTCGCGGGCCGCGTCGTCGATCAGCGAGGCGAGACCCCGGAGCAGCAGATCGAGGTCGAACTCGAACTGGTCGGCGGGTTCCAGCATCGCGTGAGCCGCCGCCGCCCGCCGGAGCGCCGGGAGCGGAGTCGTCGCGTCTCCGAGCAGCTCGGCCTCCATCTGCTGGGCCAGGGAGAGGCGCTCCGCCGCCTCGTGCGCCGCCGAGGCGCGCCCGGCGGCCAGTGACAGGTCGATCAGGGCGTTGACCGCACCCACCGCCGCGCGCTCGTTGAGACCCGCGTCGAAGAGGGATGAGATCAGCTGCTCCGCGGGGGCGAGGAAGAGCACCTGGTCGGGTCCCTGCAGGCGCACATGCTGCGACAGGATGCCGGCGCCCGCGACCGCGTCCTGGAGGGACGTCGCGAATCGACGGGCGGCCTGACGCCAGTCGTCGGACTCGACGCTGCCGCGCCGCTGCGCCTGGGCTGCGACCTCCTCGACGGCGACCAGGCGGAGCAGCTCGTCCCTGTCGGCGACGTGGTAGCTGAGGCTCTGCCGCTGGACGCCGAGGTCGTCCGCGACCGCCTGGAGAGTGAGCGTGCGCGGGTCGAGGCGCCGAGCGGCCGCCACGATGCCGGCCCGATCGATCGTCGACGGCCGGCCGCGCCGCCGGGGCGTGGGGGAGCGAGCTTCGGTCATAGCCGATTCTCCCCTCAGCTCGATTTTTCTGCGTGTGCAGAATATATGCTTCTGGCAGTCGGGCGCGCGGACGCGCCACCTCCGAACAAAGGACTCATCATGGCCAAGGACAAACCGCTCACCGCGAAGAGCTCGATCGGGACCTGGCTCAAGCATCCGGCCGGCGGACCGCTCATCCGCGATCTTCTCACCCAGGCCGGGGTCGACGAGCGAGTGCTCACGCCGCTGAAGATCCTGCCGCTGCAGCAGCTGGTCACCATGAGCCAGGGCCAGATGCCGCAGTCCATGGTCGACGACCTCGTGCTGAAGGCCAACGGCGGAGTCGCCGTCGATCCCGAGGACGACGTCGAGGACGAATCCGCGTCGGCGGTCACCGGATCGCAGCGCTTCGCGGGCAGGACCGTGATCGTCACCGGCGCGGCATCCGGCATCGGTCGCGCGACCGCCGAGCGCATCGCACGCGAGGGCGGCCGGGTCATCGCGGTCGACATCTCGGAGGAGAAGCTGAACGAGCTCGCTGCCACGCTCCCCGCTTCCGAGATCGTCGTCGTCGCGGGCGACATCACCAAGCAGGAGAGCGTCGACGCGATCGTCGCGGCCGCGGGCGAGCGCATCGACGGCCTCGCCAACGTCGCCGGGATCAACGACGACTTCTCGCCCCTGCACGAGACGTCGGACGCCATGTGGGACCGGGTCATCGGCGTCAACCTCACCGGTGCGTTCAAACTCAGCCGTGCCGTCATCCCCGTGATGCTCGCGGCAGGACAGGGCTCGATCGTCAACATCGCCTCGGAAGCCGGCCTCCGCGGCAACGCGTCCGGCAACGCCTACACGGTGTCGAAGCACGGCGTCATCGGCCTCACTCGCAGCGCCGCCTTCATGTACGGCCGCGAGGGACTGCGGATCAACGCCGTCGCCCCGGGCGGTGTCGCGACGGGCATCCCGTTCCCGCCGCACGTGTCGGAGTCGGGTCAGGCCAAGCTGACGCCGTACCAGATGCAGATCCCGACCCTTGCCACGGCCGAGCAGCTCGCCGCGTCGATCACATTCCTGCTGAGCGACGACGGGGTCAACATCAACGGCGTCGTCCTCCCCTCCGACGGCGGCTGGTCCATCCAGTAGTCGAGGCCCGCTTGGGCGCCCCGGCTAGTCGGGAGTCGGGGCGCTCACCGGGCCCGGATGCGGTGCCGCGGTCGTGCGCGTCCGTCCGCCCAGCGCACCCGCGAGCGCGAACGCGATGAGCCCTGCCAGCGGGACGACCAGCAGACCGATCCGGAGGGTCGAGGCGTCGGCGATCAGCCCGACGATCGGCGGGGAGAACAGGAATCCGAGCCGCATCAGCCATGACACGACGGTGACGCCGGTGCCCGCCCGCAGGCCGGGTACCTCGTCGGCGGCGTGCATCGCTGCGGGGATGACGGTCGCCACACCGAATCCGGCCGCCGCGAACCCGAGAATCGTGCCGGGTATCGACGGGAACAGCAGTGCGGCTCCCATCCCGAGCGCCGTTATCGCTCCACCTGCCCGGGCGACGGCGCGCTGGCCGAACCGGTCGACGAACCGGTCGCCGAGGATGCGGCCGACGAACTGCGCGCCGACCAGGGCGACGAAGCCGTAGGCGGCGACCGCCGCGGGGGCGTCGAGGCTCCCCGACAGGTACACGGCCGCCCAGCTCGACCCCGCGTCCTCGACGAGTGCGCCGGCGATCGCGATCGCGACGAGGGCCGTCAGGATGAGACCGATCCGACGTGCCGCCCGGCGCCTGTCGGAGGAGTCGGCGTGGGATGGCCGGGGCCGGTCCTCCTCGTCCCTGCCCCGGAGGCAGAAGCGGAGGGCGACGAGCGACACGATGGCGAAGACGGCGCCGGAGGCGACGAGGTGAGGCCCGGGGGGGATGTCGAGCGCGATCGCGGCGGCGGCCATCGAACCGCCCAGCACGGCGCCGATCGACCAGGTCGCGTGCAGCGAATTGATGATCGAGCGACCGTAGAGGCGCTGCACCCGGAGGCCGTGGGTGTTCTGCGCGACATCGGAGACGGCGTCCATCGCGCCCGCGAAGAACAGCGCCCCGGCGAACACGACGAGCGACGGAGCGAATCCGGCGAGGATCGTGCCGATCGCGGTGAGGATGGTCCCGAGGACCGCCGCGGGTCCCGACCCAAGGCGTCGCACCACCACTCCGGCGGCGAGCCCCGCGACGATCGCGCCGGCGGGGAAGGCCGCCACCGCGAGACCGTAGGCCGCATTGTCGAGCTGGAGCTCTGCTTTGATCTCGGGATACCGGGGGATGAGGTTCGCGAAAAGGGCGCCGTTGGTGAGGAACAGCGCGGTGACGGCGACGCGTGCACGACGGGTCTCGCGGCGGGGCGGGGCGGTGATCGTCGCGGACATATCCACGAACGTACTGCGCCGCGCGCCGCGCCCCGCGCCCCGGGCCGGGGAGGGTCAGTCGACGGCGGCGACCTCGCGCCGGTGCTCGGGAATGCGCGGGATCCAGCAGCGCACCGCCCTCTGGTAGCGGCGGTACGGCTCACCGAAGCGGGCGGCGAGGTCGGCCTCCTCGAGTGGACGGACGGCGTAGTTCCAGAGGACCGAGCCGATGAGCGCGTAGCCGACGACGAGCCACGACGACAGCATCAGCCCGACCGCGACACCCTGCGTGATGCCGGCGACCGCCATCGGGTTGCGGACGAACCGGTACGGTCCGGCGACGACGAGCTGGGAGGCCATCGCCGCCGGCAACGGCGTGCCCTGGCCGATCAGAGCCATGGTGATCGCCGACCAGATCCCCAACGCGCTGGCCGGCAGCAGGAGGGCCGCTCCCGCCCACGTGGCGTACGGGCCGAACGGGATCCCGAGCCCGAGGCGATCCTCGAACATCTCGATCAGGAGCGGGACTGCAGCGAGGAAGAATCCCCAGAACAGCACGAGCTGCCCGAACGTCGAGGCCAGGTGACCGGTCGGGCGGTGGACCGCAGCGGGGCGGAAGGCGAACGGGCCCGCGATGATCCATTCGGTCGGGATCCGGCCGAGGACGACGAGGGCCAGGCCGATCACCGAGCCCCCGGCTGCCGCGATCATGACCAGCACACCCCATCCGGCCTCGGTCGTGACGATCGCGTAGCCGGCGAGGGCGACCGCGACCAGGAGGGTCCACACGGTCGCCGTCCACGCCGCGGCGCGGACGGCGAACGCCGCGAGGGCCGAAGCCAGAACGAACAGGGGCAGGTCGAACACTGCGACGATGAGGGGGTCGAGGCTGCCGAGGGTGGTCTCGCGGATGAACGGCGACACCGCGACGCCGATCCACCACGCAGCGCCGGCCGGCGCCTGGAGAGCGAAGTAGGCACGTCCCCAGCGCATGTCGGCACGGTAGCACCAGCGCCCGCCACCTGTGAGTACTCCCGGCTGATCGCGGAAGAGGTCGGGCAAGATCGAGTCATGGGAATCGACGACACCGATTCGGCGCTCTCGCCGTACCAGGTCGCGCTCGGCCCCTCGCTCGACGGGCTGCATCCACACCTCCGCACCTACTTCTCGGCGATTCCCGATGGTCAGGTCGGAATCGGCGAGGGGACCTGGGATCGTGTCGGCACGCCACGGCGCTGGCTGTGGCCGGTGCTGTGGCTGCTCTCGGGTCAGGGCATCGTGTTCCCGGCGTGGGGCCAGGGCGTTCCATTCACCGTGGTCAACAGGCCGTCGAGGTCGCACGGGCACCCCGCCGTCGAGGCGGTACGCATCTTCCGGTTCCCCCGACGCGAGCGGCGGATGAGCGACTCCATCGGTGTCGACGATCACGGGCTCGTCGACCGGCTCGGACGGTCCCGCCGTTTCGTCGCCCGCCTGTCGCCGTGCGTCAGCGAGAGCAGGCTGTCCATGGAGTCGACCGCCCTGCTGATCCGGGTGGGCCGCCGTCTGATCCCTCTGCCCGCATGGCTCTCGCCTCGGGTGGCGCTGACCGAGCGCTTCGACGAAGCGGTGTCGCGCCAGCACGTATCGCTCACGCTCACCGCGCCGATCGTCGGCCTCATCTACGAGTACTCGGGGTATTTCGACTACCGGCTCGAGGCGGACTCCGAGAGCTCGTTCTCCGACCCGAGCTGACCCGGGGCCGCGACGGTCGCCGCGCCGTGGGAGCAGGCGGAGCATTCGGGGGTACTCGCCGGGCCCGCGTCCGAGAACGCACGTTCCGGACACCGATGCACGCCGGAACGTGCGGATGCGCCCGGAGTATCCGAGTCAGCGGGGGGAGGCGAGGTCGGCTTCCAGGTCGGGGTCCTCGTCCTCCGCGTCCAGGAGGAATGCGCGGGAGTCGCCCTCGGCCCACGAGTCAACGATGGCCACGTCGAGCGGGAAGTCGATCGGGAACGTCCCGAACATGACCCTCGTCGCCTCGGCGGCGGCCCGGCGGACCGCGAGGATGGTCTCCTCGGCCAGCGCCGCCGGAGTGTGGATGAGCACCTCGTCATGCAGGAAGAAGACCAGGTGCGGTCGGTCGGTGAGCTCGCCGGCGCCATCGAGCTGCCAGAGCAGATTCCGCAGTGTCGCGATCCAGCAGAGGGTCCACTCGGCGCCGCTGCCCTGCACCACGTAATTGCGGGTGAACCGGCCCCACTTGCGACGGTCCCGGTCGCGCCCCGCATCGTCCGCCGGCAGATCGCCGAGGGCGAGAGTCCAGCGTCCGGTCGGTGCGGGGGAGGCGCGGCCGAGGAATGTCTCGACCACCTCGGCGCGCTCGCCCGCCCGGGCGGCCTCCTCGACGAAGCCGAACGCCCTCGGGTAGAGCCGCGTCATGCGGGTCACCATGCGGCCGCCCTCTCCGCTCGTGCTGCCGTACATCGCGCCGAGCATGCCGAGTTTGGCCTCCTTGCGCGTGGCCACGGCACCCCGCTTCACCATCCCCTCGTAGAGGTCGGACTCGCTGGCGGCCTCGGCCATCGCGAGGTCGGTGCTGAGCGCGGCGAGCACGCGGGGCTCGAGCTGGGCGACGTCGGCGACGACGAACTTCCATCCGTCGTCCGCGACCACCGACGACCTGATCTGGGCCGGGAACGACAGCGCACCGCCGCCGTGCGCGGCCCACCGGCCGGTGACAGTGCCTCCGGGGAGGAAGTTCGGACGGTAACGGCCGTCGCGGACCCAGGTGTCGAGCCACCGCCAGCCGTTCGCGTTCGCAAGGCGCAGCAGCTTCTTGTACTCGAGGATCGGGCCGACGGCGGGATGGTCGAGCTGGCGGAGATTCCAGGCCCGGGTGTCCGTCACGTCGAGTCCGGCGGCTCTGAGCGCCCGCAGCAGGCTTTTCGGCGAGTCGGGGTTGAGATCGGGCGCCCCGAGTGCGCCGCGGATGACGGGAAGCAGCTGCTCGAGCAGCTCAGGGCGCGCCCCCGGCAGCGGACGAGGGCCGATCAGCGTGGTCAGCATCCGCTCGTGCAGGGCCTCGCGCAAGGGGAGACCGGCATGTGCGATCTCGGCGGCGACGAGGGCTCCCGAGCTCTCGGCTGCCAGAAGCAGCCCGAGCGGATCGCGTTTCGTCGACGCGGCGAGCGCAGCCTGCTGGCGGTCGAATTCGGCGAGCGAGTCGAGCGGCTCGTCATGCTCGTGCCAGGCGAACAGGGCGGGGCCGGCGAGTTCGACGGGGTCCATCGCCTCCCACTCGGCGCTCGACGCACCGACGAGCAGGCCCGGGTCGACGTGAGGGGAGCGGCGGAGGATGTCGTGGGACAGTCGGAGGTCGAGGCAGCGGCGCACCCGGACTCCGGACTCGAGGAGCGACGGGTACCAGCGCGTCGTGTCGTCCCAGACCCACCTCGGCCCCGCGCCTCCCTCGGCGTCGAGTTCGCGTTCCGCGACGAACGTCGGCAGGTCGCTCGACGCGACGGTGACGGGGGCGGTTGCGCCGCCGTTGCGCGGCCCGCGGATGTCGACTCGCACCGAATCGCCGATCCGCGTGAGCACGAACGTTTCGTTCATCACCCGCACCGGGAGAGGACGAAGTCGGAGGACACCACTCCATTCGACCATCCCCGCCCGACAGCCGCGCGTGCGCGGTGCGAACGGACATGCGCGGTGCGCAGACCTCCCGCGCGCGGCCGCCCGCACTGCGCGAGCGGATACTGTCGACGCGTGAGTTCCGCCGAGTACGTCGTCGATCGTGCCGTGGCGCTCGCCGCGAAGGGTGAGCGCGTCCTCCTCGGGATCGCGGGCGCCCCCGGAGCGGGTAAGACGACGCTCGCCGTGTGGCTCGTCGACCGGCTGAGCGCCCGAGGAGTCGTCGCCGCCCATGTCCCGATGGACGGTTTCCACCTCGGCGACGCGGTCCTCGACCGCCTCGGCCTGAGCGAGCGGAAGGGCGCGATCGACACGTTCGATCCGTCCGGTTATCTCGCACTGCTGCGCCGACTCAGAGCGGAGACCGGCGGCACCGTCTTCGCGCCCGCCTTCGAACGCGAGATCGAGCAGCCGATCGCCGCCTCGATCCCGGTGGACCCGTCGGTGCGGATCGTCGTCAGTGAGGGCAACTACCTGCTCTCCCCACTCGACCCGTGGCCGTCGGTGCGCCGGGAATTCGACGAGGTCTGGTTCGCCGACGTCGATCACGAGCAGCGTCGCCAGCGGCTCCGTGCGCGTCACGAGCGATACGGGAAGACCGCCGAGCAGGCGGCGGAGTTCGTGCTGAGAGTGGACGAGGCCAACGCCCGGGTGATCCTCGGGACCCGGGAGCATGCGGATCTGTTCGTCGACGTGGATGCCGTCGTCGGCTGAGTCCGCCGGGGACGCCGTCGTCGGCTGAGCCCCCACGAGCGTTGCCCGCCTCGCTGTGCCCGGCGGATTGGCTGAGGGCGCGAAACAGCCCCGCCGGAACGTGCCACGGCGGGGCTGAGTGCGAAAGAGGAGCGGTGTCCTCAGCTGTTGGTGACCTCGCCACGCCAGGCACCGTCCTCGACGCCCCGCGCCTCGATGAACTCCTTGAAGTTCTTGAGGTCCTTCTTGATCATGTGGTCGTCGATGCCGAGCACGGCACCTGCCGACTCGACGAAGCCCTCGGGCTTCCAGTCGATCTGAACGGTGACACGCGAGGTTGTGTCGGAGAGCTTGTGGAAGGTGACGACACCGGCGTGCTCGTCCTTGCCGGAGATGCTGTTCCAGGCGACTCGCTCGTCGGGCAGCTGTTCGGTGACCTCGGCGTCGAATTCGCGCTCGACTCCACCGATCTTCACGACCCAGTGGTTGTGGGTGTCGTCGGTCTGCGTGATGCTCTCGACGAAGCTGAGGAACTTGGGGAACTCCTCGAACTGAGTCCACTGGTTGTACGAGGTGGAGACGGGAACGTCGACATCGATCGCTTCGATGATGCTGGCCATGATGGGCCCTTCCTTTCGTTGGTGCGGGTGGGGAGGGTGTATCCGACGCTATGGGGCTGCGGCGCCGCATCCACCGCTTTTCAGTTCACTCTCACACCACGTACAGGATTCTCCGGCGCACGCTCAGCGGTTACTCGATGTCGGGGAAGTCGTCGACGGCGCGCGGATCGACGGCGGGGTCGGCCGAGTCGTCCGGAACGGGGTCGACGAGCGGTGCCTCCGGGTCCTCGACCTCTTCATCGATCGTGCGCTCCTCATCGGTGAGCGGGGGATCGACGATCTGGTACTCCTCGATCTCGCCGGCGACGCTCGGGTCGTCGATGCGATCTCCGCGATCGGCGTCATCGGACGAGGGGAAAGCCTCGGTCATCGTCACTCCTCGGGTGGAATCGGTGCGCTCTCCCGATTCTCACTCCGAAGGGCGGGTGCCCGACCGGATGCTCAGCACACTCCCGACGAGGCGGCAGACGGGTCAGCTCGCGGTGCTGATCGCGTCCGCGGCGCGCACGAAGGTGAGGTGCGAGAGAGCCTGAGGCGTGTTGCCCATCTGGAGCCCTGCCGCGAGGTCGTACTCCTCCGAGAACATGCCGACATCGTTGGACAGTGCCGTGAGGCGGTGCATGAGCTTCTCGGCGTCGGCCTTCCTGCCGCTGCGCGCGTACTGCTCGACCAGCCAGAACGAGCAGGCCAGGAACGGGTTCTCGCCGGCGGGCAGCCCGTCCGTCGACGCCTCGGTGCGGTAGCGGAGGACCAGCCCGTCCTGCAGCAGGTTCTTCTCGATCGCGGCCACGGTGCCGAGCATGCGGGGATCGTCGTACGCCACGTAGCCGACCTGAGCGAGCTGCAGCAGCGACGCGTCGACTTCGGACGACCCGTAGTGCTGCACGTAACTGTTCTGGGCCGTGTCGAAGCCCTTGTCCTCGATCTCGGTGGCCAGCTCGTCGCGGAGCCGCTTCCACCGGGTGGGGTGACCCTCGAGGCCGCACTCCTCGACCGCGCGGATGCCGCGGTCGAACGCCGCCCACATCATGGCTCGGGAATGGGTGAAGTACTGCGGGTCGCCGCGCATCTCCCAGATGCCGTTGTCGCGCTGGTCGAGGTGGTCGGCGGTGAAGCGCAGGAGGGCGAGCTGCAGTGCCCAGGAGTCGGCGCTGTCGGGGAGCCCGCTCAGGCGCGCCTCGTGGAGGGCCACCATGACCTCGCCGATCACGTCGGCCTGGAACTGGGTCGCCGCGCCGTTCCCGACGCGCACGGGGGAGGCGCCCAGGTAGCCGGGGAGGCTGGTCAGCTCGCGCTCGATGAGCTGGCGCTCACCCGCGAGCCCGTACATGATCTGCACATCCCCCGGATCCCCGGCGATCGCGCGGAGCAGCCAGTCGCGCCAGCCGGACGCCTCCGCGTTCGACCCGTGGGAGAGCAGCACGATGAGCGTGAGCGCTGCGTCGCGCAACCACACGTAGCGGTAGTCCCAGTTGCGCACCCCGCCCGCCTGCTCGGGGAGGCTCGTGGTCGCGGCCGCGACGATGCCGCCGGTGTCCTCGTGCGTGAGCGCGCGCAGCAGCACGAGCGAGCGGAACACGTGGTCCTTGTGCGGGCCCTCATGGGTCAGCCCGCGCGCCCAGGACTCCCACTGATGATGGGTCGACCGCAGGGCGTCGTCGATGTCGAGCGGTGCGGGCGCGTCCCGGTGCGAGGGATACCAGGTGAGGACGATGTCGACGGTCTCACCGGCCGCGACCAGGAACTCCGCCTGGTGCGAGTGGTTCGCGGGCTCCAACTGGGGGCCGCGGATCATCAGCGCATCGGGCCCGGCGACCGCGATCATCTCGGGCTGCGCGTCATCGCCCACCTGACGCACCCAGGGCAGCGCCTCTCCGTAGCCGAAGCGGATCCGGAGGTCCTGCCGCATCAGGACATGGCCCTTCAGGCCGTGCACGCGGCGGACGACATCCGCCCGACGGTTGCCGTACGGCATGAAGTCGGTGACCAGCACCTCGCCGTCGTCGGCGACCCAATGGGTCTCGAGGATGAGGGTCTGCCCCCGGTAGCGGCGGGTCGACGTCGCGCCCGGCCCCATGGGAGCCAGCAGCCACCGTCCCTGGTCCTTCGTGCCGAGCAGCCCGCCGAATGTGGACGGAGAGTCGAACCGGGGGAGGCACAGCCAGTCGATGCTCCCGTCACGGCCGACGAGCGCAGCGGTGTGGCGGTCGCCGATCAGGGCGTAGTCCTCGATGGGAAGCGGCATTCCGTCATTCTGGCGGTTGGCCGCTGGTGGATCGGCCATAGTGGAACGGACACGCACGAGCTCCGTCGAGAGGAAACGCTGTGGACACCAGCGCACTGGCCACCCGCTTCACCGCCGAGCTGCCCGCATGGGTGCTCGACGAAATGGCCGACGTCCCCGAGACGCTCGCCACCGATGAGGAGCGGATGGCGCTCGTGCACCGACTCGCCGACCGCAACTTCCGGGAGAAGACCGGCGGGCCGTTCGCGGCGATCGTGGTCGAGTCCGAGTCGGGCGCCATCGTGTCCGTCGGCGTCAACGTGGTGCTCGCCTCCGGGCTCTCCGTGGGTCACGCCGAGGTCGTCGCGCTCTCGCTCGCGGAGACCCGCGTCGGCGGGTGGGATCTCGGTGCCGAGGGCGCACCCGCCCGCGAACTCGTCGTCAATTGGCGGCCGTGCGCGCAGTGCTACGGCGCCACTCTCTGGTCGGGCGTGCGCCGCCTCGTCGTCGCCGGGCACGGGCCCGAGCTCGAGCACCTGACGAAGTTCGACGAGGGCCCCGTCCGCGAGGACTGGGCCGAGCAGTTCGAGGCGCGCGGCATCAGCGTCACGCAGGACGTGCTGCGCGACGAGGCGCTCGCCGTGTTCGCCGCTTACGGCCGCAGCATCGAGGACGGCGAGCAGGTCGTGTACAACGCCCGCTCGCAGGGCGCGATCGACCTCTAGGCCGCCGAGTCGCCCACTTCGGGCAGTGTTCGAGCGCGAACACTGCCCGAAGCGGGCAGGTCAGCGTGCTTCGGGAACCCGGACGTCGGTGATGATCTTGCCCGGGTTGAGGATGCGCTGCGGATCGGCGCTCTCGAGCAGGCCGCGCATGATCGCGACGCCCTCGGGAGAGATGTCCTGCTCCATCCACAGCGCGTGCTCGACGCCGACGCCGTGGTGGTGCGAGAGCGTTCCGCCGGCGTCGATGAACGACTGCTGGATCGCCGACTTGACGACGTCGTACTCGGCGATCTTGTCCTCGCCGGTCACGAAGGCGAAGGTGAAGTACAGGCAGGCGCCGGATCGGTACGAATGCGACAGGTGGCACATGATCCAGCCCGAGACGCCGATCGAGTCGTAGGCGCCGTTCGCCGCCTTGACGACGGTGTCGTAGACGTCCTGCAGCTTCGACCACGGCGCGGCCGTCTCGGACACGTCGGCGGCGGCCCCGCGGTCGAGCAGGAAGTCGCGGAGGTAGGGGGTGTCGAACTTCTTCTGGTCGTACAGGGCACCCGGCCCCGCCCCGACGCCGAGCCCGCCGTGCTTGCGGACGATCTTGCCGACGATGCGCTTCTGGTAGCGCACATGCGAGGGAGAGCCCTCGTACCCGATGAACGAGAGGGCGAGCTCGTCGAGGTTCCAGCCGCGCTTCTTGAGGAAGGCCATCAGGCCCTTCTGCGCCGCTCCCGAGAGGCCCTTGCTCTCCTTGCTCGTCGCGAGCGAGAAGCCCGACTCGCGGGCGTCGGAGACGCGGGTGATCGACGGGCTCGCATCCGACTCGGAGATCTCGTGCATGGCCTTGAGACCCGCGGAGAACGAGGGGAAGAAGTAGGCCTGGATCTGGCGCTCCTCGGGGCGGCGGTGCACCTGCACGGTGACCTCGGAGATGACTCCGAGCCGTCCCTCGCTGCCCACGATCATCTCGCGGACGCTCGGACCGGTGGACGCGCTCGGGATGGCGCGGATCTCGGCGATGCCGTCGGGGCGGACGAGCCGCATGCCGCGGGCGATGTCGGCGATGTCGCCGTACTTGTCGCTCTGCGCGCCCGACGAGCGGGTCGCGACCCAGCCGCCGAGGCTCGAGTGGGTGAAGCTGTCGGGGAAGTGGCCGATCGTCCAGCCGCGGTCGTTCAGCTGCTTCTCGAGGTCGGGGCCGAGGGCGCCCGCCTGGATCCGGGCGAGCCCTGATCCCTCGTCGAGCTCGAGCAGGCGCCGCTGCCGGCCCATGTCGAGCGACACGACCGGGCGCGTCTCGCCCTTCTCGGGCTCGAGGCTGCCGGAGATGTTGCTGCCGCCGCCGAACGGGATGATGACCGCATCCTCCTGAGCGGCGAGCGCCACGATGCGCTGCGACTCGGCCTCGTCGGCCGGGTAGACGACCACGTCGGGCACGCGGGGCAGGATGCCGGCGCGCACCCGCATGAGGTCGCGGATGCTCTTGCCGTAGGTGTGGATGACGCGCTCGAGGTCGTCGGTGACCACCTGCTTCTCGCCGACGATCGCAGCGAGGCCCTGCACGAGAGATGCGGGCGCCTGGGAAGCGGGGACGTCGAGGTCCTCGAACGACGGCTGCTCGCCCGCGGGCTGCCAGACATCGAGTCCGACGGCCTTCTTCACGAAGGGGGCGAAGGCGGGCTTGTCCTCGTGGTGGAAGCCGACGCCCTCGACACCCCAACCCCACCACTTCATGTGCTTGACGTCGGTCATCGGACTTCCTCCTGAGACGAGTCGGCGTTCGACCAGGACGAGAGTCGCTCGACCTCGCCGCGCAGCCGGCTGGTGAAAGCTTCCGCGGTCTCGCCCTCTTCGGCGTACAGCGGCGAGCCGAAGACTACCGCGACCGGCGTGCGTCCGCGCACGGGCCAGTTGCGGTCTCGAGGCATGGCGCGGGCTGCGTCGATGATGCCGATCGGCAGGACGGGCACACCGCTCGACATCGCGATCGCGGCAGCACCCGGCTTGAAGGCTCGGATGCCCTCACCGGTCCGAGCGCGGCCCCCCTCGGGGAAGATCAGGATCGGGACCCCGGCGGCGAGCAGCGACCTCGACAGACGGGGCCTGCCGCCCATTCCGCTGCGGTCGATGGGGAAGGCGTTGAAGAACAGGACGGTCAGCCAGGTCCGCCACTTCACGTCGAAGAAGTAGTCGGCGGCGGCTCCCGCGGCGAGCTGCCCGGCGAGACGCCACGGCAGGCTGCCGAAGACGAGAGGCGCATCGAGGTGACTGGAGTGGTGCGCGACGGCGACGAATGCGCCGTTCAGGTCGCGCAGACGGGAGCGGCCCACCACGGTGACTCGCGTGCACGTCCAGACGACGGGCTTCAGCAGGCCGCGCTGGGCGAGGAAGCGCGCAGCGAGGAGGGAACGCGATCGGAATCGCTGGGTCGGATCGTTCACTTGCCGGTCTGCTCCACGGAACTGGGTTCGGAGCCCGATGCGCCGTCGGATTCCCGGCGCGACGACGAGATCATGCCCGAGATGCGGCGGATCACCGACCGCGGGAGGTGCCGGCAGAACCAGAGCAGGACGGTGAAGGTGGCGGTCGGCACCGAGACGACCTTGCCGCGACGCGCGTCCCGAAGACCGACGTCGACGAGACGTTCGACGTCGATCCAGAGCGGCGCGGGGATCGACGACGTGCGGATGCCGGCCCTCTCATGGAACTCGGTGCGGACCCATCCCGGGGTCAATGCGGTCACGGTCACCCCGCTTCCCCTCAACTCGACGGCGAGACCTTCACTGTACGACGCCACCCAGGCCTTGATCGCC
The DNA here is from genome assembly GCF_003097495.1 of Amnibacterium flavum. Classification (GTDB taxonomy): domain Bacteria; phylum Actinomycetota; class Actinomycetes; order Actinomycetales; family Microbacteriaceae; genus Naasia; species Naasia flava. The sequence continues at coordinate 1,233,007 of NZ_QEOP01000001.1, forward strand.
GAATACGACCCCATGGTGATGTAGCCGGCGACGCTCGAGACGTTGATGATCGTGCCCCTGCCGCGGGAGCGCATCGAACGGGCGGCCGCGCCGCCGAGGACGAGAACGGCCCGGATCATGACGTCGATGCCGTGCTCGTGCTCGGACGTGTCCTCCGAGGTCAGACGGGCGTGCACGCCGAACCCGGCGTTGTTGACGAACAGCTCGATCGGGTGCTCGGGATCGGAGAGCCTGCGCACGACGATCTCGACCTGGTCGCGGTCGGCGAGATCGGCCTGGATCGTCTCGACACGGACCCCGTGAGCCGCGCGCAGACGCTCCGCCGTCGCGGCCAGACGGCCGGCGTCCCGAGCCACGAGGACGAGGTCGTAGCGGTCACGCGCGAGCGACTCGGCGTACGCCGCACCGATGCCGGACGTCCCACCCGTCACCAGTGCCGTTAGCATTGCCACACCCTACGCTTCGCCCGTCATTCTCGAATGTCACGGAATCCGAAGACCCGGTCCGCGACGAATCCTGGAGATATGAACGTTACGGGAGAGCTTTCATGACGCGCGCCACAGCACCGCGTCCCCCCGCCGGTGAGTCGGATTCCGACGCGGACGACCTCGTCCCAGGCGCCGAGTTCAATGTGCGCGAGTTCGCGCGCACCGCCGTCGGCAGTCACCGGCCCGGGCTCGACCTCGAGGTCTACGCGACCGATCCGCTCGACGATCGCACGCTCGACCTCGTCGCCTACCTCGCGCGCCTCGAGCACTCGACCATGCGTCACCTCCGCAGCGTCCTCGTCACGCCGACCCACAAGGACGCCCGTGTGACCGCGTTCCTCGTCACCTGGGCGTACGAGAAGTACTGGATCGCCGACGCGCTCGAAGCTGTCCTCGACGCCCACCCGTCCTACGAGGCAGCGGCAGCGGGGCGCCTCGGACCCCTCGCCCGGTTCTGGCACTCCCTCGCCGAGCGGGTGGAGCCGATCCACGAGTCGGTCATCGCCAACGCGATCGGCGAGGACGTCGTCGCCGTGCACTCCGCCACCGGAGCGGTCGACGAATGGGTCACCCGCGCGGCGTTCGTCTCGCTCGCCGAGCAGGCCGACCACGAGTCGTTCCGCGCGCTGCTCGAGCAGCTCGCGGAGGTGAAGGCCCGCCACGAGCTGTTCTGGTCGCTGCAGTCCCGCGACCGGCTGAAACGATCCCCGACGGCATCGGATCTCGCGCGCCGCCGACTCGCCCGCGCCCAACTGCCGCTCGGTGCCATCGACGAGTCCCCGGACGCGACGAGGCGCTTCTACGCGGCCCTCATCAGCGACGACACGATCGCGACCATCGACGGCCGCATCGACGAGCTGCCCGGCCTCGCCGGTCTGCGCCTGCTCGAGCGATCCGCCCGGGAGACGCCCCGCCGCGGCGGCCTCGAGGGCATCGCATCCTGGATCGGCCGCGTCGCGGCCGACCTGACGACAAGACGGCGAGCATGAACCCCGACCTCGGCAAGGCCCACATCCTGCTCACCGGCGCGACGGGATTCGTCGGACAGGCGGTGCTCGAGCGACTGCTGACCGACCACCCCGAGACCACGATCTCGGTGATCGTCCGGGCCAAGGGATCGACTCCCGCCCAGGCGCGCGTCGACAAGCTGATCCGCAAGGCCGTGTTCCGCCCCTGGCGCGAACGCGTCGGCGACGAGGAGGCGGCCCGGATCCTCGCGGAACGGGTGCGCGTCATCGAAGGCGACCTCGACTCGGTCGAGCAGCTGCCGGGGGACCTCGACATCGTCCTGCACGGAGCATCCACCGTCAGCTTCGATCCGCCCATCGACAAGGCCTTCGACACGAACGTCGGGGGAGCGACGGGTCTCTACGGCGCGCTCGCCGCATCGGGCTCCGATCCGCACGTCGTGCACATCTCGACCGCGTACGTGAACGGGGCCCGCAAGGGGCTCGTGACCGAGAACGCCGTCGACCACCAGGTGGACTGGCGGCTCGAGCACTCGATCGCCCAGCAGGCGAGGGAGCGGGTCGAGTTCGACTCCCGGCAGCCCGAAACGCTCCGCCGCTTCATCCACTCCGCCCGCCAGCAGCACGGCAAGGTCGGCCCGCGCGCCGTCGCCGAGGCGGCTGAGACGCTGCGCCGCGAGTTCGTCGACGCCGAACTCGTCGACCACGGCCGATCGCGTGCCGAGAGCCTCGGCTGGACCGACGTCTACACGCTCACCAAGGCGCTCGCCGAGCGCGTCGCGGAGGAGCAGTGGGCGGGTGCCGGCCACCGGCTGTCGGTCGTGCGCCCCTCGATCATCGAGAGCGCCGTCAGTCATCCCTACCCCGGCTGGATCGACGGGTTCAAGGTCGCCGATCCGCTGATCCTCGCCTACGGCCGCGGTCAGCTCCCCGAGTTCCCCGGGGTGCCCGACAGCGTGCTCGACGTCGTGCCCGTCGACCACGTCGTCAACGCGATCCTCGCCGTCGCAGCGAGCCCGGAGGAGCCGGGCCGGGCGCAGTACTTCCACGTCGCATCGGGCGCTCGCAATCCGCTCCCGTTCCACCGGATGTACGAGAACGTCAAGGAGTTCTTCACCGCCAACCCGATCCCGGCGGAGGGCGGCCCCGTCGAGGTGCCGAGCTGGCGGTTCCCCGGCGGCCGCAAACTCGAACGCGAACTCGGCCAGCGCGTTCGGCGCTCCCGCGCCGCGGAACGCGTCGTCACGCATCTGCCCGCGACACCGCTCACCCGCAAATGGCTCGACCAGATCGAGACGGGCAAGCACGAGCTCGAACTGCTGCGCAGCTATTCGGACCTGTACCGGGCCTACGTGCAGACCGAGATCATCTTCGACGTCTCGCGCACGCACGCCCTCCACGAGAGCCTGCCCGATGATCTCCGCGACGACCGCGGGTTCGACGTCGACACCATCGACTGGGAGCACTACCTCCAGGGCGTGCACTTCCCGTCGATCACCTCGCTGACCCGGGCGTTCGCCGATCGCGGCTCGGCGTCGGCGCGCACGGCGAAGCCGCTGCCGCAGCGCTCGGACGTCGTCGCGGTCTTCGACCTCGAGGGCACGGTCCTCGAGGCGAACCTGATCGAGCAGTACCTGATGCTGCGGCTCGCGGACCGGGCCGCCGTGCTCTGGCCGCGGGAGGCGGCGCGTCTCCTCGCCACGTTCCCCAAGTACGTCGCGGCCGAGAGACGGGACCGGGGCGAGTTCATCCGCACCCTCCTCCGCCTCTACAAGGGCATGAAGGTCGCCGACATCCGCCGACTCGTCGAGGGACGGGTGGGGCGCCAGCTGCAGGCGCGACTCCTCCCCGACGCCCTCGCCCGCGTCGCGGAGCACCGCAAGGCGGGGCACCGCACCGTGCTCGTCACCGGCGGGATCGATCTGCTGACCGCCCCCGTGGCGGAGTATTTCGACGAGGTGGTCGCCGGTCGTATGCACGAACGCGACGGCGTGCTCACCGGATACCTCGACCGTCCGCCCCTCGTCGACGAGTCGCGGGCCGCCTGGCTGCGGCACTACGCCGATGAGCACGGCGTCGACCTCGCGCGGTCGTATGGTTACGGCGACAGCCTCGCCGATCGATCCTGGCTGCAACTGGTCGGGAATCCGACCGCGGTGAACCCGGATGCCGCGCTGTACCGCTTCGCGCGGGGCAAGCGGTGGGACGTCGCGGAATGGACCAAGTCCAGATCCGACTCCGCTCCGAACCACATCGACAACCTCCGCTGAACGGGGAACCATGGCATTCGACATCGACGACTACACCGCGACATCCGAGAGCGTCGGCTGGGAGGACCTCGACTTCGAGGCCTTCAAGACCGACCCGCTGCCCGAGCAGACGCTCCGCAGCCTCCGGTACATGTGCGACGTCGAGTACCACACGGTCTGCTACCTGAGGGACCTGCTGGTCACCCCGTCGCACAAGGAGCGCGACGTGTCCGCCTTCATGACCATGTGGAACCGCGAGGAGTTCTGGCACGGCGAGGCGCTCGCCCACGTGCTGGGCCTGCACGGCATCACCGTCGACTTCGACGAGCTCAAGGCCAAGCGCCTCAAGCTCGGCTGGCGCGACAAGCTCGGGCCGCTGCGCCAGTCCATCCTGGGCAACGTGGTCGGCAACGACTTCGTCGCCGTGCACATGAGCTGGGGCGCCGCCAACGAGTGGAGTGCCGTCGCGGCCTACCGTCGCCTCGCCAAGCTCGAATCGCACCCGACACTGTCGCCCCTCCTCCAGCGCATCGCCCAGCAGGAGACCCGCCACGTCGCGTTCTACGCCTCGCAGGCACGCGACCGGCTGGAGAAGAGCAAGGTCGCGCAGAAGCTGACCCGCCTCGCGCTGCAGAACGCCTGGGGACCGGTCGGCTCCTCCATCTCCGCGCCCGAGGACGTCACCCACGTCATGAAGCACCTGTTCGGCAGCGAGGAGGGCATGAAAGAGGTCCGTCGCATCGACTCGAACATCGCCAAGCTGCCCGGCATGGACGGCCTCACGATCGTCGCCGACTCCCTCGCGAAGCGGGGCGTCGCCGCCTAGCGCGCCGAGTTGCCCACTTCGGGCAGTGTTCTCGCAGGAGGACTCCCCGAAGTGGGCAAATCGGCGTCAGGCCTACAGGTCTTTCGGGGTGACGTCGCCGTAGCCCTCGACCTGCGGATCGCGGTGGAGGCCGCCGGTCATGGCGTACTCCTCCTCGGGCGACAGGACCAGGCGGTGCCGGCCCCAGACCGCGAAGACGACGAGGCCGATCACGTAGAGCACCGCGATCGCGACGATCGCCGGCCGGAACGCCTCGTTCAGCAGGAAGCCGAGGAAGATCAGCAGCGCGATCACACCGGCCACGACGGCACCCGCGACTCCCACGGGGCTCTTGTAGGGACGCGCCGCGTCGGGGAACTTCCGCCGGAGCACGATGAACGACACCATCTGCAGGATGTAGGCGAGCACCGCGCCCCAGACCGCGATGTTGAGCACGATCGCGCCGGCGGCTCCACCCGATCCGCCCGTCGCGTCGACGACGACGAGGGCGAGGAAGCCGATCACCGCGCCGACGACGAGAGCGACCCACGGCGTCTGGTGGCGCTTGCCGGTCAGCGACAGGAAGCGCGGGTAGTAGCCGGCGCGGGAGAGCGAGAACATGTTGCGTCCGTAGGCGAACATGATGCCCTGCAGCGACGCCAGCAGTCCGATCAGGGCGAACAGGGCCAGCACGCCGGCCAGCTCATCGGGCATGAAGGCGCGGAACCCGTCGAGCAGCGGCTCGCCCGACTCGCCCGCCGCGCTCGATCCGATCGCGGCCGTGTTGAAGAACAGGACGGCGGCACCCGTGACGACGAGGGTGATCATGCCCCAGATGCCCGCACGCGGTATGTCCTTCTCGGGGTTGTGCGCCTCCTCCGCGGCGAGCGGCAGCTCCTCGATGCCGAGGAAGAACCACATCGCGAACGGCAGGGCGAACAGGATGGGCACGACTCCGAAGGGCAGGAACTCGGACTGTCCGGGGTCGGGAGCGATGTCGAAGAGCGAGTCGACGTCGACGGCGCCCGCCGCGATGACCGAGACGACGAAGACGCCGAGGATGGCGATCGAGATGATCGAGACGACGATCGCGAAGCGGAAGCCGACGGCCGCGCCGAGCGAGTTGAGGCCCACGAAGACGGCGTAGAGGATGACCCACCAGAGCCAGAGTGGGATGCCCCCGCCGAAGAACGCCTGCGTCACCCCGTCCGCGTACGAGGCCGAGAAGTAGACGACGACCGCGGTGGTGGCGACGTACTCGATGGTCTCGGCGAAGCCCGTGATGAAGCCGCCCCACGGGCCGAGCGCCGCGCGGGCGAAGGAGTAGGCGCCGCCGGTGTGCGGCATCGCCGCCGACATCTCGCCGATCGAGAAGAGCATGCCGAAGTACATGATCACGACCAGCACGAACGCGATCGACATGCCGCCGAATCCGGCCGAGGCGAGGCCGAAGTTCCACCCCGAGAAGTCGCCGGAGATGACCGCGGCGATTCCGATGCCCCAGATCCCCCAGAACCCGGCGGTGCGCTTGAGGCCTCGCTTCTCGAAGTAGCCCTCCTCCGCAGCGGTATAGGTGACTCCTCCGCTCGAGGTGGGGGTCTTGGCGGTGTCGGTCATGGCGCTCCCTGCTGGCTTGCGACGGTGGAACCGGAATCGCACCGTCGGGTGGAGAACTGCGAGTGTTCGGTGCCGATGCTGCACTCGCGGGGAGGCGCGGGGGCGCACGTCGCGAGTACCCAGAGCATGCTGGCTATTGGTACCGCGCGTCCACCATTGGATGTAAACAGCGCGTAAATTCAGAGCCCGTTTCGCGCCACGCGGCTGTGGTGTAATGGTCGACATTCGCGCATCCGCCCGGTGCGCGAGACGAGAGGATGTCTCCATGTCGACAGCCCCGGCCCGGCCCGCACTCGGTACCGGCAACCTGACCCTCGACAGGCTCTACGAGCTGATCGACGAGGGCGCGATCGACACCGTGATCGTCGCCTTCACCGATATGCAGGGCCGTCTCGTCGGCAAGCGCGTCGCCGCCCGGCTTTTCCGCGAGGAGATCGCGGGCCACGGCGCGGAGGCCTGCAACTACCTGCTGGCCGTCGACGTCGAGATGAACACCGTCGCCGGCTACTCGATGTCGTCGTGGGAGCGCGGATACGGCGATATGGCGCTGATCCCCGACATCGACACCCTGCGCCTCGCGCCATGGCTGCCGGGCAGTGCCATCGTCACGGCCGACCTGCAGTGGCTCGACGGAGCGCCCGTCGTGCAGTCGCCGCGTCAGATCCTGCTCGCCCAGATCGAGCGTCTCGCCGAGATGGGCCTCACGCCCTACGTGGGCACCGAGCTCGAGTTCATCGTCTTCGACAACAGCTTCCGCGAGGCGTGGGCAAAGGGGTACCGCGACCTCACCCCGGCAAGCGACTACAACATCGACTACGCGCTTCTCGCATCCACGCGCATGGAGCCGCTGCTGCGCGACATCCGCAACTCGATGGACGGCGCGGGCATGTACTGCGAGGGCGTCAAGGGCGAGTGCAACCTCGGCCAGCAGGAGATCGCATTCCGCTACGCGCATGCGCTCACGACATGCGACAACCACTCAATCTACAAGAATGGCGCCAAGGAGATCGCCGATCGCCACGGCAAGGCGCTCACCTTCATGGCCAAGTTCAACGAGCGCGAGGGCAACTCGTGCCACATCCACCTCAGCGTCCGCGACGACGAGGGCGGCTTCCCGATGGCGGACAAGGAGCACCCCTACGGGTTCTCGAAGCTCATGGAGCACTTCATCGCCGGTCAGCTGGCCACGCTGCGCGAGATGTCGCTGTTCTTCGCCCCCAACATCAACTCGTACAAGCGCTATGCGCTCGGCAGCTTCGCCCCGACAGCCGTCGCATGGGGCCTCGACAACCGCACCTGCGCACTGCGCGTGGTGGGATCAGGTGCCTCCCTCCGGGTCGAGAACCGCGTGCCCGGCGGCGACGTCAACCAGTACCTGGCCGTCGCCGCGCTGATCGCGGGCGGCATCCACGGGATCGAGAACGAACTCGAACTCGAGCCGATCTTCGAGGGCAACGCCTACGAGAGCGACAAGCCCCGGGTGCCGTCGACTCTGCGCGACGCCGCCGAGCTGTTCTCGCAGTCGGCCGTCGCGCGTGCCGCTTTCGGCGACGAGGTCGTCGACCACTACCTCAACAACGCGCGCGTCGAGCTCGCGGCATTCGACTCGGCCGTGACCGACTGGGAGAGGGTCCGTGGCTTCGAGCGCTTCTGACACCCGTCCCCCGCTGATCGGGCTGACCAGCTACCTCGAGCAGGCGAGCCAGGGAGTCTGGAACTACCGGGCCGCCCTGCTCCCCGAGGTGTACCTGATCGCGGTCCGCGAGGCGGGTGGCATCCCGGTGCTGCTGCCGCCGCACAGCCCCGACCCCGAGGCCGTCGGGCGCGTGCTCGACGGCATCGACGCGCTCGTGCTCACCGGCGGCGCCGACGTCGATCCCGCGCTGTACGGCGCCGATCGGCACGAGCGCACCCAGGATCCGCGGCACGACCGCGACGCCTGGGAGAGTGCGCTGCTCGCGGCGGCGATCGATCGGGACATGCCGTTCCTCGCGATCTGCCGTGGCGCGCAGCTGCTCAACGTGACCCTCGGCGGCACCCTGCACCAGCACCTCCCGGACGTGGTCGGATCCGAGAAGTACCAGCCCGCACCCGCGGTGTTCGGCACCGTCGACGTCGAGGTCCAGCACGGCAGTCGCCTGCAGCGGCTGCTCGGTTCCGTCGGCGACCGGCTGACCGTTCACGCCTACCACCACCAGGCCGTCGACCGGGTCGCCGAACCGCTGCTCGTCTCGGCGCGCAGCGACGACGGCGTCATCGAGGCGCTCGAGCTGCCCTCCGCCCGGTTCGGGGTCGGCGTGCAGTGGCATCCCGAAGAGGACGCGGCCGACCGGCGACTCTTCACCGCGCTCGTCGACGCCGCTCGATGACGGATCGGGCCGTTCGATGACAGATCAGGAGAACGCACGAGTGACGTCGATAACCCTCATCAACCCCGCCGACGAGACCATGATCGGCGAGGTCGACCTCAACTCCGTCGACGAGGTCGACGCCGCGGTCGCCAAGGCGGTCGTCGCGCAGAGGCTCTGGGCGGCACTCGCGCCCTCCGAGCGTGCGGGAGCCCTGCGGGCCTTCGCCGCCGCCGTCGACCTCGACATCGAGCACCTCGCCCGGCTCGAGGTCGAGAACTCGGGTCACCCGATCGCCTCCGCGCGGTGGGAGGCGGGGCACGTCCGCGACGTGCTGACCTACTACTCGGCAGCTCCCGAGCGGCTGCTCGGCAGCCAGATCCCGGTCGCGGGCGGGCTCGACATCACCTTCCACGAGCCGATCGGCGTCGTCGGCATCATCGTGCCCTGGAACTTCCCCATGACGATCGCCGCATGGGGTTTCGCCCCGGCTCTGGCGGCAGGCAACGCCGTCATCCTGAAGCCCGCTGAATGGACGCCCCTGACCGCGCTGCGGCTGGGCGAGCTCGCCCGTCGGTCCGGGCTGCCCGAAGGTCTCTTCACCGTGCTGCCCGGCCGCGGCGACGTGGTCGGGACGCGCTTCGTCACCCACCCCGACATCCGCAAGGTCGTCTTCACCGGCTCGACCGCGGTCGGCAAGAAGGTCATGGCGGGCTGCGCCGAGCAGGTCAAACGCGTCACCCTTGAGCTGGGCGGCAAGAGCGCCAACATCGTCTTCGCCGATGCCGACCTCGAGCTCGCAGCGACGAGCGCGCCCGGCGCCGTCTTCGACAACTCGGGGCAGGACTGTTGCGCGCGCAGTCGGATCCTGGTCGAGCGCAGCGTGTTCACCCGATTCCTCGAGAAGTTCGAGGTCGCGGTGGGTCGGTTTCGCGTCGGCGATCCCCTGCACGACGCGACCCAGATGGGTCCGCTCGTCTCCGCGGCGCATTTCGACCGTGTCGGCTCGTTCCTCGACGGGGTCGACGTCGCCTTCACCGGAGCCGCGCCCTCGGGCCCGGGCTACTGGATGCCTCCGACCGTCGTGCTTCCGAAGAGCCTCGACGACCGGATCGTCCGCGAGGAGGTCTTCGGGCCCGTCGTCGCGGTCATCCCGTTCGACACCGAGGAGGACGCAATCCGCATCGCGAACGCCACCGAGTACGGGCTCGCCGGGTCGATCTTCACCCAGAACCTGTCCCGCGGAATCCGCGTCTCCCGCGCCGTCCAGGCCGGCAACCTGTCGGTCAATTCCCACTCGTCGGTGCGCTACTCGACCCCGTTCGGCGGGGTGAAGCAGTCGGGTCTCGGGCGCGAGCTCGGCCCCGACGCGCCGTTCGCCTTCACCGAGACCAAGAACGTCTTCTACGCCACCTGATCCGCCGGCGTCCCCGCGGGGACGCCGCTGCCAACCCGCCGCACCCTGCACCTCCGGAAGGACCCGTCCATGGCCATCGCCCCTCTCGACCTCACCCAGCGTCTGCGCGACCGCGTCGCCGTCATCACCGGAGGCGCGAGCGGGATCGGCCTCGCCACCGCCCGCCGGTTCGCGGCCGAGGGAGCGAAGGTCGTGATCGGCGACGTCGATCCGACGACGGGTGAGAGCGCGGCCGCCGAGGTCGGCGGGCTCTTCGTGCAGGTCGATGTCGCCGACGAGGCGCAGGTCAACGCGCTCTTCGACACCGCGGTGGAGACCTACGGATCGCTCGACATCGCCTTCAACAACGCGGGCATCTCACCGGCCGACGACGACTCGATCGAGACCACCGAGCTGCCCGCATGGGATCGGGTGCAGGAGGTCAACCTCAAGTCGGTCTACCTCTGCTCGCGCGCGGCACTGCGCCACATGGTTCCGCAGGGGAGCGGCTCGATCATCAACACCGCCTCCTTCGTCGCGATCCTCGGGTCGGCGACCAGCCAGATCTCCTACACGGCGTCGAAGGGCGGTGTGCTCGCGATGACCCGGGAGCTCGGCGTGCAGTTCGCCCGGCAGGGCATCCGCGTCAACGCCCTCTGCCCAGGCCCCGTGAACACCCCGCTGCTCAAGGAGCTGTTCGCGAAGGACCCCGAGCGCGCTCAGCGCCGCCTCATCCACGTGCCCGTCGGACGCTTCGCCGAGCCTGACGAGCTGGCAGCCGCCGTCGCGTTCCTCGCCAGCGACGACGCCTCGTTCATCACCGCATCGAGCTTCGTGGTCGACGGCGGCATCACCTCCGCCTACGTCACCCCGCTATGACCCGCGCGGCGCCGCCTCCCTCTGCGCACATCGTCGAGATGGATAGACCAGAGGCCTGTTTCGCCTCGGTGTCGGGCGATCCGCGGCGTGATCTCCTCGATTCGTGCAGGGGAGGGGGGAGATGAGCGACCCGCGGGAGCCCGTCGGGGCCGTCGACGACGTGCTCTTCCGTCCGGTCCGCAGCGGCAACGCGTTCGAGGACACTGTGCAGCGCCTGCTGCAGACCGTCCGGCTCGGGGTCGTCGCGCCGGGGGAGTCGCTGCCGCCCGAGCGCGACCTGGCCGCGCGTCTCGGCGTCAGTCGCGACACCGTGCGCGACGCGATCCGCGCCCTGTCGGATGCCGGCTACCTCGTCGCGCGCCGCGGCCGTTACGGGGGAACCTTCGTCAGCGATGAGCCGCCGACCGGGCTTCACCCGGGATCCGGATCGACGCTTCCCTCCGACCCGTCGCGCAGCGCTGCCGAGATCGACGACGTGCTCGGGCTGCGCGACATCCTCGAGCCCGGCGCGGCTCGGGCCGCCGCCGCGCGCACCCTCAGCGCCACCGACCGAGAGCTGCTCTGGAGCAAGCTGCTCGAGACCGCGGCCTCCGGGGTCGACGACTACCGGCGCACCGACTCGCGGCTGCACCTCGCCATCGGCGAGCTCGCGGGCATCCCGTCCCTGCTTCCTCTGCTCGTCGAGAACCGCTCGCGCGTGACCGCCCTCCTCGATGAGATCCCGCTGCTCGAGCGCAACATCCGGCACTCGAACGAGCAGCACGAGCTCGTCGTCACCGCCATCCTCCGCGGCGACCCCGATGCGGCCGAGCGGGCCATGGCCGAGCACCTCTCCGGCTCCGCGGCGCTCCTGCGCGGCTTCCTCGGCTGAACCTATCCGTTCTCACCCGATCCGATCGACTTCGCTGGGCAGGACCCTCCCGTATTCGCGACGCTGAGTGAGGGCTCCATAAGGCACGCCGCGCGGGGGCGGCTGAGTCGGCGCTCAGACCCGTCGATCAGACTGGATCCCATCCTTCGGCGACGGAGCCGTTCCATCCACCGAACCGGAAGGACTCAGTTTGCTCCGCACACTGACCGACCCTCTCGTCGCCGCCGGCGACGTCTTCTCGAACGTCTGGGCCCGCGCGGGCGTGTTCACCGCCATCGGAATCGTCGTGGCCGTCATCGTGACCGCCATCATCGGCTTCGTTTTCCGCTGGATCGCACGGAAGCGGCGCTGGGAGGACCGGGACATCGCGGCGCTGCGGCGACCGTTCCGCGTGTTCGCGATCGTCATCGCGGTCTGGACGGCGCTCGAGGTGGCGCAGTTCCCGGGAACCGTGCCGACGGACAGCGGGCAGGGCCCGCTGTCGCACCTCTTCGTCGTCCTGTCGATCCTCGCGGGCGCCTGGTTCGTCTCGCGGATCGTCACATTCCTCGTCGACCTGTCGCTCGGCCGCTACCGCACCGATGTGCGCGACAACAGGGTCGCGCGGCGCATCCGAACGCAGATCCTCATCCTCCGCCGGCTCGCGATCGCCGCGATCGTCATCATCGCCCTCGGCGCGATCCTGCTCACGTTCCCCGGCGCACGCGCGGCGGGGGCCAGCCTGCTCGCATCGGCCGGGCTCGTCTCGGTGATCGCCGGTCTTGCGGCTCAGTCGGCGCTCGCGAATGTGTTCGCGGGTATCCAGCTCGCCTTCAACGGCGCCATCCGGGTCGACGACGTCGTCATCGTTGAGGAGGAGTGGGGGCGGATCGAGGAGATCACGCTGACCTACGTCGTCGTGCACATCTGGGACGACCGGCGCATGGTGCTGCCCTCGACCTACTTCACGACCACCCCGTTCCAGAACTGGACGCGCAAGAACAGCGAGCTGCTCGGGGCCGTCGAGTTCGATCTCGACTGGCGGGTCACACCCGCCGAGATGCGGGAGGAGATGCACCGCGTCCTCGACCGGACCGAGCTGTGGGACAAGCGCGTCGCCGTGCTGCAGGTCACCGACGCGGTCGGCGGCTACGTCCGTGTGCGCATCCTGGTCACCGCCATCGATGCGCCGACGCTGTTCGATCTGCGCTGCTACCTGCGCGAGGAGCTCGTCGCCTGGCTGCACGAGACGAGCCCGCAGTCGATTCCGCGCACGCGGGTGCAGATGGTCGAGGCCGACGCGGCGAAGCGGAAAGCGCCGGCTCGCGCGTCGACGGAGGTGCACAACGACGACCGCTCGCTCTTCGCGGGCGACGCGGCGGCGGAGAAGCGCGCCAGCCAGTTCACCGGCCCGATCAGCGTCCTCACCCCGGACGAGATCGAGCAGGCGAGGGCCCGCCGCCCGGGCGAGGGCGACATCTGAAACCGACCCGCCCCACACTCAGGTAGGGCGTTCCGGGCGAACGCGCACGTTGCGGCCGGCCCGAGGCGCCGGAACGTGCGCGTCAGATCGGATATTCAGGGTGCGTACGCGCGTTTCGTCGTGAGCACGTGCCCGAAGTATCCGCATGAGCCCGGAACAAATGTCCTCGTCACGGGATTGCGACTGCCGGCAAGATCTCCGAGCATTCGCCGCGCGCACGTTGCGGCGTGCGGGGCCCGCCGCAACGTGCGCGCTCGCCCGGAACGCCCGTCCCTGGGGGTGAGAGGGGGGCGATGGGGCGGAGTCGTCAGGAGTCGCGGGGTTTGCGCGGGGTGCGCTTGATCTGCTTCGTGACCGGCGGTTCCGTGTCCGCGATCTCCGGGGCCGTGAAGGCGACCGTGGGAGCCGTGTCCGTCGTCGGCACCTCGGCTGCGGGTGCCGGCGGGGGAGTCGGCTCGGTCACCGGGCGCGGCGCAGGGGCCGCCGGTGACGAGGTCGGAACGGTTGCCGGAACCGGTGCCGGGACAGCCGACGCGGGAGGAGCCGGGGCCGGTGCCGGTGCAGCCGACGCGGGAGGAGCCGGTGCCGTTGCCGGGGCTGCCAGCCTGTGCTGCTTCACATAGAGCTCGGCGGCCTTCGTCGCCACCAGCAGGAAGCGCACGAGCAGCACGACCAGCCCGATGAGGACGACGACGACGATCAGGGAGAACCCTGCGAACAGCACGTCGAGAACGTTCAGACCGAAGCGGTGACCCTCGAAGCCCATGTTCAGTCTTCCAGGGCCTGTTCCTGCGATTCGGCGCGCACCGTGCCGATGGCGATCGCGACGGTCAGCAACGAGGCGACGACGCTGAGGTAGAACCGCCAGTCACGCGGGCCGGCCTGTCCGGTCCGGAGGGTGGAGATCGAGCTCACGATCGCGCTGATGATCGAACCGTTCAACAAGTATTTGCGCACGTTGCGAGGCTACCGCCAAGCGATGCCCCGTCGAGGGGCGGTATCCCGGGACTTCGTGGGAATCAGCCGTGAGGGCTGACCGATCGTTCAGAAACCTGACCGATCGGACAGTACGCTGTCCGGGTGCCCAACACCTCTGCCGCCGACGTGCTGCGCGTCGCGCGGATGCTGTTCGCGATCGACGGATACGCGGCCACCTCGATCGGTCACATCGCCGAGGCGGCCGGTCTCTCCAAGTCGGCCGTGCTCTACCACTACTCCTCGAAAGAGGCTCTCCTCGAGGCGATCATCACGCCCGCGGTGGACGGGCTCGAGGGGGTCGTCGCGAGCTTCGCGCGCTCGGCCGACGCGGATCCCCGTCATGAGTTCGTCGAACCGTTCGTCGACTACCTGCTCGCGAACCGACTCGAGATGAGCATCTTCGTGAACCAGGGGCAGTCGCTCCGGGGGCTGCCCGTCATCGACCGTGCGAACGGTCTCGTGCAGCGACTGGGTGATGCCGTGTCGCTCGGGGTCGTCCGCATCGACGACCGCATACGCTTCGGAATGGCACTCGGGGGAGCCGCGTACACGGTGGTCGCCGCCATCAACTGGACCGACAACGCGCTTCCGAGCGCCGAACTCGAAGATGCCGACGAGGTCAGAGCTGCCCTCGTCGAGATCGTCACCGGCCTGCTCGTCGCCTCGCGCACGAGCGTCGCCGCCCACTGATCCGCACCGATCCCGAAAGCAGCTCATGGCTACCCTTCTCTACCGTCTCGGTCGCTGGTCCTACGCACGTCCGTGGCGGGTCGTCATCGCCTGGCTCGTGCTCGTCGGAGCCGTCGGCGGCATCGCCCTCGGGCTCGGCGGTTCGCTCAAGAACGCGTTCACCATCCCGGGCACCGAGTCGCAGCAGGCGATCGACAAGCTGGCCGCCGTGTTCCCGCAGACCGCGGGTGCGACCCTGCAGATCGTCTTCCAGGCGCCCGAGGGGGATTCCGTCGAGGACGAGCCCTACAAGACGGCCATCGAGGACTCGATCGACGCCGTGTCGAAGATCGACGGAGTCGAGGCGGCCACCTCGCCCTTCTCCGAGTACGCGGTCGAGGCGGTCTCGGACGACGGCAGGGTCGGGCTCGGTCAGGTCACCTTCACCGAGCAGCAGGACAACGTCACCGACGCGACCGTCGAGGACGTGCTGGCCACCGCGTCGATCGGGGAGGACGCCGGCCTCAACGTGCAGTACACCGGCGGGGTGCTGACCAGCACCAGCATCGGCGTCACCTGGATCGAGGGCGTCGGCGTCGTGTTCGCCGGCCTCGTCCTGGTCATCGCCTTCGGTTCCCTGCTGGCGGCCGGGATGCCCCTGCTCGTCGCCTTCGCCGGGGTCGGTGTCGCGATGAGCGGCCTGATCATCGCCGCCGCGTTCACCCCCGTCTCCTCGAGCGCACCGCTCCTCGGCCTGATGATCGGTCTCGCGGTCGGCATCGACTACTCGCTCTTCATCATCTCGAGGCACCGGAACCAGCTGGTCACCGATGTCAGTCCACAGGACTCGGTCGGGATCGCGGTGGCGACGGCCGGAAGCGCGGTCGTCTTCGCCGGCATCACGGTCATCATCGCGCTCCTCGGCCTGCTCGTCGTCGGCATCCCGTTCCTCTCGGTCATGGGTCTCGGAGCCGCGGGAACAGTCCTCATGGCCGTTCTCGCCTCGGTCACGCTCCTGCCCGCGCTCCTCGGCTTCGCGGGCGAGCGGCTCCGGCCGAAGCCCGGTTCCCGCGCCCACCGCAGGGCGCTCGCGTCCCAGCCGGGCGCGACCGAGGTCAAGCCGGCCTTCGGCGCCCGCTGGGTGCGCGGCGTGCTCAAGGCGCCCATCCCGATCGCGATCGCCGTCATCGCCGTGCTCGGCTCGCTGCTGATCCCGGCTCTGCAGCTGCAGCTGAGCCTGCCCGACGCGGGTTCCCAGTCCGAGGACACCACCTCGCGTCAGGCCTACGACATCATCGCCGACGAGTTCGGGGCGGGGCGCAACGGTCCGCTCATCGTTCTCGTCGACATCACCCAGACGACCGACATCTTCGACGACCTCGACGCCATCGGCGCCCGGATCGCCGAGCTCCCCGACGTCGCCCGCGTCGGAGACGGCATCCCGAACGAGACGGTCGACACCGCGATCATCCAGGTCATCCCCGAGAGCGCACCCGACTCGCCCGAGACGACGAAGCTCGTCGAGAGCATCCGCGAGCTCGAGCCCGAGATCGCGGAGGAGTTCGACACCCCGATCCAGGTCACCGGTGCCACCGCCGTCTACAACGACATCTCGTCGACCCTGATGGCCGCGCTCATCCCGTTCGCGGCGATCGTCGTCGGGCTCTCGATCATCCTTCTGATGATGGTGTTCCGCTCCCTGTTCGTGCCGATCACCGCAGCGCTCGGCTTCCTGCTGTCGGTCGTCGCCGCGTTCGGCGCGGTGGTCGCGGTCTTCCAGCTCGGCTTCGGACTCGACCTGCTCCACATGGATCCCGGCCCCATCCTCAGCTTCCTGCCGATCATCCTGATAGCCGTGCTGTTCGGGCTCGCCATGGACTACCAGGTGTTCCTCGTCAGCGGGATGCGCGAGGAGTACATCCGCACGGGCAACGCCCGCGAGTCGGTCGCCACCGGTTTCGCTCACGCGGCCCGCGTGGTCACAGCGGCGGCGCTCATCATGTTCTTCGTCTTCTTCTCGTTCGTGCCCGAGGGCATCGACATGATCAAGCCGATCGCACTGGGGCTCGCCGTCGGGATCCTGGTCGACGCCTACCTCGTGCGGATGACCCTCATCCCCGCGCTCATGGCGCTCGCCGGCGACGCCGCGTGGTACCTGCCGAAGTGGCTCGACCGCCTGCTGCCCAACGTCGACATCGAGGGATCGAGCCTCGAGCACCACCGCGAGGGTCTCGAATGGGCGGAGACCCAGCACGGCGCGATGGTGAGCACCGAGCACCTGATCGTCGCGGGCGCGTCGCGCTCCATCGATTTCGCCGCTCCGGCCGGGGGACTGACCCTGCTCCTGTCGGAGGGGCCGCTGCGGCGCTCCCTCTTCGCCACTCTCGCAGGGCGTGCGGAGCCGGTCTCCGGTCGCGCCCAGGTCGCCGGGCGCCCGCTTCCGACCGACGCCTCGGCGGTATCGCGGATGGTCGCGATGGTCGACCCCGACATGATCGGAGCGGACCCCGACACCACGGTCGAGGACCTGCTGCGCGAGAGGTTCGCGCTGGCCGGATCGATGTTCACGGCAAGCGGTCGTCGCAAGGGCGTCCAGCCTCTGCTCGACCGGGTCGGTCGCGCGCTCGTCGCAGAGGGCCTCCCGCGCATCGACGCGGACGACCCCGCGGGGAGCCTCCATCCCGAAGCCCGGCTCGCCCTGGCGACCGCTCTCGCGGTGGCGTCGGGAGCCTCGGTGCTCACCGTCGACTTCGCCGACGCGTCGGGTGCGGCGCTGGAGCGCGACATCCGGATCGTCTCCGCCATCGTCCCCGCGTCGGCCACCGTCATCGGCGGCATCTCCGCCGCCATCCATCCCCAGGTCATCTCCGGCCGCCCCACCGCGGTGGCCGACATCGAGCGAAAGGCGGTGCTCTCATGACGAGCACGACTTCGCGCCGCCTCAGGCGGTCACTTCTCGTCACCGGGCTCGTCCTGGTGCCCCTCGCCGTCGTCGGCCTCTTCGCCGGCGCGACCGCTGCGGTCGGCAGCGAGGGCTCCCGAGTCCCCGCCGCCATCGTGAACGAGGACGAGTTCGTCACCCAGACCGCCGCCGACGGCACCGAGACCCAGGTCCTCGCCGGGCGGCTGCTCGTCACCCAGCTCACCGCGGGAGACCCCGACGACGGCGCCGCGTCGTCGATCTTCGACTGGCACGTCGAAGGCGCCGACGAGGCCGAGGCCGCCCTGAAGGCGGGCGAGGTCTACGCGGTCATCACGATCCCGAGCGACTTCTCGAAGTCGGTCGTCTCGCTCTCGACCGACGACCCGGTGCAGGCGCAGATCAGCCTCCAGACCGACGACTCGCACGGTTACCTCACCGGGCCGCTCACCTCGGCGCTCGGCGACGGCCTCGCGGCGATCTTCGGGACCGAGCTGTCCAAGCAGTACATCGCGGGTCTCGTCGGCGGGACCGGGTCGATCGCCGGTTCCCTCACCGAGGCGGCCGATGGGGCCACGCAGCTCCAGACCGGCGCCCGCAGCCTCGGCGACGGCCTCACCCAGGCCGCCGGCGGCATCACGCAGGCTCAGTCGGGCGCCGGTGCGGTCGTCGACGGACTCGAGCAGTACACGGGCGGCGTCTCGAGCCTGAGCTCCGGACTGAACACGGCCGCCTCGAGCTCGTCGGGGCTGCAGGCGCTTCCGGCGGGGGTCAGCGCCTACACCGGCGGCGTCTCGCAGACAGCGACAGGCCTGAGCGACGCGATCGCCGCGCACAACGCCGGATTCATCTCCGATGCCGAGTTCGCGGCCGCCGTCGACAGCGTCTCGGCGGGGCTCAACGAGTTGTCCGCGCAGGGCCCGCAGCTCGTCGCGGGGGCCCAGGGGGCGGCCGCGCTGCAGACGGGTGTCGTCCAGTCGGCGGCAGGGGCATCTCAGCTGGCCGCGGGCGGCGCGCCCCTCGTGGCGGGCGTCGAGCAGCTGCAGAGCGGCCTGGGAGACCTCTCGGCGGGGATCGGTCAGTCCGCGGCGGGCGCGAACCAGCTCGCTGATGGCGCCGGTGCATTGGCGACCGGTCTCAACGAGGGGGCCGCCCAGGTGCCCGACTACACCGAGTCGCAGGTCGACCAGATCTCCGACGTGGCGTCGAGTCCCGTCGGGATCACCGCATCGCGCGAGAACGAGGTCAACAACATCCCGCAGATCGGCTCGACTCTGCTGGTTCCCGTCGGTCTGTGGATCGGCGCACTCGCGGTCTTCCTGCTGCTCGGCGCGCCCACCCGGCGCGTGCTCGCCTCGACGGCCGGCAGCGCCCGGATCGCCGTCGACTCGCTCGGCAAGGCTCTCGGCATCGTTGGGGTCCAGGCCGTCGCGCTCGTCGCGCTGCTGCATCTGGCGATCGGCGTCCCGTGGGAGTCGCTGCCGGCGACCCTGCCGTTCGCGCTGCTGATCGGCGTCGCGTTCGCCGCGATTGACGCCATGCTGACGACCCTGTTCGGACGGGTGGGCCTGGTGGTGTCGCTGGTGCTGCTCGCGCTGCAGCTGACGACGACAGGTGGTCTCTACCCGATCGAGCTGCTCTCGGAGCCGTTCCGCATCATCAGTCCGCTGCTGCCGGTGACCGGAGCGGTCGACGGGATGCAGGCGATCATCACGGGTGCCGGAGCCGGGGGAGTCATCGCCGGAGCACTGCCCCTGGTGGTCTGGGGTGCGCTGTCGGTGATCATCACCTTCATCGCGGTGGCCCGCAAACGCTCCGCCCGAGCGCTGGGCCTCGTCCCGCACCTGGCCTGATCCGGCGTCTGCACCGATCGGGACCGGTCGCGCGGGTCAGGACGACACGCGGCTCCGGTCCTGATCCGTGCGGGAACCGTCCTGATCGGCGCCGGTCTGCCGAACCGCGAGGTTCGCACGGGCGAACTCGAGCGTCTCCCGCAGCAGCGCGAGTCGGCTGGTGTCGTTCCTTGCGCTCCGGATGTTGACTTCGGCGATGACGGAGCCGTCCCAGTCGCGACGGGCCAGCCACTGGAGCGTCTCGGCGACCGGCTGACCGCCTCGCCCGGGCAGCAGGTGCTCGTCGAAGATCTTCCCCTCGTCGAGGGATCCGGATCCGTCGCAGAGGTGGATGTGCCGCACGCGGTCGCCGAGCAGCTCGGCCATCCCGAGCGCGTCGCGGCCCGAGAGCGCGGCGTGCGAGAAGTCGAGGGTGACGGCGTCGAAGTCGAAGCCTGTCGGATCCCACCCGGGGGCGTACGCGGCGACGCTGAGTCCGCGGACCTTCCACGGGAACATGTTCTCGACGGCGATCTCCACTCCCGTCGCGGTTCTCGTCTCCGCCACGATCTCGGCGAATCGCCGCGCGTACGAGCGCTGCCAGGTGAAGGGCGGATGCACGACGACCGTCGACGCCCCGAGCTCGGCCGCCAGGCCCGCCGACCGCTCGAGCTTGACCCGCGGGTCGCGCCCCCAGACGAAGTGGGTGAGCAGCAGCACGGGTGCGTGCACCGAGAGGATAGGCAGCTCGTACCGCTCGGACAGGGAGCGGAGGGTGTCGGCATCCTGGGTGGCGCGGTCACGTGTGACCATCACCTCGATGCCGTCGTATCCGGCGGATCTCGCGAGTGCGAATGCTCGCTCCGTGCTGGCGGGGAAGACGCAGCTGGTGCTCATGCCGACCTTGATCATCAGGGATACCGTAACCCGCCTCTTCTCGGCCGCGGCCCGGCGCACCCCGCACCCGGGATGAACGGTGGTCGGCGGTTGCGTGAATAGGGTCCGCGACTGCCGACGGTCGGGGGCGCGGGCGGCAGGCCCGCTAGCGGGCGGATCGGCCTCCTTCGGGACGTCGCCGCAGGGAGGCGTCGGCCACTTCGGGCCCGCGGTAGACCATGTCCATCGCGCCGATGCTCTCGCCAGGCGGGACAATCGCGTCGATCCTGTCGAGGATGTCGTCGGTCAGGGCGACCTCGGAGCCTGCCAATGTGTCCTCCAACTGCTCCATCGTGCGGGCGCCCGCGATGGCCGACGTCACTCCCGGGTGCGCGATCGTGAAGGCCATCGCCAGGTGGGTCAGGGGGATGCCCGCCTCATCGGAGAGAGTGACGAGCTGCTCGATCACGGCGAGCCGGCGCTGGTCGCGGAAGTGGGCCATCCCCGTACTCGCTCGGAAGTTGTCGTTCCGCTGTCCTGCGCGGTACTTGCCCGAGAGCGCACCGCCCGCCAGCGGGCTGTAAACGAGACTGCCCATCCCGTAGCGCTGCACGACCGGCAGGATCTCGCGCTCGATCTCTCTGTCGAGAATGGAGTAGTTCGGCTGTTCGGTGCGGAAGCGCTCGTAACCGCGACGTTCCGCGGTCCACTGAGCCTCGACGATCTCCGACCCCCGCATGGAGGAGCTGCCGATCGCGCGCACTTTGCCCTGCCTGACGAGGTCGGTGAGAGCGGACAGAGTCTCGTCGATGTCGGTGTCGGGGTCGGGGCGATGCAATTGATAGACATCGATGTAGTCGGTTCGGAGATTCCGGAGCGATCGCTCGACGGCCTGCATGATCCACCGACGAGATGCTCCGCGATGATTCACGTCGTCGTCCACTGGACCCCAGAACTTGGTGGCCAGGACCACGTCGTCGCGTCGTCCCGCGAGTGCTTCGCCGACCACCTCCTCCGAGTCGCCGTACCGGTCGGCGGTGTCGATGAAGTTGATGCCGGCGTCCAGCGCTCGATGGATGATGCGGATGCCCTCACCGCGATCGGGATTGCCGAACGAGCCGAGCATCATCGCGCCGAGCGCGTACGGGGTCACTTTGATGCCGGTTCGGCCGAGAGTGCGGTAGTGCATCGGGGGTCCTCCTGTATCGTGGTCTTAGCGGAACGTTGTTCCGCTAAGTACGACTATACGGAACAATGTTCCGATTACAAGATGGAGGCCCGCGATGGCTGAGCTCTCCGGTTCCTCCCGAGCCGTGCGCGCCGATGCTCGCCAGAATCTCGGCGCTCTCCTCCAGGCGGCGCGAACGGTGTTCGCCAGGTCGGGAGTGGATGCCCCGGCCCGCGACATCGCGACCGAAGCGGGGGTGGGGGTCGGCACGCTGTACCGCCACTTCCCCACACGCGCCGCACTCGTTGCAGCGGTTTTCACCCGCGAGATCGACGCGACTGCTTCATCGGCCTACGAACTCCAGGCCGAGCACGACGCCGGGGAGGCGCTCGACCTGTGGGTCACGCGCTTCACCGCCTTCGTGGCGACGAAGCAAGGATTGGCCGCCGCTCTGCGGTCGGGGGATCCGGCGTTCGAGGACCTTCCCGCCTACCTCCAATCCATGCTCGGACCTGCGCTGCGATCGCTTGTCGATGCGGCTGAGGAGGCAGGCGTCGTTCGACCCGGTGTCGATTCATCCGAGCTGCTTCAGGCGATCGCCGATCTCAGTCATCGCGCCCCATCGGGCGACGGGTCGCCCAATCCGATGGTCCGCATCCTCCTCGAAGGACTGCGAGTGCGTCCGTGATCGTGAGGCCCGAGCAGCTCGCCCCTCCCGCTGAGATCGGACGGAGAGATGGATGAGACGAGCGTGCGGAAGACGCGGGCCGACGCGCCCGCGGGATTCTTCGAGGCCGAGGCGGCCGGACTCGCATGGCTGGGCGAGGCAGAGACGCGGGGAGGCGTACGGGTCGCCGGCGTGCTGTCGGTCGGACCGGGGGTGATCGAGCTCGAGCGCATCGCGGATGCCCGGCCTCGGCCCGATGTCGCGGCCGCCTTCGGACGTGCGCTCGCCATGACCCACGACGCCGGCGCCGAGAACTTCGGCGCACCTCCGACCGGCTGGGACGGGCCGTGCTTCATCGGCCGGCAACCGCTGGCGGTCTCGCGCGCCTCCCGGGCCTGGGGCGAGTTCTACGCGGCCGACCGGGTGCTGCCCTATCTCGAGCTCGCTGTTCGACGCGGTCACGTGACCGCCGAGGAGGGCGACGTGGTGAGAAGCGCCTGCGCCCGCATCCGCGCGGGCGACTTCGACGACGGCGACTCGCCCTCCCGACTGCACGGCGACCTCTGGAACGGGAACGTGCTCTGGTCACCCGGGGGAGTCGTGCTCATCGACCCGGCCGCGCACGGTGGGCACCGCGAGACCGACCTGGCGATGCTCGCCCTCTTCGGCTGCCCGTACCTCGACGAGGTCGTCGAGGGCTACGCGACAGCGCATCCTCTCCGCGACGGATGGCGGGACCGGATCCCGCTCCACCAGCTCCATCCCCTCGCGGTGCACGCGGCCTCGCACGGCCGCTCGTATGCCGCACCTCTCGTCGACGCGGCGCGCGCGACCCTCGCGCTCTGACGGCTCCGAACGAGCCGCGCCCTGTACCCACGGGAGGGTGCGGCGCACGGAGCGTTCAGGGGCCTCCCGGTAGACTGGCGGCCGTGGCAATCGATCTTCATCGGTGACCGCACGCGACGACCCCAGGCCGCCTGACGTACGGAGGAAAGCATGCTTTTCCTCCTCGTGCTGTTCGGACTGACAGCGGTCCTGCTCCCGCCTCTCGCCCGCCGCATCGGCACCCGCGTGTTCTACGTCGCCGCGGTGCCCGCCGCCGCCGGATTCGTGCACGCCGCGTTCTCTGGCCCCTCGATCCTCGGCGGCGAGACACTGCTGGAGCGCACGCCCTGGGTGCCGTCGCTCGGACTGACGCTCGACCTGCGGATGGATCCGCTCGCGTGGCTCCTCGCCATGATCGTCACCGGCGTCGGCGCGCTGGTGCTCGTCTACTGCGTGCGCTACTTCCGCGACGACGAGGCGGGCCTCGGCCGCTTCGCCGGCATCCTCACCGCGTTCGCCGGGTCGATGTACGGCCTCGTCCTCGCCGACGACGTCTACCTGCTCTACGTGTTCTGGGAGCTGACCACGGTCTTCTCCTACCTGCTCATCGGCCATTACACGGGGCGCCGCGCCAGCCGCGCGGCCGCCCTCCAGGCGCTGCTGGTCACCACGCTCGGCGGTCTCGCGATGCTCGTCGGCTTCGTGCTCCTCGCCATGGACGCCGGCACGAGCAGTCTCTCGGCCCTCGTCGCCGACCCGCCGCCGGCGGGTCCGCTCGTCACGACGGCGATCCTCCTGATCCTCGTCGGCGCGATCTCGAAGTCCGCCATCTTCCCGTTCCACTTCTGGCTGCCGGGCGCGATGGCCGCCCCGACACCGGTGAGTGCGTACCTGCACGCCGCCGCGATGGTGAAGGCGGGGATCTACCTCGTCGCCCGCCTCGCCCCCGGGTACGTCGACACCCCGGGCTGGCGCGAGACGCTCGTGATCCTCGGCATCGTCACCATGCTTCTCGGCGGGTGGCGGGCGATCCGCGAGACCGACCTCAAGCTGCTGCTCGCCTACGGCACGGTCGGCCAGCTGGGCTTCCTGATGATCATCGTCGGCTACGGCACGCGCGACACCGCACTCGCCGGTCTCGCTCTGCTGCTGGCCCATGCCCTGTTCAAATCGGCGCTGTTCCTCACCGTCGGCATCATCGATCACGCGACCGGCACCCGGGATCTGCGGCGCCTGTCGGGTCTCGGTCGCAGGGCACCGCTCCTCGCGACCATCGGCATCGTCGCGGCCGCGTCGATGGCCGGCCTCCCGCCCCTCTTCGGCTTCGTGGCGAAGGAGGCGGTGCTCACCAGCCTCCTCGAGGCGGGGCAGCACGGTGACCCGCTCGCCGTCGTCGCCCTCGTCGGGGTGAGCGTCGGGTCGGTGCTGACCGTCGCCTACGCCACCCGCTTCGTCTGGGGCGCGTTCTTCCGCAAGCCCGGTGTGGACCAGGTCGAGCCGCACCACGAGGGACCCGAGTTCCTGCTGGCGCCCGGTCTGCTCGCTCTCGCGAGCCTCGCCGCCGGCCCGCTCGCCGGACTCGTCGACGGCGCCCTGGCCCCGGCGGCCGCGGAGCTGCCCGCCGAGTCGGAGGAGACCTATCACCTGGCGCTCTGGCACGGACTCGAGCCCGCCCTCTTCATCTCGGCCGGCACGATCGTGCTGGGGCTCGTCGTGTTCGCCTGGCGTCGTCGCACCGAAGCCGGCCGCGGCAGCGAACCGCATCGCCGCACTCTCGCGGTCAGCGCCTACCGGGCCGGCCTCAAATCGGTCGACCGCGTGGCCGCGCGCGTCACCTCGATCACTCAGCGCGGTTCGCTGCCGTTCTACCTCACGATCATCCTCCTCGTCTTCCTCGTCACCGTCGGGGCTTCGCTGTCCCGCATCCGCGAGTGGCCGACCGAGGCGAGGCTCTGGGACAGCCCCGGCCAGCTCGTCGTCGGAGCGCTGATGATGGTCGCGGCCGTCGCCGCGACCGTGGCCGCGAAGCGGTTCCAGGCCGTCGTGCTGGTCGGCGCGACGGGGCTGGGCATGGCCGTGCTCTTCGCCCTTCACGGCGCTCCCGATCTCGCCCTCACCCAGGTCCTGGTCGAGATCGTCACGCTGGTCGCCTTCGTCCTCGTCCTCCGTCGTCTACCGGCCCGCCTCGGCGAGAAGAACGGCAGCAGATTCCGGATCGGACGCGCCCTGCTCGGTCTCGCCGTCGGCTCCCTCATGGCGGTCGTCGCCGTCGTCGCGCTCGGCGCCCGCACCGAGGTGCCGATCTCCGTCGAGTTCCCGGGGCTCGCGGTCGAGATCGGCCACGGGGTCAACGTCGTCAATGTCGCCCTCGTCGACCTGCGCGGCTGGGACACGATGGGCGAGCTCAGCGTGCTCATCGCGGCAGCGACCGGTGTGGCGAGCCTCGTCTTCGTCTCGAGCCGAAGCGACAGGATGCCTGACTTCGCGCGGCGATCCGGCCGCGGCATCCGTTCGCTGCCGGGCAGCACCCGGCGCCCCTCCACCGACGACGACCGCGGGGCGTGGTTGCTCGCCGGCAGCACGCTCGCACCGCGCAACCGGTCCATCCTGCTCGAAGTCGTCGTCCGGCTCGTCTTCCACGCGCTCATCGTCGTCTCGCTGTACCTGCTCCTCGCGGGCCACAACGCTCCCGGCGGCGGATTCGCGGGTGGTCTGGTCGTCGGGCTCGCGCTCGTCGCCCGGTACCTCGCCGCCGGTCGTATCGAGCTCGCCGCCGCCGCTCCCGTCAATGCCGGGGCCCTGCTGGGGACCGGGCTGCTGTTCGCTGTGGGCACCGCGCTCGTTCCACTCTTCTTCGGGGTCGACGCCCTCACCTCGACCTGGTTCGAACTCGACCTCGGCTGGTTCGGCGAGATCGTCTTCGTCACCTCGACACTCTTCGATGTCGGCGTCTACCTCGTCGTCATCGGCCTCGCGCTCGATGTCCTCCGCAGTCTCGGCGGCGAGGTCGACCGCCAGCAGGAGGAAGAGGAGCAGAACTCCGGAACCCCCGCCGACGCCGGGGACAGCACGGCGCACGTCGGCACCGCGAGTGAGAAGGGCGGATCATGACAGTCTCCCTCGCACTCCTCGTCACCATGGCCGTGCTCTACGCCTGCGGCGTCTACCTGCTGCTCGAGAAGAGCATGACTCGCGTCGTCATCGGGTTCCTCCTGATCGGCAACGCGACGAACATCCTGCTGCTCGTCGTCTCGGGCCGCGCGGGCGACGCCCCGATCATGGACGGTCGGTCGGATCCCGGCGACCTCTCGGATCCGCTCCCGCAGGCGCTCATCCTCACCGCGATCGTCATCACCTTCGCGGTGTCCGCGTTCCTGCTCGCGCTCGTCTACCGGTCGTGGCGGCTCGGCAACGCCGACTCGCTGTCAGCCGACCCCGAGGACGTCGCGATCCGCACGCGCCGCGCAGCCGAGGCGGAGACGCCCGACGCCGACGAGGACGACACGGAGTTCGGGGATCGATCATGAGCTGGCTCGTTCCCCTTCCGGTACTGCTGCCGCTCCTCGGAGCGGCGACAGCACTGCTGTTCTACCGGCGCCCGCGGCTGCAGCGCCTCATCACCCTCACGGTGCTGTCCGCGGTGCTCGTCATCGGCGTCGTCCTGCTGATCGAGGTCGACACCAACGGCACGCTGGTCATGGCGGTGGGCGGCTGGCCGGCCCCGTTCGGTATCACTCTCGTCGTCGACCGGCTTCCGGCGCTCATGGTGTCCGTCTCCGCGGCCGTCCTCCTCGCGGTCCTCGTCTTCGCGGTCGGACAGGGTCTCGCCGACGAGAGCGAGGGCGACAGCACTCCGGTCTCGATCTACTACCCGGCCTACCTGGTGCTGGGTGCGGGCGTCTTCAACGCGTTCATCGCGGGCGACCTGTTCAACCTCTACGTCGGCTTCGAGATCCTGCTGGTCGCCAGCTACGTCCTCATCACCCTGGGCGGCACCGAGCCCCGGATCCGCGCCGGTACGACCTACATCGTGGTCAGCCTGCTGTCGTCGCTGCTCTTTCTCGCGGCGATCTCGATGATCTATGCAGCGACCGGGACCTTGAACATGGCGCAGCTGTCCGAGCGGATCTCCGGACTGCCGCCCGAATTGCAGACGCTGCTGCATGTCATGCTGCTCATCGCGTTCGGCATCAAGGCGGCCGTGTTCCCGCTGTCGTTCTGGCTGCCCGACTCGTACCCGACCGCCCCCGCCCCGGTCACGGCGGTGTTCGCCGGACTCCTCACCAAGGTGGGCGTCTACGCCATCATCCGCACCGAGACGATCCTGTTCCCGAGTCCCGAGCTCAACAACGCCCTGCTGATCGTGGCGTTCCTCACGATGGTCGTCGGAATCCTCGGTGCGATCGCGCAGGCGGACATCAAACGCATGCTCTCGTTCACCCTGGTGAGCCACATCGGCTACATGGTGCTCGGCGTCGGGCTGGGCACGGCGGCCGGGGTCGCCGCCGCGATCTTCTACACGGTGCACCACATCATCGTGCAGACGACCCTGTTCCTCGGTGCGGGACTGATCGAGCGCAAGGGCGGCTCGACCTCCCTCAGCCAGCTCGGCGGCCTGATGAAGGCGTCGCCGGTCATCGCGATCCTGTTCTTCATCCCCGCGCTCAACCTCGGCGGAATCCCGCCGTTCTCGGGCTTCCTCGGCAAGCTGGGGCTGCTCGAGGCGTCGGCCGAGGTGGCGACGCCGCTCGCCTACCTGCTGATCGGTGCGGCCGTCGTGGTCTCGCTCCTGACCCTGTACCCGCTCGCGCGGACCTGGAACCTCGCCTTCTGGCGCCCTCGCGACGAGGTCGAGAACTACGAATCGTTCCTCACGGAATCACTGCGCGACGACCCGTGGGGGGGACGTATCGTCCAGTCGCGCACGGTTCCGCCGCTGATGATCGGCGCCACCGCGGCGATGGTCGGTCTCGGCCTCCTGCTCACCTTCTTCGGAGGACCGATCTACGAGGTCGCCACGCGGGCGGGTGCCGATCTGCAGGGCACGACGGCGTACATCACGAGCGTTCTCGGGGAGCGGCCATGACCGAATCCGCCCAGGACCTCCCTCCCGTGCACGGCAGCACGCCCGTGCGCAAGTGGGGCGGCCAGATGATCCAGCAGGCGCCACTGCTTGTCGTGCTCGTCCTGCTCTGGCTGTTCCTCTGGGGATCGTTCTCGCCCCTCGACATCGTCGTCGGCATCCTGGTCGCTCTGTTGGTGACCCGGGTGTTCGAACTTCCTCCGGTGCAGCTCTCCGGCCGGTTCAATCCGTGGTGGCTCCTCGTGTTCCTCGTCAGGTTCGCCGGCCAGGTCGTCGCCGGATCCGTCGAGGTCGCTTCGAAGGCCTTCCGGTTCGGCACGGTCGTCCGCAGCTCGGTCATCGAGGTGGGGCTCACGACCACCTCCGATTTCGTCATGACTCTCACCGCCATCACCATGTCTCTGGTCCCCGGATCCCTCATCCTCGAGGTCGACCGCAGCGGCTCGACCCTGTTCCTGCACGTGCTCGGCGCGGTCGACGACGACGCCATCGAGAAGGCGCGTCGGAAGGTGCTGCATGCCGAGGTCGACATCCTCCGCGCCGTCGGGTCGCGGGACGAGCTCGTCGAGGCCGAATCCCGGCTCCGCGGGAAGGTGTCTGCGTGACCGTCATCGGAGCGCTCTACCTCGCGAGCGGCATCGTCTTCGCCACGGCCGCCGTGCTCGTGCTGATCAGGCTCGTCCGCGGCCCGTCGATCCTCGACCGCATGATCGCCTCCGATGTGCTGCTCACCACCGTGATCCTCGTCCTCGGTGCCGAGATGATCATCGGCGGCCACACCCGCACCCTGCCGATCGTGCTCGTGCTGACCGGCACGGCCGTCTTCGGGTCGATCGCCGTCGCCCGGTACGTGTCCAAGCACGACAAACCCGGAGCGGGAGCCGGCGACAAGCCGGGCAGCGCCGCCGGGACGGCCGATCGCGCTCGAGGAAGGGAGTCCTGATGGACGACGTCATCGGAGGCGACGGGTTCGAGCTGGTCGCCGCCGTCCTGCTCCTCGCGGGCGCCGTGCTCTCGCTCGCCGCGGGCGTCGGCCTCGTCCGATTCCCCGACGCCCTGAGCCGCATGCACGCGGCGACGAAACCGCAGATCCTCGGACTCATCTGCGTGCTCGTCGGCGTGGTCCTCGCCTCGCACAGCTGGTCCGCGCTGCTCGTCGTCGTCGTCGCGATCCTGCTGCAGCTCCTCACGAGCCCGATGTCGGCGCACATGATCGGTCGCGCCGGGTACCGCACCGGGAACTACCGCCGCGACCTGCTGGAACGCGACGAGCTCGAGGACGACATCAAGCGCGCCTCGGACTAGGCCTGTGCCATCCGCGCCGCCGGGTGATGGCGGCGGGACCGACGTCAGCCGAGCAGCTCCTTGAAGACGGCGAGGGTCTCCGCCGCGGAATCGATGCCGCCGCCCTCGTGGCCGTTGTACGGCCAGACGGTGATCTCCTTCTCGCCCGCGTACGCGTTGAAGGCCGCGAACACGGTGGACGGCGGGCAGATCTCGTCCATCAGCGCCGCCGACATGCGGACCGGGGTCTTCGACCTCGCGGCGAAGTTGACGCCGTCGAAGTAGGAGAGGGTCCGGTAGACGAGGTCCACGTGATCCCGGTGGGTCGCCAGGTAGCTGACGACCTCGTGGTACGGGTTCGCGTTCGTGATCACCGTTGCACGGGGGAAGTCGCAGAGGAAGGGGACGTACGCGACGGCGACGCGCAGATCCGTCTGAAGGGCCGCGGCCGCGAGTGCGAGCCCTCCTCCCTGGCTGCCGCCGAGCACGGCGACACGGCTTCCGTCGACCTGTTCGAGCGCGCGGGCCGCATCGACCGCCAGGACCGCGTCGGTCATGAGACGGCGGTAGTAGAATGAGTCGGGACTCGAGATGCCGCGGGTGAGGAACCCGGGGATCTGCGGTGACGACGCGGAGTCGTCAGGGGTGTCGCCGACACTCCAGGTCGACCCCTGGCCGCGGCTGTCCATCTGGAGATGCGCGTAACCGGCCGCCGCCCAGGTGAGGCTCTCGATCGCCCGGCCTCGTCCGCCCCCGTACCCGATGTACTCGACGACCGCGGGAAGCGGTCCCGTCGAGCCGGCGGGCACCCGCAGCCACGCCTTGATCTCCTGTCCGCCGAACCCGGCGAAGGTGACATCGAAGACCTCGATGGCCGTCAGTCCCGTCTCGACCGGCACCACGCGCGGGGCGAACCAGCGGTCCTGGCTCTCGGTCAGTGTGCGAGCCCAGAACTCGTCGAAGTCATCCGGCGCGGTCTGGGGGCTGCGGTATCGACGGAGCTCGTCCTCGGGCAGGTCGGTGAACATGCGCTCACCCTAATCGCGCTCCGGCATCGTGCGCGGCCACGCGATCCTGCGGTCGCGGAGGGGGCCTCGGTAGACTTGCGGACCGAACCCCCCGGATCGGATCGCATCATTTCTCCTTCTTCCCGCAAATTCGGCTTCGTCGTCGTCTCGAACCGGCTCCCGGTCGACCGGATCGAGCCCGAGAACGGCGAGGGCAGCTGGCAGCGCTCACCCGGCGGACTCGTCACCGCCGTCGAACCGGTCATGCAGGCCAATGACGGCGCGTGGGTGGGGTGGCCCGGCATCGCCGACCGCGAGTACGACGCGTTCGAGAGCGATGGAGTGCACCTGGTGCCCGTCGCCCTGTCCGAGGCCGAGGTCGCCGACTACTACGAGGGCTTCTCGAACGACACCCTGTGGCCGCTGTACCACGACGTGATCATGCCGCCCACCTACCACCGCGAGTGGTGGGAGTCCTACGTCCGCGTCAACCAGCGCTTCGCCGACGCGGCCGCCGCGGTCGCGAAGAAGAACGCGATCGTGTGGGTCCACGACTACCAGCTGCAGCTCGTGCCGGCCATGCTGCGCACGAAGCGCCCCGACCTCACGATCGGCTTCTTCAACCACATCCCGTTCCCGGCATACGGCATCTACTCGCAGCTGCCGTGGCGCAAGCAGATCCTCAACGGTCTGCTCGGTGCCGACCTGATCGGCTTCCAGCGGGGCGCCGACGCCGGCAACTTCGCCCGCGCCGTCCGGCGCTCGCTCGGCTACTCGGCGAAGGGCACCGTCGTCGAGGTCCCCGAGAAGGGACCCGACGGGGCTCCCGCCATCCGCTCCGTGATCGCACGCCACTTCCCGATCTCCATCGATGTCGCCGGCTACGAGGAGCTCGCGGAACGCGAGGACGTCAAAGCGCGGGCCGCGGAGATCCGGCACGAGCTCGGCGATCCCGATGTCGTCATGCTGGGCGTCGACCGGCTCGACTACACCAAGGGCATCGGCCATCGGATGAAGGCGTTCGGCGAGCTGCTCGAGGAGGGCCGCCTCGACGTGCGCAATGCGACGCTCGTGCAGGTCGCGAGCCCGAGCCGCGAACGGGTCGAGACCTACAAGACCCTGCGCGATGAGATCGAGCTCACGGTGGGCCGGGTCAACGGCGACTTCGGGGCGATCGGGCACCAGGCGATCAGCTACTTCCACCACAGCTACCCGCGCGAGGAGATGGTGGCGCTGTTCCTGGCGTCCGACATCATGCTCGTCACCGCACTGCGCGACGGCATGAACCTCGTCGCCAAGGAGTACGTCGCCAGTCGCATCGACGACGACGGCGTGCTCGTCCTCAGCGAGTTCGCCGGGGCGGCAGACGAGCTGAAGAGCGCACTGCTGATCAACCCGCACGACATCGACGGCCTCAAGGACGCCATCATGGCAGCCGTCGAGATGCCACAGCGCGAGCGGCAGACGCGGATGCGCGCGCTCCGAAAGCGCGTGCGGGAGCACGACGTCGAACGATGGTCGGCGAGCTTCCTCGACGTGCTCAGCGGGGTGAACCCCGATCGCGCACCCGATCTCGAGACCGGCGATGACGACAGTGACCATCCGGCGGGTGAGAAGTGACGGACTCGACCATCGACTCGACGGTGGGATCGACCGGGTCCGGGGTCTCGCGCACCCTGCGCGACGCCCTCGGCGCTCTCGCCGGAACCAAACAGCTGCTCGTCGCCCTCGATTTCGACGGGACCCTCGCGCCCGTCGTCGACGAGCCGGCGAAAGCGCGCGCCCTCCCCGAAGCCAGAGCTGCCGTCGAGCGCCTCATCGCCCTCCCGGCGACCCGCGTCGCATTCGTCTCAGGACGGGCACTCGACAGCCTCGAGGAGGTCTCGAAGGCCTCCGACGACACGCTGCTCGTGGGGTCCCACGGCGTCGAGGTGCGACTCGACTCACCCGACGACGTCTTCACACTCGATGAAGAGGAGCAGGCGCGGCTGGGGCTCCTCGGAGACGTGCTCGACCAGGTGGCCGACAACGTCGACGAGGTCTGGCTCGAGAGCAAGCCCGCCGGTTTCGCCCTCCACACCCGTCTCGCGACCGATCACGACAGCCGCGTGGCGCACCTCGTCGCCCTGTCCGAGGCGCGGGCCGAGGTCAACGACGTGACGGTCCGCAAGGGCAAGGACGTGCTCGAGTTCTCGGTCCGTTCCACGACCAAGGGCGAGGCCGTCGAGCATCTGCGCCGCTACACGGGCGCCACCGCCGTCTTCTACGCCGGCGACGACGTGACCGACGAGGACGCGTTCGAGTCGCTCCGCTCCGACGATCTCGCGCTCAAGATCGGCCCCGGGGTCACCGTCGCCGACTACCGTGTCGACGGGCCGGAGGAGGTCGCCCACGTGCTGAGTCTCCTCGCCGACCTGCGCGCGGCGGCGGCGGGGGAGCGGCCGCAGTCCAACTGATCCGGGCGGGCTGAGAGCCTTCGTTTCGACGAGCTCAACGGGCGGCGGGTGGTTGTGCTGCCTTCGTTTCGACGAGCTCAACGGGCGGCGGGTGGGCTGAGAACCCTCGTTTCGACGAGCTCAACGGGCGGCGGGCGGGCTGAGAACGTTCGTTTCGACGAGCTCGACGGGCGGCCTGCTCGCCGTCGCGCCTGCCCCCGTCAGCCCTCGCCGACGGCGGGGGCGATGTTGAAGTTGTCGGTGAAGACGTTGCTCGGGTCGTACTTGCCCTTGAGGGAGCGCAGGCGCGCGAGGGTCGACGGCGGGAAGGCGTCGGCGACGAGGTGGTCGCCCAGTCCGGTCTCGAAGCTCAGGTAGAGCCCGTCGAAGTGCTCGCGCAGCTGGGCCCACGCCGCGTCCATGACGGTGCTGTTCGACCCGACCACCGCGAGCGAGAAGCCGGCCGACCGGTGCGCGTACGCGGTGGCGTCCGCGTCGACGTCGCTCACCGCACCCCCGACGGACCGGATCTGGAAGAAGCTCGTCGCCCCCGACGCGAGGAAACGGGTGGCGGCCGCGGCGAACTCCGGGGTGATGTGCCGCAGCAGAGCCGAATGGAAGATCGGCTCGCCTCGGCCCGCGTGCGGTCCCTCCGTCGCATTGGCCATCACCGCGGCGTAGTCGGTGAGCTGCACGGACTGCTGGAGCAGGGGAGCGGCCTGGGCGAACGGCTGCAGCCGATCGATGATCGTGTCGGGGTCGGAGGAGTCGACCATGCTCATCACGTGGGCGACGGGCCCCCCGCCGCGGGAGGCCCCCGAGACGATCACGAAGCTGGTCAGGTCGCGCGGTGCGGCCTCGACGGCGGCGCCCCACGCGGTGAGGAACTCCGCCGTGTCCGACGCGTCGAACACGAGCTGGGCCCAGCCGACCTCGCCGACCTCGTCGACCTCGAACTCGAACGAGATGGCGATCCCGAAGTTCGCGCCCGCACCGCGCATCGCCCAGAACAGGTCGGCGTTCTCCTCCTCGCTCGCGTGCACGATGCGCCCGTCGGCGAGAACGACCTCCACCGAGCGCAGGTGGTCGATGGTCAGGCCGTGCTCCCGGACGAGCCAGCCGATCCCGCCAGCCGTCGCGAGCCCGCCGACCCCGACCCCGCCGTAGTCGCCCGAGCTGAGGGCCCAGCCGTGCTCGCCGAGCGCTCGGGCGACGTTCATCCAGCGGGCCCCTGCTCCGAGCCGGACGAGGCGCGATTCCGCGTCGACGACCTCGATCGAATTCAGCGCGCCGACGTCGATCACGATCCCGCCGGAGTTCGTGGATCTCCCCGAGATGCCGTGGCCGCCGCTGCGGATCGCCAGGGCGACTCCCTGCTCTCGCGCGAACGCGAGCGCCTCGACGACCTCGCTCGCGTCCCGGGGTCGTAGGACGAGACCCGGGGCGCCGCCGCGCAGGTAGGTGTTGCGGACGTCGCCGTAGTCGAAATCGCCCGGCTCGACCGCACGCGCGCGCAGCGACTCGGGCAGTCCGTCGTAGTCGATGCCGGTCGTGCGTCGGCTCAGGGCGAGCGCGCTGCGAGACGGGCCCGACGTGGTGCCGCGCTTGCCTCGTTCACGATCGACCGCCGTTCTGAGCGCAGGCGCCACCTCCTCGGCGAAGCGCTGCATGGCGGTCGGGTCGTCGCCGGCCAAGATGAAGGTCGAGAAGCCGTGCTCGAGCACGAGCGGCAGCAGATCGTCGACCCACTTCTTGGCCGGGCCCTCGAACGGTCGTCCGGGTCGGTCGGTGAACGCCCCGCCGATGTTGAGCAGGCGGCGGATCTCACGCGGCTCGCGGCCGGCCTCCGCAGCGGCATCGTCGATGCGCGCGTTGGCGGCGGGCATGTCCGCGACAGGCAGCCAGGCGAAGGACGGGAGCCAGCCGTCGGCCTTGGTTCCCACGAGTCGGAGCATCCGCGGCTTCGCTGCGCCCAGCCAGATGGGGATGTCGTGGCGGGGTCGCGGGCCGCGCTTGGCCCCGTCGATCGCGTAGTAGTCGCCGTCGACGACGAACCTGTCGCGCCGGTCGCCGTCCCACGTTCCGCGCAGCACGTCGATCGCCTCGCTGAGCGCATCGACCGCCTGGCCGGGGGTGAGCCGCCTGCCGCCCATCGCGGCGATCGGATCCCAGAAGCCGCCGGCGCCGAGACCCAGGTCGAACCGGCCGTCGGTCAGCAGGTCGAGACTCGCGGCCGCCCGTGCCAATACGGCGGGGGGCCGGAGCGGGAGGTTGATCACGTTGCCCGAGATGTGGATGCGCTCGGTCTGCGCGCCGACCCAGCTGAGCAGTGTCCACGTGTCGAGGAACCCCGGCTGGTACGGGTGGTCCTGGAAGGTGACGAGGTCGAAGCCGAGGCGCTCGCTCAGCTGCGCGAGCAGCACCGGGGATTCGGCGGGACGGTTCGTGGGCGTCACGAACGTCCCGAACTGGAGGACGTGTCCGTAATCAGGCATGCACCGACTCTCGTGGCGCGCCTCCGAGGAGGCAACGTCGACGTGAGTGGCTTACTATGTGTAAGTGATGACGAACTGGGCGAAGATCGACGACGAGCAGTGCCACGGATTCCAGAACGCGGTCGAGCTCGTGGGGCGCAAGTGGAGCTCCGGGATCCTGCTCGCCCTCGAGCGCGGCGCATCCCGGTTCTCGGAGATCACCTCGGCCGTGATCGGCCTCTCCGATCGCATGCTCGCGCAGCGGCTCCGCGAGCTCGAGAGCGCCGATCTGGTGCGGCGCTCGGTCGCTCCCACGACCCCGGTGCAGGTGCGCTACACCCTCACCGAGCGAGGCCGATCGCTGATGGTCGCACTCCAGCCGTTGGCCGCCTGGGAGCGCAAATGGGGCGCTGAGCCCCTGCTCGAGGAGGGTGTCGCCTGATCCGCCCGATCGCCCCTCGCCGCGGCCGGGAGGGCCGTGCGCAGGCGGTACTCTCGTTACATGCCGGAAACCAACGGAGGGGCTGGCGCGAGCGCGCCCGATATCAAGCCCCGCAGTCGCACCGTCACTGACGGGATCGAAGCCATGACATCGCGCGGAATGCTGCGCGCGGTCGGCATGGGTGACGCCGACTGGCACAAGCCGCAGATCGGCATCGCCAGCTCGTGGAACGAGATCACCCCGTGCAACCTCTCGCTCGCGCGCCTCGCGCAGGCGGCGAAGGAGGGCGTGCACTCGGGCGGCGGCTACCCGCTCCAGTTCGGAACGGTCAGCGTCTCCGACGGCATCTCCATGGGCCACGAGGGCATGCACTTCTCGCTCGTCTCGCGCGAGGTCATCGCCGATAGCGTCGAGACCGTCATGCAGGCCGAGCGCCTCGACGGATCCGTGCTCCTCGCGGGATGCGACAAGTCCATCCCGGGAATGATCATGGCCGCCGCGCGACTCGACCTGGCGAGCGTCTTCGTCTACGCCGGCTCGATCGCCCCGGGCTGGGTCAAGCTGAGCGACGGCACCGAGAAGGACATCACGATCATCGACTCGTTCGAGGCCGTCGGCGCGGTCAAGGCGGGCAAGATGAGCGAGGCCGACGCCAAGCGCATCGAATGCGCGTTCGCGCCCGGTGAGGGTGCCTGCGGCGGCATGTACACGGCCAACACGATGGCGAGCGTCGCCGAGGCGCTCGGCATGAGCCTCCCCGGCTCCGCGTCGCCGCCCTCGGCCGACCGTCGCCGCGACTACTACTCGCACCGCGCCGGCGAGGCCGTCGTCAATCTGCTGCGCCTCGGCATCACCTCGCGCGACATCCTGACCAAGAAGGCGTTCGAGAACGCCATCGCGGTCGGCATGGCGCTCGGAGGCTCCACGAACATCGTCCTGCACCTGCTCGCCATCGCGCACGAGGCCGAGGTCGACCTGACGCTCGACGACTTCAACCGCATCGGGTCGAAGGTGCCGCACATCGGCGACCTCAAGCCGTTCGGCAAGTACGTGATGAACGACGTCGACCGCCACGGCGGCCTGCCCGTGCTCATGAAGGCGCTCCTCGAGGCCGGTCTCATGCACGGCGACGCGCTCACCATCACCGGCAAGACCCTGGCCGAGAACCTCGCGGAGATGGACATCGACCCTCTCGACGGCGAGGTCCTCCGCACGCTCGACAACCCGATCCACGCGACCGGCGGTCTCACGATCCTCAAGGGCTCGCTCGCCCCCGAGGGTGCCGTGGTCAAGACGGCCGGCTTCGACGCTTCGGTGTTCGAGGGCCCCGCACGGGTGTTCGAGCGCGAGCGCGCCGCAATGGATGCCCTCACCAACAACGAGGTCAAGCCGGGCGAGGTCGTCGTCATCCGCTACGAGGGGCCCAAGGGCGGCCCCGGCATGCGCGAGATGCTCGCGATCACCGCAGCCATCAAGGGTGCAGGCCTCGGCAAGGATGTACTACTCTTGACGGACGGCAGATTCTCGGGCGGCACAACCGGCCTGTGCATCGGCCACATAGCTCCCGAAGCGGTCGACGCAGGTCCGATCGCCTTCGTGCGCGATGGTGATCTGATTCGGGTCGATATCGCTGCTCGCTCGATCGACCTACTGGTCGACCCGGCAGAGCTGGAAGCCAGATCCTCTGGTTGGGCTCCGCTTCCTCCGCGCTATACCCGTGGCGTTCTCGCGAAATACTCCAAGCTCGTGCATTCGGCGGCCGTCGGCGCCATTACCGGATGACACAGCCGGGGTAGCGCGCCTCCTCTTCTCGTCATTCCGCCAAAGGATCAGCCATGTCTGCCACTCCGGCACCTTCTCCTGCCCCGACGCGTTCGTCGACGCCCGAGCTCCTCACCGGAGCCCAGGCCGTCGTCCGCACGCTCGAGCTCCTGGGGGTGACCGACGTCTTCGGTCTCCCCGGCGGCGCCATCCTCCCCGTCTACGACCCGCTGATGGACACGGACAAGATCCGTCACATCCTCGTCCGGCACGAGCAGGGCGCCGGCCACGCGGCCGAGGGCTACGCGTCGTCGTCGAACAAGGTCGGGGTCGCCATCGCGACCTCCGGCCCCGGCGCCACGAACCTCGTCACCGCCATCGCCGACGCCTACATGGACTCGGTCCCGATCGTCGCGATCACCGGTCAGGTCTTCTCGACCCTGATGGGCACCGACGCCTTCCAGGAGGCCGACATCGTGGGTATCACGATGCCGATCACCAAGCACAGCATCCTCGTGAAGACCGCCGACGAGATCCCGAGCGCACTGGCCGCGGCGTACCACATCGCCTCGACGGGGCGCCCCGGTCCTGTGCTCGTCGACATCACGAAGGACGCGCAGCAGAACACTGCCCCGTTCGTCTGGCCGCCCAAGGTCGACCTCCCCGGCTACCGTCCGGTGACGAAGGCGCACGGCAAGCAGATCCAGACCGCCGCCCAGATGCTGGCCGAGGCCAAGCGCCCGGTGCTCTACGTCGGGGGAGGGATCATCCGGTCCCGCGCCTCCGAGGAGCTGCTGGCCCTCGCCGAGGCGGCCGGTGCGCCCGTCGTGACGACGCTCATGGCGCGGGGTGCGTTCCCCGACTCCAACCCGCTCAACCTCGGCATGCCCGGCATGCACGGCACGGTGCCCGCGGTGCTCGCGCTGCAGGACAGCGATCTGCTCGTCTCGCTCGGAGCTCGCTTCGACGACCGGGTCACCGGCAAGGCGTCGCTCTTCGCTCCCGGCGCCAAGGTCGTCCACGTCGACATCGATCCGGCCGAGATCGGCAAGATCCGCATGGCCGACGTGCCGATCGTCGGCGACCTGAAGGACGTCCTCGTCGACCTGCTCGCCGCCTTCCGCGAAGTCGCACCCGCGGTCCCCGCCGGCTCGCGCCGCTACGCCGCGTGGTGGAAGCGTCTCGACGAGCTGCAGGCCGAGTTCCCCCTCGGCTACACGAAGACGACCGACGGACTCCTCTCCCCGCAGCACGTGATCCAGCGCATCGGCGAGCTGACCGGTCCCGAGGGCGTCTACGCCGCGGGTGTCGGCCAGCACCAGATGTGGGCGGCGCAGTTCATCAAGTACGAGCGCCCCAACTCGTGGCTCAACTCCGGCGGTGCGGGCACCATGGGCTATTCGGTCCCCGCGGCCATGGGCGCGAAGGTCGCCGAACCCGACCGGGTGGTGTGGGCGATCGACGGCGACGGGTGCTTCCAGATGACCAACCAGGAGCTCGCCACCTGCGTCATCAACAACATCCCGATCAAGGTCGCGGTCATCAACAACAGCTCGCTGGGCATGGTGCGCCAGTGGCAGACGCTCTTCTACGGCGGCCGCTACTCGAACACGAGCCTGAACACCGGCCACGGATCCATCCGGGTCCCCGACTTCGTGAAGCTCGCCGACGCGTACGGCGCTCTCGGCATCCGCGTGACCGAGGAGTCCGAGGTCGACGCGGCCATCCAGCTGGCGCTCGAGACCAACGACCGCCCCGTCGTCATCGACTTCGTCGTCTCGGCCGACGCCATGGTGTGGCCGATGGTCCCGCAGGGGGTGTCGAACAGCTACGTGCAGTACGCACGAGATCACTCACCGACCTGGGATGACGACGCCGCCGAGACGGGGCGCAGCGACGACACGCTCGTGAGCGAGCTCGCCGCCGAGATCGAGGACGAGGCGGAGCTCCGGTCGCAGGCCGAACTGACGCTCGATCCTCAGAACGATTCGACGGGCCGCGACTCGAAGGGAGCGCAGCGATGAGCCACGTCCTGTCCCTCCTCGTCGAGGACAAGCCCGGTCTGCTGACCCGTGTCGCCGGCCTCTTCGCCCGCCGCGGCTTCAACATCGAATCCCTGGCGGTCGGCCACTCCGAGATCCCGGGCCTGTCCCGCATCACCGTCGTCGTCGATGTCGAGGACCTCCCTCTCGAGCAGGTCACGAAGCAGCTCAACAAGCTGATCAACGTGATCAAGATCGTCGAACTCGATCCCGAGCAGTCCGTCCAGCGGGAGCATCTGCTCATCAAGGTGAAAGCCGACAACACCAGCCGGTCGCAGATCCTCGAAGCCGTCAACTTGTTCCGGGCCAAGGTCGTCGACGTGTCCACCGACGCGCTCGTCATCGAGGTCACCGGGGACAGCGCCAAGACCCAGGCGCTGCTGCGTGTGCTCGAACCGTTCGGCATCCGCGAGATCGCCCAGTCCGGGCTCCTCGCGATCGGTCGAGGCGCGAAGAGCATCACCGAACGCGTGCCCAAGAGCTGACCCACCGCTCCCACCAACGCTCCACCCAGCTACGAAACCAGAAGAAGGAAAGCTAACGTCATGACCGACATCCGCTACGACAAGGACGCCGACCTCGCGCTCATCCAGGGCAAGAAGGTCGCCGTCATCGGCTACGGCTCGCAGGGTCACGCCCACGCGCTCAACCTCCGCGACTCGGGCGTCGAGGTCGTCGTCGGTCTGAAGGAGGGCTCGAAGAGCCGCCAGAAGGCCGAGGATGCCGGCTTCCGCGTGCACACCCCCGCCGACGCCGCCAAGTGGGCCGACGTCGTCGTGATCCTCGCGCCCGACCAGCACCAGCGCGGCCTCTACGCCGAGAGCATCAAGGACAACCTCGACGAGGGCAACGCCATCCTCTTCGGCCACGGCTTCAACATCCGCTTCGGCTACATCGAGGCGCCCGCCGGCGTCGACGTCATCATGGTCGCCCCCAAGGGCCCCGGCCACACCGTGCGCCGCGAGTTCGAGGCCGGCCGCGGCGTCCCCGTCATCGTCGCCGTCGAGCAGGACGCCACCGGCTCGGCATGGGACCTCGCCTGGTCGTACGCGAAGGGCATCGGCGGACTGCGCGCCGGCGGCATCGTCACCACGTTCACCGAGGAGACCGAGACCGACCTGTTCGGTGAGCAGGCGGTTCTCTGCGGCGGTGTCTCGCAGCTCGTCCAGTACGGCTTCGAGACCCTCACCGAGGCCGGCTACCAGCCTCAGATCGCCTACTTCGAGGTGCTGCACGAGCTCAAGCTCATCGTCGACCTCATGTGGGAGGGCGGCATCGCGAAGCAGCGCTGGAGCGTCTCCGACACGGCCGAGTACGGCGACTACGTCTCGGGCCCCCGCGTCATCGACCCCAGCGTCAAGGAGAACATGAAGGCCGTTCTCTCCGACATCCAGGACGGCACCTTCGCGCGCCGCTTCATCGCCGACCAGGACGCCGGAGCCCCCGAGTTCCAGGCCCTGCGGAAGAAGGGCGAGGAACACCCCATCGAGGCCACCGGACGCGAACTGCGCGCCCTCTTCGCCTGGAAGCAGCAGGACGAGGACTACACCGACGGCAGCGCTGCGCGCTGAAATGCCGGTGCAGTCCTGAGGACGCTCTGCTGACTGCGGGATGCGCGAGCGCATCCCGGGGCGACGGCAGCGCTGCGCGCTGAAAGATCTCGTCGGCCAGAAGCCGGCGGTGAAGGAATGGGCGGTCCCCTCCGGAAATCGGAGGAGGCCGCCCATTCCGCTTCACCCCGTCCGGGCACGCCCTGCCTGACACACCCCGCGCCGCTCCCCGGGACCCCGCCGGATTGCCGATACTTTCTGACTCGGAGTGACCGCCGCGGTCGCGCAGGGGAGAAGGCGGGATGTCCGAGGATCACGGCGACCGGCGGATCGCGCGCCGGGTCGGGATCGTCGCGGGTGTCGCCCTGATCACGGGTCTCGTGCTGACGGCGGCAGGCGCCGCGTCGGCGCTCGCCCCGTGGACGATCGAGAGTCGATCCATCACCGGCCTCACCCCCGCCCCGTGGGTCCGCGCGGTCGGGATCAGCGGGGACGGCTCCGCCATGTACGGCGGCCAGTGGGGTGGGACGCTCTACGCATCGGCCGACGACGGGGACAGCTGGAGGGCCCTGCCCGGCGCGGGGTCCGAGAATTGGAGCGCCGTCGACAGCTCGTTCGACGGGACGGCGGTGCTCGCCCTCACCGATTCGGGCGAGGTGAACGTCTCGTCCGATTCGGGTGCCACCTGGACATCCCAGGCGTTCCCGGGGGCGCCGTCGTTCGGCTTCGCATCGGTGAGCGACGACGGTCGAACCATGCTCGCGGTCCCGTCCCAATCGGGCAGCGTCCCGTACCTCTCCGTGGATGCGGGCGCGACCTGGGCCCCGATCCCGGTGCCGGCCGCCTACTGGTTCGCCGCCGACCTCAGCGCTGACGGATCGACAGTCGTCTTGGGCGCCGCGGGCGGCGCAGGATTGTTCGTCTCGAGCGACGGCGGACGCACGTTCGCGAACAGCCACACCTCGGCCGATGAGATCGAGGCCGTGGCCGCGAGCCGCGACGGCGCGACCCTCGTGGCGTCGGTGAACGGCGCGTCGAGGTTCGTCGAGATCTCGCACGATGCCGGAGTCACCTGGACATCGATGCCGCTGCCGGCTACCGGCGGAGGGTGGACCGCGCTCGACATCTCCGATGACGCGCGAGTGATCGTGACCGCGAACAGCGTGCCCGGCACCTACTGGATCTCGCTGGACGGCGGGACGACCTTCGTCGAGCAGGCCGACGGGCTCGATCTCGCCCTCGACGACATCCGCGCCGACGCGATCGGGCGGAGCTTCATCTCGACGGGGTACGACGCCGACGCGGGC
The DNA here is from genome assembly GCF_003097495.1 of Amnibacterium flavum. Classification (GTDB taxonomy): domain Bacteria; phylum Actinomycetota; class Actinomycetes; order Actinomycetales; family Microbacteriaceae; genus Naasia; species Naasia flava. The sequence goes on from NZ_QEOP01000001.1 coordinate 1,275,410, forward strand.
GGATGGGTCCTGCAGACCGGGACCCGCCCGGCATCGACCCCGCCGACGTCAGCAGCCGGGGTACTGAGCGTCGGCGGGGACGCGGGCGCCGCAACCGCCGTCAGCGTGACGACCCCGTTGCAGGGAACGTCCGAGGCCGAGGCGGTGCTGCCGATCGGCATCGTCCTCACCGTGCTCGGCGCCATCCTGCTCGTCAGTCGCCGCGGGGTCGCCGCCCTCTTCCCCGCACGGCCGCGGGGGCGTCGCGCACTCCACCGAGGGTGAGGCGCGCCGTCCGCTCGCGGCCGGGGATCGCTAGAGGAGCCGGGTGGCTCCGGTGGTGCGGGCTCGGAAGCCGCCGCTGATCTGCAGCAGCGCCGGGACCTCGCGACCGAGGAGCGCGTCGAGTGCGATCAGGTGCCGTTCGACGATCCGCACGGCCGCCGTCGGCGAGACGCCGCGCTGGCACACCGTGCTGATCTTCAGAACCGAAGCTCCCCGAACCCGGTAGGTCGAGACGCTCGATGAGATGAACTCGCGGTGGGCGTGCAGCGCCTCGCGCAGTGCCTGCTCGGCGACCGCCGCCTCCACGATCGTCTCGCCGTTGTCGCCGCTGGATTCACGCAGCAGTTCGCGGGTGTGTCCGTTGCCCTGCCGGATGATGAACACCAGGAGCAGCACGACGATCAGCGCGATCGCGGCGATGACGGCGATCGTCAGCCAGCTGAAGCCGGCGTCGCCCACCGGGGAGTCTCTCAGCCATCCGGACACGGAGGAGATCACATCGGGTGCGGTCGAGGTCCAGCGCTCCGCGGCCTCGGGAAGCGAGCCGAGGGCGATCGCCGCGGCACCGCCTGCCAGAAGCAGCAGCCCGACGAGGCCGAGCCAGGCCCTGTTGAGGAACCGGTTGGTGTTGTTCATGCGCCGACCTTTCCGTGTCGTGCGACGGCGACCTTCGAGCGGATGCCGGGTCGCGCCTCGAGCGAGTCGAGACGCTCCTCGACCGCACGGGTGATCTCCGCCTCATCGACGGGCAGTCCCGAGGGCGGCTGCACCTCGACGAGCGCGCGGCGATGGGACACCGTGACCGTGGCGTTGTCAGGCGAGATCCCGCCGGCGGTCGTGGCCGTGCGAGCCAGCGACGAGGCGATGACCTCGTTGTCGACGACGACCGCCAGCCGCTCGGAGGGGAGCCGATGCCGCGCCCGTCGTCCGGGGAGGAGGGCGAGGATGAGCAGCGCCAGACCGATCAATGCGGCGAGGACGCCACCGGCGATGAGTGCGCCGGGGATGACCCTGTCGATACCGCCGAGGCTCAGCAGGGCGTCGGATGGCGAGATCAGCAGGGCCGGGGCCTCGACGAGGGCGAGAACGAGCTCGGTCGCGACGTAGAGGCCGACCAGGATCGCGACTATCGCGACCACGATGGCCGCGACGGAACGCGGCGAGTGGGTCTCCCGACGGAGAAGCCGCGGGTACACGGGATGGGTGATCATCTGACTCTCGATTCCTGTCGGATCTCGACACCGGTGAGGCGGAGCGCAACCCGGGCGACCTGCGAGCCGGTGAGCTCGCCGACCCGGGCGCGGATGCGCTCCTTGGCGGTCTCGGCACGTTCGAGCAGAGTTCCGCCGGTCCGCTGGACCAGTGCGGGGTCGGACGCGATCCGGTGCAGTCCGACGACACGCAGCGGTGCTGTCACGAGGAGGGTGAGCGAACCACCGTCATCGTCGAGCCGCACCGAGACACCGCGCCTCTCGACTCCCAGCGCCTCGGCGGAGACCGCGATGCCGATGCGCTCGAGCGCGCGAGCCGTGATGCGGGTGCGCCCGGGGCTCACCGTGCGATCGGCACCGGTGGCGTCGGCCCGCGCTGCTCCAGCGGAGGCCGTGACGCCGCCGGTCGGCGCGAGCGCGGTCGGGCTCAAGAGGAGGAGCGCTTTCCGCGGAACGCTCCGACCAGCGCCGAGACGTCGAGCTTGCCCTCGACGATGCGGCCGACGAGCGCGCCGATGGCCATGGCCACCGCGACGAACACGAACGCCCAGAAGCCGAACGCGACCCAGGTGAGCGCGGCGACCGCGCCGATCAGGATTCCGGTGCGAGTGGGGGAGGAGGCGATCACAGGACGCGGCTCTCTTCGGTCTCGTCGGCGTCGTCGGAGGCGAAGTGCACGTCGGTGACGGTCACGTTGACCTCGGCGACCTCCATGCCGATGATCGTCTCGATCGCGTCGGTCACGGATGCGCGCACGTCCTCGGCGACCGACTGGAGCGCGATCGGGTACTCGGCGACGATCGTCACGTCGACGGCCACCTGGGTCTCGCCGACCTCGATGTTGATCCCCTGCGAGAGGTCGGTGCTGTTGACGACGCTGCGGAGAGCGCCGAGTGCGCGGGCCGCTCCGCCGCCGAGCGCGAACACGCCGGGCACCTCGCGTGCTGCGATGCCGGCGACCTTGGCGATGACTCCATCGCTGATGACGGTCTTCCCCGTCGCGACGCCGAGGGGCGTGACGGGCGTGGTGGAGGTGCTGGGTGTGCTGGTCGGGGTTGCCATGGTGGTTCCTTCTGTCAGTGCCCCATCGGGGCGGTGTGTGATAGTCGCTGGTAAGACGTAGCTCGCAGCGGGATCGTCACGTTTCGATTCGGGGAAAACGCTGTGAGAAAACTGGGTGCTCGGAAACGATCGGAGGCGGCGTGGACGACCCCGTCGCGCCCTTCCTCCTCGAGGAAGCGGACGAACGGACTCTCGCCGGTCGGGCGGCCGACGGCGACGTTCGCGCATTCGAGGTGATCGTCCGCCGCTACGGCGGTCTGCTCCGGGCTCACGCCCGCCGCGTCCTCGGCGCATCCGACCAGGTGGACGACGCCGTCCAGGACACCTTCATCACGGCGTGGGATCAGCTCCCGTCGCTCCAGGACCCGGCTCAGGTGCGCAGCTGGCTGATGCGGATCGCGAGCCGGAAGTGCATCGATCGCGTGCGGGCACGACGCGAGCACGCGGATATCGACGATTACGAGCCGGCCGAGTCTCCGGAGTCGGGCCCGGCCCGGGTGGTCGAGGCCCGGTCCCGCGCCGATGCCGCCGCTGCAGCGATCTCTCGACTGCCGCCCGAACAGCGTCGATGCTGGGTGCTCAAGGAGCTGGCCGGCTACAGCTACGACGAGATCGCAGCCGACTTGGAACTGCCGGTCTCCACCGTGCGCGGGCTGCTGTCCCGAGCGCGCAAGAACATGATCCGCGAGATGGAGGAGTGGCGATGACATCGGACGAACCCATCCGCGACCCGGACGCTCTGGCGCTCGAGCCCGACGACCTCGACGGGCACACGATCGACGAGCTGTCGGACTACCTCGACCGCGACATGACTCCGCCCGACCCCTCGATCGACGGATCGGCCGGTTGCCAGATCGCGCTCGATGCGCTGGAGCGGCTCCGGGAGGTGTCGAGAGCTGTGCTCCTGGCCGACCAGGCCGCGCCCGTACCGCCCGATGAGAGCTGGGTCACCCGGGTGCTCCTCGGCATCGCCGTCGACGCGCGCGCCGGGCGGGATGTGCCGCTGACCTCGACCGAGCCGGGTGCTGAGCTGGCCATCACCGAGGGAGCTATCCGCGGGCTGATCCGCGCGGCGGGCGACACGGTGGGCGGCCTGCTGATCGGACGGGTCCGCCTGGACGGAGACGTTCTGGTTCCGGGTGCCCCGGTGCGCGTGACCGTCGATGCGAGCGTGGGATGGGGGCAGCGCATCCCCGATGTGGTCTCCCGCATCCGCGACGCGATCCACACCCAGCTTCTCCGGCACACCGAATTGAACGTCGTGGCGATCGACGTGAACGTGCACGACATCCATGTGCCCGAGGGGTTCGTCAGGGGAGTGGAACGATGATGCTCGGACGGGCAGACGAGCTGGGACGCGCGCTGGCGCACGTGGTCAGCGCCGTACCGGGTGTGAGGCACATCTACCCCGTCGAGGGGCGGGTCGCGACCGTGGTCTCGACACTCGTCGCCGCGGTGCCGGGAGTCGAGGTCGCCGAGCGCCCGCCGGTCGGCATCGACGAGGAGGCGGGCATCGTCTCCATCTCGATCGGTGTCACCGACGCGGCATCGGCGGCGGAGGTGGCCCGCGACGTCTCGAGAGCCGTGTCGCTCTATCTCGTCGGACTCGATCCCGTGGAGACGCCGACGATCCGCGTGCGGGTCGCCAGCGTCGGCTGAACGACGCGGCGGCTACGCGACGAGGGTCGCGCCCAGCAGGCCGATGAGAAGGATCTGACCGCCGAGACGCGGCCAGAACGGCGTCGCGACGGGGCCGAACCGTTCGGGGTGCTCCGATGCGTAGGCGTTGGCGGGGAAGACCGCGACGAGGAACACCATCAGGGCGACGGCCGCCGCCGGCCGGGTGCGCGGGACGACGAGCCCCACCCCGCCGGCGATCTCGCAGGCGCCGGTGAGGGCGACCAGCCGTGCCGGGGTCCGCGGGTCGCGGCCGCGGAGCGCGGGCGGGATCATCCTCGCCATCGTCTTCGCCGGCCCGGCACGGAAGTGCGCGATGCCCATCCCGATGAAAGCGAGCGCGAGCACGGAACGGATGACGGCCTTCGCGATGGTCATGCCCCCATCCTGCCCCGGTGTCGGCGGCGCGGTCTGGGCGACCGCCGAACTCAGGACTCCGCGGGCACCCGAACGGTCAGTGCGCCGGGCTCGAGCCAGGCGTTGAAAGCCACGGCCTTGCCGAAGCCGTCTCCGTCGAGCTCGATCTCCTCGGGGCGCGACAGTCGGGCGACCAGTCGCGTGCCCGTCTGGTAGCTGAGGTCCCGGTCGTTCTCACGCTCGCCGACCAGGGCCTTCCCGGCCTTGGTGCGCCGGACGACCCCGTTGGTCCACGCGACCTTCAGCCAGACGCGGATCCAGCCGAGCACGCCGCCGGGGCGCATCATCATGAGGTCGAAAAGCCCGTCGTCGACCGCCGCGTCGGGCATGAGCAGGATGTTGGCCGGCAGCGATCCGCAGTTGCCGAGGATCAGGGTGTGCACCGTGGCGCGCTTGGCCTTCCCGTCGTCGAGTCGGAACCGGAGGTGCAGCTCGTCGGGGTCGCGAAGCGACTTCACGATCGCGTTCACGTACGCGGCCCAGCCCGCCTTCGCCTTCAGGTCGTCGTCGGTGTTCTTGATCATCTTGGCGTCGATGCCCATGCCCGCCATGACGACGAACACGTGCCGGTCGCGGCTGCGGTCGTCGCGCTCGATGTCGACCACTCCGAGATCGATCTTGCGATCCACCCCGGTGAATGCGCTGCGCACCGAGTCGGGCATGGCGTCGAGGGTGAGCTTCAGGTTGCGGGCCAGCAGGTTGCCGGTGCCCGACGGCAGGAGCGCAACGGGTGTCCCGCTGCCGCGGACCGCCTCGGCGACCGCGCGCACGGTCCCGTCGCCGCCGGCCGCGATGACGAGATCGACACCCTGGTCGAGAGCCTGCCGGGTCACCTCCTGTCCGACATCCTCGACTGAGGTCTCGAACCAGAGGGTCTCACCCCAGCCCGCGCCCGCGGCCTCGGCTGTCACGGCGGAGCGGAGGGCGTCGAGGTCGACCTTGATGGGGTTGTAGATGACGGCGGCGATCTTCGGGCTGTTGTCGGTCATGCGGCTTCGATCAGTTGTGTTCGGTGGCGCGCCGATGGGAGCGTCCAGGACATCGAGTCTGCCGCCGACACCGCATTCCGGCTACGGGTTGCTTTCCCAGGCGGTTGCCCCACCCTGGGCCAATGCTCCTCATCTTCGGCAGTCGCATCAGCGAGGCGATCGTCAACATCGTCGCCTTCGTCTGCGGGTACTGCGGCGTGCGCGCCGATCAGCAGGTCGTGAAACGCTCCAACCGGTTCACGCTCTTCTTCATCCCCCTCTTCTCCTTCTCGACGAGCTACCTGAACCGCTGCACGCACTGCGGCGGCGAGACCGCGTTGACCGCGGAGCAGGCGCAGAACTCGCTCCGCTGGTCGCAGTCGCAGTCGCCGGCCTGAGACTGGAAGCCCCCGAACGTTCATCGGAAGTCAGGACGGAAGTCCCTGGGAACGGCGCAGGAGCGGCGCCTAACATGACGCATGGCTCGCAGCGAGAACACCGCATCAGCACCGCCCGCACCCCCGATCGACGATGAGACCGTCGCCGAACTCGACACCTGGTGGCGCGCCGCCAACTACCTGTCCGTCGGGCAGATCTATCTCCTCGGCAACGCGCTGCTGCGCGAGCCGCTGAAGGCGGAGCACGTCAAACCGCGGCTCCTCGGCCACTGGGGCACGACCCCCGGGCTCAACTTCATCTACGCCCATCTGAACCGGGCCATCCGCGATCGCGACCTCGACACGATCTTCGTCGCAGGACCGGGCCACGGCGGTCCCGCGGTGGTCGCGAGCTCGTACCTCGACGGCACCTACTCCGAGATCTACAGCGACATCGACCGGTCGGTCACCGGGGTTCAGAAACTCATGCGGCAGTTCTCGTTCCCGGGCGGCATCCCGAGCCATGCCGCACCGGAGACGCCCGGATCGATCCACGAGGGCGGGGAGCTCGGCTACGCCCTCTCCCACGCCTACGGTGCCGCCTTCGACAATCCGGGGCTGCTCGTCGCCGCGGTCGTCGGCGACGGCGAGGCCGAGACGGGCCCGCTCGCCACGAGCTGGCACTCCAACAAGTTCGTCGACGCGGCCCAGGACGGCGTCGTCCTGCCGATCCTGCACCTGAACGGCTACAAGATCGCCAACCCGACGATCCTCGCCCGCATCCCCGAGTCCGAGCTGCTCGACCTCATGCGCGGCTACGGCCACGAGCCGTTCCTGTTCTCCGCCGACGCCGACGAGCCGCACGACGAGGTGCACCGCCGGTTCGCGACCCTGCTCGACGAGGTCCTCGATCGGATCGCCGCCATCAAGGCCTCGGCCGCCGACGGAACACTCGAGGATCGTCTGCGCTGGCCCATGATCATCTTCCGCACGCCCAAGGGGTGGACGGGACCCAAGGAGGTCGACGGCAAGAAGACGGAGGGCAGCTGGCGCTCGCACCAGGTGCCCCTCGCGAATGCCCGCGATACTCCGGAGCACACGAAACTCCTCGAGGACTGGCTGCGCTCGTACCGTCCCGAGGAGCTGTTCGACGAGGACGGTGTGCTGATCCCGCTGGCCACGGCGCTCGCCCCGGTCGGCGATCGGCGGATGAGCGCGAACCCGCACGCCAACGGCGGGCTGCTGCGCCGCGACCTCCGGCTGCCGGACTTCCGCGACTACGCCGTCGAGGTCGCCGAGCCGGGCGGGTCCACCGCGGAGGCGACCAAGGTGCTCGGCACCTGGATGGCCGACCTGATGAGACTGAACCCCGACAACTTCCGGCTGTTCGGGCCCGACGAGGTGAACTCGAACCGGCTCTCACCCGTTTTCGACGTCACCGACCGGCAGTGGGACGCGATCACCGTGGAGGGCGACGATCACCTCGCCCGGGCGGGGCGCGTGATGGAGGTGCTCAGCGAGCACCAATGCCAGGGCTGGCTCGAGGGGTACCTGCTCACCGGCCGGCACGGCGTGTTCACCAGCTACGAGGCGTTCATCCACATCGTGGATTCGATGCTCAACCAGCATGCCAAATGGCTGAAGGTCGCCCGCACCCTGCCGTGGCGACGGCCGATCTCGTCGCTCAACTACCTGCTCAGCTCCCATGTCTGGCGTCAGGACCACAACGGCTTCTCCCACCAGGATCCCGGCTTCATCGATTTCGTCGTCAACAAGAAGGCGGATGTCGTCCGCGTCTACCTTCCGTTCGACGCGAACACGCTGCTGTCGACCTACGACCACTGCCTGCGCACCACCGACTACGTCAACGTGGTCGTCGCGGGCAAGCAGCCGACCGCCAACTGGCTCACGATGGACGAGGCGATCGCGCACTGCACGCGGGGTCTCGGCATCTTCGAGTGGGCGGGCACCGAGGTCGCGGGCGAGGAACCCGACGTGGTGCTCGCCTGCGCCGGCGATGTACCGACGCTCGAGACCCTCGCCGCGGCGAAGATCCTGCGCCGGCACCTGCCCGACCTCAAGGTGCGGGTGGTCAACGTCGTCGACCTGATGCGACTGCAGACGGAGTCCGAGCATCCGCACGGCATGAGCGACGCCGCGTACAACGCGCTGTTCACGACCGACAAGCCCGTCATCTTCGCCTACCACGGCTACCCGTGGCTCATCCACCGACTCACCTACCGTCGCGCCGGCCACGACAACCTGCACGTGCGCGGCTACAAGGAGGAGGGCACGACCACCACCCCCTTCGACATGGTGATGCTCAACGACCTCGACCGCTTCCACCTCGTCATCGACGTGCTCGACCGCGTGCCGGGTCTGGCCGAGCGCAGCGGCGCGCTGCGCCAGAACATGCAGGACGCCCGCATCCACGCCCGCCAGTACACCCGCGAGTACGGCGAGGACATCCCCGAGGTCGCGAACTGGGGGTGGCCCGACGACGAGTCCGGCCGCACCACCTCGCAGGCGGGCACCGACACCGGAGGCGACAACGCCTGACCGGTATTCCGGGCACCTACGCGCGTTCCGGCGCTCTGGACGCGCCGGAACGTGCGTACGAGTCCGAACCCCTCGGAGCATGCGTGAGCCAGGGGAGCCAACCCTATTTCGACGTGAAGTAGAAATTAGATCGGTAGACTTCCGACCGTGACCATCGAGACGAGAAACGTCTACATCACCTCCGTCGAAGGCGATACCGGGAAGTCCACGGTGGCTCTCGGTGTGCTGGACACCCTGACCCACGAACTCGATCGCGTCGGAGTCTTCCGGCCGGTCGCACGCTCCACCAGCGAGCGCGACTACGTGCTGGAACTGCTGCTCGAGCACGACGGCGTCGACCTCGCCTACGAGGACTGCATCGGGGTCTCCTACGACGACGTGCACGCCAACCCCGAGGCCGCCCTGTCCCGCATCGTCGACCGCTACAAAGCGGTCGAGGCGCAGTGCTCCGCCGTTGTCATCCTCGGCTCCGACTACACCGACGTCGGAACGCCGACCGAGCTCTCCTTCAACGCCCGCGTCGCCGCGAACCTGGGCGCGCCGGTCGTCCTCGTGCTCGGCGGCAGGGCCGCGCAGCACGGCGGCGAGCTGACCGCACCCCGGGCTCGCACCGCCGACGAGCTCGCTCAGATCGCGGAGGTCGCCGTGGGGGAGCTGCACAACGAGCACGCGACCCTCCTCGCCGTCGTCGCCAACCGGGTGGATCCCGCGATCCTCCAGGCGGTCCGCTTCTCGGTGGGGCTCAGCGTGCACGACCAGGGCGTCCCCGTCTGGGCGATCCCCGAAGACGTCATGCTCGTCGCACCCACCATGCAGAACCTCCTCGACGCCACCGGGGGCACCCTCGTGACCGGCGACGCGGCCATGCTGCAGCGCTCCGTCTACGGTGTGGTCGTCGCCGGGATGTCGATGGTCAACGTCCTGCCGCGCCTGACCGAGGGCGCTGTCGTCGTCGTCCCGAGCGACCGGGTCGAAGTGCTCGTCGCCGCCCTGCTCGCCCAGTCGTCCGGAACGTTCCCCTCACTGGCCGGCATCCTCCTGAACGGCGGATTCCCCCTTCCGGAGCAGATCGAGCGCCTCATCGAGGGCGTCGAGGTCAACCTGCCCATCGTGACGACTCCGCTCGGCACCTACGAGACGACGCTGCGGGTGACCCGTGCGCGGGGACGGCTCGCCGCGGAGTCCCCGGCCAAGTTCGAGCAGGCGCTCGCCCTGTTCGAGCGGTCGGTCGACCGCAAGGCCCTCGTCGACCTGCTCGAGGTGAAGCGCACGACCATCACGACCCCTCTCATGTTCGAGCACCGTCTCCTCGAACAGGCCAGGGCCGCCGGATCCCACATCGTCCTGCCGGAGGGCGGCGACGACCGCATCCTCCTCGCCGCCGACCGTCTCCTCCGACGCGACGTCGTGAAGCTCACAATCCTCGGCGACGAGGCCGAGATCCGTGCCCGTGCGTCGTCGCTCGGCGCCGATCTCTCGGCCGCCTCGATCGTCAGCCCGCTCGATCCCGAGCTGCGGCAGCGCTTCGCCGAGGAGTACACCCGGCTGCGGGCGCACAAGGGCATGACGATCGACATCGCTCTCAACGTCGTCACCGACGTCTCCTACTTCGGCACGATGATGGTCCACCTCGGCCTCGCCGACGGCATGGTCTCGGGTGCGGCGCACACGACGGCGCACACGATCCGGCCCTCGTTCGAGATCATCAAGACCAAGCCCGGTGTCTCGGTCGTCTCGAGCGTCTTCCTGATGGCGCTCGCCGACAGGGTGCTCGTCTACGGCGACTGCGCGGTCATCCCCGATCCGACGAGCGATCAGCTCGCCGACATCGCGGTCTCGTCCGCCACGACCGCCTCGGCGTTCGGCATCGACCCGCGGATCGCGATGCTGTCCTACTCGACGGGTGAGTCCGGTGAGGGGGCCGACGTCGAGAAGGTGCGCGCCGCCACGGCGCTCGTGCGCGAGCGGCGCCCCGACCTTCTCGTCGAGGGACCCATCCAGTACGACGCCGCCGCCGATGTGGCCGTCGCCGCAGCCAAACTCCCCGGCTCGGCGGTCGCGGGGCGGGCGACGGTGTTCATCTTCCCCGACCTCAACACCGGCAACAACACCTACAAGGCCGTCCAGCGCAGCGCGGGCGCCGTCGCGATCGGGCCGGTCCTGCAGGGGCTCAACAAACCCGTCAACGACCTGTCCCGTGGGGCGCTCGTGCACGACATCGTCAACACGGTCGCGATCACCGCGATCCAGGCGGGGAACGAGGCCGCATCATGACCGGGGTTCTCGTCATCAACAGTGGCTCGTCCTCGCTCAAGTACCAGCTCATCGAGAGCGAGACCGAGACCGTCCTTGCGAAGGGCCTGATCGAGCGGATCGGCCAGGACACCGGCGCGACCACGCATTGGACGCCGGACGGGGAGTGGCGCTCCGAGCCACCGATGGCCGACCACGCCGCAGCCTTCTCCTCGATGATCGCCTCGTTCGAGGAGCACGGCCCCTCGATCGCCGATGGTGCGATCGGCGCGATCGGCCACCGCGTCGTGCACGGCGGAGCCCGCTTCTTCGCGCCGACACTCGTGACGCCGGCCGTCGAGAAGGACATCGACGAGCTGGCGGAGTACGCCCCTCTGCACAACCCCGCCAACCTGGCGGGCATCGTCGCCGCCCGGGAGGCGTTCCCCGGCATCCCGCAGGTCGCCGTGTTCGACACCGCGTTCCACCAGACCATGCCGCCCGAGGCATACACCTACGCGATCGACGCCGAGACGGCCGCGAAGTACCGGATCCGTCGCTATGGATTCCATGGCACCTCGCACAAGTACGTGTCCGAGAAGGCGGCGGAGTTCCTCGGCATCCCGCTCGAGCGCTCGCGCATCATCGTCCTCCACCTCGGCAACGGCGCCTCCGCCTGCGCCGTCGAGAACGGCAGGTCCGTCGACACCTCGATGGGCTTCACACCGCTCGAGGGCCTCGTGATGGGCTCCCGTTCCGGCGACCTCGACCCCGCCGTCGTCTTCCAGCTCGCCCGCTTCGGCGGCCTGAGCCTCGACGAGCTCGACGATCTCCTCAACAAGCACAGCGGTCTGCTCGGCCTCACCGGCACCGCCGACATGCGCGATGTCACGCGCGCCGCGAACGAGGGCGACGAGACGGCGCGGATCGCGCTCGGTGTCTACGCGCACCGCATCAAGCACTACGTCGGCGCCTACCTCGCCGAACTCGGCGGGGCCGACGCGATCGTCTTCACCGCGGGTGTCGGCGAGAACGCGGCCGACGTGCGCGCTCTGTCGCTCGCAGGTCTCGCCGGGCTCGGCATCGCCGTCGACGACGAGCTGAACACGGCGGGCACGCGCGGGGCCCGTCGCATCTCGCCCGACGACACCCCCGTCGCCGTGCTGGTCATCCCGACGGATGAGGAGCTCGAGATCGCCCGGCAGACCGTCGCCGTCCTGTAACACCGCGACTTCCGCGTCGGTCGCGGGGCACGCGGTCCGAACCGCCTCCCCGCGCGCCGATAGCATTACTACCGTTTGTGCCCATCGCCTGAAGGATGCACCGTGACGAAGCCGATCGTGCTGATCGCCGAAGAACTCTCGCCCGCCACCGTCGAGGCCCTCGGGCCCGACTTCGACGTCCGCAACGTCGACGGCACCGACCGACCCGCGTTCCTCGCGGCGATCGCCGACGCCAGTGCGGTCCTCGTGCGCTCCGCGACGCAGATCGACTCCGAGGCGCTCGCCGCGGCGAAACAGCTGAAGGTGGTCGCGCGCGCCGGTGTCGGCCTCGACAACGTCGACATCCCCGCCGCCACCACCGCGGGCGTGATGGTCGTGAACGCGCCCACCTCGAACATCGTCTCGGCCGCCGAGCTCGCGATCGGGCACCTGCTCTCGCTCGCCCGTCACATCCCCGACGCCAACGCGTCGCTCAAGGCGGGGGACTGGAAGCGCTCGAAGTTCACGGGCGTCGAGCTCTACGAGAAGACGATCGGAATCGTCGGTCTCGGCCGCATCGGCACCCTGGTCGCCCAGCGTCTCGCCGGCTTCGGTGCGACCCTCGTCGGCTACGACCCGTACGTGACCCCGAGCCGCGCGCAGCAGCTCGGCATCGAGCTCGTCTCGCTCGACGACCTCGTCGAGCGCAGCGACTTCATCACCATCCACATCCCCAAGACGCCCGAGACGACCGGCCTCATCGGTGCAGCGGAGTTCGCGAAGGCCAAGCCCAACCTGCGCATCGTGAACGCCAGCCGCGGCGGGATCATCGACGAGACCGCACTCTTCGACGCGCTGTCCGCGCGGCGGATCGCGGGCGCCGGCATCGACGTCTTCGTCAGCGAACCGCCCACCGGTTCGCCGCTGCTCGGCCTGGACAACATCGTCGTCACCCCGCACCTCGGCGCCTCGACCGACGAGGCGCAGGAGAAGGCCGGCATCTCGGTCGCCAAGTCGGTGCGTCTCGCGCTCTCGGGAGAGCTCGTCCCCGACGCGGTCAACGTCGCGGGCGGGGTCATCGACCCCTACGTGCGCCCCGGCATCTCGCTCGTGGAGAAGCTCGGTCAGGTGTTCGCCGGCCTCGCCGACGGACCCATCGCGAGCGTCGACATCGAGGTCCGCGGCGAGCTCGTCAGCTACGACGTCAGCGTGCTGAAGCTCGCCGCTCTCAAGGGCGTCTTCAGCGGTGTCGTCAGCGAGCAGGTCTCCTACGTCAACGCTCCGCTCATCGCGGAGCAGCGCGAGATCACCGTGCGCCTGCTGACCGACCCGGTCTCCGAGGAGTACCGCAACGTCATCACCATCCGCGGTGCCCTCGCCGACGGCACCGCCGTCTCGGTGTCCGGAACGCTCATCGGAACGAAGCAGATCGAGAAGATCGTCGAGATCAACGGCTACGACGTCGAGGTCCCCTTCGCCGAGCACTTCGTCGTGTTCTCCTACGACGACCGTCCCGGAATCGTCGCGATCTACGGCAAGAAGTTCGGCGACGCCGGCATCAACATCGCCGGCATGCAGATCGCCCGCCGCGGTCGTGGCGGCAAGGCGCTGAGCGTGCTCACAATCGACAGTCAGGCGCCCGATGCCCTCCTCGAGGAGGTGCGGGTCGCCATCGACGCCGACACGTTCCGCGAGATCGACCTGGTGGATCTGGTCTAGCGCTCCGCTGGGCTCAGCGTGCGGCTCATCCGGCGTGGTGACTGACGGCGACCTCGTCGATCGGCGGCATCTCGTACCGGATACCCTGGATCGTCCGCTGAAAGTCGTCAGGAGAGTCATGTCCCGCACCGTCTCGATCGCCGCCATCCCGGGAGACGGCATCGGCCCCGAAGTCGTCGCAGAGGCACTCAAGGTGCTCCACGCCGCGGCGCCCGACGACGTGGACTTCGCGATCACCGAGTTCGAGCTCGGTGCCGGACGCTACCTCGAGACCGGCGATGTGCTGCCCGACGACGAGCTCGAGCGGATCAAGCAGCACGACGCGATCGTGCTCGGCGCGGTCGGGGGAGTCCCGGGCGACCCCCGCCTGGTCGGCGCCAACATCGAACGCGGACTCCTCCTCAAGCTCCGCTTCGACCTTGACCACTACGTCAACCTGCGCCCCACCGTTCTCTTCCCCGGAGCGGTGAGCCCGCTCGCCCACCCCGGAGAGGTCGACTTCGTCGTCGTCCGTGAGGGCACCGAGGGAGCGTACGTCGGCAACGGCGGCAGCATGCGAACCGGCACCCCGCACGAAGTCGCGACCGAGGTCAGCCTCAACACCGCCTACGGCGTCGAACGGCTCGTCCGATACGCCTTCCAGCTCGCGACCACGCGCCGCAGCAAACTGACGCTGGTGCACAAGACCAACGTGCTGACCAACGCCGGCGCGCTGTGGAAGCGGCTGACCGACGCCGTCGCCGCCGAATATCCGACGGTCGCCGTCGACTACCTGCACATCGACGCCGCCACGATCTTCTTCGTCACCGACCCTGCTAGATTCGACGTCATCGTCACGGACAACCTCTTCGGCGACATCCTCACCGACTTGGCCGGCGCAATCAGCGGCGGCATCGGTCTCGCAGCCTCGGGCAACATCAACCCCGACGGAAGCGCTCCCTCGATGTTCGAGCCCGTGCACGGTTCCGCGCCCGACATCGCAGGACAGCAGAAGGCTGATCCGACCGCCGCGATCCTCTCGATCGCGCTCCTGCTCGACCACCTCGGCTACGCCGACTCGGCCGCCCGGGTGAGCGACGCGGTCCGGGCGGATCTCGCCTCCCGCGCAGAGACCGGCGCTCCCCGCCGAACCTCCGAAACCGGCGACGCCATCGTCGCCCTCCTCACGTCCAAGGACTGACAATGACCACCACAACGACCTTCCCGCTCGCCTTCTCCACGACGCCGTCGCAGGCCGCCCGCGACGAGGCCGAGCGCGAGGAGATCCTCGCCGACCCCGGCTTCGGCAAGCACTTCACCGACCACATGGTGCAGATCACCTGGACCGTCGACGGCGGATGGCACGACGCCGAGGTCGTCCCCTACGGACCCATCACCCTCGACCCCGCCGCGTCGGTCCTGCACTACGCGCAGGAGATCTTCGAGGGCCTCAAGGCGTACCGTCACGCCGACGGCTCGATCTGGAGCTTCCGCCCCGAAGCCAACGCCCTCCGCCTGCAGCGCTCCGCCGAGCGCCTCGCCCTGCCGCAGCTGTCCACCGAGGACTTCATCGAGTCGCTCCGCCAGCTGATCGCCGTCGACCGGTCCTGGGTGCCGTCGGCCCATGAGACCAGCCTGTACCTGCGGCCCTTCATGTACGCGAGCGAGAGCTTCCTCGGCGTGCGCAGCGCCCACAAGGTCGACTACCGCGTCATCGCCAGCCCCGCGGGCACCTACTTCACCGGTGGCATCCGCCCCCTGTCGATCTGGCTGTCCACCGACTACACGCGCGCCGGCCGAGGCGGACTCGGCGCGGCGAAGACCGGCGGCAACTACGCCGCCTCCCTTCTTCCGCAGGAGGAGGCCTACCGCAACGGCTGCGCCCAGGTCCTCTTCCTCGATTCCGACGAGGGCAAGTACATCGAGGAGCTCGGCGGCATGAACGTCTTCCTCGTGCGCCACGACGGAACCCTCATCACCCCCGAACTCCGCGGCACCATCCTCGAAGGCATCACCCGCGAGAGCGTCATCCGTCTCGCGAAGGACCGCGGCCACGCCGTCGAGGAGCGCCCCATCTCCGTGCAGGAGTGGCGCGACGGCGTCGCATCGGGTGAGATCACCGAGGTCTTCGCCTGCGGCACCGCCGCCGTCATCACTCCCATCGGCGTCCTCAAGTCCCGCGACTTCGAGATCGGAGACGCCTCGGCGGAGCCCGGTGCTCTCACCATGTCGCTTCGCGAGGAGCTCACCGACATCCAGTACGGCCGCAAGCCCGATCGGCACGGCTGGCTCACCCAGCTCGGCTGAGTCGGCTCGTCGCGCGCCCGGTAGTCATCGGCCCGGGTGTGCGGTCGCGTCGTGCTGCCTTCGCTTCGACGGGCTCAGCGGGCGGCGGTGGGCGGGTGCCTTCGCTTCGCAGGCTCAGCGGGCGGCGGTGGCGGGGTGTTGCGTTGCGGGTGCCTTCGCTTCGACGGGCTCAGCGGGCGGCTCGGGTGGGGTGCCGACCACATGGTCGCAGTGGTCGTGGTCGCTCCGGCTCGGGCGGGAGCGCGGGCCTCCTAAGCTTGATGGTGTGAGTGATGCACCCGTCTCCGTCCAGCTGTACAGCGTGCGCGATGCCATCGCGTCCGACCTCGGAGGGGCGCTCGATCGCATCGCCTCGCTCGGCTTCCGCAACGTCGAGCCGTACGGCTTCGTCGACGACGCGGCCGACTACGCCGATGCGCTGAGCAGCCGCGGGTTGACCGCCCTCTCCGCCCACGCGCCCTTCCTCGACGGCGGCGATGTCGCGAGGGCGCTCGACGCCGCCGCCCAGCTCGGGGTCAGCACGCTCATCGATCCGTTTATCCCCTCCGACAAGTGGCGGACCGCCGATGATGTGGCCCGGATCGCCGACCTGATCAACGCGGCGTCCGCTCAGGCCGCACCGTACGGATTCGCGATCGGGTACCACAACCACCAGTGGGAGCTGGCCACCGTCATCGACGGCGTCCCCGCGCTCGAGCTGTTCGCGGCGAAGCTCGATCCCGCCGTCGTCCTCGAGGTCGACACCTACTGGGCCGAGGTGGGCGGCGTCTCCGCCCCCGACCTGCTCAACCGCCTGGGCTCGCGCGTGGCCCTGATCCATGTCAAGGACGGCTATCGCGACGGCGACACCTCGCGCCAGCAGCCCGCCGGCAGCGGCGAGATCCCGGTACCCGCGATCCTGGCCGCAGCCCCCTCCGCTGTCCGCGTCATCGAGTTCGACGACTACTCGGGCGACGTCTTCGACGGGCTCGCCGCGAGCCTCGACTACGTGGAGGCCGCCTCATGAGCGCCTCGACCGGGCCCGTCGGCGTCGGAATCATCGGCGCCGGAGTCATCAGCTCCCAGTACCTCGACAACCTCACCCAGTTCCCCGACGTGAAGGTCCTCTTCATCGCGGATCTCGACCTCGCCCGCGCGGCCGCCCAGGCGGAGAAGTACGGAGTGCCGGCCAGCGGCACGGTCGACGAGCTGCTCGCCACCGGCGACATCGAGATCGTCGTGAACCTCACCATCCCCGCGGTGCACGTGGAAGTGGGTCTGCGGATCCTCGACGCGGGCAAGCACATCTGGAGCGAGAAGCCCTTCTCGCTCGACCGCGAGAGCGGAAGGCGCCTCCTCGACGCGGCCACCGCGAAGGGGCTCCGGGTGGCCACCGCGCCCGACACCGTCCTCGGTGCGGGGCAGCAGACCGCGCTCCGGGCCATCGCCGACGGTCGCATCGGCCGGCCGTTGACCGCCCTCACCCAGATGCAGGGCCCCGGCCCCGAATCGTGGCATCCGAGCCCCGAGTTCCTGTTCGACCTCGGCGCCGGCCCCCTCTTCGACATGGGGCCCTATTACCTCACCTCGCTCGTCAACGTCTTCGGGCCGGCGCGACGCGTCACGGCGGTCTCGAACACCGCGACGCCCACCCGCGTCATCGGGTCCGGACCCAAGGCGGGAACCGAGTTCCCCGTCAACGTCCCCACGCACGTCTCCGCGATCATCGAATTCGACGACGACGCGTCCGCCGTCGTCGTGCTGAGCTTCCAGTCGCACCTTCCCCGAACGGGAGTCGTCGAGGTCTCGGGCAGCGACGGCAGCATCGCCTTCCCCGACCCCAACGAGTTCGACGGCGACTCGCACCTGTGGGAGCGCGGCGACGAGGAGCCCTCGGCGATCGCCCCCGTCGGATCGGTATTCGGCCGCGGCACCGGGATCGTAGAGCTCGCCCGGGCGATCCGCGCGGGAGTGCCCGAGCGGGCGAGTGCCGAGCTGGCGTTCCACGTCGTCGACATCATGACCTCCATCGCCGAGTCCGCGGCGACCCGCCAGGCGGTCCCCGTGGAGACGACGGCGGTCCGGCCCGAACCCCTGCCCGCCGACTGGGACCCCTCCGCCGCGACTCTTGTCTGACAATCCGGCGGATCCCGCCATGTCGGGCGGGTAGGGTCGACACGTGAAGATCGCACGGTTCAGCAGTGACGGTGACCCGAGGTACGGGATCCTCGACGAGGAGGAGGGCGAGCTCGTCGTCCTCGCCGGCGACCCGATGTTCTCGGGCTACCAGACGACGGGGGAGAGGGTGGCCCTCGCCGACGTCAGACTGCTCGCACCGGTCATCCCGCGGTCCAAGGTCATCTGCGTCGGCCTCAATTACCCGGCGCACAAGACCGAGATGGCGCAGCAGGCTCCCACGGAGAACCCGCTCATCTTCCTCAAGCCCAACACCTCGGTGATCGGCCCCGGCGACACGATCCGCATCCCTCCGGTCGAGGGCCGGATCGTGCACGAGGGTGAGCTCGCCGTCGTCATCGGCAGCATCGCCAAGCAGGTGAAGGCGGAGGACGCCCTCGGTGTGGTCTTCGGCTACACGATCGCCAACGACGTCTCGGCCCGCGACCAGATGTTCGCCGACGGCCAGTGGGCCCGGGCGAAGGGGTACGACACCTTCTGCCCCCTCGGGCCCGTCATCGAGACCGAGCTCGACACCTCGAACCTCGAGATCCAGACCTACGTCGACGGCGAACCCCGCCGCCACGGCAACACCTCGGAGATGATCTACGGGATCCCCGAGGTCATCGAGTTCGCGTCCGATGTCTTCACGCTCCTGCCGGGCGACATCATCCTGATGGGCACGCCTGCCGGGCTCGGTGGGTTCGTGGACGGTCAGACCGTCGACATCACGATCGAGGGAATCGGCACGCTGTCCAACCCCGCCAAGAACAGGTGAACGGTCCCGCGGAGGTCGATGAGCGGATCGTGCTCCTCTTCGCCCACCGTGGCGCGAGCAAGGACTACCGCGAGCACACCCGGGCCGCCTACCTCGAGGCCATCGCCCAAGGTGCCGACGGACTGGAGACCGACGTCCGGCTGACCGCGGACGGTCAACTCGTCTGCTGGCACGATGCCACGACCGACCGGGTCGGCGGCGCCGCGGGATACGTGCACGAGCGCACCCTGGCGCAGATGCGCGACCTCGACCTCGTCCAGGGCGCCGATGTGCCCTCCACTCACGGCGCGGCCGACGAGCAGCTGATGACCCTCGTCGATCTGCTCGAGGTGATGCTCCGCGCGGAGCGGCCGTTGCGTCTCGCGCTCGAGATCAAGCAGCCCAGCCCGTTCGGCTCCGCGGTCGAGGAAGCCGTCTTCCGCGATCTCGAGGCGCTCGGTTGGGACGCCGCGACGGGGCGACTCGGATCGATCTCGATCGACCTCATGTGCTTCTGGCCGGCAACGGTCGAATCGCTGCTCACGCGGCTCGACCCCAAGCTCGTCATGCTCCTGCTCGAGGACGCGGCCGAGGACGACCTGGTGACCTGGGTCGAGCACGAGACCGGCGGGCGCAGCACGGGTGACGAGGCGCTCGCGGCGGTGCGGACCGCCGGCCGCATCCGCGACCGGCTCCTCGACGTCTCCGAGGTGGGGGTCGGCCCCGACAAGAGGATCGTGAAGAGCTCTCCGGCGCTCGTGGAGACGTGGGCGGCCACGAGGCGGGTGCGCGTCTGGACCGTCGACACGGTGGAGGACGCGGAACGGTGCATCGCGACGGGCGTCCGTGAGCTGACGACGAACGTCCCCGGCCGTCTCCGCTCCGAACTCGAGGACTGACGCGCCGCTCGGGCGCCGTCACGGCCTCGGAGCCGGTCAGTCCTGGGACAGCGGGGTGGCGACCTCGGGGGAGACGATCTGCACACCGCTCTGCTGCAGCGCCTCGCGCAGCTCGTCGGGCGGGGTCTCGTTCGTCACGAAGTAGTCGGCGCCCTCCAGGCCCGACACCTGTCCGAAGAGGCGTCGCCCGAACTTCGATGAGTCGGCGAGGATCGCGACCCGCTTCGAACGCGTCATCATGTCGGCCATCATCGCCGCGTCGCCGAGGTTGCTGGTGGAGTATCCGCTGTCGGCCGCGACCGCACCGACCGCGATGAGAGCGATATCGGCCTGGATGTCGACCGCCGTGTTGTTCGGGCCGACATGGAAGGCCACAGGACCCGTCGTGGCCTGGGTGATCGACCGGACGGCTCCGCCGAAGACGTAGAGGTCGCGGAACACCGACGGGGACAGCTCGCCTGGAAGGCGGAGATTGTTGGTGGCGACGGTCAGCTCGCGGTGGTTGCCGAGGTGACGTGCCACGGCGAGGGTCGTGGTTCCGGCGTTGATCATCATGACCGAGCCGTTCTCGACGAGAGACGCGGCCAGAGCACCGATCGTCTCCTTCTCCCGCGTCTGCAGTCGCAGGCGCACGTCGAGTCCGCTGTCCACGCGCGGAACAGAGGAGAGGCTGACGGCTCCTCCGTGGGTGCGGACCAGAGCGCCCTCCGCGTCGAGCTGGTCGAGATCGCGGCGGATGGTGTCGATCGAGACGCCGTAGCGCTCGGCGACCATCGCGACGGTGACCTGCCCCACTTCTGCGACGTAGGCCGCGAGGTCGGACTTGCGACCTGCGGGCAAGCGCTTGGGACGGTCGTCGCCATCGACGCTCGTGAGGGAGAAGGCTGCCATGTCTCTACAAATAGCACAGCGCTGCGGTCTTCTACAGGCTTTCGATGCGCTTTCGTGCATCAATCGCATGACAGGACGCGTAAAACAGCACAAGATCCAGTGGTCGATGCGGCCATTTGGTGCTGCCCTCGACATTTGCGGCCGAGTTGACCCGAACGGGGGAGGTATGTAGAGTCGCACGCAGTTGCAATGAAGCGCATGAAACGGCGAGAAACCGCACGTTTCCGAGAAATGGGAGAATCATGGGCAAAGAGGCTCGAATGAGACGGGGCGCCGTGCGCTTCGTCGGTATGGGAATGGCGGCAGCCACTCTCGTAGCCCTCGCAGGATGCAGTGGCGGCGGCTCCGGAGACGAAGCAGGCGGCGACGTCACCCTCGAATTCGCGCAGTGGTGGGAGCCCGAGCTCCCCGACGGCGCGCTCCGCGGTCTGATGGACCAGTTCGAGGAGGAGAACCCCGGAATCAAGGTCGAACTCCTCAGCGGACCCTACGCGTCCACCAAGGAGCAGCTTTTCGCCGGTGCAGCAGCAGGCACCATGTCCGACGTCGTCGGACTCGACGGAGCATGGGTCAACGACTTCTCGCAGCAGGGAGCCATCGCCGACCTCACGAAGCTCATGGCCGACTACGACTACGACGACAGCCAGCTGGCCAGTCAGATCCAGGTCGACGGCTCGACCTACATGATCCCCGTCGTCAACTTCGTCTACCCCCTCTTCACCAACGACGACCTCCTCTCCGAGGCCGGAGTCGCAGCACCTCCGACCGACCGTTCCGAGTTCGCCTCGGCCGCCAAGGCCATCACCGACAGCACGGACGCCGCCGGTTGGGCGCTTCCCCTCTCGCTCGAGAGCCCGAGCGTCATCCAGAACAACGTTATGTCGTGGGTCTGGTCGTCGGGCGGCAGCATGCTCGATGACGGCAAGCCCGACGTCGACAACGCCGATGTGGCCGACCTGGTCGACTACATCCAGGGTCTGTACGACGACGGAGTGGTCGCGCCCGGCGCCTTCACCATGAAGGAGCAGGACATGGTCGAGGAGTTCACCAACGGACGCGTCGGCATGATGGTCGACTCGCTGGCTCACATCAACCTGATCCGCGAGACCAACCCCGACCTCAACTTCAGCATCTCGGCGATCCCCGCAGTCGACGGCTACACCGGCGAACGCGGCATCCCCTACGCCTCGTGGGGCATCGGCGTCGCCGAGTCCTCCGAGCACCAGGAAGAGGCCTTCAAGCTCGTCGAGTTCCTGATGAGCGAGGACGTCAACGCCGAGCTGTCGACGGTCGCCAACGCCTTCCCGGGCAACAAGAACTCCACGCCCGACTTCGAGGGCAAGGACGAGCTGTTCTCCAAGGCGTTCGAGATCTACCAGGCCGGCTACCCGGCGAACGAGTTCACCGGCCTCCCTGTGGCGGAGGAGCTCATGCGTCAGTTCGACGAGCAGTTCCAGGCTCTGCTCGAAGGAAACCAATCAACGGAGGAGATGCTCTCGAAGGTCCAGGATTCCTGGTCGGCCGAGTTCTAAACCCCACTCATGTCAATCACCTCAAAGGGTCCCCGCCGCGACGCCAGTCGCGGCGGGGCCCCCACCCCTCAGACCACTGAATCGCAGACCGGTGCATCGCTGCCCGTCTTCGTGAACAAGACGCCCAACAGGGCGCGCTGGAACGATGCGAAGAAGAAGGGCGAGCCCTTCGCCTTCCTCGCCCCGGTGATCGTCCTCATCGGCGTTCTGATGGTGCTCCCCATCGGGATCGTCATCGGCTACTCGCTGTTCGACAACGTCATCACCAACAAGAACCCCGAGCTCGTCGGCGTCGACAACTACATCGAGGTCCTCACCAACCCGACGTTCATCGCCGCGACCGGCAACACGCTCGTCTTCACCGGCGCCAGTGTCGTCGCCCACCTCGTTCTCGGCCTCGCCTTCGCGATGCTGCTGAACACCAACCTCCTCGGCCGCTTCAGCAAGGCGATCTTCCGCACCATCTTCGTGCTGCCGTGGCTGTTCACCGTGGCGATCATCGCGGTGCTCTGGCGGCTGCTGCTCAACCCGAGCGGTGTGGTCAACTTCCTCCTCTCCGGCGTCGGACTCGCCGACCAGGGGACCGAGTGGCTCTCCTCACCCGAGCTCGCCCTCGCCACGGTCACCTTCATCAACATCTGGGCCGGGTACCCCTTCTTCATGATCAGCCTCCTGGCCGGTCTGCAGGGAATCCCCGGTGAGCTGTACGAGGCGGCCACCGTCGACGGCGCCAGCTGGTGGCAGCGCTTCATCAGCGTGACGATCCCGCAGCTGCGCCCGATCATCATCAGCATGCTGCTCCTCGACCTGATCTGGACATCCCAGCAGTTCGCGCTCATCTGGCTGACGACAGGTGGAGGCCCCATCAACGTCACCGAGATGCTCAGCACCTTCACCTACAAGCTGGCGTTCAGCCGCTACGAATTCGCACTCGCGTCGACGAGCGCTGTGATCATCCTGGCTCTGTCGGGCATCCTCGCGTTCTTCTACGTGCGTCACCAGAGAGCGCGGGACTGATCATGACCATCGCAAAGACACCGCCCGCCGTCATGGCGACGAACGAGGCACGTCCCCTCGCCATCCGCAATTCCCCGCGCGAGAAGAAGCGGCGCTGGCTCCGAGTCGGCGCGGTCCTGCTGCTCATCCTCGGTGCCGCCTTCGCCGGCGGACCCATCCTGTGGATGCTGTCGAGCTCGTTCAAGTCGAACACGGAGATCTTCGAGTACCCGCCGCGGCTGCTCACCGAGAACTTCTCGCTCGACGCGTACTTCTCGATCCTGAACGACCCGACGAAGGTCCGCTTCTTCATCAACAGCTACGTCGTCTCCATCGCCGTGACGCTGCTGACCCTGTTCATCGCGATCCTGGCCTCGTACGCGTTCAGCCGGTTCGAGTTCAAGGGCAAGCGGATCATCAACGTGGTCATCGTCAGCGTGCAGGCGGTCCCGCCCATCACGCTGCTGATCCCCTACTTCGGCCTCGTCGTCGGATTCGGGCTCTACAACACCTATCCGGGACTGATCCTCACCTACATGGTGTTCACGCTGCCCTACGCGATCATCATGATGACCGGCTACTTCAACACGCTCCCACGGGAGCTCGACGAAGCGGTCCGCGTCGACGGGGCGGGATCCTGGACGGCGCTGTGGCGCATCCTCGTGCCGATCGCGACACCCGGCATCGTCTCGGTGGGCATCTACACCTTCATGATCGCGTGGAACGAATACCTGTTCGCCCTCACGCTGACGCGCACGGAGGACATGAGGACGGTGCCGATCGGCATCCAGCTCCTCATGGGCCAGCACTCGTACGAGTGGAACGAAATGATGGCGATGAGCATCCTCGGGTCGATCCCGGTGGTCCTGCTCTTCCTCTTCTTCCAGCGCTACTTCCTCGGCGGACTCGTGTCCGGCTCCGTCAAGAGCTGACCGACCGCAGAGCTCAGACCTCACATAACAAGGAGAGAAAAACAAAGTGCTCATCAACGGCAAGACCCTGCTCGACGTCGCCAATGCGAACAGCTTCGCTGTCCCCGCCTTCAACGTCGCGGACTACCAGATGTTCAACGGCCTCATCGACATCAGCGAGAAGAAGAACGCGCCGGTCATCATCGCGATCCACCCCAACGAGATCGCGCTCCTCGGCTACGACGTGCTCCAGGCCATCCGGCAGCGTGCGCACTTCTCGTCGGTTCCCGTCGCGATCCACCTCGACCACGGGCTCACCTACGAGGCGGCGGTCGGCGCCATCCGGGGCGGATACACCTCGGTCATGATCGACGCGTCGATGCACCCGTTCGAGGAGAACGTCGCGATCACGAAGCGCGTCACCGACACCGCACACATCGTCGACCTCTCGGTCGAGGGCGAGCTGGGCACGATCGGCAAGACCGACGGCTACGCCGAGTCCGGCACCGCCGACATCATCTACACCGTCCCGGATGACGCGGTCCGCTTCGTCGCCGAGACCGGTGTCGACAGCCTCGCGATCGCCATCGGCACCCGCCACGGCATCTACCCCGACGACCTGCAGCCCGAGCTCAAGCTCGACCTCCTCAAGGAGATCAAGCGCGCCGTCGGCATCCCGCTGGTCCTGCACGGCGGATCGAACAACCCCGACGACGAGATCGCCGAGGCCGCACGCACCGGTGTCAACAAGATCAACATCTCGAGCGACATCAAGGTGGCCTACTTCACCAAGATGCGCGAGGTGCTCGCCGACACCAAGCTCCGCGAGCCCGACACCATCTACCCGCCCTGCGTCGAGGCCATGCAGGCCGTCGCCGGCCAGAAGATCGACCTGTTCGGCACCGCCGGCAAGGCATCGCTCTACTGAGTCACCAACGCTCGACCGAGTCAGACTGAGTCACACTGAGTCGACTCGAAGCTGAGCGATCCGAACGGAGCACTGTGGGAAACATCGTTCTCGGCCTTCAAGGGACCGTCGATTACGAAGTGGTTTGGGATTCCGAGGTCATCGGCGAACTCGCCGACGAGTACGGGATCACCCTCGCGGAACTGTCGACGGCCATCCCCGTCGACAGCGAGCGGGCCCTCGTCACCGTTCTGCTCGCCTTCCTGCGAGACGGGGCCGGGGGAGAACGATTCGTCGTCTCCTCCGACCTCGTCGAGCAGTTCGCCGCACGGTTCGAGACCGCCATCACGCTGGGAGGCACCAGTGTGCGGGCGGCGCTCGCGATGCGCGTACTCGGCCAGCCGTCGATCCTGCACCTGGTCAGCATCGACG
Organism: Amnibacterium flavum; assembly: GCF_003097495.1. Lineage (GTDB taxonomy): Bacteria > Actinomycetota > Actinomycetes > Actinomycetales > Microbacteriaceae > Naasia > Naasia flava. The sequence continues at coordinate 1,300,863 of NZ_QEOP01000001.1, forward strand.
ACAACGTGCGGCGGCTTCTCCCGGAGGACTGCGCCTACGTGTGCAGCGCCGATCGCGACACCCTCGACCCGCACCTGATCCTGCAGTACCGGGAGGGCGAGACCGTCCACTTCGACCGCACCTCGATCACCTCGCCGCACCCGAACCGGGTCATCTTCGCCAACGATCCGCCGGCCCGTGAGCTGGTGCTCAGCCCCCAGCTCGGCTCACTCCTCGAGGATGCGGACGTGTTCCTCATCTCGGGATTCAACGTCGTGCAGGACGTCGAGCTCATCGAGGAGCGTCTCGGCCAGCTGCGCGAGCACCTGTCCCACCTGCCCGATGGCGCCGTCGTCATGTACGAGGACGCCGGGTTCCACATTCTCAGCATGAGCGCGCTCGTCCGCGACGCGCTCCTGCCCTTCATCGACGTCTACAGCATGAACGAAGACGAACTGCAGACCTATCTGGGTCGCAGCGTCGACCTCCTGGACGTCGACCAGGTTGAGGCGGCGCTCGAAGATGCGCGCCGTCTCATTCCCGCCCGAGTGCTGACCATCCACACCAAGTACTGGTCCCTCGCCGCCGGGGAGACCGCCGGCCGCTACCGCGAGGCGCTGCTCGGCGGTATCACGATGGCGAGTGCGCGCTACCTGCACGGCGACGTGTTCAGCGCGGAGGACTACGCCGCCATCGCCGGGCAGCCCGTCAATCCGGGTGGCGCGGCGTTCGCCGAGGCGTTCACCGCCCGGCACGGTTCCGAGGTCGTGGTCCTGCCCGCGTACCGCATCGAGACGGCCTCGCCCACCACCATCGGGCTCGGCGACACCTTCGTCGGCGGGTTCATCGAGGCATTCGCCCGATCGCGGCGCGAGGTCTCAGCGTGAGCTTCATTCCGCTTCCGTCCAATCGCCCGCCCGAGCGGTTCTACCGCGGCGGATCGCGCATCACCGACTTCCGTGGAGAGCCCGCCGCGCTCGACCACGAGCCCGAGGACTGGATCGGCTCGGTCACGACCGTGAACGGGGAGCCCGAACAGGGTCTCACCACGCTTCCCGACGGCCGGCTGCTCCGCTCGGCCGTCGAATCGGATCCGGAGCACTGGCTCGGCGCCGAGCACGTCGATCGTTTCGGCGCCGACACCAAGCTCCTCGTGAAGCTCCTCGACGCCGGACAGCGCCTCCCGGTGCACGCCCATCCCTCGACGGCATGGGCGAGCGAGCACCTCGGTCTCGCGCACGGCAAGGCCGAGGCCTGGTACATCCTCCAGGGCGGCGACGTTCACCTCGGCCTGAAGCGCGATCTCCCTCTCGACGAGGTCGCCGCTCTCGTCGAGTCCCAGGACAACGCCGCGCTGCTCGCGGAACTCAACCACCTGACCGTCGAGGCGGGTGATGTCGTCTTCGTCCCGCCCGGTGTGCTGCACGCCATCGGCGAGGGCGTCTTCCTCCTCGAGGTCCAGGAGCCGGAGGACCTGTCGATCCTGCTCGAATGGGGCGACTTCGACCTCGACGGGGTCAACGACGGGCACCTGGGGCTCGGCTTCGATGTGGCGTTGACCGGTGTGGAGATCACCGAGCGCACGGGTGCCGCCCTCGACGGGCTGGTCCGCTCGACGGGGTACGGCGAGTCGGTCCTGCCGGCGGAGGCGGACGAGTTCTTCCGCATCGAGCGCAGGGAGATCGCCGGCGATGCCGAACTGGCGCGCGGCTTCGCGATCGTGGTCGTCGCCGCGGGTGAGGTGACCCTCGACGGGCTGGCCGACCCGCTGCCGTCGGGCACGACGTTCCTCGCCCCCTACTCGGCGGGAGAACTGCGTTTCCGCGGGTCGGGCGAGGTCCTGCTCTGCCGCCCGCCGCGCACCTGACCCCTCCCCGCGCGAATCGAGGAGATGGGGCGACGAATCTATCGACTCGCGACGGATTCCGGCCTTCTCGAGACCTGATCTCTCTGATTCGTGTCGAGGTTCGGGCGCAGGCCGGGTCGGTAGGGTTGAGGCCGTATGTCTAGCTTCCCTGTGACCACCGCGACCGGCGCCGATGTGCGCGTCCGGTTCTGCCCCTCGCCCACCGGCACGCCCCACGTCGGGCTCGTGCGCACCGCCCTGTTCAACTGGGCTTATGCACGCCACACCGGCGGCACCTTCGTGTTCCGTATCGAGGACACCGACCCCGCGCGCGACTCGGAGGAGAGCTACCACCAGATCCTCGACGCCCTGCGCTGGCTGAACCTCGATTGGGATGAGGGCGTCGATGCCGGCGGGCCGCACGGCCCCTACCGTCAGTCGCAGCGCTACGACATCTACGCGGACGTCATCGAGCGGCTGAAGGCGGCCGGACACCTCTACGAGAGCTTCGCTACCGCGGAGGAGATCGAAGCCCGCAACATCGCCGCGGGTCGCGATCCGAAACTCGGCTACGACAACTTCGAGCGCGACCTCGGCGAGGCCGAGCGCGCCGCGTTCCGGGCGGAGGGTCGCGAGCCCGCTCTGCGGCTGCGTGTACCGGACACCGACCTCTCGTTCGACGACCTCGTGCGCGGCCCCATCACCTTCGCGGCGGGGTCCTTCCCCGACTTCGTCGTGGTCCGCCCCAACGGGCACCCGCTCTACACGCTCGTGAACCCGGTGGACGACGCCCTGATGGAGATCACCCACGTGCTCCGCGGCGAGGACCTCCTCTCGTCGACCCCGCGTCAGATCGCGCTCTACGGCGCGCTCATCGACATCGGGGTCGCCACCGCCGTCCCGCGTTTCGGGCATCTGCCCTCCGTGCTCGGCGAGGGCACGAAGAAGCTGTCGAAGCGCGACCCCGAGTCGAACCTGTTCCACCATCGCGACCGCGGGTTCATCCCCGAGGGGCTCGTCAACTATCTGGCTCTGCTCGGCTGGTCGCTCACCCACGACCGCGACGTGTTCTCGCTCGAGGAGATGGTCGCCGCGTTCGATGTGGAGAACGTGAACCCCAACCCGGCTCACTTCGACCTGAAGAAGGCGGAGTCGATCAACGGCGACCACATCCGGCTGCTCGAGACGTCGGACTTCGCCATGCGCCTCACGCCGTATCTGGCGCGGGCCGGCGTCCTGCCGGAGCAGCCGAGCGACGAGCAGACGGCGCTGCTGATCCGCCTCGCGCCCCTCGTGCAGGAGCGCATGCAGCTCCTCGGTGATGCACCGGGCATGCTGTCCTCGTTCTTCGTCTCGGCGGACGAGATCGTCTACGACGACGAGGTCGTCGCGACTCAGCCCGCCGCAGCGGGCGAGGTCATCGCAGGCTCGGTGAACGCGCTCGAGCTGATCCCCGTCGTCGACTGGAAGGCGAACGTCATCCAGTCCGCCCTCGAGGGCGCCCTGATCGAGACGCTGGGCCTCAAGCCCCGTGTGGCCTACGGTCCGGTCCGGGCCGCCACGTCGGGCCGGAGGGTGTCGCCGCCGCTGTTCGAGTCCCTCGAGATCCTCGGCAAGGCGGAGACGATGGCACGACTCGACCGGTTCTCGAAGGTGCTCGAGGGTCGTTCGCGTGGCTGACGAGGCGCTCCGGGAGTCGTATGACGTCGTCGTGATCGGCGCGGGGCCCGCGGGCCTCGCCGCCGCACTGAACCTGACCCGCGCCCGGTTCGAGGTGCTCGTGCTCGACTCCAATCGTCCGCGCCACTCGGCGACTCTCAAGGCGCACGGTTTCCCCACGCGCGACGGCATCGCGCCGACCGAGCTGCGCCGTCTAGGGCGTGAGGAGCTCGAGGCGTACGACAACTGCGAGGTCCAGTTCGCGGCGGTCGGCTCGGTCACGCGCGAGGGCGATGCGTTCCGTGTCGAGGCGAACGGTGTGCGCGGAACGCCCGCTCGCTCGGTGCTCGCGACCAGTGTGGTCATCGCGACGGGACTGTCGGAGAAGCTGCCGGAGCTCCCCAGCATCCGCGCGTACTACGGCACCACCCTGCACAGCTGCATGATCTGCGACGGCTACGAGCATGCCGGCAAGCCGTTGGCGTTGATCGGCGAGACCGATGATCTGGCCCGTCAGGCCCGCCAGCTGTCCCGGTGGTCGAACGACATCGTGGTCTTCACCGGGGGAGTCGCGGAGGTGTCCGATGACGACGAGCAGGAGCTCGCCGAGCGTGGAGTGAGGGTCGAGCGACGGGCTCTCGCCGATGTCGTCGGGGATCGGAGCGGACTGACGGGAGTCCAGTTGGCGGACGGCGAGGTGGTTCCGCGGTCGGCGGGGTTCATCCGGCCGATCTACAGCGCGCCACTCGGATTCCTCGACTCGCTCGGGGTGGAGAAGACGACGCCCGAGGGGCTGCTGGTCGTCGACGACGGTGGGCGCACCTCGGTCGCCGGTCTGTACGCGGTGGGCGATTCGACGCCGCCCGGACCTCAGCAGCTGGTGGTCGCGGCGGGTGCGGGGGCACGTGCGGCGGCAGCGATCCTGGTGGACCGTACGAGCGAGCCCGCTCGATAGGCTAAGCTTGCTTGTCGGTTCGAGCTTGCTCGGATCCACCCGGAAATGCCCTCCCGTTCACGCGGAAGAGCGTCCGATGGGGTGTGGTGTAATTGGCAACACGGCTGATTCTGGTTCAGTTGTTCTTGGTTCGAGTCCAGGCACCCCAGCAGTACAAGTCCCGGCGATGAGAATCTCACCGCAGCGCGCGACGGCCGAATTAGGCTCGCAGCATCATGGATCAGTCGAATCCGACCAGACATGGCACTGAGCCCATCGCCGCGACCTACGACGCGGTCATCGTCGGCGGTGGCCACAACGGTCTGACCGCGGCCGCCTACCTGGCTCGGGCGGGCCTCAGCGTGCTCGTGCTCGAGCAGCTCGACAAGGTGGGCGGCGCCGCGGTGAGCGCGGTCGCCTTCGAGGGGGTCGACGCCCGCCTGTCCCGGTACTCCTACCTGGTGAGCCTGCTGCCGAGAGTGATCATCGACGATCTCGGCCTCGACATCGAGCTGGTGCGACGCCGGTTCTCGTCGTACACGCCCCTGCCGGGGGATCCGGCCGGTGCGGGCCTTCTCATCGACCAGGAGGATGACGAAGCCACCCGGTCGTCGTTCGACCGGATCGGCGCGGCGGCGGACAGTGAGGCCTTCGCCCAGTTCTATCGAGACACCACTCAGGTGGCGGAAGCGCTCTGGCCGACGGTCACGAGCCCTCTCCCGACCCGGGGCGAAGCGAGGGCGCTCGTCGCCGACGACATCCTGTGGGACGCGGTGTTCGAGCGGCCCATCGGGGAGTTCATCGAGTCGCGTCTCGGAAACGACCTCGTGCGCGGGGTCGCCGCAACCGATGCGCTCATCGGCACCTTCGCCGAGCTGAACGATCCCGGCCTGCAGCAGAACAAGTGCTTCCTCTACCACGTGATCGGCGGCGGCACCGGCGACTGGGATGTGCCGGTGGGCGGCATGGGTCGGGTCACCTCCGAGCTCGCGCGTTCGGCGGAGGAGGCGGGGGCCCGGATCGTGACCGGCGCCGTCGTGACCGCCGTCGACCCCTCCGGCAGGGTCGAGTTCACTCATGACGGGGTAGGCCGTTCGGTGTCGGCGGAGTGGGTTCTCTCGAATGCGACGCCCGCCGTGCTGTCGGGCCTGCTCGGCGAGGATCTGCCGCCGAGCTCTCGTCCCGAAGGGTCTCAGGTCAAGGTCAATCTGCTGCTGAGCCGCCTCCCTGAGTTGCGTGACGAGTCGGTGTCGCCGGAGGCGGCGTTCGGCGGGACTTTCCACATCAACGAGTCGTACGAGCAGCTGCAGCGCGCTTACGACGAGGCCGCGGCTGGTTCGGTGCCGAGGGTGCTGCCGTGCGAGATCTACTGCCATTCGTTGAGCGACCCGTCCATCCTCGGCCCCGAGCTGCGGGCGAGTGGCGCGCAGACTCTGACCGTGTTCGCGCTTCACGTTCCCGACCGTCTGATCACGGAGGAGAACAACGACGCCCGCCGGGCGCAGCTCGAGCGGGCGGTGCTGGACTCGCTGGATTCGGTGCTCGCGGAGCCGATCCGGGATCTGGTGATGCACGATGCGAACGGCGAGCTGTGCATCGAGACGAAGACCACGCTCGATCTGGAGCATGCGCTCGGTCTGACGGGCGGGAACATCTTCCACGGTCCGCTGTCGTGGCCGTTCCTCGACGAGGAACCGGGCACACCGGCTGAGCGTTGGGGTGTCGCGACGACGCACGAGCGTGTGCTTCTCTGCGGTGCCGGGGCGCGACGCGGGGGAGCGGTCAGCGGGCTCGGCGGGCACAATGCGGCGATGGCAGTGCTGGAGAGCATCGCGTAGACGCCGGATTGCTCCGCGCTTCAGCTGGAGCGTGAGCTGCGGAGTTCGTTTCAGCTGCGCCGTGCCTGCTGCGCGAGTCTGCGGCGATTGCCGCCCTGCCTCGGTGTCCGGGTCGAGTCGACGTGCGGTGGTGGGGTGAACCAGGGGATCCCGTCGATGAACTGCAGCAGCCAGCCGTCTTCGTCGAATCGTCGGTGATGGAAGTGGCAGAGCAGTGCGCCGTTGTCGATGTCGGTGGGGCCGCCGGCGCTCCATGGCGTGATGTGGGCGGCATCGCAGCGGCGGGGTGGCGCATCGCAATCGGGCCAGATGCAGCCGCCATCCCGTGCAGCCATCGCCCTCCGCTGGGGGCGGTTGAAGAAGCGCTTGGTGCGACCCAGCCGGAGAGGTTGGCCGTTGAAGTCGACGGTGAGACGGACGAATTCGGCGTTCTGCGCCAGTCGGCGGGCTGTCTTGCCGCTGATCGCCACCTCCGTGCCTTCGATCCACGCGCTGTCGGGCTCGCGGGACTCTTCTTCTTCGGCCTGCACGTCCCCGGTCGCGACGGCTTCGGTGACGTGGATCACCACGGTGGTGTCGACTCCGCCGAGCTCGCCGTCGTCGGAGCGGAGCGCCATCTGAGCGAGGGTGCGGAAGGCGTCGGCCCGCCGCTGGTCCATCGTGCGCTTGTCGGCTGTCGCGTCGTCGGCCGGCTCGGCGGAGTCCTCGTCGCTGAAGCGAGGCTGCCGACGGGGTGCAATGAGCATGTCGATCGCCGCACGGATGTAGGGGGAGCCTTCCGCGTCGGAGCGGAGGTGCCAGTCGCTTCCTCCGTCAGCTCGCACCGTCTCGCGGGCGAACCGCCGTTCGTGCGATGCGCGTTCTCGGGCTTCGAGGTCGGCGTCGCTGTCGAACCGGTCCTGAACTTCAACGCAGACGTCGCGCAGGGTCTGCGCCGACCACTGCTCGGAGGCGCCGTGGACGAGGGCCTTCTCGAGGATCTCGAGGTCGTCGAGGGTGGCGTGGGGTTCGACGTGCTCGAGGGTGGCGACGATCGTGCGGGCCGCTGTCGCCCCGATGGCACCGTCGGCGAGGGTGTCGGCGACGCGGGCGAAGAACGGCGGGAGGATCTCGCCGGTCAGTCCCTCCCGCGGTGTCAGCGAGAGACCGAGCTGCGCGAATCGGGCGGCTTCGGCTCGTGGCATCCGGGTGCGGGTCGCGATGAGCGAGGCTGCGCTCTTCTCTCCGAGGCGACGCGCGAGCGGGTCGGGGAGCGTGGATTCGCTTCGCCGTGCGATCTCGCCGATTCCGGCCGAGACGGGGGCTTCGGCCAGGCGGAGGACTTCGATCGCCTCGGCCGTGCAGTCGAGCAGATCGGCGTCGGACGCGCTCATCAGGGTCTCGACTGTCGACCCGGAAACGATGCCGCGGAGCGACTCGACCCGGACGTCGAGACGCGCGGCCTGTTCGGCCAATCGCCTCGTCGTCGTGCTCTCCATATCCCGAACTCTGCCACCAACCTCCGACATCGGGTCCGGTGCAAACCGTCCCAAGGCAGCCCGGTCGAGTTGCCCACTTCTGCCCCCTGGAACCGGCGCTGAGTGGGCCGAACTGGGCAACCCAGGTCTGTGCGTTCGGCGCGGAGTGCGCGAGACTCGGGTCGTGACCGATTCTCGTGCGACCGGCGCGCGTCTGATGCTGCTCGATACCGCGGCGATGTACTTCCGTGCGTTCTACGGGCTTCCCGACACGATCAAGGCGCCCGATGGCACGCCCGTCAACGCGGTACGCGGTCTGCTCGACATGATCGCCCGCCTCGTGACCGAGTACCAGCCCACCGACCTCATCGCGTGCTGGGACGACGACTGGCGCCCCCAGTGGCGGGTCGACCTCATCCCGAGCTACAAAGCGCACCGCGTGGCCGAGGTCGTCGACGACGGCTCCGATGTGGAAGTCGTGCCCGACCCGCTGACCATCCAGGTGCCGATCATCATCGAGACGCTGAACGCCCTCGGGATCCCGATCGTGGGGAAGCCCGATTACGAGGCCGACGACATCATCGGCACCCTGTGCGCCACGGCGACCACGCCCGTCGACGTCGTCACCGGCGACCGCGACCTCTTCCAGGTGGTCGACGACGACCGGGACATCCGCGTCATCTACACCGCCCGTGGGATGAGCAAGCTCGACATCATCACCGATGAGGTGCTGCGCGACAGGTACGGGGTGTCCGCGGCGCAGTACGCCGACTTCGCCGCCATGCGCGGCGACACCTCGGACGGTCTGCCCGGCGTGCCGGGGGTGGGGGAGAAGACCGCGGCGTCGCTGCTGGCGAAGTTCGGTGATCTCGACGGGATCATCGCAGCGGCGAACGGCGGCGCGTCCGCGGGCATCGCGGTCGGCGTGAAGACGAAGATCCGAGCCGCGGCCGACTACCTCGAGAAGGCGCCCGCGGTGGTCGCCGTCGCGCGCGACCTCGAACTGCCGAAGGTCCACTCCCGGATCGGGGTGACCGCTGCCGGGCGCAGTGCGATCGAGGCGCTCGGCGAGAAGTGGGGCCTGGGCGGTTCGGTTCCCCGCGTGCTCACGGCTCTCGGAGCATCGGACTGACTCAGGTCGCAGGCTCCGCAGGGATGCTGCAGGTCGGGTGAGTCTCGTCGCCCGGCAGCCCGCGCATTCGCCGCCTCGGTCCCGCACCCTCGGTTTGTCGGGGCTGCGCCCTAGTGTGGCCCCATGGCTACTTCGAAGACGATCCCCGACGGCTATCTCGACCTCCTGGAGCGACCCATCGTGGGCTCACTCGCCACGGTGCGGATCGACGGTGCGCCGACGGCCACCCCCATGTGGTTCCAGTGGGACGGCGAGCTCATCCGCTTCACCCACACGGGCGCACGTCAGAAGACCAAGAACCTCGAGGCCGAGCCGAGGTTCTCGTTCGTCATCATCGACCCCGAGGACCCGTACCGCTACCTCGAGATCCGCGGCGAGCTCGAGAGCATCGAGCCCGACCCGACGGGCGCCTTCTACGTGGTGCTCGGCCAGCGGTACGGCAATGCCGAGCAGGAGCCGCCCGCCGATTCGCCCGACCGCGTCGTCATCGCGCTGCGGCCCGAGGTCTACAACACGCACTGAGCTCTCGCCTCTGACCTTCCGTTCAACCTCGTCGCCTACGTTCGATGGGGGAGTCGGCGGGTGTCGACTCCGAAGGGAGAAGTTTCGATGAAGGCTCTGCAATACGTCGAGATCGGCCAGCCTCCGCGGGTCGTCGACATCCCGAAGCCCGTCGTCGGGCCAGGCCAGGTGCTGCTCAAGGTGACCGCCGCGGGCGTCTGCCACTCCGATGAGTTCGTCATGAGCCTCCCCGAGGAGCAGTACACCTACGGTCTGCCGCTCACCCTCGGTCACGAGGGGGCCGGCATCGTCGAGGAGCTCGGTGAAGGGGTCGAGCATCTCAGCGTGGGCGACGCCGTCGCCGTCTACGGCCCCTGGGGCTGCGGTCGCTGCCACATGTGCGCACAGGGCAAGGAGAACTACTGCGTGAATGCGGCCGCCGAGGGCATCAAGCCTCCCGGACTGGGCAGCCCCGGCTCGATGGCCGAGTACATGCTCATCGACGACCCGCGACACCTCGTCCCCCTGGGGGATCTCGACCCCGTGAAGAACGTCTCGCTCACCGATGCAGGACTTACGCCGTACCACGCCATCAAGAACTCGCTGCCCAAGCTGGGCGCCGGAACCACCGCCGTCGTGATCGGCACGGGCGGGCTCGGACACGTCGGCATCCAGCTGATCAAGGCGCTGTCCGGCGCCGTGGTGATCGCTCTCGACGTGAACGATGAGAAGCTCGCTCTCGCCACACGCGTGGGCGCCGATCACGCGATCCTCAGCGATGCGAACGCCGTCGAGGCCATCAAGAATCTCACGGGCGGCCTCGGCGCCGATGCCGTTTTCGATTTCGTCGGCGTCCAGCCCACCGTCGACACGGCGATCGCTGCCGCCGCCGCCGAGGCGGACGTGACGATCGTGGGAATCGGCGGCGGGGTGGCGAAGGTCGCCTTCGGTGGCATCGGCTACGACGTCGCCGTCCGAACTCCCTACTGGGGCAGCAGGGGAGAGCTCATCGAGGTGCTCGACCTCGCCCGACGCGGTCAGGTCGAGGTGGAAGTCGAGGTCTATTCGCTCGACGACGGGCCCAAGGCCTACGAGGCCCTGCACGCGGGAGCCGTCCGCGGGCGCGCGGTCATCGTCCCGTCCCACTGAACCGCTGAAGGCCACTGAACCGCTGAGGGGTCGCGCCCGCTCGGGCGCGACCCTTCAGAGGTCGATGGTCTCGCCGGGCTGGAGGGGGAAGAACTCGCCGCCGGCAGCCTCGGTCACATCCTTGATGCGTGCGTAGTGCAGGTTCTTGCCGATCTGGGACAGGGGCATGTCGTGCATCGGGAAGGTGCGCGCGGGAGCGACCGCTGTCACGAAGTCCATCACCTCGCTGATCTTCAGCCAAGGGGCCGAGGCGGGAGTCGCCAGAGTGTCGATCTTCACGTCCTCGGGGATCGAGAACGAATCGCCCGGGTAGTAGAGAGCGTCGTTGATCAGCACGCCGACGTTGTCGATCACGGGGATCGAGGGGTGGATGACCGCATGCCTGCCTCCGAAGAAACGAAGGGTGAACGGCTCGATGGTCACGGTGTCGCCCGGCGCGACGACCTGCACGTCGAATCCGGAGGCCGCGAGAGCGACGCCCTCGGGGCCGTAGATCTTCGCATCGGGATTGTTCGCGAGGATGCGATTCAGCTGCTCCTCCGACCAGTGATCGGGGTGCTCGTGGGTGATCACGATCGCCACGGTGTTGCCCGTCTCGGTGATCGCGGTCGTCAAGGCGCCGGGATCGAGGAACAGGGTCTTGCCCGCTTGGTCGATGCGCAGGGTGGAGTGCTCTAACTTCGTGACTCTCATGGGCATCAGCCAACACCTCGAACCTGAACGAAGCAAACCGGGAATATACCTCTGGGGGGTATAGGTTGGTGAGCATCATGGCAGCCGATCGACACACCTCGCACGAGCACGGAGCAGCGGCGGAGCACGCCCACGAGCAGGCGCCGCACGGCGGATCGGATGCCTCGGCCCACGACCACTCCGGCAGCCACAAGGGCGCCGATCACGCGCACACCGAGTCCGGCCCGGCACACGGTCACGGCGCCCACGGTCACGCGGCGCCCGATGATGCCGCCCACGATCACGGCGGCCATGAACATGGCGCCCACGATCACGGTGCCCATAAACATGGCGCCCACGATCACGGTGCCCATGATCACGGTGCTCACGATCACGGTGCCCACGATCATTCCGGCCATGCGGGTCACGACCCCGCGATCTTCCGCCGCAAGTTCTGGCTGAGCCTCGTCCTGACCATTCCGACGCTCGTCTTCTCGCACGGACTCCAGGAGATCGTCGGCCTCGACGGTCCGCGCTTCCCGGGTAGCGAGTTCATCCCGGCCGTGTTCGGCACGATCCTCTTCTTCTACGGAGGGCTCGTCTTCCTCCGTGGGGGAGTCGATGAACTGCGCGCGGGGTCTCCCGGCATGATGACCCTCATCTCGCTGGCCATCGTCGTCGCGTTCGGCTACAGCGCGGCCGTGACCCTCGGGCTCGAGGGCATGGACTTCTGGTGGGAGCTCGCCACCCTCATCACGATCATGCTGCTCGGCCACTGGATCGAGATGTCCGCGGTGATGAGCGCCGGCAACGCGCTCGGCGCCCTCGCCTCCCTGCTGCCCGACCGGGCCGAACGGCTCCTGCCCGGCGCCGACCCGTCCCTCGCCGACGACACCGAGACCGTTCCGGTGTCAGAGCTCGCGACCGGCGACCTCGTGGTGGTGCGCCCCGGGCAGGCGGTCCCCGCCGACGGCGACGTCGTGGACGGTGAAGCAGACGTCGACGAATCGCTTCTCACGGGCGAGTCCCGCCCGGTCCGAGTCGCTCCCGGCGTGGGCGTCGTCGCGGGCAGCATCGTGACCGGCGCCCTGACGGTGAAGGTCGCCAGGACAGGTGAGCAGACCGCGCTGGCCGGCATCATGCGACTCGTCGCCGAGGCCCAGGCCAGCAAGTCACCCGCGCAGCTGCTCGCCGACCGCGCCGCCAAGTGGCTGTTCTACGTCGCAGTCGCGGTCGCGCTGGTCACCGTGATCGCCTGGGCGATCATCCGGCCCGACGACCCCGCATTCACGCTCGAACGGGTCGTGACCGTGCTGATCATCGCCTGCCCGCATGCGCTGGGTCTCGCGATCCCGCTCGTCGCCCAGATCTCCACCTCGATCGGCGCTCGCGTCGGTCTGCTCGTCCGCGACCGCGCGGCGCTCGAAGAGGCGCGACGGATCCAGGTCGTCGTCTTCGACAAGACGGGAACCCTCACCCAAGGGCGCCAGGGAGTCGTCGAGATCGGCGCCCACAACGACAGGGACGACGAGCTGCTCTCCCTCGCCGCCGCCGCCGAGTCGCGATCCGAGCACCCCATCGCCCGCGCGATCGTCGCGGCCGCGAGCGAACGCGGGCTCAGTGTCGTACGGGCCGAGTCGATGGAGTCGCTCGCGGGTCGCGGAGTCACCGCCCGGGTCGGCGAGCGGACCGTCGCGGTGCTGAGCCCCGGTGCGCTGTCCGCCCGCTCGGTGAGCGTCGACGACGTGCTGGCAGCGGGCGCGGCGGCCGTGCAGAGCCTGGGTCACACGGTCGTCTGGGTGACAGTCGACGATCAGGTCGCCGGCTACCTGGCGCTCGCGGACGTCATCCGTCCCGAGGCGCGTGAAGCCGTCTCGCGCCTGAGGGCCCGCGGCGTCCGCGTCGCCATGGTCACGGGCGACGCCCGGGAGGTGGCCGACGCGGTCGCCGCAGAGGTCGGAATCGACGAGGTGCTCGCCGAGGTGCTGCCCGAGGACAAGGCCGCCACCATCCGCGAACTGCAGAAGGGCGGAACCCGGGTCGCGATGGTCGGCGACGGCGTCAACGATGCGCCCGCCCTCGCGCAGGCCGACATCGGCATCGCGATCGGAGCGGGAACCGACGTCGCGATCGAGTCGGCCGGCATCGTCCTCGCCTCCGACGACCCGCGCGGAGTCGACGACGTGCTGACCCTGTCCACCGCGACGTACCGCAAGATGGCTCAGAACCTCGGCTGGGCGGTCGGCTATAACGTGATCTCCCTCCCCCTCGCCACCGGCGTCGCCATCGGCATCGGCCTGCTCGTCTCGCCGGCCGTCGGCGCGATCCTCATGTCGCTGTCGACGATCGTCGTAGCGCTCAACGCGCAGCTGCTGCGCCGCCTCAAGCTGGGCGGTCGCTGACCTCTCGATCCGCCGCTCCGCGGATGGATCTGCCGACGCCTCCGAGCGAGGCGTCGGCCTCGGCGACGGTTCTCCGCCAAGATGTCCAGATGGCCTCCCGTCGTCGTGTGGTGCTCGCGATCAATCCCAGCGCCTCGTTCGGCAAAGGCCGCGCGGTCGGTCCGCGGACCGAGGAGCGGCTCCGAGCCGCCGGATACGAGGTCACCGCGCTGTCCGAAGGCAGCATGGCCGAACTGCAGGCGGCGGCGCGCGCCGCGATCGACCGCGGAACGGACGCGCTCGTCGTCGTCGGCGGCGACGGCATGGTCCACCTGGGCGTGGGTCTCGTGGCGACCACCGACGTGCCGCTCGGCATCGTGCCATCCGGCACCGGCAACGACGCCGCGCGCGGACTGGGGATCCCGCTCGGCGACACCGAAGCGGCGATCAGCAGACTGCTCGCATCGCTCGAGGCGCCGGCCCGGACGATCGATGCCGGACTCATCCGGCACGGCGCCGGCCAGACCTGGTTCGTGTCCGTGCTGTCCGCCGGGTTCGACGCGATCGTCAACGAGCGTGCCAACCGGATGCGCCACCCGAAGGGGCCGAGCCGGTACACCCTCGCACTGCTGCGCGAACTCATCGTCCTCCACCCGCTCCACTACCGTCTCGTCGTCGACGGCGTCTCCCGCGACGCCCGCGGCGTGCTGCTCGCGCTCGCCAACAACACCTCACTGGGCGGCGGAATGCAGATCGCGCCCGACGCGGAACTCGACGACGGCCTGTTCGACCTCGTCCTCGTCGGGCCCGTCACCCGGCTGCGCTTCCTGCGCCTGTTCCCGAAGGTGTTCTCGGGCGCGCACACCTCCCTCGACATCGTCGACATCGTGCGGGCCCGGTCGGTTCGGATCGATGCTCCGGGCATCGTCGCCTACGCGGACGGGGAGCGGATCGCGGCTCTCCCCGTCGACGTCGAGGTGAGACAGGGCGCCCTGCAGGTCCTCGCCTGAGCCGCGATTGGAGAGTGGCGCGCTGATCGCCTATACTCGACGAGGCGTTCGGCAAGCCGGACGTCAGCTAGGGCCCCATCGTTTAGCGGCCTAGGACGTCGCCCTCTCACGGCGGTAACGCGGGTTCAAATCCCGCTGGGGTCACCAACAGAAGCAGGCCGCCCATCGGGCGGCCTGCTTCTTTTCGTCAGCCCTGCTTTCTTCGTCAGCGCAGTTCCGCTGGGACCGCAGCGTCGCTGAGAACGCCTCGGTGCCGTTTCCGATCGTCAGCGGTCGCTGCGGACCATCGGGCGGTGGTCGGTTCGCCCAGGTGGCACCAGGGTGGCCGTCTACTCTGGGCCCATGGTCGACGCCGCGCCCCCGTCGGAGGGCGCACCCCTTCTCGGCGGTCGCACGATCGACGCCGACGCCCTCTTCGCGCAGGCGATCCCAATCCGCGGCTCGGCGACGGCGGCCATCGACCTCGCCCGGCGCATCGGATCGCAACTGCCGCGACCGGGATCCGGCCGGACCCTGGACCTCTGGCGGGCGCTCGCCGCGCTGTCCGCCGCCGATCTCACCGCCGGTCGGGTGGTCGAAGCCCACACCGACGCTCTCTCCATCCTCGACCAGGCGGGGCTGCCGATCCCCGCGGACCGCACCTGGGGCGTCTTCGCCGCTGAGGCGTCCGGGGTGCGTCTCGACGCCACCGTCGCGGCCGGCGGGTTCCGCCTCACGGGGACGAAGCCGTGGTGCTCGCTCGCCGGCCACCTCGACTCCGCTCTGGTCACCGCCCACACGGATGGTGGGCATCGCCGCCTCTTCTCCCTCGACCTGCGGGACGCCGGCGTGACAGTGCAACGCGACTCCTGGTTCGCGGCCGGGCTGCGGGAGGTCGAGAGCGGACCCGTCCACTTCGACGACGTCGCAGCCGAACCCGTCGGAGCCGATGAGTGGTACCTCGACCGCCCCGGCTTCAGCTGGGGAGGAGCGGGTGTGGCAGCCTGCTGGTACGGGGGAGCGGTCGGGGTCGCCCGCGCACTCCTGTCCTCGGCCCGACGCCGCGAGCCCGATCAGATCGCGCAGTCGCACATCGGCGCGGTCGACATCGCGCTCGGATCGGCGCGCCGGGCACTCGAAGCCGCGGCGCAGGCGATCGACTCCGGACACCTCGACCGCGAGAAGTCATCGGTGCTCGCCGAGCGCGTGCGCACGACCGTCGCCGATGCCGCCGAGGCGGTCCTCACCCGGGTTGGCCACGCCCTCGGACCCGCACCGCTCGCCTTCGACGAGATCCACGCGCGCCGCGTCGCCGACCTCACCATCTATCTGCGCCAGCACCACGCCGAACGCGACGAGGCGGCCCTCGGCCGCGCGGTCGTCGCCGCCGACGCGGAGGGGGAGCCGCCGTGGTGACGTTCGACTCGGCCGACCCCGGAACAGATCCGGCCGACTGGCTGCGCTCGCCCGTCGTCCTCGGCGCTCAGCCCCGCGACGCCGCCGAGTACCGCTCCCTGGTCGTCGCGGTCGCCCATCCGGACGACGAGACGCTCGCTGCGGGAGGACTGATCGCCCGTTTCGCAGCCTCCGCGCGACCGGTCACCGTAATCGTCGCGACCGACGGAAGCGGGTCGCACCCCGATTCGCCGACGACCACCCCCGCCGAGCTCAGCGCCCGCCGGTCGGACGAGCTCCGCGCCGCGGTCGCGATCCTCGCACCGGCAGCCGATCTGATCGAACTCGGCCTGCCCGACGGCGGCCTCGCCGACCGGCACGACCGGATCGTCGCCGAGATCCGCGGTCGCCTGTCCGACGGCGCCCTGCTGGTCAGCACTGCGGTCGACGACGGGCACCCCGACCACGAGGCCGTCGCCCGCGCCGCGGTCGACGCCGCGGGCGGGCGCGACCACTGGCAGGCGCCCATCTGGTTCTGGCACTGGGGAGAGCCCGGCCGGGACCCGGCCCGGCGTGCGACCGCGATCGCGCTCACCCCCGAGGAGCGCTCGCGCAAGGCGAGGGCCTCGGCCGCTCACGGCAGCCAGATCGCCCCGCTGTCCCCACTCCCCGGAGACGAGGCGCTGCTGTCCCGCAGGTTCCTGACGAACTTCGACCGCGACACGGAGACCTTCTTCGCCGCGGGCGACTACCGAGCGGACGGAGGGGCGCCCCGGGCGGGCGAGGCTTTGACGCGGGAGTTCTTCGACGAGTTCTACACCCAGGGCGACGACCCCTGGGGGTTCGAGACGCGCTGGTACGAGGAGCGGAAGCGGGCGATCCTGCTCGCATCGCTGCCGCGCCAGCGGTTCGCGTCGGCGCTCGAACTGGGCTCGTCCAACGGGGTCCTCACGGCGGACCTCGCCGGCCGGGTCGACGCCCTGCTCGCCACCGACATCGTCGAGGCGCCCCTCGAGGTGGCGCGTCGACGCCTGGCCGACTCCCCGCATGTCCGCTTCGAGCGGCGCACCCTGCCGGCCGAGTGGCCCGACGGGCGGTTCGACCTCATCGTCATGTCCGAGATGGGCTACTACCTCGACGCTCGATCACTGCACCGGCTGATCCGGCTTTGCCGCCAATCGCTCACTGCCGACGGCGTTCTCGTCGCCTGCCACTGGCGGCATCCCGTGGCCGAGTACCCGCTCTCGGGCGACGCCGTGCACGCGGCGCTCGAGGGCAGCGGGATCCCGATCATCGCCAACCACCTCGAGGCCGACTTCCGACTCGAGGTCCGCAGCTCCGACGGCGCGTCCGTCGCGCAGCGGACGGGGCTCGCATGAGCGACAGCGCGCAGATCGAACTCGTCGGCGTCGTCATGCCGGTCCGCAATGAGGCCGCACTCCTCCCGCGCGCCCTCGACGCGCTCGCCGAGTCGATGGCGCAGGCCCGCGAGAGCACCGGGGTCGAGCTGCGGCTCCTCGTCGTCGACGATGCCAGCAGCGACGGGTCCGCCGACATCGCGGCCGCGCGGGCCGGCGTCGAGCTGCTGCGCAGTTCGGCGCGCTCGGTGGGGGCTGCCCGCGCCCTCGGCGCCGCGGCCCTGCTCGACGGGCGGGCGCCGGAGAGGGTGTGGATCGCGAGCACCGACGGCGACTCCGCGGTGCCCGCGAACTGGGTGCTGACGCATCTGCGGTTCGCGGCGGCCGGCGCCGAGGCCCTGCGTGGATCGATCCGGCCCGACCCCGCCGACCTGACCCTGGAGCAGCTCGACCTGTGGGGGCGACTGAATCCGCCGAGCGAATCCCACCCGCACATCCACGGCTGCAACCTCGGTGTTCGCGGCGACCGCTACCTCCAGGCCGGCGGGTTCGGCGGCGAGGAGGCGGATGAGGATGTGCGCCTCGTGATCCGCCTCACCGCGATCGGCGCCCGGGTGCTGAGCACCGACTCGGCGCCCGTGCTGACCTCCGCCCGCACGCACGGCCGAACCCCCGACGGATTCGCGCGCTACGTGCGCACCGCCCTCGAAGGCGCCTGACCCGCCCGTCGAGCTTGTCGAAGCGAGCGGTGCCGCCCGTTGAGCTCGTCGAAACGCAGGGCTGCCGCTCATTGAGCTCGTCGAAATGCAGGGCTGCCGCCCGTTGAGCCCGTCGAAACGCAGGGCTTGCCGCTCATTGAGCTCGTCGAAATGAAGGCGCTCGTTTCGACGGGCTCAACGGGCGGCGGGGTGGGGAGGGCGCTCGTGTCGGCGGGCTCAACGGGCGGGGTGGTTGAGGGCGCTCGTTTCGGCGGGCTCGACGGGCGGCGGGGTGATGGAGGCGCGCTCGTTTCGGCGGCGCGCGGGCGGTCGGCGCCCCGCGCCCCTACAGTGCTGGGTATGACCCTCGGTCGCGCATCCGTCCGGTCTGTGCTGCGCCCGACCAGCGGCCGTGAATCGCATCGGGTCACCTTCGTCGAACTGTTCTTCGACCTCGTCTTCGTCTTCGCGATCACCCAGCTCTCGCACTCGCTGATCACCCATCCCGACCTGCCGACGCTCGGCGAGACCCTCCTCCTGACCGTCGCTCTGTGGTGGATGTGGATCAACACGGCCTGGGTCACCAACTGGCTGCATCCCGACCACCCGATGGTGCGCGGCCTGCTGTTCGCGATCATGCTGTTCGCGCTGGTGCTCGCCACCGCCATCCCCGAGGCGTTCGGCGACAAGGCGCTGGTCTTCGCGGGCTGCTACGTGATCATCGAGCTCGGCCGGAGCGTGTTCGCCATCGTCGCGCTGCGGCGGGATTCGCCGACGAACGCGATGAACTTCGTACGGATCGGGACCTGGATCGCCGTCTGCGGGGTGCTCTGGATAGCGGGTGCGCTCCTGCCCGAGCAGAGGATCCTGCTGTGGGTCGCAGCGGTGGCCCTGTACTCGGCCGGCCCGATCACCCGGTTCTGGACGCCGGGGATCGGCGCGACACCGCTCGAGGTGTGGCGGATCTCGGGCGAGCACATCGCGGAACGGGCGGCGCTCGCCCTCATCATCGTGCTGGGCGAGTCGATCATCGTCACCGGCACCGCGTTCGGGGAGACGAGCGTCGGCATCGAGTCGGCTTCCGCCTTCGGTGCCGCCTTCGCGAGCACGATCCTCATGTGGCTGCTCTACTTCAACCACCGCGAGCAGGGTGCGAGCGAGTACATCGCCGGGGCCCGCGAGACCGGGCCGATCGCCCGGCTCTCCTACACCTACATCCACGTCCTCCTCGTCATCGGGATCCTGCTCACCGCCGTCGCCGACGAGCTCGTGCTCCTGCACCCGCTCGGCGAGCACGGAGCGGAGGGGCACGGAGAGGCGATCGGGTCGACGCCGTGGGTCGCCGGGCTCATCTGCGGCGCCTCCGCGATCTACCTGCTCGGCAACGCGCTCTTCACGCGTTCGGTCGGCGGGCCGTGGGCGCTGTCCCACCTGCTCGGCGTCCTCGCGCTCATCCTGCTCTTCGCCTTCCACCCGCTGCTCGCGCCCCTCGCCGTCAACTGGTTGAGCAACCTCGTGCTCCTCGTCGTCGTCCTCGCCGATCACCTCGCCTACCGCATGTCGCGACACGCGGCGCCCGGGGACGAGCAGTCCGTCCGAGTGGCGCCATGATGTGCCCACCATGCCGACCGTCGCCGCTCGCGCCGCCATCGCCCTCGCGCTCGTCGCGGTGGCGTCCTTCTCGCTGACCGCCTGCCGGGCCGACGGCAGCACGCCCGTCCCGGCGGCCTCGAACGCCGTCACTCCGGCGCCGACATCGACCCCGAGCGTCATCGCGACTCCCGAGCCGGTCACCGCCTACAAGATCCCCGCGACCTGCGACGGGCTCTACTCGGCCGAGACACGGGCGGGCTACGAAGCGAGCGGAGTGGTGCTCGGCCGCCCTGACCTCGACCTCAGCCAGTACAAGACGCTCGGCTCCAACGACGACGCGCTCGCGGCCTTCATCAGCGGGCCCGGAGTCAAGCTGACCTGCGGCTGGTGGGCCGCCCAGGGCGACTCCTTCCACGTGGGGCTCCGGACCAACGTGGTCGTCGCCGATGCCGCCACCATCGCCGCCGCCCAGGCCCGCCTGACGGAGATGGGCATCACCCCGGCCTCCACCGACGGCGGCACCCGCTACGCCATCGAGATGAGCAGCGAGGACGGGCCGTACGGCGAATCGCACTTCTTCCGCGACGACCTCTGGCTCGCGACCGCATGGAGCCAGTTCGGCCCCGACGGGTACACCGCGAACCTGGTCGCCCAGATCTTCGGTCCGCCCGCACAGTAGCCGGCGTCCCGACCTATAGGATCATCCGCAGCGAAGGGGAGTATCCCGTCACGCCGCAGTCGTCAGTACGGGTCCCAGTGTCGCGGCCCCGGTTGCGGTGGTGTCCGGTCGGAACGGACATAGGGAGAGACTTTCGGTTCCCTGCACGCCCGCACGGCGAGCACGCCGCAACCGAAGGACACGATGTCAAATCTTGAATTGCCGCTCTGGTTCGAGATCGGCTCGTACGTCGTCCTCGTCGGCATCCTGGTCTTCGACCTGATCCTCGCCTACCGTCGGCCGCACGTGCCGTCCACACGGGAGTCGGCCCTCTGGGTCTCGTTCTACGTCGGCCTCGCGCTCGTCTTCGCCGGCCTCATGCTCGTGCTGGGCGACGGGGAGCACGCGGGACAGTTCATCGCCGGCTGGTTGACCGAGTACAGCCTCAGCATCGACAACCTGTTCGTCTTCGTCATCATCATGGCGAGCTTCAAAGTGCCGCGGAAGTACCAGCAGGAGCTCCTGATGGTCGGCATCATCCTGGCCCTGATCTTCCGGGGGATCTTCATCCTGCTCGGCGCTGCGATCATCGAGAACTTCAGCGCCATCTTCTACCTCTTCGGCGCATTCCTCATCTACACCGCGTTCACCCAGGCCTTCGGCAAGGATCACGGCGAGCAGACCGAGAGTCGCTTCATCGGCTTCCTCCGCAAGCGGGTCGCCATCACCGACGAGTTCGACGGCAACAAGATCCGCACCGTCGTCGACGGCAAGAAGCACTTCACGCCGATCCTGCTCGTGATCATCGCGCTCGGATCGACGGACATCCTGTTCGCGCTCGACTCGATCCCCGCGATCTTCGGCATCACCCAGAGTCCGTTCATCGTGTTCACCGCCAACGTCTTCGCACTCATGGGCTTGCGCCAGCTGTACTTCCTGCTCGGCGATCTCATCGACCGACTGGTCTACCTGAAGTACGGGATCGCGTTCATCCTCGCCTTCATCGGCGTGAAGCTCTTCTTCCACGCCCTGCACGAGAACGAGCTGCCCTTCATCAACGGCGGCGAGCACGTCGAGTGGGCGCCTGAGATAGGAACTTTCACCTCGCTCGGCGTCATCCTGGCGTCGATGGCCATCGCGACCATCGCGAGCCTCATCAAGATGAAGCGCGACCCTAACCTGCCCGACCCCAAGGAAGCGCTGAAGCTCGGCACCTCCGACGAGGGCGACGGCGACGGCACGGACCGCACCCACTGACACCGGCGCGCTGACCTTCCGTCGCTCCGCACCAACCGCCCCCGGCGCAGCGACTCCGAGCCC
Organism: Amnibacterium flavum; assembly: GCF_003097495.1. Lineage (GTDB taxonomy): Bacteria > Actinomycetota > Actinomycetes > Actinomycetales > Microbacteriaceae > Naasia > Naasia flava. Next base: position 1,322,422 of record NZ_QEOP01000001.1, read on the forward strand.
CGGGTTTTCGCGCCCCCGCGCGCGCCGGGTACGGTTGAGAGCACAGCAACACAAAGGGGGGTCGTCGATGACCGAGCCGGTCGAGCTCGGCGGATTCGTCGCCGACATCGCGATCGCGGGGGCGTCGCACGTCGGTGCGGTGCGCTCGCGCAACGAGGATTCCTTCCTCGCCCGTCACCCGTTCGCGGTCGTCGCGGACGGGATGGGCGGACATTCGCACGGAGAACGCGCGAGCCGGTGCATCATCGATGCGCTGCGCGCTGTCGACACCGATGACCTGCCGCGCGTCGAGGACGTCCTGGGGGCGATCGGAGCGGCGAACGCCCAGCTGATCGCCGAAGCCGACGAGGGATTCATCTCGGGGAGCACCGTCTCGGGCGTCTGCCTCGTGCGCCCGAACCCCACCGACCGACCGCACTGGATGGTCTTCAACGTCGGTGACTCGAGGGTCTACCGCTTCGACGGGCGTCGACTCGAGCAGGTGAGCGTCGACCACTCGCTCGTCCAAGAACTCGTCGCCCTCGGCCAGATCACGCCCGAGGCCGCGGCCGTGCATCCCGACCGCAATGTCATCACCCGGGCGGTGGGTTCCGACCCGCTCCTCGACATCGACGTGTGGCTGCTGCCGGCCGACAGCCCGCAGACCTTCCTGGTCTGCTCCGACGGGCTGACCAAGGAGCTCGGGGACGACTTCATCGCCGACCTCCTCGCCTCGCACGAGACCGATGCCGAGGGAGTCGTCGAGTCGCTCGTCTCCGCGGCGCTCGCCGTCGGCGGGCACGACAACATCACCGCTGTCCTCTTCGAATACGTGCCCGAGTTCGACGGGGACGAGACCACCGCCACGAGGCAACCGGTGCTCGAGGACACGAGGCCGCGAGCATGACCGCGTCGACGACCGCCCGGTACACGCCGGCGGCGGACGGCTGGCTGGCCGTGGTGAGCGGACGCAGAGCCGTCCTCCTCGACGGCGCCGCCGCGGACGGATCCGTGGACGAGATCCTCGCCGCACTCGACACCGACGACGCCGTCGGCTCGCTGCTCGCCCTGCTCCTGCGCGACGGGCTCGGGGCCATGCCCGCCTTCGGATTCGCGGAGGTCGACGATCGCGGCTCCCGCGTCCTCGTACGCGGAGGCGTCACCGCCCGGATCGGCGCCGCCGACCATCTCGGCACCGACTACGCCACGTGGGGCGAGCACCGGGTCGAGGGCGAGGCCGTCGTCTTCCTCTCCATCGGACCCGCTGGACCCTCGCTGCCCCTCGGGCGCGGAGCCGCCCGCGCCCGGGCCATCGAGCTCGCGGCGTCCGGCACCGCTCCGAGCATCGGCCCCGCGTCGACCGAGGCATCGGCGCCCGGCGTCGCCCGTGGCGCCGACGGCGAGGTCAGTGCACCGCCGATTCCGGCCCCCACCGCCCCGCCTAAGCCTGCGGCTGCGGCTGCGGCTGCGCCCGTGGTCGCACCGCCGACTCCGCTGCCGCCCGCACCGATATCTCCGGCACCGGCCTCCGGCATTCCGGAGCAGACGATGGTCGAGTTCACGCTCGCCGATGCCGACCCCGGCTACTCCCACCTCTTCGAGGAGACGATCGTCCGCCCGATCGAGCACGCGGCGGTCCGGGAGGACGAGCCTCAGGCCGAGACGCAGGCTGCGCCGGAGCCCGCGGCGGCACCCCCGGGGGCGACCGGCTTCGAGGAGCACGACGGGCTCACCATCGTGAGCGGCGACCTGGCGAGACTGCGCGCCGAAGCGCCGCCGCAGCCGACCGCACCCATCGCCGCCCCTCCGAGCGGCGACCTGCCCGTCGTCGCCGAGCTCCGGTTCCCGTCCGGAAGCGTCGAGAAGCTGACCGGGCCCGTGATCATCGGGCGGTCCCCGTCATCCGGCAAGGTCTCGGCTGGCCGACTGCCCCGCCTCGTCACCATCCCCGACGACCCCGACCTGTCGCGCTCGCACGTGCAGGTCGAGATGCAGGGCGACACCGTCGTCGTGACCGATCTGCACTCCCGCAACGGCACCACCGTCGTCCTGCCCGGCCGTGCGCCGGAGCGGCTCCGGGGCGGGGTCCCGACCACCGTCATCCACGGAACGGTCATCGATCTCGGGGGCGGCCTGACCATCGACGTGCACGAACCGCGAGGCGAAGCCGGATGAGGCGTGCACCGTCGACCCCGCCCGAGCTGCGGGGGTACCGCTACCTGCGCCCCCTCGGCGCGGGCGGTTTCTCGGACGTCTTCCTCTACGAGCAGTCCCTGCCGCGCCGGAACGTCGCCGTCAAGGTCCTGCTGACCGACGAGCTCAACCAGGCGAACAGGGATTCCTTCGTCGCCGAGGCGAACCTGATGGCGCAGCTGTCGGCGCACCCGTACATCGTCACGATCCACCATGCGGAGGTGACGCCCGACGACCGGCCGTACTTCGTCATGGAGTACTGCTCGGGCGCAAGCCTGGGCGAGAGGTACAAGACCGAGAGATTCGAGGTGGCCGACGTCCTGCGGATCGGCGTGCGGCTCGTCGGAGCTGTCGCGACCGCGCACGCGTCGGGCATCCTGCACCGCGACATCAAGCCGGGCAACGTGCTCACGAACGACTACGGCTGGCCCGCCCTCACCGACTTCGGCATCGCCTCGACGCTCGACGAGCTCCCGGTGCACACCACCACGAGCACGCGCGATCTCGACATCGCCAGCACGGGCACCGCCGCGCAGTCGGTCGGTCTCAGCGTGCCGTGGTCGCCCGCGGAGATGTTCGAGGACGAGCCCGACCCCGACGTCCGCTCGGATGTGTTCTCGCTCGCGGCCACCCTGCACACCCTCCTCGCCGGGCGCACCCCGTTCGAGATCCCGGGCCGGTCGAACGGCACGCTCGACCTCATCGGCCGCATCGAGCGCGGCGCGATCACCCCGATCGGACGCGACGATGTTCCGCGCTCCCTCGTCGCCGTTCTGCAGAAGGGGATGGCGCTCCGCCGCGAGGACCGCTTCGCGAGCGCCGTCGACTTCGGTCGCGCGCTGCAGCGGGTCGAGCTCGAGCTGGGGTACGCGCCGACGACGATCGAGGTGCCGAATCTCGAGAGCGTCAGGTCGTCCACCGATCAGGGCGACGGCGCCGAGGAGACGCACGTCCGCTCCATCGCCACGATCGAGGCGCAGCCCGTCGCCCCGCCCCAGGCCGGACCCGCGGCCGCGGCGCCGGAGACCCGGGTCCGCGAGGTCACCTCCATCGACCCCGAACCGGCACCCGTCGAAGACCGCACCCTGCTGCGCTCGCCGACGAGGCGGGACGTCACGCCGCCGCACGACACCGCCGTCCGCTCGGTGCCGCGCGACACGACCGAGACCATCCCGGGGCCGCCGGTCGCGAGTACCGCCCCCGCCACCGCACCTCGACGCTCCCGCGGCCGCACCCTCGCTCTCGTCGGAGGGATCGCCGCGCTCGTGCTGGTCGGCGCAGCCGTCACCACCGCGGTCGTTCTCCGCGGACCCTCCCAACCCGAGGCGTCGCAGACCGCCGCGCCCGGCGAGGACCCGCCCGACGCGATCGTCGGAGGGGGAGTGCCCACGCCGACCGACGGGGTCGCGGAGCGTGCGGCCGACGGTTCGTCCGTGGTGTTCCGCTGGTCCAACCCCGACCCGCAGGACGGCGACACCTACCGCTGGTGGCGCTCGGAGCAGCCGGGAAGCACCACCCCCACCGATGAGACCGTCGCAACGGTGGCTCCCGTCGAGGCGGCGCAACGCGTGTGCATCTCGGTCGTCGTGCTGCGCGACGGCAAGACCGGGGACCCGCTCGAGGTGTGCTCCTGATGACGCCGCTCCGGGTCGAGTTCTGCGGCGAGTGGTTCGACGTCGAGGGCGAGTTCGGCATCGGCCGCGAGGCCGAGCTCACCATCGACGAGAACCCCTACCTGCACCGGCGCTTCCTCATCCTCCGCCACGAGTACGGCATGTGGTGGCTCGTGAACTCGGGGAACCTGCTCTCCGCGACCGTCACCGACGCGTCGGGTCTCGTCCAGGCGTGGCTCGCCCCGGGGGCCAAGCTCCCTCTCGTCTTCCCGGTCATGCACGTCATGTTCACCGCGGGATCGACGACCTACGACTTCACCATCCATGCGGCGGAGGACTACTTCGCCACTGCGGCGACGGCAAGCGAGGCGGGCGGATCGACGACGATCATCCCCGTGGCGCTCACCCGGTCGCAGCGACAGCTCGTCGTGGCGCTCGCCGAGCACGTGCTCACCCAGAGCGTGCCGGGTCGGGGCACGGTTCCCAGCTCCGCCGAGGCGGCCGCGCGGCTCGGCTGGAGCATGACGACTTTCAATCGCAAGCTCGACAACGTGTGCGAGAAGCTCGACCGTCTCGGCGTCCAGGGGCTTCGCGGCGGGCGCGGCAAGCTGGCGACGAGTCGGCGCGCGCGACTCGTCGAGTACGCGGTCGCGACCCGTCTCGTGGGGCCCGAAGACCTCCCGATCCTCGACGAGAGCCCCCCGGATGGGGAGTCCTCCCCGTCGTGAACTGCGCGCTGACCTGCGTAAAGTAATTGAGGCGTCCGGTGGGGGCCGGTCGGAACGAGAGCTCGGAAGCGGCAAGCGGGGGATAACGACAGATGCGGTTGACGGCGTGGATGCGGAAGCGCAAGACGCTCGCCAGCACCGTCACCCTCGCGATCCTCGCCGGTGTCCCCGTGACCTTCGCGGTCCTGCACCAGGGGTTCCCGGTGACCGACGCCGACCTGGTTTCCCGAGATGTCTGGGTCACCAACGGCGACCGTCTGCTCGCAGGCCGGCTCAACCGTCAGATCGAGGAGCTGAACGGCGCGGTCGAGACGGCGAGCCGCGGCATCGACGTCCTGCAGGAGGGCGCTGACGTCTTCCTCCTCGACTCCGAGGCCTCGACGGTCGAACGCGTCGACCCCGCCTTCACGACCCTCGTCCAGAAGGCCGACCTCCCGGCCGGTGCGAAGCTCGCCTTCGGAGGGAAGACGCTCGGCATCCTCGACCCCGCCGACGGCCGGGCCTGGGCGGTCGACGTGTCGAACGAGCTGAGCTTCGACCCGGTCGCCACGGAACCCGACATCACTGCGGGGGCCGACGCCTCCATCGCCGTCAACGACAAGGGGGAGCTCTTCGTCGCGTCTCCCGATGAGCACGCGCTCTACTCCCTCGAGAGCGTCGGCGCCGTGCCGGAGCAGACGAAGCTCGACATCGACGGGCCGGTGCAGCTCACCACGGTCGGCGAACAGCCGGTGCTCTTCGACCCTGCCGTCAACGAGGTCATCCGCGCCGATGGCGGCCGCACCGCGCTTCCGGAGCAGGGGATGGCGCTTCAGCTCTCAGGTGCCGAGAACGACTCCGTCCTCGTCTCCGGGGAGACCTCACTGCTCGTCGTGCCCCTGGGCGGCGGCGAGGTCGAGGCCGTGGACGCCCAGCTCGAATCACCCGCGACGGAGGCCGCCCGGGTCACGCCCCCGGTGTGGCTCGACGGCTGCGCCCACGCGGCATGGGCCGACTCGTCGCGCTACCTCCGCGTCTGCGAGGGCGACGAGCCGTCGGTGTTCGACATCGAGCAGTCGACCTCGGGAGCCCAGCTGGTCTTCCGGGTCAACGGCCCGGTCATCGCGCTGAACAACATCGACAACGGCAACACGTGGGTTCTGAAGGACTCGCTGCGACTCGTCGACAACTGGGACGAGGTCACCCCTCCGAAGGAGGAGGACAACCAGGACGGCGACGAGAAGTCGACCCGGAAGAGCTACGAGGACATCCTCGCCGACCGCACCGAGCAGAACCGCCCGCCGACCGCGGAGGACGACGACTTCGGGGTCCGGCCCGGTCGCACCACCATCCTGCCGGTGCTCGACAACGACACCGATCCCGACGGCGACGTGCTCACCATCGCCGACTTCAGTCAGCTTCCTCCCGAGATCGGGCGCATCGACGAGATCGACGACGGGCGGGCGCTGCAGTTCACCGCCGGAACCGCGACGGTCGGCACCGCATCCTTCCGGTACACAGTGACCGACGGCAGGTCGGGCGGCGTCGATGAGGCGCTGGTGAATGTGCGGGTCGTGCCCCTCGAGGTCAACAATCCGCCCGTCCAGAAGCGGATCGCAACCCAGACGCTCGAGGCCGGGCAGACCCTCACCTACAACGCGTTGACCGACTGGATCGACCCCGACGGCGACGACATCTTCCTCGACGACGCCGCGCCCACCTCCGCCGACACCGCGCGCTCCACCCCTGACGGCTTCGTCACCTTCGAGCACCGCTCGGGTGAGCTCGGGCTGAAGGAGGTGCGGCTCATCGTCTCCGACGGCGTCCTCACCTCCGAGGGCGTGCTCAACGTCGACGTCCAGGCGCCGGGGACCCTCAAACCCATCGCGACGGCCGACTACCTCCGTCTGTTCATCGACGAGGTGGGCGAGCTGAAGCCGCTCGACAACGACCTCTCGCCGTCGGGTGCGCAGCTGACGCTGGCGGGCGTCGAATCGACGGATCCCGCGCTCACGGTGACGCCGAACACCGACTCCGGCTCGGTCTCAGTGCAGGCCTCGGCCGCGGGGGAGTACGAGTTCACCTACTCCGTCGCGGCGGGCGGCCAGGCGTCGACCGGCATCGTGCGCGTCAGCGTGATCGAGAACCCGGCCGACCAGCTGCCTCCGATCGCGGTCAAGGACACCGCGTTCCTCCGTGTGGGCGAGCCCGTCACCGTCGAGGTCCTCGCCAACGACGTCTCCCCGAGCGGACGGGTGCTCGGGGTCCAGTCGGTGGACACCTCGGGATCTGCTCCGGGACTGTCCGTCGAGGTGCTCGGCAACACCCTCATCCGCGTGAGCTCCAGCGCTGCCCTCGACACCCAGACCCAGTTCACCTACACCGTCTCCGACGGTCAGGCCACCGCGCTCGCGGGAGTGACCGTCGTGCCGGTCCCGCCGGTCGTGCAGCGTCAGCCCCCCGTCGCGGTGGACGACCGGGTCACCGTCCGCGCCGGAGACGTCGCGCGCGTCGACGTGCTCGCGAACGACTACCACCCCGATCAGGCGTCCCTGATCCTCGACACCGAGCTGGTGGAGAGCGACAACATCGGTCGCGATGCCCTCGCCTTCGTGTCGGGCGGCGACCTGCGGTACCAGGCCCCATCCGAGCCCGGCCAGTACAGCGCCGTCTACCGGGTCGGAGACCGCTACGGCGAATCGGCGACCGCCACCGTGACCTTCATCGTCACCGGGCCCGACCAGGACGGCAACAAACCGCCCGTTCCGGTCACCCAGACCGGGCGCACGTTCTCCGGATCGACCATCCGGATCGATGTCCCGCTCGACGGAATCGATCCCGATGGCGACTCCGTCGTCCTCACCGGTCTCACTCAGGCGCCTCAGCTCGGCCGGATCGTCGAGACCGGAACCACCTACTTCATCTACGAGGCCTACGAGACATCGGCCGGAACCGACACCCTGCGCTACAGCGTCGAGGACGCGTTCGGATTGCGCGCATTCGGTGTCGTCCGCATCGGTGTCATTCCCCGCCCCGCCCAGGCGCTGGCCCCCAATGCCGTCGACGACAGCGTCGAGGTGCGGCCGGGCAAGCTCGTCTCGGTGCCCGTCCTCGACAACGACACCGATCCGAACGGGTACCCCCTCCAGCTCAGCCCCGAGCTGGTCTCCGTGGACCCGGGGATCGAGGCGCGCGTGGAGGGCGACCGCGTCCTCGTTCAAGCGCCCGAGACCGAAGCGGGATACGTGGTGCGCTACCAGATCACGAACGGCAACGGAGGGGTGGATCAGGGATTCGTGCAGATCCGCGTCACCGCGGACGCCACGATCCTGCCCCCGACCGCGGTCGACCAGTTCGTGCAGCAGGAGCAGGTCGACTCCGGGGAACCGATCGAGGTCGACGTGCTCGACGGAGCGTTCAACCCCAACGGTCGCGATCGCGACCTGGCCGTCTCGTTCGAGGGCCCCAACGCCGCGAGCGCCTCGCTCGCCGCAGACGGCACCGTGACCGTCGTGCCGGGGGAGAAGCGCATCGCCATCGCCTACCGTCTGACCGACGAGGTCAACGATCTCAGTGCCGCCGCGTTCATCATCGTGCCGCCCGCGGTGAGCGCGAGCTACTCGCCGCCGCCGTACATCAAGCCCGAGGCGATCCCGCAGCTGCTCGAGATGAACGAGGCGCGCGAATGGTCGCTCGACGAGATCGTCGCAGTGCCCTCAGGACGCCCCGTCAAGATCACCGACAGCACGACCGTGAGCGCAACGAACAGCAACGGCGCCCCCGCCTACGTCGACGAGACGACGATCGCGTTCGCACCCGCGCAGGACTTCCGCGGCAGCGCCTCGGTCGTCTTCGAGGTCACCGACGGGGAATCCGCCGAGGACCCGAACGGCAACACGGTCCTGCTCACGCTCCCCATCACGGTCGGCAACCCCGACTTCAGCGACACCCCTCCCACCTTCACTCCCATCGAGATCCCCGTCGAAGCCGGCGAGGCGCCGGTGGCCGTCGATCTGCGCACGAGCACCGCGCATCGCAACCCCGCCGTCGTCGGCCAGGTTCAGTACAGCGGGCTCACCGGAACGACGCGCGATATCGAGGCGGGTCTGAACGGTTCGACCCTGACCGTGTCATCGCCGTTGGGGGTCCAGCCCGGCGCGCGCACGACACTCTCGTTCACGCTCAGCTACCGCGAGTTCCAGGTACCGGCCACCGTCACGGTGATCGTCGTCTCCTCCTCCCGGCCCCTGCCCCAGGCGGTCGACGACGAGGCCAAGGGACAGCGCAGCAAGCAGAGCACCGTCAACGTGATCGAGAACGACTTCAATCCGTTCCCTGATAAGCCCCTGACCCTGCTCGATGCTCGGATCGAGAACGCCTCCGAGAGCGCCGCCCGGGTCTCGTTCACCGCGGGCGGAAGCATCAGCGTCTCGCCAGGGTCGTCGTTCATCGGCGTCGTGAGCGTGATCTACCGCATCGGCGACGCGACGAAGGATCCCAACCGGGAGACCCAGGGACGTCTGCTGCTCACCGTCCGCGATGTTCCGGGCAAGGTGGCGAAACCCGTCATCACCGAGGAGTCGGACGGCGCCGTGGGGATCAGCTGGCAGACGCCTGCGATCAACGGGGAACCGATCGACCACTACACGATCACCTACGACAACAAGAGCGTCCAGGTGCCGGGCAACTCGGCCAGCTACCGGGCCACCGGTCTGAACAACGGCACTCCGTACACGTTCCGGGTGAGCGCCCACAACGTCCTCGGCGACGGTCAGGCCTCCGACCAGAGCAACGCGGCGGTGCCCTACGGCAAACCCGGACGGCCGGGCACCCCGTCCCTCACCGGATCGGACGACGGGTCGGGCAACCTGACCGCTCGATGGAGCGCGGCCAACGGGAACGGGCGCGACGTGCAGCGCTACGAGGTCTACGTGGGGTCGGACAAGGTCGCCGAGAGCACCACGACCGAGGCGACGTTCCAGCGCAATGTCGGGGCCGCAACATCCGTGCAGATCGTCGCCGTCGGTCCGGCAGGTCCGTCCGAACGGTCGGGCGCGAGCAGCTCGGCCGCAGCGCGTCCGGGAACGCCGGGGAATCCGCGGGCCAGCGTCGGCGGACAGGGCGACCGCACGGTGACCCTGCAGTGGAACGCGGCCGCCTCGCACGGTGCGGCCGTCTCGAACTACCGACTCATCATCCCGGGAGTGGGGGAGCCCCTGGTCGGGAACCAGACCAGCTACACGTTCCAGGGCAACTTCGGGCAGACCTACAACTTCCAGGTCGAGGCGATCACGGGGGGAGCGACGGGACCCCGATCGGCCTCGTCCAACTCGGTGACCCCGCAGGACGTTCCTCCGCCTCAGCCCCCGCAGCGCAGCTCCAGCGTCAGCAAGGGCGGCGCCGCGCCCTACTGCAACGGCTGCCGGTACATCGTCCTCAACTACAACAATTTCCCGGCCGGCAACTACACGGTCATCACCGAGTTGAACGGGAACAGCGGTGACTTCACCTACAACACCTTCGACCTGGTCGGCAGCGGCAGCCGTCAGACCACCAACGGCCTGGGCATCACGAACGGCGCGGAGGTGCGCATGCGGATCAAGAACAACACCACAGGAGAGACGTTCTACACGGATGCCACCCGCAACTGGGACGGCATGTAAGACGCCCGCCTCCGATCCGCGACACACCACGACTCGAACTCGCATCACCCACTGAGGAGCAACACCGATGACTGTCACCCAAGAGCAGGCCGACTGGTTCCGCGGCGCCTTCGACGGCCTCGTCGCGAACATCGACCAGGCGATCCTCGGCAAGCGCGAGGTCATCAGACTCGTCGTCACGACCCTGCTCTCGGACGGTCACATGCTGCTCGAGGACTTTCCCGGCACCGGCAAGACCGTGCTCGCGAAGGCGCTCGCGAACACCATCGAGGGCACCCACAGCCGCATCCAGTTCACCCCCGACCTCCTGCCGTCGGACGTGACCGGAGTCACGATCTACGACCAGGGCAAGGGCGTCTTCGAGTTCCACCGCGGCCCGATCTTCGCCTCGGTCGTCCTCGCCGACGAGATCAACCGCGCCAGCCCCAAGACGCAGAGCGCTCTGCTCGAGGTCATGGAGGAGGGAGTGGTGACCGTCGACGGAGTCGGCCACTCGGTCGGCAGCCCGTTCATGGTGATCGCCACCCAGAACCCGGTCGAACAGGCCGGCACGTACAAGCTCCCCGAGGCGCAGCTCGACCGGTTCCTGATGAAGACCTCGCTCGGCTACCCCGACCACCGGACCACGGTGTCGCTCCTGCTCGACGCCTCCAACCGTGCCCGCGCATCACGGGTGAGCCCGATCATCGCCGGCACGTCCATCGTGGCGATGTCCCAGCTCGCGAGCGAGGTGCACGTCGACGCGTCGGTGATGGAGTACCTCAGCGAGATCGTCACCGCCACCCGCTCCGACAAGGACGTGCTGCTCGGCGTGAGCATGCGCGGCGCCCTGCAGCTCGCCCGTGCGATCAAGACCTGGGCGATCGCGGCGGGCCGCACCTACGCGACCCCCGACGACGTGCGCGACCTGGCCGTGCCGGTCCTCGCGCACCGCATCATCCTCGACCCCGAGTCGGACTTCGCCGGGGTGACCGCCGCCGATGTCGTCTCGCGGATCCTCGTCGACATCACGCCCCCGGTGACACGCGCAACATGACGACGACAGCACCCTCCGCGGAGGGCGTCGCCCCCGCCGACGGGGTGCCGCCGCGTCGCGCGCGCGAGCGCCGACCCTCCCGCGTCCGCGCGGCTGATCGCCGCCGACGTCGGTCGAGGGGGCCCGCCTCCCGCCGGCCCCTGCGCGGTCCCCTCCTCCTGCTCTCCGCTCTCGGCCGGGCGATCTGGGCCGCCGCGGGGCCCGTCCTCACCACCATCAGCCTGCTCGGCTGGGTCGTCCTGGTCGCCGCCGTCGGATCCCTGGTCGCCGGGCTCCTGCTGGGCTGGCAGGAGCTCGTCTTCCTCGGCTGCACCCTCGCGGCCGGCCTCGTCGTCGCCACCTTCTTCCTGATCGGGCGGAGCGACTACGACGTCGCGATCGAGCTGACCCCGCACCGGGTCGTCGCGGGGGACAGGGCGCGGGGGCGGCTCGTCGTCACCGGACGTAAACGCCGTTCGGCTCCGACCCGCGTCGAGCTCCCGGTGGGCGGGGGTCTCGCCGAGTTCGTCATCCCCGGGGTCGCCGCCGGACAGGAGCACGAGGAGCTGTTCGCCGTCCCGACGAACCGGCGCGCCGTCATCATCGCCGGGCCGGCCGTGTCGGTGCGCGGCGACCAGCTGGGCCTCGTCCGCCGGGTGCTGCGGCTCACCGACAGGGTCGAGCTCTTCGTGCACCCGGTGACCACGCGTCTCGACTCGAGCGTCGCCGGCCTGGTGCGCGACCTCGAGGGCGAGACCAGCAAGAAGATCACCAACAACGACATCTCCTTCCACGCCCTCCGCGCCTACGAGCCGGGTGACGACCGCCGGTACGTCCACTGGCGCACCTCGGCCCGCACCGGGCAGCTGATGGTGCGTCAGTTCGAGGAGACGAGGCGGTCGCAGCTGGCCATCGTGCTCGCCACCGACCGGCGCTACTACGCCTCCGAAGACGAGTTCGAGCTCGCCGTCTCGGTCGCCGCGTCGCTCGGCGCCCAGGTGATCCGCGACGGCACCCGACTCGACGTGGTCACCGAGGCGTTCCCGCTCCGCACCCGCAGCGTCACCGCGCTCCTCGACGACTCCTGCCGCATCGAACCGACCGACACGGGTCTGTCCGCGCGTGACTCCGTCAGGGAGGCCACCAAGCGGCTGGCCAAGCCGAGCGTCGTGATGGTCGTCGGCGGATCCCTGTTCGGCGTCGGCGACTTCCGCGCCATCGAGGTGCTCTACGGGCTCGACACGCAGACCATCGGCTTCCGCGTCGATCCGGGTGAGCCCTCGCGCATGATGTCGGTCTCCGGCCTCGAGATCCTGTCCGTGGCGACGCTCTCCGAACTGCCCCGTCTCGTCCGGAGGGTCACATGAGCGCAACCCCGGACGATCAGCGGCCCGCCCGCGTGCGCCCCTCGATGAGATCCTGGGCGGACATCGCCGTCATCGCGGCCCTGTCGATCATCGGCATGGTCGGTCTCACCACCTCGTTCGCCGAGCCCCTCTACCTGGTGGCCGGCATCGGCGGCATCGTCGTCGGAACGGGTGCGGCGCTGCTCGGGCACCTCCTCCGCTGGCCGGTCGTCACGACCGTCCTCGCCGCGATCGTCGCCTACTTCCTCCTCGGCAGCGCGCTGGCCATGCCGAACGAGGCGATCGCGTTCGTCCTGCCCAGCCTGCAGACGCTCTCGGGCCTCGCCGTCGGCGCGGTCTTCGGCTGGGCCGACCTCGTCACACTCCGGGCGCCCGTCGAACTGCCCTACTACGTCACGGCAGTTCCGTACGTCTCCGGCTGGCTCGTCTCGCTCGTGAGCGTGACGCTGGCCCTGCGCTGGCTGCCCGGCCGCGGGGGTGCGCTGCGCGCCGCCGTCGTCCTCGCGGGTCCGCTCGTCCTGTACGTGGTCGGCGTGCTGCTCGGCACCGAGCAGCCCTACCTGGCGGGCGTGCGCGGTGTCGCGTTCGCCGCGATCGCCCTCATCTGGATGAGCCGGCGTCGACGGGACTCCGCACGCGTCGCCTCGGCGGCGAACGAGGCGGTGCGGCGTCGCCGCGTCGTCGGCACCGCCGTGGTGGTAGGCGCGGCCGTCCTCCTGGGCGGCGGAGGCGGCTACCTGCTCGCACCTCCCGCCGACGCGCGCTACGTGCTGCGCGACGAGATCCAGCCGCCCCTCGAGTCGCTCGACTACCCGAGCCCGCTCGCGGGCTTTCGGATCTACACGAAGGACCTCGACCAGACCGACCTCTTCACCGTCGACGGCCTCAGCGAGGGGCAGCGCGTCCGGATCGCGACGATGGACAGCTACAACGGAGTCATCTGGGACGTCGCCGGGGCGGAGGAGAGCAGCGACGGATCGGGCGAATTCAGCCTCGTCGGCCGCAGCGTGCCCGTACCGGCCACCGCCGAGGACGGCGTGCCGACCCACCTCGATGTCACGGTCTCCTGGTACGACGACGTCTGGCTGCCCGACATCGGGTACACCACGGATTTCGGTCTCGACCGACGAGCTCTCGCGGACCTCCGCTACAACGACTCGACGGGGACGGCCGTTCTCACGACCGGCGTGACCGACGGACGCTCCTACTCCCTCGACGCGCTCGTGCCCCAGCCACCGAGCGACGCCGACCTGGCCGACGTGCCCGTCGCGTCGCTGCAGCTCGCGCCGGTCGAGAACGTGCCCGACATCGTCACCGCGAAGGCCCTCGAGTTCTCGGGCGCGGCGACCACCCCCATCGACAAGCTGCGGAACATCGAGACCGCGCTGAAGACCGGCGGCTATCTCAGCCACGGCACCGCCTCCGACTCCGCGCCCTCGCGTGCGGGCCACGGCGCCGACCGGATCACCGAGCTCCTCACCCTCGACCCGATGGTGGGCGACCAGGAGCAGTACGCCTCCGCGTTCGCGCTCATGGCCCGCAGCCTCGACTACCCCGCTCGCGTCGTCATGGGCTTCGCGCCCGACGTCCCGGCCGAGGGCGGTCCCGTCACCGTGACCGGCGACGACGTGACCGCGTGGGTCGAGGTGGCCTTCGACGGGATCGGCTGGGTCTCCTTCGATCCCACCCCCGACGACACCGACGTGCCCCAGAGCCAGGTGCCCAAGCCGCAGACCGAGCCGCAACCGCAGGTGCGACAGCCTCCGCGTGCGGAGAACGAGCAGGAGGACCTCGTCAACCCGACCGATGTCGAGGACGACGACAAGGACGACGAGTCGCCGTTCGTCCTGCCCGCCTGGGTGATCGCGGTGGGGCTCTCGGTGCTCATCCCGCTCGCGATCATCCTGATCCCGCTCCTCATCGTCACGCTCGCCAAGCGTCGGCGCGAGCGCCGCCGGCGTGCCGCCGCGACCGGCGACGGCAGGGTCGCCGGAGCGTGGGACGAGATGCTCGACCGCTACGCCGAGCTGGGCTACCCGATCCCCGAGAAGCTGACGAGGCCGCTCACCGCCGTGAAGCTCGAGGCCGAGATCTCCGCCGTCGGCGACGGCACGCTCGTCGCGCTGGCACACCGCGCCGACGCCGCGGTCTTCTCCGGGCGCGAGATCAGCGACGCCGTCGCCGACGAGGTCTGGACCGAGGCGATGGCCGCAGCCGCGGTCGCCGAGGCGGCCACCACCCGACTGCGCCGGATCCGCAGCCGCTACACGCTGCGCAGCATCGGCGACCGCTACCGCCGACTCCTGCGCAGAGCGGAACGCGACACCGCACGGCGCGGGTCGGACCCGGATCGCACCGATGCACGACGAGGGGATCGGCCATGAGGCTCAAGCTCGCGCTGACGAGACCGAACGGGGGCACCACCGATGTGGTCGTCACCGCCGACGCGAACGCCACCGTCGGGGAGATCGCCGAGACACTGCTCACCAGCGACCCCGAGCCCGGCGTCGAGCTCGGAATCCCCCGAGCGGGCGACCGGCAGCGCGACGCCGACGTCCACACGCTCTCGGTCGCCGCACCCGCGCAGCGCAGCGGCGCCGTCCTCGATCCCGATCTCCCCGTGGCCGAGGCCGCGATCGCCAGCGGGGCGACCGTCTCGGTCGTCCCCGTCTCGGGTGACCGCGGCGGGGCTCCCACCGGACCGGTCCTCGCGGTCGTCCGCGTCGTCGACGGACCCGATGTGGGAACCGAGTTCCCCATCCGCCGGGGCAGCTCGATCATCGGACGCGACGAGAACTGCGACATCGTCCTGCACGACGTCCTCGCCTCGAAGCGCCACGCGCGCATCGACGTCACCCGGACCGTCGACATCGTCGACCTCAACTCGGCCAACGGCGTCGTCGTCGACGGCGAGGAGGTCGCCCGCGTCAGCCTCTCCGCAGGCCAGACCGTGCTCATCGGCGGCAGCACTCTGCGGGTCCAGCAGCTCGCCGTCGACGAGGTGCCCGTGCGCGAGGTCTCCGCCGGCCCGGTCTCCTTCACCCGCTCGCCGACGGTCGAGCGCCGCTACCCGGGAGCCGAGTACGACGGTCCCGAGGTGCCGAAAGAGCTCGAAACGCTGCCGTTCCCCTGGATCGCGTTCTTCGCACCGCTCGTCGCGGGAGCCACGCTCTACCTCATCCTCCGCAACCCGTTCACGCTGGTCTTCGTCGCGCTCGCCCCGATCATCATGCTCGGCACCTACCTCGGCCAGCGCAGTGCCGCGAAGCGCAAGCTGAAGAAGGCGATCGAGAGGTTCGACTCCAAGCTCGAACGACTCGACGCGGTGCTCGCCGAGGAACGCGAGATCGAGAGATCGGTCCGCGAGGACGAGGCGCCCTCCACCTCGCGTCTGCTCGACGAGGCGGACCGGCTCGGTCCGCTCCTCTGGTCGCGCCGGCCCGAGCACTGGTCGTTCCTCAACGTGAGACTCGGCACCGGCACCGCGACGAGTCGCAACACCGTCACCGCGCGTGAGCGATTCGACGGGATACCGGAGTTCCAGGAGCGCCTCGACGGCCTCGTCGAGCGCTACCGCCTGATCGACCGGATCCCCGTCGTCGAGAGCCTCGTCGACGCAGGAGCCATCGGCGTCGCCGGCGACGACCCGCTCGTCACACCGTCCGTCAACGCGCTGGTCGCGCAGGTCGCCGCGCTGTACTCGCCCGCCGAGCTCGCCATCGGCGCCATCGTCGGTCCCGAGTGGGGCGAGCGTCTCGGCTGGATCAAATGGCTGCCGCACGTCGGCTCGCCCCAGTCGCCCCTCGAGGGCGTCCACCTCGCCGACACCGCGACCACGGGCACCTCGCTGCTCGCACGCCTCGAGGAACTCGTCGCGGAGCGGCTCGAGAAGCGTCGCGCCGCCGATCGCACCGGCATCCGCGGCCCCATGGATCCCGAGGACTCCGTCATGCTGCGCGGAGCCGCGCCCGCTGACGCCGACAGCCCGCGCATCCCCGACCCGCCCTGCATCCTCGTGCTCATCGCCGACGAGGCACCCGTCGACCGATCCCGACTCATCGCGCTCGTCGAACGGGCGGCGCTCGCCGGAGTCCTGCCCGTGTGGATCGGTCCCTCCGTCGCCTCCCTCCCCGCGGGCTGCCGCACCTACCTCGAACTCCGCGCCGCCGGATCGGGTCGCGTCGGCTACGTCCGGACGGGCGAGACGATCGACCAGGTCGAGGTCGCCCAGCTCGACGCCACCGCCGCCCGCGACTTCGCCCGCTCGATGGCGGCCGTCGCCGACGCGGGAGCCCCGCGCACCGACGAGAGCGATGTGCCCCGCCAGGTCTCGCTCGTCAGCCTCCTCGGCGCCGACCTCGCGCGGTCGTCCGACGCGGTCGTCGACCGCTGGCGGGAGAACGACTCGCTCCTCGACCGGACTCCCGGATCTCCCGCGCGCCCCCGTCGCGCGGGCAAACTGCGCGCGCTGGTCGGTCAGGGCAGCGTCGACGCCGTCCACCTCGACCTGCGCAGCCAGGGGCCGCACGCCCTGGTCGGCGGAACGACGGGTTCCGGCAAGAGCGAGTTCCTCCAGTCATGGGTGCTCGGGATGGCGGCCGAGTACAGCCCCGACCGCGTCACCTTCCTGCTCGTCGACTACAAGGGAGGATCGGCGTTCGCTGATTGCGTCGACCTGCCGCATTCGGTGGGTCTCGTCACCGACCTCGATCAGCACCTCGTCCGGCGGGCCCTGACGAGTCTGCGCGCCGAGCTCCGCTACCGCGAGCACGTCCTGAATCGGAAGAAGGCCAAGGACCTGCTCGACCTGGAGAAGCGCGGCGACCCCGAGACCCCGCCCGCGCTCGTGCTCGTCATCGACGAGTTCGCGGCGCTGGCCGGCGAGATCCCCGAGTTCGTCGACGGCGTCGTCGACATCGCCCAGCGCGGTCGATCGCTCGGGATCCACCTGATCATGGCGACCCAGCGACCGGCGGGCGTCATCCGCGACAACCTCCGCGCCAACACCAACCTGCGCATCGCGCTGCGGATGGCCGACGAGTCGGACAGCTCCGATGTGCTCGGCGACCCGGTCGCCGCCGGGTTCGACCCCGCCATCCCCGGGCGCGCGGTCGCGAAGACCGGGCCGGGACGCCTCACGACCTTCCAGTCCGGCTACGCGGGCGGCTGGACCCGCGAGGACGCGGAGCCCGCCTCGATCGAGGTCGCCGGCCTCGGCTTCGGAGCCGAGCGGCCGTGGGAGCGTCCCGATGCGGGTGCTCCGGTCGCGACCGTCGATCCCGGCCCCGCCGACATCGCCCGGCTCGTCTCGGCGATCCGCGGCGCGGCCCGCGGAGCCGATGTGCCCCCGCCCCGCCGCCCGTGGCTTCCCGAGCTCGCCGCGAGTTACGACGTCGGACTGCTCCGTCAGCGCACCGACAGCGAGCTGCTCATCGGCGTCGTCGACGACGCGTCGACGCAGAGCCAGTACCCGGTCTACTTCCGTCCCGACACGGACGGCAACATGGCCGTCTACGGTGCGAGCGGAACCGGCAAGAGCGTCGCCCTGCGCACCCTCGCCGTCGCCGCGGCGATCACCCCGAGGGGCGGCCCCGTCGAGGTGTACGGGGTGGACTTCACCTCGGGCGGCCTCAGCATGCTCGAGACCCTGCCCCACGTCGGCGCCGTCATCGCCGGCGACGACACGGAGCGGATCGCGCGGCTCTTCACCCGCCTCGCGGCGACGATCGACGAACGCGCCGCACGGTACGCCGCGGTCCGCGCGGGCGACATCCGCGAGTACCGCGAGCTGGCCGGCCGCCCCGACGAACCGCGGATCCTGCTCTTCCTCGACGGCATGGCCGCCTTCCGGCAGGAGCACGAGTTCGCCACGACCCGGTCGTTCGCGCTCTTCCAGCAGATCATCTCGGACGGTCGCAGCGTTGGGGTGCACGTGGTCGTCACGGCGGACCGCCCCGCCACGATCTCGCCGTCCGTCGCCGCGTCCATGCAGCGCAAGCTCGTGCTGCGACTCACCGACGACACCGACTACGCAACGATCGACGCCCCGTCCGACGTGCTGACGGCCGCCTCCCCTCCGGGTCGGGGCATTCTCGACCATCTCGAGGTGCAGGTGGCGGTGCTCGGGGGAACCAGCAACACCGCCGAGCAGGCCCGGGCGATCGAGCGCCTCGCCTCGACGCTCCGCTCGCGGGGCGTGCGGGAAGCGCCGCCCGTCGAGCGGCTCGCCGACGACGTGGCCCTCGAGGCGCTGCTCGGTTCCGCCCCCGGTCTGCTGCCCCTCGGCATCGAGGATCAGTCGCTCGCCCCGGTCGGGGTCGCCCCCGAGGGCGTGCTGATGATCTCAGGACCCCCGGGCAGCGGTCGCAGCACCGCCCTCGAAACGCTCATCCGCGGGCTCGCCGCCACGACGAGCACCGAGATCCACTATCTCGGCACCGCGCGCTCGCACATCGGACGCCTGCCGCAGCTGGCCAGTGCCGCGACCGGTGTCGACGACGTGCAGGCCGCGGCCACGACGCTGCTCGCCGCCGTCCAGGAGGGACGCACCGGGATCGCCGTCGTCGTCGAGTCGCTCGCCGACTTCCTGTCGACGCCCGCCGACGCGCCGCTCGTGGCCCTCTTCAAGGCGCTCAAACGCAGCGACAACCTGCTGATCGCCGAGTCCGAGACGAGCACGTGGGCGTCGTCCTGGCCGCTGCTGCTCGAGGTCAAGAGCGCCCGCCGCGGCATCGCGCTGCAGCCCGACCAGAGCGAGGGGGACCTGCTGTTCCGCACCAGCTTCCCGCGGGCGAAGCGGTCGCAGTTCCCCGTCGGACGCGGCTATCTGGTGGCCGGCGGCAAGACCTCGCTCGTGCAGCTCGCACGGGCGACAGGGGGAGCGGACGGGTAGTCCTCCCCATCGCGGCGGCCCCAGGGGCTTCCTTAGGCTGGCGAACACAACAGGGGGACATCGGTTCCCTTCGGAACGAAAGGACAGACCATGGCAGATTGGATCGGCCAGAACCCCGACGAGGTCAACGACCTGGCGGCGCTCTTCGACACCAAGGCGGGCGAGCTCGAGTCCCTCGTGCAGGCCATCAGCGCCAAGCTCTCGGGCACGACCTGGCAGGGTCCCGACCGCACCCGCTTCGAGACGCAGGACTGGACCAACATCCAGACCAACCTCAACCAGGCGGCCCAGGTCCTGCGCGACACCGGAACCGTCGCCCGCACCAACGCGACCGAGCAGCTCAACGCCTCGGCGTAACCAGCGAGACCCGACGCAGGGGGCGGGAGACCGCCCCCTGAGCGTCGGCCGGAACGGCAGGGAGGGAGAACCGCGATGAGCGAAGCCGCGATGAATCAGGCAGCAGCCTCGATCCGCAGCGCTCAGGCGACCATGGCCAGCGCCATCAGCGTGCTCACCCAGACGACCACGTGGTCGGGCGCCGACTCCGACCGGTTCGAGCGCGACTGGCGAGATCAGGTGTCGACGCCACTTCTGAACGCAGCTGCCGCCATCGACGGCGCCGGCTTCACCGAGATCGGAGACGGTTCATGAGCAAGCTCGGCATGTCGCCCTCCGAGGTCCGCGCGCAGGCCGGCATCATCCGCGCTCAGCTCGGCGCACTCGACGACGCCGCGCACACCGCCAGCACCGCTCAGGCGCAGAGCCACAACCCCTCCGGATACGGCCTCGAGAAGGGCGACCGCGTCCTCTCGCCGGGCGCTTCCGCCTCGGTCGCATCCGCCTATACGACGATCCTCGACGCGAAGGCCGCGGCCGAACGCCTGCTCGCCACCCTCGAGGCCCAGATCTCCGAGCAGGAGCAGGCCAGCGGCGTCACGGCCGGCGGGCCCGGCTACTCCGGTCCCGGCAGCGTCACCCCCGCCGACCCCTTCGCGGGCGAAGGCGCGACCGAGTCCGCCGACGGGATCCCCGTCACGACCACCACCTCGCGATCCGGCGTCGTCGCCGAGAGCGAGGAGGAGGCGAACTCGGGGGAGTGGACCTTCGGCAGCAAGCCCGGCGCGAACCCCTTCGACAAGGAGAAGCCGGCCGAGGAGAAATACACCATCGGCCTCGAGACCACGACGAGGGTCGGCCTCGGGTCCGCCGACAGCACCACGACCACCGACGGAAACGAGACCACGTCGTCGGGCACCGAGACATTCGTGGGCGTGACCGGCACCAACAAGACGGAAGTCGAGATCACCGAGGACGAGATCAAGCTCAGCGGTGAGGCGAGCATCGGCATCGGGGCTACGGCCGAGGCGGAGGCCAGCTACGAGAACGAGGAGTTGGGCGTCTCCGCGAACGCCAGCGCGTCCGCGTCGGCCGAGGCCAAAGCCGAAGCGGGCGGCGAGTTCGGTGTCAACGCCGACGGCGAGCTTGTTGCGGGTCTCAGCGCCGGGGCCAGTGCGATGGTCGGTGTGGCGGGCGCCGCCAGCGTGACGGCCGGACCGGCGACGCTGAGCGCCGAGGCCAAGGCCCAGGCCGGTGCGCGAGCGGAGGCCGAGGCGACCGCGACGATCGGCCCTGACGGCATCAGCGCCAAAGCCGGCATCGACGCCTTCGCCGGCGCCGAGGCCGAAGCGAGCGCGTCCGGCGAGATCATGGGCGCCGAAGCCACCGCGACAGGCAGGGTTTACGCTGGAATCGGCTTCACCGCCGACGCGGAAGTCGAGGTCACCGCCGACAATGTGTCGGTCAGCCTCGACCTGGGGGCAGCGATCGGAGTCGGAGCGGGATTCTCCGTCGACTTCAGTTTCAGTCCGGCCGAAATGGCCGACGACGTCCTCGGACTCTTCGACTTCTGATCTTCAGAGAGGAACATCTCATGACCCAGTCCGTGTCCTTCCCGAGCGAGGCCTTCCCGGCCTTCCCCGAGGTCAGCGTCCAGGCGCCCGACGACTGGCAGCCGATCAACGCCTACGGCTCGGTGCTCGCGGTGGCCGAACCCGTCGAGGCGGGTCGATTCCGGAGCAACGTCGTCGTCGCCCTGTCGCGTTTCGGCGCCGACTACGAGCTGAAGACCGCGATCGAGGCCGTCGAGAAGAAGTTCGGCGAGCAGACCGACATCGCCGTCATCGGCAAGGAGGAGCGCGAGGTGCTCGGCGTTCCCGGTTTCCGTATGGAGGTCAGCTTCTCCGACCCGCGGGTCGGGACCCTCGCCCAGGCCGTCCACATCGCGCTCATCCGCAGCGGCGGCGTCAGCGATCTCGTGCAGATCACCGGCAGCGCGGCGGGCGAGCACGTCAAGACGGTGTGGCCCACCATCCGCGGCATCCTCGACTCGGCCACGACGGGAGCGGCAGCGTGAGCGTCACCAAGGAGCAGCTGACCGCCGACCTCCTCGCCCTCAACAGCGACGACGTGCCGTTCGCCTTCGCCGCATTCGACGAGGGAGTGGTCGGCGTATGGGACTACGCCGATGCGAAGTGGGCCGGGTTCCTGTCGGCCGGCAAGATCGACCGCGACTACGAGCTCACGGTCACCCTCTACGACGATGGCACCTACACCCTGATCGATCGCACGAAGGACACCGAGACGAGGCTCGACCGCAAGGGCTTCCACTTCGAGTCGAACTCGTTCCGCGGCAACACCCGCAAGATCAGCTTCAACAAGTCCTTCGCCCCGATCGCCTCCGATCACGGGCAGGTCGGCAACACCTTCGGCTGGAAGTTCGACACCGAGGAGATGAAGAAGCCGGTGCGCGAGGTGCTCGAGCGGGGCGGCTGGACCGAACGCAAGCGCAGCTTCCTCGATCGGGTCCTCGGCAAGGGGTAGACGGCCGGTCCCGCCTTCAGCCCCTGCATATAGTGGAGCAGTGACTGAGCGCGGATTCATCACCCCGCCCCCGGGGCTCCTGCCGGAGCCTCCGAAGTCGGACACCCCTGCGCCGGCCGAGCCGCGGCTCGCGCCGCCCGCTTTCTTCCCCGGCCCGCCCGGCGCAGCTCCGGTCGGCGTGCAGCAGGAGACGGCGGCGCAGCCCGTCGTCGCGCCTCCGTCGGTCGCTCCCTCCACCGATTTCGAGCCCGAGCCGGTCCTTCCCGTGCCTGCCGCGGTGGTTCCCGCGCCGGCGGTGGCGCCCGAGACCGCCACGCCTGTTCCGGACGAACCGGAGGCCGCGCCGGGCGATTGGACGCTGGAGATCGATGGCGCGGACTTCGGCTCGATTCCCGACGTGCTGGTTCTCGGCCGCGCACCGAACGCCGCCGTCCCCGGGGCGCGGCTCCTGCCCGTCTCGGGAGGCGGGACCGTCTCGGCGACGCATGCGGTGCTGCGCCGCGACGGCGACGCCGTCACCCTCGAGGACCTGGGGTCGACGAACGGAACGGCGGTCGTCGTCGGCGACGGACGCGAGCTGCTCCCGCCGCACCAGGCCGTCAGGATCACGGAGACCGTCGACGTGTGGCTCGCGCATGCGCGCCTGCGCCTCCGACGCTCCTGATCGGCGGGAATGGTATCGTCTGGGGATGCTCTCCGTCCGGCTTCTCCTTAGCCGCCGCGACGAGGTCTGAGTCTTCCAGTCCTCCCTCGTCGCGGAGTTCCGTCCTGGGCTGACTCATTTGACAGGGAGAACACTGCACCCATGAACACCACCGCCACCGAAGCCTCGAGCTCCGACGGTTCCGAGACCCGCGGCCTGACGCTGGCCGAGAAGGTCTGGGCCGACCATCTCGTCAAGAAGGGCGAGAACGGCGAGCCCGATCTGCTCTACATCGACCTCCACCTCGTGCACGAGGTCACCAGCCCTCAGGCGTTCGACGGTCTGCGTCAGGCCGGACGGCCCGTCCGCCGCCCCGATCTCACGATCGCGACGGAGGACCACAACACCCCGACCGTCAACATCGACAAGCCCATCGCCGACCTGACGAGCCGCACCCAGATCCACACCCTGCGCCGCAATGCGGAGGAGTTCGGCGTTCGGCTGCACTCGCTCGGCGATGTCGAGCAGGGCATCGTGCACGTCGTCGGCCCGCAGCTCGGCCTCACCATGCCGGGCATCACCGTCGTCTGCGGCGACTCGCACACCTCCACCCACGGCGCGTTCGGCGCCATGGCGTTCGGCATCGGCACGAGCGAGGTCGAGCACGTCCTCGCCACGCAGACCCTGCCGCTCAAGCCGTTCAAGACCATGGCCATCACCGTCGAGGGCGAACTGCGACCCGGCGTCACCGCGAAGGACATCATCCTCGCCGTGATCGCCCAGATCGGCACCGGCGGCGGCCAGGGCTACGTGCTCGAGTACCGCGGCAGCGCCATCCGCAGCCTCTCCATGGAGGGGCGCATGACGATCTGCAACATGTCGATCGAGGCCGGCGCCCGCGCCGGAATGGTCGCCCCCGACCAGACCACCTACGACTACCTCCAAGGCCGCCCCCACGCACCGCAGGGTGCCGACTGGGATGCCGCCGTCGCCTACTGGGACACCCTGGCCACCGACGACGACGCCGTGTTCGACGCCGAGGTCTTCCTCGATGCCGACTCGCTGGAGCCGTTCGTGACCTGGGGCACCAACCCCGGCCAGGGCGTCTCGCTGTCCGACTCTATCCCCGACCCCGACACCATCGCCGACGAGCACGAGCGCTCCGCCGCGCGTCGCGCACTCGAGTACATGGATCTCGCCCCCGGCACCCCGCTCAAGGAGATCGCGGTCGACGCCGTCTTCATGGGCTCGTGCACCAACAGCCGCATCGAGGACCTCCGCGCGTTCGCGTCCATCGTCAAGGGCCAGACCAAGGCCGAGGGCGTCCGCGTCATGGTCGTGCCGGGCTCGGCCCGCGTGCGCCTCGAAGCCGAGGCCGAGGGCCTCGACAAGATCTTCGAGGAGTTCGGCGCCGAATGGCGTTTCGCGGGGTGCTCGATGTGCCTCGGTATGAACCCCGACCAGCTCGCCCCCGGCGAGCGATGCGCCTCGACGAGTAACCGCAACTTCGAGGGCCGGCAGGGCAAGGGCGGCCGCACCCACCTGGTCTCCCCGCTCGTCGCCGCGGCGACCGCGATCCGCGGAACCCTGTCGAGCCCCTGGGATCTGCGCACCGACTCGCGCTTCGACGTGACCCTGAACGACGCGGGCAGCATCACGACCGAGACGGGAGTGTCGGCCTGATGGAGAAATTCAGCACCCACACCGGCATCGCCGTGCCGTTCGAGCGATCGAACGTGGACACCGATCAGATCATCCCCGCCGTCTTCCTCAAGCGCGTCACCAAGACCGGATTCGAGGACGCCCTCTTCTACGGGTGGCGCCAGGATCCCGACTTCATCCTCAACCAGCCGCAGTTCCAGGGGGCGTCGATCCTCGTCGCCGGACCCGACTTCGGCACCGGCTCGAGCCGGGAGCACGCGGTATGGGCACTGCGCGACTACGGCTTCAAAGTCGTCCTCAGCGCGCGCTTCGCCGACATCTTCCGCGGCAATTCCGGCAAGCAGGGCCTCGTCACCGGAGTGATAGAACACTCCGAGATCGAGCGGCTCTGGGATGTGCTGAAGCAGAATCCGGGAATAGCGGTTACCGTCGACCTAGTTGAGAAGACGGTGACCGCAGGTGAGCTCACGCTCCCCTTCGAAATCGACGACTACACACGATGGAGGCTGCTCGAAGGCCTCGACGACATCGCGCTCACGCTCCGCGATGAGGAGGGCATCTCCGAATTCGAGAGCCGCCGCGAAAGCTGGCGGCCCACCACACTCCCCGCGAGGAGTTAGAAACTCTGCACAGCAGAGCTGAAAGCAAGGATTCCCCAGTGTCAGACACTCTTTCGACAGGTCTTGCCACCGATTCACGCAAGGCAGGAGAGCGCGTCGGTATGAACATCGACCGTCTCGCCATCGAAGGCGGCATCCCGCTGAAGGGCCGCATCCAGGTGCGGGGCGCGAAGAACCTCGTCACGAAGGCGATGGTCGCGTCGCTCCTGGGCGAGAGCGAGAGCCTCCTGCGCGGGGTCCCGGACATCTCCGACGTCCGCGTCGTCCGCGGGCTCCTCGAGGTGCACGGCGTCAAGGTGACCGACGGCGTCGAGCCCGGCGACCTGATCCTCGACCCGTCGAACGTGATCATCGCCCACATGGCCGACATCGACGCGCATGCCGGATCGAGCCGCATCCCGATCCTGTTCTGCGGCCCCCTGCTGCACCAGCTGGGCGAGGCGTTCATCCCCGACCTCGGCGGCTGCCGCATCGGCGATCGCCCGATCGACTTCCACCTCGACGCGCTCCGCAAGTTCGGCGCCATCGTCGACAAGCTGCCGAGCGGCATCCGCATCACGGCTCCCAACGGCCTGACCGGAGCGGAGATCGAGCTCCCCTACCCGAGCGTCGGCGCGACCGAGCAGGTGCTGCTCACCGCCACGCGCGCCAAGGGAACGACCGAGCTGCGCAACGCCGCGATCGAGCCCGAGATCATGGACCTCATCGCGATCCTGCAGAAGATGGGCGCCATCATCTCGGTCGAGCCCAACCGCGTCATCCTCATCGAGGGCGTCGACCGGCTCGAGGGCTACACCCACCGCGCGATCTTCGACCGGAACGAGGCCGCCAGCTGGGCCTCCGCCGCGCTCGCGACCGGCGGCGACATCATGGTCGAGGGCGCGAAGCAGGAGCACATGATGACGTTCCTCAACGTGTTCCGCAAAGTCGGCGGCAAGTTCGACATCTACGAGGACGGCATCCGCTTCTACCACCCGGGTGGTGCGTTGAAGCCCGTCGTCATCGAGACCGACGTGCACCCCGGCTTCATGACCGACTGGCAGCAGCCGCTCATCGTCGCCCTCACGCAGGCGCAGGGCGAGTCGATCGTGCACGAGACGGTCTACGAGAACCGGTTCGGCTTCACCGACGCGCTCATCGAGATGGGCGCCGACATCACCGTGCACCCGCGCGGCATCGAGGGCACGCCCCGTCGTGTCCCGCGCCGCGACCTCGAGCAGGCCGCCGTCATCGTCGGCCCCACGCCCCTGCACGGAGCCGATATCGAGGTGCCCGACCTGCGCGGCGGGTTCTCGCACCTCATCGCCGCGCTGACCGCCGAGGGGCGGTCCACGGTGAGCAACGTGGGCATCATCAGCCGCGGCTACGAGGACTTCCTCGGCAAGCTCGAGGCCCTCGGCGCCCGCTACACAGTCGAGGCATGACGGGCGCGTTAGACGAGCGTCGGTCCGGCCATAATGGTCGAGTGTCCCGCCGAAGCAAGCCGGAGAAGTACTCCCCATCCTGGTTCTGGCCTCTCGGCGGACTCGTCGTCCCCTTCATCCGGGCGACGACCAAGCTGAACTTCATCGACGACCGCTACCTGCCCGAGCGCGGTTCGTACGTCCTGGCGCCCAACCACTACACCGAGGTCGACCCGTTCGTCATCGCCGTCGCGGTCTGGCGGCTCGGGCGTGCACCGAGGTTCCTCACCAAAGCGTCGCTGTTCCGTCTGCCGATGGTCGGTTGGATGTTCACCGTCACCGGCCAGATCCCCGTCGAACGAGCGGCCATGAGCCGTAGCGCGATCCCGCTCGAAGCCGCCGAGGAGCTCGTCGAGAAGGGACGCGGGGTCGTCATCTACCCCGAGGGCACCCTCACACGCGAGCCCGACATGTGGCCGATGCGGGGCAAGACCGGAGCGGTCCGCCTCGCCCTCGAACATGATCTGCCGCTGGTCCCCATGGCGCAGTGGGGCTCGCAGGGTCTGCTTCCCCGCTACGGCAAGAAGCTGCACCCATGGCCGCGCGCCAAGGTCGACCTGAAATTCGGTCCGCCCGTCGACCTCTCCCGGTTCAAGGGGCGCCCCATGGACTCCGCGCTGCTCGCCGACGCCACCGAGCTGCTCATGCAGCACATCACCGCGCTCCTCGAGGAGCTCCGGGGTGAGAAAGCGCCCGCCGGCAGGTGGGATCCGAAGACCAAGGGTCAGACCGAGACGGGCCGTTTTGACTGAGCAGAACCCGGCCGGGGCCGCGAAGGTCGCCGTGCTCGGTGCGGGCAGCTGGGGCACGACCTTCGCGAAAGTGCTCGCCGACGGTGGCGCCGACGTGGCCCTCTGGGCGAGACGCCCCGAACTCGCGAGCGAGATCTCGTCATCGGGTCGCAACAGTCACTACCTGCCCGGCATCAACCTGCCACGATCCATCCGCGCCCATTCCGACCTCGAACGGGTGCTGTCCGACGCCGACCAGGTCTACGTCTCGGTGCCCAGCCAGGCGCTGCGGGGCAACCTCGACAAGGTGCGCGGTCACCTCCGTCCCGACGCCGTCGTGGTGAGCCTGATGAAGGGCGTCGAACGCGACACCGGACTGAGGATGAGCGAGGTGCTCGGGCAGGTGCTCGGGCTCGAGGCGTCCCGCATCGCGGTCGCATCCGGCCCCAACCTGGCCCTCGAGGTCGCGAAGGAGTGGCCGACCGCCGCCGTCGTGGCCTCCACGAGCGCCGAGACCGCCCAGCTCGTCGCGAAGACCGCCTCGAACAGTTACTTCCGGTCGTTCTATAACACCGATGTGGTCGGCACCGAGTTCGGCGGAGTGCTCAAGAACCTCATCGCCGTCGCGATCGGCATCGTCGACGGCGTCGGCTACGGCGAGAACACCAAGGCCTCCATCCTCACCCGCGGTCTGGCCGAGATGACCGCGTTCGCCGTCGCCTTCGGCGCCAAGGCGACCACGCTCTCCGGGCTCGCCGGTCTCGGCGACCTCATCGCGACGAGCGAGTCGCCGCTGTCCCGCAACAACATGGCCGGCCGCCTGCTCGGGCAGGGGTACGCGTTCGACGAGGTCGTCGCCTCGATGGAGCAGACCGCCGAAGGGCTCGCCTCCGTGCGCCCCGTGCTCGAGTTGGCCCGCGAGCGCGGTGTCGATATGCCGATCGTGACGCAGGTGGCGCAGGTGCTCGACGGTACGCTCGAGCCGAAAGACATCGCCCCGCACTTCACCACCGACTCCGACCTCCCTCTAGGAGAGTGACGGCCATGGCCGACCGGCTCCGCCTCGTGCTGCTCTTCGGAGGCCGCTCCAGCGAGCACTCCATCAGCTGCGCCACCGCCGGGGGAGTCCTCGGCGCCATCGACCGCGACCGCTACGAGGTGATCCCCGTCGGCATCACCCGTCGCGGTGCGTTCGTGCTCGAGAGCGACGACCCCGCACGCTTCGCGCTCGACCCCGACGCGCTGCCCGAGGTGCTCGACAACGGCACCCGCATCCTCTGGCCCGACTCGGTCGACACGAGGGAACTGCGGGTCGTCGAGGGCGACGAGGTGCGCAGCCTCGGTGACATCGACCTGGTGTTCCCCATCCTGCACGGTCCGTTCGGCGAAGACGGCACCATTCAGGGCATGCTCGAGCTCATCGGACTCCCGTACGTCGGCAACGGCGTGCTCGCCTCGGCTCTCGGCATGGACAAGCACTTCACCAAGACGGTGCTCGAGGCGGCCGGCATCGATGTCGCGCCGTGGGTGACGGTCACGCAGGCGGGCTGGGCCACGGGATCCGACCGGGTGCGGGCCAAGGCGAACGCGCTCGGCTACCCGCAGTTCGTGAAGCCCGCCCGCGCCGGATCCTCCATCGGAGTCACCCGGGTCATGTCTGCCGAGGGCCTCGACGCCGCACTGGCCACCGCGTTCGCCGAGGACGACAAGGTGCTCATCGAACGCGGCATGATCGGCCGCGAGGTCGAGTGCGCGGTGCTCGGCGGCATCGACGGGGGAGCCCCTCGAGTGTCCGTCGCCGGCGAGATCGTGATCACGGGCCGCGAGTTCTACGACTTCGACGCCAAGTACCTCGATGCCCCCGGCATCGAGCTGGTCTGCCCCGCCCCGCTCGGGGCCAGCGAGCTCGGAGAGATGCAGCGGATCGCCGCCCACGCGTTCGAGGCCATCGGAGGGGCGGGCCTCGCCCGTGTCGACTTCTTCCTCACCGCCGACGGCTTCATCGTCAACGAGGTGAACACGATGCCCGGGTTCACCCCGATCTCGATGTTCCCCAAGTGCTGGCTCGCATCGGGCCTCACCTACCCCGAACTGATCGACGACCTCATCGCCCAGGTCCTCTAAAGGGGCCCCTTTCGCTTCGCTGCGCTCAGCGGGCGGGCCTTCCTGGAGGTCGAGGAGCGCGGAGCGATGTACCGAGGCCCGTTCGCTTCGACGGGCTCAGCGGGCGGGCGACCCTCGGTGGTCGAGTAGCGCGGAGCCGCGTACCGAGGTCCCTTCGCTTCGCTGCGCTCAGCGGGCGGGAGGCCCTCGGTGGTCGAGTAGCGCGGAGCGCGTATCGAGACCCCCTTCGCTTCGACGGGCGCGGCGGGCGGGGCGGGTGGGCTCGACCTACGGGGTCGGCTCGGGGGTCGGGACCTGCACATCGTCGGCTCCGACGCAGAACCGATCCTGCTCGACGACCGAGACGACGCCCGACAGATCCGTGAGGACGTTCGTGCTCGATGCGGCGCCGGTGTCGACGGTGACGGTGGTGGCGGGATCGCGCCCGTAGGTCGTGTAGTCGTAGACGTCGGGATCGTCGCCGGTCTGCCGTTCGATCCAGTCGACGCCGCTGATCGACAGGCACCGGTCGGTCGTCGGACCGGGGGACTCGACACCGCAGCGCAGCAGCACGCTCGCGGGATCCCC
This sequence comes from Amnibacterium flavum, assembly GCF_003097495.1. Taxonomy (GTDB): domain Bacteria; phylum Actinomycetota; class Actinomycetes; order Actinomycetales; family Microbacteriaceae; genus Naasia; species Naasia flava. The sequence goes on from NZ_QEOP01000001.1 coordinate 1,352,541, forward strand.
CCACGCGGCGGTGGCCTGAGCATCCGTGTTGCGGAGCCTGTCGTCGTCGATCGCGTCGGGGAGCCGCACGATGATCTCCGCACAGCCGACGGCGGTGGCGTCAGCGGCCGGCTTGAGCGACACGGTCGGCGTGCAGCCGGTCAGCGCCGCGGCCAGAGAGGCGAGTACTGCGACGACGCCGAGACTGGTTCGAACGGGTCGGCGGGGCACCCCACAAGATTACGGGACCGTCCTGAGGACGATGCCGCGCTAGCTGCTCAGGTTCTCGCGGCCCTCGGGTGACACATCGCCCGGCTCCGCCTCCTCGGGGAGGCCGTCGTGCTCCGCCTGCTCGCGGCGCCCCTCGACCTTCTCCTGCTCGGTCGCCTCGGTGGCGCCGTCCATGACGGGCCCGTCCTGGGTCTTCTCTTCTGCACTCATGCGCGAACGCTACCGTCGTCACATCCGAGAATCTCGAGGCGTCGACGCCGGGCTGTAGCGTTGCCGTGTGAACGCCGTCGATACGCTCGGAAGCGTGGGCGAGATCGAGTCGCTCCGCCGGATCGTGCGTCGACTGCCCGCCGCTACCGCCGCGATCGTCGGTCCCGGCGACGACGGTGCCGTCCTGTCCGCACCCGACGGACGCTACGTGGTGTCCACCGACCTGCTGATCCACGGCCCCGACTTCCGTCTCGCCTGGTCCGCCCCGTTCGATCTCGGCTGGAAGGCGGCAGCGAGCAACCTGGCCGATATCGCCGCGATGGGCGCGACACCCACAGGACTCGTCGTGGCACTCGCGGCCCCGCTGGACACTCCCGTCGACTTCCTCGAGGGCATCGCCGACGGTCTGCGCGAGGCCTGCGCCGCCCTCTCGCCAGGATCGGGAGTGGTCGGCGGGGACCTGTCCGCGTCCGACACGCTCACGATCGCCGTGACCGTGTTCGGAGACCTCGAGGGCGACCGACCGGTGCTCCGCTCCGGCGCGCGCGTCGGCGACGTCGTCGCGGTGGCCGGCGACCTGGGGTGCGCTGCCGCGGGACTGAAACTCCTCTTCGCCGAGGCCGTGGATTCGGAGGGCATCCCCGATCGCGCCCGTTTCGAGCAGGTCGAGTCGCGTCGACGCGATCTGCTCGCCGCTCAGCTGCGCCCCGCTCCGCCGATCGCGGCAGGCCGGGTGGCGGCGCGTTCCGGCGCGCACGCGATGCTGGACATCTCCGACGGCCTCCTCCTCGACGCGTCGCGGATCGCGGACGCGAGCGGTGTCCGCATCGATCTCGGCACGGCCTTCCTCGCGGGGGATGTTCACCGGATCGTGGGTGAGGCGCCCGAACTCGCCGACTCGAGCCTCGACCTGGTGCTGAGCGGTGGTGAGGACCACTCGCTGCTCGCGGTCTTCCCCGCGGGCACGCTGCCCGACGGGTTCCGCATCGTCGGCCGGGTGCTCGTCGGCGACGGGGTCACCGTCGACGGCGCCGACCCCCGCGACGCCCGCGCAGGCTGGGACCCGTTCGACGACTGGAACGGCGCCACCGGCTGACCCCGATCCTCTCGCTCAGCAGGTGGAATCGCCCACTTCCTCTCGCTCAGCAGGTGAAAGTGCGCTCAGCAGGCGAGATCGGGCGGATTCCTCCTGCTGAGCACGGTTCCACCTGCTGAGCGACAGGGCAGGGCTAGTCCGCGGCGGTGGTCGCGAAGTGGACCAGCGTCTCGCCGTACGGCCGCTGGCGGAGGACCTCGATGCCCGCGGGCCAGGTCGGCTCGGGGGAGCGGGTGCTCCGCTCGAGCACGATGTCGGCGTCGGGCGCGAGCCGAGGGACGAGGAGCTCGAGCAGGCGGGTCAGCTCGGTCTCGGCGATGTCGTAGGGCGGGTCGATGAACACCAGGTCGAAGAATGCACGGGACCGTTCGAGGAACGAGATCGCCGTCCGGTTCTCCACCGTCACCTGAGGCGCGTCGCCTTTCGGGGCCGCCCGCAGGACGAGCGCCGCGTTCTGCCGGCAGACGGCGACCGCGTCGCTCGCGCGGTCGACGAGGACCGCCGAGGTCGCGCCCCGGCTGACGGCCTCGAGTCCGAGCGCGCCGGATCCGGCGTACAGGTCCAGCACCCGCGCGCCGTCGGATGCGCCGCGGGAGTCGAGCGAGGAGAAGACGCCCTCCCGGGTGCGGTCGCTCGTGGGCCTCGTCCCGGAGCGCGGGACCCGCAGCGTGAGGGAGCCGGCGAAGCCCGAGATGATGCGCATCGGGATCGAGACTATCGATGGAAGCGACAGCGGACGCGACCCGTGCCGACGACAGGACTGTTGGGGTCATACAAGCGATTGGCGGCACCGTGTGAGGACTCTGCAGAATTCCGGCATGGCCGCCGTCGATCGTGCTCAGAAGCCCTCGTTCACCAAGTCCCTCTTCCTCGGCCAGGTGGCGAGCGAACTCGTCATGCCGTACCCGCTGCAGAGGGGCGAGGACAAGGCGAACACCGATCGCCTCGCGGGCCTCGCGCGCGACTACCTCACGACCACCTACGACCCGGTGAAGGCCGAGGCGGACCGCTGGGTCGGCGACGACACGATCCGCGACCTCGGCGAGCTCGGGCTCCTCGGCCTCTTCGTCGACAAGAAGTACGGCGGACAGGGCCTCAGCCAGTCGGGCTACTGCCGCATCATGGAGGAGTTCGGCCGTGCCGACGGCACCCTCTCGGTCGTCATGGGCGTGCACCAGTCCATCGGCACCAAGCCCCTGTTCCTCTACGGGACGGACGAGCAGAAGGAGCGCTGGCTGCCCGACCTCGCAGCGGGGCGCAAGCTCGCCGCCTTCGTGCTCACCGAGCCCAATGTCGGGTCCGACGCCTACAACCTCGAGACCTGGGCCGAACGGCAGAGCGACGGCAGCTGGATCCTCAACGGTCAGAAGCGCTGGATCGGCAACGGCGACCGTGATGTCCTCACCGTCTTCGCACGCAGCGACCTCGGCCATGTCGCCTTCATCGTCGAGGGCGGGTCCGAGGGCCTCGAGACCGGACCCCGTTTCGACACGGTCGGCCTGCGCGCCAACCGGCTGCAGCGCATCCGCTTCAACAACGTGCGGGTCCCGGCGGAGAACCTGCTCGGCGAGCCCGGCGACGGCTTCCGGATCGCGATGAACACGCTCAACAACGGCCGCATGTCGATGGGCACGTCCATCGCGGGCGGCATGAAGACGTTCCTGCGCCAGTCGATCGAGCACACCTCGACCCGTCGCCAGTTCGATCGCGAGCTCATCGACTTCGAGATGGTCGAGGACAAGATCGCGTGGATGCAGACGCAGATCTACGGCATCGAGTCGATGAGCTACCTGACCACGGGTCTCGTCGACGGCGGCCAGGCCGACTTCGCGCTCGAATCGGCGATGACCAAGGTGCTCGCGAGCGACACCGGCTGGTACGCCCTGAACCGCGCCTTCCAGCTGCACGGAGGCACCGCGTTCATGTCCGAGCACCCGCTGTCGCGGGCGCTGAGGGACTTCCGGATCTTCCCGATCTTCGAGGGCGCGAACGATGTGATGCGCGCGTTCACGGCCCTCAACGGGATCAAGGCGCTGTCCGAGCACCTGCCCGATGTGAAGAGCATCAGCATCGGCGACCCGGCCAAGGCCATCGGGGTGCTCGCGCCCTACGTGCGCGAGCGGGTCGGCATGCGGCTGCGCCCCGACCGCCTCGAGGGCGCGCATGCGTCGCTCAGCAAGCAGGTCGGCCAGATCGCCGAGCAGACGGCGCGGCTCCGCTCGTCGGCCGAGGCAGCGCTCCGCAAGTACGGATCGAAGGTGCAGGAGAAGCAGCTCGTGCAGAAGCGCCTCGCCGACGCCGCGGCGGGCATCTACTCGCAGGTCGCCGCCGTCTCCCGGATCTCCGCGGTGATCGACCGGGACGGCGCGATCGCGAGCGAGCCCGAGCGCGCGCTGGCGATCAACTTCTGCAACAGCCAGGCGCGGGTGGTCGGACGGGCGTTCCGCTCGCTCGAGATCAACGACGACAAGCACACCCACCAGATCGGCCGCGCCGCCCGCTCGGCCGGCGGCTACACCTTCGACCTCTGACGGGCGTTCCGGGCAAGCGCGCACGTTGCGGCGGGCCCCCGACGCCGGAACGTGCGCGCACCGAGCGCCTGCGGAGAACACGACTGGACTTCAGCGATCCTGAGATGGCATTCCTCTGCTGCGGTCCCGCCGGGCTGTTGCGGTCTCGTCGCGCGCACGTTCCGGCGTGCGGGGCCGTGCGCAACGTGCGCGGCGAGCCGGAACGCCCACCACAGGGGAGGGGAGTCGGCGCCTGACGGTAGCCTCGACTGGTGACCGTCAGTGCCCTCGAGCGAAAGCTCGCCGACCTGCTCGGCGGCCGCACCGCGGCGGCGCTGCAGAAGGCGTTCGGCATGGTCACCGCCGGCGACCTTCTGGCGCACTATCCCCGGCGCTACGCCAAACGGGGTGAGCTGACCTCGCTGGCCGAGCTTCCCGAGGGCGAGAACGTCACGATCGTCGCCGAGGTGCGCCGGACGAGCGAGCGCAAGATGCAGTCGCGTCGCGGGTCGGTGCTCGAAGTGGTCATCAGCGACGGCCACGGCATGCTCACCCTGACCTTCTTCAACCAGTCCTGGCGCCAGAACGAGCTCCAGCCGGGTGTCCGCGGCATCTTCACCGGCAAGGTCGGCCGCTACCGGGGTCTCGCCCAGCTCGCGCATCCCGACTACCAGATCTTCGCGGACGCCGAGCTCGCGGGCGGCACGATCGCCAAGGAGTGGACCGACGCTCCCGTTCCGATCTACCCGGCGACGGCGACGATGCCGACCTGGAAGCTGCAGCAGGCGGTCGAACTGGTTCTCGACGAGGTCGGCCTCGTCGAGGATCCCGTTCCCGACGACGTCCGCCGCGAACGCGGGCTCATCACCTTCGCCGAGGCGCTCGACCGGATCCACCGTCCCGCGAAAGACCTCGATTGGAAGGCCGCGCGCGACGCGCTGCGCTTCCAGGAGGCGTTCGTGCTGCAGACCGCCCTGCTCGAGCAGCGCATGGCGGCCCGGGCCGTGCCGACGACCGCACGCCCGGCAATCGGCGGGGGCGACCGCGAGGACTTCGACGCCGCGCTGCCGTTCGACCTCACGATGGATCAGCAGCAGGTGGGCGACGAGATCGCGCGCGACCTGGCCCACGAGTTCCCGATGAACCGGCTGGTGCAGGGCGAGGTCGGATCCGGCAAGACACTGGTCGCCCTGCGCGCCATGCTCCAGGTCTCCGACACCGGCGGCCAGTCCGCGCTGCTCGCACCGACGGAGGTGCTCGCCGGCCAGCACCTCCGATCCATCGTCAGGTCGCTCGGCCCCGACCTGGCCGCGAAGCTGATGCCGACGCTGATCACCGGCCAGATGTCCGCGGCCGAGCGCAAGAAGGCGCTCCTGCGCGTCGTCACCGGTCAGGCCCGCATCGTGATCGGCACGCATGCGCTCATGGGCGACAAGGTCTCCTTCTTCGACCTCGGGCTCGTCGTCGTCGACGAGCAGCACCGCTTCGGCGTCGAGCAGCGCGAGGCTCTCCGCGCCAAGGGATCGACGCCGCCGCATGTCCTCGTGCTGACGGCGACCCCCATCCCGCGCACCGTGGCCATGACCGTCTTCGGCGACCTCGATGTGTCGGTCATCCGCGAGCTGCCGGTCGGGCGAGTCGGGATCGAGAGTTTCGTGGTCGCCCTGGCCGACCACCCGGGCTGGCTTCCCCGGGTCTGGCAGCGCGCCGCCGAGGAGATCGAGGAGGGCCGGCAGGTCTTCGTCGTCTGCCCCGCGATCGATGACACCTCGGTCGAAGCGGGCAGCGACCTCGAGGAGCCCGACGAGGTCGAAGCGGGAGCGCAGGTCCCGCCCAAGGCCTCGGTCGAGGGGATCATGAAGGTCATCCCGCAGGTCGAGGCGCTCGCCGGTCGACGCGTCGCGGCTCTGCACGGCCGGATGACCGCCGACGAGAAGGACGAGGTCATGCGCTCGTTCGCGTCGGGCGGCATCGATCTGCTGGTCGCGACGACCGTCATCGAGGTCGGAGTCGACGTGCCCAACGCGTCGACGATGGTCGTGCTCGACGCCGACCGCTTCGGAGTCTCCCAGCTGCACCAGCTGCGGGGGCGTGTCGGTCGAGGGGGGCTGCCGGGTCTCTGCCTGCTCGTGACCTCGGCTCCCGCCGAGACGGTCGCGCGGGAACGCGTCGAGGTCGTCGCGTCCACCACGGACGGATTCGACCTCGCTCAGGCCGACCTCGAACTGCGTCGTGAAGGCGATGTGCTCGGAACCTCCCAGTCGGGCGGGCGTTCGTCGTTGCGTCTCCTCCGGGTCGTCGCCGACGCCGATCTGATCGCCGAGGCGCGCTCGGCAGCCGAACGGCTGCTCGAGGTCGACCCGATCCTCGCCACCCATCCCGCACTGCGCCAGGCGATCGAACGCCGCCTCGACGATCAGGCGCGGGAGTTCCTGGCGAAGAGCTGAGCGGGCGGTACGGATGTATGACGATCCGTCTCGAAACCGCTCCCACGCCGTCGTCGACGCCGATAGCCTGAAGTCATGACGAGGATCGCCGTTGTTCCCGGGTCGTTCGACCCCGTCACGCTCGGACATCTCGATGTCATCGAGCGTGCCGCGAACCTGTTCGACGAACTGCACGTGCTGGTGGTGCACAATCCCGACAAGTCGGCGCTGCTGCCCATCGGCCAGCGGGTCGAACTGCTCGAGACCGCTATCGCGGAGGCCGGGCTGAGCCGCAACGTGCGGGTGGCGTCGTGGAGCGTCGGTCTGCTCGTCGACTACTGCACCGATGTCGGCGCGACGGTGCTGGTCAAGGGCATCCGCTCGCAGGTCGATGTCGCCTACGAGACGCCCATGGCGATCGTCAACCGCAACCTCGCCCACGTCGAGACGGTGTTCCTGCTGCCCGACCCGGCTCACGCTCACGTGTCCAGCTCGCTGGTCCGCCAGGTCGCGGCTCTCGGCGGCGATGTCAGCCCCTACGTGCCGCGTGCGGTCGCCGAATACCTGCAGCCCACCACGTCGCGCGACCTGCTCAGCGCCAACGACTGACCCTGTCGTCCGACGGGACGGCTGGGAGCTGACGGGTCCTCAGCCGACCAGTGGCAGAATTGGGGATGTGACACAGCTGAGCGTGGGCTACGCGGCCATGCTCGAGCGGTTCCCGCCGCGCGAGGCGGTCGAGCTCGCCGAGTATGCCGAGGGCCGTGGATTCTCGGGTGTCATGGCCACCGATCACTTCCAGCCGTGGACTCCGACCCAGGGGCAGAGCTCGTTCGTCTGGAACGTGCTCACCGCCGCGGCCGAGCGCACGCGCGGCGACATCGGGACGGGGGCGACCGCGCCGACGTTCCGCATGCATCCGGCCGTCGTCGCCCAGGCCTCGGCGACTCTCGCCGCCATGTACCCGGGACGGCACTGGCTCGGCATCGGATCGGGTGAGGCGCTCAACGAGCACATCACCGGTCAGTACTGGCCCGAGGCGCCCGAGCGGATCAACCGCATGTTCGAGGCCGTCGAGGTCATCCAGAAGCTGTTCGCCGGCTCGCGCGCGGGCCGCGACGTGAAGCATGCGGGCACCCACTTCAAGCTCGAGTCGTCACGGTTGTGGACGATGCCGGCCGAAGCGCCCCCGATCCTCATCGCCACGGCAGGGCCGGTGACCGCGAAGCGCGCGGGCCGGCATGTCGACGGCATGATCACCGTCGGTGCACCGCTCGACCGGCTGGCGACGCTGTTCTCCCGTTTCGACGAAGGGGTCCGCGAGAGCGGACGCGACCTCGACAGCACGTCGAAGGTGCTGCAGCTGCACCTGTCCTGGGCGCCGACCGACGAGGAGGCGATGGCGAACGCGCTCCGCGAGTGGCCCAATGCGGCCATGCGGTTCTCGCGCAGCGACATCCGCTCGCCGTTCGAGTTCGAGCAGCTCGCCCGCCTCGTGCGCCCCGAGGACTTCGAGGGCCGAATGCTCGTCTCGAGCGACCCCGACGCGCATCGGGCGCTCATCCAACGCGTCGCCGATCTCGGCGCCGACCGCATCTACCTGCACAACGCCGGCCGCGATCAGCGCGGCTGGATCGACGAGTTCTCGCGCAGCGTGCTGCCGGCGCTCACCCGATGACGCCCCGCCGCCCCGACGCAGCCCCGATGACCATGAGGAGAGCACACCGATGACCGAGCGGATCACCGTCTGGTCGGTCGCGGGCGTCCCCGAGATCGTCCAGGGCGACGACCTCGTCGCGATCATCGGCGACGCGATCGCGAACGATGTCGAGGCCGGCGACATCGTCGTCGTGAGCAGCAAGATCGTCTCGAAGGCCGAGGGACGGCTCGTCGCGGCCGACGACCGGGAGCAGGCGATCACCGACGAGACCGTGCGCGTGGTGGCGACCCGCCCTTACCCGGGCGGCGTCACGCGCATCGTCGAGAACCGACTCGGCATCGTGCAGGCCGCCGCGGGGGTGGATTCGAGCAATGTCCCCGACGGGCAGGTGCTGCTCCTCCCCGTCGATCCCGACGCATCCGCTCGCTCGATCGCGGCCGGGCTGGGCGCACGGTTCGGCGTGGCGCTCGGCGTCGTCATCACCGACACCCTGGGGCGCGCCTGGCGGGTGGGTCAGACCGATGCCGCCATCGGCGCCGCGGCGGTCCGCGTCATCGACGATCTGCGGGGGAGCAGCGATGCCCGCGGCCGCGTACTCGATGTGACGATGCCGGCCGTCGCCGACGAGATCGCCGCAGCAGCCGACCTCGTCAAAGGCAAGGCCGCCGCCCGCCCCGTCGCCGTCGTCCGAGGACTCGACGCGTTCGTCACCGACCTCGACGAACCCGGCGCCCGCACACTGGTCCGCTCGGGCGAGTCCGACATGTTCCGACTCGGCAGCGACGAGGCGTACGACGAGGGATTCCGCGACGGATTCGAGTCCGCCTCCACCGAGGACCGCACCCCCGGCAGCGACGCGGACGACTGACCCCGCCCGACGAACCCGACCCGACCCGACCATCGACCGCGATCGACAGACGCGTTTCCGACAGCACTTCGAAAGGATCCCCGTGCTTCCCCTGACACTCGGCTACAAGGCCTCCGCTGAACAGTTCGGCCCCCGCGAGCTCGTCGAGCTCGCCGTCGCCGCGGAGGCCCACGGCTTCGAGACCGCGACGGTGAGCGATCACTTCCAGCCGTGGCGGCACGAGGGCGGGCACGCCCCGTTCTCGCTGACCTGGCTGGCCGCCGTCGGTGAGCGCACCAGCACGCTCAAGCTCGGAACATCGGTGCTCACCCCGACGTTCCGCTACAACCCGGCCGTGATCGCCCACGCGTTCGCATCGCTCGGTGTGCTCTACCCCGACCGCATCATGCTCGGCGTCGGCACGGGCGAGGCCCTCAACGAGATCGCGACCGGTTTCCGCGGCGCCGGCGACCAGGACTGGCCCGAGTTCAAGGAGCGCTTCGCGCGCCTCCGCGAGAGCATCCGCCTCATGCGCGATCTCTGGACCGGCGAGCGCGTCAGCTTCGAGGGCGAGTACTACAGCACCCACGATGCGAGCATCTACGACCGGCCCGAGGGGGGTGTGCCCGTCTACATCGCGGCGGGCGGACCCGTCGTCGCCAAGTACGCGGGTCGCGCGGGAGACGGCTTCATCTGCACCTCCGGCAAGGGCGCCGAGCTCTACGTCGACAAGCTTCTCCCCGCCGTGCGCGAGGGCGCCGAGGCCGCGGGTCGCGACCCCGAGTCGATCGACCGGATGATCGAGATCAAGCTCTCCTACGACACCGAGCTCGACCAGGCGCTCGAGAACACCCGGTTCTGGTCGCCGCTGTCGCTCAGCCCCGAGCAGAAGCACTCGATCACCGATCCGATCGAGATGGAGAAGGCCGCCGACGCGCTGCCGATCGAGCAGATCGCCTCGCGCTGGATCGTCGGGAACGATGCCGACGAGGTCGCCGACAAGATCGGCCAGTACATCGACTGGGGCTTCAACAACCTGATCTTCCACGCACCCGGTCACGATCAGCGCCGATTCATGGAGCTGTTCGAGCGCGACCTCGCCCCGCGCCTCCGGGGTCGCTGAACCGGCCCTGCACGAATCACGGAGCCGAGGCGGGTCTCAGCCCGAAATGTGCCGAGTATCGGTCCATTCGGGCTCGGGTTCCTTGCTTTGTGCAGGCGACCAGCGATTGGCTTGATGTCGACCCGAGGAGATCACGTGGCCATTCCCACCGCACCAGGCTTCGACAGCTCGCTGCCGTTCCTGGCCGACGGCTACCGGTTCCTCTCGCGGACGGCGGATGCGCTCGGGACGGATGCGTTCCGCACCCGGATCGCGTTGAGACCGATCGTCGTTGTGCGGGGCGTCGAGGCCGCCAGGTTCTTCTACGAGGGCGGCCGCTTCGACCGCGCACGTGCGCTTCCGCCGACCGTCGTGCATCTGCTGCAGGACAGGGGGAGCGTGCAGACCCTCGAGGGCGAGTCGCACGAGCGTCGCAAGACGGGCTTCGTCGACCTGCTCGTCGGGTCCTCGGAAGAGCGTCTCGCGCGCCTCGCCTTCGAGGAGTTCAGCGAACGGCTGCGCGGTCTCCGCGGCTCAGGACCGATCGCGATGCACGACGAGCTGCCGAGGATCCTGACCGCCGTCGCGCTCCGCTGGGCGGGCGTCCCCGAGCATCGCCGCGACGACGAGCAGCGGGCTGATGAGCTCTGGCAGATGGTCCGTCAGGCCGGATCGTTCGGTGCGGGGACGTGGCGCGCGCTGCTGCTGCGGCGGCGGAGCGAACGCTGGGCTCGCGAGCTGATCGCCGACGTGCGGGACGGACGCGAAGCCGCCGTCGAGGGCACCCCGCTCGCTGCGGTCGCCCGCTGGACCGGAGACGACGATCAGCCGCTCCCGGCGGCCGTCGCCGCGGTCGAGCTGCTCAACCTCCTGCGCCCGATCGTCGCCGTGGCCCATTTCGTCGAGTTCGCGCTGCTGGCCCTGCATCTCGAGCCCGCCTACAAGGCCGCGTTCCACGACGGCGAGTTCACCGACATCGACGGGTTCGTGCATGAGGTGCGGCGACGCACGCCGTTCTTCCCCGCGGTCGCCGGGAGAGCGACGGGCGACCTGGACTGGCACGGCGACGGGATCGATCGCGACAGCTGGGTGATGCTCGACATCTACGGAACGAACCACGACCCGAGCGCCTGGCCGCGACCGCAGTCATTCGATCCGAAGCGCTACGAGCGAGGCGAGGGCGACGCCCGCAACATCGTCGCGCAGGGTGCCGGAGACCCCGTCGCCGATCACCGCTGCCCCGGTGAGCCCGCGACCGAGGCGCTTATCGGCACCGCCATCCGAGCGTTCTCACACATGCGCTGGTCGGCGGTCGGACCCCAGCCCCCGAAGGTGCGCTATCGCAGTCTTCCTGCCGAGGTGGTCGGCGGACTCCAGGTGCGGGTGTTCTGACCCCGGTTCCGAAGCGGCTCCGACGAGGACCGCGGCCGTGCTCCGGCCGAGGCCGAGTCGACGGGCGGTGCGGAGGTCATCGAGGGTGTCGACATCGGAACGAAGCGACGGCGGCGCCACTCGCGTGAGGTCGACGTATCCGGCTTCACGGTGGAGGCGGCGTGAGTCGGGGCCGAACCGCAGCCGGTGCCGGCCGCCGGCGCGCGCGGTGGACATCGCGGTGCCGGTGCCTTGGGCGTCGCCGGCGATCGCAGCGGGCACCAGATTCGCGGACGCGAGGAACCTGGTGAGGTCCTCGGGGCGCAGTGCGGGGAGATCGCCGAGGATCACCCCGGTTCCCGCCCCGGCACCCGAGACCGCGTCGAGGCCCCGGGCGATCGCACGGTTGAGGCCGGAGCGCGGGTCCGAGACGACGCGGGCTCCCATCGCGCGGAACACCCGGGCCGACGGATGGTCGGTGACGACGACGACCTCGCGAACCGCCGAGGCGGCGAGTACCGCCCTGACGGTGTCGAGGGCGAAGGCGATCGCGAGCTCTCCGCGACGCAGGTCGGCGCCCAGTCTGCTCTTCGCACGATCGCCGCCCTTCACCGGGACGACGATCGACCATCGGGCCTCGGTCGTCACGTGCGAGCCAGTGCCAGGTCGAGTGCGGCGCCGGCGATCTCGGCGGAGGCGTCGAGATCGGTCATGAACAGCGGCCGCGAGATCGTGGTGATCCCCGCGGCGTCGAGCTGCCCGACGGCGTCGGCATCGGCGGTATCGACGAGCCAGCCGTCGAGGAGGCCGTCCGCCGATCCGTCCCGCGCGCCGTAGTGCAGGGCGACACCGGTGGCCGAGGTCTCGACGTGGATGGCCTGCAGGCAGGCGTCGGCCATCCCGCGCACCGCGGCGCCGGCGATGATGGGCGAGACTCCGACCACGCGGGCGGGTGCGGAGCGGAGCGCGTCGCGGAGCCCGGGGACGGCGAGGATCGTGCCGATCGAGACGACGGGATTCGACGGTGCGATGAGAAGCGCGTCGGCTGCCTCGATCGCATCGAGCACACCGGGCGCGGGAACCGCGCCCTCGATGCCGACCTGCACGAAGCGCTCGGCGGGGATGCCGGCGCGGTGCCGGGTCCACCATTCCTGGAAGTGCATGAGTCGCGAGCCGCTCGTCTCGTCGGCGACCTGGACGTTGGTCTCCACCTCGGCGTCGGTCATCGGGACGAGGTCGATCCCGATCGGCCAGCGCGACTGGAGGCGCTTCACGACCGCACTGAGCGGCTCGCCCTCGCGCAACCACGACGTGCGGGCGATGTGGGTGCCGAGGTCGAGGTCGCCGAGTGTGAACCACGGCCAGCCGACCCCGTACTCGCGCAGCTCGGCGCTGACCCGTTCGGTCTCGCCGACGCGTCCCCATCCGCGTTGCTCATCGCTGACCCCGGCGAGGGTGTACATGACCGAGTCGAGGTCGGGGGTGATGCGAAGACCTGCGAGCCAGGCGTCGTCACCGGTATTGACGATGGCCGTGATGTGCGCGGTGCTGCCTCCCGACCCGTCGGGCCAGCGGCGGGCGGCGGCTTCACGGACTCCGCGCAGGTAGCGAGCGCCGCCCACACCTCCTGCGAGCACGACGATCTCGGTCATCGGTTCCCCTTCGGGTCGGCGGACAGGCCGAGCGAATGCTCGGGAAGCGAGAAGGCGAGCACCGGAGCGCCCGTGACGGGGTGCGTGAGCACCGTGGTGTCGACTCCGTAGACGGAGCGCACGAGCGAGGCGGTGAGCACGTCGGTGGAGGGCCCTGCCGCGACGACCTGTCCATCGGCGACGACGATCACGTGCTGCGCCCACGCGGCGGCGAGGGTGAGGTCGTGGAGGGCGGCGATGACGGTCGTCCCCGATGCAGTGAGGCCGCGCAGCAGCTGGAGGGTCGCCAGCTGAGCGGCGATGTCGAGATGGTTCGTCGGCTCGTCGAGCAGCAGCAGCGGCGTCTGCTGGGCGAGTGCCTTCGCGAGCATGACGCGCTGCCGTTCCCCGCCCGAGAGCGTGCTGAAGTCGCGGTGTTCGAATCCGGTCGTGCCGGTGGTCGCCATCGCCTCGTGCACGATGTCGCGACCGCGCTGATCCTCGGTGCCGAAGAGGCCCTCGTGCGGCACCCGTCCGAGACCGACGACGTCGAAGACGGTCGAGTCGAGGTCGGTTCCGGCATCCTGCTCGACGAGGGCGGCGAGCTTGGCCCGTTCGCGGCGGCGCAGGGCGAACAGGTCGGATCCATCGGCCTCGACGCGTCCCGACTCGGGACGGTCGATGGCGGCCAGGGCGCGGAGAAGAGTGGATTTGCCCGCACCGTTGGGCCCGACGAGCGCGGTCAGCGTGCCCGTCGGCGCGGTGCAGTCGACGCCGTCGATGAGGATCCGCCCGCCGGCGCGTACGACGACCCGGCGCGCCTCGAGCGCGGTCACGCCCTGCTCCTGCGTCGGATGAGGAGGGCGGCGAACACGGGTGCACCGACGATCGCGGTGACGATGCCGACCGGCAGCTCGCGGGGGTCGAAGAGGGTGCGGGCGAGGGTGTCCGCCCAGATCAGGAAGACCCCGCCGACCAGCGCGGACAGCGGGAGCAGTGCGCGGTGCCGGGATCCGACGACGAGTCGCACGGCGTGCGGGACGACGAGTCCGACGAATCCGATCGATCCGCTCACCGACACCATCGCTCCGGTGAGCAGCGCGGTCGCGATCAGGAGGATCCATCGTGTCGACTGGACGTTCACGCCGAGCCCTGCGGCGGCGGTGTCGCCGAAGCCGAACGTGTCGAGCACGCGGGACCCGAGGAGGAGCGGAACGCCGATCACGACGAGCGCGGTCACCGCGATCGCGACGGCGGGCCAGCGGGCGCCGGCGACCGATCCGAGCAGCCAGCTGAGGATCTCGCGGTAGGAGTCACCCGTCGCGGTCCAGAAGATGACGAGGCTCGTGATCGCGCTGGCGAGGGCCGAGACGGCGATGCCGGCGAGCACGGTCCGCGTCGGTGTGATCCTTCCCGCTGCGCGCGCGAGAGCGAGCGTGGCGACGAGGGCCGCGAGGGCGCCGACGAACGCCGCGACGGGCAGCAGTGCGCCGATCCCGAGGAGCAGGACTCCGACGGCACCGAGCGACGCGCCGGACGACAGCCCGAGCAGATACGGGTCGGCGAGCGCGTTGCGGGTGAGCGCCTGCATGACCGCGCCGCTGATGGCGAGGCCGGCTCCCACCGCGGCGGCGGTGAGGATCCGGGGGAGGCGCAGCTCCCAGACGATTCCGTCACGGAGCGTGCTGAGCGGCGTGGCTCCGATGCCGAGGTGCGAGGCTATCGAGCTCCACACATCGCCGAAGCGGATGTCGGCGGGTCCGATCGTCACCGCGAGTCCGATCGAGAGGACCAGCACGGCGGCGGCGATCGCGCCGGCCCCGACCGAGATGCGCGCCGACCGGGCCCACGCGGGCGCGGCGGCCCGCGTGGCCGGGAGTGCTCGGTCGGACGCCATGCTGTTAGCTCTTCGGACCCGGGTCAGTCGAGGTCGAGGGATGCGAGCTGGTCGGCGAGGTCGACGGCGGCAGGTGCGCTGCGCACTCCCGCCTCGCCCGCGGCGAACGGGATGATCAGGTAGCGCGAGTTCTTGACGGCGTCGAGTTCGGCGGTCGCGGGGCTCGAGGTGAGGCGGTCGATCTTGGACTGAGCCGTGTTCCAGGTGGCGTCGACGAGCACGATCACGTCGGGGTTCGCGTCGACGACGGACTCCCAGCTGTAGGAGGTCCAGGTGTCGTGCACGTCGGCGGCGATGTTGGTGAGACCGACGGTGTCGAGGAGCAGCTGCGGGTTGCCGATTCCGGCGCCGACGTAGGGGGTGTCGCTTCCGGACGAGTACCAGAGGGCTGTGAGACCGGAGTCGTTCGGGGTGATGGAGTCGATCTCGTCCTTCTGCTCGGCGATCAGCTCATCGGCCGCGTCGGTCACGCCGAAGATCGAGCCCACCTCGCTGATCTCGGAGAAGACCTCGTCCCAGGTGAGCGGGTCGGGCTGGTAGCCGGCCTCCTTGCAGGCGGCGGGGGAGACGTAGGTGGTGATGCCGAGGCCCTGCAGTTCGCCGCGATCGCCTGCGCCGTCGGCGGTGAAGTTCGACTCCCAGCCGCCGTAGACCATGTCGGGTTCGAGTTCGAGCACGGCCTCTTCGCCCGGGACCTTGTCGGAGACCTGGACGAGGTCGGCGCCGTCGGCGGCGAGGTCCTCGGGGAGCGGGCCGTCCTGGAAGGCGGTGCCGATGATGCGGTCGCCGAGTCCGAGCGCGAGCATCATCTCGGTCGACGTCGACTTGATCGTGAGCACCCGCTCGGGCGGGCTGTCCACGGTGACCTCGGTGCCGCAGTTGTCGACGGTCACGGGCCCTGCCGCCTCCGCGGGTGTCGTCGTGGTCGGTGCGGCAGCGGGAGCGGACGCGCATCCGGCGAGCAGGAGGCCGACGGCGGACAGCGAGAGGAGTGCGGGAAGACGACGAGGCATGAGGCTCCAGGCAGAGGGGGATTCGGCAGTAGCGGCAGTCATCGCCGCAGGGAAGGAACCTGCCGACCCACAATCCGGGCCGTCACGCCGGGCCAGATGATGCCCGGGGGTCGCAACGAGTCTACTAGCCCGCCCCGCCCGCCCCGCTCGTCGAAACGAAGGCGCGCCCCCTCGACCGGTGCAGGCTTCAGCCCGAGGCGCCGAAGCGCTCGGTGCGCACCTTGGCGGGGTCGTGACCCATCTGCATCAGAGTGTCGGCGACGACCTCGACGAACGGGGTCGGACCGCACACGTAGATCGAACTACCCATCTCGGGCGCGAACGCGAGATCACGGAGGTCATCGGCGTTGAGCCGGTGCGCCCCGCGCGCATCCGACGGGGGAGCCTGCCGCGTGTAGAGGGTGTGCAGGGTGAACCAGTCGGCCTCGGCGTCGAGCGTCATCAGCTCCTGGCCGTAGATGAACCGCTCGGGCATGCGCGTCGAATACAGCAGGCGGAAGTCGCCACCGGTCTGCGCCGCCTGCCGGGTGCGGATCATCGACATCAGCGGGACGACTCCGGAGCCGCCCGCGATCAGCGTGATCGGCTCGACCTGGACCGGCCGCCAGACGAACCAGAGGCCGATCGGACCGCGCACCTCCAGCATGTCCCCGATCTCGACGCCGTCGACCAGGTAGGGCGAGACCTCCCCGTCGGGCAGACGGTCGACGGTGATCTCGAACGGCTTCGCGCCCGCGGGAGACGCGAGCGAGTACGAACGCTGCGCCGTGTAGCCGTCCTCCGCCGTCAGTCGAATGTCCACGTGCTGGCCCGCCAGCGCGGGGGTGAAGTCCTCGGAATCGATGACGAGCGTGCGTGTGCCCGGAACCTCGGTGCGACTGCCGACGAGCGTCGCCTTCACCCAGCGGACGCTACCCGGGGCGGGCATCGGCATCGGGGCCGCCGTCAACTCAGGAGCCCCAATAGCGCTCCTCGCGCCACGGGTCGCCGTGCATGTTGTAGCCGTTCTGCTCCCAGAAGCCCGGCTCGTCCTGCTGCATGAGCGTGAGGCCGTTGACCCACTTCGCGCTCTTCCAGAAGTACAGGTGCGGGACGAGCAGTCGCGCGGGCCCGCCGTGCTCGGCAGGGATCGGCCCGCCGTCGTATCCGACCGCGACCCAGGCCTTGCCGCCGAGCAGGTCGTCGAGGGGGACGTTGGTCGTGTACCCGCCGTACGAGTGCGCCATCGAGTATTCGGAGCTGTACTCGATCCCGTCGAGGAACTTCTCGATCGGGACACCCTTCCAGTCGGTGTCGAGCTTCGACCAGCTGGTCACGCAGTGGATGTCGGTGTGGATGTCCTCGACACCCAGCGCGATCATCTCGTCCCACGTCCACGAGTGCTTCTCACCGGTCTCGGTCGTCAGCGTGAACGTCCAATCGGTCGTCGCGACGCGCTGGGTCGGACCTGCCGACAGGACGGGGAAACCGTGCTCGAGGTACTGGCCGGGCGGGATGCGCCCGTCGTCGGCGTGCTCGCGACCGCGGAATCCGGGGGAGAAAAAGCCCATGGCGGGAATCCCTTCTCGTATCCGTCCACCTTGGCACGTAGGGGACCCGTCATCCACTTGCGGGACGAAATAGTGCGGCGAGAAGACGACCCTCGGAGGGCCACCCAGCCGCGGGTACCCGGGAGGGGTTTACGGTAAGGGGGTGACGGCGATCTCGCTCGGCCTCCCCGCGCTCCCGCGGCCGGTCGGCGCGCCCTCGATGGCCGGCCGCCCCGAGAGCGCCGACCTCATCGACCGCTTCGGTCGCGTGGCCCGCGATCTCCGCGTCTCGATCACCGAGAAATGCACGCTGCGCTGCACGTACTGCATGCCGGCGGAAGGCCTTCCGCTGATCCCTCGGGATGACCTCCTCAGCTCGCAGGAGATCGCTCGACTGGTCGGCCTGGCCTGGCGCGACCTCGGCGTTCGCGAAGTGCGCTTCACCGGCGGTGAGCCTCTCGTGCGTCGCGACCTCGACGAGATCATCCGGCTCTCGGCAGAGGCGGCGCCCGGCATCGGCATCGCCATGACGACCAACGGGATCGGCCTCGACAAGCGCCTCCCCGGCCTTCTCGCCGCGGGACTCGAACGCGTCAACGTCTCGCTCGACACCATCAACCGCGAGCACTTCGCGCGGCTCACCCGCCGCGATCGGCTCGAATCGGTCGTGGCCGGCATCCGCGCCGCCCATGCCGCCGGGATCGCGCCGCTCAAGATCAACGCCGTGCTCCTCCGCGAGACGCTCGAAGGTGCGACCGACCTCCTCGCGTGGGCGATCGAGAACGACTGCCAGCTGCGCTTCATCGAGCAGATGCCCCTCGACGCCGACGCGCTGTGGCGCCGTGAGAACCTCCTCGACGCCGAAGAGCTGCTCGCCGTCCTCGGCGAGCGCTTCACCCTGACACCGCTGGAACGAGATGACCTGTCATCGCCGGCCGAGGAGTGGCTCGTCGACGGCGGCCCGCACACGGTCGGCATCATCGCCTCGGTCACGCGCCCGTTCTGCGAGGCGTGCGACCGCACCCGTCTGACCGCTGAGGGAACGGTCCGCTCCTGCCTGTTCGGCGACGACGAGATCGACCTGCGCGCACTGCTGCGTGGGGGAGCCTCAGATGCCGAGATCGGCGACGCCTGGCGCGGCGCCATGTGGAACAAGCAGGCCGGTCACGGCATCAACGCCGATGGTTTCGCCCCGCCGGTGCGCAGCATGGGCGCGATCGGGGGCTGAGTCCGATGGCACAACTGCGGATCCGCTACTTCGCGGCCGCCGCCGAGATCGCCGGCGTCGAGGAGGAGGTCGTCACGACCTCCGCAGCGACGACGGGTGAGTTGAAGGCCGAGCTGCTGTCCCGCTTCGGAGGCGGGATGACACGCGTGCTGGCCGGCGGATCGCTGCTGGTCGACGGGGTCGTCCGCCGCGACGACTCGACCCCGCTGGGGGCGGCCGTCGATGTGCTGCCCGCCTTCTCCGGCGGCTGATTCGCTCCGTCCGGTCGCACGGTTCAGGATTCTCGCGAACCGACCACGGGTCAGGAGCGATCGGTGAGGATCTCCTGATCCGTGCGGGACCGCCGATCCGCGGCTGTCCCCCCTGAGTGGGAGTTATCCGCAGGCCCGCACGGTGGTTCGATGCCCACATGACCCCGAACTACGCGGAGGCGATCCTGCCGCTGCTCGCTGTGCTCGGGATCGTGCTGCTCGGCATCCAGTTCGTCGTGAGCGGTGTGCGCGGGCGGGCCAAGGCACGCAGAGACGCCCGCTACCGCCTGGACCACGCCACTGAGCTGGGGACCCGGCTCCTCAACGAGATCGGACCGATGTCGGACCTCGATCTGCTCCACTTCTACAACCTGCTCGCCATCCATGTCTCCGCGTTCGGCCACGCCGACGCGGATGCCCTGCGGTCGCTCGCGGCGGACGCCCGTGCTCTCGGCGCGCAGCGGGGGCGACCGCTCGGGGGACTCCCGCCGCTCGCGCCCGTCTCGCCGATCGGGCCCCGGACCAGGAAGTAGTCCGCTCCAGGTGCGCGGACCAGCAGACCCGCGCCGACCTCAGGATCTGCAGACGCAGAAGTAATTGCCGTCGGGGTCGGCGAGCACGATGTAGTTCGCGTCGTCCTCGTACCGCCACTCCGGCACCTCTGTCGCTCCCAGATCGAGGAGCCGAGCGACCTCGGCGGCCTGGTCGTCGGCGTCGAGGTCGAGATGGTGACGTCGACGCTGCTCGGCCGGCGCGGAGACCTGCATGATGTCGACGCGCTGACCCCGGCCGTCACGCGAGGTGAGGAACGCCCAATCGCCGTCGTCGCCCAGCTCCACGTCGTAGTCGAGGGCAGCCGACCAGAACTCCACAGCACGCGGGAAGTCGCGTGCGCCGATCACGATGGCACCGATGCCGAGCATGGAATCAGTCTGGGCCCGGTGCTCGTCAGATGCCAGAGGTATGCGTTTCGCTGCGCTCAACGGGCGGGGAGGCAGGTGCTCGTTTCGCTGCGCTCAACGGGCGGGGAGGCAGGTGCTCGTTTCGCTGCGCTCAACGGGCGGGCGCTCGGGTCAGAGGCCGACCCAGTCGCTCTCACCGTCGGGGTAGTGCTGCTTCTTCCAGATCGGGACCTCGACCTTGATCCGGTCGACGAGGAGCTGACAGGCGGCGAACGCGTCGCCGCGATGCGGGGAGGCGGCGACGGCGACGAGTGCGACGTCGCCGACCGTCAACGCTCCGACACGATGGACCGCTGCCAGCGTCACGCCGGTTTCGGCGGCGACGGATTCGCACGTCTCGCGGAGGATCCGCGCCGCGTCGGGATGCGAGCTGTAGTCGAGCGCGTTGACCTCGCGTCCGCCGTCGAGCTCGCGGACGACACCGCGGAAGGTGACGAGCGCGCCATCCGTCGACGAGAGGACGAGCGCCTCGAGCGTGTCCGCATCGATGGGCGTCTCCGTGACATCCGCGTGGACGACGGTCATTCGGTACCCCCGTGCTTGTGGCCGTGCCTGTGGCTCTCGCCGTTCGCGTGGCTGCCGTGATCGTGGGGCGCGGGGCCACCCGCGGGGGCGGAATCGTGGATGGGCGCCTCGATCGAGTGATCGCCGCCACCCGAGACCTGCGCGAGCAGGTGCTCGAGCACCCCGCTGAGGACCCCGAGCCCGTCGCGTACCCCGCCGGGCGAACCCGGGAGGTTGACGACGACCGTGCCGCGAGCCAGTCCCGCGACCCCGCGGCTGAGCGCCGAGGTGGGGATCGCCGAACCGGCGTTCCGGATCGCGTCGGCGAGGCCGGGCAGTTCGCGGTCGAGGAGAGGAGCGGTCGCCTCGGGTGTGGCGTCCGTCGGGCTGGGGCCCGTGCCGCCCGTCGTGACCACGATGGCCGGACGCGAGGCCACGATGCGTCGGAGGGTGTCTGCGATGTCGGCATCCGCGACGACGGCGACCTCGTCGATGGTGAGCCCGCGAGCATCGAGCCAGTCGGCGATGAGAGGACCCGTGGTGTCCTCACGGGTACCGGCGGCCGCGCGGGTCGAGGCGACGACGACCGCCGCGGTCCCCGGACGCAGACTCGGTGCCGCGACCTGGTCGGCCTGATGGTTCTCGCGGGTCCAGTGCCCGCGTTTGCCGCCGGTCTTCTCGAGCAGCCGGACATCCGTGAGCGTGGCGGCGGGGTCGACCGCCTTGACCATGTCGTGCAGGGTGAGCCCGGCGATCGTGACCGCGGTGAGCGCCTCCATCTCGACTCCCGTGCGACCGCTCGTCGATGCGGTCGCGGTGATCGTGACCGAGTCGCCCGCGGGCACCAGATCGATCGAGACCGAATCGAGGGGGAGCGGATGGCAGAGCGGGATGAGGTCGCTCGTGCGCTTCGCGCCCGCGATGCCGGCGATGCGTGCGGTCGCGAGAGCATCCGCCTTCTTGAGGGCGTCGCGCAGCAGCAGATCCACGACCTCGGCCGTCGTGACGAGGGTTCCTCCCGCCGTCGCGACGCGCTGGGTGACCTCCTTGCCGCCGACATCGATCATGCGCGCGCGACCGTCGGAGTCGACATGGGTGAGTTCGTTCACAGCGGCACCACTTCGATCGCGTCGCCCACGTGCAGGCGAGTGACATTCTCCGGGACATCGAGCAGAGCGTCGGCCGCAGCCATCGTGGCGACGAGATGGGAACTGGGTCCCGAGACCACGCGGACCCGACCGCCCGGCAGGCGCTCGGCACGCAGCCACTGGCGTCGGTTCGGCACCGAAACGGCCTCGTCGGTCAGGGTGCGCACCTCGTTCACGATGGCGGGCAGCCCGGAGAGTCGCCTCAGGACGGGACGCAGGAACACCGCGAAGGACACCTGCGCGCTGACCGGATTACCGGGGAACGAGACGACGGGCACGCCCTCCACCGTCGTCGTCGCCTGCGGGCCGCCGGGCTGCATCGCGACCTCGGCGACGTCCGCGCCGAGCGGCTCCAGCACGTCGCGGACGACCTCGAAGTCGCCCTTGGACACCCCACCGGAGGTGATCACGAGATCGGCGGTGCGGACGGCTTCGTCGAGTGCGGCACGGAACGCAGCGTGATCGTCGCTCGTGCGGGCGATGAGCGCGATCTCGGCACCCGCCTCGCGGGACGCGCTGGCGAGCGCGATCGTGTTCGCGTCGAACACCTGGCCGGGCGCGGGCGTCTGGCCGGGGGCGACCAGTTCGGCGCCCGAGCTGATGACCGCGACGCGGATGCGCGAGAGCACGGACACCTCCGTCAGGCCCGATGCGGCGAGGGCCGCGAGGTGGCGGGGTGCGAGCACAGTCCCCTCGGAGAGGATCCGCGCCCCCGTGCGGACATCGGATCCCGGCTCCCGCACATAGTCGCCCGCCGAGCGTGCGACGAGAACGGTCAGCCGATCGCCTTCGACGCGGGTGTGCTCGACGGGGACCACGCAGTCGGCGCCCTCGGGGACCACGGCGCCCGTCATGATCCGGGATGCGGTGCCGCGCGCGAGCGGGCTCGGCGAGGTGGGTGCGGCGGCGATCGTCTCACCGATGGTCAGGGTGACCGGAACGCTCACCAGGTCGCTGCTGGACAGGGCGAAGCCGTCCATCTGCGAGTTGCGGAACAGCGGTAGGTCGACGGGGGAGAGAACCGGCGCCGCCGTCACCCTGCCGCGCGCGCGCTCGAGGGGGACGGTCTCGGACCGGAGTGCGATGTCGGCGAGCAGCGCCTCGATGCGGCGCGCGTGCTCGTCGACACTGCGGCGGGGTTCCTCGACGACTCCGTCGTTCGGGGCGGCCATGCTCAGTAGCGGGCGATGCTGGGGTCGATGATGCGGGCCCAGGAGTCGATTCCGCCCTGGAGGTGGGTGCCGGTGAGTCCGGCCCCGCGGAACGCCGCGAGCATTCGCTCGGACCGGCCGCCGTGGTGGCAGTAGACGATGATCGGCACGTCGGGATCGAGGGCCTCGACGTCCTCGCGGGTGGTCGAGGACATGGGCAGCGAGATGGCGCCGTCGATCGCGGCGATCTCGCGCTCCCACGTTTCGCGCACGTCGATCAACTGGAACTCCGTGCCCGAGCGGCGCAGCGCGTCGAGTGTCGTGGCGTCGATCTCGTCGGCGGTCTGCCAATCGGCGGCGGGGGTCGCGTCCGCGGTCATGGTGCTCTTCTCCTCGTCCAGGGTGGCCTCGCCGGGCTCGGCGGGCGCGTCTCCGAGCGTATCTGCGGTGCCTGACCGTCCGGCGGCGGTGCGCCACGGGGCGTCGGGGTCGGCCCCGTAGGCGAGCTCGCGGGTGCGAGCCGTCCGCGCGTCGTAACTCGTCACCTTGCCGAGCAACGGCTCGGTCGTGCCGCTCAGCACGGCGAGGACCTGGGCTGCCATGAGCGCTCCCGCGACCGTGCACACCGTGGGCAGGATGCCGCCCTCCGCGCAGGACAGCACCGTGCCCGGTGCGGGCGGCTCGGGGAACAGATCGCGGTAGGTCGGTCCGCGACCCTCCCAACTGAGCCCGACCTGTCCGCCGTACTGCGACACGGCACCCCAGACGACCGGGATTCCGCGCCCGCGGGCGAGGTCGTCGACCAGGTAGCGGGTGTCGAAGTTGTCGCTGCCGTCGACGATCAGGTCGATGTTCTCGAGCAGGCTCGGGCCGGTCTCGGCCGTGAAACGCTCCCGGTGGCCCACGACAACGCCCGCGCCGAGAGCGGTGAGCGTCTCGACGGCGGAATCCACCTTCGAGCGTCCGACGTCGGCGGCGCCGTGCAGGGACTGGCGCGGCAGGTTGGAGGCCTCGACGACATCGTCATCGACCACGTGGACCTCGCCGACGCCTGCCGCGACGATCGCGGGCAGCACCGCGCTGCCGAGTCCGCCCGCCCCGATGACCAGGACGCGCGCGTCGCGCAGACCGGAGAGTGCGGGGCCGTCGAATCCGGGCAGCACGGTGAACCGATCCCAGCGGCCCTCCAACGAATCGGTGGATGGCAGGGAGATGAACGACATGCAGCAATCCTGCACCCAGTCGACGCTCGCTCGGCCTGCGGTCAGCCGCACCAGTCGGGGAGGAAGCCGGCCATGCCGCCGGCGACGACCCCGTCGGCGATGTCGACGAAGTAGGTCGTGGTGTTGCTGTAACCGAGGATCAGGTCGTAGTCGTCCGGAACGCCCTCCGAGGTGACCTCGACCGCGAGGAACTCGGCATTCGGCGAGACGCAGAAGTCGCCGATGCGGCTCGATTCCGCGGACGGGCGGTAGAGCTCCCTCGTCCACGTCCGGTCGGTGATCCAGATGGACGAGGACACACTCGACGGCGTGGTGCTGAAGTCGACCTCGTCGTACACCCGGATGAAGCTGCGATCGCTCAGAACCGAACGCTTGCCGGGGTAAAGGAGGGGGTCGATGTCCGCTTGCGGCAGCTCGAGTGGGGTGACGTCTCCGCTCAGGAGGTCGATGAGGGAGTCGCCCGACGGGTCGCTGACGACGGCCTCGACGGTGCCCGGGACGAAGCCCTCGAGCTGGAGATGCTGCCCGAGGGGCTCGACCGAAGCGACGTCGAGGGAGTCGATGAGGTACAGCTGGAGGTCGATGCCCTGCACGAGGACGGACGTCGTCCCCGGCACGAAGTACCAGTCGATGACGGGCAGGGGTGCGCCGCCGATTCCCCGGATCTCGGTCGGCACGGCGGATGAGTCGGTGAAGTCGTAGACGAAGAGCGCGTTGTTGTAGCTGCGCCCACCCGGGTCGGCGCCGCCGTTGATCACGTAGCCGAGAAGATCCGACGACGGGGCCCCGCGCAGGTCGCGGACCGTGCTCGCGCCCCCGGTATCGATGCGAGCCGTCGTCGACCCGGCAGGTCCGTAGGCGAGGACGAGCGACGGCGAGGAGTCCTCGATGACGACGGCCGCGATCGTGTCGTCGACCACGGCGTACTGCTGGATCCGCGGGGCCTCGAAGACCGCCTCGTTGACCGACTCGCCCGAGACGCGGTGACGGAGGATCTGATCGGGCGCGTCCGACCCGTCCGCTCGCGTCCCGGTGTTCCGGAGGAGCGAGTGGACATCGCTGTCGGGGGTGGCGAAACGGTAGGCCAGCTCGGAGCTCGCTCCCGTGTAGAGCCCCACCGCGGGATCGATCCGAACCGTGTACTCGGTGTCGTACCGGAGAAGATCGGTGAACCGGACGGTGACGCTGCCGCCCTCCGCGGACACCTCGAAATCCGCCGCCGGCGTGACCTCGACGGAGCCGGGATCGAGGTGCGCCAGGGACTGGTTCGCGGTCAGCACCAGGCGCTGACCGGAACGGGTCGTCGTTCCCTGGATGTTGATCTCCGCCGAGGTCAGTCGCGGTCCCTGAGCGGCGCTGACGAAGCCGAGGCCCACGGCGCCCGCGCCGAGGAGTGCGATCACGGCCACCGAGAGAATGCGGAAACCACGACGGCTCGGCCCGCGGGATCCCTCTCCCGGACTGTGCGGCTGGGAGGCGTCGTCGTGTCTTCGGGGGTCAGCGGGCGTCTCATCCGGCCGCGGGCGCTCAATAGACATACGGTTCGGCGGGTTGCTCGGCCGGCGTGATGTCGCTCGGCTCGATGACGGTGACCTGGGTGGACGTGATGCTCGGGTTCTCGACGAATCGCCCGGTGACGCTCACCCATTCGTCGACCTCGAACTCGTCGGCCCACCCGGGGTGGTAGACCGGAACGCCGACCGGCTGAGCGTCAACGGCGCAGCAGGTCACGACGAATCGCGCCACGTAGAAGATGTTCTCGGGGTCGTCCCGATCGGGGGTGACGAAGCCCACCATCGTCGCGGTCTTGTCGGCGAGGAAGTCGCCGCTCGTTCCCTGCCTCAGCAGTCCGGCCCAGTCCTTCACGGTGAACGAGGTGTAGTCGCCGCCGACCAGTTCGGGCGCGTCAGCGTCCGGTGCGCTCGCTGACCCGTTGATGTCGCGCTGCTCCACGGTGGAGGTGGTGAGAGTCGCCGGTGGCAGCACGAGCAGGGAGGCCGCGGTGGCCGCGATCAGCGCGGCGCTTCCGATGATCCAACCCCACCGGCCCCGCCGCGGAGCCGGCGGCTGCTCGTCGTGTTCGTGGTCGTGTCCGTGGTCGTGGTCGTGTTCGTTGCCGCGCTGCGGCAGGACTGCGAACGCCACGAGTGCGAATACGGCGGCGATGACGGCCATGACGGTGGTGAAGACGAAGTAGCGCGGGTGGATGTAGAGACCCAGCTGCCCCGTGGCGGCGAGCCACACGGTCGAGACGATGCCGATCAGGCTCAGCAGTACGCCCCGCCAGCGGGACAGGAAACGGCTAGGCAATGAGGTTCACCCCGAAACCGAGGATGGCGCAGCAGAGCGCGACGACGACCGTCAGCCGGATGAGTGTCGCGGCGGTGAAGGTGGTGCGCAGCAGGGCGAGCATCTTGATATCGACCATCGCGCCGAAGGTGAGGAAGGCGACGATGCTGCCCGGCATGAACGTCGAGCCGAACGAGAGGATGAAGAAGGCGTCGACGTTCGAGCAGATGGCGATGATGAAGGCGAGGCTCATCAGCGCGAGGACCGACCAGACCGGATTCGACCCCAGAGCGATGAGGATGTCGCGCGAGACCCCGACCTGGATGATGCCGGCGATCGCGCAGCCGAGCACCAGGGCGGGCAGCATCGCGCTCGTCTCCTCGGCGAAGCCGATCACGCTGCGGCGTACTCGCGATCCGCGGAGGGCGTGATCGTCGTGCGCGCGGCAGGTCGCCTCGAATCCGGGGGTCAGCAGCTCGTGCTGACGCGGATGCCTGCTGAACAGCCAGCCGACCAGGTTCGCGATCGCGAAGCCGCCGAGGACCCGCCCGATGAGGATTCCGTTGTCCCATCCGAACGCCTGATAGGTCGTGATGATCGTGACCGGATTGAGGATGGGCGCGGCGAGCAGGAACGTGATCGACTCCGAGACGGTCAGTCCTTTGATGATCAGCCCGCGGGCCAGCGGCACGTTCCCGCACTCGCAGACGGGCAGCAGCACTCCGAGCGTCGACATGACCATCCGGCGGAGGGCGGGACGGCGGGGGAGCAGGCGTGTGAACAGCGTCGCAGGGAGCCACACCTGGACGAGTATCGACAGCAGCACCCCGAGGAAGACGAAGGGCAGCGACTCGATGAGCACACTGATGGACAGCGTGAAGAAGTCGCGGATCGCCTCGGGCAGGGTGCTCCCGCCGGAGGCGGGGGAGAAGAGGCGGACCGCCAGCAGGACCGCTGCGGCGATGATGCCGAGGAGGAGTCCACGCAGCGGAGTCACGCGGAGGCGGTGCGGATGCATCCGTTCCAGCGTAGGTCGAGCTCAGCGGCTGCGCCGGTTGCCGCGGCCGATGATGCCGAGTGCCCGCGGTCCGAAGCCGCAGTCCAATACCCTGAACCCCATGACGGCAGGCCGGATCCGGATCAGCGAGGCGGCAGCGCTCCTCGGGGTGAGCGACGACACGATCCGTCGATGGGGCGAATCGGGCCGCATCGAGATCGACCGCACGACCCCCGGCCCCGCGACCGTCGACGGAGCGGCTCTCGCATCGCTCGCCGTCAGCGCGGCCGAGGAGTCGACATCGGCAACCCTCGCGGCCGGTGGCACGTCATCGGCGCGCAACCGGCTGGCGGGAATCGTCACCCGGGTGGTGAAGGACACGGTCATGGCCCAGGTCGAGTTGCAGGCCGGTCCGTTCCGGCTCGTGTCGCTCATGAGCCGCGAAGCAGCCGATGAGCTCGGCCTCGAAGTCGGCTCGATCGCGGTCGCCTCGGTGAAGGCGACGAACGTCGTCGTCGATCTTCCCCGCTGAACCGAGCGCCCGAGCCGGGTGGAGTCAGCGGGTCAGGCGGATCGTGCGGGAGGTCAGGGCTGCGGCGTCATCCTCGTCGTGGCTGACGATCAGGCAGGTGCGCCCCGCGAGATGCGACCGCAGAACATCGCGGATCCCGTCCCGGCTGGCGGCATCCACGGCCGACAGCGGCTCGTCGATGAGCAGGACGCGCGGTCCCGCCGCGAGGGCGCGTGCGATCGCCACGCGCTGCGCCTGACCGCCCGACAGCTCCGACGGTCGGCGCCTCTCGAGCCCACCGGCTCCGACACTGTCGAGCAGCTCGAGCGCCTGCGTGCGTGCGGCGGATCGGGAGGCACCGCGCATCCGCGGACCGAAGGCCACGTTCGACACGCTGTCGAGGTGAGGGAACAGGGACGGCTCCTGGGGCAGGTAGCCGACGCTGCGCAGGTGCGGCGCGACGCTCCTCCGGGCGGTGGCGACGACCTCGCCATCGATCTCGACCCGTCCCTCGTCGAGTCCGATGAGTCCCGCGACGAGCAGCAGGATCGTCGATTTGCCGGCGCCGTTCGGTCCGGTGACGGCGACGGCCTCACCGGTCGCGATCTCGAGGTCGACCCGCACATCGCGTTCGCGCACGGACGCGTCGACGAGGACGCTCACCGGTACGACCTCAGTCCGCGTCGGAGCGGCCCGCTCGTCAACGCCACCACGGCGACGGCGACGACGACGAGCACGAGGGCCAGCGCGGCGGCCGCGTCGGGGTCGACCTCGCGCTGCAGATAGATCTCGAGCGGCAGGGTGCGGGTCACGCCTTCGAGGCTGCCCGCGAAGGTGATGGTCGCGCCGAACTCGCCCAGCGCGCGAGCGAACGCGAGCACACCGGCGGAGGCGATCCCGGGCAGCACGAGCGGCAGTGTGACGCGGGCCAGCACGCGCGTCGGCGATGCGCCGAGTGTCGCCGCGACCGCCTCGTACCGCGTCCCCGTGCTCCGGAGGGATCCCTCGAGGCTCACGATGTAGAAGGGGAGCGACACGAACGTCTGGGCCAGGACGACGGCGACGCTCGTGAACGCCACCGTGATCCCGAGCGCCTCGAGCCCCTGCCCCACGATGCCGCGCCGGCCCAGCGAGTAGAGCAGCGCGAGTCCTCCGACGACCGGAGGCAGCACGAGCGGAACCAGGATCAGCGACCGCAGCAGTCGCCGGCCCGGGACCGCGTCGCGAGCGAGGAGGAGGGCGACTGGCGTGCCGAAGAGGAGGCAGAGCAGAGCGCTGATCGAGGCTGTCGCGACGCTCAGCGTCAACGCCGCGACCGCCGAAGGTGCGGTGATGAGCTCCCCGAACCGCGGCCAGGGCACTCGCGCGGCGAGCGCGAGGAGCGGGACGACGATCAGGAGGAAGGCGACGGCTGCCGGGGCGAGGAGCCACGGCGGCGTGCCACGGTAGCTCGTCACGGTGCGGCTCCGAACCCGGCGGCGGCGAGCAGCCTCTGGCCCGTGTCACCGAGCACGAACGCGACGAACGCGGCGGCGGTCTCGGGATCGGCGGCGCCCCGGGTGACGGCGATCGGATAGAGGTTCACCGCGGCGGCCGATGCGTCGAACGCGATCCCCTCGACGGCGTCGCCCGCTCGCTTGACGTCGGTCACGTAGACGAGTCCGGCATCGGCCTCGCCGGAGCTGACCTTGGCGAGCACGTCGGTGACGGACTGCTCCTCGCTCACGGGCGCGAGAGCGACGCCCGTCTCGGCTTCGACCTTCTCGGTCGCAGCACCGCAGGGCACCTGCGGGGCGCAGACCACGACGCGGACACCCTCGCCTGCCAGATCCGCGAAGTCCTCGACGCCGGCGGGATTCCCCGCGGGGACCACGATCGAGAGCGTGTTGGAGGCGAAGAGCTCCGGCTCGCCCGCGATGACGCCGCCCTCGACCGCCTTCGCCATGTTGTTCTGATCCGCCGAGGCGAACACGTCGGCGGGGGCGCCTTCGATCAGCTGACTGACCAGGTCGCTCGATCCGCCGAAGCTGAAGGCGATGTCGGTGCCGGGGTTCGCTGCCATGAACTCGTCGGCGATCTGGCCGAAAACGTCGGTCAGAGAGGCCGCGGCGAATACGGTCACCGTTCCGCTGAGCGTCGACTCACTGGCGGTGGGACTTGCGGCGGGGGTCTCTTCGGTGGATGCGGGGGCGCTGCATCCGGTGAGGGTGACGAGGGCGGCCCCGATGACCGCAAGAGCGGAAAAAGATCGTCTCATGCTCCGAGGATACGGAAAAACACCTGTATCCCTCCATCGTCGCCCTCATGGGGTCAGTCGCGGCGGAAAACTACTCCGCTCCTGCGCGGCTCGCTGTCGCCAGGGCGGAGGCCACTCGATGGACATCCGCCCGAAGCACGCCGACCGTAACGCGCACGTGAGGGCTGCTCGTCCCGACCTGGAATGGCTCGCCCGGCGCCACACGGATCCCCTCCGCGGCGAGCGCGACGAGGGCCGCGCGTTCGTCTGACACGGGCAGCCAGAGGTTGAGGCCGTCGCTCTCGGGCAATCGCACCCCGTGTGCCCCGAGGGCGTCGAGCAGTGCCCGTTGCCGAGCCGCGTACTCGGTGCGAGCGCGGGCCACTGTCGCGACGGCCTCGTCGTCGGTGAGCAGGTCGAAGAGCAGTCGCTGGGTCATCCGCGAGGTCCAGCCGGCGCCGAGCATCCGCCGGGAGACCACGCGATCGACGAGTGCGCGGGGGCCGCCGAGAGCTCCGATGCGCAGATCGGGTCCGTGCGATTTCGCGAAGCTGCGGATGTGCAGGGTCCGCTCCGGGAGCAGTCCCGCGAGCGTCGTGTCGGGGGAGGAGCTGATCTGCCCCGAGTGGTCGTCCTCGATGACGAGGGGGCCTGCCCCTCGTGAGACGCGGCCGATGGCCCGCGCGAGAGCCTCCGCGCGATCCTCCGTCATCGAGGCGCCCGTCGGATTGTGGGCCCGCGGCTGCAGCACGATCGCGGCCGGATGCGACGACAGGGCCGATGCGAGCGAATCGGGGCGCATCCCGTGCTCGTCGACGTCCGCTCCGACGGGTTCGACGCCGTAGTGCTCCAGCAGGTCGATGATCGGCGGGAAGCCCGGGTTCTCGACGACGACGCGGTCGCCGAAGCGGAGCACGGTGCCGAAGACGCGGTCGAGCGCGTCGAGCGCGCCGTTCGT
Source organism: Amnibacterium flavum (assembly GCF_003097495.1). Lineage (GTDB taxonomy): Bacteria > Actinomycetota > Actinomycetes > Actinomycetales > Microbacteriaceae > Naasia > Naasia flava. Next base: position 1,383,501 of record NZ_QEOP01000001.1, read on the forward strand.
CACCGTGACGGATTCGACGGGAGCGGGCCAGGTCTCGCGGAGCAGGTCGTGCAGCTCGGGGATATCGGGCTTCTGCTGGTAGCTGGCGGTCTCGGCTCGTGGAGACAGGCGTGACAGCGAGCCCTCGAGCGCGGGGAGGAGCTGCGGATCGGGGGTGCCCCGCGAGAGGTCGAGTGCGGCGTCGGCGGACGCGTCGAGCCCGCGGTACCGCTCCGGCATCCAATCGCGGGGGGCGCCGCGCACCAGGGTGCCGCTGCGTCCGCGCGACACGACGAGTCCGGCACGGGAGAGCGCCTGCCAGGCGTTGCTCACGGTCGCGGGACTGATGCCCAGATCGGCTGCGAGCTCGCGGACCGTCGGCAGGCGATCGCCCGGAGCGAGCTCGCCCGAGTGGATCAGACGCGCCACCGCCGCCGCGATCGAATGCGAGGTGGGGTCTTCGATGAGAGCGGTCAGAGCGGAGGAATCAAGCACGTCGCACCCCGCCGTCCGACTGTTTACGCCCCTGTCATGCGGCGTAACCGAAGAGAAATGTCCACCGCGAATAATAACAAAGCGAACCACCCGCGTTAGGAGCATCATGACCGTCGTCCGTGCCGCGATCACCCAGACCACCTGGACCGGTGACAAGGAGTCGATGCTCGACAAGCACGAGCAGTTCGCCCGGGACGCGGCCGCCGACGGCGCGCAGGTCATCTCGTTCCAGGAGCTCTTCTACGGGCCCTACTTCGGCATCACCGAGGACAAGAAGTACTACGACTACGCCGAGCCGGCCGACGGTCCGATCGTGCAGCGCTTCGCGGCGCTCGCGGGGGAACTGGGGCTGGTGATGATCCTTCCGATCTACGAGGAGGACCAGCCCGGCGTCTACTACAACACCGCGGTCGTGGTCGATTCCGACGGCACGATCCTCGGCAAGTACCGCAAGCACCACCTGCCGCACCTCGAGAAGTTCTACGAGAAGTTCTACTTCCGCCCCGGCAACCTGGGGTACCCGGTCTTCGACACGGCGGTCGGGAAGATCGGCGTGTACATCTGCTACGACCGGCACTTCCCCGAGGGGTGGCGCGAGCTCGGCCTGAACGGCGCCGAGATCGTCTTCAACCCCAACGCGACCAAGCCGGGTCTGTCGAACCGGCTGTGGGATCTCGAGCAGGCTGCCGCCGCGGCGGCGAACGGATACTTCGTCGCGGCACCGAACCGCGTCGGCCGCGAGGACAACGAGTACGGCGACCTCGCGGTCACCTTCTACGGCACCAGTCAGTTCGCCGACCCCCAGGGCAACTTCGTGGGGGAGCGCGGCAGCAGCGAGCACGAGGAGATCGTCATCCGCGACCTCGACCTCGACATGATCCGCCAGGTCCGCAACGACTGGCAGTTCTACCGCGACCGCCGCCCCGACTCCTACAAGGCGATCACCGCCCCTTAGTCGGATATTCCGGGCGCGAACGCACGTTCCGGCGTGCGCAATCGCCCGGAACGTGCGGTCTCGCGACACGCCGCACCATCGCAGACGCAGCACATCGCAGACGAGCCCCACCCCAGAGACGAGGACAGGATGGCCAAGACCCTCATCAAGAACGGAACCGTCGTGAACGCGACGGGAACCGCACAGGCCGACGTGCTGATCGACGGCGAGACGATCGCCGCGGTTCTCGCACCCGGATCCAGGCTCCTCGGCTTCGACATCGAGGCCAACGTCGACCGCGTGATCGACGCCACCGGCAAGTACGTCATCCCGGGCGGGGTGGATGCGCACACGCACATGGAGATGCCCTTCGGCGGCACGTTCGCGAGCGACACCTTCGAGACCGGCACCCGCGCGGCGGCCTGGGGCGGAACCACGAGCATCGTGGACTTCGTCGTCCAGTACCCCGACGAGAACCCGCTCGAGCGCTACGCGGCCTGGCAGGAGAAAGCCGCCGGCAACTGCGCGATCGACTACGGCTTCCACCAGATCCTGTCCGATGTCCAGGACAGTTCGCTCACCGCGATGGACGAGCTGATCGACGAGGGCGTCACGAGCTTCAAGCTGTTCATGGCCTACAAGGGAGTGTTCCTCTCGGACGACGGGCAGATCCTGCGCGCCTTCCAGAAGGGCGCGAGCAACGGGGCGCTCATGATGATGCACGCCGAGAACGGCGCCATGATCGACGTCCTCGTCAAGCAGGCTCTCGAGGCGGGCAACACCTCGCCGTACTTCCACGGCACCTCTCGTCCGTGGCAGGCGGAAGAGGAGGCCACGCACCGCGCGATCATGATCGCCAACCTCACCGGGGCGCCTCTCTACGTCGTGCACGTGTCGGCCAAACAGGCGGTCGACCAGATCGCGATGGCCCGCGACAACGGGCAGAACGTGTTCGGCGAGACCTGCCCGCAGTACCTCTACCTCTCGCTCGAGGAGCAACTCGGAGCGGTCAGCGATCAGTGGGGCGACTTCGAGGGTGCCAAGTGGGTGTGCTCGACGCCGCTGCGGTCGCGCGCGGAGGGTCACCAGCACCACATGTGGGAGGCCCTGCGCACCAACGACATCCAGATGGTCTCCACCGACCACTGCCCGTTCTGCATGAAGGGTCAGAAAGACATGGGGATCGGCGACTTCTCCAAGATCCCGAACGGCATCGGATCGGTCGAGAACCGCATGGATCTGCTCTACCAGGGCGTCGTCGACGGCAACATCTCCCTCGAGCGCTGGGTCGAGGTCACCTCCACCACTCCGGCCCGCATGTTCGGCATGTACGGCAAGAAGGGCGTCATCCAGCCCGGCGCCGACGGCGACGTCGTCGTGTACGACCCGAACGGTCACACCTCGATCGGTGTCGACAAGCAGGCCCACCACATGAACATGGACTACTCCGCGTGGGAGGGCTTCGAGATCGACGGACACGTCGACACCGTCATCTCGCGCGGCAAGGTCATCGTCGATGACGAGCAGTACATCGGCACCAAGGGCGACGGTGGCTACATCAAGCGCGGGCTCAGCCAGTACCTCATCTGAGTGCGCACGTTCCGGGCAGAAACGCACGCCGGAACGTGCGCTTACGCCCGGAATATCCGAGTTGGTCGCATCAGTAGTCGAAGTGAAGAGGACGCATGGATTTCGGAGCAGTTGTTCAGACCGATCCGCCCGCCGCGCGCACGGTCGCGCTCGCGAAGCTGAGCGAGCAGTACGGGTTCGACTACTTCTGGACCTTCGACTCGCACGTGCTCTGGCAGGAGCCGTACGTGATCTACAGCCAGATCCTGGCCGAGACGCACAAGATCAAGGTCGGCCCGATGGTCACCAACCCGGCCACCCGCGACTGGACCGTCACCGCGTCGACCTACGCGACCCTCAACGAGATGTACGGCAACCGCACCGTCTGCGGGATCGGCCGCGGCGACTCGGCGGTCCGCGTCGCCAACGGCCGACCGACCACGCTGAAGGCTCTGCGCGAGTCGATCCACGTCATCCGCGAGCTCGCCAACTCGCGCCCCGTCGAATACAACGGTGCGACCCTGCAGTTCCCCTGGAGCAAGGGCAGCTCGCTCGAGGTGTGGGTCGCCGCCTACGGCCCACTCGCCCTCAAGCTCGCCGGTGAGGTCGGCGACGGATTCATCCTGCAGCTCGCCGACGTCGACATCGCCACCTGGATGATCGGCGCCGTCCGCGAGGCCGCCGCGAACGCGGGCCGCGACCCCGACTCGCTCCAGTTCTGCGTCGCAGCACCCTTCTACATCGGCGACGACTGGGCGCACATGCGCGACCAGTCCCGCTGGTTCGGCGGCATGGTCGGCAACCACGTCGCCGACATCGTCGCGAAGTACGGCACGCCGGCGGAAGGCTCGGAGACTTCGGGGGCCGCGGTCCCGCAAGCGCTCACCGACTACATCGCCGGCCGCGAGTCGTACGACTACAACGAGCACGGCCGCGCCGGCAACTCGCACGCGAACTTCGTGCCCGACGAGATCGTCGACCGCTTCTGCATCCTCGGCACCGCCGCCCAGCACATCGAAAAGCTCGAGCAGCTGAAGTCCATCGGCGTCACCCAGTTCGCCGGCTACCTGCAGCACGACAACAAGGAGGAGACCCTCCGCGTGTACGGCGAGACCGTGATGCCGGCGCTGCGCGACTCGATCGTCGCCAAGGCGTGACCCCGTGACACGACCGGGGGAGACCATCATCAGCACCGGGGGAAGCCGGTGACGGCTCTCGACGCGCCACCGGCGCTGCGACGTCGGCGCTCGCCGCGAGTCGCCCTCACCCGCATCGGGATCGGTGCTCTCGGGATCCTGGCCATCGCCGCGATCTGGGAGCTGTACAAGGCGTTCGGGCCTGCCGACGGCGTCGTCATCGGCGACTCCCGCATCCTGCCGCGCACCAGCGACCTCGCGATGCCGCACATCGTCGACATGGTGTCGCGTCTCTTCGAACCCGTCACCCGGGCGGACGGCTCCCCGCCGCTGTGGCTCGAGGTGTCGGGCGCCGCCGCGGTCACGCTCGGGATCGCCGCCGTCGGCTGGGTCGTCGGCCTCATCGTCGGGGTCGCGCTGGCGCTCGTGATGGTCCGCTCGCGCCTCGCCGAATCGAGCCTGCTGCCCTGGATCGTGCTCAGTCAGACGGTCCCGCTCATCGCTTTCGCCCCGGTCGTGCGCAGCTGGGGATCGAAGATCGAGATCGGCGCGTTCGAATGGCAGGACTGGATGTCCGTCGCCGTCATCGCCTCGTACCTCGCGTTCTTCCCCGTCGCGATCGGTGCGCTGCGCGGACTGCAGTCGCCGGATGCGATCCACACCGAGCTGATGCGGTCGTACGCCGCCGGCTGGTGGGCGACTCTCGTCAAGCTGAGATTCCCGGCGAGCGTGCCCTATCTGCTGCCGGCCCTGCGCCTGGCGGCCGCGAACGCCGTCGTCGGCGCCATCGTCGCCGAGGTCTCGACCGGTCTGCGCGGTGGCATCGGCCGGATGATCGTGCAGTACGCCGGTCAGGCGAGCGGCGATCCCGCCAAATCCTGGGGTCCGATCTTCGGAGCCATCGTCCTCGGGCTCGTCGCTGCCGGCTCCGTCGCCCTCATCGGCGGCACCCTGGGCAACTACCGCCGTGCGGAGGTCAACTCGTGAGTCCCCTCGATGAGACGACGGACGCGGTGGTCGCGACCGGCGTCGGCAAGGTGTTCCCCGCCGGAAACGTCACTGCGCTCGAAGGCGTCGACCTGGTCGTGCGCTCCGGCGAGTTCGTCTCGCTGATCGGGCCGTCCGGCTGCGGCAAGAGCACGCTTCTGCGCCTCATCGCCGACCTCGATGCGCCGACGAGCGGCACGCTGACCGTGTTCGGCAAGTCCGCCGAGAAGGCGCGGATCGATCAGGACTACGGCATCGCGTTCCAGCAGGCGGGCCTGCTGCCCTGGCGCACGGTGTCGGCGAACATCGAGCTGCCGCTCGAGCTGCACGGCGTCGGCAAGGCGGCGCGCAAGCAGCGATCCGCCGAGCTGCTGTCCCTCGTCGGACTCACCGATTTCGCCGACCGCTTCCCCGACCAGTTGTCGGGCGGCATGCAGCAGCGCATCGCGATCGCCCGTGCGCTCGCCGAGCAGCCCAGCCTGCTGCTCATGGACGAGCCGTTCGGTGCGCTCGACGAGATGACGCGCGAGCGGATGCAGACCGAGCTCTCGAACATCTGCGCCGAGACGGGCGCCGCCGTCGTCTTCGTGACCCACTCGATCCCTGAAGCGGTCTTCCTGTCGGATCGCGTCGTGGTCATGTCACCGCGGCCGGGTCGGATCGAGACGGTCCTGTCGATGGATCTCGGTTCCGCGAGCGAGCGAGCGGAGTCGCTGCGGGAGGACACGGCTTTCTTCGAGATGGTCACCGCGGTCCGTGAAGCGCTCCACCAGGGCGCCCCGGCCAGGGGAGTGGACGACCGATGAACGGCCCCGCCTCCTCTGCCGCGTTGCGCATCGGGGCGCCGGTCGCTCTCGGTGTCGTCGTGCTCGTCGCGTGGCAGCTGCTCGTCACGCTCGCCGGCATCGACGACTACCTGCTGCCCAGCCCGCTGAGCATCGTCGAGCAGATGATCGAGTTCTGGCCCGCGCTGATCGCCGCCATCGCCTCGACCGGGCTGAACGCGCTGATCGGCCTCGTCGTCGGATCGATCGTCGGCATCGCCGCGGCGCTCGTCGCGTCGCTCAGTCGTTTCTTCGACCAGCTGACCGCGCCGATCGTCGCCGCCCTCGCGGTCGTGCCGATCGTGGCCCTCGCGCCCGTGCTCAACACCATGTTCGGCGCCGACTCCGAGGTGGGGCGGCGCACGATGGCGGGCCTCGCGGTGTTCGTGCCGGTCTTCATCAACACCCTCCGCGGGCTGCAGCAGACGCGGCCCGTCCATCGCGACCTGATGCGCGCCTACGCGGCCACCCGGCCTCAGACCCTGCGGGTCCTCACCCTTCCGGCGGCGCGCGGGTACATCTTCACCGGCATCCGGATCGCCTCGTCGCTCGCCGTCATCTCCGCGCTCGTCGCCGAGTACTTCGGCGGCCCCCGCGGCGGTCTCGGCAGCCTCATCTCGACCTCGGCATCCACGAGCGCCTACGCCCGGGCATGGGCGTACGTGGTCGGCGGGATCGTGCTCGGCCTGATCTTCTTCCTCGTGACGGCCGCACTGGAGCGGCTCGCCTCCCCGATGTCCCGCAGCCTCACGGTGACCGGGCGCAGCAAATGACCGACGCACCATCCACGCACCAGGAAAGGCAACTGACATGACCCACAGCACACGTCGTGCCATAGCGGTCGGGGCCGGGCTCCTCGCCTCGGCACTCGTCCTCTCGGCCTGCTCATCGCCCGCGTCGAACGAGGAGGGCGCCGGGGGAGGCGGCGAGGAGGAGCTGACCCCGGTCAGCCTGCAGCTGCAGTGGCTGCCCCAGGGGCAGTTCGCGGGGTACTACGCCGCACTCGACCAGGGCTTCTTCGAGGACGAGGGCCTCGACGTCGAGATCATCCCGAGCGGTGGCGACATCGTGCCCCAGGATGCGCTCGTCGCGGGCGACGTCGACTACGCGATCGCCTGGGTGCCGAAGGCGCTGGGCTCGATCGAGGCGGGCGCGAACATCACCGACATCGCGCAGATCTTCCAGCGATCCGGCACCCTGCAGGTGGCATGGGCCGACAGCGGCATCGACTCGGTCGCCGACTTCGAGGGCAAGAAGATCGGCAGCTGGGGCTTCGGCAACGAGTGGGAGATCTTCGCGGCGATGGCGGCGGAGGGTCTCGACTCGACCACCGTGCAGATCATCACGCAGGACTTCAACATGAACGCCTTCCTCGAGGGCGACATCGATGCTGCCCAGGCGATGACCTACAACGAGTACGCGCAGCTGCTCGAGGCGACCGACCCCGACACGGGCGAGCTGTACCAGCCCGAGGACTTCAACGTCATCTCCTACGAGGAGGCGGGCGGTGCCATGCTCCAGGACGCGATCTGGGCCGACACCGAACGACTCGAGAGCGACGAGGAGTACCAGGAGACGACGGTCAAGTTCCTGAAGGCCGTCATCAAGGGCTGGGTGTACGCGGCGGGCGACCCCGAGTCGGCAGCCGACATCACGATCGCGGAGGGCTCCGGATGGGGTCTCAGCCACGAGCTGTGGATGGTCAACGAGACCAACAAGCTCATCTGGCCGTCCGACAACGGCATCGGCATCATCGACGAGGCCGCGTGGGACGCGACCGTCGAGGGCGCCCTGTCGGCGACGAACGAGACCGGCGCGAAGCTGATCACCGAGGAGCCGCCGGCGTCCGCCTGGACGAACGAGTGGATCCAGAAGGCTCTCGATGAGCTGGAAGGTGAGGACCTCGACCTCACGGGCGCCGACTTCACCCCGATCGACGTCACCCTCACCGAGGGCGGCGCGTAACACCACCGCCCGGACCCCCGCTCGCAAGATCGGATGTGCCGGGCAGGACCGCACGTTCCGGCGTACGCATATGTCCGGAACGTGCGGTCACCGACACCAGGCGTTCCGGGCGAACGCGCACGTTCCGGCGGGCCCCACCCGCCGGAACGTGCGCGCGGTCCTTGGCTTCGTCCGCTAAGACTTGAACTGCAGGATCGTCGCGCGCACGTTGCGGCGTTCGGGGCCCGCCGCAACGTGCGACCTCGCCCGGAACGCCCTACAGAGGAAGAAGAGAGTCATGGAACTGGATGCCGAGCTCGGCGAGCGCGCCCACGATCTCGACCGGGCGCACGTCTTCCATTCGTGGTCGGCGCAGGCGTCGCTCGATCCCATGGTCATCGCAGGCGCAGCGGGCTGCGAGGTCTGGGACTTCGACGGCAACCGCTACCTCGACTTCTCGAGCCAGCTCGTCAACACGAACATCGGCCACCAGCACCCCAAGGTGATCGCCGGCATCAAGGCGCAGGCCGACGTGCTCGCCACCGTCGCTCCCGCGCACGCCAACCTGACCCGGGGCGAGGCGGCGTCCCGCATCCTCGCCCGCGCCGGCGACGAGTTCTCGAAGGTCTTCTTCACCAACGGCGGCGCCGACGCCAACGAGAACGCGGTCCGCATGGCCCGCCTCGTGACGGGCCGCGACAAGGTGCTCTCGATGTACCGGTCCTACCACGGCAACACCGGCGCGGCGATCGTCGCGACCGGCGACTGGCGCCGCGTGCCGAACGAGTACGCGCGCGGCCACGTGCACTTCTTCGGACCCTTCGCCTACCGCAGCGAGTTCTGGTCCGACTCGCCCGAGCAGGAGAGCGAGCGCGCCCTGCACCACCTCGAGCGGGTCATCCAGGCCGAGGGGCCCGCGGGGATCGCGGCGATCCTCATCGAGACGGTTCCCGGCACCGCCGGCGTGCTGCTTCCGCCGCCCGGATACCTGGCAGGAGTGCGCGCGCTCGCCGACAAGTACGGCATCGTCCTGATCTTCGACGAGGTCATGGCCGGCTTCGGCCGCACCGGCGACTGGTTCGCGTTCCAGAACCCCGAGCTCAACCCCGAGGGCGTCGTACCCGACCTCATCACCTTCGCGAAGGGCGTCAACTCGGGCTACGTTCCCGCGGGCGGTGTCATCATCCCCGCCTGGATCGCCGAGGCGTTCGACGACACCGTCTTCCCCGGCGGCCTGACCTACTCGGGCCACCCGCTGGCGATGGGCTCGATCGTCGCCACCTTGGACGCGATGGCGGAGGAGGGCATCGTCGAGAACGCCGCCCGTGTCGGCCGCGACGTGATCGGCCCCGGTCTGCGTGCTCTCGGGGAGAAGTACGACGTGATCGGCGAGGTCCGCGGAGTCGGTGTCTTCTGGGCGCTCGACCTCGTGGCCGACCCCGTCACCCGCTCGCCGATCGGCCCCGCCGAGATGGCGACCCTCAAGAAGGCGCTGCTGTCTCGGGGCCTGCTCCCGTTCGCCGCGGACAACCGCATCCATGTCGTCCCGCCCTGCATCGTCACCGACGCCGAGGTCGAGCGCGCCCTCGCGATCTACGACGAGGCGTTCGCCGAGTACTCCGCCCGCTGACACTCACCGCGCTCCGAGACCGATGTCCCGGACTCAGGCGCACGCCGCATCCCTCTGCAAGCGTGGCCGAGGACCCAGTGGTGACGAGTCCGGGATATTCGAAGGGGGTGCTCCGGGCTCAGGGGGTGGAGGCGGCCAGGGCCTCGCGGACCGCGCCCACGGCCGGTGAGGTGCGCGCCGCCAGCCTCGTCGAGGTGATCAGGGTTCGGCGCGGGGCTCCCGGGAGGGGGAGCAGGTGCACGGTCGGTTCCTCGCCCGCCCAGATGAACTCCGGCAGCAGACCGACGGCGTTGCCCGACCGCACCAGGCGGATGTGCGCCATCAGGTCCGCCGTCTCGTAGCGCACGTCCGGCTCCACCCCCGCGGTGCGGCACAGCTGCGTCGCCCACGCCCTGGAAAGGGTGCCGCGCGGCTCCATCACCCACGGCAGCCTCGAGGTGTCGGCGAGAGATCCCACCTGACCTGCCAGCGAGTCGGGCACCGCGAGCGAGATCGAGTCCGACGCGAGCACGACGCGATCAAGGTCCTCGCGGAGGGGTCGCGTCTGACCGGGATACTCCTCGGCGATCACGAGGTCGAACGATCGCGCCGCGGTCTCGAACAGCGCCTCCTCCGGCTCGCGCTGCTCCACCTCGACGCGCAGTCCGGGATGCCGGCCCGCGAGCAGCGTCAGCATGGCGGGCACGAGCGCGTGCGCTGATGACTGCAGGGTCGCGACCCGCACGGTGCCCGCGAGCTCGGATTCGGACGACTGCAGCGCACCCTCGGCCTCCTCGACGAGGTCGAGCAGTCGGACCGTGTAGTCGCAGAGGATCTCGGCTCGCGCGGTGAGAGCGACCCGGCGGCCGCGACGCTCGAGCAGCGAGTGCCCGACCTCGCGCTCCAACAAGGCGAGCTGCTGCGAGATGAACGAGGTCGTGTAGCCGAGCGCCTCCGCGACGGCGCCGAGCGTGCCGCGCAGCTGCAGTTCGCGCAGCAGGCGCAGGCGGCGGATCTCGAGCATGAGGACCTCCGGGGCGGGGACAGGAACGACCCACTCGATTAAGTGATGCTGAACGGTTCTGTTCATTCTTACGTACTTTCGCTTCACTGGCGGGATCCGCAGACTGGAGCCATCCCGCAAGGGATGCCCTGACCTCGAGGAGCACGCCATGACGATCACGACGCCGCAGGGACCGGGTGCGATGGCCGACGCGCCTGACGACCTCTCGGAGATGGCCGACGCGGCCGTCCTGCTCGCTCGCGACTGGGCTGCCACCGCCGCGGGCGTGGCCCCCGACGCCTCCGCTGCACGCCTCGCCGGAGTGCTCGCCGACCCCCGCGGCCTGCCGTTCACGCTCGGCTTCGTCGACGGGGTGCTGCGCCCCGACGACGCCCGCATCGCCGCCGCCAACCTGCGCGAGGTCGCGCGGATCACACCCGCGTTCCTGCCCGCCTACCAGCGAGGAGCGATCCGCCTCGGGGCCGTCGCCTCCCGCGTCGCCCCCGGCATCGTCGTCCCCGCGGCGAAGTCGGTGTTCCGGCGAATGGTGCAGCACCTCATCATCGACTCCGCACCCGGTTCGCTCGGTCGCACCATCACCCGCCTCCGCCGTCACGGCGACGCGCTCAACATCAACCTCCTCGGCGAGGCCGTTCTCGGCGAGCGCGAAGCCGCGCGTCGCCTGGCGGGCATCAAGTCCCTCCTGGCGCGCGACGACGTCGACTACGTCTCGATCAAGATCTCGGCGATCGCGCCGGCCCTGTCGATGTGGGCATTCGACGAGACCGTCGACCTCGTCGAGAGCCGGCTCGCACCCATCTACGAGATGGCCGCCGCCAGCACCGCGGCCGGCCGCCCGAAGTTCATCAACCTCGACATGGAGGAGTACCGCGACCTCGACCTCACGATCGCGGTCTTCACGAGACTGCTCGACCGACCCGGGATGACGCAGCTGGAGGCCGGTATCGTCCTCCAGGCCTACCTCCCCGATGCCCTCGGTGCCATGCAGCGCCTCTCCGAATGGGCGACGGCCCGTGTCGACGCGGGCGGCGCGCGGATCAAGGTGCGTCTCGTCAAGGGCGCGAATCTTCCGATGGAGGTCGTCGAGTCGCGGGTCCACGGCTGGCCGCTCGCGACGGCGCCCAGCAAGCTCGCGACCGACGCGAACTACAAGCGCGTGCTCGACTGGGCGATGACCCCCGAGCGCACCCGCTCGATCCGCCTCGGCGTCGCCGGCCACAATCTCTTCGACATCGCCTTCGCCCGCACGCTCTCCGAGCGTCGCGGGGTCACCGGCGACGTCGAGTTCGAGATGCTGCTCGGCATGGCGACCGGCCAGGTCGCGGCCGTCCGCGCGGCCGTCGGACATGTCCTCCTCTACACGCCCGTCGTCGCGCGCGACGAGTTCGATGCGGCCGTGAGCTACCTCGTCCGCCGCCTCCAGGAGGGGGCGTCTCCCGAGAACTTTCTCTCCGCGTCCACGCGGATCACGAGCGACCCGTCGCTGTGGACGCGGGAGGAGACCCGGTTCCGGGCCTCCGTCGACGCCCTCCGCGAGACCCGAGGCGAGCTGCCCGGTCCGAATCGCACGCAGGACCGCACCGCCCCGGCCGCTGCGCCGCGCGGAGTCGACGAGCCGTTCGCGGGGGAGCCGGACACGGACCCCGCCCTGCCCGCCAACCGTGCGTGGGGCCGCGCCGCCCTGGTTCGGGCGACGACCAGCACCGCCGGCATCGAATCGGACGCGGACGCGCCCACCGACTCCGCCGGTGTGGATGCCCTCGTCGAACGCGTCCGCGCGGCCGGAACGGTGTGGGGAACCCGCCCCGCCGCCGAACGCGCCGCCCTCCTCGAGACCGCGGCCTCCGCGCTGGCGGCAGGTCGCGATCGACTCATCGAGGTCTCCGCCTCCGAAACCGGCAAGACCATCGCCGAGGCCGACCCCGAGATCAGCGAGGCCATCGACTTCGCCCGCTACTACGCGCGTCAGGCGCTCGGGCTCGAGTCGGTCGACGGTGCTCGCTTCGAGCCGGTCGCCCTGACGCTCGTCGTCGGCCCCTGGAACTTCCCCGTCGCCATCCCGTTCGGCGGTGTCGCCGCGGCGCTCGCCGCCGGCTCCGCCGTCATCCTGAAGGCCGCCCCGCAGGCCCGTCGCACCGCCGCCGTGGTGTGCGAGCTGCTCTGGGCCGCGGGTGTTCCGCGCGATCTCGTCGCGCTCGCCGATGTGCCCGAGGATGAGACCGGGAAAGCGCTCATCACGCACGAGTCGATCGACCGGGTCATCCTCACCGGGTCGTTCGAGACCGCCGAGCTCTTCCGCTCCTGGAACCCGCGTCTGCCGCTCATGGCCGAGACGAGCGGCAAGAACGCCGTGATCGTCACGCCCGCGGCCGACCTCGACATCGCGGTCGCCGAGACGGTGCGGAGCGCGTTCGGGCATGCCGGCCAGAAGTGCTCGGCCGCGAGTCTCGTCGTGCTCGTCGGGTCGCTCGAGAAGTCGGATCGCTTCACCGCCCAGCTGATCGACGCCGTCACCTCACTGCGCGTCGGTCCCGCCGATTCGCCGCTCACGCAGATGGGACCGCTGGTCGAGGAGCCGGGGGAGAAGCTGCTCGGTGCACTCACCCGCCTCGAGCCGGGGGAGAAGTGGCTCGTCGAACCGCGCCGTGTGAACGACTCGCTCTGGACGCCGGGCGTCAAGACCGGGGTGCGCCGCGGATCCGCTTTCCATCGCACCGAGTACTTCGGGCCCGTGCTCGGCGTCATGACCGCGCCGACCCTCGCCGACGCGATCTCCATCGTCAACGAGACCGATTTCGGGCTCACCTCGGGACTCTTCACGCAGGACCCCGCCGAGCTGGCTCAGTGGCTTCAATCGGTGGAGGCCGGCAATCTCTACGTCAACCGTGCGACGACCGGCGCGATCGTCGAGCGCCAGCCGTTCGGCGGATGGAAGCGCTCGTCGGTCGGCGCCGGCACCAAGGCGGGCGGCCCGAGCTACCTCGCCGCACTGGGCGACTGGCGCGATGCGCCGACCGTTCGGACCGAGGAGCCCGGGATCAGCCCCGCGATCGACGCGGTCCTCGCCGCAACGGCTCCGCATCTCACCGAGACCGAGCAGGCGTGGCTCCGCGACGCCGCGGCATCGGACGAGTCGTCCTGGCGGACCGAGTTCGGCATCGCCCGCGACCGTCAGCAGCTCGGACTCGAGCGCAACCTGCTCCGCTACCTGCCCGTGCCCGTCGAACTGCGCGCCTCGCGCGATGCCTCGACGGCTCAGCTGCTCCGCGCCCTCATCGCCGCCCAGCGCGCAGGTTCGGTCGTGACGGTCAGCGTTCCGGACGGGGGAATCGCGGCGGCGCTCGGCGCGGTTGCGTCACCGCGCGTCGAGGCGGACACCGCCTGGCTCGAGCGGATGCGAGCGGAGACGCCCGCGCGCGTTCGGATCGTCGGCGGCGCCGCCCGCGCCGCCCTCGCAGACGATCTGGCGACCGCGGTCGCCGGTGCGCCTGATGTGTCGATCCACGCGGGCGAGTCGGTGCGCGCCGGTCGCGTCGAGCTGCTGGCGTACCTGCGCGAGCAGGCGGTCACTGTCGTCGCCCACCGCTTCGGCGAGGCCGACAGCTGGTCCGAGTCCGTCGTCTGAGCGCCAGCTCCACGCGAACGCGGGTCAGGCCAGCGCGGCCGTGGCGCCCAGCTGGACCAGAAGGGTGTCGCTCGCGACGGCGACCGTGTCGAAGCCGAGAGCGGCGAGCGTCGCCGCCCGGGCGGGAGTGCCGCCGAACGCGCCGGCCTTGATCCCGGCTCGCTTCGCGGCGTCCACGATGCGGTGCAGCGGGGCGTCGGGACCGTCGGCCAGCAGCAGGGTGTCGAGTTCGACGCCGAGCGCGAGCGCGAGGTCGAACGGGCCCACGAACAGCATGTCCACCCCCGCGGTGGCAGCGATCGAGTCGACATCGGCCAGTGCGGCAGCGGTCTCGATCATGACTGCGCACACCATGTCGGAATGCGGCGCCTCGCCTGGCGAGGAGTAGCCGCCGGCGAACGGACCCCAGCTGCGCGCTCCACGCGGCGGGTATCGTGTCGCACGTGAGGCTTGCTCGGCCTGGGCGCGCGAGTCGACCATCGGGACGACGACGCCCTGGGCCCCGGCATCGAGGGCCCGTCCGATGAGCCCGTCGTCGAGGGACCTGACCCGCACCCAGCGCGGTACGCCTCCTTCGGTCGCGGCCAGCAGGGAGATCATCTCGCTGTCGCCGAGGCGTCCGTGCTGCTGGTCCAGGACGATCCAATCGAACCCGGACGCGGCGATGGCGGCGGTGATCCCGGTGTCGGTGCCGAGGATCCAGGCTCCGCGTGTCAGTGCTGTAGGCATGATCGATTGTATGCAGAGCTCCCTCGCCTGCGCTCAAACAGAAAGTCACAGACGCCAGCGCCTTACATTTAGCAAGCTTGTAACAATCGGCGCTGTCATTCGACATATTTAGTTCGTACGGTGGGTGTACCCCCCCCGACGAAAGAGCACCGTGCCGCACCTCGCCCCCCACATCGATCACCTCGGAGCCTCCGGCATCCGCGAGATCGTCAACCTGGTGCTCGCCAGCGACCGTGACATCGCGCGGCTCGAGGTGGGCGAGCCCGGCTTCCCGACGCCCGACCACATCGTCGAGGCCGCCGTCCGCGCGGCGCGCAGCGGGATCGGCTACACCCACAGCGCAGGCATGCAGGCACTCCGCGAGGCCATCGCCGAGTCCGTCGAGCGCCGGTACGGAACTGCCGTGCCGTTCGATCGCGTCATCGTCTGCCAGGGTGCGGGCCAGGGGATCTCGGCGGTCCTCAGCGCCGTCCTCAGCACGGGCGACGAGGTGCTCGTCCCCGATCCCTCCTGGCCCAACTACGCCATGCTCACCGTGCTGCACGGTGCGCGTCCTGTCTTCTACGGCCTCCGCCCCGAGAACGGCTTCGCGCCCGACCTCGCCGAGCTCGAGTCGCTCGTCACCGAGCGCACCCGCGTCATCATCCTCAACTCCCCGGGCAACCCGACCGGCGCCGTGCTTCCGCGGGACGTCATCGGCAAGATCGTCGCGTTCGCGGCCGACCGCGGGATCCTGGTCATCTCCGACGAGGTCTACGACGAGCTCATCTTCGACGGCGAACCCGCCGATGCCGCCGGGTTCGGAACCGACAACGTCGTCTCCGCCTTCTCGTTCTCGAAGACCTACGCGATGACCGGATGGCGAGTCGGCTACGTCATCGCCCCCGAATGGCTCGCGCCGACCCTCGTGCACGTGCAGGAGCCTCTGCTGTCCTGCATCTCCGGTGTCTCGCAGATGGCCGCGATCGCCGCACTGCAGGGGCCGCAGGCGCCCGTCGCCGCGATGCGCGACGCCTACCGCGCGCACCGCGACCTCGCCGTGTCCCTGCTCGAGCCCACGATCCCGGTGGTCCGACCCGAGGGCGCCTTCTACCTCATGATCCCGCTCGCGCCGGGCGTCGACAGTCGCACCGCGGCCCTCGAACTCGTCGAGTACGGGGTCGCCGTCGCTCCCGGCAGCGCATTCGGGCAGGTCGCAGCCGACCACGTCCGCATCTCCCTGGCGAGCGGCACCGATGTCCTCCGCACGGGCATCGAGAGATTCCTCACCTGGCACGACGTCACGGAGGCCGGACTGCGCCCGGCCATCGCGGCATCGACGGCAGTTCACTGAGAGACGGAAAGGGCGCAGCCACCATGGGATTCAGAGTCGGTGTCGATATCGGCGGCACATTCACCGATGCGGTCGCGGTCGGAGACGACGGGACGCTCCGCACCGCGAAGGCGCTGACGACGCCCGGCGTGCTCGCCGACGGCGTGCTCGCCGCCGTCGCCGGCCTCGACGTGACCCTCGACGAGGTCGACTCGTTCGTGCACGGCACCACGGCCGGTCTCAACGCGTTCCTCGAGCGCCGCGGGTCGCGGGTCGCTCTGCTCACGACCCGCGGGTTCCGCGACGTCTACGAGATCGGGCGCGCCAACCGGCCGGCGATGTACGACCTGCGCTTCACCGCACCCAAGCCGCTGGTGCCCCGTCGCGACATCCACGAGATCGACGAGCGCCTCGCGCCCGACGGCAGCACGGTGACCGAGCTGGACGTCGCCCAGGTCGAGTCCCTCGCCCGCGAGCTCGACGGGACCGTCGACGCCGTTGCCGTCGTGCTGCTGCACGCCTACGCCAACCCGGTGCACGAGAAAGCCATCGCCGAGATCTTCGCGCGCGTGGCCCCGACGATCGCCGTAGTGTGCTCGAGCGACATCGCCCCCGAGTGGCGCGAATACGAGCGCACCAGCACGACCGCGGTCTCGGCGTACATCGCGCCCATCGTCCTCGAGTACCTGCGGGTCCTCGAATCGTCGCTCCAGGACGGCGGCCTGAGCAGTGCGCTCAAGGTCATGCAGTCCAACGGCGGCGTCATGACAGTCGACCGGGCCAGGGAGCGTGCCGTGCAGACACTCTTCTCCGGTCCGGTCGGCGGCACCATGGCCGGTGTCGCCGTCGCGAACGACCTCGGACTCGACAAGCTCCTCTGCGTCGACATGGGAGGCACGTCCTTCGATGTGAGCCTCGTCGTCGACGGCGAGGCCGACATCGCCTCGCAGACCGAGCTCGAAGGTCACCCGCTCCTCGCCCCGTCCGTCGTCATGCACACGATCGGTGCAGGCGGCGGATCTGTTGCGCACGTCGTCGCCGGCGCGCTCCGGGTCGGACCCCGATCGGCCGGCTCGGTCCCCGGACCCGCGAGCTACGGCCGCGGCGGCACCGAGCCGACGGTCACCGACGCGAACCTGCTGCTCGGGCGACTGCCCGACGTCGCGCTGCTCGGCGGAACCCTCGCCCTCGACAAGTCCGCCGCCCGCGACGCGGCCGAGCGGGTGGGCGACGCCCTCGGACTCGACGTCGAGCAGACCGCGCTCGGCATCGTCGCGGTCGCCGATGCGGCGATGGCGAACGCGATCCGCGAGATCACCGTCGCCCGCGGCATCGACCCGCGCGACTTCGGGCTGCTCGCCTTCGGCGGTGCGGGTCCCCTGCACGCCGTCTCGATCGCGGATGAGCTCGAGCTCGGCCAGGTCATCGTGCCCGGCAGCCCGGGCGTGCTCTCCGCCTGGGGCATGGTCCACACGGACCTGCGCCACGACCTCGTGCAGAGCTTCTTCCACGGTCTCGACGACCTCGGACCCGACGTGCTGAAGGGAGCGACCACAGCGCTCCTCGACCGCGGCGCCGCACTGCTCGACACCGACGGCGTCGCGCCCGACCAGGTCGACCTCGCACCCGGCCTCGACGTCCGCTACCTCGGCCAGGAGTACACGCTGACCGTCGGCTTCGATCCGGACGCCGAGCCGGAGGAGGTCCTCGCCGGACTGCAGACCCGCTTCGACGCCGAGCACCTCGAGCGCTTCGGGCACAACAACCCGGGGGAGAAGGTCGAGGTCGTCGCCCTCCGCCTCGTCGCCCGCGGTCTCACTCCTCGCCCACCCGCCGTCGACTCCGCTGCGGGGGACGAGCCCGTCGTCCTCGGCCAGCAGAGCGTCCGCTACGCCGGCGACACCCTCGACAGCGTCGTCTACGACCGCGCATCCGTCCGGCCCGGCCGAGCGGTCGCGGGGCCGGCGATCCTGCTCGAACCCGGCTGCACCGTCCTCGTTCCGCCCGGATGGGTCGCGACCCCGTCGGCTCACGGACACCTCGTGCTCGAAAGGAGCGCCTCGTGACTCTCCAGACCACCGAACCCGACGTCGCGCTGCGCGTCGACCCCGTGACCGTCGAGGTCATCCGCAACGCGTTCGACTCGATCGCCGCGCAGATGAACAACAACCTCGCGCGATCCGCCTACACGCCGATCATCTACGAGATGAAGGACTGCAGCGTCGGTCTCTTCAACGCCGACGGCCACCTGCTCGGCCAGGCGCCCGGCCTGCCCATCTTCCTCGGGGCGCTCGACGCGGCCATCGCCGTCACGACCGAGCACATCGGCGGACCCGAGAACTACCGCGAGGGCGATGTCTTCGCCATCAACGACAGCTACCTTGTCGGCAGCCACCTCAACGACCTGTCGATCTTCTCGCCCATCTTCTACGAGGGGCGGCTGATCGGCTTCGGCGCGACCAAGGCGCACTGGCTCGACATCGGCGCGAAGGACGCCGGTCAGGCGATGGACTCGACGAACATCTACCAGGAGGGCTACCGTCTCGGCCCCACCTACCTGTACCGCGCGGGCGTCCGCGACGACCAGACCATCGACTTCCTGATGCGCAACTCGCGCCTGCCGCGCTCCATCTGGGGCGACATGCACGCGCAGGTCGCTGCCTGCCACACCGGCGAGAAGATGCTGCAGCGCCTCTACGACAGGTTCGGCGGCGAGACCGTCGAGGCCGCGTCCGAGCAGGTCTTCGAGCAGTGCGAGCGCCTCGACCGCGAGACGGTCTCCGCGATCCCGGACGGGGTCTACTCCGCCGAAGCGTCACTCGACTCCTGGGGACCCAACGGCCAGCCCGTCCCGGTGAAGGTCACCGTCACCGTCTCGGGCGGCGAGATCCTGCTCGACCTCAGCGGTTCCAGCCCGCAGACGCCCGGATCGATGAACTGCGGCTACGCCCAGACCGTCTCGGCGGCACGCCTCGCCTACAAGTTCCTCATCAACCCCGAGACGCCGGTCACCGCCGGCACGTTCCGCAACATGACGGTCAAGACCGAGCCGCGCACCGTCTTCGACGCGCGCGAACCCGCGGCCTGCCAGTTCTACTACCCGCACCTCGGCATGATGATCGACCTGTTCATCAAGGCGCTCGCGCCGGCGCTGCCCGACATGGTCAACGCCGGCCAGACCGCCGACTCGATGAACATCCTGTTCGCCGGCACCGACAACTCGGGCGAGCCGTTCTTCTGCGGCGAGGCCACCGGCGTCGGCTGGGGTGCGCTCTCCGACCGCGACGGCGCCAACGGCCAGATCAACTACGGCGGAGGCGACCTCAAGAACTACCCCATCGAGGTGATCGAGTCGCGCTACCCGATCCGCATCACCGGATACGGCCTGCAGGCCGACTCCGGCGGCGAGGGCACCCACCGCGGAGGCCTCGGCATCTGGCGGTCCTACGAGACGCTCGCCGAGTCGACGACCGTGTCGCTGTGGTTCGAGAGGTCGAAGCTCCCCGCCTGGGGACTCTTCGGCGGCTCGAGCGGGCAGCCGACCGATGTCGTCGTCGATCGCGGCGACGGCGAGGAGCACATCCTCAAGGTCAACGCCCTTCCCCTCCCCAAAGGCTCCCGCGTCCGCATTCAGACCGGCGGCGGCGGCGGGTACGGCGATCCGACACTCCGCGACGCGAAAGCGATCGAGGAGGACCTGATCGACGGCTACACCACGGCTCCATCCCTTGCACCGCAGTCCTAATCCCTCCAAGCCAAAGTAAGGACCATCCCCACATGATCCGCAGAAGATCCGCCGCCGTCGCGGCCGGCGCCGCCGTCACGGTGTTCGCGCTCACGGCGTGCGGCCAGCAGGCCGCCTCCTCCTCGGGCTCCGACGAGGTCACCGCCGTGTTCTCCAACATCGCAGAGACCACGACCCTCGACCCCGCGATCGCGTTCTCGTCCGACGGCTTCGAGTTCGTACGCAACGTGTACGACTCGCTGACGCAGTACGAGCCCGGCGGCGTCGAGATCGGCCCCGGCATCGCCGAGAGCTGGGAAGCCAACGACGACGCGACCGAATACACCTTCACCCTCCGCGAGGGGCTGACCTTCCACGACGGCACCGACCTGACCGCCGACGACGTCGTCTCCTCGATCGAGCGAGTCCAGGCCGTCAACCAGGGTCCCGCGTCGATCATCGCGGGCATCAGCTCGGTCGAGGCCACCGACGACACGACCGTCGTCGTCGACCTCTCGGCATCCGACGTCTTCCTCCCCGGCAAGCTGCAGAAGATCGCGATCGTGAGCGGCGACGCCATCGAGGCGAACGCCACCGACGACGACCCGTGGGCTCAGGACTGGTTCGCCGACAACGAGGCGGGCTCCGGCGCGTACGAGCTCGACTCGTGGGCCAAGGGGAGCGCCATCGAGCTGACCGCGTTCGAGGACTACTACCTCGACTGGGACGACGCAGCGCCCAAGAAGGTCACCCTCCGGGTCGACGCCGACGTGCAGACCGCGCTCCAGCTGATGGGCCAGGGCGAGATCGACATGCTCGGTGCCGTCGGACCCGACGACTCGGCGTCCGCGGCCGCCATGGACGGCGTCAAGCTCGTCGAGCAGTCCGGGCTCTCCGTGCAGATCCTGCCGCTCAACACCCAGAAGGGCGCCCTCGCCGACGTCCGCGTCCGCGAGGCCCTCTCGAAGGCGTTCGACTACCAGGCGATGCTCGACTACTACCAGGGCTACGGCGACCTCGCCGTCGGACCCCTGCCGACGGGCTTCGGCGGCGGCATCGAGGATCTCGCGGTCCCCGAGCGCGACGTCGAGGGCGCCAAGGCGCTCCTCGCCGAGGCGGGATACGCCGACGGGCTCACCGTCAGCTACCTGGGCCTGTCGGGACTGTCCTACGAGGAGTTCACCGGCACCCTGCTCGAGCAGAACTTCGCTGACATCGGCGTCAAGGTCGAGATCCAGATGGTGCCGTGGGCCCAGATGGTCGAGATCCAGTCGAACCCCGACACCGCCGCGGACATCTCGTTCCTCAACATGTCGGCCGTCTCCGACGACCCCAGCTCGATGCTCACGCAGGGCTACGTGTCGGCGACGATCGCCTCCAACGGCGGGTACAACTGGTCCTACTTCCAGGACCCGGAGGTCGACGCCATGGTCGCGGAGCTCCCGACGATCAGCGACGAGACGGAACGCGACCAGGCCGTCATCGACGCGGTGACCGCGATCAACGAGCAGTACGTCGCGATCTTCGCCTCGCAGCCCAAGCTCGCACAGCCCGTCCTCGACAAGTGGGACGTGCAGTACGAGGTGATGGACTACAACTACGTCGTGCGATTCTTCTACGCACGAGCGAGCTGATGACGAACGACGCGACCCTGCAGAAGTCCCCGGTCCGGCCCTCGCGCCGGGCCGGGGGCTCCGGCCCGGGTGCACGCCCGGCCCGCGGAGGATGGCTCCGTCGCCTCGCGACCAGGATCCTGTGGATCTTCGTCGTCGTCTGGGCGGCCGTGAGCCTCACCTTCGTGCTCGGTCGCGTCGTTCCCGCAGACCCGGCACGCCTGGCGGCCGGCCTCAACGCCGGCCCCGAGCAGGTGGCGGAGGTCCGGCGTCAGCTCGGCCTCGACCTGCCGCTCTGGGACCAGTACCTCAACTACCTCGGCGGCATCCTCCGCCTCGACTTGGGCGACTCGATCCAATCGCGCCAGCCCGTGCTGCAGGACATCCTCTACTTCCTGCCTCCGACCCTCGAGCTCGTCTTCATCGCGGCATTCACCTACGCGGTGATCGGTGTCAGCCTCGGCGTCGTCTGGGCACTCCTCCCCGACGGCTTCCGATCGAAGCTCATCAACGTCATCTCCGTCATCGGTGCCGCCCTCCCGGTGTTCTGGATCGGCCTGCTCCTGCAGTTGGCCGTCGCATCCGGCCTCGGCTGGCTGCCCGTGTCGGGGACCCTCGACTACGGCGATTACGGGCTCGCCCGCATCACCGGGTTCACGGTCCTCGACTCCCTCCTCGGCGGCAACACCTACGCCCTCGGAGACGCGATCGCCCACCTGATCCTCCCCGTCACCGCTCTCGTCGTCAGCCAGCTGGGCATCGCGCTCCGGCTGACCCGCACGACCGTCTCGGCGGAACTGAAGAAGCCGTACGTGCGCACCGCCCGGGCGCGCGGCGAGTCCGAGGGCAAGGTCGTGATCGTCGACGTGCTCCGCAACTCGCTGGCCCCGGTCATCACCATGCTCGGGCTCCAGTTCGGCTGGCTGCTCGGCGGCACGATCATCGTCGAGGTCGTCTTCTCCTGGCCCGGTCTCGGCCTCTACGCCTTCAACGCCTTCCGCACGTTCGACTACAACCCGATCCTCGGCATCACGCTCGTCATCACGGCGACGTTCGTGATCGTGAACGAGCTCACCGACCAGATCATCCGCTGGCTCGACCCCCGAGTGAAGGAGCTCGCATGACCTCCGCAGCGCTCATCACCCGATCGACCGCGCGCGTCCGCCCGACCGCCCGCCGCATCGTCGGCGTCATCGCCCTCGTCGTGCTGGCCATCCTGGTGTTCTATCCCCAGCTGTTCGTGATCGCCGACCCCACATCGATCAACGTCGGTCAGCGCTTCCTGCCGCCGTCGTTCGCGCACCCGTTCGGAACCGACGACGCCGGCCGCGACATCTTCTCCCGCATGGTGCTCGGTGCCCGGATCTCGATCGGCTGCGCGATCATCGTCGTCGTCTCGGCCGCCGCCGTCGGAACCGTCATCGGCGCCATCGGCGGCTGGATCGGCGGCTGGTTCGACACGCTCCTCAGCAAGGTCACCGATGTCTTCCTCGCCTTCCCCTACCTGGTTCTCGCCATGGCCATCTCCGCCGCGGTCGGCCGCGACCTGTGGTCGGCGGTCCTCGCGCTCGTGATCGTCTGGTGGCCGTCCTACGCGCGGATGGTGCGCACCGTCGTGCGCGGCCAGAAGGGCGAGCTGTACGTGAAAGCCGCGCGCACCCTCGGCGCCTCCGGCAGTCAGATCCTCCGCTGGCACGTCATCCCGCAGACGACCGAGCAGCTCGCCGTGCGCATGACCCTCGACGTCGGATACGTGCTCGTCTCCTTCACCGGGCTCTCGTTCCTCGGGCTGGGCGCCCAGGCGCCGAGTCCCGAGTGGGGCCTCATGATCGCGTCGGCGAAGAACTACGTGCTGAACGCCTGGTGGTACCCGTTCTTCCCCGGGCTGGTGATCCTCGGCGTGGTGTCGCTGTGCGTCTGGCTGGGCGACGGGATCGGCGCCGTCAAGACGGCGAAGAAGGGCAAGGCCAAGCGATGAGCGCGACCGATACCGTCCGTTCCTCCGCGACCGTGCACGAGGATCGCACCGTTCTCGAGGCCGCCGACCTGCACGTCAAGTACTACGGGGCGCCGACCGAGGCGGTGACGGGCGTCGACTTCCGCCTCACCCGGGGCTCGTGCATCGCCTTCGTGGGGGAGACCGGGTCCGGCAAGACGACCTCGGTGCTCGCCGCGACCCGCCTTCTCGAGGGTGCTGCGATCACCGCCGAGCGGCTCGCCTTCGGCGGGCAGAACCTGCTCGGCATGCCCGGCAAGGAGCTGCGGGAGCTCCGCCGCCGCTCCATCGGAATGGTCTTCCAGGATCCGACCGCGTCCTGGAACCCCACCCGCGCCATCTCATCGCAGCTGCTCGGAACCACGCCGCGCAAGGAGCGGCCCGAGATGCGGGAGAAGCTGCTCACGCTCTGCGACCGCGTCGGCATCAAGAACGCGGCCGCCAAGATCGACAGCCACCCCTACCAACTGAGCGGCGGGCAGCTGCAGCGGTTCATGATCGCGGGTGCGCTGCTGCACGATCCGGTCCTCCTCGTCGCCGACGAGCCCACGAGCGCCCTCGACACCTCGGTCCAGGCTGAGCTGATCGATCTGCTCGACGAGCTGCGCCGCGAACGCGACCTCGGCGTGCTCCTCGTCAGTCACGACCTGGGTGTCGTCGCACGGATGGCGGGCGAGGTCATCGTCCTCTTCCGCGGCGACGTCGTCGAGCAGGGCACGGTCGCCCAGGTCGTCGGCGCACCCGAGCATCCGTACACCCGCTCGCTGCTCGCCTCGTCGCTCGGCATGACGGGTCCGCGCAAGACCCGCCTGCGCACCGACGCGGGATGGAGCCCCGAAGCAACCGTGGAGGCCACCTCATGAGCGCACCGCTTCTCGAGCTCCGAGACGTGCACAAGGTGTTCGGCGAAGGCGACACCCGCACGGTCGCCGCGAACGGCATCGACCTGTCCATCGCCCCCGGCGAGATCGTCGGTCTCGTCGGCGAGTCCGGATCCGGCAAGTCGACCGTCGCCAACCTGGTGCTCGGGCTCGTCGAACCGGACTCCGGCGACATCGAGTTCGAGGGCCGGCCGCTCGCGCAGTGGCTCGGCCGCGAGAACCGTGCCTACCGGGCCAAGGTCCAGGCGGTCTTCCAGCAGCCCCTCCTCGCCCTCGACCAGCGCCGCACCGTCGGCTGGTCGATCGCGGAGCCCCTCGTCGTGCATCGGATCGGGAACGCCACCTCGCGGCGGGAGCGCGTCGTCGAACTCCTCGAGTCGGTCGGCTTGAACGCGGAACTGGCCGAGCGTCGCCCCGGTCAGCTGAGCGGCGGACAGCTGCAGCGCGTCAACATCGCTCGCGCACTCACGCTCGAACCCCGCCTCCTGGTCTGCGACGAAGCGGTCTCCGCTCTCGACGTCTCCGTCCAGGCGCAGGTCCTCGACCTGTTCCTCGAGGTCCAGGAGCGGTTGGGAGTGGCCATGCTCTTCATCAGCCACAACATGGCCGTCGTCCGGCACATCTCCGACTCGATCGTCGTCATGTACCACGGCGATGTCGTCGAGCAGGGGCAGGCCGACCAGGTCTGCGACTCGCCTCGCTCCGACTACGCTCGCGCGCTGATCGGCTCGTGGCTCGAACCGCGCGTGCCCGAGTCCCGCGAATCCCGTGACCCGGCCGTCCGGTCGGAGGCGAGCGCGTGAGGATCGGTGTGCGCCTCCCGGTGCCGAGCGTCGACGAGGGCCTCGGCCTCGCACCGTTCGCCCGGGAAGCGGAGCGGGTCGGCTTCGACTCGCTCTGGGTGAGCGATCACGTGCTCATGCCCGCCAGCATCGACAGCCACTACCCGTTCAGCCGCGACGGTCGCGCGACCTGGTCGCCCGACTCCGACTGGTACGACCCGATCGTCCTCCTCTCCATGGCGGCGTCAGCGACCAGCCGGGTCCGTCTCGGCACCGCCGTCCTCATCGCGCCGCTGCGTCAACCCGTCGTGCTCGCGAAGCAGTGGGCGACCCTCGACCGGCTGTCGGGCGGCAGGACCGCGCTGGGCATCGGGGTCGGCTGGCTCGCCGAGGAGTTCGAGGCCCTGGGAGTGCCGTTCCGGCAGCGCGGGGCGCTCACCGACGAGTGGATCGACGTGGTCCGCGCCGTCTGGACGGGCGCGCCCTCGGCGACCGACGGACCGCACTACCCGCTCCCCGCCGGCCTGATCACGAAGCCGGCGCCCGAGGGCGGGATCCCCGTCCTCCTGGGCGGCACGAGCGCCGCCGCACTGCGTCGCGCGGCGGCGGTCGGCGACGGCTGGATCGCCCACGACTCTCTCGCCGAGATCGAACCCGATGAGCTGGGGTCGACCATCCGCTCCCTGGACTCCGCTCTCGCGGACCTCGGCCGACCGCGCGACCGCTTCGAGGTCGTCCTGAGACTCGTCGGCACCTCGGCGATCCACGAGGGCGGAGGCGGGATCCTCGCCGATCTCGCCGCGATCGGCGTCGACGAGGTCGTCCTCGACCCTCCCGAGGGCGGCGTCGAAGCGCTCGCCGCCTTCCACACCGAGCTGCGCCGAGCCGCGGCCCAGACACCCCAGGAGATCTCCCGATGACGGCAGCCACCGAGGTCACCGACCTCGCCGACACCTCCGCCTTCGACGCCGACCAGAACGCCATCTGGGCCGAGCAGAAGGCCATGTACACCGCGTTCCTCGCGGGCGACCGGACGCGCATCGACCGCTTCATCCTGCGCGACGCCACCATCTGGGACGCCGTCACCGAACGGATCGCCCGCGGTCTCGACGACCTCGACGCCATCCGCGCCACCCGCCCGAAGGGCGGCGACGCGCCGGTCACGACCTCGCTCATCGTCGACGACCCGATCGTCACGGTCGACGGCGATCTCGCCTTCTCGCGCCACATCCTCCGCGTCGAGCGCGAAGGAGGAGGCGAGCGCGTCCGCGAGCTCATGCGCGTGAGCGCCGGCTGGCGCCGCATCGACGGCGACTGGTGGGTCCAGCACAGCCACGAGGACCTGTTCTCCGTCACCCCGCTCGACTGATCGCGCCACCGCGCATCCCACGACCCTCCAACGAAAGGCTCACCATGGTCACCTTCGACTACGCCGCTCGCCGTGCACGCCTGTCCGAGAAGCTCGACTCCGCCGGCATCGACGTCCTGTTCCTGCCCGCGTCGCAGACCGACCTCGAGTACTTCACCGGCGTCAAGCGCCCGGCGCCGACCTTCGGCGAGATCGGCTACACGAACCACTGGATCTCGGGCGCCTTCTTCGCTCCCGGCAAGGACCCGCTGTTCATCCTGACCCGGCACGCGCAGGAGTTCCACCTGCCCGACGGCGTTGTCGGCGACATCGTCACGGTGAACGAGTCGCAGGACGGACGCGAGTGGTTCCGCAAGGCGCTCGACAGCTACGTCTCCGCCGACAGGCTGGCCGTCGGCGGCAAGCCCCTCGACGAGACCTGCGGTCATGAGAAGGACGGTCTCGCACGTATCGCCGTGTCGGGTCGGACCTGGTCCGAGACGACACTCGAACTGCGCAGCCACAAGCCCGACGCCGAACTCATCGTCGCCGACGGCCTGCTCAACGAGATCCGCCGGATCAAGGATCCGCAGGAGATCGAGCTGATGACCCACGCCGCCCGTGTGGCAGACACTGTCATCGCCGATGTCGAGAAGATGGTGAAGCCCGGCATCACCGAGCTCGAGCTCGCTGCCGAGATCGACTACCGGATGCGCAAGCTCGGCTCCCCGGGCGCCAGCTTCGACACCGCCGTCTGGGCGATGGGACCCGGCCTCAGTCGCGACGCGTCGGTGCGGCTCTCGACCGATGTGCTCACGCCCGGTTCCGGGGTCAGCTTCGACTTCGGCGCCATCACCGAGGGGTACTGCTCGGACTTCGGGCGCACCGTGCACATCGGCGACCCGAACGCCGAGTACGAGCTCGTCTACGACGTGGTCATGGCCGCGCAGGAGGCCGGGCGTGCTGCCGCGATGCCCGGCGCGACCGGGGGAGACGTTCACCGCGCGACCCGTGCCGTGATCGAGGAAGCGGGCTACGGCGACTGGTTCCGCCACCGCACCGGTCACAACATCGGCCTCGACGTGCACGAGCTGCCGTACCTCTCGGAGGAGGACAACACGCCTCTCGAGCCGGGGATGATGTTCACGATCGAGCCCAGCGTCTTCTGGCCCGGCCGCGTCGGCGCACGGGTCGAGGACGTCTTCCTCCTCACCGAGACGGGCACGGTGAAGATCAACGAGCACGCGAACACCCTCGTCGCCAACTGAGCCGCCCCGCCCGCCCCGCCCGTTGAGCTCGTCGAAGCGAAGGGGCGGGCCCCGCCCGTTGAGCTCGTCGAAGCGAAGGGGTGGGTGGGTCTCGGTACGCCGCTTCGCGGCTACTCGACCTCCAAGGTTGCCCGCCCGCTGAGCGCAGCGAAGCGAAGGGCCTCCGCCCGTCGCAATCAGGGGCGCGTCGGCCTACGCCCTCGAGGACCAGCCGCCGTCGACCGGGAGGGTGATGCCGGTGATGTAGCTCGCGGCCGGCGACAGCAGGAAAGCGACAGCCTCCGCGATCTCCTCCGGCTGAGCGGGTCGCGCCATCGGGATCCGCGCCAGCAGCGCCGCCCGCTTCTCCGGATCTCCGAGGGACCCGGCGGACATGGCGGTGTCGGTCACTCCGGGGGCGACGGCGTTCACCCGGATCCCCGACGGCGCCCAGTCGACGGCGAGCGCCGACGCGAGAGCGATGACGCCGCCCTTCGATGCCGTGTACGCGGCCTGGCCGGGGAACGCGGTGCGCCCGTTCACGCTGGCCACGAGCACCATCGCCGCCTCACGGTCGTCGGCCTGCGCCGACCGGGCGACCGCGGCGGCGGTCCAGAAGCTGCCGAGCAGGTTGACGTCGACCACGGTGCGCACCACGCGCTCGGGGAGCTCGGTCGCCGGGCCGGTGATCTCGACCCCGGCGCAGGTGACCACCCCGGTGATCGGGCCGAGCTCGCTCTCGGCGAATGCCACGGCGGTGTCGGCCTCGGGGGCGTCGGTGACCTCGTGGATGACGGCTGCCGATCGACGACCGGCTGCGGCGACGAGCCCGGCCGTCGCGGCGGCTTCCCCGGCGTCGCGATCGGCGCAGGCGACATCCCAGCCGTGCGAGGCGAGCAGCAGGGTGACGGAGCGACCGATGCCGCGTCCCGCCCCGGTGACGAACGCGACGCGGCGGCCGGGATCGGCGACGCTCACGCGAGCCAGCCGCCGTCGATGACGAGGATGTGTCCGACGACGTACGACGCGGCGGGGGAGCTGAGCCACGCGGCGCCCTCCGCCACCTCGTCGGTTCCTCCCAGGCGGCCGACCGGGATGCGTGCGGCGGCGAGCTGAGCGAGCTCGTCGTCGCTGCTGCCGAGACCTCGCACGAGCGGGGTGTCCATCGTGCCGGGGGCGAGCCCGTTGACGCGGACGCCCGTGCGTGCGAGCTCCCGGCCCGCGGCGCGTGTCATCATCGCCGCGGCGCCCTTCGACGCGTCGTAGGCGATCATCGGACCGGTCGACGCGGTGAACGACGACGTCGAGCAGATGTTGACGATGGATCCAGCGCCGCGGGATGTCATGGCGCGTGCCGCCTCGCGCATCACGAGGAAGGTGCCCCGCACGTTGACGGAGAAGAGCAGGTCGAAGCGCGACATCGGAGTCTCGAGCAGCGGGGACGAGAACGCGACGCCCGCATTGTTCACCACCGTTGAGAGAGGGGTCCTCGAGTCGATCTCGGCGATCGCGGCCACGACCTGCTCCTCGTCCGTCACGTCGAGCACGCGGTGCTCGGCGGAGAATCCGGCGGAGCGGAGTTCGTCGGCCCGGGCGGCGGAGGCGTCCTCGCCGAGGTCGGCGACGACGACGTGGTCGCCCCTCTCCGCGAGCCGACGGGCGATGGAGAAGCCGAGACCACCCGCGGCCCCGGTCACGAGCGCGGTGGGCAGATCATGCTCTGGCATGTCGCAATCGTAGGGAAGTCCGGTAGACGACTTGCCATCCGAGGGCGCGAGAGCAACGGACTTAACGCGTTTGTAACGTGAGACACCTAGAGTCCTTACGTCCGCAAACCACCGGAGGAATCTGAAAATGAAGTTCGGCGCTGGGCTCTGGTGTCTCCAGGCCACGGCCACCTCTCCCCGCCATCACTCGGCGGCCTACCGCGGACTGCTCGAGGACGCGCGGGCGATCGAGGCGTACGGCTACGAGTCGCTCTGGCTCAGCGAGCACCACTTCTTCTACGACGGCTACAGCCCCGCGCTGCTTCCGGCCGCCGCCGCCGCGCTGCAGGTGACGAGCACCCTGCGCCTCGGCACGGGCATGATGCTCATGCCCCTGCAGGATGCGGAACGCGCCTCCACCCTCGCCGGTGTCATCGCGGAACGCTACGCGGGCCGACTCGACGTCGGGCTGGGCCTCGGCTACCGCGACACCGAATTCGACGGCAAGGGCGTTCCCCGCACCGAACGCGTGGCCCGCCATCGCGAGGGCATGCGCCTCATGACCGAGCGCGTCGTCCCGCACGGCGGAACCGTCTGGGCGGGATCGGCGACGCCTAAAGCCGTCGCCCGCGCCGGAGCACGCGGGCAGGGCATCCTGCTGAGCGGCGCCAACCCGTTGAGCCTCGTCCGCGAGCTGGCCCAGGCGCACCGCGCCGGGTGGGAGGACGCCGGCCGGCCCGGGGGAGCGCGCCCCACCGTCGCCGCCCTGCGCAATGTCTGGATGACCGACGACCCCGCGGAGAAGGCGGCCGCGCTCGACTGGCAGCGCGCCAGCTACGTGCTCTACGCGGGACTCGGCTGGAGCGTCGCCGCCCGTGACTCCACGCCCACCATGGACTTCCGGCGCGACGCCGACAAGGCGATCGCCGACGCCGTCGCGACCACCATCGCGGGGCCGGCGGGCTATGTCATCGACGGCCTCCACGAGGTCGCGGATGCGGGAGTCGACACCGTCGTGCTCCGCGTCGGACTCGAGGGAGCCTCGTCCGAGGCGATCCGGGCGATGCTCGGCAGGATGGCCGATCAGGTCGTGCCCGCCATGGAAGGGGTGAAGGCCGCGTGAGGATCGGACTCGCACTCGCCGACGGTGACGGCGTCGAGACCGCCGCTGAGGCCGACAGGCTCGGAATACCGGCCGTCCTCGTCCCGCCCGGGCCGCTCGGGGCGGGTATCGCGCTCGCGTCCGCCATCGCGGCCGTGACCCGCGACACCCGCATCGTCGTGACCGTCCTGCTCGGCGTCGAGCATCCGGTGACGCTCGCCGAGGAGATCTCCGTCGTCGACCACATCTCCAGCGGACGCGTCGTAGCGCTCGTCGACCCCGGAGGTCTGAAGCTCGAGGAGGCCGAGGAGGATCTGGCGCTCCTGCGCGCGTCGTGGTCCGGTCGCTGGGTGCGCCATCGCGGTGCGCGGTGGACGGTGCCCGCCGGCATCCACGGTGAGAACTCGCCCGAGTCCGTCGCCGTCACCCCGCTGCCCGCGCAGCTGCAGATGCCCGTCTGGCTGAGCGGCGCGCTGGGTCCCGCGCTCGCCCTCGGTCGCGGACTGCCGTACTTCGTCGACAGCCCGGAAGCCCTCGTCGCACGCGACGTCGAAACCCTCTCGCTGGCGCGGGTGCCCGTCTCGGGCGATCTCGACGCCGATCGGGCGACCGTACTCGGCTGGGCCGAGGCCGGGCTGTCCCACGCCTTCGTCGTCCCGCCCGACGGCGGTGTCGACCTCGAGCAGCACGTCGCTCGCTACCTCATTCCCGAGGTCGCCATGCCCGGATTCCCCCGCATCATCGCCGAGTCGGAATGGCCCGCTCGGTGGCCGGTATAGCCTCAGCGCACAGCACGCACGGGGGAAACTCCAAGGAAGGGGACGTCAGTGGCGAAACGAAGCCCGATGGCCGCACTGGTCGGTGCCGTCGAGAGGCCGCACGAGCCGATCACGCTCGATGAGACCGACATGGCGCTTCTGCGTGCACTGGCGGGCGATTCGCGACTGTCCCAGCGTGCTCTCGCCCGTGAGGTGAACATGTCGGCTCCTGCCGTCGCGGAGCGGCTCGCCCGCCTCGAACGGCTCGGCGTCATCAAGCACTACGGGATCGAGGTCGACTGGGACCGGCTCGGATTCGATGTCGTCGTCTACATGCCGATCACCCTCGAAGCGGGCGGGGATCTCGAGCCGACGATCGCCGCGTTCCGGCAGATCCCC
The DNA here is from genome assembly GCF_003097495.1 of Amnibacterium flavum. Classification (GTDB taxonomy): domain Bacteria; phylum Actinomycetota; class Actinomycetes; order Actinomycetales; family Microbacteriaceae; genus Naasia; species Naasia flava. Next base: position 1,415,224 of record NZ_QEOP01000001.1, read on the forward strand.
GAGCTCGAGGAGCTGACCGTCATCACCGGGCAGTACGACCTCCTGGCCCGCTTCCGGCTGAGCAACCACGGCCACCTGCGCGAGCTGCTGCTCGACCGCCTGTGGCAGATCCCGAACGTCCTGCGCATCGAGACGATGCTGAGCCTCGGCAATCTGATTCCGACCACGTACACCGCCCGCATCCTCGGGGCGACGCCGGGACTGGCCGAGCCCGCCGCCGAATGAACGCCCCTGCGGCGCCGGGAGCCCGCAACGCAACTAGGCTTTCCTGCCGTGGCCGATAAGAACCCGTACCTCATCAACGTCCGCGACCTGCTGCGCCAGCCCGGCGAGCAGCGCGAACGCGACCTCGTGTTCGACAACCCCGAGAAGCTCGGCGAGGGCCTGGCATGGGTGCCCGTCGGTCGAGAGATCAGCATCCACCTGCGTCTCGAGGTGATCCACGAGGGCATCCTCATCTCCGGAGAGGTGTCGACCGTCGCCGATGCGCAGAGCGCTCGGACCCTGACCGACTTCGAGCTGCCCCTCGAAGTCGATTTCCAGGAGCTTTTCGCGTATCCTTCTGAGGATCCTTTTGACTACGAGGTTCAAGGCGACCACGTGGATCTTGAACAAGTAGTCCGGGATGCGGTGGTGCTTTCACTGCCGTTCCAGCCGGAGATGCCCGGAGAGCCCGAAGAAGTCGAGCTCGCTGACGGAATCACTCTGGTGCTCGCTGATGACGAGGCAGAAGCCCCGCTCGATGAGCGATGGGCAGCGCTCGGTCAGCTGCGCGAGCAAACAGACGTTCCTAGAGAAGAGAGATAAGCCATGGCTGTTCCCAAGCGGAAGAAGTCACGTGCGAACACGCACGCCCGCCGCTCGCAGTGGAAGGCCGAAGTGCCGACCCTGGTGAAGACCGTCGAAGGCGGCAAGGTCGTCTACAGCCTTCCCCACCGCGCCAAGATCGTCGAAGACTCCGCGGGCACCCCGCTGTTCTTCGAGTACAAGGGCCGTAAGGTCGCCGACGTCTGATCGGCGAGCGGTGACTGCCGTGACCGGCACCTCTCCGCGCCTGCTCGAAGCTCTCGGACTCGACATCGAGCCCGAGCTGCTTCAGCTGGCACTCACGCACCGCTCGTACGCGTACGAGAACGGCGGCCTCCCGCACAACGAGCGCCTCGAGTTCCTCGGGGACTCGATCCTCGGGCGCGCCGTGACGGTGATGCTCTACCTCGAGAACCCCGGTCTCGACGAGGGCGAGCTCGCCAAGCGGCGCGCCGGCCTCGTCTCGACCGTCGCGCTCGCTGAGATCGCGCGCACCATCGGCCTCGGCGAGCACATCCTGCTCGGCAAGGGCGAGATGCAGACCGGTGGCGCCGACAAATCGTCGATCCTCGCCGACACCCTCGAGGCCGTGTTCGGCGCGACGTTCCTCAGCGCCGGCAGCGAAGCCGCCGAGCAGCTCGTTCTGCGGCTCGTGCGCCCTCTGGTCGACGACCCCGATCGCCTCGGTGCCGCCCTCGATCCGAAGACGACGCTGCAGGAGATCGCCGCTCGCCGCGGTGCCGGAGTGCCCGTCTACGTCGTCGCCCCGTCTGGACCCGACCACGCCCGGGTGTTCACCGCGACCGTCACGGTCGGCAACCTGGTCACCGAGACCGGCGTCGGTTCGAGCAAGAAGCAGGCCGAGATGATCGCCGCCCTCGCCGCGTGCACCGCTCTCACGAAGACGCGGGGCCGCGCCGCGAGCGCGACCGCCGCCAAGTGACTCGGGTCCCGCCTCTCCGCGAGATCCGGTGACCCGCAGGACTCATGCCTGAACTCCCCGAAGTCGAGACGGTACGCGCCGGTCTCGCCCCCGTCATCGCCGGGTCGACCGTTCGCGCCGTGCGAGTGCTCGACTCGCGGTCGCTGCGCCGCCATCTCGGCCCTGCCGAGAGCTTCGCCGACGAACTCGTCGGATCCCGCTTCTCGTCGGCCATGCGCCGCGGCAAGTTCCTGTGGCTTCCGCTCGACGACTCCGAGCGCGCTCTCGTGGTCCATCTCGGCATGAGCGGGCAGGTGCTGCTGCGCACCCCCGACGCCGACGACGACCGGCTCCTCCGCATCCGGCTCGAGGTCGACTCTCCCGAGCACGGACCGCTCAGTCTCGCGTTCGTGGACCAGCGGATCTTCGGTTCGATGGCGATCGACGACCTGGCACCCGGCGACGGCCGCCCCGCCGGCTTCGGCTCGGACGACCCGCGCATCCCCGGGCAGGTCTCGCACATCGCGCGGGATCCGCTGGACCCGGCTTTCGACGACCGACTGTTCTTCGCGGCCCTCGCCCGCCGTCAGACCGGCATCAAGCGAGCCCTTCTCGACCAGACGCTCGTGAGCGGAATCGGCAACATCTACGCCGACGAGGCGCTGTGGGCGTCGAAGATCCATTACGAGACGCCCACCGCGTCGCTCTCGCGGGCCCGGGCCGGCACGCTCCTCGCCGAGCTGCGCTTCGTGCTCGCCCGCGCGCTCGAAGACGGCGGCACGAGCTTCGACGCCCAGTACGTCAACGTCAACGGGGCATCCGGGTACTTCTCGCAGCGACTCAACGCCTACGGTCAGCAGGGTCTGCCCTGCGCCCGGTGCGGTCGGCCGATCGCGCGCGCCAACTTCATGAACCGGTCGAGCCACTTCTGCCCGTTCTGCCAGCGCCTCCCGCGAGTCGCGGCGACGCGCTGACCGTCAGCCCTCGGTGGAGGTGCAGGTCTGCGCCTGCGCGGTGAGGGTGAGTACGACCTCGTCTGCCGCCGACTCCCAGCGCTCGTAGTGCCGAGGATCGGCGTTGCGCTGCACCCGGTGCGCCGCATCGGATGGTGCGAGTGACGGCCATTCCGGGACGTTGTTCGTCAGTGCACGATAGAAGTTGGTGGCGCTGATGACCGGATCCATCCGGTCCTCGTAGCTGCCCCACGCGCCGCTGCCCCGCTGCTGGAAGAGGCCGCGGCTGTCGGGGCCTGCAGTGTCGCCGTAGTCGAGGATCTGCAGCGCCGACTCGCCCATGGCGGTCATGACCGCGATCTCCTGCGCGTCGCGGGGGAGCCCCATCGCGATTCCGGCATCGATGATGTGGGCGGCATTCGTCAGCTGCTCGCCGGAGTAGCCGGCGATGCGGGCGTCGGTCGTGTCGACGGATCCGGCAACGCCTTCGCCGCCCGCGCAGGTCAGCGAGAGGTCGCCCGCCTTCAGCACGTTCTGAGTGGTGATGACCCCCACCGCGAGGACGGCGACGAGGAGGAGGCCCAGTGCGATGCTGAGCGGAAGCGCCTGAACCCGCATGCGGCGTGTGCGGCGCTTCCGAGCCGCCGAGGAGCGCCCCGCGGTGCGCCTGACCGGGGTGGATGGGGTTCTCGGTCGAGACCCCGGCCGGCGCGCACCCGTGCTCCGTGCGCCGCCCCCAGACATCGAGACGAGGATACCCGGGCGCGCTGACAGGGGCGCGCCTCCGGGTCCTGCGGTCCCGCTTCGCGAGCCGCCGTGTGCGGTGAACGCGACGCCGGCGCGTCGCGCTGCTCGACCTCCACGGGTGGGTGCGGCGCGGCATCCCCGACGGCGCGGAGGCCAGGGTGACGATGGAGGGGTGATGGGATTCACGCACGCCACGAGCGGCACCGCGGCCTGGCTCGCGGTCACCGCGGCGTTGCCCGCGCTCGGCACCGACATCCTGCCGCTCACCTCCGCGGGCGTCATCGCAGGCGCCATGGTCAGCGCCGGCGCCGCACTGCTGCCCGACGCCGATCACAAGAGCGCCACCATCGCCCATGCGGTCCCGGTCCTCGGACCCCTCGTCACGGGGACGATCGGCGATGTCAGCGGCGGGCACCGTCACGGCGCCCACACTCTGCTCGCCGCCGCCCTCGTGACGGTCGCGGCGGTCGCCATCGGCCAGTGGCACATGGACATCCCCGAGATCGGGCCGACCCCGATCGGGCCGGCGATCGCGACGGTCGCGCTGATCACCTTCGCCGCCAAGGCGCGCGACCTGGTGCGGCACTGGACGACCGCGTGGGCGCTCGGACTGCTCTCCGCCGCCGTGGTGTTCTTCTTCGCACCCGACTCGAGCATCTGGTTCCCGCTCGCCATCGCCATCGGCTACATCGCCCACCTCGTCGGCGACGCGCTCACCATCGGCGGCATCCCCGGTCCGCTGTGGCCGATCACGATCAAACCGCCGAGGTGGTGGGCCCGCACCAACGTGCTGAACGACATCTGGAAGCGCAACGGGTACATCGCGTTCCCGATCCTCGGCAAGGCCGGCTCGGCTCGTGAGACGGTCGCCGCCGTCCTGCTGGGCCTCTACTGCGCCTACGGGCTCGGCAATGTCGCGATCCGCGCGGCGCAGACCCTGCCGGACTGGGCCGCCGCGGTACTTTAGGAGCTTCCCAGTCTCCCGGAGGTCGCGTGTATCTGAAGAGCTTGACTCTCAAGGGGTTCAAGTCCTTCGCGCAGCCGACGACGTTCGCGTTCGAGCCTGGGGTCACCTGCGTCGTCGGACCGAACGGATCGGGCAAGAGCAACGTCGTCGACGCGCTCGCCTGGGTCATGGGCGAGCAGGGGGCGAAGACGCTCCGCGGCGGGAAGATGGAGGACGTCATCTTCGCCGGAACCGCGACCAAGGGTCCGCTCGGTCGGGCCGAGGTCACGCTGACGATCGACAACAGCGACGGCGCTCTGCCCATCGAGTACTCCGAGGTCACGATCCGTCGCACCCTCTTCCGCAACGGGGGCAGCGAGTACGCGATCAACGGCGAGAACTGCCGCCTCCTCGATGTGCAGGAGCTGCTCTCCGACTCGGGGCTCGGCCGCGAGATGCACGTCATCGTCGGCCAGGGGCAGCTCGACACCGTGCTGCATGCCAGCCCGGTGGAGCGTCGGGGGTTCATCGAGGAGGCCGCCGGCATCCTGAAGCACCGTCGCCGCAAGGAGAAGACCCAGCGCAAGCTCGAGTCGATGCAGACGAACCTCACCCGCCTCTCCGACCTTGCCGGTGAGATCCGCCGCCAGCTGAAACCGCTGGGCGCGCAGGCCGAGGTCGCGCGCGAGGCGGCGACCATCCAGGCCGAGGTCCGTGACGCGCGCGCCCGACTGCTCGCCGACGAGGTCACCGATCTGCGCCAGGCACTCGAGCAGTACACGCGGACCGAGCAGGAGCGCGGGGAGGAGCGCTCGGTGCTCAGCCAGCAGCTCGACGAACGCAGTGCGCGTGCCGCCGCGATCGAGGCGACGCAGACGAGTGACGAGGTCGACCTCGCCCGGCGCACCGCGTTCGGACTCGAATCGGTGCAGGAACGGCTGCGCAGCCTGTACACGCTCGCCAATCAGCGTCTCGCGCTGCTCGGCAACGTCGAGGAGACTCCGTCCGCGGGCCCCAGCGTCACTTCCGCGATGGTCGAGGACGCCCGGGCGGAACTCGAACGCCTGCGCTCCGCGGTCGGCGGTGCGGAGGCCGCGCTCGTCGAAGCGCAGCTCGCGCTGCAGTCGAGCAGGGCGGAACTCGACCGGGTCGACGAGACGATCGCGGCGCAGAGCGCCGAGGTCTCGCGGTACGACCTGTCGCTGTCGCAATTGCGCGGTCGAGCCGACACGGCCGCCTCGCGACTCGCCTCCGTGCGAGGAGAGGTGCTGCGTCAGCAGAACGCGCTCGATTCCGCCGCCGAACGACGGGCCAGCGCGCAGGCACGGCTCGAGCAGGCCGAGAGCGAATCGGTCGAGGCCGACGAGGGCGAGCACGGTCTCGACCTGGTCTACGAGCAGGCTCAGGCAGCCATCGCCTCGACCGAGGGCGAGCTGGAGCGTCTCCGCGATGCTCTGCACCGGGCCGAGCGCGAACGCGACGCGCTGTCCGCCCGGACCGGTGCTCTCTCGCTCGCCCTCGATGTGAAGGACGGCTCCGGCGCGCTCGCCGCAGCCCGCCTCGCGGGTGTGCGCGGGCTCGTCGCCGACACGGTCACCGTCGAACAGGGATGGGAGTCCGCGGTCGCGGCCGCCCTGGGCCCTCTCGCGGACGCCGTCGTGGCCGACGATGTCGATGCCGCTCTCGCCGCTCTCGCTCACGCCACGGAGGCGGATCTCGGACGCGTCGAGGTCGTCGTCGCCGACTCGGATGCTGCCGCATCCAGCGAGATCGACGGGGCAACCCCGGCGAACGCGATCGTCCGCGGTCCGCGCGGCATCGAGAGCCTGCTCGCCTCCACCGTCTTCGTCGACGACCTCGACGCGGGTCGCGCCGTCTGGCAGCGGGCGCGCCGGGCATCCCCTCCCGTCACCGTCATCACGCGGGCCGGCGAGGTTCTCACCCCGTACGTCCTCCGCGGCGGCACCGGCCGCGAGCGCAGCCGGATCGAGCTCACCGCGGAACGGGATCGCGCCGCCTCGCGCCTCGACGAGGTGCAGTCCGAGATCGCCGCCGCGCGCACCGCCCTCGACGAGAAGCGGGCGGAGCATGCTCTGGCCCGCGAGCAGTCCTCGTCGGCGCTGGCCGCTCTGCGCGAGGTCGACGCGAAGGTCGCCGCGCGGTCCGAGACCCTGTCCCGCCTGCGCGCGCAGGTCGACGCCGCCGACGCCGAGCACGAGCGACTCGCCCGCACGCTCGACGGCTCGGCGGCGCAGGTCGCCGACGCGGAGGCCGCTGCGGGCACGGCGCGCGCCGAATTCGATGCGGTCACCGCGACCCCGCGGCCGCTGTTCGACCCGTCGGCTCGCGAACCGCTGAATGCGGCGGTCGAACGGGCCCGCGAGGTCGAGGTCGAGACCCGTCTGTCTCTCGAGACCGCCCGCGAGCGGGTGCGGTCCGAGATCGCGCGCATCGCCGAGCTCGAACGGCAGGTCGAGGCCGAGCGGCTCGCCGCGGAGGAGGCCGCTCGCCGGGCCGTCATCCGCCGTCGGCAGATGGACTCCGCCACCCGGGTCGCCGAGGCGCTGCCCGCGGTGCTCGATGCGGTCGGCGCCTCGGTCGCCGAGGCCCGCGTCGAGCTCGAACGCGCCGAAGCCGACCGCGCCCGGCGCAACACCGAGCTGACGGAAATCCGGCGCGGAGAGGCGGAGCTGCGAGCCCGTCTGCACACGATCACCGAGAGTGTGCACGGACTCGAGCTGCAGATCTACGAGAAGAGACTGCACGTGGCGTCGCTGCTCGAACGCGTCGGCGCACTGGGCCTCGACGAGGAGACCCTGCTCCGCGAGTACGGTCCGCACGTGCTCATCCCGGTGCCGCGCGACCCCGCCGACGCCGCGGAGCCGGAGAAGGAGGGCGCCGCCGAGCCCGACGGCATCCCGTTCGTCCGCGCCGAGCAGCAGAGGCGTCTCGATAAGGCCGAGCGGGGGCTCGCTCAGCTGGGCCGCGTCAATCCGCTCGCACTCGAGGAGTTCGCCGCGCTCGAACAGCGGCACAAGTTCCTGACCGACCAGCTCGCCGACCTGACCGACACGCGCCGCGACCTGATCACGATCATCGACGAGCTCGACGAGACGATGCAGCGCATCTTCCTCGAGGCCTTCGAGGACACGAAGGCGGCGTTCGGCGAGGTGTTCCCGGTGCTGTTCCCGGGTGGAAGCGGCAGCATCGAGCTGACGGAACCCGACGACCTGCTGAACACAGGCATCGAGGTGTCGGTGCGTCCGGCGGGCAAGAAGATCGAGCGCCTGTCGCTGCTGTCCGGCGGTGAGCGCTCGCTCGCGGCGGTCGCCCTGCTGATCGCGATCTTCAAGGCGCGGCCCAGCCCGTTCTACATCATGGACGAGGTCGAGGCCGCACTCGACGACGCGAACCTCGGCCGCCTGCTGACCGTGTTCGAGGACCTCCGCCGTTCGTCGCAGCTGATCGTGATCACCCACCAGAAGCGCACCATGGAGCTCGCCGACGCGCTCTACGGCGTCTCGATGCGCCAGGACGGCATCTCCGCCGTCGTCGGCCAGCGCGTCCAGCGCACCGAACCCGAACCCGTCGCCTCCTGACGTCTCCACGGATCAGGTTCCGTTGCACCGTTCAGGAGAAATCCCGAATTTGTCCTGATCCGTAGCGGAATCGTCCTGATCCGCGCAGATCTCCTGATCGGTGCAACGGGCCTCAGGAGGAGAGAACCCTCAGCCACCGATACCCGTACCCGTCAACCACGACGGTGGCCGCGCCGCCCTCGGGGATCGCCTCACGCCGTCCCTCGAGGATGTCGAAGAGGGCGACGCCGTCGAGCTGCAGCGTCACGGTCGCGGGGTCCGGTGAGAAGTTGTGCACGAAGACGACACGGCCCTCGTCCCAGGTCATCGAGTGCACCAGGAGGCCTGGGTCATCCTGGGGGAGCAGTGCGAAGTCGCCGTAGCCGATCTCGAACGATGTCCGGTAGCTGTGCGCGAGCGTCCGGATGAAGCTGAGCAGCGAGTCGGGATCGTGCTGTTGATCCTCGACGTTCACGAATCGCGGACCGTATCCGCCCTCGGTGACGGCCGCCGTGAGGTCTTTGGCCGCAGCGGTCGAGAACCCTCCGTTCTCGCCGGACGTCCACTGCATCGGGGTGCGGACCGCCATCCGCCCCTCGATCGCGAGGTTCTCGCCCATCCCGATCTCCTCGCCGTAGAACAGCGTCGGGGTGCCGGGCAGCGCGAAGAGCAGGCTGTAGACCATGCGGATGCGGCGCGGATCGCCGTCGAGCATCGGGGGAAGGCGGCGGCGGAGTCCCCGCCCGTAGAGCTGCATCTCGGGTTCGGGGCCGAAGGCGGCGAACACCTCCTCGCGCTCCTCCTCGGACAGCTTGTCGAGGGTGAGTTCGTCGTGGTTTCGGACGAAGATCGCCCATTGCGCTCCGTCGGGCAGCGCCGGTCGCTGCTTGAGCGCCTCGATCAGGGGGCCCGCCTCATGGCGCGCGAGGGCGAGGTACATGCGCTGCATCACGATGAAGTCGAACTGCATGTCGAGCTCGCCGCCTTCGGCGCCGCCGAAGAATCGCAGCTGTTCGGCGTAGGGCAGGTTGACCTCGCCGAGCAGGATGGACTCGCCCGAGCGCCGACTCATGAACGAGCGCAGTGCTCGCAGGTAGTCGTGCGGGTCGGCGAGCAGCTTGTGCGCATCGTCGACCCCTGCGGTGTCGAGCAGGAACGGCACCGCGTCGACCCGGAAACCGGCGACGCCGAGCTGCAGCCAGAACCCGATGACCTTGGCGATCTCGTCACGGACGGCGGGATTGGTGACGTTGAGGTCGGGCTGCTGCCGATAGAAGCTATGCAGGTAGTACTGCTTCGTCTTCTTGTCGAGGGTCCACACACCGTCCTCCTGATCGGGGAAGACGTTCTCGGGCTGGTCGGCGGGAGGCTCGTCGCGCCAGACGTAGTAGTCGCGGAACGGGGAGTCCCTGCTCGAGCGGGCATCGACGAACCAGGGGTGCTTGTCCGAGGTGTGGTTCACGACGAGGTCGACGATGACGCGGATGCCGCGGTCGTTCGCGATCCGGAGAACCTCGACGAACTCGCCGTGATGGCCGAGGCGGCGGTCGACGCCGTAGAAGTCGGTGATGTCGTAGCCGTCGTCGCGTTCGGGCGTCGGATAGAACGGCATCAGCCAGAGGCAGGTCACCCCCAGCTGGGCGAGGTGATCGATCCGGTGAGCGAGACCGACGAAGTCGCCTCGGCCGTCTCCGGTCCAGTCACTGTAGGTCTCGACGTCGAGGCAGTAGATGACCGCCGATTTCCACCACAGATCGCCCGTGTCGGTGAGCTTCATGCTGCTGTCCTCTCCCGGACCCGTTCGGCCTGCTCCGCCTGGGGGCGTTCGCGTGGCGAGATCTGCCCTTGAAATCCGACTACCGTCATGCGCCGCCCGTCGTTGAGGTTTCCTCCACGCTAGGGGGAGCGGTTCGGCGGCTTCGAGGTCACGATCCGATTGAGGGGGCTCTCCCAGCCGCGCCCGTCAGCGGATGATGAGCTTCTCGATGAGGACGCCTGCCGAGATGACGCCGACTCCGATCTGGGTGAGCACCTGCGGGTGCCTCTTGGGCCAGCTGAACGCCCAAGGATGCTGTTCGCGTACTCCGCGCTGATCGACTTCGGGGCGGATGATGATCGTGTCGATCCCTTTCGCCTGCATGTCCTCGGCCAGTAGGTAGAGGTCGGTGCTCTCCCAGAGATCGCCGCGAAGCCGGAGGGGACGCGTGCCGTCGCGTGGCTTCAGAGCGACCCGAGAGATCTCGTCGGTGTGGAATCGGCTCTCGAAGAAGAGCGCCTCCTCGACCTCCATCGCAGCGAGGGCCCGAACCCGCCCGAGGCTGTCCCGGAACCGGTACTCCCCGTCCCCGTATCCGATCCGTTCGCGAACCAGACCGCTGGCGCTGCTCGTCAGTCCGACGGCCAGCGCGATGCCGGCCGCGGTCCACAACGTCACGCTCGAGAGGAACATCGCGATCACGACGAAAAGCGCGATACACACGACAGCCAATGCGAGCCATGCCGCCCGCCCCGGAACGGTCGCTCGCAGGAATGCGCGGACCGACGGGCGGACGACGATCGGGGACCCTAGGCCGTTGCTCACCGCCCCATCATCGTCGACGCCTCCGCGGGGCGGGGGGGGGGGGGGAATGCCCGGGGCGCGGTCTCGAGCCGGCGACGAGTACCGCACTCCGCCACGCCGACGATCGCCGACAGTTCCGACTTCGGCGCAGCGCAGTCCTCAGCTGAGGAGGCGCTCGGCGACGAGGGCCCCGGCCAGTACTAGAGCGACGACGGGAAGCAGCCAGCGCGCTCTCGCCTCCCAGCGCTCGAGCGCCCACCCATGGTCGCGACGCAGGGCCGCCATGTCGTCGAGCACGACGACCTCGACTCCCCGCGCCCGCAGATCGTCCGCGAGTGCAGCGAGGTCCGAGCCTCTCCAGAACGCCTCCGTCATCCCGAGCAGACGTTCTCCGCTCGCGGAGCGCAAGTAGAGGCGTGACGGAGGAGCGCCGCGGCGCCGCAGGGGCACGACGACGGCCTCTGCCACCTCGCCGGCGGTGAACGATCGCCACGCGCCGCCCCGTTCGCGGACGCGGAACTCGTCCCCGCCCACCTCGATGCGTTCGCGCGACACGCTCGTGGCCAGGCGTGCGATCTCCGCCGCGAGACTCGCTGCTGCAGCAGTCCAGAACACGACGCTGCCGATCACTCCGCTGAGAACGAGAGCGGCGATCAAGAGGATGATCACGACATAGGTGATGGGCGGTGCGGTGAGCGCGCGGCCGAAGTACGCCCTCAGCGATGGTCGGATGATGGACGGTTCGCTCTGCACCACCCCATCCTGTCGCGGACGGTAGCCTCTACTTCCGTGGCACGCACTCCCTGGTCCCTTTCGGGCGCTCTTCGCGGCATGTTCGCGAAGCCGACCATCGACGAGTCGACGTGGGAGGACCTCGAGGCGGCGCTGATCGGCGCCGACTTCGGTCCGACCGTGACGGAAGAGGTCATCGACGACCTCCGCGCCAAGGTCGAGCGCTACCGCACGACCGACCCGAAGGACCTCCAGCGGATGCTCCGAGAGGGCATCGAGGAGCGCCTGTCGAAGTTCGATCCGACCCTCAAACTCACCGAACGTCCCGCCGTCGTGCTCGTCGTCGGCGTGAACGGGGTCGGCAAGACCACGACGATCGGCAAGTTCGCGAAATTCGTCCGCAACTTCGGACGGACCGTCGTCGTCGGGGCGGCCGACACCTTCCGCGCCGCGGCAGTCGAGCAGCTCGCCACCTGGGCCGAGCGCGCGGGCGCCGAGATCGTGCGCCCGCAGCACCCCGGCCAGGACCCCGCCTCCGTCGCGTTCCAGACGGTCGAACGCGCCAAGCGCGAGGGCATCGAGATCGTCATCATCGACACCGCCGGTCGACTCCAGACCAAGGCGGGCCTGATGGACGAGCTCGGCAAGATCCGCCGCGTCATCGAGAAGCAGGCACCCATCGCTGAGGTGCTGCTGGTGCTCGACGCGACCACCGGTCAGAACGGGCTCGCCCAGGCCGATGCGTTCCTCGAGGTCGCGGGCATCACGGGCCTCGTGCTGACGAAGCTCGACGGATCCGCGAAGGGCGGCTTCGTGCTCGCGGTGCAGGAGCGCACCGGCCTCCCGATCAAGCTCGTCGGGCAGGGCGAGGCGATCGGGGACCTGACCGGTTTCACCCCGCACGTCTTCGCGCAGAACCTCGTCGGCTAGCTAGCGCAGCACCCGCACCTCTCGCGGCGCGAGGGCGAGGGCCGCGCCGGCGACGGATGCTGTCCGCTCCTCGCCGCGGTGGTTGATGACGAACGTCGCATCGCCACGGCGGACCGCCTCGACGCCGTCGACCGGCTCGTCGAGCAGGCGTTCGACTCCGGAGTCGGCGAGCACGGCGTTCAGGATGGCGCGGATGCCGGCGCGGTCGGGCTGGGTCGCGACGTACCAGGCATCGCCCTTGCGCGTCACCGCGGGCTCGCCCGCCGCGTCACCGACGGCGAAGCTCATCACCACCTCGGCATCGACGACCCTCACGATCTCCTGCCAGAGCGTCGCCCCGAACGAACCCAGCTCGCCATCGATCGCGGTGCCGGGTGCCTCGCCCTGACCGAGGCCGTGGGGGTCGGCCGGGGCGAGCGGTGCGAACTCCTCGACCACGACGCCAAGGGTCTGCTGCAGCTCACCGAGGTAGCCGCCGGCCGTGATGTGCAGGTCGCGGTCGAGGATGGCCGTCTGGAACGTGACGAGCAGGCGCGAACTCCCGGCCGCCGCGGCGAGATGCGCGCGGGCCTCGTCGTCGAGCACGAAGGTCGACGCGGCGACGACGAGCGCATACGCGCCGAGGTCGTCGCCCGGCCGAACGAAGTCGACCGTGATCCCGAGATCCCAGAATCCCCGATACCAGTCGCGTACGAGGTCGGGATAGGCCAGCTGCGTGGGGGTCGCCCTCTGCTCGATCGCCCACCAGGAGTCCCAATCGAACAGGATGGCCACCTGCGCCCGCACGGTGTCGCCTTCGATCCAGGCGAGCGCGCCGAGCTCCGCTCCCAGCTGCTCGACCTCGCGGAAGATCCGGGTGTCGGCCCCGCCGTGCGGCAGCATCGCGGAGTGGAACTTCTCGGCTCCGCTCGTCGACTGCCGCCACTGGAAATACATGATCCCGTCGGCACCGCGGGCGAGCGCCTGCAACGAGAGCGCCCTGTTCACCCCGGGGGTCTTGCGGGCATTGCGGGGCCGCCAGTTCACCGCATTCGTCGCCTGCTCCATCAGGATCCACGGCTGACCGCCCCGGAGCGATCGCATGAGGTCCCGGCTCATGGCGGCGAGCACGGGGGAGTCGGGGTCGGCGGGATCGGGGTAGCTGTCGTCGGAGACGACATCGACCTCCCGCGCCCAGCGCCAGTAGTCGACCGCCTTGAATGCGCCGATGAAGTTGGTCGTCACCGGCAGTTCGCTGCGCTCGCGGATGACCGCTTTCTCCATCAGGAACAGTTCGAGCAGGGCGTCGGAGCTGAATCGGTCGAAGTCGATCAGCTGGGTCGGATTGATGAACGTCGGCGAATCCCGGGGCGGGTACACCTCGTCGAACGAGCCGTACCGCTGCGACCAGAACGTGGTGCCCCACGCCGCGTTGAGAGCCTCGATCGAACCGTATCTCCGCTCCAGCCAGATCCGGAAGGCTGCGGCGCCCTCGTCGCTGTAGCAGTGGCTCAGATGACAGCCGTACTCGTTGCTCACATGCCACGCGACGACTGCGGGATGGTCGGAGTAGCGGTCGACGACCGCGCGGACCAGGGACTCGGCGAGACGTCGGAACGTCGCGCTGTGCGGGCTGTACTGCTGGCGGCTGCCGCCCGAGAGCACCGTGCCGTTCGAGAGCACCGGCAGGGTGTCGGGGTAGCGGTGCGCCACCCACGGGGGCGGGGAAGCTGTGGCGGTGGCGAGGTCGACCCCGATGCCACCGGCGTGCAACCGGTCGAGGACGTCGTCGAGCCATTCGAACTCGAACCTCCCCTCCTCGGGCTCGAGCCACGCCCAGGAGAACACCGCGACGGTGACGACGGTCACGCCGGCCCTCAGCATGAGGGCGATGTCCTCGTCCCACACGTCGCGCGGCCACTGCTCGGGGTTGTAATCGCCGCCGAACCAGATCGTCATATCGCTCTCCTCATCGAGTGCGCACCGGCCGGGCGGGCGGTGCGGGGGCCGACGCGGGCGTCAGCGGGTACCTCAGAAGCGCGAAGCGACCTCGAACAGAACCTCTTCGTCGCCCGCGTAGATGCCGTCGCGGCGCGGCCAGTGCGCGATGATCTCGTCGAAGCCGAGTTCGGCGGCGCGGCCCGCGGCATCCTCGTAGGCGTCGACGCTCGACAGTGAGAAGACCGGAGCGGCGTCGAGATTGAGGTATCGCTCGACCTTTTTCCCTGCAGCCTGCTCGGCCTCGGCGAGTCGGTCGATCCGCTCCGCGACCGCCCGCCACCAGGCATCCAGGTCGTCCGCGTCTCCGCCCAGCGTGATCCAGCCGTCGCCTCGCTCGGCGGCCAGGCGGATGCCCTTCGGCCCCTCGGCTGCGATCAGGAGGGGGAGCCGCGGCCGCTGAGCGGGAACGCCGACCATGCGCGCCGAAACCGCCGTGAACCACTCGCCGTCGAAGGAGATGCCGTCGGACCCCTCGGGCTCGTGCCGCAGCAACGTGTCGAGAACCTCGACGAACTCGGCGAAACGGCGCGAGCGCTGACCGGGGGTCAGAGCATCTTGACCGAGCACGAAGGCGTCGAATCCGGTTCCCCCCGACCCGACGCCCAGTTGGAAACGGCCGCCCGAGATGTCGTCGAGGGTCGCCAGCTCCTTGGCGAACGGCACGGGGTTCCGGAAGTTGGGTGACGCCACGAAAGTGCCGAGCCGGATGTCGGTGGTGACGGTGGCCGCCGCGGTGAGGGTCGGGATGGTGGCATGCCACGGCTCGCCGGCGAGCGACCGCCAGGACAGGTGATCGTAGGTCCAGGCGGAGTCGAAGCCGAGCCCCTCGGCGCTGCTCCACAGCCGGCGCGCCTCGGCCCACGGCTGCTGCGGCAGGATGACGATCCCGTGCCTCACAGCGCGCTCTCTCCGTCGGCCGCCGCCTCGCGATACGCCGCGCTCAGTTCGAGGTAGGTCTCGGCATTGCGCCGGATGCCCGCGCGCTCGTCCTCGGTCAGCTCGCGGCGCACCTTCGCGGGCACCCCGGCCACGAGCGAGCCCGGCGGGATCACGGTGTCCTCGAGCACGACCGCGCCCGCCGCGACGAGCGAGCCGGTGCCGATCACCGACCGGTTGAGGAGGGTCGCGCCCATGCCGATGAGGCAGTCGTCCTCGACGACGGCGCCGTGCACGACCGCGCTGTGTCCGATGCTGACCCGCGCGCCGATACGGGTCGGGACGCCCGGGTCGCCGTGGAGCACCACGTTGTCCTGCACGTTGCTGCCCTCGCCGAGCACGATCTCGTCGCGGTCGGCCCTCAGCACCGCGCCGAAGAAGACGCTGGACCGAGGCCCGAGAGTCACCCGCCCGATGATCGTCGCGTTCTCGGCGACGAACGCCGAGGGATCGATCGCAGGGGACACGCCCCCGAAGGGCAGGATCACGGTCATGGCTTCACGTTACTGCCGGCCGCCGACAGCCGTGGAGGTGCGTGCGGCTCAGCTCGGGAAGAGAGCGCCCGCCGCCTCGAACTCCTCCTCGCCGAGGTCGAGTTCGAGGGCTTCGTCGACGGCCTGCCACTGGGCCTCGGTACGCGGCGAGATGATCGGGGCGGTCACGTCGGGGTGCCGGCGGAGCCACGCCAGGGCGAGTCCCGCCGTCGACACGTCGAGGTCCCGGGCGAGATCGGCGAGAAGTTGAACGCGGGCGAGGGCCGCGTCGGTCAGGAAGTCGGCGTAGAACGCGCGGGCGACGTCGATCCTGCTGCCGGGCACGACCTCGGCCCCCTTGAGGTACCTCTCCGACAGGACTCCGCCGGCGAGCGGTGAGTACGGCGTGTAGCCGAGCCCCTCGGCGGCCACGAGGGGGAGCAGATCGCGCTCGTCGCCGCGGAGAGCGAGGTTGAAACCGTTCTGGACCCATTCCGGCCGGGGGAGCCCCTCGCTGTCCGCGACCGAGAGAAGCGCCTCGAGGTCTCGCACCGTGACGTTGCTGCATCCCCATGCCCTGATGCGGCGCTCGCCGATCGCCTCCGCGAATGCGCTCATGGTCGCCGCCAGCGGGACCTGCGGGTCGGGTGCGTGGCTCAGGTAGAGGTCGACCCTGCCGAGGCGCCGGATGCTGACCGTGAGCTGGCGCTCGATGTGCTTCGGCGAGAGGTCGACGCGGTCCTCCCAGTGCTCGATCGGCGCCCCCACCTTCGTGGCGACGATCGCGCCGTCGGGTTCCCGCTCGCCGAGCCAGCGGCCGACCGCCTTCTCGCTGTCGCCCGCCGCGTAGGAGTCGGCGGTGTCGATCACCCGGATGCCGCGCTCCCATGCCTCGTCGAGCCGACTGAGACCCTGATCGAGAGTGAGGCCCTTGCCGATCGCGGTACGACTCGAGCCGACCCCTCCGATGCCGCCGGCGCCGAAGAGGAACTCGGAGACGTCGATCCCCGACCGGCCGAGGGGCAGCATGCGCATGCTGCTCACCATAGGTGCCGGGCGAGGCCTGCGGAGACGGCCCTTCGCGTCGCTGCGCTCTGCGGGCGGGTGTGGACCGGGTCCTTCGCGTCGCTGCGCTCTGCGGGCGGGGCGGGCGGGCACCCGGGCACCCGGCCGCCCGCTGAGCGCAGCGAAGCGAAGGCCCGCACGACCGGCGATCCCCGTCCGTTTCCTGCGGAGAGCGAGCGGCGGGGCGCAACCGCCGACACGGAAAGTAGAATCTTCTGCATCATGGCGACTTTCGGCACGCTCTCCGACCGGCTCACCCAGTCCCTTGCCAATCTGCGCGGCAAGGGTCGACTCAGCGCAGCGGACGTCGACGGCACCGTCCGCGAGATCCGCAGGGCCCTCCTCGAGGCCGACGTCAATCTCGACGTCGTCAAGCAGTTCACCGGCAAGGTCCGCGAGCGCGCGCTCGAGGCGAGCCAGAGCCAGGCTCTGAACCCGGCCCAGCAGGTCGTGCAGATCGTCAACGAGGAGCTCGTCGGCATCCTCGGCGGCCAGCAGCGCCGCCTCGAGTTCGCGAAGCAGCCCCCCACCGTCATCATGCTCGCCGGCCTCCAGGGCGCCGGTAAGACGACGCTCGCGGGCAAGCTCGCGAAGTGGCTCGTCAAGGAGGGGCACACCCCGCTCCTCGTCGCCGCCGACCTCCAGCGCCCCAACGCGGTCACCCAGCTCGAGATCGTCGGCGAGCAGGCCGGAGCCAACGTCTACGCACCCGAGCCCGGCAACGGCAAGGGCAACCCGGTCAGGGTCGCGAAGGACTCGATCAAGTTCGCGCGGGACAAGCAGTACGACGTCGTCATCGTCGACACCGCCGGTCGCCTCGGTGTCGACGCCGAGATGATGAAGCAGGCCGCCGACATCCGCAAGGCGGTCGACCCCGACGAGGTCCTCTTCGTCATCGACTCGCTCATCGGTCAGGACGCCGTCGCCACGGCCAAGGCCTTCCAGGACGGCGTCGACTTCACCGGTGTCGTCCTCACCAAGCTCGACGGCGACTCCCGCGGAGGCGCCGCGCTGTCGGTCGCCCAGGTCACCGGGCGCCCCATCCTCTTCGCCTCGGTGGGTGAGTCGCTCGACGACTTCGAGCCCTTCCACCCCGACCGCATGGCGAGCCGCATCCTCGACCTCGGCGACATCCTCACCCTCATCGAGCAGGCGCAGGGTGCGTTCGACGAGGAGGAGGCGCGCAAGGTCGCCGAGAAGTTCGCGACCGACACCTTTACGCTCGACGACTTCCTCAAGCAGATGCAGCAGCTGCGCAACATGGGTTCGCTGAAGAAGATGATCGGCATGCTGCCCGGCGCGAAGGGCATGCGCGACCAGCTCGACAACTTCGACGAGCGCGAGATCGTGCGCACCGAGGCGATCATCCAGTCGATGACCAAGGCCGAGCGGGTCAACCCGAAGCTTCTCAACGGTTCGCGCCGGCTTCGCATCGCGCGCGGTTCGGGCATGACCGTCACCGATGTGAATCAGCTCGTCCAGCGCTTCGAGCAGGCAGCGAAGATGATGAAGACGGTCGCCCGCGGCGGTGTGCCGCAGATGCCGGGCATGGGCCCCATGCCCGGTGCGGGCTTCGGCGGTCGCAAGAAGCAGCAGCCGAAGAAGGCCGGCTCGCGCTCGGGCAACCCCGCGAAGCGCGCCGCCGAGAATGCGGCGCGAGCGTCGGGTGCACCGGCTGCCGCCTCAGCCGGCGGCAGCGGGTTCGGGCTCGGCAAGGGAGCCGCAGGGGCGCCCACTGAGGACGAGCTCGCCGCGCTGCAGAAGATGCTCGGCCGCTGACCCCTTCCCCGCTCCGAGATCTCCCAGCCGCGGTTCACGGCCCGGTCGTAGGTTGAGGAGATGACAGGTAACAACCCCTACGAGGGCCTCACCGAACTCCCCGGATTCACCCTGACGAGCGAGGACGTCGCCGACGGTTCACCGCTGCTCGCGGATCAGTACGGCGCGAGCGCGGGCGGCTCCGACGTCTCGCCGCAGCTCAGCTGGTCGGGCTTCCCCGCCGACACGAAGACCTTCGCCGTCACCGTCTACGACCCCGATGCGCCCACGGCGTCGGGCTTCTGGCACTGGGCTGTGTTCAACATCCCCGTGGGCGTCACCTCCCTGCCGAGCGGCGCCGGGTCCCCTGACGGCGAAGCGATCCCGGAAGGCGCAGTGACGCTGCCCAACGAGATGCGGCTCCCGCACTTCATCGGTGCGACGCCGCCCGAGGGCACCGGCGTGCACCGCTACTTCATCGCGGTCCACGCGCTGCCCGATCGCCTCGACATCGACCCCGATTCGACGCCCGCGGTGCTGGGCTTCAACCTCAATTTCAACGCGACGGCACGTGCCGTGATCGTCGGCACCGCTGAGTTCGGCGGCGCCGAGAGCTGAACATCGATGAGCTGCTGCGGCGCCCGTGATCCGTCCCGAATCGGGCGTCTACGCAGCCATCGTCCCTTCGACGCGACCTAGGCTGAGGAGATGACCTCAGACCCCTTCGCCGCCGCAGAACGTCCCGTCCGTATCGGCGTCCAGATGGCACCGCAGCATGCCCTCTACCCGCTGATCCGCGAGACGCTGCAGCGCATCGAGGATGCGGGCGCCGACATCGCGTTCAACTGGGATCACTTCTTCCCCCTGAGCGGTGAACCCGACGGCCTGCACTTCGAGGCGTGGACCGAGCTGGCGGCATGGGCTGAGCAGACGGAGCGGATCGAGCTCGGCTCCCTCGTCAACTGCAACTCGTACCGCAACCCGAATCTGCAGGCCGACATGGCCCGCACGATCGACCACATCTCCGGCGGCCGGTTCATCTTCGGAACCGGCTCGGGCTGGTTCGAACGCGACTACGTCGAGTACGGGTACGACTTCGGCACGGTCGGCACCCGTCTCGACGCTCTCGCCCGCGACCTCCCCGTCATCCGCGACCGATGGACGAAGCTCAACCCCGCTCCGCTTCGCGACATCCCGATCCTCATCGGGGGCGGCGGTGAGAAGAAGACCCTTCGCCTCGTCGCCGAGCACGCCGACATCTGGCACAGCTTCTCCGACCTCGAGACGCTGCGGCGCAAGCTCGACATCCTGCGCGGTCACGCCGATGCGGTCGGTCGGGACGTCACGGAGATCGAACTGTCGACCGAACTCCGCAACCGTACGGTCGAAGAGGCCGACGATCTCTACGCGGAGGGTGTGCGCCTGTTCACCGTCGGCATCACCGGGCCCGAGTACGACCTCGAGACCGTGCAGAAGTGGATCGACTGGCGCGACGCGAAGAACGGCTGATCCCCGAGGGGACCAGCCGTCCGTCTTCCGCGCCGACAGGTCAGCAGCGGGGGTCGTGCGGGCTCAGACGAGTCCGAGCTGCGTGAGGATGCCGAGTTCGTCGGACGCGCCCCACCGTTCGACGAGTTTGCCGTTCTCGAACCGGCCGATCTGGATTCCGCGAGCCGTGAAGGACCGGCCGGTCGCGGCGTGCCCGAGGAAATCGCCCTGGTGGGTCCCGGTCAGCTCGAGGGCGACGGTCACGTGATCGTCGTCGGCGGAGACGAGCTGCGGCTTCGCCTCCAGGTCGGGGAACGCCGTCGTGAACGTCTTCCAGAAGTCGATGATGCCGGCGACACCCGGTGCCTGCCCCGGGGCGGGATCGTGGTCGACGACGTCGTCGGCGAACACCTCTGCGAGCCGGTCGAGGTCGCCGCCCTCCAGGATGGCGCCGAGTCGCTCCTGGGCTTCGAGGTTGTTCTGGCGGGTGTCGAGAGTCGTCGTCATCTGGATTTCCTCACATCTTGCGATTCGTGCTTCGTGTCTCCAGGTCTACGCCGCGAGGGTGGGCGGCGCCTCGGCAGCGCCTCCGTGCTGCTGCAACGTCACCCGGCAATGCGGTGTGAGCGATGGGCTTGCGCTCGACCTGCCGCCCCCGCCATCCTGACCGTTGTGACGCGCGCCCGTATTCTCGCTGTCCTCGCCCTGACCGCTTCAGTATCCGCAGGTGCTCTCGCCGGTTGCGCCCCCGCCCCGTCGACGCCTGCCGACGGCGCTCCTGCCGTGGCGACCTTCCGGGTCGCCGGGCAGGAGGATTACGCGATCGAGCTGAACACCGACCAGCTCGTCGAGCACGCGATCGAGCTCATGAACGGTGGCGAGGACGGCCGGATCCCGAACGGACTGATCGTCCGCGACGGCGACGAGGGAGTCAACGCGCCGTGGTCGTGGCACATCGACCCCGACAGCCTCGAGTTCGTCGACATGACCACGGAGGTCTGCGACGGTCTGCCGTCCTACGTCGAGGACGGCACGCTCACGTCGGACCGGTTCTGCCCCTGGCTCACCGAGGTGGTCTCGATCGAGCCGCTCGGCTGAGCTGCGCTCGCATTGATACCCGTCGACCGGAGCGCGCCGGGTGGCTCCCCGTCGCAGCGCAGCCCATCGCCGGGCTCAGCTCAGCGCAGGCCGTCTCGGAGTTCGGCGACGAGGTGCGCCACGACAGCCTTGAGGCTTCCGCCGTTCTGCGCGGCGACGGTCAACTGGCGCTGGTAGCTGGCCCCGCGGTCCAGGATCAGGTCGAGCTCGTGGAGCTCCTCGAGGCAGCCGAGGCGCTCCGCGATCGGCTCGAGACGGGAGATCAGCTCACGGGTGTCGAGATCGACGAGTCGCTCATCTCCCGCCGCGTTCTGGACGAGGATCGTCTCCATGCCGTAGCGGGCCGCGCGCCACTTGTTCTCGCGCACGAACCACGGCTGCATCGTCGGGATCTCCTCGCCGTTGTCGAGCATCGTCGACAGCTCCTCGACGAGGCATTGGACGAGCGCCGCCATCCCGCGCACCTCCTGGATGCTCGACAGTCCGTCGCACGCGCGGATCTCGATGGTTCCCCACTTGGGAGACGGGCGGATGTCCCAGCGGATCTCGTCGTAATGGTCGATGACGCCGATGTGCAGCAGGTCGTCGACCATGCCCTCGTAGTTGGCCCACGCGCCGAACTGAGGCGGCAGACCCGCGGTCGGCAGCTGCTGGAACAGCATCGCGCGGCTCGACGCGTACCCGGTGGGCTCGCCCGCCCAGTACGGACTCGATGCGGAGAGCGCCTGGAAGTGCGGGTAGTACGTCAGGAGGCCGTTGAGGATCGGCAGCACCTTCTCGCGGTCCTCGATGCCGACGTGCATGTGCACGCCCCAGATGAGCATCTGCCGCCCCCACCACTGGGTGCGGTCGATGAGGGTCGCGTAGCGCTCCTTGTCGCTCACCTTCTGCTGCGTCCACTGGCCGAACGGGTGAGTGCCCGCGCACATCAGGTCGACGCCGAGTGGCTCGGCGAGGTCCCGGACGAGATCGATGGTCTGCGAGAGGTCGTCGGCCGCGCCCCGGACTGTCCTGTGCACACCCGAGACGACTTCCACCGTGTTCGTCAGCAGCTCGCCGGTGAGCCGGGTGATCCCGTTCTCGTCGGTCAGGTCGAGCTGTTCGAGGATCTCGGGGGCCGTGGGGGAGAGATCCCCGCTGGCGTGATCGACGAGCGCGAGCTCCCATTCGAGCCCCAGGCTCGAGCGCTCCGAACTCCCGAATTCGATGGCCACGTCGATCATCCTGGCAGACCCCTCGAGGATCAGGCTGAGCCTGGCCTCCGTGACGTTCCCGCCGTCCTGAACGCGGGTTTCGGCCAACGTGCTCGCACGCGCCTCCGCGGGTCCGCGGTTGCTCGTAGCGTGGCCAGGTGAGCACCACCGAAACCCGTCCCGGCCGTTCCGCCGCAGCCCTCTCCGCACCCGTACTCCTCGCCATCGTCTTCACCCTCCTCGCCTGGGCGAGCGCTTTCGTGGTCATCCGCGGGATCGGCGACAGCTTCTCGCCCGGCGGCATCGCCCTCGGTCGTCTCCTCGTCGGAACGGCCGGACTCGCCGTCCTGCTCATCGGCCGCCGCTGGGTGCGCCCGACAGGATCCGACCTCGCTCTCATCGCGGTGTACGGCGTCCTCTGGTTCGGCGCCTACAACGTGCTGCTCAATCTGGCCGAACAGACCCTCGACGCGGGTACCACGGCCATGGTCGTCAACACCGGACCCCTGCTCATCGCGGCCGGGGCCGCGGTCTTCCTCGGCGAGGCCGTGCACCGCTGGCTGCTCGTCGGCCTCGCCGTCGCATTCGTCGGCGTGCTGCTCATCGGCTTCGCGAACGGAGTGAGGGGTGCCCACCTCGGGCTCGGCGTCCTCGCGGCGCTCGCCGCGGCCCTCACCTACGCGGCGGGCGTCCTCGTCCAGAAGCGGGTGCTGGGGCGACTGCCGACCGGCGAGATCACCTTCCTCGGCGTCGCGGCGGGACTCATCAGCTGCCTGCCGTTCGCCGGCGCGCTCATCACCGAACTCGGCACGGCCCCCGCCTCCGCGACCCTCGGGGTCGTCTACCTCGGCGTCGTGCCGACCGCTCTGGCCTTCAGCACGTGGGGGTACGCCCTCAGCCGCATGCCGGCGTCGCAGCTCGCCATCACCACCTACATCGTGCCCCCGCTCGTGATCGTCGCGGCTCTGCTGTTCTTCGGCGAGTTCCCCGCCCCGCTCGCGGTCGTCGGCGGGGTGCTCTGCCTGGTCGGGGTCGGTCTGTCCCGGCACCGTTCACGGGCCGCGCGAACGGTGCCGGGGACCCGCTGAACCACCCGACCGCGCCGTTCCACGGCTCCGCGGGCGAAGGTGTGGTCGTCTGCGGTGTCGATGGGGCTCGAAATCTGTCACAATGGTTGGTCGAGTCCCACGGCGTCCGACCCTCTAATCAGACGCCCGGCTCCATCTTCGAGCTTCCGCCGAGTGTGCCCCCACGCGCACGGCACGCGGTTCACCATTTTTCGCTCAGCAATCCAGGAGAACAGTGTCTGTCAAGATCCGGCTCAAGCGTTTCGGCAAGATCCGCGCGCCCTACTACCGCATCGTCGTCGCCGACTCGCGCACCAAGCGCGACGGTCGTGTGATCGAGGAGATCGGCAAGTACCACCCCACCGAGAACCCCTCGGTCATCGAGATCGAGTCCGAGCGCGCGCTCTACTGGCTCGGCGTCGGCGCGCAGCCGACCGAGCAGGTCGCCGCGCTCCTCAAGCTCACGGGCGACTGGGGCAAGTTCAAGGGTGACAAGAACGCCGTCAGCACCGTGCAGGTGAAGGAGCCCAAGGTTCCCTTCCAGGCCGACGAGAAGAAGAAGGCCGTTCTGCGTCCGAAGACCGAGACCAAGGCACCCGAGGCCCCCGCGGCCGAAGAGCCCGCCGTCGAGGATGCCGCCGCGTCCACCGACGACGAGAGCGCCAAGGCCTAACCGGTGCTCGCCAACGCACTCGAGCACCTCGTCAAGGGAATCGTCGACAATCCCGATCAGGTGCAGGTCACCGAGAAGTCGACGAACCGCGGCGAGCTGCTCGAGGTGCGTGTGCACCCCGACGACCTCGGCCGTGTGATCGGCCGCGCCGGTCGCACCGCCAAGGCGCTGCGCACCATCATCACCTCGCTCGCCGATGGTCGACGCGTTCGCGTCGACGTCGTCGACACCGACGAGTAGTGCCGCGCAAGCAGACGTCGGGGCCCTCGGCGCAGACGCAGCTCCGAGTCGGGCGACTCACCAAGGCCCACGGCCTGAAGGGTGCGCTCAAGCTCGAGCTGTTCACCGACGACCCCGACCGGCGGTTCGTCCCGGGGGCCGAGTTCACGCTGCAGGTGCCCGAGGACTCCCCGTGGCACGGCAAGAAGCTCTCGCTCTCCGAGCTCCGCTGGTACAACGGTCACCCCGTCGGATTCTTCGCCGGCGTCGAGGACCGTTCCGCGGCGGAGTCGCTCGCGAAGGCGATCCTCTGGGTCGACTCGAGCGCTGACGAGCCCGCCGAGGACGACGCCTGGTACGACCACCAGCTTGTCGGCCTCGACGTCGTGCGCGACGGCGTCAAGGTGGGCGTCATCGCCCGCCTGGAGCATCTGCCCGCTCAGGATCTGCTCGTGGTCTCGACCCCTGACGGCGAGGTGATGGTGCCGTTCGTCCGCGCCATCGTGCCGACGGTCGACATCGCATCGCGCACCGTCACGGTGACGCCGCCGACGGGGCTCTTCGAGGAGCTCCCCGAGGATGAGGACGACGCCGCTCCCGCAGATGCCGCGGGGCAGTCCGCCGGCGCGGGCGCCGAGCACGACGGTGCCGACGATCCGGCCGTCCCCGACGAGTCCTCGGGGTCCGTCGACGCGTCGCGCCAGGGCTGACTCCGGCGGTCCGATGCGCATCGACATCGTCACGATCTTCCCCGAGTACTTCGACGTGCTCGGCGTCTCGCTGCTCGGCAAGGCGCGCGATCAGGGTCTCCTCGAGATGCGCGCCCACGATCTCCGGCAGTGGACGCACGACCGTCACCGCACGGTCGACGACACCCCGTACGGCGGGGGAGCCGGCATGGTCATGCGACCCGAGCCGTGGGGTGAGGCGCTCGATGCGCTCGTCCCCGAGGGCGAGTCACCGGTGCTCATCGTCCCGTCACCGGCAGGCGAGCGGTTCACGCAGGCCATCGCGCGCGAGCTCGCGGTCGAGCCGCACCTGCTCTTCGCCTGCGGACGGTACGAGGGCATCGATCAGCGTGTCATCGACGAGGCGCGCAGCCGGATGCGGGTTCGCGAGATCAGTCTCGGCGACTACGTGCTGAACGGCGGTGAGGTCGCGTCCGCCGCGATGATCGAGGCGATCGGGCGACTGGTGCCCGGCGTCATCGGCAATCCCGAGAGCCTCACCGAAGAAAGCCACGAGGGCGGTCTCCTCGAGTACCCGAGCTACACCAAGCCCGGGTCCTGGCGCGGGCGGGATGTTCCGCCCGTCCTGCTGTCGGGCAACCACGCGGCCATCGCCGCCTGGCGCCGTGAGCAATCACTGGATCGCACGAGACGCATCCGCCCCGATCTCCTGCCCGACTGACCCGCCCGGACTCGGATATTCCGGACTTGTACGCACGTTCCGGACCGCGGAATCGTCCGGAACGTGCGTTCTCGCGTCAGCCCTTCGAGCGCTGAGTCAGGATGACGGGCCCGTCGGCGGTGATCGCGACGGTGTGCTCCGAGTGGGCGCCGCGCGAGCCGTCCGCGCTGCGGAGGGTCCAGCCGTCCTCATCGGTGTAGAGCTCGTCGGTCGACTCGAGCAGCCACGGCTCGATGGCGATGACCAGGCCCGGCTTCAGCTTGAGCCCGCGACCGGCTCGTCCGTCGTTCGGGATGTGCGGGTCGCCGTGCATCGTGTGCCCGACCCCGTGCCCGCCGAAGTCGAGGTTGATGGAGTAGCCGGCCGCCGTGCACACGTCGCCGATGGCGGCGGAGATGTCGCCGAGCTTGCCCCCGGGCTGCGCGGCCGCGATACCGGCGGCGAGGGCGCGCTCGGTGGTCTCGATCAACCGGATGTCCTCGGGACGACGGGTGGGGCCCGCGATGACGGTCAGTGCCGAGTCGGTCACCCAGCCGTCGACCGACGCGGCGAAGTCGACGGAGACGACGTCGCCGTCCTGGATGCGGTAATCGAAGGGGAGTCCGTGCAGCACGGCGTCGTTGACGGAGGTGCAGAGGACCTTGCCGAAGGGCATCGCACCGAACGAGGGGTGGTAGTCGATGTAGCAGCTCTCGGCCCCGCGCTCGCGGATCATCTGGTGCGCGATGCGGTCGAGGTCGAGGAGGTTGACCCCGACGGCGATCTCGCCCCGGAGGCGCTCCAGAACAGCGGCGACGAACGCGCCGGCGGGCCGCATGGCCTCGATCTCGGCGGGCGTCTTCAGCTCGATCATGACTCTCCTCGTGTGGTGCCTGCGCTTCGACACTAATGCTCCGGCAGATCCGAGCCGGCCGAGCGGCCCCGCCGTCTGCTGTCCGCGAACGACCTACCCGCGATGATCGTGTCCATTTAGGCTCGTCGCCATGCTGGTTCGACGCGGGTTCTTCTATTGGCAGACCGCTGCTGCGATCGTCCTCCCGGTGTGGCTCCTGATCGGATGGGGCATCTGGGGCACGAGCGCGGCCGGATTCATCGGTGTCGCGTTCCTGGCACCGGTTCTCGTCCTCGCGCTCCTCGTCATCGTGGGGCTGACCCTTGCTCGCAAGTCGGTGCGGGAGACGCGGGCCGTCTCGTGGCTCGACGTGGGCATCCTCACCGTTCTGCACCTCTCGCTGATCGGACTCGGCTTCTTCGGGCCGTCGGCATCCTGGTTCGCCATCGTCTCCGTGATCGCGGCGATCGCGGCATTCTGGTCGGCGATCTGGCAGCTCGTCACCGAGACCCGGAACCGGGTGCGGGCGGTGTTCGACGAGATCCAGCGGGCTGCGGCGCCGCAGGGCGCTCAGCGTCCGCCGATCGACGCCGGTGAGTACATCGTGATCGACCCGCCGAGTTCGTCCCGCTGACCCGCGACTCGGTGCGGCCTGCCGCCCGCCGCGCTGCGCAACCGCCCTCGATCTGGGGAGTTGTGCCCCTCCACGCTGTCACCGACACTCGGAGTCGGGGCAACAGTCGCGCCGTTCGCGCGCAGGGGGAGTACACGCATGGATATCAAGGTCGCTCACCTGCCCGGAGGTGTGGCCGTGGTCACCCCGTCGGACAAGCTCAACATGGCATCGGCGATGGAACTCAGGGAGGCCATCTCCGCGCTGGTCACCGCCGGCATGTTCTTCCTCGTCATCGACCTGTCCGAGGTCGACTTCATCGACTCGTCGGGACTCGGCGGCCTCGTCAGCGGTCTGAAGACGGCTCGCCAGCACGGCGGAGATCTGCGCCTCGCCGCCCCGAACGATCAGGTGAAGCTCGTTCTCGAGCTGACGAACCTCGACAAGGTGCTGGTCGCGTACGCCGATTCCGAGTCGGCGCTGCAGGCGTGGCCGCGATGATCGCGCGCACCCTCGAATTCTCCGTGCCGCCGGCCGACGTCGACACGGTGCACCAGCTGCTCGAAGAGGTGTGGACCGATGCTCCGCCGGTCGACATCATGGACCGGTACCGGTTCGAGACCGCGCTCGTGGAGCTCGCGTCGAACGTCATGCGGCATGCGGACGACGGCAGCGGTCTGGCCTGCGTGCTGACGGTCGAGGTCTCTCCTCGCTCGCTCCGGGCGTGCCTGCTCGACTCCGGCATCGAGGGCGACGTCGACCTCGATCGCGAGATGCCGCCGACCGACGACGAATCGGGTCGGGGAATCCCGCTGATCCGGGCTCTCGTCGATCGAGTCGAGTACTCCAGGGCGGACGGGGTCAACCGGTGGGAGATCCACCGCGCACTCCTCCGTGGCTGACCACACGAGCGTGAGCAGCAGCGGTTCGGCCGCGCTCCAGGCCATGATGGCCCAACGGGTGCGCGACACCCTGGGCAGCTCGGACCGCACCTCCGAGGATCGATTCGACCGGGTGTCCCGTCTGGCTCAGCGCCTGTTCGGGGTGAGTTCCGTGCAGATCCGCGTCTTCCGTCGCGACGCGGAGTGGGCGAAGTCGATCGGCGCCGCAGGACGAGATGTCGGGCGCGACGAGTTCGACCGGGCCGTGGCCGATGAGCCCGGCATCCTCATGGTCGCCGACGCCAGCGAGGATCCGCGCTTCTGGGACAGCCCCGCGGTGCTGGCCGATCCGGGCATCATCTTCTTCGCCAGTGTCCCGATCGCCGATTCGAGCGGGCAGCGCGTCGGCGCTCTGCAACTGTCGGACTCGCGTTCCCGGGTGCTGACCGAGCCCGAGCAGATGCTGCTCACCGAGGTCGCGGCCTGGGTTCAGACGGAGGTCATCGCGCAGGAGGAGCTGAGCCGCGCGGCGGTCGTCCAGCGCAGTCTCGCGCCGCGGCCGTTCGCCGCGATCGACGGATACGAGGTGGCGGGGGCGTGCGCGCCGTCGCGAGCCGTCGGCGGCGACTTCTACGACTGGTACCCGACCGGGGAGGGCGCGGCGTTCACCCTCGCCGACGTGATGGGCAAAGGCGTGGGGGCCGCGATCATCGCCGCAACGGTGCGCGCCGTCATCCGCACCGGAGCGCGCAACGACGATCTCCAGTCCGGTCTGGGCGCGGCGTGGGAGGTGCTCGAGGACGATCTCGATCGGGCGTCCGCATTCGTCACCATGTTCCACGCCCGTCTCGCATCCGATTCCGGGCTCGTCCGATACATCGATGCGGGCCACGGACTCTCGTTCGTCATGCGCGCCGACCTGACCGCGACACGGCTCTCGAGCACCGACCTTCCTCTCGGGCTCCAAACCGACGGCACCTTCACCGAGCATTCGGTCGTTCTCGAGCCGGGCGACTCACTCGTCTCGGTGTCGGACGGTGTCCTCGACTCGTTCGGAGGATCGCTCATCGGACTCGAGGAGGTGGAGGCGATACTCATCGACACGGTGACGGCGCAGGAGGCCGTCGACGAGATCCTGCGACGCGCGTCCGAGGGAGCAGAGGACGATGTGACAGCGCTCGTCGTCCACCGCCTCCCGGCGTGACCGTTCCGGGCTCCGTTGGCGCTGTCCGCGCCGGTATGACAGAATGGTCGATCGTGCCGCGGCTCGGTTCTGCCGCAGGGGAACCATCTCTTCCGCGCCACATCCATTCGACTATCTCAGGCTGAGATGAACGGCGTATCGCGCCGTGTCCGGCCAGACATCCGTATTCGACCAGCGGCGGGTACAGGAAGCGAAACTGCCCATGAGCAATCTTCTCGACCAGTTCGACGCGGCGTCCCTCAGGAGCGACGTCCCCGACTTCCGTCCCGGTGACACCGTCAAGGTTCACGTGAACATCGTCGAAGGCAGCCGCAGCCGTATCCAGGTGTTCCAGGGCGTCGTCATCCGTCGCCACAGCGCCGGTGTGCGCGAGACCTTCACGGTCCGCAAGATCAGCTTCCAGGTCGGTGTCGAGCGCACCTTCCCGGTGCACTCCCCGGTCATCGACCACATCGAGCTCGTGACCCGCGGTGACGTGCGTCGCGCCAAGCTGTACTACCTGCGCGGTCTCCGCGGCAAGAAGGCCAAGATCAAGGAGAAGCGCGACAGCTGATCGGCTGAGCGAACGCTCGACACGACCCCCGCGACGTACACTGTCGCGGGGGTTTTGTTTTTGCGCCGCTGTCCCCGGAGAGTGCGCGGCTTCGACGGATGGATGGGTGTCGTGACCGACAGCGCGGCCGCTCAGGCCTCGGGACGCAGCGATCCCGATCTCGCCTCCCAGGCAGCCGGCTCCGATGGCTCGGTCTCCGAGTCCGCTGCGACGACCGGGCCGCCTGGCAAGCGCAACAAGAGTCTGCTTCTGTTCCTCCGCGACGTGCTGATCATCCTGATCGTCGCGATCCTGGTGTCGTTCCTGATCAAGACGTTCCTGGTCCGCTCGTTCTACATCCCGTCGGCCTCGATGGAGCAGACGCTGCACATCGACGACCGGATCATCGTCAACCAGCTCACTCCCTCCGTGTTCCCGCTGGGTCATGGCGATGTGGTCGTCTTCCGCGACCCGGGCGGATGGCTGCCGCCGTCGGAGCCCGTCGCTCAGCCTCCGCTGACCGCGGCGATCGACTGGGTGCTCTCCATCGTCGGCCTCTCCGCGTCCGACAGCAACGATCACCTGATCAAACGCATCATCGGACTGCCCGGGGACGAGGTCGCGTGCTGCAATCCGCTCGGCCAGATGACCGTGAACGGCGTTCCGCTCGAGGAGCCGTACATCACCCTCCCTGCCGGGACCACCAAGGTGAGCGACGTCGACTTCGACGTGACGGTTCCCGAGGGGTACCTCTGGGTGATGGGTGACAACCGCTACAACTCGCGGGACTCGCGCTACAACACCGACAAGCCCGGCAACGGGTTCGTGCCGATCGACAATGTCGTCGGTCGGGCGATGCTGGTGTCTTGGCCGGTCTCCCGCTGGGCGTGGCTCGACAACTATCCCGAGGTCTTCCGCGACGTCGAGACCGCGGGAGCGAGTGCGGCCCCCGCTCTTCCCCGGACGGCGAGCAGTGGCGGCTGAGCCCGCTGCCCGCTCCTCGGCGCCCCGGACTCCGCGGCGCTCGGCGTCGACACCGAAGCGGTCGGCCGCACCCACTCTGCGCCATGAGCGGGCTCTGTCGGCGGAGGGCGCCCGTTGGGTGATCGGCTGCGACGAGGTAGGACGAGGTGCGATCGCCGGACCCGTCGGGGTCGGATTGTGCGTGGTCGACATCAGCCGACGTGTCCCGAAAGGGCTGCGCGATTCGAAGCTGCTCAGCGAACCGAAGCGCGTCGAGCTCCAACCGACCGTCGCCCGCTGGGCGCTCTGGTCATCGGTGGGTATGGCGAGCAACGAGGAGATCGACGCCTACGGATTGACGGCTGCGCTGGGCCTCGCGGGCATCCGCGCATTCGAGGCGCTCTGCGCGTCGGGCTTCGACGTGACCGATTCGGTGCTGCTCCTCGACGGCAAGTTCGACTGGTTCACCCCGGGCGCCCGGGCGGCAGGACTGACCGATGCGCCCCCGGTGACCATGCGGATCAAGGCCGACATGACCTGCGCGTCGGTGTCGGGTGCGTCGGTGCTGGCGAAGGTGGCGCGCGACAACCTGATGATCGGGCACCACGACACGCATCCGCACTACGGCTGGGTGAGTAACAAGGGCTATGGATCGGCCGCGCACTGGGCGGCGATCAACGAACGGGGCGCCACTCCGCTGCACCGCCACTCGTGGCTGCGGACGCCCTCGCTCTTCGATGACGCGTTCGAGGTCGAGGGTCTGTCCTGAACGAGTCGGTCCAGCTCCTGGGAGACGTAGGATTGGCCCGATGAACGAAGACGAGTTCGACGACTACGACCGTGAGGTCGAGCTGGCGCTGTACCGCGAATACCGCGATATCGTCGGCCAGTTCCGGTATGTCGTCGAGACCGAGCGCCGCTTCTACCTCGCCAACGAGGTCGAACTGGTCCGCCGCGACACCGAGCACGACTTCTACTTCGAGCTCACCATGAACGATGTCTGGGTGTGGGACGTGTACCGCTCCGACCGGTTCGTGAAGAGCGTTCGCGTGCTCACCTTCAAGGACGTCAACGTCGAGGAGCTCTCCTCGAAGGAGCTCGAACTGCCGCAGGAACTCGCCCTCGACGAGTAGCCGTCATCCGCCTGCCGGGCGTCGGGCATCGAGGATCGCGCGCGTGTGCGGGTTGTCCATGATGCCGAGGATGTTGCCGAACGGGTCGATCACCGATGCCGTGATGAAGCCCTCGCCTCTGTCGCGGGGCGCATCGTGCAGGGTCGCCCCGGTCGCCAGGAGCTGATCGAGGGTCGACTGCAGGTCGTCGACCTGCCAGAACACGATCGACCCCGCCGTGCCGGTGGTCGCCGGTGCCGGGGTCCTCGAGAGCTCGCTGCCGGCATAGGCGCTGTCGATGATCCCGAGTTCGTGTTGCAGGTCGCCGACACGGAACTCTATGTAGCCGGGGACGGAGAAGTACGGCGCGACGCCGAGGACGTCGGTGTACCACTTCGCGGCGGCCTCGAGGTCGGCGGCGTAGAAGCTGACGGTGCTGAGCGATCTGAACATGATCCGGTCCCTTCGATCGGCGGCGCTGACGATGATCCGACCCCAGTGTGCTCGTGACCACCGACACCGCGCCCGGAGCAGGCGCTCGAGCGACGGGCGGCCTCGTCCTGTCCCCAGGAGCGGTGTCGGCCGATCGCCGCACAGATGCCGGCTGCCGCCCATCCGACCGGTCCTTCGACATCGAGACTCGTCCCCGGAGGCGATGAGATGGCGAAGAAGGACGACGTAGGTCGATGGGGAGAGGACCTCGCGACGCGGTATCTGGCCGCACGCGGGTACGAGATCGTGGAACGCAATTGGCGGTGTCCGCAGGGCGAGATCGACATCGTCGCGCGCCACGACGGCGCGATCGTGGTCGTCGAGGTGAAGACCCGCTCCAGTGCGGTGTTCGGCCACCCTTTCGAGGCCATCACCCCGGCGAAACTCGCCCGGCTCAACCGGCTCGGCTTCGCCTGGTGCGTCTCCCATCCCGGATGGCACGGCAGGCTGCGAGTGGACGTCATCGCGATCGTCGGCCGGCCCGAGTCCGCCCATGCCGCGCACATCGAGGTGTTCGAGGCGGTGCGCGCATGACCGTCGGTCGCACGTGGGCGGTCGCCCTCCTCGGGCTCGACGGATCCCTCATCGAGGTCGAGGCCGGACTCGGCACCCAGACCCCCGGGGTGCGCCTGATCGGGCTGCCCGACTCGGCGCTGCGTGAAGCCGAGCATCGAGTCCGCGCCGGCATCATCAACTCGGGGCTCGAGTTCCCCGCCCGTCATGTGACGGTCAACCTCTCGCCGGCCGAGCTGCCCAAGCAGGGCGCCGGGTTCGACCTCGCGATCGCCATGGCGACGCTGGTGGCCGAAGGTTCGGTCCCGCCGGAGTCCGTCGCGCGCACGGCTCACCTCGGGGAGCTCGCGCTCGACGGCCGCCTGCGACCTCTGCGCGGTGTCCTCCCCGCTGTCCTCGCCGCGGCCAGGGCGGGGGTAGAGGTCATCCTCGTTCCGAGCGCCAACGCCGACGAGGCGTCGCTCGTACCCGATATCCGGGTGGTGGCCGTTCCCGATCTGCGCGAAGCGGCGATCTGGCACGGTGCTTCGCTCGAGTCGCTGCCCACGGAGCCCATCCCGGCCGGGTCGCGTCAGGCGCCGCCGCCGATGGAGTACGACCTCGCCGACGTCATCGGCAACGAGGAGGCGATCGACGCCCTTATCGTCGCCGCCGCGGGCGGACATCACGTCTACATGGTCGGGCCACCCGGGGCGGGCAAGACGATGCTGGCGGCTCGGCTCCCCAGCATCCTCCCTCCGCTCGACGAGCAGGCGGCGCTCGAGGTGGCGTCGCTCCGCTCGCTCGCCGGACTCGAGGTCGGCGACACCTTGAGCCCCGTCCCGCCGTTCGAGAGCCCCCATCACACCGCCAC
Source organism: Amnibacterium flavum (assembly GCF_003097495.1). GTDB lineage: Bacteria > Actinomycetota > Actinomycetes > Actinomycetales > Microbacteriaceae > Naasia > Naasia flava. The sequence continues at coordinate 1,448,754 of NZ_QEOP01000001.1, forward strand.
CGCGTCGGCGATGATCGGAGGCGGGAGCCGGGTGATCCGCCCGGGCAGCGCCGCTCGAGCCTCGAACGGAATCCTCTTCCTCGATGAGGCTCCCGAGTTCGGTGCCAAAGTGCTCGACACGCTCCGCCAGCCGCTCGAATCGGGGCGCATCAGTGTGGAGCGGGCGACGGCGGTCGCGCACTTCCCTGCACGTTTCCAGCTGGTGCTCGCCGCCAACCCCTGCCCGTGCGGCCACTACGGCAGCCGTGACGCGCTCTGCGCGTGTCCGCCGACTCTCCGTGACCGTTACCTCAAGCGCATCTCCGGGCCGCTTCTCGACCGGGTGGACATCCGACTCATGGTGCCGCGCATCACCGCAGCCCAGCTGCGCATGCAGTCACGCGAACCTCACGCGACCTCTTCGCAGGCGCGCCAGCGTGTGCTGGCCGCTCGCGCCCGGGCGTCCGCGAGGCTGCGAGGCACGCCCTGGCGGTTCAGCGGAGAGGTGCCGGGGCACTTCCTCCGCGGCCCGGATCTGCGCCTCGACCCGAGGGTGACCGAACCGCTCGACCGAGCGCTCGAGCGCGGCTCCCTCTCGATGCGCGGTTACGACAGGACGCTTCGAGTCGCGTGGACGCTCAGCGATCTCGACGCCGTCGACCGTCCGACCCTGTCCCAGGTCGGCCGGGCGCTGGCTCTGAGGAGGGGAGGCGTGTGACTCTGCTCGGACTCGAGGAGGACACGGTCCGCGCCGCCGTCGCGGGCGTCAGACGAGACTCCGGAACGGTCGCCTCCGATGACGTGGGCGACATCTTCGCCCGCGCCTCGTGGGCGGGCATCGCCGAGCCGGGCGACGGCACGGCCGGGGCCCTGATCTCCGCGCTGGGCGCCCGGCGTGCGTTGGCCGTCATGCTCGAAGGGGTCGCGGCTGATCGGATCGCGAACGAGGTGCTTGATCGCGCCTCCATTGAGCTGCGGGTCGACACGATCCGCAGCGGGCTCGACCGATGGCGACCTCGTCTCGTCGCGGGCGATGCACTCGCCGCGCTGCATCGTGCGGCGCAGCGCGGCGTCTCCCTCGTTCTCCCGGGCGACCTGCACTGGCCGTCAGGTCTGGACGATCTCGGCGATCACAAGCCCAACGTGCTCTGGATGCTCGGAGACCGCTCCGCCCTCACCTCCCTCAGCGCCTCGTTCGCGATCGTGGGGGCGCGCGCGGCGACCAAATACGGCGAGTACGTCGCGACGGAGGCGGCGGCGGGGCTCAGCGACCGCGGCTTCGCGATCGCGTCCGGCGGTGCGTATGGAATCGACGGGATGGCTCACCGGGCGACCATCGCGAGCGGGGGAGTCACCGTGGCGTTCCTCGCGGGCGGAGTCGACCGCTTCTATCCGTCAGGCCATCACTCCCTGCTCACCGAGATCACAAAACGGGGTGCTGTCGTCTCAGAACTTCCGTGCGGCGCCTCGCCCACGCGCTGGCGCTTCCTCCAGCGCAATCGGCTCATCGCCGCTGCGACGCAGGCGACGATCGTGGTCGAGGCGGGTCGACGATCCGGGTCCCTCAACACAGCCGGTCACGCGGCGACCCTGGGTCGTCCGCTCGGCGCGGTGCCGGGTCCGATCACCTCCGTCGCCTCCGACGGCTGCCATCGTCTGCTGCGCGAGTTCGCCGCGGTCTGCGTGACGAACGCCGACGAGATGGCCGAGCTCGTCACCGGTGAGGCGCCGCCGACCCTCTTCGACCTTCCCGGCGGCGACGGTGCCGGGGTGCGGGTGCTCGACTCGCTCTCGAAGCGGTCCGGCAGGAGCATCCACGACATCGCGAAGCGCAGCGGCCTCGCTCCCGCCGAGGTGCAGGGCGCACTCGGGCTCCTCGAACTCGAAGGACTCGTCGTCGAGGCGGCGGGCGCGTGGCGACGCCGATGAGGTCACGGGACCCGAGGTTGCAGGGAGGCGCCGCGTCCGAGGTGCGGTTTAGAGTGCCGCTATGCCACTCGGCTCGACTCCCACTCACGTCATCGCTCACATCAGCGACACCCACCTGCTCGCGGGCGGGCTCCCGCTGCACGGGACCGTCGACACGGTCGGCAATCTCCGCAGGGCGCTCGAGAGGCTCGAGAGTACCGGGCTCCGCATCGACGCGATCGTGCACACCGGCGACATCGCCGACCTCGGCGAGCTCGACGCCTACGAACGGGTTCGCGCCGCGGTCGCCCCGGTCGCCGAGCGCCTCGGCTGTCCCGTCGTCTGGGTCGCCGGGAACCACGATGTCCGCGGACCCCTCCGCCAGGGGCTCCAGCTCGGCGGCGACCCCGGCTCCCCGCTCGACACCGTCACCGAGGTCGGGGGTCTCCGCATCATCGGGCTCGACACCTCGGTTCCCGGGCAGCCCCACGGCGACCTCGACGACGCTCAACTCGAGTGGGTCCGCGATCAGCTGGCCGCCCCCGCGCCGCACGGCACGATCATCGCGCTTCACCATCCGCCGGTCGAGACGGTCGTCCACGAGCTGCAGACGCTGCAGCTGCGAGCCACCGACCGCCTGCGGGCCGTCATCGAAGGCAGCGACGTCCGCAAGATCCTCGCCGGACATTTCCACTACGCGACCAGCGGTGGATTCGCGGGCATCGGCGTCTCGGTCGCCACCGCCACGAGCTACACGATCAAGGTCGAAGCTCCCGACCGCGGTCTCACCGGCGTCGACGGCGGGCAGGCCATCGCCGTCCTCCACGTCTACGACGACGACACCGTGCACTCCGGGCTGCCGATCGACGATCACCGACAGGTCGTCCACCTGCCCTACGGGTTCTTCGACAACTACTGATCCCGGCCTCCCCGGGCGTGGCCGCTCGCCGCGGACGCGACCGCGTCGCACTCTGGAGACATGCAACTCACGCGAGCCGTCGACGATTTCGTCGCAGCGCTCTCGAGCGAGCGCGGGCTCTCCGAGCACACCGCCCGCGGCTACCGGTCGGATCTCACCGACCTCGCCGTCTTCGCCGCCGGGCAGGGCGCCGATGACGTCGGGGAAGTCACACTCGACCTGCTGAGGGACTGGCTCTACCAGTGCTCGCAGAAGGGCCTCGCCCGAGCATCCCTCGCCCGGCGGACCGCGTCGACGCGGGCGTTCTTCGCCTGGCTGCACCGCGAGCAGACGATCGCGACCGACCCTGCCCTGCGCCTTCGCGCGCCGAAGGCCCGGCATGCCCTCCCTCGAGTGCTCGCGGCAGCGCAGACCACCGACCTGCTCGCCTCCCTGCACACGGCGGCCGAGGAGGGGGAACCCCTCGCGGTGAGAGATGCGGCGATCGCCGAGCTGCTGTACGCCTCCGCGCTCCGCGTGTCCGAGCTCTGCGGGCTCGACATCGACGATGTCGACCTCGAACGACACGTCGTCACCGTGACGGGCAAGGGCGGCAAGCAGCGCGTCGTCCCGTTCGGACTCCCGGCGGCACGCGCCATCGACCGCTACCTGACCGTCGCGCGACCCGCCCTCTCCGCCGGGGCGACGCATGCGCTCTTCCTCGGTGCCCGAGGTGCCCGCGTCGGCCCGCGGAGTGTCTACCGCATGGTTGCGACCCTCCTCGAGCAGATCCCCGGGTCCGGGCCGGCAGGCCCGCACACCTTCCGGCACACCGCCGCCACCCACCTGCTCGACGGGGGAGCCGACCTGCGGGCGGTGCAGGAGATGCTCGGCCACTCGAGCCTCGGCACGACGCAGATCTACACCCACGTCACATCGGAGCGGCTCCGGGCCGTCTACGAGCAGGCGCACCCGCGATCCTGAGAGACCAGCCGCTCAGTCCTCGAGGGGCAGCAGCACCGCCCGCGGAACACCTCCGAGCAGAGCGAGCGGAGACAGGTACTCGCCATTCAGCCGGGCGCCGAGGTGGATGCATCCATCGCAGTGCTCGGACGTCGCGACCTGACCGATCACGTCGCCCCGACGGACGACCTGCCCGACGTGGACACCGGGTTCGACCGGCTCGAAGCTCGACACGATGCCGCCGACGTGCCTGATCGAGACGACGGGCCGGTCGACCACCCAGCCCGCGAAGGCGACCACGCCCGAATCCGGAGCCGTCACGGGCGTGCCGGAGGGCGCCTCGAGGTCGATCCCGCGGTGCCCCGGCGCGTAACGGGTCGCGGGCGCCTCGTATCCGCGCGTCACGATGCGCGGCGGAACGATCGGCCACGCCCACATCGACTCCGCCGCCGGGGCCGTCACCCGGGCCTCGGCTGGCGTCGGCGCGAGCGGGAGGGCCAGACCGAGGAGCACCCCGATCGAGGCGGCTCGAGCGATCCGGCGCCCGATCGATGAACGCACCCCTCCGATCGGGCGAGGGCAGGGGCGGGAGGTCGAAGCCATGTCGGCGACGAAACAGCAGAATGCGAACGAGCTGGGACGCGAAACGGGGTCCTGAGGGAATCACCTGGTTCCGATCTCCTGTGGAGGATAATCGCGACGGCGCCGCCTAGGGCAGTCGGCGCAAACACCCGGGTCGATGAAAGGACCTCCGATGGCACAGACGCAGTCGAGCAAGGATGCTGCACAGGTCGATCCCAAATTCCGGCGACGCGTCTACGCGCTCGCCATCGCGGCGGCCGTCGGTGGCTTCCTCTTCGGCTTCGACTCGTCGGTCATCAACGGAGCCGTCGACGCGATCGGTGAGCAGTTCGGTCTGACGGCCTTCATCCAGGGCTTCGCCGTCGCGATCGCCCTCCTCGGCTGCGCGCTCGGCGCCTACATCGCCGGATCCCTGGCCGACCGGCTCGGCCGCCTGAAGGTCATGCTCATCGGCGCGATCCTGTTCTTCGTCAGCTCCGTCGGCGCGGGATTCGCGTTCGGGGTCATCGACTTCATGTTCTGGCGCGTCATCGGCGGCCTCGGCATCGGCGTCGCCTCCGTCATCGCGCCCACCTACATCGCCGAGGTCGTCCCGGCTCTGGTCCGCGGGCGTCTCGCCTCCTTCCAGCAGCTCGCGATCACCCTCGGTATCTTCGCCGCGCTCCTCTCCGACGCCGTTCTCGCCGGATTCGACGGCAAGGACGGCGCCAGCCAGATCCTGCTCGGCATCGAGGCATGGCGCTGGATGTTCGTCGTCGGCGTGATCCCCTCCCTCGTCTACGGCATCCTCGCGCTGCGCCTTCCCGAGTCGCCCCGCTACCTGCTCGACAAGGGCAGGACCGACGAGGCCAAGAAGGTGCTCAGCACCGTCCTCCCAGGCGACGAGGTCGAACCCGAGATCGATCGGATCGCGAAGGCGATCGAGGAGGACAAGGAGAACCAGAAGAAGGCCAGCCTGCGCGGCAAGGCCCTGGGCCTCGCACCGGTCGTCTGGATCGGTCTCGCACTGTCCGTATTCCAGCAGTTCGTCGGGATCAACGTCATCTTCTACTACTCGACGACCCTGTGGAACGCCGTCGGGTTCAAGGATTCGTTCCTCATCTCCGTGATCTCCTCGGTCATCAACGTCGCCGTGACGTTCATCGCCATCGCGTTCGTCGACAAGGTCGGACGGCGCCCCATGCTGCTCGCCGGTTCCGCGGGCATGGCGATCACGCTGGCACTCATGGCGATCTCGTTCAGCCAGGCCGAGACCACCGACGGCGCGGTGTCCCTGCCGCAGCCGTGGGGCATCATCGCCCTCATCGCGGCCAACGGCTTCGTCGTGGCGTTCGGCGCGACCTGGGGTCCGCTGGTCTGGGTCCTCCTCGGCGAGATCTTCCCCAACCGCATCCGCGCCAAGGCGCTCGGCCTCGCGGCCTCGGCGCAGTGGATCGCGAACTTCCTCATCACCGTGTCGTTCCCGTCGATCTCCGAGATCTCGCTGGTCCTCGCTTACGGGTTGTACGCGGCGTTCGCGGCTCTCTCGCTGATCTTCGTGTTCTTCTTCGTCCCCGAGACGAAGGGCGTCAAGCTCGAGGACGTCGGCGGACTGGTCTTCGGCCGTGCGAAGAAGGCCGCCGCCCGCTCCTGACTCGCAATATCCGATCCGCGCGGGGTGGGGTAGTATTTGGTTCGCATCTCGAGCGATCGAGGTGACTTCGCGTGCCCGTCAGCGAGCCTCGCTCGCCGGTGCAGCATCCAGCGGTCCTTGGGACAACCAGGGCGGATGCGTGCCGGGCACCAGGATTCGCACGTCGTCCGACGTGCGATAACAACCGGATCGGCCGTCGCCGTGCGTTTCGCGTGCGCAGCGGCCGGAGAACAGGAGAGATGGCCATGGCCGTCGTCACCATCCGCCAGCTGCTCGACAGCGGCGTGCACTTCGGGCACCAGACCCGTCGGTGGAACCCGAAAGTCAAGCGCTTCATCCTCACGGAGCGCAGCGGAATCCACATCATCGACCTGCAGCAGTCGCTCGCCTACATCGACAAGGCGTACGACTTCGTCAAGGAGACCGTCGCCCACGGCGGCACGATCCTCTTCGTCGGTACCAAGAAGCAGGCCCAGGAAGCGATCGCCGAGCAGGCGAAGCGCGTCGGCCAGCCCTACGTCAACCAGCGTTGGCTCGGTGGCCTCCTCACCAACTTCCAGACCGTGCACAAGCGCCTCAACCGTCTGAAGGAGCTCGACCTCGTCGACTTCGACGACACGACTCGCGGCTACACGAAGAAGGAACTCCTCATCCAGCGTCGCGAGCGCGACAAGCTCGAGAAGACCCTCGGCGGTATCCGCAACCTGGCGAAGACCCCGTCGGCCATCTGGGTCATCGACAGCAAGCGCGAGCACCTCGCGGTCGACGAGGCCAAGAAGCTCGGCATCCCCGTCATCGGAATCCTCGACACCAACGCCGACCCCGACGAGCTCGCCTACCCGATCCCGGGCAACGACGACGCCATCCGGTCGGTCGCGCTGCTGACCCGCATCATCGCGGACGCGGCGGCCGAGGGCCTCATCCAGCGTCACCAGAAGCCCGAAGAGGGCCAGGCCGCCGAGCCCCTCGCCGAGTGGGAGCAGGAACTGCTCGCCTCGTCCGAGACCACCGCGGCCGTCGACGAGCAGATCGAGGTCGTTGACGGCGCTGTCGAGGGCGAGACCCCCGAAGCCGCTGCCGAGGACGTCGCCGCAACCGTCGCCGCCGAGGCCCCCGTCGAGGAGAACGACGCCGATGCTCAGGCATCGGCCGATCTCGCCGCCGAGGTCGACGAGTCGCTCGTCGTCGAGCACCGCCCCGAGACCGACGCCGAGATCGAGGCGAAGGAAGAGGCTTCGGCCACCGACGCCGAGAAGAAGCCCGCGACCAAGCGCAAGCCGTCCGCCGCCAAGGCGAAGGCCGAGAAGGAAGAGACCGCTTCCGCCGAATAAGGCCGGCAAGCATCTCCACCCGCGGCGGGGAGGATCCTCCCGGGTCCTCCCCGCCGGCTGGGTTCCACCGCGTCCATCCCGACGCGGTCGGCGGCCAGGCCGCCTCCATGACAGACAGATAGTCAGCAAAGAAGGAGTTGAAGCATGGCCAACGTGAGCCTGCAAGACGTCAAGGCGCTCCGCGAGCGTCTCGGCACCGGAATGGTCGACACCAAGAACGCACTCGTCGAAGCCGATGGCGACATCGAGAAGGCCGTCGAGATCCTGCGTCTCAAGGGTGCCAAGGGCAACGCGAAGCGCGCCGACCGCTCGACCAGCGAGGGCCTCGTGGCCGCCGTCGAGAGCGCGACCGCCGTCACCCTGATCGAGCTCGCCTGCGAGACCGACTTCGTCGCCAAGAACGAGCGCTTCATCGCCCTCGGCGAGAAGGTCCTCCAGGCCGTCGCCGACTCGGGCGCCGAGACCGTCGACGCCGCCCTCGCGGCCGGCTTCGAGGGCAAGACCGTCGCCGAGCTCATCGACGACGACGCTGCGATCATCGGCGAGAAGGTCGAGCTCCGTCAGGTCGCTCGCATCGCCGGCGAGAAGTTCGCCGTCTACCTGCACAAGACCAACCAGGATCTGCCCGCGCAGATCGGTGTCGTCGTCTCCTACACGGGTGACGACGCGGACACCGCTCGCAGCATCGCGCAGCACATCTCGTTCGCCGCCCCGATCTACCTCGACAAGGACGAGGTCCCCGAGGCCGAGGTCGAGAACGAGCGTCGCATCGTCGAGGAGATCAGCCGCAACGAGGGCAAGCCCGAGGCCGCTCTCCCGAAGATCGTCGAGGGTCGTCTCGGCGCGTTCTTCAAGCAGGTCGCACTGCTCGAGCAGGACTACGCGCGCGACAACAAGCTGTCGGTCAAGAAGGTCCTGGCCGACGCCGGTCTGACCGTGACGGGCTTCGCCCGCTTCAAGGTCGGCGCCTGATCGTTCGTCTCATCGGAACGCCCTCACTCCTCACAGGAGTGGGGGCGTTCTGCTGTTCCGGGATGCCGGCGCACGCGTGATCCGTGGATCAGGTCGCGTCCCAGAGGCGGCGGTAGAAGTGGATGCGCGCCGGATCGGGTTCGATGCCGTACGCGTCGAGCATCAGGTCGTCCCATCCCGGGCCGTAGTTCCACTCAAGACTCCAGCTCGCCACCGCGAGGTCGGCCCAGCGGTCGGCGACGCCGAGGCTGCCCAGATCGACGTGGGCCGTGAACCGTCCGTCCTCGTCGAGCAGGGTGTTCGGGGCGCACGCGTCCCCGTGGCAGACGACAGGGTGATCGTCGGGCGGGGGCGCCTCAAGCAGTGACTCGGGAACGTGGATGCCCTTCGCGGCGGCTCGCCTGACCCTCGATTCGATCGACCAGTCGAACGGGCACGCCTCGACCGGGAGTCGGTCGTGCAGTGCCCGGAGGCCTTCGCCGATCGCGCGCACTGCCGGTGCCGGGTCCGCTATCCAGCGCTCGGCGACCGCGCTCGTTCCCGCGACAGCGCGAGTCACGAGCCACTGGAATTCGTCGTCGCGCCCCGAGTCGAGCACCTCGGGAACCGGGGTGAAGCTCCGTGCCCATCCGAGTCGCCGGGCTTCGTCGGCGAGATCGACATCGTCTCCGGTGGCGGCCACTTTCACGAACACGTGGTGGAGGCCTGCGCGCCCCGCGATCTCGAAGGTGATGCCGTCGAGGTTGTTGCGCCAGACAGCCTCGACGTCGCGCCCTGCTGCGAGGTCGAGGACGACCGCCGGGATCGCCACAGGCCCGCGTGGGCGCCCTGCGATCTCCATCCCTCGATCGTGGCATGTCCTCTCGGTTCGGTTCACGGATCAGGAGATCGGCGCTGATCAGGACGGTTTCCGCACGGATCAGGACCGATCCGGGAAGTCTCCTGATCCGCGCAACGCCTCCTGATCCGCGCAGCTGCGTGCGCGCTCGCCCGGAACGCCCGTCCCTGGGAGGACTGGTCGGGAGGGTCGGGGGCGCCGAGCTAAAGTAAGGGGGGCCACGGGAAGGATCCGTTCACGATGACGACATCAGCCAGACGACGCGTGCTCCTGAAACTCTCAGGCGAAGCGTTCGGCAACGGGGCGCTCGGGGTCGATCCCGAAGTGATCATGGGACTTGCGCGCGAGATCGCCGAGGCGGCGAAGACCGCCGAGATCGCGATCGTCGTCGGCGGCGGCAACTTCTTCCGCGGCGCGCAGCTGCAGCAGGAGGGCATGGAGCGCGGCCGGGCCGACTACATGGGCATGCTCGGCACCGTCATGAACGCGCTCGCACTGCAGGACTTCCTCGAGCAGGCCGGCGTCGAGACGCGCGTGCAGTCCGCGATCGCGATGACGCAGATCGCCGAGCCGTACATCCCGCGCCGCGCCATCCGGCACCTCGAGAAGGGCCGCGTCGTCATCTTCGGCGCCGGCGCCGGGCTGCCGTACTTCTCCACCGACACCGTCTCCGCTCAGCGGGCGCTCGAGATCCGCGCCGACGTGGTGCTCGTGGCCAAGAACGGCGTCGATGGCGTGTACTCGGCCGACCCCCGCGTCGACCCCGACGCCGTGAAGCTCGACCGCGTGACCTACATCGACGCCCTGCAGAAGGGCCTCAAGGTCGTCGACTCGACCGCGTTCAGCCTGTGCATGGACAACGGCATGGACATGGTCGTGTTCGGCATCGACGGTCCCGGCAACGTGACCCACGCCATCCTGGGCGACCAGGAGATCGGCACCCTCGTCACCGCATGAGGCTCGGGGTGCGAACACCCCGGGACGACAACGACGCCTCTCCTAGGATGGAGGGGTTCACCACCGAAGGAGTCACCGTGATCGCGGATGTGCTGTCCGAAGCAACCGACCGCATGAAGAAGGCCGTCGAGGTCGCGAAAGACGACTTCTCGACGGTGCGCACCGGTCGTGCGAACCCCGTCCTGTTCCAGCGCATCATGGTCGACTACTACGGTTCGCCGACCCCGCTCGCACAGCTGGCGTCGCTCAACAACCCCGAGGCCCGCACCCTCATCATCACGCCGTACGACAAGACGGCGCTGAAGGAGATCGAGAAGGCGATCGTGAGCACGCCGAACCTCGGCGCGAACCCCTCCAACGACGGCAACATCATCCGCGTCACGCTCCCCGAGCTCACCGAGGAACGTCGCCGCGAGTTCGTCAAGATCGTGCGCGGCAAGGGCGAGGACGCCAAGGTCTCGGTCCGCAACATCCGTCGCCGGGCGAAGGACGACCTCGAGGCTCTCAAGGGCGAGGTCAGCGACGACGAGGTCACTCGCGGCGAGAAGGAGCTCGAGTCGATCACCAAGACGCACGTCGACGCGATCGACGAGGCTCTGAAGCGCAAAGAGACCGAACTCCTCGAGGTGTAGCCGACGTGGCCGACCCCGACCGCCCCACGCGGTGGCACGCTCCGCGCAACCGAGCGGAGTTCCAGGCTCAGCTCGATTCGGGCAAGTCGGAGTTCGAGGCTCAGATCCGCGACGCCCGCAAGCAATTCGAGGACGCCCAGGAGCGCATCAACGCGCGCACCGGGCGCAACCTGCTCTTCGCCATCGTCTTCGGACTGATCCTCGGGCTGAGCATGCTGTTCAGCCTCATCCTGGTCAAACAGCTCTTCCTCATCGTCGCCGCGTTCCTCATCACCTTCGCCGTCCTCGAGCTGACGGCGGCTCTGCGTCACGCGGGACGCGAGGTGCCGCGCATCCCGAGCGTGCTGGTCAGCGTGGCGACCCTGCCGATCGCCTACTTCCTCCCGCCGGGCGGCCAGTGGTGGGCGATCGCCGGAGCGATCGTCGTCGTGACCCTCTGGCGCCTCGCCGAGCACATCCCTCCGTCCGGGCGGCGCCCGTGGGAGGAGGTGCGGAAGGACCTCGGAGCCGGCATCTTCGTTCAGCTCTACGTCACATTCCTCGGCGGCTTCTCCGTCGTGCTCGCATCGCAGGACCGCGGGCAGTGGTGGACTCTCGCCTTCCTCATCATCGTGATCTCGGTCGATGTCGGCGCCTACGCGAGCGGTCTCTCCTTCGGCAAGCACCCGATGGCGCCCCGGATCAGCCCCAAGAAGACGTGGGAGGGGTTCGCCGGGTCAGCGGTGGCGGCCGTCATCGCCGGCATCCTGCTCTCGGTCCTCATGCTGCAGATGCCGTGGTGGTTCGGCATCATCTTCGGCCTCGTCATGGTGGGCACCGCCACGATCGGCGACCTCACCGAGAGTCTCATCAAGCGGGACCTCGGCATCAAGGACATCAGCTCCTGGCTGCCGGGTCACGGCGGGTTCCTCGACCGGCTTGACTCGGTGCTGCCGTCCGCGTCGGCCGCCTTCGCGCTCTACCTGATCTTCACCTGAGCCGAAGGTCGCCCGTCCTCCTCGCCCTCGATGGGTGAGAATGGGACGCATGGGGACGACTTTTCCGCGCACCGCGCGGTCGCGTCAGGGGTACCGCGTGGCCGAGGTGGAGCAGTTCCTCGAGGATGCGCGACAGGCCTACGACCGTCCGCCCGGTGACCTGGGCGGTCTCGACGCCGAGACCATCCGGCACACGGCGTTCGGCATGGAGCGAGGCGGCTACTCGACGGCTCACGTCGATGCCGCTCTCGAGCGCCTCGAAGACGCCTTCGCGATCCGCGAACGCGAGATCGCCTATCGCACCGTCGGCGACAAGGCCTGGTTCGGTCAGGCCCGTGAGACGGCGCAGGAGATCCTGGCACGTCTCGCCCGCCCCGACAATCGGCGTTTCGCCCGGGTCGGCGGGCTCAGCGAGGGCTACAACCGACGCGACGTCGACCGTTTCTGCGCGCGCCTGCGCCGGTATTTCCGCGAGGGCGAGGTCGTCGGCATCGACGAGGTCCGCTCCGTCGCCTTCCGCGCCCAACGCGGCGGGTACCGCGAGCAGCAGGTCGATCTGCTCCTCGACAGCGTCGTCGACGTGATGCTCGCAGTGCGCTGAGATCCGCTCCCGGCGGGTCCGAGAAGGCGGTTGACACGTCCCGTGGAGCCCGCCTCCCAGGTGAGTTCCCAATGCTTTGCTACCCTTGACGGATCGTGGGTAGGCATACAGGCCGTTCGCTGGCCGTTCCAGCGGGGCAAGAAGTGGGAGTCGCACCGGTGACTCGTCCTTCGGCGACCCCGATGCAGCGCAGCAGATTCCGCGGCAACCTCGCTCTCTCGCTCTTCGGATTCCTCGCCGCGTTCGCGTTCATCCTCGTCAACGTGACCGATCCGTACGCCGGCGCCGTGGCGTCGCCGTACTATCACGCGTCCGGCGCCGAGATCGAGCCGCAGATCCTCGCCTCCGCCGATGCGTACGAGGTCTCGGCGATCACGCGCGACGACTTCACCGTGACGGAGAAGCCCAAGGTCGTCGAGGTCGCGCCTGCCGCGTCGGCATCCTGGGCTCCGCCCGCCGCCGCCGTGCCCGACCCGGGATCCGCGCAGGCGATCGCCGCCGAGAAGGTCGCAGCTCGTGGCTGGGGCACCGGAGAGTTCGACTGCCTCGTCGCACTCTGGAACAAGGAGTCGGGCTGGCGCGTCAACGCCTACAACGCCTCGAGCGGTGCCTACGGCATCCCGCAAGCACTTCCCGGCAACAAGATGGCCTCCGCGGGTGCCGACTGGGAGACCAGCGCATCCACTCAGATCGACTGGGGACTCGGGTACATCACCGGACGCTACGGCACCCCCTGCGGCGCCTGGCAGTCCTCGGTCGACCGCGGCTGGTACTGACCCGCCTCGCCTCTCGGCCTTCGAGCGGCTCGGAAGAGAATACGGTCATGCCACGAAGCAACCGCCCCCGGGGCAGAGCCGCCCGGGCTGATGACGTCGCCGACCTCGACCTGTCCCGCGCGATCGCAGGATGGCGTCGTACGGAGACCCGACGCGGTGCCTCCTGGAACGTGCAGCCGGTGGCGGCCAGCAAGTCGACGAAGGTCTATGTCTGCCCGGGTTGCGGCAACGAGATCGAAGCCGGTGCTGCGCACCTCGTCGTGTGGCGGGCGGACGGCGTCCTCGGCGACGCCAACGACCTCGAGGCTCGCCGGCACTGGCATTCCCACTGCTGGAAGGTGGCCTGACCCCCGATGAGCATCGAGATCCGCGGCGGAGTCGAACTGCCCGCCACACGCGAACCCATCGAGTTGGTCACGGCCGACGGGCTGACCCTCGTCGGCGAGTTGGCCACCCCGGTCGACCGCGACCCGGTGGCGACGCTGGTGACCCTCCATCCGCTCCCGACAGCCGGCGGGTTCATGGATTCGCACCTGCTGCGCAAGGCCGCGGGCCGGCTGCCCGCTCTCGCCGACCTGGCCGTGCTGCGGTTCAATACGCGCGGCACCGCTTCGCCGCGTGGCCGGAGCGAAGGCGAGTTCGACGGCGGAGTGGCTGAACGGGCCGACCTCGCCGCCGCGATGTCATTCATCGACGAACGCGGCCTGCCGCACCCGTGGCTCGTCGGCTGGTCGTTCGGCACGGAGCTCGCGCTCAAGTACGGGCTCGACCACATCCTCGACGGCGTCATCCTGCTCTCACCGCCTCTGCACCGCACGAGCGAGGCCGAGGTGGCCGCATGGGCCGCAGCGGAGATCCCGGTGGTCGCTCTCGTGCCGGAGCACGACGAGTTCCTGAAGCCCGACGAGGCGCGCGTCAGATTCGCGGCCGCGCCGAACATCGAGGTCATCGGCGTCGACGGAGCGAAGCACCTCTGGGTCGGGGAGAACTACACACGGGTGGTTCTCGACGAGATCGTGCGCCGGGTCAACCCCGACGCACTGCCCCTGCCGACCGAATGGGACGACGAGCGACCAGCCGTCCCGTAACAGGATCGAGCTGCCGCAAGCGTCAGACGCTACTCGACCCGGATCGAGGTCGAGCTGCGCTCGTTCACAATTCGTTCTGGCGGGGGAGCACGACCTGCTTGACGATCAGCAGGACCGCCGCCGCGACGGGGATCGCGATGAGCGCCCCGAGGATGCCGAGGAGAGTGCCGCCGGTCAGAGCGGCGATCACGACGATGACTCCCGGCACCTTCACCGCGCGGTTCATGATGTTCGGGCTGAGGACGTACGCCTCGAGCTGCATGTACACGAGGTAGTAGATGCCTGCTGTGATCCAGGTGCCGGGGGAGTCGGGCAGGAGAAGGATCTGGCCGAGAACGATCAGCACCGAACCGCTGATCGTTCCGACGAGCGGGATCAGCGAGGCCAGGAACGCGATGAACGCGAAGACGGCCGGCAGCTGGGCGCCGATGATGCTGAGGAAGATGAAGCTGAGCACGCCGTTGCAGAGGGCGAGGGCGGCCTGCCCGATCACGTATCGGCCGACGGAGCTGCTGATCTGCTCGGCGAGGTCGGCGAATTTCGCCCGCTTGGTCGCCGGGACGAGCTGGTACAGGGCGCGCTTGAAGCTGTCGAGCGACGCGGTGAAGTAGAGGGTGAGGATCAGCACGATGATCGCGCCGAACACCCCGTTGACCACCACCAGCCCGGCGGCGAGCACGCCGCCGCTGATCGTGTCGAGGTTGTCCTGGATGTACTTGACGACCTGATCGGCGACATCCTGGACATTGATGGACGAGCCCACGAACGACTGCACGTTGTTCAGGAAGTCGGTCCAGGTGATGCTCGAGGTGTAGTCGACCACCTCGTTGACCAGCTTGCTCGCCTGCTGCACGATCGTCGGCACGATCAGGTAGAAGATCCCGACGAAGGCGCCCAGGGCGACGACGACCGTGACGAGGAGTGCCGCCCAGCGGGGCAACTTGCGCCGCTCGAGGAACGACACGATCGGGTCGAGGCCGAGCGCCAGGAAGATCGCGGCACCCACGTAGGTGATGATCGTGGCGAGCTGCCCGACCATCGCTCCGATGGCGAGCGCCACGAGGACGCCGAGTCCGGCCAGGAGCCCCAGTCGGAACGGGTTCTGAATCTTCATCTAGTGGGTCCGGCCCGTCAGTCGTCGGAGGGGCGCGCGGCCGCGGCGACCTTGTCCGCCTGCTGCAGCACACCCTTGAGGTTCTCGAAGTATGCCGCAACACCGTCGCGTTCGAGCTTGATCTGGGCCAGACGCTCCTCCGCGTCCTCGATGAGGGCCCGAGCGCGCTCGTCCGCATCCTTGACGATCTCGCGGGCGCGGTCCTCGGCCTCGTGGATGCGGGTCGCGGCGGCCTCGTCGGCCTCCTCCCGCTTGAGACGGCTGTCACGCTCGGCGGCGATCTCGAGCGTGTCCGCTTCGAGTCGCTTGTCGGCTGCCCGGCGCACGGCTTCGGACAGCTGCGCGTTGGCTTCGTCGAGGTACTTCTGCGTCTGGGAGACGGCCTCCTGATGACGGGCCAGGTACTCCTGCTCGGCCTCGTCGCGGCGGGCACCGAGCTCGACCTCGAGGTCGAGTCGGGACTGCTCGATCTCGCGAGCGTGCACGGCGCGTCCGTCGGCGATCTCGTCCGCCAGCGCGGCCCGGGCGTCTGCCGCCTCGCGCTCGAACTCGGTGCGGACACGATCGATCTCGGCGGCCAGGGCTGCGCGGGCGTCGGCGGCCTCGGCGGCGACGGCCGCGAGGGTCTGCTGGGTCTCGGCGAGGCGTGCGGCCCGTGCGGCCGCGGCCTCGGCGGCGAGCTCGGCACGGGTCGCCTCGACCTCGGCCGCCGCCGTCGCGCGCTCGTGGGTGACCTCTCGGTCGACGGCGGCTCGGGCCGCCTCGACCTCGGCTGTGATCGCGGCGCGCTCGTCGGCGATCTCTCGCTCGAGCGCGGCTCGGGCAGCCTCGACCTCCGCGGCGACCGTCGCCCGCAGGTCGGCCACCTCGCGCTCGATCGCGGCGCGTGCGGCCTCGGCTTCACGGGCGAGGTCGGCGCGCGTGGTCGTGACGTCGCGCTCCAGATCGGAGCGGGCGGTGTCCACCTCGTGGGCCAGATCGGCACGGGTGGTCTCGACCTCGCGCTCCAGGGCGGCGCGCGTCTCGGTGACATCGCGGATGAGCCCGGTGCGGTTCTCCTCGAGCTCGCGTTCGAGGGCGGCGCGCGCGGACTCGGTCTCGCGGGCGAGGCGGGCGGCCTCGTCGCGCGCGACGGCGGTCTCGCGGTCGGCGACGGCGCGGAGCTCGGTCGCCTCGCGCTCCGCTGTGGCGCGGACGGCTGCGGCCTCGCGTTTGGCGGTGCCGCGGACCTCGGCGGCCTCCGTGGCGACGGCTCCGCGGATGGCTGCGGCCTCGCGGGAGGCGTCCTGCACCATGTGCTCGGCGTTCTCCTCCGCGCGGGCCGTCATGTCGTCGGCTTCGGCGCGGGCGGACTCGAGCGTCGAAACGGCGCGCGAGCGCGCCTCGCTGATCGTGCGCTCCGCGAGGTCGGCGGTGTTCGCCTTCAGCCGGTCGATCTCGCCCTGAACCGAGGCGCGGAGTCGTTCGGCGTCGATGTCGGCCTGGGCGATCAGACGGGTGGACTGCTCCTCGGCGACGCGCAGGGTGTTCTCGAGCTTGTGTCCGAGGCCCGAGTAGGTGGGGCTTCCCACCTCGTCGAGCTCGGCGTCGAGCTCGGCGATGCGTGCGCTCAGACGCTTGATCTCCTTGCTCGCCTCGGCGCGCTCGGTGTTCGCCTTGATCAGGTCGCGGCGCAGATCGACAATCGCCTTGTCGACCTCTTCGCGGTTGTAGCCGCGCATCGCCTGGCTGAAATTCGCTTCGTCGGTGGCCACGTTCACTCCTGCTGTAGATCGCCTCTGTCGCCGGCGGCTGTGGACTTGCCCCGTTGACGTGAGGCCCCTGCTGTCGATCGCCTCGGCCGGGCGCGGGGCCCGTCAGAGCCGGTCTCAGCATAGACCGGCGACCTCTCGCGGAGCCGGTGCGGCGGACCCCGTGCCGCGTTCACTCAGAGAGAACTCGGGGTCCTCGCTCAGCGCCGCTCCCGTAGTGTTGAGTGATTTTGTCCGCAGCGCACCGTGTCCTCACGGCATGGTGCGCCTCGAACGTGCCGCCCGAACCGCCTCCTACGATGAGCGAAGGCACGCACGACACGTGCCCGCAGCGCGGAAGGAGTTGTCCACCATGCGCTTCGTATTCGCCATCGTCGCCTTCGTCGTCGCGGCGGGGATGATCACCCTCGGCATCGCTCAGAGGACCGTCCTGGCCCCCGAGCCCCGAGTCGCGTCGGAGATCCAGACCCAGACGGACGCCGCATACACCGTCATCGACGGTCCCGTCCTCAATACCTACACCGGACAGCAGCGCCTCGTGGCGAGCGGCTCCGACACCGTGTTCGCCGCCTACGCCCGCACCACGGACGTCGACGCATGGCTCGGCAGCGAGCCGTTCAACCGCATCGGCTACGACGCCGAGACGGGCGAGCTGACGTCGACCCTCGTCGAGGCCGCGCCCGCCGACGGCACCGACGCGAGCGGCAGCGCGACGGACGGCGGAACCGCGGCGGTCACCGGTCCGCCTCCCGCCCCGTCCGGATCCGACCTCTGGCTCGAGGAGACGAGCGCCGAGTCGACTCTTCGCTGGACCGTCAACGTCCCCGACGACATCTCGATCATCCTCGCGAGCGACGGCACCGCTCCCGCACCCGCAGACATCACCGTCAGCTGGCCCGTCGTCTACTCGACGCCGTGGGCGGGGCCGCTCGTGATCGGCGGGGGGATCCTCCTCCTCGTCGGACTGGGGCTCTACATCTGGGGTCTCATCCACATGCGGCGCACCCGCGGGCCGCGACGCAAGAACCAGCCGAAGATGCCGAAGGTCCCGCAGCCTCCCCGCATCAAGGCTCCACGAGGCCGTGCGCTCGAGCCGACCACCACGGCCAAGGGTCGACGCTCCGTGCGCCGCACCTTCGCCGCCCTGGCTCTCGTGGGTGCCGGAACCCTCGTGCTCTCGGGCTGCGCGACCGACGAGGTCTCCGAGTACTTCGGCGACGCGCCGGCACCGACCCCGTCCGCGTCGGCCTCCGCCCAGGTCGACGCCGAGATCACTCCCGTCGCCGTCACGCAGTCGCAGGTCGAGCGCATCGTCAGCACCGTGTCAGCCGTGGCGACCGAGGCCGACGAGTCGCGCAACGCCGACCTGCTGAAGACTCGCTTCACCGGTCCCGCCCTGCAGGTCCGCGAGGCGAACTACGCGATCCGCGGGGCGGACGGGAGTGTGCCCGCGCCTGACGCGATTCCGGCCTCGCCGCTCAGCCTCGATCTCCCCGAGGCGACGGAGACCTGGCCCCGCCGTGTCCTCGCCGTCGTCGGCGACGGAGCCGACACGACTCCGCCGACTGTGCTGGTGCTCGTGCAGCAGACCCCGCGGGACAACTACATGGTCACCTACGCGATGCGTCTGCAGGCCGACACCGAGTTCCCGGCTGTCGCCCCGCCGACGGTCGGAGCGCCCGTCGTCGCGCCCGACAACCGTCTGCTCTCGATCCAGCCCGACCTGCTCGGTCCGGAGTTCGCCGACCTGCTCCTCAAGGGGCAGGAGAGCGAGTTCTATTCGGTGTTCGCCGAGAAGCCCGACGGACTGCGCACGCAGGTCGGCGTCGACTACAAGAACGCCAAGAAGGCCGCCTTCCCGAGCACGGCGACCATCGAGTTCTCCAACGCTCCCGGCACGGGGCCCGTCATCGCGTTCGCGAGCAACGAATCCGGTGCGATCGTCGCCACCGACATCATCGACCGCGAGACGGCACGGCCCGTCGAAGAGGGCGCGACGATCGATCCCACGGGTCAGGTCAAGGCCCTCTCGGGCATCACGTCCACCGAGAAGGGCGTCGAATCGTCCTACGGATACCAGCTCCTCTTCTACGTGCCCCCGAGCACCGACGAGACGAGCCAGGTCGTCCTCCTCGGATACGCTCAGGGTCTGATCTCTGTTAGGGAGTTGTGAGTCACGTGAGCACACCCATGCCGCCGATCGGAAACCTTCGCGGGGGCATCGACCTCTCCCCGCTCCTGAACCGGGGCAGTGGGCCGGCCGGTGCACCTGCCGCACCGGGATCGCCCGCTCCGGCAGGCGCCCCCGCCGCGGGCGCCATCCCCGTACCGGGGCTCGTGCTGCAGGGCACCGATGCGAACTTCACCCAGGTGCTCGACCTGTCGCGCAGCATCCCCATCGTCGTCGACCTCTACGCCGACTGGAGCGAGCCGAGCAAGGCGCTGTCGCCGCTCCTCGAGCAACTGGTCACCGAGTACGGCGGCAGGCTGCTGCTCGTCACGATCGATGTGGACGCGAACCCGCAGCTCGCGCAGGCGTTCCAGGCGGAGTCCGTGCCGACGGTCGCCGCGGTGATCGGTGGTCGACCCGTCTCGCTGTTCGCGGGTGCGCTCCCCGACGATCAGGTCCGTCAGGTCTTCGACCAGCTGCTCGTGCTGGCCGGCCAGAACGGTGTCACCGGGACCGCAGCGGTCGCGGGTGCTCCCGACGGCGCTGAGGTCGAGCCTGTCGAGGAGCCGCTGCCGCCGCACCACGCGGAGGCCTACGCCGCCATCGAGCGGGAGGACTACGACGCGGCGATCGCGGAGTACAAGCTGGCCATCGCCCAGAACCCGTCTGACTCGCTCGCCGTCGCCGGTCTCGCTCAGGTCGGGCTGATCGCCCGCCTGCGGGGCAAGACGCTCGACGGGGTGCGCACGGCCGCGGCCGAGAACCCCTCCGACCTCGACGCCCAGATGGATGTCGCCGACGTCGACGTCTCGGGCGGTCATCTCGATGACGCCTTCGGTCGCCTGCTGGCGATCTTCCCGACGCTCGACCAGGCGGGCAAGGATCGGGTTCGGACCCGGCTGCTCGATTACTTCGAGATCGCCGGCCCCGAGGATCCACGGGTCGGTCCGGCGCGGCGGGCTCTCACCAACCTGCTCTATTGAGCCATCCCGTACCACCCGGCGAATGCGCCGGGTGAGGCCGGGACGCCGGGCGATCCCCTGACGTCGATTCCCTGACGTCGATCGACCGGCGGAATCGGGCTGTCCGCGGGCGGTCCCGGCTCGGTCGCGCGGGACGGCTGAGGACGTTCATCCACGGGTGCCCGCGCGGCGATCGCCGTCGGGGAGGGGTGTTCCGCTGGTCGGGGCGAGATGCGGGCGCCGAGCTGGGGGAGGCTCGATGGGGGGAGTGCGCCGGCAAGATCTCGTGGGTGGGGGGGGGACTCCCCGACCAGCGGAAGCGGGTTCGACCGGTCGCTCGCGCGACGGGCCGGAAGCAGGTGGGTGCTGCGCGATGCGCGCGGTCAGACGGGCGCGAAGACGAGGAGTCCGTAGGCAGCGGCTCCTGTGGTCGGAGCGCTCGCAGAACGGCGATCGAGCATGGGTGGGCTCTTTCGGGTAAGACCCGTCACACGGCGGAACAGCTGCGCGTGGCGACGGAGGTGGGGGTGGACCATGGACCGGGTGAGTCCTGGCGCCGATCGAAGGCGATGAGTCGTCGGGTGAACGAACCTGTCGATCGGTATCTACAAACTACCGCCCCGGTCGCACGCCCGACAAGGAGGTCGAGCCCATCCGGATCCCCCTAAAACAGGGGGTATCAGGCGGGAAGGGCCGGCGTTGCGGCGTCGGAGGCTGCGGCGGGCTTGAAGTAGAGGATGCCGAGCGGGGGCAGCGTGAGCTCGACCGACGCCGGCTGCCCGTGGTGGGGTGTCGACGTCGCGGTGACCTGCCCGAAGTTCCCGACTCCTGAGCCGCCGTACTCGAGCGCATCGGAGTTGAGCAGCTCGAGCCAGACGCCTTCGTGCGGCATGCCGACGCGGTAGTTGCCCACCGGTCGCCCACCGAAGTTGACGATGGCGACGATCGGCGCGCCCGTCGAGTCCTTGCGGATGAAGGCCACGACGTTGTTCGCCGAGTCGCTGCCGTCGATCCACTCGAACCCGCCGCCGTCGCCGTCCAGCTCCCAGAGGGGCGGGTTGTCGCGGTATACGCGGTTCAGTTGGGCGACGAAGTCGAACAGGCCGCGATGGGCGGGCTGCTCGAGGATCCACCAGTCGAGACCCCGCTCCTCGCTCCACTCGGAGGGCTGCCCGAACTCCTGTCCCATGAACAGCAGCTGCTTGCCGGGGTGAGCCCACTGGAAACCGAGGAACGCGCGGACATTGGCGAGCTGCTGCCAGTGGTCGCCCGGCATCTTGCCGAGGAGTGACCCCTTCCCGTGCACGACCTCGTCGTGGCTGATGGGGAGGAGGAAGTGCTCGGACATCGCATAGACGAACGAGAAGGTGATCTCGTTGTGGTGGTACGACCGGTTCATCGGGTCCTCATGCATGTAGCGGAGACCGTCGTTCATCCAGCCCATGTTCCACTTGAGCCCGAAGCCGAGCCCTCCCGCGCTGGTCGGGGCGGTGACGCCGGCCCAGCTGGTGGACTCCTCGGCGATCATCGCGATGCCAGGGAAGAGGCGGTAGGCGGTGGCGTTGACCTCCTGCAGGAAGCTGATCGCCTCGAGGTTCTCGCGGCCGCCCTGAGCGTTGGGCAGCCACTCGCCCTCGGCACGCGAGTAGTCGAGGTACAGCATGGAGGCGACGGCGTCGACGCGCAGACCATCGACGTGGAACTGCTCCAGCCAGTACAGCGCGTTGGCCACGAGGAAGTTGCGGACGTGCGATTCCCCGAAGTCGAAGATCAGCGTGCCCCAGTCCTGCTGCTCGCCGCGTCGGGGGTCGGTGTGCTCGTAGAGCGGCTGACCGTCGAACTGGGCGAGGGCGAAGGCGTCCTTCGGGAAGTGCGCGGGAACCCAGTCGACGATGACGCCGATCCCGGCCTGGTGGAGCCGGTCGATCAGGTAGCGGAGGTCGTCGGGGCTGCCGAAGCGCGAGGTCGGGGCGTAGTAGCCGGAGACCTGGTAGCCCCACGAGCCGCCGAACGGGTGCTCGGCGAGCGGAAGGAACTCGACATGGGTGTAGCCCAGCTCGTGGATGTAGTCGATCAGCTGGTCGGCCATGTCCCGGTAGCTGAGACCCGGGCGCCACGAACCCATGTGCATCTCGTAGACGCTCATCGGCCGTCGGGCGGCGTCGCGGCCGACACGGTCGGTCATCCACGATTCGTCGCCCCACAGGTAGGTGCTCTCGGTGACGACGGAAGCGGTGGCGGGCGGGACCTCGGTGTGCTGCGCCATCGGGTCGGCCTTCTCGATCCACCTGCCGTCGGCGGTCAGGATCTCGTACTTGTAGGAAGTGCCGGGCTCGACGCCGGGCACGAACAGCTCCCACACCCCGTTGCCGTCGAGGCGGCGCATCGAGTGCATGACGCCGTCCCAGCCGTTGAAGTCGCCGATCACACGCACGGCTCGCGCGTGAGGCGCCCACACCGCGAACGCGGTGCCCGTGCCGTTCTGCGCGACGCCCATGTGCTGGCGGTGGTGCGCGCCGAGCATGTCCCAGAGACGCTCGTGCCGCCCCTCGCCGAACAGGAAGAGGTCGACCTCTCCCACGGTGGGCAGGTAGCGGTACGGGTCGTCGACGGTCCACTCGGTTCCGTCGGGGTACCGCGCTTCGAGCACGTAGTCGTGGAAGCCGATGAGGCTGGTGCCCTGCCAGACGCCGTGGGCGACGTGCGAGAGCTCGATGCGGGCGCCCGTCGAGAGGATCGCGGCGACCGAGTCGGCGAGCGGGCGCAGCGCCCGGATGACGATGATCGGATCCGCGACCTGGTCGATCGTGACGGCGTGGTGGCCGAGGACCGAGTGCGGACCGGAATGCGTGCCGGCCGCGATCTGGGCGAGGGTCGCGTCGTCGGGCGTGGGCAGCGTGAGAGGTGCTCGACCGCCGGTCACTCGGGCCATGAGCTGCCTTTCGGGTAGTGGACGCCGCCGGTGGTGGACGGGTCGCAGATATCGGAGGTGGTGCGGGCCACCGTATCGAGGTGGGGGAGGACGCCGATCACAGGAACTGTTCGGGAGTCCGCGGACTCACGTGGAGGATGTGAGCGGGCTCGATGAACGGGTCGAGCCGCACGTAGTTGGACGAGCCCCAGGTCCACACGGCGTCGGAGATGAGATCCCGCGCCTCGAAACTCGTCGCGTCTCCCAGGCCGAGGGCGGCGAGGTCGAGGTGCACGGTGGTCTCGCGGACCGAATGCGGATCGAGGTTGGCGACGACGATGATCGTGTCGCTCGCCCCGCTCGCCGTGAACCGGCCCTCGATCGTCTTGCTGAACACCAGGATCTCCGGGTCCTCCGACCAGTGG
The DNA here is from genome assembly GCF_003097495.1 of Amnibacterium flavum. Taxonomy (GTDB): domain Bacteria; phylum Actinomycetota; class Actinomycetes; order Actinomycetales; family Microbacteriaceae; genus Naasia; species Naasia flava. The sequence continues at coordinate 1,472,222 of NZ_QEOP01000001.1, forward strand.
ATCGTGATGTTGCGCAGCTGCCCGAGCGCGGGATGCTCGCGCCGGATCGTGTTGAGGCGCGTCATGTAAGGAGCGAGGGACAGCCCGAGCTGCTGGGCCTTCGCCCAGTCACGCGGCTTGTACTCGTACTTCTCGTTGTCGATGTTCTCCTCGGACCCGGGCCGTGCCACGTCTTCGAGAAGCTCGTAGCCGGAGTAGACGCCCCAGGTGGGAACGGCGGTCGCGGCGAGGGCGGCGCGCACCTTGTACGCGGCCCGCCCTCCGAACTGGAGGTACGGGGTCAGGATGTCGTGGGTGTTGACGAAGAAGTTGGGCCGCAGGTAGTCGGCCGTCTCGGTGGCGAGCTCGACGAGGTACTCCTCGAGCTCCTCCTTGGTGTTGCGCCAGGTGAAGTAGGTGTAGCTCTGCTGGAAGCCGACCTGGGCGAGACCGCGCATCATGGCCGGCTTGGTGAACGCCTCCGACAGGAAGATGACCTCGGGGTGCTCGGTGTTGATGTCGTGCAGCAGTCGTTCCCAGAACGCGAGGGGCTTCGTGTGCGGATTGTCGACGCGGAAGATGTGGACGCCGAGCGAGATCCAGTGACGGAAGACCCGCAGCATCTCGACGTAGACGCCCTCGGGGTCGTTGTCGAAGTTGAGCGGGTAGATGTCCTGGTACTTCTTGGGCGGGTTCTCGGCGTAGGCGATGCTGCCGTCGGGCAGCGTCGTGAAGAACTCGGGGTGCTCGGTGACCCAGGGGTGATCCGGCGACGCCTGGAGGGCGATGTCGAGTGCGATCTCAAGACCCGTCCTCTCGGCCGTCTCGAGGAAGAACCTGAAGTCCTCCTCGGTTCCGAGATCGGGGTGGATCGCGTCGTGTCCGCCCTCGGCGGCGCCGATGCCGTACGGCGATCCCGGGTCGTTCGGGCCCGCCGTGAGGGTGTTGTTGGGGCCCTTGCGGTTGGTCTTGCCGATGGGGTGCACCGGCGGGATGTAGACGACATCGAAGCCCATGGCGGCGATGTGGGGCAGGCGGCGGGCGGCGCTGCGGAAGCTGCCGGACTGCCACGACCCGTCGGGCCGCTGACGGGCGCCCTCGGAGCGCGGGAAGAACTCGTACCAGGATCCGCGACCGGCGCGTTCGCGCTCCACCCGCAGTGTGCGCTCGGGGGAGTAGGTGATGAGGCTGGCGATAGGCGCCTTGTCGATGATCGCCCGCACCCGCGAGTCCTCAGCGACCCGCATCCTCGCCTCGAGCGACAACCCGGTGTCGAGGAGGGCCTTCGCTCCGTCGGCGAGGGTGCGCCTGTCGGCGTCCGGTCGCTTCTCGGCCGCCGCGCGGGTCAGGAGCGCGGCACCGAGGGCGAACATGACCTCGACATCGACGCCTGCGGCGATCTTCACCTCGGCGTTGTGCAGCCAGGTTCCGAAGTCGTCGGACCACGCCTTGACGCGCCAGGTGTGGGCTCCCTCGCTCGTGACCAGAGCCTCGGCCGTCCAGCGGTCGGTGCCCGCGGTCGTCAGGCGCATGCGGTGCTCCGTGGTCACCCCGGCGGGGTCGGTCAGCACGAGATCGGCGCCGAGCAGATCGTGTCCTTCGCGGAAGACGGTGGCCGAGAACGGTACGACCTCTCCGACGAACGCCTTGGCGGGCCAGAGGTTGTCGGGCTGCTGAGGTGAGAGCCGGACGATCGGGATGCGGCCGATCACCGTCTGGTAGCCGGCGGGGGAGTCCGGGATGGGTTTGTCGATGTTCGCGCGCGAGACAGTCGACCTCGGCACGTTCACCCGTCGGGACGAGGTGCTCGTCTTCGAGACGGCTGCCGACTGTGTGGGCGCCGCAGCGTTATTGGCGTTCTGTGGAGTGGCCACCGACCCAGACTAACGCGGCGCCCTTGACGCCTACCTAGTGAAGTCCTGGGTGTCTTCCGGGCGGCGGCGGTGAGCGGTCTTATCGCGCGCTGGTTTCACGCTGTGGGGAGCGGGCCGGAGTTAACCGATCGGCAATGCACGCGTCCTAATGTTGGGTGCACTCGGTCAAACGGAGGACGACGCATGAAAGCCATCCGCAGATTCACAGTTCGCACGGTGTTGCCCGAGTCGCTCGCCGCGCTCGACGAACTCGCGGGCAACCTGCGATGGTCGTGGCACGAGCCCACCCGCGAACTCTTCGACTACATCGACTCGGAGCTCTGGGAGAAGACCAACGACCCCGTCTCCCTCCTCGGGGCGGTGAATCCCGAGCGCATCGACGCGCTCGCGGCGGACGAGTCGTTCGTCCGGCGCGCTGGCCAGCTCCGCGACGATCTGCGCCGGTACGTGAGCGAGCCGCGCTGGTATCAGAGCGTCACCGACGCCCCGTCGTCGATCGCCTACTTCTCTCCGGAGTTCGGGATCGCAGCAGCCCTTCCCCAGTACTCGGGGGGCCTCGGCATCCTCGCGGGCGATCACCTGAAGAGCGCATCCGACCTCGGTGTGCCGCTGCTCGGCGTCGGCCTGTTCTACCGGTCCGGGTACTTCAAGCAGTCCATCTCCGCGGACGGCTGGCAGCAGGAGGCGTACCCGGTGCTCGATCCCGACGGGCTGCCCCTGTCGGTCCTCCGCGGTGCGGACGGGGCGCCCGTGCAGGTCGCCCTCGCCCTGCCGACCGGCACGCTCTTCGCGCGGATCTGGCAGGCCGACGTCGGGCGTGTGAAGCTGCTGCTCCTCGACACCGACATCCCCGAGAACGAGGAGGCGCTCCGCAGCGTCACCGACCGCCTCTACGGAGGCGGCGGCGAGCACCGCCTGCTGCAGGAGCTGCTGCTCGGCATCGGCGGCGTCCGTGCGATCAAGGCGTACGTGGAGCTGACCGGCACCCGCTTCCCGAAGGTGTTCCACACGAACGAGGGGCACGCCGGCTTTCTCGGCCTCGAGAGGATCAGCGACCTGGTCGCCGGCCACGGCCTCTCGTTCGACGAGGCGCTGCAGGTGGTGCGCGCGGGAACCGTGTTCACGACCCACACCCCGGTGCCCGCCGGCATCGACCGCTTCGAGTCGACACTCGTCGACACCTACTTCTCCACCGATCTCCTGCCCGGGGTCGACGCACCCGACGTGCTCGCGCTCGGCGCCGAGGACTATCCCGGCGGCAACCCGGCCGTGTTCAACATGGCGGTCATGGGGCTCCGACTGTCCCAGCACGCGAACGGCGTCTCCAAGCTGCACGGCTCGGTGAGCCGCGGCATGTTCGGCGGGCTCTGGCCGGGATTCGACAACGCCGACGTCCCGATCACCTCGGTGACCAACGGGGTGCACACGCCCACCTGGACCGACCCCATCCTGCAGCGCCTCGCGGCGGACAAGCTCGGCACCTACGACACCTCCCGCGCCGACTGGTCGTCGAAGTCGGTCACCGACGCCGAGCTCTGGGATGTCCGCCGAGACATGCGCCAGCAGCTCGTCGAGGACGCTCGTCGCCGCATCCGCAGCTCCTGGAAGAGTCAGAACCCCGGTTCGGTCGTTCCGACGTGGGTCGACGAGGTCCTCGACCCCGAGGTGCTCACCATCGGCTTCGCGCGGCGCGTCCCGACCTACAAGCGGCTCACCCTGATGCTCCACGACGAGGATCGTCTGCGCGCGATCCTCACCTCGAAGAAGCGTCCGGTCCAGCTCGTCATCGCCGGCAAATCGCACCCCGCCGACGACGAGGGCAAGCGGCTCATCCAGAAGCTCGTCCAGTTCACGCAGGACCCCTCCGTGCGCGGACGGATCGTGTTCCTCCCCAACTACGACATCGCCATGGCCCAGGTGCTGTACCCGGGCACCGACGTCTGGCTCAACAACCCGCTGCGACCGCTCGAGGCGTGCGGCACGTCCGGCATGAAGGCGGCGCTGAACGGCGCGCTCAACCTGTCGATCCTCGACGGCTGGTGGGACGAGTTCTACGACGGCGAGAACGGGTGGGCGATCCCGTCCTCCGACGCGGCGGGGGACGCCGACGAGCGCGACGCCCTCGAGGCGAACGCCCTGTACGACCTCATCGAGCATCAGGTCGCGCCCCGGTTCTACGACCGTGACAAGGACGGCGTCCCCAAGCGCTGGTTGAAGTCGATCCGGCACACGCTGTCGACCCTGTCGCCTGCGCTGTCGGCTGATCGCATGGTCAAGCAGTACGTCGAGAACCTGTACACACCGGCCGGCCGGGCCGCGTCGGTCATCGCCGAGGACGACTACGCCGCAGGGCGCGAGCTCGCCGCGTGGAAGCGGCACGTCGACGGCGCGTGGAACGGGGTGCACGTCCTGCACGTCGAATCGGGCGGCCTCGCCGCCGTCCCCCGCATCGGCGACGAGCTGCACGTCCGGGCCCAGGTGCAGCTCGGGGGACTCAGCGTCGACGACGTCAGCGTCGAGGTCGTCTACGGGCGCAGCCTCGAGGGCGACACCCTCACCGGCACGATGCTCGTCGAGCTCGTTCCGCTCTCCGAGGACGGCGGCGACGCCCACGCCGCCGACGGGTCGATCACCTTCGCGGGCACCGTGACGCTCACGAGCCCCGGTTCGTTCGGCTACAACGTGCGCGTCGTGCCCAAGAACCCGTACCTCTCGAGTCCCGCGGAACTGGGCCTCATCGCGGTCGCCCAGTAGCCGAACCGCCCACTTCGGGCAGTGTTCCTCGCAGAACACCGCCCGAAGCGGGCGACCCGGAGTCTCGGATCAGACCTCCGGGACCGGTTCGCGGTCGAGGATGGGGCGCGGGACGCGGGCGAAGAGGCGGTCGAACACGTTGCGGCGGTCGAACTGCAGGGCGTACTCGCGCGCCGCGACCGCCTGCCGTTCGCGTTCCATCCGCGTGGTGCGCAGGATGGCCCGGTCGAGGGCGGCACCGATCGCGGCGGCGTCCTCGGCGGGCACCATGATCGCGTGCTCGCCGACCGCCTCGCCGATCCCGCCCGTCGGGACGGTGATGATCGGTCCTCCGCCCGCGAGCATCTTCTCGGCGAGCGCGATTCCGAAGGTCTCGACGAACTCGGGCCTCGGCTTGCTGGGGAGCGCGAACGCGGCGCAGCCGGCCATCAGGTAGGGCTTCTCGGCGTCGCCGACATCGGTCAGGAAATGGATCCGATGAGCGAGCGGCGACTCCTCGGCCCGCGCCCGGAATGCCTCCTCCTGGGGACCGCGGCCCGCGATGACGAGCTGGACGCCATCGTCGAGGTGGCTCAGTTCGAAGCCGGCGATGAGATCGTCGACGCCTTTCGCCGCGGCTAGACGGGACAGGAACAGCACGTAGCCGTCGCGCTCGAGTCCCCGCGAGGCCAGCACCTCCTCGATCCGCGCGTCGTCGAGGTCGAGATACGGGTCCGAATCGATCGCCGGGTAGGAGATCGCGATGCGGGCACGGCACTGCTCGGCGAACCGGGTGCCGTGACGCGCGTCGATCTGCTCCGCCTCGGCGACGATCAGGTCGCGCGTGTACTCGGAGACGGCGACGCAGACATCCTGAGACAGGTAGCTGGAGAGGATGTGCGCGGCGGCACCGAGCCGGCCTTCCTCCACCGCCGTGCGGACGACGTTCGTCACGTCGGAGCCGACAGCCTCCGCGACGGTCGTCACATCGACGGGGAGTCCGGTGCCCCACGCCGCGCGCAGCGCGTCCGACACCGCGAGGGTGTGCGGGCTGAGGTAGAGCGACAGGGCGACGGTCGGCACGCCGTCGGTGAAGAGCTCGATCAGGCGGCCGGTGATCCCGGCGACGTAACGGCCGTCGGGCACCTTGTAGTCGCCGACCGGCGCGGGCCGTTCGACGGTGATCCCGGGGCTGTAGGGGAGGACGGCGTCGAGCGGCTTGAGCGGCAGTCCGGCCGCCTGGAGTCGCTCGATCGGCCAGGTGACGATGCGCACGTCGGTGAAGCCGCGTTCCAGCGCCGTCTCGGCCAGATTGCGGGCCTCCACGGAATGGCCGCAGATCACCGGATCGGCTCTGACGACGATGACGAGTCGACGGTCTGTCTCGCTCATGGGGTTCACCCTTCTGCTGCGGTCGGCGGTGCGGGGGTCGTCGGAACGGGAGGGAAGGTCGTCGTGCGGCGTGGCGACGAGGGCGGGCGCGTCGTGGTGCCCCACGCGCCGGGTTCGGCCCCGAGCGTGATCACGAGCACGCCGCCCGCGCGGACGTCGTCGCCGCGCAGCCAGGAGCGGTCGAGCGGCTCCCCGTTGAAGCTGACCCCGTGCACGTACTGGACGGGGCCGCCGGCGACGGGCTCGGCGAATCCGTCGGCGATGACGGTGAGCGTGCCGTCGCCGACCGCGATGGTCGACCTCGCGAACGACGGCGGTCCGATCAGCACCAGGTTCTGTCCCGCGATCGGGAACAGGCCCAGGGATGCCCAGACGTACCAGGAGCTGAGCCCGCCGGAGTCGTCATTGCCGGGCAGTCCGCCGCGGCCCGTCGAATACTGTTGGTTGATGACCGCGTGCACGATCTCGGCCGTCCGGTCGGGTCGGCCGGCCCAGTAGTAGGCCCAGGGGACCTCCATGTCGGGCTCGTTGTTGAGCCCCTCGAAGCGCCCCAGCCGGTAGCCGGCGAGCAGCTCCGCCGCGTCGGGGGCGAGGCCGGGCTGGGTGACCGGGTCGGCGCCGTAGCCGAAGAACTCGTCCAGTTGCGCGACGAAGCGGTCCTCGCCGCCGGTCAGCTCGATCCGGCCGGCCATGTCGTGCAGGATCCTGAACGAGTAGTTGTGCCGGCTGCCCTCGTAGAACGTCGAGTCCTTGAGCAGGCCGGTCTCGGGGTCGAAGGCGTTAGCCCATCTCTCGGCGAGGGTGAGGAACTGCTCGGCCAGCGCCCTGTCGCCCACGTGCTCGGCGACCTGCGCCGTGCACCAGTAGCCGAAGGCGATGTCGAGCGTATGGGTGATCGGATGCGCCTCGCCGCGCTGCAGATACTCCTCGCCGTAGGTGCGGCGCAGGTCATTCGCCATGTGCACGAGCGCCCAATCCCAATCGATCCCCGGCAGCCCGAGCTGGCAGAGATCGGCTAGGAAGGTCTGCGCGAGCGCGCTCCCCTGGCGTGAGAACCGGTCGCTGCCCCGAGCCATCCGGTACCCGATCGGGAAGTTGCCCTCCTCCTCGCAGATCGTGAGCATCGCGTTCGCGAGCTCGACGGCGCGTTCGGGGACGAGTGCCGTGAGCAGCGGGAGCTGGGTGCGGTAGATGTCCCACATGGTGCTGATATCGAAGGCGAACGGGCCGTCGGAGGGCCAGAAGGGGCTCTCGTCGGGCGCCAGGCACGGCTTGATGAGCGAGTGGTAGAGCGCGGTGGCGAAGATCGTCTCGCGTGACTCCGACGTGGTCTCGACCGCGATGGTGTCGAGGTGGTCGCGCCACGACCCGGCTGTCAGCTGCTGCCTCTCCTCGAACCGGGCGGGACCCTCGCCGCAGTCGCGGTGCAGATTGCGCTTCGCCTGCTCCGTGCCGCGGAGGGAGAAGCCGAACCGCAGTTCGATCTGCTCGCCCGGCTCGCTGGGGCCCGCCCACATGACGCCGAACGGGCGCAGGGTCGTCGGGCGGATCCGGTCGAAGTCGAGCCGGGTGCCGCCGGGCATCAGGCGCCGGTCGTACCAGAGCATGCGACGCCAGTTCGGGTTGTCGCATTCGATGTGGACGGCGAGAGGTGTGCCCTCGACGACGATCTCGCCCGCCGCATACGTCGGGTCGAGCGACTCGAGATGTGCGCGAAGCGGAACCGTCGCGCCGTAGGGGATCGTCAGGCCCCCCATCGAGAAGTCGATGACGACGCGCGCGTTCCCATGCTGCGGGAAGGTGTAGCGGTGGACGGCGCTCTTGGGGCCGACCGTGATCTCGGCCCGGATGCCCGAGTCGAGCATCGCCGAGTAGGAGCCGGGCTCCGCGTGCTCGTCGACGATGTCCCAGGTCCGGCCGAGCACGTCGAGCGGCTCGACCATGGGGGTGACGCGGAAGTAGTTGTAGTACTTCCGGATCGCGCCCGTGCCCGACTGCTGGAAGTGCGTGAAGCCCGACGCGAGCTGGCCGTCGTGGAGCGTCGGCGGGACACCGTCGAGGGCGAGGTCGAAGCGTCCGTACCCCGTCGGGTAGGCGCCGGAGTAGGCGCAGGCGGACACCATCCCGAGCGGCGAGGTCGCGCCCGGATGCGTGTTCCCGATCTGCGGCTTCGGCCACCACCAGGTGTCGGCGAGCCCGGTTCGCGGCGGCAGATCGGTGACCTCGGTGCCGATGAACGGATCGACGCGGCGCGTCACCCGATGTGCCCGATCCGTCGCATGGAGCGACGTTAGGGGTGTCAGGAAGACAACCGATGGTGCCCGGGTGAACGGTGGATTAAGCCCGCGCCTCACTCCCTCGCGACTGCGGGGCCCGCCTCAGGCGGCGCCGCCCGTCGAAGAGCTGGTAAGCCAGGCGATCAGGGTTAGCGGTCGGTCCGGTCGTGAGCGCCGTGGGCGGCGAAGACCGCGATCGCCGGGCCGGAGATCAGGTACTCCTCGCCCGCCGCCAGGGACTCGCCCGACGCGAGGTCGTCGGCGCTCGTCCAGAGCAGCTCGTACTCGGTGATGCCGTCGTGGACGGGCAGCACGATGCTCCGGTCGTATTCGCCGCCGTGGACCGCGACGAGCACCATGTTCGCCTTCTCGACCGCGGGGGTCGATGCGGCGAGGAACTGGACGGTCCTGTTGCTGGGGGAGTGCCAGTCGTGGTCGGCCATGCGGTGGCCCTCGGCCGAATACCAGCTGCGCTCGGTGGCATGCGGCGTCGATTGGTCGCGGACGGCGTACTTCATGGGACGCAGCGCGGGGTTCTCGCGGCGGATGCGGAGCAGTGTGCGGGTCACCTCGACCAGCTGCTCCTGCCACTCCGTGCGCAGCCACGAGACCCAGGTCAGGTCGCTGTCGTGGCAGTAGGCGTTGTTGTTGCCGCGCTGGGTTCGCCCGTACTCGTCGCCCGCCGTGATCATCGGGATCCCGGACGAGAGCAGCAGGGTCCCCATCATGTTGCGCATCGCGCGGCGGCGGTCGGCGAGCAGCCGCGGGTCGCGGGTCTCGCCCTCGACGCCGAAGTTGAACGACCTGTTGTCGCTGGTGCCGTCGCGGTTCTGCTCGCCGTTGCCGAGATTGTGCTTGGTGTTGTAGGCGGTCAGGTCGGCGAGGGTGAAGCCATCGTGGGCGGTGACGAAGTTGACCGACGCGAGCGGGCCGCGCTCCGCCGGGAAGACGTCGGCGGATCCGGCGAGCGCGCCCGCCAGCCGGCCGATGCCCGCGGGCGGGTGCGAGTAGTGCCTCATGGCCGCGATGTCGCTCAGCCAGAAGTCGCGGACGGTACCGCGGTAGCCGTCGTTCCACTCGCTCCAGCCGGCGGGGAAGTTGCCGGTCTGCCAGCCGCCCATGCCGACATCCCACGGCTCGGCGATCATCTTCACGCCCGCGAGCTCGGGGTCGTCGCGCAGGGCGAGCAGCAGCGGGTGGTCGCGGTCGTAATGGACGCGGGCATCCCGCCCGAGCGCGGCGGCGAGGTCGAAGCGGAAGCCGTCGACCTGCATCTCGTTCGCCCAGTACTTGACCGAGTCGAGGACGAGTCGCTGCGGCACCTCGTGTCCGAAGTCGAGGGAGTTGCCGCACCCGGTCGTGTCGATGTACTGACCGTTGTCGGTCTGGCGGTAGTACCCGGCGTTGTCGATGCCGCGGAAGCTGTAGCGCGGACCGCCGATCCCCTCCTCGGCCGTGTGGTTGTAGACCACGTCGAGCAGCAGCTCGAGCCCCGCGTCGTGCAGCGACTTGACCATCTGCTTGAACTCGCGGAGAACGCCCGATGGTCCCGACTGCTGCGCGGCGCGAGAGGCGTAGGAGGGGTGCGGTGCGAAGAAGGCGAACGAGTTGTAGCCCCAGTAGTTGCTGAGCCCCTGCCCGACGAGACGGACCTCGCTGCCGAACGCATGCACGGGGAGCAGCTCGACGGCGGTGACCCCGAGATCCTTCAGGTAGGCGACCGTGCTGTCGTGGCCCAGGCCCGCGTAGCTTCCGCGCAGGACGGCCGGGACCCGCTTGCTCTGCTTGGTCAGCCCGCGCACATGGGCCTCGTAGATCACCGTGCGGTCGAGCGGCACGGCCGGTTTGGTCGTCGTTCCCCAGTCGAAGCTCTCATCGACGACGACGCCCCGCCAGTTGCCCGGTCCGAGACGCACGACGCCGCGCGCATACGGATCGAGCAGCAGGGAGGCGGGGTTGAAGGTGTCCTGCGGACCGCTCGGACCCGACACCCTGATGCTGTACCGGCGCCCCGGAGTGAGCCCCGCGGAACGCACCGACCACACGTCGTCGGCCTCGCGCACGAACGGCGCGGTCGAGGTGATCCAGAGCGGATCGGCGTCATCGAAGAGGACCAGTTCGATGGAGGACGCGTTCGAGCTCCAGACCCGGAGCTCGGGGATTCCGGAGTCGCCCCGGGAGACGCCCAGCCGCTGAAGCGCATCGACCGACGTCATGCTTTCTAGAGTATTGGTCATGGTCGCCTACCTGGATCACGCCGCGACGACTCCTCTGCATCCCGAGGTGCTCGAGGAATACGCGCGCGCCCTCGCCGTCGTGGGCAATCCGGCGTCCATCCACGGGCACGGTCAGCAAGCCAAGCGCATGCTCGAGGAGGCCCGCGAGCAGCTCGCCGAGGTGCTCGGCTGCGACAGCATCGAGATCGTCTTCACCTCGGGCGGCACCGAGGCCATCAACCTCGCGATCAAGGGGATGTACTGGTCCCGCAACTCCGCTGGCGACCGCCCCGTCATCGTGATGCCCGCGGGGGAGCACCACGCGACCGTGGACACGGTCGACTGGCTGGTCGACGCCGAGGGCGCCCGCCTCCACGAGATCGGCATCGACTCGCAGGCGCGGGTACTTCCCGGCGTACTCGACACGGCGCTCGCCGAGGACGACGGTGCCGTCGCGCTGGCGACCGTGATCTGGGCGAACAACGAGGTGGGCACGGTCCAGCCCGTCGCGGAGCTGGCTGCCGTGGCTTCCCGGCACGGCGTCCCGCTGCACTCGGACGCCGTCGGCGCACTCGGGTCCGTGCCGATCGACTTCGCCGCTTCGGGGCTCGCGGCGATGAGCGTGTCGGCTCACAAGATCGGCGGGCCCGTCGGGGTGGGCGCTCTCGTCCTCGCCCGGTCGGCCTCCGTCGTGCCTCTCCTGCACGGTGGGGGGCAGCAGCGCAAGGTCCGGTCGGGTACGCAGGATGTCGCGGGAGCCGTCGCCTTCGCCCGCGCCGCGCGGCTCGCCGCCGACCGGTTGGATGCGCATTCCGCATCCGTCCGCGAGCTGCGCGATCGGCTCGTCCGCGGCGTGCACGAGATCGCCCCCGACGCCGTGCTGCGAGGGGCACCGGACGCGCGACTCCCCGGCAATGCGCACTTCACCTTCCCCGGCTGCGACGGCGATTCCCTTCTCTTCCTCCTCGACACCGCGGGTGTGTCGGTCAGCACGGGATCGGCCTGTGCAGCCGGGGTCAGCGAGATCTCGCATGTGCTCATCGGCATGGGCGTCGAGGAGGATGACGCGCGCGGGGCACTCCGCATGACGCTCGGTCAGGGCAGCACGGCGGCCGACGTCGACGCCTTCCTCGCCGCCCTGCCCGACGCCGTCGCCCGCGCCCGGCGGGCCGGCTACTCGAGCCGAGAACCCTCCATCCGCTGACCCGGTTGCGCGGATCAGGAGATCTGCGTGGATCAGGACGATTTCCGCACGGATCGGGACCGGACCCCGTTTTCGTCCTGATGCGTGGAACCGGTCCTGATCCGTGCAGACGGCCGAGTCCGGGAGCGGGGTTCGGGTTGGCGTTTACGATTGAGGGATGCGTGTTCTTGCGGCCATGAGCGGGGGAGTGGACTCCGCCGTCGCCGCCGCGCGCGCTGTGGAGGCCGGCCACGAGGTCGTCGGCGTGCATCTCGCCCTCAGCCGCATGCCCGGCACCCTCCGCACCGGCAGTCGCGGCTGCTGCACCATCGAGGACTCGATGGACGCTCAGCGCGCCGCCAACGTCATCGGCATCCCGTACTACGTGTGGGATTTCTCCGAGAGGTTCAAGGCCGACGTCGTCGACGACTTCATCGCCGAGTACGCCGCCGGGCGCACCCCGAACCCGTGCATGCGCTGCAACGAGCGGATCAAGTTCGCGGCCCTGCTCGAGAAAGCCCTCGACCTCGGCTTCGACGCCGTCGCAACGGGCCACTACGCCACGATCCTCACCGACGAGCACGGCAACCGCGAGCTCCACCGCGCCTCCGCATGGGCGAAGGACCAGTCGTACGTCCTCGGGGTGCTCACCTCGGAGCAGCTCGCGCACGCCATGTTCCCCCTGGGCTCGACCCCGTCGAAGGCCGAGGTCCGCGCCGAAGCCGCCGCGCGCGGTCTGTCCGTGGCCGCCAAGCCCGACAGCCACGACATCTGCTTCATCTCCGACGGCGACACCCGCGGCTGGCTCTCCGAGCGGGTCGACCTGCAGCCCGGCCCCATCGTCGACCGCAACGGGGCCGAGGTCGGCCGCCACGAGGGATCCGAGTCGTACACCGTCGGTCAGCGTCGCGGACTCGGCCTCAGCGTTCCCGCTCCCGACGGCCGCCCGCGCTTCGTCCTCGAGGTCAAGCCGCGCACCAACGAGGTCGTCGTCGGACCGAAGGAGGCGCTCGCCACCTCCGAGATCGCGGGCGCGCGCTTCACCTGGGCAGGGCTCGCCCCCGCCGATCCGTCGACCCCGTTCGACTGCGACGTCCAGATCCGCGCGCACGCCGATCCGGTCCCCGCGGTCGCCGTCGTCCGCGACGGGGAGCTGGTGATCACCCCCGGTACCCCGCTCGACGGAGTCGCCCCCGGACAGACCGCGGTCGTCTACGTCGGGACCCGCGTCCTCGGCCAGTGCACCATCGACCGCACGGTCTCCGCCGTTCCCGTCACCGCCTGATCCCGGTCAGCGGACTTCGGATCCCTCTGACAGTCGGCTCCGGGTCGGCTCGGAGCGCGCCGCGCGTGTCGGCGGTCTGAGGTTGGATAGGGGCATGACCGACGAGCGCGACCCGGTGCCCGACTCGACGCCCGTCGCCCTGGCGAGCGCGGCCGACGAGGCCGCGGCCCTGACCGAGCAGATCCTGCGTCTGCGCGACGAGTACTACGACCGCGACGCGTCGACGGCGACCGACGCCGAATACGATGCACTGATCCGCAGGCTCGAAGAGCTGGAGCGACTGCACCCCGAGCTGCAGAGTCAGGACAGCCCGACCCAGACCGTCGGCGGCCGTGCCGAGACCACGCTGTTCGCGCCCGTCGAGCACGCCGAGCGCATGCTCAGCCTCGACAACGTCTTCAGCGAGGATGAGCTGCGGGCATGGGCGGCCAAGGTCGAGCGCGACGCCGGCGGTGAGCAGGTCCGCTATCTGACGGAGCTCAAGATCGACGGGCTCGCGATCAATCTCCGCTACGAGCGGGGCATCCTCGTCACGGCTGCCACCCGCGGTGACGGAGTCGTAGGCGAGGACGTCACCCAGAACGTGCTCACCATGGGCACCATCCCCGAGCGGCTCGCCGGCACGGGGCATCCCGACCTCGTCGAGATCCGCGGCGAGATCTTCTTCCCCGTCGCCCTCTTCGACGAGCTCAACGCGCGTCAGGCCGAGGCCGGTGAACGCGTGTTCGCCAATCCGCGCAACGCGGCGAGCGGATCGCTCCGGCAGAAGGAGGAGGGCAAGACTCCGGCGAGGCTCGAACTCATGCGCGACCGCATCCGGCGCCTCCGCATGCTCGTCCACGGCATCGGGGCGTGGCCCGTGAGTCAGATCGAGAGCGGAAGTGCCGACCCGAAGATCGGGCCCATCACTTCGCAATCCGAGGTCTACGCCCTGCTCGCCGAGTGGGGCCTGCCGATCTCGAGCCATTTCCGAGTGCTCGACGACATCGACGGAGCGGTCGAGTACATCCAGCGCTACGGCAAGGGCCGCGCCGGCGTCGAGCATCAGATCGACGGGGTCGTCGTCAAGGTCGACGACCTGGCGCTGCACGTCGAGCTCGGCGCGACCAGTCGTGCGCCGAAGTGGGCGATCGCCTACAAGTACCCGCCCGAGGAGGTGCACACCAAGCTGCTCGATATCGTCGTCTCCATCGGTCGCACCGGTCGGGCCACTCCGTTCGCCGTGATGGAGCCCGCCCTCGTCGCCGGATCGACGGTGCGGCAGGCGACGCTGCACAACCAGCAGGTCGTCAAGCAGAAGGGCGTGCTGATCGGCGACACGGTCGTGCTGCGCAAGGCGGGCGATGTGATCCCCGAAGTGCTCGGCCCCGTCGTGGAGCTGCGCGACGGCACCGAACGCGCCTTCGTGATGCCGGAGTTCTGCCCGGCCTGCGGCACGCGCCTCGCACCCGCTCGCGAGGACGACATCGATCTGCGCTGCCCCAATTCCCGGTCGTGTCCTGCTCAGGTGCGCGGGCGCGTCGAGCACATCGGCTCGCGGGGAGCGCTCGATATCGAGGCGCTCGGCGAGGTCGGCGCCGCAGCCCTCACCCAGCCGCTCGTTCCCGAATCGCCGCCGCTCGTCACCGAGGCGGGCCTGTTCGATCTCACTCTCGCCGATCTGTTCCCGATCGAGGTGGTGGTCCGCGATGCCGAGACCGGAATGGTCGTCGAGGAGGACGGCCGGCCCAAACGTCTCTCGCCCTATCGACGCCGCCGGGCGAAGAAGGACGGCCCCTATGATCCCGATGCCGTCGAGGGCTTCCCCGGCGATGCCGAGTACGTGCCGTCCAAACGTGCACTCGATCTCGTCACCAACCTCGAGAAGGCCAAGACCCAGCAGCTCTGGCGCATGCTCGTCGCCCTCTCGATCCGGCACGTCGGGCCCGTCGCCGCGCGTGCGCTCGCCCAGCACTTCGGTTCGATCGACGCGATGCGCGCGGCGTCCCGAGACGAGCTCGCCGCCGTCGACGGCGTGGGCCCGATCATCGCCGACGCACTGATCGACTGGTTCGCGGTGGACTGGCACGTCGAGATCCTCGACCGCTGGGCCGCCGCCGGAGTGCAGCTGGCGACACCGGGCCACCCCGGGCCCGGAGCGGCGGCCGAGGCAGGCGGCGTGCTTGCCGGGATAACGGTGGTACCCACGGGTACTCTCGACGGGTACAGCCGGGAGGGTGCTGTCGAGGCCATCCTGGCCGCGGGGGGCAAGACCGCTTCGAGTGTCTCGAAGAAGACCGATTTCGTCGCCGCCGGACCAGGGGCCGGGTCGAAGCTGGCCAAGGCCGAGCAGCTCGGCGTCCGCATCCTCAACGCTGAACAGTTCACGATCCTGCTGCGAGAAGGGCCAGACGGTGTCTGACGACCGCCCCGGAGATGACGATTCCACGCGCGAGACGCCGAAGCCGAGCCGGCGCAACTTCCTGAGGGTCGCGGGCCTCGGCGCCGCGGGTGTCGCCGCCAGCGCCGCAGCGGCCTTCGGTGTCAGCCAGCTCGGCCGCGCACCGAGCGATGCCCAGGCGCCCGTCCCGACTCCCACCGGGAGCCTTCCGCCCCGCGCGGAAGGGCCGGGTTTCGACCACCTCATCGTCGTCATGTACGAGAACCGCTCGTTCGACAACATCTTCGGCTACCTCTACGACGGTGGCGGTCTCGCCGAGGGTCAGACGTTCGAAGGGCTCACGAGCGCTCACTCGAACAGGACAGCCAAGGGCCACGAGGTCGCTGTCCATCGCTACAAGGGCAACACCGACGAGATCATGTCGAGCCCCCGCCCCGATCCGGGCGAGGAGTACCCGCACGTCAACACCCAGCTCTTCGGCACCGTCGCCCCCGAGAGCAACAAGCACAAGAAGGTCGGCAAGATGACGGCGCCGTTCAACGCGCCGACCGACGACTCCTCACCCGACATGAGCGGGTTCCTGCAGGACTACATCAACAACTACACCGCAGACCACGAGGGCAAGGAGCCCACGGAGGACGAGTACTCCGTCGTCATGGGCGCGTTCGATCCGCAGATGCTGCCGGTCTTCTCGACGCTGGCGAGGAACTTCGCGATCTACGACGCGTGGCACTGCGCGGTCCCGTCGCAGACCTTCGGCAACCGATCCTTCTTCAACGCCTCCACCTCGCACGGCTACGTGACCAACAGCGGCGACGGCGGATACAAGAAGTGGTTCGACTCCAAGAACCTCTCCCCGACGATCTTCAACCGGCTCACCGACGGCGGCCTCGACTGGGCGGTCTACTACGACGACAAGCAGATCGTCTCGATGACCGGATTCATCCACGCCCCCGCCCTCGAGCCGTACTTCAAGACCAACTTCCGGACCATGACCCAGTTCTACGAGGATGTGGCGAAGGGTCAGCTGCCCGCGTACTCGTTCGTGGAGCCGCGGATGGTCTACGACCACAACGACATGCACCCGCCGGTCGGCCCGTTGACCGAGACCGACGTCGACGGGACGATCATCGCCGGCGGAGCGGTCTCCGACGTCCGCGCCGGCGAGGCGCTGCTCCACCAGATCTACTCCGCCGTGCGTGCGAGCTCGTCGTCGACCGGATCGAACGCGATGAACACCATGCTGCTCGTCACCTTCGACGAGCACGGCGGCACCTACGACCACGTGCCGCCGCCCGCCGCGACGCCGCCCGAGCCGCAGGCCGACACCGAGATGGGATTCCAGTTCAACCGTCTCGGCGTGCGTGTGCCCGCAATCGCGATCTCGGCGTACACGGCGAAGGGCAGTGTCATCCACGACCCCATGCACCACGGCTCGGTGATCAGCACCCTCACCACCAAGTACGGGCTGCCGCCCATCACCGCCCGAGACAACGGGGCTCCGACGATCGACAACGCGACCAACCTCGCCGACCCGCGCGATCCGGTCAGCTGGCCCGAGACCCACCCGCAGTACGTTCCAGCGAACCCCGAACGCGACCTGCCGTTCGACGCCGCCGACGAGGACCGTCCGCTCAGCCCTCCCGGGGTCGGCCTGGTCGGCATGCTCATCGCGAAATACGGCACGAAGGACGACAAGGTGCCGACCTCCTACAAGCAGGCGTACGACCTTCTCACCAAGCGCGGACAGGACATCTTCGGCTCGGGTTGAGCCCGCCCTGTCCGCTGATCCGGGCGCTGAGGTTAACAGCTCGTCACGGCTCGGCGAGTCGCGAAACGGGGGACTGTCAGTGTCCTTCCGTGTGTACCTACTATGGGGGCCACGCCCGATGAAGTGAGGACGGCCCCCGCCGCCCTCTTCCCGGGCTGCGCCGCGGTCGAAGCGGTGGGTGGCTCAGGGGGTTTCGGGTGTTCACGGGTGCGGGTGCGATGGTCGTCGCGCTCAGCCTGTCACTCGGCCTTTCGCTCGGTATCACTCCCGTCCCGGCGGTCGATGCATCCGTCGCGTGCGCGAGCAATTCCTGCGTGACGACGGTCGAATCCGAGCTTCCCGACGTTCCCGCCAGCCCGGTTCCGGCCGAGAGCGACGAAGGCGCCTCGGACGATCTCGGCGAGCTGGTGACACCGCCGCCGTCGTTCGACGAGATCGAGACCTGGTGGACCGGTCTGAGCCCGGCGACCCAGGACGACCTTATCGCGGAGTCGCCCGAGCTCATCGGCAACCTCGACGGCATCGACTTCGATCTCCGCGACCGGGTCAACCGCGGACTCCTCGACTCGACCATCGCGACGCTGGAGGCGAGTCTCGAATCGGGCATGGGCAAGGCGGCGGCCGGATCGATCACCCAGCGGCTCGACATGCTGCGCGAGATCGACGAATCCCTCGAGCGCCCCACCGGGTCGCCCGAGCGGCGCCTCATCTCGCTCGACACGACCTTCCCCGGCAAGGCCGCGGTCGCCATCGGCGAGATCGAGCGGGCCGACTTCATCAGCATTCTCGTACCCGGTGCGCTCCTCTCCGTGCGGGCGCACATGTCGGAGTGGACCAAGGTCGCATCCGACCTCTACCAGTCGCAGGAGGCCTGGCAGACGACCTTCTCCGACCCGCGCTCCGTCGCGACCGTCTCGTGGATCGGCTACCAGACACCCGATGTGACCAACGCGGTCAGTCTCGACCTCGCCGAGCAGGGCGCGGAGATGCTCGCCGGTTTCGTGAACGGCCTGAAGGCGCTCCGCGCCGATCACGAGCCCTACATCTCCGTCTTCGCCCATTCCTACGGAGCGACGGCCACCACACTGGCGCTGTCCCGAGGAACGATGACGATCGATGCGCTCGCGATGATCGGCTCGCCGGGCGGTGACGTGTCGAACGTCTCGCAGCTCGGCATCGCAGGCGACAAGGTGTGGGTCGGCGAGGCGCCGTGGGACCCGATCGTCAACACCGCCTTCTTCGGCGTCGACCCGAGCGCGCCGTCCTTCGGTGCGCACCGCATGAACGTCTCGGGTTCCAGCGATCCCGTGACCGGCGCCGTGCTCACCGCGTCGGTCGGGCACGACTGGTACCTCGAGCCCGGCACCGAATCGCTGCGCAATCTCGCGCTCATCGGCATCGACCGCGGCGAGTTCGTGACCGACGGATCGGACGACGACCAGCTGAAGACCCTCGCACTGCTCGACCGCTGACCGGCGGAGGGGCGGGAGGGGCGCACCTAGACTTGAGGCGTGTCTGATTTCTCCCGCGAGCAGGTGCAGCATCTCGCCGCTCTCTCCCGTATCGCGCTCACTCCCGACGAGGTCGATCACCTCGCGACCGAGCTGGCCTCGATCGTCGACAACGTGCGCAAGGTGAGCGAGGTCGCGACAGCCGATGTGCCCGCCACGAGCCACCCGATCCCGCTGCAGAACGTGCTGAGGCCCGACGTCGTGGGCGACGTCCTCACCAACGAGCAGGCTCTCTCCGGCGCCCCTGACGCAGCCGACGGACGCTTCCGCGTCTCGGCGATCCTGGGGGAGGAGCAGTGATGGGCGACGATCTGACCCGGCTCACCGCCTCCGCCCTCGCCGACAAGCTCGCCGCGGGTGAGGTCTCCTCGGTCGAGGCGACCTCGGCCCACCTCGACCGCATCGCCGAGATCGACGGCGGAGTCCACGCGTTCCTGCACATCGCCGGCGACGCGGCACTCAAGCGCGCCAGCGAGGTCGACCAGCTCCGGGCCGACGGCCACGACGTGGGACCCCTCGGCGGCGTGCCCATCGCGATCAAAGACGTGCTGTGCACCTACGACATGCCGTCGACCGCGGCCTCCCGCATCCTCGAGGGGTGGATCCCGCCGTACGACGCGACCGTCGTCGCGCGCCTGCGCTCGGCGAACCTGATCCCCCTCGGCAAGACGAACATGGACGAGTTCGCCATGGGGTCGTCCACCGAGTACTCGGCCTACGGCCCCACCCGCAACCCGTGGGACCTCGACCGCATCCCCGGCGGCTCCGGCGGCGGGTCCGCTGCGGCCGTCGCGTCCTTCGAGGCGCCGTTCGCGCTGGGGAGCGACACGGGCGGATCCATTCGTCAGCCCGCCGCCGTCACCGGCACGGTCGGCGTCAAGCCCACGTACGGCGGCGTCTCGCGTTACGGGGCGATCGCGCTCGCCTCCTCGCTCGACCAGGTCGGTCCGGTCAGCCGCACGGTGCTCGACGCTGCGCTCCTGCACGACATCATCGGCGGCCACGACCCCCGCGACTCCACCTCGCTCGACCAGCTGTGGCCGTCGTTCGCCGACGCCGCGCGTGCCGGCGCCGAGAACCTGGCACTGTCCGGAGTCCGGATCGGTGTCGTCAAGGAGCTCGGGGGTGCCGGCTTCCAGGCCGGTGTGACGCAGCGCTTCACCGAGACGCTCCGCCTCCTCGAGCAGGCCGGTGCCGAGATCGTCGAGGTCAGCGCCCCGCACTTCGAGTACGCCATCGCCGCGTACTACCTGATCCTCCCCGCTGAGGCGTCGAGCAACCTCGCCAGGTTCGACTCCGTCCGTTTCGGCCTCCGCGTCACGCCGGAGGGCGGGGGAACCGTCGAGCAGGTCATGGCTGCCACCCGCGAGGCGGGCTTCGGCCCCGAGGTCAAGCGACGCATCATCCTCGGCACCTACGCCCTCTCCGCCGGGTACTACGACGCCTACTACGGCAGCGCCCAGAAGGTGCGCACACTCATCCAGCGCGACTTCGATGCCGCGTTCGAGCAGGTCGATCTCCTGCTGTCGCCCTCCGCGCCCACCACGGCGTTCAAGTTCGGTGAGAAGACCGCGGACCCGCTGTCGATGTACCTCAACGACATCACGACGATCCCCGCGAACCTCGCCGGCGTGCCCGGCATGGGGCTTCCGATCGGCCTCGCGCCAGAAGACGGGCTGCCCGTCGGGCTCCAGATCATGGCACCCGCCCGTGAAGACGCCCGTCTCTACCGCTTCGGCGCGACTCTCGAGGCGCTGCTCGAGGACGCGTGGGGGCACCCGCTCCTCGACCTGCTGCCGACCGTGCCGCACAGCTACGAGCCGAAGCCCGTCGGCCGCGTCCCCGCACACCTGGCGCCGCAACCGGGCGCCGGCACCGAGCCCGACGGAGGGGCACTCTGATGGCCGCTGAGAAGCTGCTCGACTTCGATGTCGCGCTCGAGAAGTTCGAGCCCGTGCTCGGCTTCGAGGTCCACATCGAACTCGGCACCGTCACCAAGATGTTCTCGCCGGCGCCCAACCCGGCTGCGTTCGGTGCGGAGAGCGGTGCGCAATCCGCCGCCCCCAACACGCTGATCGCCACGGTCGACCTGGGGCTGCCCGGGTCCCTGCCCGTCGTGAACGAGCAGGCGGTCCGCTACTCGATCTCGCTCGGGCTCGCCCTCGGCTGCAGCATCGCCGCGACGAGCCGGTTCGCGCGCAAGAACTACTTCTACCCCGACCTGGCGAAGAACTACCAGATCTCCCAGTCCGACGAGCCCATCGCGTTCGAGGGCGAGGTCGAGGTCGAACTCGACGACGGCACCGTCTTCACGGTCCCCATCGAGCGTGCCCACATGGAGGAGGACGCCGGCAAGCTCACCCACATGGGCGGCTCGACCGGTCGCATCCAGGGCGCCGAGTACTCCCTCGTCGACTACAACCGAGCCGGCGTTCCGCTCGTCGAGATCGTCACGAAGCCGATCTACGGGGCCGAGAAGCGGGCGCCCGAACTGGCGCGCGCCTACGTCGCCACGATCCGCGACATCGTCCGATCGCTCGGTGTCTCCGAGGCGCGGATGGAGCGCGGCAACCTCCGCTGCGACGCCAACGTGTCGCTGCGTCCCCGCGGTCAGGAGAAGCTCGGCACCCGGACCGAGACGAAGAACGTCAACTCGCTGCGCAGCGTCGAGCGCGCGGTCCGCTACGAGATCCAGCGGCAGGCCGCGATCCTCGACGCCGGCGGATCGATCCTGCAGGAGACCCGGCACTGGCACGAGGACACCGGGGTCACGAGCCCCGGACGCGTCAAGTCCGACGCCGACGACTACCGGTACTTCCCCGAGCCCGACCTGGTGCCCATCGTGCCCTCGCGCGAGCTCGTCGCCGAACTGCGTGCGGCGCTGCCCGAGTCGCCGGCCGCGTTCCGGCGTCGGCTCAAGGCCGAGTACGGATTCACCGACTCCGAGTTCCAGGACCTCGTCAACGCCAACCTCCTTGTCGAGCTCGGCCAGACCGTGTCCGCCGGCGCGGCTCCCGCACAGGCCCGGAAGTGGTGGCTGGGCGAGATCCTGCGCATCGCCAACTCGCGCGGTGTCGAGGCCGGCACGCTCATCTCGCCCTTCGACGTGAGCGAGCTGATCGCCCTCGTCGAGAGCGGCGAGCTGACCGACCGGCTCGCCCGTCAGGTCCTCGAAGGCGTCATCGCCGGCGAAGGCACGCCCGATGAGGTCGTCAAGGCGCGCGGGCTGGCTGTCGTCTCGGATGACACGGCACTCATCGCCGCCATCGACGAGGCTCTCGCCGCTCAGCCCGACGTGCTCGACAAGATCCGCGACGGCAAGGTCCAGGCGGCCGGCGCCGTCATCGGTGCGGTCATGAAGGCGATGAAGGGCACCGCGGATGCCGCGCGTGTCCGCGAGCTGATCCTGGAGCGCGCGCAGGCCTGAGATCGCCGGGTGCCACCGGCCGTCGGGTGCCCTTCATTTCGCTGCGCTCAGTGGGCGGGCGGGGTGCGCAGGCTGCATTTCGGCGGGCTCACTGGGCGGCGGGTGCCGGAGGTGCCCTGCACTTCGGTGCGCTCAGTGGGCGGGCGGTAAGTCGCCGCCCGCTGAGCGCAGCGATGCGCAGGCCGGGGGTCGGTGGGCGGCGGCTAGAGGCCGCGGTCGACCATGTCGAGCAGGCGGGTCTCCGCGTCGTCGATCATCTCGGGGGTGAGGCCCCGCAGCGGCCCGTCGATGACGAGCATGGCGAGCCCGTGCACCGTCGACCAGGCGAGGAACTCGCCGTTGCGTCGACGCTCAGGGGTGACGACCCCCGCTGCCGCCAGCTCATCGAGGCACAGCGCGACCAGCTGGAACGGCGTCCTTCCGGCCGCTCCCGCCTTATCGGGCGAGAACGCGTGGCGGAGATCGTGCGGCACGCTGAATGCCGCCCGGAACAGTCCCGGCTGCTCGCGCGCGAACCCGATGTACCCGGTGCCGACGGCACGAAGATGCCCTCGCGCGATGGTCGCCTCGTCGGTGTCGGCGGGCACCTTCGCCCACTCGATCTCGATCCGATCCGCGGCGAGCCCCTGCGCGACCGCGGACACCGCGTCGAGCAGCGCGCCGCGGTCCGCGAAATGCCGGTAGGCCGCATTGGGAGAGACGCCGACCCGTCGAGTGGCTTCACGCAGGACCACCGCGTCGGGCCCGCCGTCACGGGCGAGGTCGAGACCCGCATCCAGGAGGGCCTGGCGCAGGTCCCCGTGGCGGTAGGTGCTGCGCACCGGCGTCGCGGTCATCTGTGCCTCTGCTCGGAAGGGGTTCTGGTGGAGTGCGGCACAGCGTAGTGTCGCAGTTGTTCACAGTGTAAACATTTTTGTCATCCGCAAACTGCGGAGAGTGGAGATTTTGCCATGCTCGGGACCAGTCATGCGTTCAGCGGCTTCTCGTCGAACCGGATCGCGGAGTCCGTCGTGTTCTATCGCGACACGCTCGGGCTCTCCGTCGAGGAGAACATGGGCGGATTCAACCTGACCTTCCCGGGCGGGGGAGCGGTGTTCGTCTACCCGAAGGACAACCACGAACCGGCCACCTTCACCGTGCTGAACTTCCCGGTCGACGACATCGATGCCGCGGTGGGCGAGCTCAACTCGCGTGGGGTGGTGACGAAGATCTACAGCGATGACGAGTTCGAGACCGAGCCGAACGGCATCGCCCGTGGGGGCGGACGCGGTCCCGACATCGCGTGGTTCAAGGACCCCGCCGGCAACGTGCTCTCCGTACTGGCCGACCCGAGGAGCTGACCTCGTCGCGCTCATCGACTCTGAGTGCTGGCCGACAGCATCCCGATGGATGCATGCGCGGGTGACCGCTGCTGCCAGACTCGGACGCGATGAGCACTCTCGATGCGATCGTCGTCGGCTCGGGCCCGAACGGGCTCGCGGCTGCCGTGACCCTCGCCCGCGCCGGACTCTCCGTGACCGTTCTCGAACGCGCGGAGACCATCGGCGGCGGGGCCAGGACGGCCGAGCTCACACTTCCCGGGTTCCGGCACGACATCTGCTCGGCCGTCCACCCGATGGCCTTCGCATCCCCGTTCTTCTCCGAGTTCCGGCTGCGCGAGCGGATGGAGTTCGTGACTCCCGAGATCTCCTACGCCCACCCGCTCGACGGCGGACGCGCCGCCCTGGCGCATCGCGATATCGCGCTGACCGCCGAGGGACTCGGGCGTGACGGCAGGGCCTGGCAGCAGATGTTCGGCCCTCTCGTCGCAGACGGCCGAGCCCTCGCCGAGGTGACGGGCAGCGCCCTTCTCCGTGCCGTGGGTCATCCGGTCGCCACCCTCCGCCTCGGGCTGCGAGCACTCGAGCAGGGCGGTCCGCTCTGGAATCTGCGCTGGTCGGGCGATGCGGCACCCGCGCTCCTGTCGGGGGTCATGGCGCATGCGGTGCAGCCGATGCCGACGCTCGGCTCCGCTGCGGCGGGGCTCGCCCTCGCCACGCACGCGCACGCCGCCGGGTGGCCGATCCCGATCGGCGGCAGCCAGAGCATCATCGACACCCTCGCGGCCGATCTCCGCGCGCACGGCGGCACCATCGAGACCGGGATCGACGTCACCGATATCCGAGCGCTGCCCGCCTCCCGCCTCGTGCTGTTCGACACCAGTGCCGCTGGCATGGCGCGGATCGCCGGAGACCGTCTGCCCGACGCCTACCGGGCTCGGCTGCGTCGCTTCAGGTTCGGCAACGCCGCCGCCAAGGTCGACTTCGCCCTCTCGGCTCCCGTGCCGTGGACGAACCCCGATCTCGTCAGGTCCGGCACGCTGCACATCGGCGGCACACGACCTGAAGTCGCACGGGGGGAGCGGGACGTCGCCACCGGTCGGATCCCGCGCAGCCCGTATGTGCTCGCCTCTCAGCCGACGACGTTCGATCCGTCCAGGGCGCCGGCGGGCAGGCACGTGCTCTGGACCTACACGCATGTGCCCGCGGGGTCGACCGTCGATCCGACGGAGGCGATCACACGTCAGATCGAGCGGTTCGCCCCGGGCTTCCGCGACGTGATCCTCGCCTCGGCGAGCAGCTCCGCTGAGGGGCTCGAGGTCTACAACCCCAACTACGTCGGCGGCGACATCGCGTCGGGCGCCGGGTCGTTCGCTCAGCTGCTGGCGCGACCCGTGCTGTCACCGACCCCGTGGCGCACCCCCGCGAAGGGCGTCTACCTCGCGTCGGCTTCGGCCTCACCGGGCCCCGGCGTCCACGGCATGGCCGGCTGGAACGCAGCTGTCACCGCACTCCGCGACGAGTTCGGGGTCGCAGCCCCGCCGTCGCTCGCACCGGATGGAGCACAGCATGTCGCGTAACTCCCGCATCATCGACGCAACGCCGCAACAGGTCTTCGACGTGCTGGCCGACGGGTGGCTGTACCCCGCGTGGGTCGTCGGGGCGTCGAGGATCAGGTACGTCGATGCGAGGTGGCCGGCCGTCGACTCCGAACTGCACCACTCGTTCGGCGTGTGGCCGCTGCTCATCAACGACAAGACGGTCGTGCTCGAGTGCGAGCCCCCTCGGCGGGTCGCGCTGCAGGCGCACGGCTGGCCGATCGGGGAGGCCCGCGTCGTCATCCACGTGAAAGCCCGCGGAAACGGGAGCGTCGTCCGCATCGAGGAGGACGCGGTCGAGGGTCCGGGCCGATTCGTGCCGGAGTTCATCCGATCGATCGGTCTCTCGATCCGCAACCGGGAGACCCTCCGTCGTCTCGCCTGGCTCGCAGAGGGCGGCGCGGGCGCGACTCGCTGACCGAGGCTTCCTGCGAGCGGCGTCCGCCCCGTGGGGGTCCGCGACGGCGACGGGTCCGCGATCCGGGCGCGGCGGCCGAGGGAGCGCTAGGAGGCCAGCACGGAGTCGGTGAACGCTCCGAGCCGGGTCTGGAGAGTGCTGATGCGACGCTCGACGATCTCGGCGGGGTCGGGCTGCATGTCGTACTTGGGCGGCGCGATGCGGATCGTCAGCGAGCAGGCGAGGTCGGCGCAGATGTAGGTGCCGACCGTGTTGCCGTCGCGTCCCGCCTCGCCCGCTTTCGGCGCGGAGAACAGCGACACCTGGTTCGCCGGCTGCTGGGTGCTGCACAGCGAGCACATCGCGGCGAATCCGGGACGCATCGACGACTCGGCGGCTCGCAGCAGCAGGCCGATCGGCTTGCCGTCGCGCCAGGTCACGATGTAGCCGCGCTGAGGCGCCTTCGGATCGCGCCAGCCGAGGTACTCGCGCTGATCCCAGAGCACCTCGTGCAATCCCGGCAACGTGAAACGCCCGGCCTCGCCGGCGGACGCGTTGACGAACGAGGTCCTGATCTCTGATTCGTTGAGCGGCTGCATTCTGCCGACAAGCCTAACCGGCCTTGCCGCGGGTCCAGAGCCTCTCGATGACCGCCCCGACGGGTCCGGCGACCACGAGGACGAGCAGCGCCCAGTAGTTGATGTCGGGGAAGAACAGGCCGACGATCAGCGCGGTGACGAAGAGCACCGTGATGGTGAGGCTGCCGACGAGCGCGTGGACGCTGACCGGGTTGTCCTTCGACTCGGCGTCGGGGTGCCCCCTGACCGCGAATGCCATCGCCGTGAGGGTCGCGCTGCTCAGAGTCATGGTGCCGACGTAGAAGGCGACGGTGAAGACCGATGGCTCGAACTCCGACGTCATCGCGGTGGGCAGGGGAAGCACGACGACCGTGAACGCCCACAGGACACTGAGCACGGCGATGAGCGGCGTGTACTGGACGACGTGCTCGAACAGCTGGTGATGCGCATACCAGAGCCGGGCGATGACGAGGAAGCTGATCAGGAAGCTGATCACCTGCGCTCCGTTGGAGACGATGAAGTCGACCGGGGTGGCGCCGCCCTCCGACGACTGCGGGACCAGGTCGACGAGGGGCAGGATCAGCAGCGTGATGGCGATCGCCGCGATCGCATCGGTGAAGAACACGACGCGATCGAGACCGCGCGAGGTCGCGAAGCGGGAGCGTCTCGTCAGCGGCCGGTGGGCGGTCATGAGCCCAGCCAACCATGCCGTCGCTCCTGTCCACCGATGCCGCGGCGGGTCGATGCGAGGATGGAGGGTCCCGGCGAGTGCCGCGGCAGGAAGGCGATCCCGTGACCGAACAGATCACCGCCCTGCGGCGCGACCTCGAGACAGCCGGGTACACGGTCGACGCGCTGCGGGAGCTGTGGGGCGACTCCGCCGACGCGGCCCTCCACCGTGGACGCCGGCTCCCCGCACTCCGGCGCCTCGAGGCCTCCGCCCCGTCGCCCCTCGCCACGCTCGCCCGCCTGTTCGTCCTCGGCTATCCGAGTACGAAGGAGGACCTCGACCGCGCCCTGCCCTCCCTGGGTGCCCTCGGAGCCGAACAGCTGGGGCTCGTCGGAATCGAGGGCGACGCCGTCGCTCCCGCACTCGACCTGCGCCCCTACTCCTTCGTCGATGCCTTCGGCGCCGGGCACTGGTGGATCGCATCCGACCTCGGCGAGATCGCGACCGACGGGCCCCTCCGGCTCGACCACGTGCTCGGGGTCGGCGGCGCCTCGCTCACGCTGGCCCGCCTCCAGCTGCCGACTCGCGCCCGGCGGGTGCTCGACCTCGGAACCGGATCGGGTATCCAGGCGCTGCACGCCTCCCGAGGCGCCGACGAGGTCGTCGCGACCGACATCTCGGCACGTGCGCTCGAGCTCACCCGATTCAACGCGGCACTCAACGAGACCCTCGTCGTGACCCGCCTCGGCAGCCTGTTCGACCCGGTGCGAGGCGAGCGATACGACCGCGTGGTCTCGAATCCGCCGTTCGTCATCACCCCGCGGGGCGCCGACGTCCCCGACTACGAGTACCGGGACGGCGGCCTCGTCGGCGACGGCATCGTCGAGGCGGTCGTGCGCGGTGTCTCCGACGTGCTCGTCGAGGGCGGTATCGCACAGCTGCTCGGCAACTGGGAGTACCGCGCCGACGAGGACGGTCTCGACCGCGTGCGCGGCTGGGCGGAGGCGAGCGGCCTCGACGCCTGGGTCATCGAGAGGGAGAGACAGGACCCCTCGCTGTACGCCGAGACCTGGATCCGCGACGGGGGCACCCTGCCCGGCACGCCCGCGTTCGATGCGCTCCACGAGGCGTGGCTCGCGGACTTCGACGCCCGCGGCGTCACGGCTGTCGGCTTCGGGTACCTGCTGCTGCGGCGTCCCGTCGGAGGGGTCGTCACGTTGCGCCGATTCGAGCGGGTGGCCGACGCGCTGGGCGATGAGCCCGGCGGCCTCGGTCGGCACCTGCAGGCCGCGCTCGACGGGCATGACTGGCAGGTCGAGCGGGACGATGTCGCCCTGCTGTCGGCCAGGCTCGTCGTCGCGCCCGATGTGACAGAGCAGAGGCACCACTGGCCCGGAGACGCGGACCCTGCCGCGATGGATCTCCGACAGGGCGGCGGCTTCATGCGGACCGTGCTGCTCGACACCGCGCTCGCCGCGTTCGTCGGCGCCTGCGACGGGGAGCTCGCCGTGGGGCAGATCATCGCCGCCATCGCGTCACTGCTCGAGGCGGACGAGTCGGAACTGCGTGCCGAGCTGCTTCCGCGCATCCGGTCCCTGCTCGACGACGCGATGCTCCTGCCGGACTGACCGGGGGGCTAGTTATGGCCTTCGGCCTACTCGACCTCCGGGGGCAGCGGGTCTCGGTAGGGTCTCCGGAGGTCGAGTAGCGCGAAGCGCGCATCGAGACCGAAGCCCCGACACGTAGCCCTCAGGCGTGGCCCGGGAACGGCTTCCCGTCGAGGCTCACGTCCGAAGGGTCGACATCGACATCGCCGACATCGTCGGGACCGCCGGTGCCGGGCAGGACGTTGACGTCATCCGAGTCGACGTCGGAATCCGCGGTCGCCTCGCTCGTCGTTCCCGATTCCTGCTTGCGCTCCGTCTCGGTTTCGCTGGCGGGGGAGTAGGCGACGTCCTTGGCCTCGAGGGTCTTCTCGTCGTGGGTTTCAGTCATGATCCGACGTTAGGCGCGCACCCTGGCCGTGCACCCGGCAACTCCTGTCGATCAGCCGGTCAGAGGCTGCGTTCGAAGCAGACGGACAGGTCGGAGTCGACGTAGTAGCCGAACAGGTCGATCTCGTGGTACCCCTCACGGGTGTAGAACCGGATCGCGTCGGGCTGCTCGGTCCCCGTCTCGAGACGCAGCGTCCGCCAGCCATGGGAGACGGCCTCGTTCTCGAGGGCGCGGAGGACCGCGGTCGCCACCCCGCTGCCACGGTTCTCGGGACGCACGTACATCCGTTTGATCTCGGCGACGCCGTCCTCCAGTCGTCGGAGCGCGCCGCAGGCGATCGCATCGCCCGACTCGTCGTCGACGGCGATGAGGTAGACGTCGATGTCCGCCGCGGTCGGCTTCGGGCCGGGTTCGTGGTCGTCGCGGCCGTAGCGCGCGTCGAGCTCCGCACGCTGAGCGAGTCGCAGAACGACCCCTTCCGGTTCGTCCCAGTCGGCGGTTCGGATGGTGAAGGTTACGCGCTCGATTCTTCCAGGGCCGGCTCGCGACGGATCACCGGCATCTGCAAGACTTCAGCCATGACGGTTCTGCTGGGGGTGCTGCGCGATGCGATCGTTCGCGACGCCGGCTCCCTCGTGCTGCCGCACCTCGACCTCCTGACGGCTCTGGCCCTGCTCGGCGGGGTGGCCCTCGCGGGTGTCTGCGTCCTGGCCATCGCCGACCGCTGGGGTCGCCGGGCCGCACTTCGGCTGGCCCTGCTCGGGGCGCCGCCGGTGTTCCCGCGGGCCCGGGTCGCGCATCCCGTTCCCGTTCCGCATGCCATGCCCGACGCGCCGGGTCGTCGACTTCCGCGAGCTCCTGGAGCGACCCTCCCGGTCGTCTGAGTTCCACCCCTGCGGTGGGAGGAGGGCGACCAGACGTCGCCCGCTCATTCCTTCACCCTCAGGAGAACTCTTCGTGGACCCCTTCGCCTTCGGCCCCTTCCAGGCCGTGCTCGACTTCGCCTACTCCGCCGTCGCCGCTCTCGGCACCGCCCTCGCACCGTTCGCCGGTGCCTCATCCGCCGCGCTGGCGATCGCACTCGCGACCGTCATCGTCCGCATCGCCATGCTCCCGCTCGGGATCGCGGCGGCGAAGTCGTCGGCCGCCGCCCGCCGACTCGCACCGCAGGTCGCCGAACTGCGGAGACGCCATTCGAAGAACCCGGAACGCATGCAGCGCGAACTGGCGACGCTCTACCGCGACGCCGGTACCTCGCCGGTGGCGGGATGTCTTCCGCTGCTCGCTCAGGCGCCCCTCGTCGCGGTCATCTACGCGATCTTCACCCGTCCGGAGATCCACGGCGGCCTCAACAGTCTGCTCGCCGACGGTCTCGCGGGAGTGCCGCTCGGCATCCCGCTCGGCCACACCGTCTTCTCCGGCGCGATCGATCCCGCCTCGGTCGTCGTCATGCTGATCGCGGTCCTCTCCATCACCCTCGCGGCCGAGCTGTCTCGGCGCCTCGCCCTCCGTCTCGCGCCGCCGAGCCTCCCCGCCCCCGAACCGGCACCGGGACAGCCGGTGATGCCGACGCCGAGCCCCGGCATGATGCGCGCCCTCGGATTCGCGCCGTACCTCTCGCTCGTCGCGGCGGTCTTCGTTCCGTTCGCGGCGACCATCTACATGGCGATCTCGGCGCTGTGGGGGGTCGGGGAGCGGTGGATCCTCGCCCGCAGGTACGCCCGGGTGGTCTGAACCTGCAACCTCCGGTCCCGTTCGCGGCGGCAACACACCGGCGCCGCGGGCGGGTCGGCGGGCACGGCGAAGTTAGCGTCGAAGGATGGAATTCGACCGCTACGGATCCGATGTGCTCGCGACGAACGACTGGCGCAAGCCGAAGAAGGCTCCCGTCGTCATCGTCGAGGCGGTCAACGACCTCGTCGTCGAGCTCGCCGGCGACGGGTTCTGCGGCGCGGTCGTCGGAACCGAGGGTCGGATGGTTCGTCTCGAGGACTACCGCGGCAAGGTGCGGCTGTTCCCGCTGGGGCCCGGTTTCCTGCTCGAGGGGAAGCCGGTCGTCCTCAAGGCCCCCGCCGCGCTCAAGGCCCAGGGCGGGCGGCTGGTCAGCGCGTCGGGATCGATCGCCGTCACCGATGCGAAGGCCAGGACGGCTCGGGCGAGTCGCATCTTCGTCGAGGGCCGCCACGACGCCGAGCTGGTCGAGAAGGTGTGGGGGCACGATCTCCGCGTCGAGGGCGTCGTCGTGGAGTACCTGGAGGGCGTCGACCACCTCGAGGACATCCTCCGCGAATTCCGGCCCCAGAACGGACGGCGGGTCGGAGTCCTCGTCGACCACCTCGTGACCGGTTCGAAGGAGAGCCGTATCGCCGACCAGGTGCGCAAAGGACCGTTCGGAAAGTCGGTCCTGGTCGTCGGTCACCCGTACATCGACATCTGGCAGTCGGTGAAGCCCGCACGCCTCGGGCTGAAGGCCTGGCCCGTCATCCCGCGCGGCACCGAGTGGAAGCACGGGATCTGCGAGGCGCTGCGCTGGCCGCACGAGGACCAGGCGGACATCGCCCGCGCCTGGCAGCGGATCCTGTCGCGCGTCGACAGCTACACCGACCTCGAACCCGAGCTGCTCGGGCGGGTGGAGCAGCTGATCGACTTCGTCACCAGCGACTGAGTCTCGGGGGGACTCGATGAGTCGGCGCCCGAGCGTCAGCGCCCGAGCTCGAGGGCTCGAATCAGCGGTCGGCGCGCGCGTTGACCCGGATGCTGATCCGGCCCTCGTAGATCCCGCGATCGTCGTCATCGGCTGACGGGGCGGGTGCGGGGAGCGAGGTCTGCCGCTCCACCTCGAGCTGCGCCTCATGGCGGGCGGGGGCGAAGATCTCGTCGGCGACGCCGAACATTCCGCTGCCGATGGACCCCGACCCGCGAGCGGGCCGCGAGGAGCCGCGCGCAGCGATCGACATGGCGGTGATCGCGGCAACGGCGACGCCGGCGACGATCAACCACTCCACGCGCACGATCCTATGTCGCCCCTCGGACCCGGTGGGCGTGTCGCGGATGGCGTGTGGCGAATCAGCCGAGGCGATGCAGTTCGACCTCCGCGATACGACCGTCATCCAGCACGAGGGTCATGAATGTCCGATGCGGCTGGCGCCGTCGGTCGGTGGGGGAGCCCGGGTTCAGCAGTCGCAGGCCACCCGGAGCCGTCGTATCCCACGGGATGTGGCTGTGTCCGAAGACGAGCAGATCGGTACTCCGGAATGCCGCCTCGGCCCGGCGCTCGCGGCCGGTCGCCGCGCCGGTCTCGTGCACCACGGCGACCCGAACCCCGTCGATCTCGGCACGGCCGACCTCCGGCAGCCGGTCGCGCAGGTCCTGGCCGTCGTTGTTGCCCCAGCAGCCGAGCAGGCTGCGGGACCGTTCGCTCAGCCGTTCGAGCGTCGACAGGTCGACCCAGTCGCCGGCGTGCACGACGACGTCCGCCCGATCGACCTCGCTCCACACCTCGGCCGGCAGATCTTTCGCCCGCTTCGGCAGATGTGTGTCAGCTACGAGAAGGAGCCGGGTACTCACGTTCACATTCTGCGCCGAGCGCGGGGGCGTTCACTGGACGGATGATCACTGATCGATCCGTCTCGGCTGACGAAGCGGTAATGGTCGGCGACTCGGTGTACGACATCCAGCCGGCCACTCGCGCGGGGGTCGTGGCGATCGGCCTGCTGTCCGGCGGAGCGGGTGCCGCCGAGCTCACGGACGCGGGCGCGATCGCCGTGTACGAGGACGCCTGCGCTCTGCTGGATGCCCTCGACGACGTGCTCGGCGGGGGCTCAGCTGACGCTCCGCCCGCTGTCGGACGTGCGGCGTAGTGTCCCTCGCATGACCGACAGCAACGCATCCACCAGCGAGCCCGAGATGCTCGGAGCTCCCCGCGACGACAGCGACCCCTCCTCCGCTGCGAAGGACCCGGCCGACTGGGTCACCGGCGACGAGCCGATGACCGGACCGCAGCGCAGCTATCTCGACACCCTGGCCCGCGAGGCCGGCGAGGAGATCCCCGCCGACATCACCAAGGCCGAGGCGTCCGAGCAGATCGACCGCCTGCAGAACGAGACCGGGCGCGGCCAGTAGTCGCGACCTGACACACGCCGACGCCGCCTCCCATCGGGAGGCGGCGTCGGCGTTTTTGCGAGCGGTGACCGGCTCAGGAATTCTCGGCCGCGTCGCGCAGCAGTCCGAGCAGAGGCGCGGCGGCCTCGTCGAGGAAGCGCTGCTGCAGCTCGTCACCGACCTGGACGAGGGCGACGTCGGTGAAGCCGGCCTCCCAGTACTCCTTCACGGCCTCGACGATCGCATCGAGGTCAGGACCGCAGGGGATGCTCTCGGCCACGTCCTCGGGACGCACGAACTGGGACGCCCCGGCGAAACCGGCCGGCGTCGGCAGGTCCGCGTTGACCGCCCAGCCGCCGCCGAACCAGCGGAACTGGTCGTGCGCGCGTGCGATGGCGTCATCCCGGTCGGGCGCCCAGCTGATCGGGATCTGACCGATCTTCCGTGCACCCTCGCCCTTCAGGCCGTCCCACGCCGACAGCAGTTCGGCATCGGGTTCCGTCGTGATGAGGTGATCGGCGAGCGGCGCGAACCGCTCGAGCGCCTTCTCTCCTCCGACCGCGATCCCGATCGGCACGCCGCCATCGGGTGCGTCCCAGATCCGCGCGGAATCGACGCGGAAGTAGTCGCCCTGCCAGGTGACCAGCTCGCCGGTGAGGAGTTCGCGGATGATCGAGGCCGCCTCGACGAGCATGTCCTGCCTCTGGTCCACCGGGGGCCAGCCCTCGCCGGTCACGTGCTCGTTGAGGTTCTCGCCCGAACCGAGCCCCAGCATGAAGCGACCGTCGGACAGGAGCTGCAGTGTCGCCGCCTTCTGCGCCACGACAGCGGGGTGGTAGCGCTGGATGGGAGAGGTGACGTAGGTCGCGAGATCGACCTTCGACGTGGCCTGCGCCACCGCGCCGAGAACGGTCCAGGCGTAGGGCGCGTGCCCCTGGGAGACGAGCCAGGGTGAGTAGTGGTCGCTCGAGACCTCGAAGTCGAAGCCGATCCGTTCCGCGTCGACGGCGTAGGAGACGAGCTCCTTGGGGCCGCTCTGCTCGGTCATGAGCGTGTATCCGAATCGAACCATGGTGTCCTTCTCCCTGTCGTGTCCGGCCTCTCAGCCGCGCTTCGACGCTATGGCGGACGTCGATCCGATCCCCGTCGAGCGAGGGAACTCCCAGCAACCCCCACCTAATCTGCAGGTGTGACCAGCCACGCACTGACCACGCTCGCAGCGGCCTCCGGGGGCGGCACCGACGATCTCGGCGGACTCGTCGGCGTGGCTGCCCGGGTGATCCGCGCTCTGGGCGAAGTCGGGGTCGGGCTGCTGACCCTTGCCGAGACGATCTTCCCGCCCATCCCGAGCGAAGTGGTCCTGCCGCTCGCCGGCTTCCTCTCCCAGCGCGGCGACATGAACATCGTGTTCGTCTTCATCAGTGCGACGCTCGGCGCGTACCTCGGCGCCCTGCTGCTCTACTGGCTCGGTCGCCGGATCGGCGAGGAGCGCTCGATCAGACTGCTCTCGAAGCTCCCGCTGGTCGACCGGGACGACTTCGAGCGTGCGGCCGGCTGGTTCTCGCGGCACGGCAAGTCGGCCGTGTTCTTCGGTCGTCTGCTGCCGGGCGTGCGCAGCCTCATCTCGCTTCCCGCGGGTGCCGCCAAGATGTCGCTCGTCGTGTTCAGCGTGTTCACGATCGCGGGCAGCGCCCTCTGGAATGCTCTCCTCATCGGCCTCGGGGCTCTGCTGGGCACTCAGTACGAGCTCATCGACCAGTACTCCTGGGTGCTCGACGTGCTCGTCTACGCGGCGATCGCCGGGGTGATCGGCTGGCTCGTCATCAGGCGGATCCGGCGCGGACGGGCATCGACGGCGTCGTGACGGCGGTCTGATCGCGACTGCCCGACCGTGAGGCGAGAGCCCGGTTCAGTGCGCGGGCCGCGCGGTGGCTGGGACGCTCGACGAACCGCCAGAACAGGTGGGCGACGACGAAGCTGACCGGGATCGCGAGCAGCGCGGCCTGCTTCCAGTCGTCCGGTCCGAGGAGGTAGGCGAGCGCCACGATGATCGGCACGTGGACGAGGTAGAGGCTGAACGAGATCCGGCCCAGCCAGGCGAACAGGGGCCGGGTCAACGCCTCGCGCACCGCCGGCACGACGATCGCCAGCACGATGACCGCCACCGACGAGGCGACGCTCACTCCGCGCAGCGCCTCGACGATCGTCGCGTCGGCGACGAGCGGCCTCGCCAGCTCGGAGGCGACGAAGCCGAGAAGGGCGGCAGCGAGCAGCAGAGGCCACCCGATGCGGAACCAGGAAGCGGTGTTCCTCTCGGCGGCCCACGCAGTGAGCCGGGGGAGCAGAACGGCGACGAGGGTGCCGAGCAGGAACGCCGGAAGGTAGGAGAGTGTGCCGTCACCCACGGCGAACCCGGTCACCGCGATCCCGAGCACGACCGGACCGATCACCCACCAGAACCGGGCAGCAGCTCTCGCGGCGACGATGAAGAGCGGCAGCAGCACCGCGAACAGCATCTCCCAGCGCAGCGACCAGAGCACGTTGTCGATGTCGTAGCTGTATCGGGACAGTGTCGCCTCATCGATGAGGGTGCCGGCGGTCAGGGTGGCGGCGTTGTTGTCGACGAGCCAGCCGGCCGGGAACAGGGAGGTATCGCGGGGAACGGCGACGAGGAGCACCGACGCCAGGACGAGCGCGGCCCAGACGGGCAGCATGATGCGCACGAGACGCGATGCCAGGAACCCCGCCCAGGAGAACGAACGCGACCGCAGTGCCGGCAGTGCGACCACGAGTCCGCTGAGCACGAAGAACAGCACGACGGCCTCGCTGCCGGCGGTGAAGAGAGCGAGCGGGGTGTCGTTCAGCCACCACCAGAGGCCCCCGGGTGCGGCAGAGGCTCCCGTGTCGAGGTGCGGGCGCGCGACCTCCATCAAGTGGTGGAGGACGACGACCAACGCCGCGACCCCGCGCAGCCCGTCGAGTGCTCCGAGTCGCCCGGACGCGGCCGTCGGCGCTGCGATGCGCTCGGAACTGCGCGTCGAAGACTCGGTCATTCCCTCAACACTACGAACAGGTCCTGGGCGTCGCCCGGGTCCTGGCGACGTCATGGCATGCGCTCAGTGCCGCCTCAGCCGACGGTTCTAAAGTCGGATGATCCGTAGGATTCGCGCCGGAGACGGCGTGCTGGCATCAGCAGGAAGGACAGGCCATGGGATTCCTCGACCGGTTGCTCGGACGCGAAGACGACAGCGCCGACCAGCGCCCCGCACGTCCGCAGACGCAGCCCCGCACCGATGACGAGATCGCCATCGAGCGGTACCGCTACCTCCTCCGCACCGCCCCGCCCGAGACGATCGAGCAGGTCCACGCCGAGGCGTTCTCGAAGCTGACCCCCGAGCAGCGACGCCAGGTCTACGACGAGCTCAAGCAGGGATCCGAGCCTCCCGTCGACGACCAGCCCGCCTCGCTTGCGAGGTCGGCCACCCGTGCCGAGATCCGTGATCCCGGCTCGATGGAGCGCACGTTCGGCGGCAACGCGGCGCGTGGCGGCCCGAGCTTCGGCTCGATGGTCGGCTCCTCGATCCTCGGAACGGTGGCCGGTTACGTCATCGGTTCCGCTCTCGTCAGCGCGTTCATGCCCGATGCGGGGTACGGCGACGCGTCAGCCGACGGCGGAGATTCGGGCGACACGGGCGCGGACTCAGGCGACGCCGGCTCGGACGCCGGAGGCGACTCCGGCGGCTGGGGCGATTCCGGCTGGGGCGGCGATTCCGGCGGGGGCGACTTCGGCGGTGGCGATTTCGGCGGCGGGGACTTCGGAGGATTCGACGTCTGACATCGTCGACCAGGCGGCCGGCACGCCGGGTCCGGAGACGGACCCCGAGGTGTCGGTCATCGGCCGCGCCTTCGATCCCATCCGACAGAGTCTCCTGCGCACGCTCACGAACGAGGATGAGAGCCCGCCCGAGTGGGTCAGCAAGCTCGAACGCGGCGACGACGGAGGCTACTTCCCGCAGAGCTCGGCAGCGTGGGCGGTCCACGGCGACCTGCCGACGATCGTCGCGGGGATCCGCGCCCTGCTGACTCAGGCCCTTCATCCGGGGGCGCTCGCGGGTGTTCACGACCACTCCCGGTACCGGGAGGATCCGTTCGGTCGGCTCGCGGGCACGATCCGCTGGATCTTCACGGTCACCTACGGCTCGACCGATGCGGCCGACTCCGCGACGGGGTGGGTGCAGCACATCCATCAGCGGGTGCGCGGCGTCTACCCCGGATCCGACGGCGAGCCGATCGCCTACGCGGCCGACGATCCCGACCTGCTGCGCTGGGTGCATCTCGCGTTCACGGATGCGTTCCTCGGGGCGCACCTGGTCTGGGGAGCGCGTCCGATCCCGGGTGGACCCGATGCCTACGTCGCCGAGTGGGCGAAGGCCGGCGAGATGATGGGCGTCGCGGCCCCGCCGCGGACGCATGCCGAGCTTCGTGCGCAACTGCGGGAGTATCTCGACGCCGGCATCCTCCGGTACGACGAACGCGTCGCCGACGTGGTGCGGTTCCTCCGGCGCCCGCCGCTGCCCCGAGCGCTGAAGCCCACCTATCCTCTGCTGTTCCGTGGCGCCGTCGCGTCGATGGACGACGAGTACCGCGCACTCCTCGGACTGCCGACTCCGCGTGGTCCGGTCCGACTGCCCACCGCGCTGGTGCTCGACGCGACCGGGCGGCTCATCGGTCGCACGACGGGCGCCGAGGTGTCGGCTCTCGCACGTCTCGAGCGACTCGGTCTCACCCGTCCCTGACGGGGCGCTGAGTCCGCGGGCCGGAAGACGATCCGGCCTGCGGACTCCTCGGGTCAGGCCTTGCGGCGCCCGAACGCGGAATAGCCCGCGAACACGAGCGCGAGAGCGGCCACCACCAGTGCGGCGATCCCGAGGCCGCGCGCGACCCCGTCGTCGGACGACGTGGACGACGCGGTGACCGTCGCGCTGTCGTCGTCGGCGTCCGCCGCGGCGTCGTCACCGTCCGCAGCGCCCCCGTGGTGGTCGGCAGCGGGAGCGTCCGTCACGTAGAGGACCGGCGCGGGGTACTCGCCGTCGGCGTCGTCCGCCCACTCGACGACCTCGCCGTCGGAGTACGTCTGCGTGGCGGGAAGCGCGATCGAGCCCGTCTCGGGGACCGGTCCGACGCTGATGGCGAAGCGCTGGAACTCACCCGGGTCGATCTGGGTTCCCTCGTCGGCCTGCCAGGTGATGCTCGTGGCAGCCTCCGTGATCTCGGTGCCGTTCTGATCGACGGGCTCGGGCAGGGCGCCGCGGTTGACGGTCGCGGTCCAGCCGTCGACCGGCTCGACGGACACGCTGGCGAACGGGGTGTCCGTCGGCAGGGCGACGGACAGGGCGATGGTGCCCGCCGTCTCGCTCTCGTTGGGGACGCGGAAGGTCAGGAGCGAATAGCTGCCCGGCTCCGCCTGGTCGGGACTGACGGAGACGTGCGCGCTGGCGGCGAGCGGGGCGGCGAGGGCGAGGACGCCGCCGGCGATCAGTGCG
This sequence comes from Amnibacterium flavum, assembly GCF_003097495.1. Taxonomy (GTDB): domain Bacteria; phylum Actinomycetota; class Actinomycetes; order Actinomycetales; family Microbacteriaceae; genus Naasia; species Naasia flava. The sequence goes on from NZ_QEOP01000001.1 coordinate 1,510,450, forward strand.
GTGAGCGCGCGAGTGGTCTTGTTGATGGGCATGGTGGTGTTTCGGCTTTCTGGAGTCTGCTGGATTGGGGTTCGCGTGACGCCCGTTCGGGCGGTCAGGCCCGAACCGGAGGTCCGCGATGACGCAGAGTGCCGAGGAGTTCCCGCAGAGGCGGTGGAGTGCTGACCGAGTCGGCGGGGAGCGCGAGGCCGCCCGTGCGCCGGACCGGGATGAGGGTGAAGCGAAGGAGCGCGACGACGACCCGTCGGGCGATGGCGGCCGTCGCGTCGAGAGTCCTGCGTCCGAGGAGGACGATCGCCGCGGTGAGGACGGCGGCCGCGGCGTGCGCGAGGAACATGGGCGGGACCGGGCTCGCCCCGATCTCGGGCTGCATCGCGCCACCGTGCTGGTGCGCGACGGCGAGCGAACCCGCCGTGCCGGTGATCGCGAACAGACCGTGGAAGCCGGCCTGGCTGACGACGACGGCGACGGTGGTACGCCAGATGGAGAGAGCGACTGACGAGAGCGCGAGGCAGACGAGCGCGGCCAGCGCGAATGCGAGTGCGAGGGTGACGAATCCGGGCGGGGAACCCCCGCCGACGACATGCGCGAACATGGCGACGAATGTCGAGATGGACGCCGTCGCGAGTGCGCCGAGCGTACGGACGGAGCGGTCGCTCACTCGCGCACCCCCGTTGTTCGGCTCGTCGATGCCGGAAGGCATCGATCCGACCCTATCCGGAGGCGCGGGGGGTCGGCGCAGCGGCGAGCCTCAGAAACCGACGAACAGCGCCGTGATCCCGAGCCCGCCGGCGACCACGGCGGTCACGCCGGCGACGCCGATGAAGACCCGCTCGCGGGTGCGTTCGAGGCGTGTGCGACGCAGGATCTCGGGTTCGAGCGAGCGCTGCGCGGAGACGAGGTCGGGATGCGACTCGAGCCGTGCGCCCACGCTGTCGAAGGCGGTGAACTCACCGGGACGTTTGGATTCGACGATTCCGGCGAATTCGCCGCGGCGTCGGCCGACCCACATGGTGTCGCCCACGGTGGACCAGTCGATCGAGAGCTGTGGGAATTCGGTGAAGCCGGTGTTCGTGGGGCGAATTGCGGTCATGACGACTCGATGTCTCGGAGCGTGCGGGCCCCGCGTCTCAGCCCGGGGGAATCCACGTCGACGCGGCACTGACTCAGTGCTTCATCGCCGGCGGAGAAGTGTTCTACTCCCGGTTCACTCACGCTAGGGGAGCCCCGGGCGGGGGCGCATCCTACGGTGGAGTGATCCGGACCCCTACCACAGAGTGACGCCCCGTGCCTGGGCGTCCGACCTGAAGCGACACGCGGCGAGTGTCGAACGTTTGTTCTAATCTCGGGCCGTGGCAGGAAGGACGTGGCCGAGTCGGCAGTGGCATCCGCTGCTCGCGACCATCGAAATTACTCCCGGCAACTGGGAGCTGCGAGATCACCTGGGGCGGACCTACGGGGTGGTGCGCATCATCCGGCGCGGAGACGAGGTCGGCTACAAGGCGGAGTTCATCGACGAGGACGGAGGGCGCCACCTCGTCGGCTATCGGACGAATCTCGCCGCGTCATGTCTCCATGTCCACTGGCGGTTCCTCGCGTCTCACGGGCCCGGAGGCCCGGTGAACGGCGCATGATCACGGAGGCTGAGATCATGCTGGGAACAATTGTCTTGTGCACAACATAGTTGGACGCGAGCTGCTAGCTTCGCTGCATGGCCGCCGAAACGAAGACTCTGGGTGTCGATCAGCAGATCTGCTTCGCGCTCTACAGTGCTTCGCGCTCGTTGACCGCGCGATACCGCGACCTGCTCGCGCCCCTCGGCGTCACCTACCCCCAGTACCTCGTGCTGCTCGTGCTCTGGGAGACCGCTCCTCTGAGCATCGGGGCGATCGGCGAGCGTCTGCAGCTCGACTCGGGCACCATGTCGCCCCTCGTACGTCGTCTGGAGTCGCTCGGACTCGTCGAGCGCACGCGCACGGCTACCGATGAGCGCACGGTGCTCGTCCATCTGACCGCCGCCGGTCGTGATCTCGAGAGCCTCGCAGCGGGCATTCCCGATCAGATCTGCGCCGCCACCGGGCTCGGAGTCGAGGATGTGGTCGCCCTGCGCGACCAGGTCGCCGACCTGGCCGAAAATGTCCGCGCTTCAGCACGAACCGCGGCCTGACAGAAGGAGAATCATGCCCACTCGTACCGCCCGCACCGCATGGAACGGCAGCCTCGAAACCGGTGAAGGCCAGGTCGAGCTGACCAGCTCGAAGCTCGCCACATTCGACGTCTCCTTCCCGAAGCGTGCCGCCGACGACGCGAACGGTGCCACGAGCCCCGAGGAGCTGCTCGCCGCCGCCCACTCCGCCTGCTACGCGATGCAGCTCTCCGCCGTGCTCGGTGCCGCGGGCGGAACGGTCGAGGCTCTCGACGTCAAGGCCGACGTCTCGCTCGGCCCCGACCCCGCAGGTGGATTCCGCCTCACCGGGATCGCGCTCACGGTCCGCGGCGAGGTCACCGGAATCGACGCTGCCGCGTTCCTCGAGGCCGCGAACGCCGCCAAGGTCGGCTGCCCCGTCAGCAAGGCGCTCACCGGAGTCGAGATCACCCTCGACGCCGAGCTCGAGGAGTAGTCGACCCGCATCATCGGAGAGGGCGGGCGTCTCACGACGCCCGCCCTCTTCGCGTGCCGCCCGCGGTAGGGGGCCTTCGGCATCCCCGCCGGCATCGGTGTCGTCTCGCGATGTCAGGGGATCAGGTCAATCCTCGGGCTGGTCGATCGCGCGTGCCGCGATCGTCTTGCCCTCGGCGATCTTCTCGTCGTCGTCCTGCAGCACTCCCGCCGTCTCGAGGATCCGGCCGCCGATCGCGGTGACGATCTCTGCGGGCGTGTGCTCGGCAGCCTCGTCGGTTGCCGGGGTCTCGGGGGCGACGTGCAGCCGCGAGTCGTCGACGGGAGCCTGCTCGGACTCCCGTGCGTGTTCGACGCAGAGCCTCGCGACCGTCTCGGCGTGGGCGTACATCACCGAGTGGGCGGCGCCGGTGATCTCCCACGTCTTCGATGACGGCAGCAGCTCGCCGACCTGCTCGACCCATTCACGTGGCGCGACGGCGTCGAACTCGCCGCGGATGACGAGCGTGTGGGCGCGGATCCGCGGAAGGCGGTCCTCGATCGGGAACGAGAGCATCTTCGGCAGGACTCGGAAGAACCAGCGGAATCCGCAGAACAGATAGGCGCTGATGGCGAGCACTTTCACGGTGTTCGGTTCGTGCCAGCTCGCCTGCAGGAAGCGGCGTGCCTGGGTGATCACCCGCCGCTCGGTCGGATGGACGACAGGCCCGATGAGCACCAGTGTCGAGATCTCAGGGCGGCGGGAGACGAGATCGCTGACCACCTGACTGCCCATGGAGTGCCCGATGATGATCGGATCCACGAGATCGAGCTCGTCGATGACCTGGCCGACGAGGTCGGCGTAGTCGCGGATGGACAGCGTGTGGTCGGGGTGCGGGACGCCCGCGAAACCCGGCAGGTCGACGGCGTGCACCGGCCCGAACTCGTTGAGGTACGGTGCGAGCTTCTCGAAGTACGTCGACGAGACTCCGATGCCCGGGACCAGGAGGAAGGGCCGGGTGCCGTCGGTGCCGACCGAGTTGACGCGCACGTACATGCCGTCGCGACGGACCCTCGTGACCTCGACGGTCGGCGAGAGCTTCCTCCGTCGCTCGCGGATACGCGGCTCGGCGGAGGATCGGGAGGAACGGACCACCCTCCAACGGTAGCCGTGCCATCCGGTGCGGATGCTCGGATGCCCCCCGGTCCGTGAGGGTGTCAGAGGGGTCGGGTCGCCTTGATGATCGCGCCGTGCATCTCGGGGGCGACCTCGTGCGTGTACTCGACGGTGATGTCGGTGAATCCGGTGCCAGTCAGCGAGTCGACGTATTCGCTGCGGGACAGTGCGCCCGCGATGCAGCCCGCATGGCTGCCCCGCTCGACGCGGTCCGCGTGGGACAGGTGGTCTTCCGCGACGACGTCGGACACCCCGATCCGACCGCCGGGCCGCAGCACCCGGAACATCTCGGAGACCACGGCGGCCTTGTCGGACGACAGGTTGATGACGCAGTTGGAGATGACGACGTCGATGCTCGCATCGGCGAGCGGGATCTCCTCGATCCGGCCCTTCAGGAACTCGACGTTCTGGGCGCCCGCCTCGATCCTGTTGCGCTCGGCAAGGGCCAGCATCTCGTCGGTCATGTCCAGTCCGTACGCGAACCCGGTCGGCCCGACGCGTCGTGCCGAGAGGAGCACGTCGATGCCGCCACCCGAGCCGAGGTCGAGAACGGTGTCGCCGGGAGCCAGATCGGCCACAGCGGTGGGGTTGCCGCAGCCCAGGCTCGCGAGCACCGCTCCCTCGGGGAGGCTGTCGGTGCTGATGCCGTCGTAGAGGCGGGAGCCGAACACCTCGGGTGCGTCGAACGCGTCGGAAGAGCAGCAATCGGCTGCGCCGGATGTCACGTCGGTCACGGCGAGAGCGGCGCGGGCGTACCTGTCGCGCACCGCATCCTGGAGTCGATCGTCGGCGCTCATCGTCCGGTGCCCCCCGCCGCAGTCGGGATCAGCTCGGCCAGGAGACCCTCGATCCGGCCCTTGATGTCGTCGCGGACCCGTCTCACGGTCTCGATGTCCTTGCCCGCCGGGTCCTCGAGGTCCCAGTCCTCGTACCTCTTGCCAGGGAAGAAGGGACAGGTGTCGCCGCAGCCCATGGTGATGACGACATCGGAAGCCTTCACCGCTTCGGTGGTGAGCAGCTTGGGCGAGTTGTTCGCGATGTCGATGCCCTCCTCGGCCATCGCCGAGACGGCCACCGGGTTGAGCTGGTCCTTCGGCTCGGAACCGGCCGAGAGCACTTCGACAGCACCACCGGAGAGCGCCTGCATGTAGCCGGCGGCCATCTGGGATCGTCCTGCGTTGTGCACGCACACGAACAGCACTCGGGGCTTGTCAGGCATAGTCTCTCCAACCGATCGATGGCCGTCGATGGAAAAGCTAGGCGAACCCATCGATGAATGTCAATGTGTATGCGACACTGAAGCCGTGCCCGTTTCCGAACTGCTGACGCTGACCGACGTATCGGCGTGCTGTGCGCCGATCGCCCGAGCGCCCATCGCATCCGACCACGCGGAATCGCTGGCGCGATCCCTCAAGGCCCTGGCCGACCCAGCGCGCCTGCGCCTGGTGTCGATGGTCGCGGCCCACGAGGACTCGGAAGCGTGCGTCTGCGACCTCACCGAGCCGCTCGGCCTCAGCCAGCCCACGGTCTCCCACCATCTGAAAGTGCTGGTGGACGCCGGATTCCTCACGCGGAGCAAGCGCGGTATCTGGGCGTACTACCGTCTCGTGCCCGGCTCGCTCGATGCGGTGGCCGGGCTGCTGACGACGGTGTAATCGGGGCCTGTCGATCCGGGTCCTCCGTCAGAGGAGACTCGTGGCCAACCAGACGGCCACGCCGGCGAGTGCGAGCAGGACGATGTTGAACCCGATCTGCCGACCCTCGCCGCGGCTCAGGTGAAGCGCGATGCCGCCGACCTGCACCAGGATCAGCCCGATCGCCGCAGCGATCGCAAGCGCGGGAGCGACACCGGTGAGCGGCGGGAGAATCAGGCCGGCAGCTCCGAGCACTTCGAGCACCCCGATCGTCTTGATGACGGCCACGGGCGTCGCATCGACCCACCCCATCATCGGCCTCAGCTTCTCCCTGCTGCGGAGGATCTTCACCCCGCCCGAGTACAGGTACACGAGCGCCAGCAGTCCGGCGACGATCCAGTAGGCGATCTGCATGAGGTTCCGTTCGTTCCAGTAACTGTTTGTGTGCAACCACATGCTGCGTCAGTATCGGAACGGTTACAAAAGGCACAGAGCTGTTCGCAAGGAATCACGCGGTGCGGGGAGACGGAGGACGGTCGTGTCGGAGTACGAAGACACCTGCATGATCCTCGGCGACGGGGGCAGGCGGGTTCGTGCGATCCTCGATCGGATCGGCGACAAGTGGACCCTGCTCGTCGTCGCCACGCTCGACGCGGGCCGCATGCGCTACTCCGAGCTCCAGCGGCATGTGCCGGGTGTATCGCAGCGGATGCTGTCGCTGACGCTGCGCAACCTCGAGCGCGACGGCCTGGTGACTCGTACCGCCTATGCCGAGGTGCCGCCGCGTGTCGAGTACGAGCTGACGGGGCTCGGCGCGAGTCTCATCGAACCCGCGCTCACTCTGGCCGGCTGGGCGATCCGGAACAACGGGGCGATCGAGGCGAATCGGGCCGCTCATGACGAGGCCCGTGCCACCGCTGGCGAGTCAGCTGCTCCCGACGCCTGAGGGACCCGCGTGGAGATCGTCACCGATCCGAGCTGAGCCGCGTTTGCAGCGAATCGTGTCTAGCCGACGAGACCGCGACCCGAGTCCTGGGCGATCGTCTCCGCGTCGACGCGCTGATCGGTGAACGAGTCCTTCGGCACGAAGATCAGGAGGCCCGCTGAGATGAGCGCGGTGATCCCGCAGATCGCCCACACGGTGAAGTAACCCGCGAGCGGGGCGGCCGTGCTCTCCGCAGCGGAACCCATCGCTCCGGCCGCGAGGGCGATGCCGAACGTCGCCGATGCGATCGCTCCACCGGCCGTCTTCACCGAGTTCGTGAGCCCTGTCGCGACGCCGGTCTGCGCCGCGGGGGCGGCAGCTGCCGCCGCGGCCGGCAGGGCGGCGACGAGGGCGCCCGATCCGAGCCCGACGACCACCATGCAGGCCACGACCGTCGCATACGTGCCGTGCAACGGGATGAGGGCGAGGAAGCCGATCCCGACGAGCATCGAGGCTCCGACGAGCGCGAGTCGCGGAGTCGCACGTCGTGCGATCGGTGTGAAGACCAGTGCGCCGACGATCATCGCGATCAGGTAGATGCCGATGATCAGAGAGGTCAGGAAGCCGGTCGTGCCGAGCCCGTACCCGTTGGCCTCCGGGTCGGTGCGGGCGAACGTCGACAGGGGCGCCTGCGCCCCGAGCACACTGACGCCGAAGAGGCCGGCTGTCAGGAAAACGGGGCGGAGGGCCGGCGAGCGGAACATGCGCACATCGATGAGCGGGTCGCTCTGGCGCAGCTCCCAGCGGGCGAACGGCCAGAGCATCAGCAGGCCGACGAGGACGAGCAGCCACGGCAGCGGGTTGCCGGCTCCCGCCAGACGCAGGTAGCTGAGGCCGCCCATGAAGATGACGAGTGCGAGTGACAGCAGGATCATGCCGACCGTGTCGAAGCGTCCGCCCGCTGATTCGGGCGACTCCTTCACCCCGACGAGGATGACGACGAAGCAGGCGACGACCAGCAGGGCGGGGATGAGCAGCACCGTCCGCAGCGGCAGCGAGTCGATGAGCGCGCCACCGGTCAGGGCTCCGGCGATCGCACCGAGTTCGAGGGATGCGACCAGAAGACCCGCGGCCGTCGCGGTGACGGCGGATCGCTGGGGCATGCTGCGCGAGCGCGACCAGATCAGCGCGATCTCGAGCGGCAGCCACACCGTGTAGAAGCCCTGCAGCGCCCAGGCGACGAGGAAGAGGGCGAATGAGTCGGTGAACGGCAGCGCGAGCGACGCGATCGCCGTCAGGGCGGTCGACCACAGGAGCATCCGCTTGTGGCCGACCATGTCGCCGAGCTTCGCGAACGCCGGGATGATGAGCGCTGCGATGACCAGCTGCGCCCCCTCGAACCAGTTCACGTCGGCGTCGTGGATGTCGAGGTAGCGCGCGATGTCGGTGAGCATCGGGGTGTAGTAGCCCTGCAGCACACCGCTCGTGAACTCGACGAAGACGAGGAATCCGACGACGGTGGCGAGGGAGCCGAGGGTCACGCGTTTCATCGTCCAGCTCCTGTTCTCCGGGTCGCCGCCCTGATCAGGGTGCGGTGGAAGACCTCGCCGCGCTCGAGCGCGGCGATCTCGACCCGTTCGTCGACTCCGTGGATCGAGCCCCGCTGGGCGACGCTCATGGCGAGCGGCGCGAAGCGGTAGACGGCGGGGGAGAAGCGGTGGAAGTAGCGGGAGTCCGTGGCCGCCATCATGACGTAGGGCACGGTCGTCGCGTCGGGATACGAAGCGGTGACCGCCTCGCGGAGGAGCGCGAACTGCTCATTGTCGGTGCGCGACTCGGGTGACGGATCGTCGCCGTGCAGGAAGGCGACGTCGACGAGCGGGTCGTGGATGCGGTCCCTCACCCGGGCGATCGTGCCGTCGATCGTCTCGCCGAGCGCGATCCGCAGGTTGAGGGTGACCGACGCCTGCGACGGGAGCACGTTCGAGGCGATGCCGCCGCTCTGCATCGTGGGGGCGATGGTGGTGCGCACGAGGGCTGCCGGTTCGCCACCCATTGCGGCGAAGACGCGCGCCGCGACCGGCGGGACCGAGCTGAGCGTGCGGTAGAGGAGTCGGCGCCCGCCCGTGGCTTTCTCGGAGAGCAGGCGGAGCATGTCGGAGATCGCGGAGGGAGTGCGCGCCGCGAACGTGGTCGGCGTGAGTCTCGTGACGGCGCGCGCGAGTCGGCCGACCGCGGTGACTGAGGGCGGGGCGGAGGCGTGCCCGCCCTCCCCGCGGGCGCTCAGCAGCAGGTCGAGGGTGCCCTTCTCGCCGACGCCGACCATCGCGGTCGTGCCGCCGACGCCGGGGAGCGGTGCGTCGACGACGGCGCCGCCCTCGTCGAGCACGAACCACGGGGTGATGCCGCGCTCGCGCAGGAGGGAGGAGATGGCCTGCGCTGCCGTTCCGCCGACCTCCTCGTCGCCGCCGAACGAGAGGTAGACGTCGCGTGCGGGCGAGAATCCCTCGGAGATGAGGTTCTCGACGGCTTCGATGACGACGAGGAGCGGGCCCTTGTCGTCGAGGGTCCCGCGGCCGTGAACGTACCCGTCGTCGATGACGCCGGCGAAGGGCGGGTGGGTCCAGGCGTCGCTGGTATCGGCGGGCACGACGTCGAAGTGCGCCATGAGCACGAGCGGGTCCGCGGACGGGTCGGTGCCCCGCCATCGGTAGAGGAGCCCGAGTTCGGTGACCTGCTCGAACTCGAGCGCGGCGGCCGCCAGCGGGTAGAGCTCGGCGAGGAGATCGCGGAACGCGCGGAACGGTTCCGGGCCGCGTTCAGCCGCTTCGGCGGACACGGTGGGCAGCTGGATCATGCGCGACAGCCGCTCGGCGACCCCGGGTCGGGCGGGGATCGTGTCGTTCATGCGCTCACGATACGGTCCCCGCCATCTCGGCGCCGTCCCGCGCGCCGCCGGCCCCGCCCATTGAGCGCAGCGAAATGAAGGGGGTTCCAGGCGAGGCCCCGCCCATTGAGCCCGTCGAAATGAAGGGGAGCGGGCCGACCAGGTACCTTCTCCGACCCGCCCATTGAGCCCGTCGAAATGAAGGGGGTCCCGACCAGGCACCGCCCATTGAGCCCGTCGAAATGAAGGGGGTCCCGACCAGGCACCGCCCATCGAGCCCGTCGAAATGAAGGGGAGTGGCGCGATCGGGGCCCTCGCTTCGACGGGCTCGGGGGGCGGCTGCCCCGCCCACCGGCCTCTGAGACAGGCGAGGCGAACTTCCTTGTAACACAGGACCTCTAACGTCGGAGTATGCACGAAGCCACCCCATCCGATGTCACCGACCTCGTCGGCCGGTTCGAAGCGGAGCAGAACATCCCCGAGCGGATGCGCTCCGACGTCCACCTGTTAGGCGATCTGCTCGGCAAGGTGCTCTGCGAAAGCGGTTCGGCTGAGCTGTTCGAAGACGTCGAACGGCTGCGGCTGGCGACGATCCAGGCCTACACGGATGAGACCGACGATGCGTTCGCACGGGCCGCTGCCATCGCCGAGTCGTTCACGATCGAGCGGGCCGACGAAGTCGCTCGAGCCTTCACCGCGTACTTCCATCTCGTGAACCTCGCGGAGGAGCACCAGCGGATCCGTGCCCTGCGCGAGCGCGACACCCAGGCGGTGCGGCGCGCGGACGCGAACGACTCGGTCGTCTCGGCGTTCCGTCGTCTCGAGGAGGAGGTCGGTGCCGACACGGCACGTCAGCGCCTCCAATCGATGAAGTTCCATCCCGTCTTCACCGCGCACCCGACCGAGGCGCGACGTCGAGCGGTGTCCGGAAGCATCCGCCGCCTCGCCGACCTGCTCGACGACCACGACGCGGCGTCGGGCGGGACCGCGCTTCAGCGGGTCGAGATCCGCATGCTGGAGGAGATCGACACTCTGTGGCGCACGGCGCCCCTCCGCGCGGAGAAGCCGTCGCCGACCGATGAGGTCCGCTCGATCATGGCCGTGTTCGACGAGACCCTCTACACCTCGATCCCGGCCGCGTACCGCCGCATCGACGACGCCCTGCAGGGCGATCGGGCGGGGGCCGGGGCGCCGGTGATCCGTCCGTTCGTGCGCATCGGCACCTGGGTGGGCGGCGACAGGGACGGCAACCCGTTCGTCACCGCATCGGTGACCAAGAAGGCGGCGGGCATCGCAAGCGAGCACGTGCTGCTGGGGCTCGAACGCACCGCCGCACGGGTGGGACGCGGGTTGACGCTCGACGCGACGACGACCCCTCCGTCGGATGCGCTGCTCGCGCTCTGGCAGCGTCTTCGTTCGGCGGACGAGGACGCGGCGGCCGAGATCGCGAAGCGCTCGCCGAATGAACCCCATCGGCGCGTTCTCCTGCTGCTGTCCCGCCGCATCGCAGCGACCCGCACCCGCGACGCGGACCTCGCGTACACCGATCCCGATGAGCTCCTCTCCGAGCTGACGATCGTGCACGAGTCGCTGCTCGCGGCGGGTGCAACCCGACAGGCGTACGGGCATCTGCAGGAGTTCATCTGGCAGGTGCAGACCTTCGGGTTCCACCTCGCCGAGCTGGAGGTGCGCCAGCATTCCGCAGTGCACGCGAAGGTGCTGGCCGAGATCGAGTCGGGGCAGCCGCTCAGTGAGCTGGCCGAGGAGGTGCTGCAGGTCATCCGCACCATCTCGCAGATCCAGCGCCGCTACGGGCCTCGGGCCGCAGGCCGGTACATCGTCTCGTTCACCCAGTCGGCCGATGACCTGCTGAACGTCCACCGGCTGGCGCGGGCCGCGGTCGGGCCGACCGGCACGCCGCCGGTGCTCGATGTCATCCCCCTCTTCGAAACCTTCGCCGACCTCCAGGCCGGCCCGAGCATCCTGGCCGAAGTCGTCGAGCACCCCGAGTTCGCGTCGCGCCTCGAAGCGACGGGTCGCCGGCTCGAGGTGATGCTCGGCTACTCGGACTCGTCGAAGGATGTGGGGCCCGTTGCCGCAACGCTGGCCCTCTACGAGGCGCAGCGCGAGATCGCCGCCTGGGCGGCGGAGAGCGACATCGAGCTCACCCTGTTCCACGGTCGTGGCGGCGCGCTGGGTCGCGGTGGCGGGCCGGCGAACTCGGCGATCCTGGCGCAGCCGCCGCACTCCGTCGACGGCAGATTCAAGCTGACCGAGCAGGGCGAGGTGATCTTCGCGCGCTACGGCGGCAGCGACATCGCGATGCGGCATATCGATCAGGTCGCCGCCGCAGTGCTCCTCGCGTCAGCGCCGTCGATCGAGAAGCGCAACGAGGACGCGGCTGCGCAGTACGCCGAAGTCGCCTCGACGATGGATGAGGCTTCACGGGCGCGTTTCTTCGAGCTGGTCAAGGCTCCCGGCTTCGCGCCCTGGTTCGCCACGGTCACGCCGATGGAGGAGATCGGGCTCCTGGCGCTCGGGTCCCGTCCTGCCCGCCGTGGCCTGTCCGTGGAGTCGCTGGAGGACCTGCGAGCCATCCCGTGGGTGTTCGCGTGGACGCAGGCGCGCATGAATCTCGCGGGCTGGTTCGGCCTCGGAACGGCGCTGGAGGCGGTGGGCGATGAGGCCGTGCTCGCGGCCGCCTACCGGGAATGGCCGCTCTTCCAGACGATGATCGACAACGTGGCGATGGGTCTCGCGAAAGCCGATGCCCGCATCGCCCGCCACTACCTGGCGCTGGGCGACCGAGACGACCTCGCAGCGCTGGTGATGGAGGAGATGGGGCTGACTCGCTCCTGGGTCGTCCGCCTCGCTGGTGGCGGGGATCTGCTCGCGGGCAAGCCCGTGCTGCAGCGCGCGGTCAAGATGCGCAGTCCGTACGTCGACGCGCTGTCACTTCTCCAGCTGCGTGCCCTGCGTGCGCTGCGCGAAGCGCCCGAGGGAAGCGCGGCGGATCCCGATCTGCAGCGACTGCTGCTGCTGTCGGTGAGCGGTGTCGCTGCCGGACTCCAGAACACGGGGTGACTCGGCACCCGCCCACTGAGCGGAGTCGAAGCGAAGGGGAGCCGCCACCGGGGCTGGGTACCTTCGCTTCGACGGGCTCAGCGGGCGGCGGTGGGTACCCGCCCATTGAGCGCAGCGAAATGAAGGGGGTTTCGGACGTGTGGCGAGGTCCCGCCGATTGAGCCTGTCGAAATGCAGGGGGTTCCGGTGGCCGCGCGGTCCATCGCTTCGGCGGCCTCGACGGGCTCAGCGGGCGGCGGTAGGGGAAGGCTCAGCGGGCGGCGCTAGCGCTCAGTCGGCGGCGCTCGTGCGTCGGAGCTTCAGCACGCTGTCGACGATGCTGCTGTCCGATCCGTCCGGTGCGACGATCGGCCTCTCGACGAGTTCCGAGGTGATGACCGTCCAGTCGCCCCGCTCGAGTCGCGGGTTGTCGACGAAGAGAGCCTCGAGCATCTCGTCCGGTGTCGGCAGCTCCTCGATGTGATCGCCGAACTCTGCCGGGTCCACCCAATGGGGCACCCCCGAATGCCCGACGATGAGCAGCAGCCCACCGGGCGCGACGGCCTCGGCGGCGCGACGCAGGATGCGCTCCCTCGGCAGTTCGACGAACGAGTGCAGGAAGCAGGCGGAGACCAGGTCGTAGCTCCGGGGTGGCTGCCAGTCCGACAGGTCGGCGGCGACCCAGGTGATGTCGTCGCCGGGCTGCTGCTCGGCTGCCCCGATGGCGAGGGCCGACGGCGCGATGTCGACGGCGGTCACCGCCCAGCCCTGACGGGCGAGCCACAGCGCGTCGCCGCCTTCGCCTGCTCCGAGGTCGAGGGCGGTGCCGGGGGAGACCTCGCCCACCTCGCGCACGAGAGCGGCGTTCGCGTTGCCGCTCCACGACTTGCCGTTCTCCCGGTACCGGTTCTCCCAGTACTCGGCGGCGGTCAGTCCGGTGGTGTCGACGGTGTGCTCGTGGCCGTGATGCGAGGTCATGCCTCCACCCTGGAACGCGACTGCCCCAGGCGCAAACGAAGTTGCGAGAACAGCAAACGATTCAGACGCCGAACCGTCCGGTGAGTCGGCTGTGGAATCCGGTGCTCCGCTCGTCCAGTCCTTCGATCGTGACGGTCGCGCCGCGGGAGCGGTACTTGGTCTCGATCGAATCGAGAGCCGCGACGGTCGACGCGTCCCAGATCTGGGCGAGGCTCAGGTCGATGGTCACCGTTGCGGGGTCGTCGGCGTACAAGAACCGGTCCACGAGGTCGTTGCTGCTCCCGAAGAACAGCGGTCCGCGGACCGTGTAGCGCACGCCCTCGCCGTCGGTGTCCACCGCGCGCTCGACGGTGATCACGTGGGCGACGCGGCGCGCGAAGAGGATCATGGCGAGCACGACGCCGACGAGGACTCCCATCGCGAGGTTGCCCGTGGCGACCACCACGACCACGGTGACGACCATGACCAGGGTCTCGGGGAACGGCATCCGACGCAGAGTCGAGGGCTTCAGACTGTGCCAGTCGACCGTCGTGACCGCGACGACCATCATCACCGCCGCGAGGGCGACCATCGGGATCTGACCCATGATCGAACTCAGACCGGTGATGAGTCCGAGCAGGAAGACCCCCGCGACGGTCGTCGAGATGCGGGTGCGAGCGCCGCCGGTCTTCACGTTGAGCACGGTCTGGCCGATCATCGCGCAGCCCGCGATGCCGCCGTAGAAGCCGGCGAGGATGTTCGAGACGCCGAGCGCCCACGACTCACGACCCTTGTGCGACGGAGAGTCGGTGATCTCGTCGACCAGCTTCGCCGTCAGCAGCGTCTCCATGAGCCCGACGAACGCGACGCTCAGCGCCGTCGGCAGAATCAGCTGAAGGGTCTCGAAGTTCACCGGCACGAGCCACGGCGTCAGACCGGGGAGCTGGCCGGTCAGCTCGCCCTCATCGGCGACATCGGGCACGGCCAGCTTCGCGATGATCACGATGGCGGTGACGACGACGATCGCGATGAGCGGCGACGGGACGGCTGTGGTGAACCGGGGGACGACGAAGATGATCGCGAGGGTCAGCGCGAACAGGATGTAGGCGAGCCATGGGACGTCGATGACGTGGGGTACCTGGGCGAGGAAGATCAGGATTCCGAGGGCGTTGACGAAGCCGATCATCACCGAGCGGGGAATGAACCTCATCAGCCTCGCGAGTCCCGCGAAGCCGAACACGATCTGGATGATCCCGGCCAGGATCACCGTGGGAAGCACGTATTCGACGCCGTGCTCGTGCACGAGCGGAGCGATCACGAGAGCGACGGAGCCCGCCGCTGCGGTGATCACGCCGGGGCGCCCGCCGAGGACCGACATGGTGAGCGCCAGGACCACCGATGCGACGAGCGAGACCATCGGGTCGACGCCCGCCACGATCGAGAAGGAGATGACCTCGGGAACGAGCGCCAGGGTCGTCACCATTCCGGCGAGGACCTCGCGCGACAGCTGGCGGGGCGATCGCAGGGCGCTCAGGACGGTGATCGGATTCGGAATCTGCGGCGGACGCGCGGCGTCGGACATGTTGGTGCCTCCAGCGGGGGACTCTCGCGGGAGAGCGGATGTGACGTGGCTGCGCACTGCGGCGTGCGATGACGCGACCGGCGCCCGGGAGGTCTGAGCGTCCGGGGGCCTCGCGACCGTCCAGCAACCCTAACCGAGACGCCGAGACGATCTCCGGAGCCACTCACCCGGGGGCTCGGGATCCGGCGCCGGTCTTCGGCGACCAGGCGACCTCTCGGGACGGAGGCCCCGACCTGCTCTCGTCTCTAGGTGGTGGGCGCCGCGAGCCCTTCGACGTGAACGGGCAGCGCGTCGTCGCCCCGCAGCACCGCCCGGATCAGGCGTCGTGCCTCCCAGCGGGGGGAGACGACGGACTGGTCCCGACGCAGCATCAGGTCTCCGCTCGGCGTCCCGTACCGCTCCTCCAGATCGTCGAGCTCGTCGGCCCGCAGGAGTGCGACCGTGCTGCCGACCGACGAATCGATGAGGCGGACCAGCGAGGACGGCCCGGTCAGTTCGGTGGCGATGAGTCGCTTCTCGCTCGTCGCGAGGATCGTCTTCTGGGCGCCGCGCGTCACGATCATGGGACGCGAAGGGCCGTCGAGCAGTCCCGAGAGAACATCGGCAGCCGCATCGGGGCGCCCCAGTCGCTGAGCCGCCGCCTGCATCCGCTGAAGACGGCCGGGCGTGCGAAGGACCTCGTCGATCTTCCAGCCGATCGTGGCCGCGGTGTTGCAGCGGACCGCAGCGCCCTGCTCCATGAGGTAGTCGCCGTTGCGCACCTCCTGGCCGGGGATGGGGTTCACCAGCACCATCGGCAGCCCCGCCGCCATGCATTCCGAGGCCGAGAGCCCGCCGGGCTTACCGATGAAGAGGTCCGCTTCGCGCAGCAGCTTCGGCATCTCCGTGGTGAAGCCGAGTACTCGGTACCGGTCGCCTGCCGGCGCCACGAGCTCTTCGATGCGCCCGCGGAGCTCGTCGTTGCGCCCGCAGACCACCGTCGCGGTGAACGGGGAGCGGATGTGCATCGTCTGCCTCACGACGGCGAGGGCGTAGTCGCCTCCGGCCGCTCCCGCGGAGATGAGGAGCATCGGGGGTTCGGTGCGGGAGGGCGGAGAGACCGACGTGTCCGCGGCGTCGAGTTCGGGTGCCGCGCTCGTCGACGGGATGATCGGAATGCCGGTGGCGGAAACGCGATCGGACGGCAGACCGAGTGCCGTCAGCTGAACCCGGCCTTCCTCCCGTGCGACGAACAGCGCGTGGAAGGCGCTCGTCAGCCACAGGCCCTGGAAGTCGTAGTCGGTCGTGACGACCGCGGTCCTGGCGTCGATCGTGCCGCGCAGCAGCAGCGATGCCAGCAGCTGGGCGGGAAGGAAGTGGGTGCAGATGATCGCGGTCGGCTGGAACCGCTTGATCGCGGCGACGACCGGCAGCGCGTTCGCCCGATTCCACGGGGTGATGAGTCCGCGGCGCCGGAAGGGCGGGTCGCTCTGGTCGTAGCCCCACTCGACGAGCCATGGCAGGTCTTCGACGAGGACGAAGTACCCCTTGCCGAGAAGGTCGCGGTACAGGACGTTGCTGGCCTGGAGCACGTCGAGCACCTGCACTTCGGCGATGTCGGCGCGCCCGGCGCAGGCCTGCTGCACTGCTGCCGCCGCGCTGTTGTGTCCGGACCCCACCCCGGCGGAGAGGATGAGTACCCGTTCTCCTGGTGCGGCGGGGCCGGGAGCCGTTGTCCTACGCATGAGCACACGGTAGTGGGACGCGGTACCTCACCGCCCGCCGACAATCCGGGCGGCGGACAGGTGCGGGGAAGTAGCCTTCTGTCCGACTCGTCGTTGTGCCGGTATCCCGGTCGGCGACGCCCCCGGACAGCTCACAAGGAGACACCATGGCGGTCACCGCCCTGCTCGACCTGCACCTCCGCCCCGACGTCATCGAGACGGCTCCGTCGGTGCTCGCGGCGATCCTGGCGGACACGCGCGCGTTCGCCGGGTCGCTGGGGATCGAAGTGCTCGAGGACGTCGCCGACCCGGCGCACCTCACGGTTGTCGAGCGCTGGGAATCGCTCGAGCACGACAACGCCTATCGCGCTTGGCGTGCAACGCCCGAGGGTGCCTCCGGGCTCGGCGAGATCCTGGCGGCCCCGCCGTCGCTGTGGCGCTACGAGACCCAGTCGACTCTCTGAGAGGAGCTCGCCGCCGCCCGGAGTCGGTGATCTCGGCGGTTGGACGAATGCCACGGATCGCCGGGTGAGTGCCGTGAGGTCGCCGGGCGTTAGCCGCTGAAGTCTCCGCGGTGGTCTACGGCCCATTGCTCAAGGGTCCGACGCTTCACTCCGAGGACCGGCTCGAGGGGCTGTTCGGGTTCCTCCACGGTTTCGGACCAGTAACCGAGCAGCATGTCGATGATGCTCGGGCTCATGTACTGGCCCATGTCCGCGCGGAATTCATCGGGGCTCACTTCAGTGAGCGTCGCTTCGCGGCCGATCGCGGCCGAGATCGCGGCGAGCTGCTCGATCTTCGTCAGGCTCCGCGGCCCGGTCAGCTCGTAGATCCGACCTTCGTGATCCGGCTCTGTGAGAGCGGCGGCGGCAGCGGAGGCGATATCCGCCTCGTGGATGAGTACCTGGGACGACTCGGGGTACGGCACTCGGACGGGATAGCCGGAGCGGATGGGGTAGGCCCAGTACAGGAGGTTGTTCGCGAAGTTTCCGGGGCGCAGGATGGTCCATTCGTCGGTGCGGCTGGTCACCGCATCCTCGACGGCGCGGTGATGCACCTGGGTCGAGGATCCCGCGTCGCGTGAGTTCCTCTCGGACACGGCGAGCGATGAGAGCACGACGAATCGGGTTGCTCCAGCGGCAATGGCGCGGGCGACGAATCCGTCGATGTCATCGGCCGCGGGGAACAGGAAGACCGCATCGATGCCGGTGAAGATCTCGTCGGGCACGTCGCCGAGGCTTCCGTCGACCACCTCCACCGCGGGGGGCAGGTGGGCGGTGTCGGGGTTGCGGGAAAGGGCGCGGAGGCGGACTCCTCGAGCGAGCAACTCGTCGACGAGCAGACGCCCGATATGGCCGGTCGCTCCGGTGATCAGGGTTGTCATAACTGTTCTCCTTCAATCGGAGCCTCACCGTACCGACTCATTAGGTCTGTTTCCGTCCTAATTGATGGCAGCATTGATCGGTGATGGAAATGTCGACGACGTCGCGGGTTCTGCGGTTGCTGGGCCACCTTCAAGCGCGTCGATCGTGGGCGGGGACGGAGCTTGCCGAACGACTCGGGGTGAGCCCTCGGACGATCCGCCGCGACGTCGATCGGTTGCGTGAGCTGGGCTATCGGATCGCCGCCGAGCGGGGCTCGGCGGGCGGCTACCGTCTCGAAGCCGGTTCGGATCTGCCTCCGTTGCTGTTCACCGAGGATGAGGCCGTGGCGCTGGCGCTGGGGTTGCGCATCGGGGCCGCCCACGGCGCGGTGCTCGGCATGGCCGACCTCACCGTCTCGGTGCTCTCGAAGCTCGAGCAAGTGCTGCCTCCCGCTGCGCGAGCCCGCCTTCGAGCGACCCAAGCCGCAGTGATCGGCCCGGGTCCGGTTCACTCCGAGTCGGCGGTCAGTCCGGAGACGTTCGCGACGCTGGCGTTGGCCTGCCGCGACGGCGAGGTGGTGGCGTTCGTCTACGAGGCTGCGTCGGGTGCCCGCACGGAGCGACGCGTCGAACCCGTGGCGCTGGTCCCGGTCGATCGACGCTGGTATCTCCTCGGCTGGGATCTCGCTCGCGACGATTGGCGCACCTTCCGGCTCGATCGCATCGCGGAGCCGATTCGGACCCGGGAGTTCCCCTCTCGGCACGACGCTCCCGGAGGGGACGCCGCCGGCTTCGTCACGCGGCAGCTGGCGCGGGGGGCGTCGCCTCAGTTCGCCGGCGTCGTGCGCATCGCGGCGCCGCTCGGCGAGGTCGAAGCGCGGATCGGTTCCTACACGAGCGGACTCCAGGCCGACGGCGACCGGCACACGCTGTGGCGCATCCGCGACGACCGGCTGGAGCTCCTGGCGGGCGCGCTCACGTGGCTCGCCTGGCCTTTCACGGTGATCGAGGGGGACGAGCTGCAGCAGTTCCTGCGCGACTTCGCGGCGCGAGCCGGGCTCTGAAGACGCCTTCCGGCGCACACCGGCGCTGGCGTGCGCCCGTCCGCTACTTCAGGAGGGCGAGAAGGATTCGGCGGAGTTCGCCCCGGTCGCCCTCGTCGATCCTGCCCATCATCGCCGAGAATTCGGCGGCGAGGGTTTCGAGCGCTTGGGCTCGGACCGCGCGCCCCTTCGCGGTCGTCGTGAGGCGGTGACGGCGGAGGTCGTCGGGGTCGATCTCGCGTTCGACGAGGCCCTTCTCCACGAGATTGCGCAGATACATCGTCACGCTCGCTTTGGGCAGCATGAGTTTCGCAGCGAGTTCTGCCGGGTAGGGGCTCTCGTCGATCTCGTCGAGGACGAAGAACTCCTTGGTCTCGATGCCGTGGAGCTCGAACTGCGGTTCGGCGGCGTTGAGGACACGGGTGAGCAGGCGCTGGTTGAGCTTCCACAGCAGCGCGCCGTCGTCCGCAGGCATAACCCCTCCGCGCAAGTGGTACAGTCTCATATTAGTACAGAACTGTACAAGTTGAATCCCGAACCGGATCCGACAAATATCCCACACGGAGGTCATGACCGACATGCCTCAGCGCATCTCGATCCCTCGCGGCTCCATTTCGCTCGCCGCTGATCTGTACCTACCTGACGGATTCGACGATTCCCTCGCGCATCCCGCGATCGTGGTCGCGACGCCGGGCAGCAGCGTCAAGGAGCAGATCGGCGCCAACTACGCCGCGCGGCTCGCTGCGAGAGGTTTCGTCGCTCTCACCTTCGATCCCGCTCATCAGGGCGAGAGCGGCGGCGAACCGCGCGATCTCGAAGACCCCTATCGGCGCGGAGAGGACATCTCCTACGCGGTCGATGCCCTCGGTGTTCTGCCCGGCGTCGATCCGCTCAGGATCGGCGCCCTCGGCATCTGCGCCGGCGGCGGATACGCCGTGCACACCGCGCGCACCGATCACCGCATTAAGGCGCTCGGAACCGTCGTCGCCAGCAACATCGGCGGCGCATTCCGTTCGTTCCTGACGGACGGTGCAGCTGTGGCCCTCGACGCTCTCGCTGCCGCTCGCACGGAGGAATCGGCGCGAGGCGAGTCCGACGTCGTCAACTGGTTGCCGGACGCCCGAGGGGAGGCCGTGGCAGCCGGGATCACCGACATCGACCTCGCCCAAGCGATCGACTACTACCGGACGCCCCGAGGCGGTCACGGGAACTCGACCAACCGACGACTCTCCCGCAGCGATTCCCTCATCCTCGGCTACGACGCTTTCCACCTCGTCGATCAGCTGCTCACCCAGCCTCTGCAGGTGATCATCGCCGAGCACAGGGGCAGCACCTTGCAGTACGAGGACGGGATGACGCTCTGGAACCTCGCGCCCAACCCGGTCGATCTGCTCGTGATCGAAGGGGCACGCCACGTCGACCTGTACGACCGACCCGAGTACGTCGGCCAAGCCGTCGAGCGCCTCACCGCCTTCTACCGCGACCACCTCTGAGCATGGCACCGACAGGCCCGCTCGGGAGCGGAACGCCGATGCGCTGATCGGCTATCTCACTCAGACAGACGATGTGACGATCGCGACAACCCTCGCAGCCGGTGGCGAGGTCCGCACCGAGATCTGGGCGGTCGTCGTCGACGGCGCAGGTTACATCCGCAACGGTTTCGGCGAATCGTCGAAATGGTACCGGCGCGCCCAACGCACGCACCGGGCCGCCTTCATCGACGGCGACCGGCGCTTCGGGGTCACGATTGAGGACGTCCACGACGAGGCAACGCTGGAATCAGTCGATGACGCGTACAGGAGGAAGTACCGGGGCCCCGGTCTCAGCGCCGTCCTCTCATCGGGCACCCGCCGCTACACGATGAGGGTCGTCCCGCGCGCCGACACGGAGCTGGAGCCGTGAGGGCGCCATCACCGCGAACGCGAGGGGAGGCGCTCGTGGTCGGAGGGTCACTCGCGGGGCTCATGACGGCGTCGACTCTCGCCCGCCGGGGTCTGGGGGTGACCGTGGTGGAACGTTCGGGCGACACCGGCAGAACCGGCGCCGCCCTGAGTGTCCCCGAAGGGTTGCTCGAACGGATCACCGGCCTGCGGTCCGAGCAATTGCCGCGCACACTCGCGCCCGGCGTCCAGAGCTGGTTCGCCGTGCACACCGCGCTCCACGCCGCGGCGGCAGCCGATCTCGGCATCCATTTCCGCGAGAACACCCGCGTGGTCGAGGTCGGACAGGACACCGACGCGGCGTGGGCGGTCACCGCCGAGGGTGAGCGGATACACGCGGACATACTCGTCGGCGCCGACGGCCACCGCAGTGTGACTCGACGGCACGTCGCACCCGACAAGTCCGATGCGCGGTACGCCGGCCAAGTTCTCTGGATCGGCGTCGCGGAAGAATCGGCGATCGGCAGCCGGGGATGGCCGGCGAGCGTCGCCTTCCAACACGGAGCGGGATACACCCTCATCGGGTACCCGCTCCCGGGTGCAGACGGCTCGACCGCTCCCGGTGCTCGTCGACTGGGGTGGGCCCTCTACGACTCGAGTCGCGACGACGTCCTGCGAGGAAGCGGCGCTCTCGTCGGTTCCGTGGTTCAACACACCCTCACCGCGCCCGAGATCCCCGAGCACACCTTCGAGGAACTCGCCCGCGATGCGCGGCGCGCGTTCAGTGGCACATGGCGGGATGCGATGGTCGACAGCATCCGACGACGCGCGGTCATCGGCACTCCCGTCGCCGAATACGTCCCGGACCGGCTCGTCCGAGGCCGGGTCGCGCTCGTCGGGGATGCGGCGCATGTCGCGAACCCGATGACCGGTCGTGGGTTCGCGGAATCGCTTCTCGACGCGGAATCGCTGGGGGCGGCGCTGAGCTCGAACCCGGGTCGAGGCGACCGCACCCGCGCTTTGCTGCATTACGAACTGGATCGCCTCGACGCTGTCCGCGAATTCGTCCGCTCCGGCCGCTAGGCCACGCGACGCCTCGAAGAACCCGGCGTCGAGGGCAGCACGTGCTCACCAGCTCTCGCGGCGGGCCTCCTGGTCGACGACCGCGTCGCGGTCGGACAGGCGGCGCAATCCCGCCAGTGGTTGCGCCATCCGATGGTTGCCGCGCAGCACCGGCTCGGTACGGTCGAGGAAAGCCCAGTAGCCGGCGGTGAACGGACACGCGTTGTCACCGAGACGGACTTTCGGATCGAATCGGCAGCCTCCGCAGTAGTCCGACATCTTCGAGATGTACGCGCCGCCCGCCGCATACGGCTTGGTCGCCACTACTCCGCCGTCGGCGTGCTGCGACATCCCGATGACGTTGACGGGCATGACCCAGGGCGTTCCGTCGACGAACATGTCGATGAACCAGTCGCTCAGTGCGACAGGGTCGTACCCGTGCTGCAGCGACCAGTTGCCGAGCACCATCAGACGCTGGATGTGATGAGCCCAGCCGTGCCGGCGCATCCCATCGATGGTCTCGTGAAGGCAGTTCGACTCAATCGCGTCGGCGTCGAGCGTGCGGAAGACCTCGGGCAGGGGTGCGTGCGCGTCGAGCGCGTTGCTCCGGGTCGGATAGGACTCGCCGAGGTGCCAGTAGAGGTGCCAGACGTAGTCGCGCCACCCCGCGATCTGGCGGGTGAATCCCTCCACGCTCGCCAAGGGCGCTCGCCCCGCGTGGTATTCGGCCACGACCCTGTCGATGACCTCGCGCGGATCGATCAGGCCGAGATTCATGGGCGCGCTCAGCAATGAATGCGACATCGTCCAGTCGCCCGTGAGCATCGCATCCTCGAACGGTCCGAAATCGCCGAGCCGAGACTCGACGAAGTCGTCGAGACACCGAGCCGCCTCCGCCGCCGTCGCGGCGAACCGGCGAGGTCCGTCGTCACCGACGAGCGTCACGGAGCCTTCCGCCTGCCACCTGTCGAGATCGCGTCGCACCTCGTCGTCGATCTCGTGCTCCTCGGGCCACCACGGTGCCGGCAGACCGAGAGTCGCGGCGTTCTTGGGCGGCGGATAGCGGTTGTCGTGGTCGAAATTCCAGCGGCCGCCCTCCGGCTCCGGTCCGCGCATCAGGATCCCCGTGCGTTCGCGGACGGACCGGTAGAAGTCCTCGAGCAGCAGCCGGGCGTCGCCGCGGGCACCGGCCCACTCGGCGAACTCCTGCTCGCTCGTCACGAAGCCGCGGCTCGGCAGGACCTCGATGCCGTGCCGGCGGACGAATCGTCGCGCGCTCCACGAGGTGGGGTCGATCACTTCGAGGTCGTCGCGGCCCTCGATCACCTCGGCGTAGGTGTTCACCTGATGGAACTCGACCCGGTCGCCCAGCTCGGCCGCGCGATGGCGCATCGCGGACAGCAGCAGGTGAGCCTTCGCCCGGTGCATCGGGCGCCGCCCGAACACCGATCGCGCCTCGACGATCATCATCGGCCCGCCGTCGTCGAACAGCGGACCGAGCTGACCGGCGAAGATCCATCGCGTGCGCGCACTGCCCATCATCAGAGGCTAGGCGCCACGACCGACGCGCCGCCGAGAGTCCGGTGACAGCCGCCTGCCGCCGCCCGTTGAGCGCAGCGAAACGAAGGCCTCCGCGATGCCGCTCGCCGCCGCCCGTTGAGCCCGCCGAAACGAAGGCCCGCCGCCCGCCCTCACACCTTCGCTTCGACGGGCTAACGGTCGACGTTGAAGCTCAGCGCCGCGAGCAGCGGCAGGCAGGGCGTGAGGAGGGCGATGACGAGCACGAGCGATCCACTGAACCGGAGGGGTCTCCTCCGTCCAACGAGCGCGACGAGCGCGACCATGAGGATTGCAGCGACGCCGGCGACGATTGCCGCTGCGATCAGCAGACCGCGGGACCCGGAGAGCTGGTCAGGGGTGGGAATGGTTCCGAAGAACGGCGCGATAGTGATAGCCGCCCCGAACCACAGGATCGCGACGGTGACGAGGGACGCGACCCAGACCAGCCAGGCGAGGACGAGGAGCGCACGCGCACGGAACGGTTCCTCGCGAGCAGGAGCACCCTGCGGATCGCTGTCAGTCATCGTCGCAACCAACCCACTGCTCCCGCGATCCACCCGCCCACTGAGCCTGTTGGGTCAGGATCCGGCTGTGCACCCCCGCCCATTGAGCGCAGCGAAATGAAGGGGGTCTGGGGTCGCCTCAGGCCGCTGCCGTGCGGATGCGCACCTCGCGCTCCATGCGCTTCTCGTGCCGTTCCCGCCCCTTGATCGCCTCCACCTCGCGTGTCTTCGGCGGCGCGTTCGTCACCAGGCCGTCGAGGAGTCGCCTGGTCGCCTCGGAGATCTCGTCGATGGCTCGCTCGAACGCCTCGGCGTTGGCGCGAGAGGGCCGGGTCGAGCCGCTCACCTTGCGCACGAACTGGAGCGCGGCCTCGCGCACCTCGTCATCCGTGGTGGGCGGCTCGAAGTTGTGGAGGACGCGGATGTTGCGGCACATGCGGTGAGGATAAACCCCGGCCCCGGAAGTGCTCTAGCACTATCGGGTGCGCGCAAATGGCCCGCTTCCGCAGATCTGGCGGAACCGGGCCGTTTTCGTGCCCCCAGTAGGATTCGAACCTACGCCCGGCGGCTCGGACGTCACGTCGCTTCGCGACGCGCCGTTACCGGCAGCCCGGGGCCCCGGGCGAGGTCTCCTACTACCGGGGACACGCAAATGGCCCGGTTCCGCGTTATCGGCGGAACCGGGCCATTTTCGTGCCCCCAGTAGGATTCGAACCTACGCCCCTGCCTCCGGAGGGCAGTGCTCTATCCCCTGAGCTATGGGGGCTCGTGGGACCGGTCCAGGTTAGCAGGACGGCCCGGCCTCTCCCGCCGCTCCCACTCGGCCGATCTAGGCTCACGCCATGGCAGACATGCACGACCCCCGCAGCTGGCGCGAACGACTCGGCGCGCTCTCGATGCCGACGACCGACGCTCCGGAGTTCGATGCGACGGCAGCCCCGGAGGATCCGCTGGCGCTCGCCTCCGACTGGATCCGGACGGCCATCGAGGGGGGAGCGGCCGCTCCCCATGCGATGACGCTCGCCACGGTCGCGCCCGACGGGCAGCCCACCGCTCGCACCGTTCTGCTGCACGACTTCGAGCCGGGCGGCGATGCGCCCTACTTCGAGTTCGCCAGCAACGCCGACAGCCCGAAGGGTGTCGACCTCGCCGATGACCCGCGCGCCGCGCTGGTCTTCCACTGGCGCGAACAGCATCGGCAGATCCGGATCACCGGCTTGGTCTCCTCAGCGCCCGCCGAACAGAACGCCGCCGACTTCCGCCAGCTCTCCACGCGGGCGAAAGCGGCGACGATCGCGATCCGCCAGAGCGCACCTCAGCCACCCGAGGACGAGGTCGACCGGCTGCTCGACGAGGCCGGGCAGCTGCTCGCCCGCGAGCCGGAGTTCGCCCCGGAGAGCTGGACCCTGTTCCGCGTCGCGCCCACGGCGATCGAGTTCTGGCAGGGGCAGCCGCGCTCGCCGCAGCAGCGGCTGCTCTACAGGTCGGCGGCCGCCGGTTGGACGCATGAACTCCTCTGGCCCTGACTCGAGCCGGGCCGTAGGACTCGTGGTACGAGCGGGCGTCCGCGATACGTCGTCCGCGCCGTGCCCGCCCGTGCCTCGAGACCGGCATCACATGTCGCGGTAGCGCTTCGCCTCCGCGAGGTGCTGGGTGAGCTGGGCGGCGTCGTCGCGCGCCCCGTAGCCCGGGGTGTCGCGCTGGATTCGCCAGCCGTCGGCGAGTGAACCCGCGTCGACGACGTCGAAGCCGAACGAGTCGATCAGGGCAGCCGCGGTGGCCTTCGCGTCGGCGTCATCGCCCGCGACGACGAGCGCGCGTCGACCCGTCGTGCCGGAAGGGGAGCCGTCGGTGGTCAAGTCGCCGAAGCCGATGTGGTTGAAGGCCTTCACGACCTTCGATGAGGGGAGGCGGCGCTGCAGGAGCTCCGACACGGTGGTGGACTCGTCGTCCAGCTCCGCGATGTGCCCATCGCGCTGGGGGTAGTAGTTGTTCGTATCGATGACGACCTTGCCGGCCAGCTCCTCGACGGGCAGGGAGTCGAGCGCCTTCAGCGGGACGGTCACGACGACGACGTCAGCCGCGGCGGCAGCCTCAGCCGGGGTGCCCGCCGATGCGCTGGAACCGAGCTCGGAGACGAGGTCGGCCAGGGTCTCGGGTCCGCGCGAATTGCTGACGACCACCGAGTAGCCGTTCGCCACCGCCAGACGAGCCAACTGGCCTCCGATGAGCCCTGCTCCGATGGTGCCGATGGTCTTCACATTCGAGTTGGTCATACAGCCCGGGAACCCGGCCCTCGCCTGTCATATTCCCGTGCCATCATGGCTCGCATGAAGCGCACGGTATCCGCACACCTCGAATTCAACATCGACTCGCGCGCCAACCTCGTCTTCTCCATCGCCGCGGCCCTTCCCGACGAGGGGGTCGCGCTCGACGAACGGATCTCGTTCGTCAAGGACGGCGAGCCCATCGAGCCCATCGAGATCGCCGACCTGCACCGCACACGACTGCACCAGCTCATCTCCGAGCCCGGTGTTCTCGTCGTCGACTACTGGGCCGAGGTCACCGGGCAGAGCGGGCCGCCGGCTGTGGCACCCCTCGACCTCATCACCTACCTCCGTCCGAGCCGCTACGCGGAATCGGACGCTCTCCTCCCGACCGCCCAGGCCGAGTTCTCCGGATTGACCGGGCGCGACCTGCTCACCGGCGTCAGCTCGTGGGTCGGCTCGCACCTGCGCTACGTGCCCGGATCCAGTCAGCCCACCGACGGTGCCCGCGAGACCCTGCTCGACAGGCGGGGAGTGTGCCGCGACTACGCGCACCTCTGCGTCGCCCTGCTGCGCGCGCTCGACGTGCCCGCCCGCCTCGTGTCGGTCTACGCACCCGGCCTCTCGCCCATGGACTTCCACGCGGTCTGCGAGGCCTACGTCGATGACGCATGGCACGTGGTCGACGCGACAGCGCTCGCGCCTCGCCAGACGCTGCTGCGCATCGCCACCGGGCGCGACGCCGCCGACACCGCGTTCCTCACCAGCCACTGGGGGAACGTCACGGTCCGGTCGATGGAGGTCACCGCGACCGTCGACGAGCTGCCCTACGACGACGTGCGAGACTTCGTCTCCCTGGGCTGAGCTCTCGCTTCGACGGGCTCAGCGGGCGGGTGCTCTGTCTTAGCTTCGACGGGCTCAGCGGGCGGGCCGCTCGTCGAGCTCGTCGAAACGCCCGGGGGAGGGCGGCTAGCTGACGCCCTGAAGGTTCGTGGCCGCCGGCTCGACGAGGGAGATCGCGTCACCGGGTTCGAAGAACACCGACGAGCGCATCATCAACCAGTACTCGCCGACGAACACGTCGGCGCGGCCGATGGTCCCGTCGGTGGTGAAGTAGCCCTCGTCGGCGACGTTGTTGTACGTGGGAACCAGGTGACTGCTGATCACGAGCTCGTTCTTGCGGGCTTCGATGTCGGCGGGCTCGAGGTGAGCCACGGCGACCTCGATCAGCTCGTTGCTGGTCTGATTCAGCCATCCGCAGGAGATCCCCTGCAATGCGACGATCTCGGCAGCGACAGTGCCGGGTTCGACGACGTACTGCGGATTGGCGCCGAAGTTCGCGTTGAACGCGTAGACCTGCTCGGGCGTCAGCAGTTGATCGCAGGTGAAGGTGATCGGGATCCCCGTCGGCGTCGTCGGCTCAGGGGATGCGACCGGCGCGGTGGTCGTCTCGACAGGTGCGGGAGCGTCCGTCGTCTCGGCCGGCGCGGGGGCGACGGGGTTCGAGGTGCAGCCGGCGAGCACGACCGACGCGGCGAGGAGGGAAGCCGCCAGGAGACCCCGACCGACCATGATGCTCCGTGCGCGATACGACATGGACATCGATCCCTCCACCCCGGAACCGGTCGTCGTGAGCCCCGACGCTGCCGGCCCAACCCCTGCATTCGACCCTCTGCGAAGAGTAGCAACCCCTTCCCACGAACCGGTCGCGACTGCCCGCAGCCCCGCCTTCTGCGAAGCGGAGCCCAGCCCGGAGCAGTAGGCTGACTCGCCGTGACTCCCGCTGATCTCGCCGATATCGTCGCCCGGCTCCTCGCCGAATCCGCCGAACGCCGTGGGGTCGACGACCTGCGACCGAGCGCCGACGACGTCGCCCTCGAACGCCCTCGCAGCCGCGAGCACGGCGACTGGGCGAGCAACGTCGCCATGCGGTTCGGCAAGCGGCTCGGTGTCGCCCCGCGGGAGCTCGCCCTCGAGCTGGCCGATGAGATCGGAAAGGTCGACGGCGTCAAGGCCGTCGACGTCGCGGGGCCCGGCTTCATCAACATCACGCTCGAGCCCGCCTCGTCCGGTGCGCTCGCGAAACGCATCGTCGACGAGCAGGGCGCGTTCGGGCAGGGCACCGCGCTCGCCGGGGTGTCCATGAACCTCGAGTTCGTGTCCGCGAACCCGACGGGCCCGATCCACCTGGGCGGCACGCGCTGGGCGGCCGTGGGCGACAGCCTCGCCCGCATCCTGCAGGCGCAGGGCGCCCTGGTGACCCGCGAGTACTACTTCAACGACCACGGCGCCCAGATCGACCGCTTCAGCCGCAGTCTCCTCGCCAGCTTCCTCGGCGAGCCCACCCCTGAGGACGGCTACGCGGGCGGCTACATCGCCGACATCACGGCCCGCGTCGTGGCCGACTACCCCGGCGATCTCGCCGCCATCCCGCGCGACGAAGCCCAGGAGGTGTTCCGCGCCGTGGGCGTCGAGCTCATGTTCGGCGACATCCGGGCGCAGCTGCACGACTTCGGCGTCGACTTCGACGTCTACTTCCACGAGAACGAACTGCACGACACCGGTGCCGTCGACCGCGCCGTCGCCCGGCTGCGCGAGCTGGGCCACATCTACGACGCCGACGGCGCCGTCTGGCTGCGCACCACCGAGTTCGGCGACGACCGCGACCGCGTGATTATCAAGAGCGACGGGGAAGCCGCGTACATCGCCGCGGACCTCGCCTACTACCTCAACAAGCGCGAGCGCGGGTTCGAGCGCAACATCATCATGCTCGGCGCCGATCACCACGGATACATCGGTCGTCTCATGGCCGCCGTCGCCGCCTTCGGCGACACCCCCTGGGTCAACCTCGAGATCCTCATCGGCCAGCTCGTCAATCTCGTCAAGGACGGCGTGCCCGTCCGGATGAGCAAGCGCGCCGGAACCGTCGTCACCATGGAGGACCTCGTCGACGCCGTCGGCGTGGATGCCGCCCGCTACTCGCTGGTGCGCTCCTCGACCGACTCGCAGCTCGACGTCGACCTCGACCTCCTCACCAGGCGCAGCAACGACAACCCCGTCTTCTACGTCCAGTACGCCCACGCGCGCACCAGGGCCGTGGCCCGCAACGCCGAGGCCTCGGGAGTCACCCGCGAGCGCGACGGGGTCCCCGTCTTCGAGCCCGGCCTCCTCGTGCACGAGACGGAGTCGGCGCTGCTCGGCAGCCTCCAGCAGTTCCCCCGCGTGCTCACCCAGGCGGCGCAGCTGCGCGAACCGCACCGGGTGGCGCGCTACGTCGAGGAGCTCGCCGGCGCCTACCACCGCTGGTACGACAACTGCCGGGTGATCCCGCAGGGCGACGCGCCGATCGAACCGGTGCACAACACCCGGCTGTGGCTGAACGACGCGGTGTCGCAGGTGCTGCGCAGCGGGCTCGGCCTCCTCGGCGTCTCGGCCCCGGAGCGCATGTGATGTCGGCCGACGAGGCAGCTCGCCCCGTCCGCTACCGCGACGCGAAGCCGCGCCAGCGGTTCTGGTTCCGCGTCGTGGTCATCGTCATGTCGATCGTCGTACTGGGCGTGCTGCTCGTCGTCGCCGACATGCTGATCCGCGGCTACGCCGAGGACCGGGTCTCGTCCGAGGTCGAGAAGAGCCTGCCGACGAGTGTCGAGGGCGACGTGACGACGATGATCGACGGCCCGTCGATCATCACCCAGCTCATCGGCGGCCGGCTCGACCAGGTCCACCTCACCTCGGACGATCTCACGGTGCAGGGCTTCCCCGTCGTCGCCGCCATCGACCTCACCGGGGTGCCGACCGACACATCGAAGCCGATCGAGTCGGCGACGGGGACCTTCACGCTCGGTCAGGAGACCGTGGCCGGACTCATGGCGGCGAGCGGCATCGAGGGCGACATCGCGCTCGGGGCCGGTGGCCTCAGCTACACCACCGGGACGGCGTTCCTCGGCCAGAACATCGACGTCACCATCCAGACCCGCCCCGTCCTCGACAGCGGGCGGATGGTCTTCCGTGCCGACAGCGCCCAGCTCTCGCTCGCGGGCTTCGACTTCGACGCCACCGCGCTGCTGGACCGCGTCGTCCCCAACGGTCTGTCGGTCTGCGTGGCGCAGTACCTGCCCGCGGATGTGAGCCTCGACGCGGTCGACATCGTCGGCGACGAAGCCGTGATCGACCTGTCGGCGACCGACCTCGTCCTCGACGAATCGGCCCTCGCCCGCACCGGCGTCTGCAACTGACGGGCGCGCGCGGAACTCAGTCAGAGATGCGCCTCGAACGCGGCGGTCATCGCCGCACGGTCGTGGACTCCCGCGGCGAGCAGCGCGAGTAGAAGCAGTCGGGCCTTCAGTCCGTCCAGATCGACCGCGCTGATCAGACCGCGATCGGCGAGATCCTTCTCGGAGCCCGGGTAGCCTCCCGTGGCCCGGTAGAGCTCGCCTGATCCGGTCCGGGAGGCGAAGACGACGGGCATCGCGTCGACGGCCCGCGACAGGGCGTCGAGTGCGCGGGAGCCCACATGCCCCGCGCCGTACGTCTCGATGACCAGACCGTCGTAGCCGAGCGACGGGATCAGCTCGAGGACAGCCGTGTCATCGCCGAGCGCCAGTCGGTGCAGGGCGACCCGCGGGAGAGCTCCTGGGGCTGGAGAAAGGGTGATCCGGCGGCGGGCGGGCTGCAGCGGTACGCGCACCCTGTCCTCGACGACCCATCCGATCGGACCCGTGCCGGGGGAGCCGAATGCCGCGAGCGCCGAGGTGTGGAGCTTGCGGACCGTGCGCGCGGAATGGATCTCCCCGGCCATCACCACGAGCACACCCAGGGACGCGAGTTCGGGCCGGGTCGCCGTTCTGACCGCGTCGATCACGTTGGCCGGACCGTCGACGACGGGGCGGCCGGGGTTGCGCATCGCGCCCGTGACCACGACGGGGATCTCGACCTGGAGGAGCAGATCGAGCAGGTAGGCGACCTCTTCGAGCGTGTCCGTGCCCTGGGTGATCACCACGCCGTCCGCACCGTGCGCGGCGAGTTCCGAGATCCGGGCGGCGAGGTCGACGACGTCCCCGACGCCGATATCCGCCGACATCACACTGCGGAACGTCGAGGGTTCAATGTCGGCGACCCCGTCGAGCCCGGGGATGGATGCGACGAGAGTCCGCCCGTCGATCGCCAGAGCCGAGTTCGAGCCCGACGCGTCGACGGGGGCGCCGATCGTGCCGCCGAGAGCGACGACGGCGATCCGCGGAAGCGGAGCGCTCACCTGCGCCCTCCGATCACGCGCGGAACTCGCGATCGAACGGGTATCGCGGAGCCTCCTCGAACGGGAACCGGCGCTTGAAGTCCTGCACGATCGCATCGCATGTCTCGATGGTGACACCGTCGTGGCCGAGCATGTACTCGATGAGACGCTCCAGCATGAGCAGCACCTGCGGGCGGCCCGAGACATCGGGATGGATGCAGATGGGGAAGGAGGCATAGTCGTACTCGCGGTAGACCCAGTCGAACTGGTCCTTCCACAGCTGTTCGATGTCGCGCGGGTTCGCGAACCCGTAGCTGTTGGGCGAGCTCTTCACGAACATCATCGGGGGCAGATCGTCGAGGTACCAGTTGAAGGCGAGGCTGACGAGCGGGATCTCGGTACCGCGGACGACGGGCTTCATCCACTCCTCGGCGGTCCCCGTGTAGTCGATCTTGGTCCAGGTGTCGCCGGTGCGCGCGTAGAACGGCTGGAAGTCGTGCAGGACCTGCGTGCGGTCGTACTGGAATCCGTTCTCGAGCAGGAGATCCGCGGTGATGGTCGTCATCTCTCCCCACGGCGCGATGTACCCCGTCGGCTTCTGGCCGGACAGCTTCTCGATGAGTTCGAGGGATCGGGCGAGCACGTCCCGCTCCTGCTGTTCGGACATGTCGCGCGGGTTCTCGTGCGAGTAGCCGTGGGCGCCGATCTCGTGGCCCCCCGCGACGACGAGCTCCATCGCCTCGGGGAACGACTCGATCGAGTGGCCGGGGGTGAAGAAGGTCGCCTTCACGTCGTACCGATCGAACATCCTGACCAGTCGGGGGATGCCGATCTCGCCGGCGAAGAGGCCGCGCTGGATGTCCTGCAGGCTGTCCTCTCCGCCGTACGAGCCCAGCCAACCGGCCACGGCATCCACGTCGACGCCGAAGCTGACTTTGATGTCCTTTGTCATGGGGGTGTTCCTTTCGGGGGAGGGTCAGGACTCGGTGGAGAAGGGCGCGAGGCGTGCGTGCGGCCTGCCGGTCGATGCGACGGCCAGTGCGATGACGATCTCGTCTTCCGCGGGTGCGTCGGCGAGGCGCACCTCGACGCTCTGGTGGTGGGATCTGATCGTCTGGTCGGTGATGTGCTTGAGGGGGATGTCGAACGACGCGGCCGCCGGCGCTCGTTTCTCGACCGCCGGCAGCAGGCTGGAGGCGCCGGTGAGGGTCCGGAGATGATCGCCGAATGTCAGCGTGTGGATGAGTGCGGAGCCGTGCTCGACTTCTCCGCCGAGTCCGACGATCGCCGCCTTCCCGTACGCCTCGACCGGTGCGCCGAGCGCGTCGACGACTCTCGGGGCCAGCAGGGCGCCGAGCGCGGATGCGTTGGCGGCGATCCCGGGCGCGAGGTCCTCGACGAAGCCCTGGCCGTACCAGGGGTTCCGCAGCACCGCCGCGACGATCGCCACCCGGGCTGCGGGGGCGACGTCGCGGTCGCCGTCGCGGAGGGTCTCCTCGACGATGGTGACGATGGTTCGGATGGTCATTCTCACGGCCTCCACGGGGTCGGGTCGAAGGGCGGGTCGGTGCGGCGGTCGCCGATCCGGGCGGCCGGCCGGGCGGCGGATGACAGCGCCACGACCACGAGGATCTCGTCGGGTTCGGGGGCGTCGGCAACGCGCACGGTCATGCCCTGGTAGTGGGAGCGGGTTCCCGCGGCCGTCACGTGGCAGAGAGGGACGGCGACCGCGGTGCCCGCAGGACCCCGCGATTCGGTGGAGGCGATGACGGAGGTGCCGCCCGCACCCAGTCGCACGACGTCCGAGAAGAACGGGTTGTGCACGAGAGCGTCGCCGTGCTCGGTCTCGCCGCCGAGGCCCACGACGACGGCCTTGCCGAACGCCTCGACCGGCTGCCCGAGCGCATCGAGGCCCCTGCGCATCATCTCCTGTGCGAGAGGCGGGCAGATTTTGCGCACGTCGGCCGCGAAATCCTCGACGGAGCTTGCGAACCAGGGATTGCCGACGGCCGCGGCGACCGCCACCCGGATCAGGGGCTCGGACGGCCTCCTGCCGCGGTCTTCGAGCACCTCGTCGCGGATGGTCGAGATGCGTCGGATGCGGTTCATCTCGCCATGCCGGTCTCGCCGGGGAAGGTCATCGCGCCGAGGAGGGCCTCCTGGCTGGCGCGGACGTGCTCGCGCATCAGGCGCTCGGCGGTGGACTCGTCCTTCGAGACGATGATCGCGAGCACCCTGCCGTGCTCGGCATCGCTCTCGACGAGACGGCCGGGGCGGGACAGCGAGGTGGCGACGAGTCGCGGGTAGGCGAGCTGGTTCATGAGCATCGTGTAGTGCGTGCGGAGCTTCCGATTCCCGGACCCCCGGACGATGAGGTCGTGGAAGTCGCCGACGAGCGCCGCGTAGCCGTCGACATCGTCGCGGGCGACCGCCGCGTCGGACGCGACGACGTTCGAACGGAGAGCTTCGAGCTCGGGGATCTCGCCCCGAGCGGCGAACAGCCGTGCGGCGGCGCCCTCCAGGATCTCCTTCATCTGGAACAGCTCCACGATGTCGGCGCGGGTCGGAGTCGACACGAACGTGCCGACCCGCGGCCTGATCTGGACGAGCCCCTCGGTCTGCAACTGCTTGAGCGCCTCGCGGACCGGAGTGCGGCTCACCCCGTACTCGCTCGCGAGCGCGATCTCGGACAGGCCGACACCCGTCTCGAGCTCGCCGGCGATGATCCGGGCGCGCAACCCGTCGGCGACCATGAGCTGCATGCTCTGCGACTCGAGGGCCGCGTCATCTTGCATGCAAGTGACCCTAGGCGCGCCGCGCTCAAGCTGTCAATCGCCTTCTCTGGCATACAAGTAACAGTTCTCAGCCGCCTATATTTCGGGCTTGTTTCAGTTTGGCGAGACGGGAAAGTCGCAGTTGACATGCTCCGCCGGCGGTATGGATACTCGTCGCTACCATGCAACACGCCCCCCGGTTCCTCACGGAACGAACCTTCACCGCGTCCAGCCCCCGCATCGCCTTCCTCGAGTTCGGTGACCCCGAGGGGCCCGTCGTGGTGCTCCTGCACGGCGTCGGCAGTTCGGCGTCGACGTGGTCCGAACTCGCTCCGCTGCTCGACCCGAGCCGCCTCTACCTCATGCCCGACTACCGAGGGCACGGCCTGTCGGAGGCGTCTTCCGTGCCCTACGCGGTCGACGACTTCGTCGACGACCTCATCCGCCTCCTCGACGAGCGCGGAATCGCACGGGTATCTCTGGTCGGCTTCTCGATCGGTGCCGTCATCGCCCTCGCCGCGGCTCTCGCTGCTCCCGACCGGGTGGAAGCCCTCGTCCTGCTCAACTCGATCGCGGGTCGCACCGCCGAGGAACGACAGCGCGCGGAGGCCCGCCTCGAACTGATCCGCAGCACCGCGCCCGCCGAGCTCGCACCGGCGAGCGGCGAGCGATGGTTCTCCGCAGCGTTCCGAGCCGCGCACCCCGACCTCGTCGACGCTGAACTCGCCATCGTGGCAGGCGTCGCCCACGCGCCCTATGCGGCCGCCTACGCGGTCCTCGTCGAGACCGATCAGCTCGAACGGGCCGGTGAGATCTCCGTCCCCGCCCTCATCGCCACGGGGGAGCACGACGGCGGATCAACTCCCGCCATGTCCGAGAAGCTCGCTGCCCGCATCCCCGACTCGCGCCTGCGGATCCTTCCCGGGCTCAAGCACTACATGCACATCGAGGCCGCCCCGGCCGTCGCCGAGCTGGTCAACGACTTCCTCGACGAAACCTCCCATTGACTCCCGGCGCCCGCCGGACGCACCCGCAGCACCCTCCACAGCACCACATCATCCAGAAGGAAGAGACAGCACTATGAGAAAGTCATCCTGGCTCGGGGGCACGGCCCTCGTCGTGACCGCTTCGCTCCTGCTCGCCGGCTGCTCAGGCGGCGGCGACGACACCGGAAGCGGCGATGCCGGCACCGAAGAGGTCACGATCTCGGCTCCGCTGAGCGGTCAGCTCGGCGATCAGAGCTTCATGGACTCGGCGAACGACGGCCTCCAGCGTGCCGCTGCCGACCTCGGAGTCAAGGTCAGCGTCATCGAGGCGGGCGCCGACGACGCTCCCGCGTGGGAGCGCAATCTCACCGAGGCCTCGGCCAGCGGCGAGAACGACCTCATCGTCACCGGTGGAACGGTCATGGCGTCGACGCTCGAGCGCGTCGCGGCGCAGTTCCCCGACCAGCAGTACCTGATCTTCGACTCGGAGTCGGTCGGCGACAACGTGACCGGCATCTCGTACGCACAGAACGAGGGCGCGTTCCTCGTCGGCGCACTCGCGGCCATCATCAGCACCAACCCCGACTCGTTCCCCCGGTCGACCGGGGCCAACAAGATCGGCCTCGTCGGCGGCATGGACATCCCGGTGATCCGCGACTTCGCCGTCGGTTACGAGCAGGGCGCCAAGGCGATCTCGCCCGACATCACAGTCGACCTCCGCTTCGTCGGCGACTTCGAGAGCGCACAGGGCGCCTACGACATCACGACGGCGATCTTCAACGACGGCGCCGACGTGGTCTACCAGGTCGCGGGCGCAGCGGGACTCGGCGTGCTCCAGGCCGGCGCAGACAGCGGCCGCTACGCGATCGGCACCGACTCGGACCAGAACGGCATCCACCCCGAGTCGACTCCGGCGAGCGCCATCAAGTCCGTCGGCAACACCGTCTACACGGGTATCCAGCAGTTCCTCGACGGAAAGCTGGAGCTCGGCACCACCACTGTCGGCAACATCGCGAACGACGGTGTGGGCATCGCCTACAACGACGATCTCGTCCCCGCGGAGTTCCAGGACCAGATCGACGCTCTCCGCCAGCAGGTCATCGACGGCGAGATCACCGTCGACTCGGCCCTGTGATCGGATAGCTCGACCGCAGGAAACCGCCCCGCCCCGTTCCACCCCGAGGAGGACCCGTGCAACCGCTGCTCAGGATGCGTGACATCGTGAAGCGCTTCGGCACCATGACCGCGGTCGACCATGTCGACCTCGAGATACGCGCTGGAGAGGTGCACGCCCTGCTCGGGGAGAACGGGGCGGGAAAGTCGACCCTGATGAACTGCCTGTTCGGTCTCGTCCTGCCCGACGAGGGCAGCATCGAGATCGATGGGCAGCCCGTCGAGATCACCTCGCCGCGCCGAGCGCTCGCGCTCGGGGTGGGGATGGTGCATCAGCACTTCAAGCTCGTCCCCTCACTGACCGTCGCCGAGAACGTGTTCCTCGGAACCGAGGCTCACACCGGGCCCTTCGTCCTCGGACGGGAGCAGATCAGCCGCGTGCAACGCCTGAGCGAGGAGTACGGCCTCGAGGTGAAGCCGCGCGACAGGGTCCGCTCCCTGTCGGTCGGAGCCCAGCAGCGGGTCGAGATCCTCCGAGCCCTCGCCAAAGACGTCCGCATCCTCGTCCTCGACGAGCCGACAGCAGTGCTCACCCCCGCCGAGACCGAGAGGTTCTTCGAGGTGGTGCGGGGATTCGCCGAGCGCGGTCTCGCGATCATCCTGATCAGCCATCACCTCAAAGAGGTGCGACGCATCGCCGACCGGGTCACCGTCCTGCGTCGGGGTGTCCGCGTCGC
Organism: Amnibacterium flavum; assembly: GCF_003097495.1. Taxonomy (GTDB): domain Bacteria; phylum Actinomycetota; class Actinomycetes; order Actinomycetales; family Microbacteriaceae; genus Naasia; species Naasia flava. Next base: position 1,547,498 of record NZ_QEOP01000001.1, read on the forward strand.
GACGGCCGAGATCGGCGACGTGACCAACGCGGAGCTCGCCGCGCTCATCACCGGTAACGAGGGCTTCGCACCCAGCGATGTCGCGCCGGGCACGCCCGGCGAGGTGCGTCTGCAGGTCGAGGACCTGCGACTCAAGAGCGCGCGCGGGCTCGACGTCGTCGACGGGGTCAGCTTCGAGGTGCGCGCCGGCGAGATCGTGGGCGTGCTCGGCATCGCCGGCAACGGGCAGACCGAGCTCGTCGAAGGCGTGACCGGACTCCGCACACCGGCGGCAGGTCGAGTGATGCTCGGGGGCACGGACGTGACCGGGACGGGGCCGGGGGCCGTCCGGGACGCGGGCCTGGTCCACATCCCCGAAGACCGCATCGGGCGCGGCATGGCGGGCTACTGGTCGGTCGGCGACAACATCGCGGTCGGTCGACTCGACGGCGACGCGGTCGGCGGGACGTTCCTCTCCCGTTCACGCATCGGCGCTCTCGCCACCGAGCTCATGGCCCGGTTCGACGTGCGAGCGTCGTCGCCCCGGCAGCTGGCGCGACGCCTGTCGGGCGGCAACGCTCAGAAGATGGTGCTCGCCCGCGAGCTCTCGCAGGACGCGAGCGTCGTCGTCTGCGCGGAGCCTACCCGCGGGCTCGACATCGCGGCCACGGCATTCGTCCGCTCGGAACTCGTCAAACGCCGCGACCAGGGCGGAGCGATCCTCCTCGTGTCGAGCGAGATCGAAGAGGTCACCCAGATCGCCGACCGGGTGCTCGTCATGTCCGCGGGGCGCATCGTCGCCGAATACTCCGGTGAACGCCCGTCCGAAGCCGAAGTCGGCAGAGCCATGTTGGAAGGCAAGTCGTGACGACCACACCACCTCCCACCGAGAACCGCGAGGCGGCTCCGGTCACCGCGTCGGGTGTCCGCCCGCGTGGCGGCTGGTTGACCGCCGCCCGACGTGTCGTGCCCCTCGGCCTCAGCCAGTCGGTCATCGCCGTGGTGCTCGGCATCGCCGTGTGCTTCGTGATCATGCTCGCGGTCGCGTCGAACCCCCTCGAGGCGTTCGGATCGTTCGTCTTCGGCACGTTCCGCAATCCCTACTCCATCGGCAGCATGATCGCCATCGCCACGGTCCTCGTGCTCACCGCGCTCGCCGCCGCTGTCGGCTTCCGGGCGGGTGCGTTCAACATCGGCGCTGAGGGGCAGCTCGTCCTGGGCGGTCTCGCCGCGGCCGTCGTCGCCGGCAATGCGGGGATCGACGGATTCGTCGGCCAGGCGCTCGCGCTCATCGCGGCGACCGTCACGGGGGCACTGTGGATCGCGGTGCCCGCGGTGCTGCGAGTCCGGTTCCGCACCAACGAGATCCTGACGACGCTGATGTTCAACTACATCGCCGCCGATTTCGCCCTGTTCCTCGTCAACAGCTACTTCCGCGACCCCGACTCCGGTGCGGTCGAGACCCCGCCCCTCGACGACAGCCTGTGGCTGGCGCGCCTGCTGCCCCCGCCGTCCCCGGCGAACGTCGGTGCCATCCTCGTCGTGGTGATCGCCGTCGGGCTCTGGATCTACTTCGACCGCACCCGCTCGGGTATGCGCATGGAGGCCGCCGGCCTGCAGCCCGCGTTCGCCGAATACCTCGGCGTCCGATCGGGTCGGTACCTGTTCCTCTCGCTCGCCGTGAGCGGCGGACTCGCGGGCCTCGCCGGCGGCGTCGCCGTGCTCGGGATCACCCACGCGTACATCTCGGGTTTCTCGCCGCAGTACGGGTTCCTCGGGATCACGGTCGCCCTGATCGGTCGGCTCCGCCCGCTCGGCATCCTGGTGGCGGCGGTGCTGTACGCCTCTCTCATGACCGGGGCGACGGCGATGCAGGCCACCTCCAACGTGCCGTTCTCGCTCGTCTTCGTCCTCCAGGGAGTGCTCATCCTCCTCATCACCAGCCAGCGTCTCGGACGGAGCAGCTCGTGAACGTTCTCGGCGACTTCCTCGCGCTCACGCTGACGAGCCTCATCCCGATCCTGGCGCCCGCCATCGGAGGCATGTTCGCCGAACGGGCTCGCGCCTCGAACATCGCCCTCGACGGCTGCATGCTCGTCGCCGCCCTCGCAGCCATCGCCGTCGGCGCCGCACTCGGCAACCCGTGGTTCGGCCTCGTCGCCGGCGTCGTCGCGGGTGCCGTGTACGCCTCGATCCTCGCCTTCGCCGCCTTCGTGCTGCGCAGCGACCTGCTCATCGCCGGCATCGCGGCGAACCTGCTCGCGACGGGTGTCACGCTCCTCGTCGTGCAGAACGTTCTCGGCTCGACCGGCACGTACGCGCCGACCGGCGTTCAGCTCATCCCACGGATCCCGCTCGGTCCGCTCGCCGAGATCCCGATCGTCGGCGCGGCGCTGGACGGGCAGAGCGTGCTGCTCTACCTCACCGTCGCACTCTTCGTCGTCGCGGCCGTCGTCATGAACCGCACCCGCTTCGGCGTGCACGTGAAGGCGGTCGGCGAGTCCGATGAGGCGGCGCTGGCCGTCGGCATCAAACCGGTTATGATCCGCACCGCGACGCTGCTGATCAGCGGCGCGCTCGCGGGAGTCGGCGGTGCCTACCTCTCGATCAGTTCCGTGGCGTCGTTCAATTCGAACCTCACCGGCGGACTCGGCTTCATCGCCTTCGCCGCCGTGATCTTCGGGCGTGCCACGCCGCTCGGCACGATCCTCGCGTCGCTGCTCTTCGCCGTCGCCACCGCGCTGGGCATCCAACTGCAGGGCACCGGAACGGTGTCGCCGCAGCTGCTGCACATGCTCCCTTACGTCGCCACCGTCGTGGCGCTCGCGGTGCAGGCCATCAGCCGCCGCCGCCGTGAGCGCTTCGACGTGTCCGAGACCAATTACGTACCCGCGATCATCCCGCGCGGCTGAGCGGAGAAGGAACCACCACGTGACCACCAGTGAACGGACACCCGTCCTCGTCGACTGCGACACCGGCATCGACGACGCGATGGCCCTGCTCTACCTGCTCCGGCACGAGGGCGTCGAGATCGTCGGCGTCACGAGCGTCTTCGGCAACAACACGGCCGCCCAGTGCGCCATCAACTCGCTGCGCGTGCTCGAGCTCGTCGGCCACCCGGAGATCCCCGTCGCCGTCGGCGCCGAGGAGCCCATCGCCAGTGAACTCGAGTACCTCGCGACCCACGTGCACGGAACCGACGGCCTCGGGGATGCCGGTCTGCCGCTCGATGTGTCGACCGCGCCCGATGCGCGCAGCGCCATCGAGCTGATCGATGAGCTCGCGACCAGGTACCCCGGCAGGCTGCGGATCCTCGCGATCGGCCCCCTCACCAATCTGGCCGCCGCGCTGCGTGCGCACCCCGATCTCACCGACCGCGTGGCTGACGTCGTCATCATGGGCGGCGCCGCCGACGCGCCCGGCAACCAGTCCCCTGCGGCCGAGGCCAACATCATCCACGACCCCGAGGCCGCGCAGGAGGTGCTGTCCGCCGCGTGGCCGACGACCCTCGTCCCGCTCGATGTGACGATGCGCGAGATCCTCACCGAGGACCATCGGGCGGCGCTCGTCGCGTCCGAGGAACCCGCAGCGAACTTCGTGGGCGCGGCGACCGGCTTCTACTTCGAGCATTTCGGCATGGATTCCTACGGCACGCCCAGTTCGCCGTGTCACGACGCGCTCGCCGCCGGGGTGCTGACCGGCGACGTGGTTCCGCTCGTCGCCCCGCTCATCGACGTGGTCGTCGACTGCACCGACGGACCGGGACGCGGCGCCACGATCTGCGATACCCGAACCAAGTGGCGGGGCTTCACCGGGCTCACCGGCGGTAACTGCACCGTCGTGCTCGAGACCGACGGCACCTTCCCCGAGACTCTGGTCGCCTCTCTCACCGCGAGCGGATCGTGAACGATCTCGCGGGCAGAACGATCGTCGTCACCGGTGCCGCCGCCGGACTCGGCAGGGCCATCTCGGTGCGGCTCGCAGCATCCGGAGCGCACATCGTGGCCGTCGACCTCCGCAGCAGCGAGGCGACCGTCGATCTGATCGTGGCAGGGGGTGGCTCGGCCCTCGCCGTCCGGGCGGACGTGACCGCGACCGATGACGCCGAGCGGATCATCGGCGACGCCCAGGCGATCACCGGCCGCCTCGACGCGGTGGTCAACAACGCGGGTCGCTACGGCGGGTCCGCCATCCTCGACACCACCGACGAGGAGTGGGACGACTACCTCGACGTCAACCTGCGCTCGACGTTCGTCATGACGCGCGCGTCGGTGCGCCGCATGATCGAGCAGGACGAACGCGACGGGGTGCGGGGCAGGGTCGTCAACATGGCCTCGCAGCTCGGCATCACCGGCCCTCCGGCCGCACTCGGTTACGGCGTCGCGAAGGCGGGCGTCATCCAGCTGACCCGCCAGGTCGCCGTCGACTACGGCAGGCACGGCATCGTCGTCAACGCGATCGCGCCGGGGCGGATCATCACCGGCGACCACCCCGGTGAGCGCGAATACCTCGAGTCAGGAGCCATCGACGCCGCGACCGAGTTCTCGCTCGCCCGAACGCCGTTCTCGCGGCTCGGTGCGCCCGAGGACATCGCGGGTGCCGCGGCGTTTTTGGTGTCCGACGACTGCCGATTCGTCTCCGGCGCCGTCCTCGCCGTCGACGGCGGCTGGACCGCCTACTAGACACCCGGGGCGGCACCGCCTCTCGCAAGCTACAGATAAGGAACCCGACGATGTTCGAACTCCACGGCACGGTCACGATCATCACCGGGGCGGCATCCGGAATCGGGGCCGCGACGGCCCGCCGGTTCGCCGCAGCCGGCAGCGACCTCGTGCTCGCCGATCACTCCTCCGACGGGCACGACATGGACGCGGTCGTCGCGGACGTGCGCGCCGCCGGACGCCGCGTCGATGTAGTGGAGGTCGACGTGCGGGAGTCATCCTCGGTCGACGCGCTCATCGCGACGGCGCTCGCGAATCACGGCAGGGTCGACACGGTCATCGCGAATGCCGCGATCGCGCGCATCCACCCGTTGGTCTCGATGACCGAAGCGGACTGGACCGAGACCATCGACGTCGACCTCACCGGCGTCTGGCGCACCTTCCGGGCCGCGGTCGGTCCGATGCGCGAAGCGGGACGGGGGAGACTCCTCGCGACGACCTCGACCGTCGGAGTGCTCGAGTCGTGGGTGAACCATGCCCACTACTCCGCGGCGAAGGCGGGTATCGCAGGCATGGTCCGCACCCTCGCGACGGAGCTCGGACCCGACGGCATCACCGTCAACGCGATCGCGCCGGGCATCATCGAGACGCCGCAGACCCTCGACCCGGTCAATTCGCTCGGCGCGGCGGGGATCGCCGAGGTGTCGGCGCGGCAGGCGGTCCGCCGCATCGGGCGCCCCGAGGACATCGCCGCCGGCTACCACTTCCTGGCCAGCGACGATGCATCGTTCGTGACCGGGCAGGTGCTCGTCATCGACGGCGGGCGCACCCAGCAGCACGGCTGAGGGGCCGATCGCCGTGGCCGCTGCGTTCGCCGCCGACCCGCCCGTGCGGAGGTCGACTCGACATTCCGGTAGAGTTTCGGGCATTCGTCCAGGCTTCAGGGGCCAATCCGGGTCCGCTCGCCACGCTCATCCTCACTCGTAGGTTCACGTGACCGTGTCGCCCAGCGCAAACCCGCTCGCCCCCGACGGCCTGCGGGTCCCGTCCGACCCCAACCTCCTCGATCCCGCCATTTGGCCGGCGAGTGCCCATCGGCAGTCCGGTGAACTGATCGTCGGAGGCGTCTCCGCCACCGAGATCGCCGCGCGCTTCGGCACGCCGGTCTACGTGCTCGACGAGGCCGACGTCCAGCGCCGCGCCACCGAGGTCCGCGACGCGTTCCGCGGTGCGCTCGAGGCTGTCGGGTCGAGCGCCAAGATCTACTACGCGGGCAAGGCGTTCCTCTCGGTCGCCGTCGTGAGATGGATGGACGACCTCGGTCTCCACCTCGACGTCGCGAGCGGGGGCGAATTCGCCGTGGCTCTCGCCGCCGGCTTCGACCCGGCACGCGTCGGCTACCACGGCAACAACAAGTCGGTCGCCGAGATCGAACGGGCCGTCGCCCACCGCGTGGGCGCGATCGTGCTCGACAGCGAGATCGAGATCGAGCGGGTTGCGGCCGCGGCGCGCTCCGCAGGGGTGTCCCAGCGCGTCCGTCTGCGCGTGAACAGCGGGGTTCACGCGTCGACGCACGAGTTCCTCGCCACCTCGCATGAAGACCAGAAGTTCGGGGTGCCGCTCAGCGAGGTCCCGCGTCTCGTCGCCCGCATCCGCGAGCACCAATCGCTCGACTTCCTCGGCCTGCACTGCCACATCGGCTCGCAGATCTTCGACACCGGCGGTTTCTCCGAGTCGGCGTCCCGCTTGATCGCTGTGCACCGCGACCTGCTCGCGGGCGGTCCCGTCCCCGAACTCAACCTCGGCGGCGGATTCGGCATCGCCTACGTCGACGGCGACGACCCGACCCCGATCGATCGGATCGCGGAGCAGATCGCCCAGGCGGTCGCGGGGGAGTGCGCCGCCTTCGGCATCCCCGTCCCCGTCGTCGCGGTCGAGCCGGGCCGCTCGATCATCGGCCCTGCCGGGCTCACCCTGTACGAGGTCGGAACCATCAAGGACGTGCGGGTCGACCACGACCTGGGCACCGCCGTCCGCCGCTACGTGAGCGTCGACGGCGGCATGAGCGACAACATCCGCACCGCGCTCTACGGCGCCGACTACACCGTCCGGATCGCGTCGCGCAGCTCGGACGCCGAACCCGAGCTCGTGCGGCTCGCCGGAAAGCACTGCGAGAGCGGCGACATCGTCGTCTCGGCCGACTACCTCCCCGCCGACGTCGCCCCCGGCGATCTCGTCGCGGTCGCCGCGACGGGCGCGTACTGCTGGTCGCTGTCGAGCAACTACAACTACCTCGGTCGCCCGCCGGTCGTCTCCGTCCGCGACGGCCGCGCTCGCGTGCTCGTGCGCGGCGAGACCGAGGCCGACCTCCTGCGCCGCGATGCGGCGCTCGACGAGCCCAACGACGGGGAAGCCTCCTGACATGATCGAATACCGCACGCTCCGCATCGCCCTCCTCGGCGCCGGCTCCGTCGGCAGCCAGGTCGCGGGCCTCCTGCTCCGCCATGGCGAGGAGCTCGCCACCCGTGTCGGCGCGCGCCTCGAACTCGCGGGCATCGCGGTCCGCAACCTCGACTCCCCGCGCGATGTCGAACTCCCCGCCGAGCTCTTCACCACCGACGCGCGCGAGCTCATCCTCGGCGCCGACATCGTCATCGAGCTGATGGGCGGACTCGAGCCCGCACGCGAGTACATCGCGCTCGCCCTGTCCTCCGGCGCCGACGTCGTCACCGGCAACAAGGCGCTGCTCGCGCATCACGGACCGGAGCTCTTCGACCTGGCGGAGCAGGTCGGCGCCCAGCTCTACTACGAGGCGGCGGTCGGGGGCGCGATCCCGATCATCCGGCCGCTGCGCGACAGCCTCGCCGGCGACCGGGTCGACCGGATCCTCGGCATCGTCAACGGCACGACCAACTTCGTGCTCGATCGGATGGACACGGGCGGCGACGACTTCGACGACGCCCTCGCCACCGCGACGGCCCTCGGCTACGCCGAGGCGGACCCGTCGGGCGACATCGACGGCTACGACGCCGCGCAGAAGGCCGCGATCCTCGCCAGCCTCGCCTTCCACACCGTCGTGCCGCTCAGCGCCGTCTACCGCGAGGGCATCGCCTCGGTCACCGCAGCCGATGTCGAATCCGCGCGCAAGGCCGGATACGTCGTCAAGCTGCTCGCGATCTGCGAGCGGGTCATCGATGCCGAGACCGGCGTCGAGGGCGTGAGCGCACGAGTGCACCCGGCACTGGTCTCGCGCCAGCATCCGCTCGCCGCCGTTCGAGGGGCCAACAACGCGGTGTTCGTCGAGGCGCAGGCGGCCGGCAGTCTCATGTTCTACGGGGCGGGTGCCGGCGGCATCGAGACCGCGTCGGCGGTCCTCGGCGACGTCGTCTCAGCGGCACGCCGCCACGTCGTCGGCGGACCCGGAGTCGCCGAATCAACTTCCGCCGATCTGCCCGTCTTCGACATCGGCAAGGTGACCACGCGCTACCGGGTCACGCTCGAGGTACTCGACCGGCCGGGCGTCCTCGCCCACATCGCCGGCATCTTCAGCGATCACGGCGTGAGCGTCGAGGCCGTCGAGCAGTCGGCGAGCGACGGCGAGGGGGGCGGCACCGCTACCCTGGTGATCGGCACGCACACGGCCACCGAGGCCGACCTCTCGGCCACCGCGGCCGCCCTCGCGGCAGCCGACGCGGTGGTCGCCGTGCAGTCCGTGCTCCGAATCGAAGGGGAGTGACCCCGGCCCGCCCCGCGGGTACGGCCGTGGTCCCCGCTTCGCAGTCCAAGATCGAAAGGCAGTGACCGTGGCCCATTTGTGGCGTGGCGTCATCCGAGAGTTCGCCGACCGTCTCGACGTGAGCGATGCGACTCCCGTCATCACGCTGGGGGAGGGCGGCACTCCGCTGATTCCGGCGCGTGCGCTGTCCGAGCGCACCGGTGCCGACGTCTGGGTCAAGTACGAGGGCATGAACCCGACCGGGTCGTTCAAGGACCGCGGCATGACGATGGCCATCTCGAAAGCCGTCGAGCACGGGGCCAAGGCGGTCATCTGCGCCTCGACCGGCAACACCTCGGCCTCCGCCGCGGCCTACGCGACGCACGCGGGCATCACCGCGGCGGTGCTGGTCCCCGAGGGCAAGATCGCGATGGGCAAGCTCAGCCAGGCGGTCGCGCACAACGCGCAGCTGCTGCAGGTGCAGGGGAACTTCGACGACTGCCTCGACATCGCCCGCGAACTGGCGGCGAACTACCCGGTGCACCTCGTGAACTCGGTCAACCCCGACCGCATCGAGGGGCAGAAGACGGCGGCGTTCGAGGTCGTCAACGTCCTGGGTGACGGTCCCGACTTCCACTTCATCCCGGTGGGCAACGCCGGCAACTACACGGCCTACCACCGCGGTTACCGTGAGGAGATCGCGCGCGGCGCCGCGTCGACGCTTCCGCGCATGTTCGGCTTCCAGGCCTCGGGCAGTGCGCCCATCGTCCTGGGCGAGCCGGTCCGTCACCCCGAGACGATCGCGAGTGCGATCCGCATCGGCAACCCGGCCTCGTGGGAGCTCGCCCTGTCCGCTCGAGATGACAGCGACGGCTACTTCGGTGCCATCGACGACGACAAGATCCTCGAGGCGCATCGCATCCTGTCGGCCGAGGTCGGCATCTTCGTCGAGCCCGCGTCGGCCATCTCGGTCGCCGGCCTGCTCGAGCGGTCCGAGGCCGGCGCGATCCCCAAGGGCGCGCGCGTCGTGCTGACGGTGACCGGACACGGCCTGAAGGATCCCCAGTGGGCCCTTCGCGCGGCCGACGGCTCCGATGTCACGCCCACGATCGTCCCCGTCGACGTCCCCGAGATCGCGGGTGTCCTCGGCCTGGCGGCCAGCGCGTGAGCGCACGGGTCGTCGACGAGCTCGCGGGCCGCACCGTCTCGGTGCGCGTCCCCGCGACGAGCGCCAACCTCGGCCCCGGCTTCGACACGCTCGGACTCGCCCTGTCGCTCTACGACGAGCTGACGGTCACGGTCCTCGACCGTCCCGGCGTGACGGTCGAGGTGCACGGAGTCGGCGAGGGCGAGGTGCCGACCGATGAGAGCAACCTCGTCGCGCATTCGATCGCCCACGTGTTCGAGCACTACGGCATCGCGCTGCCCGGCCTCCACCTCGTGGCCCACAATGTCATTCCGCACGGCCGGGGCCTCGGCTCGTCGGGTGCGGCCATCGTGTCCGGCGTCATGGCGGCCAAGGGTCTGCTCGAGGGCGTCGTCGAACTCGACTCCGAGCAGCTGCTCGCGCGCGCGACGGCTCTCGAGGGGCACCCCGACAACGTGGCGCCCGCCCTGTTCGGCGGGCTGACGATCGCCTGGGTGACGCCGAGCGGCCCCCAGCACAAGAAGCTCATGGTGCACCGCGGCGTCTCGCCGCTGGTGTTCGTGCCCGAGCACACCATGTCGACGGCGCTCGCACGCAGCCTCCAGCCCGAATCGGTGCCTCACGCCGACGCCATCTTCAACGTCTCGCGCTCGGCCCTCCTCGTCGCTGCGCTCGTGCAGAGCCCCGAGCTGCTGCTCGCGGCGACGGAGGACCGGCTGCATCAGAACTACCGCGCGTCCGCCATGCCCGAGACGTTCCGTCTGGTCACCCTTCTGCGGGAAGAGGGCTACGCGGCGGTCGTCTCGGGAGCCGGCCCGTCGATCCTCGTACTGGGCAGCGACCCGGTGCAGCGGCTCTCGGCCGCGCGCCTGATCGAGCAGCGCTCCGACACCCCCTGGCAGGCGCTCATGCTGGCCGTCGACTTCAAAGGTGCTACAGTGTTGACTCATCCGGTGCAGACGCCGCCCTCTTTGTAGCGGCACGAATCACTTGGTCCCCGAGACAGTGTCATCTGGAAACAGCGTCATCTGGACGCGAGTTTTCGTCTCGGGCTCGCGATTCGCTCGCCCCCGGACTTTCGTTCCCACTCACCCCCATGTCTTTGGGGATAGGCCAAAACCTCTTTGTCAATTAAGGCTTCTTCGTGACTGATGTCGACATCAGCGCTTCTCGCGCGGTTCGGATCGCTGATCTGAATTCGATGCGCGTGCCAGAGCTCCAAGCTCTCGCCACGTCGCTCGGCGTCAAGAACGTCGCCAGACTCCGAAAGGGAGAACTCGTGGCAGCAATCTCTGACACCTCCACCGATTCCGTCGAACCCAACGCCGAGACCGAATCCGGCGCCGCCGTGGTCGACGACCTCAGCGCGGTCGACGGGTCCTCCGTCGAAGCGGACACCGTTCAGACGGACACCGACCAGACGGGCAGCGCCGAGGCCCCCGCGGCCGAGCCCGAGGCTCCGGCCGAGGCCGACGTCGTCGCCGAGGCGCAGTCCGTCGCCGACGCGGTCGACGTCTCGCCCAACGCCACGCCCGCCGCCGACGCACCCGTCGCCGAGGAGCCCGCAGCCGAGGCCGAACCGGCCACGGTCGAGCCCGTCGCGGCTGTTCCCACCATCGACGAGACCACGCCCGTCGCGGTCGCCGAGGCGCCCGCTGAGAAGCCGGTCCGCGCCCGTCGCTCCCGCCGTGCCACCTCGGCTTCGGTCGAGGCCGCCGTGGAGGAGACCCCCGCGCCCAAGAGCGCGGCATCGCACGTCAATCAGGGCGAGACCGGCATCAGCGAGGATGTCGAGCAGGCCGCGACCGAGGCCCCCATCGCCGAGGCGCCCGTCGAGGGCCAGCACGACGGCTCGCACCCCACCGACACCGCCGAGGAGACCCCCGAGGCCGCTCCGGCCGAGACCGAGGGCTCCACGACCACCGACGAGACCGAAGCGCCCGCCGAGGGTGAGCGTTCCGGTCGTCGTGGCCGCGGCCGCGGTCGCCAGGGATCGCAGGGCGAGTCCAACCGCCAGAACGACGGCGGCCGCCAGAACAACGGCGGCAACCAGAACAACGGCCAGAACGAGAAGGCCGGCAACGGTCAGAACGACGGCGGTCAGCGTGGCGAGGGCCGTGGCCGCGGCGACCAGAACCGCCAGAACAACGACCGTCAGAACGCGGACCGCCAGAACGCGGACCGCCAGAACAACGAGCGCCAGAACGCCGAGCAGGCGGGCGCCGGCGAGCAGGGCGGCACCGACGCCGAACGCCAGGAGCGCAGCAGCCGCAGCCGTTACCGCGACCGCAAGCGCGGCCGCGGCACCCAGAACGACGACTTCGAGCCCGAGCTGAGCGATGACGACGTGCTCATCCCCGTCGCCGGAATCCTCGACGTCCTCGACAACTACGCCTTCGTGCGCACCAGCGGCTACCTGCCCGGTGCGAGCGACGTCTACGTCTCGCTCGGCCAGGTGAAGAAGTACAACCTCCGCAAGGGCGACGCCGTCGTCGGCGCCATCCGTCAGCCCCGCGACGGCGAGGGCGGACGTCAGAAGTACAACGCCATCGTCAAGATCGACAGCATCAACGGCCAGACGGTCGACGAGGCCGCCGCTCGCGTGGAGTTCGGCAAGCTGACCCCGCTGTACCCGCAGGAGCGTCTGCGCCTCGAGACCGAGCCGGGCATCCTGTCGACCCGCATCATCGACCTCGTCTCGCCCATCGGCAAGGGTCAGCGCGGCCTCATCGTCTCGCCCCCCAAGGCGGGCAAGACGCTGATCCTGCAGGCCATCGCCGGTGCCATCGCGAAGAACAACCCCGAGGTCCACCTCATGGTCGTCCTCGTCGACGAGCGTCCCGAAGAGGTCACCGACATGCAGCGCACGGTGAAGGGCGAGGTCATCGCCTCGACCTTCGACCGTCCCGCTGAGGACCACACCACGGTCGCCGAGCTCGCCATCGAGCGCGCCAAGCGTCTCGTCGAGCTGGGCCACGACGTCGTCGTGCTGCTCGATTCGATCACGCGCCTCGGCCGTGCCTACAACCTCGCGACGCCCGCGTCGGGCCGCATCCTCTCCGGCGGTGTCGACGCCTCGGCGCTGTACCCGCCGAAGCGCTTCTTCGGCGCCGCGCGCAACGTCGAGAACGGCGGTTCGCTCACCATCCTCGCGACCGCACTCGTCGAGACCGGATCCAAGATGGACGAGGTCATCTTCGAGGAGTTCAAGGGCACCGGCAACATGGAGCTGCGCCTCTCGCGCGGCCTCGCCGACAAGCGCATCTTCCCCGCCGTCGACGTGAGCGCTTCCGGCACCCGCCGCGAGGAGATGCTCATGGGCCCCGACGAGGTCAAGGTCACCTGGAAGCTGCGTCGCGCCCTCGCCGGGCTCGATCAGCAGCAGGCGCTCGAGATCGTCCTGAACAAGCTGAAGGAGACGAGCTCGAACGTCGAGTTCCTGATGCAGGTGCAGAAGTCGATGCCGGCCGCCCCGGGCAGCAACGAGGCGTAAGCCGTGTTCGAGTCAGTGGCGTCGCTGCTGGCCGAGCGAGAAGAGCTGCAGGAGCAGCTCGGCGACCCGGCCCTGCATGCCGACGCGGCACGTGCGAAGAAGGTCAACCGGCGCTACGCCGAGCTGAGCCGGATCGCGGAAGCCCACGGAGCGTGGACGGGTCTCGTCGACGACCTCGAAGCCGCTCGCGAGCTTGCGAAGGACGACGCGGCGTTCGCCGAGGAGGTCCCGCTGCTCGAGGAGCAGCTCGAGGCCGCCCAGGAGAAGCTGCGTCGTCTCCTGATCCCGCGCGACCCCGACGACGGCCGTGACGTGATCATGGAGATCAAGGCGGGCGAAGGCGGGGCGGAATCCGCTCTGTTCGCCGCCGACCTGCTGCGCATGTACCTGCACTACGCCGAGAGCAAGGGGTGGAAGACCGAACTCCTCGACTCCACCGAGAGCGACCTCGGCGGTTACAAGGACGTCCAGGTCGCCATCAAGGGTCCCGCCGCCGATGTCATCGGCGTCTGGGCGCACCTCAAGTACGAGGGTGGAGTGCACCGCGTGCAGCGTGTGCCCGCGACCGAGTCGCAGGGGCGCATCCACACCTCCGCCGCCGGTGTGCTCGTGTTCCCCGAGGTCGACGCGCCCGAGGAGCTCGAGATCAACCCGAACGACCTCAAGATCGACGTGTTCCGATCGTCGGGCCCCGGCGGTCAGTCGGTCAACACGACCGACTCCGCCGTTCGCATCACGCATGTGCCGACCGGCATCGTCGTGTCGATGCAGAACGAGAAGAGCCAGCTGCAGAATCGCGAGGCCGCCATGCGCGTGCTCCGCGCCCGTCTGCTCGCCGCTCAGCAGGAGGCGCTCGACGCCGAGGCGTCCGCCGCTCGCCGCAGCCAGATCCGCACGGTCGACCGGTCCGAGCGCATCCGCACCTACAACTACCCCGAGAACCGCATCGCCGATCACCGCACCGGGTACAAGGCGTACAACCTCGACCAGGTCATGGACGGGGCTCTCGAGCCCATCGTCCGGTCCGCCATCCAGGCCGACGAAGAGGCTCAGCTCGCCGCCGTCGGGACCGAGTCGTGACGCACCCCTCGCTCGACGAGCAGCAGGCGCGCTCCGGCGGCTCGTCGGATCCGCAGGCGGGCGCCGTCGACTCGGTGCTCAGCCGTGCCGCTGCGGCCCTCACCCGCGCCGGGATCCCCACGCCCACTGTCGATGCGGAACTCCTCGTCGCCCATGTGCTGGGTGTCGGTCGAGGCAGGGTGCAGGCTCTCGCCATGAGCGGTGCACTGCTCTCCGCTGCCGACGCGGTCGAGACCGCCGACCTCGTCGAGCGCAGGTCCGCTCGGGTTCCGCTCCAGCACATCACCGGGCGGGCGGCGTTCCGACGCATCGAGCTGTCCGTCGGCCCCGGCGTCTTCGTTCCCCGGCCCGAGACCGAGATGGTCGCCGGAATCGCGATCGACGCACTGACCGCCGACCCGTCGCCCGAGCCGATCGGCGTGGACCTCGGGACGGGGAGCGGCGCGATCGCGCTGTCGCTCGCGGTCGAGGTGCCGCACGCCCGCGTCTTCGGCGTCGAGAACTCGGCCGAGGCGTTCATCTGGGCGACCCAGAACACGCGCGACGTCGGTGCGGGCAACGCGAAGATGGTCTTCACCGATCTCGCCAAGGCGCTTCCCGAGCTCGACGGCACCGTGTCCGTCGTCATCTCGAACCCTCCCTACATCCCGCTCGGCGCGATCCCACGCGACCCCGAGGTACGGCTGCACGACCCCGCGGCCGCGCTCTACGGCGGAGTCGACGGGCTCGACGTGGTCCGCCAGGTCTCGGTGACCGCTCGACGCCTGCTGCGTGCAGGGGGGACGCTCGTGCTCGAGCACGGGGAGCTCCAGGGGGAGCAGATCCGTGCGCTTCTCACCGCCGACGGCTGGCGCGCCGCGGCGACGCACCCCGACCTGACCGGTCGCCCCCGCGCCACGACCGCCGTCCGCTGAGAACCGCGACACGTCTGACGACCCTTCGCTTCGCGCCGCTCAGCGGGCGGGGGAGTTCGCCCGCGCGCTGAGCGGAGCGAAACGACGGGCTGAGTCTCAGCCTTCGGCGGGCGTGACGCCGCGGCTCTCCGCGAAGGCCTCGATCGCCGCGCGCATGGCTGCCGCGTCGCCGTCGAAGAGATGGGTGGTGATCCCGACGGACTCCGCACCCGCGACGTTCTCGACGAGGTCGTCGGCGAAGAACGTGTCGGCGGCGGGGGAGTCGTAGGACTCCAGCATCCGCTCGAACACGAGCGGATCGGGCTTGCGGGCCCCGTAGAAGCTCGACGCCCGCAGCTCCGACCCGAAGATCGGAACCAGATCGGGTGCCAGGTGCGCGAGGTGCTTGTGCACGAGCGGCCCGTTGTTGGTGAGCAGGCTCACCCGCCCCAGTTCCCCGGCCCGACGGGCCGCGGCGATCGAATCGGGCAGCGCGGTCATCCCGCTCTTCCGGGCCGCCACCCAGTCGGCTTCCGACACGCCGGTGCCCACCGTGCGCCGGAAGGTGTCGAGGTAATGGTCGGGCCCGTCGAATCCGCCCGCCTCGGCGTGCATCTCACGGGTCGGGTCGAGCCACCAACGCTGCCGCAGAACAGGAACGGGGATTCCGCTCGCCGCCGAGAGAGCGCGCATCCGCGCCATCCAGTCGTAGTCGTACAGCACGTTGTCCATGTCGAACACGAACAGAAGAGTCATCACCCCCAGTCTGCTGCACGCCCGACCGAATCGGCCGCGCACGCCGCGTGCCCGGAGCGGTCGGTGCTTCCACCGGTACACTCGGCTCTCGACATGGCCCGCACATTCGACTGCAACGCCGAGTCCGATCTCCTCACCGGAATGCGCCTCGCGCGCGGTGCCATCGGGCGCGGTGAACTCGTCGTCCTGCCCACCGACACCGTCTACGGTGTCGCCGCTGACGCGTTCTCTCCCGCTGCTGTTCAGCGGCTGCTCGATGCGAAGGGTCGCGGCAGGCAGTCGCCCCCACCCGTGCTCGTCCCGGGCATCCCGACACTCGACGCACTCGCCGAGTCGGTTCCCGAATCGGTGCGCGCGCTCGTGGCCGAGTTCTGGCCGGGGCCGCTGACGATCATCCTGCCCGCGCGCGCCTCTCTCGCCTGGGACCTCGGCGACACCGGGGGAACGGTCGCTCTCCGCATGCCCGATCATCGGATCGCCCTCGAACTGCTGAGCGAGACCGGACCGCTGGCCGTGTCGTCCGCGAACCTCACCGGTCAGCCCGCTGCGACGACCGCGGCCGACGCGCTGGCCCAGCTGGGCGACTCGATCTCGATCTACCTCGACGCCGGCGAGACGCCGGGGTCCGTGCCCTCGACCATCATCGACGCCACCGGGCTCGCCGACGGCTCGGGCGGCCTCCGCATCGTGCGCGAGGGCGTCCTGCCCGCCGCGCGGATCGCCGAGGTCTCAGGTGAGCCTCTGGAGAGCGCCCCGTGATCCAGTACGGGATCGTCGCGCTCGTCGCCGCCGTCGTCACGTTCGCTCTGTCGTACGTGGTCTACAAGATCGGCCGCAAGTACCGGCTGCATCCCGAGATCCGTGCGCGCGACGTGCACACGAACCCCACTCCGCGCCTCGGCGGGGTCGCCATGTTCGGGGGAGTGCTGGTCGCGATCGCCGTCGCCTCGCGCATCCCGTTCTTCGAGATCGTCTTCTCCCAGCCGGGCAAGATCTGGGCGATCGTCGGTGCGGCGTTCATCATCGTGGCCATCGGCGTCGCGGATGACCTGCTCGACCTCGACTGGATGATCAAGCTCGCCGGGCAGATCCTCACGGCGGGGCTGCTGGCCTGGCAGGGCGTGGCCATCGCCTCCCTCCCGATCGGCGGCCTCACGATCGGGTCGGCCTGGATGTCCCTCGCCCTCACCGTGCTCGCGATCGTCTTCGTCATGAACGCCGTCAACTTCATCGACGGGCTCGACGGCCTCGTGGCGGGCGTCACGATCATCGCGAACAGCGTCTTCTTCCTCTACAGCTATCTCGTCGTGCAGCAGACGAGCCCCAACAACTACTTCAACCTCGCATCGCTCATCGCGGCGGTGACGATCGGCATCTGCGTCGGGTTCCTGCCGCTCAACTTCCACCCGGCGAAGCTGTTCATGGGCGACGGCGGCGCCTACCTGGTCGCCCTGCTGATGGCCACCTCCGCCATCGCGGTGACGGGTCAGATCGACCCCGTCGTGTTCGGCGCGACCTTCGGTCGGTCGTCGCTCCTCCCCGCCTTCCTCCCGATCCTGCTGCCGGTCGCGATCCTCATCGTGCCGTTCCTCGACTTCGCGCTCGCGGTCACGCGGCGGCTCCGGGCGGGCAAGTCCCCGTTCAGCGCCGACCGGAAGCACCTCCACCACCGCCTGCTCGACATGGGTCACTCCCACCTGCACGCCGTGCTGATCTTCTACGCATGGACCGCGGTGCTCTCGGTCGGCGCCCTGCTCTTCTTCGTGGTGAAGCCCTGGTACTGGGCGCTCGTGTTCATCTTCGTCGGCCTCGTGGTGTGCGCCGTCCTGACGCTCGCGCCGCTCTCGCGTCGCAAGGTCGTCGAGGCCGCGGCCCAGTCGACTCCTGTCGACCAGGAGAGTCCGATCCGAGCCCAGCTCGACCCGCTCGACGAGGCGGCCGACGACGTCGTGCTCGACTCGCACCTCGACAAGGAACCGACATGAACCTCAGCGCCCTCCTCAAGCGGACACTGGTGCTCGGTGCCGCCCTCGCCGTCGCGATCGTCGTGATCGGCGGCATCATCGGCTTCACCGTCGCAGGCGCGCCCGGATTCGTCGGAGCAGCGATCGGTGCGGTCGTCGCGGCGGTCTTCCTGGGTCTCACCGCGGTGTCGATCATCCTCGCGGTCCGCGCGACCGGGGGAGACATGCTCAAACCGGCATTCTTCGGAATCGTGCTCGGCGGCTGGATGGTGAAGTTCGTCGCGTTCCTCGTGCTCGTGCTCACCCTGCGCTCGGCGGACTGGCTAAATCCCGTCGCGTTCTTCTTCGCGGTCGTCGCGGCGGTCATCGGAAGCCTCGCCATCGACGTGTACGTCTTCGCCACCTCGCGCATGCCCTACGTCGATGCGAAGCTCCCGCCGTCGTCCGCGGAATCGGACCTCCCGCCGACCGCATGATCATCGGCCGGTCCGATTTCTACATTGCATCGAAAACGGTTCGCGGTGGCCCCCGTTCATTGATAGGGTTCTAGGACTTCCCCTTCCGATCGCCGCGTGCGAACGCGCGCCCCGATGCAGGAGAACGAGCTGCTGAACGCCGTCCTTTCACATCTGCCCCTCGCCAGCGACGGCGGGGGCTTCCACCCTCCCTCGATCGACGAATTTTTCCCGCCGGTCCTGCTCTTCGAGGGAACTCCCTTCGAGCTGAACCGGATCATGCTGATCCGTCTGCTCGTGGTCGTCGTCCTCATCGTGCTGTTCTATCTCGGCACCCGCCGGATGAAGATCGTGCCGGGTCGCTTCCAGAGCATCATCGAGATGGGGCTCGACTTCGTTCGCGTCAACATCGCGGAGGACCTGCTCGGTCGTAAGGACGGAACCCGCTTCCTCCCGCTGCTGACGACGATCTTCTTCCTCGTCCTCGCGATGAACATCACGGGCATCATCCCGTTCCTCAACATCGCGGGCACCTCGGTCGTCGGTCTGCCGGTCGTGCTGGCGATCGTCGCCTATGTGGCCTTCATCTACGCAGGACTGAAGAAGCACCCGGGGACCTTTCTCAAGGCATCGCTCTTCCCCCCTGGCGTGCCGTGGCCGATCTACCTGATCGTCACGCCGATCGAGTTGGTCTCGACCTTCATCCTGCGGCCCGTCACGCTGGCACTGCGACTTCTCATGAACATGGTCGCCGGCCACCTGCTGCTGGTGCTCTGCTTCTCGGCCACCCAGTTCTTCCTGTTCACGGCCGGTGGCTTCTGGACCCTGTTCGGCGTCGGCACCTTCGCCTTCGGATTCGCCTTCACCGTGTTCGAAATCCTGGTCGCAGTACTCCAGGCCTACGTCTTCACCCTGCTTACGACGGTTTACATCCAGCTCGCGCTGGCTGAAGAGCACTGACCTTCGTCGTAAGCATCGCCTAGACCCCATCACCGAAAGGAAATACCTGTGGACACCACAGTTGTCGCTGAGCTCACCGGAAACATCGCGACCGTCGGCTACGGCCTCGCCGCGATTGGCCCCGCAATCGGCGTCGGCATCGTCGTCGGCAAGACCATCGAGTCGGTCGCGCGCCAGCCCGAGCTGCAGGGTCGTCTCCAGACCCTGATGTTCCTCGGCATCGCGTTCACCGAGGCGCTGGCCTTCATCGGTATCGCCACGTACTTCATCTTCACCAACTGATCACCCGTCTCTACATCGACATAAGGAGGCTGGCGTGGCACTAGTGCCATCGCAGCTCGTGGCCGTCATGGCGGCGGCTGCCGAAGAGGAGCCCGGCAACCCGCTCATCCCCGCTGACTACGACATCCTTTGGTCGGCGGTCTGCTTCGCGATCATCCTGGCGTTCTTCTTCTGGAAGGTTCTGCCCTCGGTCAAGAAGCTGCTCGATGAGCGCTCGGCGAAGATCGAAGGCGGCATCGCCAAGGCCGAGGAGGCCCAGCGCGAGGCCACCGCAGCGCTCGAGAGCTACAACCAGCAGCTCGCCGAGGCCCGCGCCGAAGCGGGTCGCATCCGCGAGCAGGCACGCGAGGACGGCAAGAAGATCCTCGTCGAGCTCCGCGAGCAGGCGACCGCCGAGGCCGCCCGCATCACTGCAGCGGCGCAGGCTCAGATCGAGGCGGAGCGCCAGTCGGCCGTCGTCTCGCTCCGTGCGGAGGTCGGCTCGCTCGCGATCGACCTCGCCTCCGGCGTCGTCGGCGAGAGCCTGTCGGACGACAAGCGCGCGACCGCCCTGGTCGACCGCTTCCTCGCCGACCTCGAAGCATCCGAGAAGGCGGGCAAGTAGTGGGCTCCGCGAGCAGGCAGGCGCTCGAGACGGCGATCGCCGCACTCGACAAGCTGGGCAGCACCGACCTGGCGACGGGTGAGCGGCTGCTGGCGGCCGCACGTGCCATCGCCGGATCGACCCAGCTGCGTGCTCTGCTCGCCGACCCCGGCATCGAGGCGCAGGGCAAGTCGCGTGTCGTGAATCAGGTCTTCAGCGGCTTCGGCGACATCGTCCCCGTGCTCGACGCCGTCGTCAACGCGCGCTGGTCGTCGGGCAATGAGCTCGTCGACGGCATCGAGACACTCGGTTACCGCGCCGTCTCGGCGTCGGCCCCGCAGGGAGTGTCCGTCGACCGCGAGCTGTTCTCGTTCGGCGCCGCGGTCGGCTCGAACTCCGAGCTCGAACTCGCCGTCGGCAGCAACCTCGGCGGCCACGGCGCGAAGACGGTCCTCGTCGACCGGCTCCTCGTCAATGCGTCCGAGCAGACTCGCGTCATCGTCCGCCACATCGTGCAGTCGCCGCGCAAGCGCCGTTTCTCCGACGCGATCAGGAGAGCCGCGTCGGTTGTCGCCGATCAGTCCGGCCTCGGCGTCGCGACGATCCGCACCGCCACCGCTCTGACCGCGGCTCAGCTCGACCGCCTCGAGAAGGCGCTGAGCGTCCGCTACGGCCGTCAGCTCAGCATCAACCAGGTCGTCGACACAGGCCTCATCGGGGGAGTTCGCATCTCCATCGGTGACGATGTGATCGACGGCAGTGTGGCGACGCGACTCAACGATCTTCGACTTCAACTCGCCGGCTGACGCCGGACACGATCAAGGAATCAATCCCATGGCAGATCTGACCATCAGTCCCGAAGAGATCCGCGGCGCCCTCAAGGACTTCGTCGACTCCTACGAGCCCGAGCAGGCGAAAGCGACCGAGGTCGGCTTCGTCATCGACGCCGCAGACGGCATCGCGCACGTCGAAGGCCTTCCCAGCGTCATGGCCAACGAGCTCGTGCGCTTCGAGGACGGCACCCTGGGCCTCGCCCAGAACCTCGACGAATCCGAGATCGGCGTCGTCGTCCTCGGTGAGTTCAGCGGCATCGAAGAGGGCCAGGAAGTCCACCGCACCGGTGAGGTCCTCTCGGTCGCCGTCGGCGACGGCTACCTCGGTCGCGTCGTCGACCCGCTGGGCAACCCGATCGACGGCCTCGGCGAGGTCGCGACCGAAGGCCGCCGCGCTCTCGAGCTCCAGGCCCCCGGCGTCATGCAGCGCAAGAGCGTGCACGAGCCCATGCAGACCGGCATCAAGGCCATCGACGCCATGATCCCCGTCGGCCGCGGACAGCGTCAGCTGATCATCGGCGACCGCCAGACCGGCAAGACGGCCATCGCGATCGACACGATCATCAACCAGAAGGCCAACTGGGAGTCGGGTGACCCGACCAAGCAGGTCCGCTGCATCTACGTCGCCATCGGCCAGAAGGGCTCGACCATCGCCTCGGTGAAGGGCGCGCTCGAGGACGCCGGAGCCATGGAGTACACGACAATCGTCGCGTCCCCCGCCTCCGACCCCGCCGGCTTCAAGTACCTCGCCCCCTACACCGGCTCGGCCATCGGCCAGCACTGGATGTACTCGGGCAAGCACGTCCTCATCATCTTCGACGACCTGTCGAAGCAGGCCGAGGCCTACCGCGCCGTCTCCCTGCTGCTGCGTCGTCCCCCGGGACGCGAGGCGTACCCCGGCGACGTGTTCTACCTGCACTCCCGCCTGCTCGAGCGCTGCGCGAAGCTCTCCGACGAGCTGGGCGCAGGTTCGATGACCGGTCTCCCGATCATCGAGACCAAGGCGAACGACGTCTCGGCTTACATCCCGACCAACGTGATCTCCATCACCGACGGCCAGATCTTCCTCCAGTCCGACCTGTTCAACGCCAACCAGCGTCCCGCGGTCGACGTCGGAATCTCGGTTTCGCGGGTCGGTGGTGACGCTCAGGTGAAGAGCATCAAGAAGGTCTCGGGAACGCTCAAGCTCGAGCTCGCCCAGTACCGCTCGCTCGAGGCGTTCGCGATGTTCGCCTCCGACCTCGATGCGGCCAGCCGTCGTCAGCTCGCCCGAGGCGCACGCCTCACCGAGCTGCTCAAGCAGCCTCAGTACTCGCCGTACCCCGTCGAGGAGCAGGTGGTCTCGATCTGGGCCGGAACAAACGGCAAGCTCGATGAGGTCCCCGTCTCCGACATCCTGCGCTTCGAGCGCGAGCTGCTGGACTACCTCGGCCGCAACACCGAGATCCTGACCACCCTGCGCGACACCAACGTGCTCGACGACGACACCGTCGCCGCCCTGAGCGAGAACGTCGACAAGTTCAAGCTGGAGTTCCAGACGGGTGAGGGCAAGC
Organism: Amnibacterium flavum; assembly: GCF_003097495.1. Classification (GTDB taxonomy): domain Bacteria; phylum Actinomycetota; class Actinomycetes; order Actinomycetales; family Microbacteriaceae; genus Naasia; species Naasia flava. Next base: position 1,569,852 of record NZ_QEOP01000001.1, read on the forward strand.
CCCTCAACTCGGTGGGCAAGGAGACGTTCACGGCCACGGACGAGGCCGACGTCAACCAGGAGAAGATCGTGAAAGGTCGTCGCTAACTAGTGGGCGCTCAGCTTCGCGTCTACCGGCAGAGGATCCGGTCGGCGCAGACGACCAAGAAGATCACTCGCGCCATGGAGCTGATCTCCGCGTCGCGAATCCAGAAGGCGCAGCAGCGTGTCGCCGCGTCGACCCCGTACTCGCGGGCTGTGACGCGTGCGGTCTCCGCCGTGGCCACGTACTCCAACGTGTCCCACGTGCTGACGACCGAACGCGAGAACCCCAAGCGCGCCGCCGTCGTGATCTTCGCATCCGATCGCGGTCTCGCCGGAGCGTTCAGCGCCAGCGTGCTCAAGGAGTCCGAGGAACTGACGACTCTCCTGCGCAGCCAGGGCAAAGAGGTCGTCTACTACCTCGTCGGACGCAAGGCCGTCGGCTACTTCTCATTCCGCAAGCGCGCATCGCTGCGCTCGTGGGTGGGAGGGACCGACCAGCCCGAGTTCGCGACCGCGCAGGAGATCGGCGAGGAGCTCGTCGACGTGTTCACGCGTGACGAGGCCCAGGGCGGAGTGGACGAGATCCACATCGTCTACAACCGCTTCGTCAGCATGGTCACCCAGACCCCCGAGGTCGTCCGGCTCCTCCCGCTCGAGATCGTCGAGGGCCTCGAGGCCCCCAGCGCCGAGGTGCTCCCGCTCTACGAGTTCGAGCCCGAGGTCGACGCCGTTCTCGACGCCCTACTCCCGGTTTACATCGAGAGCCGCATCTACAACGCCATGCTGCAGTCGGCTGCGTCCGAGCACGCCGCACGTCAGCGGGCGATGAAGTCGGCGAGCGACAATGCCGACACCCTCATCCGCGACTACACGCGCCTCGCGAACAATGCGCGCCAGTCCGAGATCACGCAGCAGATCTCCGAGATCGTGGGCGGCGCAGACGCCCTCGTCAGCGCCAAGTAGACGCGTTCCACACAAGCCAGCCAAGAAGCCAAAAGGCAGGAATCAGACCATGAGCATCACCGCCCCCGAGAAGCCCGCTGCGGCGGAGTCGACGCCCGGCGTCGGCCGCGTCGCGCGCGTCACCGGACCCGTCGTCGACATCGAGTTCCCGCACGACTCGATCCCCGAGGTCTACAACGCGCTGAAGACGACGATCGTCATCGGCGAGGAGAGCACCGAGATCACCCTCGAGGTCGCACAGCACCTCGGCGACGACCTCGTCCGCGCCATCGCGCTCAAGCCGACCGACGGACTCGTCCGCGGTCAGGAGGTCCGCGACACGGGCGCTGCCATCTCGGTGCCCGTCGGCGACGTCACCAAGGGCAAGGTCTTCAACGTCACCGGTGACATCCTCAACCTCGAACCCGGCGAGACCGTCGAGATCACCGAGCGCTGGCCGATCCACCGCCGTCCCCCGGCATTCGACCAGCTCGAGAGCAAGACGCAGCTGTTCGAGACCGGCATCAAGGTCATCGACCTCCTCACCCCGTACGTTCTGGGTGGCAAGATCGGCCTGTTCGGCGGCGCCGGTGTCGGCAAGACCGTCCTCATCCAGGAGATGATCCAGCGCGTCGCGCAGGACCACGGTGGTGTCTCGGTGTTCGCCGGTGTCGGCGAGCGCACCCGTGAGGGTAACGACCTCATCCACGAGATGGAAGAGGCCGGAGTCTTCGACAAGACGGCCCTCGTGTTCGGCCAGATGGACGAGCCGCCGGGAACCCGCCTCCGTGTCGCCCTGTCGGCCCTCACGATGGCGGAGTACTTCCGCGACGTGCAGAAGCAGGACGTGCTGCTCTTCATCGACAACATCTTCCGCTTCACGCAGGCGGGCTCCGAGGTGTCGACGCTCCTCGGCCGCATGCCGTCCGCGGTGGGTTACCAGCCGAACCTCGCCGATGAGATGGGTGTCCTCCAGGAGCGCATCACCTCGACGCGTGGTCACTCGATCACCTCGCTGCAGGCGATCTACGTGCCGGCCGACGACTACACCGACCCGGCTCCCGCGACCACGTTCGCGCACCTCGACGCCACGACCGAGCTCAGCCGTGAGATCGCCTCGCGCGGCCTCTACCCGGCTGTCGACCCGCTGACCTCGACGAGCCGCATCCTCGACCCCCGCTACCTGGGTGCCGACCACTACCGCGTGGCCACCGCCGTGAAGGCGATCCTGCAGAAGAACAAGGAACTCCAGGAGATCATCGCGATCCTCGGTGTCGACGAACTGTCCGAAGAGGACAAGATCACCGTGTCGCGTGCTCGCCGCATCCAGCAGTTCCTCTCGCAGAACACCTACATGGCGAAGAAGTTCACCGGTGTCGAGGGCTCGACGGTTCCGCTGAAGGACACCATCGAGAGCTTCGACGCGATCGTCAAGGGTGACTTCGACGACGTCGCCGAGCAGGCCTTCTTCAACGTCGGAAGCATCAACGACGTCGAAGAGAAGTGGGCGCAGATCCAGAAGGAGAACGGCTGATCATGGCCGTCCTCACAGTCGACGTGGTGTCGGCCGACAGCCAGATCTGGTCGGGCGAGGCCGAGATGGTCGTCGCCCGCACCAGCGAGGGCGAGATCGGCATCCTGCCGGGGCACGAGCCGTTGCTCGCGATCCTCGCCAGCGGCGAGGTCCGCGTCACGCAGAGCGGCGGTCGCAAGATCGTCGCCAACGCGGAAGACGGCTTCCTCTCGGTCGAGAACAATCAGGTGACGATCGTCGCCCGACAGGCGGAACTGGCCAACTGAGCCGCCGATGACGCGAAAGAGGGCGCAACCGGGACCCCCGGTTGCGCCCTCGCTCCGTTTCACCGTTCGCGCGGCCTGCGATGGGTGCTCGAATGAGACTTGATGGCTCCTACGAACGCGACGGTTGCGTTCTGCGCTTCGCCGACAGCGGTGGACGCGGTCCCGCGGTCATCCTGAGCCACGGTGCCGGCGCCGACCACGTCACCTTCGAGAGGCAGTTCGACGCGTTGGTCGCAGCCGGCCATCGCGCGGTCCTCTGGGATCTCCGCGGCCACGGGCTGTCGCGCCCGTCGACGGGCGCGATCACCTCCGACGCTTACCTCGACGATCTCTTCGGCCTCATCGACTTCCTCCGCCTCGACCGGCCGGCGCTGGCCGGTCATTCCCTGGGAGGGAATCTGTCGCAGGAGGCCGTTTGCCGGCGACCGAACGCGTTCCGAGCGTTGGCGGTGCTCGACTCCACTTGGAATGCAGGCTCGCTCTCGCGTTTCGAGTCGGTCGCTCTCGCCGCAGCAGCACCGTCGCTCGCGCTCGTCCCCGCTCGGACTCTTCCTCGGCTGATGGCGGGCGTCTCGGCGGTCACCGCCTCGGCGCGGGCAGATGCGCTCCGGGCGTTCTCGATGCTGTCCAAGGCGGAGTTCATCGCGATCTGGCGGGCGACCGTCGGGTTCGTCCGACCCGACTCGGGTTACACGACGCCGATACCGCTGCTGCTGGTCGTCGGTGCCGAGGATGGGACCGGCAATATCGCGTCGGCGATGCGCCGCTGGGCGGAGGAGGAGGGCGTGCCTCTGTCCGTCGCCCGCGATGCGGGCCACTTCGTGACCCTCGACGCGCCCGAAGTCGTCGACGACCTGCTGCTGGAGTTCTTCGGAAGAGTGCTCCGCTGACGTCTGCCGCGTCGTCGGCAGGTCGTGCAAAAAGGGGCACCGACCGAGTGGTCGATGCCCCTTCGTGTTCTGCTTCCGGACTTACGGCTGAAGCACGAACTGGAGCTCGAAGTTGATGGTGACGTCCTCGCCGAGGGTCAGTCCGCCGGCCTCGAGAGCAGCGTTCCAGTTGACGCCGAAGTCGTGGCGGTTGATCTTGGTCTTGGCCGAGGCGCCGAACTTGGTCTGACCGTAGCCGTCGGTGGTCGTGCCGCCGAACTCGCCCTTGAGGACGATCGTCTTCGTCACGCCGCGGAGGGTGAAGTCACCGGTGACGGTGAAGTCGTCGCCGTCGACGGCGAAGTCCGTCGAGCGGAACGTGGCGGTGGGGTGCTCGTCGACCGCGAAGAAGTCGCTGGTGCGGAGGTGGTTGTCGCGGTCCTTCTGGTTGGTGTTCACAGAAGCGATGTCGATGGTCGCGTCGAGGGTGCTGTCGTTCAGGTCCTCAGCGGCGACGAAGGTCGCGTCGAAGGTCTCGAACGTTCCGCGGACCTTGCTGATCGCGAGGTGACGGACCGAGAACGAGAGCTCGGAGTGGGTCGGGTCGAGTTTCCAGGTGCCCGCGACGTAGGCGGGGTGGATCGAAGAAGAAGTAGTCATGACTACATGCAATCGCATGCAGCACCGCCTTATTCCGCCTCGGGGCGGTGTTTCGCGAACTTTGTTGACATGTCACATACCGACGAGCAATGACCCTGCGATGACGAACAAGACGAGGGCGATGACGGCGTCGAGGATGCGCCAGGTGACGGACCGCGCGAACAGCGGACGAAGCAGACGGGCTGCGAAGCCGAGGGATGTGAACCAGAAGACGCTCCCGATGACCGCTCCGGCGCCGAACCACCAACGGGCGGCGTCGGGCTGCTGGTTCGCGATGGTGCCGAGTAGCACGAGTGTGTCGAGGTAGACGTGCGGATTGAGCCAGGTCATCGCGAGCAGGGCGAGAAGCGGTCGGACGAGTGCCTTCGATCCATCCGGTTGCAGTGACTCGCTTCCTCGAAGAGCCCGTCGTGCGGCGAGGGCGCCGTAGACGATCAGGAAGGCGGCCCCCGCATAGCGAGCGACGACCAGGATCAGGGGTGCGCTGCCAACGAGGGCGCCGACGCCCGCGATCCCGGCGATGATGAGCGCGGCATCCGCAGTCACGCAGATGAGCACGGCAGCGACGACCGTCCGCGGCGGAGAGGCCAGGCCGATTCGCAGTAGGTACGCGTTCTGCGCACCGATGGCGACGATGAGGCCGAGCCCGGTGCCGAAGCCCAGCAGACCGGCGAGAAGCAGTTCAGTGGTCGTCACACCTGCGAAGCTACCGGCGCACCTTGTTCAGCACAGCGAATGTTTCTTACGCTGGATAAGCTGGGCTGATGTTGATGCCGCTCCAGCTCGACCAGCTCGAGACCCTCATCGCGCTGGTCGACGAGGGGTCCTTCGAGTCGGCCGCGCGGAGACTGCACATCTCACCGTCGGCCGTCTCGCAGCGGGTGAAGGCGATGGAATCGACTCTCGGTGGGATCGTCGTCGAGCGATCGACTCCGGTACGCGCGACCCCCGTCGGCGCCATCGCGTTGCGCTACGCCCGGCAGATCCAGGCCATCTCGGCCGACGCCTCACTCGAACTGTCGGTCGATGACGGGGCGCGGGCGACCGTGTCCATCGCCGTGAACTCCGACTCGCTCGCCACCTGGTTCCTTCCCGCCCTCGCGCTCGCGAATCGCGATCGCGGGATCGCGTTCGACCTGCATCGGGACGACCAGGATCACACGACCGATCTCCTGCGCTCCGGCACCGTGGCCGCGGCGGTCACCTCGACTCGCACGCCGGTTCAAGGGTGCATGAGCACGCCCCTCGGCTCGCTTCGCTACCTGCCCGTGTGCACCCCCGCCTTCGTCGACCGGTGGCTCGAGGGCGAGGCCACCGCGGCGCGGCTCGTCGATGCGCCCGTCGTCTACTTCGACCGCAAGGACGACCTGCAGGCGCGGTACCTCCGTGATGCACTGGGCCGGGCGCCCGGCGCGTTCCGGCATCACGTCCCGAGCTCGCGCGAGTTCGCCGAGTCGGTGCTGCTCGGCCTCGGATGGGCCCTCCTTCCCGAGCAGCAGTGCTCCACAGCCCTCGCCGCGGGTGAGCTCGTCGAGATCGCCGGCGGATCCCCGATCGATGTCGAGCTCAATTGGCAGGCCTGGAACCTCAGCTCCTCCACCCTCGACGCCGTGAGCGCAGCGGTCATCGCCACCGCGAAGAGCTCGCTGCGTCGGTAGCGGGCGGGCCGCGGCACCCCTCGTCGTTGTCTACGCTTGTTCGGTGCTCCTGCTGCTTCCCCCGTCCGAGACCAAGCGAGACGGCGGGACGGAACCGGCTCTCGACATCTCCTCACTCGCCCATCCGCGACTCGCGACGCGACGCCGGGCGGTCGTCCGAGCGGTGGCCCGGTTCGCGAAGACGCCCGACGAGATGGCGGCCTCCTTCAAGCTGGGGCCGAAGCAGGCGTTCGAGATCAAGCGCAACGAGGTGGTGACGCGGTCGCCGACCATGCCGGCCATCGATCGCTACACGGGTGTCCTGTACGACGGACTCGACTCCGCGACCCTCTCGATCGCCGCTCGGGATCGGGCTCACGAGATCGTCCGCATCCACTCGGCGATGCTCGGGCTCGTCGCCGCGCTCGACATGATCCCGGCGTACCGGCTCTCCTACGATTCCCGGCTGCCCGAACTGCAGCTCAAGGCCCACTGGTCCGATGCCGTGCGGCGTGAGCTGGCGCAGCACCCCGGGCTCGTGCTCGACCTGCGCTCCGGCGGGTACGCGGCGCTCGGTCCCATCCCCGACGATCCCCGTGCTGTCGCGTTGAGAGTGCTCGCACGCGACGAGACCGGAGAGGTGCGGGCGCTCAACCACTTCAATAAGAAGGCCAAGGGCGAGTTCACGCGCGCGCTGCTGGGCGCCGACGAGTTGCCCGACGATGTTGGTTCGCTACTGGATTGGGCCGACGCGGCCGGTTTCGAGCTGCGGCCCGGAGCCGTGGGAGAGCTCGAACTCGTGACCTCCTCCGTCCACGTCGGGGGGGGCCTGAGGAGGACGTCGCCCGAGGTGGCCGACGGGGCAGGTGGGTAGCGTAGGGCCATGGAATATCGGAATCTCGGACGATCCGGCCTGCGCGTCTCCGCGGTGGGCCTCGGCTGCAACAACCTGAGCAGGCCCGGCACCGCGACCGAGAGCCAGGAGGGCACGACGGCTGTCGTCGACGCGGCGCTCGACTCAGGGGTGAATTTCTTCGACACCGCCGAGATGTACGGCGTCGCCTTCGGAGCCAGCGAATCGAGGCTCGGTGCCGCTCTCGCCGGGCGCCGGGACGCCGCGGTGATCGCGACGAAGTTCGGGCACACCGACATCCCGTCGCAGATCGAGGGATGGGGTGCGAAGGCGTCGCGCCGGTACATCCGTCTGGCGGTGGAGGGCTCGCTGCGCCGACTGCAGACCGACTGGATCGACCTCTACCAGCTGCACACCCCCAATCCGCTGGTCCCGATCGAGGAGACTCTCGCCGCGCTGGGGGAGCTGATCGACGAGGGCAAGATCCGCTACATCGGTCACTCGAACTTCGCAGCGTGGCAGCTGGTCGAAGCGGAGTACATCGCCCGCGAACTGGGTTCCGAGCGCTTCATCTCGGCGCAGAACGAGTACAGCCTGCTGGTGCGGGGGGCCGAGCGTGAGCTGTTCCCCGCGGCTGACCGATTCGGGGTCGGCTTCCTCCCGTTCTACCCGTTGTACAACGGCGTCTTCACCGGTAAGTACAGCCGCCAGGGCGGGCCGGAGGACAGTCGCATCATGCAGCGGCGCCCGCAGCTGCTCGAGACCGTGCCGTGGGACGCCGTCGATGCGTTCGCCGCTTTCGCCGCGGACCGCGGCATCACGATGCTCGAGGCGACCGTGGGGTGGCTGCTCAGTCACTCCGGCGTCTCCAGTGTGATCGCGGGTGCCACCACTCCCGAGCAGATCTCCCAGAACGCCGCGGCCGGCACTGCATGGATCCCGTCGCCCGACGAGGTCGAGCAGATCGAGGAGCTGTTCCCGCTCGCCTGACCCTGCTCGGGCGAGCCCCTCCGCCGCCGCCCGCAGAGCGCAGCGACGCGCAGGCACCGGGGGCGAGGACGGTTCCTTCGTTTCGCTGCGCTCAACGGGCGGGGCGCCGCTCGCAGAGCGCAGCGACGCGCAGGTGCCGGGCGAGAGGGAGCTCCCTGCGTTTCGCTGCGCTCAACGGGCGGGGGCGCCGCTCGCAGAGCGGAGCGACGCGCAGGCACCAGGCGAGAGGGAGCTCCGTGCGTTTCGCTGCGCTCAACGGGCGGGGTCGCCGCTCGCAGAGCGCAGCGACGCGCAGGGGCCGGGGGCGAGGACGGTTCCTTCGTTTCGCTGCGCTCAACGGGCGGGGCGCCGCTCGCGGAGCGGAGCGACGCGCAGGCGCTGGGGGCGAGGGCGGTTCCTGCGTTTCGCTGCGCTCATCGGGCGGGGTGCCGCTCGCAGAGCGGGGCGACGCGCAGGCGCTGGGGGCGAGGGCGGTTCCTGCGTTTCGCTGCGCTCATCGGGCGGGGTGCCGCTCGCAGAGCGGGGCGACGCGCAGGCGCTGGGCGAGAGGGAGCTCCCTGCGTTTTGCTGCGCTCAACGGGCGGGGTGCCGCTCGCTGAGCGGGGCGACGCGCAGGTGCCGGGGGAGAGGCGGGCCCTTCGTTTCGCTGCGCTCAACGGGCGGGTGGTGTCCGCCCCGTGTTCCTCTCGGCTACGCGACGGCGCCGGCGCGGAAGCAGCCGGCCAGATGGTCGTCCACCAGGCCGCTGGACTGCATGAGCGCATACACCGTGGTCGGACCCACGAACCGGAAGTCGGCCTTCTTTAGAGCCTTGCTCAGCGCGACCGACTCCGGCGTCGTCGCCGGGAGTTCGCCTAGCTCGCGGGGACGCTCCGACTCGGGCCGAGCGGCGGGCGCGAAGCTCCAGATCAAGTCGTCGAGCGCTGTCGGCCCGTGCTCCGCTTCGAGCGCGAGAAGCGCGCCGGCGTTGCGGATGGTCGCCTCGATCTTGGCGCGGTTGCGGATGATCCCGGTGTCGCCCAGCAGTCGGGCGACGTCGTCGGGACCGTAGCCGGCGATGGTCTCGGCATCGAAGCAGGAGAACGCGGTGCGGAAGGTCGGCCGTCGCCGCAGGATCGTGATCCACGACAGACCCGCCTGGAAGCCCTCGAGGGAGAGCTTCTCGAAAAGGGGCCGGTCGCCGTGCAGCGGAACCCCCCACTCCTCGTCGTGGTAACGGAGGTACTCGGGGTCGCGGCCGACCCAGCCGCAGCGCACGACGCCGTCGGCGCCTTCGATGGTTGTCACATGGGGGAGCGTACGGGAGGCGTAATCGATCATGCGGGCACGCTACGGACGGGCGGGCGGTCGTCGGGGCCGGAGAACCCGTTCCGTGCGCAGCGGCGACGCTGCCGCGCCTGTGGAGGATCAGGTGTTGAGGACGGCCAGACCGATGTTGAGCGTGGTCGCGTAGAGGATCCACACCAGGTACGGCAGCAGCAAATACGCGGCAGTAGGCCGCACAGCCCAGAACGACACGATCGTCGCGGCGACGCAGATGTCGAGCAGCACGATCACCGCGACCCCGATCCACAGTGCCGGCGGCCCGATGATCGTAAAGCCACCGAAGAACACCGGAGTCCACACCGAGTTGAGGAAGAGCTGGCCCACGTAGAGCGTGAGGGCGGGGCCGACGAAGTAGACGTGCCGACGACGCCAGACGAGCCACGCCGAGACGGCCATGGCGAGGTAGAGGACCGACCAGACGGGACCGAAGAGCCAGTTCGGCGGGCTCCAGGCCACCTTGACGGCGTCGGCGTACCAGCCGTCGACCGTCGAGATGGTCGTAACCGTGCCGAAGGCCGCGACCGCGGCGGAGATCGCGATGAACACCGCGAGCATGACGTAGGACCGGAAGTCGATACGGCGTTCGACGGCCACCAGGCTCACGCCCGGCGCGCCCGTGCTGTAACTCACCTCGGCCCCCTCAATGGGAGGAGAACTCCCGCTTGAATGCTACGACAGGCCCCCGACAGAGGGCGGTTCCGGCTGCGGGGGTGGCTAATGACCGACCAGGGGAGCTACGATCTTCGCCGCTATCGACGGGCGGCCAGTCACCCGTTCCTCGACATCGGCGAACGCCGTGGCGGCCAGCCCCGCATTGGCGCCGGTGAAGCGCAGCGGCTCAGGCTCCCACCGGGGCGAGGTGTGGCCGACCCACGGCAGCGCGGTCAGAGCGGTGCGTCGCCCGCTCACGAGGTCGGCCATCGTCCGGCCCGCGAGATTGGTCGTCGACAGTCCGTCGCCCACGTATCCGCCGGCGAAGCCGACCCCGGTGCGGGGGTTGTACGAGACGGTCGCATGCCAGTCGCGCGGCACCCCGATGGGCCCGCCCCAGCGGTGGGTGATGCGAGCATCACCGACCGCGGGCATCAGCTCGCGCAGCGTCGTCTCCAGGTGCTCGAACACCTTCGGCACGATGTCGTACCCGTCCCGGATGGCGCTGCCCCAGTGGTACCGCGCGCCGCGGCCGCCGAACGCGATGCGGTCGTCGGCGGTGCGCTGACCGTAGATCAGCAGATGCCGGTAGTCGCTGAACGTCTGACCGTGCTCGACGCCGATGGCGTGCCAGACGGATGCCGGGAGCGGTTCGGTCGCGATCATGAGCGAGTAGAGCGGCATGATCCGGCGGCGCGTGCGCGCCAGAGTTGCGGTGTAGGCCTCGAGGGCGAGCACGACCGAGTCGGCGCGCACGGTGCCCCGCCTCGTCACGACCCGACCGGCCGAGAAATCGACGGCCTCCGTCTTCTCGTAGATCGTGACCCCGCGTGCCTCCACCGACCGCGCGAGACCGCGCACGAGCTTCGCGGGATGCAGACGTGCGCACGCCGGATCGAGGACAACGCCGTGCACCTCGCTCACCCCGAACCCCTCCGGACCCAGCAGACGCAACTCATCGGTTCCGAAGTCCGCGGCCTGCGAGACCTCGGCCTCCGCCGCTTTCTGCTGGAGCGGCGACCGCGCGAACGCGACCGTGCCGCCCTTCACGAAGTCGCAGTCGATGCCGAGTCGTTCCGCCTCGCGGCCCACCTCGTCGACGGTGTCGATCATCGCCCGGCGCATCGCGGTGGCGGCGTCGCGTCCGTGCCGGCGCTCGAGAGACGCCGCGCCGGCGGGGAAGAGTGCGGAGCACCACCCGCCGTTGCGACCCGACGCACCGAATCCCGCGATCTCCTTCTCGACGATCGCGATGCGCAGCGCGGGGTCGCGCTCGAGCAGGTAGTGCGCGGTCCAGAGCCCGGTGAGGCCCGCGCCGACGATGCACACGTCGACCTCGACATCGCCGCCGAGCGACGCCCGCGGCACGAGGTCGTCACCCGCGTCCGCGACCTGATCGAGCCACAGACTCAGCTCGCGATACGCCCTCACGCCCGAGTTGCCCGCTTCTGGCAGTTCTCGAGCGAGAACACTGCCTGATGCGGGCAGTTCAGCGTCACAGCTTGGTCCATGCCTCGGTCAGGACGCTCCGCAGGATGCCCTCGATCTCGTCGAACTCGGGCTCGCCGATGGTGAGCGGGGGAGCGAGCTGGATGACGGGGTCGCCCCGGTCGTCGGCGCGGCAGTACAGGCCGGCGTCGAAGAGGGCCTTGGACAGGAAGCCGCGGAGCAGACGCTCCGACTCGTCCTCGTCGAACGTGGTCTTGGTCGCCTTGTCCTTCACGAGCTCGATGCCGTAGAAGTAGCCGTCGCCCCGGACGTCGCCGACGATCGGCAGGTCCTTCAGCTTGGAGAGGGTCTGCTTGAAGACCGGCCCCTTGGTGCGGACGCGCTCGTTGAGGCCCTCCTCCTCGAAGATGGTCAGGTTCTCGAGCGCGACGGCCGCCGAGACGGGGTGACCGCCGAAGGTGTAGCCGTGGTAGAACGACGTCTGGCCGTGCTTGAAGGGCTCGTAGATGCGGTCGCTGATGATGGTCGCGCCGATGGGGGAGTAGCCGCTCGTCATCGCCTTCGCGCAGGTGATCATGTCGGGCACGTACCCGTAGGTGTCGCAGGCGAACCAGTTGCCGATGCGGCCGAACGCGCAGATGACCTCATCCGAGACGAGCAGAACGTCGTACTGGTCGCAGATCTCGCGGACCCGCTCGAAGTAGCCCGCGGGCGGCGGGAAGCAGCCGCCGGAGTTCTGCACGGGCTCGAGGAACACGGCGGCGACGGTGTCGGCGCCCTCGAAGAGGATCATCTCCTCGATCCGGTTCGCCGCCCACAGCCCGAACTCGCGCTCGCGCTCGGGGCCCTCGGGAGTCGAGGACACGAAGCCCATCTCCTCGGATCGGTAGTAATTGGTGTTCGGGACGCGGAAGCCACCCGGGGTGACCGGCTCGAACATCGCCTTCATCGCCGGGATCCCGGTGATCGCGAGTGCACCCTGAGGCGTGCCGTGATAGGCGACCGCACGCGAGATGACCTTGTGCTTGGTGGGCTTGCCCTGCAGCTTCCAGTAGTACTTCGCCAGCTTGAACGCGGTCTCGACCGCCTCGCCGCCGCCGGTCGAGAAGAAGACCCGGTTGAGGTCGGCGGGAGCCATGTCCGCCAGCCGATCGGCGAGCTCGATCGCGGCGGGATGCGCGTAGGACCAGATGGGGAAGAACGCGAGCTGCTCCGCCTGTCGTGCCGCGACCTCGGCGAGTCGACGACGTCCGTGTCCGGCATTGACGACGAACAGCCCCGAGAGGCCGTCGAAGTACTTCTTGCCCTTGGAATCCCAGATGTGGTGGCCCTCGCCCTTGACGATGACCGGGACCCCGCCGCCGTCCTCCATGACGGACTGGCGCGAGAAGTGCATCCAGAGGTGGTCCTTGGCCTTCTGCTGAAGGTCGAGATCGCTCTGCGACTGCGAGACGGGCTGTTCGGTGGTGGTCATCGTGTTCCCCAGTTGTAGTGCTGCTTCTGCAGCTTCAGATAGACGAAGGTCTCGGTCGAGGTGACGCCGTCGAGCGTGCGCACCCGCGAGTTGAGAAGCGAGATGAGCTCGTCGTCGTCCTCGCAGACGATCTCGGCGAGGATGTCGAAGTTGCCGGCGGTCAGCACGACGTAGTCGACCTCGTCGAGGGCGGCGATCTGCTCGGCCACGACGCGGGTGTCCCCGCTGCACCGGATGCCGATCATCGCCTGGCGGAAGAAGCCGAGCTGCATCGGGTCGGTCACGGCGACGATCTGCATGACGCCCGACTCGGTGAGCTTCTGGACGCGCTGACGTACCGCGGCCTCGCTCAGGCCCACCGCCTTGCCGATGTCGGCGTAGGAGCGCCGTCCGTCGAGCTGGAGCTGCTCGATGATGCCCTTGGACACCGCGTCGAGGGTGACCTGTCGCGTGCCTGCAGAGCTGCTCCTCGATTCGGCCATGGCCCGATTCTGGCAGCCGATATCGACTCGGGCAAGCGAATCCGTACCTCACGGCGGCAAATCCTGCGGAATCCGTCATTCCGGGGTGTCGCGATAGATCCGCGACCCGAGCTGCTCCGAGCGGGCCGTCGGGGGGCTGCGAGGGAGCCCGCCCGCGCGGCTCGGCGAGCAGGGCCTCTCGATCCGCGGTCTCGAGGATTACACTCGCATCAAGCACGTGATGAGTGGCACCGGCGCATGATCGGCCGGCACTCGTCACGCGGAATGCAAGAGGGGCGGCCTCGATCGAGGTCAGCTGCTGTGCAGGGGTCTGGGTTCCCTGACACCTGATCGTGCGGGGGGAGTCATGTCGACGTGACCCCGGGCCACGCCTTCTACTCACCGATCGCCTCCGATGTCGGCGGCTCCCTCAACTGGATCTTCTTCGCCGCCGGGCCGGTGCTCGCGGGCTTCGAGACCGTGACGCCGCTCGAGACCGTCACCGCTCTCTGGCGCCTCGCCTCCGAACCCGATGCGAGTGTCGAGTCGGTCGTGGCGTCCATTCCGACGCGGGGTCCCGACGCGGTCGAGTCCTTCGTCGTGGCCGTCGTCGACGAACGGGTCACGATCGTGACCCGCGGCTCCGGCAGCGTCGACGTGGTGACGGCGGCGGGTCAGCGCCGAATCGACTCCCGGCAGATGCAGCCGTGGTACCTCGCCGAGTTCGACGGCGTGATCGGACTCTCCCTCGGTTCCGATGCGAGATCCGTCGGAGTCGTCTCCGCACCCGCCTCGGGTGATCTGCCGGTGCTCAGCGGGCTCGTGCGCGCGCCGTGGCTCGCCTGGGCGGCGGGTTCCGCCGGTCCAGGGCGCGACGACCGGAGCGCGCTACCGGCCGAGTCGAACCGCGACGATTCGAGTCCGATGGATTCGCGGATCCCCGCACACCAGCCCTCGGCCCCGATCACCGGCTCGATCCCGGTGCAGAACCTCGCCGTCTCGCCCGGACCGTACCGTTCGCCGATCACGACGCCGATCCCCGTCATCCCTGCCGCCGGCGGCACGGCCGAGCCTCCTGCGGCCTCCGACGGGCGGCGCGCGGGACCGGCCCGAACGGCGCCGACGAGCCGGGTCGATCCGGATACCCGGGAGGGCGCCTCGGAGCCCGCCGATCTCGACGACACGATCCGTGGCCTCGGAACCGGCCGCTGGTCGCTGGTGGAGGAGGCGGAGCGCGCGGCTCAGCTCGCGTCGGCCGGCAGTCCCGAGGGCGACATCGGAGACACGATCGTTACCGAGCGGCAGCGTCACCGCGCCGACGTCCCCTCGGTCACCGCGTGGTCGCCGGGAAGGATCGATCTCGACCCCCGCTTCGCGCCCGGCGCCGCCCAGCGTGTCGGCCACTACTGCTTCCGCATTGGCGACGGCCCGGTCTACCGCCTCGACACACCCGTCTACATCGGACGCAAACCGAGCAGCCCGCGCATCGTCACGGGCACGATCCCGCGGCTGCTCAAGGTGGTCTCCCCGTCGATGGAGGTGAGCGGAACCCACGTCGAGCTGCGCCAGGAGGGAATGACGGTCGTCGTCACCGATATGCGTTCGACGAACGGAACATTCGTCTCGCAGCCGGGCTCCGCGCACGTAAAATTGCGGCAGGGGGAGTCGCTCGTCGTGACGCCGGGAACACTGGTGGACATCGGCGACGGCAACGTGATAGAGATACTTCCCATCCGCTGATCGGATCGGCTCTCCCACCGTCTGCATGGTCGCCTTCGGCCGTGTGCCAAGAGTCAGGATTCGTGTGACACAGATCGGCCGCAGCAACCCGGGGTATTCGATCACCGTGCCGCGGAGACCCGACGTGGAGATCACTCTGTCGTGGTCCGCCGTCACCGATGTGGGTCGCAAACGGGCGGTCAACGAGGACAGCTTCGTCGCGCAGAGTCCGCTTTTCGCTGTCGCCGACGGCATGGGCGGGCACTCGGCGGGCGACCTCGCCAGCACCGCGGTCGTCACCCGGCTCGCCGAGGTCATCGAGGCCGATTTCATCGATCCCGATGTCGTCGAGCATGCGCTCGGGGTGGCGGCGCAGGACATCGACCGCGTATCGGGGCAGAGCGCGCTCGGCACCGGCACCACGGTGACCGGTGCAGCGCTGACCCTCGTCGGGTCGGACCCCTACTGGGCCGTTTTCAACATCGGCGACTCGCGCGTCTACCAGTTGCGCGGACGCACCTTCGAGCAGGTCACGGTCGATCACTCCGTCGTGCAGGAGCTCGTCGACTCGGGTGCGATCACCAAGGAGCAGGCGGAGCACCACCCCGACAGCAATGTGATCACGCGGGCCATCGGCTTCAACGACGTGCCCGCCCCCGATCTGTGGATGATCCCCGTGACGGAGGGGCTGCGTCTCATGATCTGCTCCGACGGGCTCACGAAGGAGCTCAACGACGACGACCTGCGCCGTCACATGGTGGCGGGCAAGCCCTCGAAGCAGACCGCCCGTGACCTCGTCGACGCCGCCCTGATCCGCGGCGGACGCGACAACGTCACGGTGCTGATCGTCGACGTCGTGTCGACGACGGGGGACTTCGACCTCGACCAGACCGTGCCGCGACGGGGAACCGGCCGCCACTCCTGAGTACCGGTCCGTCTGCCCCCGCTCTGGGGGTGAACCGGATTTGTCCCCCGACCCCCTCATTCCGGGGTATGCGGGCACCCCTCGCCTAGAATTGGCAGTTCCAGCACCCGCCGGTGTTACCCGCCCGGCACGCACAGGAACCGCTCACTTCTGCAGCCTCGGGGGGATGACCATGGCGCGACGCCTTCCGTCAACGCCTCCCGCGCTGCCCGGTTTCAGCTACGTCCGAGCCCTCGGATCCGGCGGTTTCGCCGACGTCTTCCTCTACGAGCAGAACATGCCACGCCGCCAGGTCGCGGTCAAGGTGATGCTCTCCGAGGTCGTCAACGAGCAGGTCCGGCAGATGTTCCAGGCCGAGGCCAACCTCATGGCGCAGCTGTCGACGCACCCCTCGATCCTCACCGTCTACCAGGCGAGCGTGTCCGCCGACGGCAGGCCCTACCTCGTCATGGAGCTGTGCTCCGCCGGGCTCAGCGAGCGGTACCGGCGCGAGCCCGTCCCCGTCGCCGAGGTGCTGCGGATCGCGATCAAGATCGCCAGTGCCGTCGAGACGGCGCACCGCGCCGGCGTCCTGCATCGCGACATCAAGCCGTCCAACATCCTCACGACGGCGTACGGCCACCCGGTGCTCTCCGACTTCGGCATCGCCGCGACCCTGTCCGAGTCCGAGCGCACCGAGTCGATCGGGCTGTCGATCCCGTGGTCGGCGCCCGAGGTCCTCATGGACGAGACGGCGGGGACCGTGGCGAGCGAGGTCTGGTCGGTCGCCGCGACGATCTACAGCCTGCTCGCCGGCCGCTCGCCGTTCGAGATCCCGGGCGGGGAGAACAAGTCCGTCGATCTGATCTCGCGCATCAACCGCGCCAGACCGCAGCCGATCGGCCGGCCCGACGTGCCGCCGAGGCTCGAGTCGATCCTCCAGCGGGCGATGTCGAAGAAGCCCGAGCAGAGGCCCGCGAGCGTGCTCGAGCTGATCCGCGAGCTCCAGTCGGTCGAGACCGAGCTGGGGGTACCGCAGACCCAGATCGAGGTCGCCATGGACGACTGGGCGCTCGCGACCGTCGCCGACCTCGAGGACCGCACCCGGGTGCGGGGCATCCCGTCGCCCAAGGGCGCGCCCGAACGCCGGCGTCGCCGGGGCCGGCTCGCGGAGACCACCGGTGACTACCGACCGGTCGGCACGCTGCAGAGGCCGCAGAGCGGATCGCTCGAGCGCAGCCTCGCCCGGTCGCAGCCCGGCGGGCGAACCACCTGGCTCGCCTGGACTCTCGTCGCCGCCTCCGTGCTGGTCATCGCACTCGGTGCCACCGCCGCCTTCGTGCTCTTCCGCGCCGCGTCCGGAGACATCCCGACGGTCGACACCATTCAGGCCGAGGTCTCGGGGCGCTCGGTCGACTTCAGCTGGGACGACGTCGGAGCGAACGGCGACAGCTACCGCATCACCACCAGCGACGGCGGCTCGAGCGTGCAGAAGGGCACCACCTTCACCGTCGACAGCAACGGCCGCCAGGTCTGCATCACCGTGACAGTGCTCCGCGACGGCCGGCCGGGCGACGTCAGCCCTGAGAAGTGCGCGGGAAGCTGACGGTGTCCGGTCTGCCCGCGCGCGGTCGCAGCGTCCTCGGGATGCTGGCCCGGCGACGTTCGGTCACGATCACGTCGGTCGGCGTGGTGGCCATCGCGGCGGTGCTCGTGTCGACCGCCGTCGTCTCCGGCGGCTACACCGCGCAGCGGATGGACCTCGACGACGGCTCCGTCTGGGTGGCGAACGGGTCGAAGCAGGCGATCGGACGCGCCAACGAGCAGATCCTGCAGCTCGACACGGCGGTCGCGAGCACGAGCAGCTCGATCGAGGTCATCCGGCAGGGCGCCGACGTCATCCTCTTCGACAGGGCCAACAGCACGATCGACCTCGTCGATCCCGCCGTCGCCGCCATCGACGACACCGTCCCCGTGCCGCCGGGCGGAACCGAGGTCTACACGACAGGGCCGCAGGTCACCTCCGGCGTCGCGGTCGTCCACTCGGGTGCCACCGGTGACGCCTGGGTCGTCCCGCTCGAACAGCTCAGCGCCTACGACGCGCAGTCCGAGCCCGACCTGGTCTTCGGGGCGACCTCGGTGTCCTCGATGGACTCCGACGGCACCTTCTTCGTCTGGTCGCCCGATGCCGGCGAGGTGTCCCGCGTCGAGGCCGCCGACGGCGCCGTCGTCAACCAGACCTACAGCATCGAAGGGATCAGTCCCGACGACGACTTCGAGATAACCTCGGTCGGAGGGCGGTGGTTCCTCCTCGACACGACGACGCGGATCGTCTACTCCGAGGGGCGCAGCACCGACCTGTCGGCGCTCATCGGCGTCTCCGGTGCGCCGGTGCTCGAAACACCGGTGACAGCGGCGGACGGCGGTCGGGGTGCGACCGACCAGGTCTACATCGCCCACGCCTCCGGTCTCGTTCGGGTGCCGACCGGCGGCGGCGAACCCGAGGAGATCGCGGAGCGCGACCCCGTGCGCGGGCCCGGAACCGTCACCGCCCCGCTCGTCCGCGGGGGCTGCTCCTACGCCGCGTGGCCCGACGGTACGGTCTGGACCCGGTGCCTCGACTCGATCGACTCCGGATCGCGTGCGGGCACCATCACCCCCGCGGCCGGTATGGCCGCGACAGCGCAGCTCGCGTTCGCGACCAAGGGCACGCGCGTCCTCCTCAACGACGTGCAGAGCGGCGCGAGCTGGGCGGTGCAGGACGGCAACGCCCTCATCGACAACTGGGACGAGCTGCTCGAGACCGAGACCGACACCCGGGTGGTGGAGGACAACACGGAGGACACTCCTCCCGAGTACGACAAGCTGCAGGCCCCGCCGGTCGCGGTCGCCGACGACCTCGGTGCACGCCCGGGGCGCACCAGCGTCGTCCCCGTCCTCCTCAACGACTACGACCCGAACGGCGACGTGCTCGTCATCGATGAGGTGACCGGCTTCCCGCCCTCGGCGGGCTCCGTCACGCTCACCGGCGACCGCCAGCAGCTCCTGCTGACCCTCGCCGACGATCCGCCCGGCTCGTTCACCTTCGGCTACTCCATCTCGGACGGGCGCGGCGGCGAGGCGGCGACCTCGGTCACGATCACCTTGCGGGGCGACGACGAGAACTCCGCCCCCGTGCAGTCCCGCACCACCAAGGCGACGGTCGCCTCGGGGTCGCGGACCACCTCGCAGGTGCTGGGCGACTGGTACGACCCCGATGGCGACGCCTTCTTCCTGCGCTCCGCGTCGGCCGCCGCACCCGACAGCGTCACCTACAAACCCGACGGCGAGGTCGTCTTCATCGACGCCGGGGGAGCCGACGGGGTGAAGGAGATCTCGCAGACCGTCTCGGACGGACGCGACGACGGCACCGGCGTCCTCGCCGTGACGGTGCGCGCGCGCGGCGAGGTCCCGATCATCGTCGAACCGTTCGTGGTGCTCGCCTACACCGACGGCGAGGTCACCATCTCGCCTCTGCAGCACACCCGCGGCGGCAGCGCGCCCATCCGGCTCACCAATGTGCCCGACAAGGCGGGCGTGCGCATCACCGCCGACTACGAGGGCGGCACGTTCCGCGCGCAGAGCAGCGACATCGGCACCCACTACCTCGACTTCACCGTGACCGACGGTGCGGTCACCGTGACAGGGACCCTCCGGCTCGACGTCGAGGCCCCGCCCGACCCCGGGACCGCTCCGATCCCGGTGCCGCACACCGCGTTCATCCGTCAGGGCGGCACCGAGACCATCGACGTCGTCGCCACCGACATCGACCCGGCCGGCGGGGTGCTGCTCGTCGCCGGCGCCGACGAGCCCGACAACGCCTCCGGTCTGCGCGTCGAGCTGCTCGAGCAGCACCTGCTGCGGGTGACCCTCACCGGTCCGCTCGAATCCGGGACCGTCTCCTTCGGCTACACCCTGAGCAACGGCCTCGCGGAAGCGCAGGGCTCCGTCACCGTGGTCGAGATCCCCGAGCCCGCCCGGCTCCAACCGCCGATCGCCGTCCCCGACCGGGTATCGGTCCGCGTCGGCGACGCGATCGACATCCCCGTTCTGCTGAACGACGAGCAGCCCGACGGCGAATCGCTGACACTCGACCCCGTGCTCGTCGACGAGCTGCCCGACGGCGCCGGACTCCTGTTCGCCGCCCAGAACCGTCTCCGCTACCTGGCACCCCAGCAGACCGGAGACTTCACCGCCGTGTACCGGGTCGACGGACCCGACGGCCAGTGGGCGAGCGCCGAGGTGTCGATCTCCGTCCGCGAAGCCGACACGGCGTCGAACAACCCGCCCGTCCCGAAGACCGTGACATCGCGCGTCCTCGCGGGCGAGAGCGTCCGCATCCCGATCCCCCTCACCGGGATCGACCCCGACGGCGACTCCGTCCAGCTCCTCGGCCAGGAGAGCAATCCCGAGAAGGGCGCGGTCGTCGAGACCGGCTCCGACTGGATCGAGTACGAGGCGGGTGACTACTCGGCGGGAACGGACTCGCTGATCTACCGCGTCGTCGACGGTCTCGGCGCCTCTGCCACCGGCACGATCCGGATCGGCATCTCGCCGCGACTCGACGGCGCGCGCAATCCGGTCGCCGTCGCCGACGAGGTGACGGTGAGGCCCGGCAAGTCGGTCGCCGTGCAGGTGCTCTCCAACGACTCCGACCCCGATGGCGGGCAGCTCGACCTCGTCAGCATCGAGCCGACCACGACCGGTGCGGACGCGGAGATCGACGGCACGGTCGTCCGTTTCACCGCGACCGACGTTCCGGGCCGGTACGGGTTCGTCTACAGCATCGAGAACGCCCGCGGCGGGACGAGTTCGAACTTCCTCACCGTCGTCGTCGATCCCGAAGCCCCGCTGGCCCGCCCGATCGCGGAGGACACCGTGCTGGGGCTGAGCGACATCCTCGGCCGCACGAGCATCGACGTCAACGTGCTCGCGGGCGTCTTCTTCGCCGAGGGGAGCGTGCGCCGGCTCGACCTCGCGGTGCTCCCCGGATTCGGCGACACCGCGACGGTGACCTCGTCGAAGCGCGTGCGGGTCGAGCTCCAGGACCGCAGCCAGATCATCCCGTTCCGCGTCTCCCACCCCGACGACCCGAGCGTCACCGCGTTCGCCTTCATCCGCGTCCCCGGCTTCGACGACGCGCTTCCGCAACTGCGCAAGGGAACACCCCGACTCACCGTCGTGAGCGGGGAGCGCCTGGTGATCGATGTCAACGACTACGTGGTCGCCGTGGGCGGCAAGCGGGTCCGCATCACCGACTCCGGGTCGGTGCGGGCGACGCACAGCGACGGATCCGCCCTGGTCGCCGGCACGGGGACCCTGACCTATACGAGCGCCGACCAGTACTTCGGTCCGGCATCCATCTCGTTCGAGGTCACCGACGGCTCGTCGATCAGCGACCCGAACGGTCGGCGCGCGACGCTCGTGCTGCCGATCACGGTCACCCCTCGCGACAATCAGCCGCCCGTGTTCGACGGGGCGGTGCTCGAACTCGAACCGGGCGCCGAGCGCTCGGTCGACCTCGTCAAGATCACGAGCTACCCGTACGCCGCCGACATCGGAGAGCTCGCCTACTCGCTGGTCGGCTCCGCGCCCCCCGGCTTCCAGCTCTCGATCGACGGATCGAAGCTCATCGTCCGCGCCGACGAATCGACGCCGAAGGGCACCAGGGCGTCGACCATCGTCGGGGTGCGCGACTCCGTCAACGAGGGGACGGCCGGCCGGGTCCAGCTGACCGTCGTCGCATCGACCAGGCCTCTCGCCAATCTCGCCGCCGACGCCGTCGTCGCACCGCGAGGCCAGACGACCACGGTCGACGTGCTCGCCAACGACGAGGCGGGCAATCCGTTCCCCGGCAAGCCGCTGTCGGTCGTCGCCGTCCGCGGTATCGACTCGGCCGCACTGCCGGACGGTGTGAGCATCACCCCGAGCTCGGATCGCACCCGTCTCGCCATCACGGTCGGGGCCACCGCGGCGCCTCAGGACGTGACCGTGCAGTACCAGGCCCTCGACGCGACCGGCGACCCCGATCGCGCGGTGTGGGGTTCCGTGACGATCTCCGTGCAGGACAAGCCCGAGCCCGTCACGGGCCTGCGTCCCACCGGCTACGCCGACCGTGCCATCACGGTGGCGTTCGACCCGGGCTCGTTCAACAACTCGCCCATCACGGGCTTCGACGTCACCACCTACGACAACAGCGGCCGCACCCTCGCGACGACGCCCTGCGCGTCGACGACCTGCACCGTGACGACTCCGGGCAACGGTCCCAGCAATCGGATCCGGATCGGCGTCGTCGCCAAGAACGCGATCGGCACGTCGACGCAGACGATGCTCGGCGACGCGGTCTGGTCCGACATCGTCCCCGCCGCCCCCACCGATCTGGTGGCCCGGTCGCTCGACCACGGTCTGCGAGTCAGCTGGCGCAAGCCGACCGAGACCGGCGGAAGCCCGATCAGCTACTACCTGATCAGCGTGGCAGGCGTCTCGGTCACGAAGTACGTGGGCCGAGGCGACCCCGCCGGCACCGAGTACTCGATCGACCTGCAGGATCCCTCGGTCGGCAACGGCGGGGCGCTCCAGGTCACCGTCAGCGGTCGCAACGACGCCTTCGACGTGCTCAGCGTGTGGAACTCGGCGACGACATCGGGCACGCCCGCCGGCCCGCCGATCGTCGTCGGGTCGCCGGGAGCGACGACCGTCGACGGCGGCGCGACCGGTACGGTCACCGTCGGCTGGTCGGGCGTCTTCGACGGAAACGGCGCGGGCATCAGCCAGTACTACGTCGCCCGATACCGGGGCTCGCCCCCGACCTGCTCGGCGAACGGGGTGGGTTCCGCGAATCCCAGCCCGGTCGTGCCATCGCCGAGCGACGACTTCCGCCACGTCGGAACGGCGACGAGCGCCGACTTCCAGGTGGGCGCGAACGAGGAGAACCTGTTCGTCGTGTTCGCCTACAACGGGCAGGGCTGCACCTCGAGCGGTCAGATCGCGGTCACGACGC
The DNA here is from genome assembly GCF_003097495.1 of Amnibacterium flavum. Taxonomy (GTDB): domain Bacteria; phylum Actinomycetota; class Actinomycetes; order Actinomycetales; family Microbacteriaceae; genus Naasia; species Naasia flava. The sequence continues at coordinate 1,592,649 of NZ_QEOP01000001.1, forward strand.
GGCAGGCCCCCGGCGCCCCGACGTCGGTCGGCCTCAGCGGGCCGACCTCCGACGGCGCGGGCCACTACGACTACCGCCTGTCCGGAGTCGCCTACGCCAGCGGCGGAGGCAACCCGAGCGTGCGCTACCTGTACCGCCTCGACGGCGGCGGAGCGGAGACACCGATCTCGATCGGCGACACCATCCGCGTCGGATACGGGGTCGAGCACACCATCCAGGTGCAGGTCTGCGAGAGCTGGCCCGGCAAGGAGCTGTGCTCGGGCTGGTCCGGCGACTCGGCCGCCTTCACCCCCATCGACACGGTCCCGGCAGGACTCTCCTCGCGCGAGGAGAACGGTGAGACGGTGTGGAGCTGGACCAGCCTGCCCTCCGGGTCGTACGACTCCGTGGAGTACATCTGCCAGCCCGGCGACGTCTGGACCGCGTCGAACGGGGGAGCCGCGGGAGAATGCCGGGGGAGCATCGGCACGCCGTTCCGCGTGCGGGTGACCGAAGCGGGGCAGCAGTACGTGTTCAGCTCCTGAGCGGAGCCTCGCGGCACAGCACCAACCATGAGCAGCACGACGGACGAGAGACGAGAGACCACCATGACGATGACCCCGGATCAAGCCGCGTGGTTCACCGACATCTTCGGCCGGATCGCGGCGAACATCGAGCAGGTCCTCCTCGGTAAGAGCCACGTCATCCGCCTCGCGCTCACCGCGATGCTGAGCGAGGGCCACCTGCTGCTCGAGGACAACCCCGGCACCGGCAAGACCTCGCTCGCCCGCGCCATGGCGCAGAGCGTGCAGGGAACCTCGAACCGCATCCAGTTCACCCCCGATCTGCTGCCCGGGGACATCACCGGCGTCAGCATCTACGACCAGCGCACCGGCGAGTTCGACTTCCACGCCGGCCCCATCTTCGCCAACATCGTGCTCGCGGACGAGATCAACCGGGCCAGCCCTAAGACCCAGTCGGCGCTCCTCGAGGTCATGGAAGAGGGATCCGTGACAGTCGACGGCGTCCGCCACCTGGTCGGCTCGCCCTTCATGGTCATCGCGACCCAGAACCCCGTCGAGCAGGCGGGCACCTACCGTCTCCCCGAGGCGCAGCTCGACCGGTTCCTGATGAAGACCTCGATCGGCTACCCCGATCACGCCGCCACGGTCCGCATCCTCGAGGCGTCCGTCGTCCGATCGCACGAGACGACCATCCCGACGATCGTCCCCGCCGAGATCGTCGTCGACATGGCGCACCTCAGCCGCAACGTGCACGTCGACCCGTCCATCACCGACTACATCTCCCGCATCGTCGAGGCGACCCGCACGGCGAGCGAGGTGCGTCTCGGCGCGAGCGTGCGCGCGGCCATCTCCCTCCTGCGCACCGCGAAGACGCTCGCCGCATCGAACGGCCGGCACTACGTCATCCCCGACGACGTCAAGGCGCTCAGCGAGCCCGTCCTGGCGCACCGGCTGCTGCTCGACGCGGAGGCGGAGTTCGACGGCGTCACCCCCTCGAACGTCATCGCCCAGCTGCTCATCGAGGTGCCGCCGCCGAGTGACAGGCAGGCCGTGTGAGCACGTCTCGGCATCGGACGGGGCCGGCCGACAAGCAGCGCGCCGAATCGACCGGCACGCGCGGTCTGGCGCGCACGACGACGGCATCGCTCTCGTCGACGCAGGGCCTCACCAACGCGCGGACGCGGCTCGTCGGGACGCGCACCGGCGTGCTCGCCGACCTCGCCGTCTACCTCGTCCGCGGCGCGCGTCTGATCTGGTCGTTCATCTCGCGGCTCGCCCGACAGGTGGCGTCGGTCGTCACCGCTCTCGGCTGGAGCATGCTCGCGCTCGTCGCGATCGCGTTCGTCGTCGGCTACACGGCGGGATGGGCGGAATTCGTCGCGGTCGCCTGGGCGGGCACCGTGATCCTCATCGCGGCGTCGCTGTTCCTCATCGGCGGTGCCGCGCACGAGATCCGTCTCACCATGCCGCACGACCGGGTCGTCGTGGGCGACCGCGCGGTCGGTGCGCTGATCGTGCGCAACCCCCTGCGCAGGCGGCTCCTCGGGGCCAAGATCGAGATCCCCGTCGGGGAGGGCCTGCTCGAACTGCCGCTTCCCTCCCTCGCCGGCGGCGCCAGCCACGACGACGTCTTCACCGTTCCGACGACGAAGCGCGGCATCATCCGGATCGGCCCGGTCCGCACCGTCAGGGCCGACCCCATCGGGCTCGTCCGGCGCGAGCACCTGTGGGCGGCGAGCGTCGAGCTCTACGTCCACCCCCGCACCGTGTCCGTCCCCTCCACGAGCACCGGTTTCGTCCGCGATCTCGAGGGGCAGGCGACACGCGACCTGACCTCGAGCGACATCGCCTTCCACGCGCTCCGCGAGTACCAGCCGGGCGACGACCGCCGCTACATCCACTGGAGATCGACCGCGCGTCAAGGCGTGCACATGGTCCGCCAGTTCGAGGAGACGCGGCGCAGCCACCTCATGGTCGCCCTCAGCCTCGCCGGCGCCGACTACGAGAGCGAGGAGCAGTTCGAGCTCGCCGTCAGCGTCGCGGGGTCCCTCGGCGTGCGCGCCATCCGCGACGGACGGACGGTCTCGGTCGTCGCAAGCGAGCGAACCCCCGAGTTCGCCAAGCGCAAGGTCTTCGCCGCACGCACGCTCCGCACGGTCACCCCGACACGTCTGCTCGACGATCTCGCGAGCATCGAGTACGCCGGGTCGGCGCTCGGCGTCGTCGATCTGGCCCGCGTCACCGCGGAACAGGTCACCGGCATCTCCGTGGCATTCCTCGTGCTCGGCAGCCCGCCGACCGTCGCTCAGCTGCGCACCGCAGCCGCCGCCTTCCCGGCGGGCGTCGAGGTCGTCGCCGTCGTCTGCGACGCGGGCTTCGCGCCCGGTCTCACCCGGGTCGGCGAGCTGACGGTCCTCACCGTCGGATTCCTCGAGGACCTGCAGAAGTCGCTGGCCCGTTCGAGGGCGGCCTGATCATGACTCCGCCACGCATCCCGGGAGCCGGGCGAGGAGACCGGGGCGTCGCGACGAGACCGTCGCTGCCGCGGCTCTCGAGGTATCGGAGCGCGAGGACCGCCGACACGATCGTCGCCGTCGTCCTGCTCGATCTGGCCATGATCGTCGCCGCATCCCTGTTCTGGCCCATCCACATGAGCGCGGCCGTCATCGTCGCCGCGGGGGTGGCCCTCGCCGCCGGCACTCTCATCGCCGTACTGGGCGCACGGTTCCGCTGGAACTCGGCGATCGTCGCGGGATCCACCGTCCTGGCCTTCCTCGTACTCGGGGTGCCGGCGGCCGTGCCGGGACAGGCTCTTCTCGGAGTGATCCCGACCGTTCCGGGGCTCGCCGACCTGATCGCGGGTGCCGCCCTGTCGTGGAAGGAGCTGCTCACCATCTCGCTGCCGGTCGGCAGCTACGAGGCGCTCCTCGTCCCCGTCTTCCTTCTCGTCCTCGTGCTGTCCGTCGTCTCGCTCACCGTCGCGCTCCGGGCGCGATGGGGCGAGCTCGCGGCGCTCGGGCCCGCCGTCCTCTTCGTCGCGGCGATCCTGCTCGGACCGGCGAGCGCGACCCTCCCGCTGATCACGTCGCTCACCCTGCTGTCCCTGCTCCTCGTCTATCTCGTCTTCCGCCGTTCGCGCCGCCGCGGAGAGGCCATCCGACTTCTCAACGAGCAGTCGGGCACGACCGTCGAGGCCCGTGTCGACCGGCGGATCGCCGCCGTGCGCACGGCGGTCGGCGCCGCCGTGATCCTGGCCCTCGCCGCGGGCGGTTCGGTCGCGGCGTCGGCACTCGTCCCCCCGACGGGCTCGCGCGACGTGCTCCGCTCGGCGATCAAGAAGCCGTTCGACCCGCGCGACTACCCCAGCCCGCTGTCCGCGTTCCGGAGATTCCACGACACCGACACGGCGTCCGCCACGATCCTCACCGTCGACGGGCTCGAGGCGGGGGAGCGCGTCCGACTGGCGACGCTGGACAGTTACGACGGGGTGGTCTACACCGTCGGCAGCGCCTCCGTGTCGAGCGCCTCCGGCACGTTCAGCCTGGTTCCGTTCGACCTCGATCGCAGTGGCGACGAGGGTCGCCGTGCCGAGGTGACGATCCAGGTCGGCGATTACTCCGGGGTCTGGGTCCCCGATGTCGGCGCGCTCGAGAGCATCCGGTTCGAGGGGGCCCGAGCGAACGAGCTGACCTCCACCTTCTACTACAACGACAACAGCGGCACCGCTGCCTCTCTCGCGGGCATCGCGCCCGGCGACAGCTACACGCTCGAGGCCGTCATCCCCACCGCGCTGGGCGATGAGGAGATCGCCGAGCTCGAGCCCGGACGGATCGCGGTGCCCGAACCGGCCGTCATCCCCGACGGGCTCGACGCCGCTCTCGCCTCCTACACCGACGGAGCAGGCTCCGTCGGCGAGAAGCTCGTCGCGGCGATCGATGGTCTCCGGACGAACGGGTACGTCAGCCACGGCGGTCCCGACGAGCCGTTCAGCCGTTCCGGGCACTCCGCAGGACGCATCACCCAGCTCCTCACCGACCAGCCCATGCTGGGCGACGCGGAGCAGTACGCCGTCACCGCGGCGCTGATGGCCCGCCAGCTCGGCTTCCCCGCTCGCGTCGTGGTCGGCTTCGCATCCCCGGACGACGCCTCCGGGACGCTCGACCTCACCGGTGCCGACATGACCGCGTGGATCGAGGTCGCGGCGGCCGGTGCCGGATGGGTCGCGATCGACCCCAACCCGCCGGTCCGCGAGGTGCCAGAACCGCAGCCCGACGACGCCACCAAGGTGGCGCGACCGCAGTCCGTGGTCCAGCCTCCGCCCGATGAGCGCATCGAGCCCGATCAGATCGTGCCGCCCGACGTGCAGGAGAACGAGCAGGATGCCCCGCTCCCGGCGTGGCTCGCCATTCTGCTCGCCGTCCTGCAGGTCCTCCTCTGGATCGTCATCGTGCTCGCCGTGCTGCTCGCGCCGTTCGCGGCGATCGTGGGCGCCAAATGGCAGCGACGGCGCCGACGCGACAGGGCCGCCGACCCGCTCGAGCGGATCCGCGGCGGATGGGACGAGTTCGCCGACGCCGCCGCCGACCACGGCTACGAGCCGCCCGACTCGGCGACCCGCTACGAGGTCGCCATGGCGGTCGGAGGCAGGCAGCCGCTCGTCCTCGCCGCCGCGGTGGACCGCGCGACCTTCGGACCCTCGCTTCCCGTCGACGCCGATGCCGACCGTGTCTGGCGCTCTGCGGGCGAGCTCCGCGGGTCGATGGGGGCCGGACGCTCGCGATGGGAGAAGATCAAAGCGCTGGTGTCGACCAGATCGTTCACGCGCAACCGGCGGAGACGACAGCGGAAGGGGGAATCGACGTGACCTGCTCCCACTGCGGGGCCGATCTCCCGGTCGGAGCCATGTTCTGCGGCGAGTGCGGCAGTGCGGTCACGACTCGCGCCGCCGTCCGACCCTCCATGCCGCCGATCGCACCCGTTCCCCCCGCCCGGCACTCCTTCGCCTCGACCGGCGTGCAGCCCGTCGTCGTCACGCCGTCGACCGTCGAGGAGGAGCCGAGCCCCGATCCTGAACCGGCCGGGAACGGGGTCGTGCCCGAGGCCGGCGTCGACGAGACGGGCGAGGACGGCGACCAGCGCTCGACGCGCGTCGTCGATCTGCTCGAGAACGACGAGCAGTGGCAGCCCGAATCCCTCGCCGGCGCGCACTCGTTCCCGCCCGCCGCCGCGGCCCAGCCGGACATCGACGAAGCGACGCGGATGCCGGAGCGCGCCCGCCCGCCTGCCGCACGGTTCGGCCTGCACTTCAGCACGGGCGAATCGGTGACCGTCGAGGGGACGGGTCTCATCGGTCGTCGTCCCATGGCGCAGCCGGGGGAGTACTTCGATCACTACGTGACCATCGACGATCCCGGCCGATCCGTCTCGAAGACCCATCTCGAGTTCGGTCAGGAGGGCGGCGCATTCTGGATCAGCGACCGGTACTCGGCCAACGGGACCGTCGTGCGCGAACCCGATCGTCCGCCGCGCATGTGCCCGGCCGGCATGAGATCCCGGGTGACCCGTGGCGCCCGCGTCGAGATCGGCGAGCAGTTCTTCCTCGTCAGCTGACAATGCTCTCCACAGAGTGCCCGACGACCGCGTTCTCCACCTGATTCCCCGGCCGCGGCTCCCGTCGCGTGTCGGCCTGCTGGACTGCGGGGATGCGACTCGCACTGCCGGCGCCTCTCGCCGAACGCCCGCCGATCCCCTTCCCGTGGATGGGCGCCATCGCGCCCGTGCTCGCGGCGGGTGTGCTCTTCGCGATCACCCGATCACCGCTGTCGCTCGCCTTCGCGGCCCTCGGACCCGTGATGGCCGTCGCCGCGCTCGTCGACGGACGCGTGAGCGGCCGCAGAGCGGCTCGCCTTGCGGCCGCGGCACGCGCTGACGCCCTCGCGCAGCTGAGTGTCGATGTCGCCGCCGAGCATGCGGCACTGCGGTTGCGCTGGGCGGCGACCGCGCCGACGGCTCGCGAGCTGCTCGAACTCGACTCGCTTCCGCCCGTGGCGGAGGGACGATCGCCCTCCCTTCGCCTCGGCACCGGGACGGTCCCGTCGGGCATCGATCTGGCCGCCGCCGCCGTGGCCGACCGACCCATCGCCGAGCACGCCGCGCGCGTGCCCGATGCGCCGGTGGTGGTGGATGCGCAGGGCGGCATCGGGATCGTCGGGCAGCCGGCGCTCGCCGAAGCGCTGGCGCGCGCGCTCGAGGTCCAGCTCCTCTGGCTCGGGCACGGCCGTGGTGGCGCGGCCGGCGGGCTGATCCGGCGCGGCGGCAGCGCCGCGGAACTCGCGCCGGCGTGCGAGGTCCTCGTCGAGATCGACGGACCCACGCGCGCGCACCTCATCGGAAGTGCGGACGAGTTCGTGCCCGAGCTGCTGAGCGGGGCCGAGATCGCGCGATTCCGACGGCGGGCCGTCGCGAGCGCGAGCGAACCGCCGACACGGTTGGCGTTCGCCGCGCTGCCCGGTCGCGGCGAGGCTGACGGCACCGAGAGGGGCCCCGCATCCGGACTCGCGGCACGGTTCGCCGCCACGGCATCGGGCGCGCTCGAACTCGACCTCGTGGCCGACGGCCCGCACGCCGTCGTCGCGGGAACCACGGGCAGCGGGAAGAGCGATCTGCTCGTCTCCTGGCTGCTCGCGATGGCGGCCTCCCACCCGAGCGATCGGCTGGGCATGCTCCTCTTCGACTTCAAGGGAGGAGCGAGCTTCGACCGGCTCGACGGGCTGCCGCACGTGCGCGGCATCGTTACCGACCTCGACGGTCCGATGATCGACCGCGCCACCGCCGGCCTGGCGGCCGAGATGCGCCGCCGCGAGCACCTGCTACGGGAGCGCCGTGCCCGGTCCGTCGACGACTGCCCCGACCTCGCGAGACTCGTCATCGTCGTCGACGAGTTCGCTGTGCTCCTGGGTGCGAACGATCGGATGCACGCCTTGTTCACCGACATCGCCGCCCGAGGTCGCTCGCTCGGCATGCATCTGATCCTCTGCACGCAGCGCCCCAGCGGCGTGATGCGCGACTCGCTCCTCGCCAATTTCGGTCTCCGGATCTCGTTGCGCGTGGTCGACTCGGCCGACAGCTCCGCCGTCATCGGGACGCCGGCGGCTGCGGCGATCCCGCGGGCTCTTCCCGGGAGGTGCTGGGTGGCGCTGCACGGCGAACCGCCGATCGAGGCCCAGGTCGCGCTCGTGTCCGTCGCGGACGCCGCCGCCGTGGCGACGGAGGCGCGGATGCTGGGCGCGACACCGGCCGAGATCGCCTGGCTTCCCCCGCTTCCGGAGCGGCTCGACCTCGCCTCCCTCCTGCGCGAGCCCGAAGCGGCGGGCCTGCACCACCCTGCGGTCCTGCTCGGGCTCGGCGATCTCCCCGAGGAGGGACGTCAGCCGCCCGCGGTGTGGGAGCCGACCCGTGACGGAGGTCTCGCGGTGGTCGGATCTCCCGGATCCGGCCGCAGCACGGCCGCTGCGACGATCGCCCACCAGCTCGGCGTGCCCGTCCTCGCCGGAGGAGGCCCCACGGGTGCGGAGACGCTCTGGGACGCGCTGACCGACGAGGGCACCGAGCCGCTGGTGATCGATGATCTCGACGCCGCGTTCGACGCCCTGTCCGACGAGCACTCGGCCGTCGTGCCGGAACTGTTCGCGGCGATGCTGCGGCGGCGCCGTCGGGCGGTCGTGGTGACCGCGACCTCCCCGGTCGGCGGGGGTTCGCGCTCCATCGCCGCCCAGCTCGGCGCGACCCTCGTGCTGCGCGTGTCGTCGCGGGACGAGCACGTGCTGGCGGGCGCGCCGGGGGCGCTGTTCGATCCGAGGATCGGCGCGGGCGCCGGGGTGTGGCGCGGTGCGCGGGTGCAGGTCGCGCTCGCCGGGGCGGTCCCGATGCGTCACGGTGCGGTCCCGACGCGTCACGGTGCGGCGCCCGACGTCGGCTTCGCCCGCGGGAGCGTCACCTGTCTCGTGACGACGACACCGGGGGACCGGCTGACCTCGCTTGCGCGGATGCCGTCACTGCTCGCGATCGACGCCCGTGGGCTCGGTCCGCAGGAGATCGGCGCGGCTCTGATCGTCGACCCCGGCACGGCGGTGGTCCTCGTCGCCGATCCCGAGACCTGGCAGCGATCGTCGCCGCTCTGGGCTCTGGTCACCACGCTCGCCTGCGTCTACGACCGGTGCACCGTCTCCCAGTTCCGTCTGGTCTCCGGTCAGCGGACCCTCCCGCCCGCCCTGATACCGGGGAACGACCGGGTGTGGGTCGTCCGACCCGAACAGCCCGTCACCCGTGGAGTCCTCGTCACCGACGCAGGACGGGACCCGGCCGGGTGACGCGGCTGACCTCAGCGGGCGAGCACGCTCTCGACGGACACCGATTCGAGGCCCTGGGCCGACGCGACCGCCGCGTTCACGACGGAGCCGTCGAACACATTCAGTCCGGCCGCGAGTGCGGGGTCGGAGGCGAGCGCCTCGCGCCAGCCCTTGGCCGCCAGCGCGCGAACGTAGGGGAGCGTGGCGTTGGTCAACGCGTAGGTCGACGTGTTCGGCACCGCGCCCGGCATGTTGGCGACGCAGTAGAAGAGCGACCCGTGCACCGGGAAGGTCGGGTCGGCATGCGTCGTCGGCCTCGAGTCCTCGAAGCAGCCGCCCTGGTCGACCGAGATGTCGACGAGAACACTGCCCGGCTTCATCCGCGAGACCAGGTCGTTGCTCACCAGTTTGGGAGTCTTGGCGCCGGGCAGCAGGACGGAGCCGATGACCAGGTCGGCCTCGAGAAGGGCGCGCTCGATCTCGTAGCTGTTCGATGCGACCGTCTTCACGCGTCCCGCGTAGAGGGCGTCGAGTTCGCGCAGACGGAACAGGTTGGTGTCGAGCACCGTGACGTCGGCTCCCAGGCCGACGGCGACGGACACCGAGTTCGTTCCCGCGACACCGCCGCCGAGCACGACGACCTTGGCCGGTCGGGTGCCGGGCACACCGGGCACCAGCAGACCGGGACCGCCGTTCGGCTTCAACATGGTCGTCTGGCCCACGAGCGGTGCGAGACGACCCGCGACCTCGCTCATCGGGGCGAGGAGCGGAAGCGAACGGCCGGGGAGCTGGACCGTCTCGTAGGCGATCGCGGTGATGCCCGAATCGAGCAGGGCTCGGGTGAGCTCGGGCTCGGCCGCGAGGTGCAGGTAGGTGAACAGCACGAGGTCGCTGCGGAACCGACCGTACTCGGACTCGATCGGCTCCTTGACCTTGAGCAGCAGGTCGGCGCTCGACCACACCGTCTCCACGTCGGCCAGCGATCCGCCCGCCGCGACGTACTCCTCGTCGGTGATCGACGAGCCGACTCCGGCCCCCGTCTCGATGACCACCTCGTGCCCCGCCCCGACGAGGTCGTGCACGCCGGCGGGAGTCACCGCGACGCGGAATTCGTTGTTCTTGATCTCTTTGGGCACACCGATGCGCATGGTTTCAGCGTATCCGCTGGTCCCGCCCGTGACGATGGAATCCGCGGAAGTTGGCTCCCCGCACCGCGGATTTCGTGAAGTTTGTGTTTCAACATGATCGATCTGCCCCGTGGCCGCGCCACAGAGCGCAACGCTGTGTCAGGATCGACCAACATCGTCACCCCCGACCCGAGGAGCGCACTTGAGTCCCCGTCGCGAACTGCCAACAGACCCCATGGTGCGAGAGATCGTCCGTCAGGCACGGGCGTGGCAGGTCGGGCGGCGCGGCTTCCTCGCCGGCGCCGGCGCCTCCGCGGCAGCGCTCGCGCTCGCGGCGTGCTCGACGGGCACCTCCGCCCCGCCGACCGCGGCGAAGGACAACTCAGCCAGTGACAAGACCCTCAACTGGGCCAACTGGCCCGCCTACATCGACGAGGACGACGACGGCAACTACCCGACGCTCGACGCCTTCGAGCAGCAGACGGGCATCTCGGTCAACTACCTCGTCGATGTCGACGACAACAACACCTACTACGCGAAGGTCCGCGACCAGCTCGCCCTCGGGCAGGACATCGGGGCGGACACCGTCTGCCTCACCGAGTGGATGGTCGCCCGTCTCATCCGGTTCGGCTACGTGCAGGACCTCGACGAGGCGAACATCCCGAACAAGAAGAACCTCACAGCCACCCTGGCCGACCCCGACTTCGATCCCGGCCGGGCGAAGAGCCTCCCGTGGCAGGGCGGCTTCGGCGGCATCTGCTGGAACAAGGAGGCTCTGCCCGACGGCATCCGCACGGTGAGCGACCTATGGAACCCCGAGCTCAAGGGCAGGGTCGGCGTCCTCAGCGAGATGCGTGACACGCTCGGCCTGATCATGCTCGAGAACGGAGTCGACATCACCGGCGACTGGGGCTCCGACGAGTTCCAGGCCGCGATGGACACCTTCAGCGAGCAGGTCGCGAGCGGGCAGATCGCCGCGGTCAAGGGCAACTCCTACCTCGAGGACCTCGCCTCCGAGAACACGCTCGCCGCGATCTGCTGGTCCGGCGACATCACGGTCCTCAACGCCGAGTCCGGTGACAAGTGGGAGTTCATGGTCCCCGAGGCGGGCGGCACGTTCTGGAACGACACCTTCGTCGTTCCGGTGGGCTCGACGCGCAAGACCAACGCCGAGACCCTCATGAACTACTACTACGAGCCCGAGGTCGCGGCGCAGGTGGCCGCGTGGGTCAACTACGTGACCCCGGTGGCCGGCGCCAAGGAGGCGGCGGAGGCCATCGATCCCGAGCTCGCGGCGAACCAGCTGATCTTCCCCGACGACGACACCCTCTCCACCGTCCACCCCTTCCGGTCGCTGACCGCACAGGAGGAGACGGAGTTCCAGGCGGAGTTCCAGAAGGTCCTGCTCGGCTGACATGGCACGCGCAGCCTTCGCCGACTCCGGCGCCGATCTCCAGCTGATCGGCGTGCGCAAGGAGTTCCCCGGCTTCACCGCCATCGACGACCTCGATCTGACGATCCCCGCGGGATCGTTCTTCGCGCTGCTCGGCCCGTCCGGATGTGGCAAGACCACGACCCTCCGACTCGTCGCCGGCCTCGAATCGGCGACCGCCGGCAGCATCCTCATCGGCGGCAAGGACGTGACGCGCGAGAAGGCGCACCAGCGCCCGGTGAACACGGTCTTCCAGAGCTACGCGCTGTTCCCGCACATGACGGTCCTCGAGAACGTCGCCTTCGGGCTGCGCCGTCGCGGCATCGGCGACCCCGTGGCGAAGGCGCACGAGGCGCTCAAGCTGGTCGAGCTCGACCACGTCTCCTCTCGCAAACCCGCACAGCTGTCGGGTGGCCAGCAGCAGCGCGTCGCGCTCGCCCGCGCCGTCGTGAACCGTCCCGCCCTGCTCTTGCTCGATGAGCCGCTCGGCGCGCTCGACCTCAAACTGCGACGGCAGATGCAGCTCGAGCTGAAGACCATCCAGGGCGAGGTCGGCCTCACCTTCCTGCACGTGACCCACGACCAGGAGGAGGCCATGACCATGGCCGACACCGTCGCGGTGATGAACAAGGGACGCATCGAGCAGCTCGGCGCACCGGAGGAGCTGTACGAGCTGCCGCGGACGGCGTTCGTCGCGACATTCCTCGGTCAGTCCAACCTGTTCGCGGGCGAGATCGTCAGCGCGGGTGACGATGTCGTCGCGATCGACGTCGCCGGTCGCCGGATCGCCGTGCCGACCTCGCGCACGCGGCGGCGGTCGGGACGGGTCGTACTCGGTGTTCGGCCCGAGAAGCTCCTGCTGCACACCACCGCCCCCGACTACGACTCGACCGTCAACTCGATCGGTCCCGGCCGGGTGCTCGACGTGTCCTTCAGCGGGGTCAGCACGTCCTACCTCGTCGCCGTGCCCGGCTTCGGCACGGTCACCGTGTTCGCGCAGAACATGGTCTTCGGTCCCGTCGTCACGGTCGGCGCGGAGGTCTGGCTGAGCTGGAGGGTCGAGCACGGCTTCGGCCTCGACGACGACCCGGCCGATCTGCCGCAGCTCGCCCTCGACAGCGACTCCGAGGCGAGCCTCGACGAGCAGCGCCACCGGGCCGTGCTCGCCGCCACGGACGCCGAGCTGTAGTCCGCCATGGCGATCGCGGCCTTCGCGCCCACGACAGCGGGTGCGCCACAGGGTGAGACGAAGCGGGGCGGACGCACCGCCCTGTTCCTGCTCATCCCGTGCATCGCGTATCTCGCGCTGTTCTTCCTCGCACCCCTGATCTCGCTGGTGCTCACGTCGTTCCAGGCGCCCCGCCTCTACGGCGACATCGGACAGTACGACTACGCGTTCCGGTGGGAGAACTACGCGGATGTGATCGGCGAGTACTGGCCGCAGATCCTGCGCTCTTTCGGCTGCGCCCTCGCCGCGACGGTGATCGCGCTCATCATCAGCTACCCCCTCGCCTACTTCATCGGCGTCACGATGCGGCGGTACTCGCTCGCGCAGAGTCTGCTGCTCGTGCTCGTCGTCGCGCCGTTCTTCATCAGCTTCCTGCTCCGCACCCTCGCGTGGAAGCAGATCCTCTCGAACGAATCGCCCATCGTCCACGCCCTGCAGGCGGTGTCGCTGCTCGGGCCGGGGGAGTACTTCATCGGCTCACCCGCCGCGGTCATCTTCGGTCTCGTCTACAATTTCGTTCCGTTCATGACGCTCCCGCTCTACGCGTCGCTCGAACGGCTCGACTCTCGACTGCTCGAGGCCGGCAGCGACCTCTACGCGAACGCGTTCACGACCTTCCGGACCGTGACGCTGCCGCTCTCGATTCCGGGCATCGTGTCGGGGACGCTGCTGACCTTCATCCCCGCCGCCGGCGACTACATCAACGCGAGCCGCGACTTCCTCGGTTCTCCCGACACGTCGATGCTCGGCAACGCGGTCGAGGCGAACTTCCTCGTGCTGCAGAACTTCCCGGCGGCCGCCGCGCTGTCCATCATCCTGATGGGCGCGATCCTCATCCTCGTCGCCGTGTACGTGCGGCGCAGCGGAACGGACGAACTCGTATGAGCGGCGAAGGCCAGGCGGGCGTCGCGATCGCCGACGCCATCGCCGCCCCTCAGAAACCGGCATCCCGTCGGCAGAGGCCCCGCGGCGGCACCTGGGTGCTCGGCGTCTTCAGCGCGATCGTGCTGATCTACCTGCTCATCCCGATCGTCTACACGATCGTGTTCTCGTTCAACGACTACCGGCGCACGAACATCGTCTGGCGCGGCTTCACCCTCGACAACTGGCTGGGGGTCTGCAACGCGCAGGGCGTCTGCCAGGCCTTCGCCAACAGCATCCTGATCGCCGTCGTCTCGACCGTGGTCGCGACCGCGATCGGGACAGCGGCGGCGATCGCGCTGGCCCGCTACCGCTTCCGGGCCAAGTCGGCGGTCACCCTGCTGATCTTCCTGCCCATGGCAACCCCCGAGGTCGTGCTCGGCGCCGGGCTCGCCGCCCAGTTCCTCACCGCCGGGGTCCAGAAGGGGATCGCGACGATCATCCTCGCCCATGTGATGTTCTGCGTGAGCTTCGTCATCGTGACGGTCCGGGCGCGCGTCGCGAGTCTCGACCCGGCGATGGAGGAGGCGGGACGCGACCTCTACGGTTCGCCCGCGCAGGTCTTCTTCCGCATCACCCTGCCCCTGCTCGCACCGGGTATCGCCGCAGCAGCCCTGCTGTCGTTCGCGCTGAGCTTCGACGACTTCATCATCACGAGCTTCAACTCGGGGCCCGTGTCGACGTTCCCGAAGTTCATCTACACGGCCGCCGCCCGGGGGATCCCCGCTGAAGCGAACGTCATCGCGTCCGCGATTTTCCTTCTCGCCCTGGCCGCGGTACTGATCACCCAGATCGGCGCAGCCGTCCGCCGCAAGCGGGTATCCACCCGCTGACTCGCCCACTTCAACCAGTGCGGGGCGCGCAGCACTGCCCGAAGTGGGCAGTTCGCGCAGGTTAGACGGCGGTGACGCGGATCTCGCCGACCGGGACTCCGCCGCCCCGCACGGCGAGGTCGAGGCGTGCCCGTACGCGCGCGAGCGCGGGGGCGTCGATCGCGCCGACCGAGGCGAGCAGCTCCACGGCGATGGCGGCGGCTGCGCGGCCATTGCCGTCGAGCACCTTCACCGCGGCCGTCGTGCCGTCCTCGAGCGCCGCGACGAGGAGGCCCTCCGCACCGACCTTCGCGAGTGCGCCCAGCTCCTCGATCAGCACGGCGTCGGGTCGGTCGCGACCGCTGATCAGATGAGGGTGCTCGAGCACTGCGTCGACGAGGGTCGCGGCGTCGCGGTAGAGCGGCCAGGGCGAATCGTGCTTCGTGGTCCGCATCCGCGCGTAGCCTGCGGCGAGACCCTGCAGGGTGATCGCGTAGACCGGCAGCCCGCAGCCGTCGATGGCCGTGGAGCTGATGTGCTCGCCGGTCATCCGCTGGATGACCTCCCGGACCCGCTCCTGCAGAGGGTGGTCGACATCGAGGTAGCTGTCGCGATCCCAGCCGCTCGCGACGCAGGCCTGGAGCATGGCGGCGTGCTTGCCGGAGCATTCCATGAACACGGCCATCGGGCCGTGCCCGCTGAGCACCAGCTCGTTGCGTGCCTCGAGGTCGTCGGGCCAGGCGGGAGGGCACTTCAGGGTCGAGAGACCGAGCCTCGCTTTGCCGAGGATGCGGCGGACGGTCTTCGACTGCTCGACCGTTCCGCGGTGGCTCGCCGTCGCGACGACGAGCTCGACACTGTTGAGCTGAGCGCCGCTCGCGAGCGAGGCGAGCGCCTGGAACGGCTTGAGGGTGGAGCGCGGGAGAACGGGAGCATGGGAGTCGCCGAGCTCGCGGAGCACCTCGCCCTCCGCGGAGATCACGACGGCGGAGCCGATGTGCCGCGACTCGACGAAGCCGCTGCGTTCGACCACGGCGAGCTCGACGGCGTCCTCGACGGCGAAGGTGCCTCGTTGAGGCGTTGCGGCGTTCACATCGACTCCGGGCGCGCGGAGACGACGACGAAGGAGCGCACCCCGGATCAGAGTGTCGCGAAGCCGTCGGCGAGCACGCCGAGAGCCTCATCGAGCTGGTCGTCGGTGATGGCGAGACTCGGCAGGAAACGCAGTACGTTGCCGTAGGTGCCCGCCGTCAGGATGAGCACGCCGTTCTGCGCCGCGTAGGCCGCGAGCTTCGTCACCGCTGCCGCGTTCGGCTTCTTCGTGCTGTCTCCCGTGCCGGGTTCGACGAGCTCGATGGCGACCATCGCGCCGATGCCCCGGATGTCGCCGATGATGTCGTACCTCTCGGCGATCGCCGAGAGCCCCGCCTTGAGCCGCTTCTCGATGCGGCCGGCCTCGGCGAGCAGGTTCTCTTCACCGAGCAGTTCGAAGACCGCGACGGCGGCCGAGGTGGCGACCGGGTTGCCGCCGAAGGTGCCCCCGAGCCCGCCGGGCTGCGACGCGTCCATGATCTCGGCACGGCCCGTGACGGCCGCGAGGGGGAGACCGCCCGCGATCCCCTTGGCCGAGAGCACCATGTCGGGGACCCAGCCGAAGTGCTCGCTCGCGAAGTAGGTGCCGGTGCGGCCCATACCGCTCTGAATCTCGTCGGCGATCATGACGACGCCGTTCGCGGTCGCCCACTCCTGCAGAGCGGGGAGGAAGCCCTCGGCGGGGACCATGAAGCCGCCCTCGCCCTGGATGGGCTCGACGACGAGCGCCGCGAGGTCGGTCGCGCCGATGTGCTTCTCGAGGTAGGTGATGGTCCGGGCCGCCGCCTCCGGCCCGGAGAGACCGTCGTGGTAGGGGTACGAACTGGGTGCGTGGTAGATGTCGCCGGGGAAGGGTCCGTAGCCGGTGCCGTACGGCATGGCCTTGTAGTTCATGGCCATCGTGAGGCTGGTGCGCCCGTGGTACGCGTGCTCGAGCACGGCGATCGCCCGGCGACCGGTGTACTTGCGTGCGATCTTCACGCCGTTCTCCACCGCCTCTGCCCCCGAGTTGATCAGCATCGAACGCTTCTCGAAGTCGCCGGGTGTGTGCTCGGCGAGGAGCTCGGCGACGCGGACGTAGGACTCGTACGGGGTGATCGTGAAGAGGGTGTGCAGGAAGCTGTCGAGCTGGCCCTTCGCCGCCTCGACGACGGGGCCGACCGTGTGTCCGATCGTGGTGACGCCGATCCCGGCGCCCAGGTCGATGAAGCTGTTGCCGTCGACGTCGACGAGGAGCGCGCCGTGCGCCCGGTCGATGTAGACGGGGAGTGCGGAGTGCACGCCAGGGGGAACCACCTTGCGGCGACGCTCCTGCAGCGCCTGCGACTTCGGGCCGGGGATGGCGGTGACGATCCGGCGGCCCGTCGGCACGTCGAGAAGGTCGGTGGAGGAGGTCGGAAGGGCCGTGTCAGTCATCGCTGCAGATTCTACGCCGCCCGGATCGGGCATTCCCGGTGGGGCTCGGTAGCATCCTGACCATGGCTTCCGAGCACTCCTTCGCCCTCGACCTGGAGTGGGTCGGCAACCGTGGGACGGGCACCAGCGGCTACCGCGAGTACGGACGGCAGGGGGTTCTCAGCGCACCGGGCAAGCAGCCCATCGACGGATCGTCGGCGCGGGTCTTCCACGGCGACTCCGACCGTTGGAACCCCGAGGAACTGCTCATCGCCGCCCTCGCCGAATGCCACATGCTGTCCTACCTGCACACCGCCGTCCGGCACGGCGTGACCGTGCTGGGGTACACGGACTCGCCGACGGGCACGATGGTCCAGGAGGGCAACGGCGGGCACTTCACCCGCGTCGTGCTGCGCCCGGCCGTCCGCATCTCCGACCCGGCGCAGATCGAACTGGCGCAGTCGTTGCACCGCGAGGCGAGCGCGGACTGCTTCATCGCCGCGTCGGTCAACTTCCCGGTGGATCACGAACCGACGACCATCGCCGACTGATCCGCGTCCCGGGCCCTTCCGTCACCGCTCCGGCGGTGCGACCCAGAAGGCGTCGAGGCAGGGATCTCCGTCATCGCGGGTGAGGCACTGCCCCATCCAGGCCGGGAAGCGGGATGCGGCGGGATCGCCGAACCAGTCGGTGAAGATGCGCCAGAAGTTGCGGTTGCCGTAGGACGAGCACGCGTCGCCGTCTCCGTAGAGATTGGCGAGCGCCGCGTCGTTGGGCTGATACGGCGTGTAGAGGTAGAGGTTTGCGGTGGCCTGATTGCGGATCTCGACGGGACCCGATCCGCACGATGCCTCGGGGTTGTAGAGCACATCGTTGGTCCCGATCGCGAAACCGCGGTCGGTGGGGAAGAGCGTGTACTGCCGGAACTGCCAGGCCGCGTTGTAGACCTGATTGAAGAAGCCGAAGTACTCGGTGTCGCAGTCGGCCGTGTCGGGGCAGGCGTAGCCCATCGCCCGCTCGTAACCGGAGGGGTTCGGCCGGGTGATGAGCGACTGCTCCTTCTGGAGGAGGACGAGCAGCACCTCGGGGTTGATACCGCAGGCGCGTGCGACGCCGGCGATAATCACCGCCGCGGACTCCCATTCGTCTCCGACGTACCGGCCGCAGTGGCCGGCTCCGACAGCGGGGACATCCGGTGTGCTCTGCCGGTAGTCGGCGAGGCAGTCGACGCCGTCGACGGGCCGGCATGCCGTCTGCTCGAGGAAGGCCTGCACCTCGGCCGCGGTCATCGCCGTGTCGTCGTAGAAGCGCTCGTCGCTGATCAGGAAGCCGGGGTCGAAGTCGGCCGAGTCGGCGGCGCGCAGAACCACGAGCGAGGCGCTCTGCGTGCCGGAGGTCGGCGCGACCGCGCTGGCTGAAGCGGCGGACTGCGGCGCCTCGGGGATGCCGTGCGGCAGGGTGAGTGCGGCCAGGATCACGACGGCTCCGGCGGCGACGGTGCTCCAGATCCCCGGCATCCCACCACCGTAACCCGGCACCCTGCGCTCGGGCCCGCCCCACCCTGACATCGCAGACCCGACGCCGTGGATTGGATCACCTCACCCGCGACGGGCGTTCCGGGCATGCGCGCACGTTGCGGCCGGCCCCGAGCGCCGGAACGTGCGCGCGCCCGCGCTCGCGCCAGGCCTCGCTCATCAGGCGCTCGCTGATCGGGTGCGCGAGGATGGGGCCATGCGACGTGTGCTCATCCTCGGCTCGACCGGATCGATCGGAACCCAGGCCCTCGAGGTGATCGCCGCGAACCGCGACCGGTTCACCGTCGTCGGGCTCGTCGCAGGCCGCAACGCCGACGCGCTGGCAGCGCAGGCCGAGGCGTTCGGTGTCGGCGCAACGGGACTCGGCGTCGAAGACGCGGTCCGCCTCGTGCAGGACCTCGACTGCGACGTCGTGCTCAACGGCATCACCGGCTCGGTCGGCCTCGCGCCCACCCTCGCCGCGCTCGAGTCGGGGCGCACCCTGGCGCTGGCGAACAAGGAGTCGCTCATCGTCGGCGGCGACCTCGTGACGCGGATCGCCGCGCCCGGGCAGATCGTCCCCGTCGACTCCGAGCACTCGGCGATCGCCCAAGCCCTCCGATCCGGACTGCACACCGAGGTGCGACGGCTCGTCCTCACCGCGTCGGGCGGTCCGTTCCGCGGGCGCTCGCGCGAGACCCTCGACGACGTCACCCCCGCCGAAGCGCTCGCGCACCCCACCTGGGACATGGGCCGTGTCGTCACCACCAACTCGGCGACCCTCGTGAACAAGGGCCTCGAGGTCATCGAGGCGCGCCTGCTGTTCGACATCGACTACGACAGCATCGACGTCGTCGTCCACCCGCAGTCGATCGTGCACTCCATGGTCGAGTTCGTCGACGGATCGACCATCGCGCAGGCATCACCGCCCGACATGCGCCTCCCGATCTCACTCGGCCTCGACTGGCCGCACCGCATCGCGGGGGTCGGGGTGCCGCTCGACTGGACGACGAGCTCGAGCTGGACCTTCGAACCCCTCGACGAGGAGGCGTTCCCGGCGGTCGCCCTGGCCAAGGCGGTCGGCAAGCGGGGCGGCACGTTCCCCGCGGTCTACAACGCGGCCAACGAGCAGGCCGTCGAGGCGTTCCACGATGGCCGGATCGGCTTCCCCCGCATCGTCGAGACGATCCAGGCCGTCGTGGAGGCGCATTCGGAGCCCCTGGGCGAGCTGACCTACGAGTCGCTGCTCGAGGTGGAGCGGGCTGCACGAGCCGGCGCCGATCAGCTCATCGCGGGCTGACCCGGCGGTTCAGCCCTCGCCGATCCAGCGCTCCCACTGCTCCCGCAGGGTGCGCCCGAGTTCGCCGAGCGGGTCGTCCGTGCCCGAACCCGGTCCCGACGAGTCGGAGTCGGACCCGGGTCCCGAGTTCTCGGACTCCTCCTCCGCCTCGCGCTGGCGCTGCTCCTCCTCGAGACGCTCCTGCTCGAGCTGCTGCTGACGCTCGAGTTCGGCCTGCCGCTCCGCGCGCACCGCGGCGTCGATCTGGGTCTCGACGTTCTGAATCGCGGTGATCATGTCGCGATACGCGCCCGAGGTGACCTGATCGGCGGTCGCGGCGAGATCGAGGTGCACCGAGGCTCCGTCGAGAGCGGTGGCGGCACCGTCGAGGTCGGGCACGGCCGCGGCGGTCGCGACGGCGAGCACATCGTTCTGCAGGGTCTCCTGCGCCGAGTAGGCGAAGCCGTCACCGCCGACGGTCTGCTGCAGGGCGGTGAGACTGGTTCCGAGGTCGCCGTCGACCACGGGATACGCGGGCACCGGCGGCTTCGGCGGGTCGACGAGCGAGCTGATCGCGGGCCACAGCGCGATCGCGGCACCGCAGGCGACGACGAGTGCGATGACGAAGATCACGAAGCGACGCCAGAGCGTGCGTCGGCGGGTGCGGGTCTCGGGGCTCGCGCCCGGTGACGGCTCGACCGAATCGACGGGCTCGAACCAGTCGGGCTGCGGGGGAGCGACAGGGGGAGCTGACGCCGGCCGTCCGCCGAGCACCTCGGTCGGCATCGATTCCCGGTACGGGTCGGTGGAGACCGCCTCGGCCGCGACGGGCAGCACCCGGGTGCGCTCCTCGGCGCGCCCGAGCACCTCGGTGCGCGCCGTCTCATCGCCGGCGGGGATGACAGAGATGGCGGCGTCCCGTTCGGCGAATGCGGCGCCGATGACCTCGGTCGCGGCCGTGCGCTCGCGGGTCTCGTCATCCGCGGCGGGATCGACGGCGGTGCCGGGACCGGATCGGAACGGGCCGTAGGACGCCCACGCGCTGAGGCCGTCGGCGACCTGCGCAGCGCTCGCCCTGTCCCGCGGATCGCGCGCCGTCATCGCCGCGAGGAGTTCCGCATCCTCGCGGTCGAGGCCGGCGGGAAGCCGGGGAGCCCGGACGGTCCGTGCGATCGCCGACTCGGTCCGCGAGCCGCTGAAGGCGCTCTCGCCGGTCAACGCCTCGATCAGGACGAGACCGAGCGCGTACACGTCCGTCGCCGTTCCCACGGCTTCGCCCGCCACCTGCTCGGGGCTGAGATACGCGGCGGTCCCGATGACGGCGCCGGCCTCGGTCAGGTGGGACTCGTCGACGATGCGGGCGATGCCGAGGTCTGCGAGCTTCGCGTGCCGACCGCCGTCGTCGCCCCGGAAGACCAGGATGTTCTCGGGCTTGATGTCGCGGTGCACGATGCCGCGCGCGTGGATGTAGGCGAGGGCCCTCGCCACGTCGTCGATGAGGTCCACGACCTCCGCGGGATGCAGCACCCCGTCGCGGATGAGGGCCGCAAGGTCCTCTCCTTCGACGAGCTCGAGCACGAGGAACGCAGGACTCCCGTCGTCGCCGTCCGCGGCGTCGTGCAGGGTGACGAGCGACCGGTGATTGAGCGCCGCGAGCGTCCTGATCTCGGAGCGGACCCGACGCATGTCGCGCGCCTCCGCGACGTCGGGACGGAAGAGCTTGAGTGCGACCTCGCGGCCGAGACGCTCGTCGTAGGCGCGGAACACCTCCGCCATGCCGCCGCGACCGATGAGCGGACCGAGCGTGTAGCGGCCCGCGATGGTGCGCGGAACCGGCAACGACCTCGTATCCATGCCCTGCCTCTCCTCGCCGGCGTTCTGCCTACCATCTTCAGTCGTGAGAGCGCCGGGGGCGAGAGCGTCGGACAGTCGTTATCGCATCGTGGCGGCGCGGCGCGCCCCACGCTCGGATGCCCGTCAGCGTGCGGATCGAGGGGGCCCGGGCGCGGTCGGACGACAGCGCGAGGCGTTCGGCCGGTTCATAGCCATCCGCGGCTAGTGTGCTCGGCGTGGAGATACTGGCCTATGTGATCGGCGTGCTCGTCGTCGTCGTCGGGCTCGTCGTCTCGATCGCCCTCCACGAGGTCGGACACCTCGTCCCCGCCAAGCTGTTCGGGGTCAAGGTCACCCAATACATGATCGGCTTCGGCCGCACCCTGTTCTCCTTCCGCCGCGGAGAGACCGAGTACGGATTCAAGGCGATCCCTCTCGGTGGCTACATCGCGATGATCGGCATGTACCCGCCGACCGCGAGCGGCGACCGCGCACGCAACGCCACGACGGGCATCTTCAATCAGCTCGTGCAGGACGCGCGGGATACCAGCGCCTCGACCATCGGCGAGGACGAGGACCACAGGGCCTTCTACCGGCTGGCGATCTGGAAACGCATCATCATCATGCTCGGCGGGCCGACCATGAACCTGCTCCTCGCCATCGTCTTCTACTCGATCGTGATCATGGGCATCGGGATCCCGACCACGACCACGACGATCGGGTCGATCTCCGAGTGCGTCCTCCCGGCGACCAGCACGCGGCAGACGTGCGAACCCGGCGACACCGCGGCTCCGGGGGTCGCAGCCGGCATCCAGGTCGGCGACCGCATCGTCAGCATCGACGGGGCGCCGATCGATTCGTGGGAGCAGGCGACCGCGGTCATCCGCGATTCGTCCGACGAGGAGCTCAGCATCGTCGTCGAACGCGACGGCACCGAGCAGACTCTCACCGCGACCCCGACGCCCACCGCGCGCTACGAGTACGACGCCGACGGCAACGAGGTCGTCGGATCGGACGGCCAGCCCGTCATCACCGAAGTCGGCGTGCTCGGCATCGGGTCGCTGCAGACCATGCAGCCCCAGCCCGCCAGCGCGGTACTCCCCGCGGTGGGCAACAACATCTCGGGCGTCGTCGGCATCATCGCCAACCTGCCTCAGCGCCTCATCGATGTGGGGCAGGCCGCCTTCGGCTCGGGGGAGCGCGACCCCAACGGCCCGCTGAGCGTCGTCGGCGTCGGGCGCCTCGCCGGCGAGATCGCCGCGGCCGACACCATCCCGATCGCGTCCCGCATCGCGACGGTGATCGGCATCCTCGGATCTCTCAACGTGGCGCTCTTCGTGTTCAACCTGGTGCCGCTGGTGCCGCTCGACGGCGGGCACATCATCACCGCACTGTGGGAGGGCCTCAAGCGCGGGTTCGCCCGCATCCGTCGCAAGCCCGATCCCGGGCCCGTCGACGCCGCACGCCTCATGCCGCTGACCTTCACCGTGGTCATCGTGCTGGGGGCGATGAGCGCGCTCCTCATCTACGCCGACATCGTCAAGCCGATCAGCGTCCTCTGACCCCGGACCCGCATACCCCCCGGATCGAGGAGATCAGGGGGATCTCGCGAGGTTTCGGCTCGACTCACCTGCCGGCGGCACGATCTGTGCTGGCGGCCGCGCGGTACTCCGCGAGGAGTAGTCGGGGATGGCTCCCGCGGGCGATGTCCCGGAGCACGGCCGCGGTCTAGCATCGCCCTATGCCGGGCTCGGACTTTCCGCGAGAACTCGCGTGGATGCGGGACGATCGTCCGGTCCACCGCGGTTCGCCCCGCGCTCGACTCCTCATCCCCGCGATCTTCGCCTTCCTCGTGCAGGTGCCGTTCGCCGTCGTCCAGGCGGCGCGCAGCGCTGACGGGCCGGTACTCGTCGCCCTCGGTGTGCTGGCCGCCGTCATCGGACCCGTCGCTCTGCTCGCATCCCGGCGCTTCCCGGGTCCCGTCGCCGCCGTCTGCGCCGCGGCGGCGTCGCTCGACTTCCTGATCGAGCCGAGCGGCGGCTCCGGCTTCGGGCCGCCGCCGGTCGCCCTCGCGTTCGCCGTCGCGCTGGCCGTCATCCGGGGCGCCCGCGTCTGGGCCTTCGCGAGCATCGCCGGTGTCTGGCTCACCGTGCTGACGGCCGGGATGTTCGTCGGTTCGAGCTGGCACCCGATGCGCTTCATCGCGATCACCGTCGGACTCCTCATCGTCGGTGCCATCGCCGAGACGATCCGCACCCGCCGCGATCGCTGGGCCCGCTACCAGGCGGAGGCGCGCAGGACCCGGATCAGCGCCGAGCAGTCCGAACGCGTGCGAATGGCGAGGGAGCTGCACGACGTGCTCGCCCACTCGCTCTCCTCGATCAACGTGCAGGCGAGCATGGGGCTGCACCTCATCGAGTCGCGGCCCGAGCGCGCGGCCGAGGCGCTCGCGGCGATCAAGACGGCCAGCAAGGACGCACTCGACGAGGTGCGCTCCGTGATCGGCGCGCTGCGCTCGGACGACAGCGGCAGCGCGCCGCGGCGCCCCGAACCCGGGCTCGACCGGATCGCCGAGCTCGCCGAGCCCGCCCGCGCCAGCGGCATCGATGTCGAGATCGACGACCGCGTCGGAACGCCGCCGTCGACGGCCGTGCAGCTGGCGCTCTATCGGATCGTGCAGGAGAGCATGACGAACGTGGTCAGGCACTCCGATGCCCGCCGGGTCACCGTGACGATCTCGGACAGGGGTGACGACATCGAACTCATCGTCGTGGATGACGGGTCGGGCGGCGATCCCGGAGCGCCGGCGCCGGATGCCCGCGGCCTCATCGGCATGCGGGAGCGGGCGGCGCTGCTCGGCGGCACGCTCGACGCAGGCCCGATCCCGGATGGCGGGTTCCACGTCCGGGCGGTCGTTCCCCGAGGCGGCCGGTGACCGCCATCGATGCCGGCAGCACTCGCATCAGGGTCGCGATCGCCGACGACCAGCAGCTGATCAGAGGTGGTTTCCGGGCGCTGCTCGAAGCGGAACCCGACCTCGAGATCGTGGGGGAGGCGGGAACGGGCGCCGAGATCGTGGCACTCGTCGCCGCCACCCGCCCCGACGTGGTGCTGATGGATATCCGCATGCCGGACGGCGACGGGATCTGGGCGACCGAGCGGATCGTCGCCGATGCCCGATCGAGTGGCACGCGGATCGTCATCGTCACGACGTTCGAGCTCGACGACTATGTGATCGGTGCGATCCGGGCGGGCGCGAGCGGGTTCCTCGTCAAGGACACCGAGCCGGTCGAGCTCATCCGGGCGATCCGGCTCGTCGCCCGAGGTGACGCTCTGCTGTCGCCCGGTGTGACCCGCAGCCTCCTGTCACGTGTCGCCGACGGGATGCGGCCGACGACGGCGCCGCCCGAACTCGCGGCCCTCACCGAGCGCGAGCGGGAGGTGCTGCTCAAGGTGGCCACCGGGCAGAGCAATGACGAGATCGCCCGCGAACTGCACCTGAGCCCGCTCACCGCGAAGACGCACGTGTCGCGCATCCTCACCAAGCTCGGGGCCCGCGACCGTGTCCAGCTTGTGGTCATGGCCTACGAGTGGGGTCTCGTGAGGGCCGGGTTCCAGAAGTAGCGGACCCTTCATTTCGCTTCGCTCAATGGGCGGGCCCGCCGGTCTGGCCCGCCCGCTGAGTGCAGCGATGCGAAGGGTGCCCCTCCGCCCGCCCGCTGAGCGCAGCGATGCGAAGGGCACCCCTCCGCCCGCTGAGCGCAGCGATGCGAAGGGTGCGTGCTGGCCCGCCCGCTGAGCGCAGCGATGGGAAGGGCACCCGGCGAGTGAACCCCTCATTCCGATGCGCTCGATGCGCTGGCGTACTCCGTGAGCAGTACCGATGATTCGTCGCGGCGGCCGATTCGCCGCCACCCCCGAGCGGCGAGCGTTGAAGTGCGCGGTCACAGGGGCCGCGCATCGACGAACGGATCCTCCATGATCACCACAGCTCTCACCGCGGCCGCCATGCACGGCGGTCCATGGGCCGCCGGATTCGGCTGGCTGTTCTTCCTCATCCCGCTGTTCTGGATCGGGATCCTCGCCCTCCTCTTCGCCGTGATGCGCCGCCGCTTCCGCGGCAACTGGGGTCCCGGAGGCCCGGGCGGACCCGGTCAGTGGGCGCACGGCGAGTCGGGCGGTGTCCGCGCGGCCGAGAAGACCCTCGCCGAACGGTTCGCCCGCGGCGACATCGACGAGGTCGAGTACCGGGCGCGGCTCGAGGTCCTCCGCGCCGGCTGACCGAGCACACCCGGGCGGGCGTCCGAGCCGGCGCCCGGGTGACGCGCTCTAGGCTCGGTCCCATGCAGGCAACGCTTCTCCACGGCGAACGCGACATCCGACTCGAGGAGGTGCCCGACCCGAAGCTGTCGAGCGGCATCGATGCCATCGTGCGGGTGACCGCGTCGTGCGTGTGCGGCTCCGATCTGTGGGGCTACCGCGGAGTCGCGCCGAGCCGCGGTCCGAAGCGCATCGGCCACGAGTTCATGGGCGTCGTCGAGTCCGTCGGCGATCGGGTCGGCAACGTGAAGGTCGGCGATTTCGTGATCGCCCCCTTCTACGACTGCGACATGACCTGCATCAACTGCCGCAACGGGTTCAGCACGTCCTGCCTGCACGGCGGATGGTGGGGTGCCGACGATCGCGACGGCGGCTTCGCCGACGGAGGCCAGGGCGAGTTCGTCCGCGTCCCGCACGCCGACGGCAGCCTGACGGTGGTGCCGGGTGGAACCCCCGACGCTGCTCTCGTCCCGCACCTGCTCACTCTCGCGGACGTGATGGGAACCGGTCACCACGCCGCCCTCAGCGCCGGTGTGCGAGAGGGGTCGACCGTCGTCGTCGTCGGCGACGGGGCGGTGGGGCTGTGCGGTGTGATCGCGGCCAAGCGTCTCGGAGCCTCCCGCATCGTCGCCATGTCACGGCACGCGTCGCGTCAGGCGCTCGCCCGGACGTTCGGCGCGACCGACATCGTCGAGGAGCGGGGCCGCGACGGCATCGAACGCATCCGCGAGCTGTTCGACGGCATCGGCCCCGACAGCGTCCTCGAGTGCGTCGGCACCGAGGAGTCGATGAACCAGGCCCTGCGCTCGGCGCGCCCGGGCGGCCAGGTCGGATTCGTCGGTGTGCCGCACCAGGCGCCGACCCTGCCGCTGCGCCGGATGTTCGACACGAACGTCGGCGTGCGCGGCGGAGTGGCGCCGGTGCGCAACTACATCGACGAGCTCCTGCCCGATGTGCTGAGCGGTGCGATCCAGCCGGGCCTCGTCTTCGACCTCGAGCTGCCGCTCTCGGAGGTCGCCGAAGCCTACGCCGCCATGGACGAGCGACGAGCGGTCAAGGTCCTTCTGCGCCCCTGACGTCCCCCGAGCCGCGTCTGCACGGATCAGGACCGCTTCCGCGGATCAGGACGAAACTCGATCCAGGTCCTGATCCGTGCAGGAATCGGCCTGATCCGCGCAAATCTCCTGATCCGCGCCGCAGGGGGTATCGGCCAACGGCCAACGTTCATCCAGCGGGATTACGCTTCTCTACGTGCCCGCAGTGAATATCGGAATGCCCAAGCCGGCCCCAGAGGTCCTGGCCCCGCGACGCAAATCGCGCCAGATCAAGGTCGGCAAGGTCCTCGTCGGCGGAGACGCGCCCATCAGCGTCCAGTCGATGTGCACGACCGCGACGACGAACATCAACGGCACCCTCCAGCAGATCGCCGAACTGACCGCTTCGGGGTGCGACATCGTCCGCGTGGCCGTGCCCAGCCAGGACGACGCGGATGTGCTGCACATCATCGCGAAGAAGAGCCAGATCCCGGTGATCGCCGACATCCACTTCCAGCCGAAGTACGTCTTCCAGGCCATCGACGCCGGATGCGCGGCGGTCCGAGTGAACCCGGGCAACATCCGCAAGTTCGACGACCAGGTCGGGGCCATCGCCAAGGCCGCCAAGGATGCCGGAGTCTCGCTCCGCATCGGTGTCAACGCCGGATCCCTCGACCCCCGCCTGCTGCAGAAGTACGGCAAGGCGACCCCCGAGGCGCTCGCCGAGAGCGCGCGCTGGGAGGCCAGCCTCTTCGAGGAGCACGACTTCCACGATTTCAAGATCTCGGTCAAGCACAACGACCCCATCGTCATGGTCAAGGCGTACCGTCTGCTCGCCGAGATGGGCGACTGGCCGCTGCACCTCGGCGTGACCGAGGCCGGCCCCGAGTTCCAGGGGACAATCAAGAGCTCCACGGCATTCGGCATCCTGCTCGCCGAGGGGATCGGCGACACCATCCGCGTCTCGCTGTCCGCCCCGCCCGCTCAGGAGGTCAAGGTCGGCTTGCAGATCCTGCAGTCGCTGAACCTGCGCGAGCGCAAGCTCGAGATCGTCTCCTGCCCGTCCTGCGGACGCGCCCAGGTCGACGTGTACACGCTCGCGAACGACGTGACCGAGGGGCTCCAGGGCATGTCGGTCCCGCTTCGCGTCGCCGTCATGGGCTGCGTCGTCAACGGACCCGGTGAGGCCCGCGAAGCCGACCTCGGTGTCGCCTCCGGCAACGGCAAGGGGCAGATCTTCGTCAAGGGCGAGGTCATCAAGACCGTCCCCGAGGCCGACATCGTGCGCACCCTCATCGAGGAGGCCAACCGCCTCGCCGATGAGATGGGCCCGACCGCCGAATCCGGCACCGTCGAGGTCGTCACCGTCTGACGCGGTGAGAATGACCGCCGCTGGCGTCTGATCCTCTCGGCGCCCGAGGTCTCCCGCGTGCGCTGTTGCAGCGCATTGCACGAAGGTTGTGTCGCCGATCGTGCTCCTCGAGCGGTCCACCGCTCGCGTCATCCTGTCTCCCGCGGCACCTCTGCCGCCGCGCCCGCTGCTGTCGGGTGCGCCCCGACAGGAGACCTCATGCATCGCTCACGCCCCACCCGCAGCAGGCCGCCCGGCCCCATCCGATCCCGGATCGCGTTGCCCACCGGCGTCGTTCTGGCCGTGGCTCTCGCGGCCACCGGCACCGGCTGCGCCGCGCAGCAGCCCGCCGACCCCGCATCCGACGCTGTCCTCGCCTCGCTTCAGGACTGGGCCGCACTCGACGACGACGCTCGACGAGCGGCTCTGGACGTGGACTCCCGCCGACTCGGCGCGTTCCTCCTTGCCGCCAGTGGACTCCCGGACGCGACCGGCATGACCGCGGAGGAGCTGGAGGCTGCGATACCGCGCACCGCGCCCCATGTCTTTCCCGCTCCGGCCGCTGAACCCGAGTCCACCGCCTCTTCGCCGCAGGAGGCAGGAGACCTCGGCGTTCCCGACGGGGGAGACCTGGACCTCGGTGGCGTCGACCTCGAGGGCGTCGAGCTCGGCGACATCAACCTCGACGACCTGGGCGGGCTCATCCCGGGCGACGTCGACGCGGACCTGTCGTCGACCAATCACGGGACATCGGGGCTCGTGATCCAGACCGCATCATTCGAACGTGTCGCCCACCGCAATCGCGCGACGACGGTCGACGCGAAGGGTGCTGCGCTCAGCGAGATCACCGACATGGTCGACGCTCTGCACGAATCGCTGCTCAACGCCCGGCTCGGAGAACCCACCTACTCGTTCGACGACCTGGACGATTCGGACGGTTCCACCTACAGCGTCGAGCTCGACATGGGCAAGCTCACCAGCAGTTCGAGTGCGAGTCGAGACGTGGTCCTCGATGACGTGACCACGACCATCGACAGCACCTCGAACATCGACATGGACACCTGCCCGAACGCCGATGGCGAGGTCGACGGCTTCCTGACCGTCGACGGCGGGATCACCGTGCCGGGCCCCGACGGGAAACCCGTCAAGACGCAGATATCGGTCCAGCTCGAATTGAAAGCGACCGTGGACGATGACGCGTGGGCCGTCGACTCCGTCGGGAAGTTCCAGACCGTCGTGCGCACCGGCGCCCCCGGCGACACCCCGGGAGGTATGGGAACGGTGACCTCGTCCAAGAAGTACGCGGGGACTATGACCATCAACTACGCGAACGACAAGGGCACGGGTCAGGCTGTGCGCGCCCGGATCGGCAAGGTGACGGGAGACGGCAGCCTCGGCGATGCGACGAGCGGGATCGTGAGCAAGCTGCAGCAGAAGGCCCTCGAGGAGGCTGAGCTCTTCTGGCGCAGCGGCGGCTGCATCCGGGCCGATGTCGTCGAGGATCCGGACAAGATCGACCGCGGGGGATACTCCCTCGTCACGGTCGAGGCGGTATCCCGGCGAAACGGCGCCGCGCTCGTCGAGGACGCCGTCGCGGAGTACACGGGCGAGAACAAGGGCAACGTGGGCGGCAAGGTCTCGCCCGGCGGCAGGGTGGACACCCCGGCGGACTTCGATTTCCGAGCGGAGGGGAAGGACGGCCTGGCCGCTCCCCGCTTCAAGGTCACCTCGAAGCAGGGCATCGGTTACGGGAGCGCCGCCATTCAGGTCGGACAGAACGGGTGGGTCCTCGACGGCGTCGCCGGCAACATCTCCTTCTACTCCGTCAAATGCGACGGGCTCGTCGGAACCTGGGAGGTGGAGTCGACCGGCCCCGAGGGATACTTCGCGCAGTCGGAGTTCACGCTCGGAGAAGACCTCCGAGGCACGTATGCATCGACGGTCGTCGGGAAGTACGCCGACGCCGGTGACGTGTGGTTGACGGGCGAGATCGGCACCTACGTGTTCCACGCGACGGGTGACTTCGACCCCGCCCTCCCGCTCCGCCCCGCCACGAAGGGAGAGTGCGACTGATGGCACGCACAGCACGGGCGATCGCCGTTCTCGGAGCGGTCGCCCTGTCGGTGTCGCTCCTCACCGCCTGCACTGAACCGGCGCCCGAGCGCGAATCGCCGCTCATCGCCGCGCGGGAACGCGCGGCGACGGAGGTCGATGCCCAGATCGCGGGTATCGCCTCCGCTGGGGTCGATCTGGATCGGCTGCTGCTCGTGGACTCCGGCCTCGCCGAGGCCGCAGGGGTCGACGGGAGCGCGCTTTTCGAGAGCCTGCACGCCGTGACGCCTGCTGCCGCGCCGACGACCGGTTCCTCGAGCGCCGAGCCCGCCTCGCGCCAGAGCGAGGAAGGGCTGAGCGTTTCGACGGCTCTCGCCGCCTCGACGTCCGGTTCGGCCCACCGGACGACGAGCACCGCCGGCGCCGGAGCTCCGAATGCAGCCGAGGCGGCGAACGCCGCAGCGAACGGGCTGAGTCTCGCGGTGGACTCGATCCGGGACGCGCTCGGCGCCGCCGCCCAGGACGATGACTCGCTCGCCGAGTTCGACTCCGGCGACGGGACCAACCCGCAGATCGGGTGGACCGTGGCGGGCGGCGCCGCATCCGGGACCGTCACCTCGACCATCTCCGACACGGGACCAGATGGGACGCGCTTCGAGATGATCACCGAGGGCGAGTACCACGTGCTCGTCTGTCCCGCCGCGGACGGGGCGATCGAGGGCGGGATCTGGGTGCGCTCGGCGATCACGGTCACCCCGCCCGGTGGTACGCCGCAGCGCAGCGTCATCGAGCTCAATATCGACCTCGGCGGCACGTCCAACGACGAGGCGTACGCGGCGGACTCCTGGGCTGACGGCACCGCGGGACTCAGCCAGGGCACGCCGGGCCCGGGCCCCGCCGACTTGGCGACCAAGTCCACGAGCTCGGAGACCGCGGTCGAGTCGACCTTCGTCTACAGCGAGGGCGCCAAAGAAGTGCGCGACGTCGCCCTCGACGATCCGGACGGTACGAATCTCACGACCATCGCCGACGACCTCACCATGCAGATGCAGCAGGTGCTGGTGCGTATGGCCGAGGATTACTGGCGCGGCGGCAACTGCGTCCGCGCTCTCGTCACCCCGGAGGCGAACGCGATCGACACCGGCGACAGCACGGGCATCTCCGTGAGGGCCGAGTCGATCGTCGATGGTACGGAGCTGACCGCCGGTCGATCCGAATGGACCGGCATCGTTGCGATCGCGGGCTCCGTCACCCCCACCGAGCCCCAGAAGCTCCCCGGGGCGTTCGTCTTCGAATCGGCCGATGAGAAGGGGTGGGCCAACCCCGAGTTCATGGTGACCACCCGCCGCGGCATCGGAGCGAACGTGGCGCCGATTCAGGTCGGCGGCACAGGTCTCGTCTTCACCGGCACCTACGGCGGCGGTGTGTACCGCGGCTACAGCTGCGACGGCATCAAGGGCCCGTGGACCATGTCCGTATTCGTGCCGGAGATCGGCGAGGGCTGGTCCACTCGGATGACCTTCGACGACGCGCTCACGTCTGGATACGACGACGAGGGAACAGGGAATGCCGGTCCCTGGGCCCATCCCGACGCCCTCTACTGGTTCACCCCCGACGGAGAGGGTTACGTGTTCCACGCCGATCCGTACGACCCGTCCTTCCCGGTGTCGGAGGCTCCGGTCGAGGAGTGCACCGGCTGAACGGGTGCTCGTGCGTTCCGATGCCTCGGGAGCCGGACGGGTGCAGCCATGTGGTGGTCGGCGCCCGTCCGGTCTCGCGCCGGGGCGATTCGTGTTCAGCGAGCCGAGCTTCCTCCGCCCTGATCCAGAAGCTCGGCGGGCGCGCTAGAGCAGCTGTCGGGCGTTGGCCTTGGCCAGGTCGATGAGCTCGCGGCCGTTGCCGCCCAGCACGGTGCGGAGCGCGTACAGCGCGAATCCGCCCGCCTGCTTCGCCTCGACGTGCGGCGGAATGGACAGCTCCTGCCGGTCCACCTTCACCGACACCAGAGCGGGCCCGTCGTGCTCGAACGCGCGGCGCAGCGCACCCTCGATGTCGCCGCCCTCCTCCACGCTCTCGCCGTGCATGCCGACGGCCTGCGCGATCGCCGCGAAGTCCGGATCCGCACGACCCTGCTCGTAGCCGAGTCCCGTGCCGTAGTTGACGATCCCGGCGGACTTCATCTCGACCTCGACGAAGGCGAGGGCGTCGTTCGTGTAGACGACGATCTTGATCGGCAGATCGTGTCGCACGGCCGTGATCAGCTCGCCGAGCAGCATCGAGAGTCCGCCGTCGCCCGCGAGGACCACGACCTGACGCGACCGGTCCACCGCCTGCGCCCCCATCGCGAGCGGAGTCGCCGCAGCCATGGTGCCGTGCCAGAACGAGCCGATCAGCCTGCGGTCGGCGCTGATCCGCAGGTGCCGGCTCGCCCAGATGACGGGGGTGCCGACGTCGGGGACGAAGATCGCGTCGTCGTCGGCCAGCTCGTCGATCAGGTGCGTGAGGTGCTGCGGATGGATCGGACCTCGTCCCTGCTTCTCGAGGGAGTCCAGCTCCTTGCGGGTGCGCCGGTAGTGGTCGAGCGACTTCTCGAGGTGGGCCCTGTCCTTCTTGCGCTCGATGAGGGGCAGCAGTGCCGCGGCGGTCTCCCGGACTCCGCCGACGAGCCCCTGCGTGATCGGGGTGCGTCGGCCGAGGTGCTCGCCCCGGATGTCGACCTGCACGATCTTCGCGTCCTCGGGGAAGAACTGCTGGTACGGGAAGTCGGTGCCGAGCATGAGCAGGGTGTCGCAGGCCTCCATCGCCCGATATCCGGACGCGAAACCGAGCAGGCCGGTCATGCCGACGTCGAACGGGTTGTCGTGCTCGATGAACTCCTTGCCCCGGAGGGCGTGCACGATGGGGGAGCCGAGCGCGTCCGCCAGAGCGACGACCTCGTCGTGTGCTCCCTCGACGCCGGAGCCGGCGAGGATGGTGACCTTCCCGGCCGAGTTCAGCAGGTCGGCGGCGGTGTGCAGCTCCTCCGCGCTGGGGACGATCACCGGGTGCGTCTTCGCGACGACGACATCGCGCTCGTTCGACGCCGCGGAGAGGGCGACATCGCCCGCGATCACGAGAACCGCGACACCGCGCTGCTCGATGGCGGCGCGCATCGCCATCTCGAGAAGTCTCGGCATCTGCTCGGCACTGAGGACGGTCTCGCAGAACACGCTGCAGTCGCGGAACAGATGCATGGGACGGGTCTCCTGGAAGTACCCGCTGCCGATCTCGTCGCTCGGGATCTGCGCCGCGATCGCGAGCACCGGCACCCGGCTCCGCTGCGCGTCGTAGAGCCCGTTGATGAGGTGCAGGTTGCCGGGACCGCAGCTGCCCGCGCAGACCGCGAGGTCACCGGTGACAGCGGCCTCGCCGGCAGCGGCCAGGGCCGCCTCCTCCTCGTGCGCGACGAGGTACCAGTCGATGCCGTCCTGCCGACGGATGGCGTCGGTGACCGCGTTGAGTGAGTCGCCGGGGACACCCCATACCCGGCTGACTCCGTGGGCGGCGAGGTTGGAGACGATCGTGTCGGCGACAGTGGTCATGTCGATCCTTCCGTGCGGTGGTCGGGCCGGAGTCTGCGCGAACCGGTCGAGATCCTGCCGGGAGAACCGGCCGAGTCACGACCATCCTGTCCCCGTCCACTGGACGCGCGCTCCGCCCGGCTCATCGCCGTTCGCGCGACGATCCTCGCCGCGACGGGCCGGCCGGGCCCCTCGCCCCAGGGGCCGGACCGGCCCCGGTCCGAAAGCTGGAGCTTCGGCCTGGCCGGCTGCGTCCTCCCCTGCAGGAGTCGGTCAGCTGAGCGGAGCGAAGATCTCGAGGTTCCAGGCACCGGTGGGCAGCAGATACCGGCATCGCATGCGAACACCGCCGGGAACCCGGTCGATCGTCACGCCGGGGATCCGGAGGTTGTGCAGGATACGGCAGAGCAGTGCTGCGGTCGTCGCCGGGGTCAGGCGCTCGTACGCGGTGATGCGCACCCGCAGGTGGCGGGAACCCGTATCGGCTTGCTCGCCGTCGACGACGAGGTCGGCTTCGTGCTCGATGCGTCCCGAGTCGATGAAGAGCATCGCGAGGTTCAGATCATCGAGGACGGCGCGCCGAGCGCTGGCATTCTTGTCCGGCTCCGACTGGCCGGGGGAGTGCGGCAGTTGCTGGATCGTCATGTGCATGCTCCCAGATCGTCATGGAAGACGACGCCCGGCCGTCGCTGAGCACGACGGCCGGGAGGTCTCCGATCAGAAGGCGGCGATGAAGCTGCCGAGTGCGCGGTCGAGTGCGGCGAGATCCGCGTCGGTCAGCGCCTGAACCGAGAGTGCGACCGAGTGGGTGCCGTCGACCGAGGTCGCGGCGAGCATCAGGAAGCTGGCGCCGACGCCGCCGCAGTCGGTGTAGTAGTCGTACGTGCCCTCGTAGGCGCCGTCGGAGTACGCGTCGCTCGAGGCGAGCACGCAGCCGTCCTGCTGCACGTAGCTGCCCACCATCTGCAGCCACTCCTCCGACGAGATGGTCGCGGTGGCGGTCGGAGCAGCGAGCACCGAGATGCCGGGGGCGGACCAGCCGCTGCCGTAGGTGGCGCGATCGGGGCTCGCTTCGATGCTGGCCCAGGTTCCGCCGCGGGGGTCGGTGAACGCCGCAGTGTCCACGTCGCTCCAGTCGACGGGAACATCCACTGTCACGCTTCCCGAGTCATCGACGATCGACACGAAGTCGGCCGACGCGGCCGCCGAACCCCCGGATGAGGCGGTGCCTCCGGTTGCCGCAGCGACGACCGAGTCCGCCTCGATCGGGTCGCCGTTGAACTGCCCGGAGTAGTAGAGCCCATCGGCGGGGCGGAACACCTCGGCCGAGAGGGTCGCATCCTGACCATGCGTGCGCAGCACATTGCAGTAGTCGGACATGGTCCCATCGGCGCCGACGCTGACCCCCTCGAGCTTGGTGAGCAGGTCGCCGGGCTTGACACCCGCCTTGTCGGCGCTGGAGCCCGATGCGACGGAATTGACCCAGACGCCCAGTCCGGTGCCCTCCTCATCGGTGAGCGCCGTGCCGTTGATGCCGAGGCTCAGGACGTTCTCGCCCTTCGCCAGCTGCGCGATGACCTCCTGCGCCTGATCGCGGTGGATGGCGAGGCTCTGGTCGTACTGGTCGTTGCCCGCGTAGTTGACGCCGACGACTCGGCCCTGGGCGTCGACGAGCGGTCCGCCCGAGTTGCCGCCTCGGATGCGGGCGTCGTGCTCGATGACGTCATCGAGGGAGGCCCACGGAGTGTCCATCGGGGTGTCGGCCTTCGAGACGATCCCGCGGGTCATGGTGAAGGTCGGGTCGCCGAGGGGGAAGCCTGCGGCATAGACGTCGATCGCGGTGGTGATGTCGTCGCTGCGCCAGTCGAAGTGGGGGTAGGAGTCCTTCTCCAGCTGGATGACGGCAAGGTCGAGGCACTCGGAGGAGCCGAGGACCTTGGCGTTCAGCTCGGTTCCTGTGTCTCCGGCGCGCCACACCTTGAGGGTGCCCGCGCCGACGACGACGTGGTTGTTGGTGACGGCGAGGCCGTTCTCGGAGATGAGGAATCCGGAGCCGCGTCCCGCGGCCTCGTAGCCCCCTTCCTCGGGCGAGACGAACGTGCCGACCGATTCGATCTGCAGGGTGGCCTGCTGGACGTCGTCGAAGCCGACGGCGCCGGACGAGCCGCCGGGGAGGAAGGACGGAACGCAGCCGGAGAGGAGGGTGGCTGCTGCGATGGTGGTGAGCCCGGCGGCACCGAGGCGGCGGGGCATGTGTCGTGAAGTCATGCGAGGAACGCTACGAAGCGTTCGGGGCTGGGATGCGGCTCGGAGTCAGGTCGCAACCGCCCTGCAATGACCCCGTCATGCCGGTGTGGGACGGTTCGAGGCTGCTCGGAGCACTCCGTGGCGGAAACGACGAAGACGCCCGCTCCCACAGGGGGAACGGGCGTCTTCGTCGGCTCTGCGGGCCGAGGTGGGGTCTCTCGGCGACGGGGGTCAGCGGACCAGGCGGATGGTGAGCGGGTAGCGGTAGCTCCCCGTGCTGTTGGCCTTCACCGCTGCCACGATGGTGAGGATCGCGCCGGCGAGGGGCACCAGCGGCGCGAGCATCAGAATGAACACCCCGACCACCACGAAGGTGAGCACGGTGCCGGCGAGCAGGAGGCCGGTGAAGTAGATCGCGATGCTGATCTGGAAGTTCAGCGACTCCTTGGCCTCCCGGGCGACGACTTCGCTCTTGTCCTTCTGGAGGAGGAACACGACGAGCGGGCCGGCGAAGGCGAGCAGCCCGCTGAGGTGGGCGAGCATCGTCCAGGTGCGCGCCTCACTGCTCGTGAGGGCCTGCGGGGGAGTGATCTGCGGTGCGGGAGTGGTCATCGATGTGCGTCTTTCGGTGTGAGGAGTCGCTCGGCCGTCCAGGCCGGCGGCCGCCTGATCCGGCGACGAGAGACACGGTAGGAGTGTGGAAACGGGCTCCGATGCGTCGTGCAGGCGTCGCAATCGCGATGCAATGTCCGGCGTCGAAGTTCTCGCCGCGGATGCGTCGTCGCACTCGGCTACGAAGCCGAAAGGTTCTCCACGAGCCACTGGATGGAGCGTGTTCGACCGCGGGCGAGTGCGGCCTCCCACTGCTCGGCGGGCAGCGCTGCCTGCACCCGGGCTCGGGTCCTCTCGGCGTAGTCGGGGTCGACGGCGTTCGCGCGATAACCGAATCGTGCACCGAGGGCATCGACGGCACCGATCATCTCCGCCGCGGCCGGCATCCGATCGAGCGCCGCGAGGGCGGACGCGTAGACGCTCGCCGTCGCGAGCGCGCTCGACGGATCGTCGCCCTCGAGGAAGCGGATGGCGCCGATGCGGATGATTCCGAGTGCGTCGGCGGCCCGGCCCACGTCGATCAGGGTCTTCCCGCTCACGAGGCTCGAGTTGGCACGCGCCCACCCGTGGCCGACCTCGCCCCCGAGACGGTAGGCCTGACCCAACGAATCGAGCGACGCGGCCGGCCGGCCTGCGACCCGCAGGACCTCCCCGCGAATCGCCAGATGATCGGCGATCGCCCAGCGGGACTCGTCGGTGATGCGCTCGCGATAGGTCTCGGAGTCTGCGAGCAGCCGGTCCATTTCGGCGGCGTCGCCCCCGGCGATGGCGAAGAAGGCGCACATCGTCGAAGCGAGCATGCCGTGCACCGGGTCCCGCGCCTGTTTCGCCATCTCGAGATGCCGCCGGTTGTATCGGACCACCGTCAGCGGGTCGAGCACGACCGCAGCGATGAACGCCGCTGCCCTGAGAGCGCTCGCCGCCTCGTCCGGGTGCGTCGGCCCCGGCAGAGCCAGCGCCTCGTCGATGAGATCGAGCACCTCCCGACCTGCGCCGCGTTCCGCCCAGAAGCGTCCGAGCGATCCCACCACGCT
Organism: Amnibacterium flavum; assembly: GCF_003097495.1. Lineage (GTDB taxonomy): Bacteria > Actinomycetota > Actinomycetes > Actinomycetales > Microbacteriaceae > Naasia > Naasia flava. The sequence continues at coordinate 1,630,343 of NZ_QEOP01000001.1, forward strand.
CAGTGCGATCCGCCTCTCACCGTTCGCCAGAGACCACGCGAGCGCCTGATCGAAATCGGCTCGGATCTCCCGGAGCCGCGGGCGCGTGGCGGCCGCGTCGGCGGACGTCAGCATCGCGGCGGCCCGAACCGCCGCATCTCCGAACCAGGCGGCGTGACGCGCGGACCACGACGCCGCATGGGGGTCGGGATGCACCCGGTGCATGTACTGCTTGACCGACTCGAGCAACCTGAATCGGCGCTCGCCGACGCCGGCGAGAGAGTGCACGAGCGATTTCCGCGCGAGCGACACGGCCAGCTGACGGACGTCGCGGTCTTCGACTTCGCAGATGCCGGAGACCATGTCGAGCGTGAACGGGCCGGCGAAGCCGGCCAGCTGCGCGAGGAGTTCCCGCTCGTGGGGGGTGGTGAGACGCACGCTCCACTCGATGGCGGAGTCGATCGTTTCATGCCGGCCGCCGTCGCCCCGTCGCGATGGGGGATCGGGAGCCGTTCGCAGCGAGGTGGCGAGTTCGTCGATGCCGAGCACGTCGAGGCGCGACGCGGCCAGCTCGATGGCGAGCGGGAGGCCGTCGAGCGCGGTGCACAGCGTCTCGATCACCCGCATCTGCTCCCGATCCCAGCTCTGCACACCGCTCGCGTCGGTGGCTCGTTCGAGGAAGAGCTGAACGGCGTCCGACAGCTGTTCGCCAACGAGGGGAGGCACGGCGATCACCCGTTCACCGGGCATTCGGAGCGCTTCGCGGCTCGTGACGAGGATGCTGAGGCCGGCGCAGAGTCCGAGCAGGCGTGAACACGCGGCGGCGACGGATCCGAGGACATGCTCGGCGTTGTCGAGCACCAGCAGTGCGCGGCGTCCCGCGATAGCTCGCTCGATCGCGTCGAACGTCTGCTCCGCCGCCCCCACGGTCTCCGCTATCCGGGACAGCACGTCGTCGGCGGTGGCCGGGGTGAGATCGACGAGCCACTGCACCTCATCATCGGCGATGTCGATCCTGCGGGTCGACTCCACGGCGAGCCGCGTCTTGCCGACCCCGGCCGCTCCGGTCAGAGTCACGAGCCGTGACGAGGCGCGGCCGCGTTCGAGCGTGCGGAGAAGATCCGCGCGGCCCACGAAACGGGTGAGCGGCAGCGGTATGCCGACGCGCTCGACCGGTGCGGCGTTCGCATCGGCGAGTCCGACGATGTCCGGGTCCTGTCGCAGAACCGCGAGTCTCATGGCGGAGGCCTCGGGATGCGGATCGACACCGGAATCGCGGGACGCGTCGATGTGGTGGTCGAGGACGCGCAGCGCATCCCCCGACCTGCCCGTGCGGGCGAGTGCTCCGGCGAGGGAGCGCTGGAGGTCGCCGTCCAGCGGGGTCGATTCGGCGAGAGGCTGCAGGATCAGCACCGCGGCCGCGGCGTCACCGCTCGAGATGCGCGCCGCGGCGAGCTGCACGACAGCCTCACGGCGCAATGCGGCGACACGCCCGGCCAGAGGCACGGAGAAGGGGAACTCCCTCGCCCAGGCGAGCGGCTCGGGATGCCAGCGGCGAAGGGCTTCGCCGAGCTCCCGCTGGACCTCCTCCGCCTCGGCGCCTGCGCGAGAGACGAGATCCTCGAGTTCGACCACGTCGACGGTGACGGCGTCCGCGTCCAGACGGTATCCATCCCGTCCGCCGCTCAACACATCGGCCCATCCGCGGCTGCGCAGGCGCGATACGTGGGCGCGCAGGCTCGAGAGCACCTCGTCGGGGGGCTCCAGCCAGAGGTCCCGCACCAGCGTCTCGGCCCTTATCGGCTCGCCGCGCGCGATCGCCAGCCGTGCGAGCACGGCCTGGGGGATGAGCCCCCGCACCTGCTCCGGCGCGGAGTCGCCGGACACGGCGAAGCCGCCGAGGAGCGAGACGCGCACCGACATCACTGCGCCGCGGCGGGGCCCGTGAATCCGACGGCGGGCGTGGGAACGGCGAGGTCCGACGGCGTCGATTGCGGCAGACGACCGACGAGCTGCATGACGTCATCCCATCCGAGGTCGCGGCCATTGCGATATTCGCGGTCGAAGTCTTCCACGCTGAGCGCCGCCGCGACAGCCCTCCGCAGCCGGTGAGCCTCGTCGCCTTCAGCGCTCGCCGTGCTGTATCCGTATCGGACACCCAGCGCGTCGACCGCGCCGAAGAGGCGCGCCCCGATCTCGTGACGTTCGACGAAAGCACACGCTCCGGCGATGATGTGCAGCAGGGCGAGACCGGCGGCTGAGTCTTCGTGCGAACGCGCCCATTCGATCGAGTCACTGGCCAGGGAGATCGCCTCACGGGGCCGGCGAGCGTCGACGAGCGTCTTGGCGAGCACATAGCGCGCGCTGGTGACCATCCAGGTGTAGCCGACCTCCGCGGCGAGCAGGTGCGAACGAGTGAGTGCCCGCATCGCGTCGTCCAGACGACCGGAGGAGCGCAGCATCTGCCCGGCGCACAGGAGCACCTCGCTCCTCGCCCAGAGCGGCGCGGACCGCGCTAGTTCGGTCGCCGCGGAGATGAGGGCTTCGCTCGTGGCCCGGTCGCCGAAGAGCGACTGTCCGTAAGCGGCTCGCGCCAGGGCGACGGCGGTCGTCGAGGCGTCTCCCGCTTCGCGGCCGTGAGCCTCAGCCGCGGCGATCGCCACGAACCCGGCCTCGGCGTCCCCCAGCTGATAGGCGAGATTCGCGAGCTCGAGCTCGGCGAGCGGGACGGCGAGCAGCAGCGCTTCGTCCTGGGGTTCAGCAGTGACATCGGCGGTGCCCTGCGCCGGGCCGGCGAGCCCCAGCGCGGCGTCGAGACGTGCACGCCCCTCGACGAAGCGACCGCGCAGATGCCAGTACTGAGCCAGCCCCGCCGTGATGAGGACCGCGCTTCTCCGGTCATCAGCGGAGACAGCGCTGTCGAGCGCAGCATCGATGTCAGCACGGAAACCGTCGAGGACGGCCATGGTGTCACGAGCTTCGAACGCCCGCAGCGAGGGGCTCAGGGCCCACACCAGGTCTGCGAACCAGCGGCGGTGGCGCTCCACCCAGTCGTCGACATCGACCCCGGGACCACGATCTGCCATGAACTCGCGCATCGATTCGAGCATGCGCAGGCGCGCGCGGCCCGTTTCGCTGCGCTCTTCGGAGAGCAACGATCTGCCGACCAGCTCCCGCAGCGCCGCCTCCGCTTCGATCGGGTCTAGACCCTCGATTCCTGCGAACGCCTCGACGGTGAAGGGACCCGCGAAGCGCGCAGCATGCTCGAGCGTGCGCTGCAGGTAGGGGCCGAGCAGGTCGAAGGTCCACGAGATCGCGCTCTGCACGCTGCCGTGCCTGCCCGACGCCGACCACGCTCCGAGCCCCGCCCGGACCGCGTCGGCGTCGAGAACGTCGAGGCGAGCCGCAGCGAGCTCCAGGGCGAGGGGGATCCCATCCAATTCGGCGCAGAGCCTGCGCGCAGAGTCCTCCTCCTCCTCGTCGAACGGATCGCCGCCCCTGACGTCCGTCGCCCGCTCGAGCAGGAGACGCCAGGCGTCATCGAACTCCGCATCGGAGAAGGGGCGCAGCACGAAGGTCTTCTCGTCCTTCAGGCGAAGCGGCTCGCGGCTGGTGACGAGCACCCTCAACGCAGGGTCGCTGTCGAGCAGGCCCGCGACCGCGATCGCGAGGGCGCCGATCACGTGGTCGGCGTTGTCGAGGATGAGGAGCACACGACGGCCCGAGAGTCGCCTGGTGATCGCGTCGAGGGTCGCTTCGGTGGCGCGCACGACGCCCGCGATGACGCCCACGACGGCATCGGGGGCGCGCACGTCCGCCAGATCGACCAGGTACTGCTCGTCGTCGAGAGCCGTCGTCGCCGATCGTGCGAGTTCGACGGCGGTTCGCGTCTTGCCGACCCCTGCCGGACCGACGATGGTGATGAGCCGCTCCCGCGTGCGAGCCTCCCGCAGCCGGGAGAGATCGCCGCTTCGACCGACGAAGCGGGTCAATGGGATCTGCACCCCGACGCGCACGACCACGCCGCGCGACCCGGTCACCGGTGCGACGACGGAGGGTTCCAGACGCACGATCGAGGTGCGGAGCGCTGCGATGCGCGGGGAACCCCCCGCGTCGTCGTCACCGCCCGGGGAGCGGAAGGCGTCGAGTACATCGACCGCGTCCGAGAACCGCGTCTGCCGCGCGAGCGCTGTCGCGAAGAGGCGGACGGGTCGCTCGTGCCCCGGGTTCCTCGCCACAAGGCGTTCGAGCACGGCCGTGGCGAGCGCGTGGTCTCCGAGCGCCAGCGCCGTCTCACCGAGATCCTCCTCGAGCACACGACGACGCTCCGCGAAGCTCCGCCGCGCCGAGGCGAGGAAGGGGGCCCCTTCGAGGCCCGCGACGAGTTCGCGGTCGACCTGGAGCGCGAGGTCGGTGAGCTCGGCGAGGTGGCTCTCATCCGCGCGCGGCGCACCGAGTGCGTCGATGCGGTCCATGAGGTGCACGGCGTCGACTCCCGAGCGTGCGATGTCGAGGACATAACCGCCTCGGGTGCCGACGAGAGCCGCACCGACGCCTGCCGAACGCAGCCGTGACAGATGAGCTCGCAGTGTCGACACCGCCGATTCCGGGATGTCGGTCCAGACGTCGGCGATGAGCTGGTCGGTGCTCACGAGCTCGCCGGGAGACCACGCCAGTCGAGCCAGGAGCGCTCGCGGAAGGTCGCCGCGGATCCTGAGGTCGTCCCGTCCTCCCGCTTCTTCACGTCCCTCATCGCGAACGGCGATCTCGAGAACTCCCAGCATGCGTACTTCGATCAGTGTCACGGCCCGTCCTTCGTCCATCGCCTCGACGCTAGGGATCCGCGCCCCCGTGTCGCTCTCCGATCGAGGCGTGCAACGCTGCTGCAATGCGGATGGCTGGGGATGGGCGCGCGCTCGTCCTGCGCACCGGGACGCGACCCTTCCGGTGAGCCCGCACGCAGACGGGCGCGCAGGGGCGCGCTCGGTAGACTCGGTTCCCGTGTCAACCCGCATGAGCAAGCTCTTCGTCCGCACCCTCCGTGAGGACCCCGCCGATGCCGAGGTCGCGAGCCACCGGCTCCTCGTCCGCGCGGGGTACATCCGCCGTCAGGCCCCCGGGATCTTCGCCTGGCTGCCGCTCGGGCTGCGGGTGCGCGCCAAGGTCGAGCGCATCGTGCGCGAGGAGATGGCGAACGCGGGTGCGCAGGAGGTCCTGTTCCCCGGACTGCTGCCGCGCGAGCCCTACGAGGCCACCGGTCGGTGGGAGGAGTACGGCGACGGCATCTTCCGTCTGAAGGACCGCAAGGACGCCGACTACCTGCTCGCGCCCACGCACGAGGAGGTCTTCACGCTCATGGTGAAGGACCTCTATTCGTCCTACAAGGATCTGCCGCTCACGATCTTCCAGATCCAGGACAAGTACCGCGACGAGGCCCGCCCCCGTGCCGGCCTCCTGCGAGGTCGCGAGTTCTCCATGAAGGACGCCTACTCCTTCGACTGGACGGATGCCGGGCTCGACGAGAGCTACCAGGCCCAGCGCGACGCCTACGAGCGCATCTTCACGCGTCTCGGCCTCGAATACGTCATCGTCGCCGCCGACGCGGGCGCGATGGGCGGCTCGAAGAGCGAGGAGTTCCTGCACCCCACGCCCATCGGCGAGGACACGTTCGTCCGCTCGCCCGGTGGCTTCACGGCGAACGTCGAAGCGTTCACCACGCTGGTGCCCGAATCGATCCCGTTCGGCGACGCACCCGATCCCGTGGTCTTCGACTCGCCGAACACGCCCACCATCAAGACGCTGGTCGAGCTCGCGAACGCCGAGCAGCCCCGCGCCGACCGCCCGTGGACCGCCGCGGACACCCTCAAGAACGTGGTGCTCGCTCTGACCCACCTCGACGGCACCCGCGAGCTCGTCGTCGTCGGCGTCCCCGGCGACCGCGAGGTCGACATGAAGCGGGCTGAGGTCCAGTTCCAGCCCGCAGAGGTCGAGCCCGCGACGGAAGCCGACTTCGACCGCGTCGCCGGTCTCGTCAAGGGGTACATCGGCCCCTGGTCGCCCGAGGGTCCCGTGCTCGGTCTCGACTCCGCCACCGACATCCGCTACCTGCTCGACCCGCGGGTGGTCGACGGCACCGCGTGGATCACCGGCGCGAACGAATACGAGAAGCACGTTTTCGGCCTCATCGCCGGACGCGACTTCACGAGCGACGGCACCGCCGAGATCGCCGACGTCCGCGAGGGCGACCCCGCCCCCGACGGCTCGGGTCCCGTGTCACTCGACCGTGGAACCGAGATCGGTCACGTCTTCCAGCTGGGCCGCAAGTACGCCGAGGCTCTGGGCCTGCAGGTGCTCGACCCCAACGGCAAGCTCGTCACCGTCACGATGGGCTCCTACGGGATCGGCGTCACACGCAACCTGGCGCTCATCGCCGAGGCGAACGCCGACGATCGGGGCCTCGTCTGGCCCCGCGCCGTCGCACCGTTCGACGTGCACATCGTCGCGACCGGCAAGGATGACGCGGTCTACGCCGCCGCCGAGGCGCTCGCGGCCGAGCTCGACGCCGCAGGGGTCGAGGTCCTCTACGACGACCGTCCGAAGGTTTCGCCCGGTGTGAAGTTCGGCGACGCCGAGCTTCTCGGGGTGCCCACCATCGTCATCGTCGGCAAGGGACTCGCCGACGGGACCATCGAGCTGTGGGACCGGAAGTCGGGGGAGCGCACCCCCGTTCCCGCTGCTGACGCCGCCTCCCGGGTGCTCGCCGAGATCCGAGGCTGACCCCCATGGGCCGGGGCGACGTCAGGTACGTGCCACCCACGCGCTACGAGCGCGTGTTCAACGCGATCGTCGTCTGGCTCAGCCGTCGCGGCATCCCGTTCGGCAGAACCCAGGTGCTCACCGTCACCGGACGCAAGTCCGGGGAACCCCGTTCCACCCCCGTCAACCCGTTCGACATCGCAGGCTCGCGGTATCTCGTCGGCGCCCACGGCACCTCCCAGTGGGTTCGCAACCTCCGCGTCGCCGGGTCAGCTGAACTCCGGCGGGGGCGGCGGGTCGAGGAGTTCCAGGTGACCGAGGTCGCCGACTCCGACAAGATCCCGGTGCTCCGGGCGTACATCCGGATCTTCTGGCCGGCCGTCAAGGGCTGCTTCGGTGTGCCGGAGCACCCCACGGACGAGGAGATCCGGGCCGTGGCGCACCTGCACCCGGTATTCGTCATCGACAAGCGCTGAGCCGGGGGTCGCGGGCGGCCTCACGGGACCCCCGCGATCGGACCGGGTGAGTCTCGATACGCGCCTCGCGCCCGTCGACCTCCGCCCGTCGAGCTCGTCGAAACGCAGGCCTCCGCCCGCCGCGACGTCAGCCGACGGAGGTGACGAAGTCGATCCACATCTCGGCGATGCGCTGCGGCTGCCCTTCGAACGCGGCGGCTCGCTCGGGGGAGGCGGAGTAGTGCTCCTCGAACTCGCGGAACCCCGCTTCATCGCCGGGCAGGCTCACGGCCCAGGTGAACATCGAGTTCTTCGCATCCGCGTAGGCGAACTCGACGTGGAATCCGTACTCGACGCGCATGGGGAGGAGCTCGTCGCGCATCCACTCGACGAAGTCGTCGAACATCTCGGGGTGGATGCGGTAGCGGCGCAGCTGGATGGTTCTCTCGGTCACGCGCCCATTCAACAGCACCGACCCGAGTAGGAGGCGGCCCTGACCCGAGTCGATGGCAGCCGTCGCTGCCCCGAGCCGTCCTGATCGGGCGGGGGAGCCTGCGGATCGGGTACCTTGGATGCGGCCCGCGTCATCTGCGGGTGTCTCATCGTGAATATGGAGTACCGCCCGTGGAAATCGACCTGAGCGTTTTGCGTCTGATGGAACGGGAGCGCGAGATCCCCTTCGACGAGCTCGTCCAGATCATCGAGCAGGCGATCCTCACCGCCTACCTCAAGCACACCGGCGCCCCCGAACCCAAGCACGGCAGCGACGACGCCCCGGCTGCTCGCGTGCAGATCGACCGCAAGACCGGTCACGTCGCCGTGTTCGTCCCCGAGGTCGATGACGAGGGCGCCGTCGTCGGCGAGGCCGAGGACAGCCCCAGCGACTTCGGGCGCATCGCCGCGTTCGCAGCGAAGCAGGTCATCAACCAGCGCCTCCGCGACATCGGCGACGACAAGGTGCTCGGCGAGTTCAAGGGACGCGAGGGCGACATCGTCGCCGGCGTCATCCAGCAGGGCCCCAATCCCCGCATGGTCCACGTCGATCTCGGAACCGTCGAGGCGATCCTTCCTCCCGAGGAGCAGGTCGCGGGCGAGACCTACGGCCACGGTGAGCGCATCCGCGTGTACGTGACGAGCGTCGCGAAGGGCACGAAGGGCCCGTCGATCACGGTGTCGCGAACCCACCCGTCGCTGGTGCGCAAGCTGTTCGCCCTCGAGGTTCCCGAGATCGCGAGCGGTCTCGTCGAGATCGTCTCACTGGCTCGTGAGGCCGGCCACCGCACCAAGATCGCCGTGAAGGCCACGGAGCCCGGCATCAACGCCAAGGGCGCCTGCATCGGCGAGCTGGGCCAGCGCGTCCGTGCCGTCTCGGCGGAGCTCGGCGGCGAGAAGATCGACATCGTCGACTACTCCGAGGATCTGCCCCGGTTCGTCGCGAACGCGCTGTCGCCGGCGAAGGTGACGAGTTCGTACGTGATCGATGCGTCCCTGAAGGCGGTCCGCGCCCTGGTCCCCGACTACCAGCTGTCGTTGGCGATCGGCAAGGAGGGCCAGAACGCCCGCCTCGCCGCCAAGCTGACGGGCGCGAAAATCGACATCCAGCCGGACTCCATCCTCGAAGGCGATTGAGGTCCGGTTGGATGGCGATTTTCGCGCCGCAGTGATGACGCGCCAGCGTCAGCGCGAGGACCCGGAGCGCTGACATCCAGCCGGACTCCATCCTCGAAGGCGATTGAGGTTCACCTCTCGGTACGCGCTTCGCTCTACGAGACCTCCGGCGTTCCCGCCTAACCGGCACCGACCGCCGGTGGGGGTTCTCCCTCCCGGGGGATGCGAGTACACTTGATGCGTCCCCCTTCTCGTTAGTGGGAATCGTCATGCCCGCCTCCGCCTTCCGCGGGGCCGGCACGGAAGAACAGGCTGATCGGCTTATGGACAACTAATGAGCGACTCGAAATGAGTTCCTCCAACCGTTAATCGGTCTGCCCTGTCTGGGTGGGCCCAGACAGGAGAAAAGTGGCAGCGAAACCACGCGTACACGAGGTCGCAAGCGATCTCGGAATCGACACCAAGGTCGCACTGGCGAAGCTCAAGGAGATGGGCGAGTTCGTCAAGGGACCGTCTTCGAGCATCGAGCCGCCCGTCGTGCGCAAGCTCAAGGCTCGTCTCGAGGCCGATGGCATCTCGGGCAGCAAGACCGCGGAAGCGGCGCCCGCCGCGGCCGCCCCCGCAGCACGGACTTCGGCGCGCCCGGGTCCCGCTGCTCCCAAGGCTCCCGCGGCTCCGGCCGCGCCCGC
>NZ_QEOP01000002.1 GCF_003097495.1 Amnibacterium flavum
CGTGTGGAGCCCGGGTAGAGGCGCGTGGCCTGGTCGAACGTGACTGATGCCATGGTTCTTTTCTCCTTCACCGGCAGGTACGTGCCGGACGATCCGTAGTGAAACGAGTGCGGGTAGGTCAGCTGCGAGTGCGCAGCGAGAACCTGAAGGTGTCGCCGTCGATGAGTGCGTCGAGCTCCTTGTCGGTCAGCTCGGGAGCGGCAGCCGGGTCGAGGAACACGCGCGATCCGTCGCGCTCGACGACCTGGTCGCCTTCGTTCGGGGCTGGTGCGATCGCGAGTCCGAGCCCCTTCGCGTCGTCGGGTTTCGTTCCGATCCGCAGGCCTGCGTCGTTCTCGAGCTCGATCTGATTGACGAGGCCTTTGATGATCGTGGCGGCGTTCTCTGAGATGGTCAGCACGGGCTGCTCCCTTCGTTCGGTGCATCTGATGGAAAATGAGCCATTCCCAGCATTGCACTTTTGCAATAGTTGCATCCAGACATATATAGGCGATTCGCAGGTTGCAGATGGTCGTGCCACGCGACTGTTGCAAACCGGCAACGAATCGCGGCGCGCTGGATTCGAGCGCGCCGACCCGTGCCACACTGCAACCGTGAGACTCGTTCCGACGAGTCGGTGGATACGAAGCGGAGCGACATGATCACTCCTCATGGAGAGCCTGACGAAGACCCTGTCGAGTCGACCCTTCGAGCGTCTCGGGCGCTGCTCGGTGTCGTCGCGAGGTCCTCGATCGATGCGTTGACGCGCGTATCCGTCTCCGAGTTGCGTCTTCTGGTGCTTCTCACGAGTCGGGGGCCGTCGAGTCCGAGCGAACTCGCGGCGAGGATGGGAGAGGGACCGGCCTCCGTCGACCCGTTGCTGTCCTCGCTCGCCAGTCGGGCGTTCGTGGCGTTCGTGTCAGGGGCGGACCCGGCTTCGCCCTCCCTTCAGATCACCTCGCGGGGGCGAGAGATCGTCGACGAGGTCACGGAGCGACGACGCTCGGAACTCGCGACGATCCTGGCGAGACTGTCTCACGTCCAGCGACGCGAGCTGGGGGAGGCTCTGAGTGCGTTCGCCGATGCGGCCGACGAGGCATCTTCCGAGGAACTTCTGATCCTGGGTCTATAGCCCCAGCGTCAGCAGGTCGCGCGATGGAGCTTCGCCCGCTGCTCGGGCGAAGACTCCGAGCGCCTGGGAGATGCCGCGCTGCTCGTCCGGTGAGAGCCGTCCGAGAATCTCCGCGATCTCACGGCGTCGGAGGTCGGTCACGTGCTCGACCAGCGCCCTGCCCTTCGCAGTGACCTCGATGAGAACTTCGCGCCGGCTGTCCGTGCTGTTCGTCCGGTCCACCCACCCGTGACTGACCATCCGGTCGATGGTCCTGGAGAAGGTGGACGGGTTCGAATTCATGCGGTCGGCGAGAGCCCCGATCCGGAGTCTGCCGACGGTCGACAGCACGACGAGCACTCGGAACTGCGGCAGGGTGACATCGTGGAGGACGTCGGCGATGGATCGGGCGACCACGCCGAGCAGGGCGCGGGAGGTCATCAGCGTCGCCTCGACAGCGTCGGGGTCAGCTCGGTACTCGCCCACTCCAGCTCCTTCTCGTCTGCGACAGCGGCCCACGATCGCAATATTTGCAAGCGTACAAGCAAGGAATGTGGTCGGCGCCGTGCGCAATCAGGCATCGACGCCGCTGCGGCGGGTCGAAGTCAGGGGAGAGCAGACCCATCACCGCGAGAGCTCTTCCCGATGACGCTCAAAGTGCCGTTCGGCTCCAACACCACTGCAGCCACGAGGCTCACGTCTCCGAATCCGCCGCTGCGCACAGCTTGCATCACCTGCGACTCGGTGACCCGGTTCTCGCGGATCGCATGCTCGAGCACTCGTCCCTCGGAGACCAGCACGGCAGGTTTCGAGGTGATGGCACCCCGGACAGCTCCCCATTTCGTCGACAGCCATGCCACCAGAAACTGCAGCCCGCCGAGAAGCGAGAGGGCAACCACTCCCTCCGCCCACGAGACATCCGCGCTGAGGAGGATCGTTGCCAGGGTCGATCCGAGCGCGACGGTGACGACGAAGTCGAACGCATTCATATGACTCAAGGTCCGTTTGCCGCTGACTCGAAGGGCAGCGATGAGGAACGCGTAAGCAGCAGATCCGACGAGGAGCACGCGGCCCACCTCGGACCAGGTATCGAACCACATGGTTTGCCCCTTGCTGATCGTCGCGGGTCCGGACGGATGAGAATGGCCGCTCGCGATTCCCCGACTCTATGCGCAGAGCCTGACCCTCGAAGAGGCGCTTCCGTCAGAGGCGTCGTTTCAGTCGATGCCAGGCATCGAGGAGTTTGCGTCGTGTTCTCGGAACGAGAGTGTCGCTCCGATCCGGTATCTCCTCGCCGTTCCGCAGAAGCGTGCCGTTTCGTACGTCCACAGCTGCCGTACGACTCGACGTGTCACTCGCCGTCGTGTCGCGAGCCGGGAGCAGGAGACGAGATTCGGAGCGCATGCCCGCCTGGAGCTGCCGACCGCGCTCGAGCTCCGTGTTGAACTCGGCGCCGAGCAGCAGGGCGAGATTGATCAGGAAGATCCAGATCAGGAAGACGATGACACCCCCGAGAGCGCCGAACGTCTGGTTGTAGCTGGCGAAGTTGGCGACGTAGAAGGCGAAACCGGCCGATGCTCCACCGAGCAGGAGCAGCGCGACGAGGGCGCCGAGGCTGAGCCACCGGAATCGAGGCTGCCGGACGTTGGGCGTCGCGGCGTAGAGGAGGGCGATGATCAGAAGTGCAGCGGCGGCCAGGACAGGCCACTTGACGACGTCCCAGACCGCGAGCGGTGTGCCCTCGATACCCATCAGCCGACCGAGCGTGCGCGCGACCGGTCCCGACAGGGTGACTATCGCGGCGATCACCAGCACCAGACCGGCGATGATGACCGTCAGGAGAAGCTGGAGGGGTTTGCGCTTCCAATACGGTCGCCCCTCGTCCACCTCGTAGATCCGGTTCATCGCTCGGCTGAACGCGCTCACGTACCCCGAAGCCGACCACAGTCCCGTCAGGACCCCGATGGCGAGTGCGAGGCTCGCACTCGACGTGGTAGCGATGTCGTCCAACGGCTGCCTCAGCACCTCAACGACGGGTCCCGGGGCAACCTCGTCGAGAAGAGAGAGAAGGCGGTTCACGATCGCCTCCCCATCGGCGATGACTCCGAGGAGGGATACGATTGCGAGTGCCGCGGGGAAGATCGACAGTACCGCGAAGAACGTCAGCGCTCCGGCTGCATCGAGGGCACCATTCCGTACGAAGCCGTGCAGGCTGCGCCGGGCCAGGTATTTCCAGGTCCGGCCTTGTATCTGCGTCGGCCACGACGCCTTCGTGGGGTCGTCGGGTTCGAGCTGCGGTTCTTCGGGCACCTTCGAATCGCCTCCGGGTACGAAGAATTGAGCGGACCGTTCACTGCGATGCGTGCACAACGACGATAGTTCCCGTCGAGGCGCTCCGCCTCCGAGTGGGTGGCGTCGGTCCGAACCGAGAGGCGTGAACGTGCGAGCGACGATGACGAAGAGCCGAGGCTGGATCGCGCGGGTATCCGAGTCGATCGAGTCCAGGTTGTGGCCGCTTCCCGTGGCGTCGATCGTGGTGGCAGTGCTTCTGGGGATCTACGTCCCGCGCCTCGATCTCGCGATCGATGAGGTGCTCCCTCCAGGAGTCGATTCGATCGTCTTCAACGGGGGAGCGGAGACGGCGCGATCCGTACTGTCCTCCATCGCGGGATCGCTCATCACAGCTACCTCCCTGACGTTCTCGCTCACTGTCGTTGCCCTTCAACTCGCAAGCAGCCAGGCGTCGCCGCGAGTCCTCCGCCTGTTCTCGCGGGACAGACAGGTTCACGCGACTCTCGCGGTGTTCCTCGGCACCTTCGCCTATGCCATCACCGTTCTGCGCTCCGTACGCGACTCGACCGACGAGATCCCCGAGTTCGCACCCCGAATCGCCGTGACAGGCGGGTTCGTGCTCACCCTGGTGAGCGTCGTGGTGCTCGTCTTCTTCCTTGCGCACCTCGCAGCTCAGCTGCGGGTCGAGACCATCATGAAGGAGATCCATGCCGAGACCGACCGCACGATAGATCTCGTCGGCGACGGCAATGCCGCAGCGAACGCCTACTCGCACCCGATCGAGGTACCCGCCTCGAAGCACGTCGTGACTGCCGAGTCATCGGGATTCCTGACGAGTTGCGATCGCGGCGGACTGGTGAAGCTCGCGTCGTCGCATGGGATCGTGATCGAGGAGACGAAACGCGTCGGCGAGAGCGTCGTCGCGGGCGCACCGCAGGCCTACTGGTGGCCACGCGATGGGCGACGCCCGACTGATCCCGCGGAGATCGCGCGAGAGATACGAAAAGCCTTCGTCGTCGGCTACGAGAGAACCGCGGCGCAGGATATCGACTACGGCCTTCAGCAGATCCTGGACATCGGCGTCCGTGCCCTCTCGGCGGGCATCAACGATCCGACCACGGCCGTCAACGCTTTGGGACACCTCAGTGCCCTGGTGTCGCGAGCAGTCGAAGTGCCTCAGCTGCCCGCCGGCCTCGCCGACGGCGATGACGAGCTCGCGGTGGTGACGATCGATCGACCTCCCGCCAGGATCGTGGAGGAATCGCTGACTCCCATGCGGCATTACGGCGGAAGCAGCCCCGCGGTCGTCGTCCGATTTCTCCAGCTCATCTCCGACCTGCACTACACCTGCCCGGGGGCGGCGATCAGCGGCGCACTGATCCAACAGCTGATCGCGCTGGAGACGCAGCTTCGCGGCGATAGCACCGATCCCGCTCTCATGGCTGTGCTCATCGAACAAACGGCACGACTGAGAGATCGAATCGAGCAGAGCTAGGGGAGGACGAGGTGCCCGACGCCTCGAAGCGCCCCAAGCCGTTCCCTACCGCTCGACGTTTGCATTCTCGGCCGCTCCTGAGGCTGGTGCCGGTCGTCTGGCTTCGGGCTGGAGACGGAACTTCCGACAGCCCGTGGTGGCCGAGTGGGCTCAGCGCGCCAGGAACTGGATCAGGACCCGGTTCCACTCGTGCGAGTGACTCACGTTGACACCGTGGGGCCCTCCGGCCACGAGGTAGAGCTCGCTGTTCGGGATCGCCGCGTGCGTGCGAGCACCCGAGCCCTCGAACGGAACCGTCGCGTCGCTGTCGCCGTGGAGCACGAGCGTCGGCACCGTGACCTTCTCGAGGTCCTCTCGGAAGTCGGTCGACCCGAAGCTCGTCATGGTCGCGAGCGCGGCCTCCTTGCTGGCCAGCTCGGTGAGCGCGAGGGCCTCCTGACGCTGCTCCTCGGTCACGACGACCTTGTCGTCCGCCGAGAAGAACTGCGTCACGAAGTCGTCGAAGAACTTCTCGCGGTTGGCGGTCAATCCCGCCGCCATCTGGGCGGCCTGACCCGCTGACAGCGGGCCATCGGGGTTGCCCGGTGTGGTCAGCAGGTACGGCGGGACCGCCGAGGCGAAGACGACGCTGTGGATGAGCTCCGATCCGTGCTTCGCGAGGTAGCGTGCGACCTCGCCGCCGCCCATCGAGAAGCCGACCAGAGTCACGTCGGTGAGCGCGAGCCCGTCGATCACTGCTGCGAGGTCGTCGGCGAGTGTGTCGTAGCCGTACCCGGTGAGCGGCTTGTCGCTGCGCCCGAATCCGCGGCGGTCGTAGGTGATCGCCCGGTAGCCCGCCGTCACGAGGGCGGGGACCGCGTCCTTGAACGCTTCTCCCGAGAGGGGCCAGCCGTGGATCAGGACGACCGGTCGACCCGAGCCGCCGGTGTCGTCGACGTGGAGGTTGGTGTCCTTGAAGAGCCCGTGGTGGGCGGTGATCTCAGTCATCGGTCGATGACTCCTTCCGTGGGCATCGATGCCCGTCGCTTGTCCATTCGGTACGGGGGAACCTACGGATTGCGGCTGACCGGTCAGTGCGGAACGCCTGGGTGCGAAGGGTGAGCGAGCAGTGAGATCGTCGGCCTGTCACGGGGCATGCGATGTCGGAGGTACCTGGTTTCCTGGGGTCATGGACGAGGAGTTCGAGCAGGAGAGCGAGGGACTGATCGCCTCCGACGACTCGGCTCCCGAGCCCGTCCCCGGTGTCGACGAGCCCGGCCCGTTCCCGATGATGCGCCAGCTGGCGCGCATGCTCGAAGACAACGAGCGCTCGACGGCCGGGTTCGCAGCCAATCGTCTGCGACTCGTCGACGCGATGCGCGGGCAGTGGGAGGCCGGCATGGGCGGGTCGATCACCGATCCCGGCGATTTGCAGAGCCGTGCCCTCCGCGCCGAGGTGGCCGCGGTTCTGGGCATCGCCGAGCGCACCGCCGAATCGCTGCTCGGGGTCGCCCGCATCCTCGTCCACGACCTGCCGTCCACCCTTCGCCGCCTGTCAGCCGGCCGCTTCTCCGAACGGCACGCCCGGATCCTCGCCGACAACATCGGCGGACTCGCTCCCGATCAGGTCGAGGAACTCGAGCGACGCGCTCTCCCGCACGCCGAGCGGCTCACGGCCGTGAAGTTCGATCGCAAGGTCCGGGTGCTCCGCGAGATGATCAGCCCCAGCGACATGACCGAACGTCACCGCAAGGCCATCCTCGACGCCGACGTCAGAGTCGAACCCGCCCGCGATGGAATGGCCTACATCAGCGGGTACGTTCCCGCCCCCGAGGCCTACGCGATCGACGACTACCTCGACCAGGTCGCCGGCAGTCTCAAGGTCGAAGGCGAGACCCGCACCCATCGCCAGCTGCGCGCGGCGGTCTTCATCGACATGCTGCTCGACGACGGAGCAGGGCTCCCTCCCGCTGAGGGCGAGACCGAGCTGCGGTCATCGGCCAAGCGGGTCCGGGGCGTCGTGCCTCATGTGAACGTGACGGTGCCCGCACTCACCGCGGCGGGACTCGATGGCGGCGTCGCGACCCTCGACGGCTACGGTCCGATAGATCCCGAGACGGCCCGCCGTCTGGTCGGCGCCTCATCGGGCTTCTACCGGGTGCTCACCCACCCCGAGACGGGTGTGACGCTCTCATTCGGACGCGACAAGTACGTCGTCCCCGCCGAACTCCGTCGCTACCTTCAGCAGCGCGACGGCACCTGCCGGTTCGTGGGATGCAACCGGGCCGCCAGGAAATGCGACATCGATCACACGGTCGACTGGCAGTGGCTCGGCTGCACCGACGCCTGCAATCTCTCGCACCTCTGTCCGGGGCATCACCGCCTGAAACACGGCACCGCCTGGAATGTCGCGGGTGACGCCGGCGGCAGCGGAACCCTGACCTGGACCTCCCCGCTCGGCTTCCGGTACGTCACCGAACCCCAGAACGGCCCGCCGGGGTCCGTGCCTGTGTCGTCGGGCGAGCCGGCGACGAGAGTCGGATCAGGTGCCGTGGCGCAGACGGAGTGGCTGTCCGACGACCCACCGTTCTGACCGCCATCGAGGCGTGCCCGTCGAGGGCGCTTGGTCAGACAGGTGTGCTGAGGAACTCCATTGCACGTTCGCGGAACGCCCGCGCGGTCGGGGCGTTGAAGTGATTGCGTCCCGGGATCGAGAAGAACTCGCCTCGAGGGGTCGCCTCCGCGAGCGCCTTCGACGCCTCGAGGATCTTGTCGTCGCTTCCCGTCGCGAACAGGAGCGGTTGGCGCGGCGCGTTGTCCGGGTCGGGCTGAGGACTTCCGCGCATTCCCTCGACGAGCGCCACCAGGGCCGACAGATCGTTCCCGTCGAACCCACTCGCCATCGTCAGGTACGCGGCGGTCAGCCGATCCTCGACGGGTCTGCCGTCGGCGATGAAGCTCTTCGCCTCGTCGACCCGGAACCGGGTGAGGGGGTCGCCGTCGGGGATGCCGCCGAAAACACCGCGCACCACCAGATGCGGCAGATCGATCGCGGCATGCCAGCCCACCCGTGCACCCAGTGAATAGCCCACGTAGGTGACCTCGTCGAGGAGGTAGGTGTCGAGCACCGCCTGCACGTCGTCGACCAGAGCGCCCATCGTGTACGCGGCCGGATCGTGCGGCTTGTCGCTGTTGCCGTGGCCGCGCTGATCGAAGGAGATCACGCGGTATCCCGCCCGACCGAGCTCGCGGACCCAGCCCGTCACGACCCAGTTGCTGTACGCGTTCGAGGCGAAACCGTGCACGGCGAGGACGACGGGGAGATCGCTCGAACCGCCGTGGTCGTAGGTCGCGATCCGCAGCCCGTCGGAGGTCATGACACCGACAGCGGGCGGACGCGGGGGCAAGGGGAGCATCAGACCGAACCGTACCGCACGCGGAGCCGGTCGGCACGGCGGTCGCTACGCTATCCGGGGGCGTCGCGACGGCGCACCGCCACACGAAACAGGGAGCAGCGCGTGACCGATCCCCGCCTGGCCGTCATCGTCCTCGCAGCAGGTCAGGGAACGCGAATGAAGTCCGCGACCCCCAAACTGCTGCACGAACTCGCGGGAGCGCCGATCGTCAGCCATGTTCTGGCCACGGCGAAGGCCCTCGATGCGGCCCACGTCCTCACCGTTGTGCGGCACGAGCGCGACCGACTCGTCGAACTCATCTCCGTCGAACTGCCCGAGGCGATCGTCGTCGATCAGGACGAGCAGGCCGGCACCGGCCGCGCCGTGGAACTCGCGGTCGCCGCCCTTCCCGACGATTTCGACGGCGACGTGCTCGTGCTCAACGGCGACGTCCCGCTCCTCGACGCCGCAACCCTCGAGGCTCTGCTCACCACCCACCGCGCCGGCGATGCCGACGCGACGCTCCTCACCTCCGAACCCGCCGACCCGACCGGGTACGGCCGCGTGCTCCGTGCGGTCGACGGCAGCATCGAGCGCATCGTCGAGCAGAAGGATGCGACCGCCGCCGAGCTCGCCACCCGCGAGGTCAACGCCGGTGTCTACCTGTTCGGCGTCGAATCGCTCCGCGACCACCTCGCGAGCCTCTCCACCGAGAACGCGCAGGGTGAGAAGTACCTCACCGACCTCGTCGCCGCGCTCCGAGCCGCGGGATCTTCCGTCACCGCTCTTCCCGTCGGCGACGCCTGGATCGTCGAGGGCATCAACGATCGCGCCCAGCTGTCCGCCGCTGCGGCACGCCTCAACGCGCTGATCGTGCGCGGCTGGCAGCTCGCCGGCGTCACGATCCAGGATCCGGCAACGACCTGGATCGACCTCACGGTGACCCTCGCCCCCGATGTCACCGTGCTTCCCGGCACCCAGCTGAAGGGCGCGACCATCGTGGCGACGGGAGCGACGATCGGACCCGACACGACCCTCGTCGACTGCGAGATCGGCGAGCGTGCGACGGTGAAGCGCACCGACGCGACTCTCGCCGTCATCGGAGACGATGCCACGGTCGGCCCGTTCTCCTACCTGCGGCCGGGCACCATCCTCCACGCCGACGGCAAGATCGGAACCTTCGTCGAGACGAAGAACGCCGTCATCGGTCGCGGTTCGAAGGTGCCCCACCTGTCCTACATCGGCGACACCGAGGTGGGGGAGGGTTCCAACATCGGGGCGGGCACGATCGTCGCGAACTACGACGGCGTGAACAAGCACCGCACCCAGGTCGGCTCGCAGGTGCGCACCGGGTCGCACAACGTGTTCGTGGCCCCCGTTAGAATTGGCGACGGAGCCTACAGCGGTGCGGGCACGGTCATCCGCAAGAACGTACCGGCTGGGGCACTGGCCGTGAACGTGGCCCCACAACGGAATATCGAGGGTTGGGTCGCCGCCAATCGGCCTGGTACCGAAGCCGCGCGAGCCGCGGAAGAGAGCGGGAACAGTTGACGGGCATCAGGACAACCGGGGAGAAGCGGCTCGTCATCGTGAGTGGGCGCGCCCACCCGCAGCTGGCGCGAGACATCGCCGCTGAACTCGACACCGCAGTCGTCCCCACCGACGCCCGCACCTTCGCCAACGGCGAGCTGTACGCCCGCTACGACGAGAGCGTGCGCGGCTGCGACGCGTTCGTGATCCAGTCGCACACGGCCCCGATCAACGAGTGGCTCATGGAGCAGCTCATCATGGTCGACGCCCTCAAGCGCGCCTCGGCCAAGCGGATCACCGTCGTCTCCCCGTTCTACCCGTACGGTCGCCAGGACAAGAAGGGCCGTGGACGCGAGCCCATCTCCGCCCGTCTCGTCGCTGACCTGTACAAGGCCGCCGGTGCCGACCGCATCATGTCGGTCGACCTTCACGCCGCTCAGATACAGGGCTTCTTCGACGGCCCCCTCGACCACCTGTTCGCGATGCCGGTCCTCCTCGAGTACATCGCGAAGACCGTCGACCGCGACAAGCTGACGGTCGTCTCGCCCGACATGGGCCGCGTCCGCGTCGCCGACATCTGGAGCGACAAGCTCGGTGCGCCGCTCGCGATCATCCACAAGCGCCGCGACCCCAAGGTGCCGAACCAGGTCTCGGTGCACGAGATCGTCGGTGACGTCTCGGGGCGGGTGTGCCTCCTCGTCGACGATCTCATCGACACGGGCCGCACCATCCAGCACGCCGCTGTCGCACTCAAGGCGGCGGGCGCCATCGGCGTCGTCGTCGCCGCCACCCACGCGGTCTTCTCGGATCCTGCCGTCGAGCTGCTCCAGGCTCCCGAGATCGACTCGGTCATCGTCACCGACACCCTGCCGCTGCCCGAGGACAAGAGGTGGGACAAGCTCGTCGTCCTGCCGATCGCACCCCTGATCGCCCGCGCGATCAAGGAGGTCTTCGGAGACGGCTCCGTCACCTCCATGTTCGACGGGGCGGCGTAGCCGAACCGTCGAACCGGACGGGCACCTCGACGGGGCGGCGAAGCTGAACCGTCGAACCGGGCGGGCACCTCGACGGGGCGGCGTAGCCGAACCGATTCGGCGCTCTACTTCGTGGCGCGGCGTCCCAGGGATGCGAGGGCGGTGACGGCGAGAACACCCGCGGTCGTCGCGAACGCGGCCGCTGCCGTGTAGGCGGCGGGACGGTTGCGGATCGCCCACATCTGGACCGACGTCGACTTCGCCTTGTCGTCGAACGCCCCGCGGGCTCCCTGATCGCCGGGGGTGGGCTCGTAGAGGTTGTCGGCGAGCATCGGCTCCGTCACATCGGGTGCCTGCTGCCCGGAGTATCCGGTGCGCGCCAGGTAGACGTCGAGGATGCGGGATCCGAACCGATTCCCGATGATCGTCAGGACGGTGGAGGAGCCGACCCAGACGCGGCGTCGGGGCTTCTCCGCCGTGTCGACGACGATCGCGGCGCAGATCTCGGGTTGGAAGATCGGCTCGACCGGCTGCGGGTGGTCGGGCAGCTGCGAGCGCACCCAGTTGAACTGCACGGTGTTCATGGCGGGCATGTCGACCTGCGAGACGGTGACCTTCGACTTGTTGTGCAGCAGCTCGGTGACGATGCTCTCGGTGAAGCCGGTGATCGCATTCTTCGCTGAGCAGTAGGCGGCCTGCAGGGGGATGCCGCGGTGGGCGAGCGCGGATCCGACCTGCACCACGGTGCCGCGGTCACGCGCGGTCATCCGGGCGAGGGCGGCACGGGTGCCGTTCACGAAGCCGAAGAAGTTGACCTGCATGGCGCGTTCGAAGTCGGCCGGGTCGGTGTTCAGGAACTCACCGAAGACCCCGACCATGGCGTTGTTGATCCAGGCGTCGATCGGGCCGAGTTCCGCCTCGACCCGTGCGGCGGCAGCATCCACGGCGGCGGAGTCGGCGACGTCGGTCGGGACGGCGAGCGCGCGTCGGCCGCGCGACTGGACGTCGCTGACCGCTCCGGCGAGGCCGTCTTCCCCGCGGGCGAGGATGGCGACATCCCAGCCCCGGTCGGCGAGTTCGCGCACGATGGCACGGCCGAGTCCTGCTGATCCACCGGTGACTACTGCAACTCGTTGTGCGCTCATCTGGCGAACGCTATCCGCGAGGGCCTGGGAGCATGCCCGGCGGTCAGCGATCTCCGAGCCCCCGCCCACCGACCCCAGGGCTGCGACCCCGCCCCGCCCATTGAGCGCAGCGAAATGAAGGGGCTCGCTTCGTCGGGCTCAGCGGGCGGGGGAGAGGCCCGCTCATTGACCTCGTCGAAATGAAGGGGCTCGCTTCGTCGGGCTCAGCGGGCGGGGGAGAGGCCCGCTCATTGAGCTCGTCGAAATGAAGGGGCTCGCTTCGCTGCGCTCAGCGGGCGCGGGGCCGGCCCGCCCAGTGAGCGCAGCGAAATGAAGGGCTCACTTCGCTGCGCCCAGCGGGTGGGGCGTGCGCTCAGTGGGAGGCGACGGCCTCGATCTCGGAGCGGTCGCCGCTCCACAGGGTGTGGAAGGTGCCGTCGCGGTCGACGCGCTTGTAGGTGTGCGCCCCGAAGAAGTCGCGCTGACCCTGGATGAGCGCGGCCGGAAGCCGGTCGGCGCGCAGCCCGTCGTAGTACGCGAGCGACGACGAGAACGCGGGGCTGGGGATCCCGCCCTGCGCGGCGGCGATGACGACGCGACGCCATGCCTCCTGAGTGCCCTCGAGCGCCTCGCGGAAGTACGGCGCGGTCAGCAGCGCGACCAGGCCGGGGTTCTCGTCGTACGCCTCGGTGATGCGGTTGAGGAACTGGGCGCGGATGATGCAGCCGCCGCGCCAGATCTTCGCGATGTCGCCCTTCTTGATGTCCCAGCCGTACTGCTCAGCGCCGGCGACGATCTCGTCGAAGCCCTGCGAGTAGGCGATGATCTTCGACGCGTACAGGGCACGGCGCACATCCTCGACGAAGCCGTCGGGGTCGTTCACGGTCCACGCCTCGGACGGGCCGGGCAGGTCGCTCGAGGCGGCGCGCTGGGCGGGCTTCGACGACAGCGAGCGGGCGAAGACGGCCTCGGCGATGCCCGACACGGGGATGCCGAGGTCGAGGGCGGTCTGCACGGTCCAGGCTCCGGTGCCCTTGGCGCCGGCCTGGTCGAGGATGACGTCGACGAGGGGGTTGCCGGTCTCGGCGTCGACCTGGCGGAGGACCTCGGCGGTGATCTCGATGAGGTAGCTCTCGAGCTCGCCCTTGTTCCACTCGGCGAAGATGTCGGCGATCTCGGCCGGCGACTTGTTCGTGCCGCGGCGGATGAGGTCGTACGCCTCGGCGATGAGCTGCATGTCGGCGTATTCGATGCCGTTGTGGATCATCTTCACGAAGTGGCCGGCGCCGTCGGTGCCGACGTGGGTCACGCAGGGCTCGCCCTCCGCGACGGCGGCGATCGACTTGAGGATCGGGCCGAGCGTCTCCCACGCCTCGGCGGAACCGCCGGGCATGATCGACGGCCCGTTGAGCGCGCCCTCCTCGCCGCCCGAGATGCCGGCGCCGACGAAGTTGATGCCGGTCTCGCGGACCGCCTTCTCGCGACGGATGGTGTCGGTGAAGAGCGCGTTGCCGCCGTCGACGATGATGTCGCCGGGCTCGAACACCTTCGTGAGCTCGTCGATCACGGCGTCGGTGCCCCGGCCCGCCTGGACCATGATGATCGCGGTGCGCGGGGTCGTCAGCGACTCCGCGAACTCGGCGTAGGTGGTGGCCGGGATGAAGCCGGCCTCGGGGTGCTCGCTCGTGAGGGTCTCTGTCTTCTCGTAGGAGCGGTTGAAGACCGCCACCGTGTTGCCCTCGCGGCTGGCGAGGTTGCGGGCGAGGTTCGAGCCCATCACCGCCAGACCCACAACACCGATGTTCGCTTTGGTCGTCGTCTCAGCCACGCGTTCCGTCCTTCTTCGGGGAATGTCCTCATCCAGGCTAGTGCGCGTGGACGCGGCTGGAAGCGGACGGAATTAGGCTCTTCTGCATGCCCTCACGCCCGATCGTCGTCATGGGAGTCTCCGGCAGTGGCAAGTCGACGATCGGGGCGCTGCTGGCCGAACGCCTCGATGACGACTTCGTCGACGCCGACGACCTCCACCCCGCCGCCAACAAGGCGAAGATGACGGCGGGCATCCCGCTCGACGACGCCGACCGGCTGCCCTGGCTGCGAGCGGTCGGCAAGACCATCGCGACCGATCGCGATCTCGACCGGGGGATCGTGGTCGCCTGCTCGTCGCTGAAGCGCGCGTACCGCGACATCATCCGCGACGCGGTGCCGACCGTGCTGTTCGTCTACCTCGACGGGACTCCCGAACTGCTCGCCCGGCGCATGGGCGCCCGCACCGGCCACTTCATGCCGACCGCGCTGCTCACGTCGCAGCTCGCCATCCTCGAACCGCTCGAGGCCGACGAGGTGGGGGTGACGGTCGACGTCGATCAGTCTCCGGAGGCGATCGTCGACAGCGCGCTCGCGTCGATCGGTGCCATCGACTAAGATTGCCCACTGAACTTCGGCGAGGGATGCTCCGGCATCCGTTATCGACGCGGTGGACGGCTTCGGCTTCCTCACGCGCAGGTGTGCGATCACACCGCCGTTCGAGTTGAACACCTACTGGGCCGTCCGCTAGCGGCCTCGGATGCGGGGCAGGCCCCGCGGGAGAAGAGAATCAGCATGGCTGAGAACGAACAGAACAAGTTGACCGTCGACGTGCGCACCAGCTTCGGCAAGGGTGCCGCCCGCAAGATCCGTGCCCTGGGCAAGATCCCGGCCGTGATCTACGGCCACGGTACCGAGCCGCAGCACGTGACCCTGCCCGGTCACGAGACCGCGCTGATCATCCGCCGCGCCAACGCGCTCATCGAGCTCGACATCGAGGGCAAGGACCAGACCGTCCTCGTCAAGGACGTCCAGCGCGACCCGGTGCGTCAGATCATCGAGCACATGGACCTCGTCATCATCCGCCGCGGCGAGAAGGTCCAGGTCGAGATCCCCGTGCACGTGGAGGGCGAGTCCGCTCCCGGCACCGTCGCGAACCTCGACACCACGACCCTGCTGCTCGAGGTCCCGGCCGTCAGCATCCCGCAGAACATCGTCGTCAGCATCGAGGGCCTCGAGGACGGCGCGCAGGTCACGGCCGGCGACATCACGCTGCCCGAGGGCGCTGTGCTGGTCAGCGAGCCCGACCTGCTGATCCTCGCGATCTACACGCCTCAGGAGGAGAGCGACGACACCGACACCGAGGCGACCGACGCCCCGGCCGAGGAGTCGAGCGACTCCGACGAGTAGTCGTCAGTCCATCGAACGGCCGTCGTCCCTCAGGGGACGGCGGCCGTTCGTGCTTTCGCAGGCCTTTCGGGCATGCTGGTGTGACGGTCCGCGGAACGCGGACGCCGGAAGGGGATCAGCGTGGCGGGCGAGGCATGGCTTGTTGTCGGTCTCGGCAACCCCGGACCGGGCTATGCCGGCAACCGGCACAATGTCGGCCAGATGGTGCTCGACGTGCTCGCGCACCGCATCGGCGCCCGCTTCGGCACCCACAAGACCAACTCGACGGTGGCGGAGGGACGAGCGGTTCCCGGGGGGCCGCGCTACGTGCTCGCCAAGCCGAACTCGTTCATGAACCTGTCCGGCGGGCCGACGGCGTCGCTGCTCGCCTATTACGACCTCGACGTCGCCAACCTGATCGTGGTGCACGATGAGCTCGACATCCCGTTCGACAGCATCAAGCTGAAGCGCGGGGGAGGGCACGGCGGTCACAACGGCATCCGCGACATCGCCTCTGCTTCGGGCAGCGGCGACTTCACCCGGGTCCGTGTCGGCATCGGGCGTCCTCCGGGGCGGATGTCGGCGGCGGACTTCGTGCTGCGCGACTTCTCCGGTTCCGAGCGCGACGTGCTGCCCAACCTCCTCGAGGATGCCGCCGACGCGGTCGAGCTGGTGGTCGGCAGCGGACTCGAGGCGGCCCAGCTGCGCTTCCACACCGCGGCCACCGACTGACGGTCCGCGGTCAGACGGCGAACCGGGCGCCGACGAGTCGCTCGGACTCCTCCCACAGCCGGCGGGCCGAGCCCATGTCGGCGAGCGGGCGCCACAGCTCCACCGCAGCCGGCGCGCCGCCGACCTGCCGGCGGGGGCCGAAGAACTGGTCTCCTCGCGAGTCGGCGCCGGTCGCCGCGAGCAGCGCCGGCAGCGCTGCGGTCTCGGGCGTGCCGACGATTCCGACCCGGGACAGCAGGCGGATGAGGCGGACCTCGATCGTGTCTCTGCTTCGACCCATTCCCGGTTGGGCGGCGAGAAGGTTGGTCGGTGAGACGCCGGGATGCGAGAGGTTGCTGCTGATGCCCCAGTCGCCTGCCCTGCTGCGGGCGTCGAGCTCACGGGCGAAGAGCCCGACGGCGAGCTTCGACTGGGAGTAGGCCTTCATCACGTTGTAGCTGCGCTCCCCGTTGAGATCGTCCCAGTCGATGGCCGCGCTGCGGGCGGCGATGCTCGTCTGATGGGTGACCCGGGCCCGCCCCGCCTTCAGCAGGGGCAGGAGGCCGAGCGTGAGAGCGAAGTGGCCGAGGTGGTTCGTGCCGAATTGCAGCTCGAAGCCGTCGGCGGTGAGCTGGCGGCTGGGCGGCGTCATCACCCCCGCGTTGTTGATGAGGATGTCGATCGGTCGACCGTCGGAGATCAGTTCGTCGACGAGGGCGGTCACCGAGTCCAGAGAGGCGAGATCGAGCGATCGCACGGCGATGTTCACCCCCGGAGCGGCGTTCCGGATCCGCTCGGCCGCCCGGGCCCCCTTCTCCGCGGAGCGCGCGGGCAGGATGATGTCGGCGCCGGCCCGGGCGAGCCGGGTCGCGATCACCTGGCCGATGCCGTCGCTGGCTCCGGTGACCACGGCGAGTCTGCCGGTCTGGTCGGGGATGGGGATGTCGATGCGGGCCATGGGGTTCTCCTGATGTCGCGTGGGCCGGTGGTGCTACCCATGTTCGGCAATTCGGAGAACCTCATTCAGGGCCTGGCGATCCACTGCTCGACGAGTCACCGCTGAGCGAGCCGACTCAGGGCAGCCGGCCCCGTGCCAAGCGGGCGGAGGGCAGCGCAGGCTCAGGGCAGGGCCTGGGTGCCGATGACGGAGAGGAGCTGCAGCTTCTCGTAGCTCTCGCTTCCGGGGACCGCGGTGTAGACGAGCAACCGGTGCGACTGCTCCGGGTCGAGGAGCGTCTGACACTCCAGTTCGACCAGGCCGACCTCGGGGTGCGCGAAGCGCTTGATCTCGGTGGGCTGGATGCCGGCCTCGTGGGCTGCCCAGAGCGTCCGGAACTCAGCGCTCGTCGCCTCGAGCAGTTCGGCGAACCGGGCGGCTCGGGAGCCGGGGCCGCGGAGCGTCACGACTTCGCGCAGGCCCGCCACGTACACGCGCGAGAGCTGAACGGCGTCGTCAGGCGGGTAGGGCGTCCTCGCCGCCGGATCCGTGAACCAGCGGTAGCCGAGACTGCGGGCGGGTCCGGTCCGCTCGGAGGCATCGCCGAAGAGCGCGGCGGCGAGCGGTGTCTGCCGCAGCGTCTCGCCGAGCTCGGTGATGATCTCGGCAGGGGTGTCCTGCAGGCGATCGAGGATCCGCAGGAGTCCCGGTCCGACGTAGTCGCTGTCGGCCCCGCGCGGCGGCGGATTGTGACCGGCCAGACGGAACACGTGATCGCGCTCGCCGAGCGACAGATGCAGACCCTGAGCGATCGACGCGATCATCTGCTCCGACGGCTGCGGGCCGGTCCCGCGCTCGAGCCGTGCGTAGTAATCGGTCGACATGTGGCAGAGCACCGCGACCTCCTCGCGGCGCAGACCGAGCGTCCTGCGGCGCTGGCCCCGCGACATGCCGACGTCCTCCGGCTGCAGCGACTCCCGGCGGTGCCGCAGGAACGTCGCCAGTCCTTCGCGATCGATCACTGTCGTCTCCTCGTCCGGCGCCTGCGGCGCCCCCATCCGTTCGTACCGTGTCGCCGGGATGCGTGCCATGACTTCCCGATCCACCCCTCCGCCCGCGGGCGGCCCGCGGCAGCCGCCTCGGGACACGAGGGGTCGCGCTCGCGTGGCGTGAGAGCGCGCTCCACCGAAGCTATAGCCTTCACTCTGGTCCACTGCCGGGCCGGGAACTGGCCGATGGAGGTGGGTGAGTGCCCTCGCAGCGAGAGCGGACCTCGTCGCATCGATCAGCCCACCGCATCGGTCGCGGTCTGCCCGGGATCCTTCCCGTCTCGTTGGCCACGACTCTCCGCCGGACCCGCTCGTCCTGGCCCCTGCTGGTCGTGCTGACCTCGATCACGACGATCGGCTGCGCCATCGTCGTCTCGCTCGGACTCCTCGCGAGCTCGACCGAGCAGGCCGGGGTGCGCGACGCCCTCGACACGGTTCCCGAGGCCCGGACCTCGCTCCAGGTGCGCGCGAGCGTTCCGTTCGAGGGGCTGGCGGCCAGTCATGAGGCGATCGACGGTGTCGTGGCGGAGATCCTCGGGCCCCGCATCAGCGCCGCCTCGACCACCTACGCCCTCTCGGGCTTCATCGAGGTGCCCTCCCGGGGCCCGCTGCTGACGCTCGGATACTTCGGCGAACTCGACACCGTCGACCAGCACGCGACGCTCGTCGCCGGCGAGTGGCCGGCCGAGCTCGCCGAGGAGCGCAACCCGGCCGATCCGGTCCCCGTCGCGATGCCGCAGGCGGCGGCCGGTTCGCTCGGATTGGGAGTCGGCGACACTCTGGTCCTCGATCCGCCCGGAGATCCGCTCACCGTGCAGGTCTCCGGGATCTACACGGTCGACGATCAGGCCGACGACTACTGGACGGTCGATCCGCTCCGCGGTCAGGGCGACGTGCCCGACTTCCCGAAGCCCGACTCCCGCGAGTACATCCCGACCCACGCGTTCGGGCCGCTCGTGCTCCCTCCGCGCGGGATGGACGCGGCATCCCTCGACGCCGACTTCCTCGACCTCACCTACACCCCCGACTTCTCCGGGCTCCGGGTCGACGACCTGGGGCCCCTGGAGACCCGACTCGACGATCTCGACACCGCCCTCTTCCGTGACGCCGGAGCCACGGCGTCGGCGATCTATCAGACGACCCAGCTCCCCGAGACCGTGCGGCTCGTCTCGACGGGACTCGTGGTCACCCGGTCGACCGTGGCCATCGCGAGCCTCCTGGTGCTCCTCGCCTCGCTCGCGGCGATCTGGCAGGCCTCCCGCATCTACGCCGAAGCGCGAGCGGGGGAGCGTGCACTCCTGCGGTCGCGCGGTGCCTCCGCCGCTCAGCTGGTGGGGCTCGCGGCGATCGAGACAGCGCTCATCGCGGTCGCCACCGCCGTCCTCGGTCCGCTTCTCGCCGTGGCCGTCATCGACCTGCTCGCCACCCGGCCCGCGCTGTCGAGTGCGGCGTCGACCGGGATCCTCGACCTGCCCGCCGCGGCATGGATCACCGCGGCGGCGCTGGGCGCAGCCTTCGGGCTCGTGCTCCTCGCCCCTCTGATCCGCCCACCCCTCAGCTTCGCCGACGCGGAACGAGCCGCGGCCCGCCCGCGACTCGTCTCGGGCGTCGCGCGATCGGGACTCGACCTCGCGGTGGTGGCCCTCGCGGGCATCGCCTACTGGCAGCTCCTCAGCCACCAGAGCTCCGCGGTCACCGAGGCGCTGCCATCGGTGGATCCCGTGCTCGCTGCCGCGCCGTCGGTCGTGCTGCTCGGGGCAGCGCTCCTCTGCGTGAGGCTCGTGCCCCTCTTCGCCCGGGCATTCGATGGTGCGGTCCCCCAAACCCGCGGGCCCGTGCTGGCGCTCGTGCTGTGGGAGGTGGGCCGACGTGCTCGCCGGGCGACGGCGGCGGTGCTCCTCCTCAGCCTGTGCCTCGGCGTCGCGACCTTCGCCTCCGCCTTCCTGGCGACCTGGACGCAGTCGCAACGCGATCAGGCCGCCGTCGCCGTCGGTGCTCCGGCTCGGGTCGACCTCGATGCCGCGCAGAGCTCACCCGTCGCAGCCGACTTCTCGCCGACCCTCCGCCGCCTCGGCTCCGTCTCGATCGACGACGGCGGGACCTCGACCTCGGTGCAGCTGCTCGGGCTCGACCCCGCCGCCCGCGCCCTCCTGACGACCGGACGCCAGGGCGAGGTGGGAGGCGCCCGGATCGCCGACCGACTGGCCGCGGAGAACGGCGAGCCCGCGTACGGGCCCCTGCCGGCCGGGTCGCGCGGCCTGACCATGACCGTGGCCCTCGGCGACCCCGCTGCGCCGCTGCCCGACGCGAGCGCCGACGTGTCAGCCGTGCTGGTCGATTCGCGCGGCTATCTCCGCACGGTGCCCATGGGCGCGGTGACAGCGGATGGCACGTCGCGCCGACTGGCCGCCGACCTCGGCGGGGATCCTTCGTCGCAGACCTCGTTGGCGGGCATCCGGTTCAGTCTCACGGTGGGCGAGGAGGCGTCGCCCGATGAGTCGCAGGGCGGTGCCGGGGTGATCGTCAGCGAGATATCGGCTCTCGACACCGCGCCCTCGACGGGGGAGACTCCGACCGCGTCGACCCCGATCACCTTCGACGACTCGACCTGGTCGACCGTGCTGTCGCCCTACGCCTCGGTCTCGGTCGCCCGCGACGACACCCCGCCGGCGGGATCGAGCTTCGCTCTGTTCCTGAAGCTCCCGGCGGCCGGGTCGTACGGTGCGGACACGGTCTCCTTCGTCGCCTGGGCACCGGTCAGCACGGTGCAGGCGGTCCTGCCCACGAGCCTCTCCCGGTCTCTGCGTACGGTCGATGACTCGACCCTTCAGCTCATCCTCGACAACGTTCCTGTCACCCTGCAGCTGCACGGAACCGTCGACGCGGTCCCGGGTGCGGCGAGCGCGGCGGAGGTCAGAGCGGGGGAGAGCGGCGCGTCGGCGCCCGATGCCTCCGTGCCGACCGCCGTCGTCGATCTGACCGAGGTCTCCCGTGCCCTGATCCAGGCAGGGGACACCGGTGTGCTCGCCGACGAGTGGTGGGTCGATCTGCCGCCCGGCGCGGGGGTCGACTACGTGGACTCGCTGGCGGCAGCGGCGACCGAGGACTCGCCCGTCGCGGCCGTGAGCATCGACACCCTCGCCGAGGCGCTTCTGCAGGCGCCCCTCCGGGCGGGGACGCCGGCCGCGCTCTGGCTCACCATCCTGGCGGCCGGTCTTCTCGCCGCCGTCGGATTCGCGATCCACACGGCGTCGTCCCTGCGCGCTCGCCGCCTCGAACTGGCGCAGCTGCGCGCGATCGGACTGACCGGGCGTCAGCTGCTCGGTGCTGTGGCTCTCGAGTCCGCCGTGCTCGTCGTGCTGGGGGTCGTCATCGGCGTCGGCGTCGGAGTGCTCCTCGCCGCAGGACTCGGTCCGCTCGTATCGGTCTCGGCGGGCGGGGTCGCGCCGGTCCCGTCGGTGATCATCGTCACCCCGTGGCCCGAGATCGCGCTCCTCACGGGCGCGGTGGTTGTCGTCGTGGCCGCCGCCATCGCGATCGCGACGGCGCTCCAGCGTGCGGTGAGTCCGGCCGCGCTCCTCCGGGGAGGCGGGTCATGAGGCCGAGACGCCGCCGTCGCCCGTCGCCGTTGAGTGCTCTCGCGTCATCGGGGCTGCTGATGCGACGACGGCTGCGCCGTGACCTGCTCCTGGCCGTCTGCTACGCCGCGCTCCTCGGCTTCGTGACGTTCGTCGCGGCTGCCACCCCCGCACTCATCAGGACGACTCTCGACGAGGGAGCGCAGGAGGCGGTCGCCGACGCGGGGTACGACGCCGATCTGCTGGTGTCCGTGCCGACCGGCCTGTCCGACGGCGTGACGCGGACCGTGGAACCCGTCGTCGTCGATCAGGTCGCCGACGGCATCGTCCCGCGGCTCCCTCCCGCCCTGCAGGCCAGCCAGGACGGTGCAACCGCCACCGTGCTCACTCCCACGATCGATGTCGCGGTCGACGGGGCGACCAGTCCGGACAACGCGATCGACATCCAGGTGGGTATGGCCACGGGGACCCGACTCGATGACATCGTGCTCACCGAAGGCCGGCTGCCGTCGAACCCGGAGAGCGCGACGGGCCCCGTCGAGGTGATGATCGGCTCCGAGGCGGCGAGCGCTGCGGGCATCGAGGTCGGCTCGGTGCTCGAGGTCCCCGCGGGCGAGCAGCTGAAGGGCGGGCCCACGAGTTTCGTCGTCACCGGGCTCGCCGACCTCGTCGACGAGGCGCAGGCGTCGACGCGCCAGTGGATCGACCTGCCGACCCTGTGGACGCCGGTCGAGCGTCTGCGCTCGGGACGGATCGTCGGTCTCGGTGTCACGGTGCTCACCGACCCCGAGGGCGAGCGCCGGGCCGAGCAGCTGATCGACGATTCGGTCGACGCCGTCGTCCGCGTCGGCTTCGACCCCGAGAGTTTCAGCGAGGCACGTCTGTACGAGGTGCTCGACGAGATCGAGGCTCTGACCGTCAACTCGTCATCGCTCGCCGGGGACAGCACCGCCCAGATCTCGGCGCGCTCCTCGCTGGCGAATGCGGTATCCGGCTATCCGGCTGCGGCGGCGGGTGCGCTCGCCCAGCTGACGACTGCTGCGGAAGGCGTCGGGGGCGTGGGGGCCGTGACCCTCTTCCTCACCGCCCGCCTGCTCGTGCTCCGCCGCGAGCGGGACGTCGCCTGGGAACGCGCCCGCGGTGCCTCTCTCCTCTCCGTCGCCCTGACCTCGTTCGTCGAGTCCCTGCTGCTCGCCGCCGTCGGCGTGGCGGCGGGGGCAGCGCTGCTGCTGGCCCTCGGTGCGTCGAGCGATCTCATGAGTCTGGCCGTCGTCCTGCTCGTCGGAGTGGCGGCGCCGGTGCTCCAGACCGTCATCGGCGCCTCTGCGGTGTGGCGCGCTCCCCGCGGAAAGGTCGCGCAGGCAGGGCGGGACGCGCGCCGTCGCGCTCGCCGTCTCGTGGCCGAGGCGCTCGTCGTGGTCGTCACCGTGGCGGCGGGGGCGGCTCTGTTCTCCCGCGGGTTCGGTCGGTCCGCGGGAGGGACGCCCGACCTGCTGATCGGAGCGCTCCCGCTGCTGGTCGCGCTGACGGCGTCGCTCCTGATCCTGCGTCTCCAGCTGCCCGCGGTCCGCTTCCTCGCGGCCCTCGCCCGGAGGTCGAAGGGGGCGGCCGGCATCGTCGCCGCCTCGCAGGCCGAGGCTTCGCGGCCCGCCCTGCCGCTCATGGCGCTCACCGTCGCATTCGCTCTGGCGATCGGGGGAGCGACCCTGGTGCAGACGATCGATGCCGGTGAGGTCGACGCCTCCTGGCAGCGCGTGGGTGCCGACGCCCGCGTCGACGGCAGCATCACCGACGACGAGATCGCCTCGGCTCGCGCCGCCGACGGCGTGACCGCGGCCGGGGCCGCCGCGAGCCTGCCCGGCACCCCGCTCGAGGGCGGCAGCGGCACCACCATCGCCACGGTCCTGGCGATCGATCCGGGCTACTGCGATGTCCTGTCCCGACTTCCGCGGTCGGCTCACGGAACCGCGGCCGATCTGTGCGGGAAGCTCGCGTCCGGCGGATCCGATGACGCGGTCCCCGTGATGGCCGACGAGGTGCTCGCGGAGCGGCTCACCGCGGAGACCCTCGAACTGAGCGTCGAGGACCAGGTCGTGCCGATCCGGATCGTCGGCACCACCAGCGCCGGGCCGAACGGTTACGACAAGGGTCCCTTCCTGTTCGTCGACAGGACGGCGCTCGCCGAGGCCTCAGGCGTGAACCTCACCGTCGACACCCTGCTCCTGATGGGAGACGGTGCTGACGCGGCGGGAGAGGCGACCGCCGGCAGCAGCGGGTCCACCCTGACCAGCCGCACGGCCTGGCTGGCGGACCAGCGCACCAGCGCCCTCCCGTCCGGCGTCGTGGGCGGCTTCGTCACGTCGGTCGGAGCGCTGCTCGTACTCGGCATGATCGCCCTCGCGACCGCGACCATCGCGGGCGGGCAGGCTCGGTCGCGCACGCTGTCGCTGCTGCGCACCCTGGGCCTGCCCCGCCGGACCGGGTGGCTGCTCGTGGCCGTGGAGACCGTGCCGCTGCTCGTCGCCT
Source organism: Amnibacterium flavum (assembly GCF_003097495.1). Classification (GTDB taxonomy): domain Bacteria; phylum Actinomycetota; class Actinomycetes; order Actinomycetales; family Microbacteriaceae; genus Naasia; species Naasia flava. The sequence continues at coordinate 23,876 of NZ_QEOP01000002.1, forward strand.
CGCTTCTCGGCGGGATCGCCGCGTCGATCGTGGCGGTGCTGCTGATCGCGCCCCGCCTCGGGCTCGGCGCCCTGACGGGCGGGACCGGCGACCCGCCGATCGCCTCGACCCTCCCCGCGACGATCGCGGCCATCGGCGCGGCGGTGATCGTGCTCCTGGTCACGACCGTCGCCGAACGGATCGCGTATCGACGCGAACGCCTCAGTGAGACACTTCGAGTAGGAGATCCACGATGACGATGTCACTTCAGGGCAAGGCCGCGGCCGCCCCGGCGTACGGGTCCGAGTCGCTCATCGTCTGCGACAACCTCGTCCGCATCTACCAGGTGGGGCGCATCGAGGTCCAGGCGCTGCAGGGGCTCGATCTGCTCATCGACGACGGCGAGATGCTCGCGATCGTCGGCGCATCGGGATCGGGCAAGTCGACTCTCCTGAACATCCTCTCCGGGCTCGACGTGCCGACCGCCGGCCGGGCCGTCGTGGCGGGCCGCGACCTCCTCGCGATGACCTCGGCGCAGCGGCTCGCGTTCCGGCGGGAGGCGGTCGGATTCGTCTGGCAGCAGACCGCGCGCAACCTGCTTCCCTACCTCACCGCCGCGGAGAACGTCGCCCTGCCCATGTCGTTCGCTGGGCTGCGCGGCCGCGAGCGTCGCCGCCGAACCGGCGAACTGCTCGGGGCGATGGGGCTGCGCGAACTGGCCGACCGCCGGCCCGGCGGGCTGTCGGGCGGCCAGCAGCAGCGCGTCGCCATCGCCGTCGCCCTCGCCAACCGACCGCGTGTGCTGTTCGCCGACGAGCCGACCGGCGAACTCGACAGCGCGACGGGGGACGAGGTCTTCGCCGCTCTCCGCGCCGCCAACACACGCTTCGGCACGACCATCGTGATCGTCACCCACGATGCCGCGGTGTCGGCCCAGGTGCAGCGGACCGTCGCCATCCGCGACGGCCGCACCTCCTCCGAGGTCGTGCGCGAGACGACGATCGACAGCGCCGGAGCCTCCTCGGTCATCGCCCGCGAGTTCGCGGTGCTCGACCGGGCCGGCCGGCTGCAGCTGCCGGGGGAGTACCGATCCGCTCTGGGCCTCAAGGGCCGCGTCAGGCTCGAACTCGAACGCGACCACGTGGGCATCTGGCCAGGCGTGGACAGACCGGCGTCAGCGCCGACGGAGCCCGACGCGTCGGAGCAGGCCGGAGACGCCCGATGAGCGCACCCCTGCAGGGCGAGGCCGAACGCCAGATGGTGTCCGTGCAGTCCCTGACCCGCAGCTACCGCACCCCATCCGGCGTCGTCACCGCGCTCGCCGATGTCTCGTTCGAGCTGCCGGCGGGAGAGATCCTCGCCGTGCTCGGCCGGTCGGGGGCCGGCAAGACCACCCTGCTCAACTGCGTCGGTGGACTCGATCCCGCCACCTCGGGCAGCGTCGTCGTCGACGGGGTCGAGGTCGCCTCCCTGGACGAGCGGAAGCGGACCCTGCTGCGGCGCCGAGAACTGGCCTTCGTCTTCCAGACCTTCGGTCTGCTCCCGCTCCTCACCGCCGCGGAGAACGTCGAGCTCCCTCTGCGAGTGCTGAAGACCGACCGTGCCGAACGACGCGCACGGGTCGAGCACCTGCTCGATCTCGTCGGCCTCTCCGGATCCGCCGGTCAGCGCCCCGGGGAGCTGTCGGGAGGACAGCAGCAGCGGGTGGCCATCGCCCGCGCCCTGTCCACGGCGCCGCGTCTGCTCATCGCCGACGAGCCGACCGGCCAACTCGACGCCGAGACGGGTGACGACATCCTGCGGCTGCTGCAGGACGTGGTCCGCTCCGAGGGCACCACCGCGATCATCTCCACTCACGATCCGCGCGTGCGCGACTCTGCCGACCGGGCGCTCGTGCTCGCCGACGGCCGCGTCGTCGAACGGGACGAGGCTCGGCTCCGCCTCCGGTGAACGCACAGCGCCGTGTCCGACCGGACGCCTAGACTCGTTTGAGTGAGTTTGCAGGGGATGACGCGCGCCCTGACGCGTGCCGATTCGTTCGCCGCCGCCGCCCGTGCGATCGGGCGCGACGCTGATTTCTCCGCGACACCGGGCCTCCAGGCACCGCTGCTCGCCGCCCTTCTCGAGGCCCGCACGGCCGCCGGGAAACCCGCCGTGCTCTTCACCGTCTCGCCGACCGGTCGCGAGTCCGAAGGCCTGCGGGTCGCTCTTGGCTGCCTGCTGCCCGACGCCGAGATCCTCGACTTCCCGGCGTGGGAGACCCTGCCGCACGAGCGGCTGAGCCCCAGCCCCGAGACCGTCGGCAACCGCATCCACGCGCTCCGACGGCTGCGCGACTGGAACGGCGAGCGCCCTCTCATCGTCGCCAGCTCGGTGCGTGCCGCCCTGCAGCCGCTCGCCGAAGGGCTGACGGATCTCGAGCCCGTGCGGCTGACGATGAACGCGCGCGGCATCTCGCTCACGGACGTGACCGCCACCCTGCCCAAGCTGGCCTACTCCCGCGTCGACATGGTCACCCGCCGCGGCGAGTTCGCGGTGCGCGGCGGCATCCTCGACGTGTTCCCGCCCACCGCGGAGCACCCTGTCCGCGTCGACTTCTTCGGCGACGAGGTCGACAGCATCCGTCAGTTCTCGGTCGCCGACCAGCGCTCCATCGAGGGCGATGTCGAGTCGGTGGAGCTGCCCGCCAGCCGGGAGCTGCTTCTCGACGACAAGGTGCGCCAGCGCGCCGCCGAGATGCTGCACGAGTTCCCGAGCCTGTCCGCGATGCTCGCCAAGATCGCCGAGGGCATCCCGGTCGAGGGCATGGAGTCGTTGACCCCCGCACTCGTCGACCGGCTGGTGCCCGTGACCGCCTACCTCCCGCCGGGGGCCGCGGTCGCCGTGGTCCAGCCCGAGCGCGTGGCGAGCCGCGCAGTCGACCTGGCCGACACCAATCGCGAGTTCCTCGACGCCGCCTGGCTCGCCGCGACCGCGGGTGCCGCGGCGCCGATCGATCTCGCGAGCGGCGACTTCATGACCGTCAATCAGCTGCGCGACGCAGCGGCCGACCGATCGTGGTGGACCCTCTCGACGTTCGAGTCCGCGCCCGACGACGACGCCGCGGCGGTCGAGATGGCGAGCTATCAGCGCGTGCGCGGCGACGCCGTGCCGCTCATCCAGGGCGGCGCGGTCGATCACGTCGCCGACCTGCTCGGCAAGGGGTGGAGCCTCGCCATCGCCGCCGGCGGGCAGGGGCTCGTCGAGCGCAGCCGCGACCTGCTCGCCGAGCGGGAGCTGCCCGGCCGCATCGTCGACGAGTTCCCCGCCGACCCCGAGCCCGGCATCGCCTACCTGATCCGCGGCGCCATCGACACCGGGTTCGAGCAGACGGAGGCCAAACTGGCCCTGCTCTCCGAGCGCGAGTTCTTCGGCCGCAGCGCGGGCTACGACTCCCGGCAGCCGAAGAAGCTCGCGACGCGGCGCAAGAACGTCGTCGACCCCCTCCAGTTGAAGGCGGGCGACTACGTCGTCCACCAGACGCACGGCATCGGCCGATTCGTCGAGCTCGTCTCACGCGAGGTCAGCTCGGGCGGTCGCAACGCGGTCAAGTCGAGTCGTGAGTTCCTGCTGCTCGAGTACGCCCCGAGCAAGCGCGGCTACCCCGGCGACAAGCTCTACGTGCCCACCGACCAGCTCGACCTCCTCACCCGGTACGTGGGCGGCGAGGCGCCGCAGCTGTCGAAGATGGGCGGAAGCGACTGGGCTGCCGCGAAGGGGCGTGCACGCAAGGCCGTCCGCGACATCGCCGTCGAGCTGGTCAAGCTCTACTCCGCCCGGATGGCGTCGAAGGGGCACGCGTTCCCGCCCGACACCCCGTGGCAGCGCGAGCTGGAGGAGGCGTTCCCGTTCGCCGAGACTCCCGATCAGCTCACCACGATCGACGAGGTCAAGGCCGACATGGAGCGGCCCATCCCGATGGACCGCCTGCTCGCGGGCGACGTCGGCTTCGGCAAGACCGAGGTCGCGGTCCGCGCCGCCTTCAAGGCGATCCAGGACGGCAAGCAGGTCGCCATGCTCGTGCCGACGACCCTTCTCGTGCGCCAGCACCTCGAGACGTTCACCGAGCGCTTCGCCGGCTTCCCGGTCAAGGTGCGCGCCCTCAGCCGTTTCCAGACCGCGAAAGAGGCCAAGGAGGTGTCGAAGGGGCTCGAGGACGGCACCATCGACATGGTCATCGGCACCCACCGCATCCTCACCGATTCGATCTCGTTCAAAGACGTGGGGCTCGTCATCATCGATGAGGAGCAGCGCTTCGGCGTCGAGCACAAGGATGCCCTCAAGAAGCTCAAGACCAACGTCGACCTGCTGGCCATGAGTGCGACCCCGATCCCGCGCACCCTCGAGATGGCGGTCACGGGTATCCGCGAGATGTCGACTCTCGCCACCCCTCCCGAGGACCGGCACCCCATCCTCACCTTCGTCGGACCGCACTCCGACAAGCAGGTCGCCGCCGCCATCAAGCGCGAGCTGCTGCGCGAGGGGCAGGTCTTCTACGTGCACAACCGGGTGTCGAGCATCAACCGCGTCGCCGCGCAGATCGCCGAGCTCGTGCCCGAGGCCCGGGTCGCGGTGGCGCACGGTCAGATGAACGAGCACCTGCTCGAGCAGGTCATCGTCGACTTCTGGGAGCGCAAGTTCGACGTGCTCGTCTCGACGACGATCATCGAGACCGGCCTCGACATCCCCAACGCGAACACGCTCATCATCGACCGGGCCGACAAGTACGGGCTCAGCCAGCTGCACCAGCTGCGCGGTCGAGTCGGGCGCGGACGCGAGCGCGCCTACGCGTACTTCCTCTGGGACGACGCGAAGCCGCTGTCCGAGACGGCGCACGACCGGCTCTCGACCATCGCGGCCAACAACGATCTCGGCTCGGGCATCCAGGTGGCGTTGAAAGACCTCGAGATCCGCGGTGCCGGAAACCTGCTCGGCGGCGAGCAGTCCGGTCACATCGCGGGTGTCGGCTTCGACCTGTATCTGCGGATGATCGGCGAGGCCGTCAGCGACTTCCGCGGCGATGTCGCCGAGGGGCAGACCGAACTCCGGCTCGAGCTGCCGGTCGATGCCCGCATCCCCGAGGAGTACGTCGAGAGCGAGCGGCTGAGGCTCGAGGCCTACCAGAAGCTCTCGGCCGCGAGTGCGCTCGGCGCCGACGAGGCCGCGCTCGACCAGGTCCTCGAGGAGATGACCGACCGCTACGGTCAGCCGCCCGCCGAGGTGCTCCGACTCATCGCCGTCTCGCGCCTGCGCCGCACCGCGCAGAGGGCGGGGCTCTCCGAGGTCGTCATCGTGGGCCCCAACCTCCGGGTGTCGCCCGCCGACCTGCCCGACTCACGTCAGGTGCGCATGCAGCGCATGTACCCGAAGTCGCGGATACTCACCCAGTCGGGCACGGCGCTCATCCCCGTGCCCGTGACGGGCGGCGAGCACCCGGCCGACGACGACCTCGTCGGGTGGGTGCGCGACGTCATGGACTCGATCTTCGTGACAGACCCGGCACCCGCCGCGGCAGCGGGCGCCTGACCGCCACGGTTTGGTGGACGCGGACGAACGCCGCGTGGCTCCGGCGTGCTCGAGTGATGGCTTTCGCACAGCCCGCTTGTCGCATCCGCGCCGGTGCGTGATGATCGCGCGGTGGTCGAACTGAGCGAGACCGGGTTCCGTATCGAGTCCGTCGGTGCATCCCTGACGGTCGCCGCGTCGGGGGTCGTCGATCCCGTTCGACCGTCGGTGCTGTTCCTGCCGGCGCTCGGGGTGCCGCTCGGCTACTACGGGCCTCTGTTCGAGGCGTGGGCGGGGCGTGGTCGCGCGGTGTTCGGTGCGGAGACGCGGGGGATGCCGCTGAGCCCGGTCCACAATCGGGCGAGCGCGACGGGGTACGCCGCCCTGGTCGGCCACGACGTGCCGGCGCTGGTCGGGGCGGTGGGCGAGCGGTCGCCCGGGGGTGTGATGGTCGTCGGGCACAGTCTGGGCGGCCAGGTCGCTCTTCTCGCTGCGGCGGCCGGGAGGATCGATGTGGACGCCGTCGTCGCGGTCGCGAGCGGCACCAGCGCCGTCGAATCGGTGCCCACGCTCCCGGGGCGCCTGCGCCGCCGGTTCGAGATCGCCGTCGTCCGATCGACCATCTCCACCCTCGGATACTGGCCGGGCCACCGCCTCGGCTTCGGCGGTCGGCAGAGTCGGGATCTGATGGCCGACTGGGCCTACGAGGCCCGCCGCGGCGGCTACCGCTTAGCCGGGGACGCGACCGACTACGAGGCGGCGCTCGGTCGGCTCGAGGTGCCGACCCTGCTGGTCGGCATCGAGGGCGACGAGCTGATCACCCCGCGCGCCCTGCGGCACCTGGCCGATCGCCTGCCACCCAGCGTCGACACCGTCGAGGTCCCCGAATCGCCGGACAGGCAGCACGGCCACTTCGCCTGGGCCCGTCGCGACCCCGAGGCGGTCATCACCCCGATCGAGGAGTGGCTCGCCCGACACGAATCGCGGAACTCAGAGGGCTGAACCGCCTTGTCCGGCTCGATTTCGGGCGGAATCGCCGATGATCTCCCCGATTCGTGCAGGGAGGCCTATTCGACGTGGGTGATGCGGGCCTGCAGGCGGCTGCGGAGGTCGAAGATCTCGGTGCCGCCGACGGGGCGGGCGCCCTCGAATCCGTCGCGGAGAAGGGCGGGCAGCACGGACCGACGCACTGCGGCGACGATGGCACCGCTCGCCGACCCGAGCGGCACGATCGGCTCGGCCAGGTGGTCGTCGGGGAGCACGATCAGCATGCCGCTGAACTTCACCATGCTGCGGCGGGCGAGCCGCTTCGCACGACCCACCAGCGCATCGCGCGGCTTCTCATCGTCGACCGCGTCGCCGATCAGCTCGCCGCGGCGGGCTCTGACCGGCCCGCCGTAGTCCTCGGACAGGATCGCGAACAGACCCGTCGGACCGAGAACGACATGGTCGATCTTCTCGTCGGGGTCGCCGGTCGCCACGTCGTGCCAGACGGTGTACCCGATTCCGAGCGAACTGAGCGCCCGCGCCGTGCTCTCCTCGGCCAGTGCATCGGCGAGCAGGCGGCGGAGTTCGCGGGGCGCGCTGTGCACGAGCTCGGCGGCGTACGGGTCCTCGATCTCGACCCCGCGGCCGACCCACTCCTGCATAAGTCGCAGGTAGCGTTCCCGCCGCCATCCGCCGGGATGCCCGTAGGAGCGGGCCGTGGGACGCGACTGCTGGGCCGGCTGACGCGGGGGAGCGGGCGCCCAGCTGCGACTCGTGGATCCGGGGCGGGCGCCTCTGTCGTAATCGGCCCGAGCCTCAGGGGTGCCGATCTGCTCCCAGGCGAGTTGAACAGCGGTGAAGCGGACCGCGTCGCCTCCGGTGTCGGGGTGCGTGCTGCGGAGGAGTCGGCGGTAGGCCTTGCGCAGTTCGTCGTCGGACGCGGAGGCGCCGACGCCCAGCGTCTCGTAGGGCGAGGCGGAGGCCGGGCTGTCGCTCATGCCGTCCCCTTCCTCTCGCTGTCGGCCCGAACCGCTCAGGCGCATCCGGCCCACGACATTACCGGCCCTGTCGAAGAAGGCCGCTCAGTTCCGCCGTGGGCGAGCGGGCGGTGTCAGTTCGGGATCGCCCGGCGGCGTCGGTTCCGGGCGAGCAGCGACACGAGGACGGCGGACAGCAGGATCGAGATACCCGAGCCGATCAGCACGGCGAGCGTGCCCTCGTCCTGCACCTCGGGGGACCGGGCGAAGGCGAGTTCGTTCATGAGGAGCGAGACCGTGAAGCCGATTCCGGCGAGCGCGGCGACGGCGACCAGCTCGCCGACCTCGAGCCCGCCGCCGGACCTGCGTCGGGCGACCAGGCTGACGGCGCCGCCCGCGAGAACGACCCCGAGGAGCTTGCCGATCGGGAGGGCGATCAGGATCGCCCAGAACGGCGGAGCCAGCTCGCCGGGCGAGACCGCGGGGAACGCCACGAGAGCTGCGGAGAAGGCGAACACCGGCAGGATGATCGCGTTCGAGAACGGCTCGAGCGCGTGCCGCACCCTGCCGGCGGGGTCGCGCTTCATCGCCAGACCGAGCGCGACTCCCGCGATCGTCGCGTGCACTCCCGACTGCAGAACGAAGTACCAGGCGATCACGGCCAGAAGCACCATGGCGACGGCGATGAGGACACGCATCCGGGTGCGCAGAAGACGACTCAGCAGGCCGAAGGCGACCACCGCGACGACGGCGGCGAGCAGGGCGCCGAACTGGGGATCGCGGGTGAAGAACACGGCGATGATGAGGATGGCGACGAGGTCGTCGAGCACGGCGAGCGCGAGGAGGAACGCGCGCACCCGGCCCGGCAGACCCCGGCCGAAGACGGCGAGGACGCCGAGCGCGAAGGCGATGTCGGTCGCGGTCGGGATCGGCCAGCCGCCCTCGTACCCGCTGCCCGCCGTCACCGCGAGGAAGATGGCGGCGGGGACGACGACACCGCCGAACGCGGCGATCGCGGGGGCGATGGCGCGCGCCGGGCTGGCCAGCTCGCCGCGGGTGAGCTCGTGCTTCAGCTCGACGGCGACGAGGAAGAAGAAGACGGCGAGGAGTCCGTCGCTGATCCAATGCGAGATCGAGAGGTCGAGGCCGAGCGCCGGGATGGCGAGGTGGGCGTCGCTCAGGGCGAGCGCCCCGGGGCCCAACGGCGAGTTCGCGATGACGAGGGCCAACGCGGCCGCGCCCAGCAGCAGGAAGGCGGAGAAGCGGTCGGATCGGGTGATGCGCATGGAGCTCCAGAGGGTCGACGGACTGTCTGCCGACCAGGCTTCCCGGCTCACCGGGACCCAGCCTATCGGCCGCGCCTGAGGGAAACCGGGTGCACTGCGGCTCGCGGATAGGGTCGATCCGTGACCTCAACCCTGCGTCCCCTCCGCGAGTCCGACCTTCCCGAGGTCACGGCTCTGAACAACTCGGCGTATCCGGCGGTACCGCTCGCCACGGAGTCCGAGATCGCGGGTCTGGTGGACATCGCGAGTCTCGCTCTCGTCGCCGAGGAGGACGGTGCGGTCCGCGGGTTCCTCGTCGCCGTCGATCCCGGAGCGCACTACGACAGCGAGAACTACGTCTACTTCTCGGCTCGGGCCGCCGAGCTGACGAGGCCGTTCCTCTACATCGACCGCATCGTGATCGGCGAGGGGGCCCGCGGTTCCGGTCTCGGCCGTCGGCTGTACGACGCCGTCTTCGATCGGGCCGCCGGTGACGGCCGAGCCGAGGTGACCTGCGAGGTCAACATCGAGCCGCCGAACCCGCAGTCCCTCGCCTTCCACGCCCGCATGGGCTTCGAGCGCGTCGGCGAGCAGCCGACGAAGGGCGGCGAGGTCGTCGTCGCGCTCCTGGCCGCACCTGTCGCCGGCCGCGAGGGGCCGGCAGCGTGAGCGGACTGGAGGAGCTCGTCGCCGTCATGCACCGGCTGCGCCGCGAGTGCGCCTGGGACGCCGAGCAGACCCACGAGTCGCTGGTCCCCTACCTGATCGAGGAGAGCGCGGAGCTCGTCGAGGCGATCGAGCTGCACGACGTGCCGGGCATGCGCGAGGAGCTCGGCGACGTGCTCTACCAGGTGCTCTTCCACGCCGACCTCGCCGCGTCGACGGCCGGGGAGGGATTCGACATCGACGATGTCGCTGCCGCGACCGCCGAGAAAATGCGGCTGCGTCATCCGCACGTCTTCGCCGAGTCGGATGCGACGACCACGGAGGAGATCACCCTGCAGTGGGACGCGATCAAGAAGCGCGAGAAATCGACCCGTACGAGCGTCCTCGACGGCATCCCGAGAGCGATGCCGAGTCTCGCGCTCGCCGGCAAGATGCTCGGCCGGGCGGCGCCCCTGGGCGTCGAACCGGAGCCGACGCCGTCGGCCGCCGCCGACGAGGCCGCGCTGGGGCGTCAGCTGCTCGGCCTCGCCGTGACGGCTCGTGCCAACGGCTGGGATGCCGAGCGGGCTCTCCGCACCGCATTGCGCGCGCTCGAGGCCGATGTCCGTGCGGCGGAATCCTCAGCGCCGCCGCTTCACTGAGGCCCGCTGCAGGAATCACGGCGTTCGAGGCGCCGAAGGGCCTGGATCCGCCCGTTTCCGTAACTCTCCGGCCCCGAAGTCCTTGATACGTGCCGGGCGGCGGATCAGACCGGGGCGAGCGGGGTCGCGACCGCGGGCAGCACGACCTCGATGGGGTCCCCCGGCCGGATGACGCCCTCGGTGAGAACCACCGCCATGACGCCCGACTTCCGGACCACGACCCCGTCGTCACCGCGGAACACCATCTCGGCCATGAGGCCGGGGGCGAGCCCGTTGATCTGCGAGCACGGGTTGCGCAGCCCCGTCAGCTCGACCGACGCCTCCTCGCCGAAGCGCAGGACGGTGCCGGTCGGGAGGCCGAGCAGATCGAGTCCGCGGGTCGTGACGTTCTCGCCCATCCCGCCCGGTTCGACCTCGTAGCCGTGTTCCGCCACCTCGTCGAACAGCTCGGAATGGATGAGATGCACCTGTCGCAGGTTGGCGCGCGACGGGTCGCGTCGTCGATCGGAGAGGTGCTGCACGGTCGCGCCGGCGTGCGCGTCGCCCTCGACGCCGAGGCCGGGAAGGAGCCGGATCTCGTCGGCGCGCTGCTTGCTGAACCGGTGGCGGCCGTCGAGTGAGACGGACACGACCTCGCCGAGGAGGGGAGCGGGGGAGGTCATGCGATGCGGGATCCCTTCGGCAGGCGGCGTGCGGGCGTGCGCGTGGCGGACCATCCCGCGGTGAGTGCAGTGGCGGCGAGTACGAGGTGGATGGCGGCGCCCACGAACCACCCGGGCACCGTGCTCTCGATGATCTCGCGCGAGGTCTGGAAATCGGAGATGCCCTCCTCGGTGCACCCGTCGTAGACCGAGTTCAGATCGGGAGCGATCTGCGCCTGCCGCACCGCCACCTTGACGAAGCCGAACAGGTCGTCGGGGGTGCCGCTCCGATCGAAGTGGGTGGGAGTCGCGTCGGCGAGCAGCACGTACGGGTTGGCGACGAGGACGCCCCAGTACGGGTCGAAGCGGGGGATCGAGTAGGTGCTCGTCTCCCAGTCGCTGCACACCAGGTCGTCGTCGCCGACGCCCATGTACTCGGGGTATCGGCTCTCGGATGTGACGGTGCTCTGCGTCGCGATGCCTGCAAGCGAGAACACGATGAGCGTGCCGACGCTGAGCGCCGCGACGGCGAGGTAGGTGACCACGATCGAGAACAGCGGGCGGGCAAGCAGGCCGGACAGTCCCACCCCGATCGCGGCGACGACACCCAGCTCGAACGCGAGCACGAGGATCGACACGAGCGCCGTGTCGAGGCTGACGCCGCCGATGATGACGCTGACGGCGATGAACGGGGCCCCGACGACGAGGAACGCGAGCGCGCTCACCCAGGCGGCGAGGAATTTGCCGAGCACGAGCTGCCCGGTGCCGATCTGGGTCACCTGCGTAGTCGCGAGCGTGCCGTCGGCGCGGTCGCCGTTGATCGCGTTGCCGCTCAGAGCAGGGGTGACGAGGGTGCCGAGGAGGAGCACGAAGTAGACGATCGTCGACAGTACGCCTCCGCCCGCGTCGCCCAGGAAGCCGCCGAGGGCGAAGGTGAGGAGGAGGGTCACGAGTCCGACTACGACGAAGAAGACGCCGAGCAGGATGTACCAGGCGGTCGTCCGGACCCGCTGCCGCAGCTCGAGGGCCACGACGACGCCGACGCCCGTGAGGAAGGCGTTCACGAGAGGTCCTCCGTCCCGTCGATGACCGGCTGGGCGGGCACGGCGCCCCTGCTGAGGTCGAGGTAGGTGTGCTCGAGATCGCCGACGACGGGTGCGAACGAGCTGATCGCGAGCCCGGCGCCGACGAGCTTCGTCAGCACCGACGCGGCCTCGGCCTCGGATTCGACGGACACGAGGGTGCCGAGGTGGTCGCGGCCGATCCGGTCCCGCTCGACGCCGGCCGCCTCGACGGCGGCCGGGACGGCGGATGCGTCGAGCGCACGGACCCGCCACTGGCGCAGGCTCGCCTTGGCGCGCCCGATGCGCTCGGCACTGACCGAGGCCCCCGCCTCGATGTAGACGGCGCTGTCGGCCATCTCGTCGAGTTCGGACAGGACGTGGCTGGAGACGAGCAGGCAGCGCCCCTCGTCGGCGAGGCGACGCACGAGGATGCGCAGCTCGGCGCGCGCCGACGGGTCGAGACCGCTCGCTGGCTCGTCGAGCAGCAGCACGCGCGGGTCGTGCACGAGAGAGCGCGCAAGGCTGAGCTTCTGCTTCTGCCCCCGGGAGAGCACCCTCGTCGGCTGCTGGGCGAGCGGCTCGAGACCGACGAGATCGATCAGCTCCTCGGCTCGCGCCGCTGACGCGGGCTTCGACAGTCCGTGCAGGCGGCCGGTGATCTCGAGCGTCGCGCGCACCGAGAGGGTCGCCCACGATCCGAGCACGTCGGGCATCCAGCCCATCGCCGCGCGGACCGCACGGGGGTCGGCCACGGGGTCCTGTCCGGCGATGCGGATGCTGCCCGAGTCGGGGGTCAGGAGCGAGGCGAGCATCAGCATGAGCGTCGTCTTGCCCGACCCGTTCGGTCCGATGAGAGCGGTCACCGCTCCCGCGGGGGCGCTGAAGGTCGCATCACGGACGGCGTGCACCGCCCCGAAACTCCGGGCGACCCCGATGACGTCGATTCCGGTGTCGGTCATCAGTCCACGCTATCGGCTGGCTCGTCCGGCATCGCGGGTCGGCGCTCCCGCCCGCGCGTCGCCGGCACCCGCTCCTGCCGGTGCCCGGTCCCGCCGGTGCACGGTGCCGCCGGTGCACTGTGCGGCCGATGTGCGCACGCTCCGGCCATCCGGCGACGCGGTGGGATGGGAGAATCCTTCCCGTGGCTTCCCAGATCAACCCGCCCCGCGGCATGCGCGACTTCCTCCCCGCCGACAAGGCACGACGTGAGCGCGCGCTCGCGGTCATCAAGGGCGTCTACGCGCGGCACGGCTTCGACGAGATCGAGACCCCTGTCGTCGAGGACTTCGATCGACTGCACTCGGGGCTCGGCGGGGACAACGAGAAACTGTCCTTCAGCATCCTGAAGCGGGGCATCGACCGTGACGATCTCGCGGCGGCGACCGACGCGGAGGATCCGCTCCTCCTCGCCGACCTGGGGTTGCGCTACGACCTCACCGTCCCGCTCGCCCGCTTCTACGCGAGCCACCGCGCCGAGCTGCCCACCGTCTTCCGTGCCCTCCAGACCGGGTCGGTGTGGCGGGCCGAGCGTCCGCAGAAGGGGCGTTACCGCCAGTTCGTCCAGTGCGACATCGACATCATCGGCGACGCGACAGCTCTCGCCGAGGTCGAGCTGATCACCGCGACCACCGCCGCTCTCGACGCACTCGGCCTCGAGGGCGCGAGCGTGCGGGTCAACGACCGCCGCATCCTCGCCGGGCTCCTCGCCTCGTGGGGAATCCCGCAGCACCTGGGGGAGCGGGCACTCATCACGATCGACAAACTCGACAAGGTCGGCGTCGACGGCGTCGTCGCCGAGCTCGGCGGCTTCGGCATCGACACCGACGGCATCGCCGATTCGCTGAACTCGATCGTGTCCGCGGGCTGGCACCTGCTCGACGGTGTCGCCCCGCCGCCCGCATGGCTGGACCGCGAGGCGTACACGCACCTCCTGGCCCTCCGCGATGCGGTGCCGAGCGCCGAGGTCGTCTTCGATCCGACCCTCGTGCGCGGGATGGGGTACTACACGGGAACGATCTTCGAGATCGCGCACCCCGGTTCCGGCAGCTCCGTCGCGGGCGGCGGACGCTACGACGGCATGATCGGCCGGTTCCTGGGCACCGACGTGCCGGCGGTCGGGTTCTCGATCGGCTTCGAGCGCATCCTCGAGCTCCTGCCCGCCGATGCGCTCGCAGGTCACGGCGGCCTGGTGCTCGTCTACGACCCGGACACGGATCCGGCGCTGCTCGTCGCGACCAAGACGAGGCTCGCCGCCGAACACGACCGCGTCCGTCTCGAACGGCGACCCCGCAACCTCAAGCCGCTGCTCGAGACCGCGGCCGCGTCGGGCTGGACCCACTTCGCGACGGTCGCAGCCGACGGCTCCGTCGGAGACATCCGCACCCTCGGCTGAGGAGGCGTCAGCGGCGGTCGGCCGGGCCGCCCTCGTCGTCGAGTCGCCGGACGAGCTTCTTCGGCGCGGTGAGGCGGAAGGATTCGTCGACCAGTTCGGCGACCTCCTGCCAGTCGACGTCGGCGGCCGTCAGATCGAGTCCGACCCAGCCTCCGGCGCCGAGGTAGGCGGGGTCGAAGAACCGGGGATCCGCGAGCAGCGGCACCTTGTGCCCCTCCTCGACCTTGACGAGGACCGCGCTCGGGTAACGCCTCTTGTCGGGTCCGCGGGTTCCGCCGCCGAACACCGCGAACCCGGTGGTCGTTCTGAACCACGGCCTGCCGTGCGAGACGGTCTCCACCGCGCCGGGGAAGGCGAGCGCGATGCTCCGGACCTCGTCGAGGCCGAAGTCGTCGTCGCGGAACATGATCGGATGCGGCTCTGCCATCTGTTCACCTGCCCTGTTCGGAGGCGGTCGAAGCGTCTCGTTAGGATGAATGCGTCGCGCGCTCCCTGCGCCGGCATCACCATCGAAGCATTCCTGAGGAGTAACCGTGGCCGCAATCGAGGCAGTCGGAGCACGCGAGATTCTGGACTCCCGAGGCAACCCGACCGTCGAGGTCGAGGTTCTCCTCGAAGACGGAACGGTCTCCCGCGCCGCCGTCCCCTCCGGTGCATCCACCGGCGCGTTCGAGGCCTACGAGCTCCGCGACGGTGACAAGGGCCGCTACTTCGGCAAGGGTGTCCGCAAGGCCGTCGACGCCGTCCTCGACGAGATCGGCCCCGCGGTCGAAGGGCTGGACGCGACCGACCAGCGCGTCGTCGACGCCACGCTCATCGCCCTCGACGGCACCGAGAACAAGGGTCGCCTCGGCGCCAACGCACTGCTCGGGGTCAGCCTCGCGACCGCACGCGCCGCCGCCGACTCCGCTGACCTGCCGCTCTTCCGCTACATCGGCGGACCCAACGCGCACATCCTCCCCGTGCCGCTGCTCAACGTCATCAACGGCGGCGCCCACGCCGACACCGGCGTCGATATCCAGGAATTCTTCCTCGTGCCGCACGGCGCCGAGACGTTCTCCGAGGGCCTCCGCTGGGGCGTCGAGACCTACCACACGCTCAAGTCGCTGCTGAAGTCGAAGGGCCTCGCCACCGGCCTCGGCGACGAGGGCGGCTTCGCTCCCGAGCTCGCCAGCAACCGCGAGGCGCTCGACCTGCTGCTCGAGGCCATCGAGAAGGCCGGCTTCACCCCCGGAACCGACATCGCGCTCGGTCTCGATGTCGCCAGCACCGAGTTCTTCTCCGACGGCGTCTACAACTTCGAGGGAGTCGGACGCACCTCGGCCGAGATGAACTCCTACTTCGCCGACCTCGTCGCGAACTTCCCGCTCGTCACCATCGAGGACCCGCTCGCCGAGGACGACTGGGAGGGCTACGCGGCCCTCACCGCCGAGCTCGGCGACAAGGTCCAGATCGTCGGCGACGACCTCTTCGTCACCAACCCGACCCGCCTCCAGCGCGGCATCGACGAGGACATCGCCAACTCGATCCTCGTCAAGGTCAACCAGATCGGCACGCTCACCGAGACGCTCGACGCGGTGTCGCTGGCGCAGCGCAGCGGCTACACGGCGATCCTCTCGCACCGCTCCGGCGAGACCGAGGACGTCACCATCGCGCACCTCGCCGTCGCGACCGACTGCGGCCAGATCAAGACCGGCGCGCCCGCTCGCAGCGAGCGGGTCGCCAAATACAATGAGCTGCTGAGGATCGAGGAGGAACTCGACACCGCAGCGGTCTACGCGGGTCGCAGCGCGTTCCCCCGGTACACCGCCTGATTCCAGCTGGCTCGAGGGGGCTGCAGACGATGCCCACGAGCACCGGCACGACCACGACTTCGACGTCGGGGAGGTCGCCGCGCCGCATCCGCGTGCCGGTCGCCCTCCCCGACGAGTCGCAGTCGCATGCCTGGCTCCGGAGTATCCGGCTGTCCGGGTTCTCGATCCTCGTCCTCGCGATCATCGTCCTGTTCCTCGTGGTGCTCGCTCCCGGGCTGCGCACCCTCATCGAGCAGCGGCGGCAGATCGCCGACCTCGAGGCATCGGTGGCGGCGCAGCGCGACAACGTGACCCAGCTGCAGGAGGAGCGGGCGCGCTGGGACGACCCCGCCTACATCCGCGCGCAGGCGCGCGACCGGCTCTTCTACGTCATGCCGGGGGAGTACCCCTACCTGATCATCGACGACGTACCGTCGACGACGGATGGCACGGCGGCGCCCGCCGCCACCACGCTCAGTGAGACGAAGGTCGACTGGACGGCATCGCTGCTGTCCTCGTACCTCGCTGCCGGCCTCACCGATGCCCCCGCCCCCGAGACCGCCCAGTAGAGGCACCGCCATGACCAGACCCCCGTTCCCCGCTCCCGAACAGGCCGACATCGCCGAGGTCTCGGCGCAGCTCGGACGGCCCGCCCGTGATGTGCTCGGCATCGCGGCGCGCACGGCGGCCGGGGAGCCGACGGTGGTCGCCACCGCCCCTCGGCTCGGAGACGGGACCCCGTTCCCGACGCTGTACTACCTGAGCCACCCCGCGGCCACGGCCGCGATCTCGGCCCTCGAGGCCGACGGTGTGATGCGCGAGCTCAACGACCGCCTGCAGGCCGAGCCCGAGCTGCGCGAGGCCTACGCGCGCGCCCATGAGGCGTACCTGGCCGATCGCGACAGCATCGAGGTCGTCCCCGAGCTGGCCGGCATCAGCGCGGGCGGCATGCCGGTCCGGGTGAAGTGCCTGCACGCCCTCGCGGCGCACTCGCTCGCGGCCGGACCGGGGATCAACCCGATCGGCGACATCGCCCTCGAACTGGCCGATTGGACCCCCGAAGCAGATGCGCCGCGCGCGCTCGACTGACCAGCGGCGGTCGCCCCGTCGACTGCTCGTCGCCGTCGTCGCCGCGGGGGTCGGACTCGCCATGGCCCTCGGGGGAGCGGTGCCGGCCCGAGCCGACTTCGTGCGAGACCTCGAGTACTGGCTGAGCGACTACGGCATCGAGTCGGCCTGGCAGGTCACCCAGGGTGCGGGGCAGCGGATCGCGGTCATCGACACCGGGATCGGAACCGTCCCCGAACTGGCCGGCGCCGTCGTCGGCGGGACCGACATGTCGGGTCTCGGTTCTGCCGACGGCCGCACCCCCGTGGGTGAGGACTCCGGTCACGGGACTCTCGTCGGATCGATCCTCGCCGGCCGCGGTGACGGGCCCGGATCCGGGGTCATCGGGGTGGCGCCCCAGGCGGAGCTGCTTTCGATCTCGGTCGCTTTCGGCGAAGGGACGACCGTCTCGACGGGCGATCAGATCGCCGGCGCGGTGCGCTGGGCCGTCGACAATGGGGCGACCGTCATCAACATGTCGCTCACCACCAACACCCTCACCTGGCCCGAGAGCTGGGACGACGCCTTCCTCTACGCCTTCGAGCACGACGTCGTCATCGTGGCCGCAGCGGGCAACCGCGGTGCGGGCACCGTGGAGGTGGGAGCTCCCGCGACCATCCCCGGTGTCGTCGCGGTCGCGGGTGTCGACAGGGACGGCGAGGCCAGCTTCGACGCATCCAGTCAGGGCGTCACCCTCGCGGTCGCCGCCCCCAGCGAGGAGCTCGTCGGCGTCGACCCCGACGGCCAGGACCTCTACTGGTCGGGCACGAGCGGCGCCGCCCCGATCGTCTCGGGCATCGTCGCCCTCATCCGTGCCGCCCACCCCGAGCTCGACGCGGACAACGTCATCCAGCGGCTCATCTCCACGGCGCAGCCGAAGGGCGACCCCGTGCCCGGTCCCATCTACGGCTACGGACTCGTCGACGCCGGCGCGGCGGTCACCGCCGAGGTCGCAGCAGTCGACTCCAACCCGCTGGCCAAGCCGTACGACCTCGCGGAGTGGATTCGGATCTACCGTCGCTCGGACGCGCCGACGACCGCCCCGACCACGCAGGCACCCGCCACCCCGGTGCCCGTTCCGCGCGCGCCGGCCGGCCCGCTCGACGTCCTGCCGGTGTGGCTGCGCCAGGTGCTGCCCCGCACCTCCGACCTGACCGACGTGGTCCTCCCCGCGGCCGTCATCGTCGTCTTCGGCGGGCTGTTCGTCACGACCGTCTGGGGAGCGGCGCGCGCGAACAGGCGGCGTCGCGCCAGGTAGTACCCTTTATTTGTTGTATTCCTGCCTTAACACACACAACTGGAGACGTCCACGGTGCCCAAGATCCTGATCGTCGGCGGCGGCTACGCCGGCTTCTACACAGCGTGGAAGCTCGAGAAGCAGCTCAACAAGGGCGAAGCCGAGGTCATGGTCGTCGACCCTCTGCCGTACATGACGTACCAGCCCTTCCTGCCCGAGGTCGTCGGCGGCAACGTCGAGCCGCGCCACGCACTCGTCGCCCTGCGCCGTCACCTGAAGAAGACCACCGTCGTCACCGCGCGCGTCACCAAGATCGACCACGCGTCGAAGACCGCGACGATCACGCCCGAGGTCGGCGAGCCGTGGGAGACCAGCTACGACATCATCGTCGTCACCGCCGGATCGGTCAGCCGCACGTTCCCGATCCCCGGCGTCGCCGACAACGCGATCGGCCTCAAGGCCATCGAAGAGGCCGTCGCCATCCGCGACCGCATCATGACCAATTTCGACAAGGCGGCGACGCTGCCCGCCGGACCCGAGCGCGATCGCCTGCTCACCTTCGTGGTGGTCGGCGGAGGCTTCGCCGGCATCGAGGTGTTCGCCGAGATGCGCTCGCTCGCCAGCGACCTGGTCAAGAAGTACCCCCAGATCTCCTTCGACGACACCCGCTTCCACCTCATCGAGGCCATGGGGCGGATCATGCCCGAGGTCTCGCTCAAGACCAGCCACTGGGTCCTCAAGAACCTCGCCCAGCGCGGGGCCGAGGTGCACCTCGACACCCAGCTCAAGTCGGCAGTCGGGGGAGTCATCGAACTCTCCACCGGCGAGAGCTTCGAGAGCGATGTCATCGTCTGGACCGCCGGTGTCATGGCGACTCCGATGCTGCGCAACACCGACCTTCCGCTCGAAGAGCGCGGTCGTCTCCGCGTCCGCGCCGACCTCCGCGTCGAGGACGACAACGGCATCGTGGCCGACGCGTGGGGTGCCGGTGACGTCTCGGCAGTGCCCGACCTGACCGGCAAGGGCGTGGGCGGCTACTGCGTCCCCAACGCCCAGCACGCGGTGCGTCAGGGAAAGCAGCTCGCGAAGAACATCACCGCGACGGTGCGCGGCGAGCTGCCCAAGGACTACTACCACGAGAACCTCGGCGCCGTCGCTGGTCTCGGCCCCGGCTACGGCGCCTTCCAGTCGGGCAAGATCGGCATCACCGGTTTCGTCGCCTGGATCATGCACCGCGGCTACCACGGCCTGGCGATGCCCACCTGGGAGCGCAAGATCCGCGTCATCGGCAACTGGGTGTTCAACGTCATCCTCGGTCGCGACATCGTGTCGATCGAGGCTCGCGAGCACCCGCGCGCCGGCTTCGAGGCGTTCGCGTCACGACCCAAGCCCGCCGCCGACGAGGCTCCTGCCAAGGCGGCCAACGCTCCGCTGCCCGGAAAGGGGTCGACCACCCCCGCGCAGAACGAGCCGGTAGCCGTCAAGAAGTAGGCGATTGCTCGGCGGTCGCTTCGCGAGCTTTCCAGCCGGCGACCGCCCCCATAGCCCAATCGGCAGAGGCAGACGACTTAAAATCGTTTCAGTCGGAGTTCGAATCTCCGTGGGGGCACCAGTAGTCGGGGTGCCCGGGTTCGCTCGCTGCGCTGCGCCCTGCCGTACGTCGGGTCAGTGATTGAGGGCCGGCTCCACGTAGCGGACCCACAGCCATGATGCGGCACCGACCGCGCCGACGCCCAGCGCGACGAGCGCGGCGACGACGACTCCGGGGTTCCCCGCGATCTCGCTCGCGGAGATGAGCACGGTGAACAGCAGCGTCCAGGCTCCGATGGTCGTGGCGGCCCAGATGGCTCGGGAGTGGGCGAGCAGATCGGAGCCGGGGGACCCGCCGAGCGGGAGCAACGAGATCGCCGCCGCCCCGGCAGCCGCGAAGGTGACGGTTGCGGCGAGCTCGCTGAGGAAGAGGTCGCCCGCGGACGAGGCCCCGACGAGGCTGTATCCGGTCCACGCCCCGATGGAGAGCGCCCCGAGCGTCGCCGCGCGTGCGAGTGCGACGCCGCTGCGTGCGCGGACGGTGGCGATGGTGTCGAATGCTCCGCCGAGCACCTGCCCGAAGGCCAGGGGAGGGGTGAGGCCGAAGACACGGGTCACCACGGCCGCCAGTGCACTGACGCCCAGCAGTCGCGGACGGGGAACCACGCGCACGGGAACGCGGAAGAGCCTGCGCGCCACGATGAGCACGAGGGCGGTGCCGACCAGGTTGACGACGGCCAGTCCCGCAAGGACGGCGGCGCCGAGCCTCAGGTAGTTCGACTGGGCGAGCACCGGTTGCGAGAGCACCGCGAGCACAGCGGCGACCAGCAGCGACAGAGTCGCCACCGTCCATCGGCTGACGGTCGGCCACGGGCGTGCCCGTGCGCTGTCGATCCTCGACCGGTTGCGTCCGGTGAAGGAGGGGAGCGCGCGCATCCGGCCGCTCATGGTGCGGAAGCCGACGAGTCCCGGCACGAACGCCAGCCCGATCGTCGCGGTCGACAGGCCGAGGCCGGCGATCAGGCTCGTCGCGACCGCGCCGCTCATCGGGGCCAGCGCCGACCCGTAGGCGGTCGGCACGAGCAGGTTCGATACCCAGGTGGGGACCGTCGCCCTGCCGGTCGGTCCACCGGCCGCTCCGCCGGGGCCGGAAGCTGACGGCGATCCGGTCCCTGATCCGCCTCCGGCTCCGGAGTCCGTGCCGGTGGCCCCGCCGGAGGAGGGAGCCGGTGCGGTCGTGCCGGCCGAGGCCGAAGGGGTCGGAGTCGACGCGGGGGCATCGGAGGCGAACCGCACCGGGACCGCGGGACTGGCGGCGCTCGCGTTACCGGCGGGGTCGAGCTGGATCGCGGTGAGGTCGGCGCGACCCTCGGGAATGGGTGCACCCTCGCACGACCAGACTCCCCGCGAAACCGCCGCCTGGCAGACGGGCTGGATCCCCGCGAACACGAGCACGCTGTTGCCGTCGTCCCCGGTGCCGGCGATGCGCGCCTTCGACGTCGGAATGCGGGCACCGGACGTCGGAGAGGTGATCGTCGGCGACGAGGGGGCGTCGCGGTCGATGAGCAGGGTGACGGGAGCGCTGGGAGTCGAGGTGCCGTAGAAGTCGGCGGTCTGCGTGGCCGAGACCGAATAGCTGCCCGTCGTCAGGGTTCCGCCCCACACGCAGGTCCACAGCCCTGAGCTGTCAGCGACCACGACGCAGGTCGAGTCTGTGCCGTCGATGCGGGCCGTGACGGTGGCGCCGGGATACGCCGTGCCGCCCACCTGGCCGGCGGTCGTCGCCTGGGTCGTCGGCTGGATGGTCGGGGCGCCGAGCCAGGCGACCGTCGCCGAACGCTCCGTCTGGGTTCCATTGAGGAGGGCGACGAGTCGGATGGGCACCGCGGGCCCATCGGGCAGGGAGGTGACGACACAGCTCCAGGCGGTGTCGTCACCCGCGGGCACGATGCAGAGCGGATCGCCCGATCCGTCGTCGAGCTGCACCTGCACCTCGCTACCGGCGGACCGGGTCCCCGTGACGGTGAGCGGCAGGGAGACGGGTGAGGCGACCGGGTCGATCGTCAGTTCCGGCGCGGTGCCGGATCCGGGATTCGGCAGGGACTCGGTCGGTGGCGCGGGCTCGCTCGAGGGAACCGGTCGGGGAGAGGTGTCCGGCTCCGTGGACTCCTGCGGATCGGGCGCGGTCGTCTCTGCGGGAGCGGGAGCAGGCGCCCGCTCCGCGGTGTCGGCCGGCGTCTCGGGGACCGGCGTCGACTCGCCGGCGGCGACAGCCGGTGCGGAGGCGAAGGGGACGATCGCACCGGCTCCAGCGAGCATCAGCACGAGCGTCAGGGACCACCGAATGCGGCCCCGTCCCGGGCGGGACGGGCGCCTCTGTTCTGAGCGGAAAGCGGAAAACACCTCCTTCCATTGACGCAGGGGCGTGCGCACATGTCAAACATTCCGGCGAGCCGACACTGGTCACCGTGCCGCCGAGGCCCCAGAATGTGCGGAGTGGGACGATCGTCCCACTCCGCTTTCCGATCGGAGTCCGATGGGTCGCATGTCGGCGCTGGACCGCAAGAGCGTGCTCCTCGACGCGGCGGCCGCAGTGATCGCCCGGGACGGCGTCGCAGCGGCGTCGACACGGGCGATCACGGCGGAGGCGGGGATGTCGCTCGCCAGCTTCCACTACGTGTTCCCCTCCCGCGATGCGCTCCTCGCCGAGGTCATCGAGCGCACGCTCGACCGCGAATTCAGGGAGCAGTCCCTGGTCGCCGAGTCAGGCCTGAGCGTCGAGGAGCGCGTCTACCGCGGCTTCTGCGCCTCGCTCGGCCTGCTCGCGGAGCGTCCGGAGGTCGAGCTGTCGATGTTCGAGCTCATGCACTACGCGCTGCGGACCCCGGGGCTCGAATCCCTCGCCCGGCGGCAGTACGAGCGCTACTGGGAGGCGGCCGAACGGATCGTCGTCGAGACGGGCGTCAGGTGGGACCGCCCGACGTACGAGATCGCACAGGTCGTCGTGGCCATGAACGACGGCATCGCGCTCGCCTGGCTGGCGACGCGCGACACCGAGGCGGCCCTGCGGATGGCGGCCGTCGCGACCGCGTCGATCTGCGGGATGGCGGTGCCGGCGTGATCGAGACGATCCCCCCGCGGACGACGCGCAGCTGGACACCTCTCTTCGGCGTCGCCTGGCTGGGCGTCTGGCTCGCGCAGCTGACCCCGATCCAGCTGCTGCTGCCCGCCCAGATCGACCGCCTGGCGCCCGGCGACTGGCTCGACAGCGTCATCGCGTTCGGAGTCATCTCGGGAATCGCGGGGCTGTTCGCCCTCATCGCATTCCCCGTCGCCGGAGCGTTGAGCGACCTGACCCGGTCCCGCTTCGGCCGCCGCCGCACCTGGATCGTCATCGGGGCGGGGGTCTTCGCCGCGGGGCTCGTCCTCCTGGGGTTCCAGCACGACTATCTGGGCATCGGCATCGCCTGGACGATCACCCTCGTCGGCTTCTGCGTCATCTCCTCCGCTCTCACCGCCCTGATCGGCGACCTGATCCCGGTCAGCCGGCGCGGAACCATCTCGGCGTGGATCGGCGGACCCCAGGCGCTCGGCACCATCCTCGGCCTGCTCCTCGTGACCGAGGTGTTCACCGGGGTGCTCGACGGCTATCTCGCGGTGGCGGCGGTGCTCGTGGTCCTCGTCATCCCGTTCGTCGCGACCACCCCCGACGAGCCGTCGACCATCCGCACGCGCCCGAGTCTCCACTCGCTCCTCGCCGGCATGTGGATCGACCCCCGGCAGCACCCCGACTTCGCATTCACCCTCGCGGGGCGCGTGCTCGTCAACCTCGGCAACGCCCTCGGCACGACCCTGCTGCTCTACTTCCTGCTCTACGGTCTGGGCGACGAGAACGCGGAGGACGACCTCGTCCTGCTGAGCCTCGTCTATCTGGTCTTCCTAATCGCGGCCACGTTCCTCGGGGGGATGCTGTCCGACAGGCTCGGCCGCCGTCGTCTCTTCGTCGGCGTCGCCGCCGTCTTCCAGGGCGTTGCGGCCGCCATGCTCATCGTCTCGCCGTCGCTGCCGACGACGTTCGTGGGCGGTGCCCTGCTCGGGCTCGGCTACGGCTGCTTCCTCTCGGTCGATCAGGCCCTCGCCACCCAGGTGCTGCCCGATCCCGAGTCGCGCGGCAAGGACCTCGGCATCATGAACGTCGCGATGGCGGTGCCGCAGGCCATGGGCCCCCTCGTCGGGGCCGGTCTGGTCGCCGCCACCGGCGGGTTCGGCGCCGTGTTCGGTGCCGCCGCCGTTCTGTCTATCGCGGGCGCCGTCGTGGTGTCCCGCGTGAAAGGAGTGCGCTGATGTCGCACGGAGTGCCGCCGCTGAGGCGACCGGGCGTGCAGCCCTGGAACGATCCGGCCGCCTACTGGGGTGGGATCACGCGCGCTGTCGCGGGAATCGACGCCCCCGTCGGCGTCATCGAGCTGAACGCGCTCGCGCACAACGCCTACGACATGCTGGACCGCGCGGACGGGGTGCCGATCCGCGTCGCGTCGAAGTCGATCCGGGTCCGCTCCGTGCTCGACGCGGTCCTCGCACTGCCCGGCTACGCCGGCGTCCTGGCCTTCACCCTCGCCGAGGCGATCTGGCTCTCCGCGACGATCGACGATGTCGTCGTCGGCTACCCGACGGCGGACCGCTCGGCGATCGCGGCGCTCGCCGCCGACCCCGTCGCCGCATCGCGTGTCACCCTGATGGTCGACTCCGTCGAGCACCTCGACTTCATCGATTCGGTCGTCGCCCCGTCGCAGCGCGAGACTCTGCGGGTCGCCATCGAACTCGACGCCTCCTACGACTCGCGACTCCTCGGCCGGCTGGGCGTCTGGCGCTCTCCCGTCCACACCGCTGAGCAGGCGGAGCAGCTCGCCGGTCGGATCGTCGCCCGTCCGGGTTTCGCGCTCGTCGGGATGATGGCCTACGAGTCGCAGATCGCCGGCCTCCAGGACTCGCCGCCCGGCGCCGGCCTGCGGGGCGTCATCGTGCGCGACATGCAGCGCCGGTCGTTCGCCGAGATCCGGGACCGTCGGACCGCGGCGGTACTCGCGGTGCGGGCGGTCGCCGACCTCGAGTTCGTGAACGGCGGAGGCACGGGCTCGCTCCATCTCACCCGGACCGACAGCTCCGTCACGGACATCGCCGCGGGGAGCGGACTGCTCGCAGGTCACACCTTCGACGGCTTCGCGGCATTCCAGCCGGCACCGGCGGCGTCCTGGGGGTTGAGCGTCGTCCGCAAGCCGACGAATGACCGTGCGACCGTGCTCGGCGGCGGCTGGATCGCGTCGGGTCCTCCCGGTCCCGATCGGCTTCCGCGGGTCGTCTGGCCCGAGGGGCTCACGATGGCGAAGCACGAGCAGGCCGGCGAGGTGCAGACGCCGCTCGCGGGCGAAGCGGCGTTCTCGCTCGGCGTCGGCGACCGGGTCTGGTTCCGGCACGCGAAGTCGGGGGAGCTCAGCGAGAGGATCGAGGCGTTCCATCTCGTCGACGGCGACACCGTCGTCGACGTCGTTCCCACCTACCGCGGCGAGGGGAAGGCCTTCCTGTGACGACCACGACGAGCGCTCGACGCATCGGCTGGACCAATTGGGGTCGCAATCAGAGGGCATCGCCCGTCGTCGCCGCGCCCGCGTCGGTCGAGGAGCTCCAGGAGGTCGTCGCCTCCGTGTCCGATCGGGGCGGCAGCGTCAAGGCCATCGGGGCAGGGCACAGCTTCAGCGCCATCGCGGTCCCCGAGGACGTGCAGCTGAGTCTGTCCCATATCTCCGGGCTCCTGTCCGTCGACAGCGTCCGGCGCCATGCGACCTTCGCCGCGGGTACCACGCTGAACGAGATCGCGAAGCTGCTGGCTCCCCACGGTCTGGCCATGGAGAATCTGGGCGACATCGACCACCAGACCATCGCCGGAGCGATCTCGACAGGCACTCACGGAAGCGGTGCGCGCTTCGGAGGTCTCGCAACCCAGGTGGTCGCACTCGCCATGGTCACGGCGACGGGGGAGCTGCTGCGCATCGACGCCGACACCGACCCCGAGCTGCTCGAGGGAGTCGCGGTGGGCCTCGGAGCGCTCGGGGTCCTCGTCGAGGTCACTCTTCGCTGTGTGCCCGCGTTCCCCCTCCACGCGGAGGAACGCAACGAGCCCTTCGAGGATCTGCTCGGGGGACTGCCGGAGCGGGCATCGCTCGTGGACCATCTCGACATGTACTGGTTCCCGCACACCAGCCGGATCCTCGTGAAGACGAACACCCGGCTCGCTCCCGGCAGTGCGATCACCCCGCCGTCGCGGATCCGGCAGTGGTGGGACGACGAACTGCTCGGCAACACCGTGTTCGGTCTGCTCTGCAGGATCGGGAGCGCGGCTCCCGATCTGATCCCGCGGATCAACCGGCTCGCGAGCGGGACCATCGCCCAGCGCGGCTACTCCGACCACTCGCACCGCGTCTTCGTCGCGAACAGGAACGTGCGATTCGTCGAGCAGGAGTACGCCCTGCCCGCCGAGAACGTCACCGAGGCCATGCAGCGCATCCGCTCCCTCATCGAGAGGCGGGGGTGGCGGATCTCGTTCCCCGTCGAGCTGCGCTTCTCAGCCGCGGACCGGCTCTGGATGTCGACCGCCTACGGCCGCGCGAGCGGCTACATCGCGGTGCACCGCTACGTGGGCGAACCGTACGAGGAGTACTTCGCGGCGGTCGAGGAGATCTGCGTCGCCCTGGGCGGACGCCCGCACTGGGGCAAGCTGCACACGCAGAAGGCGGACTCCCTGCGTCTCGGCTACGAGCGCTTCGGTGACTTCGTCGCTCTACGCGATCGACTCGACCCGGATCGCACCTTCCGCAACAGCTACCTCGACGGCGTCCTCGGTTCATGACGCCTCGACGCCTCTTGTTGTCAACCCTGAGTTCCCTGGGAGCCGCCCTTGCGTCTCCCGATACCGAAGAGCCCCTTGGTTAGGATGACCGCATGGAGATCTTGATCCCGATTCTGATCGTGGTCGCCCTCGTCGTGATCGTCGGCATCTACCTGTGGGCGACGTACAACTCGCTCGTCACCCTGGGTGTCCGGGTCGATGAGGCGTGGAGCGACATCACCGTTCAGCTGAAGCGGCGAGCGGACCTCATCCCCAATCTGATCGAATCGGTCAAGGGGTATGCCACTCACGAGCGCGGCGTATTCGAGGCCGTCACCGAGGCCCGTGCCGAGACGATCTCCGCCAGCACCCCGGCGCAGGCGTCCGTCGCCGAGGACCACATGCAGACCGCCCTGAAGAGCATCTTCGCGGTCGCCGAGGCGTACCCGCAGCTCCAGGCCAGCCAGAACTTCCTGCAGCTGCAGAGCGAACTCGTCGATACCGAGGATAAGATCCAGGCCTCGCGCCGCTTCTACAACGGCGGAGTCCGCGAGCTGAACACGAAGATCAAGGTGTTCCCCAACAACCTCTTCGCCCGCCGTCTGGGGTTCAGCGAACGCGAGTTCTTCGAGGTGTCCGAGCCGGCCGCGATCGCCGAACCGCCCCGCGTGCAGTTCTGACGGCCCGGATCGCGTCAGCGATCCCGCCGTCGACATCCAGTGACCGCGCATGTTGCGCGGTGCATCGAAATGCGAGAACCTCCGTCGTATCGTGAAGCCGGGACGCCGCGACTCGATCCCGCTGCTCTCCACATCGACTGACGGAAAGACCCCATGTACTCCGCGATAGCCAAGAACAAGCGCAACACGGTGTTCATCCTGTTGGCCTTCGTGGTGCTGATCGGGGCGCTGGGGCTTCTGGCCCAGTGGGCGTACGGGCGGCCGGGCGACTACTCGATCGCGATCCTCATCGTGCTGGGGGCGGCGGCGTTCGCCGTCTTCCAGTACTTCGCGGCGGGCAGCGAGGCCATCGCCATGGCGGGCGCGGTGCCGATCCAGAAGTCCGACAACCCAAGGCTGTACCGGATCGTCGAGAACCTGTCGATCACGACGGGGTCGCCGATGCCGAAGGTCTACATCGTCAACGACCCTGCGCCCAACGCCTTCGCGACGGGACGCGACCCGAAGCACGCCGTCGTCGCGGCGACCACGGGGCTGCTCGACATCATGGACGACGCCGAGCTCGAAGGAGTGATGGCGCACGAGCTGGGCCACGTGCGCAACTACGACATCCGGGTGTCGCTGGTCGTCTACGGCCTCGTCGTGGCCGTCGGCATCCTGTCCGATGTGCTCGTGCGGATGGCGTTCTTCGGCGGCAACAACCGCAACAACAACAACCCGGTGGTGCTGGTCTTCGGACTCATCGCCGCCATCATCGCCCCGATCGTCGCCTCCCTGGTGCAGCTGGCCATCTCACGACAGCGCGAGTACCTCGCTGATGCGACCGGTGCCCTCACGACGCGGCACCCCGAGGCGCTGGCGAGCGCCCTGCAGAAGCTGGGGGAGTACGGCCGTCCCATGCGTCGGCAGAACTCGTCGATGGCCCACCTCTGGATCGCCGACCCGATGAAGCCGGGCTTCGTCGCCCGCCTGTTCAGCACCCACCCGCCACTCGAGGAGCGCATCAAGCGCCTCACCCGCATCGGCGGCGAGTTCTAGGTCGTGACCTAGCTCAGGTTCTCGCAACGGCCGCTGCCAACGCCGGAGCGAGGTCTCCGCGGCCCATGACCACGACGTCGCCGAGGCCCTGCCACGCCGCCGCCTCTCGAAGCAGAGCGGCGATGCGGTCGACTCCCGCGAAGCCCGCCTCGCCTTCGCTCCACGCCGCCTGCACCCGCAGGACCCCGTTCTGGCGATCGCTCTTCAGATCGAGACGGCCGACCAGCCGATCGTCGAGGAGGACCGGCAGCACGTAATAGCCGAACTGCCGTTTCGGTTCCGGGGTGTAGATCTCGATCCGGTAGCGGAAGCCGAACATGCGCTCGGTCCGCTCCCGTTCCCAGACGACCGGATCGAACGGCGACAGCAGAGCCTCCGCCTCGATACGGCGGGGGATGCGGGCGTCGCGATGACGCCACGCGGGAAGGGGCTTGCCGGCTCTCTCCCACCCCTGCACGGTGACGGGGATCAGCTCACCCGAGTCCTCCAGCTCGCGCAGCGCGACGGCGACACCGGCGCCCTTCAACCGGTAGTAGTCGGCGAAGTCGCGAGCGGTTCCCACTCCGTGGGCGAGGGCGGCCCGCGAGAGCAGCTCCCGGAATGCGTCAGCCTGATCGACGACCTCGTCGATGACCGACGCGGGGAGCACCTGCTCCGCGAGCCCGTACCGGCGCTCGAACCGGTTGCGGCCCGCGGAGACCACCTCGCCCCACCAGAACAGGTACTCCAGACCCTCCTTGACGTCGCTCCACCCCCACCACGGGCCGCGGCGCTTGTTGGCGTCGTGCTCGATCTCGCTGGCCGCGATCGGCCCATTCGCCGCGAGCTCGGACCTCAGCCAGTCGAGCATGGCCCCGTTCGCGAGAACCCACGGATCGGTCGAGTGCTTGGCGCGGTAGGCGTCCATGCGCCAGCGGAACAGCGGCCAGCTGGCGGTGGGGATGAAGCAGGCGACGTGGGCCAGGTATTCGACGTACCTGCCGGGAGGGGTGAACAGCTGCCGGTCGAGCAGCGAGCGATCGTAGGGACCGAGACGTGCGAACACCGGCAGGTAGTGGCTGCGCTCGAACACGTTGACCGAGTCGATCTGGAGCAGCCCGAGCCGCTCGATGAGGGCGTTCAGCTGGCGGGTGCCGACTGCTGCAGGGGCCGCACGGCCGAACCCCTGGGCGGCGAGTGCGACCCGCCGAGCCGTCGCGGCGCTCATCGTCTCGGTCATCGGGACGACCCTACCGACCGCCGCGGACACTCTCCGCCCTCCGTCCAGTCGTCGTTCACCTCACGGATGCCCCGCGTATCCCGGCCCTCCCTACCGTCGATCCGTCAGCACGCTCGAAGCCCGACCACAGCACGGGCAGCGGCCGACAACGACTCTGGAGGAATCCGTGACAGTGAAGCGCCACGCGCTCGCATCCCTCGCACTTCTCAGCATCGCCGGGCTCGCGCTCGCCGGATGCTCGAGTGCCCCCGCCGCAGGCTCCGAGGGCGGCTCCGACGCCGCGGCGGCGACCAGCCTCGCCGACTTCGGCGACATGGCCGCGCTCGAGGAGGCCGCCAAGGCGGAGGGCGCACTCAACGTGATCGCGCTGCCGCGCAACTGGGCGAACTACGGCGAGATCCTCGACGCCTTCTCGGCCAAGTACCCCGAGATCACGATCAACGAGGCGAACCCCGACGGATCGAGCCAGGACGAGATCGACGCCGCGACGAACCTCGAGGGCCAGGACACCGCTCCCGATGTCTTCGACCTCGGTGCCGCGGTCGCGCTCGCCAACACCGACATGTTCGCGCCGTACCAGGTCGAGGGCTGGGACGACATCCCCGACGCCCTCAAGGAGCAGAGCGGCCTCTGGGTCGGCGACTACGGCGGATACATGTCGATCGGCTACGACCCCGACGCCGTCCCGGAGCCCACTTCGCTCGACGACCTGCTCGGCGCCGAGTACAGGGGCAAGGTCGCGATCAACGGCGACCCGACCCAGGCCGGTTCCGCGTTCGCCGCCGTCGGCCTCGCTGCCGTGCAGAACGGCGGCGACCTCGATGACTTCCAGCCGGGCATCGACTTCTTCTCCGAGCTGAACAAGGCGGGCAACTTCCTCAAGGTCGACCCCGACACCTCGACGATCACCTCGGGTGAGACCCCCGTCGTCTTCGACTGGGACTACCTGAACGCGGGCCTCACGAGCGAGCTCGAGGGCCAGCGCAACTGGGAGGTGGTCGTCCTGCCCGGCACCGGCTACGCGGGCTACTACAACCAGGCCATCAACAAGTCGGCTCCGCACCCCGCAGCCGCCCGTCTCTGGCAGGAGTTCCTCTACAGCGACGAGGGCCAGAACCTGTGGCTCGCCGGCGGTGCACGCCCGGTTCGTGCCGATGCGATGGTCGAGGCCGGGACGATCGACGCCGACCTGTACGACGCGCTGCCCGAAACCCCCGAGGAGACGGTTGTCCCCTCGGGCGAACAGTCCGACGCGGCGGCCACGCTGCTCGGCGAGAACTGGGCCTCGGCTGTCCAGTGATCTGACCGTGGCGGGGGCGCTCCCGGTGAGCGCCCCCGTCTCCGGGTCACCCGCATCGGTCCCCGCTCCGGGGAACCGCACCGCCATGCCCGCTCGCCGGGGATGGCTCGCAGGCCTCGGCCTGCTGCCCTTCGGGGCCTACGTCGTCATCTTCCTCGCCCTCCCCACGCTCCTCGCCGTGGGCACCGGCTTCTTCGACGCCGACGGCGCCGTCACGCTCGACAACGTCGCCGCCCTGGGCGACCCGGTCGTGCTCCAGACGTTCGGCAACACCCTCTGGCTCTCGCTGATCACCTCGGTCGTCGGCGCCGTCATCGGCGCGCTCGTCTGCTACGCCCTGGTCGGCACGAAGCCCGCCGGAGCGCTCCGCTCGTTCGTCGACGCCGCATCGGGTGTGCTCGCTCAGTTCGCCGGCGTCATGCTCGCCTTCGCCTTCATCGCGGTGATCGGGGCGCAGGGCGTCGTGACGCTGCTGCTCGCCGACGCGGGGATCGACATCTACTCGGGCGGCATCTGGCTCTACGACCTGCCCGGCCTGATCCTGCCGTACCTCTACTTCCAGATCCCGCTCATGGTCATCACCTTCCTGCCCGCCCTCGAGGGCCTCAAACCGCAGTGGGCGGAGGCCAACTCGACGCTCGGCGGAAGCGCGCTCTCGTTCTGGACCCGCATCGGGATCCCCGTACTGGCTCCCTCGTTCTTCGGCAGCCTGCTCCTCCTGTTCGCCAACGCCTTCTCGGCTTACGGCACCGCCGCCGCGCTGATCAGCCAGGGCTCGCCGATCGTCCCGCTTCAGATCCGCGGCGCGCTCTCCAGCGAGGTTCTGCTGGGGCGGGCCAACCTCGCCGGCGCGCTCGCGCTCGGCATGATCGTGATCATGGCGATCGTCATGGGCGCCTACGCGCTGCTCCAGCGGCGCGCATCGAGGTGGCAGCGATGACCCCGTCCCGCACCACCCGATGGATCATCCTCGGCATCGTCGGAGCGCTCTTCGCGATCCCGATCGTCGGCATGATCGCATTCACGCTGCGCGGAGGACTCGAGGGCGGCCTCACCCTCGACCGCTGGCTGGCGCTCTTCGACCCGGAGGAGGCACGGGGGTACACGCCGGTCTTCCGCGGGCTCGGCAACTCGCTGATCCTCGTGCTCGTGACCGTGGTGGTGATGCTCGCCCTCCTCGTGCCGACCATGGTGCTCGTGCGGCTGCGCTTCCCCCAGCTGCGGCCCATCATGGAGTTCGTCTGCCTGCTCCCCATCTCGATCCCCGCGATCGTCCTCGTCGTCGGCCTCGCCCCGATCTACCAGGGCCTCTCGCGGGCGTTCGGGTCCGGGATCTGGACGCTCGCCCTCGCCTACGTCGTGCTGGTGCTGCCGTTCTCCTACCGGGCGATCCAGGCGAACCTCGACGCCGTCGACGTGACCACCCTCACCGAGGCGTCACGGTCCCTCGGCGCGGGCTGGACGACGACGCTGTTCCGCGTCATCCTGCCGAACCTGCGCCGCGGCCTGCTCGCGGCTGCCCTCATCTCGGTCGCCGTCGTGCTCGGCGAGTTCACCTTCGCCTCCCTGCTCAGCCGGGTGAACCTGCAGACCTCGCTGCTCGTGGTCAGCAAGCAGGACCCGTACGGCGCCGTGATCTTCACCCTGCTGGCGCTGCTGTTCGCCTTCCTCCTGCTCATCGTCATCGGCCGCGTCGGCGCTGGCCGCACCCCTCGAAAGGCATCGTGACCACTCTCACCGCCGCACCGGCGACGACTCCGGCGCCGAACCCATCCGCATCGGTCGAACTCCGCGGGGTCGTCAAGACCTACGGACCCAATCGCGCGCTCGACGGCATCGACCTCCGCCTCGCACCGGGGGAGTTCATCGCCCTCCTCGGTCCCTCCGGCTGCGGCAAGACGACGGCGCTGCGCAGTCTCGCCGGACTCGAGCGCATCGACGGCGGCGAGATCCTCATCGACGGCGAGGACGTCGCCCGGGTCCCCACGAGCAGACGAGACATCGGCATGGTCTTCCAGTCCTACTCGCTGTTCCCGCACATGACTTCGCTCGCGAACGTCGAGTACGGGCTCCGCATGCGCAAGGTGCCGGCCGCCGAGCGCCACCGTCGCGCAATCGAGGCACTCGAGCTCGTGGGCCTCGGCGACAAGGGGGAGCGGTTCGCGCATCAGCTCTCAGGGGGTCAGCAGCAGCGCGTGGCCCTCGCCCGTGCCCTGGTCACCCGGCCCCGCGTCCTGCTCCTCGACGAGCCGCTGTCCGCGCTCGACGCGAAGGTGCGCACGCAGCTGCGCGAGCAGATCCGACTCATCCAGCTCGACCTCGGCATCACCACCCTGTTCGTCACCCACGACCAGGAGGAGGCCCTCGCGGTCGCCGACCGGGTCGCGGTCATGAACGCCGGACGGATCGAGCAGCTGGGTGCCCCCGAGGAGCTGTACTCACGGCCGTCGACCCCGTTCGTCGCCGACTTTGTGGGCTCCAGCAACCGGGTGCGCGGACTCGTCCGCGGCGGTCGCGTCGAGGTGCTCGGCGATACGCTCCCGCTGATCGACCCGAGCGAGCACGACGGCGAGGTGGTCGTCAGCATCCGACCCGAGGACCTGCTGCTCGGGTCGGAGGGACTCGACGCCTCGATCGCGGCATCGAGCTTCCTCGGGTCGTCACGGCGGACGACTCTGCTCATCGCAGACGGCACCGAGCTGGTCGTGCAGCACGACATCGCCACCGCGCCCGTGGTCGGCGACACCGTCAGAGTCCGGCTGCGCGGCACCGCGGTGTCGGTCCGCCGGGCCTGACGGGGCCGGCCGACAGCGGCGGGTTCTGTCACGCGTCCCTTCGCAGCTCGGCGGGCCGGGTCGAGGCATGCGCGGCGCGCGTCGAGGCCCGCGACCTGGGGGTTCTCCGCAGCCTCCACCGGCGCGCCGCGCTCGTAGACTGAGCCGATGACAGGTCAGGAGCCGGGCCGCGACGAGTCCGCAGCCGCAGTGCCGGTGGACGCCGTGCCGGTCGATGGCGCGCCCGTCCCGACGGGACCTGCCGACGCGGAGCCCACGGGCGACGTCGTTCCGAACGGCGTGCGGATCGCAGGAGCCTGGTCGTGGCGGATCCTCGCCGTGGCCGGCGTCCTCGCGCTCGTCATCTTCCTCATCGTCCAGCTGCGGATCATCGTCATCCCGCTGCTCATCGCCATGCTCATTGCGGCGCTCCTCGTTCCGCTCGTCAACTTCCTCCGGCGGCACCACTGGCCGAAGTGGCTCGCCATCGCGGTCGCCGAGCTCGGCACGATCGCCGCGGTCGGCGCTCTCGTGTGGCTCGTCGTCACGCAGGTGATCCGCGGCTTCGACGACCTGCGGAAGCAGACCATCGCCTCCTACGACCAGCTGAAGCAGTACCTGCTCGACTCGCCCCTCCACCTCACCAGCGCTCAGATCAACGACTGGGTGGCGGGCATCGGGCAGGCGCTGCAGCAGGACAGCCAGGTCCTCGTCTCCGGCGCCCTGTCCGTGGGGTCGACTCTCGGGCACGTCGCCACGGGAGTTCTGCTCGTCCTCTTCAGCACCCTCTTCCTCCTCATCGACGGACGGGGCATCTGGGCGTGGGTCGTGCGGGTCTTCCCGAAACGCGCCCGGCAGGCCGTCGACGGGGCGGGGCAGGCCGGCTGGCTGACCCTCGGCAACTTCGTGCGCGTGCAGATCCTCGTCGCGTTCATCGACGCCGTCGGCATCGGGCTCGGCGCGTTCATCCTCCAGGTCCCGCTCGCGATCCCGATCGCCGTCCTCGTCTTCCTCGGCTCGTTCGTTCCCGTGCTCGGGGCCGTCGTGACGGGCACCCTCGCGGTCTTCATCGCCCTCGTCTACAACGGGGTCGGACCCGCGGTCATCATGCTCATCATCGTGCTCGCCGTTCAGCAGCTCGAGGGTCACGTGCTCCAGCCGCTCATCATGGGCACCGCCGTCAAGGTGCATCCGCTCGCGGTTGTGCTGGCCGTCGGCGCCGGTGCGATACTGGCGGGCATCCCCGGAACGCTGTTCGCCGTCCCGACCGTCGCGGTCGCGAACGTGATGATCAAATACGTCGCCTCCGGGCGATGGCGCACCAACCCGCATCCCACCCTCAAGGACGTTGTCTCGCATGACTGACACCGCTGCAGGACAGACCGCTCTCTCCTTCGCCGGACCCGCACTCGCCGACTTCGTCGCGGCGCGCGAGGTCGTGGCGAACGTCGCCGAGATCACTCCGCTCGAGAGCTCGCGTTTCCTCGCCGAGGTCGTGGGCACACCCGTCTACCTCAAGTGCGAGAACCTCCAGCGCACCGGCTCCTACAAGATCCGCGGCGCCTACAACCGACTGTCCCGCCTGACCCCCGAGGAGCGCGCCAAGGGCGTCGTCGCCGCATCCGCCGGCAACCACGCCCAGGGTGTCGCCTTCGCCGCGCGCGAGCTCGGCATCAAGGCCACGATCTTCATGCCGGTCGGCGTCCCGCTCCCCAAGCTGCAGGCGACCCGCAACTACGGTGCCGAGGTTCGCCTGCAAGGCCTGACCGTCGACGAGCCCCTGCGCGCGGCGGCCGAGTTCGCGGCCGAGACCGGTGCGATCCTCATCCCGCCGTTCGACCACGTCGACGTGATCACCGGGCAGGGCACGCTCGGCCTCGAGATCTTCGACCAGCTGCCCACCGTCGACACCGTTGTGGTGCCGATCGGCGGCGGCGGACTCATCTCCGGGCTCTCGAGCGCGATCCGTCAGCAGGCGGCGACCATCGGCCGTGCGGTCCGCATCATCGGGGTGCAGGCGGAGAACGCCGCCGCCTACCCGCTGTCGCTCAGCATGGGCGAGCCGACCTATGTCGAGATCCGCGCCACCATCGCCGACGGCATCGCCGTCTCCAAGCCGGGCATCCTCAACTTCGACATCATCCGCGACACCGTCGACGAGGTCGTCACCGTGACCGACGACGAGACGGCCCAAGCCCTCGTGGTGCTGCTCGAGCGGGCGAAACTCGTCGTCGAGCCCGCGGGAGCCGTCGGCGTCGCCGCCCTGCTCGCCGGCAAGCTGCCCGCCGATCTCGGCGAGACGGTCGTCGTGCTCTCCGGAGGCAACATCGATCCGCTCATGATGGAGCGCGTCATCAGCCGCGGTCTCGCCGCCGGCGACCGCTACCTCAGCCTCCGCATCGGTCTGCCCGACCGACCGGGGCAGCTCGCGGTCATCTCGACCCTCATCGCCGATGCCGGCGCGAACGTCGTCGAGGTCCTGCACACCCGACACGGTCGCGGTCTGCAGATCAGCGAGGTCGAGATCGAGATCAGCGTCGAGACCCGCGGGCACGAGCACGCCCAGTACGTCATCGAGCGCCTCCGGGCCGAGGGCTACGACCCCCGCGCCGTCGCCGAATAGGCGACCCTGCCCGGAAGGTTCTGGGAGTTCGCGTTGCGATCGCCGCGAGGCGACTGATCGTCCGCGGACTGTCAGCTGCGCCCTCGTAGCCTGACACCGTCGAGCCGACGCACCACCCGGGTGCGGGCTCACGAGTGAAGCGAGGTCGACATCATGCTCAACCAATCTCCCGTCGGAGTGGTTCTCCTCTCCCAGGATCTGACCGCGTCGAAGGCCTTCTACGCCGGCCAGCTCGGTCTCGAGGTGCTCGAGGAGAGCGAGGAGGCCATTGCCTACGCATCCGGGCAGACGCGCCTGACCGTCACCGCCAGCACCACCGGCTCGAAGGACGAGCAGACCAAGGCGGCCTGGCGGGTCTCCGATCTCCGAGCCGAACTCGACGAACTCGCGAAGGCGGGCGTGACGCCCGAGGAGTACGACACCGACGACATCACCACCGTCGACGGCATCGCCGATCGCGGCACGGTCTGGGCGTCGTGGATCCTCGACCCCGACGGCAACGCACTCGGCATCGAGCAGCCCAAATGATCTGCGCCATCGCGAATCTCACCTCCCTCACTGAGGAGATGGAACACCGTGCCCGCTGATCAGTACGCCTACGGAGACCCGACAACCCGGTACCCCGTCATCTCCCCGCCCGTCCAGCAGCAGCCCGAGCCGGGAATCCAGTCGGATATGACGCCGGTCCCCGACCTCGGCGAGGACTCCTACCGGGGGACCGGCCGGCTGACCGGACGCAAGGCGCTCATCACGGGCGCGGACTCGGGCATCGGTGCCGCGGTCGCCATCGCGTTCGCGCGCGAGGGCGCCGACGTCGCCCTGTCCTACCTGCCCGAGGAGCAGTCCGATGCCGACCACGTGATCGAGCAGATCGAAGCCGCGGGTCGCACCGCGGTGGCGGTGCCCGGCGACATCACCGATGCCGAGCACTGCCGTGCGCTGGTGGATGCGGCGGTGGAGGGCCTCGGCGGTCTCGACGCCATCGTGAACGTGGCAGGCAAGCAGGTCTGGCAGCAGAGTATCGAGGACATCTCCGACGAGCAGTTCGAGGCCACGTTCAAGACGAATGTGTTCGCGCCGTTCTGGATCATCAAGGCGGCGCTGCCGCATCTGAAGCCCGGCTCGACCATCGTCAACACCGCGTCGCTCGAGGCTTACGTCCCGGCTCCCGATCGACTCGACTACGCCTCCACGAAGGGGGCGATCAACAACTTCTCGAAGGGTCTCGCGCAGCAGCTGATCTCGAAGGGCATCCGCGTCAACATCGTCGCCCCGGGCCCGACCTGGTCGGTGCTGCAGGTGACAGCGGGCGTCGATCCCGAGACCCTCCCCGAGTTCGGCAAGAGCGAGTCGCCCATCGGACGGGCCGGCCAGCCCGCCGAGCTGGCGCCCGCCTACGTGTTCCTCACCTCGGCGGAGTCGAGCTTCGTCGCCGGTGAGACGCTCAACGTGAACGGCGGCATGCTCACGCCCTGACCGCGGAGACGCGAACTGCCCGCTTCGGGCAGTGTTGAGAGCTCAACACTGCCCGAAACGGGCAGTTCGTCGCACTGACTACTGGGTGATGGCGCCCGCGGAGCCGCCCTTGAGCAGAGCGAGGCGCGCCTCGACCTCGGTCGTCTCACCGATGTCCTCGAGGCTCTCGAACTGGGCGTCGAGGCTCGATGCTGCAAGCTCCTGCTGGCCCAGGACCTTGGCCTCCTCGCGACGGATCTTGTCCTCGAAGCGGCTCACCTCGCTCGTCGGGTCCATCAGATCGATGCTCTTGAGCGCGTCGTGCACCTGTGACTGAGCCTGCGCCGTCTTCTGCCGCGCCACCAGCTCATTGCGCTTTGCCGTCAGCTCGTTGAGCTTCTCGCGCATCTTCTCGAGCCCTGACTTCAGCTTGTCGACGACCTCGGTCTGCGCGGCGATCGTCGGCTCCGCGCCCTTCGCCTCGTTCTCGGACTGCAGCTGACGGGTCAGGGCCACGCGGGCGAGTGCGTCGAACTTGTCGGCGTCGGCAGCGTTGCCGCCCGCACGCAGCTCGTCGGCCTTCCTGCTCGCGGCGAGCGCCTTCTGGCCCCACTCCTGCGCGTTCTGGACGTCCTCGCGGTGGTCCTCCTCGATGAGCCGGAGGTTGCCGATCGTCTGCGCGATGGCGTTCTCGGCATCGGCGATGCTGTTCGAGTAGTCGCGGACCAGCTGGTCGAGCATGAGCTGGGGGTCCTCGGCCTGATCGATGAGCGAGTTGATGTTCGCGCGCGCGAGCTGGGCGATGCGGCCGAAGATCGATTGCTTGGTCATGATTCCTGCGCCTTCTGTGTCGGATGGGTGTTCTGCGGGTGGTTCGGGAGGTGATCGTCGTCTCGGGGCGGGGGAGTCGTCAGCGTGGACGGCGTCGCGGGAGAGAGGCAGGGTGAGAGGTCAGAATCTGCCCCCTCCGCCGCGTCGGCCGCCGCCCGATCCGCCGAAGCCGCGGCTTCCGCCGCCGAACGAGCCGCCGCCTCCTCGACGTCCGCCACCGACGCCGAAACCACCGCCGCCGAAACCACCGCCGAATCCGCCGGAGGAGCGTCCGCCGCCGCCGAAGCCGCCGAATCCGCCGGAGGAGCGTCCGCCGCCGAGCATGCCGCCGATGATGCCGCCGAGGATCGCACCGGTGAGGTCGGAGCCGCCCGAGCCGCCGGAGGTGCCTCCGCCCCGGTAACCGCCGCCGCCCCTGCTGTCGTCGTCCCAGAAGCCCCCGACGTCGCTTCGCGCGAAGTTGAGCGCGCTCACCGCGAGCGAACTCGCGGCGTTCGCGTCGGCCAGTGCGGCCTCGGGATCGCGCTCGGCGAGAGCCTGCGCCTGATCGAGGTGCCGTCGCGCCTCGGACAGACGGGATCGCGCCCCGTCGCCGACCCCGCCTCGCCGCGTGGTGATGTAGGCGTCGGCGGAGTCGATCTGGCTGCGGGCACCTGCGATCGAGCGTTCGAGAGTCGCCCTCGCACGCCGCACCCGCTCCTCCCGCTCCCGGGCGGGCGCGAGGGCGGTGTCGAGTCGCTGTTCGGTGCTCGCGAGAGTGGTCAGCGCGGCGATCGGGTCCTTGCTGCGGGGACCTCCGGGCTCCACCTCGGTGAGCAGGCGTTCGGCCTCCGAGGTCATCGTCGCCAGATCGGCGGTCGCCACGGCGCGCAGTTCGGCGGGGAGAGCTCTCGCCTCCTCGACATCGGAGCGCAGTTCCGTCGCCGCCTGACCGATGCGGGCCGCCGCATCGTCGAGGGCGGGACCGGCAGCATCGATGGCGTCGAGGAGGGTGCCCGCCTGGCCGACCGCCTGCTGAGCGCCGCGGACGGCGACGGCGGCGTCGGCTCCGCGCCCGGCATCGATCGCCGCACGCGCCGTCGTGCCCTGCTCCCGCGCGAAGCCGAGCAGCTTGCGCGCCTGATCGAGGTTTCCCGTGACGCTCGCCAGGGCGTCGTCCGAGTACCGCGCACGCAGGCTTTCGAGGGTGTGCGCACCCTGCTCGAGTCGGGCGTCGAGAGCCTCCTTCTGAGGCGTGAGCGCCTGGAGTGCGGCGGGGGCTGTTCGGCTCAGTTCACGGAGTTCGTCGAAGGCGTCGGCCTGGGCGTCGAGTTCGGCATCGGCCGCCTCGCACAGCTCGATGATGCGTCTCGTCCACTCGTCGCGCTGCTCGGGGGAGTCG
The DNA here is from genome assembly GCF_003097495.1 of Amnibacterium flavum. Classification (GTDB taxonomy): domain Bacteria; phylum Actinomycetota; class Actinomycetes; order Actinomycetales; family Microbacteriaceae; genus Naasia; species Naasia flava. The sequence continues at coordinate 63,883 of NZ_QEOP01000002.1, forward strand.
GGCACCGTGTCGTCCAGTTGCTGCCGCAGGCGGAACGCGTCCCGGATCTTGGCCTGCGCCGAGTCGAGGGTGGTGCGGAAGGAGCCGACCTGAGCCTCCCCGAACTCGGCCAGGGCGAAGCCCAGTTCCTGCTCGCTGGTCTTCAGAGCATCGTCGAGCTCGACGAGCAGCGATCCGGCTCGCAGCTCGAGAGCCTTGCGCTGCTCCTCGCTGGTGCGACGGCGAGCGCGGATGTTGCGCCCGCGGACGATGACGATCACCAGCACGATGACGACGATGAGTCCGCCGAAGATCAGCAGGGTCGGCACGAAGTTGAATCCGCCCGCCGCCGAGCCGGACGAATCCGACCCGGAGCCCGATCCCTCGATGGGGGAGCCCAGCGCGTCGGCGAGCCCGCCGGCGGCACCGACGGCAGCAGCGGCCCAGTCATCTCGGCCCAGAGCCGGCACGATGTCCTCGCTCTGGATGTCGTCGAGCTGGCTGTCGGTGACATCGACCGAACCATCGACGTCGAAGCGGTACTCGCGGTCGTCGACGGCGACGATCATCAGGGCGTTGCCGGTTCCGAGACCGTTCTGCTCGACGACCTCTCCCGCCCAGTCGCTGAGCGAGGCGGGGTCGGTCGGGGTGTCGATGAACGCGACGAGGAGGGTCACCCCGGTGCTCTGCTGCAGCTCGTCGATCGCCGACTGCACTTCGGCCCGGTCGCTGCCGAGCGCTCCGACCGTGTCGACGATGTCGGTGCCCGCGAAGTCGACCGGGGCCTCCGCCCATGCCGGCGAGGCCGTGCCGCCGAGGAGTGCGCCGGCCAACAGAGCGAGTGCACCCGCGCCGACGGCGACGAGTCGGGAAACCCTTCGATGGGCGCGCTGAGGAACCTGCACACAGCCACCGTATCGAGGGTGGCCATGAGTCGCATGAGCGTCAGCAGGGAGCGACGCCTATCACGCCGTCAACTCCCGGTGTAGGGGGCGACCTTCACGACCTCGACGGTGATCTCGCGGCCGTTGGGTGCGGTGTAGCTCGTGGTCGAGCCGACGGCCGCGCCGAGGATGGCCTGCCCGAGCGGGCTCTGCTCGCTGTAGACGTCGAGGTCGCTGTCGCCGGCGATCTCGCGGTTGCCGACGAGGAACACGCTCTCGTCGCCGGCGATGACCGCGGTGACGACGGTTCCGAGCGCAACCACGTCGCTCGCGGTGGGCTGTCCCACCTCGGCGTTGCGGAGCAGGACGGTCAGCTGGCGGATGCGGGCCTCGATCTTGCCCTGCTCCTCCTTGGCGGCGTGGTAGCCGCCGTTCTCCTTGAGGTCGCCCTCTTCGCGAGCGGTCTCGATTTTCTTCGCGATGTCGAGACGGCCCTCGCCGGACAGGTGCTCGAGTTCGGCCGTCAGGCGGTCGAAGGCCTCCTGGGTCAACCAGGTGCTCTGCATCTCCTGAGACATGGGCTGCTCCTTAGCTAGCTGGACGGGCGCGAACGGAGCCTGCCCGTGACGTACGACTTCCGGACGACGCTCTCGGCGGGGGAACGCCGAGGAAGGGTCATCGTGGCGATGAACGGCGTGCTCCGTCGAGCGGGACGCCTGGCGAATATCCCAGGTTACGGGAGCCAGCAGCGGTAGATCAACCCGGTGTCGGGCTGCATGGTGGTGCGGACCGTCTCGGCGAACGCCCTCGTCCGTTCGTCGGACGGGGGGATGTCGACGACCTTCCAGCCGATGATCTCGTACTCCGCATTGAGAGCCTGGACCGCGCATCGGACCGGGGTGCCGGGATCGACGGTCAGCTCGAACCGCGCCGTCGCCGTGTCCTGTCCGGTGTAGTAGCCGGTATCGCGCACCTCCAGGGAGGGACCTGTGCCGTCGAGCCCGGCCCAGACGACCCAGGCGGCGAACACGACGGCCACCGCCACCGCGGCGATCCAGGCGATGGTCCGGTTGCGGAGGCGCGACCTTCGGGTACGGCCGTAGCGGGCGTCGAGGTCGGACGGCGCTCCGGGGTGTCTCACGGTCGTCCCGCTCATATCCCTCGCACCTCCCTCTGCAGTCGCGGCTCTATCCTGGACCCAACGCTACCGATCTGCGCTGTGCGCGGAGACAAGGACCCTGCGACCGGTGCTTCATGCCGCGCTCTACCTCGCCGCTCTGGCGCCGACCCCGTCGCCGACGCCCGAACTCGACGAGAACCTCATCACCCCGGGCCCGATCGGGTTCCTCTTCATCTTCCTCATCGCGGTCGCCGCGGTGCTCCTCATCGTCGACATGACCCGCCGGGTCCGCCGAGTCCGCTACCGTGCCGAGGTGCGCGAGGAGATCGAGCGCGAGCAGGCCGCGAAGTCAGGCGACGACACCCCGCGCTGACCCGCGATCAGGCGTTGTACGCCGGGGCAAGCACGATGATGAGCGTCGCCGTCCAGTGGCAGGCGAAGGCGAGCACCGTGCAGGTGTGGAAGATCTCGTGGAAGCCGAACCGCCCGGGGAACGGGTTGGGCCGCTTCAACGCGTAGACGATCGCGCCGCCCGTGTAGAGCAGCCCGCCGACGACGATGAGGACCATCATCGTCACGCTCACGGCGAGGAGGTCGCCGAGGTACATGACGGCCGCCCAGCCGAGGGCCACGTAGATGGGCGTGTAGAGCCACCGCGGTGCGTCGACCCAGAAGACTCGGAAGCCGATCCCGAGGAGGGCGCCTCCCCAGACCAGCCAGAGCAGCAGGATGCCCTTGTCGGGCGGCAGCGCGAGGAGGGCGAGCGGGGTGTACGTCCCCGCGATGAGCAGGAAGATGTTGGCGTGGTCGATCCGCTTGAGGATCCGCTTCATGCGCGGCTTCCAGTCGAACCGGTGGTACAGAGCCGAGTTGCCGAACAGCAGGAGCGACGTGGCGAGGAAGATGCCGCTCGCCGTCTTGGCGACAGCACCGTGGGCGACGGTGATGAGCACGATTCCGGACACCAGCGCGAGCGGGAAGGTTCCCGCGTGGATCCAGCCCCGCCAGGTCGGTCGCACCTCCGCGGGGTGCTCGATCGCGTCGTCGAGCAGCGGGATGTTGGGCAGATCGGGGCCCGGATCGGCGTGGTCCTCGTGCGCCGGATCCGCGATCTCAGCACGTTCGATCGCGTCGGCGGAACGCCGTGATCCATCGTCGGGAGTGCTCACGTCGGCCACATTACGGCAGGCCGCGCGAGGGCGGTCTGACAGTTCCGGTCGAGTTGAAGGACTAACGTGTGAGCGTGCTCTCCGGCGGCAAGCGCGTTCGGCGCAACCCGATCTACGCGTTCTACCAACGCGGTCTTCGGCGCAGCCTCACCGCCGAATCGCTGCCGAAGCACGTCGGCATGATCTTCGACGGCAACCGTCGCTGGGCACGTCAGCTCGGCCTCGAGACCGCCGCGCACGGACACCGGGCCGGAGCGGCGAAGATCCGGGAGTTCCTGATCTGGTGCGACGAGCTCGGCATCGAGGTCGTCACCCTCTACCTGCTGTCGACCGACAACCTGTCCGGCAGGGAATCCTCCGAGCTGTCGGCGCTGATCGAGATCATCGCCGAGCTCGCCGACGACCTGTCGCGCTTCCGCAACTGGCGGATCATGCACGTCGGATCGAACGACGGGCTCCCCGAGGGGCTCGTGCAGGCGCTCGACGCGGCGCAGACCCGCACCGCGGGCAACACCGGTCTGCACGTGAACCTCGCGGTCGGGTACGGCGGTCGGCACGAGATCGCGGACGCCATGCGCAGCATCGTCGCGTCCCACCATCTGCAGGGCGGAACCATCGAGGATCTCGCCGCGGTGCTCACTCCCGAGCTGATCTCCGAGCATCTCTACACGGTGGGTCAGCCCGACCCCGACCTCGTCATCCGCACATCGGGGGAGCAGCGGATGTCCGACTTCCTGCTCTGGCAGAGCGCGCACAGCGAGCTCTACTTCGTCGAGGCGCTCGGGCCCGATCTCCGAGAGGTCGACTTCCTCCGCGCCCTCCGCGACTACAGCAATCGCAACCGCCGCTACGGCACCTGACCGACGCGGCCGAGCGCGCTCGGGCGGCAGACCCTAGTGTTGGTCCTGCTATGGAACCGCTCGACTCTTTCATCTCCGGCTTCGTCGAGGAACCCGGGTTCCTGAACTACGCCTCGTTCGGCCCGATCTCCGAGGGTGTGGCCGCCGAGAGCGACGCCTGGACGGGCAGCGTCTCGCGCGCCCGCTTCGGCTCGATCGACGCTCTTCTGCAGCAGGAGACCCGCGCGCGTGAGGCGGTCGGCGAACTCCTCGGCTTCGACGCCGGGAACGTCGTCCTGCAGCCCAACACGAGCATGGGACTTATGCACGCGCTGTTCGGGCTCACCGGTCCGGTGCTCGTGTCGCCCGCCGACTTCCCGAGTCTCCCGTTCGCCGCGGTCCGCGCGGAGCAGGCCCTCGGCGCGACCGGACCCATCTGGCTCGAGACCGAGCACGGCACCGTGACGCCCGGCCAGATCCGCGACCAGATCACCTCGACCACCGCGGCCGTGGCCGTCAGCCTCGTCGACCCTCGCACCGGATACCTCGCCGACATCGAGGGCATCCGCCAGGTGATCGGCGACCGTCTCCTCATCGTCGACGCGATCCAGGGGGCCGGCGTGGTCGACGCTCCCTTCGAGGTCGCCGACGTCGTCGCGGGCGGCGGCCAGAAGTGGCTCCGCGCGGGCTGGGGTACCGGCTATCTCGCCCTGAGCGACCGTGCGGTCGAGCAGCTCACCCCGGTCGTGTCCGGATTCCCCGGCGCCACCGGTTACGACGACGAGATGGTCTGGGACGAGGTGCCCCTGCCGATCCGCGGAGCCGGCGCCTTCCGGGTGTCCAACCCCGACTGGATCGCCGCGGCCCGCCTCGCGACCGCCGCCGAGGACGTCGCGGAAGCGGGCGTCGCCGGGATCAGCGCTCAGGTCGCCGTGCAGGTCAGCCGCATCATCGACATCGCCGACGAATTCGCCGTCCCCGTCATCTCGCCGCGCAACGAGACCGAGCGGGCGGGCATCGTGGTCGTCGAACCGCCGACCGAGCAGCTGTCGGCTCTCACGGCATCGCTGTACAACCACGGCGTCTCGACCACGACCCGGCAGGGGCGGGTGCGCATCGCGGCCCACGCGGGCACGACAGTCGAGACTCTCGAGATGCTGCGCGCCGCATTCACCAGCTACGCGAGCACCGTCCGCATCTTCTGATCGGCTTCTCGTCGAGCCGAGCCCGCGCAGGCGGGTCCCGCGGCGCGCCGTGACGAAACTGTTAACCTCCCCGTAACCGGCGGACGTGTGTCCGGTCGTCTGGTGTCGCACGGGGGACGTAGCGTGTGCGCATCAGGTAGAGAACCTGATCGAGACGGCCACATAAGTACGTTTCGTTGACGTCCCACCGTGGCCGATTCGCTGATTCGAGCGAGAGCTTCTCTTGCTCGGGTGGGAGACACTCGTGGCTGCAGCTGCCCGTCCGACGTCCGGTACTCACACCTCGGCCCCCGCGCCGACGAGTCAGCAGACAGGGGAGAGGACCTACGTCCTCGATACCTCGGTCCTGCTCTCGGATCCCGGTGCCATCCATCGTTTCGCCGAACACGCCGTGGTGCTCCCGGTCATCGTGGTGACCGAGCTCGAGTCGAAGCGCAACGACCCCGAGATCGGCTACTTCGCGCGTCAAGCGCTGCGCAAACTCGACGACCTGCGGGTGGAGCACGAACGGCTCGACTTCCCCATCGCCATCGGCGACGGCGGCAGCATCCGTGTCGAGCTGAACCACTCCAACATGTCGGTGCTGCCGTCGGGCCTGCAGTTGGGCGACAACGACTCGCGCATCCTCGCCGTCGCGATGAACCTCAAGAACGACGGGCTCGACGTCGTCGTCGTCTCGAAAGACCTTCCGATGCGCGTCAAGGCCGCGTCCATCGGCCTCGCCGCCGAGGAGTACCGCGCGGAGCTCGCCGTCGACTCCGGGTACACGGGCATCGCCGAGGTCTCGCTGAGCGGCGCCGCGGTCAACGACCTGTACGACAACGAGCGCATCCGGGCGTCCGAAGTCGAGGGTCTGCCGGTCAACACCGGCCTTGTCATCTCGTCGGAGCGCGGCTCGGCGCTCGGGCGCGTGACCGGCAAGGGGCAGCTGCGCCTGGTGCGCGGTGACCGCGAGCTGTTCGGGCTGCACGGTCGCTCGGCCGAGCAGCGGCTCGCGATCGACATGCTGCTCGATCAGGAGATCGGGATCGTCTCGCTCGGCGGGCGCGCCGGCACCGGCAAGTCGGCGCTCGCCCTGTGCGCGGCCCTCGAGTCGGTGCTCGAGAAGCAGCAGCACCGCAAGATCATGGTGTTCCGGCCGTTGTACGCGGTCGGCGGTCAGGAGCTCGGCTTCCTCCCCGGCGACGCGAACGAGAAGATGACCCCCTGGGGTCAGGCGGTGTTCGACACGCTCGGCGCACTCGTCTCGCAGAACGTGCTCGACGAGGTGGTGGAGCGGGGGATCCTCGAGGTGCTGCCGCTCACTCACATCCGCGGTCGTTCGCTGCACGACGCCTTCGTGATCGTGGATGAGGCTCAGTCCCTGGAGCGCAACGTGCTCCTCACGGTCCTGTCGCGCATCGGCCAGAACTCGCGGGTGGTGCTGACCCACGATGTGGCGCAGCGCGACAACCTCCGGGTCGGTCGCCATGACGGTGTCGCGAGTGTCATCGAGACGCTCAAGGGTCACCCGCTGTTCGGTCACATCACGCTGACCCGCTCCGAGCGCTCCGCGATCGCCGCCCTGGTCACCGAGATGCTGGAGTCGAACGAACTGATGTAGCGGAGCGAGGGGCGGCCACAGGGCCGCCCCTCACTCGGCGGGAATGCGGCGCGAGTTCATGGCCGCGACTCATCCCGCGTTCAGTCCGATCGCGCATCCTGAGTGGATGCGTAGTCGCCATCCCCAGCCCGATCCCGTGCGCCCTGGACAGGAGTCCGTCTGGGACTACCCACGTCCGCCCCGGGTCGAGGCGTCGTCCGAGGGGATCGAGATCACCTTGGGTGGTCAGGTCGTCGCCCGGACGAACCGGGCGCTTCGGGTGCTCGAGACCAGCCACCCGCCGGTGTACTACGTGCCGGCCGACGACTTCGTGCCGGGCTCGCTGCGCCCGGCCCCCGGCGCATCCTGGTGCGAGTACAAAGGCGAGGCCGGATACCTCGACGTGGTCGCGGGTGACACCGTCGCCGCGGGCGCCGGATGGACGTATCCCGACCCGAGCCGCGGCTTCGAGCAGCTGCGGGGAATGATCGCCGTCTACCCCGGCCGCATGGGCCGCGTCACGGTAGCCGGCGAAACCGTCAGGCCCCAGGCGGGCGGTTTCTATGGCGGTTGGATCACCGATCGGGTCGTCGGACCCTTCAAGGGCGAACCGGGCACGATGGGCTGGTAGCCGCTGGCGTGCGACCTGGCGCGCAGCCGAGATCGCGGGTGCGGCTCAGCCGGGGCGGGTCATGGAGAGGACGTCGAGGGTCTTGTCCAGCTGCTCCTCGGTGACCTCACCGCGCTCCACGTAGCCCAGGGCGATGACGGCCTCGCGGACGGTCTGCTTGTTCGCCACGGCGTGCTTCGCGACCTTGGCGGCGGCTTCGTAGCCGATGACCTTGTTGAGCGGCGTCACGATCGACGGGGACGATTCGGCGAGTGCGCGAGCGTGCTCGGCGTTGAGGACCAGTCCGTCGACGGTCTTGTCGGCCAGGAGGCGCGACGCGCTCGACAGCAGACGGATCGACTCGAGCAGCGCCGTGCCCATGACGGGGATCGCGACGTTCAGCTCGAAGAGACCCGAAGCACCCGACCACGCGATCGTCGCGTCGTTGCCGATGACCCGGGCCCCGACCATGAGGACGGCCTCGGGGATGACGGGGTTGACCTTGCCGGGCATGATCGACGACCCCGGCTGGAGGTCGGGGATGTGCAGCTCACCCAGGCCGGTGTTCGGACCGGAGCCCATCCAGCGGATGTCGTTGCAGATCTTGGTGAGGCTCACGGCGAGTACGCGCAGCGCACCGGATGCCTCGACGAGACCGTCGCGGGCGCCTTGAGCTTCGAAGTGGTCGGCCGCCTCCGTGATGGGCAGGCCGGTCTCGTCGGCGAGTAGGGCGATCACGCGCTCCGAGAACCCGGCGGGTGTGTTGATTCCGGTGCCCGTGGCGGTGCCGCCCAGCGGTACCTCGGCCACCCGCGGGATGGTCGACTGGATGCGCTCGATACCGAGGCGGATCTGCCGCGCGTAGCCGCCGAACTCCTGCCCGAAGGTGACGGGAGTGGCGTCCATGAGGTGGGTGCGACCCGACTTCACCGCGGTCGACCACTCGGCTGACTTCTTCTCGAGGGACTCGGCGAGGTGCTCGAGCGACGGGACGAGGTCGCGCAGCAGGGCATCGGTCACGGCGATGTGGACCGATGTGGGGAACACGTCGTTCGACGACTGCGACGCGTTGACGTGGTCGTTCGGGTGGACCGTCGACCCGAGCCCGGAGGTGGCGAGAGTTCCGAGCACCTCGTTCATGTTCATGTTCGACGACGTGCCGCTGCCGGTCTGGTAGACGTCGATGGGGAACTCGTCGAAGTACTCGCCGGCGATCACCTTGTCGGCCGCCGCGACGATCGCCTGGGCCTTGTCGGCCGGGAGGACGCCGAGCTCGGCGTTCGCCATGGCCGCGGCACGCTTGATGCGAGCGAGCGCCACGATCTGCGCGTCCTCGAGGCGGTCGCCCGAGATGGGGAAGTTCTCGACCGCCCGTTGAGTCTGCGCGGCGTAGAGCGCACGCGCGGGAACGCGGACCTCGCCCATCGTGTCGTGCTCGATGCGGTACTCGCTGTCCACCACGGCGTGGCCTTTCTTTGTGAGACTGACTTCTGGAGTCGGGGCTATTCGATGTCGCCGAGCGCGACGTCGGGCGTGACCCGGCCGTCGGCCAGGTGATAGTCGGCGCCGACGATGGCAAGGCTACCGGCCGCGACCGCGTCGGAGATCAGCTCGGACTGCGTCAGGAGCGCCGCGACGGTGTCGCGGAGATGGGCTCGCCCGACGGCGTCGGCATCGATCGTGTGCAGGTCGACGGTGCCGTCGTCGGAAGTCGCGCCGACGGCCCGGACGGCGGGAACGATGTGGGAGACGAGCCTGCCGATGTGGGCGGGCAGCTCGGGCGCGTCGGGGCCCTGCGAGTCGATGGCGGCGCGCACGGCGCCGCAGGCGTCGTGCCGCAGGACGACGATCAGCGGCACCTCGAGCACCGCGACCGCGTATTCGAGCGAGCCGATGACGGAGTCGGAGATGACCTGACCCGCGTTGCGGACGACGAAGAGGTCGCCGAGGCCCTTGTCGAAGATGATCTCGGCGGCGAGGCGCGAGTCGCTGCAGCCGAACAGGGCGGCCATCGGGGTCTGCTGATTCGCGATCTCGGCCCGGCGCTCGACGTCCTGCCGGGGATGGGCCGGGACGCCGCGGACGAAACGCTCGTTGCCTCGCGCCATCTGGGTCCAGGCGTCGGCGGGAGTGGGATGTGCGCTCATTCTGTCGCTCCGATCTGGGTGGTGATCGCCGCGGCGAGCGTCTCTGCATCGGTCTGGTCGGCGGTGCCGTAGACCAGGAAGAACGTGTCGTCGACCGTCGTCGCGAGCGAGTACTCGAGGTTTCCGCGATCGTTCGCCTCGCGGTAGTCGTACACGGTCCATTCGAGGCCGTCGATGTCGGTCGTGCCCGTTGCGTTCGAGCCCTTGAGCTCGGTGGACAGCCAGCTGGGGTTGGCCTTCAGGCCCTGCTTCATGCCGACGAAGTCGTTCGACGGCGTGACGAAGCCGATGTACCAGGTGATCACGCCATCGGTGGCTCCTGTTCGGAGCTCGGCGGCGTTGGACACCCAGTCGGCGGGGACGTCGGGGACGATGATCGTCGCCTCGAGGCTCGGCTGGGCGTCGGCGGCGATGGCCCGGTAGTCGACGGGCGGCACGATCGACGTGTCGCTGCGCGGCACGATCAGCACGATGAGGGCGACGAGGCCGAGACACGCGATGAGCGCGTAGAGCAGGTTGCGCGTGGTCTGCCGATCGCGGTGATTGCGGCTGTTCTGCGCCTTGCGCGCGGCGGTTTCCTCGGGGGTCTCGGGTCTTCCGAGCTCGGCGACGACCGCGGGCGGCTTCTCCCGGCTCATGGGCGGTCGCCCCCGTCGGCGGCGGCACGAGCTGCGTCGAGGCGTGCGCGAGCACCGATGAGCCACTCCTCGCAGCGCCGCGCGAGTGCCTCGCCGCGTTCCCAGAGTTCGAGCGAGCGCTCGAGGGTCTCGGCGCCCTGCTCGAGTTCGCCGACGACGTGGACGAGCTCGTCGCGGGCCTGCTCGTAGCTCAGTTCGCTGATGGGAACCGGGGGAGTGGCGGGCATGGCCTCCATCTTATTTGCCGCTGCTGACAGCGGCGTCGGGCGCCGGCGCGACGGGCAGGGGTCCCTCGCTCGTCGCGCCGATGGAGCCGTCGGCCACGCGGATGTGCAGGGCGCCGCCCGCGGGCGCCTCCGTGGTGCTGCGGACGACAGATCCGTCGGCGCTCTGCACGACGGCGTATCCACGGGCGAGCGTGCTCTGCGGCGAGAGAGCGGTGAGGCGGCCGTGCAGTTCGCGGGTGCGGTCCCTCGCGCGTTCGATGACCCGGTCGGCGAGCTCGGTGCCCCGCGCCACCCACCGGGTGAGCTCGTCGGCGCGGACATCGACGATCCAGGTCGACCGGGCGAGCGCCGGTCGGGATCGGAGCCCGGCGATGCGGTCGACCTCGATCGACACGGTGTGGGTCACCCGGCTGCGGATGCGCGCCCGCGCCTGCTCGACGCGGGCGAGCTCCTCGGACACGTCCGGGATCACCCGCTTGGCCGCGTCGGTAGGCGTCGATGCGCGCAGGTCGGCGACGTCGTCGAGCAGCGGGCGGTCGGCCTCGTGCCCGATCGCGCTGACGATCGGTGTGGTCGCGGCCGCCGCAGCGCGCACGACGACCTCGTCGCTGAACGGAAGCAGGTTCTGGAAGTCGCCCCCGCCGCGCGCGACGATGATGACATCGACCTGCGGGTCGGCGTCGAGCACCCCGATCGCCCGCGCGATGTCGCGGGCCGCCCGGTCGCCCTGCACCATCGCGTGGACAACGCGGAACTCGACCGCGGGCCAGCGCAGGTGGGCGTTGCGGAGCACGTCCTTCTCCGCGTCGGAGTCCTTGCCCGTGATCAGCCCGACGACCGAGGGGAGGAACGGGAGTCGGCGTTTGCGCTCGAGCGCGAACAGCCCCTCAGCCGCGAGGGACGCCCGGAGCCGCTCGAGCCGTTCGAGCAGGTCGCCGAGGCCCACATGCCGCATCTCGAACACCTGCATCGTCAGCGACCCGGCCTTCAGCCAGTAGTTCGGCTTGACGAGGGCGATGACGCGGTCGCCCTGCTTGAGGTCGGAGGGGATGCGCGCCTTCACCGACGACCAGATGGTGAAGCCGATCGTGATGTCGGCGTCGGGGTCCTTGAGCTTGCCGTAGACGTTGCCGCCCGACACTCCCCATTGGGTGATCTCGCCCTCGACCCACGCGGTGCCGAGACGATCGAGGTAGCCCTTGATCTTGTTCGACAGCACGCCGACGGGCCACGGCGCCTCGGCGGTGGAGGGGGCGTCGGTCATGGCACTGCTCTCCGAACTCTTCATCGATCGCGGTCGGCGGATGCGCACGGCGCGACGCGTCCAGGCTCGCGCGCTGCCCAGCGCCTACAATCGTCGGGTGAGCAGCGTCAATATCGGACTCGGGATGCCGCGCGTCACCGCGCCCCGTCCGTCGAGTCCTGGCGTGCGGAACAGGCTAGTCGACACCCCCGTCAACGGGACGAAGCGGGTGCTCCTCGCTGCACCGCGCGGATACTGCGCCGGTGTCGACCGCGCCGTCATCGCCGTCGAGAAGGCACTCGAGCACTACGGCTCGCCCGTTTACGTCCGCAAGCAGATCGTCCACAACATCCACGTGGTGACCGAGCTCGAGAAGAAGGGCGCCATCTTCGTCGACGAGGTCGACGAAGTGCCCGAGGGCGCGCACATCGTGTTCAGCGCCCACGGGGTTTCGCCCGCCGTCGTCCAGGGGGCCGCCGATCGCGGTCTCCTCGCCATCGACGCGACCTGCCCGCTCGTCACCAAGGTCCACCGCGAGGCCGTCCGGTTCGCCAAGGGCGACTACGAGATCCTCCTCGTCGGCCACGAGGGCCACGAAGAGGTGGAAGGCACCGCGGGCGAGGCGCCCGACCACGTCACCCTCGTCGGCTCGCCCGATGCCGTCGACACGATCACGGTCAAGAATCCCGACAAGGTCGTCTGGCTCTCGCAGACCACGCTGTCGGTCGACGAGACCATGGAGACCGTCCGTCGACTCCGCGAGCGGTTCCCGAACCTTCAGGATCCGCCGAGCGACGACATCTGCTACGCCACCCAGAACCGTCAGGTGGCCATCAAGAAGGTGGCGCGCGACGCCGATCTCGTGATCGTCGTCGGCTCCGCGAACTCCTCGAACTCGGTCCGGCTCGTCGAGGTCGCCCTCGAGTACGGCGCCAAGGCCGCCTACCGTGTCGACTACGCGAGCGAGGTCCGCCAGGAGTGGCTCGACGGCGTCGAGACCGTCGGCGTCACCAGCGGGGCCTCGGTTCCCGAGGAGCTCGTGCAGGAGCTGCTCGACGAGCTCGCCCACGCCGGCTACGGCGATGTCGAGCAGGTCAAGACGGCCGAGGAGGACCTGATCTTCTCGCTTCCCAAGGAGCTGCGGAAGGACATCAGCGGCAAGCAGGACGAGCGCGCTCTCGGCGGTCGCCGCACGGAGACCGCATGAGCGACCGCCCGACGTCCGGTCCCGCCCCTCGATGGGGCGAGTACGCGCCGGTGCCCGAGCAGCCGCCCGTTCCCCCTATCGCCGAGAAGCAGGCCGCCCCGGCCGAACGCGACTTCACGCAGTTCGCACCGCCGCCAGCCGATGCGAAGCCCGGTGCGCCCGCCGAGACTGACGCCGCCAAGGGCCCCAAGCCTGTGCGGTTGTGGGATCGCTCGCTGACGTTCGGTCTGATCGCGCTCGCCGTGCTGAACGTGCTGTTCTCGATCCCGTCGAACCTCGATCTCGCCAGCACCCTCGACGCGTTCATCCGAACGGCCGGTTTCGGTGCCTACACATCCGATTCGCTGGCGACGGGAATTGGCATCGCCAACAACGTCATCAACGTGTCGCTGCTCATTCTCGCTGTGCTGCTCTCGACCGCGAGCCTGCGCGCCGGTCGACTCACGTTCTGGATCCCGCTCACCATCGGCGCGGTCGCCACGATCGCCGTCGGCGTCCTCGTCGCTGTGGCGATGCTGAGCGATCCCGCCTTCGTGGCCTATCTCGATCAGCAGCGCTCCGCGGGAGCGACGCCCGCACCCTGATCGCCGGCGTTCGCGCTGAGACGGCGGGGCTGACGACCGAGGCCGACCACCCTCGCGGGCGGCCGGCCTCGGTTCCGTCGGATGGGACTCAGCTCTGCGAGTGACCGAAGGAGCCGAGCTCCTTGGTCGCCTCGGTGACGCGTGCGGCCATCGCCGTCTCGGCGAGCTTGCCCCAGCTGCGGGGGTCGTACACCTTCTTGTTGCCGACCTCGCCGTCGACCTTGAGCACGCCGTCGTAGTTGCGGAACATGGTGTCGGCGATCGAGCGGGTGAACGCGTACTGGGTGTCGGTGTCGATGTTCATCTTCACCACTCCGTTGGCGACGGCGGTCGCGATCTCCTCCTGAGTGGAGCCCGATCCGCCGTGGAAGACCAGGTCGAGCGGCTTGGGTCCGTTGCCGTACTTCTCGGCCAGTCCCGCCTGGATCTCGCCGAGCAGCTCGGGACGGAGGCGCACGTTGCCGGGCTTGTAGACGCCGTGCACGTTGCCGAAGGTGAGGGCGGCCATGTAGCGGCCCTTCTCGCCCCAGCCCAGCGCCTCGACGGTCTTGATCGCGTCGTCGAGGGTCGTGTAGAGGTGCTCGTTGATCTCGTGGCTGACGCCGTCCTCCTCGCCGCCGACGACGCCGATCTCGACCTCGAGGATCGCTCCGATCGCCTTGGTACGAGCGATCATGTCCTGCGCGATGTCGAGGTTCTCATCGAGTGGCACCGCCGAGCCGTCCCACATGTGGGACTGGAAGATGGGGTTGCGGCCGGCCTTGACCTCGTCCGCCGATGCGGCAATGAGGGGGAGCACGAAGCCCTCCAGCGCGTCCTTGGGGCAGTGGTCGGTGTGCAGAGCGACGGTGACGGGGTAGTTCTTGGCGACCTCGGTCGCGAACTTCGCGAATGCGAGCGCACCAGCGGCACGGTTCTTGACCGTCTGGCCGGCGAAGTAGTCGGCGCCGCCGGTGGTGACCTGGATGATGCCGTCGGAGCCGGCCTCGGTGAGCCCCTGCAGCACGGCGTTGATGGTCTGCGAGGACGACACGTTGATGGCGGGGTAGGCGAAGCCGCCGCTCTTGGCGCGGTCGAGCATCTCGGCGTACTGATCGGGTGTGGCGATGGGCATTGCAGATCTCCTGAGCGCTTCGTTGGCCGTTTCAGGCCGAGTCTACTGAGCGTGTCTCGGCGACACGGAGCAGGGTGTCGAGCACGTGCCGAACCTGCCGTCGAGGCGTCCAGGGCGTGGCGATAGGCTCGGAGTCACGGCGACCGACGATGGTTGCACCCGGCTGGAGGACGCAGATGGCCCACCACGACACGCTCGTCTACTCGCAGCCCGACCGGAACCTGGCCATGGAGCTGGTCCGGGCCACCGAGGCGGCGGCCATCCGCGCGGTGCCGTTCATCGGCCGCGGCGACAAGAACGCGGCCGACAAAGCCGCGGTCGACGCGATGCGCAAGTTCCTCGGAACCGTCAACTTCGACGGGGTCATCGTCATCGGCGAAGGCGAGAAGGACAAGGCGCCGATGCTCTACAACGGCGAGCATGTCGGCAACGGGCGAGGCCCCTCGTGCGACATCGCCGTGGATCCGATCGACGGAACGTCCCTCACCGCCGCCGGCCGGCAGAACGCCATCTCGATGATCGCCGTCTCCGACCGTGGGTCGATGCTCGACGCCTCCACCGTCTTCTACATGGACAAGATCGTCTGCGGCGCCGAGGGCATCGGGGTCGTCGACATCCGCAAGCCCATCGGCGAGAACATCCGGGCGCTCGCCAAGGCGAAGGGCAAAGACGTGCACGACATCGTCGTCGCCGTTCTCGACCGCCCCCGGCACGCACAGCTCATCGAGGACATCCGCGCCGCGGGCGCCGGCACGAGGCTGCTCCTCGACGGCGATGTCGCCGGCGGCATCAACGCCGCCCGCTACGAGACCCGCCTCGACCTCTGCGTCGGCATCGGCGGCAGCCCCGAGGGTGTGGCAACCGCCTGCGCCATCAAGGCCATGGGCGGGCTCATCCAAGGGGTGCTCGCCCCGAAGGACGACGCCGAGCGCCAGCGCGGCATCGACGCCGGGCTCAAGATGGATTACGTCTACAGCAACGACGAACTCGTCAAAGGCGAGAACACCTTCTTCGTCGCCACCGGTGTCACCGACGGCCAGCTCGTCGACGGAGTCCGCCGCAAAGGCCCCATCATCCGTACCGAGTCGATCGTGCTGCGCTCACGCTCCGGCACCGTCCGGCGTGTGATCGCCGACCATCTCGCCGAGAAGTGGCTCGGCGATATCGACGACGTCGAGGCCTGACACCCGCGTCTGCACGGATCAGGTTGCGTTGCACCGATCAGGACGGATCGTCGATCCGGTCCTGATCCGTGCCGAAATCGTCCTGATCCGCGCCGATGTCCTGATCCGTGCAGGTCAGGCGGTCTTGCTGTCGCGCGCGACGCCCGGGAGCACAGCGCCGAGGTCGATGAGCTCGGGCTGGTGCGGCGCGACGGCGTCGAGCTCGTGCTCGACGGTCGTCAACTCGAACGCGGTGAGCTCGCGCGGCGCCTCCTCGATGCCGTCAAGCGTCGGAAGGACCTTCGACTCGTCGAGCGCGTTGAGCTTGCGTGCCGAGGGCAGCACCTGGCGCTCGAGCGAGCCGACGAACGAGTTGTAGGCCTTGACGCTGCTCTCGATGGAGCGGCCCATCTTCGCGACGTGGTTGCCCATGGTCGCCAGGCGCGAGTACAGCTCGCGGCTGAGGTCGAACAACTGCTTGGCCTCCTGCGTGACGACGTCCTGCTGCCAGCTGAACGCAACGGTCTTGAGCACCGACCAGAGGGTGACCGGCGAGGAGAGCGCGACGCGGCGGCTGAACGCGAACTCCATGATCGACGGGTCGGCCTCAAGTGCCGAGGAGACGAGCGACTCGCTGGGGATGAAGGCGATGACCATCTCGGGGCTGGCGTCGAGGCCGTCCCAGTAGGTCTTGCTGCCGAGGGCCGTGATGTGGTCGCGGACCGCCTTCACATGCGCCTTCATCAGCACGGCCTTGCGGGCGAGCTCGGCCTCGGAGGCGTCGGCGCCGATGGCGGCGGCCTCGAGGTAGGAGTTGAACGGCACCTTCGCATCGACGGCGATGTTCTTGCCGCCGGGCAGGTGGACGACCATGTCGGGGCGGCCGTGGCCGGAGTCGGAGGTGATGCTCGCCTGCACGTCGAAGTCGACGCGGTGGAGGAGGCCGGCGGACTCGACGACGCTGCGGAGCTGCGTCTCGCCCCAGACCCCGCGCGTGCTGTTCGAGCGGAGGGCGGAGGCGAGGGACTCGGCCGTGCTGCGCAGACGCTCCTCGGACTCGGCGGCGGTGCGCAGCTGCTGCGCGAGCTCGCCGTGCTGCAGGGAGCGCTGGGTCTCGATCTCGTGGACCTTGGCCTGCATCGTGCGCAGGGATTCCTGGACGGGGGTGAGCGCCTGAAGCACCTGGCTCTCGGCCAGGTCGCGCTGCTTCTGGGCGTTGGCCTCGGCCTGATGGCGTGCGACGAGTTCGCGGTAGCGCTGCTCGCGGCTGACCACCTCGCCCTGCAGGCCCTCGAGACGCGCGGTGAGACCGGAGATCTCGGACTGGAGTCGGCTGTGCACGCCGGCGGCTTCCATCGCCTCCGTGCTGCGCCGCTCGAGGTGGCTCGCCTCGAGCGCGGCCCTGGCCGCGGCCTCGTCAGCACGGAGCGCCATGATCTCGGCCTGGTGACGGGCCTCGACCAGCTGCGGGTCTTCGCCGGCTTCGACGATAGGCGTCGCACGCTTCGCGAGCAGCCAGCCGACCAGACCGCCGAGGGCGATTCCGACGAGCAGGCTGATGATGAGAGTGACGACGATCTCCATGCAGGAAGTGTCTCCCGACCCTCCGACATCGGCGGGCGGGGCACGCCACCGCCCGCGAACCCCGCGCGAATAGAGTGTCGGCATGACTCTCATCGAGCATTGGATCGACGGTCGGGCCCACGCGAGCGCCAGCGGGCGTACGGGACGGGTGTTCGACCCGGCGAAGGGGGTCGTGCAGCACGAGGTCGTGCTCGCCGACCCGGCCGAGATCGAGGCGGCCGTCGCTGCCGCGTCGCGGGCCTATCCGGCCTGGCGCGACACCTCCATCGCCAAGCGTTCGCAGATCCTGTTCGCCTTCCGCGAGCTGCTCAACGCCCGCAAGGGCGAGCTCGCCGAGATCCTCACCTCGGAGCACGGAAAGGTCCTCTCCGACGCCGCCGGCGAGATCGCCCGAGGCCTCGAAGTCGTCGAGTTCGCCCTGTCGTTCCCGCACCTTCTGAAGGGCGAGTACTCCGAGAACGTGTCGACGGGGGTGGATGTCTACTCGCTGCGTCAGCCGCTCGGGGTGGTCGGCATCATCTCCCCGTTCAACTTCCCGGCCATGGTGCCGATGTGGTTCTTCCCGATCGCGCTCGCCGCGGGCAACACGGTCGTGCTGAAGCCGAGTGAGAAGGACCCGTCCGCGGCGAACTGGATGGCGTCCCTCCTCACCGAGGCGGGCCTGCCCGACGGCGTCTTCAATGTTCTGCACGGCGACAAGCTCGCGGTCGACGGCCTGCTCGAGCATCCCGACGTGAAGTCGATCTCCTTCGTCGGGTCGACTCCGATCGCGAAGTACATCTACGAGACCGCAGCCAGGAACGGCAAGCGGGTGCAGGCGCTGGGCGGTGCGAAGAACCACATGCTCGTCCTGCCCGACGCCGACCTCGACCTCGCGGCCGACGCTGCGATCAACGCCGGTTTCGGCTCTGCGGGGGAGCGCTGCATGGCGATCTCGGTCCTCGTGATCGTCGATGGGCCCCTGCCCGCCGGTTCCCGGGCGTCTCGCAGCGACGGGGCGGCCGAGCCGGTAGGGACCGTGGGGGATGCGCTGATCGCGAAGATCACCGAGCGGATGGCCACCCTGAAGGTCGGCGACGGCCGCCGCTCCTGCGACATGGGTCCGCTCATCACGGGCGAGCACCGCGACAAGGTCGCGTCCTACCTCGACCTCGCGGTCGAGGACGGAGCCGACCTCGTCGTGGACGGTCGCGGTGTGCAGCCCGATGGCGAGGCCGACGGATTCTGGCTTGGACCCACCCTCGTCGACAAGGTGCCGACCACGTCGCGCGTCTACACGGACGAGATCTTCGGTCCCGTCCTCTTGATCGTGCGCGTCGCCACCTACGCCGACGGGGTCGAGCTGATCAACTCGTCCGAGTTCGGCAACGGAACCGCGATCTTCACCAACGACGGGGGAGCCGCGCGCCGATTCCAGAACGAGGTCGAGGTGGGCATGATCGGCATCAACGTGCCCATCCCCGTCCCGGTCTCCTACTACTCGTTCGGCGGCTGGAAGAACTCGCTCTTCGGCGACACGAAGGCGTACGGCCCCGATGCGTTCCACTTCTTCACCCGCCAGAAGGCCGTCACCTCGCGCTGGCTCGACCCCAGCCACGGCGGCATCAACTTGGGCTTCCCCCAGAACTCCTGACGCTCGGTCCTCTCGCTCAGCAGGCGGAAGCGCCGTCAGCAGGCGGAATCCGTCCGATTCGACCTGCTGAGCGCATTTCCGCCTGCTGAGCGACAGGGCGGGACCTGACGTGGTCGGGCGAGCCGGCCGTTCAGGCGCCGGTGGTGGCCAGGGTGTGCTCGCGGCTGCGGCCGGGCATGAATGCGGCGGCCAGCGCCGCCGCCGCGGCGATCGCCGTGATGGTGATGAACACGACGTGCATGCCCGAAACCAGTTCGGTGGGCGTCGGCGTTCCCGCTCCGGAATCGGTGGAGGCGTTGATGATCGCCCCGAAGACGGCGACCCCGACCGCGCTGCCGATCGACCGGGCGAACAGGTTCGCTCCGGTGACCACCCCGCGCTCGCCCCAGTCGACGCTCGTCTGGGCCGCGATCAGAGACGGCGCGACGAGCAGACCCATCCCGAGCCCGATGACGAGGCAGCAGAGGGCGACGAACCAGATCTCGGAGGCTCCACCCAGCGTGAGGGTCAGAGCGGTGCCGCCGAGCACGAACCCGGCGCCGATCAGACAGGTCGCCCGGAACCCGAGCGGGAGGTACAGCCGACCCGCGAGGGACGCGGCGATCGGCCAGCCGATCGTCAGCAGCGCGAGGGTGAAACCGGCGATCAGGGCGGTCGCCCCGAGCACCTCCTGCGCGTAGGTGGGGATGTAGGACGACAGCCCGAGAACGATGGCGCCGGTCGCGACCGAGACGAGGCTGCTCGCGAGCAGAACCCGTCGCCGGAATACCCACAGCGGCAGGATCGGGTGCTCCGTCCGGCGCTCGACGAGGACGAAGACGACGAGGAGGGCCACCGCCCCGGCGAAGATCGCGATGCTCCAGAACGAGTTCCAGGCCCATGCCTCGCCGCCTTCGAGGAGGCCGAGGATCAGCAGGGTCGTGCCGGAGGCGAGGAGCGCCGCGCCGAGGTAGTCGATGCGCTGCGTGCCGCGTTCGACCTTCTCCTTGTAGTTGCGGGCGATGATGAACGCCGCGATCAAGGCGAGTGGGACGTTGACGAAGAAGATCCACCTCCACGACAGGAAGTCGGAGAAGATGCCGCCGATGGCGGGGCCGATCACCGAGGAGATGCCCCACACACTGGCGAGGTAGCCCTGGGCCACGGCCCGTTCGCGGAGTGTGTAGATGTCGCCGGCGATGGTGATGGCGGTCGGCTGGATGGCGCCGGCACCGAGCCCCTGCACGACGCGGAAGAGGATGAGGGCGGGCATGCTCCACGCGAATCCGCAGAGGATCGAGCCGACGAGGAACAGTCCGATGCCGATGAGGATCACGGGCTTGCGGCCCAGAACATCGGAGAGGCGTCCGTAGATCGGCGTCGACACCGCCTGGGCGAGCAGGTACACGGAGAACAGCCACGGGAACTGGCTGAAGCCGCCGAGGTCGTCGACGATCGAGGGAACCGCGGTGGCGAGGATGGTCGCGTCGAGAGCGACGAGCCCGGTGCTGAGCATGAGGGAGAGCAGGATGGGCCCGCGCTCGGAGCGCAGGCCGACGCTCGCCCTCGTGGGGGCTGCGGTGGTGTCGGTAGGCGACTCGCCGCCGCTCACCGTCGGTGATTCATGGCGGGGGAGCACGGGCGGTCGACAGTCACCCCAGGTGCAGCGTCGTCTGCGAGCGGCCTATTCCCGGTTCGGCGGTGTCGAGGCATGCTCAGGTCGAGAGGATCCGCGTCTCGATATCCCACGGCTCGATCGGGCCTCCGCCGGGGTCAGGCGACAGCCACCTCGACCGGCGCGAGAGCCATGCCGATGCGGCCGACGCGGCTGCGGGTGATCTCGGCGAGGTCGAGGATCGACTCCACGCCGTGTCGCCGTCCGGCGTGCACCATGATCGCGGCGCAGGCCTCGGCGTCTGCGAGAGCGTCGTGGTGACGGAACCCCTCGAATCCGGCCGCCATCGCGGCGACCGGCAGTTTGTACGAGTCGAGGCTGTAGGTGCGGCGGGCGACGCTGAGGCTGCAGACGTAGGAGTGCTCGGGCACGACGAGGTCGGAGGCGGAGCAGGCGGACGTGATGACGCCCATGTCGAAGCCCGCGTTGTGGGCGACGAAGACATCGCCGTCGACGAAGTCGATCAGGTCGTCGAACTGCTCGGCCCAGCCGAGCGCACCCTCGACGTGGTGCGCTTCGATGCCGTGGATGCGGGTGTTCCACTCCGAGAACCAGTCGTGCGGCGAAGGGGGGACGATGAGCCAGGATGCCGTGTCGACGACCCGCCCGTCGCGCACTTTGACCATGCCGACCGAGCACGCGGAGGCGCTGGAGCGGTTGGCGGTTTCGAAATCGATCGCGGTGAAATCCATCGGCACGTCGGCGAGCCTGGCACGCGCCTCCGACTTCGCCGGACCGCCCCGCCGGGCGCCGGGAAGCGCCCGGGCGTGTCGGGCGCGGGTGACAGGATGGACCGGTGACCGTGTTTGACGTGACCTCGCGATGACCACCGATCCGCACGAATGGGACGCGCTGTCGGCTGATGAACTGCGCGGACGGGGCAGCGTCAAGTGGGACCCATCCGCCCATCCCGAGGTGCTCGGTGCGTGGGTCGCCGAGATGGATTTCGGCACCGCACCGGCGGTCCTCGAGGCGTGGCAGGAATCCGCCCGCCTGCTCGAGTTCGGCTATCCGGCCCCCTCGCTGGTCTCCGCGATGAGCGAGGCCACGGCGCTCTGGCACGCCGAGCAGTACGGCTGGAGTGTCGATCCCGCCGACGTCGCGCCCCTCGCCGACGTGATCAAGGGGCTCGAGCTCGCCATCACGGAGTTCTCGGCCCCGGGCGCACCCGTCATCGTTCCGACTCCGGCGTACATGCCGTTCCTCTTCGTGCCCGAGGGTCTCGGTCGCGAGGTGATCCAGGTTCCGATGCTCCGCGACGACCACGGAGGGTTCGCGCTCGACCTCCAACGCATCGACGCAGAGCTGTCGGCGGGGGCGGGCCTGGTGATCCTCGCCAATCCCGGCAACCCCACCGGCAAGGTCTACCGCCGCGACGAACTCGTGGCGCTCGCCGACCTCGTCGATTCGCATGGCGCCCGGGTGTTCTCGGACGAGATCCATGCCCCGCTGACGCTGTTCGGCAACCGTCATGTTCCGCTCGCGAGCGTGTCCGCTGCGGGGGCGCGGGTCGCGATCACGGCCACGTCGGCGTCGAAGGCGTGGAACCTGCCGGGTCTGAAGTGCGCGCAGCTGATCCTGAGCGCCGACCGCGATCGGGTCATCTGGCAGAGCATCGGACCCATGGCGAGCCACGGCGCGAGCACACCGGGAATCCGCGCGAACACCGCGGCCTACTCGGCTGGTGGCGACTGGCTCCGGCAGGTGCGCGATTACCTCGAGAACAATTACGCCGTCCTCCTCGAGGAGCTCGCCGAGGCGCTTCCGATGGCCCGCGTCGCACCCCTCGAAGCCACCTATCTGTGCTGGATCGACCTCTCCGCCTACCGCGGCGACGGCCCCGCCGATGTGGACTTCGCCGACCTCCTGCTCGAAGAGGCGGGGGTCCGCGTCAACTCGGGCGCGGCTTTCGGCGAGGTGGGTGTCGGGCATATCCGGCTGAACATCGCGACGTCGAGGCCGATCCTTCGCGAGATCGTGCAGCGCATGGCAGGGGTTCTGGTGCCGACCGGTGCAGCCCGAGGCGGCGAGTGATCACGGTCTGGGTGGATCGCGATTCCGTCGCGATGGGCGACGACGTCGAGTCGCACGAGGTCGCGTGGGAATTCGAGGATCACGCCTGCGCGGGAGACGTGCTCGACCGGGTGCTCAGCTCGCACTACCTGGCCTCGGTCTCGGGCGATGTGTCGTGGTCGCTGAACCTCGGCCGGTTCGATGTGATGCCGCGCGAGGACTACACCTCGATCCGCGCGGTGGAGACTCGGGTCGCGGCCGTCGTGCACGTGCCGCTGCACGGCTCCTCCGATGTGATCACGCTGTCCTCCCGGCTGCTCTTCCAGCCGTTGGTCCGGATGCCCCAGTGGGCGGTGTCCGAGGGGGTCTACGCCGTCGACTTCACCTATTCGTCCGAGGGTGCGCTCCTGTCGGAGTCCCGTTTCCGCTCCTGGTTGCGCAACGACGAACCCCGCCGCAGAGCAATCGCCTCCCCCTGACCACCTCCCTCGCGCTCAGCAGGAAACTCCCCGCCTCAGCAGGAGGATTTCCGGCATCCGCACCTGCTGAGGCGTCGTCCTGCCTGCTGAGCGCGAGGGCGGGAGCGGCGGGCGGGTAACCTTGACCCCCGTGGCTCTTACCATCGGCATCGTCGGCCTGCCCAACGTCGGCAAGTCCACCCTTTTCAACGCACTGACGAAGAACCAGGTTCTCGCGGCGAACTACCCGTTCGCGACGATCGAGCCCAACGTCGGAGTCGTGAACCTGCCCGATCCCCGCCTCGAGGTGCTGGCGGGCATCTTCTCGAGCGAGCGGATCCTTCCGGCCGCCGTGTCGTTCGTCGACATCGCCGGCATCGTGCGCGGCGCGAGCGTGGGTGAGGGGCTCGGCAACCAGTTCCTCGCGAACATCCGCGAGGCCGACGCCATCGCCGAGGTCGTGCGCGGATTCGCGGACCCCGACATCGTGCACGTTGAGGACGCCGTCAACCCCGCGAGCGATCTCGAGACGATCAATACCGAGCTGATCCTCGCCGACCTGCAGACCATCGAGAAGGCTCTGCCCCGGTACGAGAAGGAGGTCAAGGGCAAGCGCCTCGACCCCGAAGTGCTCGAGGCGGCGCTCGCCGCCCAGAAGCTGCTCAATGACGGCAAGGTTCTCTCGACGGTCGGGTTCGATGTGACACCGATCCGCGAGCTGGGCCTGCTGACGGCCAAGCCGTTCATCTACGTCTTCAACGTCGACGAGGCGATCCTCACCGACGACGCCCGAAAGGCCGAGCTGGCGGCGCTCGTCGCACCGGCCGAGGCGGTGTTCCTCGACGCGAAGATCGAGTCCGAACTGATCGACCTCGACCCCGAGGATGCCGCCGAGCTGCTCGCGAGCACCGGCCAGGACGAGAGCGGTCTCGACCAGCTCGCCCGCATCGGTTTCGAGACGCTCGGCCTGCAGACCTACCTGACCGCGGGTCCGAAGGAGTCGCGCGCGTGGACGATCGGCAAGGGATGGACCGCCCCGCAGGCGGCGGGCGTCATCCACACCGACTTCCAGAAGGGCTTCATCAAGGCGGAGGTCATCTCGTTCGACGACCTCGTCGAGACCGGCTCGGTCGCCGAGGCCCGCGCCAAGGGCAAGGCCCGTATGGAGGGCAAGGACTACGTCATGCACGACGGCGACGTCGTCGAGTTCCGCTTCAACGTCTGACGGCGAAGCCTCTTCGACCCGGCAGGTCAATCCTCCTGTAGAGGCCACACCTCGACCACGCCGTCGGCGACAGCACAGGGCGTCTTCGACACCATCGCCACGGCGTCTTCGAGTGATTCCGCCTCGATGAGCGAGAATCCGGCCACTGGCAGGTCCGCCCGCATGAATGGTCCCGGGGTGGTCGTAACTCCTCGGTCATGCTTGTTCGTGACAGAAACGGGCGCGCCGAGCACGGAGGTGATCGCGCCCTCCCGCGTGAGTCGAGCGTCGTGTGCGTGTGCGGCGTCCCGCACCGCTGCAGGAGTGGCGTTATATCCGGCTTCATCGCCGTAGCCGATAGTGAGAAAGCGGGGCATGTTCGAATCCTCTCCTTGCCAGACCATCCAGCAGAGCCCAGGATTACGCACGACGGAGTACCGCGGAAGGGGTCGACACATGACGACAACCGGGTCGAGTCCCGCTTCACCGTCTGACCCTCGCTCCAGAGCCTTGGTGCACGCATGACCGGACCGCAGGTCTTCGTCCTGATCTGGGGTGTGCTGGCGGTTGCGCTCGGCTTTGTCTTCGCGCGCTACCCCGAGATGATGCTCGACGCGGCGCGGCGGCAGATCGGGATGGCTCGTTCCGGCAGCGCCTCGCGGGCGCCGCTCCTGTTTCGGGTTGCCGGAGTGCTGTTCATGCTGCTGGGCGTCGCGGCCGTGATCGTGGCATCTCTCGGGGTCGTCCAGTAGTCAGCCCAGGTGGTGTGGGGCGCGGGAGTTTGCAGGGAGCCCGAGCTGAGGCGAGGGGGACGAACTACGATCGGAGCGTGCCTACCGCCGGAGATGGAACACCGACCTGGCGCAGCATCGGGCGCGAGACTCGGGGAGAGGTGCTCCGCCTCGCGAAAGCGGGAAAGATCCATCCGGATCCCGCCATTGCAGCTCTGGCGTACCACTGGTCGCACCGCCCGTCGGAGGATCGCTTCGCGAATCAGATCTCCGGCGCGATCCTGCTGGTCGGCACGGTTCTCGCTCTTCTCGGATTCGTCGCTTCGAGCAACGCCGTCGTTCTCGTCGTCGGTGTCGGGGTCACACTCATCGTCGTCGTCGCGATGCGGCGACAGGAAGCCGGCGTCGCGGCGTCCATCCGGTCGGCCTATCCCGACACCTACCTTCTGCAGGGCGGGCGCGACGAATTCGACGGCGGCCAGCTTCCCCCGCCCGTCGGGGCCGAGCTGGCTGAGCGGCAACGACTCGTCCTCGACTTGGCGGAAGCCGCCTGGCAGCAGGTGCGCGAGCACGCATCGGTCGACTTCCTGACCGACGACGGGCGACCGGTCGTATCGGTGGAGCCGCACAAAGCCGACGCAGCAGGGTTCTGGATGGTCGCGGATCACGCTTTGAACATCCAGATCGGACAATCCCGGGCGCGCTGGTCGCTTCGCGTCTCTCCCGAGTCCGAAGCACTGTCGGCTGCGATGCTCCAGGCCGTGATCGCCGGCCGCGTCGACGAGACCCGCGCACTGGGCCGGGTCGCGGTCACCGTGCACCTCGCCGACGGCCGAGAACTGTCGGCGCTCGCCGACGAATCGACGGTCGGGTTCCTCAAGGTGCCGGGATGGCGTCGCTGGGGTCGAACGCGCGAGTTCGCGCCCTACTCGTGAGCTGACTGCCGATGAAACCCGCCACCTGGGATTGCGCGTGGAACGGGGATGTCGGATGAGCGCAGAGGCGCTAGCTGTACGCACGTTGCAGGCGCCGGAACGTGCGTATGTGCTCGGAATATCCGAGTGGGATTGGGTGTCCGACGTGGGCAGCGGTGAATTCTTGACGACTGGATCGGGGGTCCCCAGAGGTTTCTCGGGTGGGGGATGCCAAGATCCTGGTCGTGTCTTTCGTGTTGCCCGCTGAATCCGTCTCGGCCACTCTCGCGTACGTGCGGATGTTGATCATGGGCCTCGAGCGCAGAGACCCTCGCCGGGCGGCGCGTCTTCTGCTGGACTTCCTCGACGTCCGTACCGACCATCAGGCCGGACGCCTCAACGACGAGGAGTTGCGCACCGAGCTTCAGCGGATCGGTGCCGAGACCGAGGTAGTGGGCTGACGGGTTTGCCGCTTCTCTGACACCGAGTCTCGCTTCGACGGGCTCAGCGGGCGGGGTGCGGAGATCGCTTCGCTCAGCGGGCGGGCGCTTCGACGGGCTCAGCGGGCGGGGACGCGGGATCGCTTCGCTTCGCTCAGCGGGCGGGCGCTTCGGCGGGATCAGCGGGCAGGGTGTCCGCTGTAGTGAGGTGCTGGCAGGTCCCATCCATCGCTCAAGGTGAGGTGCCAGGGTAGTGGGGTGTCCGCTTTCCCCATGTTTCCGCTCGGCACCGTGCTGTTCCCCTCGATGCCGGCAGTACTCCGCATCTTCGAGGAGCGCTACCTCGTGATGCTCGCCCGGGTGCTCGAAGATGAGACCTCCGAGTTCGGCATCGTCCTCATCGAACGCGGTACCGAGGTCGGAGGCGGCGAGCATCGATTCGACGTCGGCTCCGTCGCCAAGATCACGCAACTCCTCGAAGGCGAAGGGTTCGTCGGTGTCGTCGCGGAAGGCACCCGACGCTTCGAGGTCGAGGAATGGCTCGACGACGACCCCTACCCCCGCGCCCGCGTCCGATTCCTCCCCGAACTCGTTTGGGATGACGCCTACCAGCCGCTTTTCGACGAGACCGAGAAGGTGGTCCGCCGCTCACTCGCCCAGGCCAGCGAGTTCGAGGAACAGCGCTGGAGCTCCGACGTCGAACTCGTCGACGACCCCGTCTCCGCCGCATGGCAGCTCGCGGGAGTCGCACCGATCGGCGAGCTCGACCAGATCTCGCTGCTCCGCGCCGAAACCCTCGACGTGCTCCTCACCGAGGTGCAGCGCCTCACCCTCGGAGCGCTCGAAGCGATCACCAGTTCCCTCGGCGACGATGACGACGACCTCGACGACGAACTGCGCGAACTCTGATGCTGCCCAAGACGCGGTACCGGCCGCTCAACCCCACCGAACGCGCGCTCATCGAGCACATGCTGCGGGCCGACCTGCCCGGATACGCGACCTTGCGCGCGCAGCTGCCCTCCGCACTTCACGTCGCCCATTGGTTCCCCGGATCGCCGAGCTTCGACATCCAGGTCGCCGACGACGCCCCGCTCTACCACGACGAGAGCACGAAGTCGGGCGACATCGGCAACATCGTCGGCGCCCACGGCGTCTACCGCGACGGCAGCCACCCCGTCGACTCCGAGCAGATCGGAGACATCTTCCTCTGGGTCAAGGGAGGGCGGCTCGCGGCACTCGAGTACGCCTGGGCCTCCGAACGGATGCCGTTGACTCTGCCCGCCATCAGTCAGCTGTCGGCGGACTGAGGCTTCGTTCTCGGTGGGTCTGCGCTTCGCTGCGCTCAGCGGGCGGGGTGCCAGTGGGGTCTCGCTTCGACGGGCTCAGCGGGCGGAGGTTCCTGCCGGGTGGGTCTGCGCTTCGCTGCGCTCAGCGGGCGGGTGCCTGTGGGGTCTCGCTTCGACGGGCTCAGCGGGCGGAGGTTCCTGCGGGGTGGGTCTGCGCTCAGCGGGCGGGGTGCCGGTGGGGTTCGCTTCGACGGGCTCAGCGGGCGGGGTGCAGTGGCGGGGGTGCGGTGATGGGTCAGGGGGTGGTGAGGCGGGCGGCCAGGGCTGCGCGGTCGGGGACGAACCAGACCTGCGTGCCGCGGTTCGACTCCCAGATCCAGTCGCGCAGGGCCGAACTCCTCGCTTCGTAGACCGAGGTGTCGCCGACCACCACCAGCCGCAGCCGGTAGTTGACGACCTTCTGCGCGATCTCGCCCGCGAGCCCCGACCGCAGCTCGAAGAACGCCGGATCCAGGCGCTCCACCGGAACGGCGATGACGGTCGCCTCCGAACCCCAGGCATCTCCGATCAGGTCGTTCGCCTGCCCGCCCGTCGAGATGAGCGGTCCGTCCGGGTCGACGAAGACGACTCTCAGATCGCCGTAGTCCTCGGTATGCATGCCACAACTCTAGGAACAGCGCCGCCGGAGTGAGCAGGCCGCACCTCCGGATGGCAGCGCCCCGGGCGATAAACTCGATCCCCGGAGTCGGAGGGAGACCGCTCATGAGGGTCGCCGACCTGCTCGCGCGTGAGTCGCTCGGGCTCTCCGAAGTCTGGGCGACGCCGTCCATGCTCGAACGCGACGTGCACGGCTCGTACATCATCGACCTGCCGAACCCCGGCAAGTTCCTCTCACCCGGCGACCTCGTTCTCAGCGGCGCCCTCTGGCACACCGGGGTCGACAGCACCCGCACCTTCGTCTCCGCCCTCGCCGACAAAGGCGTCGCCGTCCTGGTCATCGGACGCATCGTCCTCGGAGCGATCCCCGACTACTTCGCCGACATCTGCCGCGAGTACGGGATCGTCCTCCTCACCCTCCGGGAGGACGTCTCGTTCAAGTCGGTCACCCAGTACATCGACTCGACGCTCGCCGACCCCGAAGGACAGGCGTCGTCGCGGAGCCTCGTCGTCGGGCGTCGCCTCCTCGACTCACTCGGATCAGGTGCCGGGGTGCAGGCCGCGCTCCGCCTCATGTTCGACGAGTTCGGCGTCGAGAGCTGCGTCCTCGAGTCGAGTGGAGTCGTCACCGCGCTCGCCGGCACGTCGCCGTCCTCCGAACGCGTCGCGCGCGTGTGGAACCGCATGCTCCCCGAACGCGGCAGCGTCGCCGTCGTCGAGGACGCCGGCTCGGGTGCCTCGACCGCGTGGCCGATCCTCACCGACGGGGCCCAGCCCATCGGCTATCTCGTCTGCGCCGGCGACCACCGGTCCTGGTCGGCCGACCTGTCCCGCGTCGTCGGCACCCTGCTCGTCGTCGTCCGGGTCGAACTCGAACTCGCCTCCAGTCGGCGTCGCGCCGAGGACGCGCAGGCGGCCGACCTGGTGGACCTCCTCGTCGCCGACTCGCTCTCGCCCGGCGAAGCATCCGCCCGTCTGCGCCTCCTCGGATCGGATCCGCTCGAGCCGGTCACCGTCGTCGCCGCAGCCGTCGACGACGACCTGTACCCGCCGCGCGCCGTCCTCGAGGCGGTCAGCTCGATGCTCGCCGGTATCGGCACCAGCGTCGTCGGATCCGAGTACGGCAACGAGGCGGTGCTGTTCGTCAGCGGCTCCGAGGTCACCCCTGAAGCCCTCATCGAGACGGCCGGCCGATCAGCCGGCCGGCATGAGGCGATGCTGGGCTCCCGGCAGATGCGCATCGGCGTGAGCGAGCGGACCCTCAGCATCAGTCAGCTCGGGGGAGCGGTCGCCTCGGCGCGCACCCGCATGCGTGCCGCATCCGGCGATGGACCCATGGTGTGGGCGATGCGGTCCACCCCGGTGTCGTACGACGCGCTGCTCGACCTGCTCCCCGAGCAGGTGCGAACCCGGTTCGCGACCGGGCTGCTCGCCCCGCTCATCGACTACGACGCGCGGCACGGATCCGACCTCGTCGAGACGCTGCGCGTGTTCCTGGATGCCGGGGCCTCCTGGCAGAACGCCGCCGCGACCCTGCATGTGCACGTCAACACGCTGCGCTACCGGGTCGGCCGGATCGAGGCGCTCACCGCTCGGGACCTCGGCCGGATGGCGGACCGGGTCGACCTGTTCCTCGCGGTCGCCAGCCTCCCGCAATAGCGCCCGCGCTCGGTCATTGAGCCCGTCGAAATGAAGGGCATCGCTTCGACGGGCTCAGCGGGCGGGGGCTTGCTCATGGAGTTCGTCGAAATGGAGAGTGGCGTCGGCGAGGGGGCCCTTCGCTTCGCTTCGCTGCGCTCAGCGGGCGGGGTGGGGTGGCCGATCGCTTCGACGGGCTCAGCGGGCGGGGGGTGCTCATTGAGCTCGTCGAAATGGAGAAACCTTGGTGGATGGGCCTTCGCTTCGCTGCGCTCAGCGGGCGGGGTGGGGGAGCGTTCGCTTCGACGGGCTCAGCGGGCGGGGCTCGCTCATTGAGCTCGTCGAAATGGAGAGCGGCGTCGGCGAGGGGGCCCTTCGCTTCGCTGCGCTCAGCGGGCGGGGTGGGGGAGCGTGCGCTTCGACGGGCTCAGCGGGCGGGGCGGGCTCGGCCGCTCGCGGTGGATGTGCGGGTGGTGGCGCTTGCCCGCCCGCTGAGCGGAGCGATGCGAAGGGCCGCGGGGTCAGTCGGCGATGGCGATGTTCGCCAGGCCGCGGGCTGCGGGGTCGGCACGCTTCGTGAGCCGCGGGCTCAGGACCTCTTCGACGACGATCTCCGTCACGTACTGCACCGTCGCGGCCAGCAGATGACCGGCGTACGCGGCCGCCCGATCGCCCTTCTCGCCCAGCGCGACATGGATGTGCGGCACGGGGAGATCGTCGACGGTCACGATCGTGCCCGAGCCGACCCCTTCGAGGTTCCGGAACGTCACACTCTTCGGCAGCGGAGCGTCCTCGTCCTCGATCGGGTCGGCAGTTCCGATGAGTGTGGCCGTCGTATACGCGCCGAGGAATGAAGAGAGGTAGGCCTGCCCGACCTGGTGCTGACGGCAGAACTCGCGGACGCCCTCGAGCACCTCGTCCCCGGGCTGGAGCACCACCAGGAAGCGGCGGCCGATGGAGAGCTCAGCTGCGAACATCGGCGGTCTCCGCGATCTCGGCGATGAACGCCGCCTTCTCCGCGTCGGTCAGGAACGCGGACTCGAACGAGTTGCGGGCCAGCTCGGCGAGCTGGCCGGAGTCGAATGACAGCGACCGGCGGATCGCGTCGAAGTTGTCGTCGACGTACCCGCCGAAATACGCGGGGTCATCGCTGTTGATCGACACGAGCAGTCCCTCCGCCAGCATCGCGGGCAGGATGTGATCGGCCAGGTCGGCCGGTCCGGTCTTGAGGGCGACATTCGACAGAGGGCAGACCGTGATGGGCACCTGCGCGTCGCGTAGCCGTGAGACGAGGGCCGGGTCCTCCATGGCGCGGTTGCCGTGATCGATCCGTTCGACGCCGAGCACATCGAGCGCCTCCCAGACGTAGTCGGGCCCGCCCTCCTCGCCGGCGTGCGCGACCCGGTGCAACCCCTCCGCGGCGGCGCGGCGGTAGACGGCCTCGAACAGCGAGGGCGGGTAGCCGACCTCCGCCGAGTCGAGTCCGACGCCGATGAACGAGTCGCGGAACGGCAGCGCGGCCGACAGCGTGCTCGCCGCGGCCTCGGGGCCGAGGTCGCGGAGGAAGCTGAGGATCAGCGCCGATGAGATCCCCGTGTCCGCGCGGGAATCCCGGATCGCGGCGCCCAGCCCCTCGAACACGGCGGCCGGAGCGATCCCTCGCGCGGTGTGCGACTGCAGGTCGACGAACATCTCCGCGTGACGCACACCCGCGGCCGAGGCGCGGGTGAGGTAGGCGCGGCCCAGGTCGTAGAAGTCCTCAGCCGTGCGCACGACGGCGATGTGCTCGTAGTAGATGTCGAGGAACGACTGCAGGTCGTCGAAGACGTACCGGGCCCGGAGCACGTCGGGGTCGTAGCTCGGCAGCGCGATCCCGTTGCGCCGGGCGAGCGTGACGAGGGTCTCCGCTTCGAGGGATCCCTCGATGTGCATGTGCAGTTCTGCGACGGGGAGCACGGCGTCCTTTCGAGCTCGCGCGAGGCGGTTGGACGCCCTGGCGGAATCGACTTAACCACACGCGGATGGCGGGGTATTCGTCGGATCCGCCAAGGTCTACCGGGTCACCGCGGTCTTCGTTCGGTGCGGATCGACGAACGGAAACCTCGCCGGAACATGACGTAACCACAGTGAAACGTGATTGGTCGATCAGCCAAGGTGGACGGGTGCACGAGGCCTCCTTTTTTGGAGGCGTCGTCATGGCGTCCGGCTTCGACCGCTTGATTGACTGGCGGTGCGCTCCTGCCGCGACCGAGGCTTACGGATCGCCGCATCGGCAGCACAGCGCGACGACGGAGGAGAACCACCGTGATCACCACGCAGGATTCGGTCCGCATCGGCGGCATCGCGATCTGGGACGGGCGCACCGCGCTCGGCACCCGGACGCTGGCCTGGGAGGGCGACCGGATCACCGCGGTCGATGATTCCGCCGGCGACACCTCGCTGAGCGAGTACAGCATCATCCCGGGCCTCGTCGACACCCACGTGCACCTCGGCGCCTACGCGGGCAGCGCCCGCGCCGACTTCGCCTCCTGGCCGCTCATCACGCCTCCCGAGGAGCGTTCCCTGCACGTCGCGGCCAACGCCCGCCGTGCCGCCGCCGCCGGCATCACGACCCTCCGCGACCTCGCGGGCGACGAGATCCAGCTCGCCGCGGCTCGCGCGTTCGACGCCGGGCTGCTCCCCGGACCCCGCCTGCTCGTGCACGGACAGGTCGGCATGACGGCAGGGCACGGCGACCTCTTCATCCCGCCGCACTACAAGATTCGCGGACCCGTCGCCGACAGCCCCGACGAGTGCCGCAAGCTCGTCCGGCACTGGGCGCGCGAGGGCGCCACCGGAGTCAAGATCTACACCAGCGGGGGAGTCCTCTCCATCGGAGACAAGGTCGGCTGGCGCAACCAGACACTCGACGAGATCCGCACCACGATCGACGAGGCCCACGCGCTCGGCATGCTCGTCGCCGCGCACACCCACTCCACCGAGGGTGTGCAGATCGCCCTCGACGAGGGCGTCGACTCCATCGAGCACGGCACCGGCATCGTGCCCTCGCAGTGGGAGGCGCTCCTCGCGCGCAACATCTCGATCGCCCCGACGCTCCTGATCAACGACCTCATCGCAGAAGGCAAACTGCCCGTCTCGGTCGAGGCGCAGGAGAAGGCGAAGACGGTCGTCGCCGAACGCGACGCCGAGTTCACCGAGGCAGGCCGCGCGGGCGTGCGCTTCGTGCTCGGAACCGACGCGAACGGATCGATGGTGCGCTTCGGCGATCAGCACCAGGAGATCCGGATGATGGCCGAGAAGTTCGACTGGACTCCCGAACGCGCGCTCATCGCCGCGACCTCCGACGCGGCCGCCGCTGTCGGGATGGAGAAGAAGGTCGGAACCCTTGCCGAGGGGTTCGGAGCCGACTTCATCGTCATCAAGGGCCGTCCCTGGGAGGACATCGAGTCGCTCCGCGTGGAGAACCTCGTCGCCGTCGTCTCCCGTGGTGTGCTCGCCGCCGGGTCGCTGCCCGACTGATCCGGCGCCCCCTCGCTCACGTCCCCTCGTCCCACCTCCGCACCAACAGCATCCATTCCGCATTCCTGAAAGGAACCCCCTGCACATGACGAACTCCCCACGTCGCTTCCGACGGGCGCTCGCGCCCCTCGGAGCTGTGGCTGTCATCAGCCTGCTCGCCGCGTGCTCTTCCGGCGGCGACACCACCGAGCCCGCGGCCGAGGACCTCACCTCGGCGCGCGACACCCTGATCTTCGCGATCAAGGAGGACCCCACCTGCATCGACCCGCAGCAGACGACCCTCACGACGTCGCTCAACATCGGCCGCCAGGTCGTCGACTCGCTGGTCGATCAGGACCCCGAGACCGGCGAGATCGTTCCGTGGCTCGCCACCGAGTTCGAGGCGAACGACGACCTCACGAGCTTCGACTTCACGCTGCGTGACGACGTCACCTTCAGCGACGACACCGCGCTCACCTCCGACGTCGTCAAGGCCAACTTCGACGCCCTCTTCGCGCTGGGCCGCACCGCCTCGCTGGCATCGCAGTACCTCGCCGGCTACACCGACACCACGGTGACCGACGACACGCACTTCACCGTCAACTTCAGCGCCCCGAATGTCGTGTTCCTCCAGGGCGCGTCGACCATGACGCTCGGCCTGGTCGCCGAGGCGAGCACCGCCGCCACCGCCGAGGAGCGCTGCACCACCGGCGTCATCGGGTCCGGTCCGTTCGTCTTCGACTCGTACACGCCGAACGACTCGGTCGTCATCACCGCGCGTTCGGGCTACGACTGGCCGTCGGGTCTGCGCGAGCACACGGGTGACGCGCTCGTCTCGACGATCGAGTTCCCGATCATCACAGAGAACGGCAACCGCACCGGCGGACTCGAGTCGGGTGAGTACGACATCATCCAGGACGTCCCCTACATCGACGCGGCCCGCTTCGACAGCGACGACTACGAGCTGTTCTCGAAGGCCAACACGGGTGTCCCGAACGGTCTGATCCCGAACATCAACCACAGCGCCGTCGTCGCCGACTCGGCCGTGCGTCACGCGATCCTGCTCGGCACCGACCGCGATGAGATCAACGACCTCACCGGTGCGCCCGGTGCCGCGGCGGCATCCAGCTCGCTGACCAGCTCCACGACCGGCTTCGTCAGCCAGGGCGACGCCCTCGCCTACGACCCCGACGCGGCCGAAGAGCTCCTCGACGACGCGGGCTGGGAGGTCGGCTCCGACGGCATCCGCGAGAAGGACGGCCAGAAGCTGAGCTTCGTCGTCACCGCCTTCTACGCTCAGGATGTGCTCGAGGTCGCGCAGATGCAGCTGAAGAAGATCGGCATCGACATGCAGATCAACATCACGGACGCCGGCGGCTTCTTCGGTGCGATCGCATCCGGCGACTACGACTTCCTCGCCGCCGGCCTGACCCGCACCGACCCGGATGCCCTCCGCACGGTGTTCTCGCAGGCCGCCGCGTCGAAGTGGGCCATCATCGACGACGCCGACCTCGAGAGCGTGCTCACCGAGCAGGCGACCCTGAACGACGTCGACGCCCGCATGGACCTCATCGCTCAGGCTCAGGAGCTCATCACCGAGAACGCCGACTTCATCCCGCTGCTCGAGACCGTGCAGCTGCACGGCGCGAGCTCGACGATCGAAGGCTTCGAGTTCGACTCGGCGTCGCGCATCCAGCTCTACGACGTGCGCGCCACGTCCTAGCAGCGACATCGGGTTCGCGGGTCGGACACCTCTCGGGGTGCCGACCCGCGGACCTGTTCCACGTCCCCGGTTCGCACGGGAGACGCCACCGGCACACAGAGAGAACGAGAGTGAAGCAGACAGGCGACAGCAGAGCGAGACGGGCGCTGCGCTTCATCGCGCCGCGGCTCTTCCAGTTCGTCTTCGTCGTCTGGGCGGCGTACACGGTGACGTTCCTCCTCCTCCACCTCCTTCCCGGGGACCCGCTGATCGCGGCGCTCTCGGTGAAGGGCGGCGACGCCACCCCGACCGACCCAGCCGAGCTAAGTGAGCTGCGAGCTCGGTACGGTCTGGACGGGTCCGTCTGGGACCAGTACGTGACCAATGGGCTCGCGGCCCTGCGCGGCGACCTCGGGGTCTCGATCGCGACGGGGCAGAACGTGGGCGACATGATCGCCCGGGCGCTGCCCAACACGGCGATCGTCGCGGTGCTGGCGCTGCTCATCGGAGTGGTCGTCTCGCTGCTGATCACCTACTGGGCATTCGTCACCCGGGCCGGCTGGCTGCGCAACACCCTCCTGCAGATCCCGCCCCTCGGGGTCGCGATCCCCGCGTTCTTCAGCGGGCTCGTGCTGGTCAGCATCTTCGCCTACGGTCTCGGCATCCTGCCCTCATCCGGCACCCGCAACCCGCTGAGCCCGATCCTCCCCGCCATCACCCTCGCGATGCCGGTCGGCGCCATCTTCTTCCAGGTGTTCTCCGCCGCCGTGCTCGAGGCACGCGCCAGCTCCTACGTCTTCACCGCGATCGCCAAGGGCGTCTCGCTCCCCACCCTCTTCTTCCGCCATGTGCTCCGCAACGCGCTGCTCCCGTCGATCACGATCCTCGGTCTGCTGATCGGGTACCTGGCAGGCGGAACGGCGGTCGTCGAGAGCGTCTTCTCCCGCGACGGCATCGGCCGGCTCACCGTCGACGCGGTGCTCGCCCGCGACAGCAACGTCGTCCAGGGAGTCGTCATCGTGGTCGCGGTCGTCTACTCGGTGGTCAACCTGCTCGTCGACTTCTCCTACGGCCTGACCGACCCGCGCACCCGGCCCGCCGCACTGCGCCGCCGCGTGCAGGACGCGCGCAACCAGGCGGTGGTCGAGCGATGAAGACCCTGCTCACCCGTCCCGGCATGATCGTGTCGGCGCTCATCGTCATCGCGGCGCTCGCGCTCACGTTCGCGCCCCAGCTGTTCGCAACGCACGATCCGTACGAGGGCATCCCCGCCGACCAGTTGCAGCCGCCGAGCGCCGCGCACTGGTTCGGCACCGATGCGCTCGGCCGCGACCTCTACTCGCGCGTCGTCTACGGCGCGTTCCTCTCCCTCGCCACCGCCGGGCTCGCGGTCGTCGTCGGCGTCGCGATCGGGGCGGTCGTCGGACTGGTCTCCGGCTTCATCGGCGGCCGTGTCGACTTCGTGCTGATGCGCATCGTCGACGTCGTGATCGCCGTGCCGAGCATCCTGCTCTCGCTCATCGTCGTCGCGGGACTCGGCTTCGGAGCCGTTCCCGTGGCCATCGGCGTCGGTATCGGCGCCGCCGGTTCGTTCGCTCGTGTCACCCGGTCCCAGGTGGTCCGGGTGCGCACAGCCGAGTACGTGGAGGCCGCGCGCAGCATGGGGGTCCGCTGGCCCGCCATCCTCGTCCGGCACGTGTTCCCCAACTCGGCCCGACCGGTGATCGCGCTCGCGGCACTCGAGGTCGGAACCGCGATCCTGGCTGTCTCGGCCCTGAGCTTCCTCGGCTTCGGCGCCGCACCACCTGCGCCCGAGTGGGGTGCGCTGGTCTCCTACGGCCGCGACTTCCTCGCCACCGCCTGGTGGCTGAGTGTCCTGCCCGGCGCCGTCATCCTCGTCGTCGTCCTCGCCGTCAACCGACTGGCCCGCGCGATCGGAGGAGAGCGATGACTGAACTGCTTCAGGTGCGCGGACTCGAGGTCGAATACACGACCCGGTCCGGAACGACTCCGGCGGTGCGCGGCGTCGACTTCGACGTCGAACGCGGCGCGGTGGTCGCGATCGTCGGCGAATCGGGATCCGGCAAGAGCACGATCTCGCAGGCGCTCATCCGCCAGGTCGCCGAGGGTGGTCGCATCACCGGCGGCAGCGTCGTCTTCGACGGTCGCGACCTGCTGCAGCTGCCCGAGAAATCGCTCCGGTCCCTTCGCGGCGCACGGATCGGCTTCGTGCCGCAGGACCCGAGCAGTTCGCTCAACCCGCTGATCAAGGTGGGGGAGCAGATCGCGGAGTCGCTCCGGCTGCACACGGGGCTGAGCCGCAAGGATGCCGCGAAGCGGGCGGTCGAGATCCTCGCCGAGGTGGGCATCTCCGAGCCGGCCGCGCGGGCGGACCAGTACCCGCACGAGCTGTCGGGCGGCATGCGCCAGCGCGTCCTCATCGGCATCGCCTGGGCGTGCGAGCCGGCCCTCGTGATCGCCGACGAGCCGACGAGTGCGCTCGACGTGACCGTCCAGCGGCATGTGCTCGACCGCATGGAGCTGCTCGCGGCCCAGCACGACACCGCCGTTCTCCTCGTCACTCACGATCTCGCCGTCGCGGCGGACCGCGCCAGCCGGATGCTGGTCATGAACCAGGGGCGGATCGTCGAACAGGGCACCGCGGCCGATGTGCTCGGCGATCCGCAGCACGAGTACACGCGGCGGCTCGTCGCCGCCGCTCCCGGCCTGTCCAGCGGACGGATGCATCCCCGACCGGTGGAGGTGCACGGAGAGGACACCCGGCGGGCACTCACGCTGGGGTTCGCCGAACGGCGCGACGCGGATCGGGTGCCGAACATCCTCGAAGTCGAGGACCTCGTGAAGACCTACTCGCTGCGCGGCGGGCTCGGCGACAAGAGCACTCTCGTCGCCGTCGACCACGTCTCGTTCTCGGTCCCGCGGGGCACGACGTACTCGTTGGTCGGCGAGTCGGGGTCGGGCAAGACGACGACGGCCCGCATCGCCGCCCGCCTCGTGCAGGCCGACTCGGGGGTCGTCCGTTTCGACGGGCAGGACATCGGCGAGCTGCGCGGGGAGAGCCTGCGGCAACTGCGTCGGCGAGTGCAGGTCGTGTATCAAAACCCGTTCGGGTCGCTCGACCCGACGATGACGGTCGAGGCGATCGTCTCCGAACCCCTGACGGCGTTCCGGATCGGGTCGCGTGCAGAGCGTCGTGAGACGGCCCGCGCCCTGCTCGACGCGGTCCGACTCGATCCCGAGTTCGCCTCGCGCAAGCCGGCCCAGCTCTCCGGCGGTCAGCGGCAGAGGGTCGCGATCGCGCGTGCTCTCGCGCTCGGTCCCGAGCTGCTAGTGCTCGATGAGCCCGTCTCGGCCCTCGACGTGTCGGTGCAGGAGCAGATCCTTCAGCTGCTCGTCGACCTGCAGCGCGAGTTCGCCCTCAGCTACCTGTTCATCTCGCACGACCTCGGTGTGATCCGACAGATCTCCGACTCCGTCGCGGTGATGCAGCACGGCAGAGTCGTGGAGTCGGGCTCAGCGGAGACCGTCATGTCGACCCCGCAGGACGCGTACACCCGCGAACTCCTAGCCGCGATCCCCGGCGCGCACTCCGGCCCCTGACCCCGTCCCGCCCACCTGGTGTGGGCGTTCCGGGCGAGCGCGCACGTTCCGGCCGGCCCCACCTGCCGCAATGTGCGCGCAGCGCCCCGCGCAGGTCGCAGAGTCGGGTGTTCCGGGCACGAACGCACGTTCCGGACCGCGGATCCGTCCGGAACGGACGTATCAGCACGCCGGAGAGGCTAGGAGGTGGGCGTCAGGCGCAGAACAGGGATGAGTCGGTCGACGGCCTTCTCCTGATACTTCGCGAATGCGGGTCCCGAAGCAGTGAACTTCGACCAGGCGGAGTCGCGGTCCGCCCCCTTCAAGTCGGTCACCCGCACCGGGACGGAGACCACTTCGCCGTCCTGGCCGACCTCGACCACCGTCTCGGGGGAGGCGACGAGGTTGTGGTACCACCCCGGGTGCTTGGGCTGCCCGGCGGCCGAGGCGGCGATCAGCCAGTCCCCGCCGTCACGGAGAGCCATCAGCGGATGGATCCTCCGAGTCCCCGACTTGGCGCCGACACTGTGGACCAGCAGAAGACTGTCGCCGAATCCGTAGGTCTGGACCCGTCCGCCGTTCGAGCGGAACTCGTCGATGATCGCGTCGTTGAAGTCGGCCATGATCTCCAAGCTAGCGGGCGGAGTCCAGGTCGGGAGGAATAGCGTCGGAGTCATGGAATTCCGCTATCTCGGCAACTCAGGCTTCAAGATCTCAGAGATCACCTACGGCAATTGGCTCACCCACGGCTCGCAGGTCGAGAACGACACCGCGACCGCGTGCGTCCGGGCTGCACTCGATGCAGGCATCACCACATTCGACACCGCCGACGTCTACGCCAACACGGCGGCCGAGACGGTCCTCGGCGAGGCGCTCAAGGGGGAACGCCGCCAGTCCCTCGAGATCTTCACCAAGGTGTTCGGGCCGACGGGGCCCAAGGGGCACAACGACGTCGGCCTGTCGCGCAAGCACATCATGGAGTCGGTCGACGGCTCGCTCGAGCGCCTTCAGACCGACTACATCGACCTCTACCAGGCCCACCGCTTCGACTACTTCACGCCGCTCGAGGAGACGATGCAGGCGTTCGCCGACCTCGTCCGTCAAGGCAAGGTGCTCTATGTGGGAGTCAGTGAGTGGACGGCCGACCAGCTGCGTGCCGGATCCGCCCTCGCGAAAGAGCTCGGCTTCCAGCTGATCTCGAACCAGCCCCAGTACTCCGCTCTGTGGCGGGTCATCGAGGAGGAGGTCGTCCCCACCTCGAAGGAGCTCGGCATCTCGCAGATCGTCTGGTCGCCCATCGCGCAGGGCGTGCTGACCGGCAAGTACAAGCCGGGTGCAGAACTCCCCGCCGGCAGCCGCGCGACCGATGAGAAGGGCGGTGCGAACATGATCAAGCGATTCATGAACGATGACGTCCTCACCCGGGTGCAGAACCTCCAGCCCGTCGCCGACGAGCTCGGACTGTCGCTCGCGCAGCTCGCCGTCGCCTGGGTCCTCCAGAACGACAACGTCGCTGCCGCCATCATCGGTGCATCCCGCCCCGAGCAGGTCGCCGAGAACGTCGCCGCATCCGGTGTCGTGATCCCGCCCGAGCTGCTCGGCCGTATCGATGAGGCGCTCGGCGACATCGTCGAGCGCGACCCCGCCAAGACGCACGAGAGCTCTCCGAAGGAGCGCCAGGCCTGACCCGGTTTGGATGCCGGTCGCCGAGGTCCTACCGCTTCGCCGCCCATTGAGCCCGTCGAAATGAGCGGCGGAGGGTTCGGCAGTGCGGGTGGCCCGCCCATTGAGCGCAGCGAAGTGAGCGCCCGCAGTCGAGGGTCCCTGCGCTTCGACGGGCTCAGCGGGCGGTGCGGGTCGTCGGAGGTTCCTGCGCTTCGCTGTGCTCAGCGGGCGGGCGCTTCGCCGCCCATTGAGCTCGTCGAAATGAGCGGCGGAGGGTTCGGCAGTGCGGGTGGCCTCGCCCATCGAGCGCAGCGAAATGAGCGTCCGGAACCGAGGCCGGTGCGCTTCGACGGGCTCGGCGAGCGGTGCTGGTCGTCGAGGTTGCTGCGCTTCGCTGTGCTCAGCGGGCGGGCACCGCGCCGCCCATTGAGCTCGTCGAAATGAGCGGCGGGAGGTTCGGCAGTGCGGGTGGCCCGCCCGTTGAGCGCAGCGAAATGAGCGCCCGGAGCCGAGGCCGGTGCGCTTCGACGGGCTCAGCGGGCGGTGCGGGTCGCCGCGGTGGCTGCGCGCGCTTCGCGGCTCATTGAGCCCGTCGAAATAAGCGCACGGAGCTGGGGCCCCTGCGCTTCGACGGGCTCGGCGGGCGGTGCTGGTCGCCGCAGCCCGCTGCGCTTCGCTGTGCTCAGCGGGCGGCACCGCGCCGCCCATTGAGCTCGTCGAAATGAGCGGCGGGAGGTTCGGCAGTGCGGGTGGCCCGCCCATTGAGCGCAGCGAAATGAGCGTCCGGAGCCGTGGCCGGTGCGCTTCGACGGGCTCAGCGGGCGGTGCGGGTCGCCGGAGGTTCCTGCGCTTCGCTGCGCTCAGCGGGCGGGCGCTTCGCCGCCCATTGAGCTCGTCGAAATGAGCGGCGGGAGGTTCGGCAGTGCGGGTGGCCCGCCCATTGAGCGCAGCGAAATGAGCGTCCGGAGCCGAGGCCGGTGCGCTTCGACGGGCTCAGCGGACGGTGCGGGTCGCCGCAGCCCCCTGCGCTTCGCTGCGCTTCGCTGCGCTTCGCTGCGCTCAGCGGGCGGGGGCGACGCATCCTCACATCCGGGTCGCCATAGGCTGGCGGGGACCCGGAAGGATGGCGATGTCACTGCGTTCCCGCCTCGCACCCGCACTCGTCGTGCTCGGATTCGGCACGTTGCTCGCGCTCGGTGCGCCGCTCGCCGCCAGCGCCCACGACCAGCTCGAGTCGACCGATCCCGCCGAGGGCGCGACCGTCGAGAGTCTCGACGCCATCACCCTCACCTTCAGCGGCACCCTGCTGAGCATCGGCGAGGATCAGCGATCCGCCGCCATCCAGGTGACCAGCGGCGACAGGTTCTACGAGGCGGGCTGTCCGGTCCTCGTCGACAACACGGCCACGACCGATGTCGCGCTCGGCGGCGCCGGCACCTACGACGTGCTGTGGCAGGTGGTGTCCTCCGACGGGCACACGATCTCGGGCGAGTACTCCTTCGACTACGCCCCGGCCGACGGCACGGAGCAGAGCGAGGGCAGCGCCACACCGCTCTGCGGAGATTCGACCGCAGCGGCCGACCAACCGAGTGACGACGCGGTCCTCATCGGGGCGGCGTTCACGATCGGCGCGCTCGCGATCATCGGCGTCGTCGTGGCCATCATCTTCGGGCGTCGGCGCAACGCCGGTGGATTCGGTCCGCCCGGGCAGGACTGACCGGGCCGCAGGCGGCAAGAACAGGTCGATCCGCCACCCATCGGGCGGCGGATCGACCGGTGGTCACCGGGGCGGACGCCCTCGGATCACGCGTTCGGTTCGACGATGACCTTCAGAGCCTGCGGATCGGTCGCGGCGGCCAGCGCCTCCTCGACGTCGTCGAGACCGA
This sequence comes from Amnibacterium flavum, assembly GCF_003097495.1. GTDB lineage: Bacteria > Actinomycetota > Actinomycetes > Actinomycetales > Microbacteriaceae > Naasia > Naasia flava. Next base: position 106,157 of record NZ_QEOP01000002.1, read on the forward strand.
AGCGCGCGGTGACCAGCGCGTCGAGGTCGACCTTCCCGGATGCGACGAGCTCGATCGCGAGCGGCCAGGTGTTCGCGTAACGGAACACCCCCGTCACCTCGAGCTCGCGCGCCTGGATGCGCGAGACGGGAAGCGGGTACTCGTCGGCTCCCATCCCGACCAGCACCGCACGTCCTCCGGGCTTCAGGGCGAGGATGCCGGCACGCACCGCCGGCTGCGCGCCCGACGCGTCGATGAAGACGTCGACGTCGAGCTCGAGCGAGGCGATGTCCTCCGCGCGCGGATCGATCACACGCGTCGCGCCGAAGCGCGTGGCGACCTCGAGCCGGTTGGCGGCGATGTCGCTGATGATGACCTCGCTCGCGCCGAAGGCCAGCGCGACCTGCAGGATCACGATGCCGATGGGTCCGGCACCCGAGATCAGGACGCGGCTCCCCGGACGGGTCCCCGCCTTCTGATTGCTCCAGATGCCGACCGACAGCGGCTCGCAGAGGGCCGCGGCGTCGAGGCTCATCGAGTCGGGGATCGCGTAGGCGTAGTCCGACTGGATCACCGCGTACTGGGCGAAGGCGCCGTCGATCGGCGGGGTCGCGTAGAACTCCATGAACGGGCAGAGGTTGTAGGCGCCGCGCTTGCACTGCTCGCACACCCGGCAGGCCCGCTGCGGTTCGATCGAGACCCGCTCGCCGACACGGTCGGGGGAGACCCCCGAGCCGACTGCGACGATCGTCCCCGACGCCTCGTGGCCGAGGATCATCGGCTCCTCGACGATGAAGTCGCCGATCCGTCCCTCGTGGAAGTAGTGCACGTCCGACCCGCAGACGCCGACGGCGGCGATCTGGATCAGGACCTGATCGGCGTCGAGGGGCGGGGTGGGAACGTCCTCGAGACGCACGACACCCTTCTCGATGAGCACGCTGGCACGCATTTGTTCGGTGGTCATGTCTGGTTCTCCATGGTCCTGTCGGGTTTGCCGTTCGACACGGCGGATCAGCCCTGCTCGAGCTGGGTGACGAGTGATTCGCGGACGTCGCAGTTCTCGAACGCGAACGAATCGGCGAGGGCGTCGAGTTCGCTGTCGTCGAGGCCGCGCAGCAGGTTCGCGTACTCCTCGGCGAGCGGCTCGGCGACGATGACGTTGAGCAGCAGGCGGCGCACGAAGTGGTAGCGACCGAACGGGTACGGCTCGAAGTCGGGGAACTCGCGCTCGATGAGCTCCTGCACCGGCACGGTGACGTCGGCGGGGCCGACCTCGTCGCTGCCCCACGCGTCGGCGGCCAGACGGTTCTTCTTGGCGACGAACGGGTCGAAGCGCTGCCGGTAGGGCGTGTCCGGGCGGACGCCGACCATGCCCTGCCGCCCGAGGTCCTTGTACATCCAGGACGCCCAGCTCACGTTGTGGCGCTTGTAGATCTCGAGCTGGTCGGCGAGGATCTGCCGCCGCTGCACGTCGACCGATTCGTCGTTGAAGTAGATGGGCGAGAACTCGCTGACCATGATCGGGGTGCCGGTGCGGCGGACGTACTCGGTGCGCTTGAGGAAGGTCTCCTCGACGACATCGCGGTCGATGTACTTGCCGTCGGTGATGCCCGGGTAGGGGCCGCCTCGTCCGAAGCCCGACGGCACGTAATCGTGCAGCGCGTAGACGACCCCGTCCTGCGGTTCGCCGAAGATGCCCCACTCGGTCGAGTAGGTGTTGCCGTCGAGGAAGATCAGGTGGTCGGGGTCGACGGCCTTGACCGCGGCGACGGCCCGGTCGTAGAACGGTCCGACCCTCTTGCTGGTCGAATCGGCCGGCTCGTTCATGATGTTGTAGCCGCTGACCCAGGGGTTGCCCTTGTACCGGTCGGCGATGACCTCCCACAGGTGGATCACGCGATCCTGGAAGTGCGGGTGGTCCCAGAACGTGTCGACGTGCGTCGGGTTGTCCGCGTGCCAGTCCTGGTTGTGGTAGCCGGGCAGGGCGTGCAGATCGATCATCGTGTAGACGCCGTGGCGTCCCGCCTGCTCGACGGCGCGGTCGAGGTGACGGAAACCGCCGTCGATGATCTCGAAGGGACGCGCGTCGCTCTCGAGGTGACGGTAGTTGACGTTGACGCGGATCGAGTTGAACCCGCGTGAGCCGAGGAATTCGGCGTCCTTCTCGTTGAAGAAGGCCGTGAGGAGCCTCTCGAAGAATCGCTCGTACTTGTCGTCGCCGATCGCTTTGCGCACCTGCTGCCGCATGAAGGATTCGTTCGCCGCGTACCCCGTGATGAAGTTCTCCATGAGGAGCCACCCGCCGATGTTGGGACCGCGCAGACGGATGGCGTCTCCCGCCGCATCGATGAATTCATCACCTTTGATGGCAATGTTGCGGGTGGGGGTTCCAGGCGCCACGTGTCCTTCTCTCAACCTCGTCGTCGGGGAGTATGTCGCGGGAGGGACACACGTGGCGAGCCTACGGCCGCCCCGGGCAGGTGGTCAAGATTGAGCGCGAATGCGGTCTACAAGAGAGACTTAATGCGGCGCGGGTCCGTCGAGAACCGCGAGAGCGAGGCTCCGGTCGAGGATCAGAGTCTGGAAGAGACCCGCCGCGGCGGCGGCACGGGTCGCCGAGGCCCGCTGCGCTCCGTAGCTGCTCGCGATCACATGGGGCACGCGCGCCAGCTGGGGGAGGGTGATGGCGATCACCCGTTCGTCGAGGACCTGCGGGACGAGGGTGCCGGTGGCGTCGAAGAGGCGCCCGCTGATCTCGCCGACGACGCCGGCGGCGACTCCCCGGGCGCGCTCCTGCTCACTCGCCGCATCGTAGATCGACGACATCCCCTCGCCCCACGAGCCGATCGAGATCACGGCGAGCGTCAGACGGTCGTAGAAGTCGAATGCCATCGCGACGTCCGGCTGCTGGGAGAGCGCATGGGCGACGTAGCCGTCGGGGGCGAGCAGCGGTGCGTAGATCGGATAGGCGGTTCCGCCGCTGATCTCCGCGGCCCGACGGATCGCCTCGACGCTTCCGGGAGAGGTGACCTCGTCGGTGAGATGCCCGGCCAGCTGCACGAGGGTGCAGGGTTCGAGGTGCTTCAGGTTGCGGGTGGTCTCGACGAGCGTGCGGCTCCAGGTGAGCCCGACGATGTCGCCGGACTGCACGGCCCCCGACACCACATCGGCCAGGGCCATGCCGACCTCGTGACGGGGTGCGGCGCTCGCTCCCGAGAGCACGATCGCCTTCGTGAGGCCGAGCTCGCTGCGGACGGCGGCGCTCAGTTCCTCGTCGACCACACCGGGGCGATGGATCTCGATCGTCACGATCCCGCTCTGCCGCGCGAGCTGGAGGAGGCGCGCCACCTGGAAACGGGTGATGCTGTGCCGCTCGGCGATCTGGACCATCGGGCTGTGGTCGAGGTAGTAGGCCTCCGCGACGCGGGCGGCCAGGGTCAGCTCCTGCTCCTCGGTGAGCCGCGTCGCGGCCTGACCGTCGATGGCGGGGCCGAGCGGGGGGCGTCCGCGACGTGCCATGGTGTCCTCGATCCGTTGTCCCGCGCCCCTCGGCGCGCACATCCACCGGGCCGGCAAGTGCGCCCGTAGCTGGTTATTATCCACAACTGGAAGCAATTCGGCACTCGTCTGTGGTCGTTTGTCGCGAGCGCCTGAGCTGGCGGGTTCTCTGCGATGCCTCCGGCGCCTGGGAAAAGGGGCCGATGTCATCCGCAGGAAACACGTGCGCGGCTAGGCTGATCGCACAATCGAATATCGGCCGCAACACGATGCGGGAGAGTCGGTCAGAGCCTTCACGAGGGCGAGCCGGCACCGAAGGAGCAAGCTCCCCGCCAATCTCTCAGGTCATCAGTACCGCATCGACTGGCCACTCTGAAAAGTCAGGTCGACCCCGGGTTCACGCCCTCGGCTGCGATCTCGCCCACGGTGAAAGCCCGAGCCACGGCTCGAGCGAAACTCTCAGGCACCATGACAGAGGGGGAGTTTCACCACCGCCATCACCTGCGCCCTGGAGAACTCCGAGATGACCGATACCGATGCCTCCGCACCCGCCGACGCGGGCGAGGAACTGCTGAGCCCGCTGCACGAGGCGCACGTCGCCCTCGGGGCGAGCTTCACCGATTTCGCCGGCTGGCAGATGCCGGTCCGCTACTCGAGCGACCTGGCCGAGCATCATGCGGTGCGAACGGCGGCCGGACTCTTCGACCTCTCGCACATGGGGGAGATCCTCGTGCTCGGCCCCGATGCCGCCGCGGCACTCGACTACGCGCTCGCGGGTCGGATGTCGGCGCTCGATGAGGGACGCGCGAAGTACACGCTGATCCTCACCGAGGCGGGAGGGGTCATCGACGACCTCATCGTCTACCGCACGGGTCCCGACCGGTTCCTGGTCGTCGCGAACGCGTCCAACCGCGAGGTCGTCGCCGAGACGCTCCGCGCACGCGCGGACGGTTTCGACGCGCTCGTCGAGGACGAGAGCGGGGATATCGCGCTCATCGCGATCCAGGGCCCGAAGTCCGCCGAGATCCTGGCGAACGTCGAGGACCTCCTCGCCGACGACGGCGCGATCGGCGATGCGCTCGACTCGCTCGGGTACTACCGGGTGCTCCGCGGCTCCTACCTCGCCCTGCCCGTGCTCATCGCGCGCACCGGCTACACCGGTGAGGACGGCTTCGAGATCTACATCGCGCCCGATCGGGTCCGCTCGCTCTGGGATGCGATCCTCGAGACCGGAGCGGGTGCCGGCATCGTGCCCGCCGGCCTCGCGAGCCGCGACACCCTCCGCCTCGAAGCGGGCATGCCGCTCTACGGACACGAACTGGGCGTCGACGTGCTTCCCGCTCAGGCGGGCCTCGGCCGCGCCGTGGCCCTCGGCGACGACCGCGACTTCGTCGGTCGCGCGGCCGTCGAGTCCGGTGCCGCGCCCGAACCCGACTCGCTCCTCGCGGGCCGTGTGCTCGTCGGACTCGCGTCCGAGGGGCGTCGAGCGGGCCGGGCCGGTTACCGCGTCTTCCGCGACGACGGGAGCGATGCCGTCGGCCTCGTCACGAGCGGTGCGCTGTCGCCCACCCTCGGCTATCCGATCGCGATGGCCTATGTCGACCCTTCCGAGAGCGTGGCCGGCACCGTCCTGTCCATCGACGTCCGCGGCAGCCGGATCGCCGCCACCGTCGTCACCCTTCCCTTCTACAAGCGAGAAAGCTGAGCCGATGTCCCGCGAGAACGAACTGAAGTACACCTCCGAGCACGAGTGGGTCGATGCCGGTGACGGCGTCGCGACGGTCGGTGTGACCGCCTACGCGGCGGGCCAGCTGGGCGACGTCGTCTACGTCGACCTGCCCGCCGTCGGCACCGAGGTCGAGGCCGGGAGCTCGATCGGCGAGATCGAGTCGACCAAATCGGTCGGCGAGCTCTACTCCCCGGTCACCGGAACCGTCGTCGAGGTGAACGACGCGGTCGCAGCGACCCCCGAGCTCGTCAACAGCGACCCTCTCGGCGAGGGGTGGCTCGTGAAGGTCTCGTTCGAGGCGCTCCCCGATCTGCTCGACCTCGACGAGTACACCTCGCTCACCACGGAGGCCTGACGATGACGGACACCCTTCCCGCGGTCCCGGTCACGACGCTCGCGGGCGGGTCCTTCGTGCGCCGTCACATCGGCACCGACGCGTCCGCGCAGCAGCGCATGCTCGACGCTGTCGGCTACGGCTCCGTCGACGAGCTGATGGACGCCGCCGTCCCGCGCGGCATCCGGCTCGACGAGACGCTGCCGAGCAGCATCCCCGTCGCGGCCACCGAGGCCGAGACGATCGCCGAGCTCCGCAGCCTCGCCGCCCGCAACACCGTGCGCCGATCGATGATCGGTCTCGGGTACTACGACACCCTCACGCCCGCGGTCATCACCCGCAACGTGCTCGAGAATCCGAGCTGGTACACGGCGTACACGCCCTACCAGCCCGAGATCTCCCAGGGCCGGCTCGAGGCGCTCATCAACTTCCAGACCATGGTCGCCGAGCTGACCGGGCTCGCGACCGCCAACTCGTCGATGCTCGACGAGGCGACCGCCGTCGTCGAGGGCATGCTGCTCGCGCGCCGCGCATCCAAGTCGAAGTCGGTGCGGTTCCTCGTCGACACGGACGCCCTCCCGCAGTCCATCGCGCTGCTCGAGCACCGCGCTCAGGCCGTCGGGATCGAGCTCGTCCTGGTCGACTTCGCTGCGGGGGAGACCCCCGAGGGCGACTACTTCGGTCTGCTCGTGCAGTACCCGGGCGCATCCGGCCGGGTGTGGGATCCGTCTGCCGTTTTCGCCGCAGGCTCCGCCGCCGGTGCGATCGGCGTGGTCGCCGCCGACCTGCTGGCCCTGACCCTGATCACGTCGCCCGGCGAGCTCGGTGCGGACGTCGCCGTCGGAACCAGCCAGCGATTCGGTGTCCCGATGGGCTTCGGCGGGCCGCACGCCGGCTACATGGCGGTGCGCGCGGGGCTCGAGCGCCAGCTCCCGGGTCGCCTGGTCGGCGTGAGCCAGGATGCCGCGGGCCAGCCGGCCTACCGGCTCAGCCTGCAGGCGCGCGAGCAGCACATCCGTCGTGAGAAGGCCACGAGCAACATCTGCACCGCCCAGGTCCTGCTCGCCGTGATGGCGAGCATGTACGCGGTCTACCACGGCCCCGACGGACTGCGGCACATCGCCCGTTCGGTGCATGCCGCTGCCGCGGCGACGGCGCGCGAGCTCCGCGCAGCCGGTCTCGACGTCCGCTCCGACGGGTTCTTCGATACCATCCAGGTCGCGGTCGCCGATGCCGACGCGACCCTGGCGAGAGGCCGCGATCGCGGCGTGCTCCTGCGCCGGGTGGACGAGAAGACCGTCGCGCTGAGCTTCGACGAGGTCTCCGCCGGCGAGGTCTCCGCCGGTGCACTCGATCTGCTGTCGATCTTCGACGGCGACGCCGACTCGGCTCCCGCCCTCGACGGCGGTCTCTTCGCCGAACGCGACGCGTTCGCGCTCGGGGCTCTGCCCGAGTCGCTGCGCCGCACGAGCGACTTCCTCACGCACTCGGTGTTCCGCACGCACCACTCCGAGACGTCGATGATGCGGTACCTGCACTACCTCGCGAGCCTCGACTACGCGCTCGACCGCGGCATGATCCCACTCGGGTCCTGCACGATGAAGCTCAACGCGGCGACCGAGATGCAGGCGGTCACCTGGCCCGAGTTCGCCGGGATCCACCCGTTCGCCCCCGCCGAGGATGTCGCAGGCTACCTGCAGCTCATCGGCGAGCTCGAGGGGTGGCTGGCCGAGGTCACGGGGTACGACGAGGTCTCGCTGCAGCCCAACGCGGGCAGTCAGGGCGAGCTCGCCGGACTGCTCGCGATCCGCGGGTACCACCTCTCCCGTGGCGATGCCACCCGCACGGTCTGCCTCATCCCGTCGAGCGCGCACGGCACCAACGCCGCCTCCGCCGTTCTCGCGGGCATGAAGGTCGTCGTCGTGGCCTGCGACAGCCTCGGCAACGTCGACCTCGACGACCTGCGGGCCAAGATCGCCGCGCACGCCGACGATCTCGCCGCGCTGATGATCACCTACCCGTCGACGCACGGCGTGTACGAGCACGAGGTCCGCGCGATCACGGATGCGGTGCACGAGGCGGGCGGCCAGGTCTACGTCGACGGCGCCAACCTCAACGCGCTGCTCGGCTACTCGCGCTTCGGCGACTTCGGCGGAGACGTCTCGCACCTGAACCTGCACAAGACGTTCTGCATCCCGCACGGCGGTGGAGGACCCGGCGTCGGACCGGTCGCTGCGAAGGTGCATCTCGCCCCGTTCCTGCCCGGTCATCCGTTCTCCCAGCGCGGCGCCGCCGAGTTCCGCGGGGGACCGGTCTCGGCGGCACCGTTCGGCTCGCCGTCGATCCTGCCGATCAGCTGGGCCTACGTCAGGATGATGGGCGCCGACGGCCTGCGGGACGCGACCGGTGCCGCCGTGCTGTCGGCGAACTACATCGCCTCGCGCCTGGCCGAGCACTACCCGGTGCTCTACAAGGGCGACAACGGCCTCGTCGCGCACGAGTGCATCCTCGACCTCCGCCCGCTGACCGCGGCCACCGGGGTCACCGTCGACGACGTGGCCAAGCGCCTCATCGACTACGGCTTCCACGCCCCGACGATGTCGTTCCCGGTCCCGGGCACGCTCATGGTCGAGCCCACCGAGAGCGAGGACCTCGCCGAGCTCGATCGCTTCGTCGACGCGATGATCGCGATCAAGGGCGAGGCCGAGCGCGTCGGCGCAGGGGACTGGCCCGTCGACGACAACCCGCTCCGCGGCGCCCCGCACACGGCTCAGTCGATCGCGGTCGCCGACTGGTCGCACCCGTACTCGCGGGAGGATGCGGTGTATCCATTCGTGGGCGCATCCGATGTCGACGCGGCGACCGAGACGGCACGGGTGCGCGGGAAGTACTGGCCTCCCGTCCGCCGCATCGACCAGGCCTACGGCGACCGCAACCTGGTCTGCGCCTGCCCGCCCCCGGAAGCCTTCGCCTGATCCGCTGACTTGCCCGGTTCAGGCAGTGTTCTCGCGCGAACACTGCCTGAACTGGGCAACTCGGTCAGTGGGAGGTCGCCTTCTCCGCGCCGTGTCCCGTCAGGGAGCGGACCTCCATCTCGGCGGCGACCCGCGGATCCTCGGGGCGCGAGGTGAGCGTCCCGATCCAGCCGAGCAGGAAGCCGACGGGGATCGACACGATGCCGGGGTTGCTGAGTGGGAACCAGGCGAAGTCCGCGCCCGGGAACATCGAGGTCTCCGCGCCCGAAACGACCGGCGAGAACACGATGAGCACGAGCGCCGTGCCGAGCCCGCCGTACATCGACAGCACCGCGCCCCGGGTCGTGAACCGGCGCCAGTAGAGCGAGTAGAGGATCGTCGGAAGGTTCGCGCTCGCGGCGACGGCGAAGGCGAGAGCGACCAGGAACGCGACGTTCTGCCCGTTCGCGCCGATGCCCGCCGCGATCGAGATGATCCCGATGACCACCACCGTGATCCGGGCGACCCTGACCTCGCCGTTCGGCGACACCTTCCCCTTCTTGATGACGCTCGCGTAGACGTCGTGCGCGAAGGATGCCGCGGCGGTGATGGTGAGGCCCGCGACGACGGCGAGGATCGTCGCGAACGCCACGGCGGCGATGATGCCGAGCAGCACCGGCCCGCCGAGCTCGAACGCGAGCAGGGGGGCCGCCGAGTTCACCGCCCCCGGAGCGGCGAGGATACGGTCGGCTCCGACGAGGGCGGCGGCGCCGTAGCCGAGGACGAGCGTGAACAGGTAGAAGATGCCGATCAGCCAGATCGCCCACACCACGCTCTTGCGGGCCTCGCGCGCGGTCGGCACCGTGTAGAACCGCATCAGCACGTGTGGCAGGCCCGCCGTGCCGAGCACGAGGGCCAGTGCGAGCGACACGAAGTCGAGTCGTGATACCCCGGTCGCCCCGTACTGGTTGCCGGGCTCCAGCACGGGCTTCGCCGAGGCGTCCGCGGCCGCACCGAGCAGGGCGGAGAAGTCGAAGCCGTTGATCGCGAGCACCCACACCGTCATCACCGCTGCGCCCACGATCAGGAGGGCCGCCTTGATGATCTGCACCCAGGTGGTGCCCTTCATGCCGCCAACGAGCACGTAGACGATCATCAGCGCGCCGACCACGGCGATCACGAGCGACTGGCCGAGCTTGTCGCTGATCCCGAGGAGCAGCGACACGAGTCCGCCCGCGCCCGCCATCTGCGCCAGGAGGTAGAAGAAGCAGACGGCCAGCGTGGTCGTCGCGGCCGCCAGCCGCACCGGACGCTGCTTCAGCCGGAAGGAGAGAACATCGGCCATCGTGAACTTGCCGGTGTTGCGCATGAGTTCGGCGACGAGGAGCAGAGCGACGAGCCAGGCGACGAGGAATCCGATCGAGTACAGGAATCCGTCGTAGCCGTTCACCGCGATGGCGCCGCAGATGCCGAGGAACGACGCGGCCGAGAGGTAGTCCCCGGCGATCGCGAGGCCGTTCTGTCCTCCGGTGAAGGACCGGCCGGCCGCGTAGTAGTCGGATGCCGTCTTGTTGTTGCGGCTCGCCCGCAGCACGATCACCAGCGTGATGACGACGAAGCCGCCGAAGATGCTGATGTTCAGCCAGGGGTTGCCGAAGTCGTCGCTCACGAGCGTCCTCCTCGTGCCGCGGCATCCCGGCCGATCGCGTCCTCGGCCTCGAGTTGGGCCCTGAGGTCGGCGGCGAGGGGGTCGAAGCGTTTGTTCGCGTGGCTCACGTACCAGGTGGTGATCGCGAACGTCGTGACGAACTGGGCGAGGCCGAGGATGATGCCGACGTTCACGTTGCCCCAGACCGGCGTCGCCATGAACTCGTGCGCGTAGTCGGCGAGGAGCACGTAGGCGAAGTACCAGACGAGGAATGCGACGGCCAACGGGAACACGAAGCTCCGATGCCGGTGTCTCAGCTCGACGAACTCGGGGGAGTGCTCGATGGCGACGTAATCGATCGGATCGTCGCCGCCGTGGGCGGCGGGCCCCGGGTCGGGCTCGCGGTGGGTGCCCGCCTGGGGCTCTCCGGGTGTTCGAGCGTCGTTGCTCACGGTTGCTGCCTCCCTGTCGGGGTGCGCCGTGCGACCAGATGCACGACGTCGTGCATCAATCAGCCTCGTTCACCCGAATCGGGGGCGCAAGGCCCTCCTTTCCGTGAATCAGGCGTGAGTCGGCGATCCGCGGATCAGCCGCCGGAGATGAAGACCGTCGGGAACCAGAGCACCGCCAGCGGATAGCCGACGAACGACACGATGTCGAGTATGAAATGGCAGACGATCAGCGGGGCCGTGCGCCCCCAGCGGTTGTAGGCCCACCCGAACAGGATCCCCATCGCGAGGTTGCCGACGAAGCCGCCCCAGCCCTGGTACAGGTGATAGCTGCCGCGCAGGATCGCGCTGCCGATGATGATCGACCAGGGGCGCCAGCCGAGCTCGCGCAGCCGGGTGAAGAGATAGCCGACCACGATGATCTCCTCCGTGAGCGCCGCGCGCAGCGCCGACAGGATCAGGATCGGGATCGTCCACCAGTAGTCGTCGAGGCCCGAGGTGCGCACGTCGACGGAGAAGCCCAGGGTGCGGCTGAGCAGGTAGAGGCCGAGGCCCGGGATGCCGACGACGGCGGCCAGGAGGAATCCCGAACCGATGTCGCGCCCGGGGCGGGTGGCGTCGAAGCCGATCCTGCGGAACGCGGACTGCGCGGGGCGCCAGAGGAGCCAGAGCACGAGGGCGACGGGCGCGAGATCGAAGGCGATGCCGAGGAGCTGGTAGACGAGGTCGAAGAGCGGGCGGTCGCTCGCGCTCTGGTTGATCGTGGCGCTCTGCTGCGCGAGGGGGATGTCGCGGGTGGAGCGATCGATGATCCGCACGATCGAGTAGACGGCCGACGCACCCAGCGAGAGGCTGAGCACGATACCGATCTCCCACCAGGTGCGGGAGCGGGAGTTCTGGGCGACGTAGCCGTTGGCCCTGGGTGCGCTCATCGGCGGCAGGCGGGAGTCCCGCCGGGGAGGATGTGGCGAAGTGGGGAGACGACGGCGTACCCCGCATCGGCGAGCCAGGAGAGCGGCGGTGTCTGGAGCAGCCAGCCGACGAAGCGCAGCGCGGGCTCGGGCTGGTGGCGCAGGAGCGCGGATACGGCGCCCGCGCCGCTGTAGTGGCGGTCGGGGGTGACGAGCCAGACGCGGGCTTCGGCTTCGGCCTCGCTGATGCCGTACCCCGAAAGATCCGCTCGCTGGTACGGCACCGCCGCCGGCATGGCCGGGAGGTTGTCGGCGAGGAAGTCGACGCAGGAGGTGCAGAAGCTGCAGTCGCCGTCGAAAATCAGGACGATCGGCTGATGGACAGCGATATCCGTCACTTGAGCACGCTCCTCAGCAAGATTCTTGCGCCGACGCAAGCATCGTGAAAACAGGTTTCCAAGAGGTAACGATATTCCCAGTCGATTTGGGTCTGCCCTGTACCCCACTTAGGGTACTGGGTATCCGACGCCGGCCGGTCCAACAGGATCGGTCCTGGCGTCTTCTCTCTGCACACAGGAGGCATTCTCAGTGAAACTCAGCAAGCTCGGCCTGGGGGCCATCGCCCTCGTGTCGGCCACCGCGCTCACCCTCGCCGGGTGCGCCAGCGACAGCGGCGGCGACACATCGACAGGCGACTCGGCATCGATCATCACCGCGAACGGTTCGGAGCCTGAGAACCCGCTCATCCCGACGAACACCACCGAGGTCGGCGGCGGCAAGCTGCTCGACGCGATGTTCGCCGGCCTCGTCTCGTACCAGGCCGACGGTTCGCCGGTCAACGAGATGGCCGAGTCCATCGAGACCGACGACAACCAGACCTTCACGGTCACGGTCGCCGAGGGACACGAGTTCACCAACGGAGAGCCCGTCAACGCGGAGTCCTTCGTGAATGCGTGGCAGTACGGCGCCCTGCTGAGCAACGAGCAGCAGAACAGCTACTTCTTCGAGGACATCGAGGGCTTCAGCTACGAGGAGGACAGCGAGCTGACCGGTCTCGAGGTGACCGGTGACTACACCTTCACCATCACCCTGACCGCCCCGCGCGCGGACTTCCCGCTGCGACTCGGCTACTCCGCCTTCTACCCGCTGCCCGCTGCCGCGTTCGAGGACATGGACGCGTTCGGCGAGGCACCCATCGGAAACGGCCCGTACATGCTGGCCGGCGACGACGCGTGGCAGCACGACGTGCAGATCGAGCTCGTCACGAACCCCGACTACTCGGGCCCGCGCGAGCCGAAGAACGGTGGCCTGACGGTCATCTTCTACGCGACGCAGGACGCCGCGTACGCCGACCTGCTCGGTGGCAACCTCGACGTGCTCGACGCCATCCCGGACAGCAACTTCGCGACCTTCGAGGACGACCTCGGCGACCGGGCCATCAACCAGCCCGCCGCCGTCTTCCAGTCCTTCACGATCCCCTCCGACCTGACGAACTTCACCAACCCGGCGAACTTCGAGCACTTCCAGGGCGAAGAGGGCGCGCTGCGCCGCGCGGCGATCTCCAAGGCGATCGACCGCCAGCAGATCACCGACGTGATCTTCGAGGGCACCCGCACCCCGGCCAGCGACTTCACCTCGCCGACCATCGACGGCTTCAGCGACTCGCTCGAAGGCGCCGACGTGCTCGAGTTCGACGCCGACGCCGCCAAGGACCTGTGGGCTCAGGCCGACGCCATCTCGCCGTGGTCCGGCACCTTCCAGATCGCGTACAACGCGGATGGCGGGCACCAGGGATGGGTCGACGCCGTCGCCAACCAGCTGAAGAACAACCTGGGGATCGACGCATCGGGCAACCCTTACCCGACCTTCGCCGAGCAGCGCACGCTGATCTCGCCGAACGACTCGGGCAAGCGCGACATCGCCACTCCCTTCCGCTCCGGATGGCAGGCCGACTACCCGGGTCTGTTCAACTTCCTCGGGCCGCTGTACGCGACCGGTGCGTCGTCGAACGACGGTGACTACTCGAACCCCGAGGTCGACGACCTCCTCGACCAGGGTTCCTCGGCCGGCTCAGTGGATGAGGCGAACGAGTACTTCCAGCAGGCTCAGGAGATCCTCCTCAAGGACCTCCCCGCCATCCCGCTGTGGTACTCGAACGTGACCGGTGGCTTCGGCGAGAGCGTGCAGAACGTCCAGTTCGACTGGCACTCCGTCCCGCTGTACTACGAGATCACCAAGGGCTGATCCGGCCTAACCCGGTTCCACCTGAGATGTGGGGCGGCAGCGACGCTGTCGCCCCACATCCATGGGCGGACAACCATGCGAACAGGGGTACTTTTCATTCATGTCGCGTAACGGTTCGAGACGAAGCTGACGATGGCCTACTACGTAATCCGACGCCTACTGCAGGCGATCCCCGTGCTCCTCGGCACGACCTTCCTCATCTACTTCATGGTCTTCGCCATGCCGGGCAACCCGATCCTCGCCCTCTTCGGCGACCGGTCCCCGAACCCCGCGCTGCTCGAGAGACTCGAGGCGCAGTACAAGTTCAACGAGCCGTTCATCGTCCAGTACCTGAACTATCTCGGCAACATCGTCCGCGGTGACTTCGGCATCTCGTTCTCGGGCCAGTCGGTCAACGACATCCTCGCCCGCACGTTCCCCGTCACCCTCAAGCTCGCGGTCATCGCGATCGTCATCGAGATGATCATCGCCCTGTCCGTCGGCCTGGTGAGCGGCCTGCGCAAGGGCGGCATCTTCGACGCCAGCGCGCTCATCGTGAGCCTGCTGCTCATCTCGGTGCCGATCTTCGTGCTCTGCTTCGTGGCCCAGTTCTTCGTCGCGGTCCAACTCGGCTGGGCGAGTCCGACCGTCGGGGCCGACACCTCGCTGCCGAGGCTGTTCCTCCCCGCCATCGTGCTCGCCCTGTTCGTCGTTGCGACGGCCATCCGCCTCACGCGGTCGTCGGTCATCGAGACGGCCAGTGCCGACTTCGTGCGCACCGCGTTCAGCAAGGGACTCTCGCGTCGCCGCGTCATCCCCGTGCACATCCTGCGCAACTCGCTGATCCCCGTGACGACGCAGCTCGGAGCAGACTTCGGTCTGCTCATCGTCGGCGCGACCGTCACGGAGGGCATCTTCAACGTTCCCGGTGTCGGCAACACGCTGTATCAGGCCATCATCCGCGGCGAGCGGCCGACCGTGGTCTCGTTCGTCACGGTCATGGTGCTCTTCTACCTCGTGGTGAACATCCTGATCGACCTGCTCTACGCCGTACTCGACCCGAGGATCCGCTATGTCAAGTGAGACTCCCGGAGCCGGCACGACCCGCTCCGCCAACCATTACGTCGCCGACGTCGAGGAGACCCCGATCGCGTCGATCGATGCGGTCGACCTCGACGAGAAGCCGAGCAACCTCTGGATCGACGCCTGGCGCGACCTGCGTCACCGCCCCATGTTCTGGATCTCGAGCATCCTGATCCTGTTCATCGTCTTCGTGGCGATCTTCCCGACCGTGTTCACCCAGGTGGACCCTCGGGCCTGCGATCTGGCGTTCAGCAACGCGGGTCCGGCCGCCGGTCACCCCCTCGGGTACACGAAGCAGGGCTGCGACATCTACTCCCGCATCGTCCACGGGGCATCGACGTCGCTCTCCGTCGGCATCATCGTCATCCTCCTCACGACGATCGCCGGTGTGGTCTTCGGGGCTCTCGCCGGCTTCTTCGGCGGATTCGTCGACACGGTGCTCTCCCGCGCCGGCGACATCTTCTTCTCGATCCCCTACATCCTCGCGGCCGTCGTCATCATGTCGGTCTTCTCCGAGAACCGGAACATCCTGGTGATCGCCCTCGCGATCGGTGCGTTCGCATGGCCGTCCACGGCGCGAGTGCTGAGGTCCGAGGTCCTCCGCGTCAAGAACGCGGACTTCGTGATGGCCGCTCAGGCGACCGGGCTTTCACGGATGGGCATCCTGTTCAAGCACGTGCTCCCCAACTCGATCGCTCCCGTCATCGTCGTCACGACCCTGTCGCTCGGTGCGGCGATCACCGCGGAGGCGACCCTGTCGTTCCTCGGCGTCGGTCTGCCCGGGCAGACGATGTCCTGGGGCAACGACATCAGCCAGGCGCAGCGCGACCTGCGGACCGATCCGCAGGTGCTGATCTACCCGTCGATCGCCCTGACGACGACGGTGCTCAGCTTCATCCTCCTCGGCGAATCGCTCCGCGACGCGCTCGACCCGAAGGCGAGGGCCCTGCGATGAGCGCGGCGAATCCGGCGAACACCAGCGGGCACCTGCTCGAGATCAAGGACCTCGAGGTCGGCTTCCGCACCTCCCGCGGCGAGGTCAAAGCGCTGAACGGCATCAACTTCACGATGGACGCGGGCGAGACCGTCGCTATCGTGGGCGAGTCCGGTTCGGGCAAGTCGACGACGGCCGCGGCGATCATCAACCTGCTCCCCGGTACGGGACGCATCTCGGGCGGCAGCGTCCTCTTCGAGGGGCGCGACCTCGCGAAGGCGACCCGCAGCGAGATGGAGGAGATCCGCGGCAAGCACATCGGCTACGTCCCGCAGGATCCGATGTCGAACCTCAACCCTGTGTGGAGCATCGGCTTCCAGGTGGAGGAGACCATCAAGGCCAACGGCCTGGCCAGCGGCCGCAAGGAGGTGCGGGCGAAGGCGATCGAGGTGCTCCAGCAGGCCGGTCTCGCCGATGCCGAGAAGCGCCTCCGTCAGTTCCCGCACCAGTTCTCCGGCGGGATGCGGCAGCGCGTGCTCATCGGAATCGGTCTGGCCGCGAAACCCCGGCTGCTCATCGCCGACGAGCCGACCTCGGCCCTCGACGTGACGGTCCAGCGCCGCATCCTCGACCACCTGGCCTCGCTCACCGAGACCGACCGCACGGCGCTTCTCTTCATCACGCACGACCTCGGCCTCGCCGCGGAGCGCGCGGAGAAGCTCATCGTCATGTACAAGGGGAAGATCGTCGAGGCGGGCCCCTCGCTCGAGATCCTGCAGAACCCCGCGCATCCCTACACTCAGCGGCTCATCGCAGCGGCCCCGAGCCTGGCCTCGCGCCGCATCCAGAGCGCCGGTGTGAGCCTCGGCGGGATCGAGCACGATGTCGCCTCGTCCGCTGAGGGCGTCGACCTGATCGCCGCGGCCGAGACCCGGGTCGAGCAGCTCGGCGCTGCGGCCGGTGCGCGCCCGGCCATCGAGGTCGACAATCTGACGAAGGTCTTCAAGATCCGCACCGGCGGCCTCCGCAGCGAGAACTTCACCGCCGTCGACGACGTGTCGTTCGCCATCCCCAAGGGCACGACCATGGCGCTCGTGGGGGAGTCGGGCTCGGGCAAGTCCACGGTCGCGAAGCTGCTCCTCGGCCTCGAGCAGGCGACGTCGGGCACGATCACGATCGAGGGCCGCCGCACCGAGAAGCTCAAGGGGCGCGAACTCCTCGCCCTTCGCCGGGCGATGCAGCCGGTGTTCCAGGACCCGTACGGTTCCCTCGACCCGCTGCACAACATCGGCAACACGATCGCCGAGCCGCTGCGCATCCACGGCGTGGGCGACCGGGCGTCGAGGCGCGACCGCGTGACCGAGCTGCTCGACCAGGTCTCGCTGCCGCGCGTCATCGCCGGCCGGTACCCGAACGAGCTGTCCGGTGGTCAGCGGCAGCGCGTCGCGATCGCGCGCGCTCTCGCGCTCAAGCCCGACATCGTCGTTCTGGACGAGGCGGTCTCGGCCCTCGACGTTCTCGTGCAGGCCCAGATCCTGCGTCTCCTCGCCGACCTGCAGGCCGAGCTCAAGCTCACCTACCTGTTCATCACCCACGACCTCGCGGTCGTGCGGGTGATCGCCGACAACGTGGCGGTCATGCAGCGGGGCAAGATCGTCGAGGCGGCGACGACCGACGAGGTCTTCGACAACCCGCGGGAGAAGTACACCCGCGATCTGCTCGACGCGATCCCCGGCTCCGGCATCAAGATGGGCATCTGAGCCGCCGTTCCCACCTGGCCGCCGAGCGCAGCGGAGCGAAGGTCCCGCCCGGGACGCTCCGCTCCGCTCGGCGTCCGGACCTTCGCTTCGCTACCGGAGTAACCCCCTTATCACCCGAATCACGGGTGCGCCTGTAAGATGGGGGGAGGTTGCGGCATCGCCGCGCCGTTCTCCGGCCGTGACGTTGCAGCTCCGGCCCCCTCTCTTCCCAAGGATGTTTTCTCATGGCACTTGCCGCGCGCTCAGATCTGCGCAACGTCGCGATCGTCGCCCACGTCGACCACGGCAAGACCACGCTGGTCGACGCCATGCTCAAGCAGACGAACTCGTTCGACGCCCACTTCGAGGGCGAGGACCGGATGATGGACTCGAACGACCTGGAGCGTGAGAAGGGCATCACGATCCTCGCCAAGAACACGGCGATCCTGTACAACGGCAAGCACGCGGTCGAGCACGGCGCGGGCGGACCGATCACCATCAACGTCATCGACACCCCCGGTCACGCCGACTTCGGCGGCGAGGTCGAGCGCGGTCTGTCGATGGTCGACGGCGTCGTCCTCCTCGTCGACGCATCCGAGGGGCCCCTGCCCCAGACGCGCTTCGTGCTGCGCAAGGCTCTCGAGTCCAAGCTGCCCGTCATCCTGCTGGTGAACAAGACCGACCGCCCCGACGCGCGCATCGACGAGGTCGTCGCCGAGAGCCAGGACCTGCTCCTCGGCCTCGCCAGCGACATGGCCGACGAGCACCCCGACCTCGACCTCGACGCCATCCTCGACGTGCCCGTCGTCTACGCATCGGGCCGCAACGGTGCCGCGAGCGACAACAAGCCCGAGAACGGCAGCCTTCCCGACAACGACGACCTCGAGCCGCTGTTCGACGCGATCCTCAAGCACGTCCCCGCACCGACCTACGACGACGAGCACCCCCTCCAGGCGCACGTCACGAACCTCGACTCCTCGCCGTTCCTCGGTCGCCTCGCGCTGCTGCGCGTCTTCCAGGGCAACATCAAGAAGGGCCAGCAGGTCGCGTGGGTCAAGCACGACGGCTCCGTCCAGAACGTCAAGCTCACCGAGCTGCTGATGACGCGCGCTCTCACCCGCTTCCCGGTCGAGACCGCCGGCCCCGGTGACATCGTCGCCATCGCGGGCATCCCCGAGATCACCATCGGTGAGACCATCGCCGACCCCGAGGACGTGCGCCCGCTGCCGACCATCACGGTCGACGACCCGGCCATCTCGATGACGATCGGCACGAACACCTCGCCGCTCATCGGCAAGGTCAAGGGCCACAAGCTGACCGCTCGCATGGTCCGCGACCGTCTCGACCGCGAACTCGTCGGAAACGTGTCGATCAAGCTCGTCGACATCGGACGCCCCGACGCGTGGGAGATCCAGGGTCGCGGCGAGCTCGCGCTCGCCATCCTCGTCGAGCAGATGCGCCGCGAGGGCTACGAGCTCACCGTCGGCAAGCCGCAGGTCGTCACCAAGCGCATCGACGGCAAGCTGTACGAGCCGTACGAGCACCTCACGATCGACGCCCCCGAGGAATTCCTCGGCGCCATCACGCAGCTGCTCGCCGCCCGCAAGGGCCGCATGGACGGCATGAGCAACCACGGCACCGGCTGGGTGCGCATGGAATTCGTCGTTCCCTCGCGCGGCCTCATCGGCTTCCGCACCGAGTTCCTCACCATCACGCGCGGCACCGGTATCGCGAACGCCATCTCGCACGGCTACGAGCCCTGGGCGGGCGAGATCACGACCCGCATCAACGGCTCGATCGTCGCCGACCGCTCCGGTGTCGTCACGCCGTTCGCGATCGTCAACCTGCAGGAGCGCATGTCGTTCTTCGTGGAGCCGACGCAGGAGGTCTACGAGGGCATGGTCGTCGGCGAGAACTCGCGTGCCGACGACATGGACGTCAACATCACGAAGGAGAAGCAGCTGACCAACATGCGTCAGTCCACTGCCGACAACTTCGAGCGCATGACGCCCTCGCGCAAGCTGACGCTGGAAGAGGCCCTCGAGTTCGCCCGCGACGACGAGTGCGTCGAGGTCACTCCCGAGTTCGTCCGCATCCGCAAGGTCGAGCTCGACCAGAACGCCCGCGCTCGCGCCACCTCGCGTCTGAAGAAGCAGAACGCCTGACGCGTCGCCGTCGCAGTACCCCGATCGAGCGGGGAGCCTCACCTATCCTGGGTGGCATGGCTCCCCGCTCGTTCCGTTTCCTGGCCGCCGCGGCCCTGTCCATCGCGCTGCTGACGAGCGTGTCGGCGTGCAGCGGCAACCCGCTCGAGAACATCGTGGGCGGTGCCGTCGACAAGGCGATCGAGGAAGCCGTCGGCGGAGACGTCGACATCTCGACCGACGGGCAGATCTCGGAGGGGTTCCCCGACTCGATTCCGCTCGTCGAGGGCACCGTCGTCGGCGGCGCCGCCGGGGGAGGAGCCGGGTGGACCGTCATCATCCAGCCGGGCTCGGCCGACGCCTACAACGACGCGAAGGCCGCGCTAGAGGGCGCGGGATTCACCGCCGACGTCAGCAACGCTGACGGCAACAGCGCTTTCGGCTCGTTCAGCGGCACGGAGTACAACGTGCAGCTGACCTTCGCGACGGACACGGACGGCGTCGTGACCGCCGTCTACGTCGTCACCAGCGTCTGAGGCCGGCCGGTCTCGGTACGGCCCACGGCCTACTCGACCGGTCTCGGTACGCGCTTCGCGCCGTCCGCCTACGGCGGACCAGGACGCGGTATCGAGACCGGCGGCGTCAGGCGAAGAGGCCCTCGCCGATCCAGCCGCCGTTCTCGATGCCGGGCGGGATCGCGAAGATGCCCGAGCCGACGTGCTTGATGTACTCGTTCAGGGCATCCCGCGACAGACTGCGTTGAACGGTGATGAACTGCTCGGGGTCGCGCTGGTAGCTCATGAAGAACAAGCCCGCGTCCAGGCGGCCGAGGGAGTCGTTGCCGTTGACGTAGTTGTAGCCGCGGCGCAGCAGTTGGGCGCCGCCGTTGGCGCTCGGATGCGCGAGACGCACGTGCGCGGCCTCGTCGATGAGCGGCTGGCCGGCAGCACCGGTGGCGTCGAAGTCCATCTCGGTGAACTCGGTGCCGCCGGACAGCGGAGCGCCTTCGCGTTTGCTGCGGCCGATGACCCGCTCCTGCTCGAGCAGCTGCTGACGGTCCCAGCTCTCGATGATCATGCGGATCTTGCGGGCGACGAGATAGCTGCCGCCCGTCATCCAATCGACGTCGTCGCCGCGCTGGACCCAGACCTGGGTGTCGACGGTCTCGGTCTGCTCGGCCTTCACGTTCGCCGTGCCGTCCTTGAAGCCGAACAGGTTGCGTGCGGTCACCTGGCTCGTCGACGTCGACGAGGTGCGGCCGAAGCCGAGCTGCGACCACCGGATCGACGCCCGGCCGAAGGCGATCCGGCTGAGGTTGCGGATCGCGTGCACCGCCACCTGGGGGTCGTCGGCGCAGGCCTGGATGCACAGATCGCCGCCGGTGGCTCCGGGTTCGAGCGCGTCGCCGGCGAATCGGGGGAGCGGTTGAAGCGATGACGGCTGCTTCGCGGCGAGTCCGAAGCGGTCTGTGCCGTCCGACGTCGTGAACAGGCTCGGGCCGAAGCCGAAGGTGATGGTGAGTCCGCTGGCGGGCAGGTCGAGCGCCTCGCCGGTGTCGTCGGGCGGCGCGTAATCCGATCCGCCCGTCGCGCCGGACTCGGAGACCTCGAGACCGCGAGTCATGCGCGCTGCGGCATACGACCAGTCCTTGAAGAGCTCGATCAGATCGTCGCGGGTGACGGAGGCGTCGAGGTCGTAGACCGCGAAGTGCAGGCGGTCCTGGGCGGGCGTGACGATTCCGGCCTGATGCAGGCCCTCGAAAGGGTAGACGCGGGCCGTATCGACGCCATTGCTGGTCGCGACGGCGGCGGTGATGCCGACCCCGCCGGCCCCGCCGACGGCGACCCCGGCAGCTCCGACGCCGATGAGTCCGAACAGGCCGCGGCGCGAGATGCCGGTCGGCCGCTCAGCCGAGTCGGTGACCTGCTCCGACGGCAGCTCCGAGACGCGTTCCGAGGGTGTCCCGGGTGCGGAGAACGACTCGGCCGCGGGGTTCGCGGCCGAGTCGTCTCGGCGATCCTGTTCGGCCATCCTGCGAATGCTAGCCCGTGATCCGGACCCTCTAGCCTGCGGCTCCCAGCACGGTCGCGGTGAGCTGCGACAGCGGTTCGGCGAGCGCGTTGACGCGGTCCGAGAGTTCGGCTCGCTGCTCGTCGGTCACGGTGTCGTAGGAGACGAAGCCCCCGTCGAGCGAACCGTATTCGGCGAGGAGCGCTTCGAGCGCGGCGAACTCGTCGGAGATCTGGGCCACGAGCGCGGTGCCGTCGTCGCCTGTCCCGGCGGCGATGTCCTCGACGTTGCCGAAGGCCACCTCGGCGCCCTGCACGTTCGCGGCGAAGTCGTAGAGGTCGGTGTGCGACCACCAGTCCTCCTCGCCGCTGATCTTGCCGACGGCCACCTCGTCGAGCAGGCCGATGGCTCCGTTGCTGATGTCGTCGAGCGAGACCTGGAAGTCGTCGGCGTAGACGAGGTCGTAGAGGCTCTGGACGTCGTCCACGAGCTTCTGGCCGAATTCGGCGCGCTGCTCGGGAGTCGAGGGCGTCCAGTCGAGGAGTGCGCTCGTCCCGTCGGAGTTGAGCGCGTCGGCGGCCGGGGGCCAGAGGTCCTTCTCGATCCGGTGGAAGCCGGTCCAGTCGAGGCCCTCCGCCACGGCGTCGACCTCGCGGTAGTCGATCATCGGGTCGAGATCCCCGAAGGCCTCGGCGGTCGGCTCGATGCGCTCGTACGGCACGCGCGCGGTCGCGAAGAGCCCACGCGCCTTCTCGTCGTCGCCCGCGACGTAGGCGTCGACGAACTCCTGGACAGCGGGCACAAGTTCGCCGGTCTGCGACTTGATGTAGGAGATGTAGTTGGCCGTCGCCTCGTCGATCAGCTGCTGCTCGTCCTCCGATGCGGCGATGCTCTCGCCGGTGACGGTGAACTCGGCGAGCCCGACCGGTGCCCCGATGAGCTGGAACTTGCAGGCCGTGTAGTAGGTGCCCGGGCCCAGCTGAGCCGTATAGGTCACGGTCTGGCCGGGGGTCACGTTCTCCTTCTCGCCGACGATGCGGAGCTTGTCCTCGGCGAGGATCTCGAACTCGTTGACGTCGCTGCCGCTGTTGGTCAGCGAGAAGGTGACCGCGCCGGCCGCCGTCTCGGCGGCGGACACATCGCACGCGTCATCGGCGATCGCGACATCGATCGACGTCGCGGACCCGGCGTTGTTCGGCACGCAGCCGGCGAGGGTCAGGGCCAGCGCAGTCGCTGCGGCAGCGCTGAGGAGGAGGCGGCGGGACATGGGGCTCCTGTCGTAGGGATAGTGCTGTGTGCTGTGTGAGGGGAGTCGGTTCGCACTGCGGCCGCCACGCTGCGGCCGGGGCGGCTCAGACGCTGCGCGGTTGCGGCACGCCGGATGCGGTGGCGCGCTCGGCCGGGCGTCGGCGCAGGCGGTGGATGAAGATCGGCAGCACCACCACGACGTAGAGCAGCCAGGCGACGACCTGCGCCCAGGTCGGCTCGGGCGTGAAGTTGAAGACTCCGCCGAGGACCGTGCCGTACCAGCTCGACGGCGGGATCAGTGCCGCGAGGCTGAAGGCGGGCTGGCCCCAGCCGGGGATGAGGCCCGCCTCCTGCAGGTCGCCGACCCCGTAGAGCAGCACCCCTGCCGCGACGACGATCAGGAATCCGCCGGTCCAGGTGAAGAAGCTGCCGAGATTGATGCGGACGAAGCCGCGGTAGATGAGCCACGAGATGACGACGGCGGTGAGGATTCCGAGCACGGCGCCGAGCGTGCTGGCGAGAGTCGACCCGCCGGGGCCGACGGTCGCCCAGACGAAGAGAGCGGTCTCGATGCCTTCGCGTCCGACGCTCACGATGCCGAGGATCACCAGGCCGACGCCCGATCCCGCCAGAGCGGCATCCAGCTTGGTCTGCAGCTCGCCCTTGAGGCCGCGGGCGTGCTCGCTCATCCAGAAGGTCATCCACGTGACGAGGCCGACAGCGAGGATCGACAGGGCGCCGCCGAGGATCTCCTGCGCTTGGAAGCTCAGGCCGTAGGGACCGAAGGTCAGGATGGCTCCGGTCGCGAGCGAGGCGGCGACCGCGAGGCCGATGCCGACCCAGAGTCGGGGGAGGAGATCGGTGCGCGACAGCTTGTGCAGATAGGCCACGAGGATGCCGACCACGAGGCCGGCCTCGAGGCCTTCGCGCAGGCCGATCAGATAAGTCGAGAACACAGGAACTAAGGATCCGCTCGGTCAGGATTGGTTAGGATTGCCTACCCTTGGATGACTGTAGGACCACGGTCGGTCGGTTGTCCAGCCGATCACGGGGTATGGCGACGGGGCGCCGGATACAATCCAGCGTGCCCAGACCTGCGAGTGATCTCGGACCCGGCAGCCAGCTCCACGGCGGTCAGGCGGGGGTTTCCCGCGAAACCGGCGACGCTCCGGTGGCGGGCATCGGTTCGAAGATCGCAGAGGCTGTCGCCGCGCTGGTGCTCGGCGGGGTGGTGGGGGGAATCGGGACTTTTGCGCACCAGCTGAGCTGGACGGAGCTCGGCCTGCCGCTTCCCGTGGGACTCGTCGCAGGACTCGCGGCGGTGGCGCTGCTCCTGGCCGGCATCCGGATCGCGCTCGAATCGCGGTGGCTCGCGGGACTCGCCGCGTTCGGGGTCGTCCTCGTCGTCGGACTGCTCTCGCTGCCCGGGGCCAACGGCTCCGTGCTCATCCAGGACGACCTCGGCGGCCTCGTCTGGGCGCTCGGTCCGACCATCGTGGCCGTCATCATCCTCGCCTGGCCGGGAGCCCGCGCGCTCGCGGTTCGCGGCTCCTCGTCAGGTAACTCCTCCGGACAGTGAAATACTGGCTGACTGGAAAGGATCTCCACTCGTGACCTATGTGATCGCTCTGCCCTGTGTCGATGTTAAAGACCGGGCCTGCATCGACGAATGCCCCGTCGACTGCATCTACGAGGGCGACCGCATGCTCTACATCCACCCCGACGAGTGCGTCGACTGCGGTGCGTGCGAGCCGGTCTGCCCGGTCGAGGCGATCTACTACGAGGACGACCTTCCCGACAAGTGGGCCGACTACTACAAGGCCAACGTGGAGTTCTTCGACGACCTCGGCTCCCCAGGCGGCGCCGCGAAGGTGGGTGTGATCCACAAGGACCACGCCGTCATCACCGCCCTGCCGCCGCAGGTCGAGGCCTGATCGAGCACAGATCGGTCCGCTGTGGATTCCACTAACGGATCCGCCCGAGTGTTGCTCGATGTCACGATTGCCCTGGCGACGTTCTAGGCTGTAGTCACCTCGCCCGCGTGCCACCAGCCCGCAGCGAGACCACTCGAGCAGATCCCCGAGGAGGCACCCGTGGGCGATGTCGGCCACACGACAGGTGAGACCGAGAGCGTCAAGCTGATCCACCCAGGTGGCACAGCCGAGTTCGCCATCGCGCGAAGCGTCGACGGCCCGTCGAGCATCGACATGTCGTCGCTCACGAAGCAGACGGGTCTGACCTCGCTCGACCCGGGCTTCGTCAACACGGCGTCGACCCGCTCCGCGATCACCTACATCGACGGCGAGAACGGCATCCTGCGCTACCGCGGGTATCCGATCGAGGAGCTGGCGAAGCAGTCCACCTATCTCGAGGTCGCCTGGCTCCTGATCTACGGCGAGCTGCCCAGCGAGAGCGAACTGCTCGAGTTCGACGAGAAGATCCGCCGCCACACGCTCCTCCACGAAGACCTGAAGCGGTTCTTCACCGCCCTGCCGCACAACGCGCACCC
The DNA here is from genome assembly GCF_003097495.1 of Amnibacterium flavum. Taxonomy (GTDB): domain Bacteria; phylum Actinomycetota; class Actinomycetes; order Actinomycetales; family Microbacteriaceae; genus Naasia; species Naasia flava. The sequence goes on from NZ_QEOP01000002.1 coordinate 131,549, forward strand.
CATGTCGGTGCTGTCGTCGGCGGTGTCGGCGCTGTCGACCTACTACGAGGACTCGCTCAGCCCGCACGATCCCGAGCAGGTCGAGATCTCGACCATCCGTCTCCTCGCGAAGCTGCCGGTCATCGCCGCGTACGCGCACAAGAAGGCGCTCGGCCAGGCGTTCCTCTACCCCGACAACTCGCTGAGCTTCGTCGACAACTTCCTGCGGCTCAACTTCGGCAACATGGCCGAGCCGTACGAGGTGAACCCCGTGCTTTCCAAGGCTCTCGACCGTCTGCTGATCCTCCACGAGGACCACGAGCAGAACGCGTCGACGTCGACCGTTCGACTGGTCGGGTCCACGGAGGCGAACATCTTCTCCTCGATCTCCGCGGGCATCAACGCCCTCTACGGCCCGCTGCACGGCGGTGCCAACGAGGCCGTCCTCAAGATGCTGGCCCAGATCCGCGACTCCGGCGAAGGCGTCGGCAAGTTCGTGGAACGGGTCAAGAAGAAGGAGGAGGGCGTCCGCCTGATGGGCTTCGGCCACCGGGTGTACAAGAGCTACGACCCCCGCGCCAAGCTCGTCAAGGAGAGCGCCGACGAGGTGCTCGACGCCCTCGGCGTGAGCGACGAACTGCTCGACCTGGCTCGTGAGCTCGAGCAGATCGCGCTCGCCGACGACTACTTCATCGAGCGCAAGCTCTACCCGAACGTCGACTTCTACACCGGGGTCATCTACAAGGCGATGGGCTTCCCGCCGCGTATGTTCACCGTGCTGTTCGCCATCGGGCGTCTCCCGGGGTGGATCGCGCACTGGCGCGAGATGAACAGCGACCCCGCAACGAAGATCGGCCGCCCCCAGCAGCTCTACGTGGGCCCCCCGGAACGCCACCTGAACCGCTGACCTCGGATGGGCCCTACGGCGCACGCTTGCGCCGGGGGATTGCGGACTTGCACGCGCGTTCCAGCGTGCGCGCATGTCCGGATCGTGCGTGTCCGGAGGGTTGGTCGCGTGCCCGCTACGAGTGGGCTGTGAGCTGCGACAAGCCGAGGGGCTCAGCCCGCAGCGATGCCTTGCCGCGAATCCGGTCGTAGCCGGCGCCGACGAGTCCGAGCAGCAGCCGCAGCGATAGCCCACGCCGCAACGTGCGGATGCACCCGGAATATCCGGTCTAGGCGTGGAGGGCGGAGTTGAGTTCGATGCCCACGCCCTTGCGGGCCACGGCTTCGACGGCTCCGGTGAGGGAGTTGCGGCGGAAGAGCAGCCCGGGGCGTCCCGACAGCTCACCCGCCTTGACGACCTGCGGGCCGCCATCCGGGCGGGGAGCGGCGCCCACGAGGGCGACCTTCGTCCCGGCCGTGATGTAGAGCCCCGCTTCGACGACCGAATCGTCGCCCAGCGAGATCCCGATGCCGGCGTTCGCGCCGAGCAGGGCGCGCTCGCCGATCGTCACGCGCTCCTTGCCGCCGCCCGACAGCGTGCCCATGATCGAGGCGCCGCCGCCGATGTCGGACCCGTCGCCCACGACGACGCCCTGCGAGATGCGACCCTCGACCATCGAGGCGCCCAGGGTGCCCGCGTTGAAGTTGACGAAGCCCTCGTGCATGACGACGGTGCCCGGCGCGAGATGCGCGCCGAGGCGCACGCGGGAGGCGTCGGCGATGCGCACACGCGGGGGAGTGACGTAGTCGGTCAGGCGCGGGAATTTGTCGATGCCCTGCACCTGGATTCCGTGTCGGCGCAGCGACGGAACCGAGACCGCCGCGACGTCGGGATGCATCGGGCCGGCCGTCGTCCACGCGACATTGGGCAGCTGAGCGAAGATGCCGTCGAGATTGATCTCGTTCGGCCTCACGAGCGTGTGCGAGAGGAGGTGCAGACGCAGGTAGGCGTCGGAGGTCGACGTCGGCGGCTTGTCGATGTCGATCTCGACCGTGACGGCGTCGACGCGCACGTCACGGCGGGGATCGGACCCGGCGTGCAGCGAGATCTCGGCGGGCACGATCCACGGCTCACGGCCCGCGGGGAGCTCGCCGAGCTGCGGGTCGGGGTACCAGGTGTCGAGGACGGTGCCGTCGGAGGCGACCGTGGCGAGGCCGTAGCCCCACGCCGCGCGAGCTGTCTTGGTCATGCCCCAAGGGTAGTAGGGCGGGACCTTCCGAACGGGTGTGCGGACCTGCGGTAGCCCCCGGGTGACCGTAGGGTTGAGAGGTGAGCTCCGACGTCCTCGACCTGTCCGCATCCTCGATCGAGCTGACGCGGGTCATCTGCGACATCGACTCCGTCAGCGACAACGAGGGCCCCCTCGCCGACCTGATCGAGAACACGGTCCGCGCCCTGCCGCACCTGCGGGTCGACCGCTTCGGCGACACCATCGTGGCGCGAACCTCCCTCGGCCGCGACCAGCGGGTCGTCATCGCCGGACACATCGACACGGTGCCGCTGAACAAGAACCTGCCGACCCGTTTCGAGACCATCGACGGCGTCGACTACCTGTGGGGTCGCGGAACGGTCGACATGAAGGCGGGCGTCGCCGTCCAGCTCAAGCTCGCCGCCGAACTGACCGACCCCGTCGTCGACATCACCTGGATCTGGTACGACCACGAAGAGGTCTCCGAGTCGAAGAACGGCCTCAACCGGCTCTCCCAGACGAACCCCGAACTGCTCCAGGGCGACTTCGCGATCCTGTCCGAGCCGACTCGGTCCGAGATCGAGGGCGGCTGCAACGGCAACCTCCGCGCCGAGATCCGCACCCGCGGACTCCGTTCGCACTCCGCCCGGTCGTGGGTCGGCGACAACGCGATCCACAAGGCGGCTCCGATCCTCGACATCCTCGCCGCCTACACGGCCCGGCAGGTCGAGGTCGACGGTCTCGTCTACCGCGAAGGTCTCAATGCGGTCGGTATCAGCGGGGGGATCGCCGGCAACGTCATCCCCGACGAGTGCATGGTGCACATCAACTACCGCTTCGCTCCGAGCCGTTCGGGTGAAGAGGCGATCGCGCACATCGAGGAGCTCTTCGGCGAGTGGGAGGTCGAGATCGTCGACCTGGCCGTCGGAGCACGTCCCGGCCTGGACGCCCCGATCGCGCAGCAGTTCGTGGCGGCTGTGGGTGGCGTACCGATGCCCAAGTACGGCTGGACCGACGTCGCCCGCTTCTCGGGTCTCGGCATCCCCGCCGTCAACTACGGCCCGGGCGACCCTCTCAAGGCCCACGCCGACGACGAGCGGGTGCCGCTCCAGCAGATCACCGACTGCGAGCGAGGATTGCGGGCGTGGCTGACCGGCGCGACCCGCTGACCGAAACGCGCAGCACGGCCGTCCCGCAACCCGGGCCGGCCGGTCCGGCAGCTCGCATCGTCGGTGCGCTGCGGGCGCGCCCCTGGCTCCAGGTAGTACTGATCTACGCTGCGGCGCGGATCCTGACTAGCATCATGATCGTGCTGGTCGGCTCTCAGACCGGGTCGGGTTCGCGTGCCGGCGGGTATGCGGGATTCTTCGACTACTCGGCGATCTGGGACGGCCAGTGGTACTGGCGGATCTCGCTGCTCGGCTACCCGAACGAGCTGCCGGTCGATGCGTCCGGCTACGTCGGCGAGAACGAGTGGGCGTTCATGCCGCTCTATCCGGCCGTCGTCCGCGTCGTGACGCTGGTCACCGGCCTGGGCTGGCCGCCCGCCGCGTTCATCGTCTCCATGGGATTCGGTTTCGGCGCGGCGATCATGGTCTACCGGTTGCTGCGTGATCGGCTGGACCACTCCGCGGCGCTCTTCTCGGTCGTCCTGTTCTCGGTCTCGCCCCTCTCGTTCATGCTGCAGATGGCCTACGCCGAGTCGATGCAGCTGTTCTTCCTCGCGCTCGCTCTGCATCTGCTCCTCCGCCGCCGGTGGGTGCCGCTGCTGCCGGTCATCGCCGCCGTCGCGCTGACCCGACCGACAGGTCTCGCCTTCGCGCTCACTCTCGGCCTGTACTGGCTGGTCCGCTTCTTCACGAGGTCGCGTGAGCCGTTCCCTCCGCGGGACCGCATCTGGGTCGCTGTCCTGACCGCCTTCAGCGGCTTCATGGGCTTCGCCTGGGTCCTCATCGCCTGGCTCGTCACCGGGTCGCCCGCGGCGTACACGGACACCGAGCTGGCCTGGCGGTCGTCGTGGATCGGGCACCAGCATCTCCTGCCGTTCGCCCCCTGGTTCCAGGCGGCGCCCTTCTGGTTCGGCAGCACGATCGGCCCGATCATGGTCGTGCTCATCGTGGTCGGGTTCGCCGCTCTGCTGTTCCTCCCCGCGGTCCGTCGACTGGGCGTCGAGATCCGACTCTGGGCGGCCTCGTACGGGCTTTACCTGTTCGCCGTCTTCTTCCCCCAGTCGAGCCTGCTCAGGCTGCTGATGCCGATGTTCCCGCTGCTCGGTGCAGTGGGCGTCGTGCGATCGATTCCGCTCCGGGTCGGGCTCGTCGTGGTCAGTCTCATCGCCCAGGCGCTCTGGCTGTGGGCGACCTGGGGGCCGACGGTCAATTGGTGGTCGATTCCCTGATCCGCCCCGGATACCGGCTCGAAAAGGACTTTCGAGCGTGGTTTTGGTGGATGTCGGCGGGGTACGGGATAATAGAGCGATTCCTGAGAAAGGGGAACTCAATGGCCGCAATGAAGCCGAGGACAGGCGACGGGCCGATGGAGGCTGTCAAAGAAGGTCGCCTCATCATCGTGCGCGTACCGCTCGAAGGTGGCGGTCGTCTCGTCGTGTCGGTGAACGACGCCGAGGCCAAGGAGCTGCACGACGCTCTCGGTGCTGTCGTAGGCGCTTAGTGCTGTCCTAGGCGCTCAGCGCCGAGTACCGCAGTGAGCGCCGGGTGCTGTAGCAAGCGCCTCGCCGCCGACTGGCTCTACCCGATGAACGCCCCGGGCACCGATGTGCTCGGGGCGTTCGGCGTCCCCGGACGATGACCGCCCGGCCCGGCGAGCCAGGGGCACCGGGCCACGAGCGGAGGAGTCAGCGACGGACGAGCTGGAGCAGACCGTCGCCGGCGGGGGACAAAGCGCTGAAGACCGCGCTCGAATCGGACACCTCGTCGAGAAGGGTGCGCAGGCCGGTGGCGACCGCTCCGCGCTTCGCGGGATTGGCGACATCGCCGCCCGCCAGTGCGCCGGCGACCAGGACGAGTCCTCCGCGACGCACGAGCCGGAGGCCGTGCTCGAGGTACTCGATCGCGTTCTCGGGGTCGGCGTCGAGCAGGACGAGGTCGTAAGACTCCTCGTTCATGCGCGGGAGCACGTCGAGCGCGCGACCGGCGATGAGTCGGATGCGACCCATGCCGTATCCCGCCTCGGCGAACGCGGCGCGTGCGGCGAGGTGATGATCGGGTTCGCTGTCGATCGAGGTGAGCGTCGCCTTGGGCGCCCCCCTGAGCATCCAGAGACCGGAGACGCCTGCACCCGTGCCGATCTCGATGATCGAGGTCGCCTTCGCCGTCGCAGCGAGCAGCGCGAGCTGTGCGCCCACGGCCGGGGAGACCGGGTCGATGCCGAGTTCGAGCGAGTGCTGACGCGCGACCGCGATCGATTCGGGCTCGACGACGATGTCGTCGGCGTACTTCCAGTTGACTTCCTTCTCTGACATAGCCAGGCCAGCCTATTGGTCGGTACCTGCGCTGACGGTGAGGATACGGGGTTACTCTTGTCGCATGTTCGGCCTGACGTTCGAGAAGCTCCTGCTGATCGCCGTGCTCGCTGTGCTGATCGTCGGACCTGACCGTCTGCCGCAATTCGCTGCCACGCTCGGACGCGCCGTCCGCTGGGTGAAGGACTTCGCCGACGGGGCGAAGACGCGGGTGCGCGAGGAGATGGGTCCCGAGTTCGACGAGGTCGACTGGAAGAAGCTCGACCCGCGGCAGTACGACCCGCGCCGCATCATCCGTGAGGCACTCGCCGACGAGCCCGCTGTGAAACCGGTGTCGACATCGATGCGCCCGGTGCCCAAGTCCTCCAGCGCGCCCAAGAGTCCCGCGGCGCCGTCCTCCGGGCCGGTCTTCGACTCCGAGGCCACCTGACCCGTCGTTGCCCGGCCCGCCTTCGGGCTGTCAGTACACTGCGGCAATGACCGCGGATGTTCAGCCCGTCGCCTCGACCCGTCTTCGGACCGGGACGGTGGCGCGATACGCCATCGGCTCGCTCGCCACCGGAGGCTTCAGCACCCTTCCGGGTCTCGTCCTCGTCTACTACCTGACCGACACGCTCGGAGTCGCGGCTCTCGTCGCAGGTATCGTCGTCGCGGCCGCGAAAGTGTGGGACGTGGTCATCGATCCGGTGATCGGGGGCGCGAGCGACGCGGATCTGGCCCGCACCGGGTCGCGTCGTCGTTTCATGCTGCTCGGGGCCGCAACGATCCCGCTGCTGTTCATCGCGACCTTCGCCGTGCCGGCGGGGCTCCCTATCGCGGGCGCCGCCGTCTGGGTGCTGATCGCGTTCGTCCTCACCGCGACGGCGTTCAGCGTCTTCCAGGTGCCCTACATCGCGCTTCCCGCCGAGCTGTCGAGCGACTACGACGAGCGCACCCGCCTCCTCACCTGGCGGGTCGTCGTCCTCACCTTCGCCATCCTGCTGTTCGGGGCGGGAGGCCCGCTGCTCCGCGGCGCCGCGTCCGACGACAGGCTCGGCTATCTGATCATGGCCGTCGTCGCGGGGCTCGTCCTCTGCGTGGGGATGCTCGTCGCCGCAGGGGTGGCCCCGAGATCGGCTCCCGCCCGTGCCGCGACCCGCGGACGGGTCGCCGACGGGTACCGGCGCAGTCTCGCGGTTCTCCGTCGGAGTCAGCCGTTCCGCGCGCTGCTCGCGACTTTCGGTCTCCAGGCGCTCGCGACGGGGATGATGCTCGCGGGTGCGCAGTACGTCGCGACCTGGGTGCTCCGCAGCGAGGACGCTGTCACGCTGCTCTTCCTCGCCCTCATCGCCCCCGCGCTGGTCTTCGCACCCGTCTGGGGACGTATCGCACGCCGCATCGGCAAGGAGCGGGGATTCGCGATCGCCAGCGTCGTCTTCGGCCTCGCCGCGCTGTCCCTCCTCGGTCTGCTCTGGGCACCGGGACCGTGGGTGTACCTGCCCGTCGCCGTCGCGGGGGCCGCCTACGCGGGGATGCAGTCACTGCCGATGGCGATGCTGCCCGACGTCATCGGCGACGACGCCCGGCGTGCCGGCCCGGGATCCGCGGGCACCTTCGGCGGTGTCTGGACCGCCGGCGAGACCACGGGCATGGCGCTCGGCTCCACAGCCCTCACGGTCGTGCTCACCCTCACCGGGTATGTCGAGCGCGTCGCCGGTGAGACCGTCAGCCAGGCACCGGAGGCGATCGCCGGAATCGCCATCAGCTTCAGCGTGGTGCCCGCGCTGCTCATCGCCCTCAGTTTCCTTCCCCTGCGTCGCTACCGGTTGCGCCGCGAATCGTTCACGGAGGTGGGTGCATGATCGCCCGACGCGCGACCAGCGAGAGCATCCTCGCCCGACTCGACGAGCTTCGCGCCGGTGATGCCCCGACTCATGGCGGGCACGTCCTCAGCTACGTGTACGACCCCGGTATCGCAGAGCTCGACGAGCTCGCGGCCCGGGCGGTCCGCGCCATGCAGCCGGTCAACGGCCTCGACCCGACCACGTTCACGTCGGTCGCCGTCCTCGAAGGGGAGGTCGTCGGCTTCGTCCGCGACCTTCTCGGAGGCGACGACGAGGTCGCCGGATCGGTGACGAGCGGCGGTACCGAGAGCTGCCTCCTCGCCGTCAAGACGGCCCGCGACGAGTGGCGAGCACGGGGCGGGCAGGGTGTGCCGCGCATCCTCGCCCCTACGACCGTCCATGCCGCGTTCCACAAGGCCGCCCACTACTTCGGACTCGATCTCGACCTCGTTCCCGTGTCACCCGAGACCGGAACGATCGACGTCGCCGATCTCGTCGGACGGCTCGGCCCCGACGTGGCGCTCGCCGTCGTGTCCGCCCCGTCGTACCCGTATGCGGCCCTCGACCCCGTGGCCGAGGTCGCTTCCGCCTGCGCCGACGCCGGGATCTCCTGCCATGTGGACGCGTGCATCGGCGGCCTGGTCCTGCCGTTCGAATCCGATCTCCCGCCCTGGGATCTGCGGGTTCCCGGCGTCACGAGCATCTCCGCCGACCTGCACAAGTACGGTTTCGCGCCGAAGGGGGTGAGCGTGTTGCTGCACCGGGACTCCGCCCGTCACCGCAGGCAGTTCTTCGCGACGACGCGCTGGCCCGGATACCCCGTCGTCAATCCGACGATGCTCGGATCCAAGTCGGCGGGCGCCCTCGCGGCGGCATGGGCGATCATCAGCGCCCTCGGCGAAGACGGTTTCGCCGACCTCGCGCTGCGCTCGCGGCGAGCGACCCACTCGCTCCTCGCCACGATCGGCGGCATCGAGGGCCTCCGGGTGGTGGGCGACCCGGTCGGGCCCCTTTTCGCCGTGGCCGTCGACGAGTCGGTTCCGACCGACCGTCGTGTCGATCCGCACCACTGGGCCGACGCGGCTCGCCAGCTCGGCTGGCTGCTGCAGCTGCAGCCGGGTTTCGCCCAGCCGGGGGCAGCGACGCTCCCGCACACGACGCACCTCACGGTGACCCCGGTCACCGAGGATGTCCTGCCCGAGCTGACGAGCGCGCTCATCGAGGCGGCCGACACCGTCCGCGGAGTTCCGCGGGTCGCGCCCGAGGAGGTGCTGGCGTCCCTCGGCGGCGATGTCGCCTCCATCGTCAGCGGCCCGCTGCCCGACCGGATGGCGCCACTGCTGTCTCTCGTCGAGGGACTCCCGCCCGAGGCCGTCGAAGGGCTGCTCATCCAACTGCTCGCGGGGGTCTCCCGAGCGCGATGACAGCGGCTCCGGAGTCCTTGCGGCCGCGATCGTCGCGCGGTCAGGCGGTGTTGGCGCCCATGATGGCCTCGGCTTCTGCGCGCAGAGCGTCGAGGATGAGCCTGACGGAGGGCCGTTCCGCCCGGTCGGGCCTCGACAGGGCGGAGATGTGCCGTTCGGCGCTGACCCCCTCGAGCGGCCGCAGGGTGATCTCGGACGCGGTCGAACCCGCCGTGAAGCGGGGGAGGATCGCCACTCCGTGCCCGGTCTGCACGAGCGACTCGACGATGCGGGTGTCGCTGAAACGCTGCCGCACGTTGGGGGCCTCGCCCGTGACTTTCTCGATCTCGAGCAGCACCTGCTGGAACGGGAAATCGAGCGGAACCCCGATCCACGGCTCTCCGGCGAGGTCCGATGGCCGCAGAACGGTCTTCGACGCCAGTCGGTGGTCCGGTGGCAGCGCCACGTCGAGCGGTTCGGTCATGAGGTCCACGATGTGCAGCTCACTCGTGCGCCAGGCTCGCGGACCGTCGGGGGAGTGCGCCAGGACGATGTCGTGATCGTGGGCCAGCTCGGCGAAGCCGTCGAGGCTCGGGTCGTGGTCGGTCGCGATGAGGCGGATGCCGGGGTGCTCCTCCAACCGGGTGAGCAATCCCGGCAGGAACATCTGGCCGGCGGTCGGGAACGTCGCCAGGGTCACCTCGCCGCTCGGGGTCCCGAGGTACTCGGTCCAGAGGGCTTCGGCCCGCTCCATGGCGACGGCGATGTCGGTGGCGGTGCGCGCGAGGGCTTTGCCCGCGTCGGTCAGGATGACCCCGCGACCGTGCCGTTCGGTCAGCGCGGTACCGATCTCCCGCTCGAGCACCTTGAGCTGCTGCGACACCGCGGACGGCGTGCGGTGGGTCGCCTGCGCGACTGCGCTCACACTGCCGCGTTCCGCTAGTTCGCGCAGAAGTTCGAGTCGACGGACGTCCATCGTCCTAGCGTACAATAATGAAGCGCGGCTTACGTTATATGGCTAAACCATTCGCTTGTGCTAACAGGTCGGGAGCGGTCTACTGGGTACAGACGGGCAGACCCGTCTGTACAGTCATCTGAAAGGCACATCCAGTGTTCGCGTCAATTGCTCTCGTCGTCCTCATCGTCGCAGGGTCGCTCGGTCTCGTCTCGAGCTCGATCGTCGTGGCCCGAGACGGATACCGCCGCATCCCCACCCGCCGCGCCTGACCCGACCCCCACGCGGAACAGGTGGCCCTGCGCAGCAGGCAGGCCTACCGCGTGCGGTCCCTCCGACCGCGCGAGCCAGGATCTCGCGGGACCCCGCTCCCGTCGGACTCCGCGCTCAGCGGGGGACGACGGGAAGGCCGCGGCCCACGAGGCTCCGCGCCCGGATGGACAGCCGGTCGGCGATCCGACCGATCTCGATCGCTGCCGGGTCCTGCGGGTCGCTGAGCACGATCGGCACGCCGATGTCGCCGCCCTCCCGCAAAGCGGGGCTGAGCGGGACCGAGCCCAGCAGCGGCACCTCCTCCGTCTCGGACGACAGTCGGCGCGCAGCCTCGGCGCCTCCGCCCGAGCCGAAGATGTCGAGCACGGATCCATCGGGCTGAACGAAGCCCGCCATGTTCTCGATCACGCCCACCACGTGCTGTCCGGTCTGGCGAGCCAGGATCCCGGACCTCTCGGCGACCTCGGCCGCGGCGGATTGAGGGGTCGTCACGACGATGACCTCGGCGCCCGGAAGTAGCTGGCCGACGGAGATCGCGACATCTCCCGTGCCCGGCGGCAGATCGAGCAGGAGAACGTCGAGATCGCCGAAGAAGACGTCGGTCACGAACTGCGCGACCGTCCGGTGCAGCATGGGGCCGCGCCAGGCGACGGCCTGACCGCGCTGCTCCGCCGTCAGGAACATGCCGATCGAGATCGCCTTCACGCCGTACGCGACCGGCGGCAGCATGAGCTCACCGACCTTCGTGGGCGTCACGTCGTGATCGATGCCGAGGATCCCGGGGATCGAGAAGCCGTGGACGTCGGCGTCGATCAGGCCGACCGAGAGCCCGCGCGACGCGAGCGCGACGGCCAGGTTGGCGGTCAAACTCGACTTGCCGACGCCGCCCTTACCACTCGTCACCGCGATGACCCGGGTCAGGGACTCGGGTCCGAAGCGCGATCCGCGGGGTCGTGTGCCGCGCAGCCTGCCGGTCATCTCCGTCCGCTGCTGAGGCGACATGACCGAGACATCGATCGTGGTCGACGTCACTCCGGGCACGACGCTGACGGCATCGCGGACATCCCGCTCGATCCGGTCGGCGGCCGGGCAGCCGACGATGGTGAGCTTGACCTCGACCCGGGCGGCTCCGTTCTCGTCGACGGTGATGTCGCCGACCATGCCGAGGTCGACGATGGGTTTGCGGATCTCGGGGTCGATCACGGTTGCCAGGCCCGCGCGAATGGCCTCGGCGAGCTCATCGGGCCGATCCATGGTCTCGGTGCTGGGGTCAGTCACGACGCGATGCCCTCTCCGCGAGAGGGGCGCCCGACTCGGCGTCCGCCGGGTCGTCGGCGAGTCCCAGCTGGGCGGCGTCGCGCTTGTCGAGCTCCTCGAGCAGCGAGCGCAGCTCGGCGCGGATGAAGTCCTTCGACGCCATGTCCTTCACCAGCAGTCTCAGGGCGACCACCTCGCGCGCCAGGTACTCGGTGTCGGCGAGGTTGCGCTCGGCGCGCTGTCGATCCTGCTCGATCTGCACGCGGTCGCGGTCGTCCTGTCGGTTCTGCGCGAGCAGGATCAGGGGGGCGGCGTACGACGCCTGAAGCGACAGGATGAGCGTGAGCGCGGTGAAGCCGATGGCGGCGTCGTCGAAACGCAGAGGCGTGGGCGCGGTGACGTTGTAGATCATCCAGGCGATCACGAAGACGCTCAGTGCGAAGAGGAACCACGGGGTTCCCATCGCGCGGGCGATGAACTCGGTGAAGCGGCCGAAGCGGTCGCGGCTCGGCCGGTTGCTGCGCAGCACGGACGTGCGCAGGCCCTTAGGGGCGTCGAGGCGGTCGCCACGCGACGAGCGCGCGGAAGAATCAAGGCGTGCCACTGCTGTCCCTCCTCGCTGCGATGGTCGGTACTCTACGGGCGCCCGCACTGCGGGACCGGGTCTGGCGCGACGATCTGCCGCCGCGCCAGTCGTCGGGCAGCAGATGGTCGAGGACGTCGTCGATGGTGACCACGCCGAGCAGACGGTTGTTCGCGTCGACGACGGGCACGCTGACGAGGTTGTAGCTCGCCAGGATCCGAGTCACCTCGGATGCCGGGGTGTCGGGTGTCACGGGGTCGAGAGTCTGGTCGACGAGTGTGCCGAGACGCTCGTGCGGCGGGTAGCGCAGCATCCGCTGGAAGTGCACCATGCCGAGGAACCGCCCGGTCGGCGGCTCGTACGGGGGCAGCGTCACGCAGACGGCCGCGCCGAGAGCAGGGGCCAGCTCGTGCCGGCGGATCATCGCGAGTCCCTCCGCGACCGTCGCGTCGGCACTGAGGATGATCGGCTCGGGGGTCATCAGACCACCGGCTGTGTCGGGCTCGTACTCGAGGAGGCGTCGGACGTCGTCGGCCTCCTCGGGCTGCATCAGCTCGAGCAGGGTCTCGCCGCGGCCCTCGGGCAGCTGGGCGATGAGGTCCGCGGCGTCGTCGGGCTGCATCGCATCGAGCACGTCGGCGGCGCGTTCGTCGCCGAGCCGAGCGAGGATGCGGACCTGATCGGACTCGGGCATCTCCTCGAGGACGTCGGCGAGACGCTCGTCGGGGAGCTCATGTGCGACCTCGAGCATGCGCTTGTCGGGCAGGTCGAGCAGGGTGCTCGCGAGGTCGGCGGGCTTCAGGTCCGAGTAGCTGGCGATGAGCTGCGCCGCCGACTGGTTCTCACCCTTCGCAGGACGCTCGCGCACTTCGCTCCAGGACACGAAGGCCGTCGCACCCTTGCCGAATGGGCTCGGGGTGGTCCTCGGGCGGCGCACGAAGAGCTGCGCGACCTCCCACTCGGACGGTGCCACCTCCTCGATGGCGACATCCTCGATCGTGGCCTCGCCGCCGCCGTCGGTCAGCAGGACGCGCCGCCCCAGCATCTCGGCGATGATCCGCGTCTCGCTCGTTCGCTGCTCGAAGCGGCGCACATTGATGAGGCCCGTGGAGATGATCTGGCCGGAACTGATGCTCGTGACCCGACCGATCGACAGGAAGACGCGGCGGCGACCCGGGATCTCGACGACGAGGCCGACCACCTGAGGCGGATCGGTGCGCCGATAGACGACCACGATGTCCCGGACCTTGCCGAGCCGATCGCCCTGAGGGTCGAAGACGGTGCGGCCGACCAGCCGGGCGACGAAGATCCTGACCGCACTCATATTCCAAATCTACTCCGGCAACCGGTCGGGCCCCTCCGAACAGCCCAGCCCGTCCATAGAGTTCACCAAGCAGGTTCGGCCAGAATGAGGGCATGTCGACTTCGCGTTCGCCTCTCGGATCCCGCCCGCTGCTCCAGCCGACCCTCCCCAAGGGAGAGGTAGTGGCGAGTTACGAGACCTACGTCGAGGCGCAGCAGGCCGTCGACCAGCTCGTGAAGGTCGACTTCGCGGTGCAGGACGTCTCGATCGTCGGCAACGACCTCAAGAGCGTCGAGCGGGTGACGGGCAAGCTGACCTGGGGCCGCGCCGCAGGTGCCGGTGCACTCTCCGGGCTGTGGCTGGGCGTGTTCATCGGCCTCGTGCTTCTGCTGTTCTCGCCCGAGGCGGCGAACATCTTCTCCGTCGCCCTCGGCGCGGCGCTGCTCGGGGCGGCGTTCGGCATGTTCTTCAGCCTCGCGAGCTACGCGCTCACGCGCCGCATCCGCGATTACACGTCGACGCAGGCGGTCATCGCGACGAGCTACACGCTCGTCGTGAAGCCCGAGAGCGCGGCGAAGGCCCGCAACCTGCTGGGCACGGCCCCGCAGCTCTGAGCCTGCGGAGGTCAGACGACTGACCCTCCGGCGATCCACCTCTCCACGTCGTCCGCGGTGCGCGGGATGCCGGCCGACAGGTTCTCGGCGCCGTTTTCGGTGACGACGATGTCGTCCTCGATGCGCACTCCGATGCCGCGGTACTCCTCGGGCACGGTGAGATCGTCGGGCTGGAAGTACAGTCCCGGCTCGATCGTGAAGACCATGCCCGGTTCGAGGATGCCCTCCCGGTAGAGCTCGCGCCGCGCCTTGGCGCAGTCGTGGACATCGATGCCGAGGTGGTGGCTGGTGCCGTGCACCATGTAGCGGCGGTGGCGCTGGTCGTCGGATGCGAGCAGCGTCTCGGCGTCGGCGTCGACGAACCCCCACTCGGCGATCTTCGCGGCGATGACCTTCATGGCCTCGTCGTGCACGTCGGCGAATCGGATCCCGGGGCGCACGATCGCGAACGCCGCATCGGCCGCCTCCCGGACCGCCTCGTAGACCCGGCGCTGAACCTCGGTGAAGCGACCGTCGACGGGGATGGTGCGGGTGATGTCGGCCGTGTACAGGCTGTCGAGCTCGACGCCGGCGTCGATCAGGATCAGGTCGCCCGCGAGTACGGGACCGTCGTTGCGGGTCCAGTGCAGGATGCAGGCATGCGCCCCGGAGGCCGCGATGGTGTCGTAGCCGACCGCGTTGCCGTCCACACGGGCGCGGGTGTTGAAGACGCCCTCGACGACCCGCTCGCCGCGTGCCTCGCGCTGGACGGTGGGCAGTTCGGCGACGACATCGTCGAAACCGCGGGCCGTCGCCGCGACCGCGAGTCGCATCTGCTCGATCTCGTACTCGTCCTTGACGAGGCGGAACTCGTCGAGTGTGCGATCGAGACCGCTGTCGGCGCCGGCGACGAGGTCGTCATCGGTGCGGTCGAGCGTCGCGAGGTCCGCGGTCGCAAGACCGAGATCGGTGGCGACCTCCTCGAGCGTCGGGCGGGGGCCGATCCAGAACTCGCCGATGGCGGGGTTGGCGTAGAACTCGTCGGTGTCGCGGCCCGCCGACGGGGCGAAGTACAGCGTGGCGATGTGACCGTCGCCCGCGGGATCGAGCACGAGAACCGCGCCCGGCTCGCTGTCGGACGCCCAGCCGGTCAGCCAGGAGAAAGCGGAAGCCGCGCGGAACGGGTAGTCGGTGTCGTTCGAGCGGACCTTCAGCTCCCCGGCCGCGACGACGATGCGCTTTCCCGGGTAGGTCTCGGACAGGCGGCGACGACGGGCCGCGGCGAACGCCGACTGGTGCCGCTCCGGCGGGAAGGCGGCGGCGCGCTCTGCCCATCCGCTGCCGATGTACTGCGCGAACGACGCGGGCCACGGGGCCGCCCGGTTCGCGTTCGCCGGCACCGTCGACGCGGGACCGGTGGTCTCGGGAGTCTCGGCGTCCGCCGTCGGGGCGGTGATCTCGGTGCTGACGCTGACGGCCGTGTCGCTGGTGTCCTGGCTCATGCCGTCTATTCTCGCCCCGGAACCGGGGCGAGCGACCGCGTTGTCAGACCGCGGGCGTGAGCTGGGCGAGAACGGGTCGGTGGTCGCTGCCGGCGCCGTCGCGGTCGCCGACGACCCTGAACCCGCTGACCCGCCAGTTCGTCGACGCGAGCACGTGGTCGATCGGAGTGCCCAGGATGGCGGGAATCGCGGTGGGCCATGTGCCGACCGCCGCGGACCCGGTCTGTTCCGCCGCGTCCCTGCACGAGCCCAGATCGGTGCTCACGATCCGGCCGTCGGGCAGGGTGACGGTGCCGCCGAGTCCGGCGAACGCATCGAGGGTCGAGTTGAAGTCGCCCGCGAGGATGACGTTCGGGTTCTGGCAGAGGGACTGGAGGGTGAAGAGGTCGGAGCGCCAGTTCATGATCTCCGACGGGATGGGGGCGACCGCGTGCACGGCGACGAGGGTGGGACCGCCGGTCGTCGACGTCGCGACGACGCTGGGCAGAACGGAGGTCGTGGCGTCGCCGGTGAATACGTACGGTCCGAGATCCTCGCTGATGAGGATCGAGGTCGACCTGGCTTTCGCGACCTGGTCGTATGCGACCGTGTGCGCGCTGAGGGGGAGGCCCTGACGCCTCGCAGCGGCCGCCACGTCGTCGGCGAGCTGCTCCGTCGTCTCGGGGAGGGCGACGACATCGGCTCCCGTCTCGACCGCGAGCTGGGCGATCGCATCGGTGCTCACTGCGTCACCGAGCGTGTTCCAGGACAGGACGGTGATGTCGGCGTCGGTGGCCGTCTCGAATCCGGGACTGCCGAACCCGCGGTCGGTCAGCACGGCGACGTTCGCGACGGTGAAGGCGAGCAGCAGCAGCGCCAGCGAACCGAGGAAGCGCCGGGCCGGCGCCGCCAGCAGTGCGACCACCGTGAGGATCAGGGCGGTCACGAGCGCGACGGCGGCACCGGCGCCGCGCAGGGAGACGGCCTGCGCGAACACGGGGGCGCGCTGGAGCCCGAGGAGCTGCGGCCAGAAGACCGCGAGGAGGAGCGCGCCCGTGGCCAGCACGATGAGCGCTGCGAAGAACCTGGCCACGCGATCACAGTACGACTCCGCATGCCGGCGGGCGGCGGCGGGGTGCGCGCGTCGCGCGTCTAGCATGAGGGGATGCGCGCGCTCGGACCTGCCGATCTGCACGCGCACTCCGCGATCTCCGACGGCACCGAGACTCCCGCCGAGCTCGTCGCCGCAGCCTCCGGGGCCGGCCTCGCCACGGTGGCGCTGACCGATCACGACTCCACCGCCGGTTGGGCCGAGGCGGCGCATGCGGCGCGCGCCAACGACATCGTCCTGATCCCGGGCATGGAGCTGAGCACCCGCCGCGCCTGGTCGAGTGTCCACCTCCTCGCCTACCTGTTCGACCCCGACGACGAGGGTCTGCGGGCCGAGACGGACCGGATCCGCGTCGACCGGTTGAGTCGGGCCGAGCGGATGGTCGAGCGGATCGGTCACGACTACGCGCTCACCTGGGATGACGTGCTCGCGCAGACCTCGCCCGGCTCGACGATCGGGCGGCCTCACATCGCCGACGCACTCGTCGCCCGTGGTCACGTCCGCGACAGGGGCGAGGCGTTCCAGAGCATCCTGCACTGGCGTGCGGGGTACTTCCAGCCGCACTACGCGCCCGACCCGCTCGAGGGCGTCCGTCTCGTGCGGGCGGCCGGGGGAGTGCCAGTGCTCGCTCATCCGGCGGTGTCATCGGAGCGGGTGATGCCCGACGGTGAGATGCGGGAGCTGGTCGACGCGGGGCTGTTCGGTCTCGAAGTCCGGCATCGCGACAACAGCGAGGCGGGCAAGCGCCTGCTCCTGGCCTATGCGGACCGCTACGGACTCGAGATCACGGGCTCGAGCGACTACCACGGCACCGGCAAGCCGAACCGCCTGGGCGAGAACACGACCTCGGCCGAGGTGGTCGAGCGCCTGATCGGGTCGGCGACGGGCAGCGCCCCGATCATCCCCTGAGCGGGGCCGCACCAACCGCGGACGCCACGCCTCGCTCGGATATTCCGGGCGCATACGTCCGTTGCGGCGTAGGCGGATGTCCGGAACGAACGTTCTCCACCGAGTGCGGGCGTTCCGCGTGAACACGCACGGGGTCTCTCCGGGCACGCATGTCGAGGCGACGCGGCCGGCTCCCGTTGTCCGGAACGTGCGCAGCGGTCGCGGCTAGAGGAGGTGGGAGAGTCCGGCTCCGGCGAAGGCGGCGGCGAACTCGTCGCGCCCTTCGGTGAAATGCGCCCAACTGTCGACGTGCGCCGGCACGACGCGGCGGGCATCCAGGATGCGAGCTGCGAGCGCGGCACCTGTCCCGTCGAGCGTGAGCAGCGCGCCGTCGAGTACTCGACGGCGGACGGCGCCCGCGAACAGGATGGCGGTGTCGACGGATCCGACCCGGTCGGAGATCTCGCGGACGACGTCGAGGGACGCGTTGTCGCCGCTGACGTAGACCGTCGGCAGTCCGTCGCTGCTCAACAGGAAGCCGATGACGTCGCCGACCACGGCATCCGCGCCGATCGGACCGTGCAGCGCCGGGGTCGCCGTCACCGTCACGATGCGACCGGTGGGATCGGTGAAGGCGACCGACTGCCACGGCGCGAGACCCTGGGCGTTGCCGCCGAGCCTGCCCGCCCCCGAGACGGTGGTGAGTGCCACGGGCACCGACGGCAGCAGCGCGCGTCCCGACAGGTCGAGGTTGTCGACGTGCTCGTCGTGCGACAGCAGGACGGCGTCGATCATCCCGAGGTCGCCCGGCTCGCGGACAGGAGGAGCGGTCTTGCTGAATTCGCCGGGGTAGTCCTGCGGCTGGTCGAATGTCGGGTCCGTCAGGAACCGAAGACCGCCGTACTCGATGAGAACGGTCGGACCGCCGATGACCTGGATCTGAACCGGACCATCCACGTGATCGATGACCTCGGACACGGTTCGCGCGGCGGCTAGGCGGACGGAGTTGTGGTGCCCGGACCGCGGCGACGGCGGCGACGCGGGCGGGGTGCTCCGGCGCCATCGTGCGCGCCCGAACCCGGGGCGTGCTCGGCGTGCGCCTGCTGCGCCTGAGGGGCGGGTGCGTGACCCGTCTCAGCGCCTGTCGAGACGGGGCTTCCCCCGGTGCGACGACGGTTGCGGTTGCGGTCGCCGCCGGAGCGCGAACCGGATGCCGACGAGGACGAACCCGAACCTTCGCCCTCACGACGGGGAGGCCGAGCGGC
Organism: Amnibacterium flavum; assembly: GCF_003097495.1. Lineage (GTDB taxonomy): Bacteria > Actinomycetota > Actinomycetes > Actinomycetales > Microbacteriaceae > Naasia > Naasia flava. The sequence goes on from NZ_QEOP01000002.1 coordinate 150,079, forward strand.
CGGGGCGCCCGCCGAGGCGAGTCGACCCTTCGCGCCTGCCGGGATGTTGAGGTCCTCGTAGAGGTGCGGCGACGACGAGTAGGTCTCCGTCGGCTCGGGCTGACCGAAATCGAGCCCCCGGTTGATGAGCGCCCACTTGTGCAGGTCGTCCCAGTCCACGAAGGTGACCGCGATGCCGGTCTTTCCCGCGCGACCCGTGCGACCGGCACGGTGCAGGTAGGTGTCGGGGTCGTCGGGGATCGTGTGGTTGATCACGTGCGTGACGTCGTCGACGTCGATGCCGCGAGCGGCGACATCGGTGGCGATGAGCACGTCCTTCTTGCCCGCCTTGAACGCCGCCATGGCGCGCTCGCGCTGCTCCTGGCTCAGATCGCCGTGAACGGCCGCGGTGTTGAAGCCGCGGTCGGTGAGCTCCTCGACGAGCTTGGCGGCGGCGCGCTTCGTCCGCGTGAAGATGACGGTCTTGCCGCGCCCCTCGGCCTGCAGGATGCGGGCGACGACCTCGTCCTTGTCGAGCGAGTGGGCGCGGTAGATGAGGTGCTTGATGTTCGCCTGCGTCAGCCCCTCGTCGGGGTCCGTCGCGCGGATGTGCACGGGACGGTTCATGAACCGGCGTGCGAGGGCCACGATCGGGCCCGGCATGGTCGCCGAGAAGAGCATCGTGTGACGGGTGGCGGGAGTCTGCGCGAACAGCTTCTCGATGTCGGACAGGAAGCCGAGGTCGAGCATCTTGTCGGCCTCGTCGAGAACCATCTCGCGCACGTTGGAGAGGTTCAGGAGCCGCTGGCCCGCGAGGTCGAGCAGACGACCGGGGGTTCCGACGGCGATCTGCGCTCCGGCCTTGATCTGCTCGATCTGGCCCTCGTACGCCTTGCCGCCGTAGATCGAGACGATCTTCGTCGCGCGGTTCGAGGTCGCGATCTCGAGGTCTTCGGAGACCTGCACGGCGAGCTCGCGGGTCGGCACGACGACGAGCGCCTGCACTCCGGGGCCCGGCTCGAGGCCGAGACGCTGGATCAGCGGCAGGCCGAACCCGAAGGTCTTGCCGGTTCCGGTCTTGGCCTGGCCGATGATGTCCTGGCCGGCGAGGGCCATGGGGATGGTCTGGGTCTGGATGGGGAAGGGTTCGAGGATGCCCTTGCTTGCGAGAGCGTCGGCCATGTCGGCCTCGACTCCGAGATCACGGAAAGTCACGTAGGAAATGCGCCTGTCTTGATGCGCGCGTATGCGCGGGATGAGTTCGCTGCGCCAGTTCTTATCCAGGCGCGGACACCTCCCGCTGAATCCGGGAGTCGTCCGACAGTCTACCGGGCGGTCCCGTTTACCGGCGGATTCCTCGTCCAGCGCAAAATCGCTGCGTCAGCAGGACAAACGCGGCCGCGGTTCCCGACGGGTCGGTGGCCTGCGCCTGGACGGTCGGACAGGGGCGGCCTCGTAAGCTAAGCGACGTGAAATGGTTCGGCAGGTACGGCAGCGGCGCCGAGTCCCCGCGATCACGTTCGCGCAGTCGCGAACTCCGCATCGACCGGGTGGCGCTCACCGATGTCGCACTCGACCCCGTGCGGGTAATCGCCCAAGCGGCTTATCTGCAGCTCGGCGAGTTCGCCGCTCTGTCCCGGGCCGCCGCGGAAGCGCCCGATCTCGAGAGCAAGAGTGCACTCGCGACGGCGGCGGGACGCCTGCTCGCCAAGCACCGCTCGCTCGTCGGTGCGCTCGAGCGTCGCGGCGTCGATGCATCGGCCGCGATGGAGCCCTTCGCCGCCCCGACCGACCGGTTCTTCGCCATGGCCGCCGGTGCCAACTGGTACGAGTCGCTGACCGCCAGCTATCTCGTCGGCGGGTTGCTCGACGACTTCTTCGCCCGCCTGGTCGGAGGTCTCGAACCCGACGGTCCCGAGCTGGCCCGCCTCCTGCTCGGTCCGAGCGGGGCGGAGGAGATCGTGTCGATCCTCTCGGCCGCGACGGCCGGGGACCCGCGACTCGGATCCCGTCTCGCGGTCTGGGGACGTCGCCTCGTGGGCGACACGCTGCTCATCGCCCGTTCGGCGCTGCCCGAAACGGTGCGGACACCGACAGGCGAGGCCCGCGTCGAGCCGATCCTGACCGAGCTCATGGCCGATCACACGCGTCGAATGGACCGCCTGGGCCTTACCGCCTGACCGGCCCGTCTGCCGTCATGCCGCTGCGATGCGGCCCAGTCGACGCGATCAAACGCGAGCGAGTCAGACGGCGACGCGACCGCGCGAGAGCTCGCTCAGTCGTGCCGCGTCGTGGCGTTCGCGCGCGCGGCCGATGAGCAGAGCGGCAGCCGCGACCGTCGCGGCCGCCAGTGCGAGCGTGATCCACCAGATGAGGCCCTGATCCCAGGCGAGCCCCAGCCAGGTGAGGGCGACCCAGATCACGCCCGCCGCCGCGGCGCCGATGGCCGGGACCAGGACGACGCCGTTGGTCTGCCGTCGCGGGAGCGTGTAGCGAGCGAGCAGACCGAGCAGCGCACCGCCCAGGGACACGAAGAGCAGTTCCATCAGCAGAGCCGTTCTGTCAGCGGAAGTGGGATCAGGCGACGAAGCCGACGCGTCGGGTCTTCTCGGTGCCGATCTCGATGTAGGCGAGACCCGCGGTGGGGACGATGTAGAGCTTGCCCGCGTCGTCGACGAGCTTGATGTACTTCTCATCGTTCGCGAGAGCCGAAGCGACGGCCGCCTCGATCTCGGCGGACGGCTGCGACGACTCGAAGCTCAGTTCCCGCGGGCTGTTGACGATGCCGATACGAATGTCCAACGGCCGACCTTCCCAAGTTCTGCGATGCGCGATCCGGAGGGATCGCGCGTTCGTCGTCAACACTATGGCAGGCCCGGGACCTGCTTCCGCGAGTTCACTCAGGGCGCACGCGGACGTGTCCGTGTCGTCCCCTTCCGTGTCGGGGGGTCCGGTTAACGTTGCCGGGTGCACGCTTCCGCCGATCCCACGACGACGGCGCTCCAGGTCGAGCTCGACCCCTCGCAGCGCGCTGTTCTGGCTCTGCGCGATGACGAGAGCGCCGTGGTGATCGGTGCCCCGGGCACCGGCAAGACCGCCACCCTGCTCGAGCTGCTCGCCGAGAGAGTGCTGTCCGGCAGGGTCGCGCCGTCCGATGCGCTGGTCCTCGCCTCGAGCCGTGTGTCGGCGACACGTCTGCGCGACACCATCGCGCTCCGACTCGGGATCGCCCTTCCCGGCCCTCTGGCCCGCACCGCCGCGTCCGTCGCATCCGAGATCGCCAGGGCCGACGCCGTCGCGCGAGGACTCGAGGCGCCCCGGCTGCTGACCGGTGCGGAACAGGACCTCATCTTCGCCGACCTGCTCTCGGGCTACGACGAAGAAGGCGGCGGTCCCGCGTGGCCCGCCACCCTCCCGGCAGAGGTGCGACGGCTCGGCCCGTTCCGCACCGAGCTGCGCGAGCTGCTGGCCCGCGTCGAGGAGGCCAATCTCGGCACCGACGGTCTCCGCGACCTTGGGGCCGAGACGGGGCACCCCGAGTGGCTCGCGGCCGCCGACTTCTTCGACGACTACCACGCGGTGCTCGACTCCTACCGCAGCGGATCCCGCGACTCGACCGAGCTGCTCGCCGAGGCGGCGGCCATCGTCAACTCGGGCACGGCCTCGCGCATGCCGCGTCTCGTCCTGGTCGACGACGCGCAGGAGCTGACCCTCGGCGCCATCGAGCTGCTGTCGGCCTGGGCGAGAGCGGGGGCGACCGTCATCGCGTTCGGCGACCCCGACATCGGGGTCGCCGGGTTCCGCGGCGGTCGCGCAGACCTGCTGGGCTCGCTCGACCAGCACCTGGGCGTGCCGATGCGGATGCTGTTGCTCGACCAGGGTTACCGCTCGGCGGGGCCGATCGCGGCACTCGTCGCCGAGGTCACCAGCCGAGTGGGAGCCGCCCGGACCGTGCTGCACCGTTCACCGCCGGCGGCGATCGATGCGCCGATCGGCGAAGTCGTGCGCATCGAGGCCCCGACGAGAGCCGAGGAGATCGCCCGACTGGCGCGACGACTGCGCGAGCTGCACGTGCTCGGCGGGGTCGCATGGAACTCGATGGCCGTCGTGCTCCGGTCGGGCAGGCACGTGCCCTCGTTCGCCCGTGGCCTCTCGGCCGCGGGAGTCGCGACCCGGATGAACGCGGCAGCGCGCTCGCTCCGCGAGGAGTGGGCCGCCGACCATCTGGTGCGCGCGGTCGCGGTCGCGATCGAGGCCGACATCGAAGCGGACACGGTCGCCGATCTTCTGCTCGGCCCCTTCGGCGGGCTCGACCCCCTGGCGCTGAGGCGACTGCGGCTGGCGCTCCGGCACGAGGAGGTCGCGGGAGGCGGCAACCGTCCGGGCGACGCGTTGCTGGTCGAGGCGATGGCGCAGCCCGGTCGTTTCGCGACCATCGACTCGCCGCCCGCCCGACGTGCCGGTCGGCTGGCCGAGACCCTCGCGACCGTGCGTGCCCTCCACGAGTCGGGCGCGACCATCGAGGAGATGCTCTGGGCGGTCTGGGAGCGGAGCGGTCTCGCCGCGCAATGGGCAGGCCAGGCCGATGGTGTCGGCGTCCTCGCCGACGAGGCGAATCGGCACCTCGACTCCGTCGTGTCGCTGTTCGCCTCCGCGCAGCGCTACGTCGAGCGCACCCCCGATCGACCCCCGATCGAGTTCATCGCCGAGTTCCGGGCCGCCGAACTGCCCGAGGACTCGCTCGTCGCCCTGTCCCGGCCCGATGCCGTGCTCGTCTGCGCCCCCTCCGCCGTGGTCGGAGCCGAGTTCGACGTGGTCGCCGTCTCCGCACTGCAGGACGGCATCTGGCCCAACCTTCGTCTGCGCAGCTCGCTGCTGCACGCCGACCGGCTCGGCCCCGCCGTCGAGGGGGTGCCGCTGGCGGTGCTCGACGATCGCCGTCAGGTGCTTCACGACGAGCTGCGCATGTTCGCACTCTCGGCCTCGCGCGCGCGTCGGACGCTCATCATCAGCAACGTCTCGAGCGCCGACGAGCAGCCGTCACCCCTCGTGCGCCTGGTGCCCGACGACGCCCCGCAGGCGACGATCTCCGATCCGCTCACCCTCCGTGGCATGGTTGGCGCCTTGCGGCGCGAGCTGGCCGGACGCGCGGGGGAGTCGGCCTCGCCCGCGGCCTCCGCGCTGTCTCGACTCGCGCACGAGTCCGTCCCCGGCGCCGATCCCGCGTCCTGGTACGGCCTCGCCGCTCCCAGCACCGACGCCCCTCTCGTCGACCTCGACGACGCCGAGGCGCGCGTCAGCGTGTCTCCGTCGCGGCTCGGTGCTGTCGAGAAGTCTCCGCTGGGCTGGTTCATCGACACGATGTCCGCGGCGCCGTCCGGGTTCCACGCCGACCTCGGCACCCTCCTGCACTCGGCGATGGAGACCCTCTCGACGACGCCCGGGGCCGCTCTCGATACCGATGCGGTCATGGAAGTCGTCGACGCGCGCTGGCACGAGTTCCGGTTCGACTCCGAATGGGAGAGCGAGTACCAGCGGTCGCGGGCTCGGATCCGTGCCGCGGGGCTGGCGGACTACCTGAGCTCCTTCGAGAGGGACGGGCACCGCCTCGCCGGCGCGGAGACGGCGTTCACCTTCGAGCTGGGGCAGGCGGTCGTCGTGGGCAAGATCGACAGGATCGAGCACACCGCCGCAGGGTCCGTGGTCATCGTCGATCTGAAGACGGGAACGACCTTTCCGCGCGACGACGAGCTGCCGACCCACGCCCAGCTGGGGCTCTATCAGCTGGCTGCGGTCCACGGCGGCATCGAGGGAATGCCCGAGGGTGCGGAGTTCGGCGGCGCGAAGCTCCTCTTCGTGTCGTCCGGGGTGCGCGGCAAGCTCTATCGGGAGAAGGAGCAGCCCGCTCTCGGTCCCGAGCAACTCGAGGAGTTCCGCGCTCGTGTCCGCTCCGCGGCGGAGACGATGGCGGGAACCCTGTTCCCGGGCGTCGACGGATTGGCCGAGCGCGATCCTCTCGCCGGGTACCCGTATCGGGTGCATCTCATCCCGGCGGTGTCGTCGTGACCGAGCGCATCGACGCGGCCACGATCGCCCGAACGCTCGGGCTGCCGACCCCCACCCCGCAGCAGACCGCCGTCATCGAGGCACCGCTCGCTCCCAGCCTCGTCGTCGCGGGTGCGGGCAGCGGAAAGACCGAGACGATGGCGGCCCGGGTGGTCTGGCTTCTCGCCAACGGGCTCGCGAACCCCGCCGACGTCCTCGGGCTCACCTTCACCCGCAAGGCGGCGGGCGAACTGTCCGAGCGGGTCAACAGACGAGTTCGGGCGCTGTCGGCCAGCGGACTGATCGAGCAGCCGTTCGACGCCTTCGAAGCTCCCACGATCGCAACCTACAACTCGTTCGCGAGCACCATCTTCCGCGAGCACGCCACCGGCATCGGGCGTGAACCCGACGCGTCGGTCCTGGGCGAGGCCGCCGCCTGGCAGCTCGCGCGCCGGGTCGTGTCCGCCAGCGAGGATCCCGCTCTCGTCGGCATGGAGAAGTCCGTCGACCGGGTCACCGAGGGCGTGCTCGCGCTGAGCGGCGCGATGGCCGAGAACGTCGTCGACGCCGACGAGCTGCTCCGCATGGTCGCGCGCTTCACCACGCTCGACAACCTGCCCATCGGCAATGCGCGCAAGAAGACCGCCTACGCGTCGGTCACCGAGGCCATCGACGCCGTCGGATCCCTCCCGGTGCTCGTCCGCCTCGTCCTCGCGTATTCCGAGGAGAAGGTGCGCCGCGGGGTGCTGGAGTTCTCCGACCAGGTGGCGCTCGCGCTCGAGGTGTCGAGGCGCATGCCGCACGTGCGCGCCGACTACCGCACCCGCTTCCCGATCGTGCTGCTCGACGAATACCAGGACACCAGCGTCGTCCAGACCCGCCTCCTGTCCGAGCTGTTCGGCGAGGGAGCCGTCATGGCGGTGGGCGACCCGCATCAGTCGATCTACGGCTGGCGCGGCGCGAGCGCGAGCAACCTCGGCCGGTTCGCGCGCGACTTCGGACTCCGCTCACCCGACCCCGACGTCCGGGAGCGGTCGGCGCTGTCGTTCGCGCTGTCCACGAGCTGGCGCAACCCGCCACGCGTCCTCGCCGCGGCCAACACCATCGTGTCGCCGCTCACCGGGGCATCGGCTGTGCCGGTCGCGGCCCTCGATCCGCGCCCGGGAGCGGGGGAGGGCGAGCTCGAGGTGGCGTTCCTCGAAACGGTCGTCGACGAAGCGGCTCAGGTCGCCGACTGGCTGGGGCGCCGGATCGAGAGCAACCCCACCGAACCGCCGTCCGCGGCGATCCTGTGCCGCTCGTTGAAGAAGGTGGCCGTCTTCACCAAGGCGCTGGCGGCGCGCGGCGTCCGGTTCACGGTGCTCGGCATCGGCGGCCTGCTCGAGGAGCCCGCGGTCGCCGACCTCGTCAGCGTGCTGCACACCCTCTCCGACCCGACATCGGGCAAGTACCTGATCCGCCTGCTCGCCGGGGCGCGCAACCGGATCGGCGTGCGCGACATCAAGGCGCTGCGCGAACTCGCCGGTTGGCTCGCGCGACGCGACGCCGCCCAGCAGCCTCTCTCCGACGAGGTCCGCGATGCGCTGCGCGCGTCGCTCGGAGGCGAGGAGGGAGCCTCGCTCGTCGATGCGCTCGACTTCGTCGCGATCGCGCGTCCCGATCACGGCGCGCTTCGGGATTTCAGCGAGGACGGCCTGCACCGGATGCGGGTGCTCGGCACCGAGCTCGCGGATCTCCGACGTCGGTCAGGGCTGGGGCTCGTCGACCTCGTCGCCCTCGTGATCGAGCAGACCGGGCTCGACATCGAGTCCAGCGCGAACGAGTCGTCCGCGCTGGGACGCGGGGCGCTCGACTCGTTCATCGAGGTCGTCGACGACTTCGTCAGCACGGATCCCGGAGCGGGTCTCCGGTCGTTCCTCGCCTGGCTCGAGCTCGCCGAGCAGCGCGAGAACCTGGGAGCGCGGCCCACCGATCCTCAGCCGGGCACCGTCCAGCTGCTGACCATCCACGGTGCGAAGGGCCTCGAATGGGATCTCGTCGTCGTGCCCCGCATGGTCGAGGGCGAGCTACCCGGCACCATGCGCAGCAAAAGGGGATGGCTGGCCTTCGCCGAGCTGCCCTACGACTTCCGCGGTGACAGATTCGACCTTCCGCAGCTCGGCTGGGCGGGCTGCGAGACGCAGAAGGACTTCGATGACGCCTACAAGAGCTACTGCGAGAGCATCGAGGCACGCGATGCCGAGGAGCAGCGCCGCCTCGCCTACGTGGCGGTCACGCGCGCGAAGCACGCGTTGCTGCTGACGGGTTCGTTCTGGAACACGCAGCGCAAACCACGAGGGCCGAGCAGCTACCTGCTCGAGCTCGCCCAGGCAGGCGCGATCGATCCCGGCCTGCTTCCCGAATCGCCGGTCAATGAGGAGAACCCGCTCGACGCGCTCGTCAGCCACATTCCGTGGCCGTCCGACCCGCTCGGCACGAGACGCGACCGCGTCGAGGCCGCCGCCCGCGCCGTCGCGGCTGCGGATCCGACCGCGCGCACCCCGTGGGATCGCGAGCTCGACCTGCTCCTCGCCGAACGGGCCGAAGCGGCGGCCGGCGGCGGCCTCGACGTGTCGGTGCGCGTCTCGGCGTCGGCGTTCAAGGACCACATCTCCGACCCGGTCGCCATCGCCCGGTCGCTTCGCAGGCCGCTTCCACAGCGCCCGTACCGGCAGACCCGCCTCGGCACCCTCTTCCACAGCTGGGTCGAGCACCGCTCGGGTGTTCCATCGACGGCCGACCTCGTCGACGCCCTGCCCGGGGAGAGCGACCTCGACCTCGTCGAAGGCGAGCCCGATGCCGAGGAGCTGGCCCGCCTCCAGTCGATCTTCGAGCGCTCGCCCTGGGCTACGCGGCTGCCCGAGGCCGTCGAACTCGAGATCCACGTGCCGTTCGACGATCGCGTGATCGTGTGCAAGCTCGACGCCGTCTACCGGGTCGGCGACCGCTGGGAGGTCGTGGACTGGAAGACCGGTGCGCCGCCGAAGTCCGACGCCTCGCTCGCCGAGCGCACCTATCAGCTCGCGCTCTACCGGCTCGCGTTCGCGCGCTGGAAGGGCGTCGACCTCGACCAGGTCGACGCGGCCTTCTACTACGTCGGCGACGACCTGATCATCCGGCCCGCGGTCTTCCCCGACGAAGACGAGCTGAGGGCGCTCTGGCGTGCCTCCCGAGAGGTGCTCGCCGGCGCGAGGTGACGAGTCGCTCCGGGTCTCCGCTCAGCGCGCGGTCATCGGGCGGGCGCCGGGTCTACTCGGTGAGAGCGCCCCGGCCGCCGCCCTGTGCGACGTGAGGGCGCTCCGACAGCATCTGGCGCACTTCGTCGACGTCGAGGATGGGTCCGGTCTCGTGGGCGAGGGAGCCCTGCTGGTCGCCGCGAACGCTCTCGACGAGCACGTCGAGCATCTGCACGGCGTCATCGACGATCGACTGGTCGCGGGCCTCGAGCCCGAACAGCAGCCAGCGCGCGAGTTCCAGCTCGGCGTACAGCATCGCGCGGCGGCGGATCTCGCGATCGGCGGCACCGTGGCGGCCCGCGGAGTAGGAGCCGAAGATCTGCTCGACGGAGTCGGGGCTGGGCGCCGACAGGGCCCAGGACAGGTCGCGGGCCGGGTCGCCGACCCGCAGATCCGACCATCCGATGATCCCCGCGATCTGACCGTCGGCATCGTAGAGGAGCACATCGGCGCTCATGGCGCCGTGCACGACTGTGGTCTGGAACTGCCACAGCGAGGTGTCGTCCGTTGCGCTCTCCCAGCGCGAGAGGAGGCTCGCCGGCACCATCGAGGTCGCGGCGGCGCGATCCATGATCCCGACGACGGAGCGCAGGTTGTCGATGGCCGAGACAACCGGAAGGCCTGCGTCGACGACGACGCTGGTCGGAAGCGAGTGCATGGCGGCCAGAGCACGGCCGACCGATTCGGGCAGCGGGCTGTCGGGCGTCAGCAGATCGAGGGTCAGGCGACGGCCGTAGACGAACTCGGAGACGACGGCCCGTCCGCCGCGCTCACCCGGCTTCGGCTTGATGACCGTCTGGCCGACGAAGGTCGACAGTGCGAAGGGCAGGCGGGTGCGCACTCCCGAGCTGAGCGCTCCCAGGGCGCTGAGCTCCGCCGTCTGCGCCTTCGCGGCGCTCTCGGAGTTCGCCACGCGCACCAGATAGTGCTTGCCGTCGCGCGCGGTGAGGAGCGCGCTGTCGAACTCGCCCTGGCGGTGCGAGGTGAACGGCTGAGCCGCGGCGACGTCGAGTCCCGGCACGGCCGACGTCGCGAGCGCGGCTAGAGTGAGATGGGATCTGGCCATACGGTCCAGGGTAGGCGGGGCATTCCGCTGGGACACGGCCGCCACGCGGGTATGGGCCCGCGAATTGCTCGGCCTCTATCCCCAGATGAGGCCGCACAATCGGGGTTCCTCCGGTTGTTCCTCGTCGGTGCGCAAGATGTTCGGGAGGCATGCGTGTCAGGTTCAGGTGGCTCCGACTTCTCCGATCGGCTCCCGCTCTCGCGGTCGATGATCGACAGGGACTACCTGACTCGCGCCCGCCCCGGCGTGCTCGCCGAACTCCGAGCCGATCCGTCGGCCCTCACGATGTTCCTGGCCCGCGGACGCGCACTTCTGGCCGAAGGCGGCGACGGGCCCCGCCTCGAGCTGCGGCCGGCGGCCACCGTCGCCGAGTCGGCCACCCTCATCTACCTCGGACGAGTCACCGAAGGCGACCTGGAAGGCCGCCCTGTCCTGGTGGCCATCCTCGACGCCGACGAGGCCGACGCCGTCTCCACCGACGCCGATCGATGGGGTGACCTGCGCGCCATCGCCACCGAGCTCGAGCCGCTCGACTCGGGCCTGTTCACCCAGGCCCTCGCCATCGCGAACTGGCACTCGACTCACGGTTTCTCCCCGCGCACGGGCGAACCGACGGAGCCGGGCCTCGGCGGCTGGGTGCGACACCCCTCCGGCCAGCACGACGAGGAGTCGGGCACGCACATCTTCCCGCGCACCGACCCGGCCGTCATCGTCGGCATCATCGACGACGAGGACCGGCTGCTGCTCGGCGCCAATGCGCGCTGGGGCGGCGACCGATACTCGGTGCTCGCCGGATTCGTCGAACCCGGGGAATCGTTCGAGGCGGCCGTCGTGCGCGAGATGTACGAGGAGGCGGGGCTGCGCGTCGCGAACCCCACCTACCTCGGTTCCCAGCCGTGGCCGTTCCCCGCGTCGATCATGATCGGCTTCGAAGCGCGACTCGCCCCCGACTCGGTCCGCGTGCCCGTCCCCGACGGGGTCGAGATCATCGACCTGCGCTGGTTCACGCGCGAGGAGCTGAGCGACGGCGTCCGCACGATCGGCATCCCACCCCGCGCCTCGATCGCCCGCGCCATCATCGAGAGGTGGTTCGGCGCGCCCCTGGACGCTCCGTGAATCCGGACGGGCTGCTCGAGGGGCTCGACGACGACCAGCGGCAGGCGGCGCAGGCGCTGCTGGGTCCCGTCTGCCTGCTCGCCGGGGCCGGGACGGGCAAGACTCGCGCGATCACCCACCGCATCGCTTACGGGGTCGCATCCGGCGTCTACCCGCCGGGCCGGGTGATGGCGCTCACCTTCACCACCCGTGCCGCCGGGGAGCTGCGCAGCCGACTCCGCTCGCTGGGGGCATCGGGCGTCAGCGCGCGGACCTTCCACTCGGCCGCTCTGGCGCAGCTGAGCTTCTTCTGGCCGCAGACGATCGGGGGCACGCTGCCGCGGGTTCTCGACAGCAAGGCCCGCCTTCTGGCTCAGGCCGCCGAGGCGGTGCGCGTCCCCGTCGACACCGCCGTGCTGCGCGACCTCGCCGCCGAGATCGAATGGCGCAAGGTCGCCGGGCTCTCGATCGACGCGTACGAGGCCGCCGCCGAGACCCGGATGCTCCCCGGCAATCTCGACGCCCACAGCGTCACCGCCGTCCACCGGTCGTACGAGGAGATCAAGGACTCGCGTCGTCAGCTCGACTTCGAGGATGTGCTGCTTGCCACGATCGGGATGATCGAGGAGGAGGAGCGGGTCGCTCAGCAGGTGCGGGAGCAGTACCGCTTCTTCGTGGTCGACGAGTACCAGGACGTCTCGCCCCTGCAGCAGCAGCTGCTCGACTCCTGGCTGGGGGACCGGCAGGACGTGTGCGTCGTCGGTGACGCCAGCCAGACCATCTACACGTTCGCCGGTGCGAAATCCGATTACCTCCTCGACTTCGGCGCGACCTACACCGACGCCCAGGTCATCAGACTCGAACGCAACTACCGTTCGGATCCCGGAGTCCTCGCGGTCGCGAACAAGCTCATGCGCGACCGCCCAGGCGCCCTGACCCTGGCACCGACCCGGCCGACCGATGCCGCCGAGCGGGTCGTCGAGCTGCACACCTACCCCGACGAGCTGGCCGAGGCCCGGTCCGTGGCCGATGACATCGCCGCCCGTGTCGGCTCGGGCGTGGCCCCGAGCGAGATCGCGGTGCTCTTCCGGATCAACTCGCAATCCGCGGCACTCGAGACGGCCCTCGACGAGCGCGGCATCTCGGCCACCGTCCGCGGCACCGGGCGCTTCTTCGACCAGCGCGAGGTCAAGGAAGCCATGATGATGCTGCGCGCCGCCGCCCTCACCATGTCGGACGAGCCCCTCTTCAAGACCGTCAGCGACATCCTCCGCTCGCTGGGCTGGACCCAGCAGGCCCCTGAGACCCGTGGGGCACTGCGCGACAGGTGGGAGTCGCTCGACACGATCATGACGATGGCCGAGCAGTGCCCTCCGGGCACCACGACGGGGCAGTTTGTCGAGGATCTGGGGGAGCGGCAGGCCGCCCAGAACGAGCCCACCCGTGACGCGGTGACTCTCGCGACCCTGCATTCGGCGAAGGGTCTCGAATGGGATCACGTGTACCTCGTCGGCCTGTCCGAGGGGTACCTGCCCATCAGCTACGCGAAGACCCCGCAGGCCGTCGAGGAGGAGCGCCGTCTCCTCTACGTCGGCATCACCCGCGCACGGTCGACGCTGCGACTCTCCTGGGCGAAGGTCGGCCCTCACCGGGCGGCAGAGCGGCCACGCTCGCGTTTCCTGGAAGAGCTCGGCACGAGCATCGAGGATGCAGCCGCCACTCGCGTCGGCTGATCGTCCCGTCCGTCCCGTTCATCGTCAGGCTCGCACCGTCGAGGGCGGTGGCCCTGCCGAGCGTGAGATCGGACACGGCACGGGTGACGACGGCGGTCGCCTCGGCGGCGGCCGCCGGGTGCACCCGGAGCGGGGCGATGAGGGCGGGAGCCAGCAGCTGCGCGGCGATGACGGGCCAGTCGGGATCGTCGTCGGTCCGGCTGACGGCGACGCAGTGCAGGCAGGCGCTGCGTCCCGGGTCAACGAGAGGGCCGACGGTCACGCCTTCGTCGCCGAGCAGCACGGGGATGACGGGGATGTCACGGCTGAGCCAGTAGGCGGCGACCGCGGGCGCCACGAGGTGCGCCGTCATGACGACGGCGAGGTCGACGGGGTCGTCGCGGCCGACCAGGCGGACGCCGAGCCCGAGGAGCGATGCGGCGACCGCGGCGTCGATACGGGCCGACCGCTCGGGCCACGGCAGGACGCGTTCCAGCACGATGCGGACCGGGGTGGTCTCGGGCTCGTCGAGCAGCACAGGGGCGAGCTGTTCCAGCAGGACGTCGATGCGCGCCTCCGATGAGGGCAGGCCGGACGTGAACGCAGCGAGCGCGTCGCGGTGCGCACCGATCCGGAGGGCATGGATGACGAGTTCGTCCTCACGGGTGAGGTCGCGGAGCACGAGCCGCGGCCGGTCCGCCCCGAACCGGAGGGTGTCGGTGCCGATCCACACCGGGATGACGGACGGATCGATGCGCAACACCACGCGCCCATGCTCCGCCGCCCCCGAACCGCCCCGCAGAACTTATGCACATGAGAAAGGAAGCACAGAGCACCGCACCGCCCGCTGAGCTCGTCGAAGCGAAGGACTTCGGCAGGCGGCGACCCACTCATTTCGACGGGCTCAATGGGCGGGCGGGTGTCCCGCCCGCTGAGCGGAGCGATGCGTAGGGACCTTCGGGCCGTGGTGCGCTCATTTCGCTGCGCTCAATGGGCGGGGGTGTCCCGCTCGCTGAGCGCGGCGATGCGTAGGGACCTACGGGCCTTGCTGCGCTCATTTCGCTTCGCTCAATGGGCGGTTCGCCCGCTGAGCTCGTCGAGGCGTTGGGGGTCCGCTACCTCCGGCGGGCTCGATCGTGCGGGTTAGGACTCGTGGGGGCGGTCCTGGTCGTCGCGGAGGAGATCCTCGATGGCCTGATCGATGTCGTCGTGGGCGACATCGGGGGAGGACAGGCGGGCGACGAGGGCCTGCGGGTCGTCGATGTCGGCCGCGCTCGGCAGCAGATCGGGGTGGGACCAGAGAGCGTCGCGTTGTCCGCCGCCGAGGCTGTCGCCGACGATCTGCCACATCGTGGCCGCTTCGCGGAGGCGTCGTGGCCGCAGCTCGAGGCCGATGAGCGAGGCGAAGGCGGATTCGGCGGGCCCGCCGGAGGCGCGACGGCGTCGGACCGTCTCGGCGATCGCGTCGCTCTTCGGCAGTCGGGCGGTGGCGGCGGCGGTCACGACGTCGACCCAGCCCTCGACGAGGGCGAGAAGCGTCTCGATGCGTGCGAGCGCCGCCTTCTGGGCGTCCGACTGCGGCGGGATGAACTTGCCGGAGGTGAGCGCGTCGCGCAGCTGCTCGGGATCGCTCGGATCGAGGTCGGTGAGGATGTCCTCGAAATTGCTCATGTCGATCGAGATGCCGTGCGCGAAGTCGGTGACGGCACTGATGAGGCCCTGACGGAGCCAGCGTGCGTGCCGGAACAGACGCGCGTGGGCGATCTCGCGGACCGCGAGGTAGAGCGCGATCTGATCCTCGGGGATGTCGAGTCCCTCGGAGAAGGCCTTGATGTTCTGAGGGAGGAGTGCGGCGCGCTCCTCCAGCAGCGGGATGCCGATGTCTCCGCCGGAGACCACCTCGCTCGAGAGGGCGGCGACCACCTGGCCGAGCTGGACGGCGAACAGGGTGCCGCCGATGCCGCGGAGCAGTCCGCTCGCCCCGCCGAGCATGCCGGCCAGCTCCTCGGGCAGCTGCTGCTTCGTGACCTCGGTGAGGGCGTCGGTGATGCTGGTCGCGACCGGTTCGGCGAGCTGGCTCCAGAACGGCATGGTCTGCTCGACCCATTCGCTGCGTGTCATCAGGCGTGCGGTGGTGGTCAGTTCCGAGATCTCGGTGACCTCGTCGAGCCAGAGGGCTGCGACACCGAGCGCGGCGTCGAAATCGGACCGCTCACGGTCGGTCGGGGTGAGGCTCGTGGTGCGGGTCAGCTGCAGCGCCTGGTCGGTCGCAAGCTGCCAGTTGATCCCATCGGTCGAACTCGACACGGCGGCCTGCAGCTGCGACATGAGGTTGGCCATGCTCGCCGGGTCGGAGGGCAGACCTGCGGCACTGGCCAGGGCGGCCGGATCGATCTCGCCGCCTCCGGAGAGGAGCTTGCGGATCATCTCGCGCATCTCGTCGTCGGGACCGAGGCCGGATCCGTCGGAGGGCTCTGCCATGCGGGATTCCTCTCACGCTGTTCGGGTGAGGGATCGCTCCCGCCCTCACCGCACGATCTACGCTAGTGCGCGACTATGCGGCCCAGGCTGGATAGGGGCCCGCCGGGCTTCTGCCCGCCGCGAACACCGATCGGCGGTTCGGCCCACCGATCCGCCGGCATCCCCGGCGCAGGAAGAGCTCCCGTGACTTTCTTCAGAGCACAGCGCGACGACGACTCGTTCGACGACGTCGATCTCGGCCGATCGGCTCGCAGCCCGATGACCGACCGTGAACGTCGCACCTGGCTGGGCTGGCTGCTGATCGGCGTCGCCCTCGTGATCGTGATCGCACTGGCGTTCGCGCCGTCGCCGTACGTGATCGAGACCCCGGGTCCCGTCTACAACACCCTGGGCACGGTGGGGGAGGATGACGCCCCGCTCATCTCGATCCCCGATGAGGAGACGTACGAAACCGACGGCAGTCTCGATCTGCTCACAGTCTCGGTGCTCGGTTCGCCGTCGGGCCCTGCGAACTTCTTCGAGGTCGCGATGTCGTGGTTCGACCCGAGCCGGTCGGTCCAACCGCTCGAGTCGGTCTTCCCGGCGGGCACGACCACCGACGATCAGCGCGAGCAGAGCGCGATCCAGATGACGAACTCGCAGCAGGAGGCGATCGCCGCGGCGCTGACCGAGCTCGGCTACGAGTTCAGCACCACCGTCTCGATCGGGGCGCTCCTCGACGACTCGCCCGCCCAGGGGATCCTCGAGGAGGGCGACGTGATCACGAGCGTCGACGGCGTCGCCGTCACCGGTCTCACGGATCTGCGCGAGAAGCTCGCCGCCCACGGTGCGGACTCGCCGGCCCAGCTCGGCATCGAGCGTGACGGCTCGCCGCTCGAGGTAGAGGTGACCCCGACGGAACGCGACGGTGCGGTCGTCCTGGGCGTGGGTGTCGAGGTCTCCTACGACTTCCCATTCGACGTCTCGATCGAGCTCCCGAATGTCGGCGGACCGAGCGCGGGCATGATGTTCGCCCTCGGCATCTACGACAAGCTCACACCCGATGCGCTGACCGGGGGGCTGACCGTCGCCGGCACCGGCACGATCGACGCGGCGGGCACCGTCGGCCCCATTGGCGGGATCCGCCAGAAGCTCTACGGCGCGCAGCAGGCGGGCGCCACCCTGTTCCTCGCCCCCGCGTCGAACTGCGACGAGGTCGTCGGCCACGTCCCCGGTGATCTGCAGGTGGTGGCGGTCGAGACGCTCGAGGATGCGATCACCGCCATCGAGACCGTCTCGGCGGGGGATGACACCTCCGACCTGCCGACCTGCGAGGCGGCTGCGGCGGCCTCCGCCCGGTAATCCGGTCGGGTGGGGCGACAGAAGGTGCCGAGGCCCGCTCAGCTTCGTGTCTCGGGCCGAAGGTAGGATTCACCCCGTGACGACCACAGCCGCCGCACCGCGCCGCAGAAACAGATCCACCCTCGCCATCACTGCAGCGATCGTTGCTGCCCTCCTCATCGGATTCTTCATCTTCGCCGGCCTCTACGCCGACGTGTTGTGGTTCGATCAGCTCGGCTTCCAGCAGGTCCTGTTCACCCAGTGGGGTGCCGGAGTCGCGCTGTTCGCCGCCGGCTTCTTCGGCATGGCGATCCCCGTCTTCGTCAGCATCTACCTCGCCTACCGGTTCCGGCCGGTCTACGCGCGCCCCGCCGCCCAGCTCGACCGCTACCAGCAGGTCATCGAGCCCCTCCGCCGCCTCGCGGCCATCGGCATCCCGATCGTGGTCGGCCTGTTCGCGGGCGTCTCGGCAGCGACCCGATGGCAGACCGCCCTTCTCTACTTCAACAGCACCCCCACGGGTGAGACGGACCCGCAGTTCGGTCTCGACATCTCCTTCTACCTGTTCGATCTGCCCTTCATCCACGGCGTCGTCGGTTTCGCGTCGGCGATCGTCCTGCTGGCGGGCCTCATCGGACTCGCCACCACCTACCTCTACGGGGCCATCCGGGTCGCGGGCCGCGAGGTGCGGTTCGCGAAGGCCGCCCGCGTGCAGCTCGGCATCACCGCCGCGGTCTACGTCGCGCTGCAGGCCGTCAGCATCTGGCTCGACCAGTACGTGACTCTTTCCACCGCCGGCACCCTGATCACGGGTGCGAGCTACACCGATGTCTTCGCCGTCATCCCGGGCCGGCAGATCGTGGCCGGGGTCGCCGTGATCGTCGCGCTGCTCTTCCTCTTCGCCGCGATCACGGGCCGCTGGCGCTTCCCGGTCATCGGCACCGCGCTCCTCATCGTCGTGAGTCTCCTCATCGGCTCGGTCGCTCCCTGGGTCGTCCAGCGCTTCACCGTCGCCCCGAGCGAGCTGAGCGTCGAGCGGCCGTACATCCAGCGCAACATCGACATGACGCGCGAGGCGTACGGCGTCGCGGACATCGAAGAGGTCCCGTACGAGGCGACGAGCGAGACAACCCCGGGAGCGCTCCGTCAGGACGCCGAGACGACCGCCAACATCCGCATTCTCGACCCCGCGGTCGTCTCGCCGACGTTCGGCCAACTGCAGCGGTTCAAGCAGTACTACACGTTCAACGACACGCTCGACGTCGACCGGTACGAGGTCGACGGCCAGACGACCGACACGGTGGTCGCGGTTCGCGAGCTGAACCAGGCAGGCCTCGGAGACTCGCAGACCTGGTACAACCGCACGGTTGTCTACACGCACGGTTACGGTCTGGTCGCGGCCTACGGAAATCAACGGTCCGCTGACGGACAGCCGAAGTTCGTCGAGTCGGATATCCCGACCACCGGTGCCCTCGGCGAATTCGAGCCCCGCGTCTACTTCGGCGAGAACTCGCCCGGGTATTCGATCGTCGGTGCTCCCGCCGGAACGGACCCCATCGAACTCGACTATCCGTCGAACGGCGGCGAGGGGGACTCCGGCATCTACACGACTTTCTCCGGAGATGCCGGTCCGTCGCTCGGCAACTGGTTCAACAAGCTGATCTACGCCTTGAAGTTCCAGTCCGAGCAGATCTTCCTCTCGGACGCCGTCAACTCCGAGTCTCAGATCCTCTACGACCGCGATCCTCGTGAGCGGGTTCAGAAGGTCGCTCCCTACCTGACCCTCGACTCCGACGCCTATCCGACCGTGGTGGACGGGCGGCTCAAATGGGTGGTCGACGGGTTCACCACATCGTCGTCGTACCCGTACTCCAAGGTTCAGAGCCTCGGTGACGCGATCGCGGACAGCTATACGCCGTCGCCGAATTTCGCGATCGACGATGTGAACTACATCCGCAACTCGGTCAAGGCTACGGTCGATGCCTACGACGGCTCGGTCGAGCTGTACGTCTGGGATGAGAACGACCCGGTCATCCTGTCGTGGGAGAAGGTGTTCCCGACGAGCCTCAAGCCGATGAGCGAGATGTCGGGTGAGCTGATGAGCCACGTCCGGTACCCGCAGGACCTGTTCAAGGTGCAGCGTGCGATCCTCGGCACGTACCACGTGACCGATGCCGGCTCCTGGTACCAGGCGGACGACGCGTGGCGCACACCCGCCGACCCGACGGCCCCGGCGACGTCCGACGTGCTGCAGCCGCCGTACTACCTGACCATGCAGGTCCCGGGTTCGGATGCGCCGACCTATTCGCTGTACTCGACGTACATTCCGCGACAGAACAATGCGGGCGGCCAGTCGGTGCTCACGGGGTATCTCGCCGTCGATTCGGATGCGGGGGCCACGGCGGGCGAACGGGCTGAGGGGTACGGCAAGCTGCGGTTGCTGGAACTGCCGAAGGACGACACCGTCCCGGGCCCAGGTCAGGTCCAGAACACGTTCAACTCGAATGCGCAGGTCGCGACCGAGCTGAACATCCTGGAGCGCGGTGGATCCGAGGTCGTCCGAGGCAACCTGCTGACCCTGCCGGTCGGTGGCGGTCTGCTCTACGTCCAGCCGGTGTACGTTCAGTCGAGCGGTGAGACGAAGCTTCCGCTGCTGCGCCGTGTACTCGTGTCGTTCGGTGATCGGGTGGCGTTCGAGGACACCCTCGACTCGGCTCTCGATGAGCTGTTCGGCGGCGACTCCGGTGCGGACGCTGGTGATACCGCCGTTCCGAACGAGGGTGCGGAACCCGGTACGGGCACCGATACGGGCACGGATACAGGCACCGACGGTGGCACGGAAACAGGTGGTGACGGAACGGCTGTCTCGGCAGATCTGCGTCAGGCACTCGCGGATGCGAACCAGGCTCTGCAGGATCGCGCCGCCGCATACGCGGAGAACGATCTGGTGGCGGCGGCTGAGGCCGATGCGCGCCTGCAGGCAGCGCTCGAGAAGGCGATCGCAGCGGGCGGTTGATCGGAGGGCGGACTTCGAAGCCTCAGCGGCGTGGTAAAGTTATCTACGTAGCGCGGGGTGGAGCAGTTCGGTAGCTCGCTGGGCTCATAACCCAGAGGTCGCAGGTTCAAATCCTGTCCCCGCAACTAAATGCAGAAGGCCCCCGCCGTCAGGCGGGGGCCTTCTGCATTTCCGTGAGGAGTCGGGTGGGCCCACGTCCGCGAGGGGCCCCAAGTGCCGCGGAGCGGTAGTTGGGGTAGCGGATGGGGTGCCCCGCAACTAAATGCAGAGGGCCCCCGCCGCCAGGCGGGGGCCTTCTGTCTTTCCGTGAGGAGTCGGGTGGGCCCACGTCCGCGAGGGGCCCCAAGTGCCGCGGAGCGGTAGTTGGGGTAGCGGATGGGGTGCCCCGCAACTAGATGCAGAAGGCCCCCGCCGTCAGGCGGGGGCCTTCTGCATCTCCGTGAGGAGTCAGGCGGGCCCACTTCCGCGAGGCCCGCTGAGCTCAGCTGAGAGTAGAGAGCGCCTGCTCCAGGTCGGCGATCAGGTCCTCGACGTTCTCGATTCCGACCGAGAGTCGCAGCAGGTCGGTGGGCACGGGGCTGCCGGCCCCTTCGACACTCGACCGGTGCTCGATGAGGCTCTCGACGCCGCCGAGCGAGGTGGCCCGCTTCCACAGCTTCACGTTCGCGGCGACGGCGATCGCAGCGGCCTCGCCGCCGGCGACCCGGATCGACAGCATGCCGCCGAACCCGCCGCTCATCTGCGCCTTCGCGATCTCGTGACCCGCGCTGCCGGGCAGCCCGGGGTAGAGCACCTCGACGACGCTGCCGTGCCCGTCGAAGTGCTCCGCGATGCGCTGCGCCGACGAACTCGCCGCACGCACCCGGAGGTAGAGCGTGCGCATGCCGCGGAGCAGCAGCCACGACTCCACCGAGCCGAGAGTGCCGCCGATCTGTGCGCGTACGCTCCGCAGGCGCCGCCAGTGCTCGTTGTCCGACCGTGTGGTGACGCTCCCCGCGGTGAGGTCGGAGTGGCCGTTCAGGTACTTCGTCGCGGAATGCATCACCAGGTCGGCGCCGAGATCGATCGGCTGGGTCAGGACCGGGGTCGCCGAGGTCGAGTCGACGGCGAGGAGCGCGCCGGCCCGGTGCGCGATGTCGGCCGTGGCCGCGATGTCGGTGATGGTCCACAGCGGGTTCGCGGGCGTCTCGATCCAGACGAGCTTCGTCGAGCCCGGGCGCATCGCCGCCTCGACGGCCGCCGGGTCGGTCATGTCGATCAGCTCGACGTCGAGCCCCCACGAGGTGGCGAAGTTCATCAGCCAGTTGCGCAGGCTCCAGTACATGACCTGAGGAGCCAGGACATGGTCGCCGGGGTGAAGCGCCTGGAACACAGCGGTGGCCGCCGCCATCCCGCTCGCGAACAGCAGGGTCTGATGGCCGTGCTCGAGCTCGGTGATGAGCGTCTCGGGCTGGTCGAACGCCGGGTTCTGATCGCGCATGTAGACACGGCCCGAACGGTAGGCGTTGTCCGCGTCGCGCACGTACGTGCTCGACATGGGGATCGACGGGTTGATGGCCCGGGTGGTCTCATCCACCCACCCCAGTCCTTGTGCGGTCAGGCTCTCGGGATGGATGTTGTCGGCGACCATGTGGCAATGCTAACGGGGGTGGATCGGGCGGACAGCTCGCGGATCCGTGGCCGCCGCCCAGGCTGGGAGGGCTCCGAGACGGCCCCGGCTAGGGTGACCGCAGCGCCCGCCGCATCGGCGGTGCGCGCCGCAGAACTGATTGGACTCCCCAGCATGAAGGTCGTCGTCACCGGATCACGCGGCAAGGTCGGTCGTGCCGCCACGCAGGCGCTCGTCGACGCGGGGCACGACGTGCTCGGCGTCGACCGTGTGAGCCCCGTCTTCGATGCGGGCGTCGTCGTTCCGGGGCGCTACCAGATGGCCGACCTGACCGACGCCGGCGCCGCCTTCGCCGTCACGGCCGGCGCGGACGCTGTCGTGCACGTCGCCGCCATCCCGCAGCCCACCGGCAACCCCGCGCACGTCGTGCTGCAGACGAACGTGATGTCCACGTTCAACATGGTCGAGGCGGCCGTCCGCTTCGGGGTGAGGCGCTTCGTCAACATCTCGAGCGAGAGCATCGTGGGCAATTTCTTCCCCGAGCGCCCCTTCCTGCCCGACTACGCTCCCGTCGACGAGCAGCACCCTCTGCACCCTCAGGACCCGTACGCGCTGTCGAAGCTGTTCGGCGAGCAGATGATGGACGCGGCGGTGCGCAGGTCGGATATCAAGGCGATCTCGATCCGGCCCAGCACCGTGCACAACGAGGACAACTACGAAGTGAATCTCGGCCCGCAGGTGCGCGACCCCTCGAACCTCAGCGCGAACCTGTGGAGCTACATCGACGTCTACGACCTGGCTGACGCCATCGTGCTCGCGACCGAGTCGGATCTGCCCGGCCATGAGGTGTTCTACATCGCCTCCCCGGACAACGCCGGCGGACACGACTTCGCGGAGATCCTGAAGCGCTACTACGGCGATCGGATCGAGCTCCGCGATCTCGCGCGGGTCGATGCGTCGGGAATCTCCATCGAGAAGGCCCGCCGCCTGCTGGGCTTCAACCCCACGCGCTCCTGGTCCGACTACCTCGACCCGTCAGGCCGCTCACTGGTCGTCTGATCACCACCCCAGCAGGCTGGTCACCCCGAGCGCCGCTGCGGCGACGAGGCCGGTCCACAGCACGATCGCGATGACCTGCCAGAGGATGACCCAGTGCTTCGGGGTGCCGGATGCCACGAGGAACGCGGCGGTCAGATGGGTCGGGAGAGCGAGAGGGGCGAGGATGCTCGCCCCGGGGACGCCGAACCGGACCAGCCAGCGACTGAGCCGCTCCCGGCCCTTGCTCCGCTTGGCGGGTTTGGTGCCGGTTTCCTGGCCGGCGCCGACCGCTGCCTCGTCGACGAGAGTCGACCCGCCGGCGGTCGACGTCGCACCGACCGACACGGTGGTCGGGGCTGTGCGGCGCGCGCGGCGTGCGACTACCGATTCGCGGACCCGTGAGCTGAGCAGCACGACCGCGATCACCGCGAGGATGTTGCCGGCCGCTCCGGCGAGAGCGGCGACGATCGGGTTGATACCGACGAGGATGCCGAGAGCCGCGGAGCCCTCGCCTTCGACGTACGGGATCATCCCCATACCTGCGACCACCAGCGGCTGCACGAATTCGGGCAGCTGGTCGACCAGGTTCTGAAGTCCTTCGTAGGGACTGGACATGTGCGTTCTCCTTCTTGGGGCCACGGTCGGACGACCGTGCGGGAAGGAGTAAAGACCGTGTTCCCGGAACAGGGTCAAGCGGTCGGATCCGCCGTCGGCGAACCCGTCGCCTCCACCATCTCCCGGGCGATCGCACTGGCCCGGACGATCACGTCGAGTTGCGCGGGGGTGTACAGCGCGGCGACGGATTCGAGGAAGGTGTTCTGCGTGACGCCGGGCGCTTTGATGAGGTGCGCCGTCGGGTCGCTCAACCACGGGTAGGCGCTGAGATGGCGGGCCAGCAGTGGTGCGTATCGCTCTGCGAGCTGCTGGCGCTCGGTGTCGTCGGCATCGGGTCGGAGATCCTCGAACGCGGTGGTCACCTCAACCGGGTCATCCGCGATCATCTGCCGCAGATCGCCCATCGCTTCGTCGTCGTAGAGCTGGGCGTAGATGAGCATGAGCGACTGCTCGGGTTTCGAGAGACGGGCGGCGACGTTCTCGAACCCTGCGGGTACGCCGGCGACGGAGGAGCCCTCGAGGATGGCGCGGATCTCGGCCCGAGCGCGTTGCAGTCTCTCGATGCTCGCGCCGAGGTCGGCGTCGATGGCTCGAAGCGCATCTGCCGAGGCGTCGCCGCTGGCGCCGACCTGTTCGATCTGCTCGAGAGGCACGCCCAGCTCCCTCAGGCGGCGGATCTGCAGGAGTCGGACGAGGTGTCGGACCTGGTACTGCTTGTAGCCGTTCGACATGCGGTCCGGCTCGGCGAGGAGACCGGTCCGGTGGTAGTGGCGCACCGTGTTCACCGTCGTACCCGCCAGATCCGCGAGCTCGCGTGTGCTCCAAGGCATTCGTGCCGCCTTTCCTGTCTCGGCACGGCTATTCAAGACCGTGTTCCCGCAACACGGTCAAGCATCACGTCCGTCAGCCGAGTGCGGCGCGAACGTGCTCCGTCAGGAGCGGCACCGTCGTGTCCTGGAACCAGGGGTTGCGGGTCCGCCAGCCGCGAGCCAGGGGAGAGGGGTGCACGATGGGGAAGAACGGGAGGTAGGTCTCGGCCACGCGGACGGTCTCGGTGAGAGTCTTCGGGGCGCCGGACCCGAGGTAGTGGCGCTGCGCGTACGACCCGATGAGGACCGTCAGCCGGACCCCGGTGAGCTGCTCGAGGACGGGTGGGTGCCATCTGTCGGCGAAATCGCGGCGTGGTGGCACGTCTCCGCTCGCCGCCTTGCCGGGGTAGTAGAAGTCCATCGGGACGATCGCGACGTTGCGCGGATCGTAGAACTCGGTGCGGGTGACGCCGAGCCAGGATCGGAGCAGATCGCCGCTGCGATCGTTCCAGGGGATGCCGCTGTCCTGAGCGACCCGACCGGGCGCCTGGCTGATGATCAGTACGCGCGCTTCGGGGTGCGCCACGAAGAGCGGCTCGTATCCGCGTTCTCGCGCCCAGGCGTTGCTGGGGTGATCGGTGATCTCGGCGCGCAGGCGGTCGAGTTCATCCACCCGTCCAGTGTCGCCGATCGGCCAGGGCACCCGCCGGGAGGGGGATCGTCACCCGTCGACCGAGCGTTCCGCGGGGTGATCGGTCGATTCGCGCGCGACGATGGTGAAGTCGGTCGTGAACCGCTGGGGCGGCTGCCGGTCGTTCTTCTCCTCGATCCGGTGGAGGAGTCGCTCGACGGCGAGCCGAGCGATCTGCGATCGGCCCGGGTCGACGCTCGAGAGGGAGGGGATGGAGAATCGGGTCGCCTCGATATCGTCGAATCCGATGATCGCGATGTCCTCCGGCACCCGGAACCGCGCCTCGGCCAGGGCCCTCAGCGCCCCGACCGCAAGGGTGTCGTTCATCGCGAACACGGCGTCGAACGGTGCGCCCGAGCGGATGAGAGCTCGCGTCGCCTCGGCCGCGTCGTCGTGATCCCAGTGCGCGGGCCCGACGACCAGGGCGGGGTCGTAAGCGATGCCCGCCTGCTGCAGAGCCAACTGATAGCCGGCCGCGCGCAGGTTCGCCGACCCCGCCTCGTCGAGTCGCTCGGCATCGACTCCGAGAAGGGCGATCCGGCGGCGTCCGCGCGAGATCAGGTGCTCGACCGCCGCGGTCGCCGCCTCGATGTTGAGCATGGTCACATGGTCGGTGGGTCCGTCGAACATGCGCTCGCCGAGCAGCACGAGGGGGAACCGGACGTTCAGGAGATCCCGATCGTCCTGTCCGAGGCTGGCCGGGCTGAACAGCAGGCCGTCGGTCAGTCGGAGCCGGCGCCCCGAGAGCACGTCGAGTTCCGCCTCGCGCAGCCCGTTGGTCTGGCTGACGAGCACGCTGACACCGTGAAGATCCGCCGCCTCGATCACCGCGTCCGCGAGCTCTGCGAAGTAGTTCTCCCGAATGGACGGGATCGCCAAGCCGATGGCGCCGGTCCTGCCCGAACGGAGTCCGCGTGCGGACATGTTCGGCTGGTAGTCGAGCTCCTCGATGGCGCTCTGCACTCGGGCTCGGGTCTCGTCCCGCACGTTCGGATGATCGTGGATGACGTTCGAGACGGTCTTGATCGACACCTCGGCGAGCCGGGCGACATCGCGAAGGGTCGCGGCCAAGGGTCCTCCGTCTCGCAGGGGCGTATCGTCGGCACACTGTATCGGCAGGTAGCGGTCATTGGGCTTCGAGGGCTCGTGCCGAACACGCTTCCCCAAGGCGCTGGCTGACCGGATCAGAGGTGCGGTATCGTCACCTCGATCGCGTATACAACGTTGTAATCATCGCCCGTGCGTGGGGCGCTGGGGGTCGCGCCCGAACGCCGTCGCACACTCGAACGTCAGGAGAGCCTCGCCCCATGATCCGCGCACGCATGACCGTCGACCCGCATTTCGTCGTGGGCCCCATCGACCGACGCCTCTTCGGCTCGTTCGTGGAGCACCTCGGACGGTGCGTCTACGACGGGATCTACGAGCCCGGCCATCCCGAGGCCGACGAGAACGGGTTCCGGCGCGATGTCAGCGACCTCGTCCGCGAGCTGGGCGTCTCGACGATCCGATACCCCGGCGGCAATTTCGTCTCGGGGTACCGCTGGGAGGACGGCGTCGGACCCCGCGACCGGCGCCCGCGCCGACTCGATCTCGCATGGCACTCGACCGAGAGCAACGAGGTGGGGCTCGACGAGTTCGCCGGCTGGCTGCGCGGCATCGGCAGCGAGCTGATGTACGCCGTCAACCTCGGCACGCGAGGGGTCCAGGAGGCACTCGACGTGCTCGAGTACTCCAACATCCGCTCCGGCACGACTCTCTCCGACCAGCGGGTCGACAACGGCACGCTCGAGCCGCACGGTATCCGGATGTGGTGCCTCGGCAACGAGATGGACGGCCCGTGGCAGCTGGGCCACAGCTCGGCGCACGAGTACGGGCGCGCCGCCGCGAAGGTCGCGAGCGCGATGCGACAGGTCGATCCCGGACTCGAACTGGTCGTCTGCGGCAGCTCAGGCGCTCAGATGCCCACCTTCGGCGCCTGGGAGCGGGAGGTGCTCGAGCTCACCTACGACGAGGTCGACTTCATCTCCTGCCACGCCTACTACGAGCCGGTCGACGGCGACCTCGGCAGCTTCCTCGCCTCGGCCGTCGACATGGATCGCTTCATCGACACCGTCACCGCGACCGCCGACCACGTCAAGGCGCTGCGACGCAGCGAGAAGACGATGCAGATCTCGTTCGACGAGTGGAACGTCTGGTACCAGTCGCGGTACAACGAGGTCGACAAGATCACCGATGCCGAGTCCTGGCCGTCGGCCCCGCGACTGCTCGAGGACGCCTACTCCGTGACCGACGCCGTGGTGGTCGGAAGCCTGCTCATCTCCCTGCTGCGTCACGCCGACCGGGTGACCTCGGCCAGCCTGGCTCAGCTGGTCAACGTCATCGCCCCGATCATGACCGAGCCCGGTGGACCGGCATGGCGGCAGACCACGTTCTTCCCGTTCGCCGTGACATCACGACTCGCCCGAGGGCGGAGCCTGCAGCTCAAGCTCGACGCCCCCACCTACCGCACGGAGAGGTACGGGGAGGTGCCGCTGGTCGATGCCGTCGCCACCTTCGAGCAGGATGCGGGGGAGGCCGCCGTCTTCCTGGTGAACCGCAGTCTCGACCAGTCGATCACCGTCGAGGTCGAGATCGGGCAGCTGGGCCGGATGACGGTCGTCTCCGCCCAGACCATGCACGACGAGGACCTCGACGCGGTCAACACGCTCGCGGATCAGACGCGAGTGGGTCTCGCCGACAATGCGAGCGCGGCGATCAGCGGAACCACTCTCACCGTCGAACTGCCGCCTGTGTCCTGGACCGCCATCGAGCTGTCGGGTGACGGAGCCGAAGAGGACTGACCCGAGTGGAGCGCGATGCGCTCACGCTTCCGGCGGCTCGGGAGGAAGCTGCCGGAAGCGCGCTCACGCAGCGCCGACCAGTCCGACCGGCGGCGCCTCCTCGGTCTGCCCCGGCCCGCGGTTGAAGTAGGACCGCGCATCCGTCGGTCGGATGTTCGCGACCGCATCCTGGAAGATCCGCATCGGATGGGGGGAGTAGGGGTGCTCGGCGATCGCCTCGAAATCGAGCTCGATCCCCAAGCCCACACCTTCGGGGATCATCACGTCGCCCTCGGCGGTGAGCTGCAGGTTCTCGTTCGACACGTCCGAGCGCCACGGCACGTCCACCGCCATGATCTCGAGGTAGCGGAAGTTCGGCAGGGTCGCACCGAGCTGCAGGGTGGCCGCAGTGCTCAAGGGACCACTCGGGTTGTGCGGGGCGAACGGCACGTAGTGGTGGTCGGCGAGGGTGGAGATGAACGACAGTTCGAGCAGACCGCCCGCGTGCGTGACATCGGGCTGGACGAAGTCGACGGCTCCGCGCTCGAGCGCCGAAACGAAGCCCTGGCGCCCGTACCAGCGCTCACCCGCGGCGATCGCCACCGGCGACTTGCTGCGGATCTCGATCATCGCGTCGAGCCCTTCGGGTGGGCACGGCTCCTCGAAGAAGACCGGGTTGAACTTCTCGAGCCGCCGGGCGATCCGGATCGCGGAGGGGACGTCGAAGCGGCCGTGCCCCTCGATGAAGAGCTCGATGTCGCTCCCGACCGCATCGCGGACCGCCGCGACCACCTCGAGCATGCGGTCGAGGTCGCGATCGGTGGTGTTCCGGTCGGCCGCCTCGAACGGATCCCACTTGAGTCCGCGGAAGCCGTACGCGACCGTCGCGACGGCGGCCTCGGCGAAGTCCTCGGGCTTCTCGGCGCCGGAGAACCATCCGTTGGCGTAGGCGCGCACGCGATCGCGGATCGCGCCGCCGAGCATCCGGTGGACAGGCACCCCGAGCGCCTTGGCCGAGATGTCCCACATCGCCATCTCCAAGGCGCTGAACGCTGTGCCCGTGACCGGTCCGCCGCGCCAGTAGCCGTTGCGGGCGACCTCGTAGATCGTCTGCGAGATCCGGGTCGGATCGAGACCGAGGACGGCCTGCTCCAGCACCCGCACCGCCCCTTGGACGGCGAACTCCTGGCCTTCGAGGGTCGCTTCGGCGACCCCCGTGATGCCCTCGTCGGTGTCGACGACGAGGAAGACGAGGTTCGTCCGGTAGAAGTCGACCGTGACCGTGCGGAGACTCGTGATCTTCATCTGATGTGTTCCTATCCTTTGACGGCGCCGGCCGTCATTCCGGAGACGACGTACTTCTGGGCGAAGAGGTAGAAGGCCACGGCGGGCAGCGTGAACATGAACGCGACGGCCATGATCGTCTGGATCGCCGTCCCCTGCTCACCGATGAACCCCGCCAGACCGACCGATGCGGGCTGGAGCGATTTGTTGAAGATGAACGTGACCGCGAATACGTACTCGTTCCAGGCGTGGAAGAACGCGATGACCGCCGCCGCCGCGATCGACGGCAGGATGATCGGCACGTTGATCCGGAGGAGCACCGCGAGCGGTCGTGCCCCGTCGACGCGTCCCGCCTCCTCGAGCTCCTTCGGGATGCCGTCGATCGCGCCCTTGAGCACAAGCGCGACGATCGGGAGCACGAACGCGGTGTTCGCGAGGATCAGTCCTGCGAGCGAGTCGAGGAGTTCGAATCGCCGGTAGAGGGAGAACAGCGGAACGACCATCAGGGCTTCGGGGAGCATCTGCGTCATGAGCAGTAGGAGCCCGACCGCGACCTTGCCTTTGAAGGAGAACCGCGACAGCGCGTACGCCAACGGGATGCCGAGACCGATGGAGAACACCGTCGTGCCGATCGCGACGATCGTGCTGTTCGCCAACCAGGTGAGCGTCGGACCTTCCGCGAGAGCGTCGACGAAGACGTAGAACTGACCGAAGTCGGGGAACCACCGGGGTTCCGGCGCGAACAGGTCCGCGTCGCTCGTCAGCGCCGTTGTGAACATCCAGTAGATGGGGAAGACGGCGATGCCGAGCACGATCAGGACCCCGATCATGCGGCCTACCACGCCGATTCTGACGCGCTTCATGCGGTGTCCTTCTCTGCTGCGCGTGTGACGAGGCGGCTGCCGACGACCACGATCATGGCGATCACGACGCCGACCATTCCGATCGCGGCGGCGGCGCCCAACTGCTTCGAGTCGAACGCCTGGGAGTAGAGGTCGATGACGAGGGTGCGGGTCGTCCCGAGGGGACCGCCGCGGGTCATCAGCCAGATGAGCTCGAACCGACGCAGCGACCAGATCGTCATGAGCAGGGCGATGAGTCCCACCGTCGGCCTGATCACGGGCCAGGTGACCACGCGGAACACCCAGAGCCGGTTGGCGCCGTCCATCTCGGCCGCTTCCACCAGCTCGGTCGGAACCGACTGGAGCGCGGAGAGCAGGACGACGGCGACGAAGGGGAACAGCTGCCAGATGGTCGTGAGCAGGATCGCCGGGAGGGCGAGGTCGGGGTTGTCGAGGATCCCGCTCTCGCCCACGTCGACGCCGATGGCCCGGAGTGCGCGGGTGATGATGCCGTACTGCGCGTTCAGCATCCAGGTCGCGATGAGTGCCGTCGCGATCCCGGGGGCGGCCCACGGGACGGTGACCAGCGCTCGGGCGATGCCGCGTCCGGGGAAGCTCCCGTTCAGCAGCAGCGCGACGACGAGTCCGGATCCAACCGCTCCGACGACGCACGCGATCACGTAGACGGCGGTCGTCCCCAGCGTCTGCTGGAAGTCGGAGCTCGCGAACACCCGCGTGTAGTTGTCGAATCCGATCCACTCGCTCCGGGTGGGATTCAGCAGGTTGGTGCGGGTGAAGCTGAGGTACACCTCCTGCAGGAGGGGGATCGCCTGGAAGACGAAGATGTAGGCCGCCGCGGGCAGCAGGAAGACGTAGGGCGTCCACCTGCTGCCCAGCGGGCTGCGCCGTCGCCGGCTCGCCCTGGCGTTGAGAGTCGTCACTGTCAGCCGACGATCTGCTCTGCTTCGTCCTGAGCGTTGTCCAGGGCCTCTTCCATCGTCTGCTGTCCCTGGAGCGCGGAGATCACCTGAGTGACGACGATCTTCCGGATGTCGGCCGTCTGCGGTCCGAAGCCGACGACGATCTGCGGCGAGCTGCTGTTGGTCAGCTCGTCGTAGACAGGGAGGAAGGGGGTTTCGGCCAGCTGCTCATCGCTGCGCGTCGTCTTCGTCGCGACGCTGGACGCGCCGAGCGCCTCCTGCAGTGACGTCTGGTTCTCGGCTTCGAGGACCCAGTTGATGAAGTCCATCGCCGCGTCCTTGTGCTCGCTGTTCGCGTTGATCACGATCGGCGCCATGATCGCGCCCTGGGCGCGGACGGGGAACGGGATGGGGGCGACGCTGAAGTTCAGGTCGGGGTTGGTGCCGCGGGTCGCGACCAGGTAGCCGCCGTTGTTCAGCTCCATGCCGACCTTGTTCTGCGCGAACATCTTGCGGAACGTCGCCGCGTCGGCGCCCTTCGGGATGACGTTCGCGTCGTAGAGCGACTGGTACGCCTCGAGGCCCTCGACGTTCTTCGGGTTGTTGAGCGTGAGCTCCTCGCCGTCGGACCATTCGCCGCCGAAGCCGTAGACGTAGTTGAAGATGTCCTGCCAGACGCCGTTCTCCTCGGCCTGGGTCTGACGGAAGGCCAGCCCGTACACATCGCCCTGGGTCGTCGCCTTCGCCACGTCCATGAACTCGTCGAACGTTGTCGGCGGCTCGGGGATGAGATCGGTGTTGTAGTACATGACGTAGTTCGAGGTGTCGAAGATGACGCCGTACCGCTCGTCGTTGACGAACATGTACTGGTCGGGTCCCTCCTGGAGCCCGAGCTCGTCGGCGTCGATCTTGTCGTCGAGGGGTTCGAGCAGTCCCGCATCGGCCGCCGAGGTGAATTCCGGCATGTCGAAGCGGACGAGATCGGGTCCCTCTCCGCCGCCCATCTGGGTGAGCACGGTCTGCCCGAAGGTGGGGAAGGGGACGGCGGCAGGCTCGATCGTGACGATGTCCTGGCTCGCGTTGTACTCGTCGACGAGCTCCTGCAGGCGAGGGCCGAGGCCCGGGTCGCCGAAGGTGGAGGCGGCGAAGGTGATCGTGGCCGGCTCGATCTCGCCGCCCTCGGCGGAGTCCGAGCTGCCGCCGGTCGAGCAGGCGGAGAGCGTGAGGCCGGCGACCGCGAGCAGGGCGATCCCGCCGAGTCGGGACCGACGGAAGGTGTGCGTTGCCATCATTACTCCTTTGTAAGTGGGGGGCGAACCAAGCCCACTTCATAAATTACTAAGAAATGCAGAAATAGCAAGTAAGCCTCCTCTAACGGGGGCGCCTGCGCTATGGTCGTGTCCCATGGCGGTGTATCCGGGGCGCGGCCTCCACGGCGAGGTCGTCGGAATCCTGGGTCTCCGGATCATCCGCGGTGACTACCCGCCTCACTCGACCATCGACATCGATGGTCTCGAACCCGAGCTGGGAGTGAGCAAGACCGTCATCCGCGAAGCGCTCAAAGTGCTGGGTGCCAAAGGTCTCGTCGACTCCCGTCCGAAGCGCGGAACCTTCGTCCGCGGCCGCGACGCGTGGAGCCTCCTCGACACCGACATCATGATGTGGCGGCGCGAGGCGCAGCGCGACGATGACCGGCTGCTCGCCGACCTGTCGGAACTGCGCGACGCGATCGAACCGGCGGCGGCGCGACTCGCGGCCACCCGTCGAACGGACGCGGACATCGAGCGGCTCGAGTCGGCCTTCGAGGCTTTCGCCGCAGCGGGACAGAATGTCGAGATGCTCGGCGCGGCCGATCTGGAGTTCCATCTGACCCTCCTCCAGGCCACCCACAACGAGCTCTACGCGCAGCTCGATGTCGTCATCACCCACGCTCTGGAGGCGCGCAACCGCATCCAGCACCATCCCGATGCGGAGTGGATGGACCCCGTCCCCGATCACCAGGCAGTCCTCGACGCCGTGCGCGCCGGCGATCCGGCAGCGGCGGAACGGGCGATCCGTCATGCCCTCCGCGATTCGGACGAAGACCTTCGCGCCGGAGAGCCGCCCTTCGACCTGTAGGCGTCCTCCGGGGCTGTTCCCCTCGCAAGCCTCTGCCTAGGGTGGAGGAGCGCCCCCGCGTGGGGGCACCTGGGGAGGTAATGCAAATGGGGAAGACCAAGATGCGCAGAGCAGCCGTCGGGCTCATCGCAGCGACGGCGGTGATCGTGTCGACGATGGTCGCCGTTCAGCCGGCGAGTGCGTACGGGCTGTTCTCGTACGAGAAGAATGCGGGTTTCGAGGGCTTCGGGTTCGACCCGAAGAACATCGACGTCTGCTACGACAGCACGCTCGCGCAGGGCGCCGATCCCGGCTTCTGGCCCGAGGTCCTGCGTCGCAGCGTGTCGGTCTGGAACGACGCCACCGACAGGATCCGCTTCCGGTCGCTGAAGCCCACCGAGGGCCACGCCTACAGCAGCGTCTGCGACGTGCAGATCTGGGGTTCCGTGTCCTATTACGACAGCAACGGCGACGGCACGATCACCGGAGGCGAGAGCTCGGTGCTCGCGACGGGCGGCCGGACGGGCTACATCAACCAGCCGGGCAACCGGTACAGCACCGGCCGCGGATACGTCCTCATCAACGACTCGATCTATCGCCGCAGCATGAGCGAGGCGACCCTGTTCCGGTCGCAGTCGGTGATCGCCCACGAGATCGGTCATGTGCTCGGACTCGCTCACCCGGCAGCCGACCCCGACTCGGCGCAGTCGCTGATGTCGAACTCGACCTGGCCGGGCAAGCCGATGCAGGACGACATCGACGGCATCGAGGCGATCTACTCGAAGATCACGAAGCCCATCAAGCCGGAGGCGCCGTACCCCGGCAACGAGCCGGGACTCATCCGGTTCGACTGACGACGGCGCCTCGGGGGCCGACTGTTCGATGCGCGGTGACCGCGTTAACGAGATGGGGGGAAGAACGCCCCCGCGTTCTTCCCCCAGGTCCGAGATCAGATACTCGGAAGGTTCTTAGCTCCTACCCCTAGAAGCTGTCCCGGTCGCTACCCGAAGCGGCCGGTAAGAAGAGAATGGCGCGGATGGGAATGTCATGCAATCGGGGTGCCCGTCGTGTGTTCGCTGGGCGAACATCGGCAGCGATCACCGCTGCGCTCACGGAACGAAGAACGACGTCCGCGTACTCCAGTCGCGGTCGACGTAGGCGGTCCAGATGTCCTCTTTGAGCGCGTTGATCCTGAGCCGACGCTCCCTGGCGTAGGTGGGGTCGTCGGCCGGGTCGAAGGACGGTTTGAGTCGGGAACCGAGCATCTCGTCGAGGGCGGCCTCGCGGGCTGCGGCGATGATCGCGTCGGTGAAGGTCCGGTCGTCGGCGAGCTCGGCCATCCTCATCGTGAGGACACGCGTGATCTGCTCGCGCATCGCGAGCGCATGCACGTCCATGCGCCGGTAGTCGGCCGGGTCGCCCGGGCGGCCCCTGCGGGACTGCGCCCGTGCCCGAGTGTTCTCGAGCCGGTCGGCATCGGATGTCTTCTCCGCGATGAGGTCGTCGATCTCGCCGCGCAGCGCACCCGTCATCCAGGTGTCGTCGTACAGCTCGCCGTCGCGGAGCGCGCGGACGATGAGCCGGTTCTTCATCGACAGTCGCAGAGATGCGGCGACGATGAGCACGCCCTCCTCGACCTGGCGTTCGACGGACGGCTCCTCCGCGGGAGTGATGATCGCGAGGTCGGCGGCGGAATCGCTCCGTCGTCCCCGCACACGCATCCCGTGCCCTCTCCACGCCGGGGCCCGACCTTCCTGGCCCCACCCCGAGCGTACTTCGCCGAGGCGGACGACTCACCAGCCGGCTGTCTCCCGCATCGTGCGGATACGACTAGCCGTTAACGAGATGGGGGGAAGAACGCCCCCGCGTTCTTCCCCCAGTCCGAGATCAGAACTCGGAAGGTTCGCGCTCCTACCCAGGGAGCGGACGTCCCGGTCACAACCCGAAGTGGCCGGTAACAAGAGAATGGCGGGTAACGCCGGCACCTGCAATCCGGGCGATCCGGCGATGTTCGCTCCGCGAACATCGACCCCGGAAGGACATATCCGCGTCACGACGACGTCGTCTGCGGGTCACGCACGAGCCGCCGCGTTCTGCGATATTCCGACGATGGCGGGGGAGACGCGCCTGGGGGTGCCAGGCGATCCGGACGGCGTGAGGCGGTTCGTCGCGATCGGCGACTCGTTCACGGAGGGAGTGGGGGACCCCCACCGACACCTTCCGAACGGCGTGCGCGGATGGGCCGACCGGGTCGCCGAGCGGCTCGCGAAGAACGAGCCCGGGTGGGAGTACGCCAACCTCGCGGTGCGCAGCAAGCGGCTGCGGGAGATCGTCGCCGACCAGGTCGACCTCGCGATCGAGCTGCGTCCGACGCTCGTCACCGTGTACGCCGGCGGGAACGACATCCTCGATGTCGGCACCGACATCGGGGCCCTCCTCGATCAGTACGAGGCGATGGTCGTGAGGCTCGTCCGGTCGGGCGCGACCGTCCTGCTGTTCACCGGGTACGAGGTGCAGGTGCATCCGATACTGGCACCGTTCAAACGACGCAACCGCGTCTACAACGAAGGTGTCCGCCGGATCGCGCGTGAGCACGGAGCGGTGCTCGTCGACTACCAGCGGTTCGAGGCCTTCGCGGATCGGCGCATGTGGGCGGAGGACCGTCTCCACATGTCCAAGGCCGGCCACAGGTACCTCGCCTCGCGTGTCCTCGAGATCCTCGACGTGCCGCACCGGGTCCGGCCCGCACCCGCGGAGCCGCGCGTGCGTCGCACCCTCCGCGAACGTGAGCGAGAGCACCGGAGGTGGATCCTCGACTGGGTGCTGCCCCTGGTTCAGCGGAAGCTGCGCGGGGTCACGCTGGGAGACGACCTCTCGCCCCGCTGGCCCGAACCGGTTCGTGTTCCGGTGAAGGGCGGCCTGCGTCGACTCGCGAAGGAGCGTCGGCTGGGATCGGGATAGCGCCCCGATCGATCCATCGTCGTGACGCGAGCGCGTGCACGCTCCGCCCGTCGCGACCTCGGCCCTCGACTCGCACGGCGCGAACCGAGGGGCGACCGCTCGAGGCCTTCGCGTCGAACGACAGCTTCACGGCGAGCACCGCGAACAGGGCCCAGTTGCCCTCAAGGAGGAGACGGCTCTCGGTGAGCGACTGACCGAGCAGCGCGGCCAGCAGCAGCAGGGCGACGACCGCCGGGCTCCGGAGCGCCGGACCGGTGGTCGAGAGTGCGCGGCGCCACGCGGTCGTGACCGCAGCGACCGCGGCGATCGCTCCCGCGAGTGCGCCGACGACCCCGACCTGGAGCAGCAGGTCGAGCAGGGCGTTGTGCGCCTGCAGGTACTCGACTCCCTGGATGACGACGAGCCCGTTGAACGGGTACACCCACGGCGCCCAATAGCTGACCCAGCCCCAGCCGAGGATCGGACGCTGCTCGGCGAGCGACAGCACGGTCCGCCAGATCTCGCCTCGCCCCGACGCGTCGGTCCTGCCGAGCAGACCGAGCGCGGTCTCGGGGAATGCGAGTGCCAGCACGATGGCGATGGCCGCGAGAGCACCGACGGCGATCAGCAGCTGCCGACGTCGATGCCGGGGGAGCCGGCGCAGGAGCGCGACGACCGTGAGCAGGGCGCCCAGCGCGAGCGCGAGACCTACGACGGTGGCCGAGCGTGTCAGCAGGATCGTGACCACGGGAAGGGCGAGTGCGACCTGCCAGCGCAGTCGCCGGCTCGATCTCGCCGCCATCGCAGCGAACAGGACGAGCGCAAGGAGGGCGATGAAGCCCAGGAGATTGCGGTTGCCCACGATGCCCTGGATCGGACCGCCCTCGAAGAGATGGTTCTCGCTCCAGTACATGGGCCCCGGTGCGTCGGCACCGATCCCCGACCAGAGGGGCGCGAGACGATCCCGGATGACGACGCTCACGACGAGCTCGAAGACCAGGCTGAGCCCGAGGATCCACAGCATCGCTGTCGCGAGCGCGCGGATCAGCTGATCCCAGCCGAGCAGAAGGGCGAGCAGCAGAGCCGCGAGCGTCGTCGCCCATTGCGCGAGGAGGCCCAGGCTCGTCGCCCATTGGTAGTTCGACCAGATGATGGATGCCCCGCAGACCGCGAGGAAGAGCACGAGGGCGATGGGGGCTCGCAGAAGGCGCGGGTCGCGGCGGAACGACCACAGTCGGATGCACACGTAGACCAGCGCGATCGCCGCGAGAGCCAGGTAACCCACCCAGCCCAGGAGGTCCCGGAAGCCCTGTCCCGCGAACAGCAGGAAGATCAACGAGGTCGCGATCAGCTGGTCGCGGGAGTCGGCGTGGGTGCGCGGGTTCCCGGGGTCGACCGACCCGGGAAGAGGGAACCGTTCGGCGAGCACAGGGTGACGATAATGAGCGGGTCTTGTGGACTCACTGGGCGACACTTGAGAGTTCGTGATGTATTCGCCCGCCCGTCGACGGGTGTTCCGGCGGCGTCATCGAGCGTTAACCGGACCTCGGCGCGCACCGCTCGTCGCAGGATCGTCTCTGCAAGCTCATAGACGATCGTGACCGGTCCGTGTCCCAATCCGACACCTGTCTGAGGTTGGATTATCGGGTGCCCGGACCACAGCGAGTCGTGACG
This sequence comes from Amnibacterium flavum, assembly GCF_003097495.1. Lineage (GTDB taxonomy): Bacteria > Actinomycetota > Actinomycetes > Actinomycetales > Microbacteriaceae > Naasia > Naasia flava. The sequence goes on from NZ_QEOP01000002.1 coordinate 187,406, forward strand.
GCGATGCTCGGCATCGCCGCGCTCGTCGGGGCGCTCGCCGGGTGCGTCGCGACGACCGAGCCGGCCGCGCCCGACCGGTCGGCCGAGACGGTCGCCAGCGCCGACTGCCTCAGCTCGGGTCTCCGCTACTTCAGCGACCTCGGCTTGACCGAGTCGGCGGACGGCGGGCAGCATCCCGTCGCGCCGGCTGCGGGCGCTGTGCCCGACGGCTTCCCGGCGACGCAGGCGATCCTGTGCACGGGCGAGATGGGTACCGAGATCGACGGCGAGATGTGGTCGGCGGTGCGGGAGACCCGTTACGACGGCGACCTGGAACCGCTCATCTCCGCACTTGCCGTGGCGAGCGACGCTCCCACCGACGGACCGTGCACCGCCGACTACGAGATCGTCCCCGAGCTGTGGCTCGTCACGGAGGAGGGCGAGGCCCTGCGTGCTGCCTGGCCGGTCGACGCGTGCGGCAAGACCAAGCCGGGGGTTCGCGCCGCGCTCGACGGTCTCGACGTGATCGCAGAGAACATCCTCCCCATCGCGCGGGTGAGCACCGACCCGCCTCTGGTGGTCTGCTCGGAACTCCCCGGTGTCCAGGTCGGTGCCGACGGGACCGTCACCGACGTGGCGCCGACCGCGGAACCGGTCCCCGGCACGACGTCGTCCGAGGGTTCGTCCGTCGACGGCTCCGAGGGAGCGACCTGCGACGAGACCATTCCGCGCTGAGCGCCCGGATCCGACGTCAGAAGTCGGCGAGGTTGGTCTTCAGCCCACCGTCGCCGAACTCGGTGCGGAGGATTCCGCGGCGCCGCAGGATCGGCACGAGCTCATCGAGAGTCCGGTGGATCGTCACGGGGTGCAGGTCGCCCGAGAAGATGAAGCCGTCGTTCTCGGCGTCGTCACCGAGCAGTTCGATGAAGTCGGCGACCTCCTCCGCCGTGCCGACGAAGCCGGTCCCGTCCGTGATGCGTCCCTTGCGCGCCTTCGCTACCGCGAGTTCGCGAAGGGTGGCATCGGCGAACGACGCATGAGCACCGAGCAGGCCCTTGATGGTGCCCTGCGAGACGTGCTGACCGAAGATCCCGGGGTCGAGCGGCCTGTCGAGGTCCAGCACCGTGAGATCGGTCTCCAGATCGCTGGACTGACCTTCGAGGATCGCGCGCACGACGGCATCGGACGGAGTCAGCGAGGCGGCGACGATACGGTCCGCCTCCTCGGCGCTGGAGACGATCTCGGGCTGGAAGACGAAGAGCACCTTGATGTCGGATGCGCTGCGCCCTTGCGCGATCGCGGCGTCGTGGATCTTCGCCCGGTACTTAAGGACCTCGGGCACCGTCAGCCGGGCCAGCGCGAGCTGCACATCGGAGTTGCGCCCAGCGAAGGCGAGACCCGGGCCCGAGCCGCCGGGGGAGACGATGGTGGGCTCGCCCAGCCCGTCGAACGGAACCGAGTTGAGCGGGCCGGCGACCTTGAAGTGGGTGCCCTCGTGGCGGAATCGGTCGAGTCGCGAGGCGTCCGCGAAGTGGTCCGTCGCCCGATCCTCGACCAGGGCGCCCTCGCCCCAGCTGCGCCAGAGCTTGCGGGCGACGTCGATCCATTCCTCGGCGCGCTCGTAGGCGGCGTCGTGGGCGAGCTCCTCGAGGCCGAAGTGCCGTGCGCTCTTCACATCGGTGACGAGGTTGATCCCGACCCGTCCCGAGCTGAGGTGCTGCAGGGTCGCGAACTGGCGGGCGCCCAGGTACGGAGGCGTGGCTCCCGCATTGACGGTCGGCGCGAAGCCGATGTGCTCCGTCGCGTCGAAGAGGTAGGGCACGAGCATCAGCGGGTCGTGCTTGGGGCCGCCGTAGGCCGACCGGACCCGCAGGTCGAGCGTCTCATCGGTGCCGAGCGAGATGGCGTCCTCGATGATCACCAGGTCGAGACCGGCCTGCTCGAGCTCGCGAGCCGACTGCTGGTAGATGCGCGGGGTGCGCCACTCGTACCCCCACTCCCAGTACGGCTTCGACCAGCCCTGGGGGCCGAAGCCGCGGGCGAAGAACCAACCGAAATGCTGCTGACGTGGCACGCTGCTGCTCCTCAGGCGATCGAGACCGCGGCGCGGCGCAGGATGTGTTCGTGGATCCGGTGGGCATCGCGAGGGCTGTCCTCGGGGGAGGACGGAGGCGCGATCCGCCCGGACGCGGGTCGCGTCTCCACCGGGATGCGGGCCAGCGCCTGGTCGAGGTCGGCGAGCAGGTCGGGTACGTCTTCGAGGCCGATCGAGACGCGCAGCAGGCCGGGCAGGATTCCGGCGGCCTCCTTCTCGGCGGCCGTCGCGTGAGCATGGCTCGTCGTGCCCGGATGCAGGACGAGGGAGCGGACGTCGCCGAGGTGGGTCATCCGGGTGAACAGTCCCACGCTGTCGTGCACCGCCCGCGCCGCGGCCTCGCCGCCGCGGAGGGTGAAGGAGAAGACGGAGCCCGCGCCGCGCGGCAGGTACCGCTCACTGAGTGCGCGGTACGGACTGGAGGCGAGCCCCGAATAGTCCACCGACTCGACCTCGGGCCGCTGCTCGAGCCACTCGGCGATCTCGAGGGCGCTCTCGGAGTGCCGGGCGATCCGCAGCGACAGGGTCTCGAGACCCTGCTGGAGCAGGAAGGCGTTGAACGGCGAGACGGTGGGCCCGAGCCGTGAGGCGATCACATCGCGGGTGAACCGCGAGTAGGCGGCGGGACCGAACCGGTCGACGAAGCTGGCGTCCCCACCCGATGCCGGCTGGGTCAGATGCGGGTGCAGCTCGGCATACCGCGCCCACGGGAATCGACCGCTGTCGATGATCACGCCGCCGAGGGAGTTGCCGTGCCCGGCGAGGAACTTGCTGGTGGAATGCACCACGACGTCGGCGCCGTGCTCGATCGGGCGGACCAGGTAGGGGGTCGCGAACGTGTTGTCGACCAGCAGAGGCACGCCGTGCTCGTGTGCGACGTCGGCGACGAGCCGCAGATCGACTAGGTCGTTGCGGGGGTTCGGGATCGATTCGACGAAGTACGCGCGGGTGGTCGGAAGGGTCAGGCGACGCCAGGCATCGGGGTCGTTGTGCTCGTCGACGAAGTCCACGGCGATCCCCATCCGCGAGAGCACGTCGCGGAACAGGCCGCGCGATCCCTCGTAGATGTTGCGGGCGGAGAGCAGGTGGTCGCCGGCTTTCAGCACACCGAGGAGGGCCACGCTCACGGCCGCCTGCCCGCTGCTCACCGCGATGGCGTCGATTCCGCCCTCGAGGGCCGCGAGTTTGCGCTCGACCGCCGCGGTCGTCGGGTTGCCGAGTCGCGTGTAGCTGAAGCCGGCGCCGCCGTTGAAACGGTCGGCGGCTTCGTCGAAGTCGTCGAAGGCGAAGCCGGCCGACAGGTAGAGGGGCGTGATCCGGGCCCCGTGCGCCGGATCGATCTCCTGACCGGCATGCACCTGCCGGGTGGCGAAACCCTGCTCGGGTCCCGAAGCCTGGATGCCATCACCTGCGCTCGTCATCCCGGTACTGTCGCACCGCGTCGGCCGCGGACCTATTCCATGAGGCGTTCTGTTACGACGCGTTGCGCACGCCCGAGTCGGCACGGCCCACAATCGTTGCGTGAGCACACCCGCAGCCCTCCGCATCGTCGCCGTGAGCGGCAGCCCCACCGATCCGTCCCGCACCACCGCGCTCGTGACCGAGATCGCCGCGGCGCTCGCCGAGGCGCTCGGGGGCACGGCGGAGACGATCGAGCTGGCCGGACTGCGCGAGGAGCTGGCGGCCGGTGTCTGGCGGCCCCAGCTCGGTCCGTCCGCGAGGGAGGCGCTCGAACGCGTCGAATCCGCCGATGTGCTGGTGGTGGGTTCGCCCGCCTATCGAGCCACCTACACGGGGCTGTTCAAGCTGTTCTTCGACCATGTCGGACAGCTCGCACTCGTCGACCGACCCGTTCTGCTCTCGGCCACCGCCGGCGCCGCGGGGGACGCGGCCCTGGTCGAGCACCACCTCCGTGCCCTGTTCGCGTTCTTCCAGTCGCGGGTGCTGCCGATCGGGGTTCCCACCGACGACTCCGGGTTCGACGAGGACAAGCGGGTCACAGACGCTCTCCGCCTCCGGATCGCGGCAGCGGTCGAGCGCGCGACCCCGCTCATCTGAGTCCGGGTCTCGCCTGGACCCTTCGCTTCGGCGGGCTCAGCGGGCGGGCCGGGCACCGCCCCGAGGTCGAGCAGCGGGGATCGCGAGACCGACCGCCGCCAGGTCACCGACAGCACTGGTCGATCCGAGGCGGCGGCGGGACTCCGGTGACGCCGTGTGACACCCCCGTTGGACGGGAGCCGGCCCGGCGGGGATGCTGTTGACAGGCGCTTCGGACGGAGGGCCCGGAGGAGGGACGAACCGATGACAGAACCCCGCGGCGCACTTCTCGTCGGCAGCGTGAACCTTCCCGATGCGGAATCGACGATGCGTGCAGCGGCCGAGATCCTCGGCGACCGGCTCAAGCGCATCCCCGACGGCGAGGTCGGCGACCGCTTCCACTGGATCGCCTTCCAGCCCGACGTCCTCGCCGTGACCGAGGGGCTCGAGCGCGTCGGTGACACTCCTTTCCTCGTGAAGCACCTCGATGTCCGCCCGCTCCGCATCGCCGACGGTGTCGCCGCGGCAGACCTCGAGCTGCCGTCGCTCGGGTACGCCGACTCGGCACTCGAGTCGTGGGAGGTCTTCACGGCTCTTCAAGCCGCCGGCGTGATCGCCGCCGGAACGCGCTTCCAGGTGTCGCTGCCGACACCCGCCGCGGTCGTCGGCGCCTTCATCATCGATGCCGACCGCGCCGCATTCGAGCCCGTCTACGCCGCCGCGATCTACCGCGAGCTCGACACGATCGTCGACGCGATCCCGCACGAGCAGCTTGCGATCCAGTGGGACACCGCCGTCGAGTTCGCCTTCATCGAGGGGTCGGGTTACGAGGACCGCTTCGGCGGCGCCTACCGGCCCTGGTTCGACGACGTCTGGGACGGCGTCATCGCGCGTGCGGTCGAGCAGGCTGGTCGGGTGCCCGAGCCCGTCGAGGTCGGCTTCCACCTCTGTTACGGCGACGCCGGTGAGAAGCACTTCTTCGAGCCCGCGGACACCGGCAACCTGGCCCGGTTCGCCCAGGAGCTGGTCGACGCGGCGCCCCGCCCGATCGACTGGATCCACCTGCCGGTGCCGATCGCGCGTGACGACGACGCCTACTACCTGCCGCTCGAATCGCTCGTCCTGCCCGAGGGCACGGATCTCTTTCTCGGTCTCATCCACCGCGAGGACGGCGTCGAGGGCGCCACCCGCCGGATCTCGACGGCACGCCGTCACGTCGGCGAGTTCGGTGTCGCCACCGAATGCGGCTGCGGCCGAGCCCCCGAGGATCAGACCATCCCGCTCCTCGAAACCCATCGCGAAGTCAGCGCCGCGATCTGACGACACGGGAAGGGAACAGGTCCGATGGCGAGCTCAGAGCTCGATGCAGAGGTGTTCGACCGACTCGCGGTCGACGGGCGACTCATCGAACGGGTCCGCAGGCCACCCCTCGCTGCGCGACTCGAACTGCTCCCGCACCCCGAGGGCGGCTGGTACCGCCGCACCTGGACGTCGGGCGACACCGTCACGGTGGAGGACCCCGACGGCTCGCTGCGGATCCGACCGGCGGCGACGCTCATCTTGTTCCTGCTGCCCGTCGGCGAGGTGTCGGCCTGGCATCGGGTGACCTCGACCGAGGTCTGGATCTGGAACGGCCCGGGGCCCGTCAGTCTCCAGCACGGCGGCTACGGCGATGAGCCCGTGGAGGGCGAGGTCGTCGTGCTGGGCGACTCGTCGCACGGCCTTCCGGCGCAGGAGATCATCCCGGCGGGGGAGTGGCAGCGCACGCTCGTCTCGACCGAGGACGCGCTCGTCAGCTGCATGGTGTCGCCCGGCTTCGACTTCGCCGACTTCACCATGCCCGGCGACGCCTGAAGCGATCAGTCGGTCGGTGTGCGCCCCACCGCGTACCGGAACCGGTTGACGAGTCGGTACCCGTCACCGACCCGGAACGGTTCCGCCGCCTCGAGCACGACCGGGCGCAGGATGGCGACCGTCTCGTCGTCCTCGCCGAAAAGGATCGCTGCGGTGAGTGCGTCCTCGTTGTCGAGGAACCACGGCAGGTCGACGATCCCCGAGTCGACGACTGCGATGCCTGCCCCGGCGAACAGCTGGTCCAGGCCCCCCGCGTGACGGAGCGGGTCGTCGGGTGTCGGCTCGTCGTCCATCGCGCGCTGCACAGCGGACTCGAGCACGGCGAGATCGTTCTGCGACTCCTCGGCCCAGTTGGCGACCGCGATGTGCCCGCCAGGAGCGGTGACGCGGACCGCCTCGCGAAGGGCATCGAGCTGGTCTTCGGCGAACTGCAGCGAGTTGATGCCGATCGTCAGGTCGAAGTGCGCGGCCGGCCAGGGGAGGTCCTCCCAGTCGCCGGGGCGCAGGTGATCGGTGCTTCTCTCGCCCAGAGGCCCCAGCATGCCGGGCACCTGAGCCGCCGCGAGCTGGAGCATTCCGATGGCGGGATCGACGCCTGCTACGGAGGCCCCGCGTTCCGCGAACCAGCGCAACGCCTGACCGCTGCCGCAGCCGATGTCGAGCACGCGCGTTCCCGGGCCGACTCCGGCGGTCGCAGCGATCTGCGACCAGACGGGCTCGGGGAATCCGGCCCAGTATCGCGACCACGCGTCGGCGACCTCGGACCAGGGGTCGAGCTCTTCGTCCATCGGGCACCCCTGTCTCGAATCGAGCGGATCGCGGTCGATGCTATCCGCCCCGATTCGGTTCCATCGGTGCCGGGACTGCCGAACTAGGCTGTGCCCATGGTCAACGATGCGCAACTGGGGGTCGCCGTCGCGCAGTTCGCGCCCGGCCGCGACGCCGTCGAGAACCTCGATCGGATCACCGGGCTCGCGACTCTCGCCGCGGATCGCGGGGCCCAGCTGATCGTGTTCCCCGAGTACTCCTCGTACTTCGCCGACCCGATGGACGGCAGCTTCGCGCGCAACGCTCAGCAGCTCGACGGTCGATTCGTCGAGTCGCTCCGCACTCTCGCGGCGCGTCTCACCGTGACGCTGGTCGCGGGAGTCGTGGAGAAGGTCGACGCGAGCGGCAAGTTCTCCAACACCCTCGTCGCCGTCGACGGCACCGGGGTCATCGCCCGCTACAGCAAGCTGCACCTCTACGACGCGTTCGGGCAGAAGGAGAGCGACTGGGTCATCCCGGGCGATCCCGCTGCCGAGCCCGAGATCTTCGAGGTCCGCGGCGTGAAGGTCGGTATGCAGACCTGCTACGACGTGCGGTTCCCCGAGGTGACCCGTCGTCTCGTCGATGCCGGCGCCGACCTCGTGCTCGTGCCCGCCGAATGGGTGCGCGGTCCGTTGAAGGAGCATCACTGGCGCACGCTGGTCACCGCACGCGCCATTGAGAACACCATCTACGTGGCCGCAGCCGACCACGCGCCTCCCGTGGGCGTCGGCAACAGCCTGATCGTCGGGCCGATGGGTGTTCACATGGTCGAGATCGGCGAAGCGGTCGACGTGGCTGTCGCGTGGATCTCGACGGAGCGGCTCGCCCAGGTGCGCGCGAAGAACCCGGCCCTGTCGCTGCGCCGCTTCAAGGTCGAACCCATCTGATCCCTCCACGAGCGGCCAGTACCTCATCGAGGTCGGCGCCGCTCGTTTCGCGGGCTCAACGGGCGGCCACTCGTCGGAGGTCGAGTAGCGCGCAGCGCCTACCGAGACCCGCACCCCGCTTCAGGGACCGCCCCGAACCTCAGACGCTGAGTCGAGCGAGCTGCTCCGAAGCCTGCTCGAGCACCTCGAGCCGTTTGCAGAACGCGAAGCGCACGAGTGAGCCGTATTGGCCGGCACTGCCGGGCAGGCAGAACGCGGAGATCGGCACGGCCACGACACCTGCGAGCTCGGGCAGCGCGCGGCAGAACGCCCCGCCGTCGTCGTAGCCGAGGGGGGCCGCGTCGGCGACGATGAAGTAGCCCGCGCGGGGAAGGGTGATGTCGAAGCCGGCAGCGCGGAGTCCGCCGGCCAGGAGGTCGCGCTTGCCTGCCAGGTCGCTGGCGAGGTCGCGGTAGAACGCGTCGGGGAGCTGCAGTCCTGCGGCGATGGCGGGTTGGAACGGAGCCCCGTTCACGTAGGTGAGGAACTGCTTGACGGCGACGATCGCGGAGATGAGCGGAGCTGTCGCGATGACCCAGCCGATCTTCCAGCCCGTGGTGTTGAAGGTCTTGCCGCCCGACGAGATCGTGATGGTGCGCTCGGCGGCCCCGGGCAGGGTCGCGATGGGGGTGTGGGTCGAGCCGTCGTAGTGGAGGTGCTCGTAGACCTCGTCGGTGACGATGAGCGCGTCGTGGCGTTCGGCGAGCTCGACGATGAGCTGCAGCGTCTCTCGGTCGAAGACAGCCCCGGTGGGGTTGTGGGGAGTGTTCACGATGATGAGCCGTGTGCGGTCGGTCACGGCGGCGCGGAGGTCGTCGTGGTCGGGCGCGAAGTCGGGGGATCGCAACCGGACGGTGGTGTGGATTCCGTCGGCGAGACCGATGACGGCCCCGTACTCGTCGTAGAAGGGCTCGAAGGTGAGCACCTCATCGCCCGGTTCGACGAGAGCGAGGATCGCTGCGCTGAGGGCCTCGGTCGCGCCGGCGGTGACGAGCACCTCGGTGTCGGGGTCGACGACGAGTCCGTAGAAGCGCTTCTGATGCTCGGCGATCGCCTCGCGGAGCACCGCCATTCCACGGCCGGGCGGGTACTGATTGTTGCCGTTCGCGATCTCCCGCTGCGCCGCGTCGGTCACCTCGACCGGACCCGGGTAGTCGGGGAATCCCTGGCCGAGGTTGATCGAGCCTGTCGAGGCGGCGAGCGCACTCATCTCGGCGAAGATCGTGGTCCGCGCCGTCCCGTCGTCATCGAGGAGGAGCGCGCCACGGGCTGCTCGCTGCCATGCACCCTGCACCGTCACGAACGTCAACGGTACCCGCCCGGCGCTGTGGATACTTTCCCCGCCGACACGGGGCGCCGTTCTACGGTCGGAGCCATGTCCGCACGAAGGATCGTCGCCGCAGCGGGGGTGCTCGTCGCGCTCGCCTCGCTGACAGCCTGCACGACGACCACGATCGGCGAGCCCGAGCCGGTCGCCACAACCTCGGCTCCCGTGTTCGCGTCCGACGAGGAAGCCCTCGCCGCCGCGGAGAAGGCCTATGCGGCCTACACCGAGATGAGCGATCTGATAGCGAGCGAGGGCGGAGTCGATCCCGAGCGGATCGAGCATCTCGCGTCCGGCGATGTGCTGGAAGGGGTGTTGGCGACGTTTGAGCGTTTCCGGGATGAAAGCCTGACGCTCAAGGGGGAGACCACCTTCGATTCCCTGGTCTTGCAACGCCAAGACTCTCTCGAGGTAGTCGCCTACCTGTGTCTAGACGTCACAAACGTTGATGTGGTCAACGAGGCGGGAGAGACAACTGTAAGTCCGGATCGGCGCGACAGGCTGCCATTTGAGGTCACGTTCGAGGTCGCCGGTGGCCAACTGATTCCGGCTAATCGGCAACTATGGCAATCGGGCTCGAAGTGTTGACTAAGTTGGCAGGCACGATCGTCGCTACAGCGATTTTTGTCTGCGCGGCTTCGTTTCAAAGTGCGTGGGCAGCTGGTGGTCAATGTGCTGAGGACGACATCTGGTCAGGAGAATGCACCCCTTCGACGTCGGCTGACTCCGACGGGCGTGAGGTGAACGTCCGAGCCGAGGCGACGTTGCCCGGCGGTCAGGGGGAACCGGGAACCGAAGACTCGGACGGCGACGAGCCGTTCGTCTATCGCGACGCGAACGACTGCTCGAGCGGTGCCGATGCCATCCCGGGAGTCATCTGCCGCAACGATCTCCTCGTCAACTTCGCCGGCACCGATATCCCGTCGCGGCCCATCACCCTCGCCGACATCGCGACGTTCCGACCATCCGCGACGGAATTCACGAGCGAGCCCGCGGGGTGGGCGGTCCGCGGTCTACCGGCGAACTTCGTCGCCCCCGCATCACAGCACACAGTTGCCGGAACGCTGCTCGGCGCACCTGCCGAAGTGCGCTTCACCCCGACATCCTGGCGATGGGACTACGGCGACGGAACCACCCGGACCACCACGACCGGAGGAGCGACCTGGCAGGCGCTCGGCGTCCCGAGATTCACTCCCACGGCAACCGCCCACAGCTACACCTCGAAGGGGTCGTTCACCGTCACCGGCGCAGTGGTCTACCGCGCGGAGTATCGTTTCGGAGGATCGGCGTGGGGCCCGGTCGTGGGGGAGCTGGTGATCGACCTGCCCTCCCGTGACCTCATCGTCTCCGCCGCCTCGACCGTCCTCGTCGCAGAACGCTGCGGAACGGTTGCGGCCTCCCTCTGCTAGGCGATTCATAAGAAAGCACCAGGTCGTGCTTATGCGTTCCAAACGGCGCCCACAGTCTGGCGGGGGAAGCTTCATTCACCGGAAGGAGCAAGACCATGACTGAGAACCCCCAGATTCCCGAGGGCGACGCCGTCCCCAGCACCACCCCCGCAGGCGAGGCCGTCCCCGCGGAGGGCACGCCGACCACGGCCAGCGCCCACACTGCACCCAGCGCCGAGACGACGCCGAGCAACGACGCGACGCCCGTCACCCCGGCCGCCCCCGCTGCACCCGCCGCCGAGAGCCCCGCTGCACCCGCCGCCGCGACCACTCCCGTCGCCGCCCATTCCGCAGCCCCGGCCCAGCCCGGCGCCTACGCGGCCGCGCCTGCCCAGCCGGCCGCCTCGATCTACGACATCCCGCCCGCAGCGCAGGCCGGCGACGGTTCCGCATTCGGACCCGCGGCGACCAAGACCAAGGCGCCCCGCACCGCTCGCCGCGGGATCGCCGTCCCCGTGATCGCCGCGCTCGCCGTCGGTGCCATCCTCGGTGGCGCATCCGGCGCAGGCATCGCCTCCCTCATCGGATCGGGCAACACCCGCGTCGTCACGCAGACCGGCACGGGCACGAACGTCACCGTCAACCGCACCGACGACGCAACCACCGTCACCGCGGTCGCCGCCAAGGCATCCGCCTCGGTCGTGACCATCTCCGTCAGCGGCGGACAGTCCGCGGGCACCGGATCGGGCATCGTCCTCACCGACGACGGCTACATCCTCACCAACACGCACGTCGTCACCCTCGACGGATCCGTCGCCGACGCTGCCGTGACCGTCCAGACCGCCGACGGCAAGATCTACGACGCGACCATCGTGGGCACCGACCCCGTCGTCGACCTCGCCGTGATCAAGCTCACCGACGCCAGCGGCCTCACGCCGATGGACTTCGCCGACTCCGACAACCTCAACGTCGGCGACACGGCAGTCGCGATCGGCGCGCCCCTCGGCCTGAGCGGGACCGTCACCGACGGCATCGTCAGCGCCCTCGGTCGCTCCATCACCGTCGCCTCGTCGGCCGTGCCCGACACCCAGGACGGCGAAGACGGCACCGACCAGGGCGACGGAAGCAACCCGTACGACTTCTGGAACTTCGACATCCCGGGTCAGGACGAGTCCCAGCAGCAGCAGACCCAGTCGACCGGTTCGATCTCGGTCCCCGTCATCCAGACCGACGCAGCAATCAACCCCGGCAACTCGGGTGGTGCTCTCCTCAACTCGAGCGGTGAGCTCATCGGTGTGAACGTCGCCATCGCGAGCGCCGGCAGCTCGTCCTCCTCGCAGTCCGGCAGCATCGGCGTCGGATTCGCCATCCCGTCGAACCTCGCCAAGCGCGTGGCCGACGAGATCATCGCCGACGGCGTCGCGACCCATGGTCTGCTCGGCGCATCCGTCGCCGACTCGACGTCGGCCGACGAGACCGCCAAGGTGGCTGGTGCCTACATCGACGAGGTCGTCAGCGGAGGGGCCGCCGAACAGGCCGGCCTCAAGTCGGGCGACATCATCACCCAGTTCAACGGTGTCACCGTCGGCAGCTCCACCGACCTCACCGCGCAGGTCCGCTACCTCGCGGCCGGTGCGAAGGCCGACCTGCAGTACGTCCGCGGCGGCAAGACTTACGAGGCCACCGTCACGCTCGGAACGCTCAGCCTCTGATCCTCCGGTAGTGAAACGAAGGGCCGGCAGTCATCGACTGCCGGCCCTTCGGCTCGTCCGCGCAACCTCCGCGACACCCATCCGGCTTTTCCGCCCCGCCAGACTCGCCCGGTACACTCCGAAAACGATGGCAGAGCACCTGGGAGACCCGACCCCGGCCAGCCTCCCGGCGGTCTCCTATGTCATGCCCGTGCTCAACGAGGTCGAGCACGTCGAGGCCGCCGTCGCCAGCCTCGTCGACCAGGACTACGCCGGCGAGTTCGACGTCATGCTGGCCCTCGGCCCCAGCACGGACGGCACCGACGAACTCGTCGCCCGGCTGAGCGCCGCCGACCCCCGCATCCGCAGCGTCGTCAACGAACTCGGCACCACACCCGAGGGGCTCAACGTGGCCATCCGGGCGACCTCTAACCCCATCGTGGTCCGCGTCGACGCCCACTCGGTGCTGCCGCGCGACTACACGCGCATCGCGGTCGACACGATCCTCCGCACCGGGGCCGCCAATGTGGGCGGCATCATGGACGCCCAGGGCAAGACGCCCTTCGAACAGGCCGTCGCCCTGGCCTACAGCTCGCCGGTCGGGCTCGGCGGCACACGACTGCACGTCGGCGGCGATGAGGGCCCGGCCGAGACGGTCTACCTGGGAGTGTTCCAGCGCGACCGCCTCGAGGCCGCGGGCCTTTTCGACGAGGGCGTGCGACGAGGCCAGGACTGGGAACTCAACCGGCGCCTGCGCAAGAGCGGTGAGACCGTCTGGTTCAACCCCGCCCTCCGAGTCGTCTACCGACCCCGTTCGAGCGTGCGTCGACTCGCTCGCCAGTTCCTCAGCACGGGCCTGTGGCGCGGCGAACTCGCCCGCCGGGACCCTTCGGCCAACGGCATCCGCTACTTCGTTCCGCCCGTCATGGTGCTCGGGGTCATCGTCGGGCTCCTGCTCGGACTCGTCGGCGTCGTCCAGGCGATCGTCGGAGCCGTGCCCTGGGCTCTCATCGGATTCGTCATCCCCGCCGTGTACGCGCTCTTCGTGGTCGCGGCGACCATCGTCATCGGGCGTCGTCTGCCGCTTCGCGCGCGTCTCTGGTTTCTCCTAGTCTTGCCCTGCATCCATTTCTGCTGGGGCATCGGATTCTTCTTCGGCATCGCGAAGCTCACCCGCAACATCCAGGCCTACACCGGAAGGTGACGCGTGTCCGACGCCAAGACCGCAGGCGCGCCCTCGGCTCCTCACCGAAGAGTGCCGACGTCGATCGCTGAACAGCGCGCCGTCACCCAGCCGCCCGAGGTCCGCCTCCGTGCGAACGCAGAGCACTGGACGGCCTCGCTGTATCTGCGTCGCATCTCGCCGTACCTGACCTGGCCGCTCCTGCACACCGCGATCTCGGCCAACGGGGTGACCGGGCTGATGATCCTCGCCGGCTGGTCCACGGCCGCCGCGCTGCTCATCCCCGGCATCGGAGGGGCGCTGCTCGCGCTCGTGCTCGGCCAGGTGCAGATGCTCCTCGACTGCAGCGACGGGGAGGTGGCCCGCTGGCGCGGCACCTCGTCTCCGGCAGGAGTGTTCCTCGACAAGGTCGGTCACTACACGACCGAGGCGCTCATCGCCGTCGCCCTCGGCATCCGCGCCGCCGGCTACCCGTTCGAGGTGCCGGGCGACTTCGCCTGGACCACGCTCGGCTTCGCTCTCGCCCTCATCATCGTGCTCAACAAGGCCCTCAACGACATGGTCCACGTCGCGCGTGCCAACGCCGGCCTCACCAAGCTCGCCGACCGGAAAGAGGAGTCGGTTCCCACGCAGAGCCTGGTCGCTACTCTCCGCCGCGCGGCGCGGTTCGTGCCCTTCCACCGGCTGTACCACTCCGTCGAGCTGACGATCATCGTCTTCGCGGCCGCCGTGCTCGGACTCGTCGTCTCGGCCGCGGGTGTGGCCGACGGCGAGCTCGTCGTCGACCGCTGGCTGGTCGGCATCCTCGTCCCGCTCTCGCTGCTCGCCCTCGCCGGTCACTTCGTCGCGATCATGGCGTCGAGGCGTGTCAGGGGCTGACCGGGTGCCGCAACCGCCCAGGGTCGGGGTCGTTCTCCTGACCCAGGGCACCCGACCGGTCGACCTCGATCGCGCGCTCGCCAGCGTGCTCGCACAGCGCGCCGTCGAGATCGATGTCGTCATCGTCGGAAACGGCTGTGATCCGGCGTCCGGCCCCGTCCCCGAGGGCGTGCGCACGCTCGCCCTTCCGACGAACGTCGGCATTCCGGCCGGCCGCAACGCGGGTGCGCCCGTCGTGTCGGGCGAGTGGATCTTCTTCCTCGACGATGACGCGAGCCTCCCATCGCCCGAGTTCCTCGTCGACGCGATCGCCCTCGTGGGCGCCGACCCGCGCATCGGAATGATTCAACCGCGAGTCGTGGATCCCACCGGCGCGACGACGCCGCGGCGGTGGATCCCGCGCATCCGCAAGGGCGACCCGTCGCGCTCCAGCCCGATGATGACGGCGTGGGAGGGAGCCGTTCTCCTGCCGAGAACGGTATTCGACGTCACAGGCGGGTGGGGCGATCCGTACTTCTACGCGCACGAGGGCATCGAGCTCGCCTGGCGGGTCTGGGACACCGGCCGCATCGCCTGGTACGCGGGAGAGCTCGAAGCCGCGCATCCGGTGATCGAGCCGACCCGCCACGACGACTTCTACCGGCTCACCGCCCGCAACAGGGTCTGGCTTGCCCGACGCAACCTGCCCGCGGTTCTGACGCCGCTGTACACGGGGGCCTGGCTGGCCATCCAGGTGCTGCGCTTCGCACGCGACAGTCGCGGGCGGGCCGCCTGGTTCGCGGGCTGGCGGGAGGGGTGGCGCACCGACCCGGGCGGGCGGCACCGCATGCGGTGGCGCACCGTGCTGCGGATGGCGCGGGCAGGGCGCCCGCCCATCGTCTGAACCGTCCGTCGTTTCCGTCGCCGAGCGGACCTCACGACTAGCCTGGGGGAGTGACGTTCCTCTCCGACGCCCGCTTGGCCGCGAAGGTCGCGCGCCGGCTGGTCCGCCAGCGGATCCATCGACGTCAGCTCCGCAGGACTCTCGCCGCCCGTCCGCCTCTGAAGCCCGGCCACTACGAGATCGCCGTCTACTTCGCCGACGCCGCCGTGAACATGTACCAGATCCGCCAGTGGTACAAGCCGCTGGCCGAGCTGAGCGCCCGTCACCCCGTCCTCGTGCTCAGCCGCTCGGCCTCTGCAGCGAACGGGATCCTCGCCGAATCGGATCTCCCGGTCGCGTTCGTGCGCAGCGTCGCCGACCTCGAGCGGACCGTCGCGGAGCAGCCCCTCCGCATCGTCCTCTACGTCAACCAGAACGCTCGCAACTTCCAGATGATGCGGTACGGCCGTCGCTGGCACGTCTTCATCAATCATGGTGAGAGCGACAAGATGTACATGACGACCAACCAGTTCAAGGCCTACGACTACAGCCTCATCGCCGGGCAGGCGGCCCGCGAACGGCTGGGACGGGTGCTCTGGGACTACGACTTCGACAAGCGCGCGATCGAGATCGGCCGGCCGCAAGCCGATCATTACTCGGGCGAACTGCCGTTCACGCCCGACGAGCGGACGGTCGTTCTCTACGCCCCGACCTGGGAGGGCGATCGGCCGTCAGCGGCCTACGGATCCGTTGCGAGCCACGGCGTCGACCTCGTCCGCTCACTGCTGGCCACCGGACGGCACCGCGTCATCTACCGCCCGCATCCGCGGAGCGGCGTCGTCGACCACGCCTACGGTGCGGCGAACCGCGAGATCGTCCAGATGATCGCTCGGGCGAATCAGGCGGATCCGTCGGTGAAGCACGTGCACGACACGGGATCCGACATCGGCTGGCAGCTCGCGATCGCCGACGTCGCCGTGGTCGATATCTCGGCCATGGTCTACGACCGCCTCGCAACAGGCAAGCCGCTGCTCGTCACACGACCGGTGAACCCGCTCGCCGAGATCGACGCCGGCGGATACCTGTCCGACGCCGAATGGCTCACCGCGGAGGAGGCGGCGCACGCGCCCGAACGGCTCGCGCTCGTCGCGGATGACGACGTCGCGCGCGAGAGACTCTCTCGCTGGGTCACGCACTACTTCGGCGACACGACGCCGGGCGTTGCGACCGAACGCTTCCACGCGGCCATCGAGCACCTGTTCGCCGTCTGGGAGGAGAACGCCGCACTGCACGACGGCGACTCGCCCTCCGACGACTCCTGGGACCCCGACGCGAGCGACGAGGACGACTGACCGGTCCTCGGCGCAGAGATGCGGTACCCGGTCAGAGGTCCGCGTCCTCCGTGGGCTGGGGAGCCTCTATGGCGCGCTGCTTGCGGCCGAGTCCGAACGGCCCGCGGCGCTTCCCATCGCTCGTCTCATCGATCGACTTGTCAGCCTTGGGTGGCTTCGGTGCTTTCGCGGGAACGTCGAGCTCGGGACGGAAGTACATAGGTGCGGGTGGGAACGCCTCGCGGGCACTGCGGACGACGCGGCGACCGAGCAGGTGATTGCCGGCGCCGCCGATCGCGGCGCCCACTCCGAATGGGACCATGCGTCCGATGACGGACGCGCCCTGCCGGGTGGCGAAGCTCTTCACGAAGTGCCGCTTGAGGGTATCGGTCAGCGGGCCCATCAGCGTCTGCGGAAGACTGCTCGTGACCAGCTCGCCCCAGAACAGATTGCGCGAGGGTCCCTTCCTCCCGACCTGACCGGCGAACTGGCGGACGAGCGACTTCCCGCCGTCGCCCAGCATCAGGGCCATGACGAGTGCGCGGGCGCGCTCGGGGTCCTCGACCGCGATGCCGTGGACCTCGGCGACCGACTGAGCGAACAGCGCGCTGGCCTCGAGGAAGGCAGCGGTCTCGACACCGCTCAGAGCGAGCGAGACGCCCATGCCGACGCCGGGGATGACGGCACTGGCGCCGACGGCGGCGCCGCCGGTGGTCACGGCGGCGAGGTACTGACGCTCCAGCGTCTTCAGCACCTGCTCGGGCGTCGCATCGGGTCGGAGACGTCGCACCGCGCGGATGTCGGCGATCACAGCGGGACGATGCACTGCCATCAGGCGGTCGAAGCCCTTCACGAGCGGCGTCGGCAGCTGCGAGTCGCCCGGCGCTCCGGTGGTCATGCTGTCCCCGTGGTCATGCTCCGGAGTCTAGATAACCGTTCCGGCACGTCTGCCGTGAACGAGCCAGACGCTCAGCGTGCGGTCGCCGCCTTGTAGGCATCGAGCACCTCGTCGATCGGAGCGTCGAGGATGACCTCGCCCTTCTCGAGATACAGGCCCCGGGTGCAGAACCGCCGGAGGTCGCCTTCGTTATGCGAGACGAAGAAGAGGGTGCGTCCGTCGCGGAGGAGCTCCTCGATGCGCTCGTAGCACTTCTCCCGGAACGCGCGGTCGCCGACCGCGAGCACCTCGTCGACGAGGATGATCGGCTCCTCGAGCCGGGAGATGACGGCGAACGCGATGCGCACCTTCATTCCGCTCGACAGGTGCTTGTAGGGGGTGTCGAGGAAGTCGCCGATCTCCGCGAACTCGATGATCTCGTCGAAGCTCGCGTCGATCTCGCGCTTGGACATGCCGTGCAGGCCCGCGGTGAGGTAGACGTTGTCGCGCACCGAGAGGTCAGCGACGAAGCCGCCGGTGATCTCGATGAGGGGGGCGACTCCGCCCCGCACCGAGACCGTTCCGCGATCGGGGAGGACCACCTCGGCGACGATCTTCAGGAGCGTCGACTTGCCCTGACCGTTGCGCCCGACCACGCCGATGGCCTCACCGGGTCGAACCGAGAACGAGACATCGCGCAGGGCCCAGAACTCGCCGGGTCGGGTGCGCCGTGCTGCCCGGGAGAACAGGTCCTTGAAGTTGCGCCGAGCGAGACGGTTGCGCCGGTAGAGCAGGCCCACTCCGTCGACGACGATGACGGGCTCGTCGGTGGTCGGCATGTCAGATCGCCTTCAGGACGGAGCGGATGGAACGACGGAACACGAGCAGGCCGAGGCCCAGGATGGCGAACGACATGACCGCTGAGACGCCGATCAGGTACCAGTCGAGCTGGTCCTCGAAGAACGTGGCCCGGTAGGCGCTGAAGATGCCGCTCAGAGGGTTGAAGGCGGCCAGTCCGTGCAGCGACTCGGGCAGATCGGTCGTGCTGTAGATGATGGGGGAGGCGTAGAAGAGGAATCGCAGTGCCAGCTTGGTGGCCCGTTCGAGGTCGCGGAAGAAGACCACGAGGGGCGCGACGATGAGTCCGATCCCCGCCGTGAGGATCGCCTGCAGGGCGATCGCGACCGGGAACAGCAGGATCCCCGGCGTCACCTGGGCGCCGCCGAGGATCGCGAAGACGGCGAGCACGGGGATGCTGAAGACGAACTCGATGCCCTTCGAGAGCACGAGTCGGTAGACCCAGATGGTGCGCGGGATCTTCGTCGAGCGCACGAGCTTCGCCTCGCGGAGGAACGCCTTCGTCGAATCGCTGACCGCGCCGTTGAACCACATCCACGGCAGCAGTGCGCTGAGCAGGAAGACGATGTAGGGCTCTTCGCCCGCCGAGCGCTGGAACACCTGGGTGAAGACGAACCAGTAGATGCCCGCCATGACGAGCGGATCGAGGATCGACCAGAGATAGCCGAGCGCCGACGTCGAGTAGCGGACGCGGAGGTCGCGCGTGGTGAGCAGCCAGAGGACCTGGCGGTAGCGACGCGCTCCGCCCGGATGGGAGCGAACAGCGCTCGTCCTGGCAGCCGATGTCACGGGACGACTCTAACCGTCAGAGGGATGCGACCACGTCCGCACGAGTGTGTTGCGGCGCACGGGGCCGGCCGCAACGTGCGCGCCGCGCCGGAACGCCCAGGTCGGGAGGGTGCGGGGATGATGTTCCGGACCTGCGCGCACGCCGGAACGTGCGGACAGGTCCGGAATGTCCGAGGTCAGACGTGGAGGTTGGCTCGCTCGAGGTCTTCGGCGAAGTCGATCTCGACGGCGTAGAGGTCGCTGATGTCGAGAGGCTCGACGAGCATGCCGTTGCGCTCGATCGCGAGCTCGATGCCGCGCTCGAAGTAGTCCTGTGCGCCGACCTTCTGCAGCTGGCGGATCAGCACCGCCTTGTCGCGCGAGGACACGTAGTTGATGCCGACGGCTTCGCCGAGGCCGCCCTTGACGGTCTTGGAGAGCTGATCGATGTACCCCTCGGCGCTGGTCGTGTACTTGACCTCCTCGTCGGAGACCGACGCGGTGTTGACCGTCACGAAGGACTGGTCGCGGACGATCAGCGGGCGAACCCGGTCGAGCACCTCGGGGTCGAAGACGACGTCGCCGTTCATCCACAGCACGCCGCCGTTTCCGGATGCCTGGAGGGCGCGGAGGAGGCTCTTGGAGGTGTTGGTCTGGTCGTACTGCTCGTTGTAGACGAAGCTCGCAGCCGGGAAGGCTTCCATGATGTGCTCGAGCTTGTAGCCGACCACCACGGTGACGTCGGCGTCGCGGCCGAAAGCGTGGTGGATGTTGTCGAACTGCTGACCCATGATGGTGCGGCCGTCGCTCAGCTCAGTGAGCGGCTTGGGCAGCGAGCGTCCGAGACGCGAGCCCATTCCGGCGGCGAGGATCACGATTTGCGTGGTCACGTTTGTTCTCCTGATGTTCACGGGTTGCCTCCGAAAGAGACACCCGGTGCATGTAGACGCCATTTTACGGGGTACAAGCAGGCCGTGAATAGGGGGACGAACCGCCTGTAGCGGGATCGTGATGTCGAACTCGGTGAATTCACAGCTTGCGCAAAGGCGAGCCCAAGTCGGCGGATGACGATTGCTCCGAACCGCGCCTGCTTCGGTTGATAGCGTTGGACCCGTGACAGAAGCGCCGGAGAGTACGAACGACAACTCGCCGACGCTGGACGAGAAGGCCGGCACCGCTGTGCCCGCCAAGCCTTCACGGCCTTCGGTGCCGAGTCCGGCGGAAACCGAGTCGACGACCGCGACATCGACGAGCCGGTCGACGCCGCGCTCCCCGCGCACGCGCACCCGGACGAAATCGACGGGCTCGAGCACAGCGAAGACCCCGCCCGCCGCGAGCGGACGCACGCCGTCGAGTACCTCGCCCTCGGCAGGCAGCGACACGACGACGTCGTCGAGGTCCGGATCCGGTTCTCGACGGGTCACCACCGGTGTCACTTCGGCGTCCACGGCGGCGAGCGCATCGGCCGCAGCCGTCGCGCCCGGACAGGATGCCCCGGAGCAGACGCCCGTCGACTCGGCTCCCGCGCAGTCGGCCTCCGCTGTGCCGAGCGCCGCCGATTCCCGCCCCGCCCAGGCGGGCTCGAAGAAGTCGGGCTCGGAGAAGTCGGGCACCGGGAAGTCGGGCTCCGCGAAGTCGGGGGCCGCGAAGTCCGGCAGTGCGAAAACCGGCAGTGCGACGGCCGGCGCTGCGAAAGGCCGCACCGTCAGCGCCAAGGCTGCGACCGCGACATCGGTTGAGCCGAAGGACGACGCGACGACGACGACCGACGCATCCGCGACAGCCGAGTCGGAGACCGCGACGACGGGGGCGGCGAACTCCTCCGGATCCGAAGGGTCGAAGGCCGGCTCCCAGCGGCAGCCGGCACCCAAGCCGCCGACCGCCATCACCTTCTCCGCTGCCGAGAAGGCGGTGACGAGGCCGCCGAGGCCGAACGCGAGGCCGGTCGCCGCGAAGCCGCCCGCCGCGAAAGAGTCGGCCGCGAAGGCCCCTGCTGCGAACGCCCAAGCCTCGAATACCGCTGCCTCGAATGGCGCCGTCGACAAGACTCCCGTCGAGACGGCCCTGCCGGTCGCTGAGACGACTCAGGTGGCACCGTCGCCCGCGGTCGAGTCTCCGACGACTCAGTCGGCGACCGCGAAGGCGCCGGTGAAGGCCGAGCCCACCGCCGAACCGCCGGCCAAGCCCGAGAAAGCCGAGCCGGTCGAGCAGTCGCCGCGTGCCGAGAAGGCACCTGCGGCGAAGTCCTCACCGCAGTTCTCCCAGATCGTGCTGTCGATGACAGGTCTGAGCAAGCGATTCGGTGACAAGGTCGCCGTCGACGCGATCGACCTGTCCGTCCCGACGGGATCGTTCTACGGCATCGTCGGGCCGAACGGAGCCGGGAAGACGACGACCCTGTCCATGGTCACCGGTCTCCTGCGTCCCGACTCGGGCACCGTGACGGTTCACGGCATCGACGTCTGGAAGGAACCGGAGCGCGCGAAGCGCAGCATCGGCGTCCTGCCCGACGCGCTCAAGCTGTTCGACCGGCTCACCGGCGCCCAGCTGCTCTACTACTCCGGCGTCCTCCGCGGTCTCGACCGCGACACCGTGGTCAAACGTTCCGCCGACCTCGTCACCGCGTTCGGCATCGACGATGCGGTCAACCGCCTCGTCACCGACTACTCGGCCGGCATGACGAAGAAGATCGCCCTCGCCGCTGCGATGATCCATTCGCCCCGCCTCCTGGTGCTGGACGAGCCGTTCGAGTCCGTCGATCCCGTCTCCGCGGCGAACCTGATCGAGATCCTGCAGCGTTACGTCGAGAGCGGCGGCACCGTCGTGCTCTCGAGCCATGGGATGGACTTCATCCAGCGCGTCTGCGATCACGTCGCCGTCATCGTGGGCGGGCACGTCCTCGCCTCGGGGACCATGGACGAGGTCCGCGGGGAGCAGACGCTTGAAGACCGTTTCGTCGAGCTCGCGGGCGGACGCAAAGCTGCAGAGGGCATGGAGTGGTTGCACAGTTTCTCCGACTGAAACTGCGGCTGCTCGGCAACGCGTTCAAACGCAGCCCCTGGCAGATCTTCGGTCTCATCGTCGGAATCGTCTACGGCGTCGGCATCGCGTTCTTCGCTGTCGTCGCACTCATCGGGCTGCGCTTCGCCGACCCTGACATCGCACGCAACTCGCTGATCATCGCCGGCTCGGTCGTGGTGCTGGGGTTCACCCTCGTGCCGCTCGTGCTCGGCATCGACGACACTCTCGACCCTCGGCGCTTCGCCCTGTTCGGGATTGACAACCGTCGCCTCGCCGTCGGCCTCATCGTGGCGGCGATGATCAGCATCCCGTCGCTCGCGATCACCGCGATCGCGCTCGCCTCGGTCATCACCTGGACCCGCGACGTCGGCACCACGCTGATCGCCCTGGTCAGCGCTCTCGCCATCGTCGCCACGTGCGTGCTCGCGTCCCGGGTCACCACTTCGGTCGCCGCCTACGTCCTGTCCACACGGCGGGCGCGGGAGTTCACCGCGCTCGTGGGCATCCTCGTCATCGTCATGATCTCGCCCGTCGTCATCATCCTCAGCGAGGTCGACTGGGGCCGCGACGGCGCGAGAATGCTCGGCAGCATCGCCGACGGTCTCGCCTGGACGCCGCTCGGCGCGGTGTGGGCTGCCCCCGGCGACGCGGCGACGGGGGAGTGGGGCCTCGCCTTCCTGCACCTGCTCATCGCGCTCGCCACGGTCGGACTGCTGTGGCTCGCCTGGCAGGGGCTGCTCGCCCGCATGCTCGTCACTCCCGAGCGGGAGGGACGGGCGAAGAAGTACGAGGGGCTCGGCTGGTTCGATCGGCTGCCCGCCAACCCGGGCGGTGCGATCGCCGCCCGCACCGCCACCTACTGGCTGCGCGATCCGCGCTACCGCAACTCGCTCTTCATCATCCCGATCTCCGCGATCGCCCTCACGATCCCGTTCGTCGTGGTCGGGGTGCCGCACCACGTCGTCGCACTCGTGCCCGTACCGGTCTTCGCCCTGCTGCTCGGCTGGTCCGTGCACAACGACGTCGCCTACGACAACACCGCGGTGTGGCTGCACGTCGCGTCCGGCACGCGCGGGCGCGCCGACCGCCTCGGGCGCCTCTTCCCGGCCCTGGTCATCGGCATCCCCGTCATCGTCGCCGGATCCTTCTTCGCAGCCTGGTACGCGGACGACTGGTCGCTGGCCGGCGCCCTCATCGGGGTGGGCATCGCGTTGCTGTTCAGCGGCTTCGGGCTCTCGAGCGTGTCGTCGGCCCGCTTCCCGTATCCGGTCGTCCGCCCCGGGGACGGCGCGTTCAGTCAGCCGCAGAACACCGGGGCGACCATGGCCCTGGCCCAGTCGATCATCTTCGTCTCGTCGGTCATCCTGTCGCTCCCGACGATCGGGCTGGCCGCGCTCGGCTTCTTCTACGGAGGCGACTGGTACATGTGGGCCCTGCTGGCCGGAGTCGGCACCGGTCTCCTCGTGCTGATCGGCGGGGTGGCCCTCGGTTCCCGCATCTTCAGTCGTCGGGGTCCCGAGATGCTCGCCTCCGCCCTGCTCAACAGTTGAGGCCCGCGCGTAGAATCGACTCCGTGGGCTACTCAGACTCGACGACAGAACCCGGCGGGGGCACCGATGTGCTCGACCGCGAACTCCAAGAGCTGATCGAGAAGGAACAGCTCGACGACGGCGATCACGACAAGTTCGCGCACTACGTCAAGAAGGACAAGATCGTCGAGTCCGCGGTGACCGGCAAGCCGGTCCGGGCGCTCTGCGGCAAGAAGTGGGTTCCCGGGCGCGACCCGTCGAAGTTCGCGGTCTGCCCCACCTGCAAGGAGATCTACGAGTCCCTCCGCGAATAGCGGAGTTCGAAGCGCCGGTCAGGCGTAAGTGGTCGGGATGATCGGATCACCCTGACTGAGCCGCATCCCATCGCGGGGGAGTTCGGCCATGACCGCGGTGTGGTGTTCGCGGGCTGCCGCGGTGCCCTCGGGGCCGCGCCACTCGGGTCGCACCACTCCCGCTTCGATGAGCGGGACCTGCAGCGCGCGCTCGTCGGGCGTCGCGGTGGGGACGCCGTCGGTGTCGAGTCTGACCACCTCGGCGCGGGCGACCCCCGAGGTGTCCCGCCGTCGGAAGGCGTGCTTGCTGCCCCCGACGCTCGCCTTGGCGGTCGACTTCTTGGCCACGGACAGCCAGTCGCCCCCGCGGTCGCGGTGCGCGACGAGCTTGTAGACCATGCCCGCTGCGGGGTGCCCGGAACCGGTGACGAGCGAGGTGCCCACACCGTAGGAGTTGACGGGGGAGGCGGCGAGTGCGGCGATCGCGAACTCGTCGAGGTCGTTCGTCACCGTGATCCGCGTCGAGGTGGCGCCGAGGGAGTCGAGCTGGGCACGGACCTCGGCGACCACGATGTGCAGATCGCCCGAGTCGATCCGGACTGCGCCGAGCCCGGTGCCGGCGACCTCGACCGCTGTGCGGACCGCGGTCGGCACAGCGAAGGTGTCGACGAGGAGGGTCGTCCCGGTCCCGAGCGAGTCGATCTGGGCCTGGAAGGCCTGACGCTCGTCGTCGAAGAGCAGGGTGAACGCGTGCGCGGCGGTGCCCATCGTCGGGATGCGCCACTCCCGTCCCGCCTCGAGATTGGAGGTCGCCGCGAAGCCGGCGATCCAGGCCGCGCGCGCCGCCGCGACCGCGGACCGCTCGCCCGTGCGCCGCGAACCCATCTCGGACAGCGGTCGACCCCGGGCGGCGGACACCATGCGCGCCGCGGCGGTCGCGACCGCGCTGTCGTAGTTGAGAACGCTGAGGATCAGGGTCTCGAGCAGCACCGACTCGGCGAACGAGCCCTCGACGACGAGGAGCGGCGAACCGGGGAAGTACAGCTCGCCCTCGCGGTAGCCGCGGATGTCGCCGGTGAACCGGTAGTCGGCGAGGTAGTCGAGCGCGTCGCCGCTGACGACCTCGTTGTCGCGCAGCCAGGTCAGCTCCTCGTCGCCGAAGCGGAACCGCTCGATCGCGTCGAGCAGGCGCCCGGTGCCGGCGAAAACGCCGTACCGGCGTCCTCCGGGGAGGGACCGGGCGAACACCTCGAAGACGCACTCCCGGTCGTGCAGGCCCGCCTTCAGCGCGGCGTCGAGCATCGTCAACTCGTAGCGGTCGGTCAGCAGCGCGGTGCTCTCGGTCACGATGGTCAGCCTAATCCGGGCGGGGGAGGCGCTTCGCCCGTGTCCCCCTTAACGGGGATTACCTGATGAGGGGCGGGGTCTTTACGATGGCGGTACCCACCGCTGCGGTCACCCCCTGCAGCATGACGGATCACCCCCTCCGTCGTCTCCTACCCGAGAGCCCCCTATGTCCCTGCCCTTGCTCGGCTCGACCGCGCCTGCCGCGATGCTCGC
This sequence comes from Amnibacterium flavum, assembly GCF_003097495.1. Taxonomy (GTDB): domain Bacteria; phylum Actinomycetota; class Actinomycetes; order Actinomycetales; family Microbacteriaceae; genus Naasia; species Naasia flava. Next base: position 212,671 of record NZ_QEOP01000002.1, read on the forward strand.
GTCCGGTGTCGACCTCATGCCCGCCGCCGTCGTCACGCTCGTCGTGGTCGGCCTCGCGGTGGCGCTCATCGTGGCGTCTCTCAAGCGCGGGGAGTCGGACGAATAGACTCGGCTACCGTGACTGACGCGCCGATCGGAGTATTCGACTCGGGCGTCGGCGGTCTCACGGTCGCCCGGGCGATCATCGATCAGCTCCCCGGCGAATCAATCCTGTACGTCGGTGACACGGCGAACGGCCCCTACGGCCCGTTGCCCATCGCGGATGTCCGCCGGCACGCCCTCGCCGTCATGGACGATCTCGTCGAGCAGGGAGTCAAGCTCCTTGTCATCGCCTGCAACTCGGCATCGGCCGCCGTTCTCCGCGATGCCCGCGAACGGTACACGGAAGGTCACGGGATCCCCGTCGTCGAGGTCATCCAGCCTGCCGCCCGCGCCGCAGTCCGGCAGACCCGTAACAAGAGGGTCGGCGTCATCGGCACTGTCGCGACGATCACCTCGGGCGCCTACGAGGACGCCTTCGCCGCGGCTCCCGAGCTGACTCTCGTCAGCGCGGCGTGCCCGCGTTTCGTCGAGTTCGTCGAGGCCGGCGTCACGTCGGGAGACGAGCTCTTCGACGTCGCCCGCGAATACCTGCGCCCGCTCACCGAGGCCGACATCGACACCCTCGTGCTCGGCTGCACCCACTATCCGCTCATGTCCTCGGCCATCCAGCTCGTGGTCGGCCCCGACGTGACCCTCGTCTCGAGTGCCGCCGAGACCGCAAACGACGTCTACCGCAACCTCGTTCAGCGCGGGCTGATGCGTGCATCCAGCACCCCGCCGAGCCGCGTCTACGAGGCGACCGGCGAGAGCGCCGATGAGTTCACCCGGCTGGCCCGGCGCTTCCTCGGCCTCGAGGCTCCCAGCGCCTCGTCGGTTCTCACGGGCGCGATCCAGCTGCCGCAGCTCGACTGAGCCCCGTCGACCCGCGCCTCCGCCCCATTCCATCTCCGATTCCGCACTTCCACGAAGGGACGCGACCATGACAACACGTGTCGACGGACGCAATGCCGACGACCTCCGCCCGGTCACCATCGAACGCGGATGGAGCGCGCAGGCCGAAGGGTCGGCCCTCATCTCGTTCGGGGGCACGCGGGTCCTCTGCACGGCCTCGTTCACGAACGGCGTCCCCCGCTGGCTGAGCGGTAAGGGCTCCGGCTGGGTCACGGCGGAGTACGCGATGCTCCCGCGCGCCACGAACTCGCGCAACGATCGCGAGTCGGTCAAGGGCAAGATCGGCGGACGCACCCACGAGATCTCGCGGCTCATCGGCCGCTCGCTACGAGCCATCATCGACCTCAAGGCGCTGGGTGAGAACACCATCGTGATCGACTGCGACGTCCTCCAAGCCGATGGCGGAACCCGCACCGCAGCGATCACGGGCGCTTACGTCGCACTGGCCGACTCGATCGAATGGGCGCGCGAGCGCAAGTTCATCGGCCAGAAGGCGGTGCCGCTCATCGACACGGTCGCGGCCGTCTCCGTCGGCATCATCGACGGCGAGCCGATGCTCGACCTGGCATACACCGAGGACGTTCGCGCCGAGACCGACATGAACGTCGTCGCCACCGGTCGTGGACTGTTCGTCGAGGTGCAGGGCACCGCCGAGCGCGCACCGTTCGACCGCCGCGAGCTGAACGAACTGCTCGACCTCGCCGTCGCGGGAACCGACACCCTGGCCGAGTTCCAGCGCACGGCCCTCGGCATCGATCTTCCCGGCGCGACGCGATGAGCGGGGGATCCGACAGCGCTAGCGCGGTTCGCGTGGTCCTCGCGACGCACAATGCGCACAAGGTCGAGGAGCTCCGCCGCATCCTGGGCGACCGGCTCGTGGGCATCGAGCTTCTCGGCTACGACGGCCCCGAGCCCGTCGAGGACGCGGACAGCTTCGCGGGCAACGCGCTGATCAAGGCCCGGGCCGCCGCCGAGCACACCGGGCTGCCCGCGATCGCCGATGACTCCGGCATCAGCGTCGACGCCCTCGACGGCGCGCCCGGCATCCACTCGGCCCGGTACGCGGGCACCCGCGACTCGGGCGACAACCTGCGGCTCCTGCTCGCCAACCTCGTCGGCGTCCCCGCCGACCAGCGCGGCGCTCAGTTCAACTGTGCCGCCGCCGCGGTGATCCCCGTCGACGGCGGCGACGCCATCGAGCACGTCGAGGTGGCCGAATGGCCCGGCGTCGTGCTCGAGCAGCCGGCCGGCGAGGGCGGGTTCGGGTACGACCCGATATTCCAGCCCGAAGGGGAGACCCGGTCGGCCGGACAGCTCACCGCAGCCGAGAAGGATGCCGTCAGTCACCGCACGCAGGCCTTCACGGCACTGCTGCCCTGGCTGCGCGAACGCATCGGCTGAGCTGCTCCACCTGCGGAGGCGCCGCATACGGGCGGGGTGTGCTGGCGTCCGGGGCCTCGTGGACCTACCGTTGAGCCGATGCATTCCCACGATCACGGCAGCGAGCACGGCGGGTCCTCGAGAACCCGTCTCATCATCGCGCTCGCGATCACCGCCAGCGTCGCCCTCATCGAGGTCGGGGGAGCCTGGCTCACCGGTTCGCTGACCCTGCTCGCCGATGCCGGTCACATGCTGTCCGACTCGATCGGGCTCGTCGTTGCACTCTTCGCCACCGTGGTCGCCGCGCGACCGGCGACCGATCGATCGACGTTCGGCTACCGCCGGGCCGAGGTGCTCGGTGCACTGCTCAATTCGCTTCTGCTGCTCGGCATCGCGCTGTTCGTGGGCATCGAGGCCGTGATCCGACTGACGAGCGCCGACGCCGGCGACGTGCTCGGCTTCCCGATGCTCATCGTCGCGGCCATCGGTCTGATCGCGAATCTGTCGTCGCTCGCCGTGCTGCGCGGCGGTCGCGAGGCATCCATCAATATGCGCGGCGCCTACCTCGAGGTGCTCGGCGATCTGCTCGGGTCCCTCGCCGCCGTCATCGCGGCCGTCGTCATCATCACGACAGGTTTCGCCCGTGCCGACTCCATCGCCTCGCTCCTCGTCGCGCTGCTGATCATCCCGCGCGCGCTCCTGTTGCTTCGCGATGTCGTATCGGTTCTCACCGAGTCGGTTCCGACCGGGACGAGTGTCGCCGAGATCCGCCAGCACATCCTCGAGGCGCCCGGAGTGGTCGACGTGCATGACGTGCACGTCTGGGCCATCACCACCGGCGCGCCCGTTTTCACCGCACACGTCGTCGTCGAGACCGAGATCTTCGAGGAGGGGCGCACCGACGCCGTCCTCGACTCGCTCGGCGGGTGCCTGTCCGACCACTTCGATGTCGCGCACTCGACCTTCCAGCTCGAGCCCGCCTCGCACGCCGGCCATGAAGAGGCGCAGCACCGCCACGCCTAGCCGCCCGCGTCGTTGCGAGCGCTCCGCGTAGAGTCGCAGCATGGCCGTCAGCCCCTCCGCCACGGTGATCGAGGACTACCTCAAGGTCATCTACGCGCACACCGAGTGGCAGCCCGAGCCGATCACCTCATCGCAGCTCGCCACCCGGCTCGCGCTCGCCCCGTCGACGGTGACCGAGATGGTCAAGAAGCTCGTCGCGAAGGGCCTCGTCGAGCACCGGCCCTATGCCGCGATCACGCTCACCGAGATCGGTCGGGCGCAGGCCCTGCGCATCGTGCGCCGGCATCGGCTCATCGAGACCTGGCTCGTGGGACAGTTCGGCTACTCGTGGGACGAGGTCCACGACGAGGCCGAGGTGCTCGAGCACGCCATCAGCGATCGCCTCCTCGATGCGATCGATGCAGCGCTCGGGCATCCCCGTCACGACCCCCACGGCGACCCGATCCCCGACGGACGGGGAGCCGTCGTGATACCCGATGCGGTTCGGGCGGATGCGCTCCGCGAGGGCGATCGCGGGGTCATCGTGCGCATCAGCGATCGGGATCCCGCGGTGCTCCGGCACGTGGCCCAGTGCGGACTCGAGGTGGGCGGCGAAGTCGGCGCCGAGGACTTCGACGAGCAATCGGCGTCCGATGTCTGGGTGTCATTGATCTGACACCCGCGAACCCCTAAAGTTTCGGAGTACCGAAACATGAGGGGTGCCGTGTCGATCAAGACCCAGCCGCTTCCGACGGCGGTCCGCGTACTGCCGCTCCTCGGGCCCGCCTTCGTCGCCGGCGTCGCCTACCTCGACCCCGGCAACGTCGCCAGCAACATGACAGCGGGGGCGGCCTACGGCTACCTGCTCGTCTGGGTCGTCGTCGCGGGCAACGCCATGGCATGGCTGATCCAGTACCTCTCCGCCAAGCTCGGCATCGTCACCGGGGCGAGCCTGCCCGAGAACCTCGGCCGCCGGATCACCCGCAAGTCGAGTCGGTACGCGTTCTGGGTGCAGGCCGAGCTGGTGGCGATGGCCACCGATGTCGCCGAGATCCTCGGAGGAGCGATCGCACTGAACCTGCTCTTCGGTCTGCCGCTCCTGCTCGGCGGGCTCATCACCGGCGTCATCTCCCTTCTGCTGCTCGTCGTGCAGAGCCGGCGTGGCCCGCGCGTATTCGAGACGGTCATCGTCGGCCTCGTTCTCGTGATCGTCGTCGGCTTCTGCGCGGGCATCGTCGTCGGACCTCCCGACCCGGCCGACGCCATCGCGGGGCTCGTTCCGCGATTCGAGGACTCGGGCTCGGTGCTGCTGGCCGCCTCAATCCTCGGCGCCACGGTGATGCCGCACGCCATCTACGCGCACTCCGCCCTGAGCCGGGACCGCTTCGTGGGGCTCGAGCCCGTGGCGAGCCGCCGAGTGCTGCTACGCGCCACCCGGGTCGACGTGACGATCGCGCTCGCCATCGCGGGCGGTGTGAACGTCGTCATCCTGCTGGTCGCGGCGGCATCGCTTCAGGGGGTGCCGGGCACCGACACACTGGAGGGCGCCTATGCCGCCATCTCGGCAGGTCTCGGTCCGCTCGTGGCGACGCTGTTCGCTCTCGGGCTCCTCGCGTCGGGGCTCGCGTCCTCGTCGGTCGGCGCCTATGCGGGCTCCGAGATCATGCGGGGGCTGCTGCACATCCGGATCCCGCTCCTGCTTCGCCGGGCCGTCACGCTCATCCCCGCGCTGATCGTGCTCGCGATCGGCGTCGAGCCGACGCTCGCCCTGCTGCTGAGTCAGGTGGTGCTGTCGTTCGGGATCCCGTTCGCGCTGATCCCGCTCGTCTGGCTGACGGCGAGGCGTTCCGTGATCGGCGATTCGGTCAACAGGTGGTGGACCACGGCTCTCGCCTGCATCGCCGCCGCTCTGCTGATCTCACTCAACCTGACGCTGCTCTGGCTGATCGCGACGGGCGGCTGACGCGGCCCTCGGCTGAGACGGGATGGCGCAGGGCTCAGTCGGGCTTCTGGTCGAAGTACTTCTCGTCGACGACGAGGTCCTCTGCGGCGACCTCAGGCTCGGCTGCTGCGGCGGCGCGTGCCTTCTTGGCCTTCCGCATGCTCTGCACGTAGTGGTAGATCGTCGGGACCAGTGTCACGACGACCGCGGCGAGCAGGATGATGTCGATGTAGTTCACGACGAAGTCGCGCAGGATCGGGATGTAGCCGAGCACGAAGCCCAGGGCGGTCAGCCCGGAGCCCCAGATGATCGCGCCGATCGCGTTGTAGAGCGAGTACTTCTTGTAGTTCATGTGGCCGACGCCGGCGGCGACGGGCGCGAAGGTGCGGACGACCGGGACGAAGCGGGCGAGGATCACGGCGAGTCCGCCGAAGCGCTCGAAGAACTTGTTGGTGCGCTGCACGTTCTCGGTGCTGAACAGCCCCGAGTCCTTGCGTTCGAAGATGCGCGGACCCGCCTTATGGCCGATCAGGTAGCCGACCTCGCCGCCGAGGAACGCCGCGAACGAGATGGCGAGGCAGACGAGCCAGATCGGGTAGCCGAGCACCCCCGAGAAGGTGAGCACGCCGGAGATGATCAGGAGCGTGTCGCCCGGGAGGAGGAATCCGACGAGCAGGCCGGTCTCGGCGAACACGATGAAGCAGATGCCGAGCAGAGCCCACGCACCGAAGCCGTCGATGAGAGTGGCCGGGTCGAGCCAGGGGATGAGGGCGGTCGGCGATACGTGCACGGGGCTCCAGTCGTCGGGCGGCCGATGCCGCGAGCAGATCTCGGCGGGGGCCGGAACAAGACGTCCGCCCAGGGTAGCCGACCCACCCCCGGTGGACGGGGATGCCTCGGGCGTTTACGAGCACCCGCCTCCCCGCCCCCGCTCGGGTACTCCGGGCGCAGACGCACGTTGCGGCAGGCGTGTCGCGCCGGAACGTGCGTATCCACTGACAACACGGGCGCCGACGGAATACCCGATCGGCCGCCGAGGTCTGACCCTGTATCCCTTCGGAAGGACACAACATGACAGACAAGGTCTGGTTCATCACCGGTACCTCGCGCGGTTTCGGCCGCGAGTGGACGGAGGCCGCTCTGGAGCGCGGCGACAAGGTCGCGGCGACCGCACGCGACACGGGCACGCTCGACGATCTGGTCGAGAAGTACGGGGACTCGATCCTGCCCATCCCGCTCGATGTCACCGACCGTGAGGCCGATTTCGCCGCCGTCGCGCAGGCGAACGAGCACTTCGGACGGCTCGACATCGTCATCAACAACGCCGGCTACGGCCAGTTCGGTCTGATCGAGGAGATCACCGAGGAGGAGGCGCGAGCTCAACTGGAGACCAACGTCTTCGGAGCGCTCTGGATCACCCAGGCCGCCCTCCCGATTCTCCGCGCCCAGGGCGGCGGGCGGATCATCCAGGTGTCGTCGATCGGCGGCATCAGCGCCTTCCCGAACATCGGGATCTACAACGCATCCAAGTGGGCGCTCGAGGGCTTCTCGCAGGCGCTCGCCCAGGAGGTCGAAGGCTTCGGCATCCATGTGACCCTCGTCGAGCCGGGCGGGTTCGCGACCGACTGGGGCGGGGCCAGTGCCAAGCACTCGGACCCGATCTCCGCGTACGACTCCCTGCGGGAGACGATGCAGGAGCAGCGTCGCAAGCGGCTCGGCACCCCCGGGGATCCGTCGGCGTCGGCCGCCGCCATCCTCAAGATCGTGGATGCGGACGAGCCGCCCCTGCGTGTCTTCTTCGGAACCAGCCCGCTCGGGACGGCGAAGGCCGACTACGAGGGTCGGATCGCGACGTGGGAGAAGTGGAACGACGTGTCGACGCTCGCCCAGGGCGGCGAGTAGAGGACCGCACCCGTCGAGAACGCGCGGTCGAGCAGCGACCGCACACCAGGCTCCGCCCGCCGAGCAGCGACGGGCGGAGCCGGGGTCAGAGTGCGGCCCTGAGCCACGAGTCGATGCCTTCGACGTGGCTCCTCACGGCGGCGCCGGCTCGTTCGGGGTCGCCGGAGGCCAGGGCGGCCACGATGGCCTCGTGTTCCGACAGGGTGCGGGCCGTCGCGCCGTCCTGGGTGATGCCGCGCCAGATGCGGGCCCGCACCGTGGCACTCGACATGCCCTCGATGAGACTCGACAGGTAGGCGTTGCCGCCCGCTTCGGAGATGAGGCGGTGGAATTCGAGGTCGTGCTCGACGAGAGACTCGATGGGGGCCGCCGCATCGACCGATGCGATCGACTGCGAAAGTGCCCGGAGCTGATCTTCGGTGATGACGAGGGCCGCGCGGGCCGCCGCGAAGGGTTCGAGCACCCCGCGCACCTCGAAGATCTCGAGAACCGATGAGTCGTCGTGCAGGTCGACAACGAAGGCGAGCGCCTCGAGCAGAAGTCGGGGTTCGAGACTCGTGACGTAGGTCCCGTCGCCGCGCCGGACGTCGAGCACTCGGATGATCTCGAGCGACTTCACGGCCTCGCGCAGCGAGTTGCGTGAGAGCCCCAACCGCTCGCTGAGCTCCTTCTCGGGCGGCAGTCGATCACCGGGCTTGAGCTCGCCCGACACGATCATCGCCTTGATGGTGGCGATCGCCTCACCTGTCACTGCCATCTGGAGATCCTAGTTATCGGCGGAGAAGGTGTACTCCTCGATCGAGGCGGCCCGCATCTCGGCACCCGAACCGGGTCTCCGAGGGGCTGCGTAGCGGCCTCCGTGCACGACGACAGGGTCGACGAAATGCTCATGCAGATGATCGACGAATTCGATCAAGCGACCTTCGGTGGTGCCCGAGACCGCGACCGCGTCGAACATGGCCAGGTGCTGCACTATCTCGCACAGTCCGACGCCTCCCGCGTGAGGGCAGACGGGCACTCCGAACTTCGCGGCGAGGAGGATGATGGCGATGTTCTCGTTGACACCGGCCACCCGGGTCGCGTCGATCTGCAGCACCTGGAGTGCGTCGGCCTGCAGGAACTGCTTGAACATCACCCGGTTGGCGCCGTGCTCGCCCGTCGCCACCGGCGTCGGCGCGATGGCCCGTGCGATGGCCGCGTGCGAGAGCACGTCATCGGGATTGGTGGGCTCCTCGACCCAGGCGAGGTCGAATCGGGTGAGGTCGCCGATCCAGTCGATCGCCTCGTCGCGATCCCACCGCTGATTGGCGTCGATCGCGATGCGGATGTCGGGGCCGACGGTTTCGCGCGCGATCTGCAGGCGCCGGATGTCGTCGGCGCGGTCCGCGCCCGACCTTGAGCTTGATCTGACTGAATCCGTCGGCGACGGCCTCGCGACTGAGGCGGACGAGCTTCTCGTCCGAGTATCCGAGCCAGCCGGGGGTGGTCGTGTACGCCGGGAACCCCTCGGTCAGGAGCGTCCGCTCGCGCTCGGCGCGCCCGCGACGGGAGCGGTTCAGGATCTCGAGGGCCTCGTCGCGGGTCAGTGCGTCGGAGAGGTAGCGGAAGTCGACGAGGTCGACGATCTGCTCGGGGGAGAGGCGCGCCAGCAGCTGCCAGAGCGGCAGCCCCTCGCGCTTGGCCTTCAGGTCCCACAGGGCGTTCACCGCCGCCCCGATCGCCATGTGCATGACACCCTTCTCAGGACCCAGCCAGCGCAGTTGCGAGTCGTAGACGAGTTCCCGCCACAGTCCGCCGAGATCGTCGAGTGTGGTCTCGACCTCGCGGCCGACGAGCCAGGGCTCGAGTGCCTGGATGGCGCGCGCCTGCACGTCGTTGCCGCGTCCGATGGTGAAGACGAACCCGTGTCCGGCCAGGCCATCCGTCGCATCGGTTGTGATGCGCAGATACGCGGCCGAGTAGTCGGGGTCGGGGTTCATGGCGTCGGAGCCGTCGAGTGAGAGCGAGGTGGGGAAACGGACGTCTGTGGTCTCGAATGCGATGAACTTGCTCACTGATGAACCTCCCGGCTACGGTGATGCCGAGCTAAACATCGGATGTCTGCCATGTCAACGGCGCATCCACTGAATGCGTGAGGGAGCGGCAATGAAGCTAGCGCGGCTGGGCGAGATCGGGCACGAGGTGCCGGTGCTCGTCGATGGTGATCGGTATCTCGACCTCCGGGGGGTCGTCACGGATATCGACGCCCACGCGCTTTCGGTCGAGGGGCTGAGGAGGATCTCTGAGGCGGCCGGGTCGCTGCCTGAGCTCGAGGATGCCGCCGGGCGCCGCATCGGTGCCCCGCTCACGCGTCCGGGAGCTGTCATCTGCATCGGCATGAACTACGCCGCGCACGCCGCCGAGTCCGGTTCCGAGCCGCCCACCATTCCGATCATGTTCCTCAAGGCGCCCAACACCGTCGGCGGCCCCGACGACGAGGTCGCCATCCCGCGCCGGAGTGAGAAGACCGACTGGGAGGTCGAACTGGCCGTCGTCATCGGGGAGCGCGCCCTCTATCTCGACTCACCCGCCGATGCGCGGAGGCACATCGCCGGATATCTCGTCGCCAACGATCTCTCGGAGCGCGAGTTCCAGATCGAGCTCTCGGGTGGTCAGTGGAGCAAGGGCAAGGTCAGCCCGGGGTTCAGTCCTCTCGGCCCCTGGCTCGTCACGAGCGACGAGATCGACCCGTCGGATCTGCGCCTCCGCAGCTGGGTCAACGGCGAACCGCGACAGGACTCCTCGACGGCCGACCTGATCTTCGATGTCGACCACATCGTGTGGCATCTCAGCCAGTTCATGGCGCTCGACCCCGGAGATGTCATCATGACCGGCACGCCCGAAGGCGTCGCGCTCTCGGGACGATTCCCCTACCTCAAGGCCGGTGACGTCGTCGAGATCGAGATCGAGGGTCTCGGCCGCCAGCGCCAGGTCTTCGCACAGGCATGAACGGACAGGTGCACAGCATGGAATTCTCGGGTCTCGTCGCAGTCGTCACAGGTGGCGCCTCCGGCATCGGGGCATCGGTCGTGCAACGACTTCTGGACGGCGGGGCACGTGTCGCCGTGCTCGACCTGCGCATCGACACAGCGCATCCCGACACCTTCGCGGTCGAGGCCGATGTCTCCGACCTCGCGTCGGTGCAGAAGGCGATCGACGCCGTGGCCGCCGAGCTCGGCGGCATCGACATCGTGGTCAACAACGCGGGCATCGGGGCTCAGGGATCGGTCGAGACCGTCGATGAGGCGGAGTGGGCGAGAGTTCTCAGCATCAACGTCACCGGCATGGCTCGCGTCGCCAGCGCGGCGCTGCCGTATCTGCGCCGATCGGGTGCGGCCGCCATCGTGAACACCTCATCGGTCGCCGCGACCGCGGGGCTGCCGGCGAGGGCGCTCTACAGTGCATCGAAGGGTGCCGTGCTCGCCCTGACCCGCGCCATGGCGGCCGATCACATCAGGGAGGGCATCCGCGTCAACGCCGTCAACCCGGGCACCGCCGACACCCCGTGGGTGAGCCGACTGCTCGACTCGGCCGACGACCCGGGAGCAGAGCGCGCAGCGCTCAACGCCCGCCAGCCCCACGGGCGCCTCGTCGACCCGAACGAGGTCGCCGAAGCAATCGCCTACCTTGCGAGCCCGCGCAATCGCTCGACGACCGGCACCAGCATCGCGGTCGACGGCGGCATGCAGGAGCTCCGACTGCGTCCGGTCCACGACTGATATCGAGTCCGTGCGCAGCTCGACCGCCGCCCCGAGGATCAGCTGATCGGTGGGCCTGGCGGCCCAGTGCGGAAGGCGGGACTTGATCCCCATCGCTCGGCCGTCACGCCGCTACGCGTCGCGCCGGAACCGGCGACGTGGGCCCACCGCACCACCTGGCTTGACCGGCCGGCGGGGACCCCGGCGCGATCTCGCGGGCGCCTTCCGCCCAGGGCCTGGCGGCCCAGTGCGGAAGGCGGGACTTGAACCCGCACGCTCGAAAGCACAGGAACCTAAATCCTGCGTGTCTGCCAATTTCACCACTCCCGCGTGACAGCAAGTTTAGAAGCCGCCCGGCCCCAGCCGGTTACTCGCGCAAAAGGGCCCGCGCGGGGTGCCGGAAGCGGTGAGCGGCCGCCGGAAGGCGAGCCCCGAAGGTGGTGGGACTCGCGTTCCGGCGACCCGGGTTATCGTCGCGCCATCGCGGGTCGACGACGGAACGCGACGAGCATGAGGCCGAGGGCGAGCAGGGCTGCCCCGCCGGCGGTGAGTCCCGACGTGTCGACGCCGGTGCTGGCGAGCTCACCAGCAGGAGTCGTGCCGGCCGGTGCCGTTTCGACGGTGTAGCTCGCCGACGCGTCGGGAGCGGTGCCGTTGCTGACCGTGACCGTGAAGGTCGACGATCCCGGTGTGGTCGGCGTGCCGGTGATGGCACCGGTGGTCGAATCGAGGGAGAGTCCGGGGGGAAGCGATCCGCTCGTCACCGTGTAGGTGAAGCCGGGCGTTCCGTCGGCCGTGATCGTGAAGACGTAATCGACGCCCGCGATGGCAGCGACCGGCGTGCCCGAGGTGATCGTCGGGGCGATCGTTGTCACCGGTTCGACTCCCTGGGCGCATCCTGTCGGCACCGTGATGTCGGTATTGATCAGGGTCACCGCGTCTTTGGCGAGCAGCCGGCCGGCGACAGTGCTGTCCGATTCGGTGCTGATCGAAACCCCGGCCAGGATCGTGCCGACGAAGTCGGCGCTCGTGTCGAGGGAGGCGGAGCTGCCGACCTGCCAGAAGACGTTGCAGGCACTGGCTCCGTTGATGAGGAGCACTTGGGTATCCGACCCGATTGTCAACGAGCTGGAGGCCTGGAACACCCACACCGACTCTGCAGACCCGTCGAGGGTCACCGTTCCGTTGTTGGGAAGGAGGAGCGCTCCTCCGGAGTAGACGCCAGGTGTCAGGACTCGACCCACGATGTTGGCCAGGCCGGATTCGGTGGGAGAGAGGCTGGCAGCGACCAACGAGGCGTTGGTCAGATCCAGCTGCGCCTGCGCGGCCACCGAGTCGGTGTAGTGAGTAGTGCCGGACGTCTGGGTCCCGGTGAACCCGGTTGCGGCAGTGGCCGGGGCGGGGCTCAGCCCGAGGTCTCCGGCGATGGTCGACGCGCCCGTGTTCGTGATAGCGCTGCCACCGAGCACCGCGAAGGTCTCGGCGTCGCCGAGGTTCACCGGCCCGCTGATAGCCGTGTCGGCCTGTGCAGCGCCCGCTGAGGAGAGCGACAGCCCTGCCACAGCAAGAGCAGCGACGGCGCTGAGAGCAGCGCGGCGATGAAGAATCGAATTGGTCATAGTCAGTTCCCCCGAACTGGCTGAGAGGGGCTTAGGGAACCAGTGCGTTCAGAACCATCGACCTCTGTGTGTTCCCGGTCTATCAGGCCTTTTGTCGTTCGCCTAAGTTTCCGGGCCTACTGGGGGTTAAGCCTCGGTGGGAGATTCGGCCTGATCGGCCCTCAGCTCAGCGACTCGATCAACGACTTCAGGTCGCCGAGCAGGCGCCCCCGATCGCTCTCGGAGAGGGAGGAGATCATCCGCTGCTCGACCCGAGCCACCGCTCGGCTGGCCTCGACGACGAGGCTCTGGCCGGCCGGGGTGAGCTCCGCCGGTCGGGCGCGCCCCTGCGCGACGGTGTCGGCGCGCGCGACCAGCCCGCGCTCCTGGAGGCCGCGGAGCACCTCGTTCATCGACTGCCGGGTGACGAAGGCGCCCCGGGCGAGCTCGGCGTTGGAGGTTCCCGGATTCTGTCGCAGCAGTTCGAGACACGAGTACTGGGACACGGTCAGACCCAGTGGGCGCAGTTCGGAGTCCATGGCGACGTTCTCCGCCGTTGCCGCCTGCTTCAGCGTGTACCCGATCGACCGGTCCAGCGGTCCGACCATCCGTTCTTGACTCATGTCAGTATCCTGACACATAATGCATGTAAGGAACCTGACATATTTGGTTCACAATTGGATGGAGCACCTCATGACCGTCACCGGACTCGACTTCCTTGCCCTGCAGGTCACCGACCTCGAGCGCGCAGCCGCCTTCTACGAGGACAGGCTGGGGCTGCGCCGTGCCGCGTTCAGCCCGCCCCACGCCGTCGTCTTCGACACCACGCCCGCCTTCGCCGTGCGGGAGCCAATGCCCGGATTCGATCCCGCCGCCGTCGGTCCGTGGGCGGGAGCGGGTGTCGTTCTCTGGTTGCAGAGCGACGCGACCCAGGAGCTGCACGACTCCCTCGCCGATGGGGGAGTGGAGATCGTCACCGCTCCGACGCCGGGCCCGTTCGGCCTGATGTTCGCCTTCCGCGACCCCGACGGCTACGTCATCACGATCCACGACCAGGTCTGACCATGCGCCGCCACACGACTGTCATCGAGACGCGCGGGCCCTGGTCGCTCACGACGAGCCGGACCTTCTGGGAGGGATTCACCCCAGCTGCCCTGGCATCTCGGGCCGACGAGGCGCTCCGCACCGTCTTCGTCGCCGAGGCGGACTGGCGCGCAGTCGAGGCCGTCGTCACGCAGGACGGTGACTCGACGCGCATCGAGGTCGATGGCGAAGGGGATCTCGATGCCGCGGCCGAGCAGGTCGCGCGGTTCCTCGCACTCGATATCGACGCCACCGGATGGCCGGAGGTGGGGGAGCGCGACCCGGTCATCGCCGCCGCACAGGCCGAGCTGCCCGGCTTGCGTCCGTGCGGTTTCCACTCGCCCTACGAGGCAGCGGCGTGGGCGGTGCTGTCTCAGCGCATCCGGATCGTCCAGGCGGCGAAACTGCGGTCCGAGCTGACCGCCGGGTTCGGCGAGAACGGAGCGTTCCCCGGGCCCGAGGCGCTGCTCGCCGCGACTCCTGAGCTTCCGGGGCGCAAGACGGAGTACCTGCACGCCGTCGCCGAGGCGGCGCTCGACGGCCTGCTCGATGCGACGGCGTTGCGGTCCGTTCCGCCGGAGGAGGCCATCGAACGCGTGCAGCAGGTAAAGGGTCTCGGACCGTTCGCCGCTGAGCTGGTCGTCATCCGCGGCGCGAACGCTCCCGATGCTCTGCCGACCCACGAGGGTCGACTCGACGCGGAGGTGGTCGAGCAGTACGGCGAGGGTCGCAGCCTCGCCGACATCTCGGAGGCGTGGCGGCCCTTCCGATCGTGGGCCGCCGTGCATCTGCGCGCGTTGCGCGAGGCGCGCACTCACGAGATCGAAGGGCATCAGCGGTCGAGCCGGTCCTGATCTCGGCCGGGTCGTAGTGTCTGTGGACAATTCGGGCGAGGCGGCTCGTCCGCGCTCGACACTGACGGGATGTCGAGTCCTGTTCAGACGATCACCGACCTGGTCCGGCAGCGCGTTCTGCGCGACGGTGTGGACCTCTCCGCCGATGCCGAACTGGCGAACCAGTACGTCCGCGACGAGGTGCGCCGGTACGGCGAACGCGCACTGACCGGGAGCGATCCGCTGCTCGCCGACGACCTGGCCGCGCATCGCCAGGTGCTCGCCGCGGTCAACGGATTCGGTCCGCTGCAGCCGCTGCTCGACGACCCGACCGTCGAAGAGTTGTGGATCAACGGTCCGAGCCGCATCTTCGCGGCGCGCGGCGGCATCCCCGAACTCACCTCGATCGTGCTCAGCGACGACGAGATCCGAGCGCTCGTGGAGCGGATGCTCGCGGGAACCGGGCGCCGCGTGGATCATTCCTCCCCGTTCGTCGACGCGTCGCTGCCCGACGGGTCGCGACTGCACGTGGTGATCCCCGACGTCACCCGCAAGCACTGGGCGGTGAACATCCGCAAGTTCGGACGCGGCATCCGGGACCTCGGTCAGCTCGTCGAGGCGGGCTCGCTCGGGCGGGATGCCGCCGAGTTCCTGCGGATGGGCGTCCTCGCCGGCTGCAACATCCTCGTCTCGGGAGCGACCCAAGCCGGCAAGACCACGATGCTCGGGGCCCTGCTCGCGGCCGCACGTCCGGGCGAGCGCGTAGTGACCGTCGAGGAGACGTTCGAGCTCGACCTCCGCTCCCGCGATGTCGTCGCGATGCAGTGCCGTCAGCCCAGCCTCGAAGGCACCGGCGAGGTGACGCTGCGGCGGCTGGTGAAGGAGGCGCTGCGCATGCGGCCCGACCGTCTCGTCGTCGGCGAAGTGCGCGAGGCGGAATCGCTGGACCTCCTCATCGCGCTCAGCAGCGGGATCCCGGGGGCCTGCAGCATCCATGCCGGCACAGCCCGCGAGGCCCTCGTCAAGCTGTGCACGCTTCCGCTGCTCGCCGGCCGCAACATCGATGGCGCGTTCGTCGTGCCGACGGTCGCCGCGAGCATCGACATCGTCGTCCACTGCGCGATGACCCGTGGCGGCGAGCGTCGGGTGATGGAGATCATCGCTCCCACCGGTCGGATCGACGGGTCGGTGATCGAGGCGAGCGTGCTGTTCGCACGGGACTCGACCGGGCTGAGGGCGACGGGCAGTCACCCGGAGAAGCTGGGCAAGTTCGAAGCGGCAGGCCTCGACCCCGCTCATGTGCTGGGTCGTGCCGCGTGATCTTCCTGCTCGGTATCGCCCTCGCCGCAGGGCTCCTGCTCACGGCATCGCCGTGGCTGTGGCCGCGCACGGGGGCGACGATGGAGAGACCCATCGCGCGCCCGGGTCGGATCCGCCTGCTGCTCGATGCCGCCGGCTTGCCCCGCCTCCCGACCTCGATGTTCGTCGCCGCGTCGGTCGTCGTCGGCGCACTCGCGGGGGCGGTCCTGCTCGTGGTCACCGCCATCCCGGCGGCAGCGGCGCTCGCCGCGGTCGGTGCGGGCTTCGTTCCGGCGTTGGTCCTCCAGTCCCGCCGCTCCAGAGCGGTGAAGGCCGGTCGTCTTGCCTGGCCCGACGTTCTCGACCACCTCGTCGGGTCGGTGCGGTCGGGGGTCGCGATGCCGGAGGCGGTCGCCCAGCTCGCAACGGTCGGGCCGCCCGCGCTTCGTCCGGCGTTCTCGGCATTCGCACGGAGCTACGCCGTGACGGGCAGCTTCGGCATCAGCGTCGACGAGTTGAAGCATCTGCTCGCCGACCCGGTCGCCGACCGCATCATCGAGACGCTGCGCATGGCCCGCGAGGTCGGCGGCACCGAACTGACCACGGTGCTGCGGGGACTCGCCGCCAACCTCCGCGCCGAGGGGGCGATGCGGGCCGAACTCGAGGCGCGCCAGTCCTGGGTCTCCAACGCGGCGAAACTGGGTGTCGCCGCACCGTGGATCGTGCTCGTTCTTCTCTCCACGCGCCCCGAGGCCTCGACTGCCTACTCGTCCCCGACGGGTGTCGCGTTGATCGTGGTCGGCGCCGTCGTCACCGTTGTCGCCTATCGGGTGATGCGGGCGTTGGGTCGTCTGCCCGATGAGCAGCGGTGGTTCGCGTGAGCAGCGTGCACCTCGGCTGGGCGATCCTGCTCGGCACCTCTCTCGGAATCGGCATCTGGATACTGGTCGGTCGCCTTCCCGCATTCGCCCGTCCGCGGCTCGCGGCCCGTCTGGCACCCCAGCTCGTCGACCTGTCCGATGAGGCGCGGCGCATCGTCGATCGCAGCACCGCGGATCCGGGAGCGCTGATCGGCTTCCTGGCTCCGCTTGCCCACAGGGGCAGGGCGGCTATCGAGTCGGTTCTCGGCGGACGCGACACGATTGCGCTGAGGCTGCGGTGTGCCCGCTCGTTGTCGAGTGTCGAGCACTATCGAGGCCAGCAGTTGCTGGCGATCGTGATCGGGGCGGCGATCGGCGCCGCGGCGTCGGTCATGGTGCTCGCGGCCGGAGCGACCTCACCGGTTGTGCTGGTGATGCCGGTGACCGGGGCGGTCGGCGGCCTCGTGCTCCGAGACCAGCTGCTCGCGAGATCGGCGAACCGCAGGAGCCTGCGGATCTCGCAGGAGCTTCCGACGGTGCTCGAGTTCATGACGTTGAGCCTCGCCGCGGGCGAGGGAATCCACGACGCACTGCGCCGCGTCGGTTCGATCGGGACGGGGGAGTTGGCGAGCGAGTTCCGCGGCGTCACGGCCGAGGTGGCGACGGGCGTTCCCCTAGCCGCGTCGCTGGACAGGTTGTCGCGGGAGCTCCGGATCCCTCCGCTCAGCCGCGCGCTGGATCAGCTCGTCGCCGCACTCGACCGGGGCGCGCCGCTGGCCGAGGTGCTCAGGGCTCAGGCTCAGGACTGCCGGGAGCAGTCACGACGCGATCTTCTCGAGCTCGCGGGTCGCAAGGAGGTCGTCATGCTCGTACCGCTGGTGTTCCTCATCCTTCCGTTCACGGTTGCATTGGCTGTGTTCCCCGGATTAGTCGTCCTCCAGACCGGGTTCTAGCTCAGCCGACGGTGGTGATCGCCACCCGGCTGCGTCTTCGGGCGGCTCTTCGGCGCGCCCAGCGCACCACGAAGAAGGCCGCCACCAGCAATCCGACGAGCACGACGATGACGAGCGCCGGCAGCAGGATCGCAGACGCGACGAGCCCCACGCTGGCGACGTCCTCCGAGACGCTGAGCGCTGGGGCTCCGATCCCGGCGAGTGCCGTGTTCGCCGCGACCCGAAGGGCAGCTTTGGCAAGGTGGACGACGAGCGCGATGACGACGCCGACGACGATGGGCACCCAGCTCCCCGACTCGAAGAACGCACCCGGATCGCTGATCGCCGCGGTCTGAGCGGCCGTTCCCGACCCGAACACGATCCCACCCGACGCCGGCCGGACCACGGTCTGCACGATGTCGTTGACACTGTCGAGCGCGGGCACCTTGTCGGCGACGAACTCGATGACGAGAAGGACTCCGATGATCCCGAGAACCCATTCGTTCTCGAGCCACGCCCAACCGGATGGGAGCACGACGAGGTCGGTGAACCTGCCGAGCAGCCCGAGCGCGATCAGCGGGATGTAGGCGTTGAGGCCCGCCGCGGCCGCAAGACCGGTTCCCGCGAGCGCTTCGAGCATGCCTGCCATCCTCCCCGATGAACCTCCGATCCGCGAGGGAGAGCGGACCTGTGGATAGATCCGGCGACGCTGTTCGGTCGATGGCGAAGATGCAGGAATGACAAGGCGACTCTGGGAAACGATCCGCGCGAAGGTGGCATCGGATCGAGGCGACGTGCCCGGCTGGGTTCTCATCACGCTGATGACCGCCGGGCCCGACTTTACTCGGTAAGCCTCTCGACGTACTCCTCGAGGTCCGTCCGGCGCACCCGGCGCGACTGCCCGATCTTGACGGAGCGGATCTCGCCGGCGGTGAGGAGCTCGTAGAACTTTGAGCGGCTGATCCGGAGGAGCGATGCGGCCTCGGCCGGGGTGTAGAGGAGCGGCCTCTCGCTAGTCACCGCTCGGTCGCTGGTTGAGCGGCGCCGAGCGCAGCTTCGCGAATCCATCTAGCGACGGGGAGCGCGGCACGATCCGCCGCTTCGATGACGAGGGCATCCTCGGCCGCGGAGAACCGGACGTTTCGGACGCGGTCGCGAGGTTCGTCGGTTGGCGGCCTACCTCTGCCTCTTGCATCGGACACGCGCTCAGCATATCGACCCTTGACAGTATTTAAAAGGTATTGTTTTATTCAGAAGGGATCGCACGGGGCGGCCAACGGGAGGAACGGCAATGGACATCAAGGGAATCAAGCGGACGGCCCAGCTGACGGGGGTTGGAGTCGACGAAGTGCTCGCCGCCGCGGGGCGCCTCATCGCTGCGGGATCGGGGCGTGGACGCTGGGTCCGCGTCGGCGGCTGGAGCCTCTACGCCGACGGGTCACTCGGGCGTTGGATCCCGAAGACCGGCGAGGTCATCTGACCCCGAAACGACGAAAGGCCCCCACTCTCGCGAAGCGGCGAGGGCGGGGGCCTTTGCGTTTGAGTCACCGAGGCGATGCTCTGCCGTCCGCTATCGGCCGCTGGATGTCGGTGCGGGCGGGTAGGGCGACCAATTATGGGGTCCGGGCGCCGCGAAAGTCAGGTTTGGGGCTCGGCGTGTCGCGGGTCGATCCGTGAGGCCCCACGGCTACCGTTAACGGCGTCTGACCCCGATACGACAAATCCCGTTCCACAGAGGAACGGGATAGCCGGGGGTTGCGAGTCGTGGTTTCTCAGGACGGCGGCTCGCTCCCTTGGTCACCGAGTACACCTAGCGATGGATATAAACGATGACAGGTAGACACTCTAGTTACGACACGCCGAGAATCAATCCCGGATCGGTCAAGACCAATTTAGCGGGCGTTGCGGCGCCGCAACGGGATTGCGACACGTCGGCGTGTCCGAATCGACACAAACGTCGAGTCGAGTGGTATGCGACGTCGACCAAAGTCCTCGTCCTTCTCGGGAGGGCAAGCGGCGTAGCTTACGTGCTCATTCGCCTGATTCAGGACCTTCAGTAGGCGGCGTGTCGTTTTCGAGGAGGTTCTCGTTGGATGGTCCGGCGAGAGCCTCCTCGACTCGCGCGAGGCGCGCCTCGTGATTTTGCATGACCGGCAGGAGGGCGACTGCGAGGCGCTCGAAGCGGACGCCCACCGGGATTCTGTCGGCGTCGTACGAGACGAGCCAGTGCAAGCCGAGGTCATGGACCTCCTCCGCGATGAGGCCCCACTCGATGTCCGCGTCCTCTCCCAGTTCCTCAACGGCCTGGATGTAGCGGAACGTCACGAGGCGCAGCGCGAGCACGGCGTCGAGAGGGGCGGTCGCTGACGCTATGTCCTGTTTGAAGCGCCGCGAGCTCGCGACGTGACCGAGGCGCCCGTCGACTGTCGTGGCGTATGTGGCGTAATAGGAACTCGTCAGGAGGGTCGTCGGGACCGTCGGCGCACGCAGTGCGCCGACGACGGATAGGTCGCCGCTCGCGCTGACGTTGCCGGGTGCGATGTTGCCCGGGCTCGAGACCTTCGAGTCGATCTCCGTCTTCGTGTATGAGTTCGCGGAGATTGCCTCTGAGACGGTGGCCGTGATGTTCGCAAGGGCCCGCTGAACCTGATCGACGAGTCCTGCGATGGACGTGCCGGTCGGCTTCTCGAGGTCTCGAAGCCGCCGGTTGACCTCCCTGAACATATCGATAATCGGCGCCATGCCATCGCCGCGAGGTGTGGGATTTCCCATGATTTGAGACTCCTTCGGTGTCACTACGTCGGGGACGCGGGCTTATGTGGTCATGCCAGCAGCGGCGCGAGCGAACTCGCGCCCGAACTTCCGGCCGACGACCCGGGGGTCCTCGTCGCGAAGTTCGATGTTGTTGATCACCTGAGGCGCGCGGTCGCCAGCGTGGAACGCCGCGGCCAGGCGGTCCATGCTGGCGTCGGAGAGGGCGCCCACGCCGCCGGGAGTGATTTCCGGCGAGCGAGGGGCGGCCGGCATCGTCGGGATGAGAGCGGCCGACGCCCGCTCGACGAGCGGTGCGCCGTCCTCGAGGCCGAGGGCCATTCCCTTGGCGCTGTTGAGACCCATGCCAAACATCAGGCGTGAGGGAGAGTGAATCCCTAGAAAAGTCGTCACGCCCTTCACGGCGTCCCTGATGGGGTCAAGAACTGCGCGGGCCACCGCGGATGCCATGCTCCGGGCGCCGTCGATGAAGCCCTGAATCGTGTTCCGACCGATGTCGTAAAGCTGCTGACCGAATGCCGTCACAGTGCGGACGGCGTTGCCGACGCCGGATCCGAGGCTGAGGAAAAACCCAACGGTTGCGGAGATGGCTTCGCCGAGGCTTCCCGTCAAGTTGGAGATCTTCCCAACGAACTGCTCGGCTGACGTGTCGCCAGCCAGGAACGACATAAGCGCTCCGACTTCCGTAAAGAAGCTCCCGGTGCTGGCGGCGGCATCGATCATGAGCGGCGCGAGGGTAATCAATGCGGTCGTGATCGGCGGGATCGCTTCAATGGCGAGACGGATCAGTTCGGGGATTAGCGGAACGACAGCGTCGATTAGTTCGAGGAACGCCGGAACAGACGCGGCGATACCGCTGGCGAGTTGAGGGCCTGCCGTGGCCACAATCTGATTCAGGACGGGGACAAGCTTGTCGTTCGCCAGCGTTGCCAACTGGGTCATCACGGGAAGAAGGGCGGTCCCCAACGTGGTCTGCGCTTCCGTGAACGACGCGGCGAGGATCCGTTGCTGGTTTGCCAGCCCACCGGACGTGCGCTCAAAGTCGCCTTGGACATCCGTCGTCTGAGCGAAGATTGCGGCCTGGGCGGCTAGAACGCGTTGCTGTTGAGTGAGGGCGTCGGTGCCGTCGTAGATGCCGAGCTCCATCGCCTGCGCTCGTAGGGTCGCGTCGTCGAGGAGGATGCCGAACTGCCGCAGCGGTTCGGCCTCTCCGCGGAGGCCGGCGGCGAGCGCTTCGGTGGCGGTCGCCGTGTCGACGTTGAAGAACGACGAAATATCGGTCGCGAGCCCCGAAAGATGTGTCGAGAAGTTGAAGAGGTCGGATCCGGCGAGACCCGCCGCCTTGCCGTAAACCCCGAAGGTCTGAGCACCCGCCAAGGCGGCCTGTTGCGTTTGACCGAGCTCGGTGGCCCCGCGGCTGGCCCACTGCTCTAGAAGAGATGCGCTCTCAGCGCCGAAAACCTGGCCGATTGCGGCTTTAGTCTCCGCGAGGTTGCCAGCTAGGTCGACGCCAACCCTGGCGTAGTCAAAACCTGTGCTCACGGCGTCGCCGATGAGGTTTCCGATGCCGAGTGCAGCGATCGCCCCGGCTAGGGGCGCGGCAAACTTGCCGATTCCGGCGACAAGGCTCCCGCCCAGCCTCTTGCTGCCGTCGTCGCCGGCGCCGTCAAAGGCGGGGCTTGTTTCTTTTCCGAGGGCACTGGCGAATCCCTTCGCCGAGGGAATGATCGTCAGGGTCGCGTAACCGACATTCGACATATGGGGCCTTTCGGGAGGCCCCGCCAGGCGCGCGAGTGCACGCCAAAGAGCCCGGCCTCGGGTGAGGACGGGCTCTGCGCGGGTGGGGGCGGGGGGTTAGGAGTGGGAGATGAGGTCGCGGAACGCGGCGTCGACGGCCTCGCGTTCAGCACGGGGGAGCCGCTCGGGAGGAATCGTGCGAGCGATGTACTCGCCCGCAGCTACCCCCATCGATGTCGCAAACTCGGCGATCGCGTCGTTCGCGGGCTGGATCGTAAGGAACCGCCTTAGCGAAGCAGGCGCGAGAATCCGTGCGTAAAGCTGATCCGGCCGCCGGAACGCCGCCGCCTGGAAGGTGGGGATGTCGGCTGCCGTTTCAGGTAGCTCGAGGCCCGGAACCCAGTCGGCGGGCTCGCGGACGTGGAAGGTCTCGCCCCAGGCTTCGAACTCGACGGGGTAGCCGTTGATCGGCGGGGGATTCGATTCCCCCAAGTGGCGTGCGGCTAGGGAGACAAGCAGCACGAAGGAAATTTCGAACACGGAGGCGCTCCTCAGAGATGGCTCTGACAAATGCCAGACGGATTGTTCAGGCGCTTTGCGCGACGTGCTTTGCGGCTACCCATCACGGATATGAGGGCGGGCGTGGGCCGTTTGGCCGAGATTGGGGCGAAATAGCCCCCTTGCCGTCGGTAATCTCAGGCGGTCGCGGCAGGAGAATAGCCTGATCAGCCGGTCGAAAGGCTTCAGCGGAGCATGCGAAAAACAGATAGTCATGCGCATCGACCGGGAGACGCTATGCCCAACCGGACTTCTAGGAGAGGGGGGAGGGGAGGGGGGTGCCAGGGAGTCCTTCCCCCGCGGGGTGATCGCTAGGCTCCGTGCATGGCCGACAAGCGCGGCCGCACCAGACGCGGGCGGCTCATTCGACGACTTATCATCGCGGTGGCGATTGTGGTTGCGATCGTGATTGCCGTGATCGTCGTAGCTCCCGAAGTTCCGGGCTACCGGATGACTCTCGACGGAGCCGCGCTACTCGCCACGCTCTATCCGATCGGCGTACTCGCCGCGATCGTCGACGTCCGTGCGATCACTCGAGAGCCCCGGGTGCGAGTTCGCAAGTCCATAAAGAAGGTCGGCTTCGCCCTATACAGCAGGCCCTCTGCGGGAATGATCGCCGTCCTGTCGCTGCCCGCATTTATGTCTGTATGGCCTCTTGCGAACGCTGTTGCGACGGGCGTGGCACCGAAGGGGTGGCTGGTGGCTTTCGTCGGTCTCTCTGGAACGCTCCTGCTTGGCAGTCTCTCCGCCTTCGTGATTGAGCTCGTGTGGCTCGCCTTCAAGGCGGACGTGTCCGCAGATGGTGCGACGACGCCACCGCCCAAACGGCCGCCTAACCCTCCGAACGGTGGGCGACGAGGGAGGAAGAAGCGCTAGGCCGACTCTCTGGTCGGCGAGTAAGCCGTCCTATGCTGGCGATCGTGTTCGATCCCATCTCTACAGTCATCGCTGTCGCCGCTGTACTCATCTCCTGGCGGGCGTACGTACTGACCAAGCGTGCCCCCCGAGAGGCGCGGCAGGCCACGCTGCGGGATCAGCTACGGGCGGTACTGGAGCCAGCGCTCGAGGAACTGAATGAGCACCTCTCGGAAATCGAGAGAGGACACGATGTAGGCGAAAGCTGGGCTGCTGTCACCGCCGCGGACAAACTCCTGGGAAGCATAGGATCCCGTCAGACTGACCCATTGCCGATGCAGGCTTTCCATTCGCAAACGCAGTCAGGTCTGGGGCTCGCGGAGGCCCAGTGGTCGAGCGCGCGTCACTCGCAATGGGCGTTCTCGGTAATGGCGGCGGACCTGGCCGACTGGGAGCGAAAGGATGCGAGCGGCCCCGCATTGAAAGAGGGAATCGCGCAAGGGCGCACGGAACTCGAGCGGTTGCGACGTGAGAGGGACGCTGCAATCTCTCGACTGTCGTCGGCATTGAAAACGGCTATAGCCAGAGTGGAGAAAGAGATCCAAGTGCTGGACAAGGCTGACGTGCGCGGACGCTAGTCCCTTTTCCGGTCACGTATTCGCCAGAGAATACGGATCGGGCGGCGCCTGGGTGCTCCTCGGCAGGGCGGTTCCGCGTTGCCCGTGCGCTGCGAGCGGCGTGTCCCTCTGCGCTTGACTTACGAGCGTGGCAAAAGGCGCAAAGGGCCTGGAGGTTGGCGAGTCGGTGATCGTCGCCCGCGACGATGTGATCGACCTGATTCGCCGGGGCGCCGCATCGCCCGCCCGTGGAGAAGACAGCCTGGCAGCGATAGCCGTCTCGGCGGAGGACGACGAGACGAAGACCTTGCCAGTTCGGGGGCAGGCGGTCGCGCCGATCTGAGTTCGCCCAGCCCACTAGCTCGCCGCGGAGGACATGAACGATGTCGTCGATCTGCCCTCGCCGACGTTGGCGCACCTGACGGGCTGACGACGCCGGGGCCGTGGCGTCGCGCGGCCGTCAATCAGGGCGTCCGCCTCGCGGCGGCGAGTGTGTCGGGAACGCGTAGGATCGCCCTCACGGCGACACATCTTGACGACGGGCCGATTCGGGCGGGCGGGTAACCAGGCGCCGCAACCTCCGGCACACGCAACGACATAGCCACTCTGCGGAGCCGTCGGCGGGCCTTGAACGGCAGAGTGCTGGGCCCGCTCGAGGATCTGCTCGGTGACTCGCTCCCGAATGTGCAGGCGGCGAGCCAGCGGCGACAGCTCCCTCCAATCAGCCGAACTGTGTGGCGCGCGGATACCCGCCGGGGTCAGGGCTGCGGAGCGGGCAGAGGAGAACTGAATCGTGGTCGATAACGCCCGCTCGATGCGGCGAGCGAGGGCGGGGCTGATGTCGTTGGTCACTGGTGTCCTTTTGGGGGTGTGCCCCGCCCGGGCGCGGACCGAGCGGGGCAAGCTGGAGTGTTTAGCGCGAGAGCGCGCGCTCGAGTCCGCGACGCACGTAAGCGAGGTAGTCCGCCGTCTTCGTCAGGGCGTCCTCACCGGCCATGACGGACGCGCGCAGCGCGAGCCGGCGGCTGTCGATGACGGTGGACCCGGTCGGGTCGGAATGCTCGCCCTTCGAGCGCTCGGTCGTGTCCTCGCGTGGCTTCGGCGAGTGCGAGGGCATCCACTGGGCGTCCTCAGCGGTGGCGAGCGAGGCGGCGAGCCGGAAGGCCTCTTCCGCAGCGAGCCGAAGAGACGGGGGAAGTTCTGTCGACATGGTGTTCCTCTCAGAATCCCGCGGAGCGCGCCGAACGTCGGGCGATGCGTTGAGTTGCTTCGGGAAGGTTTTCGATGGCGAGCATCGGGATCGGATCGGACTGTTCGTCGGCGCCGAAGCCTTCCGCTCGGAGGTGGACGACGTTCTCGCCGCCCATCTCCGCCGGCCGGACGATCGGGGCGTCAGGTTCCGCGGTCACGGGATCGACACCGCCTCGGACTCGCGACGCTGCCGTTCGGCTTCGATGTACTGCTCAACGGTCATCCCGCGCCTCTCGGCTGCGCGCTCGACGATCAGGCGAGCGGCGGGCCGAAGGTGGACTTGGTCGGTCATCGCCGGGCCTCCCTAACGATGCGGTCCAGGAAGGCGTCCTCGGCCTGGCGCGCCTCGTAGCTGGCTCGGAGCTCGTTGGCGGTCAGGGGAGCGGTACCGCGCTCGGCGGCGTCGTCCCGGGCACTGCCCCCCGTGCCTTTCGCGAGTTCCTCGGCGGTCATGGCGGCCACCTCCGAAACCGCTTTCGCTACGCGGTCGTCGGTCACAGGATCACCTCTGAGCCGTTGATCGCAAGCTGAGGCTCGGACCGAGAGCGCTGCCCCATCTCTTGCCGGATGCGTTCTTCCTTCGAGACGATCTCGACCCGGTCGCCGTACGCGTCGACTCGGTAGACCTTCACAGGGCCACCGGCGGCCGCGGAGGCCTCCTCCTGTGATGCGCCCTCGGCCAGCGCGCGCAGGTATGAGGTGTGCCGGTCGAGGCTGGCGAGGTGTGAGCGGGCGCCAGTTACGGATGTGTCCGCGGCGTTCAGGACCGTTGTCCAATTGCCGCCCTGGGGCCGGATGGTGCGGAACTCGACGTCTCGAGTCTCGAGAACGTCGACGAGCTCGACGATCAGTCGAGCCGCTTTCTCGTGAGACGCGAGGACATGACTGGCGACCGCTGCGCGACGGGTGTCGGCGTTGATTCCGGTCAGGAAAGCCTGGATGTATGCGTCGCGTGAAGCGAGAGCCTCATGGACGGCGCCGTCGAGGTCGAACTCCGCCGCCCGGATGCGATCCCGGGCGAGCTCTACGATCGCGAGCGGAACGTCGGGCCGCGGTACGTGCTGCCGTGTGTGGGACCACTCGCCCTCACCGCCGGCCCACATCATGAGTGGCTCCAGATCTCGCCGCGCACGGGCGACTGCCTCACGGAACGGGGCCGTGTCTTCGACCTTCTGCTGCCAGGCCGTGTGCGCCTCGCGTGCGCCTGGGATTCGATCGATCAGCCACGGGCTGGCGGTCATAGCGAGCTGGGCGTCTTTGGTGCCCTGGTCGTGTGTGAGCAAGGGTGGGGCTCCTTCTGGGTCAGCGGCGGAACCGGGCGTCCCGGTCCGCGAAGGGGGTGGTGTGGGGCGAGGGCCTAGACGGCGCGACGAACGGGTAGCGGGGTGACGCGGGCGCCGACCTCGGTTGCGGTCGAAGCGAGCCGCTCGCGCTGCGAGAGGAGCCTCGAGGCGATCGATCCGCGGGTCTCCGAGACGAGCTTGTCGACGACGGCCTCGAAGACGAGCTCGGAGAAGTCGGCTTGGTTCTGAGGTACGGGCATTGCTTCCTCCTGCTGAATGGCATCGGTTTGGATCTGTCGATTGAGGTCGTGGGGCTCGGTGACTTCGTCGAACGCCGAGCCCAGCTCGAAGGCGGCCTCGGAGTACGGTCCCGGCGAGTAAAAGTCGACGCCGTTAGAGCGTCGTCGCGCGCCGAGGACGGCGTCGGCCGCGGCGTAGAAGATGCGGGGCCCGGGAACAAAGAAGGGCGGGCCGTCGTCGACGATTAGCTCGCCGGCGGCGGCGAGTTCGCCGATCCCTCGCCGTGCGGCGTCATAGAGCACGCCAGCGAGGACGCGCCTACCGGGATCTGGCCAGTCGTCCCAGTCATCGCGGAGCCAAGCCACGGCGCTCGCGTAACCGTGTGCCCGTTCCCGCTTCCGCTGAGCTCGCTTGTAGTCGGCCCACGTCACCGTAGGGCGCGCGGCCGGCGCAGTGCGGGGCGCTCGGTAGGCGGGGAGCATTCGTTCGCGCGGGTGCGCGGCGCGCGCCGTTGCTTCGGCGAGGCGCTGCGCAAGACGCCCCGGTTGCTCCCGCGCGATTCGGGCGACGGAAGTGAGCGCGCCGGTCGAGTCCTCGGAGATGGGGATGGAGAGCGTGCGAATCTCGCCGGCTAGCCGGGCAACGAATTCGTCGACGTCTACTCCGATAGGCGGTTCGCCTCGAGACCCGAGGAGGGCGGGGCTGCCGTCGGGCATCCGGACGGCGTCGCCGAGGGATGCGAGCGCGGGGACGATCAGGTGCTGGGCGAGCGGTCGAGGGCCGGGAAGCCAGAGGGTAGAGGTGTCGTCGCCGCCGAACTGGTCGTCGACGAAGATACGGTCAGGGCGCTCGAGGGGCGAGTCCGAGAGGAGGCCCCGACGGAGGTGTATCGCGGCGTGGGAAAGGTGAGGGGGAAGCAATGGCTGTGTGGCTCCAGCGTTTGGGAGTGCGGGAAGCCGTCCAAAGTGACGAAGTCATTCCGTACTCTGTTTCCTTGCTAGAGCGAGCCACCACTAGAGCAAGTAATAGAGAAGAGAGTGACTTCGTCACTTTGGACGGTTTCCCGCACTGTCGGGAAGGGGCTACGCGACGCTCATCGTCGGCGCGCGGAGGATCTCGGCGGCGTCCGCCTCCACCTCGGCGAGTAGACGGGCGTCTCGCTGACGGAGGAGCGCAGCCACAACCTCGGCGTGACGAGCCCTAGCGGCGACTCTCTCCCGGGTAGCGGCGGCGCGGTGCGCGTCGGTGCAGTAGAGAGCGTCGGCGCGGCGCGCAGAGAAGGGAGTGACGCAGTACGCGCAGTATGAGGTGGATGCAGACATGCAGTCCCTTCGGTCAAGGCGAACGTTCGGATCGAAGGAAAAAGGGGGAAGGCGCCGCCCCTCGCGATGAAGGGGAAGCGCCTTCCAGAGCCCCACACCTGGAGCGACCCGCATAGCGAGAACGTCCCGAAAAGGCGTTCTCTTTCCTCTGAGATAGGAGAGGGCCAGGTTTACGCTGAATGGGGTACGAATTCGCCTGTTTAGGGGTACATGGTTCGCGTTCGTTACGCGATCGAAATTCGAGCTTCTTCCTACTCAGGAGAGGGCCGGGGATGCCCCGGATGCTCAGCGCTCCCAATGAATCCGCAATCGTTCTGGGTGGTATCCCGTGTGGCCTTTGGTGTCCGTCACGGTCAGGGTGACGTGGGAGATCGCACGCGCGAGCATGCCTTGGCGCTCCGTCATCGAGGCGAGCTCCCATGCCTCTGAGTGCGTCAGGCCGGTTTCAATGAGTCGGATGGATCGCTCCACAGGGGCCGCACGCAGGTCGGTACGGCGCCCTTTCAGAATTGCGACACGGCGGAGGATGGCGGGCTCGTCGGCGCTGTCCGACGCCAGTTCCGCCAAGGTCTCGCGGAGCGCTGTCTCGATCTCTCGCAGCGCCGAGGCGGACTCAGGGGAAGTGGTCTCCTCGACCTCGCGGACCTCTGGGTAGTGGCCCACGACCGAGAGGTACTCCTCAGTTATCGCGCGGTCGGCGTTCTCAACGGTCATGTTTGGCCCGGGACAGCGCCCGCTCTTGCGCCCGCACGTATAGACGATTCGCCCGCCGTGGCTCGAGACCCAGAGACGCGCGTTGCACAGCGCGCAATAGATCAAGCCAGAAAGGAGACGTGCCCTTCGCGGGCGACGGGCGCGGGGAGAGGCGGGACGTTTCGGGTCGCGCAGCGCTAGTCGTAGCCGCTCCACAGTGGAGCGATCGAGGAGAGGTGGATAGGCGACAAGGGGAAGACCGTCGGCGTCTCGGACGAGTTCCCAGACTTTCCGTTGCCGCCCGCCCTCGTCGACAACCTTCCGGCTGCGAGAGATCCTCCCGAGGAGCGACTCCCCGGTCCAGACGGCTGCCAGGCCGGCGTACGACCAGGAGCCACGATCCAGACCGACAGGGTCCAGGCCCTTCATTTCAGCGAAGCGATAGGGGCTTCGCGTAGTCGGGATCTTCCGAGCGGTGAGGTCGTCGATGATTGACGCCTGTGACTCGCCGGCGAGAATGCGGGCCGCGACTTCCTGAATGACGGCCAGCTCGGGCGGATGCGTGACAAGCGTCCGGCCGCCCTCGGCCCTGGGGGCCGAACGATAGCCGAAGGGCACGGTCCCGCCCACGAAGCGACCGGCCGAGCGGTTGGCCCACACTGCGGAGCTAACCCTCATAGCGGTCGATTCGGCCTCTGATCGCGCGACCTCCGAAAGCACGGCCGCCAAGAGGCGCCAGCCCGCCTGATCGGACCTAAGGCTGTCCTGAAAGGCGACGAAGAGCGCCCCCGGGCGGGTATCGAGCGTGGTCACAAGATCGCCGATTGCGGAGAGGCCTTGGCGGGTCCATCGATCGAGCTTCCAGACAGCGAGGACGTCCGCTTCCCCGTCCCGCAGCATGCGTAGCGCCTCGGTCGCGTTCGCCCGCGCCTTTCGGCCCGAGAGGCCGTCATCGGCGAGAACTTGCACGACTTCCCAGCCCTCGCGACTGGCGAGATCTCGAAGATCGGACTCTTGGCGGCGGATCGAGTCGGAGATGACATCGTCTTGGGCAACGGACAGGCGGAGGTAGAGGACGGCGCGCATGATGGTTCCCTTCTGGCTACGCAAGGGGAGAGGGCCAGGAGGGCCCGCTCTGCTCACTTCTGGGCGGCCGAGTGAGTCATGACCGCCGGACTCGTGCTCGCGATCTGGGCCGTCGCAGCGCCCGCGCTGACCGACGTGTTCGATCAGGCCATCCGGCGCGTCACCGCGTTCTGAACCGCACCCCGATGTGGCAGCGGGTCAGCGCTCGACTAGCGGACGAACGCGGCAGCGCCCCCGCGGAGTTCGTCATGGTCGGTGTGCTGCTCACCTTCCTCTTCCTCGGCGTCCTCCAGCTCGCGCTCGCGCTGCATGTGCGCAACACCGTCACCGATGCGGCGTCCGAAGGCGCTCGGTTCGCGGCCCTCGCCGACAGCACCCTTCCCGCAGGCGCGGAGCGCACCCGGTACCTGATCTCGGTGGCGGTGGGCGACGGGTTCGCCGCCGACGTCTCGGCCCGAACCACGGAGTGGCTGGGAGCTCCCGTCGCCGAGGTCTCGGTCACCGCGCCACTGCCGCTCATCGGCCTGTGGGGTCTCGACGGTGCATTGGAGGTGACGGGTCATGCGCCCCTCGAACAGCTTGCGGACTGAACTCGCACGGCGCGTCTCCGACGACAGGGGATCGGCGGCGCTCGAGTTCATCACCGCCGGGGTGCTCCTGCTCGTGCCGATCGTGTACCTGGTGATCGCCATGTCGGCCATCCAGGCCGCGACCTTCGCGACCGAGGGGGCGGCCCGCAACGCGGCACGCATCTTCGCGACGTCCGACACGCAGGCCTCCGCCGAGAGCGCCGCCGAGCGTTCCGTCGCCTTCGCGCTCGCCGACTTCGGGATCGATTCCGGGGCAGCGAGGGTCGATGTGAGCTGCACCCCGTCGGCGGCCGACTGTCTCGCACGCGAGTCGCTCGTCACCGTGACGGTGCGGGTGGATGTCCCGCTGCCGTTCATCCCGTCGATGGTCGCGAACGTCATCCCGACGAGCGTGCCCGTCGAAGCGAGGGCGATCCAGCGCGTGTCGACATTCGCCGTGCTGGGCCCATGACCATCATGCGCAACCGTCTGGGTGGTGATCGACTTCGGAGATGGAGCCGTGACGACGGATCCACACTCCCTCTCGTCACGGGATTCACCGCCCTGGCACTCGCCGTCGTGCTCGTGGTGGTCGCGGCCAGCTCCCTGTACCTCGCGCACAAGAGGCTGCTGACCATCGCCGACGGCGCGGCGCTCGCCGCTGCCGAGGGATTCGAGCTCGACGATGTGACGCTCGAGGACGGTCGTGTGACCCCGCACCTGACCGATGCGGGCGTCACCGCAGCGGCGGCGGCCTATCTCGCCGAGGGAGAGACGGACCGGCGGGACCCGGTGGCCCTCATCACCGCGTCGAGTCCCGACGGCCGCAGCGCGGTGATCACGCTCGCATCCGCCTGGGCGCCACCGTTGATCAGGGTCTTCGTTCCCGACGGGCTTCCGCTCGAGGTCACGACGACGGCCCGCAGCATCTTCCGCTGAACGCTAGGACGCGAGGATGTCCTTAACCATCGGGATGACCTTCGTCCCGTACAGCTCGATGGCCCTCATCGCCTTGGCGTGAGGCAGCGGGCCGGCGCTGTACTTGAGGTCGAACCGGTCGACGCCGAGTCCCTTCACGGTCGCGGCGATCTTCTTCGCAACGGTCTCGGGCGAGCCTACGTAGAGCGATCCGTGGTGGGCCTCCTGGTCGAACTCCGCCTTGCGCATGGGAGGCCATCCGCGGGTCGCGCCGATTCGGTCGCGGTTCTCCTTGAACGGAGGGAAGAACTCCGCCATCGCCTGCTCATCGGTGTCGGCGATGTAGCCGGGGGAGTGGACGCCGATCGGCAGTCCCGGGGTGCCGAGCTGGTCGAGGGCGCGGTGGTACAGGTCGACGTACGGGGCGAAACGCAGCGGGTCGCCACCGATGATCGCGAGCATCAGCGGCAGACCGTACCGGGCGGCACGGACGACCGACTCGGGGCTCCCGCCCACACCGATCCAGGTCTTGAGCTGGCCGGACTCGACGGGAGGGAACACCTTCTGGTCGGTGAGCGGTGCGCGGAACCCGCCTTCCCACGTGACCGGCTCCTGCTTCAGCAGCGCGGAGAACAGGTCGAGCTTCTCGGTGAAGAGCTCCTCGTACTGCGACAGCTCGAAGCCGAACAGCGGGAACGACTCGGTGAACGATCCGCGACCCAGGATGACCTCGGCGCGACCGTTCGAGATGGCGTCGAGAGTCGAGAAGCGCTGAAAGACGCGGATGGGGTCGTCGGAACTGAGCACGGTGACAGCGGACCCGAGGTGGATCCGCTCGGTGCGACCCGCGATCCCGGCGAGCACGACATCGGGTGCGGAGACGGCGAAGTCCTCACGGTGGTGCTCACCCACCCCGATGAAGTCGACGCCCGCCTGATCGGCGAGAACGCCCTCCTCGACGACGTCGCGGATGACCTGCGCCAGCGGCTTCGGCGATCCGTCGTCGTTGTTCGTCGCGTCGCCGAACGTGTCGAGTCCGAACTCGTGAGCAGTCATTTCGATCCCATCTCAATGCATACGCATAAAACAGCGCTGGCGTGTGCAACCGGTCTAGCACGCGCTTCATTCCACGCGCAGCGGCACGGAGTCGAAACCCCTTCGTTGTCGAGTTGGCTGCGTGCTCAGGCCGTAGCGGCCGGGGGAGCAGGGCGACCGCGGCGGCGGCGCAGGAGGATCGGAACCACGATCGCGGCGATCAGGAGCAGAACCACGACGACGAGGCCGACGATCGACAGTGTCATCGGTACGGGAACCGGCGCGGTGGCGATGTCGGTGAACGTGGATCCGGGCGTCGTGAACGTCTGCTGCGGCATCTCGGCGACGGTGACTCCGCCGGCGATCGATGGGTCGGGCGTGAACGTCGCCGCGACCGAGTAGTCGGCGCCGGGATCGAGCTCGACATCGACGGGGACGGTCAGCATTTCGGGTTCGCCAGTCGGCTGGGCTACCTCGGAGCTGAACACCGAGGTGCCGCCGGCGTCGGTGACGTCGACGTTCCACATTCCCGGAGGCGCCGACTGGCGGGCGTCGACGTAGGCGCCGCCGACGCTGAGCTCGACGCTGGTGACCAGCTCGTCGGCTCCGCTCTCGACCGTGAAGGATGGCTCGATGGCGAGCGGGCCCACGTTGATGGTGATCGAACTCCTCGACTGGCTCGGATCCAGGTTCGAGCCGGGCGCCGGTGTGAAGACCGCCGTCAGCTCGTGCGCACCGGCTCCCAGCAGGGTCTGCGAGTCGGGCTGCGAGATGTAGGCGCGACCGCCCGCCTGCAGCGGCACGTCATCGGCGAACGGCTCGGCCATGCCGACGATGAACGCATCGATCGTGCCGCCGGTCGTGTCCACGGGGCCGGTCGACTTCTCGTCGTAGAAGCCGTTGCCGCTGACGACGACCTCGACGACCCAATCGGCGCCGAAAGCGATGTCGATGGGACCCTGGCTGGTGATCGTCGTGCTCGTGGATTCGGCCGCAGCCGCGGGGCTGCCGGTCAGGACAATGGTGGCGAGGACGCCGGCTGCGGTGAGCAGGCCGGCGGAGGCCCGTGTCCGGGTACGGGATCGATCAGACACGCTCGGCCTCCGACTGCGATATGAGTTCGGTCTCGGGCGCGCTGGCAGCGGGCTCGGTTGGCTCGTCCGGATCGGTGGTCGGGCCGTCTCCGCCGTTGTCCCTCTGCCCGCGCTCGGCGGTCCGGCGACGCAGCAGCGCCACGAGGAGGACGACGATGCTCGCGAGAGCGACGAGTGCCGACACGATGATCGCCCAGAGCGGCACCGTGTCGACGGCGGTCACGGTGACGGGCTGTTCGACCTCGGGTTCGCCGTTCGTCGGCACGGTGGCGGCGGCGGGAAAGGGAATGCGTTTCGCTGTCGTGTCGATCACATTGTGATATCGGCGTTTCCGGTGATGAGCCCGGACTCTGCAGCTCATTCGGCGGCACTCAGCGGTGCGGGGAGTACCGGGGCAGGTAGCGCAGGAGAGCGCCGACCCCGACGAACGCCAGACCGCCGATGGCAGCGGCGGCGATCGGAAGCGAGAACGCCGCGGTGAGCCCGGCGATCAGGAGCGGCGCCGCGGCGCCTCCCGCGTCGTTGCAGAACCGCCACGCGCCGAGGAAAGGTGCCGGTCTGCCCGGTGGGGCGAGATCAGCTCCCAGGGTCATCAGAACTCCCGCGCCGATGCCGTTGGAGAGGGAGAGGAACACGGCAACGACGACGAACCACACCTCACGGGACGCCAGATCGTGCGTGAATGCGAGACCGATGTGCCCGACGCCCAGCCCGATGAGCGAGGGTACGGCGGTGAACAGCCTGCCGAAGCGATCCATGATCTGGCCGCCCGTGTAGAAGAGCGCGAAGTCGATCCCGCCTGCGATGCCGATGATCGTCGCCGTGTGCGCCTCATCGAGTCCGATGCTGACGCCCCAAAGAGGGAGGATCACCTGGCGGCTCGCGCGGAGCGCCGCGACTATCGACGAACCGGTGCCGAGACGCAGCAGGACCGACCTGTAGGCCACCAGGGTCGCGAACAGGCCGACGGCCTCATCGCGGACCAGCTTCTCTCCCTCGCGCAGCGGTTCGGAGGCCGCGCGAGCGCGCGACGCCGCCGTCACCCCGAACGTCGACTCGGGGTCGGGCAGCGTCAGGAGCACGATGCCGGTCGCCACGCAGCAGACGACGCCGATCCACAGCGGTGCGCCGGTGTCTCCGGTGAGATTCAGCACCAGCGCGGCGATGAACGGGCCGACGAGCAACCCGAACCGGAACGTGCCACCGAGGGTGGAGAGGGCCCTCGCCCGGTGGCTGATCGGCACGAAGCTCGTCATGAACGCGTGCCGGGCCAGCGCGAACACCGCGGTCGCCAAGCCGAGAAGCAGGATCCCGACGGCGAGAACGAGCGGGTGCGGAGCCAGGACGCTCGTGACGAGACCGGCGATCGCGACGAGCGTCGCATAGAGCATCGCGGTGCGCTCGCCGATGCGGGAGACGATCCACCCGCTCGGGATGTCGCCGAACAGTTCACCGAGCGTCAACATGGCGGCGATGAACCCGGCGACGGCGAGCGTCGCGCCGAGGTCGGTCGCAAGGGCGGGGATGACCGGGAGGATGGCTCCCTCGCCGATCGAGAACAGAGCCGTCGGGAGCAGGGCGGGGAGTGCGATCGAGCGCCAGCGGAAGTCGCTCATCGCATCGGTCATGTCGAATCCACCCTACGCGCGCCCGACGGGCGGTCCCGCAGCACGGCCGCGACCGCTGCCCGTCGCCCGATCCGGCCAGCGGGTAGGCTTGGTGCGCCATGGCTGAACTGGATATACCGCAGGAGATCGCCGAGTTGCGCTCCACTTTCGGCGCGATTCTCGCGGTCGTCGATGTCGACGAACTCCGCGCGAAGGTCGCGGATCTCTCCGAGAAGGCGGGTGCGCCCGACCTCTGGGACGACCCGGCCGCCGCGCAGAAGGTGACCAGCGAGCTCAGTCACGCGCAGGCGCAGCTCGCCAAGCTCGGCAGCATCGAGCAGCGTCTCGACGACCTCGAGGTCCTGGTCGAGATGGTGGCCGAGGAGAGCGACCCCGCCATCGTCGACGAGAGCGCCGCCGAGATCGGCTCCGAGCTCAAGGGTCTCCAGGCTCTGATGAGCGAGCTCGAGGTGCAGACGCTCCTCAACGGCGAGTACGACGCGCTTCCCGCTGTCATCACCATCCGTGCCGGTGCGGGCGGTGTCGACGCCGCCGACTTCGCCGAGATGCTCCTGCGCATGTACCTGCGCTGGGCGGAGCAGCACAAGTTCCCGGTCAACGTGATGGACACCTCCTACGCCGAGGAGGCCGGCATCAAGTCGGCGACCATCGAGGTCGACGCGCCCTACGCCTTCGGCACGCTGAGCATCGAGGCCGGCACCCACCGGCTGGTGCGCATGAGCCCCTTCAACTCCGCGGGAAAGCGCCAGACGAGCTTCGCCGCCGTCGAGGTCATCCCGCTGATGGAGGAGGCCGGCGAAATCGAGATCCCCGAGAACGACATCCGCGTCGACGTGTTCCGTTCGTCGGGGCCCGGCGGTCAGTCCGTCAACACGACCGACTCCGCGGTGCGTCTCACCCACATCCCGACCGGCACGGTCGTCTCGATGCAGAACGAGAAGAGCCAGATCCAGAACCGTGCCGCCGCCATGCGCGTGCTCCAGTCGCGGCTCATGATCCTCCAGCGCGAGGAGGAGAACGCCAAGAAGAAGGAGCTCGCCGGCAACATCACGGCGAGCTGGGGCGACCAGATCCGCTCGTACGTCCTCGCGCCGTACCAGATGGTCAAGGACCTCCGCAGCGAGTACGAGGTCAACAACCCGTCGAACGTGTTCGACGGCGACCTCGACGGCTTCATCAACGCGGGCATCCGGTGGCGCAAACAGGGGGACAAAGACGCGTAAGCGTCGACTCGGAGAAGATCGGTGACGTCCGGCACGCACGGCGCTGTCCCGGCTCCTCAACCTTCAACTCCATTCGAGTAACGTTCGACTCCGGGTGTCGCGCGCCGGTCCTCGCGAACTCGTGCATAACCTCGAGTCGCCATGATTCGTTTCGATCGCGTGACCAAGCTGTACTCCGGCAACTCCAAGCCCGCGCTCAACGGGGTGGATGTCGAGATCAAAGCCGGCGAGTTCGTGTTCCTCGTCGGCGCCTCCGGCAGCGGCAAGTCGAGCTTCCTCCGCCTCGTGCTGAAGGAGGAGAAGCCCACCTCGGGCGAGATCCACGTGCTGGGGCAGCGCCTCAGCAGCATCTCGAGTCGCAAGATCCCGTATTTCCGGCGCTCGCTCGGTGTCGTCTTCCAGGACTTCCGTCTGCTCCCCGGTCGCACCGTCTACCAGAACGTGGCGTTCACGCTCCAGGTCATCGGCAAGTCCCGCGGCTTCATCCAGGAGGCCGTGCCCGACGTGCTGAAGATGGTCGGGCTCGACGGCAAGGCCGAACGGCTCCCGCATGAGCTGTCGGGCGGCGAGCAGCAGCGTGTCGCGATCGCGCGCGCCGTGGTCAACAAGCCGGCCATCCTGCTGGCCGACGAGCCGACCGGAAACCTCGACCCGACGACGAGCGCCGGGATCATGCAGGTCCTCGAGCTGATCAACGCCGGTGGCACCACGGTCGTCATGGCGACCCACGACGTCGGCATCGTCGACACGATGAAGCGCCGCGTCATCGAGCTCACCGGCGGCAACATCATCCGCGACGAGGTCGAGGGCGGGTACACGACCTCCATCTCGCTGCCCACCATCCCCGGCGCGACTCCTGCGCCGGCTGTGACGGGCGCGGCGGCCTTCGCTGCGGCCGTAGCCGAAGAGGTCGGCCAGATCGAGCTGCCCACCAGTCCGCGAACCGTGGTCGAGACCTCCGCTCCCGAGCCTCTGCACCCCGTCACCGCCTCGGTCCCCATCGCCTATCCGGGCGCCGTGCCGACCATGACGGGCGTGATCCCCGTGCAGGGCGATTACGAGCAGTACCTCCCCACCGGGCCGGTCCAGCCGGTCAGGCCGGCCGCCGCTCCGGCCGCGTCCGCGCCTGCGGCCCAGCCCGCCGAGCGGACGGCTCCGGCTGAGGCTCCCGCGCAGACCGCAGCCCACCCGGTGCAGACGGCCCAGGCAGCCCCCGCCGAGCCCGAGGTCCGTACGGCGGCGGAGCCGACGACCACCTCGGCGCCCTTCGGCGTGACCCTGCCCATGGCCGCGCCGTCGCCCGAGCCGGCCCCCGCTCCGATCGCGGCGGCTTCGACTCCTGCTCCGGCCGCTGCTCCGTCGACGCCGTCGAACGCCGACGACGACCCTCTGGCCTTCTTGAGGCGCCGCCCCGCAGCCGCGGCGCCGACGGCTCCCGCGCGCGCAGGCGAGACCGCGCCCTCCACCACCGGTCGCACGGGCGCGCACGCCGCGGTGCCCCCGGCCTCCCGGCCCGCAGCCGATCCCGGCGTACGCGACGACGACCCTCTCGCTCTCGCCGTCCGGCTCGGACTGCGCAACCACGGTGCCGCCCCCGAATCCACGGGATCACAGGAAGTTGGACCCACCGAATGAGATTCGCACTCATCTGGGGCGAGGTCGGTCAGGGCCTCCGTCGCAACCTGTCGATGGTCGTCTCGGTGATCCTCGTCACCTTCATCTCACTCACCTTCGTCGGCGCGGCGGGTCTCCTCCAGTTGCAGATCACTCAGATGAAGAGCTTCTGGTACGACAAGGCGCAGGTCGCCGTCTACCTCTGCAACGGCACGGTCGGCAGCGAGACCTGTGCGGCCGGCGCGGCGACGCCCGAGCAGGTGCAGGCGGTCAAGGATCAGCTCGACTCGTCGACCCTCGCCCCGCTGATCGACAAGTACTACTTCGAGTCGCAGGACGACGCCTTCGCGAACTTCAAGGAGCAGTTCGCGGGCAACGCGGTCGTCGACTACGTCACGCCCGACCTGCTCAATGAGGCGTACTGGATCAACCTCAAGGACCCGTCGCAGGCCGACGTGATCCAGGAGAGTCTCACGACCCTGCCCGGTGTCGAGAGCGTGGCCGATCAGCGGCGGCTCCTCGACCAGATCTTCGCGGTGCTCAACACCGCGAGCATCACCGCGATCAGTGTGGCGGCGATCATGCTGGTGGCCGCGAGCCTGCTGATCTCGACCACCATCCGGTTGTCGGCCTACTCGCGTCGTCGCGAACTCGGCATCATGCGGCTCGTCGGGGCGTCGAACCGGTTCATCCAGACACCGTTCGTGATCGAGGGGGCCCTGGCGTCCTTGATCGGATCGCTGCTCGCGAGCGCCGTGGTCGTCGCGATCGTGCAGTTCTTCGTGCAGGGCTATCTCGCTCAGGGGCAGGCTCTGAGCTTCTCCTATGTGACGCTCTCCGACGCGCTGCTCGTGGTGCCCTGCCTGATCCTCCTCGGCGTCCTCCTCGCCGCCGTGTCGGCGCAGCTGTCGATCCGGCGACATCTCCGAGTCTGATCGCCCGGCGCAGGTCGGAACTCGGGCGGGCCGGAACTTCGGCTCGCGTTCGGCACCGCGTGAGGTGAGGACGCGGTAGACTCGACGGCTGCCCATCGAGGCGGTATCAGCACGGCGCGAGATGCGCGCCGGTCGAGGAGGAGGTGTTGTCATGCCCAAGGAGACGGGACGCAAGGTCGTCGCCACCAACCGCAAGGCGCGCCACGATTACTCGATCGAGGACACCTACGAGGCGGGTCTCGTGCTGTCCGGCACCGAGGTCAAGTCGCTCCGCGAGGGGCGCGCTTCACTCGTCGACGGTTACGCCTTCATCGACGGAGGCGAAGCCTGGCTCGACGCCGTCTACATCCCCGAGTGGGGTTCCGGGTCGTGGACGAACCACGCGACAAGGCGCAAGCGCAAGCTGCTGCTCCACAAGGAGCAGATCCTGAAGATCAGCCACCGCATCAAAGACGGCGGCTATACGCTCGTGCCCCTTCAGATCTACTTCAACGAGGGCAAGGCCAAGGTCGAGATCGCGGTCGCGAAGGGCAAGCGCGAATACGACAAGCGTCAGGCTCTGCGAGAGCGCCAGGACACCCGCGAGGCACAGCGCGCCATCTCGACTCGGCGCAATCTCGGCGACTAGGCCACCTGCCCTCAGTGCGCGGTGCCGGTGCTGCGGTAGGCGACTTCCGGACGGCCGGGGGAGCCGTAACGTGGCTGCCTCTCGACGACGCCGTTATCAGCGAGATGCTCGAGGTAGCGGCGCGCGGTGACGCGCGACATGAGAAGGGCGTCCCCCACCTCGGCTGCCGAGGCGGGCGCGGACGCGGCGC
Organism: Amnibacterium flavum; assembly: GCF_003097495.1. Taxonomy (GTDB): domain Bacteria; phylum Actinomycetota; class Actinomycetes; order Actinomycetales; family Microbacteriaceae; genus Naasia; species Naasia flava. Next base: position 252,480 of record NZ_QEOP01000002.1, read on the forward strand.
GGATGTGCGCGGACACCGCATCAAGAGTGGGCGCGGACAGGCCCTTCGGTAGAGCGGACCGTGCCGCGGGGCTGCGGAAGGCGGCGAGTAGTTCGTCGACCTCGCTCTGCGTCGCGACACTTCCTGCCGCGCCGCGCTGAGCCCGGTACGCGGCGTACTGCGTGAGCTTGTCGCGGAACGAGGCGAAGGCGAACGGTTTGATCAGGTAGTGCATCGCCCCGAACGACATCGCCGTCTGCACCGTGTCGATCTGCCGGACGGCCGTAACGGCGATGATGTCGACGTCGATCCCCGAGGCCCGGATGTAGCGCGCAAGATCGAGTCCGCTCGCGTCGGGCAGGGTCAGGTCGAGCAGTACCAGTTCCACCGGCGTCGGTCTCTGGTCGAGCAGGGCGCGGGCCTCTCGCGCCGTGCGGGCCACACCGCCCACCTCGAATCCGTCCAGCCTCTCGACGTACGCAGCGTGCGCCTGCGCGGTGAGCTGATCATCCTCGACGACCAGTACGCGGATCATCGGATGCCCCCTGCGCCCGCCGGGAACGTGACCGTGACCGTCGTCGGGCCGGTGTCGTCGAGCGCCACTGTCGCGCCGCGGTCGGACAAGAGGGTGGCCACCACCGCCAGCCCGATCCCATGAGCCCCCGGTTCTCCGGCTTTGGTCGTCGCGCCCCGCTCGAACCAGTCGGCCTGGTCGCTGACGCCACGTCCCGGACCACTATCCGAGACCGTGAGCGCCACCCGGCCGCCATCATCGCGCAGGCCGAAATGCACTGATCGGTCGGCCTCGCCGCGCAGTGCTGCTTCGATCGCGTTATCGAGAAGGTTGCCGACGACGGACACCACCGCCTGAGCGGTCAGAGGAAGAGCGACCCCCGGTTCCGCCGCGACCGACATGGCGACGCCGCGCTCGCTGGCCTGAGCGGACTTGCCCACCAGCAGTGCTGCCAAGACCGGGTCCGACACCTGCCCCAGTACCGCATCGGTCAGGACCTGGCTGCTCTGCGACGCCTCGGTGACGAGTGCGATCGCCTCATCCACCCGACCGAGTTCGAGCAGCGAGACGATCGTGTGCAGGGTGTTCGAGTACTCGTGGGCCTGCGACCGGAGCGCGCCGGTCATCGTGCGCACCGACTGCAGCTCGCCGGAGAGCTGCTCGAGCATGCTCTGGTCGCGCAACGTCATGATCGCCGCTGTCCGGTCGCCCGCCGAGGCCCGTCCGATCGTCGTGGTGGGCTCTTGATTGACCAGCAGCACGCGGTCGCCCGCGACGAAGCTCTCCTCGACCACTCGGCGACCGCTTCCGAGCACTTCGGCGAGCCGCGCATCGATGCCGAGCGCGGTCGGCTCGCGCGGTTCGAGGGAGTCCGGCGCCGGCGGCAGGCCGAGCAGATCAGCGGCCTCATCGTTGTAGAGCACCACCCGACGGTCTCGATCGGTGAGCACGACGCCCTCGCGGATCGATTGCAGCACCGACTCGTAGAAGTCGACCATGCGCCGCATCTGCTGCGGTCCGAGGGAACCCGCCGACCGGCGGAGCGAGCGGAGGAGAAGGAGGGCGACGGCGCCGTTGACCGCAACCGTCAGAGCGGTGAGGGCGATGAGGAACGGCACCCGCGGGGCCAGGATCTCCGCGACGTTCTCCGTCGTCACCCCGGCCGACACGATGCCGACCAGACGACCGTCGACGTCGATCGGAACGACCGCCCGCAGTGATGGACCAAGGCTTCCGGTGAACGTCTCGGTGATCGTCTCGCCCCGTTGGGCGGCCGTGATCGTGCCCAGGAACCGTTTGCCGATGAGCGACCGATCGGGGTGGGTGAAGCGGACGCCGTCGGGCGACATGATGGTCACGAAGTCCACCCGGGTGGTCGCCACCAGATCGAGCGCATACGGCTCGAGCGCTGCCGTCGGGTCATCCCCGAGCAACGCCTCCTGCACTGCCGGATCGGCCGCGACGGTTCTGCTCACCGCCAGGCTGCGCTCGGCTGCCGAATCCTCGGCACGCTGTCGCCCGTCGACGATGAGAGCGGCGAGCAGGGCCGCGCCGATGATCAGCGTCGCCGCGAGCTGCAGACCGAAGACGCGGGCCGCGAGGCTCCACGGGCGTCGTCGAGCTGGCATGCGCACCTCCTCGTGCCTGGCGTCTGTGGCGGGTAATCGGCCCGAGGCCAGTAAAACAGCTGGCGTGCGGCGGGGTGCCGACCAATATGAACACAACCCCCGGCCGTGCGGAGCCCGCGAGCAGGCTGTACCGATCTTCTCCCACTTGTGATCGGCCACAACGCTGTGCCGGTCGGATCGGATGTTCTGATGGCAACGAAGCTGACGACCAGGCGGCGCATCGACCGCAACCATTTCCTCTACCTGTCTGTGATCGTCGCGGTAATCGCCGGAGCGATAGTGGGCCTCGCCGCACCCGAGACGGGCGTCGCGCTCAAACCGCTCGGTGACGGTTTCGTCGCTCTCATCCGCATGATGATCGCGCCGGTGATCTTCTGCACCATCGTGATCGGGGTCGGCTCGATCGCCAAGGCGGCCACCGTCGGCAAGATCGGCGGCCTCGCGCTCGGCTACTTCATCGTCATGTCGACCTTCGCCCTCGGCATCGGGCTCGTCGTCGGCAACATCCTGCACCCCGGGGCCGGACTGGACATCTCGGGCTCGACGTACGAGATCGAAGGCGAGCCGAAGACCACCACCGACTTCCTGCTCGGCATCATCCCGACGACCCTGCTCTCGCCGTTGACCGGGGAGAGCGTTCTCCAGGTCCTGTTCGTGGCGCTTCTCGTCGGCTTCGCGCTGCAGTCGATGGGTGCTCGCGGGACGAAGGCGATCGATGCCATCAAGCTGTTCCAGACCATCGTCTTCCGTGTCCTCTCGATGGTGCTCTGGATCGCACCCGTCGGGGCGTTCGGCGCCATCGCCGCGGTCGTGGGCAAGACGGGCGCCGGCGCCCTCGTCAGCCTCGCGACGCTGATGATCGGCTTCTACATCACCTGCGCGCTGTTCATCATCGTCGTGCTCGGCAGCCTGCTCTGGGCCGTCACCCGGGTGAGCATCTTCTCGATGATGAAGTACCTCGGTCGCGAGTACCTCCTCATCGTCGGAACCTCCTCGAGCGAGGCAGCCCTGCCCCGCCTGATCGCGAAGATGGAGCACGCCGGGGTCTCGAAACCGGTCGTCGGCATCACGGTGCCGACCGGTTACTCGTTCAACCTCGACGGCACCGCCATCTACCTGACGATGGCGTCGCTGTTCATCGCGAGCGCCATGGGCACTCCGCTTTCGATCGGCGAGCAGATCGGTCTACTGCTGTTCATGATGATCGCCTCGAAGGGTGCCGCCGGTGTGGCTGGTGCGGGCCTGGCCACGCTGGCCGCCGGTCTGCAGACCTACCGTCCCGATCTCGTCGACGGCGTCGGCGTCATCGTGGGAATCGACCGCTTCATGTCCGAGGCGCGGGCCGTGACCAACTTCACCGGCAACGCCGTCGCCACACTGCTCATCGGCACCTGGACGAAGCAGATCGATCGGGAGCAGGTGCGTTCGGTTCTCAGCGGCGACAATCCGTTCGACGAGGCGGCTTTCGCGAAGGGCGACCCGCACGCGACGGATTCTCTCTCCGAGTCACCGTCCGCAGACGGTCAGATCGACACGGCGGCCATCCGTCAGATCGTCGAGGGTGAGAAGGTCGGACGGGGAACCGCGCGATGATCGTCCGCCCCGGCGCCGCAACGCTCGGTGCAGCCCAGGCCGAGCCGTCCGGCCCGGGGCGTCCGCCGGCCGACCTCTGCCGCTCCTGGCTGCTGTTCCCCGCGACCCGCATCACCGAGCTGTCGGAGAAGCATCACGTGGCCGATGCGCTCGTCCTCGACCTCGAGGACGGCGTCGCCGAGGGCCGGAAGACGACAGCGCGGGACGCGGTGGCCGAGTTCCTCGCCGACCGGGAGGCGTGGGTGCGCATCAACGACGCCGCCACAGCGCACTGGTTCGACGACCTCACGGCGATCGCAGGTCTGCCGGGTCTGCAGGGCGTCGTGCTGGCGAAGGCCGAATCGCCCGACGATGTGCGGCGAACGGCCGAGCTCCTTCCGCCCGGCACCCTGATCGTTCCCATGATCGAAACCGCGGCATCGCTGCTGCGAGTGGATGGCATCGCGGCGGAGCCGAGCACCTTCCGTCTCGCGTTCGGGGTGGGCGACTTCCGCAGCGACACCGGCATCGGCGAGGATCCCCTCGCTCTGGCGTATGCGCGTTCGCGCCTGGTCATCGCCAGCGCGGCGGCCGGGATCCCCGCACCGATCGACGGCCCGTCCCGCTGCGGTGTCGCGGAGGTTGCGGCTCGTGTCGGGCACGGGCGCGCGATGGGCATGCGAGCGGCTCTCGTCCTCGATCCGACGAACCTGGACGAGGTGCACCGCGCACTGTCGCCCACCGACGACGAGATCGTGGTGGCCCGTGCGCTGCTCGAGCTGCCCGTGCGGGGAGACGCCGACGGGAGCTATCTCCCCGCGGTGAAGCGGGCTCGCCGGGTGCTCGCCCTAGCCGAGGCGTACGGGCGCTGACACATTCGCGTTTCGCTTCGCTCAACGGGCGGGGCGGGCGGGCGTTTCGCTTCGCTCAACGGGCGGGCGGGGCGGCGGCGCGTTCGCGGAGGAGCGCGGCCACCAGGGTCTCGGAGTCTCGCGGACCGAAGTGCTCCAGGGCCTGTTCGTGCAGTCGTGTCACGAGACGGCTGAGTTCGAACGGGGTCGAGGTCGAGTCGGCGATGCGGCTCACCGTCTGCAACTCCTCGACCACCCGGTCGAATCCGAAGTCGGCCGAGTAGTCCCCGGCGAGCAGCGGCGCCAGGTGCAGGTCGAGGAATCGGCTGCCGCCCGCGCTGCCGACGAGGGCATCGCCGAGTGCGTCAGGGGCCATGCCGAGTCGTTCGCCGAGCATGAGGGCCTCTGAAACGGCGACCACCTGCCCGAACCAGAGCAGGTTGGCGAGCAGTTTCACCGTCTGGGCGTCAGACGGAACCGGTCCGACCAGGCGCACGCCGCCGGGCGACGCGAGCGGGCCGAGGAGGACTCGGGCATCGGCGACGGCGTCGTCGGCCCCGGCGAGGTGGAAGACGAGTGTGCCGTCCTCGGCGTTCGCCGGCCCGCCCCCCATCGTGGCGGTCGCCGTGCGCACGCCGTATTCGGCGGCGATCGCGCTGAGCTCATTCGTGAGAACGGGGTCGCCGCTGGTCAGGTCGAGCCAGAGCGCGCCCTCGGGCAGGTGTCGCAGCAGGCCCGCGTCACCGACGAACGCCGCGCGGATCTCGGCGACCCCGGGAAGCACGGAGACGAGGATGTCGCTCCGGGCGGCGAGCGATTCCGCATCGGAGACGACAGCTGCGCCGATCGCCGCGGCACCGGCTCGGGCTTCCGTATCGACGTCGTGCACCGACACGGCGAAGCCCGATGCGAGCAACCGACGACAGATCGGTAGCCCCATCCGCCCGACGCCGAGGACGCCTACCCGAGGCGGTGTCGGATCATCCATGGGCTACCTGCCGATCTGCCGGGGCGCAACCGCTCGATCTGCAGCCGAGGGGGCCGTGAGTGTGGTGGCAGGAATGGTATCGACCGCCGCGCGGTTGTAGTCTGTGGTGCTGCACTCCGGTGCGGTTTGACAACTCAACAGCGCGATGGTGGCCCCTTCGCAGCAACCGTGCACCGCACGGTCGCGGAGGCCAGTACGGGGATGATCGGTTTCGACATTGCCTGAATGACCGTGAGAAGCGGGCCGAGGATGCAGGGTTATCTCGTAAACGATCTCTGCAAACCATAGGTGCCAATTCCAAGCGCACCGACTTCGCTCTCGCTGTCTAAGCCAGAGCCATGAAGTCCGTCAGCCCGGGCGTGTTCCCGTCCCGGTGTCTGGCGTCGATTAGGGAACTTGCTGCGGTGTTGTGTTTCAGGGCACCGCGGGACTTGAACTGAGACTGGGCTCGTCGATTCAGGCGCTTGCGACAAGTTTCGGAGCCGAGTAGAACGCTTTCCGCAAGATACGCCCGTAGAAGGCACGGGATTACAGCAATGGACGGGGGTTCAATTCCCCCCATCTCCACTCCAGGCCACCATCGCGTTGACTGAGTCGCCCACCTCCGCTGTTCACCCCGCCGCCGAGGAGCGTTTCATGCCCGACCCCATCGCCTACTTCGAGTCGACGGACACCGTTCACATCGCGACCGCGCTGAAGTCCGGCGCAGAGGTCGTGACGCCGATCTGGTCGGTCGTCGTCGACGGTGTGCCCTACATCCGCAACGGTTTCGGCGCCTCCTCGAAATGGCATCGCAGAGCGCAACGGGCCGGCGGCGCGGCCGTGTTCGTCGACGGCTCCGATCGGTACCCGGTCAGACTCGTCGAGGAGACGGACGCTTCCGTGCTCGACGCCGTCGACCGCGCCTACGAGGCGAAGTACGCGAGCTACGGCAGTTCGTTGCAATCGGTCCTCACCCCGAGCGTGCGGGCGAGTACGATCCGGCTCATCGTCGAGTAGCGCTCGCGACACAGCGGCGGCAGGCAGAGAGGACTCCGATGGCTGAGCAGTTCGAAGTCGTTCAGGAAGGCGAGTACCCGGCCTCGCCCGACCGCGTCTGGCAGGCCGTCACCGCAGATACGGCCGCGTGGCTCTTCCCCGCAGGAGGGGGAGAGGAGATCGTCTGGGAGCCTCCCACGCACCGCGTGAACCGCATGGACGGGCCGGATGGCTGGTTCAATCACCTCGAGCAGGTCATCGAGGCGAGCGCCGACGGTCGCTCATCCCTGCGCTGGGTCCACCGGGGCGTCCTTCCCCCGGGCACGACCGACGCGACCGGGATCGAACTCCACACCGCCTTCTACCTGCACACCCTCGCCGAGTATCTCGAGCATTTCGATGGACGTCAGGCCGTTTTCGTCGACGTGCAGGGTCCCTCCGAGTCGATGACGCAGGACGCGTTCGAGGTCGTGCGCGCCGCGATCGGCGTCGACCCCGACGCGGTGGTCGGCACGATAGCGGAAGGCGAGCTCCCGCTCGTATCGAGCGACGCGATCCTCGATTACTCGAATGCCCACTTCATCGGACTCCGCACCGACGATGCGCTCTACCGGTTCTTCGGCCGCAACGCGTTCGGCGGCCCGGTCGGACTCACCGTCCACCACTTCGGTGACGCGGATGCCGACGAGCTTCAGGTCGAGTGGCAGCAGTGGCTCGACGGACTGTTCGGATCCGACGCTCCGGAGTGAGCGGCGGTCGTCGCGAGCTTCGCGTCGGCTAGGCGAGGTTCTTCGCGATAGCGGCGAGCACCTGCTCGGACGTCGGCACACCGGTCGCGCGCATGACCTCGGTGCCATCTCCGCCCGTCATGACGACGGTGGGTGTCGACGTGATCCTGTGCTGCTCGCTCTCGTCGGGCCGGTCGGCGACGTTGACCTCGCGCCAGGTGATCCGGTCGTCGAGCGGCGAGGTGCTGAGGACTGACGCGACGAGGTCGAGCGTGTGCCGGGTCGACGTGCACGCCCCGCAGAAGCTCGACGAGTAGAGGGTGACCGTCAGTTCCGGCATCGCCCGTGTCCTCTCATCGTGCTCACCCAGTGCTCAACCGCATTCGAGGAGCAGTTCTTCCCACCTTTGGGGGTGCGGGAGTGCCCGCGAAGACAGGCGCAGCGCGGATTGCCTCGGTACCGTTGACCATATGCCAGGAGCAAGCATCGAGTCGCGCGTCAGCGCCGTCGTCGATGCGTGGCTCGCCTGGTTGCCGCGCTGGTCGCCGAGCCTCGCTCGAGCCCGCGCTCGAGTGTGCCGCAAATGCCTCGGATCGCCGGTGATCGCCGCCGCAGGGCTCGGGGATGCTCCGCACCAGGTGCAGCACGCGCTCGTCAGTCGGATCCACGCCATCGTCGACGCCGATGTCGCCGCGTTCACCGCATCCGAGCTGCCGCTGCTCGACGCCGAACTCGACCGCAACGAGGCCGAGCGCCGGGCGTCGCGCCCGTACCGCCCCGAGGAAGGGCTCGATCACGAGTTCGAGGGGCTCGGCATCGACCCCGAACCGGTTCCGGGCGAACCGTATCTCTTCACCCTCGCCGGACTCGCGGAAGCCGAAGCGGCGCCCGTTCCCAGCGCCCAGAAGCCGCCGCTCGACGAGGAGTCCAAGGCCCGGCTGCGACACGAGATCTCGCTCGCCGACGATCGTGCTGCTCAGGTCGGGCAGGCCGCCTGTCTCGCCCTCGTCGACCATCGGGGTCGCATCGCTGCGGCGGTCCACGAGGTCGTCGCCCCGCAGATCGAAGCGCTCATGAGCGACCTCGGCATGGGCCTCGACGCCCCCGACGCGGGATCAGGCGACCGCCTCCACTGACTCGGATATCCCGGGCGCATACGCACGTTCCGGCACGCGCGTCTGTCCGGAGCGTCCGGTCTCGTGGGTGGGCGTGTCTCCGATGCAGGGATTCGGGCGCGGCAGTTCCGCCGGGTGGTCTGCCGGATTTCACTGATGCCGGGGTGTGGTCGGCGGTTCCGGTGGGTGGGTTTGTGCCGGTTCCCGGGGTCGGTGGTGGGGGCGTTCCGGGCGGGCGCGCACGTTCCGGCCGGCCCCGGTGCCCGGAACGTGCGCGCGATCGGGGCTGAGTTCGGGTGCTCGTATTGCGTTCGAAAAATTGGTTCAAGTAGTGGTCTAATGAACAGTTGATCAGGGCTTATTTGGTCCGGTCAGTGTCGGTGGTTGGCGGCAGAATCAGGGGTATGAGCAGCCCCGTCGACCTCCTCAACGAGCGCGTGGGTGCGCTCGCGGGGCTCGTCGAGGGGATGCCGTGGGCTGACACCGCCGAGCTGGGGGAGCTGTTGGCGGGGGCGAAGGATGCCACCGTCCTCGATCTCGCCGCCCGGGTGGGGGAGGTCGTCCGGTTGGCCGACGCGGTCGCCGCCCACATTGCGGGGGAGATCGAACGCCGCTCCGACCGCACCCTCGAGGCCCCGCTCGCGACCCGATTGGGGGAGCGGAACGCTCCCGCGATGATCGCGTCGATCACCAGGGTGCACGCGACCCGGGCGAGGGACTGGTGCGAGGTCGGGACCCGCCTCAGCCGTCGGACCGCCCTCACCGGGGAACCGCTCCCGTCGTTGCATCCGGTCGTCGCTGAGTCTGTTGATGACGGGTCGCTCGGGATTGACGCCTCCCGCGTCATTCTCGCAACGCTCCGGCAGGTCGAACCCTTCACCACTGTCGAGGACCTCGCCGGGTTGGAACGGTTCCTGGTTGACCAGGCGGCCGAGCTGCCGCTCACCGATCTGACGAAACTGTGCCGTGCATTGCCGGACCGGTTCAACCCCGATGGGATCGAACCCCGCGAAGAAGCCGCCCGAGCACGCGCCGACTTCAGTCATCGCCCACCGGGACGGGACCTACAGCAGCGTCATCCACTGGGACACGGAGTCCTACGGTGTCGCCGAAGCGGCCCTCAACGCCCGAATGCGTCCCCGCAAGGTCACCTTCACCGACCCCGACACCCCTGGGGGTGATGAGGCGACCCGCGACACCCGGACCATCGGGCAGCGGCGTCTGGACGCGCTGACCTCGATCATGCGGGACTCTTTGCGCGCCGATACCGGGGATACCAGCGGGGTCGACACCACCGTCCTCGTCACCATCCCCCTCGAGGCCCTGCTCTCCGGGGTCGGGACCGCGACCTTGTTCGGTGTTGATGCTCCGATCAGTGCCCGGACGGCACGGCGGATGGCGTGCGATGCGAAGATCATCCCCGTCGTCCTCGACGGGAACTCCCAACCCCTCGACCTCGGCACCGCCCGCCGCCTCTTCAGCCCCACCCAACGCCAGGCGATGGCTGTTCGGGATGGTGGGTGCGTCTGGCCCGGCTGTGATGAACCGCCCTCACGGTGTCAGTCCGCGCACGTCACACCCTGGGCCAGTGGGGGACCCACCGATATCCGTAACGGGGTCCTGTTGTGTCCGTTCCATCATCGAAGGTTCGACCTCGACGGATGGGACCTCGACACCGACCCTGCTACTGGGACCCGATACTTGATCCCACCCGCCTGGGTCGACGCCCGACGGACACCACGACGCATCAGCCCGAACTCGCTCGCTGCCTGAGTTCCCTGCGTTTCGCTGCGCTCAACGGGCGGGGCGGGGCGGCATTCCTCGGGGTCTGCGTTTCGCTGCGCTCAACGGGCGGGCTGCACCGTCCGCTTTGAGGCCTGCGTTTCGACGGGCTCAACGGGCGGGCGGGGTGGCATTCCTCGGGGTCTGCGTTTCGCTGCGCTCAACGGGCGGGCTGCACCATTCGCCCTGGGGCCATCGAGTCCTCGGGTCCTGCATTTCGACGAGCTCAACGGGCGGGGGTAGAGCAGTATGTCTCCGGGTCTGCGTTTCGGCGCGCTCAACGAGCGGGCGAGGTGGAGCGCGTCTCGCGGGCTGCGTTTCGACGAGCTCAACGGGCGGGCGGGGAGGCCCTGCCTCCGGATTGCGTTTAGACGGCTCGATGGTGGGCCGCTTTGGGCGCGGGGCCTTCGGTTCGACGGGTTCGGCGGGAGGGCGGGGTGGCGTAATCTCGGAGATCTGCTTCTGGGAGGTGCAGTGTGACGGACGTGCTGGTCATCGGTGAGGCGCTGGTCGACATCGTCGTCAGCGCTCGGGGCATCGAAGAGCACCCTGGCGGTAGTCCCGCGAACGTCGCACTCGGCCTCGGCCGATTCGGCGCAGAAGTCACCCTGCTCACCGCCATCGCCCCCGACGAGCGCGGCCGCGCGATCGCCGTCCACCTCGAGCAGTCGGGCGTCGTCATCCTTCCCGAGTCGTACTCCGCAGACCGAACCTCCAGCGCGATCGCCACGATCTCCGCCGACGACGGCTCCGCCGACTACACGTTCGACGTCCTCTGGGATCCCTCCCGTACCGTCCTCGACATCGCACCCCGCATCGTCCACACCGGCTCCATCGCCGCCTTCCTCCAACCCGGCGCCGACACGGTCCGCGCCCACGTCCGCGAACTCGACGCAGACGAGGTGACCTTCGACCCCAACATCCGCCCCGCGCTCATCGGAGACCGGATCGGCGCCGTCGCCACCTTCGAGGAGACCGCGGCCCTCGCAACCGCCGTGAAGCTCAGCGACGAGGACGCCGCCTGGCTCTACCCCGACGCATCCGCCGACGAAGTGCTCGACCGCATCCTCGCCATCGGCCCCCGGCTCGCCGTCATCACCCGAGGCGCCGACGGTGCCGTCCTCGCCATCCCCGACGGCCGAGTGGAGGTCGCCGCCGTCTCCGTCGACGTCGTCGACACCATCGGAGCAGGCGACACCTACATGGCGTCGCTCATCGACTCGCTGCTGCGGTGGCCGTCAGCCGAGCTGACCCTCCCGGTCGTCGAGCTCATCGGAGGCCGCGCCGCCCGCGCCGCCGCCATCACCGTCTCCCGCGCCGGGGCCGACCTCCCGTGGCGCGACGCGCTGGGAGGCGACGAGTAGCTTTCGGCCGGCTCGCAACATGCGAGGTATACCGTCGGAGGAATGACGGCCGAGCCCCCTGACAGCGCGAAACTCTCCGACCGAGTCCGCTGGCAGGCATTCGGTGTCAGCGTCGCCGTCGCAGCTCTGACCATCCTCGACCTCTCGAAGGTCAACGTCGGACTCCCGTCGATCGAGAACTCCCTCAATGCGGGCCCCACCGAGCTTCAGACCATCGTCGCCGGCTACGCCCTCGCGTTCGGACTGACCCTCGTCCCCGCCGGGCGGCTGGGCGACATCCACTCCCGTCGCACCCTGTTCCTCGTCGGCCTCAGCGCCTTCACGATCACCAGCCTGCTGTGCGCCCTCGCCCCAACAGCTCCTCTCCTCATCGTCGGCCGCTTCCTCCAGGGAGTCGCGGCCGGAATCCAGATGCCCCAGGTTTTGGGGCTCATCCAACAGCTGTTCCAAGGCGCGGAACGCGGTCGCGCATTCGGGCTGTTCGGCGCCATCATCGGCCTCTCGACGGCCTTCGGCCCCACCATCGGCGGGCTCCTCATCGCGGTCGGCGGAGATCAGGACGGCTGGCGCCTGCTGTTCTGGATGAACGTGCCCCTCGGCATCGCGCTCCTCTACTTCGCCGCCCGCCTGCTGCCCAGGAAGCAGGTGAAATCGAAGTCGACCGACCTCGACCCGGTCGGCATCCTGCTCCTGGGCGTGGTCGTCCTCACCCTGATGCTGCCGTTCCTCCTCACAACCGGCGGTCCCGAGGACGATCCGCGCCGCTGGTTCTTCCTCGTCGGCACGGCCGTCTTCGCGACCGGGTTCATCCTGTGGGAGCGCTCGTACACCGCACGCGGCAAGACTCCGGTCGTCCGATTCGCCCTGTTCCGCCTGAGCTCCTACCGCAACGGGCTCCTCATCGCGACGGTCTACTTCGCGGCGATTCCCGGAACCTTCCTGCTCACGACCCTCTACCTGCAGCAGGGCCTCGAACTCGCGCCGGTGTTCGCCGGAATGGTCACCATCCCCTTCGCCCTCGCCTCCGCGGTGACGGCCTGGATCGGCGGCCGGCTCGTCGAGACCCGCGGCCGATCGCTCGTCGTCGTCGGCCTCGCCGTGGTGATCGTCGGCTTCGCCCTGTCCATCCTCGCGGCGACCCTTCCGCCGCCCGAACTCTCGCCATGGCTGATGTCCGCTGCACTGGCGGTCGCGGGCCTCGGCGGCGGGTTCGTGATCTCGCCCAACCAGACCCTCACCCTGGCCGAGATCCCCATCACCGACGGCGGTGTCGCCGGATCGATGGCGCAGGTCGGTCAGCGCGTGGGCACTGCGGTCGGTGTGGCGGCGGTGTCATCGACCTTCTTCGCGACGATCTACGCGGAAGGCTCGGCGACGGACAAGATCACGGTCTACCACGACGCGTTCCGGAGCGGCTCGCTGGTCGCGCTCGGCCTCATCGTCATCGCCCTGCTGCTCGGATTCTTCGACCTCCGTCAGCGGGCCAAGGGATCAGCGAAGCAGGACGCCTGACCTCGGTTCGGCAGCACGGAGCAGTTCAGGCGAGGCTGAGCAGTCCAGCCGCGACGATCGCCAGAGCGACGCCGGCGATCTGGGTGGGCGCCAGTCTCTCGCGCAGCACCAGGGCGGCGAGCACGACCGTGACGACCGGGTAGAGATTCACGAGCACGGAGACGACCGCGAGCTGTCCGCTCTGGAGCGCGAGCACGATGAGCACGTTGCTCGCACCCAACAGGACGCCCGCCGCCAGGGTGAGACCGGAAAAGGCTCGGCTCCCGAGGGTCTCCGATGATTCGGCCGCATCCATTCGCTTCAGCCAGGCCGGTGAGTGCCCGCCCCGCAGGACGAGGGCGACAGGGCCGATCACGATCAGTCCGACGAGCGTGTCGAGCGAGGCGGGAAGTGCACCGGAGCCCTCGGGTGCCGCGTCGAGCGAGACGATGGAACCGCCGAGCAGAAGACCGGATGCGACGGCGAGAAGAAGGCCGCGCGGCAGCACCCGCTGTCCGTTCCGCGGCTCGGCGGCGACCAGCAGACCCGCGATGACGGCGGCGGCCACCCCCACCCACCCCTGCAGATTGAGCGAGTCGCCGAGGACGACTGCCGCGACGATGGGGACGAGCGTGTTGATGAGCGCGATCGACGGTGAGAGCACGCTCATCGGGCCGATGGCGAGCGACCCGTAGAAGGTGACGAACCCCGCGATTCCGAATAGGCCGGCCAGCACACCCGCCACCACCGTGCCGGGGCTCATCGACCAGGGAAGGAAGAGGAGCGCACTCACGGCGACAACGGTCGCCGAGCAGTAGATGACAGCGGTCGCAGTGATGCTGCCTCTACGTCGAGCCGCCACAGCCCCGAAGAAATCGGACGAGCCGTAGGCGACGCTCGCGATGAGGGCGAGCAGGATCCCCGTCACGGCCCCGGGTCAGGGAGCGACGGCAGCGACCGCGGCGTCGTGCAGCAGCCCGTTGCTGGCGAGGGCATCGCCGGCGGAGAAGTCCCGCACCCCCGAGATGGAGGTGATTCGACCGCCCGCCTCCTCGATGATCGGAGCGAGCGCGGCCAGGTCGTAGACCGCGGGACCGAATTCGCCGACGAGGTCGATCGTGCCCTCCGCGACCATCATGTATGCCCAGAAATCGCCGTACGCGCGAGTGCGCCAGACCGTGTCGGCGAGAGCGAGCAGCTGGTCGGTGCGCCCGGCCTTGCGCCAGTACTGCAGGTCGTTGTAGCTCAGCGATGCGTCGGTCAGGTCGCGCACGCCGGAGACGGAGATGCGGCGCGGCGCGGAGCCCTGTTCGACCACCCAGGCCCCCTGACCGCGGGCGGCCCACCAGCGGAGACCGAGCGCAGGGGCACTGACGACGCCGACGACCGGATCTCCATCGACGGCCAGGGCGATGAGGGTTCCCCACACCGGAACCCCGCGCAGGAAGTTCGCGGTGCCGTCGATCGGGTCGATGATCCACTGCCGCCCCGACTGCAGCTCGCCGCCGAACTCCTCGCCGTACACGGTGTCGTCAGGTCGCTCCTCGCGGAGGGCGGCGCGCAACGCGTTCTCGACCGCCCGGTCGGCGTCGGTGACAGGGGTGCGGTCGGGCTTCGTCTCGATGGTCAGGTCGAGGGCGCGGAACCGTGCGAGAGACACCACGTGCGCCATGTCGGCCAGATCGCGAGCGAATCGGAGGTCTTCGGCGAGCTGATCGGGCGTCGGCTGGGTCACCCGTCCACAGTATCGAAGCGCCGCCACGGCGCGCGGGCGCGCGCGGGGGAGCCGGACCGCGATACTGACCGCGTGGACTTTCATGAAGTGATGGAGAACGTCGGTCGAGTCATCGATGCGGCGGGTGTCGCAGCGATCGTGATCGGCGCGCTGCTTGCCGCGTTCTTCGCGGTGGGTCGCATCGTGCAGCGCAAACGCGGCGTCTACGGCCCGTTCCGGCGGTTCCTCGGCAGGTCGATCCTGCTCGGGCTCGAACTGCTCGTCGCCGCCGACATCATCCGGACGGTCGCCGTCACTCCGACGCTCGAGAGCGTGGGGGTTCTGGGCCTGATCGTCGTGATCCGGACGTTCCTGAGCTTCTCGCTCGAACTCGAGATCACCGGGCGCTGGCCGTGGCAGAAGCAGCCGGATCCCGACGCCGATCCTGCCGCGGCGGACGCGCCTGCGGACTCCGCCGGGCCGGCGAAGACCGCTTAGTCGGCGGTCGGCTCGGTCTGCTTCTCCCAATCGCGCTCGGCCTTCGGGTCGAGCGTGGTCAGGATGCGCTGAAGCGAGTCGAGTCGACGCCGTCCGACCTCGCCGAGCTCGCCGTCGCGGACTCGGTCGACGATCTCCCAGTCGTGCGCCTCGGCGAGCGGCACCTCACCCTCGGGCGGCCCGTCGGTGATCGCGCGGCGGGCGAAGGACTGCATGACGCTCGCCGGATCGACGTGCCCGAGGCCGAATGAACGGACCCCGGGGGTGTCGATGATCCAGCCCGAGCCGCCCTGGCCGTCACGGACGCGCAGCGAGATCGTCGAGGACGAGGTGTGACGCCCGCGACCGGTGTGCTCGTTGACGACACCGACGGCCCGGAGCGCCCCGGGAACCAGTGCGTTCACGAGGGTCGACTTGCCCACTCCCGAATGCCCGACGGCCACCGTGGTGTGCCCGATGAGCCGCTCGTAGAGCGCCTCGAACGGGACCTCGTCGCGGTCCACCTTGACCACGTCGATGTCGAGGACGGAGAACTCGCCGAGGAATTCGGTGGGGTCGGCGAGGTCGGTCTTGGTCACGACGAGGATGGGTTCGATGCCGGCATCGAACGCGGCGATCAGGTACCGGTCGACGAGCCCGGTGCGCGGTTCGGGGTTGGCGGCCGCGACGACGATCATCAGCTGGTCGGCGTTGGCCACGACGACCCGCTCGACCTCGTCGCTGTCGTCGGCGCTGCGCCGCAGGAGGGTGCTGCGCTCCGCGATCCGGACGACCCGCGACAGGGTGCCCTCGTCGCCGGTGAGATCGCCGACGACGTCAACGAAATCGCCGGTGACGATGGCGGTCCGGCCGAGTTCGCGCGCACGCTTCGCGGTGATCTCCCGTTCCTCGGGAGTGTTCTCGTCGAGAAGGACGGTGAGGCGCCCTCGGTCGACGGTGAGGACCCGCCCGCGGACCGCGTCCTCATGCTCGGGGCGCTGCTTCGACCGCGGACGGTTCCCCTTGGGATTGGGGCGGACCCGCGCCGCCGACTCGTCGTAGTCGCCGTACGGCTCATCCTCGTCGTCGGTCAGCCAGCTCATGCGATGGCGTCGTTCATGCGTGCGAAGCTGCGGTTACGTCGGTCGGCGAACTGAGTCCCTGCCAGAGCTGGGGGAACTGGGGGAGCGTCTTCGCGGTGGTCGCGATGTCGTCGATCTCGAGATTCGGGACGGCCAGTCCGACGATGGCCCCGGCGGTCGCCATCCGGTGGTCGTCATAGCTCTGCCACGGTCGACTGCCGAGCGCGATGAGGGCGCGCGGCTCGATGGCGAGCCCGTCGTCCAGCTCGGTGACGGATCCGCCGAGTTCGTTCAGCTCGGTCGCGAGGGCTGCGAGGCGGTCCGTCTCATGTCCGCGGAGGTGCCCGATACCGGTGATCCGGCTGGGGGTGGACCCGAACGCGGCGATCGCGGCGATCGCGGGGGCGAGCTCGCCACCGGTTGACAGGTCGATGTCGGCACCGTCGAACGTCGCGCCGCCGATGACTCCGCGGCCCCCGTCGACGGTGAGGGCGCCATGGTCGTAGGAGATCTCGGCACCGAACCGGGGGAGGAGCGATCGCAGGTCGTCACCGACCTGCGTGGTCGAGGAGGGCCAGCCGTCGATGGTGACGGTGCCGCCCGCGATGACCGCGGCGGCCAGGAACGGCGCCGCGTTGGAGAGGTCGGGTTCGATGTCGAGCTCGCGGCCCTCGATGGTGCTGGGCGGCACGACCCAGACTCCCGTCTCGGGGCTGGTGACCGTGACACCGCGTTCGGCGAGGACGGCGATCGTCATCTCGATGTGCGGCATGCTCGGGAGGCGCTCGCCCGTGTGTCGCAGGGTCAGCCCCTTCTCGAAGCGAGGCGCCGCGAGGAGCAGACCGGAGACGAACTGGCTCGACGCCGATGCGTCGATCTCGAGCTCCCCGCCTTCGACGCGTCCCATGCCGTGGACGGTGAACGGGAGGGACCCGCGGCGGTCGTCGACCACATCGACCCCGAGCGAGCGGAGCGATTCGATGGTGGTGCGCATGGGTCGGCGTCGAGCGCCGGCGTCGCCGTCGAAGGTGACGGGACCGAACGCGAGGGCTGCGAGCGGCGGCAGGAAGCGCATCAGCGTTCCGGCCAGACCGCAGTCGATGGAGACCCCGCCTCCGAGCTCGGCGGGTGTGATCCTCAGGTCGGGACCGTAGCCGTGGTCGGTGCCGTCGATCTCCTCGATCGTGGTCCCGAGCTCGCGAAGCGCATCGATCATGAGGCTCGTGTCCCGCGAGTGGAGCGGGGCGTGCAGCACCGATTCGCTCACCGCGAGTGCGGAGAGGACGAGCTCGCGGTTGGTGAGGCTCTTGGAGCCGGGCAGCGTGAGCCGCGCCCGCAGGGGTGCGGTCGCCGTCGGGGCGGGCCACGCGGGAGCAGGCCCATCGCCCGAGCCGCGGACCTCGAAATCGTCGCCGGGCAGGCGGAACTGCGGCCCGGGTGTTCCCAGAATTCCCATGGCCACCCAGAGTACCCGGAGCGCCGGTGCCGCTCAGGAGGGCGGTTCGGGATCGGTCTCGTCCTAGAGTCTCCCCATGACAGGCAGACTCCCTGGTCGCGTCCTCCTCATCTGCGCGATCGTTCTGGTCGTCGTGGGTGCCGGGGTCCTCATCGCCGTGGCCACCGAGCCCGTCTCGTTCGGCTGGACGGCGTACGCGCCGCTGTCGGAGACCACCTTCACCCCGGTGGTTCGAGGGCTGGAGTCGAGGAACGGCATTCTCGGTGCCGTCCTCCTCGTGATCGGCCTGATGGGACTCGCGTTCTGGGCAGGACTGCGGGTCGGAGCACGGCGCCGGTCCGGCTGATCCCGGGCTCTCGTGGGAACCCATGGGCGTGAATCGACGTTTCGTATCCCCGGCCTCGGAATAGGCCGCGCCCGTGACAGGTTCCATTACCTGTGCCGTGCGAACGGCATCACCGAGATGGACATCCACGGGACGAAGGAGGGCTCATGACGCTGACGATCGATGCGCCGCCCTCGCGAGTACGCTGGGGTGCGATGAGCACCGCACCGGAACGCCCTGTCGACGTGCACGAGACCGACGCTGAAGCCGAGGTCGAAGAGACGATCGTCGAAGCAATCGAGGAGACGGCAACCCCGACCTCCGACGAGCTGCGCGCCCTCTTCGAGGAGCAGGCGCTTCCTTTCATCGACCAGCTCTACGCCGCCGGTCTGCGGATGACGCGCAACCCCGCCGATGCGCAGGACCTCGTTCAGGAGACCTTCGTCAAGGCGTTCGCCGCCTTCGCGGGGTTCACGCAGGGCACGAACCTCAAGGCGTGGCTCTACCGCATCCTGACGAACACGTTCATCAACAACTACCGCAAGAAGCAGCGCGACCCCTACCAGCACACCATCGACGACCTCGAGGACTGGCAGCTGGGCGGCGCCCAATCGACCACGGCGGGGTCGAGCGTCGGACGCTCGGCCGAGGCAGAGGCTATCGACCACCTGCCCGACTCGGCGGTGAAGGACGCGCTCCAGGCCGTCCCCGAGGACTTCCGACTGGCGGTGTACTTCGCCGATGTCGAGGGCTTCTCCTACCAGGAGATCGCCGACATCATGAAGACCCCCGTCGGCACCGTGATGAGTCGTCTGCACCGCGGTCGCCGCATGCTGCGCGACCTGCTGAGCGATTACGCCGCCGAACGCGGCCTGAGCGTCGGAGCGACGTCGCGACGTCGCTCTCCCAAGAAGAATGATGACAACACCGACTCTGGCGATGGAGTGGAGCGATGAGCGATTGCGGTTGCGATAAGGCCAAGGCCGAACTCGAGGAGTATCTGCACAACGAGCTGCGCGGCGATGAAGCCGCCGACATCCGTGAGCACATGCAGAATTGCGTCGACTGCTCGGGCGAGCACAAGGTCGGCCTCGTCCTCACCGAAGCGGTGAAGAGGGCCTGCCGCGACACCGCGCCCGAAGAGCTGCGCGTCGTCGTCATGGAGCGCATCCGGGCGATCCAGATCACCCACTGAACGCGGCTGGCTCCCGGGCGATCGCTCGGACCTGCGGCTCCGAAGCACTGCGGTGAAAAGATCCGTCGCTCTCCTGATCGCCTCGTTCGTGGTCGCCGCTCTTGCGGCGTGCTCGACTCCGGCAGCGGCGCCCACCGATGATGTGGCGGCCGGCGACGGCCCTGTCGTCGCCTTCTACGGCGACTCCTACACACTCGGCACGGGTGCGAGCGATCCCGACCTCCGTTGGTCGACCGTCATCAGCGAGGAGCGCGGCTGGCGCGAGTACAACCCGAGCGTCAACGGGCTCGGCTTCATCAACAACCGTTCGGCCTTCGGCGACGGCAGCGGCGACCTTCCCTCGCTCATCATCGACCAGGACCCCGACATCGTCTTCGTGACGATGGGCCTCAACGACAACTTCAGCTACGACTTCGCAGCCGACGAGATCCACGCGCAGATCGATGAGGACCTTCAGCGCCTGCACGACGCGCTCCCCGACGCGCGCTTCATCGTCGTCGAACCGTTCTGGTACACGGACGAGCGCCCGGAATCGCTCGGCATCATCAGCGGGTGGGTCGAGGACGCCGCCGCCGACATCGGAGCCGACTACATTCCGGGTGCATCGCACTGGATCGAGGGGCACCCCGAGTGGATGGCCTCCGACGGACTCCACCCCAACGACGAGGGCTACGCCGCGATGACGAAGCAGATGGACGCGGCGCTCGACGAGCTGGGGTTGTAGGCGACTGTCGCGTTGCTCAGGGGGCGGCGTTTGGGCCGCCCCCTGAGCGCTCCGAAGCGGAGGCCTCTGAGGCCGAAATATCAGGCGAGGGCGCGCGAGACCAGCTCCGCCTGCTCCTTCGCGTGACGCTTCGCCGATCCTGCCGCGGGCGAGGCCGCTGCGGGACGGGACACGACGCGGAGAGTGCGTCCGTGCAGGTGCTTCGACATCTCGAGGCACATGAACGGCCAGCCGCCCTGATTCTCGGGCTCGTCCTGCGCCCACACCAGCTCGGCGTTCGGGTAGCTGTCGAGCACCGCGTTGAGCTGCTCCGTCGGCAGCGGGTAGAACTGCTCGAGGCGCACGAGCGCGATGTCGAGGTTCTGATCGCGCTTGCCCAGCTCGGCGGCGAGGTCGTAGTGGATCTTGCCGGAGTGCAGCACCACACGGCGCACGGCGGCGCGGTCGGAGATGCGCGCATCGTCGATGACCGGCTCGAAGCGACCGTGGGTGAAGGCGTCGATGTCGCTGGTGGCACCGCGCAGGCGCAGCATCGACTTCGGCGTGAAGACGACGAGCGGGCGGCGGGGCCGGGCATAGGCCTGACGGCGCAGCAGGTGGAAGTACGACGCGGGCGTCGACGGCTGGGCGACGGTCATGTTGTCCTCGGCGCACATCTGCAGGTAGCGCTCGATGCGGGCCGACGAGTGGTCAGGGCCCTGACCCTCGTAGCCGTGGGGGAGCAGCAGCACGACGGACGAGCGCTGTCCCCACTTCTGCTCGGCGGAGGAGATGAACTCGTCGATGATCGTCTGGGCGCCGTTCGCGAAGTCGCCGAACTGCGCCTCCCACAGCACGAGCGCGTCGGGGCGCTCGACCGAGTAGCCGTACTCGAAGCCCATGGCGGCGTACTCGCTGAGGAGCGAGTCGTAGATCCAGAACTTGGCCTGGTTCTCGCTGAGGTTCGACAGCGGCAGCCACTCCTGGCCGTTGAACCGGTCATGGAGGACCGCGTGCCGCGACACGAAGGTGCCGCGACGGCTGTCCTGTCCGGCGAGGCGGACCGGCGTGCCCTCGACGAGCAGCGATCCGATGGCGAGGAGTTCGCCGAAGCCCCAGTCGATGTTGCCGCTGCGGCTCATCTCGAGCCGCTTCTTGAGCAGCGCCTGCAGCTTCGGGTGCACGGTGAAGCCGGCGGGCGGGTTGTCGTGCGCCTCGCCGATCGCGGTGATGACGGATTCGGCGACGGCGGTGCTCTCGGGCTCGCCCTCGGCATCGGTGCCGCGCTGGGACTCGGGGAGCTCGATATCGGCGACGCTGTCGGACCCGCCCGTGGTGTCGATGATGGGCATCGACGCGGTCTGAGCGGCGTGCGTTTCAGCGAACGCGCGCTCGAGGCGGTCCTGGAAGTCGCGGTGCGCCTCGTCGTACTCGTCTTGCGTGATGTCCCCGCGGCCGACGAGAGCCTCGGTATAGAGCTTGCGGACGCTGCGCTTGGCCTCGATGAGGTTGTACATCAGCGGCTGGGTCATCGACGGGTCGTCGCCCTCGTTGTGACCGCGGCGGCGGTAGCAGACGAGGTCGATGATGACGTCCCGGTGGAACTCCTGGCGGTACTCGTAGGCGAGCTGCGCGACACGGGCGACGGCCTCGGGGTCGTCTCCGTTGACGTGGAAGATGGGCGCCTGGATGGTCTTGCCCACGTCGGTCGAGTAGATCGAGCTGCGGCTCTCGCTCGGCGGAGTGGTGAAGCCGACCTGGTTGTTGACGACCAGGTGGATCGTCCCACCGGTGCGGTACGCACGCAGCTGGGACATCTGAAGGGTCTCGACGACGACACCCTGACCGGCCATCGCCGCGTCGCCGTGGATGAGGACGGGCAGCACGTTGAAGGTGCCGGGCGCGAAACGGTCCTGCTTAGCGCGCACGATGCCCTCGAGCACGCCGTCGACGGCTTCGAGGTGCGACGGGTTGGCCGCGAGGTAGACGGGGATCGATGCTCCGCCGGCGCCCTCATAGGTGCCCTCGGTGCCGAGGTGGTACTTCACGTCACCGGAGCCCTGGACGGTGCGCGGGTCCTGCGTTCCCTCGAACTCGCGGAAGATCTGACCGTAGGTCTTGCCCGCGATGTTGGTGAGCACGTTGAGACGGCCGCGATGCGCCATGCCGATGGCGACCTCGGCGAGCTGGTCCTCCGCGGCCTCCTGGATGACGGTGTCGAGCAGGGAGATCAGCGACTCGCTGCCCTCGAGGCTGAACCGCTTCTGCCCCACGTACTTCGTCTGCAGGAACGTCTCGAACGCCTCGGCCTCGTTGAGCTTGCTGAGGATCCGCATCTGCTCGTCGTGCCGCGGCTTCTCGTAGGGGCGCTCGACCTTGTCCTGGATCCACTGCCGCTGCTCGGGCACCTGGATGTGCATGTACTCGAGTCCGACGGTGCGGCAGTAGGAGTCGCGGAGGACGCCGAGCACCTCGCGCAGCTTGGCGGAGCGGCGGTCGGCGAAGCCGGCGACCACGAACTCGCGGTCGAGGTCCCAGAAAGTGAGCCCGTGCGTCTCGATCTCGAGGTCGGGGTGGGTGCGCTGGCGGTATTCGAGCGGGTCGATGTCGGCCATGAGGTGGCCGCGGACCCGGTAGGCGTTGATGAGCTCGTGCACACGTGCCGTCTTGGAGACGTCATCGGCGAGGTCGACGCTGATGTCGGGGTTCCAGTGGATGGGCGCGTAGGGGATGCGCAGCGCGGCGAAGATGTCGTCGTAGAAGCCGCGCTGGCCGATGAGTAGCTCGTGCACGCGCTTGAGGAACTCGCCCGAACCGGCGCCCTGGATGACGCGGTGGTCGTAGGTCGAGGTGAGCGTGATGGTCTTGCCGATTCCGAGGTCGACGAGCGTCTTCTCGCTGGACCCCTGGAACTCGGCCGGGTACTCGAGCGCGCCGGCGCCGATGATCGCGCCCTGGCCCTTCATGAGGCGGGGGACCGAGTGCACGGTGCCGATGCCGCCGGGGTTCGTGAGTGACAGGGTCGTGCCCTGGAAGTCGGACGCCTCGAGCTTGTTGGCGCGGGCCTTGCGCACGAGCGCCTCGTAGGCCGCCACGAATTCGCCGAAGTCCATGGTGTCGGCGCGGTTGATGCTGGGGACCAGCAGCGCGCGCGAGCCGTCGGGCTTAGGGATGTCGATCGCGATGCCGAGCCCGATGTGCGCGGGCTGCACGATCGACGGCTTGCCGTCGACCTCGGTGTAGTGGACGTTCTGGCTCGGGAACTCCTTGAGCACCTGGATGAGCGCCCAGCCGATGAGGTGGGTGAACGAGATCTTGCCGCCGCGCGACCGCTTGAGGTGGTTGTTGATGACGATCCGGTTGTCGATCATCAGCTTGGCGGGGATCGTGCGAACGCTGGTCGCCGTGGGGATCGAGAGGCTCTGATCCATGTTCGTGGCGAGGGTTTTCGCCATTCCGCGGAGGGGCGATACGGCGTCGTCCTCGACGGGCGTGGCCGGGCCGCTCTTGGACGCGGCGGGCGCCTGGGCCGGGATCGGCTGCTGGCGGGGTGCGACGGACGTGGTGCGGGCGGCGACCTTCTCGGAAGGAGCGGAGGCGGCCGACGGGGCGTCGGTCGGTGCCGATGCGCTGGGCGCCGAGGTGGTGGGAGCGGCTGCGGCCGGAGTCTCCGACGAGGTCTGCGCGGGCGTGGCGGTCGCGGCATCGCTCGTCGTCGGAGCGGAGAAGCCGGGAGCACTGGGCGCACCGGGAGCCGACGGGGCTGATGGCGCCGAGGGTGCACCGGGCGTGTAGCCGGGAGCGGGCGTCTCGGGTGCGCTCGGGTAGGACGGCTCGGTCGGGGCCGCCGGGTTAGGCTCGGACGGTGTCGGAGCGGTCGGCTCGTCGGGCGTCGCCGGGTTGGGCTCGGAGGGCGTCGCCGGGTTCGGCTCGGAGGGCTCCGCCGGGTTCGGCTCGCCCGGCTCGGGCGGGTTCGGCTCGAAGCCGGCCGCGGAGGGGAGCGTGATCGCCCCCGTCTCGGTGTCGACGGGGTGGTAGGCCTCGAGGACCGGCCACCACGACTTGTCGACGGAGTTCTTGTCATCCAGGAAGCGTTCGTACAGCTCGTCTACGAGCCATTCGTTCGCCCCGAATTCACCGGCTGCACCCTCTTCGGTTCCGGTCACTTGATTCGACACGGCAACTCGCCCACTCTCGTCTTCGCTCGCGAATCAGACGGGCACTAAGCCTATCCCAGTTCGGGACCTCGGTGGCCCGTTCCAGGGTGCCCCACGGGGTTGTCGAACAGCTGAACTGACACGCCTGCCCACGGCGGATCCGATGCCGGATCGATCGCGTCAGGACGTGCACAGGGCGCGCTCTCGTATACTGGGCGCACTCATGGACGACCCTCCGCACGCCCAGTCCCCGACTCGATTTCCCGCCGACTCGCACCCGGCGCGGCACCGTATGAGCGGGGACTGCTGAAATGGACTGGCTCCTCCTCGGCGTCGGCATCATCCTCACCGTAGGGACGGGATTCTTCGTCGCGTCCGAGTTCGCTCTCGTCAACCTCGACCGCGGTGATCTCGAAGCGCGTGAGGCGAAGGGCGAACGCCGCCTCGGCAGCACGATCGCCGCGCTCAAGATCACCTCGACTCACCTGTCGAGCGCGCAGCTGGGCATCACGCTCACCACGCTGCTCACGGGTTACACGATGGAGCCCGCGATCGGGCGGCTGATCGACGTTCCGCTGAACAGCATCGGCATCCCCGACGCGATCGTGGCGCCGATCGGCGTGGTCATCGGGATCCTCATCGCCACCTTGTTCTCGATGATCATCGGCGAGCTCGTCCCCAAGAACATCGCGCTGGCGCTCCCGCGTGCGACCGCGAAGGTCGTCATCCCCTTCCAGACGGTGTTCACGATGGTCTTCCGGCCGGCGGTCGCCCTGCTCAACGGAACCGCCAACGGCATCCTCCGCCTGGTCGGCATCGAGCCCAAGGAGGAGCTGTCCGGCGCGCGCACCGCGGAGGAGCTCAGCTCGCTCGTGCGGCGGTCGGCGACGGCCGGGGTGCTCGACAGCGACACGGCCACGCTGCTCACCCGGACCCTGGAGTTCACCGACCTGAGCGCGGCCGACGTCATGACGCCGCGACCCCGCCTGGCCGCCCTCGACCGTGGCGACTCGGCCGAGGACGTCATCACTCTGGCCCGCCGCACCGGCTACTCGCGCTTCCCGGTCACCGACGGCGGTCTCGACGACATCGTCGGACTCGTGCACGTCAAGCAGGCCGTGGCCGTGCCGCGGGAGAAGCGCGCGAGCGTGCCGGTCGGCGCCCTGCAGACGCAGGCGCTGCGGGTCCCCGAGACGATGCAGGTCGACACCCTCCTCGGCGAGCTGCGCGGCACCGGCTACCAGATGGCCGTCGTGGTCGACGAGTACGGCGGAACGGCGGGCGTCGCGACCCTCGAGGACCTCGTCGAGGAACTCGTCGGCGACCTCGTGGACGAGCACGACCGCACACGGGCGGGAGTCGTCCGGGGCAAGACCTCGACGACCATCCCCGGAAGCCTTCGCCCCGACGAGGTGCTCGAGCAGTCCGACATCGAGATCCCCGAGGACGGCGCTTACGAGACCATCGCGGGCTACGTGCTGGCCCAGCTCGGGCGCATGGCCAAGGTCGGCGACGAGGTGGAGCTGCCGACGGGGATCCTGCGCGTGCTGCGCCTCGACGGCCGCCGGATCGACAGACTCCGCTTCACCCCCAAGCCTCCCGAGGACGCGAGCCCTGAACCGGGCGTAGAACGCGCACCGCGGGGTCGGGCCGGCGGCAACGACAACGGGATCGAAAGAATATGAGCGGCGACTGGGCCGGAATCGCATGGCTGGTCGTGCTGCTCATCGGCAACGGCTTCTTCGTCGCGGCGGAGTTCGCGGTCATCTCGGCGCGGCGCTCGCAGATCGAGCCGCTCGCGGAGAAGGGCAAACGCAGTGCTCGGACGGCTCTGTGGGCCATGGAGCACGCGACGCTCATGCTGGCGACGTGTCAGCTCGGCATCACCGTGTGCTCGCTGCTGATCCTCAACGTGTCCGAGCCGGCCATCCACCACCTCCTCGAGGTGCCGCTCGAACTGCTCTCGCTGCCCGAGGCGGCGGTGTCGACGATCTCGTTCATCATCGCGCTGCTCGTCGTCTCGTACCTGCACGTCGTCATCGGCGAGATGGTGCCGAAGAACATCTCGTTCTCGGTCCCCGACCGTGCGGTCCTGCTGCTCGCGACCCCGCTCGTCTGGATCGCGACGGTGCTGCGACCGATCATCGCCGCCCTCAACGGAATCGCGAACGGGGTGCTGCGGCTCGCCCGGATCCAGCCCGTCGACGAGGCGGCCAGCACGTTCACGCTCGAAGAGGTGCAGACGATCGTCGACCGATCGACCCGCGAAGGCGTGCTGAGCGACACGAGCGGCGCCCTCACCATGGCGTTCGAGTTCACCGAGAAGAAGGTGTCCGACGTCGCGCTCCCCGTGTCGACCCTCGTCACCCTTCCCGAGGACGCGACTCCCGCCGATCTCGAGCGTGCGGTCAGCCAGCACGGGTTCTCGCGCTACGTGCTCGTCGATGCGCAGAAGGAGCCGGTCGGCTACCTGCATCTGAAGGACGTGCTCGAGCTCGACGACGACGAGTACGACCTGCCCGTGCCGTCGAAGTTCGTACGGCAGCTCGTGTCGATCTACCAGGGCACCGAGCTGGAGGATGCGCTGGCCACGATGCGCCGTGCGGGTGTTCACCTGGCCCGTGCGTTCGACGAGACCGGCGCGACGACGGGGGTGCTCTTCCTCGAGGACATCATCGAGGAGCTCGTCGGCGAGGTGCGCGACGCGACCCGTCGCATCTGACCCGAACCGGGATCAGGTCGGGACCTGATTGCGGCCCGGCCGTCGAGAGCCGCGGATCAGCGCCAGCGGGCGCGCTCGTACTGGGCGGGCCAGTAGTCGATGTCGACGCCGAGCTCGTGCGCCGCACGGAGCACGAAGTGCGGGTCGCGCATCATCTCGCGACCGAGCGTGACGACATCGGCCTGGCCGGAGAGCAGCACGTCCTCGGCCTGGCGCACCTCGGTGATGAGACCGACGGCGCTGACGGGCATGCCGGTCGCCTCGCGCACGCGCTGGGCGAACGGCACCTGGTAGCCCGGCCCTGCGGTGATCTTGGCGGGCACGAGCCCGCCGCTCGAGACGTCGACGAGGTCGACGCCGGCGTCGCGGACCCAGCCCGCGACGGTCGCGGTCTGCTCGACGTCCCAGCCGCCGTCGGTCCAGTCGGTGCCGCTGAAGCGGACCAGGACGGGGACGGTCTCACCGACCCGCTCGCGCACCGCGCGGACGATCCGCAGCAGGAGGCGGGCCCGGTTCTCCAACGACCCGCCGTACTCGTCGTCGCGCAGGTTGCTGAGAGGGGACAGGAACTGGTGCACGAGGTAGCCGTGCGCGGCGTGGATCTCGACCGCGTCGAATCCGGCGTCGACCGAGCGTTCGGCGGCGGCGGCGAAGTCCTCGACGACGGCGTCGATGCCGGGGAGGTCGAGGGCGATGGGCTCGTCGTATCCCGGGAAGGCGATGGCCGACGCGGAGACGGTCCGCCAGCCGCCCTGATCCGCGGGGAGTGTTCCGGATCCGGCGAGGGGACCCCACTCGGGATGCACCGACGCCTTGCGCCCGGCGTGAGCGAGCTGGACCGCGGTCGCGGCCCCCTGCGCGTGCAGGAAGTCGGTGATCCGGCGCCAGGCGGCGACCTGCTCGTCGTTCCAGATGCCGGTGTCGTGCGGTGAGATGCGGGCGTCGGGTGAGACGCCGGTCGCCTCGGCCATCACCAGACCGGCTCCGCCGGAGGCCATGGAGCCGAGGTGGACCAGATGCCAGTCGGTGGGGACGCCGTCGCGCTTGTCGACCGTGTACTGGCAGAGAGGAGCGACCCAGATCCGGTTGCGGACGGTCATTCCGCGGAGCGTGATGGGGTCGAACAGGGGAGAGGTCACGGTGTCGGTCACCTGTAGGTCAAGTTGCGAGTGCCCCGCTCTCTTCCCGACGACGCCACATGGTCAGGAGTCGAGCGGGTCGGACGGCGGGGGAGCGACACGAGAGAGGGGGCCGGGCGATGCGCCCGACCCCCTCTCGTCCTGCCCGTTTCGTCAGGGGGCGAGGTAGCCGCCGTCGACGACGAGCGAGGTGCCGGTCACGTAGCTCGACTCATCGCTGGCGAGGAACAGGGCGGCGTAGGCGGTCTCGATCGGCTGACCGGGGCGGCCGAGAACCGTGCCGGCGATCAGGGCATCGTTGATGTCCTGGGCCTGATCGGCGTTCATCGGCGACAGGATGTAGCCCGGGTGCAGGGAGTTGCAGCGGACGCCGTCGGCGCCGTAGGTCGCCGCGACGTTCTTGCTGACGTTGAGGATCGCACCCTTCGCGGCCTGGTAGGCGTACGAGCTGGGCACGCCGGCCAGGCCCCAGATGGACGAGACGTTGATGATCGAACCCGACTTCTTCTCGATCATGTGGGGCAGTACCTCGCGCATGCCGAGGAAGATGCTCTTCAGGTCGATGTCGAGCACCTTGTCGTAGAGCTCGTTCGAGGTCTCGAGGATGGTCTCGTACTTCACGATCGCGGCGTTGTTGATCAGGATGTCGATCTGGCCGTGCTCGGCGACGATCGCATCGATGGTCGACTTCCACTCGGTGTCCTGCGTGACGTCCATCTTGACGAAGGTGACGGGGCTGCTCTCGGCGTCCTCGGCATCGAGCACATCCGCCGAGATGACGGCCTTCGCGCCTTCGCGCATGAACAGTTCGGCCATCTCGCGGCCCTGGCCGCGAGCGGCTCCGGTGATGAGGGCGACTTTTCCGGTGAGGCGGTCCATTTACTTCTCTTCTCTCTGTTTGTTGCTGGCTTGGGTGGGTGACGGGATCGCCGAGCCCGGCGGATCCGAACACGTATGATCGTCATACAATCTGCGGCGCGAGCCAGGACTGCGGGGACCTCGACGAGAGCCCCCGTCCGCGCGTTCGTCCCGCACATCACTCAATGAGGAGGATCCATGGGAAAGCTCACGGGCAAGGTGGCGCTGGTATCGGGCGCGGCGCAGGGCATGGGGCGAGCCACCGCCGAACTGCTCGCCGACGAGGGGGCGATCGTCTACGGCGGTGACGTCGTCCAGCCGACCGACGCGGAGGGGAGCCCTGTGCGCTTCGTCCACCTCGACGTCGCCGACGAGGCCTCGTGGGCGCAGGTCGTGAGTGGCATCGAGTCCGACAGCGGCCGACTCGACGTCCTGGTCAACAACGCGGGCGTGATCGCCTACGAGCCGATCCTCGAGACCACCCTCGAGTCGTGGAACCGCGTCATGTCCGTCGACCTCACCGGCATCTTCCTCGGCATGCGCGAGAGCATCCCGCTGATGCGCGATTCCGGTGGCGGCTCGATCATCAACTTCTCGTCGATCTGGGGACTCGCGGCCGTGTCGGGCGCGCACGCCTACCACGTGGCCAAGGGCGCGATCGGCAACATGAGCAAGAACGTCGCGGTCACCCATGCGGCCGACGGGATCCGGGTGAACTCCATCCACCCCGGCCACATCAACACCCCGCTCACCGAACGTCAGGACGAAGCCGTGAGCGCCGTCGTGATCGGTAAGACCGCGCTCAAGCGCGCCGGAGAGGCGTCCGAGGTCGCGAAGGCCGTGCTCTTCCTCGCCACCGACGATTCGAGCTACGTCACCGGCACCGAGGTCATCGTCGACGGCGGCTACCTCGCCCAGTGACGCCAGGCCGGCGCGGCTGATCATGCGCCGGCCACTCGACGCGAGCCGGCGCTCGGAGCACGTCCGCCGGCTCGCGCGAGCCGCCTCGTGTTGAAGGCGTCGAGCAGCACGGCGACGAAGATCAACACACCCTGCATGAACTGGACGAGGAACGGGCTCACGTTGAGCAGGGTCAGCCCGTTGTTGATGACGCCGATGAGCAGCACGCCGACCAGGGTCCCGAGCATGCTGCCCTTGCCGCCGAAGAGGCTCGTGCCGCCGATGACGATGGCGGCGATCACCTGGAGTTCGACGCCGTTGCCGCCCGTCGGGGTCGCGGAGCCGAGTCGGCCGACGAGCACGATCGAGGCGAGACCCACGCAGACGCCCGCGATGACGTAGACGAGGAACGTGACGCGGCTGACGTTGATGCCCGCGAGGCGGGCCGCCTCTCGATTGCCTCCGACCGCGAACACCTTGTGCCCGAACACCGTCTTGGTGAGCAGCAGGTGGCCGAGGATGAATACGCCGAGGGTCAGGAGAGCCGAGATCGGGATACCGGCGACGGTTCCGCCACCCAGCACGGTGAAATCGGTGGGCAGGTTGTACACGCTCTGGCCCTGGCTCACCTGCAGGGTCAGTCCCCGGGCCATTCCGAGGACGGCGAGCGTCACGATGAAGGGTGCGAGCCGCAGCCACGTGATGGACGCCCCGTTGAACGCTCCGACGCCGATCGCGACGACGACGGCGACGAGCATGCCGACGAAGCCGCTCTGGCCCGACTGCATCGCGAGTCCGGCGAGGATTCCCGAGAGCCCGAGCGCCGAGCCGACCGACAGGTCGATGCCGCCGGTGATGATGATGAGCGTCCCGCCGACGGCGGCGATGCCGACGACCGCCGACTGGGCGACGATGTTGTAGATGTTGCTGGTCGTCAGGAACCGGTCGGAGACGATGCTCATGATGATGATGCAGATCAGCAGCGCGATCGTGATCGCGCTCGTCGAGCTCCCGAACAGGCGGGCGAGCACGGCGTTGGTCCTCGTGCCGTTCTGACCCGGGCCTCCGCCGGGATCGGAGCGGGAAGTGGACTGGGGGAGCGGAGTAGTGGCGGTCATCGCTATTCCTTAGACGAGAGGGCGGTCATCCGACCGAGGCTGAGGTGAGGATTGCTTCGCGATCGAAGTCGCGTCGAGGGACTTCGCGGACGATGCGTCCGCCGCGCAGCACGTAGATGCGGTCGGACATGGCGAGCACCTCGTCGGTGTCGGAGCTGGTCAACAGGACGCAGGCGCCCTCTCCGGCCAGGGTGAGGACCTCGTCGTAGATGCTCGACTTCGCTCCGATGTCCACGCCGCGCGTGGGGTCGTCGAGCAGAATCACCCGAGGGGCACCATCGGCGACGCGAGCGAGGATCAGCTTCTGCTGGTTCCCGCCCGACAGTGTTCCGACGATCTGCGCCCCGCTGTCCGCCTTGACCCCGTAACGGGCGATGTTCGCCCCGCTGAAGCGAGAGAGCCGTCGAGAGCTGAGGACCCCGAGGCGTGAGACCCGGTTGTACAGGCCCAGGATGAGGTTGTCCCGGATGGCTGCCGCGAGCAGCAATCCCTCCCGCTTCCTGTCCTCCGGGGCGTACCGGATGCCGAGAGCGCGTGCCGAGGCGATGTGTCCCGGCCGCGTCGCCGCACCGTCGACGGACACCCTGCCGCTGTGCGCCCGGGTCGCGCCGGCGATCGCCTTCATCAGCTCGGTCCGGCCGGCGCCGTCGAGTCCGACGAGGCCGACGATCTCGCTCGCACCCGCGTGCAGCGTCGCCGAGCGGACGCCCGGAGCGTCGAGGTCATCGACCTGGAGGAGAGCGGGACCGATCGTCCGCTCCGTCCAGGGGTAGGCACTCTCGAGGTCCTTCGCGAGCATGGCCTTCACGAGCTCCGGTTCCGTCCACTCCCCGATCGGACGCTGCGCGACGACGGCACCGTCCCTCATGACCACGATGTCGTCGGCGATCTCGAACATCTCGGCGAGGTGGTGGCTGATGTAGAGGATGGCGAGCCCCTGCGCGCGCAGGTCCTGGATGGTCTTCAGGAGGTTGATCACGTCGGCCTCCGGCAGCGACGAGGTCGGCTCGTCGAAGATCAGGACTCGAGCGTCCCGGGCCAGACAGCGGGCGATCTCGACGAGCTGCCGCTGCGCGATGGTGAGGGTGCGCACCGGACGGGTCACGTCGAGGTGGCCGAGCCCGACCCGGGCGAGTGCCGCGCGTGCGGCGGCCCGCCCGGCTCGAGCACGGGTCACCCCGAGAGTCGAGGAGACCCGGCCGAGCAGCAGGTTGTCCGCGATGCTCATGTCCGGGATGTCGGTGAGTTCCTGGTAGATCGCGCTCACCCCCGCCTTGATGACTCCGCCCGGGTCGGAGGGCAGTGGCTGCCCTCCGACCCGGACCTCGCCGCTGTCGGCGATCACGGCGCCCGAGAGCACCTTGATCAGCGTCGACTTGCCCGCGCCGTTCTCGCCGGCCAGCCCCGTGATGGTTCCCGCCCGGAGATCGAACGACACGCGGTCGAGGGCGGTCACCCCCGGATAGTGCTTGGACACGTCGAGGAACTCGACGACGACGGGCTCGGTCATTACTTGACTTCGTCCGCCCAGATGCCGTACTCGGCGACCTCGTCGGAGTCGATGTTGTCGGTGCGGATGACCTGCAGCGGCCATTCGATCGACTCGATCGAGTCGGTTTTGCCGTTCTCCTTGTCGACGATGCGCTGAACCATCAGCTGGCCCATCTTCACGAAGTTCTGGCTGATGGTCGCGTCCTGGGATCCGTCGCGGATTCCGTCGATCGCGGGCTTGGCCCCGTCGACTCCGATGACGTAGATGTGGTCGGGGTCGCCGACCGGCGCGAACCGGCCCGCCGCCTTGATGGCGGTGATGGCACCGTATGCCTCGGCGTCGTTGGCGCCGTACACCGCGTCGATCTCGGGGTTCGCCTGCAGGATGCCGGTCATCACCTGGTTGGACTTGTCGGTGTCCCAGCCGCCGTCCTGGCTGGCCACGATCTTGATGTCGGGGTACTCGGCGAGCACGTCGACGAAACCCTTCTCACGTCCGGTTGCGGCGAGGGTGCCGGCGAGGCCCTGGATATCGACGACGTTGCCCTTGGGGGATCCGTACTTCTCGGTGAGGAACTCGACGATCTGCTCGGCGGCGAGCTTCCCGCCCTCCTCGTGACTCATGCTGAACGTCGCGGTGACGGGGACGCCGATGGTGTCGGCGATGGCGATGACGGGAACCCCGGCCGCCTCGGCCGCTTCGACCGCCGGGGCGATGGCGGTGCCGTCGGCGGGGGTGATCACGATATAGGTGGCGCCCTGGGTCAGCAGTCACTGGACGTCGGAGATCTGCTGGTTCGGGTCGAGGTTCGCGTTGGTCGAGATGAACTTGTACCCGTTCTTCTCGGCCTCCTCCTTCTGGCCCTGGATGATGCCGGCGAAGGCGGGATTCGCGACCGTGTAGGTGGAGTAGCCGATGACCACCTCGCCGCTGTCGGAGCCTCCCGAGCCGCCCGCCGCGCCCTCCGTCGCCCCCGTGGCGGAGCACGAGGCGAGAAGCGCCGCTGCTGTCAGCGCGAGTGCGGAGAGTGCACCCCTGCGGGCGAGTCGCCCGCCTCTGCCGTTGTTGGAACCGTTCTGCGTCATTGCATTCGTCCTGTTCTCGGTTGTGTGACCGGCCGTCGGGCGTGCACCACCGCGAAGTGGAGGCCCGACGGCCGGGTGAAGCGGTTCCGCTCTCGCCCGCGCTCTGGAGGCGGGGTCGCCCGACGGTGATCGGGTCAATGACCGGATATTGGTGGACTCGGCCGGTGGATGCGCGGCCAGCAGGATCGCTGCTAGGCCTTCGCATACCTCCGGGCGAGTGTCGACAGTCCGACCGCGAGCACGAGGATCGCGCCCTTGAAGATCGGCTGGAAGAAGGTGGGGGCTCCGAAGATCGACAGACCGTTGAAGCCGACCGCGATGATGAGCACGCCGACGAGCGTTCCGACGATGTGGAACTCGCCGTCGCGCAGGGTCGCCGAACCGAGGAACACGGCCGCGAACGCGTCGAGCAGGTAGCCGTCGGCCGCGGCGAGGGTGCCGGATCCGAGCAGCGACGACAGCAGGATGCCGGTCAGTGCGGCGCAGACACCGGCGGTCGCGAAGGCGAAGATCTTCACCCGGTCGACCCGGATGCCGGAGAGTCGCGCGGCTTCGATGTTGCCGCCCACCGCCTGCATCTTCTGACCGAGATCGGTCCTGTTGAGGATGATCCAGAGGATCGCGAGCACGACGATCATGATGATGATCGGATTCGGGATCCCGACCAGCAGCTTGCCGAGGGAGATCTGGATGAACTCGGCGGGCACGCCCGCGGCGATCGGGAACGCGCTGTACGCGAAGCCGACACCCGTGAGTATGGTGCCGACGCCCAATGTCGCGATCACCGCGTTGATCCGCACTTTCGTGACGAGGAAACCGCTGGTGGTGCCGATCGCGGCACCGATGAGCAGCAC
Organism: Amnibacterium flavum; assembly: GCF_003097495.1. Lineage (GTDB taxonomy): Bacteria > Actinomycetota > Actinomycetes > Actinomycetales > Microbacteriaceae > Naasia > Naasia flava. The sequence continues at coordinate 286,747 of NZ_QEOP01000002.1, forward strand.
GAGCGGCACGCCGATGAGCACGGGCAGGCTGTCCCGGGCGATGAAGCCGACGACGAGGAGACCCGCGAAGCTCGCGACGTAGCCGATGCTCAGGTCGAACTCGCCGACGACCAGGGTCATCGTCAGTCCGGCCGCGATGATGGCGGTCAGCGACGACTGGTTGAGGATGTTGAGGAAGTTCGGCAGCGTCAGGAACGTCGTGGGGGAGCGGATGCTGAACACCACGATCATCGCCGCGAGTCCGACCAGCGTGCCGTAGCGCGAGAGCAGGACCAGGAAGAGGCGACGGCGTCGGTGTCGATCGGTGATCTCCGGTCCGGTCACCGCCTTCTCCTTGGTGAGTGTGGCGTTCATTCGTCTCCTCCTTGGTCGGTGTGCGCGTAGCTGAGTTCGATGATCTTGTTCTCGGTGATCTCGTCGCCGACGAGTTCGCCGCTGACGTTGCCCTCGCTGAGGACGACGACCCGGTCGCACAGCGACGCGAGCTCTTCGACGTCCGACGAGATGACGACTGTTCCGACGCCGTCGTCCGCCAGTCGGCGGATGGCGTCGTGGATCTCCTGCCGGGCGCCGATGTCGACTCCGCGGGACGGCTCGTCGAGGAACAGCACCTTCATCTCGGGGCGGAGCCAGCGGGCGATAAGAGCCTTCTGCTGATTTCCGCCGGAGAGTCCGCCGATCACCTGGTTCGGGCCGGGGGTCTTGATCCGGAGTTGGTCGATGAGGCCCAGCGCGCGGGTGCGCGACTTGGCTCCGCTCATGAAGGGGAGGCCGGGGACGGAGCGCAACGACTTGAGCACGCCGACGTTGATGTTCCAGCCGACCGACTTGTCGAGCATGAGGCCCTGGGAGCGTCGCTCCTCCGGGACGAGCCCGATGCCGGCGTTGACGGCGGCGGGAACGGAGCGCGGGGGCACGGGCTTGCCCTCGAGTTCGAACGACCCGCTGTCGAGCTTGTCGGCCCCGAACGCCAGGCGGGCGACCTCGGTACGGCCTGCTCCGACGAGACCGCCGAGGCCGAGCACCTCGCCGCGGTAGACGTCGAACGAGACGTCCTTCACCATGCGCCCCGCGGCGACGTTGCGGGCGGAGAAGAGGGGAGTGTCGCGCACGATGGGGCCGCGATCGACCCGCGCGGCCGCGGTGACCTCGCGGCCGGCGATGGCGCGCACGAGTCCGCGCTTGTCCAGGCCGCCGCGCACCTCGCGGTCGGTGACCTTGCCGTCGCGGAAGACGGTGATCCGGTCGGAGAGGTCGAGGACCTCGTCGAGCCGGTGCGAGACGTAGAGGATCGCGACGCCGTCGGAGGCGAGGTCGCGGATGATGTCGAAGAGCTGACTGCTCTCGTTGTCGGAGAGCGACGCGGTCGGCTCGTCCATGGCGATCATGTTGGCGTCGCGCACGAGGGCCTTCGCGATCATGACGAGCCAGCGCTCGGCGACCGACAGTTCGTCGACGCGACGGTCCAGTGAGAAGTTCACGCCGACGCGCTCGGCGGCCTCCGCGGCTTTGCGGCGTGACTTGCGCCAGTCGATGAGTCCGAGACGGGTGGCCTTCTTGGTGCCCAGCAGCATGTTCTGCACCGCGTTGAAGTGCGGGACGAGGTTGAGCTCCTGGTGGATGAACGCGAGTCCGGCGTCCTCCGCGTCGCGGGGTGCGGCGATCTTCACCTCCTCGCCGTCGATGGTGACGACGCCCTCGTCAGGGGTGGTGACCCCGGCGAGGCAGCGGATGAGCGTGGACTTGCCGGCGCCGTTGGCGCCGACGAGTCCGTGCACCTCACCGCGGTGGATGTCGAGATCCACCGCGGTGAGGGCCTGCGCTCCTCCGAACTGCTTGCTCAGGCCGCGGACGGTGAGCCACGCGGCGCTTTCGCTCTGCATTCGGTGTTGCTCCTTGGATGTGTCAGGTGATGACGGGCCTGTCAGGTGGTGACGGGCTTATCAGGTGAGGGCGTCGGGGTGCTCTTCCAGGAAGCCGTCGATCGTCTCGGAGTCCACGAGGACACCGGGGACGTCGATGGTCTTCGGCTCCCACGAGTCGGGAGCGTCGGTGTAGTCGAGGATCGCCTGCATCAGCTCGACACCCTCGGTGTTGCCGTCCTGCCAGATGATCTGCGTCATCGAGCCGTCCTTGACCGCCTGCAGGGCGTTGGGCGCTCCGTTGATCGAGTAGACCTTCACATCGGTGCGGCCGGCCTGCTTGAGTGCGGCGACGGCGCCCATGCCGGGCTCATCCCATGCTCCCCAGATGGCGTAGTTGCCCTGTCCTTCGGGGTGGCTGGCGAGCCATGCCGAGGTGAACGCGGTGCCGTCCTCGACCTGGCCGGGGATCGCGACCTCGTTGGCGGTCACGGTGATGCCCTTGTCCTTGGCGATGGCCTCATCGAAGGCCATGCCGCGGTAGAGGCAGAGAACACCCGTGTGGTACGTGAGGGCCAGGATGTCGCCCTCGTCGCCGAAGTCGTCGAGGAGCGCGTTGACCGAGTCCTCGCCCACCTTGAGCGCGCTCGTCGTGGCGATGATGCCGTCGACGAGCTCGCCGCCCCAGCTGACGACGGGGATGCCCGCCGACGTGGCGGAGGCGAGGCCCGCGCCGATGGAGCTGCTCGCGAACGCCGAGACGAGGATCGCGTCGACCTTCTGAGTCGTCGAGAAGGTGGTCATCGCGGCGTTGGCCTTGTCGGGGCTGCCCTGGGTGTCGGTGACGACGACCTTCCAGCCGGCGTCCTCCGCCGTCTTGGTCGCGCCGTCGATGACCGCCGCGTTGAGCGCGTCGGTGGCGACGAGTGCCACGATGCCGAGCGTCTTCTGCCCGCTATCGCCGCCGTCGGTCGAGCCGCCGGTGCCGGCGTCGGCGCTGCACCCCGCGAGGGCGAGCGCTGCGACGGCGACGAGCGCCGTCAGGAACTTCTTCTGCTTCATTACAGTCCGTTTCCGTTAGTGGGTCTGGATCGACCCGGGTCTTCGCTGACCTGCGCGATTGAGCCCGCGCGAGCGGAGGAGGGTGCCTGTGTCGGGTGCCTCCTCCGCAGGGCTGTCACTTCACCGCGTTGGGGTGCTCCTCGATGAACTGGTCGACGTTCGTCGCGTCCACGACGACGCCGTCGATCTTGATCGTCTGCCCCTCGGCGGACGGGTCGGGGTTCTCCGTGTAGTCGAGGAGGGCCTGCATGAGTGCCGCGCCCTCGTCCTCGGACGGCTGCCAGACGACCGACGTCACGACGCCTTCCTTGACGTCGAGGATGCCGGGTGCGCTGCCGTTGGTCGAGAAGGTCTTGACGTCGGTGCGGCCCGCCTGGGCGAGTGCGGAGACGATGCCCTCCATGGGCTCGTCCCAGCAGGTCCAGATGCCGTAGTTGCCCTCGCCTGCCGGGTGGCTGGCGAGCCATGAGGTGGTGAAGTTGGCGGCCGACTGCTGCTGGCCCGGCACGACGACCTCGTTATAGGTGACCTCGAGGCCGGGCACCTTCGCGACGGCGGCGTCGAACTCATTCTGGTGATCGAGGCACAGCTTGCCGGGGTGGAAGGTGAGCGCGAGCAGGTCGCCCTCTGTTCCCATCGCGTCGACGAGGGCCTTGGCCGAGGCGGCGCCAACCGCCTCGTTGCTGGTCGTGGCGATGATGCCGGGGGCGAGTCCACCGCCCCAGCTGATGACGGGGACATCGGCCGCCTGCGCTGCGGCGAGCCCCGCGTTGATGGCGCTGGAGGCGAAGACGAGAACGAAGATCCCGCCGACGCCCTGCGTCGCGTAGGAGCTCATCGCCGCGTTCGCCTGATCGGCGTTGCCCTGGGTGTCAGTGACCTTGACCTCCCAGCCGGCATCCTCCGCGACCTGGGTCGCTCCGCGGATCGCCTGCTGGTTGATCGCGTTGTTGCCGATGTAGGCGACGATCCCGAGGACCTTCGATCCGCCGGCTGTGTCGGTTCCCGCGTCGCCGCCGCCTGCGTCGGTCGAGCAGGCTGCGAGGACTATCGCCGCCGCGGCGGCGATGACAGCGAGTGCTGTGCGCTTCATTGCAAGTACACCTCTTCGTGTAGGGGGGATGCCTCTCGGCAGATTATTGGACCGTATGATTGTCCGACAATCAGGCCTATTGTGGGAGCCGGTGATCGGGATGTCAAGGAGGCTTCCGGATCGTGTCCGGACTCCGACAGAGTTGGTCGTCGGTGCTCCGATTGCCACTCTTGCAGGTTTTGTATGACGATCATATAGTCATGCAACTAGCGGGTATCGGAGCCCACCACCGGACGGCGATGTCGCCGTCCGAACCACGAAACGAAGGAGTTAACGTGTCGGAATCCGTGTCATCAGACCTGTCGGTCTGGGAGGTCAAGTACGGCGAGCGGGTTGTGCGCAAGAGCGATGTGCTCAATGACTACGCGCAGTACGGCCTGCCTGATGGCGACCTCGACATGAACTACAACTTCTGGGTGATCCGTTCGGGGGACAGCATCGTTCTGCTCGACACCGGCTACGACATCCCCAAGTTCGACTGGCTCGGCGAGATCAGCGTCACTCCCACCCCCGAGGCGCTCGAGATCCTCGGCATCGACCCGCTCGATGTCGACATGGTGATCACGAGCCACTACCACTACGACCACATCGGCTACCTCGGCCTGTTCGAGAACGCCAAGGTCGTGTCGGGTCAGGCCGAGTACGACTACTGGATCGGCAAGCTCGAAGCCGGCGCTCTCGAGGGCGAGTTCTCGACTCCCGACGACCTCGCACCCGTCGTCAAGGCGCGCGACGAGGGGCGTCTGGTCCTCGTGAGCGAGCCGACCGAGGTGTTCCCCGGTATCACGGTGTACCCGATCGGCGGGCACTGCCCGGGCGAGCTGCTCACTCACATCGAGACCAAGGACGGCGGCCTCATCATGAGCGTCGACGCGGCTCACTTCTACGAGCAGATCGAGAACGAGTGGCCCTTCTTCGCCTTCACCGACCTGCAGGAGATGAAGGACGGCCTGCACTTCATCAACGAGCTCGCAGCCAAGACCGGAGCGACCGTCGTGCCGGGTCACGACGCCCGCGTCCGCGACCGCTTCCCGGCGGCTCCCGGCGCAGCCGGCGCCATCGCGACAGTCCTGGCCTGAGGAAGAGAACCATGAAGACCCCAGTTGCCCCTCGGACACCGAGGTGACCGCGCCCTACGTCGTCACCATCGCCAAGTACGGCACGAGGAGCACCCTCCGCAGCGACGTCTACCTGAACCATCACCTCTACCACGAGGCCGATGGACCCATCGACATGGACTACTTCTTCTGGGTGATCCGGAACGACGAGACCACGATCGTCGTCGACACCGGGTATTCGCGTCAGGGCGGCGAAGCGCGGAAGCGCACGACGCTGATGAGCCCGCCCGAGCTGTTCGCTGCGCTCGGAGTCGACCCGGCCACGTCTCCCGACATCATCCTGACCCACGCCCACTACGACCACATGGGCAACCTGGACCACTTCCCGAGCTCGACCATCTACATGTCCCGCGTCGAGTACGAGTTCTGGACCGGGGCGAACGCCAAGCAGGTGCTCTTCCATCACTCCATCGAGGACTCCGAGATGGATGGGTTGGCGGCTGCGTTCGCCGAGGGACGAGTGCGATTCCTCGACGAGTCCCCGGAGATCGCGCCCGGCATCGAGGTCATCGAGATCGGCGGTCACACGCCCGGTCAGGCGATCGTGAAGGTCGACACGGCCGTCGGAGTCGTGCTGCTCGCCAGTGACTCCGCCCATTACTACGAGGAGTACGAGGCCGACATGCCTTTCATGGCGGTCGCCGATCTGGTGCGCATGTACGACGGATTCGCGCTCGTTCGCGAGATGGTCGCCAGCGGCGAGGTGCAGCACGTCGTCTCGGGTCACGATCCGTCGACCCTCGATCGCTTCACGCGCGTCGACGGCGAGCTGCACGCTCTCGTCGCGACGGTCGGCGAGGTGCGCTGATGGCCGGCAGATTCGACGGGCTCGTCGCGATCGTGACCGGTGCCGCGGGCGGACTGGGTCGTGCATCGGCCGAGCGGCTCTCCGCCGACGGCGCGAACGTCGTCGTCGTCGACATCGACGCGGCGGGTGCCGAAGCGGTCGCGGCGTCGCTGCCGACCGAGTCCATCGCCGTGCGTGCCGACATCTCCTCCGAGGCGGACGTCGAGGCCTACATGGCGGCAGCGGTCGAACGCTTCGGCCGCGTCGACCTCTACCACCTCAACGCCGGCATCTTCGGCAGCTTCGCGAGCCTGCCCGACCTCGAGCTCGCCGACTTCGAACGCGTCATGTCGGTCAACGTGCTGGGCCAGTTCCTCGGTCTGCGCGCCGCATTCCGGCAGTACCGGATCCAGGGGGGCGCCGGAAACATCGTGCTCACCGCCTCGATCGCAGGACTCACCGGAAGTGCGGATCTTCTGCCGTACCAGACGTCGAAGCACGCCGTGAACGGCCTCGTGCACGGTGCCGCCGTCTACGGAGGCCCGCTCGGGATCCGCGTCAACGCGGTCGCTCCCGGCATCGTGCCGACCGATCTCTTCGCGGCCGCCGCGACCACCAAGGGCGGCAAGAACGACATGGAGCGCAGGGCGTCGACGACACCACTGCGCCGGGCGGGAACCGCCGCGGAGATCGCGGGGGTCGCCGCATTCCTGCTGAGCGACGACTCCGCCTACGTGACGGGGCAGATCGTCTCGGCCGACGGCGGCGCGACCGTCGTCAACACGGTGCGGCCCGCGGGCGGCGCGGGTGCATGGGACACCGATCCCGTCGACCGCGCGATGTACGGGGACGACTGGAACGGAAGAGCGCTATGAGTGGAGAGACAGACGTGACGGACAAACGGATCGGATTCATCGGGCTCGGCAACATGGGCGGCCGGATGACGGGCTCCATCGTCCGAACCGGACACGAGGTGATCGGCTACGACGCCAAGACCGACAACATCGCCGCGGCGGGTGCGGTCGCCGCGGACTCCGTCGCCGATCTGGCGGCGCGCACCGACGTGGTGCTCCTGTCGCTTCCCGACAGCAAGGTCGTCGAAGCCGTCGTGTACGGAGACACCGGACTGCTCGCCAGCTCGCGCTCGGGCCAGGTCGTCGTCGACCTCAGCACCTCGTCGCCCGAGTCGACCCGGCGCATCGCCGAGGACTTCGCAGCACGCGGGGTGAGCTACCTCGACGCCGGGATCTCGGGGGGTGCCGCGCTCGCCGAGAAGGGGCAGCTCACGCTGATGGTCGGCGGAGACAGCGACGTCCTCGACAGCGTGCGCGACGTGCTCGACCTGTTCTCCCGCGACGTGTTCTACACGGGCGAGAGCGGAGCGGGCCACACCACCAAACTGCTCAACAACTTCCTCAACGCCGTCGCCCTCTCGGCGACCGCGGAGGTGATGGTCGCCGCGAAGAAGGCGGGCCTCGACCTCGCGACCGTGCTCGAGGTGTTCAACAAGAGCTCGGGCGTCAACTTCGCCACCCTCAACCGGTTCCCGAAGATCATCACGGGCGACTACCTCAAGGGCGGCCTCACCAACACGCTGATGCTGAAGGACGTGACCCTGTACGCCGACCTCCTCGGCCGGCTGGGCGTCGCGAGCCTCAATTCGGCGGGTCCCATGGCCAGCTTCGGTCTCGCTCGAGCCCTCGGCTACGCCGATGAGATCAGCAACACGGTCGTCGACGCGATCGGCGACATCTCGGGCGGCGTCCGCCTGCACGAGGCGGGGGAGTCGAAGTCATGATCATCGTGCACCCCGAGGGTCAGGCGGGCACCGCCGGCAAGCAGGGCTCGCAGTTCACCGGTCAGGCCTTCCCGTACCTCACTCTGCCGAGCACGGACGGGATCGTCATCAACACGGTCAACTTCACCCCGGGTGCCCGCACCTTCTGGCACACGCACGAGCGGGGCCAGATCCTGCAGATCGTCGCGGGCCGCGGGCTCACCCAGGTCGAGGGCGGCCCGGTCGAGATCCTCCGTGCCGGTGACACCGTCTGGATCCCCGCCGGTGAGAAGCACTGGCACGGCGCCGCTCCCGACTCCTTCATGACCCACACGGCAATCTCGCTCGGCACGACCGACTGGGCAGACCCCGTCGACGACGCCGACTACCTCACCTCAGAGAATCAGGACAGGTCATGACCGACGACACCACCCACCGCGCGACCTACGACGACGGCCTCAGGGTCCGCAAAGAGGTGCTCGGCGCCGACCACGTCGAGCGCTCCCTCGCTCAGGCCTCGGAGTTCTCCCGTCCCATCCAGGAGCTCGTGACGGAGTACTGCTGGGGTGTCGTCTGGACCGACGACGCACTGGACCGCAAGTCCCGCAGCCTGATCAACCTCGCCATGCTGACCGCGCTCAACCGTTCGCACGAGCTGTCGGTGCACGTGAAGGGCGCCCTGAACAACGGGGTCACCCCGGCCGAGATCCAGGCGGTGCTCATGCAGACCGCGATCTACGTCGGCGTCCCCGCCGCGCTCGAGTCGTTCCGGATCGCCGAGAAGGTCCTCAAGGAGCAGGGGCACGATGTCTGATCCGGCACAGATCCGCCGGGTCGGCTTCGTCGGCCTCGGCAACATGGGCGGCCCGATGGTCGCGCGTCTTCTGGGCGACGGCTTCGAAGTGGTCGCCTACGACACCGCGCCCGCGGCGATCGAGCGTGCGGTCGAGGGCGGCGCGGTCGGCGCAAACGCTCTCGAGGACGCCGCGCGCGGCACCGACGCGATCGTGCTCATGCTGCCGAACTCGGCGATCGTGACCGCCGTCGTCGAGCAGCTGCGGAGTGCCGGGGCACTCGCCGAGGGGCTGGTCGTCATCGACATGAGCTCGTCGGAGCCGCAGCGCACCCGCGAGCTGGCCGCCGAGCTCGCGCAGTCGGGAGTCGCGCTCGTGGACGCACCGGTGTCCGGGGGAGTGCGCGGTGCCGTCGGCGGCAAGCTGACCATCATGGTCGGAGCCGACGACGAGCAGCTCGCGCGAGTCCGACCCGTTCTCGAGAGTCTCGGAACGGTCCGCCACGCCGGTGCCGTCGGTGCCGGCCACGCGATCAAAGCGCTCAACAACCTCCTCTCGGCGAGCCATCTGCTCGCCACCGCCGAAGCCATGGCGGCCGGCACACGCTTCGGACTCGACCCCGACGTCATGCTCGCCGTCTTCAACGGCTCCAGCGGCAAGAGCGGATCGACCGAGAACAAGTACCCCAACTTCATCCGAACCGGTCGCTACGACTCGGGCTTCGGGCTGCGCCTGATGCTCAAGGACATGCGGATCGCCACCTCCCTCGCCGAGCAGGAGGGCGTACCCGCCCGGCTCGGGGTCGAGGCGGTCGAACTCTGGAGCGAGGCCGCCGAGAGTCTCGAGCCGACCGCCGACCACACCGAGATCGCGCGGTGGATCGACCAGCTCGTGCCCCCGTCGGACGGGATAACGGCGCCCCCGCCTCCCGGGACGGGGCCTATGACCAGCTGACCCTGCCGAGGACCAGGAAAATCCGAACCACCTACCTATAGTGATGCCATGACCCAGACCAACTCCCTCTCAGAAGCGTGGGTAGCCGAACCCATGGGCCGCGTCGCCGCGCCCATCCGGGAACAGGTGATCGCCGCTCTGCGACAGGCGATCCTCGACTTCCAGCTGAAGCCGGGGCAGCGCTTGGTCGAGCGAGAGCTCATCGAGCAACTCGGTGTCTCCCGCACGACGATCCGCGAGGCTCTTCGCGAGCTCGCCTCCGAGGGGCTCGTCACGGTCGTGCCGCAGCGCGGCGCCATGGTGAGCGCGCCCTCGCTCGACGAGGCGATGGATCTCTACGAGATCCGGGCCGCACTCGAGTCCCTCGTGGTCAAGCACTTCGTCGAGCGGGCCTCCGACGACGAGGTGCGCGCACTCGCGGCGACCGTCGAGGAGCTCGCCCAGGTCTCGGAGACGACGGACGACGTCCGGGCGATCCTCGCGGCGAAGGACAAGTTCTACGGTGTCCTGATCCCCGGGGCTCGAAGCGCTGCACTCCAGCAGCTCATCGACGGCATCCGGGCGCGCGTTCAGATGCTGCGCGCCACGTCGCTGTCGAACCCGGGCCGGCCCGTCGAGGTCGTCGCCGAGCTCCGTGCGGTCGCCGAGGCGATCGCTCGCCGCGACGCCGACAGTGCATCGGAGCTGTGCGCAGCTCACGTGCGCAAGGCCGCGATGACCGCGCTGCACGCACTGCAGGAGACCGACGCCGACGAATAGTCCGGCCGGTCGGGTTCGCAATTCCCGAGTCCTTCTGTTTCCCGACCCCATGAACAGGAGAACACAATGACATTGACCCCGCGCCAACAAGAGATCAAAGACGAATTCATCCGGGTGCGCGGCACCTGGGGCGACAGCTGGCAGAGCATCCTCGAACTCGACGCCGAGTTCCTCGAGACCTACCTGAACTTCTCGGCCGTGCCGTGGCGCAAGAACCACCTGGACACGAAGACCAAGGAGTTCATCTACATCGTCGTCGACTCCGCGGCCACCCACATGTACGCGCCCGGCGTCCGTCAGCACATCAAGGCGGCCCTGGCCGCAGGGGCCACCCCTGCCGAGATCATGGAGGTGCTCGAATGCACCGCCACGCTCGGCATCCACGCGATGAACCTCGGCGTCCCGGTCCTCACCGAGATCCTCGCGGAGAAGGGTATCCGCACCGAGCCGGCCGAGCTCGACGAGTACCAGGAACGACTCAAGGCCGACTTCACCGAGAAGCGCGGCTACTGGAACCCGACGTGGGACGAGATGCTCGAGCTCGACCCGCAGCTGTTCGAGGCGTACACCGCGTTCTCCTCGCACCCGTGGGTCGCGGGCACGCTCAGCCCGAAGGTGCGCGAGTTCATCTACATGGCATTCGACACCTCCTCGACGCACCTCTACCGAGTCGGTCTCAAACTGCACATCGAGAACGCGCTCGGCTACGGGGCGACGGTGGGCGAGATCCTCGAGGTGATGGAGATCGCCAGCGTCATCGGAATCCACACGGTCACGATGTCGGCGCCGATCCTCCAGGAGGAGATCGCCGCCCTCGCCGCCCAGAACGCCGAGAGCGCGCAGAACGCCGAGGCCGGCGAATGAGCGCCGATCGCGCGTCGGCCATCGCCGCCGCCCCGACCGGGCTGCTGCGCGGGGGATCCTGGGTCGCCTCGAGCACGGGAGCCGAGTTCGACGTTCTCGACCCGGCCACGGAGGAGCCGATCGTGGGGGTCGCCGACGCGTCCGTCGAGGATGCGCTCGCCGCCCTGGACGTCGCGACAGCCACTCAGCGGAGCTGGGCTGCGACCCCGCCCCGTGAGCGCGGCGAGATCCTGCGCCGGACCTACGAGATCATGACCGAGCGCAACGAGGTCCTCGCGACGCTCATGACCATGGAGATGGGCAAGCCGCTCGCGGAGTCGCGGGCCGAGGTGGCCTATGCGGCCGACTTCTTCCGCTGGTTCTCCGAGGAGGCGGTGCGGCTCGACGGCACCTGGTCGACGGCGCCCGACGGCAAGTCCCGCATCGTCACCATGAAGCAGCCGGTCGGTCCGTGCCTGTTCGTGACGCCGTGGAACTTCCCGCTCGCGATGGGGGCGCGCAAGATCGGGCCCGCTATCGCGGCGGGCTGCACCGTGCTGGTCAAGCCGGCCAAGCAGACGCCACTGTCGATGCTCGCGCTCGCCGCGATCATGCGAGAGGCAGGGCTGCCCGACGGGGTTCTGGCGACGCTGACGACCTCGGCATCGCAGGCGGTGGTGAGCGCGCTCATCGCCGACCCGCGTCTGCGCAAGCTCTCCTTCACCGGGTCGACCGAGGTGGGGCGCTCGCTCGCGGAGCAGTCGGCCGGCACGCTGCTGCGCGTCTCGCTCGAACTGGGCGGCAACGCCCCGTTCATCGTGTTCGACGATGCCGACATCGATGCCGCGATCGACGGTGCCATGCTGGCGAAGCTCCGCAATAACGGCGAGGCCTGCACGGCGGCGAACCGCTTCTACGTGCAGGAGGGCATCGCCGACGAGTTCACCCGCCGCCTGGCCGAGCGCTTCGGCGAGCTCGTCGTCGGCGCCGGTCTGGACGACGGCGTCACCCTCGGCCCGCTCATCGACCGCGGCGCCGTCGACAAGGTCGCCGAGCTGGTCTCCGACGCCGTCGAGTCGGGCGCCCGCGTCGTGACGAGCGTCGGGCGCGACGGCGGTGCCGGCTACTTCTCGCCGGCGTCGGTCATCGATCGCGTCGATCCAGGGGCCAGGATCGTGACGGAGGAGATCTTCGGACCGGTCGCGCCGATCGTGCGCTTCACCGACGAGGAGCAGGTGCTCCGCTGGGCGAACTCCTCCGAGTACGGGCTCGCCGGCTACCTCTTCACACGCGACCTGTCGCGCGCGATCCGTGTCGGCGAGGCGCTCGAGGTCGGGATGATCGGCATCAACCGCGGGGTGCTGTCCAACCCGGCGGCACCGTTCGGTGGGGTCAAGGCGAGCGGCTACGGCCGCGAGGGCGGCCATGTCGGCATCGACGAGTACGTCGAGATCAAGTACCTGTCGCTTCAGATCTGACCTCGTGCCGGCCCGCGCCGCCCCGGATCCACCGGGTGGCGCGGGCCGGGATGGCGGGCTCGGTCAGAGCTCGATACCGCGGCGGTCCAGCTCTTCGGACAGGATCGGCACCGCGGTCGTGACCGCGTGGATGCCGATGACCGAGGCGATCTCCATCACCTCGAGGATCTCGCCGACGGTCGCGCCGTGCTTCAGCGCATTGCGGATGTGCAGCTTCGTGCCGGGCACGTAGAGGTGAGTCGCGGCGATGTCGTAGCTGATGTAGATCAGCTCCTTCTCGGCCGGCGTGAGAGTGCCGGTTCGCCAGGGGACCGTCGAGAACTCCGTGTAGGCCCCGAACATCTCGGGGTCGAGCTCGAGCATCTCATTCCAGAAGTCGTGCCAGTAGCCGCGGACGTCGGTGAACTCCTGCTTGAGCTCCTCCTGGTACTCGGTCAGGGGAGCGGGACCCGTGCGACCGTTCTCCTCGAGCACCTCGACGAGCAGTGGGACGCCGATGTTCATGGCGTGGATGCCGAGTGTCGCCGCCAGCTCGAGCACCTCGAGGATCTCGGCAGGGGTCGCCCCGAAGTCGAGCGCCGCCTTGATGTGGGGGAGGATCCCCGGGACGTGCAGGTGGGTCGCCGCGGCGTTGATCGAGATGTAGCAGAGCTCCTTGAATTTGGGGCTCAGATGGTTCTTCCGCCACGGGACCATGTACATGCGGTGGTATGCCGCGACGAAGTCGGGATCGATCTTCAGCACCGATTCCCAGGGCTCGCCCCAGAATCCGCGCTCGGCGACGAACTGCGCCTTGATCTGCTCCTGATGTTCGGTCAGTGCCACGTGCCAACTCCTTCGTCGGGTTCTCTCCCTGGACTATATGACCGTCATACAATCGCGCGCAAACGAGGTTCGTTCTCCTTGCTGACGGTGCCGAAGCCTAGGGTGAATGCATGGCGAACTCGTGGCGCGACTGGACCGAAGCGGAGACCGCGGAGTGGCTGCGGGTCCCGATCGCCGGCGACGACAAGTACTCCCGCGGCGTCGTCGGCGTCGTCACAGGATCCGCGCGATATCCGGGTGCCGCCGTCCTCGGCGTCGAGGCCGCGGCGCGATCGGGCGCGGGGATGATCCGCTACCTCGGCGACGCCGCAGCGGCGCGCCTCGTCCTGCAGCGCCGTCCCGAGGTCGTCACGGTCCCCGGTCGCGTGCAGTCCTGGCTCATCGGCTCGGGCACCGACCGCGCCGACCGGAGCGAGGCGGAGGACCTCGCCTTCGGAGAATGGCTCGATCAGGGGCTGCCGACCGTACTCGACGCCGGGGCGCTCGACCTGGTCAGCAGGTCGACGGGCCCGACGGTCGTCACGCCTCACGCCGGCGAGCTGGTGGGGATGCTCAGCGAACTCGGCTTCGACGTCGAACGCGACGCGATCGAGCGGGATCCCGAGACGTGGGCGCGGCGGGCTGCCGACGGCGCACAGGTGGTCGTCCTCCTCAAAGGGAACGTGACCCACGTCGTCGCGCCCGATTCGGTCGGCGTGCGCGTGCAGGCGGGTTCGCCGTGGCTCGCGACGGCCGGTTCGGGCGATGTGCTGGGCGGCATCCTCGGTGCGCTCCTCGCCGCCCATTCCGAGCGGATCCAGGCTGAGCCCGAGCATCTCACCGCGGTGGCGGCAGCGGCGGCTCGGCTCCACGGGCGGGCGGGCGATCTCGCCTCGGGCGGTGGGCCGATCGTCGCGCTCGACATCGCGGAGCGCATCCGCGCCGCATTCGTGGATCTGGCTTCATAGGAAGCTCTTCGATACCCGCCAGTTTCGCCCGGACATCGCTGGTTAGGTTGGTTGACAGGACAACCAGTCCGTGCCGAATCGCACTCTGACGCAATCACGAGGAGCCCGCCATGACCACGACCCGCCCCCGTCCGCTCGCCCGAGCGGGATTCGCCACCATTGCCGGCCTCGGACTGCTCGGCACGCTCGCCGCGTGCACCCCGACCCAGGCGGAGGCGGAGCCGACGACCGGCACCGACGACAGCAGGACGAGCACGGAGGCGACGACCGCGCCGAGTGCGAGCGCCGAGAGCACCGACGGTGCGACGGGCTCGGGCAGCTACACCGACGGCACCTACGACGCCGAGGGCAGCTACCTCTCGCCGGGCGGCAACGAGTCCATCTCCGTCTCGATCACCCTCGAGGGCGACGTCGTGACCGCGGTCACCGTCACCCCCGAGGCCACGAGCGGGAACGCGGTGCAGTACCAGAAGGCGTTCGCCTCCGGCATCGCCGCCGAGGTCGTCGGCAAGAACATCGACGACCTGTCCGTCGACAAGGTCTCGGGATCGTCGCTGACCAGCGGCGGCTTCAACGAGGCCGTCAAGACGATCAAGGCTGATGCCGGCAGCTGACCGGAGGCACCACACGCTCCGCTTCGACGCGATCGGCACCGCGTGGCAGATCGACAGCGATGTGCTCCTCGCGCCGCATCAGACGCGCGAGGTGCACGACCTCGTCGAACGGTTCGATCTGGCCTACTCGCGGTTTCGCGCCGACTCGCTCGTCACACGGCTCGCCGAGCACGGCGGAAGCGTGACCTTCCCCGCTGACCTGCCGCCGCTGGTCGAGGTGTACGACGCGCTGTTCGACGCGACCGACGGCGCGATGACCCCGCTCGTCGGCCTGTCCCTCGAGCGGCTCGGCTACGACGCGGGCTACAGTCTCACGCCGAGCGGCGACCCGATCGCGAGTCTCGACTGGCGCAGCGGTGTCGCGGTCGACGGCAGCACCGTCACCGCGACGGCCCCGGTGCTGATCGACTTCGGCGCTGCAGGCAAGGGATACCTGGTCGACCTCGTCGCCGGCCTCCTCGCGCGGCTCGGCCTGCCGCGGGTCACCATCGACGCCAGCGGCGACCTCCTGCACCGCGCCGAGGGACCGCTGCGAGTCGCACTCGAGCATCCGTACGATCCGAGCACGGCGATCGGGGTCCTCGAGATCGGCGGGGGAGCGATCTGCGGCTCTGCGACCAACCGCCGCGCCTGGGGCTCCGGCCTCCACCACGTCCTCGACGGCCTGACCGGCCTGCCCGTCGACGAGGTCGCCGCCACCTGGGCTGTCGCCGACGACGCGCTGCACGCCGACGCGCTGGCCACCGCTCTCTTCTTCGCCGATGCCGATACGCTCGCGGGGCGCACCGGCTGGCGGTTCGAGGCGGTCCGCATGTTCACCGATGGCCGCGTCGAGACGACGCCCGGCCTGCCAGGAGAGGTCTTCACCCGATGACAGCCGTCGCCACCCTCCTCGACCGGATCACCGGCCGGTTCACCATGTACCGGCTCATGACGATCGTGCTCGGCGCCCTGCTCGTGCTCGCGCTCATCCTGTCGGCGTCCGGTCAGCTCTTCTACTCCCCGGTGGCCCTGCTCGCCTCGGCCGCCGTCGCGATCGCCGTCACCTGGGGCGCCTCGCGTCTGCTCGGCCTGCTGTTCCGGGTTCCCGTGCACGGCGAGTCGTCGATCATCACCGGCCTCCTCGTCTTCTTCCTGCTGCTGCCCACCGCCGAGCCGGTCGGGTTGGCCATCATCGGGCTCGCGGCGCTGCTCGCCGCCGCCTCGAAGTTCGCCATCGCCGTGGGCGGTCGGCACCTGCTGAACCCCGCCGCCGCCGGCGTCTTCCTCGTCACACTCACCGGTGCGGGAGCCGAGGGGTGGTGGGTGGCCACACCGCAGATGCTCCCGCTCGTCGTCATCGGCGCGATCCTCGTGCTGTGGCGCACCCGCACCCATCTCGTCGGGCTCACCTTCATGGCGCTCGCCACGGTGTTCATCGTGCTGGGCCTCGTCCGGTTCGGCACCGACCCCCTCGTCGCCCTCGGCCAGGCGCTCGGTTCGTACCCGATCGTGTTCCTCGGCGCGTTCATGCTGTCCGAGCCGCTGACGCTCCCACCCCGCCGTCGTCAGCAACTCGTCGTGGCCGCGGTCGTCGCCGTGCTCTTCGCGCTCCCGCTGTTCGTCACCATCAGCTTCGGCACCTTCAATCTCAGTCAGGCCTTCGCACTGCTCGTCGGCAACCTCGTCGCCGCCGCGCTCGCGATCCCCGTGGGTCTGACCCTGCGCTACCGCGGCTCGCGTCCCGTCGGCTCCGACGCGGTCGAGTACCGGTTCGGTGTCTCGCGCCCACCACGACGGGCTCACCGGCCCGGTCAGTACCTCGAGCTGCAGCTTCCCGGGGTGCGCGGAGACGTCCGCGGCTCACGACGGCATCTCTCGATCGTGTCGGGACCCGAGGACCCGGGCGAGGTCCGGGTGGCGGTGCGCGTACCGGAGCGGCCGAGCGCCTTCAAACGCGCTCTCTCCTCGATGGAGCCCGGGGCGATCGCCCGGGCCACCTGGGTCGGCGGCGACTTCGTGCTGCCGGACGACCGTGACGCACCTGTCGTCCTCATCGCCGGCGGCATCGGCGTCACCCCGTTCGTCGCCGAGCTCGGTGCGGGGCGCGACGCCGTGCTCGTCGTGCGGGCGCGCTCCTACGACGAGCTGATCTACCGTGATGAGATCGAGAGGTCGGGTGCGCGGGTGGTGCTCGTCTCACCGGACACGGGCGAGAGCCTGCCCGCCGGCTGGACCCGTGTCGACGAGCTCGAGGGCGCCTTGGCCGCGGTGCCCGACATCGCGAGCCGTGAGGCCTACGTGTCGGGTGCGCCGCTCTTCGTCGACCGCTCGCGGGGAGCGCTCCGTGCCGCAGGCGTGAAGCGGATCCGCACGGACCGCTTCTCCGGCTACTGATCCGACCCGCGGGCCGCGGGGCGGGCGCAGCGCGGTGGCCGGACCCGCGGTCCCCGCTGGGGTAGCGTGCTCTGGTGCGACCGGTTCGGAGGCGGGCATGACGAAGCCTCAGAGGTCGTTGCGATCGACCGCCGCGGGGCCGATCGGACTATGGGCGACGTTCCTCGTCGTGCACGGGGTGCTGGCCTACATCAACCTCAACGACACCGTCCACCTCCCATTCGGCGACGTCGTCAACGTCTACCGGTTCTGGATGGACTACGCGGTCGACAACGGTGTGCTCGTGGGCATCGACACCTCGTGGGTGTACCCGATCGGCGCCCTGCTGCCGATGGGGGCGGCGATGCTGTTCGGCTCGGCGCACTACGGCGAGACCTGGCTCGTGCTGGTCACGATCCTCGACGCGATCGCGGTGGCGGTCCTGCTCAGCCGCA
This sequence comes from Amnibacterium flavum, assembly GCF_003097495.1. Lineage (GTDB taxonomy): Bacteria > Actinomycetota > Actinomycetes > Actinomycetales > Microbacteriaceae > Naasia > Naasia flava. The sequence continues at coordinate 304,470 of NZ_QEOP01000002.1, forward strand.
GTCGCGCGGCGGCCTGGTGGTGGATCGTCTTCCTCGCGGCGCTCGGACCGGTCGCGGTCGCACGCATCGACGGCGTGACCGCGCCGATCGCCCTGGTCGCCGTCGTCTGGCTGCTCGATCGGCCGGTGGTCGCCGGCGTGCTCCTCGGGCTGGCGACGTGGATCAAGATCTGGCCCGCCGCTCTCATCGGGGCCGCGATCCTGGCCGTCCGACAACGGGCACGGATCCTGATCGGATCCCTCGCCGCGACCGCGGTCATCCTCGCGGCGGCGATCGCCATCGGCGGGTCCCGCGGCCTGTTCAGCTTCATCCTCGAGCAGACGGGGCGCGGACTGCAGGTCGAGGCGCCGATCAGCAGCTGGTGGCTCTGGGGGGCCGCTCTGCACCTCGACGGCTACGCCGTCTACTACGACACCGACATCCTCACCTACCAGGTCGCGGGCCCCGGCACCCAGTCCCTTGCCGCGGTGATGACACCCGTGCTGGTTCTCGTGGTCGCGGCCATCGCCGCCCTCGTCCTCATCGCGCTGCGGCGGGGTGCCGACCCGGTCGAGCTTCTCATCGAGGCGTCGTTCGCACTCGTGCTCGCCCTCATCGTGGTCAACAAGGTCGGGTCGCCGCAGTTCGTCGGCTGGCTCGCCGCGCCGGTCGTGCTCGGAATCCTGCACGGGCGGGCGGTGTCCGGTCGGCGTGCGGTCGCGGTGCTCGTCGTCGCCGTTCTCACCCAGATCGTCTATCCCTGGGCTTACAACGGGATCGTGCTCGCCGAGCCGGCGGCCGTGCTCGTGCTGGGGGCGAGGAATCTCCTGTTCCTCGTGCTGCTCGCGCAGGCGGTCGGTGCACTCGTGCGGCTGGCCGCAGCGGGGCGGAGAGTCGTGATCGAGCCCACCCGCGAGGACGTCGCCCAGTCCGACCCGGTGTGACGAGCGCGGGTTCGTGTCAGAGTGGATCGCATTGGTCGGCGACCGCCGCAGACCGGTGAGGAGACGGACATGCTCGTAGCGTTCTCGGTCGCACCCAGCGGCGGCGAGGGTCCCGACGCGTCGGTGCACGATGCGGTGGCGGATGCGGTCCGCATCGTCCGCGAATCGGGCCTGCCGAACCACACCGATTCGATGTTCACGACCATCGAGGGGGACTGGGACGAGGTCTTCGATGTCATCCGCCGCGCCACCGACGCGGTCGGCCGGCACGGGTCCCGCGTCTCGCTGGTCCTCAAGGCGGACATCCGGCCCGGCTACTCCGGCGAGCTCGAAGGCAAGGTCGAACGCCTGGAGAAGGCGCTCGAGGGCGGGCGCGAGAGCTACTCGGTCGTATAGCCGAGGCGGGCCGACATGCCCCGCGCCGCATCGCGGATCGCGCCGCCGATCTCATCGATCGACATCCCGACGAGGCTGTCGGCGGGCGGGGACGGTGTGGGCGCTCCGGCGCACCGCCCGGTCGCATCGAATGATGGTCCGGCGATGCCCGTGTTGTTCTGCACCCGGCGCCCGGGGCTGTAGGTGCAGCCGAGCTCGCGGTCGTGGGCGAGCTGGGACGGGCGATACCGTGGCCGTCGTCGATGGCGTGGTCGAATTCCTCGGCTGATCGACCGGCGTGCAGCCCGGTCGGCGAGCCGTCGTGGGGCGAGGGTTATCGTTGAGTCGTACCTGCGGCATCGGAGCCGTCCGACTCTCGACTCCGCAAAGGCCGCCCCCGTTGCTCTCGCCCGCCCGCACCCGCTTCGCCCTCCTGGCACTCGCTCTCGGCGGCTTCGGCATCGGCTGCACCGAGTTCGTGGCGATCGGCCTGCTGCCCGATCTGGCGCGCGATCTGCTGCCCGGCGTCTACGCGGTCAACCCCGAGGACGCCAACGCCCAGGCGGGCGCCCTCATCGCCGCCTACGCGGCGGGCGTCGTCGTCGGAGCGCCGACGATCGCGGCGTTCGCGGCCCGGTTCTCCCGCAAGAAGCTCCTGATCGGGCTCACGATCTGGTTCGCGCTCGCGACCTTCGCCTCAGCGCTGCTGCCGAGCTTCGGTCTCGTGCTGGTCGCCCGGTTCGTGGCTGCCCTCCCGCATGGTGCCTACTTCGGTGTCGCCTCGCTCGTCGCGACCTCGCTGATGGGGCCCGGCAACCGCGGCCGGGGAGTCGCGTTCGTCATCGGCGGTCTCACGATCGCGAACGTCATCGGGGTCCCGTCGATCACCTGGCTGGGACAGCAGACCAGCTGGCGGGTGGCCTATGTGGCCGTCGGCGTCGTGTTCGCCCTCACCTCGCTCGCGGTGATCCTCGCCGTTCCGCGGATGGCGGCCAACCCGGGTGCGACGGTCCGCAACGAGCTGCGCGCGTTCACGGTGCCGCAGGTGTGGTTCGCCCTCGCGATCGGGGCGATCGGGTTCGGTGGACTCTTCTCCGCGTACACCTACGTGTCGCCGATCGCGACCGATGTGGCGCGTTTGCCCGTCGAGGTGGTCCCTCTGCTGCTCATCGCGTTCGGCGTCGGCATGACCATCGGCAACTTCGTCGGCGGCCACTACGTCGACAGGGGAGTCAAGCGCGCCATCATCGTCTTCTTCGTGGGTGTGATCGCCTCGCTCGCCGGCCTGCTGCTGACCGCCTCGGTGCCCATCCTGCTGTTCGTCTTCATCTTCCTGATCGGTGCGACCTCGTCGGCGCTGTCTCCGGCGATCCAGGTCCGCCTGATGGACGTCGCCGGTGACAGTCAGACGATCGCCGCCGCGATCAACCACTCGTCGCTCAACATCGGCAACGCGCTGGGCGCGTACCTCGGCGGGCTCACCATCGCCGCGGGTCTCGGCTACCTGTCGCCGATCGTGGTCGGGCTCCTGCTGAGCATCGCCGGCGTGGTGCTCGCACTGGTCGCGTTCGTCTTCGACCGCCGCGCCACCGCCCGCGAGGTCCCGGCCGCCCAGGCCGTCCCCATCGACGCCCTCTGACCCGCCCGCCGAGTTCGCACCCCCGCCGCCCCCGCCCTCGGGCTCTCCTCCCTCGGTCCTCGCGCTCAGCAGGAATGTCGACGCTTCAGCAGGTGCGGATCCGGGATTCATTCCTGCTGAGCCGCCGGGGTTCCTGCTGAGCGCGAGGGGGCCGGAGGCCGCGGCCAGGGGAGGGTGGCCCTGTCGCTCAGCAGGCGGAATCCCGGCTTTTCCCTCGCTCAGCAGGCGGAAGTTCGTTCAGCAGGTGGAATGAGGCGGATTTCACCTGCTGGCGGGTCTTTCACCTGCTGAGCGAGAGTGACGGGTGCGTTCGGCAGGAATGTCGACGCTTCAGCAGGTGCCGATCCGGGAATTGTTCCTGCTGGGGTGTCGGGGCTCCTGCTGAGCGCGAGGGACCCGGAGGTCGCGGCCGGGGTGTGGGTGGCCCTGTCGCTCAGCAGGCGGAAACGCGTTCAGCAGGGCTAATGAGCGGATTTCACCTGCTGGCGGGTTTTTCACCTGCTGAGCGAGAGTGACCGATGCGTTCGGCAGGAATGTCGGCGCTTCAGCAGGGGCGGATCCGGGATTCGTTCCTGCTGGGGCGTCGGGGTTCCTGCTGAGCGCGAGGGCGGGTGTTCGGTCGCGCGCGAGAGCGGCCAGGCCCCGCACGGGTGCGATGGGCCTGGCCGCTCTCCGAAGTCGGGTGTCGACTCAGTCGGTCTGGAGGAGGATGCCGTCCTGGATGGCGCGCTTGCGCAGCGCCACCTTCGTTCCCACATCGAAGCCCGCGACCCGGTACTTCTCGCGAATGCGCTTGAGGTACGACTTCGCCGTCTCCTCCGAGATGCCGAGCTCGTACGCGACCGTCTTCACGGGCTCGCCGCCGCCGTAGAGGGCCATCACCCGGCGCTCCTGGGCGCTGAGCTTCGGGGCACCGCCGATGTCGCCGGCGTTCAGGGCCAGGTCGAGCTCAGCCGAGATGAACGACTCGCCCCGCGACGCGTTGCGGATGGCCTGAACGATCATCGACGCCTCCTCGCTCTTCACGAGGTAGCCGAGCGCGCCGGCGGCGAGTGCCTCGCGCACCACGTTCGGCTCGGAGTAGGTGCTCATCAGCACCGTGGCGACACCCGTCGTCTTCAACGTCGACAGCTTGAGCGAGATCGGGATGTTGTCCTTGAGGTCGAGGTCGAGGAGCACGACGTCGACGGGGAACTGAGGGTGCGTGAGCAGCTCGGGCCACGTCGTCACGGCGGCGACCATGTCGATGTCGCCCGCGGCGTTGCGGATCCACTCGGTGAGAGCACCGAGAAGCATCTTGTGGTCGTCGACGACGGCGAGAGAGATGCGGGATGGGTCGGTCACTGTGTCCTCCTGAGCGAGCGATGGGCCGGATTGGTCATGAGTCCGCCGGGTTGTCGGCGACGCACTCGATTTCGACACGGAGACTTCCTGCACGCATCGAGTCGACGTGCTTGCCCACTCGACGGATAGCATCCCATGTCGCCGGGTCGACGCGACCGCGCGCCACACCCGTGGTTTCAATGGTTATCGGAACCAGAACCTTGTGCAGCGGGCCCATGTCGCGGTCCGCGGCGACGGGTCCGAGCGTGAGCTTCAGGGTGCGACCCTGCTTCGCCGCCTTCGTGCCCGCCTCGCCCGCGAGCAGCCACACGGCGGAGAACAGCCCGTCGCGCTGACGCGGGTCGAGCAGACCGGCGAGCGTGCCCGGATCGCTGAGGGTGACACGGCGGCCGAGCATCTCGGACTCGGTGATCGCGTGATGCAGCCAGGTCTCCCGCCGACCCTCGATGAGGTGCAGACGGAGCTCGGTCGCGAGCGACGCCGACCGCTGGGCGAGCTTGGGCTCGAGGGGGAGCGGCGTCGCCCCGCTGGCGATGCCCTCGAGCAGCTGCTCCGCCGCGAGGTCGAGGCGGGCGAGCTCCTCCGACGCGAGCATTCCGACCGCGTATCGGGGCGCCGAGACGGTGCTCTGGACGAGCACCCGGTCGAGTTCGAGGGTGACCATGCGCCGGAAGCCGCGGACGATGAGCGAGCCGAGGAGCGCGGGCAGCACCGCGAGGCACAGCATCGAGACGGTCGGTACGAGGTTGTCGAACTCGATCGTGCCGTCGAGGAGATCCGCGGCGAACAGGGTCACCCCGACGACGGCCGCCGCGACCCACAGCTCCCGCGCAGCCCGCACGGCGACGACCGCGACGAGACCCACACCGGCTGCGATGGCAGCCGAGGCCGTGCCGGCGACATCGTGCAGCGGCCAGATCGCGACCAGGTCCAGGGCGATGACGCCGGCCAGGCCGACGAGGAAGCCGATGAACATGCCGTCGGGCAGGCGGTCGTCGTTCTGCCGGATGACGATCCCGACCGCGACGAGCAGGCCCGCGAACAGCAGCCAGGCGGCGATCGCGGCGAGCGGGACCGGGTACACGGCCCACAGCTCGACGAACCGGCCGAGGCTGAAGACCGCGAGGGTTACGCAGACGAACATGGCGCCGATGCCGAGCAAGCCGGTGCCGAGGCTGCCCGCGTGCTCGTCGAGGATCCGGGAACCGGCGGAACGGGTGATGCGGACCGAGCGGGCGCGGCCCTTGCCCCGGCCCTTGCCGGGCTTCTGGGCGACGGTGCCGAGCGTGTTCTCCTCGACGCCGTCGTCGGACGGTTCCGACGGCCCACTGGCGAGATCGGCGATCGAGGTCATTTCGGCACCTCCAGAACGACGGTGGTGCCAGATCCGGGAGCGGAGAAGACCCTCACGTTGCCGCCGACCTCTCGCAGCCGCGCGACGACCGACTCCTTGAAGCCGAGCCGGCCCTCGCTGATCGTCGACTGGTCGAATCCGACGCCGTTGTCGGTGACCATCGCCCGGATGGTGGTGTCGTCATCGGTGATGGTCACATGAGCCTCCTCGACGCCCGCGTGCCGACGGACGTTCTCGAGGCACTCGGCCAGTGAGCCGAGGAAGGCGTCGAGGATGTGGCCGGGCAGCAGCACCTGACCGGTGCCGTGCCAGCTGACCGAGAGGCCCATCCGGCCGAAGCGCTGCTTGACCGCCTCGAGCGTGTTGCCGAGCGTCGACTCCTCGACGGGCGTTTTGAGGTTGTACTCCGCCGCCGCCGCGGGCAGGGGAGCGGTGCCGAGGCGCAGCTGACGCAGCAGCCGGGCATCGTCGCCGGCCTGCTGGACCATCGCATCGGTGGAGACCCCGAGGCCTTGATGCGCGAGCAGTGTGAGGCTGGCGAGGACCGTGTCGTGCAGGAGGCGGGCGCCCTGGCGGCGCTGCGCCTCGGTCTCGCTCGCCTGCCGTTCCGCGCGGTGCGCGCGTCCGATGTTGGAGATGCGCCGGGCCGCCCGGACCACGCCGACCCCGAGCAGCGACCCGAGTGTGCTGGCGACGGCCCAACCGGCGACGACGGCGCCGAGAGTCACCAGGCCGTCAGGCGCGGCGAGTGCGGAGAACAGCGTCGCGGCGAGTGTCGCCGCGAAGGCGGCGGCGAGCAGCAGCATGCGTCCGAGCGAGGTGACGAGCACGATCGCGACGCTGGCGGTCGTCCACGATGCGAGGAACCGGATCGCGGTCTCGGCTCCGTCGGTGAGACCCGTGGGACTCGCGCCCACCCCGGTGATCGGGGCGAGGAGGCCCGTGCTCGCGAAGTGGACGAGCAGGATGATCGCGTCACCCGAGAGGACGGCGACGCCCATCCAGACGAGCGAGCCCGAGACTCCGACGCGGTAGAGGCCGGCGAAGAGCAGGGCGAAGAACGGCAGCAGGACCGCGAGGGAACCGAGCTCGATGGTCCCCGGGAGGACGAGGCAGAGAAGCGCGGCGGCAGCGCCGACGATCCCCAGCAGCCGCGCACTGCGGCGGAGGAGTCTGTCGCGTTCCTTGACTATTCGTTCCATCGGGGTTTCCGGGTCGGTTCGCGCCGCAGGCTTCGCGGCGACCACATGCTGACACCCTTGTGCCCTGAAATGGGGGTGCCACTCCGATACGACACGCCCCCGTCACCCTCCAGGTCCCTACTCGGGAGTGATCCAGCCTTCGCGGATGGCATGCCTGCGGAGCAGGTTCTTGGTGCCGAGGTCGATGCCGATCGCCCGGTATTTCCGCCGCGCGCGCTTGATGTAGGACTTGATCGTCTCCTCGGTGGTGTCCATGTCGCTGGCCACCTCCTTGATGGAGCGGCCGGCCGCGTAGAGCACGAGCGCGCGGTGCTCCTGACGGCCGAGGCCCGGATCCTCGGCGTTCTGGAAGTCGGCGAGGGCACGGCGGACGGCGTCGCTGAACTCGGTCGTGCCCTCCGCGGCCGCGAGGACGGTGGCGATGAGGGTCTCGGTCGACTCCGACTTCGCGATGAACGCGGCGGCGCCGGCCTGGATCGCCCCGTGGATGGACGCCGAATCGGTGTGCCGGCTGATGATGACCGTGCGGGCCCCGGCGGAGTTGAGCGCGCGGAGCTTGGTGGAGACCGGGATGTTGTCCTCGAGGTTGAGATCGAGGATGACGACATCGACGGGGAACTCGGCGTGCGAGAGGAGGGCGCCCCACGACGACACGGTTGCGACGACGTCGATCGGCGTGCGCGACGAACCGAGCCGAGCCGAGATGCCTTCCGCGACCATCCGATGGTCGTCGAGTACAGCCACTCTGACCCGGGCTGGGGTGGGCGTGCTCTTAGTGGTTAGTTCCATACGACCGTCGTCCGAGGCGTGATGCCAACCGATATTAGTGGAATTCTCACTTTCGGCACCCGGCGAATCCGATGAGCCGTGGAATGGTCAGACGGCGAGGAGGCGGGAGATCTCGCGACCGACGAGTTCGTTCTCGATCAGGAAGCCGTCGTGGCCGAAGTCGGAGGAGATCACGACGGGCTCGTCGCCGTCGATGTTGCCGGGGACGTGCTCGGCGATGAAACGCTGATCCTCGACGGGGAAGAGGCGGTCGCTGTCGATCCCGAGGATCAGCGACGGGATGTCGATGCGGGAGAGGGCGGCCTGGGCGCTCTCCCTCCCTCGGGCGATGTCGTGGGAGCTCATCGCCCCGACGAGACGCAGGTAGCTGTTCGCGTCGAAGCGCCGGGTGAACTTGTTGCCGTGGAAGTCGAGGTAGGACTCCACCGCGAACCGCCCGCCGGTCCCGGCCAGCGGGTCGAGTCCGCTCTGCCAGCTGCGCCTGAACCGTTCGTTGAGTTCAGTGGGGCTGCGGTAGTTGAGGAGAGCCATCCGACGGGCGAGCGCCAATCCCCGGTGGGGGCCCTCGCCGTCGGGGACGCCGTAGTACTCGCCGCCGCGGAACCGGGGGTCCATGCCGATGGCCTCGACCTGCACGGAGTTGAGGGCGATCTGGTCGGCGCTCGCGATGGCGGGCGCGGCGAGGACGGCCAGCCGCTCGACCCGGTCGGTGTGCTCGACACCCCACTCGAGCACGTGCATGCCGCCCATCGATCCGCCGATGACGGCTGCCCATCTGGCGATGCCGATGCGGTCGGTGAAGGCGAGCTGGGCCGCCACCTGATCGCGGATGGTGAGGAGCGGGAAGCGCGACGCCCATTCGCGACGATCGGGAGCGAGCGAGGCCGGACCGGTGCTGCCCTGGCAGCCGCCGAGGATGTTCGGGGCCACGACGAACCAGCGGTCGGTGTCGATCGCGAGTCCCGGGCCGACCATGCCGCCCCACCATCCGCCCGTGGGCTGGCCGGGGCCCGGTGAGCCGACGAGGTGCGCGTCGCCCGTGAGCGCGTGCAGGACGAGCACGGCGTTGTCGCCGCTGGGGGAGAGCGTGCCGAAGGTCTCGTACGCGATGCGGACGCCGGGCAGTTCGTCGCCGCGTTCGAGGGCGATCGTGCCGACGTCGACGAAGAGGCGGTCGGCTGCGGGATCGCCCTCGCGCCACGCGCCGGTGGCCGGCGGTTTGCCGAGCAGGGCTCTCTGGTCGGCCTCCGTCACGAAGGTCGACGGCACCGCGTCTTCAGGGGTCTGCCAGTCCATGCGGACTTCAGTATCGCGGACCCCGCCTGCGCGTCCGCGATTGTTACGTCGCCGAACCGGCCGGACATGCGGGAAGGCGCCGTCCCGAACGGAACGGCGCCTTCCTGTGCGCGGGTCAGACGGACTGCGAGCTGAGCTCCCGTGCCGCCTTCAGACCGATCTCGAGGTCGGCCTTGAGGTCCTCGACGTTCTCGAGACCGACCGACAGGCGCACGAGGCCCGGCGTGACACCGGCCGTGAGCTGCTGCTCGGGCGTGAGCTGCGAGTGCGTCGTCGACGCGGGGTGGATGACGAGCGAGCGGACGTCGCCGATGTTCGCCAGGTGGCTGAACAGCTCGAGGCTCTCCACGAACTTCGAACCGGCGTCGACGCCGCCCTTGAGCTCGAACGAGATGATCGCGCCGACGCCCTTGGGCGCGTACTTCTGGCCGGCCTGGTACCAGGGGCTCGACTGCAGGCCCGCGTAGTTGACGCTGGCGATGTCGGGGTGGTTCTCGAGCCAGAGCGCGATGTCCTCGGCATTCTGCACGTGCCGCTCGATCCTCAGGCTCAGCGTCTCGATGCCCTGGATGAGGCTGAACGCGCTGTCGGGCGAGATCGATGCGCCCAGGTCGCGGAGCAGCTGCACACGCGCCTTGATGATGTACGCGATGCCGTCACCCACCGCGTCGGTGAAGACCGCACCGTGGTACGACGGGTCGGGCGTGGTGAGCCCCGGGAACTTCTCCGCGTTCTCGCTCCACTTGAACTTGCCGCCGTCGACGATGATGCCCGCGACGACGATGCCGTGACCGCCGAGGAACTTCGTCGCGGAGTGCACGACGATGTCGGCTCCGTGCTCGAGGGGGCGGATCAGGTACGGCGTCGCGATCGTGTTGTCGACGATCAGGGGTACCCCGGCCTCGTGGGCGACATCCGCCACGAGCGAGATGTCGAGGATGTTGATGCGCGGGTTGCCGATGGTCTCGGCGAAGAACAGCTTCGTGTTCGGGCGGACCGCACGGCGCCACTCCTCGGCGTCGTCCTGGTTCTCGACGAACGTCGTCTCGATGCCGAGCTTGGCGAGGGTGTACTTGAAGAGGTTGTAGGTGCCGCCGTAGATCGAGCTCGACGACACGATGTGGTCGCCGGCCTGTGCGATGTTGAGCACCGCGTAGGTCTCGGCCGCCTGGCCCGATGCGAGCAGCAGCGCCGCTGTTCCGCCTTCGAGGGTTGCGACGCGGTCCTCGACGACGGCCTGGGTCGGGTTCTGGATGCGGTTGTAGATGTTGCCGAACTCGGCCAGCGCGAAGAGGTTCTTGGCGTGCTCTGCGCTGTTGAAGACGTACGAGGTCGTCTTGTAGATGGGGGTGGCCCGGGCGTTGGTCGTCGGGTCGGGCGAGGCTCCGGCGTGGATCTGCTGGGTCTCGAATCTCCACTGTGAATCAGTCATGGGGCCGAGCCTACGAACGGGTGAGGCGACCGGCAACGCGGTCGACACATGGCGTAACTCTCAGGACGTTCGCTTCGAGGCGGGGTCGCTGGCGAGCAGCCACGCCGCGCGCGGTTCGATGAGAGGACGGAAGACCGTGCGGACCGGCTTCGAGGCGAGGAGGAGGACGAGGAGGAACGAACCGATCAGAACGAGGATCAGAGTCGGGGTGTTCGCGTTCGCGGCCAGGAAGCCGGTCTCCCGCAGCGGATAGAGGAACGCGGTGTGCAGCAGGTAGACGTACATGGTCGCCGCCCCGAGCGGGGTGAACCAGGTCGCCGTGCGCGGCAGGAGCGCCAGGAACGCGATGCTGAACACGGCCGCGACCACGATGACGGCCAGCCGGATGCCTCCCGCCCACCACTGGTCGTAGCCGATCTCGGGGTAGGACTCGTCGAAGAGGAGGAAGCGCCGCACCCGTGCCTCGCGCAGCGGGATCACCGATGTCGATGCGACGACGATCAACGCGGCGAACAGTGCACCGGCCCCGATGCGCACCCACACGACGACGCGGCGCGATGCCTGCTCCCAGTAGTCCGTGACGGCCCGGTCGCGCAGACGCCACTGCCGGAGCCGCCAGCCGAGCACGAAGAACGGGAGGAGCCCCAGCGTCCGCGACAGGGCGAAGGTCTCGTCGATGTCGCCGAGGTAGCCGGCGAGCACCGACACCACCACCGACACCGCGAGCGGGTAGCGGGTCACGGCCAGGAGGGGGAGCAGCAGTCGCCACCCGATCAGCGCGAGCAGGAACCACAGGGTCCACGACGGGTTGGCGTAGTTGACGACGTCGTTGCGCTCGACGAGCCACTGCACCACCGTCCAGATCGTCTCGAAGATCAGGTAGGGGAGCGCGAGATCGGTGACGATCCGGGTCAGCCCTCGCCGGTCGAGCGACGTCTTCGCGAAGTACCCGCTCACCAGGACGAAGAGCGGGATGTGGAACGTGTAGATGATCAGATAGAGCGCCGATGCCGGATACGACTCGGGTGTCAGGCGCAGGATCGCATGGCCGATGACGACGAGGACGATCGCCGCGAATCGCGCGTTGTCCCACAGCGGCACCCGGCGCTTCTTGCCGGTTGCGGCATCGGTCGGCGGCACCGGCTCAGTTTAAGGCGGCTCTCCCGCGATAACGTGGATGCCGGGCAGCGGCGCCCGGCATCTGATCTCTCGGGAACTAGGCGAAGGACGGCGACAGTGGCGCGGCATGCAGTGGTGACGGGAGCGAGCTCGGGTATCGGACGGGCCACGGTCGCTCTGCTGCGCCGGAACGGCTGGGACGTGACGGGAGTCGCCCGCCGAGAGGACCGGTTGAAGGAGTTGGCCGAGGAGACCGGAGCGGCCTACTTCGTCGCCGATCTCACGTCCGAGGCGGATGTCGCGGCACTCGCCGCCCATCTCGCGGACGGTCCCGCGGTGGACGCCCTCGTCAACAACGCCGGCGGCGCACGCGGCCTCGACCCCGTCGAGAGCACGTCGGTCGACGACTGGCGCTGGATGTTCGAGGTCAACGTCATCGCCGTGCAGCGCGTGACCGCCGCGCTCCTTCCCTCGCTGCGCGAGGCCGCTGAGGTCTCCGGGGTGGCGAGCATCGTCAACATCACCTCGATCGCCGCCCACGAGGTGTACGAGGGAGGCGCGGGGTACAACGCCGCGAAGGCCGCCCTACTGAGCGTCAACGAGGTGCTCCGCCTCGAGCTCGCGGGCGAGCCGCTCCGCGTCATCGAGATCGCCCCCGGCATGGTCAAGACAGAGGAGTTCGCCCTGGCGCGTTTCGGCGGCGATCAGGAGCGGGCGGACAAGGTCTACGCCGGCGTCGTCGACCCGCTGACCGCCGACGACATCGCCGACGTCATCGTCTACAGCCTCCAGGCTCCCGCGCACGTCAACCTCGACCACATCACGGTGCGTCCGGTCGCGCAGCCGGCGCAGTTCAAGGTCATCCGCGGTCCGCTCGAGGTCAAACGCGGCTAAGCCCTAACCTGGCGGCGTGACGACCACCGCTGACGCGCTCGACGACGTGTCGAGGCAGAACACGAGCCCCGCCTACGAGAAGTGGGTGCAGCGCACCAGCTGGCCCCTGCTGGGTGCCGCCCTCGTCTTTTTCGCCGCGTACGCCCTGCCGATCCTGCATCTCGGCCTCGACGACTGGGTTGCGACGCTGTGCCGCGCCGTCGTGTGGATCACCTGGGCCGCGTTCGCGGTCGACTACACCGTCCGCCTCGTTCTGGTGCCCAAGAAGTGGATGTTCGTCCGCCGGCACTGGCTCGACCTCGTGTTCATCATCATCCCCGTGCTGCGTCCGCTCGCACTGCTGCGTCTCGTGACCGTGTTCCTCGTCATCGACCGGCACGCGGGGGCGCGACTTCGGGAGAGGATCGGCATCTACATCGCCGGCGGAACCGTTCTGCTGGTCTTCGCCGCGGCCGTCGCCGTGCTCGATGTCGAGCGGACGGCGCCCGGCGCCAACATCACGAGCTTCGGCGACGCGATCTGGTGGGCCTGCGCGACGATCACGACCGTGGGATACGGCGATGTCTATCCGGTCACCGTGCTCGGCCGGGTGATCGCGGTCGGCCTGATGATCGGCGGGATCTCGCTGCTAGGCATCGTCACCGCGAGCTTCGCCTCCTGGTTCGTCGAGATCGTCTCCAAGCCGGCGAAGGCGCCGCGTGCGAGCCGTTCGGAGCTCGAGGAGCTGCGCGCCGAGGTCGCCCGCCTCCGCTCCGAGCTCGGGGAGCGCCGCCCCACCTCCTGACGCCGGCCTCATGTCGTCGGTGTTACCCGACCGTGACAAAAGGCTGTGTATCTCTTCTCGATCCGATAAGCGCGCTTACCGTCGAAGTGCGTCCTGCGCCAACCGGTGTGGGTACGGGATCGCGTCCGCATCGTTGCCGGCGCGCTACGAGAGGACGCCAATGCACAAACGAACCACGCTCGCCGTCGCACTGGGAACGGGGGTCGCACTGCTCGTCGTAGCTCCCGCGGCTCCGGCGACAGCAGCCGAGATCGACCCATCGGCTTTCGCCGACACGGTCACGGTCGAGGGCATCACGCAGCACCTCGACGCGTTCCAGTCCATCGCCGACCAGAACGACGGCAACCGTGCCGCCGGGACGTCGGGATATGAGGCGAGCGCCCAGTACGTCGAGAGCGTGCTCGCCGGCGCCGGCTACACCTCGGAGCGGCAGTACTTCTCGACCGCCTCTCAGACGGTGAACTCGGCGTCGCTGACCGTGCCGGGTGTCGACCTGGCTGACGCCGTGCCGATGGAGTTCACTCCGTCCACCGACCCGGTGACGGGCATCACCGGACCGGTCGTGGCACCCGCGGATCCTCTCGGCTGCACCACCGACGCCTGGGCCGGGGTCGACGCCACCGGCGCTGTCGCCGTCATCAGCCGCGGTGAGTGCGCCTTCTCCGAGAAGGTCGCCGCCGCCAAGCAGGTCGGTGCGATCGGCGCGATCATCTACAACAACGAGGCGGGGCCGCTCAACGGCACACTCGGCGGCGCGGACGACGCGGCGTACGTGCCCGCGTTCGGGGTGACTCCCGAGCAGGGCGCCGCGATCCTGGCCACCGTCGGCACGGGCACCGCGACTCTCGCCATCGACCAGTTCATCACCACGATCGAGACCTTCAACATCCTGGCCGAGACGCCGACCGGACGTGACGACAACACCGTCATGCTGGGCGCGCACCTCGACAGTGTTCCCGAGGGGCCCGGTATCAACGACAACGGCAGCGGGTCGGCTGCGATCCTCGAGACCGCGGTGCAGCTCGCGAAGGCGGGCGACCTCAACAACCAGGTGCGCTTCGCCTGGTGGGGCGCCGAGGAGATCGGGCTCGTCGGTTCGTACTACTACACCGACGACCTGGCGGCGAACAACCCTGACGAGCTCGACGAGATCGCGACCTACCTCAACTTCGACATGGTCGGTTCGCCGAACTACGTGATCAGCATCTACGACGCCGACGAGTCGACGTTCCCGGCTCCCGTCGAGGTCCCGGCGGGTGCGCCCGAGACGGAGGACGTCTTCACCGACTACTTCGACTCAATCGGTCAGCCCTACATCGACACCGCGTTCGATGGGCGCAGCGACTACGACGGGTTCATCTCCTACGGGGTTCCCGCGTCGGGTCTGTTCACCGGAGCCGACGACGTGAAGACCGAGGAGGAGGTCGCACTGTTCGGTGGGACGGCGGGGATCACGCACGACCCCAACTACCACCAGCCGGGTGACGACATCGACAACATCAACGACGAAGCTCTCGGGATCAGTGCGGGGGCGATCGCCTACGCGACCGCGTTCCTGGCGAACGATACCTCGTCGATCAACGGAGTGGGTGGCCCCACGGGCCCGTCCGCCGAGGCGTGCGAGGCCATCGGCGACGTCGTCCAGGCGGTCAAGTCGCCGTCGTTCCGGATGAAGGCGCTCAAGGCGATCGGCGAGGCCGAGACCCTCGACGAGCTGATGGCCGGACTCGGCATCACCGGTGACGATGTCCGCGGCGTCCTCGCCTACGGTGACGAGCTGTCGAGCTGCCCCGGTCTGACGCCGAGCGAAGCGGCGGCGGTCGACGGCATCTGGCAGAAGATCAAGTCGCTGCAGACCGATGACGAGTCCCTCTCGGAGGCGTACAGCGCCCTGCGGGACAAGCTGGTCGGCTGATCGGCAGCATCGTCTGACGAAATGAGCGCCGGGGTTCCGGCGGGTGATGAGCCCGCCGGAGCCCCGGCGCTTCCGTCTGCGCCGGACGGCGGCCCGAGCGCCCGGATCCTGCTGCGCCGGCGGGCGTGCCGGGCGGTACCGTAGACGGATGGCCACCGAATTGACCGCTGCCCCCGCTGAAGCCTCGACCGACGGGGCGCCTCCCAAGGAGGTCCTCGGCTGGCTCGAGTTCGGCGAGGCGGCCCGGTCGCTCGCCCACTCGGTCGCCGAGAGCGGATTCGCTCCCGAGATCGTCATCGCGATCGCACGCGGTGGTCTGATCGTGGGCGGCGCGGTCGCTTACGCCCTCGGCGTGAAGTCCTGCGGCAGCATCAACGTCGAGCTCTACACCGGCATCGACGAAACCCTGCCCGAACCCCTGGTGCTGCCGCCGTTCCTCGACGGCGCGGCCCTCGACGGCAAGCGGGTGCTGCTCGTCGACGACGTCTCCCAGTCGGGCCAGACCCTCGCCCTCGCTGTCGACATCATCACCGGGATGGGTGCCGAGGTGCGGAGCGTGACGCTCTACACCAAGCCGCAGACCACGTTCGTCCCCGACTTCGCCTGGAAGGACACCGACCGGTGGATCGTCTTCCCCTGGTCCGCTCAGCCTCCCGTCACCGTCGCTCCCTGAGCCGGCCGGAGCGCCGACCAGCCGATCGGGATCGACGATCCCGGCAGGGTTCCGAGGGGGCGTCCGGTCGAGCCCCCTAGGATCGGCCCCGTGAGTGTGCACCTGGTCGGCGGCGGTTGGAGCGAAGGGGCCCCTTCGGTCGCTTACGCGGAGTTCCTGACGGAGTGCGCGGCTCGCGCCGAGCAGGTCGAGCACGCCGGAGCGCCGCGAATCGCGGTAGTGGTCGTGCGCGACGGAGACGGGCTCGAGCATGCCGCACGACTCGTCGGCGAGCTGACCCAGATCTCCGAGATCGACGAGCACGTCACGGTGCTCGTCGAGGGGTTCCCCGCATCGGTCGACATCCTCGACGAGGTCGACGGGGTGCTCATCGGGGGCGGTCTGACCCCGGCCTATCACCAGAGCGTCGGGCCTCTCTTCGACCGCCTGCGCGAGGTCGTCAGTGACGGCGTCCCCTATCTCGGCTTCTCGGCCGGGGCGATGATCGCGGCGGAACGGGCACTGCTCGGTGGTTGGCGGATCGGAGGGGTGGCCGTCGCCCCCGAGGAGGCGAGCGAGGAGCTCGACGAGATCACGATCGTCCCCGGAATCGGGCTGGTCGACCTCACCGTCGACGTGCACACCGCCCAGTGGGGAACCCTGTCCCGGCTCGTCGCCTCCACCGCGGCGGGCGTCGTCGACGGGGGAGTCGCGATCGACGAGGGCACCTCGCTCATCGTCGGCGCATCAGGGGCGAGAGTCGTGGGATCCGGCAGTGTCTGGCGGGTGGCCCCCGCCGAGGCCGGTGCCGTCGTGTCCGTGCTGTCGGCCGTCGACTGAGGCCCCCGTGCCGCGTACGCTCGCCGAGCTCGCCTCCGACGGAGAACTCGACCCCGGTTGGGCCGACGCGCTCGCCGAGGTCCAGCCCGTCGTGACCCGGATGGGCGAGTTCCTCCGTGCCGAGCACGAGGCCGGGCGAGGATCGCTGCCCGAGGGGCGCAACGTGCTGCGCGCCTTCCGTCAGCCGCTCGACGGGGTGAGGGTCCTCATCGTGGGCCAGGATCCCTATCCGACCCCCGGCCACCCCATCGGTCTGTCCTTCGCGGTGGAACGTCACGTGCGACCGATTCCGCGCAGTCTCGCGAACATCTACCGCGAGCTCAACGACGATCTCGGGATCCCGCCCGCCGAGCACGGCGATCTGACGTCCTGGAGCGAGAACGGCGTGCTCCTGCTGAACAGGGTCCTCACCGTCGAGCCGGGCAAGTCGGGATCGCACCGGGGCAAGGGGTGGGAGGACGTCACCGACGCCGCGATCCGCGCGCTCGTCGACCGGGGCGGTCCCCTCGTCGCGATTCTGTGGGGCAACGACGCCCAGAAGCTGCGGCCTGCGCTCGGCGAGGTCCCCGTCATCGCATCGGTGCACCCGAGTCCGCTGTCGGCCTCGCGGGGCTTCTTCGGGTCGCGTCCGTTCAGTCGCGCCAACGCACTGCTCGAGGAGCAGGGCGGCGAGCCGATCGACTGGCGGGTCCGCTGAACACGAGGGCGCCGCTCGGTCGCTAGGTTTGAGGCAGGCAGGCGCGGAAGGGGCGGCAGTGCTCGAAGAGGAATACCAACCGCGCCGACAGCTGCCCCCGCACCTGCGCAAGGCTCCGCCGACCGAGTCGCCGTTCGCCTTCACCATCCGCCCCGCCACCGCTCGCGACCTGCCCGACGTGCGGGAGATCTACAACTACTACGTCGTCAACAGCACCGTCACCTTCGACGAGGACCAGATGTCGCTTCGCGCCTGGCGTGCCCGGTTCGCCTTCCTCACGAAGCTCGGCATGCCGTTCCTCGTCGCCGTCTCGCCGTCGGGCGACGTGCTCGGCTACGCGCTGGTGTCGCCGTGGAAGCCGAAGCGCGCGTACCGCTACACGGTCGAGAACTCGATCTATCTGCGGCCCGCGGCGACGGGTAAGGGGCTCGGCCGTGCCCTGCTCGCCGCGCTGATCGACGCGTCGAAGCAGGCGGGGCTCAAGGAGATCATCGCCATCATCGCCGACAAGAACGCCGACGGATCCATCAAGCTGCACGAGTCGTTCGGCTTCAAGGAGACCGGCCGCATGGGCCGCGTCGGCTACAAGTTCGACCGCTGGCTGGGTACCGTCATGCTGCAGAAGAGCCTGAAGTAGCGCCCCTCTCCTCATGATCGATCAGGGGTGACGGCCGCCGAGCTCGACGAGTGTCACTCCCACGATGATGAGCAGGATGCCGCCGACCTGGATCCAGGTGAGGGTCTCACCGAACGCCAGCCAGCTCACCAGGGCGACGAGCGCGACGCCGACGGCCGCCCAGATGGCGTAGGCGATGCCGAGGGGGATGCCCCGCGACAGGCTGAGCGACAGGCAGGTGAACGCCACCGCGTAGCCGACGCCGACGATGCCGTACGCCCACCACTTCGCCCCGTCACCCGAGGTCAGACGCAGGAACGACGTCGCGATCACCTCTGCGACGATCGCGATCGCGAGGAACAGATAACCCATGGCTCAACAGTGCCAGTTCGGGATGAACAACCGAGTGCGGTCAATAGGCTCGAGGCATGTTCGAACTGCATCACCTGAGCGCGCAGGAGCAATGGGACTGGCTCCAACGGGGCGACATCACACCCGTCGAGCTCGTCGAGCACTACCTGTCCCGCATCGAGCGGTTGAATCCCGAACTCGGTGCGTTCTCGCGCATCGACGCCGACCATGCACTCGACCGGGCGCGCGAGCTGCACGGGTCGGTCCCGAAGACCGCGGAGCTGTGGGGTCTCCCGATCGCCGAGAAGGAGCTCGCCCGGCGTGAGGGGCACTCCTGGACCGGCGGATCCCGCGCGTTCGCCGATCAGATCGCCGATCGCACCGATGCGATCGTCTCGGTGCTCGACGAGGCGGGATCGGTGAGCCTCGGAGCGACGACCGCTCCCGAGTTCGGCTTCCCCTCGTACACCGAGCCAATCGGCCGGCCGCCCGTCCGCAATCCGTACGACGGTGCTCTCGGCGCCGGCGGTTCGAGCGGGGGAGCGGCGGCGGCCGTCGCGGCCGGCCTGCTGCCATTCGCGCCCGGCTCGGACGGCGGCGGTTCCGTGCGCATTCCAGCCGCCGCAACGGGACTCGTGGGCCTCAAACCGACCCGCGGGTTGGTCCCGGCGACCGCGCCGAGTCTCGCCGAGCTGGTCGCGAACGGCGCGCTCGCCCGAACCGTCGAAGACGCCGCGATGCTGGTCGACGCGATGACCGCGCGGCGTGCGGGCGAGATCGGCTTCGAGTCCGCGCTGCGGCCGCCCGACCCCGGCCGCCTGCTCGGACCGGCTGTCTACGGTGAGGGACGGTTCCAGATCGGTGTGAGCACGGCCTCACCGTGGGACGACTCCCACGGGATCACCCTCGATGCAGCCGCGCGGACCGCACTCGACGAGGCGCTCGCGCTCATCGGCTCCCGCGGCCACGGCGTCGAGGAGGTCGGCTTTCCCGACGCATCCCGCTATCCGGCGGCGTTCCGCACGATATGGCAGGCGGGAGCGGCCGCGCTGCCGCTCGATGACACGCAACTGGGCCTCGTGGAGCCGCTGACGGCGTGGCTGGTCCGAGAGGGCAGAGCCCTTCCCGTCGTCCGACTGGTCGAGGCGCTCTCGGCTCTCGCGCAGTTCGAGCGCGACCTGATCCGGACCTGGTTCGGGACGGAAGGTGCGCGCGTCGACGCGGTCATCACGCCCGCGCTCGCGATGACGCCGCGTCCGATCGGCTGGTACGACGCGGAGGACGGCGACCGCAACTTCGCTCAGCAGGTCGAGTACACCCCGTTCACGTCGTTCGTGAACGTCTCGGGATTGCCGGCCGTGACGCTTCCCGTCTCGGTCACTGCCGAGGGGCTGCCGATGGGGGTGCAGCTGATCGGCCCGCCCGGGGGAGAGGCGACGATCCTGTCGATCGGCCGCCAGCTCGAGCGGGTGCTGCAGTGGCAGAGGCGGCACCCGCCGCAGTGGTGAGCGCCGAATTGCCGGGTTCGGGCGGTGTTCTCGCGAGAGAACTGCCTGAACCGGGCAACTCGGGGCGGTCGGCCGTTTCACGTCGGCCCGAGATTAAGTAAGGTTAGGGTGTGCTAACTTCGCAGCGAACCCGACCTTCGTACCGCCCTTACCGGGTCAGGGTCGCGCGGATCCAACGCCTCAGCAGCACGTTCCTGCGGGTGACGTTCAGCGGTCCCGACCTCGATGTGTTCGGCACCGACGGCCTCGATCAGCGCATCAAGCTCGTCCTCCCGATCCCGGGGATCGGCTTCTCCGACTTCGGCGTCGACGACGAGGAGGTCCTCGCGGAGGGCTCGTGGTACCTGCGCTGGCGTCAGCTGCCCGACCATGCGCGCAATCCGATCCGCACCTACACGGTGCGCAGCATCCGCCCCGACGACAACGAGATCGACGTCGACTTCGTCTGCCACGGGGACTCCGGCCCCGCCTCGTCCTGGGTCACGCGGGCCAGAGTCGGGGATCCGCTCGTCATCGTGGGTCCCGACGCGCGCAGCGAGAACGCGAAAGAGGGCATCGAGTTCAAGCCGGGGGCGGCTCGGCGGATCCTGCTCGCGGGAGACGAGACCGCGCTGCCCGCGATCTCCGCGATCCTCGGCTCGCTGCCCGCGGGAACGCGAGCGCACGCGGTCATCGAGGTGCCGCACGTCGACGACTGGACGCCTCTCGCCGATTCCCCTGACGTCACCGTGTCCTGGCTCGTGCGCGATCGCTCGGCCGGCCGATCGCAGCTCGCCGAGACGGTCCGCGCCTGGTACGCACGCGAGTGCGAGGCCAGTTCCGACTCGCCCGACGAACTCGATGATGTCGACATCGACCAGACGATCCTGTGGGAGACGCCCGCCGAGGCGCCGATCGATTCGCTCTACGCCTGGATCGCCGGAGAGGCGAGCATGGTCAAGGAGATCCGCCGCTATCTCGTGCGCGACTGCGGCATCCACCGCCGCCAGGTCGCGTTCATGGGCTACTGGCGCGAAGGCCGGTCAGAGGACAGCTGATCGCGGGTCGGGCCCGCTCAGGATCGGGCGGTGTCCACGCGCTCCTGGCTGGCGCGCCACAGCTTCTTCGCGAACACCGCGTCGTCGGCTTGGGCTGACGTCGAGCCGTCGGGAAGGAGGCGGTCGAAGTAGGTGCCGCTGGGGGAGTCGATCTCGGCTGCCGCGATCAAGCGGATGAGGGGTTCGGCGCCCTGCTCGGGACTGATGCCGTAGTTCCCGTGGGTCAGGAAGTCGATCGCCGACATCATCCAGCCGCCCGCGCCGAAGCTCGTGCGGACGAAGCCGGGGTGGAACGAGTACGCCTCCACCCCCGTGCCGGCGATCCGGCGCGCGAGTTCCTTGATGAAGAGGATGTTCGCGAGCTTCACGTTCGAGTAGGCCCGCCAGCCGCCGAGCCACGGCCCGCGCTGCGAGTCGAGGTCGTCGAGCGAGATGCGGCCCCCGCGCGCGGCGACGCTCGCGGTCTGGATGATCCGCACACTGCCCTTCGGTGCGGTCTTGGCGGTCTCGACGATGCGCGGGAGGATCAGATCGGTGAGCAGGAACCCGGCCAGGTGCGATTCCTGGAAGGTGCGCTCGTTGCGGTCGGCGGTGAAGGTGCGGGTGTTCTGCATGCCGCCCGCGTTGTTGGCCAGCACGTGGATTCGGGGGTAGCGCGCGAGCAGGTCGGAGGCGAGGGAACGGACTTCGGCGAGCCGACCGTAATCGGCGACGAAGGCGTCGGCTCCGAGTTCCTTCGCCGTCTTGGCCGTGCGTTCGGGGTTGCGTCCGACGATCGCGATCTCGGCTCCGAGCGCGGAGAGGGCCCGCGCTGCGGCCCCGCCGATGCCCGAGCTGGCGCCCGTGAGCACGACGGTGCGCCCGACCATGCTCGTGGGCGGGGGAAGTTCGCGACGGTCAGAGCTCATCGGAAGGGCCTGTCTTCTCGGGGCCCGAGTCGGCGGGGGCGACCGGCGACGCCGCTCGCGTACGCGGCTTGCGGGCCGCGGGGCGGGAGCGCGGCACGTAGCCGCCGTCTTCGAGGCCCGCTTCGATCTCGAATCGGTTGGTGAGCGGGTTCTGCCCGTGCAGTGCGTAGAGGACCGGCAGCCACAACCCGTACTTGCGCCACTGCTCGACGTGGACCTGCTCGTGCTTCAGCACAGCCTCGCTGTCGTTGTCCCGCGTGAGGTACACGCGGCCGACGGTGGTGCCACCGCGTTTGAACGCCCACTTGGGGAGGCCGGTGAGCACGATCAGCTCTCCTTCACGCCGCACCCGTCCCGTGCTGAGCGGGAGGCCGATGGTGAGCCCGACGAGTGTCGCGTATTCGAATCCGACCGCGCGCGCCCAACCGGGAGGGAAGGTCTCGCGCATGAAGCGCGTGTTGCGGAACTCGGTGAAGCGATCGCCGAGTTCGCTGATCCGGTCGCCGAGCCTGCTCATGATTCGGGCCTTCCGTAGGTCTCGAGGAGGCGGAGCCAGACCTCGCTGATGGTCGGATACGACGGCACCGCGTGCCACAGGCGACGGACCGGGACCTGGCCGACCACGGCGATCGTCGCCGAGTGGACCAGATCGGCCACATCCTGTCCGACGAAGGTCGCGCCGAGGACGATGTCGCGTTCGGTGTCGATCACCAGACGGGCGGTGCCCTTGTACCCGTCGGCCTGCAGCGCGGCGCCGGAGACCGAGCCGATCTCGTAATCGACGCTGCGCACCGGGTAGCCCGCGTCCGTCGCGGCCTTCTCGGTGAGCCCGACGGAGGCGACCTCGGGGTCGGTGAAGGTGACCTGGGGGACCGCCTCCGCGTCGGCGGTGGCGACGTGGAGACCCCACGGCGCGTCGTCGACCGTGCGGTCCTGCGCGCGGGCCGCGATGACCTCGCCCGCCGCCCGAGCCTGGTACTTGCCCTGATGCGTGAGGAGGGCGCGGTGGTTGACGTCTCCCACGGCGTACAGCCACTTCTCGTCGGCGTTCGTCGGGGCGTCCACGAGGAGGGTGTCGTCGACCCCCAGCCAGTCGCCGTCGTCGAGGCCGACCGTGCTGAGACCGAGATCCTCGGTGCGCGGGGTGCGTCCCGTCGCGAGGAGCACCTCGGCCGCGGTCACGACCGTACCGTCGTCGAGGGTGATGACCGCGTCGCCTGCGTCGTCGCGGCGCACCGAGACCGGCGATCGCCCGAGGTGGAGCGTTGCGCCCGCCTCGGTGAGGGCATCGGCGACGAGCTGGCCCGCGAAGGGCTCCATGCTGGCGAGCAGCCCTCCGCGCGCGATGACGGTGACGGTGCTGCCGAGACCGGCGAACGCGGTCGCCATCTCGGCGGCGACGACTCCGCCGCCGATGATCGCGATCGAGTCGGGGATGTCGGTCACCCCGGTGGCTTCGCGGCTGGTCCAGGGCTGTGCGTCGGCGAGACCGTCGATGTCGGGCAGCAGCGCTGCCGACCCGGTCGAGACGGCGACCGCGTAGGTCGCCTCGAGCTCGACGATCTCGTTCTCGGGGGTCGTGACCGACACCTTCCGCACACCGCTGAGACGCGCATGGCCGCGGACGAGGTCGATGCCCGCCGATTCGAGCCAGCCGACCTGCCCGCCGTCGTCGTAGTCGCTGACGAACGAGTCGCGCCGGCGCAGCACCGCGGCGACGTCGAGGTCGCCGGTGACGGCCTGCTTGGCTCCGTCGACCCTGAGCGCGGCGGAGCGGGCGTGGACGGATCGGAGGAGCGCCTTCGACGGCATGCACGCCCAGTAGGAGCATTCGCCGCCGACGAGTTCGCTCTCGACGATGACCGTTCTCAGGCCGCGTTTGGTGGCGTAATCGGCGACGTTCTCGCCGACGGGGCCGGCTCCGATCACGATGAGGTCGTAGGTCGTTGTCACGAAGGGTCTCCTGTCGCGGAAGCTCCGGCCGGTCAGCGGCCGACGTAGTGGGGCGCGGTCCGGGTCAGGAACGCACGCATTCCGATAGCGGCATCCTCGCTTGCCGAGAGCGTCTGAAGCTGTGAGTTCAGTTCGGCTGCCGCTGCTTCGTCGCCGTCGGCGATCGCGAGGCGGGCGTTGGCGAGGGTCGCCTGGACGGCGAGTGGCGCCTGTTCGGCGATCCGGGCGGCGATCTCGATGGCGCGGGTGAGCTGCTCGCCGTGCGGGACGACCTCTTGGACGAGGCCGATGCGGAGCGCCTCGGTCGCGTCGAACAGGTCGCCGGTGAGCATCCAGCGCATGGCGTTGCCCCAGCCCACGGCTCGTGGGAAGCGGATCGTCGCGCCGCCGAAGGGGAGGATGGCCCGTGACACCTCGATCTGGCCGAAGCGGGTCGAGTCGGCGGCGACGGTGACCTCGCTGGCGAGGATGAGTTCGACGCCGAGCGTGAGGCAGGTGCCCTGCACCGCCATGACGACGGGTTTGGTGCGCGCGGCGCCGATGAGCCCCCACGGATCGATGCCGCCGTCGGGGATCAGCTCCAGTCCGCCGGGCTCCGAGAGGCGGGGGCCGATGTCGCCGAGGTCGAGCCCACCGGTGAAGTGGTCGCCGACCCCGTGGATGACGGCGACCCGCGAGTCGGGGTCGCGTTCGAAGTCGCCGTAGGCCTGGGCGAGCTCGCGGAGCATGCGCACATCGGCGGCGTTGCGCTTGTCGGGTCGGTCGAGTCCGATGACCCGGACGGCCCCGTGCTGCCTCACGTCGATGCGGGCGGGAACGTCGGTTTCGCTCATGCCCCGAGGCTACTCCGGCCCCACCACCCCACCCCGAGAGCCGCGCCCGCCCACCGCCCGCCGAGCCCGTCGAAGCGAAGGGCCCCGCCCGCAGAGCGCAGCGACGTGAAAGGGGACAAGCCCCGCCCGCAGAGCGCAGCGACGCGAAGGGGATCGAGGCCCGCCCGCTGAGCCCGTCGAAGCGAAGGGGGCGTCCTACCCGCTCACCGCTGCGACGTGATGGCGGAAAGGATCCGGAGGATGCTCGGCAGGTCCTCGACGGCCGCGACGGGCGATTCGGGTGCGAATCCGACGATCGCCCCGCCGGTGACGGGGAACCGGGTGCGCACCCCGCTGATGAGTCCGAGCAGGGAGTCGAGAGGGAGGCCGAACGGTTCAGCGGAGGCGACTCCGGCGATGTCGGCGGGGTCGAGGACGTCGAGGTCGACGTGCACGTAGACGGAGGTCGCACCGGTCGCCTCGACGGCGGCGATGAGCGTCTCGGGTGTTGCCGCATCCACCCCGAGGGAGGCGATGGGTGTCGCGGCGATGTACTCGGCCTCGGCATCGTCGGTGGCGCGGACGCCGACGAGCACGACGCGGTCGGTCCGCAGCGGAGCCTCGGGGACGAGGACGCCCTCGCCATCGCCGAGGGCGGTGCGCAGGACCATGCCGCTGAAGGCGGAGCTGGGGGAGCTGCCGGGCGTGTTCAGGTCTGCGTGGGCGTCGAACCAGAGGACGCAGGTGTCGGGCGAGTTCGTGACCGCCCAGTCCAGCGCGGCCGCTTCGACCCCGCAGTCACCACCGATGAGAAGGGGTGCGTCCTCGGCGGGAACCGCGGCGAGCTCGGCGGCGAGACGGTCGCGGACAGCCACGATGGCGGACAGGCGCCCGACCTCGGTGCCGAGGGAGTCGCCCGCCTCGGGCGGCGTCTCGATCTCGGTCGTCCTGCTCGAGGGGAGGTCGCCTCGGATCGCCTCCGCACCGTCGATGAGGCGCATCGCGCGACTCGATCCGGACCCTTGCCACTGCGGTGCCACGATGAATCGCCATCCCATAGCCCCAGTATCCTCCGCCGATAGGTGCACCGCCGGTCGAGGTCGGGGAGTGGAGGCGAGGAGTTGGCAGCCGGTCGCCTGTTCCCGCGCCGTCGAGGCCTGACAGGCGCGCAAATCCTGGCCCCCCCGCAGCCGGATTGCAGGTGGGGCGGGCGGCGGGTCAGCCTCAACTACCGGGGACGGCCAGCCCGTCCACCCAAATCCGCCGGGTCCTCTCCCTCAGCAGGTGAAATCCAGCCGATCCTGTCGCTCAGCAGGTGAAAGTGCGCTCAGCAGGTCAAAACAGGCCGATTCCGCCTGCTGAGCACGTTTTCACCTGCTGAGCGAGGGGGCCGGCCGGGCGACAGGTGGCCCGGAGGGGACGGGGAAGGCGAGGGCTAGAGCCAGCCCTTGCGTTTGAAGACCAGGTAGAGGCCTCCGCTCAGGGCGAGCATCAGGCCGATCGCGATCGGGTAGCCGAAGTACCAGTGCAGTTCGGGCATGTTGTCGAAGTTCATGCCGTACACGCTGCCGATCAGGCTCGGCGCGAACAGGATCGCCGCGTACGAGGAGATCCTCTTCACCTGCTCGCCCTGCGCCAGGCTGGCCTCGGTCATCCGGCGCATCTCGTTGTTCTGTGCCTCCGCTGCCAGCGTCGAGTTCGTCACGAGCGCGTTCTGCAGCAGCACCCGGAAGGAATCGGCCCGCTCAGCCACCCGGATGGCGTGGTCGTGAACGTCCCCCAGGTTGCGGCGCAACTCGATGTCGACATCGTGGGCCGCGTAGGCGCGCTCGATGTCGTCGAGGATTCCGATGATCGGGGTGACGGCACGCTGGAAGGCCATGACCTCGCGCGACAGCTCGTAGATGCGGCGGGACACCGCACTGCCCTCGCCGAACAGCTGATCCTCGATCTCGTCGATGTCGTTCTCGAGACCCGACGTGACGGGGCCGTACTCGTCGACGACCTGATCGAGCACCCCGTAGAGGACGGCGCGCGGACCCAGCGCGAGCAGCTCGGGGTTCTCCTCCATGCGGCGCCGCACCGCGCCGAGATCCGGCGACTCCGCATGCCGCACCGTGACGACGAACGTCGGCCCGACGAACACGTGCACCTCTCCGAACTCGACCTTCTCCTCGGCGTCGAGGTACCGGGCGGGACGGAGGACCACGAAGCTCACATCGCCGTACTTCTCCGCCTTCGCACGCTGATGGCCGGCGAGTGCGTCCTCCACCGAGAGCGGATGCAGACCGAACTCGTCGGCGACGGCGCGCAGCTCCTCCTCGCTCGGCCGGTACAGCCCGATCCAGGCCATCCCGCCGAGACGCTGCGCGGTCTCGAAGGTCTCCTCGAGGGTCTGCGGCTCGGCGGCGCGGTGGCCGTCGACGTACACGGCATTGTCGATGAGAGGCATCGAGGCTCAGGCTATTGCCGCGAGCGCCGCGTCGATCGCGTCTTCGATCGTGTCCGGCCCGGAGATCGCCTCCCAGGTCCGGCCGATGGTGCGGTCGTCGTCGATAGCTGCGAGCACGATCGCGGCGACATCGGCGCGCGGGATGCTTCCCCGCTCGACCTTGTCCGCCAGGCGCACCTTTCCGGTTCCCTCGTCGTTCGTCAGCCCGCCCGGCCGGATGATGGTCCAGTCGAGTCCGCTGGCCTTGAGATAGAGGTCGGCGTCGCGCTTCGCCTCGACGTAGGCGGCCCACACCTCGTCGGTGTCCGCGGGCAGGGGCTCGTCCACTCCCATCGCGGAGACCTGGACGACCCGGTTCACGCCGGCGATCTTCGCGGCGTCAGCTGTCAGGACGGCGCCGCCGAAGTCGACGGTGCGCTTGCGTGCGACCCCGGAGTTCGGACCGGCGCCCGCGCTGAAAACGACCGCGTCCGCCCCGCGGAGGTGCTCGGCGAGTTCCTCGGCGCTCGCCGACTCGATGTCGACCAGCGTCACCTCGCCGCCGAGACGAACGATGTCCTCACCGTGGTCGGCGTTGCGGATCACCCCCGTCACGTCAGCGCCACGGCTGTAGGCGAGGTTGATGATGTTCTGTCCGACCAGGCCGTGAGCCCCGATCACCGCGATGCGTGTCATACCCCCATTGTCCTCTCGGAGTCCGGCTCCGACCTGTGCGGACGGAGCCCCGCCGGGAGCCGTTCCGGACCCCGTTCCCGGGTCGGGACAACGCC
Source organism: Amnibacterium flavum (assembly GCF_003097495.1). Lineage (GTDB taxonomy): Bacteria > Actinomycetota > Actinomycetes > Actinomycetales > Microbacteriaceae > Naasia > Naasia flava. Next base: position 332,132 of record NZ_QEOP01000002.1, read on the forward strand.
CGGTCGACTCCCCGACGGGCGGTGGTACCTTTCGCTCGTGAGCCGAATCGCCGCGGTGGCAACCGCCCTGCCCCCGTACCGATACCCGCAGGCTGAGATCACCGAGATGCTCGCTCCGATGATCACGAGCGACCCCGCCAAACAGGCCGTCATGCGCCGCCTGCACGAGGGCAGCAAGGTGGCGACCCGGCACCTGGTCATGCCGCTCGAGAGGTACCGCGAGGCACTGACCTTCACCCAGTCGAACGACAGCTTCGTCGAGCACGCGACCGACCTCGCCGAGACGGCGACCCGCCGTGCCCTCGAGCGGGCGGGCATCACGGCCGACGAGGTCGACCTCGTCATCTTCACCTCGGTGACGGGCGTCTCCGCACCGTCGATCGACGCCCTGCTCGTGCCTCGGCTCGGTCTCCGCCCGGATGTGAAGCGGGTCCCCATGTTCGGGCTCGGCTGCGTCGGAGGTGCCGCCGGCCTCGGTCGACTGCACGACTACCTCCTCGGGCACCCCGACGACGTCGCCGTTCTCGTCTCCGTCGAACTGTGCTCCCTCACCGTCCAGCGCGACGACGACTCCATGGCGAACCTCGTCGCCAGCGGCCTGTTCGGCGACGGAGCCGCGGCGGTCATCGCCGTCGGCGCTCGACGTGCCGAGCGGCTCACCACCATGGGACCCGACATCATCGACGCGCGCAGCCACCTCTATCCCGACAGCGGTCATGTGCTCGGCTTCACACCCGGCTCCACCGGGTTCCGGATCGTGCTCACCGGCGGCATCTCGGACGCGGTCGACGAGCACTTCTCGCACGACGTGGTCGAGTTCCTCGGCGACAACGGACTCGACCTCGCCGGGGTCTCCGAGTACTTCGCCCACCCCGGCGGACCCCGGGTGCTGGAGGCGTTCGCGCGCGCCCTCGACGTCGCCGACTCGGCGCTCGACGCGAGCTGGAAGTCGATGGCCGCAGTCGGCAACCTGTCCTCGTCGTCGGTGCTGCACGTCCTCGCGGACTCGCTCGACACCGGTGACCGGCGATCGGGCGACAGCGGGCTGCTCTTCGCGCTCGGCCCCGGCCTCAGCGCTGAACTGATCCTGCTGCGCTGGCCCGAGACGGCGGCGGCCGCATGAGCGTCATCCTCTACGCGGTGCTGCTGCTGCTCGTCGGCTTCGAGCGGATCGCCGAGGTCGTCATCTCGACCCGCAACGCCAGATGGGCGTTCGCGCGCGGGGGAGTGGAGTACGGCAGAGCGCACTTCCCGTGGATGGTGGCGCTGCACACCGGCTTCATCATCGCCTGCTTCGTCGAGGTCGTCGTGGCGGACCGCCCCTTCATCCCCTGGCTCGGCTGGACGATGTTCGGGCTCGCGATCCTGTCGCAGGTGCTGCGCTACTGGTGCATCGCCACGCTCGGCCCGCAGTGGAACACCCGCGTCATCGTGGTCCCGGGCATGTCCCTCGTCGACCGCGGACCCTACCGGTTCCTCAGTCACCCGAACTACGTCGTCGTCGTGCTCGAGGGCATCGCGCTCCCGCTCGTGCACACCGCATGGGTCACCGCGATCGCGTTCACCGTGCTCAACGCGATCCTCCTGCTCGGCTTCCGCATCCCCGTCGAGAACCGCGCGCTCGCCGGTTCCGCCGACCGCACAACGGTCTGATGACCCGCACCGACGTGATCGTCGCGGGCGGTGGTCCCGTCGGCCTCGTCGCTGCCATCCGCGCGCGCCTCGCCGGGTTCGAGGCGACCGTTCTCGAACCCCACGACGGCGACCTCGACAAGGCGTGCGGCGAGGGCCTCATGCCGGTCGCGCTCGAGTCGCTCGCCGAGATCGGCGTCGCCCCCGCCGGCATGGACATCGCCGGATTCCGCTACACCGACGGCCGCCGATCCGTCGAGCACCGACTCTCCGGTTCCCCGGGGCGCGGCGTCCGCCGCACCACCCTTCACTCCGCGCTGCGGGCGCGCGCCGCCGAGGTCGGCGTGGTCGTCGAGTCGGCGCGGGTCGACGCGATCGTGCAGGATGACGCGAGCGTCTCGGCCGGCGGAGTCACCGGGTCGTGGCTGCTCGCCTGCGACGGACTCCACTCGAGCGTGAGCCGTCTGCTCGGTCTCGACCTGCCGATCCCGCGTCGAGGACGCCGATTCGGATTGCGCCGGCACTTCCGCGTCGCACCCTGGAGCGACCTCGTCGAGGTGCACTGGAGTCCCGACGCCGAGGCCTACATCACCCCCGTCGCGTCCGACACCGTCGGCGTCGCCGTCATGGGCCCCCGCGGAACCGACTTCCGGTCGGCGCTCGCCGCGATGCCCGAACTGGCGGATCGGATCGGCACCGCCGAGCCCGCGAGCACCCTGCGGGGCGCAGGGCCGTTCGGGTATCGGACGCGGCACCGGACGGCAGGTCGGGTCATGCTCGTCGGCGATTCGTCGGGCTACGTCGACTCGCTCACCGGTGAGGGGCTGCGCGTCGGCTTCGCCCAGGCGGACGCCGCCGTGCGAGCCGCACTGCAGGGGAGCCCGGCGCTGTACGAACGGGAATGGCATCGGGTGACGCGGGATGTGCGTCGGCTGACGACCGGGCTGGTGACCGCGGCGACCTCGCCCGTACGCCCCGCGATCGTCCCCGCGGCCGCGGCGCTGCCCGGTGTCTTCGGGTTCGTGGTGGAACGTCTGGCGCGCTGAGGTCCGAGGGCCTTCGTTTCGCTTCGCTCAACGGGCGGTGGGGGCGGGGTCCTTCGTTTCGCTTCGCTCAACGGGCGGCGGGCGGCGGGCGGGGGGTGGGGGCAGGCCGCCCGTTGAGCCCGTCGAGACGAAGGCCCGATGTCGGGGGCGGGGCGGAGAATGGGGGAGTGAGTGTCAAGGGCGGTCAGGGCGAGCGGCAGGTCTCGGGCCAGCTCGACAGCGACAGCGCGACCATCCTGCACATCGACATGGACGCGTTCTTCGCGAGCGTCGAACTGCTCGAGCGCCCCGAGCTGATCGGCAAGCCCGTCATCATCGCGGGGGAGTCCGGCCGGTCCGTCGTCACGAGTGCCACCTACGAGGCGCGCGCCTACGGTGTCCGATCCGCGATGCCGCTCAGTCAGGCCATGCGGCTCTGCCCGCGCGCGATCGTCATCCCCCCGCACGGCGTCAAGTACCGCCACTACTCGGCCCGCGTGATGAAGATCTTCGCCGACGTCACGCCACTGGTCGAGCCGCTCAGCATCGACGAGGCGTTCCTCGATGTCGCGGGCGCCCGCAAACTGCTCGGTTCCCCCCTCGAGATCGCCACCGCCATCCGCGCCACGGTCAAGGCCGACACCGGTCTCACCTGCTCGATCGGCGCCGCGTCGACCAAGTTCATCGCCAAGCTCGCCTCGACGAGGTCGAAGCCCGACGGCCTGCTCGTCGTCCCCGCCGAGGACACCCTCGCGTTCCTGCATCCGCTGCCGGTCGGAGCGCTCTGGGGTGTCGGCAAGGCGACCGCGGAGTCGCTGACGAACCGGGGCATCGTCACCGTCGCCGACCTCGCCGCGACACCTCTCGAGACTCTCAAGCGCTGGGTCGGCGAGGCGGGCGGATCCAAACTGCACGCACTCGCCTGGGGTCGCGACTCCCGCAGCGTCGATCCGCGTGGAGTCGAGAAGAGCATCGGCCATGAGAACACCTTCTCGGTCGACACCTCCGACCTCGTCGTGCTGCGCCGGGAGCTGCTCGACCAGTCCGAGCGGGTGGCGGTGCGACTGCGCCGAGCAGGCCTCAAAGGGCGCACGATCGCGCTCAAGCTGCGCTTCGCCGACTTCACGACCATCACCCGCAGCCGCACGCTCGGCGAAGCGACCGACACCGGTCGCCGCGTCTACGAGCAGGCCATCGAACTGCTCGACGAGGTCGAGATGCGCGGCCGCCGCATCCGCCTCATCGGCGTCCGCGCCGAACAGCTCACCGATGGCGATGAGCCCGCCCAATTCACGCTGTGGGACGACGAGCCCGCCGACGGCTGGCGGGACGCCGAGGGTGTGATGGATCGCGCAACGGAACGCTTCGGTGCCGGCATGATCCGGCCGGCCGCCCTGATCGCCAAGAAGGCTCGACCCGACGTTCCCCGAAACGCAGGTGAGGGAGGCTAGGCGAGAACGCCTCTGCTGTCACCTGTTCGCGGGGTATGAGTCGGTCACGTGAACTCGACCTGGCAATAACCTCAGTGCCCCAAACCCATCCGGGGGTGCCGCCGAATCGAGTGCATGCCCCCAGTCAGTCGACACCTGTCGCGCACCCCCTCCGAGGCCGTCATCTCCCGCCTTCTGGGCTTCATGACGCGCAGCGGGTCGTTCGCCGCGATCGGCCTCCTCGCCTTCGTGGTCGACATCGGCGTGTACAACGCGCTGCGGTTCACGGTGCTCGACGACAAACCCATCGGGGCCAAGGTGATCTCGGTCGCCGTCGCGATGGTCGTCGCCTGGATCGGCAACCGGTACCTGACCTTCCGCGATGCCCGCAACCGGCCCCTCTGGCAGGAGGCCGGTCTGTTCACCCTCGCCAACCTCCTCGGCCTGGGCGCCTCGGCCGCCTGCCTGTTCACCTCGCACTACCTCCTCGGACTGACCAGCCCGCTCGCCGACAACATCTCCGGCAACGTCATCGGCCTCGCCATCGGCACGGTGGTCCGTTTCGTCGCCTACCGCTACGTGGTCTTCCCCGACCGCGGACGTGACACGGCGGCCGCGACGGCCGTCATGGTCGCCCTCGAGACCGCAGCCCCCCACGACCCCCGGGAATCCCTCACCGATCCGGATTCCACCGCCCACGAACGCATCACCCACCCGGAAACATCCCCCGCATTCCCGAGCAAGATCCGATCGGAGCAGACCCTGTGATCACCGACAGCCCCACAGTGACCGCCGTCGCCCCCGCACCCGACGGCGCCCCCATCCCCGGCCCCCTGCTGACGCCCCAGCCCGATTCGTCGGGCGGCGGGGGGTCGGTTCCCGACCTGCCGACCCTGTCGTTCCAGGACGACGTGACGAGCATCTTCGCGTCCTGGACGCCGGGCGAGTGGATCGGCTACAGCAGCCTCGTCCTCCTCTCGCTCGCGCTGACCGTGATCGCACTCACCACCCTCTGGTGGATGCTGCACGCCTGGCGCAGCGACGGCCACCTCTCGCGAACCGCGTTCGCCGCCGAGGCGAAGCCCGCCCACCTGTCCTTCTCGCTGCTCGTCCCCGGACGGCACGAGGAGGAGGTCATGGGCGAGACGCTCGACGTTCTGGCCCGTCAGGACCACCCCGACTTCGAGATCATCGCGATCGTCGGCCATGACGACCCCGGCACCGAGGCCGTCTGCCGTGCTGCGGCGGCCCGTCATCCCGGCCTGATCAAGGTCATCGTCGACGACAGCGTGCCGAAGAACAAGCCCAAGGCGCTCAACCTCGCGCTGACCGTCGCGCGCGGCCAGGTCATCGGCGTGTTCGACGCCGAGGACGAGGTGCACCCTCACCTGCTCTCCCTCGTCGACACCAAGTTCAAGGACACGGGAGCCGACGTCGTGCAGGGCGGCGTCCAGCTGATGAACTTCCGCTCCAGCTGGTGGTCGCTGCGCAACGTGCTCGAGTATTACTTCTGGTTCCGCTCCCGCCTGCACTTCCAGGCCGAGGCGAAGTTCATCCCGCTCGGCGGCAACACCGTGTTCGCCCGCCGTGAATGGCTCGACTGGTCCGACGGCTGGGACGACCAGTGCCTCGCCGAGGACTGCGAGCTCGGCGTCCGCCTCTCGAGCGCCGGCGCCAACATCGTCGTCGCCTACAGCCCCGAGGTCGCGACACGTGAGGAGACCCCCGGCACACTGAAGTCGCTTTACAAGCAGCGCACCCGCTGGAACCAGGGCTTCCTCCAGGTTCTGCGCAAGGGGGAGTGGCGCAAGCTGCCCACCTTCCGCCAGCGCATGTTCGCCCGGTACCTGCTGTCGATGCCGTTCCTGCAGGCCGCGACAGGACTGCTCATCCCGCTTTCGCTCGTCCTCATCCTGTTCGTCAAGGTGCCGACGCCGATCGCCCTGCTCAGCTTCCTGCCGATCGCGCCCACCCTGGTCACCATCGCCGTCGAGGCGGCGGGCCTCGGGGAGTTCGGCCGGGTCTACGGCATCAAGCCGCGCGTCCGCGACTACGTGCGGCTCGTGCTCGGCACGTTCCCGTACCAGGTGTTCCTCGCCCTCGCTTCCGTGCGCAGCGTGATCCGTCAGCTGCGCGGCATCAACTCATGGGAGAAGACGGAGCACTCCGGTGCCCACCGCGACGCCGCCGAAGAGCGCCGTCAGCCCGAGCTGGTTCTGGGCGGTGTCCGATGAGCCGCGTACTCGAGCGTCCGACGACGGCGCCTCCCGTTCTTCACGGACCCGAGCCCATTCCCGCTCCCCGCCGCCACCGCGGTGGCAGCCGGGCCGGCCGCTGGTTCTCCGTCCACGCCCGCTCGATCAGCTGGCTCGCGCCCGTCCTCCTCATCGCCGGTCTCGTCCAGGCGATCGGAATGGCCGGCTCGCCGCAGCGGATCGACGATGAGGGCACCTACACGGCGCAGGCCTGGTCGATCGCCAAGCTCGGCGAGATCGCCCACTACACCTACTGGTACGACCACCCGCCGCTGGGCTGGTTGCAGCTCGCGCTGTACGGGCAGGCCACCTTCGCGTTCGACCGCTACGACGTCGCGGTCATCGCGATGCGCGAGGCGATGCTCGTCGCGATGGTCGTCTCGGCCGCACTGCTCTGGCTTCTCGCCCGCAAGGTCGGCCTCTCGCGTGCCGCGGCCTCCGCTGCAGCGCTCCTGTTCGCGGTGTCGCCGCTCGCCGTGCAGTTCCACCGCACGGTGTACCTGGACAACGTGGCGCTGCCCTGGCTCCTCGCCGCCTTCCTGCTCGCGATGACGAAGCGCAATCAGCTCGCCGGATTCGCGGGCGCAGCGCTCGCCTTCGGTATCGCGGTGCTCTCGAAGGAAACCTTCCTCCTCGCCCTGCCGGTGCTCGCCTGGGTGATGTGGCGCTCGTCCAACAAGGCGACGCGTCGTTACACCCTCTCGGTGGCGGGCAGCGTCCTCGTGCTCGTCGGCGGAACCTATCTGCTGCTCGCCGGGGTCAAGGGCGAGATCTTCCCGGGCCCCGATCGGGTCAGCCTGACCTCCGGGATCGCGTTCCAGCTCGCCAATCGCGAGTCCAGCGGATCCGCGTTCGACCCCGACAGCCTGCTCTCGGCGACCCTCGGCCAGTGGCTCCAGCTCGACCCGGTGATCCTCGTCGGCGGAGCGGTCGCGGCGCTCGCCGGGCTGTTCGCCCGTCAGCTGCGCCCGTTCGCGGTCCTGTACCTCGGCTTCCTCGCGGTGATCTTCCGGCCCGGGGGATACACCCCGGTTCCGTTCGTGATCGGAATGCTCCCGTTCGCAGCTCTCCTCATCGCATGGGGTGCCGAGACCGCCATCCGTGCCGCCCGTCGGCGCGGAGTCCGGACCCGCGCCGTCGGCATCGCCGGGATCGCGATCGCGCTGACCGGCGCGATCGTCGCTGCGCCCGTGTGGGCCACGCAGCTTCGCGGTCTCTGGCTGGCCGACCTCGACCGCCCCCTGCGGGACGCCCAGTCGTGGGTATCCGAGAACGTGTCGCGCGGCGACCGGGTGGTCGTCGACGACGCCATGTGGGTCGACCTCGTCGAGTCCGGATTCCCGCGCGACAACGTGATCTGGTACTACAAGGTCGACACCGACTCCGACGTGCAGGACATGCTGCCCAACGGCTGGCAGGACTTCGACTACGTCGTCACGACCGGGTCGATGCGCACCTTCCCGGACAACTTCCCTCAGGTGGCCCAGGCTCTCGACAACTCCCGCGTCGTCGCCGAATTCGGCACCGGCACCCAGGCCGTCGAGATCCGCAAGGTCTACCCCGAGGGCATCGAGGCGGCTGACGAAGCAGAGGGCTTCGCCGGAGAGCGTCGGCAGGCGTTCGGCGGCGAGCTGGCGAGCAACCCGCGGCTCACCATCGATCCCGAGTCCGAGGCGCTCCTCACGGGAGGCGGGGTCAACGAGTCGCTGACCCTGGCGCTCGGTCAGCTGCTCTCGACGCACGAACTGACGATCGCGGGATTCCCTGCGATCGCCGGCGAGGACGGCGTCGTGCGCCGTCAGGTGCTCATCACCTCCGTCGACGGCGAGGCCGTCACGCCGGGAAGCGGCGCGGGGTCCGACCTCGCGGGCTGGTTCGCCGCGCTCGGCGGCAGCTACGACGCCGACGAGACCGCGATCGGGACAGACGGGCTCACCGCCCGCTACTCGATCGACTGACCCCGCTCGCCCAGCACAGATCAACCCCCGTACCAATCGACCCGTTACGACCATCTCCGAAAGGCAGAAACGTCATGAACAGCACCCCCCGATCCCGCCCCGCCCAGGGGTTCCGCACCGCACTGGCGGTGGGAGCCGCCGCTCTCCTCGCCGCGGGAGCAGCTCTCCTCCCCGCGACATCGGCCACGGCCGCCCCCGACGACACCGGCTGGATCCGCGTCGCCCACCTGTCGCCCGACACCAAATCCGTCGACGTGAAGCTCTCCGCCCTCGCCGGCGGCGACTCGCTGTACGACCTGTCCGACGTCGGCTACGGCGTCGTCTCCGACTACATGCCGCTCCCGGCGGGCACCTACACGGTCGCCATGGTCGGATCCGACGCACCGGCGGACAGTGAGCCCGCCATCTCGGCGTCGGTCACCATCAACGCCGGAACCGCCTCGACGCTGGCCGCGATCGGCACGAACAGCGAGCTCGAGACCAAGGTCTTCACCGACGACCTCAGCGCCCCCAGCGAGGGTGCCGCCCGCGTCCGCCTCGTTCAGGCATCGACCACCTCCGACAAGGTGGACGTCGCCACCACAACCGGTCTCTCCATCGCGAAGGGTGCACCCTCCGGGACCGCCACCGGCTACGCCGAGGTCCCCGCCGGTCCGTGGAACCTGACCGTCCGCGCCACCAGCGCACGCGGCGCCGCGTCCGTCGACCTCCCCGTCGGCAGCGTCTCCACCTTGTTCGTGCTCGACACCCCCGCCGGCGGTCTGACGATCACCCCGATCCTCGACTCCGCATCGGCGGGCACCATGCCCGTCGGCGGCGTCGAGACCGGGGGAGGAGCGCTGGCGCACCGCGATGACAGCGCCGCCATGCTGCTGCCCGCCGGCATCATCGCGACGCTGATCGCCGGAGCCGGCGCGCTCCTCGTCGTGCGTGCCCGGAGGAGCGCCGAGCGGTGAACCGGAAGCGCGCGGGCGTCGTCGCGGGAATCGCGGCGGTGGCGGTCCTCGCCACCGCCGGGATCGCCGTCGCAGCCACCGGCGCCCTCTCCCCGACGGAGGATCCCGACCGGGCGGCCTCCGCTCCGTCGACACCCCTCGACCCGGCGACCGCAGCACCGAGGGACACCGCCGACGCCGAGCGCGAGTTCCTCGACGACTGGGTCGAGGACGGACGCGTCGTCCGCCGCGACCAGGGCGGCGACACCGTGAGCGAGGGGCAGGCCTACGGGCTCCTCGTCGCTCTGGCTGCCGACGACGAGGAGTCGTTCGATCGGATCTGGGACTGGACCACCACCAACCTGCAGCGGACCGACGGCCTGCTCGCGTGGCGCTGGTCCGATGGAGCAGTCGTCGACGACGAGCCCGCATCGGATGCCGACCTCGACACGGCTCGTGCACTCGCGCTGGCCGGCGACCGGTGGTCGCGCGACGATCTCACCACCGACGCCACGGCACTGGCCGGGGTCATCGCGGACCGGCTGACCGTCGAGACGGCAGCGGGCAGGATCCTGCTGCCCGGCATGTGGGCCGCGGCGACCCAGCCGTACGCCTACAACCCGTCCTACCCCTCGCCCGTCGCCTTCGCCGTCCTGTTCGACCTGACCGGCGACGAACGCTGGAACGAGGTCGCCGCCGGTTCGCGTGCGGTCACATCGAGCCTGCTCGACACCGCACCTCTCCCGTCCGACTGGGCACGGGTCAACGCCGACGGGACCGTCGCGGTCGCCGCGGGCCCCGCCGAGTCCGCCGAGCCCGTCCGCTACGGCTACGACGCCGCCCGGATGCCCATCCGCTTCGCGGAGTCCTGCGACCCCGAGGACGTCGCACTGTCGGCGCGACTCCTGCCGGCCCTCACCTTCGGCGAGGACCTCACCGCGCAACTCGACCTCGGCGGCTCATCGCTCACGACGGACCGGCACCCCCTCGCGTTCGGAGCCCGCGCCGCGGTCCTCGCCGCGGACGGCGACACCGCAGGAGCCGAAGCCGACCTCTCCGCGGGGGACACCCTCGCCCAGGAGCAGCAGACCTACTACGGGAGCGCCTGGGCGGCCCTCGCGCCCGCCCTCCTCACCGCCACCGATCTCGGCGGCTGCCCGCCCATCACCGCCTAGGAGCGACGACCATGGTTCCCCCCACCACCCCGAACGTCCGACGCACGGCGCGCGTCCGTTCGCGCCTCGTCGCGTTCGGCGGAGCGCTCGCCGTGATCGGGATCGCCCTCACCGGCTGCACCCCCGCACCGGCACCTGCGGCGGCCCCGACGCCGGTCGCCTCGTCGGCCGCGTCGGCCCTCGCAGCGGATGCCCCGCAGGAGCCCGCGGCCGCCGCTCAGAAGGTGGCGAGCGCGCCCCCGATCCGCGTCCGCATCCCGGACATCGGAGTCGACGCACCCCTCGAGGATCTCCACCGCGATTCCTCGGGAGTTCTGCTGCCGCCGGAGGAGTGGATGTCGGCCGGCTGGTATGTCGACGGCGTCGCCCCCGGAGAGATCGGCCCCTCGGTGATCGCCGGACACGTCGACACCGTCAGCCAGGTCGCCGTCTTCGTCGATCTCGAGAAACTCCAGCCCGGTGCCCGTGTCGAGGTCGACCTCGCCGACGGCACAACGACCGCGTTCCAGGTCGACCGCACCATCGACGTCAGCAAGAAGGAGTTCCCGACGGCAGAGGTCTACGGGCCGACGCCGGACGCCCAGCTGCGGCTCATCACCTGCAACGGACCCTTCGACGACGCCGAGCACCGATACGCCAACAACATCGTCGTCTTCGCCACTCGCGTCGCCTGAGCTCATCCCAGCACCCCCACCCCCGATTCCTGCACCACCCAGGAGAGGAGCACCACCGTGAACACCATCGTCGTCATCCCGACGTACAACGAGAAAGACAACCTCCACCCGATCCTCGATCGGCTGTTCGACGCAGTTCCCGACGCGCACGCGCTCATCGTCGATGACAGCTCTCCCGACGGCACGGGCGAGCTCGCCGACCAGCGCGCCGTCACCGACGGACGCATCCACGTCCTGCACCGGGCGGGCAAGGAGGGGCTCGGCAAGGCCTACCTCGCCGGCTTCGCCTGGGCGCTCGAACACGGCTACGACGTCATCGTCGAGATGGACGCCGACGGCTCGCACCACCCCGAGCAGCTTCCCCAGCTTCTCGCGCTGGCCCACGACGACGACCTGATCCTCGGCTCCCGCTGGGTCCCGGGCGGGAAGGTCGAGAACTGGCCGCTCAGTCGCCGCGTCCTCAGTCAGGGCGGCAACCTCTACGCACGTATGGCGCTCGGCGTGAGCGTCCGCGACGCGACCGGCGGCTACCGCGTCTTCACCCGCCGAGCCCTCGAGAAGCTCGATCTCGACGGGGTCGCCTCGCACGGCTACTGCTTCCAGATCGACCTCGTCTGGCGGGCGCTGCAAGCGGGGCTCCGCGTCGTCGAACACCCCATCACCTTCACCGAGCGGGTGCGCGGCGAGTCGAAGATGGACTCGTCCATCGTGTCCGAGTCGCTGCTGCGCGTGACCTTCTGGGGTCTGCGCCGCCGCGCCCGCGGAGCCGTGGAGCTGGTGGCCCATCACCGCCGTCTGCCGTCGGTGCGCGCCACGAGCCGGGTCGCCTTCGCTCCCCGCAGCTGGGGTATCAGCGGACGATGAGCTGGAATGCCTAGGGTCGACCCATGGATCTGAGCAAGGGCGATCGAGTCAGCTGGGGCACTTCGCAGGGGCGCACCCGCGGGAAGGTCGTCGAGAAGAAGACGTCGGATTTCACCTTCGACGGCCAACACTTCACCGCAAGCGCCGACGCGCCGGCCTTCATCGTCGAGAGCGAGAAGACCGGAGCGCAGGCGGCGCACAAGGCGGGTGCGCTCAGGAAGCTGAAGTCCTGACGCGCGGTCCGCGGCCGGCCGCACGATTCGAGGCCAGTGTGCGACGGGGCTTGATCGCGTCGTCGACGGCGGCCCACACGTTGACGAAGACGGCCTCCGGCCTACTCGACCTCCGTCGAATCGGAGGTCGAGGAGCGCATCGCTGACCGAGCTCCGCCGCCGCCCCGCCCGCTGAGCGCAGCGATGCGAAGGTCCGGGGTAGCCCACTCCGCCCGCTGAGCGCAGCGATGCAAAGAGCCGGGTCGTGTCCGAGCTCCGGGGGGAAGACCCGCCCGCTGAGCCCGTCGAAGCGAAGGTCGATGAGGTTGCACGTAGTGTGAAGGAGACCCCCGCCCGCCCCCGAGCATCCCGGAGCACCAGTGTCCATCGAAGTGCTCGTGTTCCTCGCGCTGGCCGCGATCCTGCTCACGGTCCTGGCCCGGGTGAGCCGGGACCGGCGCGTCAAGCAGGTGCTCTCGATCGCCGCCGGAACCCTCGGGCTCATCGCCCTCGTCGTCGCGGTGGTCGTCCTGCTCCCGAGCTGACCCGACGCCGTCCGCGTCGGGCATCGCCCGGGAAGCCGGGCGCCGTTCAGGAACGGGTGTCGATCACCGCGCCACTCGCAGCGGGCAGTTCGAGGCCTTCGGCCGTGTCGGCGCCGGGATCGGTGGCGAGCAGGACCCGGCCCTGCAGGTCGAGTCTCACGACGTCGTCGCTCAAGTTCACCGCGACCGCGATCGGACCCCGACGGACGATGAGCCAGCGGGCATCCTCGTCGAACTCGGTGACGACCGTGGTGAAGCGCGGGTCGGTGAGTTCCGGAGTCTCGCGGCGCAGGGCGATGAGGCGCTGGTACAGCCGCAGCATGCGCGAATGCGCCTCGTCGTCGAGTTCGGACCAGTCGAGCTTCGAACGCTGGAACGTCTCGGGGTCCTGGGGGTCGGGCACGACGTCGGGATCCCAGCCCATGCGCTCGAATTCCGCGATCCGGCCCTTCGCGGTGGCCTCGCCGAGCTCCTCCTCGGGGTGCGAGGTGAAGAACTGCCAGGGCGTGGACGCCGCCCACTCCTCACCCATGAACAGCATCGGGGTCGAGGGCGCGGTGAGCAGGATCAGCGCGGCGAGGGCGAGGTGGTTCTCGTCGAGGGTCGCGGTCAGCCGGTCGCCGATCGCGCGATTGCCGATCTGGTCGTGGTCCTGCGCGAACGTCACCAGACGCCAGGTCGGGGTGCGCTCGCGGTCGATCGCACGCCCATGGGTGCGGCCGCGGAACGTGGAGAGTTCGCGAGCGTGGAAGAAGCCCTGCTCGATCACGGTCGCGAGGGCCTTGACCGAATCGAAGTCCTCGTAGTAGCCGGTCGTCTCACCCGTGAGGTTCACGTGCAGGGCGTGGTGGAAGTCGTCGCTCCACTGAGCGTCGATGCCGAAGCCGTTCGCCTCGATGGGGCGGATCATGCGCGGGTCGTTGAGGTCGCTCTCCGCGATGAGGGTGAGGGGTCGGCGGACGTGAGCGCTCAGCACCGCGACCTCCTCGGCGAGCTCCTCGAGCAGATTCACGGCGCGACTGTCGACGAGGGCGTGCACCGCATCGAGCCGCAGGCCGTCGACGTGGTAGTCGCGCAGCCACATCAGGGCGTTGTCGAGGATGTACTTGCGGACGGTGTCGGAGTGCTCGCCGTCGAGGTTGAGCGACGAGCCCCAGGTGTTGGCGCTCGCCTCGTGCAGGTACGGGCCGTACTCGGGGAGGTAGTTCCCGCTCGGGCCGAGGTGGTTGTAGACCACGTCCTGGATGACGGCGAGCCCTCGGGCGTGGCACGCGTCGACGAAGCGCTGATACGCCTCGGGGCCGCCGTAGGTCTCCTGCACGGTGTACCAGAGCACGCCGTCGTAACCCCAGTTGTGCGTGCCGTTGAATCCGTTGACCGGCAGCACCTCGACATGCGTGATGCCGAGGTCGGCGAGGTGGTCGAGTCGCTCGATCGCCGAATCGAGCGTGCCCTCGGGTGTGAAGGTGCCGATGTGCAGCTCGTAGATGACGCCGCCGGCGATCTGACGCCCCGTCCACGCGATGTCGGCCCAGTCGTAGCTCGCGGGATCGTAGACCCGGCTGAGACCGTGGACCCCGTCGGGCTGGCGGCGCGAACGCGGGTCGGGTCGGGGGTCGGTGGCGTCGTCGATGAGGTAGCCGTAGTCGGTTCCCTCTGCATCGCCGATCCACCATCCATCGGGCGCGGAGGTCATCTCGACCTTGCTGCCGTCGAGCAGCAGGGTCATCCGCTTCGCCGCGGGTGCCCAGACGTGGAACTCGGTCACGGTTTTCCTCCGTCTTCGACGAGAAGTGCTGTGGGGTAGTCGGCGAGAACCTCGGCGAGGCTCAGCTCGCCGCCCTGGTAGCGGCGCCCGGTGATGACGTCGACGACGGGGGCGGATCCGATGTCGACGGTCGCGTCAGCCCAGCCTCCGCGGGCGGCGAGGCCGACGGGGAGCCGGGTGGCGAGGGTGATCGCCCCGCCCCGGTCGAAGGCGATCAGGTGCTCCGCAGCCACCCCCGACGTGGTGATGGGGGAGTAGTCCTCGAACAGCTCGGGGCGATCGCGACGCAAACGGAGAGCGGCACTCGTGACGAGCAGCTTCGCGGCGCCGGTCTCGTCGATGGCCGGCTTGGCGCCCCCGTCGATGTCGGCCAGAAGACGACGACGCAGGACGAAGTCGACGGCACGGCGGTTGTCGGGGTCGACGAGCGACGTCTCCCACAGCTCGCTGCCCTGGTAGACGTCGGGGACGCCGGGCGCGGTGAGCTGCACGAGCTTGGCGGACAGGGAGTTCGACCAGCCGGGGGTGGACAGGCGCTCGACGAGACCCGTGACGATGCTGCCGACCCTCGGGTCGTCGAATGCCGAGTCGACGAGCGCATGCATGCGCTTCTCGAACTCCTCGTCGGGTGCCGTCCAGGCGGTCGAATCGCCGGCCTCGCGTGACGCCTTCTCGACGTAGGCGTGCAGGCGCTCGCGGCTCGCGGGCCAGGACCCGACAATGGCCTGCCAGATCAGGTTCTCGAGCGGGCCGTCGCCGAGCGGCGCGAGTGCGCGGAGCTCGGTGACCGCCGCGTCCCACTCGCCGGGTATCTCGGCGATCGCGTCGATCCGGGCCCTGACGTCCTCGCCGCGCTTGGTGTCGTGCGTCGAGAGGGTCGTCATCGAGTGCGGGTAGTTCTCCTGCCGGCGGGCGGCACGGACGTGGAACTCGTCGACCGGGATCGCGAACTCCGACGGGTCCGCACCGACCTCGGTCAGGCTGGTCAGCTTCGTGTACCGGTAGAACGCGGTGTCCTCGACGCCCTTGGCCATGACCATTCCCGAGGTCTGCTGGAACCGCTGGGCGGCCGCGTTCTCGGGGTCGCTGAGCAGCGGGATGAGCTCATCGATCGTCGTCGCCAGGTCGGGACGGTGCTTCTTCGCCAGCTCTGCGGCCTCGTGCAGGTGGTCGACGCCGAACGGCAGGTAGGAGCGGTAGACGGGGAAGCAGGCGAGCAGCTCGCCGATGGCGTCGGCCACGGCGTCGCCGCGCTCGCTCGACTCATGAGCTGCGACTCGGTCGAGTCGGAGGACCTCGGAGTGCAGGATCCCGTCGGCGATCGACCGCTTCGTGTCGTGGATCAGCTCGTGCCAGTCGACGGCCTCTCCGTCGCGCAGGCGGGTGTCGAGCGCGGTGAGCGGGGCCTCCCCGGCGGGATCGATGAGGACGCGGTCGATGTCGGCGAGGGCGTCGTACCCGGTCGTGCCGTCGGTCTTCCACTCGGTGGGCATGACTTCGTCGCCCTCGAGGATCTTCTCGATGAGGACGTAGCGCCCCCCGGTCACCCGGGCGAGATCGTCGAGGTAACCGCCCGGGTCGAGCAGACCGTCGGGGTGATCGACGCGGAGTCCGTCGGCGATGCCGTCCTCGAACCAGCCGCGGATGGCGGCGTGCGATTCATCGAACACCGCGGGCAGCTCGACCCGGATGGCCGCGAGCGTGTTGACCGCGAAGAACCGGCGGTAGTTGAGGTCGTAGTCGGCGCGGCGCCAGTCGATCAGCTCGTAGTTCTGACGGGAGTGCACCTCGACCGGGTCGTCACCCGCCTCGGCCGTACCGGCAGCGACGGGCAGCCGGTGGTCGTAGTAGTGCAGCTCGAACCCCGAGTCGCCCACTTCGGGCAGTATCGAGGCGTCAGCACTGCCCGAAATGGGCAGTTCGACGAGCTTCAGCGCGCTGATGTCGTCGTCGCTACCCAGGATCGGGATTCGCAGCTTGCCGCCTCCGAAGTCCCAGTCGATGTCGAACGCCTCGGCGTACCGAGACTCCCGACCCTTCTCGAGCACGTCCCACCACCACTTCATCACGGAGGGAGTGGCGACGCCGACGTGGTTGGGGACGATGTCGATCAGCACCCCGAGTCCCGCCTCGTGCGCCGCGCGGGCGGCGCGCTCGAGGCCGGCGTCGCCGCCACGCGTCGGGTCGACCCGCGCGTGGTCGACGACGTCGTAGCCGTGATCCGATCCGGGCTCGGCCTCGAGAAGCGGCGACAGGTAGATCCAGTCGGCGCCGAGGTCGCGCACGTAGTCCACGAGTGCGGTGACCTGGTCGAGGTCGAACGACTCGCGGACCTGCACGCGATAGGTCGAGATGGGCTTCTTCACGGGTGTCACTGCATTCCCTCGCGTGTGGATGACGGTCAGCGGAGCTTGTGCGTGACCGACTCCGCAGCGGTGACCGCCGCGGTGTCCGCCTGGGCGCTGCTCAGCACGGCGAGCGACGCGGCGACCGAGTGGTCGGGCTCGACCTCGGGCTCGCGGTGCTCGCGCATGACGAGGAGCGACTTCGCCGCGACCGTCTGCTTCTCGCCGGTGTCGACGGGGCCGCTGTCGGCGGCCTGACCGGCCGTGTCGATCATGATGTCCCAGCTGCGGTCGAGACCGTCGGTGGGCAACGTGAACTCCACGTCCTCGTCATGAGCGTTGAAGAACAGCAGGAAGTCGACGTCGGTGAGCTGCTCGCCTCGGGCGTTGCGCTGACGGAGGCTCTCACCGTTCAGATACACGCCGACGGAACGGCCGAATGCGGTGTCCCAGTCGTCGGGGTGCATCTGCGTACCGTCGGTCTTGAACCACACGATGTCGGGCAGCGGTGCGCCTTCGTCGCGTTCCGCCGGGCGTCCATCGAAGAAGTTGCTGCGACGGAACGTCGGGTGGTCCTTGCGGAGCCGGACGAGCGCCGAGGTGAACTCGATGAGCGGCTGGTCGGCCTTGTCCCAGTGGACCCAGCTGATCTCGCTGTCCTGGGCGTAGCTGTTGTTGTTGCCGCCCTGGCTGCGACCGAGTTCGTCGCCGTGCAGGATCATCGGCACGCCCTGCGAGAGCAGGAGCGTGGCGAGGAAGTTGCGCTGCTGGCGGGCGCGCAGGGTCAGCACGTCGGGGTCGTCCGTCGGACCCTCGACCCCCATGTTCCAGGAGCGGTTGTGCGATTCGCCGTCGTTGTTGTCCTCGCCGTTGGCCTCGTTGTGCTTCTCGTTGTAGGAGACGAGGTCGGCGATGGTGAAGCCGTCGTGCGCGGTGACGAAGTTGATGGAGGCGACCGGGCGGCGGCCGTTGCGCTCGTAGAGGTCGGCCGAACCGGTGAGACGCGAGGCGAACTCGCCGAGGGTCGAGGGCTCTCCGCGCCAGAAGTCGCGGACGGTGTCGCGGTACTTCCCATTCCATTCCGTCCACTGGGGCGGGAAGTTGCCGACCTGGTAGCCGCCGGGACCGACGTCCCACGGCTCGGCGATGAGCTTGACCTGCGACACCACCGGGTCCTGCTGCACGAGCTCGAAGAAGGTCGACAGGCGGTCGACGTCATAGAACTCGCGGGCGAGTGCCGAGGCGAGGTCGAAGCGGAAACCGTCGACGCGCATCTCGGTCACCCAGTAGCGGAGGCTGTCCATGATGAGCTGCAGCGAATGCGGGTGGCGCACGTTGAGCGTGTTGCCGGTGCCCGTGTAATCCATGTAGTACCGCTTGTCGTCATCGACGAGGCGGTAGTACGCCTCGTTGTCGATGCCCTTGAAGCTCAGGGTGGGGCCCAGGTGGTTGCCCTCGGCGGTGTGGTTGTAGACCACGTCGAGGATGACCTCGATGCCGGCGGCGTGCATGGTGCGGACCATGCCCTTGAACTCCTGCACCTGCTGGCCGAGCTCGCCGGTCGAGGAGTACTCGTTGTGCGGGGCGAAGAAGCCGATGGTGTTGTAGCCCCAGTAGTTGCGCAGGCCCTTGTCGACGAGGGTCGAGTCCTGCACGAACTGGTGCACCGGCATCAGCTCGAGGGTGGTGATGCCGAGCTTCTGCAGGTGCTCGATGATCGCCGGGTGGGAGAGGCCGGCGTAGGTTCCGCGCTGCTCCTCGGGCACGTCGGGGTGGAGCTCGGTGAGGCCCTTGACGTGAGCCTCGTAGATGACCGACTCGGAGTAGGGGATGCTGGGGGCGCGATCGCCGGCCCAGTCGAAGAACGGGTTGACGACGACGCCGAGCATGACGTGCCCTGCCGAGTCCTCGTCGTTGCGCGAGTCGGGGTCGCCGAAGTTGTAGGAGAACAGCGACTGATCCCAGTCGTAGCTGCCGCAGGTCGCCTTGGCGTAGGGGTCGAGCAGGACCTTGTTGGCGTTGAAGCGCTTGCCGTTCTCGGGGTCGTAGTCGCCGTGGACCCGGTACCCGTAGCGCTGGCCGGGCTGGACCTGCGGGAGGTAGGCGTGCCAGACGAAGGCATCGACATCCTGCAGCTCGACGCGCGTCTCCTCACCGTCGTGGCTGAAGAGGCACAGCTCGACACGCTCCGCCGCCTCGCTGAACAGGGCGAAGTTGGTGCCGCTGCCATCGAAGGTGGCGCCCAACGGGTAGGGCGTTCCGGGCCAAGCTTCCAATGGGTCCTCCGTCTGTCGGGCGATTTGCCGCCACTCAACCTACTAGCGGCGCCTACTCTCTCAGGGTGATCTGAGTTGCCGCCCAGAGCACTCCCAGTAAGCCCCCGCCCGGGGGCGATTGTCGGCCTCGCGCAGCCGTTTCCCGGACTCGAATCGGACGGCTTCGCGCGCTATAGTCGTCGCAGTTACACGGGAGTCCGGTGAGCCGGGCTGAGAGGAAGCTTCTCCAAGCTTCGACCGTCGAACCTGATCTGGGTAATGCCAGCGCAGGGAGGCATCTTTCTATCCCGTGCCCTTCATGTCATTCGACTCACGAAAGGGGCACGATCTTCGTGACCACCACCGCACCCGTTTCCCGTCAGACCCGGCCAGGCCACTACCGCTGGAGGGTCGTCGACATCGTCGTGGCCGCCGTGCTCGGTGTCGCCTCGGGCCTCGTCTTCGTCGCCTGGAACGTCGCCTACACACCGCTCAGCGCACCGTTCGAGGCGCTGCTCCCCGGACTGCAGGCGCTGTTCGGCGGCGGCTGGCTGTTCGCCGGGGTGCTCGTCGGCCTCGTCATCCGCAAGCCCGGCGCGGCGCTCTTCGGCGAGCTCGTGGCCGCGACCGTCTCGGCCCTCGTCGGCAATCAATGGGGCGCCTCGACCCTGCTGTCCGGTCTGGTGCAGGGGCTCGGCGCCGAACTGGTGTTCCTGATCTTCCTGTACTCGAGCTGGCGGCTCTACGTCGCACTGTTCGCGGGTGCCGCGTCGGGAGTCGCGCTGGCGATCAACGACCTCATCAACTGGTATCCCGGGTCCGACCTGCCGTTCATCGTCATCTACACCGTCTCGTCCGTCATCTCGGGTGCGGTCATCGCCGGCCTGCTGTCCTGGCTCGCCGTCCGCGGCCTCGCTCGAACCGGCGCGCTGAACAGATTCGCCTCGGGGCGCGAGACGACGGCGGACGTCTGACCGGGTCGCAGGGCGCCCCGACGCAGCCCGCCGCTCTGGTCGCCCGCGACTGGGGCTGGCGGCATTCGGGGCGGCGGAACTGGGCGCTGCGCTCCCTCGACCTGGTCGTCGAACCGGGCGAGCGGGTGCTGCTCCTCGGTGCTTCCGGCGCGGGCAAGTCGACCTTCCTGCAGGCGGCGGCCGGGATACTCGGCGGCGCCGACGAGGGCGAGGAGCAGGGGGAGATGCTCCTCGACGGGCGTCCCGCTGCCGAGCAGCGCGGCCGGGCGGGCCTGGTGATGCAGGACCCGGATGCCCAGGTCGTGCTCGCGCGCGTCGGCGACGACGTCGCGTTCGGCTGCGAGAACCTCGGTGTGCCGCGCGACGAGATCTGGTCGCGCGTCGCCGAGGCCCTCGACGCGGTCGGGCTCGATCTTCCCCTCGACCGGGCGACCTCGGAGCTCTCGGGAGGGCAGAAGCAGCGGCTCGCTCTCGCCGGGATCCTCGCCATGCGCCCCGGGCTCGTACTGCTCGACGAGCCGACGGCGAATCTCGATCCCGATGGTGTGCGCGAGGTGCGCGACGCCGTGGCGCGGATGATCGAGCGGACGGGCGCGACGCTCATCGTGATCGAGCACCGCGTCGGGACCTGGGTCGATCTCGTCGACCGCGTTGTCGTGCTCGAGCCCGGCGGGGGAGTCCGGGCGGATGGGTCGCCCGCGGGGGTGCTGGGTGAGCGTGGAGATGAGCTCGCGGCGGGTGGCGTCTGGGTACCGGGGCACGAGCCCGCGCATCCGTCGCGCCGTCGCGCTTATGGAGAGGTCCTGCTCTCGGGAACCGACCTCGGAGTCGGACGCCGGAGCACGGTCTCGAGCGGCATCGATTTCGAGGTGCGGCGGGGGAGGGTGCTCGCGGTGACGGGACCGAACGGTGCCGGCAAGTCGACGCTCGCTCTGACCGTCGGTGGACTGCTGCCGCCGCGGGAGGGCCGCGTCATCGCGTCGCCCGCCCTTGCCGGGGGCATCGGAGCCGACCCGCAGCGCTGGCGTTCGCGGGACCTGGTCTCCCGGATCGGGAGCGTCTTCCAGGATCCGGAGCATCAGCTGCTCGCCGCGACGCTGGCCGAGGAACTCGCTGTCGGGCCTCGCGTGGTCGGTGCCGACGCGGCGACGATCTCGCGTGTGACCGACGAGCTGCTCGTCCGCCTGCGCCTCGACCACCTCGCCCTCGCGAACCCGTTCACCCTGTCCGGTGGCGAGAAGCGCCGCCTGTCCGTCGCGACCGCGCTGGCGACCGCCCCACCCGTGCTCGTCCTCGACGAGCCCACCTTCGGCCAGGACGCCCGCACCTGGGCGGAACTCGTCGCCCTGCTGGCCGAACTGCTCGACGAGGGCACCGCGGTCGTGGCCGTCACCCATGACGCGCTGTTCGTCGATGCGCTCGCCGACGATCGGCTGGTCCTCGCCGGCAGCGTCCTCGGGTCGCAGGAGAGGGGGATGTCGCAATGACCTCGCTCCTCGTCGTGGAACGGACGACCGCGATGCACCGGGTCAACCCGGTGGCCAAGCTCCTCGCGGCCCTCACCATCGCCATCGTGCTCGTGCTCACCATCGACGTGGTGTCGGCCGGTGTCGCGCTCGCCGTCGAGGCGCTCCTGCTTCCGTTCGCCGGCGTCCGGCCGCGCACCTTCTGGATCCGGACCGCGCCGGTGTGGATCGCCGCGCCGCTCGCAGCACTGACCATCGCGTTGTACGGACAGCCCGGCGGCACCGTCCACTTCTCCTGGTTCCTCATCCACGTCAGCGACGGTTCGTTGCATCTGGCGCTCGCCACTTCGCTGCGCGTTCTCGCCATCGGCCTGCCGTCCGTTGTGCTCTTCATCACGATCGACCCGACCGATCTCGCCGACGGACTCGCGCAGGTGCTCCATCTGCCCTCCCGGTTCGTCCTCGGCGCGCTCGCCGGCATGCGACTCGTCGGGCTGTTCGCTCAGGACTGGCAGGCGCTCGAGGCCGCGCGTCGGGCCCGCGGCGTCGCCGACCGAGGGCGCATCCGGCGGTTCCTCGGAATGGCGTTCGCCCTGCTCGTGCTCTCCGTGCGGAGGGGCAGCAAGCTCGCGACGGCCATGGAGGGCCGCGCGTTCGGCGCACCGGTGCGACGGACCTGGGCCCGCGAATCGCGCTTCGGTGCGGCCGAGTGGACGGTCGTCGCAGCCGGGTTGCTGATCGCCGCCCTCGCGGTCGTCGTCTCGGTCGCGACCGGCAGCTGGAACTTCATCGGTGCCCGCTGAGTCGGTGCCCGCGCCCGGCGGGACGGAGGACCTGGTGACGCGTGTCGCTCGACGCGTCCGCTCGCTCGCGGGCGGCGGCCGGGCCGTCACGCTCATCGACGGCGGTTCGGGCGCAGGCAAGAGCACGTTCGCGACCTCGCTCGCCGCCGAGCTCGGCTCGCAGCTGGTCCGGCTCGACGACGTGTACCCGGGATGGGACGGTCTCGAGGCGGGCAGTCGTGCCGTCTACGAGGAGATCGTGCCGCTGGCGCACTGGCATCGGTGGGACTGGGACGAGAGCAGGGCGGGTGACATCCACCGGATCGATCCGGTCCGTGACGTGGTCATCGAGGGCTGCGGTGCGCTGAGCCACCCGGGCCGGGCGGTCGCGACAGCGGGCATCTGGATCGAGCTCGACGAGCGCGAACGGCACCGGCGGGCCATCGCCCGCGACGGCGCGGTCTACGAAGCGGAGTGGGATCGTTGGGCCGCGCAGGAGGCCGTCTTCTTCACCCGCGAGCGCCCCGACCTGCTGGCCGACATCCGCCTCGACGGCCGTGTGCTGCCGATTCCTGGCCTGCGGGAACTCAGCGGTCCGACAGCATCCCGATGAAGCCCGGGACCACGACGCCGGGGTTGAAGAGCCGCCAGATCAGGCCGGGATCTCCGATGGCTCTGTCGTTCGTCAGGATCGTGGTCTGCTCGAGAGTGCCGATCGTGACCGTGATCCGCCCGACGTTCCGACCGGTGCGGATGAAGCCGACCTCGTCGAGCTCGACCTCGCCGGCGGGCAGCGGCTGGCCGTTCCAGGCGAGCGCGTAGAGCGACTCGCTGGCGACCGCCGCGGACGACGCCCCCCAAGCGGTCGAATAGGTCCCGTACGCCGTGCCCGCGGCGACGACCTCGGCGAGCTGCATCGCGCTCGGGAGACTGCCGATGAACGAGTTGACGTCGATCGCCAGCTGGTCGTAGCTCGGTTCTCCGAGGAACGCGCCGTAGATCGTGACCGGCTGGTCGCTGATCGTCGTGGGATACGCGAACAGGAGGCAGACGCCCGCTTCATCGGTATAGCTGCGGGAGATGCCGAGCACACCCTGCGCTCCGCTGTAGGCGATCGTGTTGTCGAACGTCACTCCTCGGAGCGTCGTCGCCCGCGGAGTCGCGACGATCTCGGCGATCAGCGGATCGGCCATCGCGATCGCGGCGAGCCGCGCGAGATCCGCGCCGGTGCCGACGCTGTCGGGGGAGAGGCCGGTCGAGTCGGCGACCCGCGTGGAGTCCAGCCCGTTCGCGGTGAGCCACGCTGCCGCCGCGGACAGGTACTCCTCCTCCGAACCGAACGCCCACCGTGCGAGCATCTCGGCGTGGTTGTTGCTCGAGGCGATCAGCATGGCCTGCAGCGCCTCGCGCTCGCTCCACTGGTCGCCCGTCACGACGCGCACCGAACGGGTGCCCTCCGCCTGGTAGCGGGAGTACGCGGCGTAGTCGTCGGCGGTCACGGGGATCGCCGGGCCGGGGCGTCCCTCGGTGAGCGGGTAGCGCTCGAGGACGAGGAGCGCGGTGATGAGCTTCGCCGTCGCGGCCATCGGAACCGGATCGGTGCTGCCCGCCGCGATCGCGGGAGATGACGCGTCGAGGGTGACCCCGGTCGAGCCCGCAGCGGGGAGGACAGGGCCGGTGCCCTCGACCACGGCGTCCGCGGGGGCGGGAATCGCGGTGCCCGGAGTGTCCGGCAGGGGGGCGAGCAGGGCGATCGGGCCGTACACGCCCGCCGCGAGAATGAGGACGGCCACCGCCGCGACGACGACCCTGTTCCGCTCGCGCCGTGCCATCCCGTCAGGGTAACGGGCGGACGCGGGTGGATCCCCAGCATTCGGTCTGGCGTGGCGCTAGCGTGGACCCATGAGTGACACCCAGCCCCCTTCGAACGTCAAGTACCTCGCCGAGTTCATCGACGGACCCCTCGCCGGCACGACCGAGACTCGAGTCCTCGTCGACGGCGAGTACGACGAGGAGGTCAGCTCGCTGGCCTCGATGGACGGCGCCGAGTCGCTGTTCTGGTACCTCGCCGGTGAGACACGCGATGTCAACGGCGAGCTGCACGTCGAGTACCGCTTCGACCGTCGCGACAGCGACCAGGTCGTCGGAGACGACCCCAACGATCAGGAATCGCTCAACCTCTGACCTTCGGGCACTGCGGAGCCGTGCGGGCCGGCGCTGTCAGCGCCGATGCTCGCGCGGCTCTTCTTCGTCCGCTGTGCTTCCATCCTCTGCGGTTCGCGGGTTCCCGTCCTTCTTCCGTGCACGAAAGAGCAGGTAGACGCCGAGGCCCGCGAGCAGTCCCCAGAAGGCGCTGCCGATCCCGGCGACCGCGATCCCGGACGCGACGACGACGAACGTGACCGCGGCGGCCAGGCGATGCTCGGGGTCCGCGAAGGCCGAGACGACACCTGTCGTGAAGGCGCCGATCAGTGCGAGCCCCGCCACGGCCACGATGAGCACCGGCGACGCGTGATCGATGAACGCACCAGCTGCCCCCGCGACGAGTCCGAGGGCGAGGTAGCTCACTCCGCCGGAGAGGGTCGCTATCCAGCGGCGTCCCGGGTCGGGATGAGCGTCGGGGCCGCCGGTGATCGCCGCCGAGAGTGCGGCGAGATTCACGGAATGGCCGCCGAATGGCGCCGCGAGCGTGGTGGCGATGCCCGAGCCGACGAGCATGGACCGGGTCGGCAGATTCGTGTATCCGAGCGTGCCCAGCACGGCGAAACCGGGAACGTTCTGGCCGACCATCGTCACGATGTAGAGCGGGATTCCGAGACTCACGATGGTGAGCGGGTCGAGAACGGGCAGGACGAAGTGCAGTCCGGGAGCCCAGTTCGACGACCCGAGCGGTGAGCCGCCCGACATCACCGCCACACCGACGATGGCGATGACGATCGCGGCGGGCACCGCCCAGCGCGGGGCGAGTCTCTGCAGGATCAACCAGACGAGGACGATCGGGATCGCGAAGAGCGGTGCCTCGATCGTCGCCGTGACGGGGGCGATGCAGAGCGGGAAGAGGATTCCGGCCAGCATTGCGCCGGAGACCGGGGCCGGGATGCTCGTCATGGCCCGACCGAGCGCCGGCCACAATCCGGTGAGGATCACCAGGATGCCGCAGACGAGGAACGCGCCGACCGCCGCGCCGAAGGACGAGGTTGAGCCCTGCGCGGCGACGAGCAGCGCGGCTCCGGGAGTCGACCACGCGAACGCCAGAGGCAGACGGCTGGTCCACGACAGCACGATCGCGAGCAGGCCCTGCAGGACGCAGAGTGCCAACAGCCCCGATGCGGCCTCGGCAGGCGTCGCCCCGACACCGAGCAGACCGGCGATGACGATCGCGAACGAACTGGCGAAGCCGGTCAGGGCGGCGACGATCCCGGCGACGATGGGCTGGACGATGATGTTCTCCTCGGGCGCGGCGACTCAGGCCCAGCCGAGCTCGTGGAGACGCTCGTCGTCGATGCCGTAGTAGTGGGCGATCTCGTGGACGAGCGTGACATGCACTTCGTCGCGGAGTGCCTCTTCGTCGTCGCAGATCGCGAGCAGAGGCTCGCGGAAGAGGACGATCCGGTCGGGCATCTCGCCGAACCCGTATCTGTCACGTTCCGTCAGCGCGACCCCGTCGTAGATGCCGAGGAGATCGAGGGAGCCGTCCTCGGGGCGGTCCTCGACGACGAACACGACGTTCTCGAGGCCCTCCACCATGTCATCGGGGAGGGCATCGAGTTCGTCGACCACGAGGCGTTCGAAAGCCTCGGTGGTCATCTCATAAGTCATGGGGTGAACGACGGGACTCGAACCCGCGACATCCGGCACCACAAGCCAGCGCTCTACCAACTGAGCTACGCCCACCATGCTCGCGCGAGGGTCACCCCGCGCGTTCGCCTGACGATTCTATTACAGACGAGAGGCGAACTCTTCGACAACCGCCGCCGAGACCGCCTGGACCTGCTCCGTCGACGGCCCGGGAGGGGCGACGAAGGCGGCCTTGCGGTAGTAGTCGAGCTCGCGGATGGACTCGAGGATGTCGGCGAGGGCGCGGTGACCGCCCGCCTTGGCGGGGGCGTTGAAGTAGATGCGGGGGAACCAGCGGCGTGCCAGCTCCTTGATCGACGACACGTCGACGCTGCGGTAGTGCAGGTAGCCGTCGACACGGGGCATGTACTTCGACAGGAACGCCCGGTCGGTGCCGATCGTGTTGCCGGCGAGCGGCGCCTGCCCGCCGTTGGGGACGAACCGCTGGATGTACTCCAGCACCTTGAACTCGGCGTCGGCGAGGCTCACACCATGAGGGATCTCATCGATCAATCCGGAATCGGTGTGCATGTTCGTGACGACCTCGTTCATGTTCGCGAGAGCCGAGTCGTCGGGCTTGATCACGATGTCGAAACCCGGGTCGACGGGGATGAGGTCGTAGTCGGTGATGACCACCGCGACCTCGACGATCTCGTCGACACCGAGGTCGAGGCCCGTCATCTCGCAGTCGATCCAGACGAGTCTCTCAGCACCGGTAGCCACCCGATCAGTCTACCGGCGACCACGGACCCGGCCCTGCGAGCACGGCGCCCTGTGGACAGACAGGCGACCGAGAAGGTCAGCTGCGCCGGACTACGCTCGCCCTGTGACGACTTTCGCCGCCGTGATCCTTCTCGTCTCCGCCGTGTGGAGCTTCATCGTCTGGCCGCCGTTCCTGCGTCGCGTGACCAAGGATCCGCGCTCCCGCGGCGCCGACGGGCGCGGCACCCGATTCCTCGCCGTGCACGTCGTGCTCGTCAGCGTGTCGCTCCTCATCGCGGCCGCCTGCGCCGCGACCGGGATCGTGCTGCTCGTCACCTGAGCCGTCAGGGCCCGCTGTGCCCCGAGCAGGACTCGATCCCTGGCGCAAGCGTGCGCCAGGGGCCCACTGCGCGAACAGCGTCACGATCTGCTCGGCGCCCACCGGGCTGAAGCCCGCTGTGCCCCGAGCAGGACTCGAACCTGCAACCTACGGATTAGAAGGCCGTTGCTCTATCCATTGAGCTATCGGGGCGCGTTGTGGATTCTACCGATTTGCTCGGGTCGGCTTTCGTAATCCGCCTTCGGAGGAGGCCCGCCGGGCTGCGCCCGTCGACCCTCGAGCAGGACTCGATCCCCGGCGCAAGCGTGCGCCGGGGGCCCACTGCAACCTACGGATTAGAAGGCCGTTGCTCTATCCATTGAGCTATCGGGGCGCGTTGTGGATTCTACCGATTCCGCTGAGTTGCGCAGTTCGGGCAGTGCGGGGGCTTCAGCACTGCCCGAACTGGGCAACTCGGGGTCAGGCCTCGCGGAGGGCGACCGCCGGGGCGATGCCGCTCGCGCGACGACCCGGTGCCAGGGAGGCGAGCGCCCCGAAGGCGAGAGCGCCGACCACCAGCACGATCAGGAACACGGGCGGCAGAAGGGGAGGTCCGAAGTACTGCGAACCGAGGATCGAGTTGGCTCCCACGAATCCGTACAGGGTCCCCAGCACGAGTCCGACGATCACGCCGACGACGGTGACGAGCAGGCTCTCGGCGAGCAGCATCCGGCGCGTCTGCCGGGTGGTCAGACCGAGCGCACGGAGGACGCCGATCTGCCGGCGACGTTGGAGGACCGACATCGACAGCGTGCTTCCCAGCCCGATCGCCGCGACGATCACCGAGAACGAGGTCAGCGCGTAGACGGCCTGGAGCAGCCCGTCGATCACCGACGCGACATCGTCGCCCTGACCGAGGTAGTCCCGGGTTGCGGCGATGAACATCTCCCCGGCCACCGTGAACATCGTCAGCAGAGTGACCCCGATGACGACCGAGATGACCGTCCGGGCGGTCCTGACCGGGTCGTGCAGCAGGTTCGCCGCAGCGAGACGGTTCGCAGCGGAGCGCGGCAGGAGGCGGGCGACCAGCGCGACCACGGGAGGGATCAGCACCGGGGAGCCGATGATCACCCCGGCGATCGAGAGCACCCCGCCCGGGAACGCGATCAGCAGTCCGACAGGTGCGGCGATTCCGACGACGGTCCCGAGCCCCAGCAGGCCGAGGCCGGCCATGAAGAGCACGACACCCGTGATGCTGCGTCCGCGGGCCGCGCGCTCGGGCAGGCGCTGCCCCTCCGCACTGGATCGGGTCGCCTCGATGGGGGCCACGCGGGACACCTCACGCGAGCCGGCGTACGACGCGGCGACGGTCGCCACGAGCGAGCCGATGAGGGGGACGAGGATCAGCTGCGGCACGAAGATGAACGACAGCTCGGCGCCGGTCGAGGCGGAGATCCCGGCGATCGCGGCCAGGCTGATCAGCACCCCCGCGACGATGCCGAGAACCGCGCCTGTCAGGCCGACGGCGACACCGTCGATCAGGGAGGTGCGGCGCACCTGCTTGCCGGTGGCGCCGATGAGGCGCAGCAGGGCGATGTCGCGGACACGTCCCGCATAGACCATCGAGAACGTGTTGGAGATCACGAGGACGGCGACGACCACGGCGATCCCGAGGAAGACGACCGTGACCGTCCCGAGTCCCATCCGCACGGCGTCGACAGCATCGAGCCCGGCGCTCGCGACGGCGGCGCTGAAGACCTCCGTCGTCTCGAGCAGCAGCACCGCGAACGCGGACACGATCGCGACGACGGCCGCGCTCGCCGCATACTGACCGGCCGATTCCTTCAGTTGTCGCAGCGCCCAGGACCTCATCGGGCACCCGCTTCGAGCATGCGCTCCGCGATCGACTCGGCTGAGCCGCCCGCCCAGTCATCGACGATGACGCCGTCGGACATGCGCACGACGCGGTCCGCGGCGCTCGCCGCGACGGGGTCGTGGGTGACGAGCACGATGGTCTGCCCCCACTCGCCGGAGGCGGCCCGGAGCAGCTCGAGCACGTCGCGGCTCGACGCGCTGTCGAGGCTCCCGGTCGGCTCATCCGCGAAGAGTACATCGGGCCTCGTGACGAGGGCCCGCGCGATGGCGACGCGCTGCTGCTGACCGCCGGACAGCTGCTGCGGCCGGTGGTGTGCGCGATCGGCCAGTCCGAGCCGGGTGAGCAGGATCTCGATCCACGCCTCCGTGTCGGCGCTGACGCCGGTTCCGGCGAGCAGGAAGGGGAGCCGGATGTTCTCGAGCGCGTCGAGCGCGGGCAGCAGGTTGAAGGACTGGAACACGAAGCCCATCCGGGTGCGACGCAGCCGGGTGAGCGTCTCGTCGTTCATGCCGGTGATCTCCTGGTCGCCGAGCAGCACGCGGCCCGACGTCGGCGGCTCGAGGCCGGCCATCGTCTGCAGGAGCGTCGACTTCCCTGAGCCGGACTGGCCCATCACGGCGGTGATCCTCGCCCGCTGGATGGCGAGGTCGACTCCGCGGAGCGCATGGACGGCGCTGTCGCCATCGCCGAAGGTCTTCGTCAGGGCGACGACCTGCGCGGCAGGGGAGGAGGCGGCGGGAGTCGCGGAGCGGGGAGGGAGCGGTTCTGACAGTGGATTCGGCATGTCTCCGACGCTACGGAAGCCCCCGACGTCGCCGAATCGGTCCCGGGGACGAGATCAGCGGCTCATCGCCGGCACCGGCTCATCCTTTCGGATGACCAGGTCCTACGACCCCGGCCTCGTAGGCCATCACGACGGCCTGCACCCGGTCCCGCGCGCCGAGCTTGGTGAGGATGTGCGCGACGTGCGTCTTGACGGTGGCCTCGGAGAGGAAGAGGTCGGCGGCGATCTCGGCGTTCGAACGGGCGGCGGCGATGAGGAGGAACACCTGGTGCTCCCGCTCGGTGAGCGCGGAGAGACGCGCGGCGGCAGCCGAGTCGACCTCCGCCGGAGCCTCGAGCAGCGGCATCACGTGGTCGAGCAGGCGCCGGGTGAGACCGGGCGCGATGACGGCGTCGCCGCGGTGAACGGTTCGCACCGCGTCGAGCAGCTGCTCCGGCCGTGAGTCCTTCAGCAGGAACCCGCTCGCACCCGCCCGGATCGCGGCGACCACGTACTCGTCGAGATCGAATGTCGTCAGCATGATCACCCGGGGGATGGTCGGGTCGCCCGCGAGCAGGCGCCTGGTCGCCTCGAGTCCATCGACCACGGGCATTCGCACATCCATGAGGACCACGTCGACCTCGGATCGGGCGAGGCGATCGAGCGCCTCCCGTCCATCGGCTGCCTGGACGGTCACCGTCATGTCGGGCTGCGACTCGAGCAGCATCACCAGGCCGCCGCGTACGAGCGCCTGGTCGTCGACCACCGCGACCCGGATGGGTGCTGCTGATTCGAGCTGCTCAGGCACCGGTCACCGCCGAGGCGTAGGGAAGGCGCGCATGCAGGGTCACCCCTCCATCCTGCGGGGAATCGACCGTCAGCGCCCCGTCGTACAGGGCGAGGCGTTCACGCATCCCGTGCAGACCGTTTCCGGATCCGTTCTCCTGACCGCCCGCCAGTCCGCGACCGGTGTCCCGGACCGTGATCTCGACGGCGTCGTCGCCCCAGTCGATGTCCACCTCGGCGTGCGCGTCGGATCCGGCGTGTTTGAGCACGTTCGTGAGCGACTCCTGGACCATCCGGAAGACGACGAGCTCGGCGCCCTGCGCGATCGCCGGGCGGCTGTCATCGCCGTCGGAGCGGTAGCGCACGGGGAGGCCGGACGCCCGCACGGATGCGATGAGCTGCTCGATGTCAGCGATCCCCGGCGACGGGGCGGTCGGCGTCGGTTCGTCGCTGTGCAGCACCCCCAGCAGTCGTCGCATGTCCGACAGCGAGGTGCGGGCCGTCTCGGCGATCGCCTCCAGCGCCGGGATCACCGGTCCGGCGTTCGGGGGAGCCGCGTACCTGGCTCCGTCGGCCTGCGTCACGATGATGGACAGCGAATGGGCGACGATGTCGTGCATCTCGCGGGCGATGTGGGCCCGCTCGTCCGCAGCTGCCAGTTCCCGATCGCGCTGCCGCTCACGGATGAGACGCTCCGCCCGGTCGGCGAGCGCATCCCGTTCGGAGCGGCGGGACCGGGTGACATCGCCGAGCAGCCAGGCGACGCCGACTACAGCCCATCCGCCGATCAGCGTGATGACCGCCGGGGCGAAACTCGTCGCCACATCGGGCACGACGGTGTAGCGGAACGCGACGAGGGCGATCCCGACGACCCCCAGGGCGAGACCGGCTCGGGACGCCCAGACCGGCCCGTATGCGGCGAGGGCGGAGATGATCACGAGGACGGCGAACTGTCCAGCCAGCAGCTCGATGCCGAAGGTCACCTGCACGAGGCAGGGCAGGAGAATGGCCGCCGCTGCCCCGACGGGGTGAGAGCGCCTCCATGCGAGGGGGACCACGAGCGCGAGACACAACGCGACCAGCAGAGCGGCCTGGGGCGTGTCCGATCCGGCGGAGAAGGCGGCGTGGAGCGCGTACGGCGTGACGGTCACCAGCAGGACGGCCAGCATGATCGCGATGTCGACGCCGCGCGGGTGCGCGTTCAGCCAGAAGTACAGGCGTTGGCTGATCGGCAGGGGAGCACTCACGATCGGACTCTAACCGGAGCCGACCGGCACTCGGATCGCCCGGAGGGATGAGAACGGACGACGCCACCGGGGCGCCCCCGCGGTGGAGTGCCAAGATGGACACGTGACCTACGCGCCTGCCGATGACCGCTACGAGAAGCTCGCCTACCGACGCACGGGGAGGAGCGGGCTCGTGCTGCCAGCGGTCTCGCTCGGGCTCTGGCAGAACTTCGGCGACGATGTCGCGTTCGAGACTCAGCGGTCGATCCTCCGCCGGGCCTTCGACCTCGGGGTGACCCACTTCGACCTCGCCAACAACTACGGGCCGCCCTACGGCAGCGCCGAGACCGGATTCGGCGAGCACCTCCGTCGCGACTTCCGTCCGTTCCGCGACGAGCTGGTCATCTCGACCAAGGCGGGCTACGACATGTGGCCCGGTCCCTACGGCAACTTCGGATCCCGCAAGTACCTGCTCGCGAGCCTCGACCAGTCGCTCGAACGCATGGGCCTCGACTACGTCGACATCTTCTACTCCCACCGGGCCGACCCCGACACCCCGCTCGAGGAGACGATGGGGGCGCTCCACACGGCCGTGCAGTCGGGCCGTGCGCTCTACGCCGGCATCTCGTCCTACGGCCCCGAGCGCACCCGCCGCGCGGCCGAGATCCTCGCCGATCTTGGCACGCCGCTCCTCATCCACCAGCCCTCGTACTCGATGTTCAACCGCTGGGTCGAGGACGGCCTCCTCGACACCCTCGGCGAACTGGGGGTCGGGGCGATCGCCTTCTCCCCGCTCGCGCAGGGGCTGCTGACGGACCGGTACCTGAACGGCATCCCCGAGGGATCCCGCGCCGCGCGCGACGGGTCGATGAAGCAGGGCATGGTGAACGACGACACGATCGCCGCGATCCGCGCGCTGACCGACATCGCCGAGAGCCGAGGCCAGAGCCTCGCCCAGCTGGCCATCTCCTGGGTCCTCCGCGACGAGCGGGTCACCTCGGCGCTCATCGGCGCCTCGTCGGTGCGGCAGCTCGAGACCAACCTCGCCGCCGCTTCGAAGCTCGAGTTCTCGGCCGACGAGCTGGCGGCGATCGACGAGCACGCCACCGATATGGACATCAACCTCTGGGCCGGCTCGAGCGCGGTGGTCTGATCTCCGACCGCGCGACGACGGCAGGGCGGACGAGGCGGCGATGAGGGCGACGGCCTCGCGCCGCTCGCGCCTCGACACGGAGGCATCCGGCTCCGAGTCGAACGTCACGGTGCTGATCGCGCTGGCGGCGAACGCGCTCGTGGCGATCGCGAAGACTTTCGCGGCCGCCATCAGCGGGTCGGCGTCGATGGTGGCCGAGTCCGCGCACTCATGGGCCGACACCGGCAACGAGATCTTCCTCTTCATCGCCAACCGGCGCTCGAACCGGGCGGCGGACATGCGCCACCCGTTGGGGTACGGGCGCGACGTCTACGTCTGGTCGCTGTTCGCGGCGTTCGGCCTGTTCACCGTGGGCGCCGTGGTGTCGATCATGCACGGGGTGCAGGAGCTCTTCGCCGCCGAGCCCGCGGAGGACTTCACCCTCAACTACGTCGTCCTCGGCATCGCGTTCGTACTGGAGGGGATCTCCTTCCTGCAGGCGCTGAGACAGGTCCGGTCGGCGGCCGACACCTCCGACACCGACCTGTTCGACTACGTGCTCAACACCTCGGACCCGACGGTCCGCGCCGTCTTCTTCGAGGACGCCGCAGCGCTGATCGGGCTGCTCATCGCGTTCGGCGGGATCCTCGCGCATCAGCTGACCGGCTCGCCGATCCCCGACGCGGTCGGCTCGATCCTCGTCGGCCTCCTGCTCGGCGTCGTCGCGATCGTGCTCATCCAGCGGAACCGCCGCTTCCTCGTCGGCGAGGCTGTCGACCACAGGGTCAGGACGGCGGCGCTCGAGCGGCTGCTCGACAGCCCCGCGGTCGCGAGCGTCAGCTATCTGCACATCGAGTACGTCGGCCCGGGGCGGGTGTACCTCGTGGCCGCGGTCGATCTGGTCGGAGACGAGCGCGAGCGCGAGCTCGCCGTCGACCTCGCGGAGCTCGAGGGGCTGATCGAGTCCAGCCCGCGCGTGGTGCGAGCTGTTCTCACCCTGTCGACGCCGGGAGCGGAACCGCTCAGTCCGTGAGTGCGGCTTTCGCGCGCTTCCGGGCGGCCCGACGATCCTCGACGATCTGTCGCAGCGCGGGCTCGATCTCCGGGTAGGCGAACCGGTACCCGGCCTCCTGCAGCCGTGTCGGCACAACCCATCGACTCTTGAGGATCAGCTCCGTCTCGGTGCGGATGGCGAAGGCGCCGATCTCGAGGACCCAGCGCGGTGTGGGGATGCCGATCGGCATGCCGAGCACGCGGCGGAGGGCCGCCATGAGGGTCCGGCTGTCGACCGGGTTCGGCGACGAGGCGTTGATGGTGCCGTCGAGATCGGGGCGGTCGCGCAGGAATCGGATGACGCCCAGCACATCGGCGATGTGGATCCAGCTGAACCGCTGGCGTCCGCCGCGGGCACGGAAGGCGTGGCCCGTGCCGGCCCGCCGACGTGCGGCACTGATCGGCCAGTGCCCGTCGAGCTGGGCGCCGCCGAGCCCGAACTGCGCCAGACGGATCAGGGGTGCGAGCGCGCTGCCGTCTCCGAGGACGATCGCCATCCGCAGGGCGACGCGGCGGGTAGCGGGCAGCGGCTCGGCGAACAGTGCCGCCTCCCAGGCCTTGGCCACCTCGACGGAGAAGCCGGTGCCGATCTCGCCTGTCTCGTCCGTCATGGGGCGGTCCTCGGCGTGACGGTAGATCGTCGCCGTCGACGCGTTGACCCAGAGCGGGGGAGGCGCGGCGCAATCGCGCAGGGCCCGGGCGAGCTCGGTGGTGGTCGCAGTCCTCGAGCGGATGATCTCGGCTCGGTTGGCCTCGGTGTACCGGCAGTCGACGCTCTTGCCCGCCATGTTGATGAGCAGGGCGCTGCCGTCGAGGAGCTCGGTGATCCGGGCGGTGTCGCCCCAGGACGCATCAGCGCCGGATCGGCCGATGAAGACGACCTCGGCTCCCTCGGCTCGGAACGCGTCGGCGAGGTAACTCCCGATGAATCCGGAAGCCCCGGCCAGGACGATCCTCTCGGCCATTTCGTCCTCCACAGACCCAGTGCTCGGAAGCGGGCGCGGATCCGCGACCACTCCCGAGCCTATGGGTGGGATGCCCTCTCAGCTCACGCGTCGCCCAAAGCGATCGCCTGCGCCTCGACCTGCGGCGTTTCGACACCCCCGTTGACCCGGGCCAGGGCGCCTCGGGCCAGGACGACGACGAGAGCGGCAGCGAGCACGGCGACCGCGGCCACGAAGTACGGCGTCGACGGGGCGATCGTGTCGGCGAGCACGGTTGCGAGCGGGGGAGCGACAGCACCTCCGATGAAGCGCACGGCGGAGTACGACGACGACGCCACGGCACGCGGAAGGTCGGTCGCCTCCATGACGCTCTCGGTCAGGACCGTGTTGAGGACCCCCAGGACCAGCCCGCCGATCACGACGGCCACCACGAGTGCGGCAGGTGTCGAGATCGCGAACCCGGCGAAGGCGAGATCGAGCGCGAGCAGCGGGAGTGCCAGAGCGATGACCGTCGTGCGCGGGAGACGACGCGTCAGCAGCGGAGCCACCCACACCGAGGTCACGGCCAGGCCGAGGCCCCAACCGAAGAAGGTGAGGCCGATGCCGATCGCATCGAACCCGAGCGGGAACGGCGTGTAGGCGAGGAGGATGAAGAAGCCCACGTTGTAGAGGAACGCCGCGCCGGCCAGGGCCGCGAGTGCCGGCTGCCTCAGCGCCGTGAAGGGTGCCGAGAACGGGATCTTGACCCGGGGCGCGGAGCCTTCCCCGCGCAGCAGGGTCAGGATTGCGACGAAGCCGACCGCCATCAGGACGGCCGTGCCGAAGAACGGTCCTCGCCAGCTGATGCTTCCGAGCAGGCCTCCGAGCAGCGGGCCGATCGCGATGCCGAGCCCGAGCGCCGCCTCGTAAAGGATGATCGCCGAGCTCGTTCCGCCCGAGGCGGCGCCGACGATCGTCGCGAGGGCAGTGGAGATGAAGAGGGCGTTGCCGAGTCCCCATCCCGCGCGGAAGCCGATCACGAGTTCGACGTTGCCGCTCAGCGCCGCTAGCAGCGCGAAGACGACGATCAGGGCGAGACCGATCAGAAGGGTGCGCTTGGCGCCGATGCGAGAGGAGATCCAGCTGGTCACGAGCATGGCGAGCCCGGTGATCAGCAGGTAGCTCGTGAAGAGCAGCTCTGCCTCGGTCGGTGTGGCGTCGAGGTCCGCGGCGATGCTCGGGAGGATGGGGTCGACGAGGCCGATGCCCATGAAGGCCACGACGCAGGCGAACGCGACCGCCCACACCTGGCGCGGTTGGTGCAGCAGGCTGCGAGTCTCGGACGTGCCGTTGCTTCCGCCGGCGCTCATGCGGCGACCCGGTTGCCGACCAGGCGCTCGCGCAGGATCGCGGCGGCGGACGCGAGGGTCGCCCACTCGGATGCGTCGAGTCCGTCGAACAGGGGAGCAGCTGCCGTCGCGACGGTTTCGCGCCAGGCCGCGAGGGCCCGCTGGCCTTTCGGCGATGGTGCGATGAGCCAGGATCGCGAGTCGTCGACGTCGGCGATGCGGCGCACCCACTCGTCGGCGACGAGGTTCTGAACCATCTTGCTCATGGTGGGCTGGGCGACCCGGCTCGCGAGCGCCAGCTCGCCGAGCCGCATGGGGCCGTCGTTCTCGAGGATGGCGAGGGTTCGCCATACAGCGGGGGAGGTCTGGTCGCCGGTGCTCTGCGCTGCGACACGCGTGAGCCGGTGGGCCGAGACGATCAGGGATTCAAGGGTTGCTCGTGTCTCGTTCACGGGAGACAAGTATAGCCGAGCTATATAGCTCGGCTATACGTCGGACGTCCGCTCTCGCTCTCAGCGGAATCCGAGCTACTCGACGGGCGCCTCCGTGCGCTGACGCACGGTGGTGGCGGAGACCGGCGGGGCGTAGTTCTCGTCGGTGGGCGCCTCGACGGAGCCGGGCTCGTCGAGATCCGCTCGGGAGTCGGCGGTGAGCGGAACGGACGGGCGTGCGAGGGGGGTAGCCGGAGCTGCAGCCGGCGAGGGAGTCGTCACCGGAGCCGGGGGAGCGGCCTGTGCTGCCGCCGGCGCCGGCGCCGGTGTCGCGGGTGCTGCGACCGGGGCTGCGACGGGTGCGGATGAGGCCTGGGTCGAGACGGTGCTGACGGCCTCGGTGCCCGTGGAGAACTTCTGCGCATGCTGCTGGGCGACCCAGGCGTCCTGCTGCTCCTGAAGCTCGCGCTCCTCGCGGCTGGTCTCGGTCCTCCAGCGGTCGAGGTCGCTCTCGAAGATACGGCGGGACTTGCGCGGGTGCATCTGCCAGTCGATCAGACGGTCGCGGAACTCGGCGAGGGGGCCGTCGAACTGGACCGAGTAGGTGGCGGAGGCACGCTTGAACTGTCGGATCTCGTGACCGGCCCAGTTGGCGGCGACGGGTGCGCCGGGCACGGGCAGGAGCCGCAGCTGGACGTCGGCGGCCGAGGCTGCGCGGTCGGCGAGCGCCTGCTCGTGAGGGGTCAGGGAGTTCCAGTTGGAGGCCTGGCGAGCGGCGTCGACGAGGCCGGCGACGGCCGCCGCCTTCAATTCGCGGTCGCGGCTGCGGAGGAGGCGCTTGATGCCGCCGCGGGCGATGAGGGCCGCGACGATGCCGGCGACGACGATGGCGACGAACGGCAGGATCACGCCCAACGTGATGCGCTCACCGGCGCTCGAATAGAACCAGTCCACGAAATCGTTCCACCACAACATGGCTCGGACTATACCCGCGGCTTCCGCGCCTGGTCAGGAGAATCGCAGGCACTCGAGAGCTTCGTCGAAACTGCGGAAATCGCCCATCATGAAGAAGGAGCGACGGTCGGAGCGGAGCCTCTTCGCCGAGAACCGGGCCCCGGCGACGTCGACGGGGGCGTCGATGTAGCCGAGCACGGAGCCGTCGGCCCGGGTGATGCGCCAGAGTCCGTTGTTGAGCTGGACGAACGAGAGGCCCGCGGCGAGGCGGCCGGACACGGCGGGGCCGCTGGTGGGCTTGAGGGGGGTTGCGAGCGACATCGGGGTCTCCTTCTCGGGTCTCCGGGGTTCCGGTGACGCCGACGCTACGGACACCCTCCGACATCGCTTCGAACGCATGTTCGAAGCCGACAGGAATGCGTGTCCGTCAGTCGCGGGGCGCGCTCACGATGACGAGGTCGGGATCGACCACCGCCCCACGACGTGCCGTTTGCGCGAGGACGATGCCCACGACGACGATCAGGGCGCCCAGGATCTGGGTGAGGTCGAGGGACTCCCCGAGGAACAGCCAGGCGGCGGCGAACGCGAAGACCACCTCCGACGAGGCGAGCACCCCGCCCCGAGTGGCCCCGAGGTGCTTCAGGGCCAGATAGCCGATGACGAACGGGAGGAAGGTGCCGAAGATCAGGGCGAAGGCGAGCAGCCCGAGGAAGGGGACCTCGAGTGCGCCGGCTCCCACCTCCGATGTCGAGGTGAACACCGCCGGGTCGATCTGCCACCACCCGCCGAAGATCGTCCAGAAGACGGTGGCGGTGGCCATCGACCAGAACCCCACGGCCATCGGGGTCGCCGTCCGCACACCGCGCTCGCCGATGAGGAAGTACGCGGCGAGACCGAGCGCGGCCAGTCCGGCCAGCACGACCCCGAGGGGCTCGAGGGTGGAGTCCCATACCTGCGCGACGACGGCGAGGCCGCCGAGCATCAACGCGATCCCCACCCACAGTCGTGCCTTGATCGGCTCCCGGAACACGACGAGCGCGATGACCGCGACGAGTGGAACGCCGAGGTACTCGATGAGGAGTGCGATCCCCACCGGGAGTCTGCCGATCGCCTGGGCGTAGAAGAACTGCACGCCCGCCACCCCGACGAGACCGAGTGCCGCGAGCACCGCCAGGGTACGCAAGCCGGGCCGGAACGAGCGGCGGTCGGTGAAGAGCAGTACGAGCCCGCAGAGGACCGCGCCGCCGAGCGAGCGGAAGAAGGTCACCTGGGCGGGGGAGAGGCCCGCCTCGATGATGAGCTTGACGACGCTGCCGTTCGCGCCGAACATCGCTGCCGAGATGAGGGCGTAGAGGTAGCCCACGCGTCAGCGCCGGCCGGCGGCGGGGAACGCGTCGATCACCCGTCGATGCTATCCATCGCGAAGGAATGCGGTCGTCGCACCATGCGTTCGAATAGATGTCGACGGAAATCGTGCCCGCTCGACTCCCTCGCCCCTTCGGGGCCATGTCAACAACTCGCCCCTTCGGGGCCATGTCAACAAGGAGATCTCGCATGGA
The DNA here is from genome assembly GCF_003097495.1 of Amnibacterium flavum. Classification (GTDB taxonomy): domain Bacteria; phylum Actinomycetota; class Actinomycetes; order Actinomycetales; family Microbacteriaceae; genus Naasia; species Naasia flava. Next base: position 371,337 of record NZ_QEOP01000002.1, read on the forward strand.
GACATTCGTTCTCGCCGGTGGCTGCTTCTGGTGTCTCGACGCCGTGTACCGCGACCTCGACGGCGTGGCCGATGTCGTCTCGGGCTACACCGGCGGCGCCGTCCCCGACCCGTCCTACGAACTGGTCTGCACCGGCAGCACCGGACACGCCGAGGCGGTCGCGGTGACGTTCGACCCCGACGTGATCCCCCGCGAGGTCATCCTCGACGTGTTCTTCACCCTGCACGACCCGCGTCAGCTCAACCGTCAGGGAGCCGACGTCGGCACCCAGTACCGGTCGGCCATGTTCTACACCGACGACGAGCAGAAGGTTCTGTTCGAGGCGGCGGCGGCGAGAGCGGCGGACATGTGGGACGGAACCGTCGTCACCCAGATCGCGCCCCTCGGCGAGTACTTCGCGGCCGAGGAGTACCACCAGGACTTCTTCGCCAAGAATCCGAACCAGGGGTACTGCCTCGCGGTTGCTGTGCCGAAGGTGAACAAGGTCCGAAAGAGCTACGCGGAGTACATCAAGGCGGCGTAGTCTCCTGCCGAGGACGGCGTCGTCCCCGTGTGTCAGCGCCGCCCGTCGTACTCGATTGGAGCTGGACATGACGCAGACAGAGACCTCGATCCGCAAGACATGGGTCGCCTTCGGACCGAACGGCGCAACCGCCTCGATCCACGAGACCGACGCGGGCTTCAGTGTGAACTCGCTGGGTCGCGAGACCTATCACGGCGTCTACGAGAGTCTCGAGGTCGCCAAGCGGGCGATCTCGACGCGTAGCGACGGTGATGTCACGTTCGAGGCGCACTAGGCGGCACGGCAGGAGGTTCGTCTCCTCCACAGACCCGGCCCGGGCTCGTGCTCTGCACGACCCGGGCTTCTCGCCGTCTGCGGCCGCCAGCGTGATCGGAGACTGGGCGAGCTGGTCCGGAGCCGCGACAGCACCCGGCACGTGACACCCGGCTCCGGACCTGCACCCATCGCCCGACCAGCCGAGGAGCAGACATGTCCGATCACATCACCGTCGTTGGCCGAGTGGCCACGGTCCCCAAGCGGATCGAGCGGGGGGAAGCTCCCGCGCTCGTCACCTTCCGTCTGGCCTCCAGGGACAGCCGCTTCGATGAGGAGACCAAGACCTGGATCGAGTCCGACCCCAACTGGTACACCGTCAACGCGTGGCGGGCGCTCGCGGACAATGTCGAGCGCTCGGTCCGGAAAGGGCAGCCGGTCATCGTCACCGGCCGGCTCGACCTCCGCACCTGGAAGGACGACAGCGGAGCGAACCGCGTCGATCCGACCCTGCAGGCCGACGGCATCGGTCACGATCTGCGGCGGGGATCGTCGACCTTCACCGGGACCGCATCGAGATCGGCCGCGGCGTCCGTCTCCCTCGATGCGTCGCCCAGCAGCGGCGCTGAGGCCGAATGGCACGTCCCCCTCGACGAGTCCGCCGACCTTCCGTTCTGACCCGCCGGCACTGCGGCAGGCCGAGACGCCGGTACGGCTCTGCTTAGAATGCAGTGGCCGCAGCGGGTGGCCTTCGGGGGAGTTCAGCATGGTTGTCGGGCGCACTGCGGACGAGTCGGTCGACGCACCGGGGCGCGCACCTCGAGCGGGTCGATCACGGCGCCTCCGCCGGCTCGGCGGGATCACTCTGCTCGCGTCCGCGGCGCTCGTTCTCGCGGGGTGCACGTCGGCGCCCACGCCCGAGCCGACGGCCTCGACGCAGGCGCCCGTCCCGACTCCCTCGGCGACTCCCACCCCCGATCCGGTGCTCGACCCCGCCGCGGGCGCGCTGGCCAACCTCGCCTACTTCGATTTCGTCAACAACCGTCTGATCGCGCAGAACGCCGCGGCAGGCGGGCGGGACTTCATCGATTCGCTCGTCGCGGCCGGTTTCGACAAGGCCCGCATGGAGGTCACCCCCGACCGCACCGCCGTCGACCTCGAGGCCGACAGCATCCAGTTCTCGGTGCGGTTCGACGACGGCTGCCTCATCGGTCAGCACGGCGCGGTGACCGGTTACGTATCGACGGCGCGCGGACTGCTCAGCACCGGCCGCTGCCTGATCGGCGACACACGCCCCATCGACTGGTGACCTCGCGCGGTCGGCCGGCGCAGAACGTCGGCTGCACCCAGCCGCGCTGAATAGGATTGCCGAATGGCCGAATACATTTACTCGATGGTGCGCGCCCGCAAGGCGGTCGGCGACAAGCTCATCCTCGACGACGTGACCATGTCCTTCCTCCCCGGCGCGAAGATCGGGGTGGTCGGCCCCAATGGCGCCGGCAAGTCCACGATCCTGCGCATCATGGCGGGCCTCGACACCCCCAGCAACGGCGAGGCGCGGCTCAGCCCCGGCTACACGGTCGGAATCCTGATGCAGGAGCCGCAGCTCGACGAGTCGAAGACCGTGCTCGAGAACGTCCAAGAGGGCGTCGGCGAGATCAAGGGCAAGATCGACCGGTTCAACGAGATCTCCGCCGCGATGGCAGACCCCGACGCCGACTTCGACGCGCTGCTCGCCGAGATGGGTGTCCTGCAGGAGGCCATCGATGCGGCCGACGCCTGGGACCTCGATTCCCAGCTCGAGCAGGCCATGGACGCCCTTCGCACACCTCCTGGCGATTCGCCGGTCACCAACCTGTCCGGCGGTGAGAAGCGCCGTGTCGCGCTGACCAAGCTTCTCCTGCAGAAGCCCGACCTCCTGCTCCTCGACGAGCCCACGAACCACCTCGACGCCGAGAGCGTGCTGTGGCTCGAGCAGTTCCTCTCGAAGTACCCCGGTGCTGTGCTCGCCGTGACCCACGACCGGTACTTCCTCGACAACGTGGCCGAGTGGATCGCCGAGGTCGATCGCGGACACCTCTACCCGTACGAGGGCAACTACTCCACCTACCTCGAGAAGAAGCGCGCCCGACTCGAGGTGCAGGGCAAGAAGGACGCCAAGCTCGCCAAGCGTCTCAGCACCGAACTCGAGTGGGTTCGCAGCAACGCGAAGGGTCGTCAGGCCAAGTCGAAGGCGCGCCTGTCCCGCTACGAGGAGATGGCATCCGAGGCCGAGAAGACGAGGGTGCTCGACTTCGACGAGATCATCATCCCCGTCGGCCCGCGCCTCGGCGCCCAGGTCATCGACGCGAAGAAGCTGCACAAGGGCTTCGGCGAGCGGGTGCTGATCGAGAACCTCAGCTTCACGCTGCCGCGCAACGGCATCGTCGGCGTCATCGGCCCCAACGGCGTCGGAAAGACCACGCTGTTCAAGACGATCGTCGGCCTCGAGCCTCTCGACTCGGGCGACCTGAAGATCGGCGAGACGGTCGACATCTCCTACGTCGACCAGAGCCGCGGCGGCATCGATCCCAACAAGAACCTGTGGGAGGTCGTCTCCGACGGGCTGGACTACATCCAGGTCGGCAAGACCGAGATCCCGTCCCGCGCCTACGTCTCGCAGTTCGGGTTCAAGGGCCCCGACCAGCAGAAGAAGGCCGGCGTGCTCTCGGGTGGTGAGCGGAACCGTCTCAACCTGGCGCTCACACTCAAGCAGGGCGGCAACCTCCTGCTCCTCGACGAGCCCACCAACGACCTCGACGTCGAGACCCTCGGAAGCCTCGAGAACGCGCTTCTCGAGTACCCCGGCTGCGCTGTGGTCATCACCCACGACCGATGGTTCCTCGACCGGATCGCGACGCACATCCTCGCCTACGAGGGCACGCCAGAGGACCCGGCCAACTGGTACTGGTTCGAGGGCAACTTCGCCTCCTACGAGGAGAACAAGATCGAGCGACTCGGCCCCGACGCGGCCAAGCCGAGCCGCATGACCTACCGCAAACTCACCCGCGACTAGGCCTGATTTGGGCGTTCCGGCGCCGCGCGCACGTTGCGGCCGGCCCCGTCAGCCGGAACGTGCGCGCACGACGAGAAACGAGCAACCGTCATGAGACTTCACGTCCCCATCAAGCTGCGCTGGTCCGACTTCGACGCCTACCAGCACGTCAACAACGCCGAGCTGCTGCGCATCCTCGAAGAGGCTCGCATCGAGGCCTTCTGGACGAGCGACGACGGTTCGGGTGAGACGACGGCGGTTCTCGACGGTCGCCCGGGCGCGAGGTACATGACCCTCATCGCCCGGCAGGAGGTCGAGTACCTCCTCCCGATCCCGTACACGAGGTCGCCGCTCGTGGTCGAGCTGTGGATCGGACACCTCGGGGGAGCGAGCCTCAAGCTCTGCTACGAGATCTATTCGCCCGACGGGGTCGAGCCGCGGGTGCTGTACAGCAGGGCGGCGACGACGCTCGTCATGGTCGACACCACGACGGGGCGCCCCGAGCGGATCAGCGACGCCCAGCGCGCAGCCTGGGAGCCCTACGTCGAGGCGCCGATCGAGTTCACCCGCCGCTGACCCGCGTCCGTCTCGTCCGACGGGAACGGAAGAGGAGGGCCCGCGCCTTCCGGTGCGGAGCCCTCCTCGCGAGTCTGTCTCAGGTCAACCCTGGCGTGCCTTCACACGGGGGTCGCGCTTGTTGATCACGAACACGCGTCCGCGACGGCGCACCACCTGGGAACCGGGGATGTTCTTGAGCGAGCTGATCGAATTGCGTACCTTCATGGCTTGTTCCTCCACCCGATACAACCGTTGAGACTCGTTCTCAATTCCCGCGCCTCGACGACAGGAGTCGGGTTTCAGGGTGCGGGGACCCGCACCATTCCCTCCTGTGCCACGCTCGCGATGAGGCGGCCTTCGCGGTCGTAGATGCGCCCCATCGACAGCCCTCGGCCGCCGCTGGCGCTGGGCGATTCCTGCACGTACAGCAACCAGTCGTCGACGCGCGCGAACCGGTGCCACCACATGGCGTGATCGAGGGAGGCCATCTTCAGTCCCGGGGTCACCCACGCGACGCCGTGGCGGCGCAGGATCGATTCGAGGATCGTGTAATCGCTCGCGTAGGCGAGGGCGGCGCGGTGCAGGTTGGGGTCGTCGGGCATCGGCTGCAGCGCCTTGAACCAGACGGCCTGGTGGGCGACCTGCTCGCCCTCAACCTGCAGGTACACCGGTGACGGAGCGTGGCGCATGTCGAAAGCGCGGCGGGTGGCCCAGAACTGCGCGACTGGATGATCGATGCCGCCGAGCACGTCCGCTGCGCTGGGCAGGTCCTCGGGCTGCGGGACCGAAGGCATCTCGATCTGGTGATCGAGCCCGTCGTCGGACACCTGGAACGACGCGATCATCGACAGGATGGGCTGGCCGTCCTGGTACGCCTGGGTGCGACGCGTGGAGAACGATCGGCCGTCGTGGATGCGGTCGACCGCGAAGGTGATCGGCACGTCGATGGCACCGGGGCGGAGGAAGTACCCGTGCATCGAATGGACGATGCGGTCGTCGTCGACGGTGCGCATCGCGGCCGTGATCGACTGGGCCAGCACCTGGCCGCCGAACAGCCGGCCGCGCGGACTCCACTCCGTGGTGCCGGTGAAGATGTCCTCGTTGGTGCGAGCACCGGTGTCGGTCAGGTCGACGGCGGCGAGCAGCGATGAGACGGGATCGAGCACGAGACATCCTTCCCCGCCGAGCGCCCATCGGTCACGGAACAGCGTCGGCTCTCAAGTAGTTTAGGGATGCAGATGAATCGCTCATTCTCTCTTCTCGATTCCCAGTCGCTGGGCGACCTCGCCACCTATCTCGGTCGGGCGGGTCGCGTGGAGGACGGTTCCGTCCGTCTGATCGCCGGCTCCGGTGTGCTCGCCGCCTACACGGCGATCCTGTATCCGTCGGGCCTGCTCGACGAGAGCCCGACGGTGCTCGGCCTCCGTACGATCGCGCTCGCCGGCCGCGACGAGTCGTTCGACGCGGTCGTTCCGGTGCGGTCTCTGATCGAGCGTCTGAAGCGGCTGGAGTCGACGGCGAGCCAGGCCGGCGAAGAGCCGGGCGGCCCTGTCACGGTTTCGCTGCCCATCGAGGTCAGCACGGTCACCTGGGCGGGCATCTCGCCCCCTCGGGGCGGCTGGAAGAAGGTCGACGAGACCTCCGGAGCCGTGCTGGATCGTGCGGCGCGAGCGGGCATCGACGAGGTCGCCGCGACGATCCCGTCCGGCACGGGCGAGCAGATCGTGCACCGCGTCCGCTCCGAAGTGTGGGGTCGGCCGATCGAGACGGTCGAGCACCTGCCGGCCGGCGCCGCGTTCGCCGCCCTCAGCCTCGGTTTCGTCGGCGAACCCGATGAGGTGATCCCGGTCTACGAGTCCGGCCCGTGGTCGCGCGTGTCATCGAGGCGCGGGCACGTCCTCGTCCGACGCCGGTCCTGGTCCCTGCTCGGTTAGACCCGCGCCGCCGCGCGACCCGCGACCCGGCCGCTGAAGAGGCACCCGCCGAGGAATGTGCCCTCGAGCGAGCGGTAGCCGTGAATGCCGCCACCGCCGAAACCGGCCACCTCGCCGGCTGCGAAGAGGCCGGGTACCACCTGCCCGTCGGCGGCCAACGCCCGACCCGAGAGGTCGGTCTGGATGCCGCCGAGGCTCTTCCGCGTGAGGATGTGCAGCTTCACCGCGATGAGCGGCCCCGCGGCGGGATCGAGCAGGCGGTGCGGAGCCGCGACCCGGATCAGCTTGTCGCCGCGGTACTTGCGAGCGCCGCGGAGAGCCGTGATCTGCGCGTCCTTCGTGAACGGGTTGGCCATCTCGCGGTCGCGGGCGAGCACTTCGAGCGTGACCTGCTCCCGATCGATGATGTGGTCGGGGGAGAGGCCCTGCATGCGGTCGAGGAGTTCGTCGAGCGTCGTGGCGGTGACGAAGTCCTCGCCGCGGTCGATGAACGCCTGGACGGGAGCGGGGGCGCCCTTGCCGATGCGTTTGGCGAGCAGTCGCAGATCCTTGCCGGTGAGGTCGGGGTTCTGCTCACTGCCGGAGAGTGCGAACTCCTTCTCCGCGATGCGCTGGGTGAGGACGAACCAGCTGTGGCTGTGTCCGGCGCGGGTCAGGTGCTCGAGGGTTGCGAGGGTGTCGAACCCGGGGAACAGCGGCGCCGGAAGGCGGTGGCCGGTCGGGTCCAGCCAGAGCGATGACGGGCCGGGCAGGATGCGGATGCCGTGCATCGGCCACACGGGGGAGTGGTTGCGGATGCCCTCGACGTAGTGCCACATCCGGTCGCCGTTGATGAGGTGGGCACCGGCCCTCTCGGCGATCGCGAGACCGCGCCCGTCGACCGATGCGGGAACGCCGGAGAGCAGTTCGTGCGGCGGGGAGCCCAACCGGTGCGGCCAGGATCCGCGGACGAGATCGTGGTCGCCGCCGATACCGCCGGTGGTGACGATCACGGCTCCCGCGCTCAATTCGAACTCGCCGGAGGTCTCCCGCTCGCTGGATGCTCCGCGTTCGACGCTGCTGGGCACGAGGAGTGCTCCGCGGACGCCGACGACACGACCGTCCGTCACGACCAGGTCGTCGACACGGTGGCGGAACAGGAGGGTCGCCCGCCCGGTGGCCACCCCCGTCATGACCCGGCGCGCGAATGGTTCGACGATCCCGGGGCCCGTGCCCCAGGTGATGTGGAAGCGCGGAACCGAGTTGCCGTGCGCCGTGGCGGTCTGGCCGCCGCGTTCCGCCCAGCCGACGACAGGGAACCACCGCACCCCCATGGCGTGCAGCCAGGCGCGCTTCTCGCCGGCGGCGAAGTCGAGGTAGGCGTCGGCCCACAGCTTCGCCCAGTGATCCTCGGGACGGTCGAAGGCGGCGGAGGCGAACCAGTCCTGCCGGGCGAGCTCCAGCGAGTCCTTAACGCCCATCCGACGCTGCTCGGGGGAGTCGATGAGGAACAGTCCGCCGAACGACCACCAGGCTTGTCCGCCGAGAGCCCCCTCGGGCTCCTGATCGACGATCGCGACGCGTCTGCCGGCCTCGATCAGCTCCGCCGCGGCGACCAGTCCCGCAAGACCTGCGCCGACCACGATCGCATCGAACTCCGAACCGTGCGCGACCATCCGACCTCCTCGTCACGCACACCCTATTGCCCGGACTCTGGCACTGCCATTCGCAGGCGACGGCGAAGGGACGCGCCGGAGGAGTTCGACTCTTGCTGAGAATCCCTCGCATACGCCAGGATTTCAGCGCGCGCCCTCCTCATCCGACCCCGATCATCGGAGCCGACTTGCCAGGACACATCCCCGCCGTCCTCGTCTCGCTTCTCGTCGCTGCAGGACTCGCCTCGGGTCCGGCGCTCGCTGCGTCGGCCGCCGAAGTCCCGGCAGCGCCGACAGCCGAGACACTGGGCCTCACCTGCGACTCCATGTTCACGGCGGAGCAGGCCGCCTCCTTCACGGAGGCCGGCTACCAGCGGTTCGGTCCGTCCGAGGACGCGGAACCGTCGGTGTTCACCGAGCCGGGAGGAGTCTTCTGCCGCTGGGCGGTACCGCAATCGGATGTGCTCTACGACTACGGGTACGCGCCGGTCACGCCAGCGGCCTCCGAGGCCCTCGTGCTGAAGGTCACCGATCCCAGCAACCTCTTCCCGATGCAGCGGTTCGACGTAGCGGAGGGCGCGCTGTACACCTCATCTCTCGAGTTCGGTGAGACCGCTTTCCTGTTCGCCGACGGAGCCGTCTACCTCGCGCCCGGTTACCAGGGCGCCGTCGAGTTGAGGGACCTCGTACTGCGTCTCGCGGCAGCCGCGGTTCCGTCTCCCACCCCGCAACCCGAGGAGGAGACAGCCCTCGATACCGAGCCCTCGGAGACGGTCCTCGATGAGGAGATCGAGATCGCACGGCCCCCGCGCACGATCGACACCCCCTCGGTTCTCAGCACTCTGCCGGCGATCGGCGACAAGGATCTGCGGCTCGAGCGGGTGGTCGCGGTCGTGCTGCTCACCCTGGTCCTCATCCTGGTGGTCGCACTTCCCAGCGCGCTGCTCTCGTCCGCCGTCGAGGAGCATTACGACAGGCTGGCCGCCGTGGTCGCGCCCCTCCGGCGACCCTTCGTCGCCCTCCGCGCTCGGCAGGGGGCGCCGACGGGCGCTCCGGTGCCCGGCTGGATCCCGATCGCGGTGGGCGTCGTCTCGGCTGCTCTCATCGCGTGCTTCCTCGATCCCGCCCTGAGTTTCGATGAGTCGTCTGCGCGGCAGTTCGTCTCGACCCTCGGGGGGATCGTGGTCGAGAGCGTTCTCGGCCTCACTCTCGTCGCCGTGGTCCTGCGGTCACGGCGACCGGACCTCGAGCCGCGCCTCCAGTTTCAAGCGGGGTCGCTCGTGGTGGTGCTGATCGCCGTCGTGCTGTCGCGACTTCTCGGATTCGAGCCCGGCGTGCTCTTCGGACTAGTGCTCGGCCTGGCATTCGCTGTGCCGCCGGCCACCGCGGACACCGTGCTCGTCACCTGGCTCCGCACCGGGTGGATCTTCCTCGCAGGCCTGATCGGCTGGGCGGGCTACAGCATCGTCGGACTGGTGTGGGCGGGCGATCCGAATTGGCCGTCCCTGCTGCTCGGCGAGGCGTTCGGGGCGCTCGCTATCGGAGGCATCGCCGCCCTTCCGCTCATGCTGCTGCCCGTCCCGGGTCTCGACGGTTCTGTGCTGTTCCGTTCGAGCAAGGTCGGCTGGGCTGCCGCTTGGGGTGTGTCGGTCCTGGTCTTCTTCTTCGTGCTGCTCCCGCTCCCGGCGAGCTGGGACAAGGTCGGCGCACCGCTTGTCGGCTGGGTGAGTCTGCTCATCGCGTACGCCGTCGCGGCGGTCGCCGTTTGGGCAATCCTGCGTTTCACGGCTCGAGAACGGAACGACGCGGGTTCGGGTCCGAGCGACCCGGAGGCCGTCAGTCGAACGTATTGACCATGGCGTGGGCCGCCCGCTCGAGATAGCCCCACAGGGTGGCCTCGTAGAGCGGCGGGAGGTCGATCGCGTCGACCGCGGCGCGCATGTGCAGCAACCAGCGGTCGCGCTGCGCCGGGTTGATGTGGAAGACGTTGTGGCGCATCCGCAGCCTCGGATGCCCGCGGCGCTGGCTGTACGTGGTCGGGCCACCCCAGTACTGCTCCAGGAAGCCGGTGAGCCGTTCGATCGCCGGCTCGAGGTCCTCCTCGGGGTAGATGGCCAGCAGTTCCGGGTCGCTCGCCACCCCCTTGTAGAACTCGCGCACGAGCTTCTCGAACGTGGCGCGACCGCCGACGAGTTCGTAGAAGTTGCCGCCCACCGCTTCGCCACCCGGCTGCGAACGCAGGGTGAGCGGGCTCGCTCCGGCTGCCGTCGGCTGCGCCACCGCAGTGGGTTCGGCGTCGTCGCGGCGAGGGACGGGCGTGCTCTGGTCGGTCATCGGGTCCCATCTGCAGGGTTCGTGGGACCCGCGGTTCCCGGGTCGTCGGCGGGCCCGGTCGCCGGGGCGTCCGAGATCGCGATACCAGGATCGGCGGCGCGAGCCTTGCGAGCGGTCCGCGGCTTCTTCGGGGCGGGCGCGGCGGTCTTGATCGGCTTGGTCTGCGGGGGACGGGCGCCGCGGACACTGCCCGCGCCGTCCATTCCAGCCAGCACGACGGTGTTGAGCGACGGCAGTTTGACCCCCATCTCGTCGAGCGCCGTCTTGAGTCTCAGTCTCAGCTCGCGTGCGACGTCATCGCGCGCGCTGGCGCGCGTCTTGACGACGATGCGGATGACCAGGGCTTCGGACGAGATCGACTCGAGGCCCCAGATCTCGGGCTTCTCGGTGATCAGCGGCCGCCACTTCGGCGAGCTCGCGAGCTTCTCCGCTGTCGACAGCATGCGCTCCTGCACCGCTTCGATGTCGGAGTCGTACGGAACGGCGAGGTCGATGATGACGCGTGCCCAGCCCTGGGACATGTTCCCGACCCGCACGATCTCGCCGTTGCGGACGTACCAGAGTGTTCCGTTGACGTCGCGGATCTGGGTGATCCGGATGGCGACGCTCTCGACGACCCCGGTCGCCTGACCGGTGTCGACGACGTCACCCACGCCGAGCTGGTCCTCGATCACCATGAACAGGCCGTTGAGCACGTCCTTCACGATGTTCTGCGCACCGAAGCCGAGACCGGCGCCGAGTGCGGCGGTGATCAGGGCGAACGAGCCCGTGATGTTCGGATTGATCGTCGTGACGATCGAGAGCAGAGCCACGACGGTGATGACGACGCTCACGATGTTGCCGAGCACGTCGCCGAGGGTGCGGGCGCGTTGCACCGTGCGCACCGCCGCGACCGGTGAGGTCACGAGTGCCTGGGTGTCATCGACCCGCTGACGCCTCTTGACCCCGCTCACCACACGCTCGACCACCCGTTTGATCACGAAGTGGAGGGCGATGCGGGTGATGATCGCAACGACGATGATGATCGCCACATTGACCGCGACACCCCACGGTGACTCGAAGAAGCTGTCCCAATCCATAGGCCGAAGAGTCTACGGACGGAGCTTGGACGTCACCTCCCCGCGGCGCTCTAGTGGGCCCGCCCGCTGAGCCTGTCGAAGCGAAGGGTGGGGCAGGCGTGTTCACCGGTGGACCCGCCCGCTGAGCCGTCGAAGCGAAGGGTGGCTAAGCCGTGGGGTGCCTTCATTTCGACGGGCTCAATGGGCGGCGGGTGTCCGCAGTCCGGCGTGTCGGAGTAGACGCGGCTAGGACCGGTCTCTGGCCTGCACACGCAGGGCGCGCTCGACGCCCGACAGATTCTCGATCACCAGGCGGCGAAGCGCGGGGGCGCCCGGGTGGGTCTCCAGCCATTCGCGCGTGGCGGTCACCAGGGCTTCGTCGGCGAGCACCGCCGGGTAGAAGCCGTTGATGATGCCCGCCGCGATCGCGTAACTGCGCGACTCCCACAGCGGCTCGAGCGCCGCGAAGTACTTCGCAACGAACGGTGCCAGCAGCGCCGGATCGCTTGCGCGCAGGAAGCCGAGCCCGGTTGCGCGGACGATCAGGTTCGACGCGCCCTCGGTCGTGACGATCGAGTCCCACGCCGCGAGCTTCGCCTCGGGAGTCGGCAGTGCGGCCCGTGCGTGCGCGGCGGACTGCTGCCCCGTCGCGGTGTTGTCGCTCGCGAGTGCAGCGTCGATCTCCTCCGGGCCGACCCGGCCACCCGCCGCCAGTGCGATCAGCAGATCCCAGCCGAGGTCGGTGTCGATGTCGAGACCCTCGAGAGCGACCTTCTCGTCGAGCACCGCCTGGACGGTGTCGAGCTGGGCGTCGGTGTGCGCGATCGCGGCGAACGCCTTGAGGAATTGGAACTGCGCATCCGAACCCGCGGCAGCCCCCTGTGCGAGCTTCCAGAGACCGTCGCCGACCTCGGCGAGCACCTCTGCGCGGTTCTCCGGGGCCACGTAGATCGTGGCGGCGAGCTGCAGCTGGCCGAGGGTCGTGCGCAGGGTGGTCGACTCGGTCTCGGCGCTCAGGTTGCCGAGGGCGAGCCGCACGTAGTCGCGCGGACTGGTCTCCGCGTCACGGGTGGCGTCCCACGCCGATCCCCAGACGAGCGAGCGGGCGAGCGGCGACTCGATGGCCGACAGGTGATCGATCGCGACGAGCAGCGAGCCGTCGTCGAGACGGATCTTCGCGTAGGTCAGGTCATCGTCGTTGACGAGGAGCAGGTCGGGCCGCTGGACGCCGACGAGCTCGGCCAGCTCGGTGCGCTCGCCGTCGATGTCGACCTCGAACCGCTCGTCGCGGACGAGTCGTCCATCCCGCAGGTTGTACAGCCCCACCGCCAGGCGGTGCGGGCGATGCGTCGGCCACTCGGGCGGGGTGGTCTGCGTGATCGCGAACGAGGTGAACGCGCCCGACTCGTCGGTCTCGAACTCGGGGCGGAGAGTGTTGACGCCGGCGGTCTCGAGCCAGAGCTCTGACCAGCTGCTCAGGTCGCGCCCGCTCGTGACCTCGAGCTCGGCGAGCAGGTCGGTGAGTTCGGTGTTCGAGAACTCGTGCTTGCGGAAGTAGGCGCCCACGCCCTTGAGGAACTCGTCCTGGCCGACCCAGGCGACGAGCTGGCGGAGTACCGATGCGCCCTTCGCGTAGGTGATGCCGTCGAAGTTGACCTGGACATCCTCGAGATCGTTGATGGTCGCCACGATCGGATGGGTGGAGGGCAGCTGGTCCTGGCGGTAGGCCCACGACTTCTCGAGAGCGCCGAACGTGGTCCAGCTCTCCTTCCACTCGGTCGCCTCGGCGCCCGCAAGAGTCGAGATGTAGGTCGCGAACGACTCGTTGAGCCACAGGTCGTTCCACCACTTCATGGTGACCAGGTCGCCGAACCACATGTGGGCGAGCTCGTGAAGGATGGTCGTCACCCGGCGCTCGCGGACCGCGTCGGTCACCTTCGAGCGGAAGACGTAGGTCTCGGTGAAGGTGACGGCTCCGGCGTTCTCCATGGCCCCCGCGTTGAACTCGGGCACGAAGAGCTGGTCGTACTTCTCGAACGGGTACGGGTAGTCGAAGATCGCCTCGTAGAACTCGAAGCCCTCGCGGGTCTTCTCGACGATGTAGTCGGTGTCGAGGTACTGGGCGAGGGAAGCGCGGGCGAAGACGCCGAGAGGGATTACCCGGCCGTCCGACGAGGTGAGTTCGCGGCGCTCGACCGAGTACGGCCCCGCGATGAGAGCGGTGATGTAGCTCGAGATGACCTGGGTGGGCGCGAAGTCGTAGCGGACGTTACTACCTCCGACGTCGACGGGCTCGGGAGTGGGGGAGTTGGAGACGACCTCCCAGTAGTCGGGCGCAGTGACCGTGAACTGGAAGGTGGCCTTGAGGTCGGGCTGCTCGAACACCGCGAACATGCGGCGCGAGTCGGGCACCTCGAACTGGGTGTACAGGTAGACCTCGCCGTCGGCCGGGTCGACGAACCGGTGCAGACCCTCACCGGTGTTCGTATAGAGGGCGTCGGCGACGACTCGCAGCTCGTTCTCGGCGGCGAGGTCGTCGAGCTGGATGCGCACACCGTCGGAGACGGCGGCGGGATCGAGCTCGCGCCCGTTGAGGGTGACCGAGTGGACCGTCTTCGTGATCGCGTCGATGAAGGTCGAGGTGCCCGCTTCGGCCGAGAAGCGAACAGTCGTCGTGCTCGCGAAGGTCTCGTCTCCGGTCGTCAGATCGAGTTCGACAGAGTAGGACTGCACATCGAGGAGGGCTTTGCGCTCCTGTGCTTCGAGTCGGGTGAGGTTCTCTCCGGGCATGGCTCGTCCGTTCTTCCGTGGCGTTTCCCGGGTCCAACCCTAGGCCGACTTGCACGGGCGCTTCCTGCACAGTTTGATGTGACGGTGACGATCGAGAAGATCAACGAATCGTTGACCGCGGAGGCCTATCGCGTGTTCTCGCAGGTCGATGCGCTCGACCTGTCTCCCGCGTATTCCGACATCTCCGTCGCCATCTCGGAGGACGCCGAGCTGCTCGCCCGCATCGACGAGCTGCCGCGGTCGAAGCGTCAGGCAGGATTCCTGTACGCGGCGGCCCGGTACGTCGGTGCACCGCTGCAGTCGTACGCCGAGTTCCGCGAGCATCTCCTCCAGCACTGGGACGTGGTCGAGCGTCTCGCGACCGAGCGGACGATGCAGACGAACGATCCCGCGCGTCTGCTCGCGATCCTGCCCATCCTGGCGAGCATCGACGGCCCGATCGCGCTCGTCGAGGTGGGAACCTCCGCGGGACTGCACCTCAATCTCGACCGGTACAGCTACCGCTACGACGACGGCCCGTGGCTCGACCCCGACGACGGGCCGAGCACGGTCCGACTCGAGTGCTCGACCCGCGGATCGGTGCCCGTTCCCACGCGGATCCCCGAGATCGCCTGGCGGGCCGGAATCGAGCTCAGCCCGCTCGACCTGTCATCGGATGCCGACGTCGCGTGGCTGCGCGCCCTCCTCTGGCCCGACCACCCCGGCCGCCAGGGCAATCTCGACGCCGCCATCGCGATCATGCGTCAGCACCCCGTGCCGATCGTGAAGGGCGACCTCAACGACCGGATCCTCGAGGTGGTCGCGGGCGCTCCCTCCGACGCGACCCTCGTCGTGGTCCACACCGCGATGCTCTCCTACGTGCGCCAGCCCGAGGCCGAACGCTTCGTCGAGACCGTCCGTGGACTCGACGCCGTGTGGATCGCCAACGAGCTCGCCGACGTCGTCCCGGGTGTCGAGCACACCGGCCCGACCCGTGAGTCGTTCTCCTTCGTCGTCGCGCGCGACGGGGTGCCCGTCGCGATCAGTCATCCGCACGCCGCCTGGTTGCGCTGGCTCGACGCCGACGAGACCTCGAGCACGGCCGACGGCGTCGACGTGGCTGCCTAGAATCGGAACCATGCGCATCCACCTCGCGACCGACCACGCGGGCCTCGATTTCAGCAAGCACCTCGTCGAGCACCTCAGTGCGGCGGGGCACGAGGTCGTCGACCACGGTCCGGCCGACTACGACCCGCTCGACGACTACCCGGCGTTCATCATCCGCGCCGCGATCGCGGTCGCCCAGGACCAGCGCGACGGCATCGAGACGCTCGGTGTCGTGTTCGGCGGATCCGGAAACGGCGAGCAGATCGCCGCCAACAAGGTGGAGGGCATCCGCGCCGCGCTCGTCTGGAACCTGTCGACCGCCCAGCTCGCCCGACAGCACAACGACGCCAACGTGATCTCGATCGGCGCCCGCCAGCACACCCTCGAGGAGGCGACCGACCTGATCGACGCGTTCGTCGCCGAGCCCTTCTCCTTCGATCCGCGTCACGAGCGCCGCATCGCCCAGCTCGCCGAGTTCGAGAGCACCGGGTCGATCGCCGCGGGCGAGCACACCCCGGGCATCACCGTCGCCGATGCCTGAAGGCCACTCGATCCACCGGATCGCCCGCCAGTTCCGCGCCAACTTCGTCGGGCACCGGGTCTCGGCGAGCAGCCCGCAGGGTCGGTTCGCGGCGGGGGCCGCCGAGCTCGATGGCCGTACCGTCGTGGCCGCGACGGCGGTGGGCAAGCAGCTCTTCGTCGAGTTCGGTCCGAAGGACGGCGATGTCGGCGACCGCATCCTGCGCGTGCACCTGGGCCTCTACGGGGCATGGGACTTCGCGGGAGAGGTGACGGTCGATCCGACCCTGCTCGCCGCCGGCGGTCGGATCGGTCAGACGAACCAGCGGGGCACCTTCCTGGAGGAGGTGTCCAGCGAGCTCCCCTCGGACTTCGTGCCCGACGCCCTGCCGGAGGAGAGCCTGGGCTCGATCGGCGCCCCGCGTCGAGCTCGGCTGCGGATGGCGGAATCCGAGCGCGAGACCGACCTCGAGGACTTCCCGCCGCCGCCCATCGGCGCCGTGCGGCTGCGTCTGCTGACCGAGACGACGGTCGCCGACCTGCGAGGGCCCACCGCATGCGAGGTCCTCGATCCCGAGCAGGTGAAGCAGGTGCTCGCCAAACTCGGCCCCGATCCTCTGGTCGACCCCGGCAAGAAGGCCGAGGACGCATTCGTCGCCAAGGTGCGCAAGAAGCCGACCCCGATCGGGCTGCTCCTGATGGATCAGAGCGTGGTCAGCGGCATCGGCAACGTCTACCGCGCCGAACTGCTCTTCCGCGCCCGTCTCGACCCGTACACTCCGGGGCGCGACATCCCCGAGCGCCAGCTCAGGGCGCTCTGGCGCGACTGGGCGAAACTGCTCACCATCGGCGTCGAGACCGGCCAGATGATGACCAAGGACGACCTCACCCCCGATGAGTATGTGCGGGCGATGGCGAGTCGCGACGAGCGTCACTACGTCTACAAGCAGACCGGCAAGAAGTCGCCGCGAGGGCGCGGCGAGGTCGTCATGGAGGACATGGGCGGCCGCAACCTCTACTGGGCGCCGGGCTGGCAGAAGCGCCCGCCCGCGAAAGGCTGACGATGAGGCAGAACCCGAGCTTCGTGCTCGAGAGTCCCGACGAGATCAAGCGTCTGGTGCGCGAGAACCCGTGGGCGACGCTCGTAGCCGACACCGAGAACGGCATCGTGGCCAGCCACTATCCGATCGTGCTCGACGAGACGAGCGACCAGCTGTCGATCCTCACTCACGTCGGACGCCCCGACGAGCAGCTGCTCGAGCTGGGCACCCGGGAGATCCTCATGATCGTCCAGGGCCCGCACGGCTACATCTCGCCCGGCTGGTACGACGCGAAGCCCGCCGTGCCGACCTGGAACTTCGTCGTCGCCCACCTCTACGCGGTGCCCGAGATCCTGTCCGACGAGGAGAACCTGCGCGTACTGGGCGATCTCGTCGACTTCTTCGAGCAGCACATGCCCGAGCCGCGGCGCATGAACGGCACGATCGAGAACGCCGCCTACGCGAGCCGAATCAGTGCCGGCACCGTCGGTCTGCGCTTCACGCCGACGCGCGTCGTCGCGAAGTCGAAGCTCAGCCAGAACCGGCCGGACGAGACGGTCGACGTCATCATCCGCGAGCTCGAGGGCGACGGGCCCTACGCCCAGCCCGCGCTCGCCGCGGAGATGAGGCGAGTCCACGACATCCGCCGCGCCGCCCGTGACTGAGCGGCTCCTCCTCAGGGAGGCTCGCCTCCTCGGCGTGGACGCTCCGTTCGATGTGCTCGTCGAGCGCGGCGCGATCACGCGCATCGACCCTGTCGGTCAGGCGTCGGCGGATGAGCTCGTCGGCGACGGCGAGGTCGTCGTCCTCGACGGCCGTTGGGTCATCCCGGGTCTCTGGGACGAGCACGTGCACGTCGCGCAGTGGGCTCTCGCCTCTCGACGACTTGACGTGTCGGCGGCCTCTTCAGCGGGGGAGACCGCGCAGATCGTCCGTGCGTCCGCCGCGGCCGGTGGCGGGGCCCTCATCATCGGCTACGGCTTCCGTGACGGACTGTGGCCCGACCTGCCGACCACGCGTCTTCTCGACGACAGCGCTCCGGGCACCCCTGTCGTGCTGGTGAGCGGAGATCTCCACTGCATCTGGCTGAACACCCTCGCCGCGGAGAGGTTCGGTGCGGCCATCGACGGGTCGGGTCTGCTGCGCGAGAACGCCGCCTTCGCCGTCACCCGCATGCTCGACGACCTCCCCGTCGACCTCGTCGACCAATGGGTGAACGAGGCCGGCGGAGCCGCCGCGGCGCGGGGGGTGACCGGCATCGTCGACCTCGAGATGGACTGGAACGCGACGTCGTGGGCTCGCCGTCGCGCGTCCGGTTTCGACACCCAGCGGATCGAGTTCGGCGTCTACCCCCAGCATCTCGAACGCGCCGTGGCGGACCGGCTCTCGACCGGCACGCGGATCGACGAGCTGGTCTCCGTGGGCCGTCTCAAGGTGCTGATCGACGGATCGCTCAACACCCGCACCGCTTTCTGCCTCGACCCGTATCCGGGCTCGAACGACACGGGCATGCTCACCATCCCGACCGACCGCCTCGACCAGCTCATCCACGACGGCGCTGCCGCCGGATTCGAGCCCGCGATCCACGCCATCGGCGACCGGGCCGTCGGCATCGCTCTCGACGCGTTCGAGCGCGCCGGCATCCGGGGCCGGATGGAGCACGCCCAGCTGATCTCGGACGCCGACCTCGCGCGGTTCGCCGAGCTGGGCGTCGTCGCGAGCGTGCAGCCCGCGCACCTGCTCGACGACCGCGATGTCGCCGAGCATCACTGGGAAGGGCGCACGCAGCGTGCGTTCCCGCTGCGCGGACTGCTCGATTCCGGTGCGACGGTGGTGCTCGGCTCCGACGCCCCCGTCTCGCCTCTCGATCCCTGGGTGACCATCGCCGCGGCGGTCCATCGGACGGGTGACGAGCGCGAGTCGTGGCACGCCGAACAGCGGATCACGACGGCCGAGGCGATCGCGGCATCGACCCGCGCGGGTGCAGCGCCGACGGTCGGAAGCCCGGCCGATCTGGCGATCCTCGACGCCGACCCACTGACCGCGACACGCGAGGGACTGAGCGCGATGCCCGTCTCGGCGACCCTGCTCGGCGGAGGCTTCACCCACCGTGCGATCTGACCGCCGCCGATCCGACCGCTGCTGATCGGACTGCCTCGGGGGCCAACGACGAATGGGGCCGCCCGAAGGCGACCCCATCCGATCGGTGAAGCGAGTGCGCTCTAGTCCTGCGCGATATGAGCGAACAGGAACCAGCGGTCCTTGACGAGACCCCGCTCGATCTCGACGAGCACGTCCTGGCTGGACACGTCGATGTCCTCCAGGTCGGTGATGCCCTTGTGCAGGACCTCGAGAGTGGCGTCGATCTGCGAGACGACCTGAGCGATCGTGTCGGGGATGCTCTGGAACCCGTCGTTCAGGGCGGGTGTGGTGGTGCTGGATGCGACGGTGCCGGTGCGGCCGTCGACGGGCAGGCCGAGGGCGACGACGCGCTCCGCGACGAGGTCGGCCCACTCGCGCACGTGGTCGACGTAGACGTCGAGCAGCTCGTGGATTCCGATGAAGTTGGGACCGCGGACGTGCCAGTGAGCCTGCTTGCCATCGACGCTCATGGCGGTGAGGTTGACGACGAGGGGCTGGAGGAACTGGGCAACTCCAGCGGCCACGTCAGCTCCCCAGATGGACTCGGTCTTGTGGGCGACTGTGGTGGTGTCGGTCATGTGTGTCCCTTTCCTTGTACTGACAAACCCAACGCTACGCGCCTGGGAATTGTTCGCAAGCAAGCTGAGCCTGGGCTTACCCGCGACCGCCGTGCCTGCACTCGGTTCACGGCAGGGCGGGGGCTAACCCCCGGCGTGGTTCGGGAGGCGGCTCCCTGCCGACGGCGCCACCGGATCGTCAAGCTCGAGGTGCAGCGAATCTGACGGGAAACACCTGGTCGGCTGCCAGACTGAAGAGGAACCCATGAGCACCGAATCCGCAGCCCTAGCCGGGGACGCCGCGACTCCCGCCGTCGCCGTGGAGCCAACGCGACCGCGCGCGTTCTACTGGAGGCTCTGGTCGACGGTGCCGCGCGAGCTCGGCTATCTGGTGCCGGCGTTCCCGATCGCTCTGGCGGTCAGCATGATCCTCATCACCGCGTTCTCCGGTGCTGCCAGCCTGATCGCGGTCTTCGTCGGCGTCATCCTCGTGCCGTTCGTTCTCCTCGGGGCGCGCTTCGCCGGCCGATTCGACGTCGCGCGGCTCCGTTACACGGGTCTGCCCCGCTTCGACGAACCGCGTCTCGACCCGCCCTTCCGCGGTAAGCCGTTCACCCGCGCGCTCGTCGACGTGACCGCGAATCCCCACAACTGGCTGGCTTACGTTCACGGCGCCCTCATCGCTCCGACCATCGCGCTCGTGTCGTTCACCATCTGGTTCACCTGGGTCGCAACCACGCTGGCGCTGGTGCTCACGCCGATCTGGCTGCTCATCCCCTTCTCCCGAGGAAGCGGGGGGTTGGGCGGCTATCCCAGCGTCCAGGCCGGTGAGTGGAACATCGCCCAGGCCCTCAACTACGCGATGGGCAGGGGAGACAGCCCGGGCCTGGCGGTGGGTCTCGTGATTCTGACCGCCGTCGTCGGCCTGATGCTTCTCGCCCTGTTCCCGTTCGTCAGCCGTGGCCTCACCTGGGCTCACTGGGGTGCGGCTCGCCTCCTGCTCTCGCGCTTCCGGTCGGAGGAGATGGGCGAGGAGGTCGCGGCCCTCAGCGAATCACGTCGAGCCGCCGTCGTCGCCGAGGATCAGGCGCTGCGCCGCCTGGAGCGCGACATCCACGACGGCCCTCAGCAGCGTCTGCTGCGGCTCCAGCTCGACCTGGCCAGTGCGGAACGCCGGCTCGAGGAGGATCCCGAGAAGACGCGCGAGCTCCTCGCCTCCGCGCGGGTGATGACGCAGGACGCGCTCAACGAGCTTCGGGCGCTGACGCAGGGATTCGCGCCGCCCATCCTCCAGGACCGCGGGCTCGCGGCGGCCCTCGAGTCGCTCGGCAGTCGGAGCGCGGTGCCCGTCGATGTCCGGGTCGATCTCGGGTCGGCGGACCTGCCCAGCGAGGTCGAGCGCGGCGCCTACTTCGTCGCGGCCGAACTGGTCAGCAACGCCGTCAAGCATTCGTCGGCGTCCCGGATCGGGCTGCTCGCCCGAGTGCAGGACGGATCCGACGGTGAACCGGTCGGGCGCACGCTCCGGATCACGGTCGACGACGACGGAACGGGCGGCGCCCGGCCTGTCGCGGGCCACGGCCTCGCCGGCCTGACCGAACGCGTGACCGGAATGCGCGGCACGCTCTCGATCGACAGTCCGGTGGGTGGGCCCACGCGGGTGACCGCGATCCTGCCGCTGCAGGCGTCGCCCGACACGTCGATAGCCTGATTTCCGTGAGCGATACCACGAGGCCCCTGCGCGTGCTGCTGGCCGAGGATTCGGTGCTGCTGCGCGAGGGCCTCGTGCGCGTTCTCGCCGAAGCCGGTTTCGAGACGGTCGCCGCAGTCGGTGACGCGACGGAGCTCGATGCGCTGATCGCCTCGAAGCAGCCCGATGTGGCGGTGCTCGATGTGCGGATGCCTCCCACCTTCCGTGACGAGGGGGTCAAGGCGGCGCTGCGGCTGAGGCGCACGCATCCCCGACTCGGCATCCTGCTGCTCAGTCAGTACGTCGAGGGCGCCTACGCCCGCGAACTGCTCGAATCGGGGACCGGGGGAGTCGGCTACCTGCTCAAAGACCGCGTCGCCTCGCTCGACGAACTGCGTGACGCGATCGAGCGCGTGGCGGCGGGCGGCACCGCGCTCGACCCTCTCGTCGTCAGCGAGATGATCGCCCGGCGTCACGACCCCATCGCGAACCTGACCCCTCGCGAAGCCGATGTGCTCGCGCTGATGGCCGAGGGACGCACGAACCAGGCCATCGCGTCGGCGTTGGTGATCGGGACCGGCGCGGTCGAGAAGAACGTGACGAGCATCTTCCAGAAACTCGGGCTCGAGGATTCCGGATCCGAGCACCGACGCGTGCTCGCGGTGCTGGCCTTCCTGCAGCGCTGAGGCGGCCTTCCCGGATGCGTCGGGGATACTGACGGGATGGCATCGGCGGCAGAGGTGACGACGAGGTGGTTCGACCACCGCCTCATCCGGGCCGCGCGGATCGTGGTCGGAGTCGGCGTCTTCGGCACGGTGATCGCGAACATGTTCATCGTCGCCGGGCACCCGGGCGGCCTCGATCTCGGCAACTACCTGAGCTTCTTCACCAACCTCAGCAATCTGATCGCCGGGGTTGTTTTCGTGGTCTCGGGTGCGTTCGTCCGCGACCGTCTGCCCGCGTGGTGGGACGGCGTCCGCGGTGCGATGGCCCTGTACCTCGGGCTCGCCGGCGTGGTATTCGCCCTGCTCCTGCAGTGGCTCCCGAGCGCGGGGACGATCACACCGTGGGTCAATGCGATCGTGCACCTCGGCATGCCGATCCTCGCGGTGCTCGACTGGCTTCTCATCCCCTCAATCAGGGCGGCGCCCTGGTGGCGGCCCCTCGCCTGGCTGGCCTTCCCGCTCGCCTACCTCGTCTACACGCTGATCCGGGGGCCCATCGTCGACTGGTACCCGTACGACTTCGTCGACCCGCGGCTGTGGGGCGGGTACGAGCGACTGGTCAGGACGACCGGGGTCGTCGTCCTCGGCTTCCTCGCCGGGGCGATCGTGCTCGATATGCTCGGTCGCGTGCGATTCCGTCTCGCGATCCGCGCTGAACGGCGTTCCGTTGCGGCCGGAGGCTCGACCGTGTCGGTGGAGAGGGATAGCGTTCGGCGCTGACGGGCCAGGATGCCCGCCTCGGTCGCATCGCGATCCGATGGCCGCGAATCAGATGGAGCGAGAATGCCTCTCGAGCACATCAATCCCGACACCATGCACTCGAATCCCGCGTTCTCGCAGGCCACCCTGGTGTCCGGCGGCCGCACCCTCTACATCGGCGAGCAGAACGGGGTGGATGAGCACGGGGCCATCGTCGAGGGCGGAGCGCGGGCCCAGGCGCTTCAGGCTCTCGACCAGGTGAAGCGCCTCCTCGCCGCGGTCGGGGCCACACAGGCCGACGTCGCGGTGCTCCGGGTGTTCTACGGGCGCGACGTCGAGCTTCAGGACATCATGTCGGCGTCGATGGAGGCGTGGGGACCGCACCCCACCGCACTCACCGTCGTCCAGGTGCACGCGCTGGCTCGCGCCGGCGCGCTCGTCGGCATCGAGGCCATCGCTCACCTGGCGTAACCGGGGGTCGCCCGGTACCGCCCCGAGGTCGAACGGAAGGGCGGAACCGGGCGATTCTCTGCCGGTGCTACTCGGCGGTGTCGGTGGTCGGCTTGCGACGAGAGCGGGGCGACGACTCGCTGATGGCTTCGCCGATCGCCGTGCCGGTCGCGCGTCCCGTGATCAGGTCGGCGATGTCGATCCCGACGAGGTCCTTGATGATCTGGGTGCTCGTCGCGAGCTGGCCGCTCACGCTCTGGTTCAGTGCCGACGTGGGGTTGCCCTCGGACGAGATGATCGTCATCTGACCGACACCGGCGAGAGGCTCGCCCGCGGCGCGCACGATCTCGGGCAGCTGGGCGATGATCTGCTGACGGAGGAGGTCGAGCGACTGCTCGGCGAGAGCCTCCGCCTTCGCACGGGTCGCCTCGGCCTCGGCGGTACCCGTTGCACGGATCGACGCGGCCTCGGCTTCACCTTCGGCCCGGAGGGCCTCGGCTGCGGCGAATCGGCGGTTCTTGTCTGCGAGACCTTCGGCCTCGATCGCCTCGGCGGCGGCACGACGGCGGTTGCGGTCGGCGACACCTTCGGTCTCGATGGCCTCGGCGGCCGACTTGCGGGCGTCACGCAGGGCGTTGGCGTTGGCGATCGCCGCGGCGGCATCCGCCTCGGCCTTCTTCTGGATCGAGTACGCCTCGGCGTCGGCGACCGCGCGGATCTCGGCGTCGAGCTCCTGCTTGCGGAGTCCGACGCGCTTTCCCGCGGTGACCTCCTGCTGCGCCACGACCTCCTGCTGGGCGATCGCCTCGGCGAGAGGAGCCGCCGCGGCGGCTTCGGCGCGAGCCTTATCGGTCTCCTTCTGGATCTCGGCGCGGCGCAGGTCGAGGCGGCGCTGCGACTCGGCGACGGCCTGGTCGGCGCCGATACGAGCCTCTTCCGATGCCTGGCGGGACACGGACTCGGCGATCTCGGCGACCTGCTTCACGCGGGCGGCCTCGCCACGACCGAGGTCGCGGATGTATCCGTTGTCGTCGTCGATCTCCTTGATCTGCAGGGTGTCGATCTGGAGACCCTGGACATCGAGCGACTCGCGCACGGCCTCGAGGACCTGGCCCTGCAGGGCGGACCGGTTGGTGATGATCTCGGTGACGGTCAGCTGACCGACGATGGAGCGGACCGAACCGCTGAGGACCTCTTCGGTCGAGGACTCGATCTGGTCCTGCTGGTTGAGGAACCGCTGTGCGGCCGCGCGGACCATGCTCTCGGAACCGCCGACCTTCACGACGGCGACGGCGTTCACGCGGATGGTGATGGCGTCGCGCGTCTGCGCGGTGGCCTGCACGTTGAGCTGCCGGCTGCGGAGGCTGAGCTTGAAGTACGCCTCGACGACGGGCTTGACGAAGACACGCGATCCGAAGACCACCCGCTGCCCGGCGTTCTCGTCGAGCTCGGAACCGGTCTTCGCCCCCTTCTGCCGTGAGGTGACGATGATGGCCTCGTCGGGCTTCGCCACTTTGATGCCGCGGAGGACGACGACGAGCACGATGAGGGCGACGACGACGATGACGCCGATGAGAATTGCGGGTCCGATCAGGTCGGAATTTGCTTCGATCACGAAACCAGTATGTCGTGACGGAGTATGCGTCCGAAAGTATGGAGAGCGAAAAGATGCCCCGGATCAGGCGGCGAGGTGATCGCGGATCCAGTTTCCGGCGTCATCGGGCGAGAGGCGGCCCTCGCGGAGGAGGCGGGAGAACTCGAGCGCGGCATCGCTGAGGCGCCCGTCGGCGGAGCCGGCCGGATCCCTCAGCACGTGTCGGGAGCTCCATGCGGCGAGTCTCTCGCCGAGCAGCACGGGCGCGACGGCGACACCGGCGAAGTGTCGAACCTGGCCGCGGGTGCCGTCATCGAATTCGGCACGGAACCCCGACCCGGTGAACCGGTTGCGACCGCCGGTCGCCAGGTCCCTGTATCCGAGCAGGCCAGGGCGGATGCGTGCGCAGTTCCAGGCGAAGGCCCGCAGGAAGGGGCGAGGGGCGAGCTCGCGCGCCGCGAGCCGATCGGCGACCCGCGCCATCCGCTCGACGGCGGTCACCTCGTCCACAGCTCCAGTCTGCCCGGCGCTGTCTGCGAGACGGGTGTCCGGGGCGCGGCGGCACCGTCGAGCGCCGTCCGATCCGACCGGTCGGTGCGATGAGCCGCGCGACGGACCAGCTCTCAGCGCAGAAGGTAGGTTGCGGTTCCCTGGGCATCGACTCGGATCTGGCCACCCTGGAATTCCTGGGTCGTCACTCCACCGGACGTGACCGCGTCGGCCTTCGGGTAAGCGAGCGGGCCGCTCTCCCAGCCCGTGGTGCCCCATAGAGTGCGCACCGCGCCCGATGTGGCATGGGCGCCGGTGGTGGGCGACCAGTGCACGGATCCGCCGGCGAAGTCCTGATAGCACCCGTTGCCGCGCAACCCGCAGCTCTGGGCGGAGATCGGCCAGCCGAGTACACCCGTCTGCGCACCGACGCGGCTGTAGGCGGCTCCGGTCTCGCCGCGGTCGACCAGCTGGACCGCACCCGCCGAGGTGGCGAAGACCGTCTGGCCCTGGAACTGCTGGACGATTCCCGTCGACGACACCACCGCGTCGGCCGAGGGGTATCCGAGGAAGCCGGACTCCCAGCCCGTCGACGCCCAGTAGGAGCGGATGGTCGACCAGGTGGCGTGAGCACCCGTCGCGGGGGACCAGTGGATCGAGCCGTTCGTGAAGTCCTAGTAGCAGCCGTTCCTGAGCAGACCGCAGCGCTGCTGGTTCGCGGGCCAACCCAGCACGCCTGTCTGCGAACCCGCACGGCCGTAGGCGGCACCGGTCTCGCCGCGGTCGACGGTGCGCACGGCGCCGCTCGCCAGCGCGTAGACGGTCTGTCCCTGGAACTGCTGCTGCGTGCCGTCGGCAATGGTCACGGCATCACCGGTCGGATAGCCGAGCGAGCTGTTCTCCCAGCCCTGTGCGGCCCAGTAGCTGCGGATTGCTCCGGAGGTCGCGTGGGCTCCGCCGGCCGGTGACCAGTGGATCGATCCGCCCTCGAAGTCCTGATAGCAGCCGTTTCTCGGCAGCCCGCAGCGCTGCTGATTCGTCGGCCAGCCGAGCGCGCCCGTTTCCGAGCCGTTCCTCGCGTACGCGGCACCCGTCTCTCCACGGTGGACCAGCAGGATCGAGCCCGTGCAGCGCCTCCGCCGATCGCCGCTCTCGGCGAGCGTCGGCCGAGCGCGCGGAGACCCTTTCGAAGCCCGCGAATCTGTACCCCCATACAGCACCCCCGCAGCGATCGTAGACATCGGGCGCCTCGCTGGGGTGGGTTCGGCCCGAATTGGGGGCGACGTCGGCCCGGCCCATTTCGTCCGCCGCGAGCGGTGTCGGGTTCCGATCAGGCCCCCCCCGCATATCGTGAGCGGACGTTCACGACGAAGGAGCACCACCATGAACACGTCCTCACTCATCAACCAGGTCAACGAGTCGCTTGCCGCGCTCGGCGAGGGCCCGTTCACCACGGTGGACAGCACGGAGTCGGGTGAGGGTGCAGTAGTGACGGGGCACCTCGACGGGCGCCTGCTCCGCATCGAGTTCGTCGAAGAGGGAAGCGGCGACGGTCCGGAGAAGGGCCACACCGTCGAGGTCATCGACGACGCGACCGGCGAGAGCCTCGGCAAGGGCCGCGGCGACTCGACATTCGCCGACGCCATCTCCTCGCACAGCTGGGCGGGAACCGTCGAGGCCCTCAAGAAGCTGAGCTGACAACTCGGCTGAACGAAGGCCGCGCAGCGCGTACCGAGACCCTGCCCGCGATGCTGCAGCTACCCGCACCTCCAGACGCCCCGGCAAGATGGCCGCGTGGACGGTGAGCCCTTAGAACGACGAGTCTCTCGCTGGGACGGCGAGGCCGACGTCGCCGACCACCTCCGATCGACGATTCGCATCTCCTGCGGTTACGCAGGAACAGTCCTCTGGTTCGTGGGCGGCCCTGTCGACTATCCGGACTCCGGTCTCAGCGATCAGCTGTGCGACGACTTGGCGGAGTGGGAGCGCGTCTACGACGAGGCGATGGTCCCAGACTTCGCGTGGGGTTCCATCGACAAGGAGCGAGCGCACTCCGAGGAGGGGCTTCGTCTGGCACGCGTGGTGGCGGAGGAGGTCGGCGATGCATTCGAGGTAGAGGTCGATGACCCCGACAGTTCCGATTCCGGGCGGATCAAGGGAGTCGGGCAGGGCGCTAATCCGGCGGCAGCCGCAGCGTTCCGTGAACTCGTGAGGCAGGACCTCGAGGTGGCAGGACGAATCCAGCGAGCCAGAGAGAATGGGGCCCAGCTCTACTTCACGCACCTTCCGCCGGATGAGGGCGGACTCCAGCCGGACTAGTGAAAGGGAACGGACGCGTCCCCTTACTACTTTCGCGGGGTCCGTTCGTAGCCGCGCGGCGTCCGCATCCCGTCGCGAAATGAGAACGCGAACTGGATCACCACCAGCGGAAACGTGGTGAAGGTGAACCAGAACGCGGGGTAGCCGAATACGAGTCCGCCGATCCCGACAAGGGCCGCGGCGACCCACAGCGGGGCAAGGACCTTCTGCCATGTGGCCATTCGCTTCCACCAACGGGGCCGTAGTGACGACTCCGTCATTGCTTGGCTCTCCGACGCCGCACGACGAACAGCCGGATGGCATCCAGCATCAGAGCCAGCGCGCCTCCGCCGATCAGGACCCATCCGACGACGTCCGACCCGTCAAGATCCGTTGGGAAGAGGTAGACAAGTCCGAGCAGGATCAGCAGGCCGGAGCTCACGTATTCGATGGCAGGATGCATGAGCCATCGCGTGCCGCGAGGCATTCTGGAGACGAAGTCGTCCTTGTCCTCCATAGGAGGAGCTTGGCACCCGGTACGACCACGAGCAAACCGCTTGATGGAGGGGATGACGGGAATCGAACCCGCGTGATCAGTTTGGAAGACTGAGGCTCTACCATTGAGCTACATCCCCGGATGCCCGGCTTTCCAGCCGAACAAGCGGTGAAAGCCTAACGCATCCGCTGGCCCGTTTTCGGACGCACGTCGCGGGGAGTCGCGTCAGCCGTGACCTCGCCGCCCTCGTCGCGGGCTACTTGCCGGACAGGATGCTGGCCCTCGCCGCCTCATGCTCCGCGTCGGTGATCGTGCCCTGCTCGTGCAGGCGGTCGACCTCCGAAAGGCGAGCTTCGAGCGGGCGGTCAGCGGCGAGAAGCCGCGAATCCATCGCCTTCGTCGCGAGATCGGCCTGAAGAGTCAGCGGGTTGTGGCCAGACCGCCTCACTCGCACGACGCCCCGCACAACCATCACGATGATCGCGACGAAGACGATCGCGATCACGATCGGGATCGCCGTGAACAGGAAGTCGACGTTGCCGAGATTGTCGTTGGGGAGCATTGGTTCTCCTCTTTTCGTTCGTCGGACATCTTCAACACTTCGCCGCCGCGGCTGGTGCGTCAAGCGCACTCAGGGGACGCGGAGCGTTCCTGAGGTCGCTCGACCGGCTATGCCAACCGCGCCCAACGCAGATCGAGGAGTCCGGCGACGACACCGGGCTCGAGAGCGCGACATCCAACGAGAGAAGAGCCTCATCTCGTTGATTCGTGTTCGGGGGACGGTCTGGTAGGAGGCGTCCAGCACCGGGCACGGCGACTCGGCTAGACTTCCTGCGGCCTTATCAGCGAGCCCGCTTCTTCAGGCCGGGTCGCGTGCGACCGGGGCGTAGCTCAGCTTGGTAGAGCGCCCGCTTTGGGAGCGGGAGGCCGCAGGTTCAAATCCTGTCGCCCCGACTGTTCGCAGCGCGAGCCACTCAGATGTCATCTTCGAACAAGGAATTCACATGGTCACGTCCACCGTTGAGAAGCTGAGCCCCACGCGGGTCAAGGTCGCCATCTCGGTGACGCCCGAGGAGTTCAAGCCCAGCATCGATCACGCCTACAAGCACATCGCCGAGCAGGTCTCGATCCCGGGCTTCCGCAAGGGCAAGGTGCCGCCGCCCATCATCGACCAGCGCGTCGGCAAGGCCGCCGTCATCGAGCACGCCGTCAACGAGGGCCTCGACCGCTACTACCGCGAGGCGATGGCCGACAACGACCTCAAGCCGCTCGGCCGCCCGAACGCCGACGTCACCAAGCTCCCCGAAATCTCCGACTACTCGGGCGACCTCGAGATCACCGTCGAGGTCGACGTGCGCCCCGAATTCGACCTCCCCGACTACGAGAACCTCACCCTCACCGTTGCGGCCGCCGAGGTCAGCGACGACGAGATCAACGAGGAGCTCGAGCGTCTCCGCGCCCGCTTCGGCACGCTGATCACCGTCGACCGCCCCGCCAAGACCGGTGACTTCGCCCAGCTCGACCTGGTCGCCACCATCGACGGCAACGAGGTCGACTCGGCCAACGCGATCTCCTACGAGATCGGATCCGGCGAGCTGCTCGAGGGCATGGACGAGGCGCTCGACACCCTCACCGCCGGCGAGGAGACGACCTTCAACTCGAACCTCCTCGGTGGCGAGCACGAGGGCGAGACCGCCGAGATCACCGTCAAGCTGATCGCCGTCAAGGAGCGCGAGCTCCCCGAGGCCGACGACGACTTCGCTCAGATGGCCAGCGAGTTCGACACGCTCGACGAGCTGAAGGAGCAGCTGCGCGAGCAGGTCGCCCGCTCCAAGTCGTTCAGCCAGGCGACCGAGGCCCGCAACCAGCTCGTCGAGAAGCTCCTCGAGCAGGTCGAGATCCCCGTCCCCGCATCGCTCATCGAGGACGAGGTGCACCGTCACCTCGAGCAGGAGAACCGCCTCGAGGACGACGCGCACCGCGCCGAGGTCACCGAGTCCAGCGAGGCCACCTTCCGTCAGCAGATCCTCCTCGACGCGATCGCCGAGAAGGAGCAGGTCCGCGTCGGTCAGGGCGAGCTCACCAACTACGTCATCCAGGCCGCGTCGCAGTACGGCATGCAGCCGCAGGAGTTCGCCGACGTGCTGCAGCAGAACGGGCAGCTCCCCGGCGTCATCGCCGAGGTCACCCGCTCCAAGGCTCTGGCGGTCATGCTCGGCAAGGCGAAGGTCGTCGACACCGAGGGTGCCGACGTCGACCTCTCCGACTTCGCCGCGACCGAGGACGAGGGCGAGGAGTTCGACGTCTCCGCTGCAACCGCCGCTCTGCAGGACGCCAACAGTCACGATCACGACGGTCACGACCACGATGGTCACAACCACTGATCAACCGTTGCACCGGAGATGCCGTCGCGAAAGCGGCGGCATCTCCGCGTTAAACCGCTTCGGTCATGTGATGGATCGGCTCGTCGCCGTCAATGCGCCGCCCACGAGCGGGGCACCCGGTCGCGTGACGTCCCCATTCGCCGTCCCGTCGGCAACCTCGACGACATCTCCCTCACGGATGGTCAACCCACCGGGGATGGTGAACACCCCGGATTCGCCATCGAGGCGGCCGAGGCTCACACGGGTGGCGCCGTCGCGTGAGACGAGCCAGACCTCTCGGTAGCCCTCCGAGACGGGCGCCCCCTCGATGGTCACGCGCATCTGATATCCGCCGGCCAGCGAATGCTCGAGCACAGCTCGTCCTGAGGCGTCGCCCCGGCCCTGCGCGGGATCGAGGGTCGCGCTGGCGACAGCCGGCGGCGTGTTCTGGCCGAAGGTCAGAGCCGAGATCCCGCCGATCGACAACGCGACGATCAGTGTCGCCGCGAGCACCCCGGCGACGATGCGCACGCCGATGCGGCGGCCCCGCCGTGGACCTTCTCCCTCGTCCTCGTAGTCGTCCAGCTCGGGGATCGGGTCGTGGCCGGCGGGAGACAGGTCGGCGTCGAGGTCGCGCAGCACCAGCTCCGCGTCGGCCGCCTGTGATCGCTCATCCCGCATTTCGCTCAACTCCCGCACTCGAAGATCCGACATCGTCCAGTGTGGGGCCTCGCGGCGGGGGAACGACTGAGTCAGTCGCGGGAAAGCGGGGAGAATGGGCGGTGGACGGACCCGGATCGCCTCTCGAGCCGAATGTCCGCCACGTCGTCAGTGCTGACGGCGGACGATCCCGACAGAGAGAGTGCGACCAGTGCCCACCGTGCCCCTGGCCCTCGTGACGCAGTTCCTGCGACTGACCCGCGCCAATCGCACCTACGTCACCGCGGAGGGTGCGCGACGTCGAGTTCACGCAAGCGAGCTGCGGCCGGAGAAGTACGGCCCGCCGGCTCGCCTGAGATCCGACGTCGCCGTGACGGTGCGACATGACCACCCGTGGCCCGTCTACACGGTCACCCCGACGACACGGACCGCCCGCGGCAGCGTCGTGTACCTGCACGGCGGGGGATGGGTCGGCGAGATCGTCGTCCAGCACTGGCAGCTCGCGGCCCAGATCGCGGCAGAGGCGGGCACGACCGTGACGGTGCCCATCTACCCTCTCGTCCCCTTCGGCAACGCGCGCGAGGCGGCGGAGGGGGTGACGGCGCTGGTGCTGTCGAACGAGGACCGGTACGGCGACACGTGTCTGGCCGGCGACTCGGCGGGCGGTCAGATCGCCCTGTCCGCGGCGCTGGAGCTGCTGCACCGGCACGGGATGGTCGTGCCGCGCACCGAGCTGATCGCACCCGCTCTGGACCTCACCTGGAGCAACCCGCGCATCCCGGTCGTGCAGCCGACCGACCCGTGGCTCGGAACGCCGGGCGGCAGAGTACTGGCCGAGTACTGGCGCGGGGACCTCGACATCCTCGACCCGCTGGTCAGCCCGCTCATGGGAGACCCGACCGGACTCGGACCGATCTCCGTCTTCACGGGCACGCGGGACGTCCTGAATCCTGACGCGCACCTGCTCGCCGCGAAGGCCGCCGAAGCGGGCGTCTCACTCGACTTCCATGAGCAGGTCGGACAGCTCCACAACTACCCGCTTCTGCCGACGAAGGTCGGCGCGTCCGCCCGGAAGGTCATCGTGGCCGACCTCCATCACGCCATCTGGAAGGTCGGCTGACCCGGCGGTTGTTCGTCGATCGCGAGTGGCCTCGGTCAGGTCAGTGCTCCACGGACGATCGAGGTGCCCGAGTGGGTCGGGTCGCCGTCGAGCACCTCCTGCGACACGTCGACGATGTCGTAGGCGGACAGGTCGACGCCCTCGGGGACGGTGAAGCGGCCTTCCTTTCCGTCGAGCACGCCGAGACTGACGAGCGCGCTCGCGTCACGGGTCAGCAGCCACACCTCCCGGTAGCCGTCGCTCGGAACGGTGGCGTCGAGGGTCACGTGCACGTCGAGGCTCCCGTCGGGCTTCTCCTCGAGCACTGCCTCACCGCTCGCATCGCCCCAGTCGGGAAGCGGTTCCAGAACGGCGGAGGCGAGGACCCGGGCCGAGTTCGACGTGACCGTCCAGACGATGGATCCGCCGAGCACTGCGAGTCCGGCGATGGCAGCGGCGAGCCCGAAGGCGATCAGGCGCCGTTTCGCGCGGCTCCGACGAACGGGCGTGCCCGGGTGGTGAGCGTGATCCGGGGCATCGGCGTCGATCCCGACGTCGACAGCATCGACAGCGTCGACCGCGGCCGCGCTCAACCCCAGTTCGTCGCGGATCGACTGCCAGACCTGCGGGCCCGGTTGGACCAGCCGTTCGTCGCCCATCGAGCTTCGCCCCACCTGAACCGCTGCGAGCAACTCCGCGAACGTCGACTGGCAGTCCGGGCAGTTCGCGAGATGGTCGACGAGATCGCTGCCGACATCTTCGCCGAGGGCATGGAGGGCGAGGAGCTCGGCGTCCGAGTGCTCCTGGCGTTCAGCGCCTGACATAGCTCGCCTCCAAGCGCCGGCGCAGCCTCTCGAGGCTCCGCCTGATCGAGCTCTTGACGCTACCGAGGGGGAGCCCCAGTCGCTCCGCGATCTGCACGTGTGTCAGATCATCGAAGAATGCGAGCCGGATGACCTGCTGCGATTGAGGATCGAGCCGGGCGATCTCGTCGGCGACGAGCAGGCGGTCGGCGAGGTCGATGTCGTGGATCGGCTCGTCGAATAGGCCGGCCGCGATGGCTCTGTCCTGCAGTTCACGCACCCGAGCCCGGGCGGCGTGGGAATCCGCGATCTTCTTCCTCGCGATGCCGACGATCCAGGCCGGGAGCGGCGCCTTGGCGCGGTCGTACCCGGTTCGGCCGGTCCATGCGGCGACGAAGGTCTTCTGCGTCACGTCCTCTGCCTCTCCGACATCCGCGAGCGAGCGGAGCGCGAGGGTGTGGACCAGTGCCGCCCACCGTCGGTAGGCCTCCTCCAGTGCCCGTTCGTCGCCCGCGAGGAACGACGACTCGAGGTCCTCATCCTCGAAGTCACCCTGCGCATCCGCACTCATCGGGCGCACCCGTTCCTCGTCGTCGGGGGCTGCATCACAGCACCGGGCTCGCGGTCACGACCACGTTGTCCGAGTAGGTGAGAGCCGTCTCGTCGAAGGTACCCCCACAGGTGATCAGGACGAGACGACTGGGACCCGACCTCTCGAAGAGTTCCGCGGCGGGCAGGGCGTCCTTGGCGAAGGCGGAGAGACCGTCGACGCGATACAGATGCGAGCCGCCATCCGACCCGATCACGGTGATCTCGGACCCGGGAACGAGATCCCTCAGCCGTGCGAACGGTCCGAGACCGTAGCGGAGCGAGTCGACATGAGCGGCGATCACCGTGCTGCCTGCGCCGCTCCGCGGATCCGAACCCCATCGATACCACCCGGCGACCGAAGGATCGTCGGGGACCTCCATCTCCCCGTCGGTCTTCACGCCGACCGGCAAAACGCCCATGTCGATCCCGATCTCCGGGATCTGCACGCGGGCGGGGGGAGTGCTGACGGGAAGGCTGAGGGTCGAAAGCGAGGCACTCGCGACGGGGACGTCGACCACCGCGGTCGGCCGAGGAGTCGGCGCCGCCGAGGCGGTCGCGGCGGGTGTCAGCCTGAACGAGCGGACGGGTTCGTCGTCCGAGACCGATCCTGAGAAGGTCACCGCCCAGGCGACGAGCGCGACCAGTGAGCCGGAGACGAGCAGCAGCCCGAGTCCCCGTCTCACCGGTCGCGCCGCCATCGTCAGCGCCCGGTGCTCGGCGCGCGGCGCAGTGCGAGTGCCGCGCCTGTCGCGCCTACCGCGAGGATCCCGACGAGAGCCGCGAGCGCGAGGAGCGGCGAGGAGCCGCCCGTCGCCGCCAGGCCGGCCTCACCGGTGTTCACGCCGTCCGGAGAGGAGTGCAGACCGCTGATCGTCTGGACAGCCAGCGCGAGGTTCCCGTCCTCAGCGCTGCCCCATGCGTAGACGATGGTGTTGGTGCCTTCCGTGATCGGCACGTCGGCGGGGCCGATCACCGGCTGAGTGGTGCCCGCGAGCGCGACCGCCGCCGAGACCGTGCTGACCGGCAGGTCGAGTGACGCCTCCTTCGGGTTGACGAGCCCGCTCACGACCGCCGTGCCGCCGGCGAGGATGTCGACGGCCGGGGCCGCTGCCGTGTGCCGGACGGTTAGACGTCCCTCACCCGGTGCCGTGGTCGACAGATCGTTGGTGAACAGCGTCGCCGACGGCTCCCCGGCCTCGGTCAGGTGCGCGACCGCCGTGTAGCTCGTGTTCGCCGCCAGGGTCACATCGACCGGACCGATGACGGGTGAGCTGATGTCGGTGGCGTCCGGTGCGGTGATGACGATCGAGTAGGCGCCGGCAGGCAGGTCGAGAGGTCCGGCGAGGTCCCCCGGGGCGAAGTCGTCGAGAGTGAGCTCGCCGTTGACCCACACGTCGACGGGTGTGTCGGGGAT
The DNA here is from genome assembly GCF_003097495.1 of Amnibacterium flavum. Lineage (GTDB taxonomy): Bacteria > Actinomycetota > Actinomycetes > Actinomycetales > Microbacteriaceae > Naasia > Naasia flava. The sequence continues at coordinate 406,169 of NZ_QEOP01000002.1, forward strand.
GGCATGCAGGACGGAGAGGTCCGCCGAAGTGCCCGAGATGGCGAATGCGGGGGAGCCGGCGAGGGCCAGGGACGCGGCAGCGCCCACCACCGCTCCCCGCAGGATTGTCTTCTTCACGTTGGTTCCTCCTCGATGAAGGGGGCGCTCTGCCCTCTCGACACCTCTTCCCGGGATGAGGGCATCGCGGATGCACGCGTGCTTCAGTGCTCAGCGTTTTCACAGCTTGAGATGGCGGACCGGCCTCAACCGCGGAGCGGCGGGCGACCCGAGCGATCGGGAGATCAGCCTGCTCAGAGAACCGGCGAGGCCGTCCCGGCGAATCTCTGCCGAGGGCGAACAGCGGCTTTCGGCGGTGTTCACTTCGATAGATTCGTCAGGACTTAACAACGTACAAGGAGTGCACCAATGGCCGATCCCGTCATGCAGCCCAACGTCTTCGACCGCCTTCTCCGCGACCGCATCATCTGGCTCGGATCAGAGGTGCGCGACGACAACGCCAATGAGATCGCGGCCAAGCTCCTGCTCCTCGCGGCGGAGGACCCCGAGAAGGACATCTTCCTCTACATCAACTCGCCCGGTGGGTCGATCACCGCCGGCATGGCCATCTACGACACGATGCAGTTCGTGCCCAACGACATCGTCACCGTCGGAATCGGCATGGCCGCGTCGATGGGGCAGCTCCTGCTGACCGCGGGCACCAAGGGCAAGCGCTACATCACCCCCAACGCCCGCGTCCTGCTCCACCAGCCCCACGGCGGATTCGGTGGAACCGCGAGCGACATCCAGACCCAGGCCCAGCTGATCCTCGACATGAAGAAGCGCCTGGCCGAGATCACCGCCTCCCAGACCGGCAAGAGCGTCGAGCAGGTCAACGCCGATGGTGACCGCGACCGCTGGTTCAGTGCCCAGGAGGCGCTCGAATACGGCTTCGTGGACCACATCCGCGAGTCCGCGAGCGACGTCATCGGCGGCGGCGGAACCCTCGACGCGCCCAGCAAGGGCCAGCTGTAGCAGTCACCGAGACAGAAACGGAAACGACCACGAACATGAGCAACTACGACTTCGGTGGCACGGCGTTCCAGAACGGCCAGGAACCCGGCTCCCGCTACATCCTCCCCACCTTCGAGGAGCGCACCGCCTACGGGTACAAGCGCCAGGACCCCTACGCCAAGCTCTTCGAGGACCGCATCATCTTCCTCGGCGTGCAGGTCGATGACGCGTCGGCCGACGACATCATGGCCCAGCTCCTCGTCCTCGAGAGCCAGGACCCCGACCGCGACATCGTGATGTACATCAACTCGCCCGGTGGATCCTTCACCGCCATGACGGCGATCTACGACACGATGCAGTACATCCGCCCGCACATCCAGACGGTCGTGCTCGGCCAGGCCGCATCGGCCGCCGCCGTGCTGACCGCGGCGGGCACACCCGGCAAGCGTCTCGCCCTGCCCAACGCCCGCATCCTGATCCACCAGCCCGCAACGGGTGACGCGGGTCGTGGCCAGGCGTCCGACATCGAGATCCAGGCGCGAGAGATCATGCGCATGCGCGAATGGCTCGAGGAGACGCTCTCGAAGCACTCGAACCGCACGGTCGAGCAGGTCAACAAGGACATCGATCGCGACAAGATCCTCGGCGCGTCCGAGGCTCTCGAGTACGGCCTGATCGACCAGGTCCTGACCAGCCGCAAGAGCCTGCCGGCTCTCGCCAAGTAGCCTCCGGGCTCCGTCAGAACAGCACAACGGAAGGGCCGTCGGGAAACCGGCGGCCCTTCCGGCGTTTGCGCGCGGTTCCCCGGTCCATCCGTGAGAAGGCTCGATGACCGGTGCGGGAACTCGACGCGCTGACTCGCAGCATTGACCCCTGATGTCCGAAGCAGAGGTTAGGCTCTTTCCACGGCTACAGCTCTGGACACAGAGCACCGGGAGGGATACAGCACATGGCGCGGATCGGGGAAAGCGCAGACCTGCTCAAGTGCTCCTTCTGTGGCAAGAGCCAGAAGCAGGTGCAGCAACTGATCGCCGGTCCCGGCGTGTACATCTGCGACGAGTGCGTCGAGCTGTGCAACGAGATCATCGAGGAGCGTCTCGCCGAGGTCGGCGAAGAGGCCACCAGCGAGTTCGACCTCCCGAAGCCCAAGGAGATCTACGGCTTCCTCGAGGAGTACGTGATCGGTCAGGAACAGGCCAAGCGGGCCCTGTCGGTGGCGGTGTACAACCACTACAAGCGCATCCGTTCGCGCCAGACCCTCACCGCGGCCGAGGCGCTGAACGACGACATCGAGATCGCCAAGAGCAACATCCTGCTCATCGGTCCCACGGGCTGCGGCAAGACCTACCTCGCGCAGACTCTCGCCAAGCGTCTCAACGTCCCGTTCGCGGTCGCCGACGCGACGGCGCTGACCGAGGCGGGCTACGTCGGTGAAGACGTCGAGAACATCCTCCTCAAGCTCATCCAGGCCGCCGACTACGACGTCAAGCGCGCCGAGACGGGCATCATCTACATCGACGAGGTCGACAAGATCGCCCGCAAGGCCGAGAACCCGTCGATCACACGTGATGTGTCGGGCGAGGGCGTCCAGCAGGCGCTGCTGAAGATCCTCGAGGGCACGGTCGCCTCGGTTCCGCCGCAGGGCGGCCGCAAGCACCCGCACCAGGAGTTCATCCAGGTCGACACCACCAACGTGCTCTTCATCGTCGCCGGTGCGTTCTCGGGTCTCGAGGAGATCATCTCCAACCGTGCCGGCAAGAAGGGCATCGGCTTCGGAGCGCCCCTTCACAGCAAGGGCGATGACCTCAACCTCTTCAGCGAGGTCCTCCCCGAGGACCTGCACAAGTTCGGTCTGATCCCCGAGTTCATCGGGCGCCTTCCCGTCGTCACGACGGTCACCCCGCTCGACCAGCACGCCCTCATGGAGATCCTCACCGTCCCGAAGAACGCCCTGGTCAAGCAGTACCAGCGCATGTTCGAGATCGACGGCGTCGAGCTCGAATTCGATCGGGGTGCTCTCGAAGCGATCGCCGATCTGGCAGTGCTTCGTCAGACAGGGGCACGAGGTCTGCGCGCAATCCTCGAAGAGGTCCTCGGCCCGATCATGTTCGAGGTCCCCTCGAGTGACGAGGTCGGTCGTGTGGTCATCACGCGAGCCTCCGTCGCCGAGAATGCGGCACCCACGATCGTTCCGCGCACCCCGATGCGCACCGAGAAGAGCGCCTGACCCGAGGGTCCCTCCAGTACCGTCCCCGGGTCGAGCGGCGCCCCGCGGCGGTGGGCGCTGAGTCGCGGTCGAGCGCGACGCCTCAGATAGTGAAGCTGAGGAAGTCGTATCCGGTTGCGCCGTCGGGCAGCACGCCCTGTCGGGTCGCGATCTGCACCATTCCCTCGGCATCCGTCGCCCGGACCGTTGCGGTGTGAGTGCCGGTCACGCCGGTCAGATCGATGCGCCACTGCCGCCAGGTGTCGACCGTCAGCTCACCGGCGAGCTGAGCGAGCTGCCATTCGCCGTCGTCGATCTGGACCTCGACGGCTGAGATCCCGACATGCGGCGACCACGCCACACCGGCGAGGGTGACGCTCGACGCGTCGGGATCGGTGCGTGCGACATCGATGCGGCTCGAGAGCTTGACGGGGCCCTTCGCCCCCCAGCCCCGCTGCGTCCAGTACGCGTCGACCTCGTCGAACCGGGTCACCTTCAGTTCGACGACCCACTTGGTCGCGGAGACGTAGCCGTACAGTCCCGGCACCACGAGACGGGCGGGGAACCCGTGCTCGGGCGGAAGAGGTTCGCCGTTCATCGCCACGGCGACGATCGCGTTCCTGTCGTCGGTGAGAGCCTCGATGGGCGTGCCCGCGGTGAAGGAGTCGGAGCTGATCGAGAGCACCATGTCGGCATCCGGCAGCGGCCGTGCGCGCTGTAGCAGCAGGCGCACCGGGTAGCCGAGCCACTTGGCCGTCGAGATCAGGTCGCCGCCGACCTCATTGGAGACGCAGCTGAGCGTCGCATAGCTCTCTTCCAATGGAAGGGCGAGCAACTCGTCCCAGGAGATCTCGATCTCCTCCTCGACCATGCCCGTGATCCGCAGCGACCATTCCGCGGGGTCGATCTCGGGGACGACGAGGGCGGTGTCGATCCGGTAGAACGCGTCGTTCGAAGTGATGAGCGGCGAGATGCCGGGGATGTCGAAGGAGGCGTCGGCCGGGACCGCGGACACCGCGGTCGACGGCTTCGGGAGCGTGATCGATCCGATGAGCTCTCGGGCACGCCGTGCCGATGCGCCCGCCCACTGCCCGACGGCGACCGCGGCGATACCGGCGATGGAGAGGACGCCCGCTGTCCGGAGGAACGCACGCCGCTCGATCCGACCGTTCTGCGCAGCTTCCGCGGCGGCTCGTTCGGGGGAGATGTAGACGGTCCGGCGGGGCCCGCGCAGGATCCTCCGGAGCACGAGGGCGGCGACGACCGTGCCGGCCGCGGCGGGCACCGTGGCGAGGAGACCGGCATCGGGACGGCTGGCGGTGGCGAAGACGCCCAGCACGCCGAAGGCGGCGATGAGCAGCGTGCCGAAAGGGGGACGGCGGCGCTCGAGCATGCCGATCGGGAATGCGAGAGATGCGATGACGATAACGAGGAGAGTGATGAGCGCGGGTTTGTCGGCGGTGCCGAACAGCCCGATCATCGTCTCCTTCGCCCACGGGGGAGCGAGATCGATGACGATCGCGCCAACCGAGGCGAGCGGGCTCGAGGTCGGTGCGAAGATCCCGGCGAGCAGCTCGGCCGTACCCACTCCGACGAGTGCTGCGGCGACGCCGGCCGGCCCCGCCGCGACTGACCGCGCAACGCTCATTTCGTGAGGGTAGCGCGGCAGTTCGAGTGCCTCTCTCAGCGACGGGGCCCGATTTCGCGGGGCGCCCCGCTGTCTCGCAGGCTTCCGCGACCTAGGCTGGACCTGTGGAGAACGCGGGTTACGTGCATGGACACCATGAGTCCGTCCTGCGCTCGCACAGCTGGCGCACCGTCGAGAACTCCGCGCACTACCTGATCCACCACCTGCACGGCGGATTCGACATCCTCGACGTCGGCAGCGGACCCGGCACGATCTCGGTCGACCTCGCCGATCGGGTGGCTCCCGGCAGGGTCGTCGGTGTCGACGCGGCGGAATCGGTGGTGCGGGGGGCACGTGAGCTCGCCGAGTCGCGTGGACTGCGCAACGTGCGCTTCGTCACGGGCGATGCCTACGACCTCCCCTTCCAGGACGACACGTTCGACATCGCTCACGCGCATCAGGTGCTGCAGCACCTGGAGGACCCGATCGCAGTGCTCCGCGAGATGGCCCGCGTCGTCAAGCCGGGCGGTATCGTCGCCGCGCGCGACGTCGACTACGGCGGGTCGATCTGGTACCCGGCCAGCGACGGCCTCGCTGAGTGGAAAGACCTGTACGACCGCGTCGCCCGTGCCGGCGGCGGCGAGCCCGACGCAGGGCGTCGGCTGCTGGCCTGGGCGCACGAGGCGGGCTTCGCCGAAGTCGTCGCCACCGGTTCGATCTGGGCGTTCTCCTCTGACGAGGACCGCGCCTGGTGGGGCGGGCTGTGGGCCGACCGGGTGATCGAGTCCGACTTCGCGGCACGAGCGATCGCCATCGGCGCCACTCAGGCCGACCTTCAGCGCATCGCCGACGCCTGGCGCGCCTGGTCGGCGAACCCGGACGGCTGGTTCTCCTTCCCGCACGGCGAGATCATCGCAACGGTCCGCTGACCCGCTCAGCGAATTCATCGGCGCCGTTCTGGCGAGTCCGAGGGCGGCGAACGTAGCCTTCAGGAAGAAGCGTCGCGGTAACCGAGGCCGCATCCGGCCCCCGCTGGCGCGGGATGGACGACACCATGACTCGCACGATGGACATGATGATGGCGATGCCGATGAGCGGCAGCACCATGAGTGAGATGGACATGATGGCGATGCAGGAGTGCATCGAAGCCTGTTCGGCCTGCTCGCAGGCGTGCACCATCTCGGCCGACGCGATGGCCGGGTCCGACATGGACGGCGCAGGCCGCTGCTCGAGCATGTGCTCGAACTGCGCCGACGTGACCATGACCATGATGCGCATGATGATGCGTCCCATGGGAATGGACGCGATGAGCATGACCGCCATGCTGGAGGCGTGCATCGCCATGTGCCGCGCCTGCATGGAGGAATGCATGAGCCACGCCTCGATGAGCGAGACCTGCCGTCTCTGCGCCCAGGCCTGCGAGGCCTGCATCGCCGCATGCGAGAAGCTCATGGGGTCGATGGCGACCGCCTGACGCGAACCCGACCCGGCGTGGGATCGGGTCGTCGGCGTCGCCCCGGCTAGACGTCGGCGACGCTGATGCGGCGACTGCCGGAGGCGAGCACCGAGTAGTCGGCGTGCACGGCAACCGGAGTCCCGACTCCGACGAGTGCCGCCGGCCCGTGATGCCACAGCCGGCGGACGTCGCCCGTCTGCCATTCCACGAGCTCGATCCAGCCGTCGTCGCCCGAACTGCGCACGATCGCATCCACCCATCGCGACGGCGTCGCGAGCGCGAGCCGGAGCCGGATGAGGGTCAGTGCGTGGCCGGGACGGTCGTCGACGCACATGCCGCCGTGCTCGCAGGTGGTCGAGAGCGTCCGCGGCGTGCTGTGCTGCGTCATGGCTGTCCCTATCCCTTCGTGCATTCGAGCGGGCTGCGTGCGACCGATTGCCGTGCGATCAAGGTAGGCCGAGCGTGACGAAGCCGCATCCGCACGTGTCACATGACGAAACACAGGCGGTCGAATCCCCGAGCGGATGGTGCTCGGCTCATTCGTCGAGGCCCCGCCTCGCGAGTAGAGGACCGATCTCGGCGTCGCGGCCCCGGAACTCCCGGTATGCCGCCAACGGGTCGCGGGAACCGCCGATGCCGAGCACGTATCGGCGGAATCGGTCGCCGTTCGGGCGGGACAGGCCGCCGTTGTCGCGGAACCACTCCACGGTGTCGGCGTCGAGGACCTCGCTCCAGATGTACGAGTAGTAACCGGCGTCGTATCCGCCCGCGAAGATGTGGGCGAAGTACGCGCTCGAGTAGCGCGGCGGGACGCCCGGAACGTCGAGGCCGGCGTCGGCGAGTGCCTGCCGCTCGAAGGCCTCGACGTCGGTAACGGCATCCGCCTGCTCGCGCGAGAGCGAATGCCAGGCCTGATCGAGCAGCGCGGCGGCGAGGTACTCGGTCGTCGCGAATCCTTCGCCATGGCTCTGGGCGGCCTTCACCCGGTCGACGACCTCGGAGGGCATGGGTTCGCCGGTATCGAAACGACGGGCGTACGAGGTCGCGACCTCGGGCCAGAGCGCCCACATCTCGTTGACCTGACTGGGGAACTCGACGAAGTCGCGGAACACGCGCGTTCCCGCGAAGTGGGGGAACCGGACCGTCGCGAGCAGCCCGTGCAGTGCGTGCCCGAACTCGTGGAAGAAGGTCTCGACCTCGTCGAGGGTGAGCAGTGTCGGCTCGCCCTCGGCCGGCCGCGACACGTTGAGGTTGTTCATGACGATCGTGCGCGTGCCGAGGAGTTCCGACTGCTCGACGAGCGAGTTCATCCACGCGCCGCCGCGTTTGGAGTCGCGGGTGTAGAGGTCGAGCAGGTAGAGACCGCGAGGGCCGTCGTCGTCGCCGACCTCGAAGACCCGGACCCCCGGCGCATAGCCGACGAGGTCGGGTCGCTCCGTGAAGGTGAGCCCGTACAGTGCGTTCGCCGCGAAGAAGACGCCGTCGCGGAGGACGCGCTCGGCATTGAAGTACGGGCGCATCGCGGCAGTGTCGACGGAGTGCAGTTCTCGGCGCTCCTGCTCCGCGTAGAAGGCGTGATCCCAGCTCTCGAGCGGCCCGTCGACGCCGTCGGCCCTCAGGCGGACGGCGAGGGCATCGGCTTCGCGCCGAGCGTTGCGGGCCGCGATCGGGGCGAGGCTGTTCAACATCCCGGCGACGGCCTCAGCGGTGCCGGCGGTGTTGTCGGCGGCGACGGCGGCGGCGTGCGAGGCGAAGCCGAGCAGCTCGGCTCGTTCTGCCCGGAGCCGGACGATCTCGAGGAGAACGGGGCGGTTGTCGAATGCGTTGTCCCGGGATCCGCGAGCGAGGGAGGCGCGCATGATCCGCTCGCGGAGCCCGCGATCACGGAGAGACGCGAGCGCGGGGTGACCGCTGGGGAGGACGAGGGTGATCAGATGCTTGCCCTCCAGCCCCCGCCCGGCCGCCGCTTCGGCGGCGCCGGAGATCTCGGACGCGTCGAGGCCGGCGAGCTCCGCCGGGTCGTCGACGACGAGAGCGAGGTCGTTGGTGTCGTCGAGGAGGTTCTTGTCGAAGCGCGCGCTGAGCACCGAGAGCCGCTGGTTGATCTCGCGGAGCCGAACCTTGGCCGCCTCGTCGAGGCCGGCTCCGGCGAGTCGCATCTCGGTCTCGTAGCGCTCGGCGAGGTAGCGCTCCTCGGCAGTGAGGGACTGGCCATCGGCTGCGATCGTCGCGATGCGCGCGTAGAGGGACGGGTCGAGGCGGATGGCGTCCGCGTGCTCGGCGAGACGCGGTGCGATGCTCTGCTCGAGCTCGGCGAGCGCGTCGGTGCTGTCCGAGGAGAGCAGTGAGAAGAACACGGCAGCGACCCGGTCGAGAACCCGGCCGCTCCGCTCGAGCGGTTCCAGGGTGTTCGCGAACGTCGGCGCCTCTTCATCCGCGACGATGGCGGCGACCTCGGCCCGCTGCTGGGACATGCCCTCGACGAACGCGGGCTCGAAATGCTCGAAGCGGATCTCGGCGAACGGCGGCAGGCCGTGGGGGAGCGGACTCGGGTCGAGGAAGGGGTTCGCGGTCACGGTTTGAGACTATTCGCGCTCGAGGTCCGCTCCGCCTCTTGTCGTCGACGGTGGGGCGGGCTAGCGTGTGAGCAGTCAGTCACGACCGAGAGGAGACTGAAATGGCAAAGCCAGCGTTCATCCAGTGCTCCGTCGGCGTCTTCACCGCGTAGCAGACCGACGCCCCTGCGGCTGCGGTCGCTGCGCCTGAGTCGCCAGACGGTACCGTCGTCGCTTCCTGCGACCAGCCTGTCCGCACGCCCCTTCCGGGCCTGCTGCTGACGGGCTCCCGCCACGTCTCCTTCGACGTCTGCGGGCTTCCCGCCGCCTCCGCGGCACCTGCCCGAGCCAGCCGGCCGGGCATCCCTCGATCGAGGACATCGACATGAATACGACCCTCGGCGCCGGCGAACACACCGGTGCCGGAACCGAACAGCACACCATCGTCGTGGTGCCCGCCGGGCGCCTCGGCCTGATCGACCGGACCGCGATGCGGCTCGGTCTCGCTCTCATCCTGTGGGGGCAGCGTCCCACCCGGCGTCGCCCCGCCGGCGGTCCGCTCACCAGCGAACGCGTCGACGAACTGCTGCGGATGCGCCGCGCGGGCGCCGACGCTGCGCGCGAACGGCACGCGGGAGGACGTGCCCTCCCGCCCATCCTGTGAACGGCTCCGCTCCGACCGTCGCACCGCTTCGACCTCGCATGACGAGGCGAGCGGTGTGGTGGTCGAAGCGACACGATCGTGTGACCAGGACGAGGTATGCCGCGCGCGGTGGCCTCGGTGCCAGACTGGGCGCGACCCGCGGCCAGTGTCGCGGCATTATCAAGGGGGAACGAGCGCTGTGAGCAGCTTTCAGAACAATCCGCTGGCCATCGACCTGAGCGGACTCGCTCGGGTGCACCGCGGGCAGATCATCGCCATCGCCGTCATCGGGCTGGTGCTCGGTGTCGTCGGTCTGCTCTTCCCGGGCGTCACCGAGCTGACCGTCGCCGTGCTGTTCGGCAGCTTCCTCGTCGCCACCGGGATCTTCCGCATCCTGTCCGCCGTCATCGCGGCCAACATGACGGCCTCGCTCCGCTGGATCAGCGGCATCCTCGGATTCTTCGTCGTGATCGCGGGCATCATCTGCCTCGCCGACCCGTTCGAGTCGCTGATCGTGCTCGCATTCGTGATCGGCTTCGGCTGGATCCTCGACGGCGTCGTCGACTTCATGCTCGGCCTGCGCGACGCGATCCGTCCCCGCTGGTTCGGCTTCGTCAGCGGCATCATCTCGATCGCCGCCGGTGTCGCCATGTTCGTGCTGCCCGCCACCGGTATCCGGACCCTCGTCCTCATCGGCTCGGTTCTGCTCATCGTCGTCAGCCTGACGACCCTGCTGACCCTGCCCCGCCAGGCCAAGACCGCGGCACCCGACCCCGCCATCTGACCCCGACCTCCCGCAAACCGCGGTAGCGGGTGGGCGGGTGGTACGCGATCGGTGGAGTCACCAGGCGTCGTCGTCGTCGGCCTGGGTCGGGTTCGTTCGGAGGACCGTCACCGTTCCGCGGGTGTCCGCTGTGACGGCGTACGTGTCCTCCGTGACCGTCTCGACATCGAGGGATGCCGTGGGGCGACGCTCGAGCCAGGTCAAGGTCCAGGTGCCGTCATCCGGTGCGCCTGCAGCCACTCCGACGGTGCGGACCTCGGCCTCGACCTCGCGCACGGCATCCGCGAAGGCGATCCCGAGATTCTCAGGCGGTTCGCCTCCGAACGGCCAGCGGGTGCCGAGCTGGATCACCGATTCACCCGGCCGCGTCAGTCGACGGTCAGGTCGTAGGTGACGTAGGCCGTCTTCTTGGCGACCTGGTCGTACAGGGCGCGCGCCGTGGCGTTGTCCTCGGCGGTGATCCAGCGGACGGTCTTCTGCCCGTTCTTCTTCGCCTCCGCGGCGACCGCATCGATCAGAGTCCGGCCGACGCCCGTGCCGCGCTTGTCCTCGCGGACGAACAGGTCGTCGAGGTAGAGGCCGATCTCGCCCGCGAGGGGGCGTTCGAACGAACGGATGTGCGCGAGACCGACGAGCTCGCCGTCGCCGTCGACCGCGACCAGTCCGTGCGTGGCGAAGTCGTCGCTGAAGAGCCAGGCCCAGACGCGCATGGCGCGGTCGTCGGTCAGCGGCTCCTCGTAGAAGTCCGCGTACCCGGCGTAGAGGCCGTACCAGGCGAAGAAGTCGCCCTGCTCGACGGGTCGGATTGTCACGGTCATGCTGCTTCCCCCGGTGCTCGTCGTACCGACGGCCGTGCTGTCGGCCTCGGCGGTCGCTTCGATCTCGTCACCACCGGTGGTCGCGGCCTCGGGATCGGCGCCCGTCACCATGGTGGCGTCCTCGGCCCCCGACTCGCCAGAGGCGAGGTCGGCATCGCTCGATCGACGGGCGCTGATCGGTCCGGTGATCGGCGCGTCGGTGTCGTCGTGTCCCACGATGCTCTCGTCGAGATTCTCATCGAGGGGAGTGCTGAGGTCAGTGCTGCTGTCGTGAATGATCATGCCGTTTCTGCTGGTCGGAACTGTGTTCACAGCTCCTCGTTCGGAATAAGTTCGATGTGGGTCACGGCCAACGCATCACCCGGACCGAAGCCCAGTTCCTCTATGCGTCCCACCGCGCGAAGATCTGCTTCAGCGAGTTGTAGCAGTTCGACCTGAGCAAGAGGCCCGACTATGGTCGCCTGGGCGACCCGGGTCTTCTGCGATGCCTTCGCGTCGGTCTTCGCGCGACGGATCGTGATGAGCGCCTCGCTCGCCAGGGTCAGGAGCTGCGCATCCGCGCTCTCCGGGACGTCTCCGGGAACCGGCCACGGGACCGTGTGCACGGATCCGTCGGCGAACCAGGACCACGCCTCCTCCGTCGCGAACGGCACGAAGGGGGCGAACAGTCGCAGCAGCGTCGACAGCGCATCGCGGAGAGCGGCGATGGCGGATGCCTGCCCGCCGTCCTCGCCGCCTGCTGTGCCGTAGGCGCGCTCCTTGACCAGCTCGAGGTAGTCGTCGCAGAAGTTCCAGAAGAACTGCTCCGTCGTCTCGAGCGCGCGCGCGTGGTCGTACTCGGTGAGCGCGGTCGTCGCGGTCGCCACCACGGCGTCGAGGGTGGTCAGCATGCTCCAGTCGAGCGGATGCGTGACCGCTGCGCGACCTGCCGGGATGGCGGCCGCGGTCTCAGCGTCGAACCCGAGGATGAACTTCGCCGCGTTGAGGATCTTGATCGCGAGGCGTCGCCCGATGCGGATCTGGGTCGGGTTCTGCGGATCGAACGCGGCGTCGGTGCCGAGCCTGCTCGAGGCGGCCCAGTAGCGGACGGCGTCGGAGCCGTGCTGCTCGAGCATCGCGGCCGGCGTGACGACGTTGCCCTTCGACTTCGACATCTTCTTGCGGTCGGGATCGACGATGAAGCCCGAGATCGATGCGTGCGACCACGGCTTGACGCCCTCTTCGAGCAGCGAGCGGAGTGCGGTCGAGAACAGCCAGGTGCGGATGATGTCCTGACCCTGCGGGCGCAGGTCGTAGGGGAACACCAGGTTCCACAGCTCGTCGTCGCGGTCCCAGCCGCCCGCGAGCTGCGGGGTGAGCGACGAGGTCGCCCAGGTGTCCATCACGTCGAGTTCGCCGATGAACCCGCCGGCGGCGCCGCGCTGGTCCTCGGTGTAGCCCGGGGGCACGTCGCTCGACGGATCGATCGGCAGCGTCGACTCGTCGGGGACGATGAACTCCTCGAAGAGAGGGTTGCCGTCGGCGTCGACGCGGTACCAGACGGGCAGCGGCACACCGAAGAAGCGCTGACGGGAGACCAGCCAGTCGCCGGCGAGACCGCGCACCCAGTTCTCGTACCGGACGCGCATGAAGTCGGGCAGGAAGTCGATCTCTGTGCCGAGCTCGATGAGGCGCTCGCGGAGCTGCGGATCGCGTCCGCCGTTGGTGATGTACCACTGGCGGGTCGACACGATCTCGAGGGGGCGGTCGCCCTTCTCGAAGAACTTGACCGGGTGCTGGACGGGCTTGGGGTCCTCGAGCAGTTCACCGGTTGAGCGGAGGAGCTCGACCACGGTCTGCTTGGCGGAGAAGACGGTCTTTCCGGCGAGCTGGGCGTAGGCGTCGCGGCCGAAGTCGCTCGTGATCGCGGCGGGCGCCTCACCCGAGAACCGGCCGTCGAATCCGATCACGGCACGGTTGGGCAGGTCGAGCTCACGCCACCAGACGACGTCGGTGACGTCGCCGAAGGTGCAGATCATGGCGATGCCGGTGCCCTTGTCGGCCTGGGCGAGGTGGTGGGCGAGCACGGGCACCTCGACGCCGAAGACGGGCGAGGTGACGGTCGTGCCGAACAGCGGCTTGTAGCGCTCGTCGTCGGGGTGCGCGACCAGGGCGACGCAGGACGGGAGCAGCTCGGGGCGGCTGGTCTCGATCTCGATCTGGCCGCCATCGGGTCGGGTGAAGGCGATGCGGTGGTAGAAGCCGGGCTGGACGCGGTCCTCGAGCTCGGCCTGCGCGACGGCGGTGCGGAAGGTGACGTCCCACAGGGTGGGCGCGTCGGCCTGGTAGGCCTCGCCGCGGGCGAGGTTGCGCAGGAACGCCTTCTGCGATGCGGCACGGGCGTCGTCGCCGATGGTGCGGTAGGTCTGGGTCCAGTCGACCGAGAGACCGAGGATGCGCCAGACGGCCTCGAACTGCTTCTCGTCCTCGACGGTCAGCCTCTCGCACAGCTCGATGAAGTTGCGGCGCGAGATGGGCTGCTGATCGGCGGCCTTGCTGCTCTTGTTGTCGCCGCCCTCGAACGGCGGGACGAAACCCGGCTCGTAGGGGAGCGTCGGGTCGCAGCGGACGCCGTAGTAGTTCTGGACGCGGCGCTCGGTGGGCAGACCGTTGTCGTCCCAGCCCATCGGGTAGAAGACGGTCTTGCCGAGCATGCGCTGGAACCGCGCGATGACGTCGGTGTGGGTGTAGCTGAACACGTGCCCGATGTGCAGCGAACCGGAGGCGGTCGGCGGGGGAGTGTCGATCGAGTAGATGTCACCGCGGGTGCGGCCGGTGCGATCGAACCGATAGACCCCGGCGGACTCCCAGGTCTCGCCCCATTTGGCTTCGAGGCCTTCGAGTGCTGGCTTGTCGGGAATGCTGGCGGGCGACGACATCGAGGGAGCTCCGGTTCGATATGTGCGGCACCGCGTGAGGGTGCCTGAATGTGGTCGCGGAATGCGACAGGACGAGTTTATCGCCATCGACGTCGTCGACGTCATCGCGTCCGATCAGCGCGGATCACGCAGATCGGGCCGGTCGGCGAGCCAGAACGGCCGGAATGGGCCGGATTCGGGGCCGAACTCCTTGCATTCGTGAAGGGAGGCGGGCCTCAGCTGCGGTCGAGCGACTCGACGAGGGGGCGGAGCCGGCGCACGGATTCGGCGACCGTCGCGTCGAGGATCGCGCGGCCCTTGTCGGCCGTGGCGTGACTCGGGTCGCCGAACACGCCGCTGGCCGAGAAGCGGTGCACCTGCATCGGGCGCAGACCGAAGTCGGCGGGGAACTCGGGATACTCGGACCGGTACCGGTCGGGATGCACGGCATCGGGATCGAGCGCGAGGATGATCGAGGTCTCGGCCTCCTCGGCGTGGTTCAACCCGGGGGCCGCGGGCAGGGCCACGCGCACCGACTCGATCGCGTCGTCCATGCCCGGGTAGTCGATCGTGAGGGCGGTGAATCCCTCGATCGTGGCGAGAGTGCGAGTCGCGAGCGCGAGGGGGATGCGGTTGCCGAAGTCGCCGTTGACGATCACGAACAGTCGCGCCCCCGCGGCGGACGCGGCCCGGCCGAGGTCGACGGCGATCGCCGCGACCGTCTCCGTCGAGAGCGACATCGTGCCCGGGTATCCGGCGGTGCCCCAGGTGTCGCCGTAGTGGACAGGAGGCAGGAGCACGGCGTCGAACTCCTCCGCGATGCGCCGGGCCACCTCGTCGGCGACCATCGTGTCGGTTCCGAGAGGCAGGTGCGGCCCGTGCGCCTCGGTCGCGCCGAACGGCAGGATCGCTACCGACGAGACGGTCGCGAGATGGTCGGACACGTCGGTCCAGGATGAACGGTGGGCCTCGATCATCGGCTCAGGATAGTGGCCCGAGAAGCCGTGATCCGCTTCGTGCCGGCGGTGCACGAGCGCGAACAGCGCGCGAAGCGCGAGTGTCGAATCGGCCTTGGATCAGGTGCATCTCGCAAGTCGAGGCCCGGAACCGATAGCTTCGATCGCAGAGCGAAAGGGTCACCGATGAGCGAACCCGGGCAGGCGAGCGCCGAGTGGAGTGAGCAGACGGCGCGTCATGTGACCGACATGCACCGCTGTCCGCGCTGCGGGGCGACGCTTCAGGGTGCCCCCTCCTGCAGCGTGTGCCACGCGGTCCTCGACGGTGCTGAGGGTGCCGCGGTATGGCAGGCGTCGGTCGCCGTGGCCGATGCTCTGCGGGCGCGCGCAGCCCTCATCGCGAAGCTCCCCATCCGCCAGGCCGTTCCGGCAGCCGGCCCACCGACCGAGGCCGCCCGGCCGGTCTCCTCCCTTCAGCCCGGCGCGATCGTCCTCGCACCCGCCGATCGGGGCGGATACAGCGTTCAATCCCTGCTCGCGGTCGCGGGAGCGGGCCTGTTCGCCGTCGCCGCGGTGGTCTTCGTCTTCTTCAACCCCGATCTCACAGATCTCGGAACTCGCACCGTCATCGTCGGCGCCATCGCCGCGCTGTTCCTCGCCGGCGCGTGGCTGCTGGCCCGTCGCGGTCTCACGTTCTCGGCCGAGGCGATCGGCGCTCTGGGGGCGATCTTCGTCGGGTTGACCGCATCGGGTGCGGCATCGGGTGCCGCGGCCACGGCGTTCTGGACCAGTCTCGGCATCGCGACCCTCGTCGCGACCATCGTGCTGTTCGGCCTCGCGCAGCTCATCCGTCTGCGCTCGCTCCAGTGGTTCGCCTCGGTGGGCCTCACCATCACGCCCGCATTCTTCGGATTCGGCGGAGCCGGCGTGCTCGGAACGGTAGCAGGGGCCCTCGGCTCAGTGGCCGCAGCGCTCGTCGGGCACGCCCTCCTGGGCCGGTCGCGGGTCACCGACCACCCTGCGACCGAACGGACGACGATCACCGTGCTCCAGGTGGTCGCTGCTGTCATCGCAGTGGTCGCCGTGCCGTTCGTCGACATCGACGGTCCCGGCCGGGTGCTGATCATCGCCCTCGTCTTCGCCGTGCTGGCGGCGCTCGCCGTGTTCGCCGCCCGCATCCAGATCCGACGGTTCTGGAGCCTCACCGTCGGCGCCTCCGCGGCTGCCGCGATCGCCGTCCTCCCGTTCGCAGCCGAGGCCCTCGACGAGCGGTGGCTGCTCTCGACGGTCCCGCTGTTCGCGGCGCTCGCATTGATCGCGGCGGCGGCGCTGCCCCGCCTCGGGCCGGTCCGGCGCACCGCGTTCACGGTCGGCGTTGCGGGTGTTCTCGTGATGTCGACACTGCCGGCCACGCTGATCGCGCTGGGTCAGCTGTCATCGCCCCTGCTCGACCTGCTGCTCGCACGCCGCTTCGACGGCTCGTCGACCGCCGACCCCGCCGATGCGCTGACCACGTCGCCCGGCGGCGAGCTGACCGCCTCGTTCGCCGGGGATGCCGCGGTGCTCGGGCTGTTCGCCGTCGCCGCGGGTCTCGCGATCGCGGCCCGCATCGCCCGCTCACGTCCGGCGACATCCCGCGCGGCCATCACCGCGGCCGTCTGGATGGGTGTCCTCGCAGCCCTCGCCGCGACGCCCCTTCCCCTCCTCGTGCAGGCCGCGCAGATCGCGCTCGCGTTGGCACTCGCCGTCGGCCTCGGGTTTGTGATCCTCCGCTTCCGCGCTCTCGAGCGTCGCCTGGTGGTCCCGATCGCCGTCGGCGCTCACCTCGCCGTCGTGCTCGCCGCCTTCATCTCGTGGGAGGGCAGCCCGATCATCGCGGTGATCGCGGGGGCGCCCGTTCTCGGCGCACTCGCGGTAGCGACCCGGACGGTGCCCGAGCCCGTGAGGTTCGTGCACGTCGGTGCGGGATACGCCTACGCGCTCGGCATCGTCGCGACCGCGTTCGACCAGACCGAACTCGAGCCGATCGCGGTTCTCAGCCTCACCGTGTCGGTCGGCGCGGTCGCCGCCCTCGTCACGACGGCGTGGGAGCGGATCCCGGTGCGCGCCTGGTACGCGGTCCTCGTCGTGACGGCGTTGCCGTTCCTCGCCGGCGTCGCCTCCGTCCTCGTCGAACGGACCGGGTGGACGGCGCTGTCCACCGCGCTGATCGCCGCTCTGGCGGTTTCGCTCGTGCTCACGAGACGCCCGCGGCTGAGCCCCGTCGTGCGCATCGCCGCCGCGGCGATCATCGTGCCCGCGGTCGCCGTCGTGCTGGTGACGCTCGGCGCCTGGTCGCTCCCGTCGAGCGGATCACCCGTCGTGCTCCCGGTGATCGCCGTCGTCGTCGGGGTCGTGCTCGCTGCTCTGCGGTCGGTCGAACGGCTGCTGGCCGCCCGCGGTCACGGTTCGGTGGGGGCGCTCGAGGTCGCGGTCATCCAGCTGTCCACGCTTCTGACCGCCGCGATCACGGTGCTGCTGTCACTTCTGCGCGAAGCGGCGGGGCTCGGCACGACGGTGATCGTCCTCCTCGTGCTCGGTGCGGGTGCGGCGGCGGCTCGCGTCTACTCGGGCCGGCGGTGGGGATGGTGGCTCGCCGCCGCCTGCTGGACGGGCGCGCTCTGGAGTGTGTGGGCCCTCGTCGGAGTCGGTCTCGTTGAGGCCTACATCCTGCCTCCGGCGCTCGCAGCCGTCGTCGTCGGGCTCGTGGCCCTCGCCCGTCACCGGTCCGGTGCGCCACTCGTCGCCAGCGGCCTCGCGATCGCGCTGCTGCCCACCCTGGTCCTGCTCCTCGTCATCGGCGACGGCGAGACAGACGGGGTGCACGTCCCATGGCGCGCGTCGGCGCTGCTCATCGCCTCGGCTCTGTTCCTCGTCGCGGCCTATCTCATCGGCGAGGCGAACCGGTTCCGGCCCATCCGCGGAGCCCTCCTCCTGCTCGCGGTCGTCGCCGCGGCCGCCGGGCCCGTCCAAGCCGTGCGTTACGGCCTCGAGGTCGACGTCAGATTCGATTCGGTCGGGAACCTGCTGCTCGTCGTCCTCCTGTTGAGTGTGATCGCGGTGACACTCGCGGTCGCCGCGGCGCGCCGAGCAGCCGTCGCGCCCGTTGCCGTCTCGTCGACGGACCCGTCGAGCGACGGCTCCGGGTCAGCGCGCTGGCGCTCCGTCGGCCGGGGCCTGTCGGGCAGGTGGGGATCCGTCCCGGCCGTCCTCTACCTCGTCGCCGGCCCGATCAGCACGATCCGGGACGACTGGGCGGTCATCTGGACCCTCTGGACGCTCATGATGATCCTGCTGGTGGTGCTGCTCATCTCGGTGTCACGGGCTCAGCGCGGCCCGACCCTCTTCCCGCCGGTGATCGTGACCTACCTCGTCGCCTGGATCACCGCGGTCGTCGCCTGGTCTCCGCGCGATCTGCGGGTCGAATGGTTCTCGCTGCCGCTCGGGCTCGCGGTGCTCGCGGCGGGGGTGCTGACCTGGGCGCACGAGGCGAGGAGCGGCGGAGATCCCGGTATCCGCAGGAGCGGACGGCTCTCGGACTGGCCGCGGGGGTGGGGTGGATCCTGGCGGCTGCTGGGGCCCGGTATCTTTCTGACGATCCTGCCGTCCGTGCTCGCGACCGGAACCGACCCTGCGACTCCGCGGGCCATCCTCGTCATCGCTCTCGCACTCGCGGCGATCCTGGTGGGATCCGCACGTCGCCTGGCCGCCCCGTTCGTGCTCGGCCTCGTCGCACTGCCGATCGAGAACATCGTCGTCTTCGTCGTCCAGATCGGGCGGGAGATCAGCGCGCTGCCGTGGTGGATCACACTCGCGACCGCAGGCGCGGTGCTGCTCGCGCTGGCCGTGACGTCGGAACGCAAGACCGCGCAGGGCGGAGGAGTCGCGGCCCGCATCCGCGAACTGCGCTGACCCGGTTGGCGCCCGTCGAGCCCGCCGGAACGAGGCGCCGTCCGCCCGTAGAGCTCGTCGAAACGAGAGGCCGCTGCCCGTTGAGCTCGTCGAAACGAGAGGCCGTCCGCCCGTTGAGCTCGTCGAAACGAAGAGCCGTCAGTTCGTTGAGCTAGTCGAAACGAGAGGCCGCGGGCTTCAACAGTGCTTAACTGCTCGCTTCGACGGGCTCAGCGGGCGGGGTGGGCGGAACTGCTCGCTTCGACGGGCTCAGCGGGCGGGCGGAGCGGGCGCTCGCTTCGCTTCGCTCAGCGGGCGGGGTGGGCGGAAGTGCTCGCTTCGTTTCGCTCAGCGGGCGGGCGGTGGTCAGAGGCGCGAGGCGAGGTCCCAGCGCAGAAGGGACAGGTGCGAGAGCAGCTGGCGCGGCACGCGGTCTCCAAAGCGCGCGAAGTGCTCGGTGGTCAGATCCGACTCGTGCAGCCACGAGATCGGGTCGACCTCGAACAGTTGCTGCCAGTCGCGCGGGCCCAGGTCGATGCCCTCGAGTGAGAAGTCCTTCTCGAAGGGGATCCGCCCCGCAGGGGTCTGCAGGGCCGCGACCTCGTCCTCGAGTCGCCGAGCGATCCACTCGACAACGCGGCTGTTCTCGCCGAAGCCCGGCCAGAGGTAGCTGCCGTCGGCACCCTTGCGGAACCAGTTCACCTGGAAGATCCGCGGCGCGCGGTCGCCGAGCTGTTCGCCGACCTCGAGCCAGTGCGCCCAGTAGTCGGCCATGTTGTAGCCGCAGAACGGCAGCATCGCGAACGGGTCGTGCCGCAGCTCGCCGACCGTGCCCTCCGCCGCCGCGGTCTGCTCGCTCGACATGGTGGCTCCCATGTAGACGCCGTGCGCCCAGTCGATCGACTCGGCCACGAGGGGGATGTTGGTCGATCGGCGCCCTCCGAAGACGATGGCGTCGATGACGACGCCTTCGGGGGAGTCCCACTCGTCGGCGATGGTCGCGCACTGGTCGGCGGGTGCGGTGAAACGCGAGTTCGGGTGCGCCGCGGGCGTCGCCGAGTCGGGTGTCCAGGAATCGCCGCGCCAGTCAGTCAGGTGCTCGGGAGCCTCGTCGGTGAGTCCCTCCCACCAGACGTCGCCGTCGTCGGTGAGGGCGACGTTCGTGAACACGGTGTTGCCCCAGATGGTGGCGACGGCGACCGGGTTCGTCGAGTCGCCGGTGCCGGGCGCGACACCGAAGAACCCGCGCTCGGGGTTGATCGCCCGCAGTCGGCCCTCGGCGTCAGGGCGCAGCCAGGCGATGTCGTCGCCGATGGTCTCGACCTTCCAGCCGGGGATCGTGGGCCGCATCATGGCGAAGTTGGTCTTTCCGCAGGCCGACGGGAACGCGGCGGCCAGGTTGTGGCTGACGCCTTCCGGCGAGGTGACCTTGACGAGGAGCATGTGCTCGGCCAGCCAGCCCTCGTCGCGAGCCAGGACCGAGGCGATGCGGAGCGCGAAGCACTTCTTGCCGAGCAGGGAGTTGCCCCCGTAGCCCGAGCCGTACGACCAGATCTCCCGTGTCTCCGGGAAGTGGCTGATGAACTTCGTCGCGTTGCTCGGCCACGGCACGTCGGCACGTGCGATGCCCGAGGCGTCGACGAGCGGGTATCCGACGCTGTGCAGCGCGGGAACCCATTCGGTGTCGGGCCCGATCTCGTCGAGGGCGGCGGTGCCCATCCGGGTCATGATCTGCATGGAGATGACCGCGTAGGGGGAATCCGTGATCTGGACGCCCAGCTTGGCGAGAGGGCTGCCGATCGGGCCCATCGAGAACGGGACGACGTACATGGTGCGTCCCCGCATCGCGCCGTCGAACAGGTCAGTGAGCTCGGCCTTCATGGCCGACGGCTCGCGCCAGTTGTTGGTCGGGCCCGCGTCGTCGGGGTCGACGGAGCAGATGAAGGTGCGCTCCTCGACGCGGGCGACGTCGCGGGGGTCGCTGCGGGCGAGGAAGCTGTTCGGTCGGAGTCCGGGGTCGAGGCGGACCAGGGAGCCGTCGGCGACCAGCTGCCCGGTGAGCAGATCCCACTCGGACGCGTCCCCCGTGCACCAGTGGATGCGATCGGGCTTCGTCAGCGCGGCCACCTCCGTGACCCAGGCGGCGACGCCCGCCCGGCCGGGGTGAACGGTGCGAGCTGGTCGCGTCGTGTCGTCAGCGGTGAGAGGTGAAGGACTGAGGATCGCCATTGGTCGCCTGTTCGAGAGAGTCCGCCTGGGAAATTTCAGTCTGAGTCTTCTCAGACGGCAGGATTCGGGATATCGTCCGTAAAATTCGGGGATTCTTAACATTGGAGTAAAGAGTGGACGCGCTTACGGTCGGCCGACGCATCCGGCACTTCCGCCGGGAGCGGTCGTTGACGCTCGAACAGCTGGGGGAGCGGGCGGGGCTCGCGGGCAGTCAGCTGTCGCTCATCGAGAACGGCCGACGCGAGGCGCGGTTGTCGCAGATCAGCGCGATCGCGGCCGGCCTCGACGTCGAACCCGCGGAGCTCCTCCGCGGTGACGCGCCCGACGCGCGCTCCGCTCTCGAGATCGAGCTGGAGCGCGCCCAGACGACACCCGCCTACGCATCGCTGGGCCTGCCGCGCGTGACCTCCGCGAAGTCGCTCTCACCCGACGTGCTCGAGGCGCTCGTCGGCCTGCATCGCGAGCTCAGGCGCCGGGCCACCGAGGCGATCGCGACTCCCGAGGAAGCGCGACGCGCGAACACCGAGCTGCGTCTCGTGATGAGGGGCCACGACAACTACCAGCCCGACCTCGAGCGCGAGGCGTTGGATCTGCTGTCCGTGGTCGGCCACGAGCGCGGGGCGCTGACCCACCACAACGTCGCGCGGATGGCGCGGCACCTCGGCTTCGAGATCATCCATGTGGGCGACCTGCCGCACTCGACGCGGTCCGTCACCGACCTGGAGAACGGCCGGATCTACCTCCCGCCCGCCTCGATCCCCGGCGGTCACGGTCTCCGCGCGCTCGCGCTCCAGGCGATGGCGCACCGGGTGCTCGGCCACCGCGAGCCGCCGAGCTACGCCGAGTTCCTGCGGCAGCGGCTCGAGATCAACTACTTCGCGGCCGCGTGCCTCATGCCCGAGACGGCGAGCGTCGACTTCCTCGCTGCCGCGAAGGGTCGACGAGACCTCGCCATCGAGGACTTCCGTGATGCGTTCGGGGTGACCCACGAGGCGGCAGCCCTGCGCTTCACGAACCTCGCGACGAAGCACCTCGACCTGCAGGTCCACTTCCTGCGGGTCGGAGATGACGGGGCGATCTACAAGGCGTACGAGAACGACGGGCTCCCTCTGCCGACCGATGTCAGCGGATCGGTGGAAGGTCAGCTCGTTCCCCGCGGTTGGGCGGCCCGGACCGCGTTCGAGCGAACGAATCGCACGAGCGAGTTCCACCAGATCACCGACACGCCCGTCGGCTCGTTCTGGTGCGCGGTGCAGACCGGCACGACACCGACCGAGGAGTTCTCCATCGCCGTCGGCGTCCGTTTCCAGGACTCCAAGTGGTTCCGCGGACGGGACACCCGGCTGCGCTCGGATGCAACAGGGCCAGTCGGCGTCGCCGCGGACGCCCAGCTCGTGGAGCAGTGGAAGGGGAAGGCCTGGCCGAGCGCCAAGCTGCACGCCCACATCCTGTCGCCGCTGCCCTCCGGCACATTCCCCGGGGTGGACGACCGCGAGGTCTACGAGTTCCTGCAGGAGCACTCGGAGCGCTGAGGTCCTGCCGCGCCGGATCAGACCGGGAGCCGCGGTGCCGAATCCAGGAGACGCCGGGTGTACGGGTGCCGCGGCTCGCGGAAGAGCTGCTCCGTCGGGCCCGTCTCGACGATCCGCCCCGCCTCCATCACCGCGACGGTGTCGCTCACGTGCTGGATGACACCGAGGTCGTGGGAGATGAACAGGTAGCTGAGCCCGAGTTCCCGCTGCAGCTCGTCCAGCAGGTCGAGAACCGTGGCCTGCACCGATACGTCGAGCGCGGACACGGGCTCGTCGCAGATCAGGATGCGCGGGCGCGGTGCGAGCGCTCGGGCGATGGAGACGCGCTGGCGCTGGCCGCCCGACAGGTGCAGCGGTCGCCGGTCGAGCAGCCCGTCGTCGAGGCCGACCGTCCCCAGCAGTCGTCGCGCCTCGGCCAGTCGGGCGGTCCGGCCGTCGGCGATGTCGCGGGGGATCGCGTCGCCGAGGATGTCGCGCACGGAGAGCCTCGGATCGAACGAGCTGAGCGGGTCCTGATAGATCGCACCCATGAGCCGGCGGTGGGGGCCGCGCGCGGATTCGCCGAGCGCGCTCCACGGTCGTCCCTCGACCTGCACCTCACCGGCGTCCGGTGTCGTGAGGGCGAGCACGAGGCGCGCGGTGGTCGACTTGCCCGATCCGGATTCCCCGACGAGCCCGAGCGTCGTGCCGGCCGGCAGCTCGAACGAGACATCGGCGACGGCCGTCAGCGGATCGCGACCGGGGAGCCGGAACGTCTTCGTCAGCCCGGTCGCGCGGAGTGCGGGAGTCGGCGAAGAGGCGGGTGCCGTGAGGGGACCCGCCGAGGCGGCCGGCCCGCCCGCGCTGAGCCGGCTGCCCCGCGGCCGTCCGAACGGCACCGCTGCGATGAGCGCCCGCGTCTGCTCGGCGACGGGCGAGGTGAGGACCCGCGAGGTCGGGCCCTCCTCGACGATGACCCCATCGCTCATGACGGCGATCCGGTCGGCGATGGCGGACACCACGGCCAGGTCGTGACTGATGAGCACGAGGCCAGCACCCTCGCGGGTCAGGCTGCGGAGCAGGTCGAGGATCTGCGCCTGGACCGTCACGTCCAGCGCGGTCGTCGGCTCGTCGGCCACGATCAGCGGTGGGCGGGAGACGACCGCCGAGGCGATGAGCGCGCGCTGGCGTTGTCCGCCCGACAGGTCGCCTGACCGCTGGCCGAACCGCAGAGCAGGATCGGGCAAGCCGACCTCGGCGAGGGTCTCGAGCACCCGTCCACGCCGCGCCGAAGCGCTCATTCGCGTGTGCAGCCGGAGCGCGTCCCCGATCTCCCGGCCGATCGGTCGGAACGGATCGAGCGAGACGAGCGCGTCCTGCGAGATGAGCCCGATCTCGCGTCCGCGGATCTCGCGCCACTTCCGCTCCGAGAGTCCGAGCAGCGACCGGCCGTTCAGTGCGAGCGCGTCGGCGTCCACGCGCCCGCCCGTCAGACCCAGCAGCGCGCGCGCCGTGACGCTCTTGCCCGATCCCGACTCGCCGACGATGGCGAGGCACTCACCGGCACCCACCCGCAGGTCGACTCCGCGCACGACGTCGCGCTCGCCGAATGCGACGCGCAGGCCCTCGACTCTCAGCAGGTCCGTCATCGCTGCCTCGTCCTGCGCTGCACTCCGCGCCCGAGCACCGTCGCGCAGACCGCGGTGAGCACGATGAAGAGCCCCGGGAAGACGCTCATCCACCACGCGCTCGACAGGTAGGTGCGCCCGGCCGCCAGCATCGCGCCCCACTCGGGCGACGGCGGTACCGCGCCGAGTCCGAGGAAGCTGAGCGCGGACGCCCAGACGATCGCCTGACCGACCCCCAGCGTTCCGAGCGCGAGCAGGGGTGCGAGGGTGTTCGGCAGCAGGTGGCGGCGGAGGATCCACCAGCGCCCGCGCCCCTGAACGGTCGCCGCCTCGACGTACGCCGAGGATCGCACCGCGATGAGCTGGGCGCGGATGATGCGCGCGTATCCCGGCGCCGTCGAGATGCCGACGGCGAGTGTGGTCGTGACGACGCCGGGGCCGATGACGACGATGAGGAACAGGGCGAGCAGCAGCCCGGGGAGCGCGAAGAGGACCTCGAGTAGGCGGTTGACGCCGAAGTCGACGACTCGGCCGCCGAGACCCGCGACGACTCCGAGCAGCACGCCGAGTCCGAGTCCGATGACCGTCGCCGAGACGCCGATGACGAGCGAGCTGGCCGCGCCGTGGACCACGCGGCTGTAGATGTTCCGCCCCGACTCGTCCGTCCCGAAGATCTGCGCGAGCGACGGCGGGGAGAACGCGTCGCCGGGGTCGATGGCGAGGGGATCGGTCGGGGAGAGCAGCGCGGGTGCGATGGCCGCGACGAGCACGAACAGCAGGAAGAGGGCGGCGAGGATCTCGCCGAACCCGAAACGATGCCGCGGACCGGCCGAGCGGTGGGTCGCCAGGCGATCGGCGACCGCTTCGACCTCGAGAGCGCTCATGCGCGGGCCGTCGGATCGACGATTCGGCCGAGCAGGTCGGTGAGCACGGTGACGAGGATGTAGGTCAGCGCGACGATCATGACGACCCCGATGACGACGGGGACGTCCCGGAGGGTGACGGCGTTCAGCAGCGTCCGCCCGAGTCCCGGCCGCGCGAATATCGTCTCGACGACGACGGCGCCGCTGATCAGGTAGCCGAATGCCCAGCCCGACAGCGAGATGCCGGGCAGCGCCGCGTGCCGCAGCGCGTGCACGAGTCGCACTCCGGTCTCGCTCTCGCCCCTCGCGCGAGCCGAAAGGGCGTACGGCGAGTCGAGAGCATCGAGCAGCGATTCGCGCATGACCTGCCCGAGGAATCCGGCGAGCGGCACCGCCAGGGTCAGTACCGGGAGCACCAGCCCGAGCGGGCCGGGGGTGCTGATCGGGGGCAGCCAGCCGAGACCGACGCTGAAGACGAGGATGACGAGCGTCGCCAACCAGAAGTGCGGCAGGCCGGCGCCCACGATCTCGAGTCCGGATCCCACCCACTCGGCGGCACGCGTGCCGCGTGTGGTCCAGGTCGCGACGAGCAGAGCGAGCAGCCACGCGATGGCGAGGGAGAGGCCGGCGAGCAGCAGGGTCCCGCTGAGCTGCGAGAGCAGCAGGGGGGCGACCTCGGTCCGGAGCGAGTACGAGCTGCCGAAGTCACCCGTCGCCAATCGGCCGAGCTGCAGCAGGTACTGGACGAGGATCGGCTGATCGAGTCCGTACTCGGCGCGTGCGGCGGCAAGCGCCTCCTCCGAGGCCTGGGAGCCGGGACCGCCGAGCACGGCTTGGGCGGGGTCGCCCGGGATCAACCGGATGGCGAAAAAGGTCAGGGTGGCGACGGCCCACAGCACGAACACCCCGCCGGCGAGGCGTCCGGTCAGCCGAAGGGCGAGGGCGCCCGCGCGCGATCTCCGCGCGGGCGCCCTCGTCTCACTCGTCGAGCCAGGCGTCATAGAACGTCGGCGTCGACACCGTCGGCATGGCTCGCAGCCCGACCACGCTGTCTCGCAGCAGGTAGTGGTTCTGCTGGTCGTAGAGCGGGAGGATGTAGAACCCCTCGAGGACGATCGCCTGGGCCTGCGCGTAGAGATCAGTGCGCTCGGCCTCATCGGTCGTCGCGTTCGCCTGGTCGAGCAGAGCGTCGAGCTCGGGGATGCTCACCTGGGAGTGGTTCGCGAAGTAACCGCTCGGTGCGGGCGTGATGCCGGCCGAGTCGTAGAGGATCCGCAGCACGTCGGGTCCGACCTTCGTGTAGGGGGCGCTGACGGCGTCGTACTCGTTCGCCGCGAGCGCTCCGTACCAGCTCGACAGGTCGAGCGGGCTCAGCTCGACGGCGAAGCCGGCCTCCTTCGTGGTGGCCTGGATCTGCTCGAACAGCGACTGCTCGGCCGGGATCGACTGGTTCGTGCTGACCGGGAAGGCGACCGTCAGCCGCTCGCCGTCCTTGACGCGGTACCCGTCGCTGTCGCGCTCAGTCCAGCCGGCGTCGTCGAGAAGTTCGTTCGCCGCGTCGAGGTCGTACTCGAACAGGCTCGGGTCGGAGTAGGCGGCGGATTCGACGCTCGCGAGCGGCGAGTAGGAACGATCCGCCGTGCCGAAGAAGAGGCTCTCGATTCCCTCGTCGACCTGGGCCGATCGGATGAACGCCTCGCGCACGGCCACGTCGTCGAACGGCGCCTTGCCCGAGTTGAGTTCGATCCGGTTCGACGATCCCGGGCGCGGTGCGTCGAGCTCGCTGAGGCCGTCCTCGCCTTCCGCGGCGACGAGGGTGTCGGGCTGTGCGTTGTCGATCACGTCGACCTCGCCCGCCTGCAGTGCGGCGTAGCGGGAGGCGGAGTCGGGGATGAAGCGCCAGGTGATGGCGTCGAGGTAGGCGGCGCCGTCATGCCCTGCGTCGGCGGGCGGGGAGACGTAGTCGTCGTTGCGTTCGAGGGTGACGGAGTCCTGCTTGACCCAGTCGGTGATGACGAACGGACCGGTGCCGATCGGGGCCTCGCAGTTCGCGTCGGTGCCCCGTTCGAGACCGGCGGGGGATTCGATCGCGACCCACGTCTGGGAGAGCGACTCGAGGAGTGCGCTGTCCGGCGCCGAGAGGTTGAACTTGGCGGTCGTGGCGTCGACCGCTTCGACGGAATCGACCTTGCCCATGGCGAGGTATCCGGTCGAGGATCCCGTCGCGGGATCCTTCACGTGCTCGATGTTGGCCTTCACGGCTTCCGCATCGAACGGGGTCCCGTCGGTGAACGTCACGTCGTCCCGCAGTGTGAAAGTCACGCTGAGGCCGTCGTCGGCGACCTCCCATCCGGTCGCGAGCCAGGGGATGATCGTGCCCTCGCTGTCGCGGGAGACGAGCGACTCGAGCACCTGCGTGGCCAGGAGGGCCTGCGGGTAGTTGCCGCCGACGTGCGGGTCGAGGCAGGTGGGCTCGGCATCTCCCGACGCGTAGACGAGGGTTCCGCCCGTCTTCGGTTCGTCGTTCGTCGCCGTCTCGGCGGGGGAGCTGGTGCACCCGGCGAGCACGAGGGCGCTGATCGCCGCTGTCGCGCGGAGGAGTGCAGGACGGAGATGCTGTTGCTGCATGGGGGTTGCTGTGCCCGTCTTCTTGTGGCTAGCCCGCGATCCTTGGCTAGATTCTCTTCAGGTGTGATTGTTAGACGCAGTCCAATATTCGGACCCGTACCAATATAGATCCATTCGAGGGGGTGATGGCCGCGATGAGTACGACGGAGCGGCGCGTGGGGCGACCGCGCAGGTCATCCCGCGCGAGTATCGAGGACGCCGCCGCCGAGCTGTTCCTCGAGCAGGGATACGCGGGTACGACCGTCGAGCAGATCACCCAGAGGGCCGGGGTCTCCCGCGCGACCTTCTTCAACTACTTCGCCGCCAAGAGCGACGTGCTCTGGAGCTCGTTCGACGAGAGCGCGGGACGGCTCCGCGACGAACTCCGGGCTGTCGGGACGGACCGCCCGCCGATCGACGGGGTTCGGCAGGCCCTGCTGGTGATCGCTCAGGACTTCCCCGGCGAGAGCGCGCCGTGGGCGGTCGCCGAGGCCGAGACGATGGGGACCGCCGAGGAGCTCGGCGCATCGGGGCTCCCGCGTTTCGCAGCTCAGGCGGCCGTCATCGCCGAGTTCCTCCGCACCAGGCTGTCGCTCAGTCGGGACGATGTGCGCCCTCCCGCCGCGGCGGCCGCGATCGTCGCGGCCACCGCGGCGGCCGCAGGGGTCTGGGTCAACGCCGGCGCATCGCGAGGCTCGCTGGCGTCCTACGTGGAAGCGGCGATCACTCCGGTGTGCGCGGGCTTCGCAGCCGCCTTGGACGGTGCCTAGCTCATTCGTATTGTTCTATGTGAAATAGAACAATAGACTGGCGGCATGTTCCTGACCGTCGACCCGTCGTCGCCGACGCCGCTGTTCCAGCAGCTCGCTGACGGGGTGCGCGCCGAGGTCATCCGCGGCGCGCTGCGTCCCGGGTCCCGGCTGCCGTCGGCGAAAGAACTCGCGGAGTCCCTCGAGATCAACGTGCACACGGTCCTCAAGGCGTATGCGGTCCTCCGAGATGAGGGCCTGGTCGACCTCCGACGAGGTCGTGGAGCGGTGCTGACCGCTCAGGCGTCGTCGCTCGGTGACCTGTCGCTCGACCTTCCGCGACTCGTCGCCCGTGCCAGAGCGGCGGGCGTCGGCCCGGCCGCCCTCGTCGCCCTGATCAAAGAGGAGTACTCCCGATGAACGCTCGAATCGCTGTCGCATCCCCAGCTGGTGTTCGTCGCTATCGGAGTCGACTCGTCGTTCTGGGGGCGCTCCCGCCGGTGCTCCTCGTCCTCGGGGCGCTGGCGGTCGTCATCGCCTGGACTCCGTCGCTTCCGGCGGAGGTGGCGCAGCACTGGAATGCAGCGGGACGAGCTGACGGGTACGGTCCCGCATGGGCACCCGCCCTGGTGGGCGCCGCGGTGGTCCTGATCGTCGCGGCCGGTGCCGTCGCCTCCGGATGGAGTCCGATCGATGCGGCCAGAAGCCGGGGCGCCCGCGTGCTCCTCGCGTCCGCCTGGGGAGTCTCGGGACTGCTGTCGATACTTCAGCTCGGCACTCTCGCACCGCAACTGGGCGGCGGGGTCGACGCCGTCCAGACGCTCCCCGTCGGAGCCCTGATCGGCGGATTCGTCGGAGGTCTGCTCCTCGCGGTCATCGGGTGGTTCGCGGCGCCCCGCGGCCTCGAACAGGTACAGGCCGGTGCGGACGGCGACACGGTGCCGGCCGTGTCGCTCGCTCCCGGTCAGCGCGCGGTCTGGGCCGGCTCGACCCACGCCCCCCTCTGGTTGATCGTGGCGCTGACCGCTGCCGTCGTCGGGATGCTCGTGTTCGCTCTCGCCGTCGCCGCATCGGGAGACGCGACGGCCTTCGCCCTCCTCCTCCCCGGCGTCGTTCTGGCTGCCGCGCTGTCCACCCTGTTCTGGCGGGTGCGGATCGACTCGCGCGGTGTGCTGGTGCGCTCGTTCCTCGGCGCCCCTCGCTATTGGATCCCGCTGTCCGAGCTCGACGATGTGAAGGTTCTCCCGGTGTCGCCCGTCGGCGATTTCGGAGGTTGGGGCCTCCGCTTCGGTCCGCGACGCACGGGTGTCGTCCTGCACACCGGTCCGGGGCTGCAGTTCGAGCGGACCACCGGACGCGCGCTCGTGGTCACCATCGACGACGCCGAGCGGGCGGCCGGCGTCGGTCGGGCCCTCCTCGCGCAGGCGCAAACCGCGAAGTGACGCGGTAGGCTGACGGCTAACGACATCGATCCGGCCATCACCGGGGAGTCCTCGGAAGAACGGTCGGCAACGGCCCAGTAGAACCGAGCGGGCGAGCCCGTCACAGCGCATCGAGAGGGCCGCACGACTGCTCGGGCAACCGAGTCGATCCGCAGGCGGCCAAACGAGGTGGTACCGCGTCGCAAGGCGTCCTCGTGCTGAGGCAGGACTGCAAGCACAGGAGAAGCTCATGTACCCCAAGAACCCCGATGCGGCCACGCGCACCCCGGGTGCCGCGTTCGGCGTCGTCCCCTCTCCCCGGTTCCCCGAGGTCGAAGAGCAGGTCCTCGGCTACTGGAAGCGCGACGGCACGTTCCAGGCCTCCATCGACCAGCGCGAGGGGGCACCCGAGTGGGTGTTCTACGACGGTCCGCCGTTCGCCAACGGGCTCCCGCATTACGGCCACCTGCTCACCGGCTACGCCAAGGATGTCTTCCCGCGCTTCCAGACCATGCGCGGCAAGCAGGTCCACCGCCGCTTCGGCTGGGACACCCACGGCCTCCCCGCCGAGCTCGAGGCGATGCGCCAGCTCGGCATCACGACCAAGGCCGAGATCGAGTCGATGGGCATCGGCGCGTTCAATGCCGAGGCGCGCGCCTCGGTGCTCCGCTACACCGCGGAATGGGAGGAGTACGTCACCCGCTCCGCCCGCTGGGTCGACTTCGAGAACGACTACAAGACGCTCGACACGAGCTTCATGGAGAGCGTCATCTGGGCGTTCAAGCAGCTGCACGACAAGGGGCTCGCCTACGAGGGCTTCCGGGTGCTGCCGTACTGCTGGAACGACGAGACGCCGCTCAGCAACCACGAGCTGCGCATGGATGACGACGTCTACCAGATGCGTCAGGACCAGACGGTCACCGTCACCTTCCCGCTCGTCGGCTCGCGCGCCGAGGCGCTCGGTCTCACCGCGGTGCGCGCGCTCGCCTGGACGACCACGCCGTGGACCCTTCCGACGAACCTCGCGCTCGCGGTCGGTCCCGACATCGACTACGCCGTCGTCCGCTCCGGCCCGAACGGCACGCCCGACTCGGAGGCGCCCGACAGTCTCGCCGGCGACCGGATCGGCGAGGGCCCGGTTCTCGACGTCGAGGTCATGGGGGCCGAGTACCTGCTCGCCGCCGACCTCGTCGGCGCCTACGCGAAGGACCTCGGCTACGACAGCGCCGAGGAGGCGACCGCCGCGATCTCGCGCACCCTCAAGGGAAGCGAACTCGAGGGTGTCCGCTACGACCGGCTCTGGGACTACTACGCCGACACCGAGGTGTGGGGCACCGAGAAGGCCTGGCAGATCCTCGTCGCCGACTACGTCGCGACCGGTGAGGGCACCGGGATCGTTCACCAGGCTCCCGCGTACGGTGAGGACGACCAGCTGGTCTGCTCGGCGGCCGGCATCCCGACGATCATCTCCGTCGACGACGGCGGCAAGTTCCTCTCCAACATCTCCGAGGTCGCGGGCCTGCAGGTCTTCGAGGCGAACAAGCCGCTGACACGTCTGCTGAAGGAGAAGGGCCGCCTGCTGCGTCAGGCGAGCTACGAGCACTCCTACCCGCACTGCTGGCGCTGCCGCCGCCCCCTCATCTACAAGGCCGTCTCGAGCTGGTTCGTGCGGGTCACCGAGTTCCGAGACCGCATGGAGGAGCTCAACCAGCAGATCAACTGGGTGCCCGAGAACGTGAAGGACGGCCAGTTCGGCAAGTGGCTGGCCGGCGCTCGCGACTGGTCCATCTCGCGCAACCGCTACTGGGGCAGCCCCATCCCGGTCTGGAAGAGCGACGACCCCGAGCACCCGCGCGTCGACGTGTACGGCTCGCTCGCCGAGCTCGAACGCGACTTCGGCGCCCTCCCGCTGAACGACGCCGGCGAGCCCGACCTGCACCGGCCGTTCATCGACCAGCTGACCCGGCCGAACCCCGACGACCCGACCGGTCGCAGCACCATGCGCCGCATCGAGGACGTGCTCGACGTCTGGTTCGACTCCGGATCGATGCCGTTCGCGCAGGTGCACTACCCGTTCGAGAATGCGGACTGGTTCGACTCGCACAGCCCGGCCGACTTCATCGTCGAGTACATCGGGCAGACCCGCGGCTGGTTCTACACACTGCACATCCTGTCGAGCGCCCTGTTCGACCGTCCTGCCTTCTCGAACGTGGTGAGCCACGGCATCGTGCTCGGCAACGACGGGCAGAAGATGTCGAAGTCGCTGCGCAACTACCCCGACGTGGGCGAGGTGTTCGACCGCGACGGTTCCGACGCGATGCGCTGGTTCCTGCTGTCCAGCCCGGTGCTGCGCGGCGGCAACCTGGTCGTCACAGAAGAAGGCATCCGCGAGGGCGTCCGTCAGCTTCTGCTGCCGCTGTGGAGCACGTACTACTTCTTCACGCTCTACGCCAACGCATCCGGCGGCGGGTACGACGCCAGGCGGCGCACCGACTCGACCGACGTGCTCGACCGCTATCTGGTCGCCAAGCTGCACGCGCTCATCGAGGGCGTCACCGCGGACTTCGACGCGCTCGACGCGTCGGGCGCCGCGCTGCGCCTGCGCGAGTTCGGCGATGTGCTGACCAACTGGTACGTCCGCCGCAGCCGCGACAGGTTCTGGGTCGGTGCCGGCGACGACGAGGGGGCCTCGACCGAGGCGTTCGACACCCTGTACACGGTGCTCGAGACGCTCGCTCGGCTCGCCGCGCCGCTGCTTCCGCTGGTCGGCGAGGAGATGTGGCGGGGCCTCACGGGCGGGCGCAGCGTGCACCTCACCGACTGGCCCGATGCCGACGAGTTCCCGCTCGATCACGATCTCGTCGCCACCATGGACGCGGTCCGCGGTGTGACCTCCGCAGCGCTCGCCCTGCGCAAGCAGGCGGGCCTGCGGGTCCGTCTGCCGCTCGCCGGGCTGACGGTCGTCGCGCCGGGCGCCTCCTCGCTCGGTCAGTTCGATGGCATCCTGCGCGACGAGCTGAACCTGAAGACGGTGAGGCTGGTCGACCTCGAGTCGACGAGCGCCGCCGATTACGGCATCAGCACACGCCTCACCGTCAATGCCCGCGCGCTGGGCCCCCGCATCGGCAAAGAGGTTCAGCGCGTCATCCAGGCCGCGAAGTCCGGTGACTGGAGCGCCGACGGCGACGTCGTCAGCGCGGGCGGCATCGAGCTCGTCGCGGGGGAGTACGAACTCGTGCTCAGCGCCGACACCGCCGGCGACGAGGCAGGGCCCGCGCTCAGCCTCCTCCCCGGCGGCGG
Organism: Amnibacterium flavum; assembly: GCF_003097495.1. Taxonomy (GTDB): domain Bacteria; phylum Actinomycetota; class Actinomycetes; order Actinomycetales; family Microbacteriaceae; genus Naasia; species Naasia flava. Next base: position 439,339 of record NZ_QEOP01000002.1, read on the forward strand.
ATTCCTGCTGCTCGACACCGCGCTCACCCCCGAGCTCGAGGCGGAGGGGCGCGCCCGCGACCTGGTCCGCGACATCCAGCAGGCCCGACGCGCGGCGGCTCTCGACATCTCGGACCGCATCGACATCCGGTTCGAGGGCGACGCCGATCTGGCTGCCGTGCTCGATGCGCACCGCGAACTCATCGCGTCCGAGACGCTCGCGGTCAGCGTGGAGTTCTCTCCTGCGACCGCGGACTCCACCGGTAACCTGACGGCGTGGCCCGACGGCCACCTGACCTTGCAGAAGCCCGGCACCTGGGGAGCCGCCGACGGCGGACGATTCGAACTGCGCAAGACGGGACCGGTGAGACTCGATGTCTGATTCCTACGACGATGTCGAGGATTTCCACGACGAGGCCGAGCAGGTCGTCTTCGAACTGCAGGAGCGGCTCGGCGAGGGGTCGCCGCAGCCGCGGCTCGAACCCGTCCGCCGCGCCGTGGAACTGCTCGGCGACCCGCACCGCGCGTATCCCGTCATCCAGATCGCGGGTACCAACGGCAAGACGTCCACGAGCCGCATCATCGACAGTCTGCTGCGCGCCCACGGCCTGCGTCCCGGGCTGCTGACCAGCCCGCATCTCGTCGAGTTCAACGAGCGCATCGTCATCGACGGCACGCCGATCTCGGATGAGCGGCTCGTCGCCAACTGGCGCGACATCGAGCCGTATCTCGGCATCGTCGACCGCGATCTCGAACTCGAGGGCGAACCGCCGCTCACCTACTTCGAGGCGCTCGTCGTGCTCGCCTTCGCCGCGTTCGCCGACGCTCCCGTCGACGTCGCCGTGATCGAGGTCGGCATGGGCGGCGAGTGGGATGCGACCAACGTCGCCGACGCGCAGGTCGCCGTCTTCACGCCCATCGCACTCGACCACCAGGCTCGGCTCGGTTCGACCATCGCCGAGATCGCCCGCACCAAGTCGGGCATCGTCAAGCCCGTCGCCTCGGTCGTGTCCGCCATCCAGGTGCCCGAGGCGCTGGCCGAGATCGAGCGCGCCGCCCTGCTGAGCGAGGCGACCCTGAAGGTCGAGGGAGTCGACTTCTCCGAGACCACCCACGTCGGCGTCGGCGGTCAGCTGGTCGACGTGAAGGGCCTCGCCGGGCAGTACACCGAGCTGTTCCTGCCGCTCTACGGCGACCACCAGGCGCACAACGCGGCCCTTGCAGTCGCGGCCGTCGAGTCCTTCCTCGGCGGCGGGGGAGCGGCTCTCGACCCCGACGTCGTCGCCGAGGGATTCGGTGCCGCCACTTCTCCCGGACGCCTCCAGCTCATCGGCACCGACCCGACCGTGTTCGTCGACGCCGCCCACAACCCGCACGGGGCCGCCTCGCTCGCGTCGGCGCTCCAGACCTATTTCAACTTCGGTCGGGTCGTCGCGGTCGTCGCGATCCTCGAGGACAAGGATGCCGAGGGCATCCTGCGCGCGCTCGAGCCGGTCGTGGACGAGTTCGTCGTGACCTTCGCGCCGTCCGACCGCACGCTCGACGTCGAGGAGCTCGCCGGCCTCGCGGTGCAGGTGGCGGGTGCCGACAGGGTGCGGATCGAGCCGACGATCGCTAAGGCGTTCGAGTCGGCCCGAGATGACGTGCGCGACGCCGACAACGGCGCCGTCGTCGTCACAGGATCGATCACCCTCGTCGGCCGGGCCATCGAGGTCGCCGCCGAAGAGGGCTGGAAGGCCACCGCGTGACGACAGCAGGCCGCGCCCCGCGGGGGCGCCGCAAGCGGAGCGTCACCGAGAGCCTCGGCTCGATCGTCCTCGGTTTCGAGGTGATCATCGTGTTCCTCGCCTCGCTCGCCATCGGCGGACTCGGACGCCTTCCGTGGGGCCTCGCCCTCGGGCTCGGGATCGGGCTCTGCGTGCTGATGATCATCGCGATCGGGCTGCTTCGCTACCCCGTCGGAGTGTGGCTCGGCTGGGCCTCCCAAGCGCTGTTCGTCGCGGGCGGACTGCTGGTCGGCGAGATCTTCATCGCGGGCGCGCTTTTCGCGGGAATCTGGACGTACTGCATGATTGTTGGCGGACGCCTCGACGGTCAGCCGCCGCGCGCATCCACCACCTGACACGAAACTATTGCGAGGAGCTCACAACATGGCAGTCGAAGAGACGCTGGTGCTGGTCAAGCCCGACGGAGTCGCACGCGGACTGACCGGGGAAATCCTGCGTCGCATCGAGGCGAAGGGCTACTCCCTCGTCGACATCAAACTCCTCGAACCGAGCCGCGAGCTTCTCGCCGCGCACTACGAGGAGCACTTCGGCAAGCCGTTCTACGAGCCGCTCGTCGAGTTCATGGAGTCCGGTCCCGTCGTCGCAATCCGCATCGCGGGCAACCGGGTGATCGAGGGGTTCCGCGCGCTGGCCGGCACCACGGATCCGACGACCGCCGCCCCCGGCACGATCCGCGGGGACCTCGGCCGTGACTGGGGCCTCAAAGTGCAGCAGAACCTCGTGCACGGCAGCGACTCGCCCGAGTCGGCCGCCCGCGAACTGGCCCTCTGGTTCTAGGTCTTCGCACCGCCCGCTGAGCGCAGCGAAGCGGAGGCCCGTTCCGGCGCCTCTCGTTTCGCTCTCCTCGGTGCGCGCACCTGACGCCCGCTGAGCGCAGCGAAGCGCAGTCCTCTCTCGAGCGACCTGCGTATCGCCCCGCTCAGCGGGCGGAGTGCTCTCAGCTGAACAGCACCGTCAGCAGCAGCGGGAAGTTGTTCAGGATGATCCCGATGATGACCGCGTAGTCGATCGCGACGATCACCCAGGTCCACGGCAGCAGTCGCTGGAAGAAGTGCTGAGCGGACCCGCTGAGGCCGAAGTTGCGCGCGAGGTTGTTCACCGTCCCGTACCAGAACAGCGGGATCGTGACGAGCCAGACCAGCATGCAGTAGGGGCACAGGGTGCCGATGACGAAGACCGTCTGCGTCATCAGCCAGTGGATGAAGACGATGGCGCCGAGCAGCCCGACGTTGTAGAGCGCCCAGAACCAGCGCGGGAATCGTGCCCCCGCCAGTATCGCGACACCGACGAACACCGGCGCGGTGAAGGTCATCAACCCGATCAGGGGGTTGGGGAACCCGAACAGCGATCCCTGCCAGCTCTGGATGACCGGTCCGCACGACACGAACGGGTTGATGTCGCAGGACAGGGGCACCTCGGGGTTCGCGATGAGTGCGAAGCGCTCGATGGTGAGCTGGAACGCTCCGAACAGGCCAACGAGTCCCGTGATGATGAAGAGGATCGCGATGGCGACCGGCTGCCTGGCCGGAGCCGTGCTGGTCGCCGCGTTCGTGCTGGTCATAGCGCAATCCTCCCATTTCTATCTGACGTAGAAGAAGTGGCGTGCCGGTCGATCCGAAAGACGACGTGGCGACGGTCGTCGGACGGGTTGTCCGGCTCGAGCTCGCCTTCGGCGACGAGCCGGAATCCGGCCCGTTCCAGCACGCGGCGCGACGCGAGATTGTCGGCGTGCACGGGCACCACGACGTGTTCGGCCTCCGGTTGCTCGCGCCACAGATCCGCCACGGCGAGCATCACAGCGCCCGATGCCACGCCCCGGCGGAGGGCATCCGGCTCGCCCACGAAGTAGTCGAGGCTGTGGTCGGTCGCCGAGACGTGAACGACCGGCTCGAGCTCGGCGCGGTAGTCGGGTTCGTCGCCGAAGGCGTAGCGCTGCAGGAATCCGACCGGTCGCCCGCCGTGCAGGATGAGGAACACCTCCGTGGGGTCGCTGCCGTCGATCGACGGCCCGTACCGTGCCTCGACCGCGGCCGGTGCCGCGTCCTCGTTCCACCAGCGCGCGACGTGCGGGAGGCGGAGCCAGCCCGACAGGAGCGGGAGGTCGGAACGCGTCAGACGTCTCAGTGCGATCGCCGTCACAGCACGGACCTTACGCCCGAGTCAGCGGGTCGAGGTGCTGTGGAGGCTCGACGTGCGATAATCGGTTTAACACCGCTCGCGCCGCGCGCGGGCGACAGACTTCTCCCGGACCCGCTGCGGCAGGACCGGACCCGCGGATCACCAGCGGTCCGCACACGGCGACAGCGAACCCGCTGACCGCCAAGGCCCAGAACCACACGGGAACGGGCTCACAGAGTTAGGTGGAGGATTCCACCGTCAGTTTCGGATGCGGCGGCGCGGACGCCGCTCCGCGAGGAGTGCACCAGCGATGGTGGAGAACAACGACAACAATCCCGATGGCACGAATCCTGCTGACGCAGGAGCAGGCGACAAGCCCAAGCGGCGCCGTTCCTTCCGGCCTCGAGCATCGGTGCTCGGTCGAGGACGCGCGGCGGCTGCGGCGGCCCAGCCCGAGGAGCGTCCGGTCGCGGGGGAGTCTCCCGCGGTCGAGCAGCTGACCGACGAGGCTCCCGCCGAGGCTGTGACCGAGGCTGTCGCCCCGATCCAGCCCGAGGCGTCCGTCGACGGCGCCACCGACGCTAAGACCGATGCGCCGGACGAGGTCGAGGCGGACACCGCCGACGAAACCGTCGCCGCGGAATCCCAGCCCGCCGAATCCCAGCCTCCCGCAGCCGAGGCTGCGGAAGCCGAGCCCGCCGCCGCGGAGCAGCCGGTCGAGCCCGCCGCACCCAGCGCCCCCAGTCTCTTCCCGCTGTTCCAGGCTCCTCCCGTGCTCGCGCCGGCACCCGGCGACGATGACGACGATGACGACGATGACGCTCTCGGGCAGCGTTCCGGCACGACCACCCGCCGTCGTTCGCGCCGCCGCACCGGTGAGGGCGAGGGAGAGGCGCAGCCTCAGCAGCAGCAGCGTCAGCCTCGCGAGCGCGTCGAACGGGTCGCGGTCCAGATCACCGAACCGCAGAAGATCAAGGGCTCCACCCGTCTCGAGGCGAAGAAGCAGCGCCGCCGCGACGGTCGCGACGCCGGCCGACGCCGCACCGTCGTCACCGAGGCGGAGTTCCTCGCCCGCCGCGAGTCCGTCGACCGCGTCATGGTCGTGCGCAGCACGGACAGTCGTATCGAGATCGGCGTCCTCGAGGACGGCGTCCTCGCGGAGCACTACGTCGCGAAGGCGCAGAACGCCTCGCTCATCGGCAACGTCTACCTCGGTCGGGTGCAGAACGTTCTGCCCAGCATGGAGGCCGCCTTCGTCGACATCGGGCGCGGGCGCAACGCCGTCCTGTACTCCGGTGAGGTCGACTGGGATGCCGCCGCGGTCGAGGGGGAGAAGAACCAGCCCCGTCGGATCGAGCTGGCGCTGAAGCCCGGCGATCGTGTGCTCGTCCAGGTCACGAAGGACCCGGTCGGTCACAAGGGCGCACGCCTCACCAGCCAGATCTCACTGCCCGGCCGCTACCTCGTGTACGTGCCCGGCGGCTCGATGAACGGGATCTCCCGCAAGCTGCCCGACACCGAGCGGGCCCGTCTCAAGCGCATCCTCAAGGAGGTGCTGCCCGACGGCGTCGGCGTCATCGTTCGGACCGCGGCCGAAGGCGCGACCGAGGAGCAGCTTACGCTCGACGTCAACCGCCTCACCGCGCAGTGGCAGCACATCAGCGAGCAGGTCGAGAAGGCCAACGCGCCCGCACTGCTGCACAGCGAGCCCGACCTCCTGGTCAAGATCATCCGCGACGTGTTCAACGAGGACTTCGCACGTCTCGTCATCGCGGGCAACGACGCGCAGCAGACCATCGCCTCGTACCTCGGATCGGTCGCACCCGACCTGCTCGACCGCGTCGAGACGTGGCAGGGCGGCGGCGACGTGTTCGCCGGCTTCCGTGTCCAGGAGCAGATCGACAAGGCGCTCGACCGCAAGGTGTGGCTGCCGTCCGGCGGTTCCCTCGTGATCGACCGCACCGAGGCGATGACGGTCATCGACGTCAACACGGGCAAGTTCGTCGGGTCCGGCGGAAACCTCGAGGAGACCGTCACCAAGAACAACCTCGAGGCAGCCGAGGAGATCGTCCGCCAGCTCCGCCTCCGCGATGTCGGCGGCATCATCGTGATCGACTTCATCGACATGGTGCTCGAGAACAACCGCGATCTCGTTCTGCGTCGTCTCGTCGAATGCCTGAGCCGTGACCGCACGAAGCATCAGGTCGCCGAGGTCACCTCACTGGGTCTCGTGCAGATGACCCGCAAGAAGCTGGGTCTGGGCCTGGCCGAGTCGATGACCGACGCGCCGCGTCAACCGCTCGACTCGAAGCCCGAGCCTCGTCGTGGTCGCAAGCAGCAGTCGCAGTCCGCGCCGCAGCGTCCCGCACAGGGCAGCACCCACGCGATCACCGACGACGCGAAGAACGCGCTCGCGCTGATCGCGAAGAGCACGATCCACCGCGACGCGGTCGCCGAGGAGGCTCACAACGAGCCGGCCGAGGTCGCCGTCGCAGCGGCTGCCGCCATCGTCGTCGAGCTGCCCGCCGAGGCCGACGAGCCGTCGTCGGCTCCCGTTTTCGAGCCGGTCATCGACCTTCCCGTCGTCGCCGCGGCCCCGTCCCGCACGATCGCGCCCGACGCGGAGACCCTCCTGTCGACGGTGCTCGACGCTCTTCCCGAGCCGAAGAAGCCGGGTCAGGGCCGTTCGCGCAGCCGCCGCGTCTCGACGGGCGCGCTGACGGCGGGCGACGCGAGCCGCGTCACCTCCGACCCCACCTCCTGACCCGCGCGCGGGGCGCCTGCGCGCCCCGCGGCGCGAGGGCCCCCTCTCCAGGACGGGCGTTCCGGGCGAACGCGCACGTTGCGGCCGGCCCCGCTGCCCGGAACGTGCGCGCGCCCAATCCCTGACTCGGATATCCCGGGCACATACGCGCGCTCCGGCGTACGCACTTTGTCCGAAACGCACGAACTCGGATCGACGTGCGCCCGGAAAGGCCAGGGTCTCAGACGCACTGCTCAGCCGGGTCGGCGGTGAGACCGCACGTTCCTGACACGGGTGCACGCCGGAACGTGCGTTGGTGCCCCGAATATCCGATCTCGCGGACCGGAGCTTTGCGAGCTCCGGGAACTGCGGGCCGGCGCGCACGTTGCGGCGGGTGGGGCCGGCCGGAACGTGCCAGCTCGCGTCGAACGCCCGTCCTCAGTGGCTCCGTGACGCCGCTACCCAACCTCTAGCGGTCGCGGGCCGGGATTCGCAGGCCGCTGGCGATCAAGCGGCGGACCAGGTCCTTGCCCGACACCTTCTCGGCTCCCGCCGCTACGAGGGCGTCGACTCTGGCCGCCGGGACGTCGTAGTGGTCGAGATCGAAGCTGCGGCGCGGGAGCGAATTCGCCGCCGCGAACGCGTGCAGCTCCTCGAGCGACGAATCGCTCACGAGGTGCGCCCACAGAGTGTCGTGCGCCGGCCACATCGCATCGTCGATGAGGACCGTCATGCATCCATCCTGCACCCGCGGAGGCCTGCTCCCGGCAGCGCGGGCCGAACCGTTTCAGTGCAGCTTCAGCGGGCGTTCGCCACAATGAACCGACGGAGGCTGCTCATGCGCGTGTTGGTGGTGGAGGACGAGACCCGCCTCGCCGAAGGGCTCCGGCGCGGACTCGAGGCGGAGAGTTTCGCCGTCGACGTCGCCGCAACCGGCACCGACGGGCTCTGGATGGCACGCGAGCAGGACTACTCCGTGATCCTCCTCGACATCATGCTCCCCGGCATCAGCGGGTACCGCGTGTGCGAGACGCTCCGCAAAGAGGGCAACTGGACGCCCATCCTGATGCTGACCGCCAAGGACGGCGAGTGGGACCAGGTCGAGGCGCTCGACACCGGAGCCGACGACTACCTCACGAAGCCCTTCTCGTTCGCGATCCTCCTCGCCCGGCTGCGCGCTCTCATACGCCGCGGGGCCGCCGAGCGCCCGACCGTGCTCGAGGCCGGCGATGTGAAGGTCGATCCGGCGTCACGACGTGTGTGGCGGGGCGACACCCCCGTCGACCTGACCGCGCGCGAGTTCGCGGTGCTCGAGTTCCTCATCCGACACGTCGGCGACGTCGTGACGAAACGCGAGGTGCTCGACGCGGTCTGGGATTTCGACTTCGAAGGCGACGCGAACATCGTCGAGGTCTACGTGCGGCACCTGCGCAACAAACTCGACAGGCCCTTCGGTCGTGCCGCGATCGAGACGCTTCGCGGCGCCGGGTATCGGCTGGCGTCGAACGGTGGCTGAGCGTCGGCCGGTCCGGGGCCGGCGGGTCTCGCTCCGGACGCGCATCACCCTGATCTCCGCCGCGGCGGTCGCCGTCACCCTGGTCGTCGGGGCCGTCCTCTTCGGCGCGCTCCTCCGCTTCTCCCTCATCGAACAGCTCGATTCCGCGATCTCCGCGCAGGCCGCGACCGTAGCGAACCAGCTGGACGCCTCGGGCAGCTCCACCACGAGCGGATCGGACTCGGAGGGCTCGGGCTCGGATGGATCGGGCTCGGACGGCGCCGACCCCTCCGGATCCGGCAGCGGATCGAACAGCGGTTCGGTGGATGACGACGATTCCGGCGACGACGATTCCGGCGGGTCGAGCGACGACTCGGGGGACGGCGATTCCGGCGGGTCGAGCGACGACTCGGGGGACTCGTCCGACGACTCGGGTGGAAGCGGGTCGGGAAGCGACGATTCGGGAAGCGACGACGACCTGCCCCGGGTCGAGGGCGATGTGGTTCTCGGCGACCTCGACGGCACATTCGTCCAGGTGCAGAACGAGGCGGGGGAGGTCGTCGCGTCGACGGATGACATCGCGGGGCTCGCCGCGCTCGGCAGACCGGACGGTGCCGAGCACTGGACGGTCCGCCTGCCGGGGGAGGACGGGCTCTTCGAGGCGACCGCCGCCGAGAACAACGGGTTCGTGGTTGTCGCGGGCCAGAGCCTCGACACGGTCGACGAGGCGGTCGCTACGGTGTCACGCCTGCTGCTCGTGACGGTTCCGCTCCTCATCGTGCTGCTGGCCGTCGCGACCTGGATCGTGGTCGGCCGCGCCTTGAGGCCCGTCGAACGGATGCGTCGCGAGGTCGACGCCGTCGGCGGTACGACACTCCATCGACGCGTCGATGACCACGGCGCCCGCGACGAGATCGGACGCCTGGCGACCACCATGAACTCGATGCTCGATCGACTCGAGGCGTCGCAACGCTCGCAGCGCCGATTCGTCTCCGACGCCTCGCACGAACTCAAGTCGCCGCTGGCGTCCCTCCGGCAGTACGCCGAGGTCGCCCAGGCGCACCCGGATCGCATCTCGTCGCAGGAGCTCACCGACGCGATCCTCGACGAGGGGGCCCGCCTCGAGAGACTCGTCCAGGGCATGCTCGTGCTCGCCCGGGCGGACGAGACCACGCTGGGCCCGACCGGCCGAGCTGTCGACCTCGACGACATCGTGCTGGCGGAAGCCCGCCGGATCCGCGATTTGACCTCCATCGCGGTCGGCACCGCCGACGTCGCTCCCGCCCGAGTCGGCGGCGATGAGGGGACCCTCGGCCAGGTCGTCCGGAATCTCGTCGACAACGCCGCGCGGCACGCCCGTTCGCGGATCGAGCTCACCCTCACCGACGGTGTTCTGCTCGCCGTCGACGACGACGGCGACGGCATCCCTCCCGAGGAGCGCGAGCGGATCTTCGAGCGCTTCGTGCGCCTCGACGACGCGCGTTCCCGCGACGCGGGCGGCAGCGGTCTGGGGCTCGCGATCGTGCGCGAGATCGTCGCCGCCCACGGCGGATCCGTCGCGGTGAGCACCGGTCGTCTCGGCGGAGCGCGCTTCGAGGTGCGCCTGCCCGCTCCTGCCCAGTCCGCCGGCTGAAAAGGCCTTCAGTTCGCTTCAGTCCCGCTTCAGCGCCGGCTCACGAGACTGACTCCCGTCCGCACGAACAAGGGAGTGGAACCATGAAGAAGAAGACCATCTGGATCGGCGCCGGAGCACTCGCCGCAGTCCTCGTCATCGGCGGAGTCGGCGTCGCCGTCGCCCAGCCGTTCGGCGACGACGACGATCACCTCACCGGTTCGGCGCTCGATGACGCCACTGCTGCCGCCCTGGCCGAAGTCGGCGGCGGCCAGGTCACGAAAGCCGAGCGCAGCGACGACGGCGACCACCTCTACGAGGTCGACGTGACGCTTCCCGACGGCCGCCAGGTCGACGTCGACCTCGACTCCGACTTCCGAGTCGTTCGCGTCGACGACGACAGCGACGACGATCGCAGCAACAGCAACAGCAACAGCAACAGCAACAGCAACAGCAACAGCAACCTCGACGACGACTCGACAGGCCTGGACGACCGCGGCGGTCGCGGCGGCGACGACGCTGCTGACGACACCGGCCGCGACGACAGGGGCGGCGACGATGATGGTGTGAACAGCTCGGATGTCGGCGCCTCGGCCGGCACGGACAGCGCTGCCGCGGCCGCAGCCGCGTTGACCGAGGTCGGCGGCGGCACCGTCGTCGAGGTCGATCGCGACGACGATGCGGACCACGCCTGGGAGGTCGAGATCGTCCGCACCGACGGGTCCCGCGTCGAGGTTGAGCTCGATGCGGCGTTCCAGGTGACGCGCGTTCACGAATGAGCTGGAGCGGGCCCGCGGATCGGTCGCCGGGCGGCCGTCGGCCGCCTGGGGGCACCGCATTCGGCGGTCCCGACCGACCCGCCGTCCTCCGCCCGCCCGGTGACGGAGGACGGTATGCTCAGGGGGACGGTCAGCCCGGCGGCTTGGTTGCCGGTCGTCCACTCATCGGGTACGCTTGACCGTCGGTGTGCGCGGCATAGCCCGCACCGATTCTTCGCCGCCGGAACTCCTGAGACCGCGCGGACATACCAACAGATTGGCTAGAAACGTGGTTTACGCGATTGTGCGCGCCGGCGGGCGGCAGGAGAAGGTCGAGGTCGGCACGGTTGTCGTCCTCGATCGCATCAAGGCCGACGACAACGGCAACATCCAGCTCGCCCCGGTGCTCCTCGTCGACGGTGAGAACATCACCCACGACGCGTCGGCCCTCGCCAAGGTCGTCGTGACCGCTGAGGTCCTCGGCGACGAGCGCGGCAAGAAGATCGTCATCCAGAAGTTCAAGAACAAGACCGGTTACAAGAAGCGCCAGGGCCACCGTCAGGAGCTCACGCGCGTCAAGATCACCGGCATCAAGTAAGCGCGAAGGGTTCGAGCAGATGGCACACAAAAAGGGCGCAAGCTCTACCCGTAACGGTCGCGACTCCAACGCGCAGCGCCTCGGCGTCAAGCGCTTCGGCGGTCAGGTCGTCAACGCCGGCGAGATCATCGTCCGCCAGCGCGGCACTCACTTCCACCCCGGCGTGAACGTCGGCCGTGGCGGCGACGACACCCTGTTCGCCCTCGCCGCAGGCGCCGTCGAGTTCGGCGCCAAGGGCGGTCGCAAGGTCGTCAACATCGTGGTGGCGGCTGGCGAGTAACAACAGCTGTGGTGAATGGGCGGGCCTGATCGGCTCGCCCATTCGCATTTGTCCAGGCGGATGCCGGACGACGGCACGTCACAACATCCATAGAGCGAACACAGGGCCTGCGGGCCCGCACAGGAAGGAGCCGACATGGTCGCGACATTCATCGACCAGGTGACGCTTCATCTCCGGGCGGGGAACGGCGGCAACGGTTGCGTCTCGGTCCGTCGCGAGAAGTTCAAGCCCCTCGCGGGCCCCGACGGCGGCAACGGCGGTCACGGCGGCGACATCGTCATCGTCGCCGACCCGCAGACCACGACGCTCCTCGGCTACCACCGCGGCCCGCATCGCTCGTCCTCGAACGGCGGGCCCGGAATGGGCGACCACCGTGCGGGAACCAGCGGCGAGGTCCTCGAACTCCCGGTGCCGGTCGGCACCGTCGTCAAGGACGCCGACGGCACCGAGCTCGTCGACCTCACCGAGCCCGGCATGCGCCTCGTCGTCGCGCCCGGCGGGCGCGGCGGTCTCGGCAACGCCGCCCTCGCCACGACCAAGCGCAAGGCGCCCGGATTCGCTCTGCTCGGAACGCCCGGCTGGGAAGGCGATGTCGAGCTCGAGCTGAAGACCGTCGCCGACGTCGCGCTCGTCGGCTACCCGTCGGCCGGCAAGTCCAGCCTCATCGCGGCCATGTCCGCAGCGCGGCCCAAGATCGCCGATTACCCCTTCACGACCCTGCAGCCCAACCTCGGCGTCGTCGAGGCGGGCACCGTCCGCTACACGATCGCCGACGTCCCCGGTCTGATCGAGGGCGCGAGCGAGGGCAAGGGTCTCGGCCTCGAGTTCCTCCGCCATGTCGAACGCTGCAGCGCCCTGCTCCATGTGCTCGACTGCGCGACGCTCGATCCGGGCCGCGACCCGATCAGCGACCTCGACGTGATCCTCGGCGAACTCGGCGCCTACCCGGTGCCCGAAGGCCAGGTCCCGCTGCTCGAGCGTCCCCAGCTCATCGCCCTGAACAAGGTCGACGTGCCCGAAGCCCGCGATCTCGCCGACATGGTGCGTCCCGAGCTCGAGAGCCGCGGCTACCGGGTCTTCGAGATCTCCACGGTCAGTCGCGAGGGGCTCCGCGAGCTGTCGTTCGCGCTGTCCTCCGTCGTCCAGGACGCCCGCACCGCCGTCCCCGCGGCGAAGCCCCGCATCGTTCTGCGCCCGAAGCCGGTCAACGCCACCGAGTACACGGTGCAGGTCGAGGGCGGCAGCTACGGCAACATCTACCGCATCCTCGGCGACAAGCCCGAGCGGTGGGTTCAGCAGACCGACTTCGCCAACGATGAGGCCGTCGGCTTCCTCGCCGACCGGCTCGCGGCGCTCGGCGTCGAGGACGCCCTCTTCAAGGCCGGTGCAGTCCCCGGCTCCACCGTGATGATCGGACCCGGCGGCGGTGTCGTCTTCGACTGGGAGCCCACGCTGAGCTCGGCCGCCGAGCTGATCACGAGCCCTCGCGGATCCGACCCGCGCGTCGACCGCAACCCGCGCCCCACCCGCGCGGCGCGGCGCGACAACTACTTCGACCGCATGGATGCCAAGGCGGAGGCGCGCGCCGAGATGGAGCGCGAGCGCGACGCCGGCATGTGGCGCGAGGAGCACAACCGGCCCGCCGACGATGCCGCACGCGCGGAGTCCGAGCGCATCGCCCCCGAGCAGGTCGACGCGGATCAGATCGAGGAGGGTCGGTGACCGTAGCGAGTCGCGAGCAGATCGGCGAAGCGCGGCGCATCGTCGTGAAAGTCGGTTCCTCCTCGATCAGCGGTGCCAACGCCGGCCAGATCGCGCCTCTCGTCGCCGCTCTTGCCGAGGCGCACGGACGCGGCGTCGAGGTCCTCCTCGTCTCGTCCGGCGCCATCGCGACGGGCATGCCGTACCTCAAGCTCGACTCCCGGCCCACTGACCTCGCGACCCAGCAGGCAGCCGCGGCCGTGGGTCAGAACGTGCTCATCTACCGCTACCAGGACAGCCTCGACGCGTTCGGGATCGTCGCCGGCCAGGTGCTCCTCACCGCCGGCGACCTCGAGAACCCGACGCATCGCAAGAACGCCGAGCGTGCCATCGAGAAGCTGCTCGAGCTGCGGATCCTGCCGATCGTCAACGAGAACGACACCGTCGCGACCCACGAGATCCGGTTCGGCGACAACGATCGACTCGCCGCGCTCGTCTCGGTCCTCGTCAAGGCCGACCTCCTCGTCCTGCTCAGCGACGTGGATGCGCTCTACACCCGTCCGCCGCTCGAGCCGGGCGCGGTCCGGATCGATCACGTGCCGTTCGGCGACGACCTCGCGGGCGTCGTCATCGGATCGGTGGGAACGGGGATCGGCACCGGCGGAGCGACGACGAAGGTCGCCGCGGCCCGTCTCGCCGCCGACGCCGGGGCTGCGGTCCTGCTGGCCTCCACCGCGCAGGTGGCGCAGGCGCTCACCGGTGCCACGGTCGGTACCTGGTTCGACCCGGCGCCCTCAGCGGACGCGGTACCCGCGGTCCGCTAGCTGCCATCCGTCCGGCTCTTCCCGCCATCTCGGCCGGCGGCGGAACGGCGGACAATAGGATCGTCGGCATGGCTGTCACGACCGCTCCCGCCACATTCGCCGACCAGATCGGGTTCGACGAGAAGCTGAAAGCCGCCCGCGCCGCTTCGCGTGTGCTGGCGACCCTGCCATCCGAGCGGAAGGATGCCGCCCTTCGAGCGATCGCGGACCGCATCGTCGAGGACTCCGCCCGGATCATCGAGGCGAACGCGCTCGACCTCGAGGCGGCGAGGGACAACGGTCTGTCCACCGGGCTGCAGGATCGGCTTCGTCTCGACGAGGCGCGGCTGAGTGCGCTGGCTGCCGCCGTGATCGACATCACGGCCCTCGTCGACCCGGTGGGGGAGAGCATCCGGGGTCGCACGCTGCCCAACGGCCTCAAGATCAACCAGGTCCGCGTCCCGTTCGGCGTCGTCGGCGCGATCTACGAAGCCCGGCCCAACGTCACGATCGACATCGCGTCGTTGGCGCTGAAGAGCGGCAACGCCGTCATCCTGCGCGGCGGCAGTGCTGCGGAGAACTCGAATCGAGTGCTCGTCGAATCGATCCAGGCGGCGCTCGTCTCCGCCGGCGTCCCCGCCGAGGCGGTGCAGACCATCGACGAGTTCGGTCGCGAGGGCGCACGGCGGCTCATGCAGGCCCGCGGCTACGTCGACGTCCTCATCCCGCGCGGAAGCGCGGAACTGATCAACACCGTCGTCGCCGAGTCCAAGGTGCCGGTCATCGAGACGGGGGCTGGCGTGGTGCACATCTTCATCGACGAGACCGCGGATGCGGATCTCGCCGCCGAGGTCGTCCACAACGCGAAGGTGCAGCGCGTCAGCGTGTGCAATGCGCTCGAGACGCTGCTCATCCATCGCGGCGCTGCCGACCGGGTGCTGGGGCCGGTGCTCGACGCTCTCCGCGCATCCGGTGTCACGATGCACGCGGACTCGGCGACGCGGCTCCTCTATGCCGACTCGGTCGACGCCACCGAGGACGACTGGCGTGCCGAGTACTACTCCCTCGACCTCGCGGTGAAGATCGTCGACTCCCTCGACGAGGCGCTGGAGCACATCCAGACCTACTCGACCCACCACACCGAGTCGATCCTCACCCAGGACTTCACGAACGCGGAGCGGTTCCTGGCGGAGGTCGATTCCGCCGTCGTCATGGTCAACGCGTCGACGCGGTTCACCGACGGGGGAGAGTTCGGCTTCGGTGCGGAGGTGGGCATCTCGACGCAGAAGCTGCATGCCCGCGGTCCGATGGGGCTGCAGGAGCTGACGAGCACCAAGTGGCTCGTCCGCGGCACCGGGCAGACACGGGGCTGAGCCTCTCTCCGAAACCGGCGGCGGCAGTCCGCCCGCTGGCGAACCCTTGGCTAGACTTGCGCGAGTCCCGATCCGGGGCGAAAACAGAAACGGAGCCAGCATGTCGCTGTCGCTGACCGCACTGGTCACCGCCGCCGCAGAAGAGGCGAACCACGTCGAACTCCCGATGCCGACGTTCGTCTACGGCCTCATCGCGCTCGTCGCCTTCGCGGCCCTCGCGATCGTCGTCTGGAGCTACCGCAACGTCGCCAACCGGCACAGCCAGGTGTCGGGCGCCCAGGGCGGAGACGGCTCCGGCCACGGCAGCGCTCACGGCGGCTGACGCGAACGTGGAGAACTCGATCGAGCGCACCCGGCCGCGCATCGGCGTCATGGGTGGAACGTTCGATCCGATCCATCACGGCCACCTCGTCGCTGCGAGCGAGGTCGCCCAGTCGATGGACCTCGACGAGGTCATCTTCGTTCCGACCGGCCAGCCGTGGCAGAAGCGCGGCGTGTCGGAAGCGGAACATCGCTACCTCATGACGGTCATCGCAACCGCCTCGAACCCCCGGTTCACGGTGTCCCGCGTCGACGTCGATCGGAAGGGCCCGACCTACACGATCGACACCCTCAAAGACATCCAGGAACAGCGTCCTGATGCGGATCTCTTCTTCATCACGGGTGCCGACGCGATCAAGCAGATCATCTCCTGGAAGGACGTCGACGCCCTCTGGGAGCTGGCGCATTTCGTCGCGGTCAGTCGTCCCGGACACGTTGTGTCCGTTTCGGATTTACCCAAGCGCAACGTAAGCTGGCTAGAAGTTCCGGCGCTGGCGATATCGTCAACCGACTGCCGAAGTCGGGTGAACAGGGGGTTTCCTGTTTGGTATCTCGTTCCCGATGGCGTCGTACAGTACATCTCCAAGCATGACCTGTATCGGAGTAATCCATGACTTTGTCGCAGGAACAGCAGCCTCAAGAGCGCCGGGGAGCGGGCTCCGGGGCTCCCGCGAACCAGCAGCCGCGTAGCCGCCGTGAGGCGCGCGACGCCGAGCGTCGAGCCCAGTCGGTTGAGACCGCCGAGACGGGCGAGCTGTCGAACGTTCACCCCTCGGGTGCGTACGACCTCAATGCCTCGGGCAACATCTGGGACACGGTGTCCCGCACCGCCGCGTCGCAGCTGACCGACGCCGCCACCGAGGCCGAGCGTCGAACCGGGCGCCGCGTCGCCGACCGGGATCGCGAGCACACGCCTGCTCCCGAGCCGCTCAGCTATGTGACGCAGGCCCGGCCGAACATCCCGACCTACGACGCTCCGTCGTTCCGCGACCGCCTCCAGCAGGTCGCCGAGTCGGCTGGTGCCACCTCCGCGGCGTTCCGTGAGCGCGATTTCGCGCCGACGCCGACGGCTCCCGCCGCCCCGGCTGCTCCTCAGCCGGTCGTCGAGCTCGACTACCACACCCAGACGCGCACGCCTCCGCTGCGCCCGATGCCCGCTGCGTCGACTCCTGCTGCTCCGGCGCCGGTCGCCCCGACGCGGGTCGCATCGGCTCCCGTCGAAGCTCCCGAGCCGGCGTCGACCCTTGATCACACCCTGACGCGGCGTGAACTGCGCGTGCTGCGTGAGACGGGGGCGATCCCGCCCTTCACTCCCGCCGACCTCGCTCCTCGCGAGGGTGGCTGGCAGGCCACCCCCGACCCGGCGCCTGCATCCGTGTCGCCGCCCGTCGGTTTCCGCGAGCCCGCGCCTCTGACTCCGGTCGCCGGCATCCCGCTCGGATCGGCGTTCACCTCCTACGAGGACACCGCCACAGCTCCCATGTCGGCCATCGACCGCGCGGCACTCCTCGCGGACGAGCCGGTGCAGAAGAAGTCTCGTGCCGTGAAGCCGGCGAGTGACGCGTGGGAGGGTGACATCCCGCTCGGCGGTCCGACCTCTGCTCCTGTCGATGCGCCGATTGCGGAGCCGGTCTCCGCTGCTCCCGCACCTCGTTCCGCCGTCCCGACACCCCCCGCGGCCGAGGCCGTCGAGACGGTCGTCGAGGTCGAAGACGAGCCCGACTTCACCGATGCGCCCATCACGGGTCTGCTCGGATTCGAGGCGCTTATCGCGCAGGCGAGCACCGGTGTCGAATCTCCTACCGGACCCGTCGCGGATGCGCGACCGCTGTCGGCTCGCCAGCCCGATGGAGGGTCGGACTTCGACCGTGCCTACACTCCGCCAGCCGGACACTGGTCGGTGCAGGCCGAGCGCGAGGACGACAGCCCGCAGCCTTTCGACGGTCTGCTCTCGCGCAATGTGGGCAGCTCGAGCGGTTCCACGAATGCTCTGATCATGCCGAGCGACCCTCAGCCCGATCTGATGCACGCGCTGAACAGCACGGGAGAGATCCTGGTCACGGGTTCTCTCGACCTGCCGCGCAGCCTCTCCTCGACCGGGGCGACGTCGGATCATTACGACTCGTCCGAGATCGATCGACTCTTCGAGGCCAGCCAGGAAGACCACCACAACGCGGATGTCGCTCCGGTGCGAGCCGCTCGTGCGGTGAGCACCCACACGTCGACCCGCAGCGTAGTCAGCCCGCGCAAGTCGCGCGGAGGTAACCTGCCCTTTGTTCTGGCGATCACCGCGGCGGTCATGGCTGCCGGCGTCATCGCCGTACTGATCACTTCTATCGTTACGGGGACTCTCTAATTCCTTCCGAAGTTTCTACGCCCGCCGGGGCGACGCAGCATGCCATCGATCTCGTCCAGTTGGCTGCAGCGGCAGCTGACGACAAGGGCGGACAGGATCTGGTCGCTCTCGACGTCACCGGTCCTCTGCCGCTTACCGACGCATTCCTGTTGATCTCCGGCCGGACGGAGCGCAATGTCCTGGCGATCGCGGAGGCGATCGAGGAGAGTCTCGCCGAGCACGGTTCGAAGGCTCTGCGCCGTGAGGGCCGTTCCGAGGGGCGCTGGGTGCTCATCGACTTCGGTGATCTCGTCGTCCACGTGTTCCACGAGTCTGATCGTGCCTACTACTCGCTCGAGCGTCTGTGGAAGGACTGCCCGGTCATCCCGATCACCCTGCCTGCGCGGCAGAGCGCCGAGTAATCGGCGTCAGGTTCCACCCGGAGGTCAGCTCGTCGAGCTGGCCTTTCGTGGTTTCTGGAGCCAGGGGCGCAGCAGTCGGGTGGCTGCGGGGAGCAGCAGGTAGGTCATCAGGGGTGTCATCACGAGCACGGTCGCGAGGACTCGGAGCGGCAGCGGCCATGCGCCGAGCAGCGGTGTGAGCGTGGCGTGGGCGAGCACGCTGAGTGGGTAGAAGACGACGAAGATGCTGACCATCTGCTTCCATCGTGGGGGGACGACGGGGGTGGGGCGGGCTTCCTCGTCGACGGTGACGCTGCTGGGCTGGTCGAACCAGCCTTCGATGCCGGTGCGCCGTTCTGTGCGGTCGTGCTCGACGATCCCGACGGCCGAGTCGACCCACCAGCGGCGTTCGCTCGATCGTTCCCAGTCGGCGAGCGAGTCGCCGTCGGCGAATCGGTAGAGCATGTGCCAGGTGGGGGAGCCGGCTTCGGGTCGCACCCAGCCGGAGCCGAGATAGCCGGGTTGTGCGCTCATGAGCTCCCGACCGGCGCGAGCCCAGGCGGCGGCTTCTTTCGCTCGCTCGGGTGCGACCCGGCGCACGATGGAGACGGTGATGGGGTCGGGGATGCTCGTCGTGCTCACGGGCCTATTCAACCCGGCATTTGTTTCGGGTCGGGGTCGCGCGTCCGTGTCGGTGGACTGGCGGGGGGCTCGGGATGTAGTAACCTTGACGAGGCCTCCACGGGGGTCGATGGGCCTGTGGCGCAGCTGGTAGCGCACCTGCATGGCATGCAGGGGGTCAGGGGTTCGAGTCCCCTCAGGTCCACCAACGAAAAACGCCGCCCCACGCCGGGCGGCGTTTGTCGTTGGTGCGCTCGAGTGATCGAGAAGACCGGGAGAGGTGGGCCCACGCCCGCGAGGGGCCCCGAGCGGCGCGAAGCGGCGTTCGGGGTAGCGGGTGGGGAGTCGAGTCCCCTCAGGGCCGCCATCGAAGAACGCCTCCCCACGCTGGGCGGCGTTTGTCGGTGGTGCCTAGCGCCGCGCCGCGGCTTTCGTGCAGACGTAGCAACGAGAGTCGGCAGGAGTCGAAACGATCCGTGGCGACCCGAAGTTAGGTTCGAACCGCTCCTCACCTCACCGGGGAGCTCGACAGTCGTCCCGAGCGCGGCCCGGTTCGACCTGAGCACGGAGGTTCGATCATGCCGTTTGTGACCACAGACGATGGCGTGGACATCTACTACAAGGACTGGGGCAGCCCCGACGCGCAGCCCATCATGTTCCATCACGGCTGGCCGCTGTCGGCGGATGACTGGGACGCCCAGATGCTCTTCTTCCTGGAACACGGCTACCGGGTGATCGCCAGCGACCGGCGTGGCCATGGCAGGTCGTCGCAGGTCGGCACCGGCCACGACATGGACCACTACGCGAGCGACGCCAGCGCGGTCGTCGAGCATCTCGACCTGCGAGGCGCCATCCACATCGGTCACTCCACCGGTGGCGGTCAGGTCGCGCGCTACGTCGCGAACTTCGGGGAGCCGCAGAGGCGGGTGGCGAAGGCGATCCTCGTGTCGTCGGTGCCGCCGCTGATGGTGCAGACCGACGCCAATCCCGAGGGCACGCCGATCTCGGTGTTCGACGGCTTCCGCAGCGCGTTGGCCGCCAACCGTGCCGAGTTCTATCAGGCCGTCGCGGCAGGACCGTTCTACGGGTTCAACCGGCCGGGCGTCACCCTGTCGGAGCCGGTGGTGGCCAACTGGTGGCGCCAGGGCATGATGGGCAGCGCTCTCGCCCACTACCTCGGCATCGCCGCGTTCTCCGAGACGGACCAGACCGAAGATCTGAAGGCCATCTCGGTTCCCGTGCTCGTCACCCAGGGCGACGACGACCAGGTCGTGCCGTACAAGGACGCGTCGCTGAAGCAGCACGAGCTGCTGAGCAACTCGACCCTCAAGATCTACGAGGGATACCCGCACGGCATGCTGACCACCCATGCCGACGTCATCAACCCCGACCTGCTCGCCTTCATCCGGCAGTAGATCGCCTTCGTATCAAGCAGAAGGGGCACCCCGGCTCGCCAGGGTGCCCCTTCGCCGTCCGCGCTGGGGCTGCGCTTCACTCCTCGGCTGCGCGGTCGGCGAAGATCCTCGCGGACGCGCGTTCGTGGGCGAGACGCCGCATGGCCAGGAGCACCGGCTCGACGAGGACCGTACCGAGCAGCACGTACTCAACGGCTGCCTGAAGCGAGTCGGTGGGGATGCGCCGGACCTCATCGTCGGCCACCGTCGTCATGGCGGCCGCGTACAGATCGAAAGTCTCGTCCTTCAAGGTGAAGTCGGCCGCGCGCAGTCCCGCGAGCGCCGACGCGAGGGCATCGCGATTCTCACCGCTGCAGTTCGTCCAGCCCGCCCGTTCGATGATGCCGATGGCCTCCGCCTCGGTGGCCTCGTCGACATCGCCCATCACCCGCGGCGAGGCGGAGTGGGCTGCTCCGAGGAGGTCGTGGAACTCCGGAGGAGGCGCCTCGAGAGACCCGATCAGGGTCTTCGCCGCCGAGATCGACAGTCCCGCAGGCCCGATGAGGGCTCTGATCAGGGCTATCCGGCGCACGTGGGTCTCGTCGTAATCGGCCTGAGTCGCCGACGTCCTCGCGCCCGAATGGAGGATTCCTTCGCGCAGATAGAACTTGATGGTGGCGACCGGTACGCCGCTCAGCTCGGCGAGTGCGGAGATCCGCATGTTCCTCCTTGCTTGGATAGTCTCACTGTCTAATAATGGAGAGCAACGCTATCCAATTAGGAGACAATCATGTCACGAGTCATTCCCGGCCGGATGTCCCACCAGTACTCGGGCGAGCTCGTCGTCTTCCTCATCGGTATGCGGGTGTCGAAACCGTGGCGTCCCGACCTGTGGCTGCCGGCCTTCATGGCCATGCCTCGG
Organism: Amnibacterium flavum; assembly: GCF_003097495.1. Lineage (GTDB taxonomy): Bacteria > Actinomycetota > Actinomycetes > Actinomycetales > Microbacteriaceae > Naasia > Naasia flava. The sequence continues at coordinate 460,580 of NZ_QEOP01000002.1, forward strand.
ATGCTCCGCGAACTCTTCACCGACAGGGAATCCGGTCTCATCGGGGCACGCTTCACCGTCGGAGCCGGGGGACCCGTGGTCATCCAGTACTGGAGCTCCCTCGAGAAGCTCTACGCCTACGCCAGCAACCGCGATGCCGAGCATCGACCGGCGTGGACGGCGTTCAACAAGCGGGCGCGCAAAGCACCGGGGGCGGTGGGCATCTGGCACGAGACCTACTCGGTGGCGGGCGCCGAGAGCATGTACGTCGGCATGCCCGTCTCGGGTCTGGCCCTCGCGACGGAGTCGGTCGAGGTGAACGGACGCAACGACGCTGCCCGCGACCGGATGCGCGATGGCGCCGCTCGGTCGGCGGTGCCCTCACCGACGGACTGACGCGCCTCCCACTCCAGGATGAGGGCCACTCGGGCTCATCTCACGATCTCCGCCTCACGGCGGAGGCGGTCGGCCCGAGGGCCTCTCTAGGGTTGGACCATGACCGAGGAAGCTGCAACCCCAGTCGTTCCCGCGCCGGCGACGAGTTCACCAGCGGGAGTTCCCGCCCTCCGCATCCGGGGCCTGAGGAAATCGTTCGGCCAGAAGGTCGCCGTCGACGATCTCGACCTCGAGGTACCCGCCGGCTCGTTCTACGGGCTCGTCGGCCCGAACGGTGCCGGCAAGACGACGACCCTGTCCATGGCGACCGGGCTGCTGCGTCCCGATGCCGGCACCATCGAGGTCCTCGGCACCGACGTCTGGCGCGACACGGTGAAGGCCAAGTCGCTCGTCGGGGTGCTGAGCGACGGCGTCGCCCTGTTCGACCGGCTGACCGGCGAGCAGCTGGTGACCTACCACGGCCTGCTCAACGGCATGGATCGCGAGACCGTCGCGCAGCGGACCAACGACCTGCTCGAACTGCTCGACCTGAAGTCCGCCGGGGGGACCCTGGTCGTCGACTACTCGGCCGGCATGACGAAGAAGATCGCCCTCGCCTGCGCCCTCGTCCACGCTCCGCGCCTGCTCGTCCTCGACGAACCGTTCGAATCGGTCGACCCCGTCTCCGCCGCCAACATCCGCGACATCCTCGCGGGCTACGTGCGCGGCGGCGGCACGGTCATCGTCTCGAGCCACTCGATGGACCTCGTGCAGCGGATGTGCGACCACGTCGCCGTGATCGGAGCAGGGCGCCTTCTCGCCGCCGGCACCACCGACGAGGTCCGCGCCGGCTCGACCCTCGAGGACCGGTTCGTCGAGCTCGTCGGCGGACGCCAGCACAACGAGGGGCCCGCATGGTTGCGCACCTCCTGAGCCTCCGGTTCCGTCTGATGCTCAACGGCATCCGGCGGAGCCCGATGGTCTTGGTCTCCACGATCCTCGGCGCGCTGTGGGGTCTGTTCATCCTCGTCGGCCTGATCATCGGCATGGTCGCGCTGGCCTTCGCCGAGCCGCAGTGGGCGTGGATCACCGCCGTGCTGGGCGGTGCGCTCGCGGTCCTCGGCTGGGTGATCGTCCCGGTGCTCTTCCGCGGAATGGATCAGTCGCTCAGCGTGGAGAAGCTGCGCACCTTCCCGATCCCGCCCCAACGTCTCCTCGTCGCGCTCCTCGTCGTCGGCTTGCTCGGCGTACCGGGCATCGTCACGGCGATCGTGGGACTGGCGACGACCCTCAGCTGGCTGCGCGAGCCGGTCGCGCTCATCGCCGCGCCGTTCGCCGCCGCGCTCGGAGTGCTCATCTGCATCGCCGCATCGCGCGCCTTCGAGTCGATCGGCGCCGCGCTGGCAGCCGGGCGACGCTACCGGGAGGTGATGGGGGTGATCGTCTTCATCCCGCTCATCCTGCTCGGCCCGATCATCGCGCTCGCGGGGTCGTCCTTGTCGTCGATCTCCGGTGATCTGCCGAGGATCGCGGCGATCGTGTCGTGGACCCCGCTCGGCGCCGCGTGGTCGATCCCGGGCGATCTCGCTCTCGGTCGTCCGCTCGAGGCTCTGGCCAAAGCGGGCATCGCTCTCGCGACGCTCGCACTGCTGATCCTGCTGTGGCGCCGCAGCCTCGCGACACTGCTGGTGTCGCCGCCCACCGCCGGCTCGGGGGCGAAGAGGTCGAAGGGGCTCGGCCCGTTCAACTGGTACCCGGCCACTCCCACGGGCGCCGTCGCCGCCAGGACGACCGTGTACTGGCTGCGCGACCCCCGTTACGGCGGCTCACTCGTCGTCCTGCCCGCACTCGCGATCCTCGCCGTCTTCGTCGCGGTGACCGGGTCGGAGTGGTTCCTCCTACTGCTCGGCCCCATCTTCGCCGCGACTCTGGCGATCACCCTGTGCGCCGAGGTCTCCTACGACGGCACCGCGTTCGCGTCCCACCTCTCGACAGGAGTCAGCGGAGTCGCCGATAGGGCGGGGCGGGTCATCACGCTCGGAATCATCTCCGTTCCGCTCGTCACCATCGCGACTGTCGTTCCGCAGATCGTGCTGGGCAGGAGCGCGGACATTCCGGCGCTGCTCGGAATCGGCTACGGCCTGCTGCTCACGGGATTCGGGGTGTCGAGCGTCGCGTCGGCGCGGTTCCTCCTGCCGGTTCCGGCGGCGGGGGAGAGCCCGTTCAAGACGCCGCCGGGCAGCTCGTTCACGTCGCAGATCAGCATGCTCGCGACCTGGGCCGTCGTCTTCGCACTCTCGATCCCCGAGCTCGTCCTGGGCGCCATCTCGCTCATCGGCGGCCAGATGATCTTCGGCGTGGCCGCTCTCGTCGTGGGCGTGGTGCTGGGCAGCGTGCTGATGGTCGTGGGCATCCGCGCCGGCGGTGCGCTCCTGGATCGACGCGGACCGGAGCTGCTGACGAGCCTGAGGCGCGCGCGGGGCGCGTGAGCCGATGGCCGATCGGTAGCCTCGGGGGATGACCCTCGCCGATCAGTCCACGCTCCGCCACACCGTCTCCTTCCGTCTGCGTCACGAGCCCGGATCCGCCGAGGAGGCGGACTTCCTCGCCGCCGCAGCGGAACTCGTCGCCATCCCGGGCGTGCAGGAGTTCGAGGTGCTGCGCCAGGTCGGCCGCAAGAACAGCTACTCGTTCGGTCTGTCGATGGAGTTCGCCGATGCGGCTGCGTACGCCGCTTACGACGCGCACCCCGATCACCAGGCCTTCGTGGCCGAGAGATGGATCCCCGAGGTCGAGGAGTTCGTGGAGATCGACTACCAGGCCTACCGCGTCGCCTGAGCCTCGGCCCCGCGGGGCCGTGACGGGCGCTGGATGAGTCGAGTACCTCGACCCGTCCAGCGCCCGCTCCTCACGCCGAGACGGCCTCGGAAGAGGCTGACACGAGATCGTCAGCCAGCGCACGTGCTGCCCGGATGGCCAGCGCGACGGTCGTCAAGGTCGGGTTGGCCGCGGTCGAGGTCGGGATCACCCCGTTGCCTCCGACCTGGAGGTTCTCGACCCCCCATACCCGCAGCAGAGGATCGCAGACGGAGCTGCCGTCGTCGCTCGGACCCATCCGAACGGTGCCCTGGTAGTGCAGTGACGAGCCGCCCGCGGCGAGCTGCGGTTCCTCCATCAACGTCCCCACTCGTGCCGCGGCTCTGATGCTGTTCTCTCGCAGACCCTCGATGGTCTCGAGGTCCCGCGCGGTGTGCGAGTACCGGATGTCCATGGCGGGCATGCCGTAGAAGTCCTTCTCGGTCTCGCTGAACTCGACGGCGTCCTCGAACCGGATGTCCTTCGCGCCGTACCAGGCCATAACGCCCAGGTTGGACTGAGCGAGATCGTCCGCGAACGGCAGGCGGTACGGGCTGCCCGCGAGGGAGATGACGCCGCCCTGCATCGGTCGCGTATCGGAGAAGGGCACGATGACGGAGGCGAGGGTGCTGGTCTCCTCGAAGCGGGCCGGGTCGAACTCCTCGTTCAGAAGGAAGAACGATCCGACCTGGAAGTGCTCGTTGAGGTGGTGGCCCAGAGCGCGGGGTCGGATGCCGGACGCGAACAGCAGCTGCGGGGTGCGCAGACCGTCGGCGCAGACGATGACATGCGAGGCGCTCACCCGGTAGACCTCGCTCGTGCGGCGATCCTCGAGCTCGACACCGACCGCGCGGCCGTCCTCGACGAGGACCCGCCGAGCGAGCGTCTCCGACCTCAGCTCGAAGCCGGGGACGCGGTCCTCGAGCGTGCCGAGGATCCGCCCCGTGCCCGAGAACGTCACTCCGTTCTCGGTGACCTGGGTCGCGGTCGGCATGAACATGGTCGGAGTCAGACCGGGACCGTCGAAGACCTCGGCGACGGCATCCCGCAGCGCACCCGTGACTCCGCCGGCCTCGGTGAGCTTGGTGACCCCGAGCAGCTCCTCGGCGGCGTCAAGCGCGGCGTCGAGCTCCTCGGACGGGATGAACGGGATCCGCTCCGACTGGTTCGGGCGCGGGCACGAGGTTCCCCAGTGGATGCCCATTCCGCCGACGCCGCTCGACATGCTGGCCGCGGGGAGACCCACCTCTCCCTCGCGGACCACTCGCCGACCGGCGAAGAAGAGTCCCGGGAGGATCGTCTGACGGAACTCGACACTGGGGTCGATCCCGTCGGCCACATCGGACATCGCGGCGGCCCGTTCGATTCCCGCGTCCGGACCCTGGGTGAGGAGCTGGGCGGCGACCCGCTCCTCATCCGGCATGTTCTGCGTGTGGTTGCCGCGCACGCCGGGCAACTCTGGGCCCACCTCGACCATGAGCATGCGGACGGATGGGACGGCGTCACCGATCGTGCGGGCGTAGGTGGACCCGGCGGGACCGCTGCCGACGATCAGGACGTCGACGTGCGACACGGGGCGGCTGGTGCTGTTGTTCATCGGAGATTCCTTGCGCAAAGAGGAGATGGATCGGGTCAGGCCGCGACGGAGGCGGCACGGGTGACGTCGAGCACACGTGCGCTCTTCGCCCACGGGTCCCCGCCGTTGCCCTCGTACTCGACCGTGAGGGGGCCGGCGTAACCGTGCTCCGCGAGGATCGCGAGCGCGCGAGGCAGGTCGACGTGGCCGATCGAGCCGTCCTCGCCGACCTCGTGGGCTTTCACGTGGACGAGCTCCGCCCGGTCGGCGAGCGACTCGATGCCCGCGTAGAGCGAGGACAGATCGACCGTCGCCGGGTCGGTCGCCTCGCCGCCGAAGAACGCGGCGGCGACGACGCCGAGGAGCGCATCGAAATTGCCGAGGTCGAGCAGCAGACCGAGGTGTTCGCGTCCGACGGCGTCGAGGAGTCGGTTCATCCACACCGGGTCGCTGCTGGGGCCGCCGTGGTTCTCGACGAGGAGACGCGTTCCGTGCGCGTTCGCGAAGTCGCCGAGTTCGACGAGTGCCGCTACCAGATGAGCGGGTGGTTCCTCCCCGTGGTGGGGGCTGAACGGAGAACCCGGGTTGACCCGCACGAACCGCGACCCCATCTCCGCGAACCGGGCGATCCAGCGCTTCAGCTCCGCGATGTGCTCGGCCCGCAGCTCGGGGTCGCTCTCGAGCAGGTCTCCGCTGTCGAGGGCGATGTTGAGCAGCTGGACGTCGGAATCGGCGAGGGCCTCCGCGAAGGCATCGATCTCGGGGTCGTCGAACCCGTCGAACTGGAACTGCACGAGCTCGATCCCGTCCACTCCGAATTCGGCTCGGGCGCGAGCGGGGAACTCGTGGAGGTCGAGCAGCTTCTGGTAGTCGAAGCGGATGCTGACGGGCTTTCCCTCCTGGTCGACGAAGTCGAATCCGGTCGGGCCGAGGTGCTCGCGCACGCTGTACGCGGACATGGAGAGGGTGTTCATGGGGATCGTCCGATCTATGGCTGGTGGGTGGTGTCAGTTGGCGGCGGGTGCGGTCGGCTTGGTGATGAGCGCCCAGCGCGGGTCGCCCTCCCGTCCGATCTCGGGGATGCGGAGCACCGCAGCCGCGCCGAGGATCGCGAGGACGGCGAGCGTCACGTAGAGCGCGGTGTAGCCGCCGAGCGCGAGGAGGAGCGGGGCGATGAAGGGCACGAACGACTGCGGCAGCGTGTTCGCCATGTTGATCACCGCGAAGTCCTTCCCCGCGTTCTCGCTGCTCGGCAGAACCCGGACGCAGAGGGCGCTGTCGATGGAGAAAAACAGTCCCGTGCCGATTCCGAGTGCTGCGGTGGCGATGTAGACGACGTCCAAGGTGGGGGCGACGGACATCCCGACGAGACCGGCGGCTGCGAGTGCGCCGGCGGCGATCACGAAGGGCTTCTGCCGGCGGAGCCTGTCCGAGATGAGTCCCGCGACGACGCTCGTGACGGCGAGGAGGCCGACGGACAGCAACGACAGGGTCAGCACGTAGCCGCCGACCGCTTCCGGTGCGATACCGAACCTGTTGATCAGGAAGAGGGCGTTGTAGGTCCCCGCCGCGTAGGCGCAGGTGATGAGGAATCGGACCAGCCACGCCCAGCCGAAGGCGGGGTGCCGAGCGGGATTCAGCCAGAACGACTTGGCCAGTTCTGTGATGCCGAGGCGAGCCTGGTCGGGGCGGCGCGCATGCTGGGGATCGCGCAGGAGCAGCACGGCCACGACGGCCAGAACTGCGGCGAGGACGGCGATGACCGCCCACTGGACGATCGGGTCCGGGATGGCGCTGACCGCAGCGATCCCGAGGAGGGGGCCGATGGCGGCGGCGAGTCCGATCGTGCCCGAGACGGTTCCCCTCTTGGTGTCGGGGACCTGATCGGCGAGCAGTGCGCTCGTCGCCGCCTGCTGGAAGTTGAACAGGGTCTGCGTGAGTGCCCAGACGACGGCGACCTGCCAGACCTCCGTCGTGAACCCGAGCGCGAACACGGCCAGCGCGCCACTGAGTCCGCCGGTCAGGATCCACGTTCGGCGACGTCCGAACCGTGCCGCCGTGCGGTCGCTGATCCTGCCGCCCAGCGGGTTGGCGATGAGAGCGAACAGGGCTCCGAGGCCGGTCACGACTCCGAACGCCGCGGCGGCGCCGTTCCCCGCGATCGTCGTCAGGTGCAGGGTCAGCAGGAGCTGCAGCGGCGTGAGCAGAGCGGCCAGCGCGCCGATGTTGGACGAGAGCATGGCCGGGATGAGCCGGCCGAGGGGGGTGGCCGGTTTGCGGCCTTCGAGTTCGACGGCGACGGGCACATCTGTCTCAGTCATCAACACTCCCTTGTGTTTGATAGTGCATCCCAAGTGGAAGCGAGCCCCAGTATGTCCACCTCAGAAAATGGAAGTCAACCCCGTTTTTTCGAATATTCGGCTAGCATGATCCGCATGGGCCTCAGGGAGACGAAGGCGGCGCGCACCCGTCAGCAGATCGTGGACGTCGCCCTGGGTCTCTTCCTGGATCGCGGCTTCGACCAGGTCACGATGGAGGAGATCGCCGAAGGTGCCGAGATCGGCACATCCACGCTCTACCGCTACTTCCCCAGCAAGGATCTGCTGATCCTCGACCCGCTTCTGAGCTTCACCGAGCTGGGGGACAGGCTCCGCGAACGACCTCGGGACGAACCCCTTGAGGTCGCATTGGGCGCTGCGATCCGCGGCTCCCTGGTGGACTTCACTCGTGCGCCCGTGACGGCGGAGGTGCGCCGCATCGTCGACACGACACCGAGTCCCCGGGCGAAACTCTGGGATATCATGGCCACCTCGCGAGTGGACCTCGAGAGCGCCGTCGCCGATCGGATGGGTGCGCCCATCGACGATGTCGGGGTCGCCCTCACCTCGCGCATGATGATGGTCGTGTTCGAGATGGTGGCAGAAGCCTGGTGGGCCGGCGATCACACGCGCCCCATCGATGAGGCCGTCGACGAGACGCTCGGCCGCATCCAGTCGGCCGACATCGTCCTCCCCGGGGCGTACGCGGTCACACCTCTTCGGGCAGCCGCCTCGTAGCGGTTCCCTCGGACCGGCGCCCGCCGTGTTCGCACAGCGAACCCCGTGGTGCCCGCGCCCGCGCGCAGTCGTCCCCGCCCTGATTCACTTGGGGGTCGTCGTGGGGGCGTCGGGGATTCGAACGGGGGGATGAATCGTGCACGGGCCGGTTTCCTTCCGCGCGCTCCTGCCGCGGCGCGCACTCGCTCTCGTCGGAGTGCTGCTCGCGCTGTCGGCAGCGCTCGTACCGACCGGCGTTGCGAACGCGGCCTCCGGCGCATCGCTGCAGTTCGAGTGGGACTCCGCATCGCCGTACCTGGGCGAACTCGTCGTCTCATCGGGCGATGCGGGCACCGTGGCGACGGTCTCACTCGCCGGAGCCGTCTTCGTCGATGACGGCGGAGTCACCCGGGCCGATGTGCAGGACGGAACCCGGCTCGCTATCGCGGTCGATCAGGGTGACGGGGTCTCACCGACCGTCGACGTCGAGGCGACGGCGACGTTCGGCTCGAGCGCGACGTCCTCGGGTTCGACCACGATCTCCCAGACCGCGACCGTGACGAGGCCCGCGACGTTCGCTCCGATCATCTCCTCGGTCAGTGCCCACGCGGTGCTCACCGGCGAACCGCTGCAGGGCGCCGTGACGGTCGCGTCGGCTGCTCCCTGGCCGAGACGCGCGAACGGCCTTCCGGCTCGGATCACCCTCCGCGGAGTTCTCTACGGACCGTTCGCCACGGGCTCGAGTCCGGCCTCGCCCTCGAGTGCCTCGCCGGTCGCCGCGCAGACCTCGATCGTGACGACCACCGGGTCGGGCAGCTATCCGTTCACCGTGCCGACCGTCGCCGCGGGGGAGTACGTCTGGGTCTGGAGCATCAGCCGATCCGGTCAGGCGGCGGGCGCCTGCGGCTGCGTCCTGCCCGCCGGGTACCATTCCGTCGCGGTGCCCGTCGTCTTCACAGTGGAGACCCCGGTCCCGGTTCCGGTCTCGGCCGATCCGGAGTCCGACGCTGTGACGCCGGCAGGGTCCACTGCGACCGGGCCGGTCGAGATCACGCCGACGATATCCGCGGGCCTGCCGGAGACCGGACCCCGCCTCATCCCGGAGTCGACGGCGCTCGCACTGATCCTGGTCGCCCTGGGCTTCCTCGCTCTCTCCGGCCGCGGACGCGTGTCCCGCGGGACCAGGAGGAACGCGCGCCAGGGAGGACCCGAAAGTCTGACGCGCGCCTGATCAGTGCGCGACGAAGTCGGCCGTGATGGCCGCGCTCACCTCGATGTCGGCCGGCTTGAGGTCGATCGACGCGGAGGCGGTGGCACTGAACGCCTTGCGCAGCAACGGGGCGCCGGAATCTCCGCCCGGCCGAAGGCCCGCCTCCCAGACCCGCTCGAGAACGACCTCCTGCAATCCGAGAGCGTCCGAGTACGCACGTGCACGGTCCTGCGCATCGCGCACCGCCGCGACCCTGACGCGGCTGCGCGCCTCGGCCAGCGTCGCGTCGGTCAACGACCATTCGACGCCGCCCAGCTGAATCCCCTCGCGGGCCGCCGTGTGCTCGACCCACTCGGACATCGCCCCGAAGTCGCGGAACCGGACGGTCAGGTCGACGGTGGCGACCTCGGTGCGGACCGGGGTGTCGGAGTCCTTGATGTAGCGGTCCTCGGAGCGCACCCAGATGCTGTCGGCCGTCCAGCGGGTCGCGGCGCCCGACCCGACCTGCTGCCGGGCCTGCTCGCTCAGGTCGTGATGCAACTCGGACGCGCGGGCGAGCACCGCCGCGCGGTCCGGGCCCTCGATGCTGACGGTGAGCCGGGGGGTGCCGCGCTCGGCCGGTACGTGGGTCGTTGCCTCACCGGCCACCGAGATGTCGACCATGGATCCGCCTTTCCCCTGCCTGCGAGGCGCGGACGCGCACTCGTGCACGACAGTACGCCCGACGCGGCGCCGACATCGATCCCGCTCAGCGGGTCCGTCAAGCGACTCGGCGCTCGGGGGTCGGGGGCGGTCACAGCCGACACCGAGTGAGTATGGTTCACGATGTGCAAGAGAGTCGCTCGACTCGGGCGAGCCGGACCACGTGGGAGACGACATGAACATCGACGACATTCCGCTGACCACGATCAAGGGTGACGAGACGACCCTCGGCGCGTACCGCCAGGGTGTGAAGCTCATCGTCAACGTGGCCTCGCGCTGCGGCCTCGCCCCACAGTACGAGAAGCTCGAGCAGCTGCAGAAGACGTACGGCGATCGGGGTTTCACCGTCCTGGGCTTCCCGAGCAACCAGTTCCTGCAGGAGCTCGGTACCGAAGAGGCCATCGAGGAGTACTGCTCGACCACCTGGGGCGTCACCTTCCCGATGTTCGAGAAGGTCAAGGTGAACGGCCGATCGCAGCACCCCCTCTACGCCGAGCTGACCAAGACCCCCGACGCCGCGGGCAAGGCGGGCCGGGTGAAGTGGAACTTCGAGAAGTTCGTCATCACCCCCGATGGTGTCGTGCACCGTTTCCGCCCGACCGTCGAACCCGACGCGCCCGAGATCGTCGGGCTGATCGAGTCGGCTCTTCCCGCTTCCTGAGCGTTCCGACGTCGACTCCCGCGTCGTGAGCGCACACAGGTCGCGGGCCGTTAGCGTTGGCGGATGCTCCGAGAGTTCTGGCGTGGTGTCGGCACGTTCTTCCGCGGATTCGGCACCTGGGTCACCTCGCCGCGGCTGATGCTGCTCGGTGCGATCCCGGCACTCATCGTCGGTGCTGTGGTGCTGACCGTGTTCATCCTGATCGTGTCGAACATCGAGCCGATCGCCGTGGCCATCACCCCGTTCGCCGACGACTGGTCCGAGCCCGGCCTCAGCCTGACCCGGCTCGCCGCCGGATTCGCCGTCGTCCTCGCGCTGCTCCTGCTCTCGGTCGCCACATTCACCGCTCTGACCCTGGCGATCGGCGACCCGTTCTACGAGCGCATCTGGCTCGCCGTCGAGGCGCGCGAGGGCGGATTCGAACCCGCCGAAGACCTCGGGTTCTGGGCATCGATCCGTCGCGGGATCGGAGCCGGTCTGCGTCTGCTGATCCCGTCGATCGGCGTGAGTCTCATCCTCTTCGCCGTGGGTCTCATCCCGGTCGTCGGAGGTGTGCTCGCTGTCATCGGAGGCGGGTTGCTGGGTGGTCGCCTGCTGGTCCGCGAGCTGCTGGGGCGTCCCTTCGATGGGCGGGGTCTGAGCCCGGCGCAGCAGAAGGCCCTGCGCCGCGGGTCGCGTGCCAGAACCGTGGGCTTCGGCGCGATCGCCTACGTCCTCTTCCTGCTTCCGCTCGGCGCGGTCGTCGCGATGCCGGCAGCCGTCGCGGGGTCGACGCTGCTGGCCCGCGAGATCCTCCCGCCGCGCCAGGCGACGCCCCCGCAAGAAGGGACGAACAAGCCCGCCCCTTGAACCCGCCGCAACGACGGCGACGCCGCCCGTTGCGCCGGTCGAAACGAGGGCGAGCCCGCCCGCTGAGCCCGTCGAAACGAAGGGAACGCGGCTGCCCCGCCCGCTGAGCGCAGCGAAGCGAAGGGTACGGCGGGTTTCGGTACACGCTGCGCGCTACTCAACCCCCCGAGGGGCCGGGCCCGCCCGTTGAGCCCGTCGAAACGATCCCCTCACACCCACGCCAGATTGTGTAACAATCTCACCGTGCGTCCTGTCGTCTTCGTCCTCCTGGCTGCTCTGCTGTTCGGCACGACGGGCACGGCGCAGGCCTTCGGACCGGACGGGGTCGACCCGCTGTCGGTGGGGGCGGCGCGCGTGCTCATCGGCGGAGCGGGACTCGCGATCGTCGCCGTGATCCTCGCCCGACGCGCGAATCGATCACCCCGTGCTCCGCTGGCGGCCGTCGCCCCGCTGACCTCGGCGCGCGCCGGTCTGGTCGTCGTCATCGGCGGACTCGGTGTCATCGCCTACCAGCCCGCGTTCTTCCTCGGCACCGGGCGGAACGGCGTCGCGATCGGAACCCTCGTCGCGCTCGGTTCCGCCCCGGTCCTCACGGGGGCCCTCGGCTGGCTTCTGCAGCGACGGTTCCCGGGTGCACGCTGGCTGGTGGCGACCCTCGTCGCGACCGGGGGAGTCGCGCTCCTCGCAGGGGTCGGCGGGGGGTCGGTGGACTCCGTCGCCGGCGTCGTCGATCCGGTCGGCGTTCTCGCGTCGCTCGGCGCAGGGCTGTCGTATGCGGTCTACGCGCTCGCGTCCAAGCGTCTGCTCGACGCGGGATGGTCGCCGTCGAAGTCGATGGGCGCCGTCTTCGGCCTCTCGGGGCTGTTCGGTGCCGTCATCCTCCTGTTCACCGACAACGCGTGGCTCGCCACTGCGCCCGGCCTGGCCATGGCGCTCTGGCTCGGCCTCGCCACGGTCACCGTGGCCTACCTGCTGTTCGCGCGGGGGCTCCGCGAGCTTTCGGCACCCACCGTCTCGACCCTGACCCTGGGGGAGCCGCTCACGGCCAGCATCCTCGGCATCCTCGTGCTGGGTGAGCGTCTCTCCGTGCCGTCCTGGTTCGGTCTCGGGCTGATCGCGATCGGCATCCTGATCCTCGTCGTCGCACCCCGACGCCAGCTCGGGATCGTGGAGGCATCATGAGCGACGAACGGGTTCGCGCGGTCGAGCGCGTCGCCGACCGACTCCGCACCGAGATTCTGAGCGGTATCCGGCCCGCCGGCTCCGCCCTGCGGGAGGAGCAGATCGCGGCCGAGCTCGACGTCTCCCGGCACACGGTCCGAACGGCGCTCTCCGCCCTCGTCGCCGAGCGGCTCGCCGTCTCCTCGCCGTACCGCGGCGTGCGCGTCACCACGTTCGGCGAGGCGGAGGTGCGCGAGCTCCAGCAGCTGCGGCTCGCGCTCGAGAGCGAGGCGGTCCGCCTGCTCGAGGAGCGCGGCGACTGGACGGTCGAGGTGACAGCACCGATCGATGCGGCGATCGACGAGATGGAGCGCGTGGGTCGTGACGGCGGCGACTGGGTCGAGGTGGAGCGCGCACATGCGCATGTCCATCTGGCGCTCGTCTCGGCGGCCCGAAGCGGACGGATCACCGCGAGCTACGAGGCGCTCATGACAGAGCTGTCGCTGCTGCTCCTGCACATGCGGCCGGTATTCGAGAGCCGGGACCTCGCATCCGAGCATCGTCAGCTCCTGCGCGACGTGCGCGAGCGGGGCGCAGAGGCGGTGCGAGAGCACATCTCCGCATCGACCGTCCAGCTGCTCGGGCTGCGCGACGAGGAGCGGCCGCGCGTCGAACCGCGCTGAACCGGTCGGCTACGCGCCGAGCGTGAGCAGGGCGGGCAGCAGGAGGAGCGCGGTGGGCACCACGAGGAGCGCGGCGGCGGTGGAGACGACGGCGACCCGTGCGATCGGAGGGAGCGGCTCGATCTCACCGCCGAGACGGGTGACACGGGCGATCGCCTGGGGCTGCAGCTCATCGGTCCGCGTCGCGACGGCGAGCCCGCTCTGCTCGCCCGCGTTGCCGACGAGGGCGATCGCGCGGGCGAGCGTCCTGTCCTCGACGTGGGTGCGCGCCCGATCGTCGGCGAGCATCTCGATGAGCATTCCCACCTCGCGCTGCGCACGATAGGCGACCGGGAACCAGGGGAGCGACGCGTACCAGGCGCGGAACGCGACGAGTACGAGATCGTGGCGCTGCGTCAGGTGGGCGCGCTCGTGCTCGGTGACAGCTCGCAGCTCCTCGTCGTCGAGCAACGAGATGAGCCCGGCCGAGAAGACCGTGATCGATCCGGACGAGCTGGGCAGGCAGTAGGCGACGGGGAGCTCGGAGTCGAGGATCCGCGTGCGCGGCTGGCTGGGGTCGGTGCTCCCGAGTAGATCGAGGAGTGCGCGGTGGCGGCGCCGATCCCGGTCGGTGCGCAGGACGACGATGGCCAGGTTGAGCAGCAGGTGGATGCCGAGAAGTGCTGCGCCGAACAGGGCCGCGAGATGCGCGAGCCCCGCCCGGTCCGCGGCCGAACCGTCGGCGACGGCCTGAGCGAAGCCGGTCAGGCCGTGCAGCAGGTCGGTGCCGAACGGGAGCAGTCCGTAGGTGAGCAGGGCGCCGATCATCGAGAGGCCACCCGCGAGGGCGATGGACTGCCAGAGCAGCAGCGCGAGCGCGGGGGATCGGCGGGGCCACCGAGCCGAGGCGAGCCAGAGCGGGACCGGCCAGGCGAGCGCGACCGCGAGCAGCGCGAGGAGTAGAGGAGCGGTCAGCACTCCAGAAGTCTCCCTCATTCGCCCGCCCGACCCGGATTCGCGCCCCTCCCGGGATCGTGGCGAGACCGCACGTTCCGGGCTCATACGCACGCCGCAACGTGCGTATGTGCCCGGAATATCCGATTTCGCGCACTGCTCAGGCGGGCTCGGGGGTGCCGACCCGGATGTCTTGCGCCTCGGCGCCCGTCAGAGGTGGCGGGAGGCGTAGTGGTGGAGGGCGTCGCGGACGAAGGCCGCACCCGCTGCGCCACCGTAGTTCGCGGCGAAGCGCTCATCGGCGACGTACATCTCACCGAGCCCCGTGAAGTACTCCACGACGAGGGCGCCCGACTCGCCGCGAGGCGTCCCCGGGATCGTCAGCAGCCACTCGTACTGCCGGCGGGCCAGAGCCTGAGTCTGTTCGCTGTCGGGTGCGGCGCCCGACTCCGCGGCCGCAGCCCAGTCGCCCGTGAGTGACGCGACGCCGGCCTGGAACCGCGCCTTCTGATCGTCGGTCATGCCGCGCCACCAGGCGTCCCCCGACGCATACGCGTCCTGGCCCCAGTGCTGCTCGACCTCGTCCTTGTACTGCGTGTGATCGAACCCGTCGAAGAGCTTCTCCGCCATGATCCGTCCACCCCCTTCCTCCGTCTCGATAGTGTGCTCGACCGACGCGATCTGCCGCGTCAGCCGTTCCTGCTCCCGCCGCAGCAGCGCGAGGTGCGTGCGCAGAGCGGGCACGGTGTCGGGCTCGCTGTCGAGCACGCCTCGAATGGCGTCGACACCGAGTCCGAGCTCGCGGAGCAGCAGGATGCGTTGAAGGCGCAGCAGAGCACGGTCGTCGTAGAACCGGTAGCCGTTCGCGGCCACCCGGGTCGGGGCGAGCAGGCCCTCAGCCTGGTAGTGCCGGAGGGTGCGACTCGTCGTGCCCGCGAGCCGTGCGACCTCGGCGATCGGCCATTCGTCGGGCCCGTCTCCCTGCGCTCTCAACGTCATGGCTCGACGGTAGGCCTTGACGCAGCGTCAAGGTCAAGAGCAGAGGTCGGCCCGGGTCAGGAGAGCAGCTTGCGGAGCGCCTCGGCCTCGGCGGGTGTGACCTGCCCGACGAACCGCGCGAGGACGGCGGTGCGGTCCTCGGCGCCGCCGAGCACCTCGTGCATGAGCTCGGCCATGTGGTCGGCGCGAGAGGCGACGGCCGTGTAGCGGTGCGGGCGCTCGTCGCGCTCACGACGCACGAAGCCCTTCTTCTCCAGACGGGAGAGGACGGTCAGAACCGTCGTCGCGGCGAGGGGCTTGCTCGCATCGCTCGCGAGCTGTGCCTGGATGTCATAAGCGGACAGGGCGATGCCGGAGTCCCAGAGGGTGTCCATGACTGCTCTTTCGAGCTCTCCGAGCGTTGGCATGGATGTCCGTTCTCTCGTCCCAGCCGGTGCGACGCTCACGATTCTAACCGAACAACCACCGGCTTTCTACGCTCAGTAGAAGATCGCGCGCCGAGCGCCGCGGCGACATGGGGCGAAGGTCCTCGCCTCGTCGAATTCGGGCCTCCTAGCGAGGTTGAAAGTGTTCTACACTTCGAAACGAACACATTTCTACAAGACGTAGAAATATCTCGACATCGAGAAAGTTGCGATGTCCGGACACGCAGAGGCAGGCTGAAGTGGATCCAGTCGAGATCGCACGCTGGCAGTTCGGGATCACCACCGTCTACCACTTCTGGATGGTGCCGCTCACGCTCGGCCTCGGGCCGCTCGTCGCGTACTTTCAGACCAGATGGGTGCGCACCGGGGATGAGAAGTTCCTCCGACTGACGAAGTTCTGGGGCAAGCTCTACCTGATCAACTTCATCATGGGCGTCGCAACGGGCCTCGTGCAGGAGTTCCAGTTCGGCATGGCCTGGAGCGAGTACTCGCGCTTCGTGGGCGATGTCTTCGGTGCTCCGCTCGCCATGGAGGGGCTGCTCGCCTTCTTCTTCGAGTCCACGTTCCTCGGGGTGTGGATCTTCGGCTGGAACAGGCTGCCGAAGAAGGTGCACCTCGCAAGCCTGTGGATCGCCGTGGCCGGCTCCGTCGTCTCGGCGTACTTCATCATCGTCGCCAACTCGTGGATGCAGCATCCCGTCGGGGTCGAGCTCGTCGACGGTCGCCCCGTCATGACCGACATCTGGGCGGTCCTGTTCAACAACACGGCCCTCACCGCCTTCCCGCACGTCATCGCCGGCTCCTTCGGCGTGGCCGCCGCCTTCCTCATCGGCATCGCCTGGTACCAGCTGTGGCAGCGCCGGAAGGACGGGGTGGACACCGTGGACGCCACCGGTCGCGTCGTCGTCGGGGAGAACACCGTGATCCCCGGGCGCGACCGCGCGGACCACAAGGTGTGGATCACCGCTCTGCGGGTCGGTGGAGTGGTGGCGATCGTCGCCTTCGGGGCCGTCGCGATCACGGGCGACCTGCAGGGCAAGCTCATGTACGAGCAGCAGCCGATGAAGATGGCGGCAGCCGAGGCGGCCTGCCACACGGGAACCAGCTTCTCCGTTCTCTCGGTCGGCAACCTCGGATCGAACGACTGCGATGAGGTCGTCCCGATCATCGAGATCCCGGGAGTGCTGTCCTTCCTCGCCCACGGCGACTTCGACACCCCGCTCAAGGGTGTGACCGAGCTGGTGCCGGAGTATCAGGCCGAGTACGGCACCAACCTGCCCGACGACCCGATGTACGGCGATCGCGCCGGCGCCGAGATCAACTACGTGCCGCTCATGGAGGTCACCTACTGGGGCTTCCGGATCATGATCGGCTTCGGCGCGCTGGCCGCCTTCGCCGCAGCGGTCGCCCTGTGGCTGACCCGCAAGGGAACCGTTCCCCGCTCGAAGTGGATCATGCGCCTCGCCGTCCTCGGAATCCTCGCCCCGTTCGTCGCGAACTCGGCCGGGTGGGTCTTCACCGAGATGGGTCGGCAGCCGTTCGTCGTCGCACCCAACCCGACACCAGGGGGCATCGACGGGGTGTTCATGTTCACGGCGGCGGCTGTCTCGCCCGGTGTGTCCTGGGGTGAGCTGCTGTTCTCGCTCATCGCGCTCACCCTCGTCTACGGCGTGCTCATGGTCGTCGAGGTCCGACTTCTCGTGAAGTACACCCGCGGTGGCGTCGTCTCGGCGATGCCCGAGCTCGCGCACCGGCGGGATGACGACGGGTCCGACGGCGGTGGCGTCGACGGCCGCGACCACGACGACAAGCGCGACGTGCTCGCGTTCGCCTACTGATCCGCACTGACGAGAGAGGGAAAAACGCATGGACGTCCTGCCCACGATCTGGTTCGTCGCGATCGCGCTGCTCTGGACCGGCTACCTCGTGCTCGAGGGGTTCGACCTCGGCGTGGGGATGCACCTGCTGTTCAGCTCGAAGTCCGAGTCGGAGCGCCGGCTCATGCTGAACACCATCGGCCCGCTCTGGGACGGCAACCAGGTGTGGCTGATCACCGCCGGCGCCGCGACCTTCGCCGCGTTCCCGCTCTGGTACGCCTCGCTGTTCTCCTCGCTCTATCTACCGCTCGTCTTCGTGCTCCTCGGGCTCATCTTCCGAGCCGTGTCGATCGAGTACCGCGGCAAGGGGCATACCGACCGCTGGCGCCGCTGGTGGGACCGCGCCCTCGGGCTCGGCTCGCTGGTCGCCGCGTTCGGCGTCGGGGCGGCACTCGCGCTGAGCACACTCGGCCTGCCGATCAACGCGAACGGCGATCGCGAGGGGGGCGCGTTCGCCTGGCTGACCTGGCCGGCCGTCCTCGGTGGCCTGGCCGTCGTCGGATTCTGCCTCGTCCAGGGCGCCGCCTTCCTGTCGCTCAAGACCGAGGGTGATGTGCGGGTCCGGATGCGCGGGTTCGTCGTGAAAGCCGGTCCGTTCGCGCTCCTGCCCATCGTCGCCTGGGTTCTCGCGGTCCAGTTTCAGTCCGGAGTCCTCTTCTCCTGGGCTCTCGTCGTCGTCGCAGTGGTGGCGGTGCTCATCTCGTGGATGAGTATGAGGGCGGGACGCGAGGGGCGCGGCTTCGCCGCCCTGTCCGTCTTCCTGGCGGCGGGCGCCGGGGCGATCTTCGCCGCCGCCTACCCGGTCGTCCTGCCCTCGACTCTCGATCCGGCCTGGAACCTCACGATCTCGAACGCCTCGAGCGGCGACTACACGCTGACGGTGATGACGATCGTCGCGGCGATCGGTCTGCCCCTGGTTCTGGCCTACCAGGCGTGGAGCATCTGGGTGTTCCGGAAGCGGCTCAGCGAACGGCACATCCCCGAGGCCCACGCCATCGCTCCTGCCGTCCTTCCGAACCGGCTGGTCTGACAGGGCCATGCGGTCACCCTTCGCGGCAGGACTCGGACCGGGCGGAACCCGCACGCTCTACCTGCTCGGCCTCATCTCGGCGGTCAAGGCTCTGGGCCTGCTCGGCATCGCCGAGGCGCTCGCCGTCGGCATCTCGTCGCTGTTCGACGGGTCGGACGCCTGGCGCGGAGCGGTTGCGCTCGGGCTCGGTTCGGCGCTCGTCCGAGCGGGTGCGTCGTGGCTGGCGCAGTGGTTCGCGACGCGAGCCGCCATCGGAGCCAAGGAGACGCTGCGCGCGGAACTCGCCGAGAGCCTCATCGGTCAGCCCGGGGTCCCCGTGGGGGAGGCGACCGCACTCGCGACCCGCGGTCTCGACGACCTCGATCCGTACTACCGCACGGTGCTGCCATCGGCGGTGGGTGCGGCCGTCATCCCGCTCGCGGTGGGCGCTCGGATCCTGCTCGCCGATCCGCTGAGCGCGCTCATCGTCGCGTTGACCGTTCCGCTCATCCCGGTGTTCATGATCCTCATCGGCCAGTACACGCGCGACCGGGTCGACGAGGCCGCCGGGGCCCTGTCCCGTCTCTCCGATCACCTCGTCGAACTGGCCCGCGGGCTTCCGGTGCTCGTCGGTCTCGGCCGCGTCGAGGAGCAGACCGTCGCCCTCGAGCGCATCTCGGACCAGTACCGGGTCCGCACGCTCGCAACGCTGCGCATCGCGTTCCTGTCGGCGCTCGCGCTCGAACTCATCGCCACCCTGTCGGTGGCCATCGTCGCGGTGACCGTCGGCATCCGCCTCATCGGCGGTGACATGACGCTCTACACCGGCCTGCTCGTGCTCATCCTGGCGCCCGAGTGCTACACGCCGTTGCGCGAGGTGGGGGTCGCCTTCCACGCGTCGCAGGACGGAGTGGCCGCACTCGAGCGGGTGCGGGCGGCCATCGGCCGAGTCCGGCCGTCGATCCCGGCTTCGGGTGACTCGGATGCGGCAGCGAACGGCGCGCTCGTGGTGACCGACCTGACGGTGCGATACCTCGGGCGCGACGCGGCGGCGGTGCAGGATCTGTCGTTCGCGGTGCTGCCGGGGGAGACCGTCGCGCTCACCGGCCGCAGCGGAAGCGGCAAGTCGACCGTCGTCCGGGCCCTCGTCGGACGGCTCGACGAAACCGACGGCGCGAGCGGAACGATCGCGGGCACCGACCGCGTCGCCTGGGCGCCGCAGCATCCCCGTACCCTCGCGCGGACCGTGCGAGCCGAACTGCGCAGCTACGGCCCCGGAGTTCCCGAGTCGCGGATCGGGGACCTGCTCGACCGGTTCGGTCTCGGCGCTCTGGCCGACGCGGATCCCGTGGCCCTGAGCCCGGGCGAGCTGCGCCGGGTCGCCGTCATCCGCGCCCTGCTCCGCGTGGACGAGGGCGCGGACCTGGTCGTGCTCGACGAGCCGACCGCGCACCTGGATGCACAATCCGCGCGACGGGTCGAGACGGCGATCGGCGAGCTCCACGGACGCGTCCGTGTCGTGCTCGTCTCGCACGACCCCCGCGTCATCGGTCTCGCCGACCGGGCGATCGACGTCTCCGACGGCGCCGAGGCGCGGGAGATGAGCTCACCGGCCATGACCGACATGGATCACGAGCTCCTGTCGACGAAGACGGCGCGATCGGAAGATGCGGCGGCCGCTCCGCTGTCCGTCGCGGCGACCGGCGTCCTGCTCGCCGGGCTCCTGCGCCCGGTCGCCGGACGACTCGTCGCAGCGCTCCTGCTGGGAGCTCTCGCCGCGCTCAGCGCCGCCGCTCTGACCGCGGTCTCCGGGTGGCTCATCGTCCGGGCCGCGCAGGAGCCGGCGATCATGTACCTGCTGGTCGCCATCGTCGGGGTGCGGTTCTTCGGCATCGCACGTTCGGTTCTTCGCTACGCGGAGCGTCTCGTGACCCACGACGCCGTATTCGGATCGATCACGACTCTTCGGACGCGGCTCTGGCGCGCGATCTCCCGTCGCGGCACCGCCTCGCCGGCGCTCCTGCGCGCCGGGAGCGCGTACGACGTGCTCGTCGTCACCGCCGACGAGGTGCGTGACCTGGCCCCGCGCGTGATCATCCCGCCCCTCGTCGGAGCCGCGACCGCGGTGGCAGCGCTGATGACCGCCGCTCTGCTCCATGCGCCCGCCCTGGGGCTCTACGCCGCGGCGATCCTCATCGCCCTCTTCGTCGCTCCGGCAGTCGCCGTGCTGGCCGACCGCCGTGCCAGCTCCGGGCAGGTCGAACTGCGCGGCCGGATCGCCCGCCGGCTGGCCTCGGCATTGGGAGCCGCCGACGACCTGCGCGCCAACGGCGTCGACGGTCCTGTGCTCGCCGACCTGCGCGACCTCGACCGGCGGGCCGGACTCGATGCTCGGCGCAGCTCCTGGGCCCTCGGGTTGGGCGGGGCTATCACGGTCGCCGCTCTCACGGGTGCCGCGATCGGGGTGCTCGCCGTCTGCGCGCCCGCGGTCGCCGGCGGGCAGGTGGGGGTCGAGATCGTCGCCGTGCTCGCCCTCCTGCCGCTCGGGCTCATCGATCCGATGCTGGCGCTCGTCGAAGCGGTCCAGCAGGCTCCCGCACTGGTCACCGCGCTGCGCCGACTCGCCCCGGTTCTCGAGGATGCCGCCGCCGAGGACGCGCGGGCCGGTGACGCTGTCGGGAATGTCGAGTCGGTACGGGTCGAGAATCTCTCGGCTCGGTGGAGTCCGACGGGTCCGATCGTGTTCGAGGGGCTCGACGCCTCGGTGCAACGCGGGCAGTGGCTGGCCGTCACCGGTCCGTCGGGAAGCGGGAAGACGACGCTGCTCTCCGTTCTACTGCGATACCTCGATCCGGCCGCCGGCCGTTACCTCGTCGACGGACGCGACGCGCTCGCCCTCGACAGGGCTGCGCTCCGAGGACGCATCGCCTGGTGCCCGCAGGAGGCGCATCTGTTCGCGTCGACGATCCGCGGCAACCTCCTGCTCGCGCGCGGACGCGACGACCGGCCCGGCGACGACGAGATGCGCGATGCGCTCGGCCGCGTCGGCCTCACCCACCTCGTCGAGGGCATGACCGACGGGCTGGACACCATGGTCGGCGGCGGAGGATCGAGCCTGTCGGGCGGCGAACGGCAGCGGCTCGCGGTGGCTCGTACGCTCCTCAGTCGTGCCGACGTGGTGCTGCTCGACGAGCCGACCGCGCACCTCGATGCCGAGACGGCCGACGCCATGATGGCCGACCTGCGCTCCGCCCTCGAAGATCGAGCCGTCGTGCTGGTGAGCCACCGAGCCGACGACCTCCGCCCGGACGATCGACGGGTGCGCATCGGCCAGCAGGCCGCGATCCTCGCGGTCGGGTAGGTCCTCGTTCCGGCAGCCCTTCGCTTCGCTGCGCTCAGCGGGCGGGCGGACGGGGTGTCGCGCGTGCGTGGAGGGCGGGTCCCTTCGCTTCGCTGCGCTCAGCGGGCGGGCGGGGCTCAGTGGGCGGGCGGGGTGTCGCGTGTGTGCGGAGGGCGGGTCCCTCGCTTCGCTGCGCTCAGCGGGCGGGGGCGGGCGGTGCGGGATGTGCGACCTCAGTTCAGGAGGGTGACCGTTCGTGTGGTCGGGTCCCAGAGGCGCACCGCTGTCGCCGTGGCGACGATCGGGGAGAGGTCCAGAACGGTGAGCGCCGCCTGCAGAGATTCCAGCGGCAGGTTCCGCGACAGGGTCACATGCGGGGTCCAGCCGTCGGGTCGCGTGTTCACGTCAGTCTCGAGATCGACCGGCAGACCCTCGTGCAGCGACGCGTGCCAGTCGAGCAACGCGCGCGTGACGACGACCATCCGGGCGAGAACCACTCCGCGCCTGCGCCGGAACAGCACGGGAGCCCCCAGTGCGAGCGGTCCGGCGGGGATCCTCACCGACAGCGCCGGCGGCACCCCGGTCGAGTACGCGGCGGTGACGTGCGGCGCGTTCGACTCTCCGGCGTGAGTGTGCTGGCTGGGCAGCCCGGCAACGGCGAGGAGTCGCCACTCCTCGCGGACGGCAGCATCGCTCGTCGCGTCGAGGAGGATCTCGATGCTCGCCATCGGTCAGGCGATCGGGCCGAGCCAGGCGTTCGCGACCGTGTTGTGGGCCGACTCGTCGTCGGAGGGATGGAACATTCCGGCGAGCACATCGCGGTAGAGGCGCCCCAGCTCGCTCGACGCCGTGTAGCTCGATCCGCCGGACACCCGGATGGCGGCGTCGACCACGACCCTCGCCGTCTCGGTTGCCCGCACCTTGACCCCGACGAGTCTCGGGAACCACTGGCCGCCGTGGTCGACGAGCTCATCGATATCACGTGCGATCGAGTCGATCTGCGGGGCCAGCGCATCCTGGGCGATCGCCGCGTCGGCGATGCGCCAGCGGATGTCGGGATCGCTCGAATAGGGCTTGCCGTCGTTCTTCATCGAGGTGCGGCGGTGCGCGGCCTCGACGCCGAGCTCGAGGGCCCGCGCGCCGATGCCCGTGTAGACAGCGGCGAGCAGCAGCTCGAAGTTGGCGAAGATGCCGAACACCAGGGGGTCGGGATTGGGCCCGGGAGGCAGACGACGGAACACCCGCTCCGCTGGGGCATGCGCACCCTCGAGGACCGTCGTGTTGCTCTGCGTCGCCCGCATGCCGACGGTGTCCCAGTCATCCAGGATGCGGAACCCGGGCTCGTCGCGCCGGATGAACGCGTGGATGAGCTTCGGCGCGTCCTCGGACACGGTGTCCAGGCCGAAGACCGACAGGCGGGTCCAGGCGGGGGAGAGCGAGGTGAAGACCTTCGTGCCCGTGAAGCGGTACCCGCCGTCCTGGTCTGGCTCGGCGGTCGTGCGCGACCCGAACAGGACGAGATCGTTGCCGGCCTCGCTGATCGCGAAGCCGAACACCTCACCGGCGCCGGCCTCCTCGAGAACGAAGTCCAGGAAGTCGAGGCCGCGGTCGTGCATCGCCTTCGCGACGCCGGTCCACACGAGGTGCATGTTGATGCCGAGCGCCGTCGCGGGAGCCGCGGCGGCCAGACGCTGCTGCTCCCGGGCGACCTCGCGCAGGCTCAGGCCGAGGCCCCCGAACTCGGTGGGCACGAGGGCGCGAAGGTACCCGGCGGCCTGCAGCTCCTCGAGGTCCTCGGCGAAGAACGCGTTGTCGCGGTCGTAACCCGGCGCCCGTGAGTGGATCCGCTCGAGCAGCTCGTCGCTCAGCACCTGGCGGCTCATGCGGGACGGCCTCCCAACAGCACGCGCTCGACGTAGGCATCGACGAAGACCCCTTCGGGGTCGTACTTCTCACGCAGCCGGAGGAAGTCGTCGAAACGCGGGTAGAGGTCGCGGATGTCCGTCGCCTCGAGGGTGAAGACCTTGCCCCAGTGCGGACGCGCGCGGAACGGCGCCAGCGCCTGCTCGATGAGGGCGACGACGGCACGGACCTCGGGCTCGCGCCGCTGCCAGGTGAAATGGAAGGCGACCGTCTCGGTCTCGTTCATGCCGCTGAGCCACAGGTCGTCGGCGGCGATCGCGCGGATCTCGCAGACGAGGAGGAGCGGTGCGATCCGTTCGGCCAGCCCCCGGATCGCCTTGAGCGCGTCGGTGGCGCGAGCAACGGGTACGAAGAACTCGGACTGCAGCTCCTCGCCGGCGCTGGGGGTGAACTCCAGCTTGAAGTGGGGGAGCCGGTCGAGCCAGGCACCGGGGACGCCGAGCTGGGCGGTCGCGCTCGTCGCATCGACGCCGGCGATGGGATGCATCGCGACGGATGCCGGAGTGCCCCCGAATGTCTCGGATGGGGCGCCGTCGCCGCGGCTCTTGACCCACATCTGATCGACCGTGTCTCCGGTCCATCGCGTGAAGAGGCTGGTGCTGTAACCCTGGGCGAGGATGTCGGCGAGGTGCTCCTCGACCGTGGAGAACGGCAGGTCGAGGAACACGCGCTGATTGACGGTGAAGCTCGGCTGGATGTCGAGGGCGATGCGGGCGACGACGCCCAGCGCGCCGAGCGAGACGACCGCTCCGGCGAAATCGGGGTCGCCCCGATGCAGGGTCCGGACCTCGCCCGAGGCGGTGACGATCTCGAGGCCCGCGACCGCGGTCGCGAGGCTGCCGTTGCGGGAGCCCGAGCCGTGCGTGCCGGTCGCGACGGAGCCGGCGAGAGAGATGTGGGGCAGGGAGGCCAGATTGTGGAGCGCGAGGCCGCGGGCCTCGAGCGTGCGGGCCAGATCGCCGTAGCGCATTCCACCCGACGCCCAGACGACCCCGCGGGCCTCGTCGACGGTCACGTCCGTTGGCATCGCCTCGAGGCTGACGAGAGAGCCGGGGGAGTCGGCGATGTCGTTGAACGAATGCCGGGTGCCGAGAGGACGAAGCCGCGAGGCGCCCGCGACGACATCGACGAGTTCGTCGAGCGAGCCGGGGCGGTGGACGGTCGTCGCCTGGAAACGGTAGTTGCCCGCCCAGTTCGTGCCCACCGGGCTCGTGCCGGTGGAAGGGGTCGTGTGCGTTGTCACCGCATAACGTTAAACCCCACGAGGTCGGCCCCGGCGACAACCAGTGAGACGACTGTGAGCAGCGCGCTGACGAGGATCAGCAGGAACAGCGAGCGGCTGAGTCGGCGCCGCAGCACCAGGCTCATCCCGTACGCCGCGACCACCACGATGATCGCGAAGCACACGATGCCCGCAACGCTCTGGGCGTTCCACGCGATCACGAGCGATGAGGCCACCAGCGCCAGGAAGGCGAGGACGCCCGAGGGTCGCGCGCCCAACCGGTGCGGGAACCCGCGCACCCCGGTCCGGGCGTCGTCGTCGAGATCGGGGAGCACGTTGGCGAGGTGCGCCGACAGACCGAGACCCGCGCCCGCCGCGGTCGCCCACCAGGCGGGCCAGGCGGGCGGATCGAGGCTCAACGTGACGATCGCGGGGAGCAGGCCGAAGCTGACCATGTACGGAACGAACGACAGCGCAGTGCGTTTGAGGCCGAGGTTGTACCCCCAGGCGGACAGCACGAACACCGTGTGCGCGAGTCCGGCGGCGGGGCTCACGAGGAAGCCGCCTGCGATGGAGAGGACGAGGGCGACGATCGCCGCGATCCCGACGGTCCGGCGCGAGACCTGACCCAGCGCGACCGGCTTGTCCCGCCGTCCCGCGATCCGGTCGCGTTCGGCGTCGATCCAGTCGTTGGACCAGCCGACCGACAGCTGGTCGAGCGCCATGGTCGCGGTCACGAGGATCACGAGGCCGGGGGAGAGCCCGACGGCGACGGCCAGGGCGAGGACGACGAGGGTGACTGCCGCCCCGGGCGCCGGATGAGATGCGCGGAGCAGAGCGGACACGCGCGTCATGCTAGCCGTGCCGATCGTGCCGAGGCCGTGGCCGCGGGTGCACCATGAGGGATGACGAAGAACTGGACGCCCCTCGCGGTGATCTACCTCGTGCTCGCGCTGATCGGATTCGCCGGCACCTGGTACTACAACATCCGCACCGTTCTCGACGGGCGGGACTTCCTCGGCGAGATCCTCTCCGCCGGGCCCGCGGTCGGTTCGTTCTCGGTCGATCTGCTCGTCGTCGCCATCGCCGCCGGTGCCTTCATGGTCATCGAGGGGCGACGCATCGGCATGAGGCTGCCGTGGGTCTACCTCATCCTGGCGGCGGTCGTCGCGCTCGCCTTCGCGCTGCCGCTGTTTCTCAGCCAGCGCGAACGGCGGCTCGACCGCTCCGCCCTTCGGTCTTCGTACACCTGAGCGCAACATACCGACAACCCGACCGTTACACCCCGGAAACACCGGCTCCAACCCCCGGATATATTATAAACCTATCGCTCGATAGGTATTCCGTCAGCGGTCTCCGCCCCCGAGGCACCCCTCCAGCGCACCGTTGATCAAGGAGCCCCCCATGCATCGAAAGACCCTTGCCGCGCTCGCGGCGATCACCGTCGTCGGCCTGGCCCTGGCCGGATGCTCGGCGGGAGGCGGCGGTCCCGCCGAGCCGTCGGACCCGTCGGTCCTGCGCATCGCGCTGTCCGATGACATGACGACGTTCGACCCGAGCACCGTCTACCAGTACGAGGGCAACCAAGTCCTCACCTCTGTCTACGAGGGGCTCCTCGAGTACGCCGGGGACTCCTCGGACGAGATCGTCCCCCTGCTCGCCGAGGCGTACACGGTGTCGGATGACGGCCTCGTCTACACGTTCGACCTGCGCGACGACGTGGTCTTCTCGGACGGGACCCCGATGACGGCGGCAGGCGTGCAGCAGAGCTTCGAGCGGCTCGCCGACCCGGCCGTGGAGTCGCAGATGGGCTACATCCTCGCCGACGTCGCGTCCTACGACTCGTCGGATGACGGCACGCTCGTCATCACCCTGAACAACGCCAACAGCTCGTTCCTCTCGCTGCTCGCGAGCCCCTTCGGTCCCAAGGTCATCAACCCGACCGTGCTCGATGAGAACAGCGACGACTCCGCCCTGGCGTTCCTGCAGGACAACACCGCGGGCACCGGTCCCTACGCGATCACGAAGGTCAGCAAGGGCCAGGAGTACCTGCTCGAGCGCAACGACGACTACTGGGGCGACGAGCCCTACTTCGCCAGCGTGAGCGTCCGGATCATCCCCGATGCGGCCACCCAGGTGCTGCAGTTCGAGCAGGGCGATCTCGACATCATCTCGGGGCAGCCCGCCACCACGGTGCAGGGCCTCGAGGCGTCCGGTGACTACCAGGTCGTCTCCCTGCCCACCCTGCAGAAGGCGCAGCTGCACCTCAAGACGACCGGCCCGCTCGCCGACCCCGAGCTGCGCGACGCGCTGCGGTCGGCGATCGATCGCGACACGCTCGTGACCCAGGTCTGGGGCGACTACGCGTCGACCTCGACCCAGATGTACCCGCTCGAGGTCGTGCCGGACGGAGAGGCAGCCGACGAATGGGAGACGGATCCGGCCCCTCTCGAGGCCCTCGCCGACGGCACGACGCTCACCCTCGGCTACCTGGCGAGCGGAACCCAGGAGAAGCAGGTCGCCGAGACCTTGCAGACCCAATGGCAGACGGCGGGAGTGTCCGTCGAGCTCGTTCCGGCGCAGTCGAACGACATCTACTCCTACAGCTCCGACATCGACGCGGCACCCGACATGTTCTTCGAATCGTCTTTCCCCGACTCGGCCCACCCCGACGCGTGGTCGCGGCTGTTCTGGTACAGCGACACCGCGAACGGCAGCGGCGTGCTGAACTACCTGCTCGGGGGGACGCCCGAGGGCGACGCCCTCATCGACCAGGGCATCTCCTCGCTCGACGAGACCGCCTCGGACGCGGCCTACGTCGAAGCAGGCGACCTGATCCACGATCAGGCGAGCTACGTCACGATCGCCGACCTCCAGGACACCTTCGTGGCCAGCAGCCGGCTGTCCGGTTTCGAGCACTGGCTGCCCTGCCCGCGCACGCTCGTGCTGAAGTCGCTCGAAGCAAACGGCTGATCGATGAGTCGCCTCGCCTCGCCGTCCGGTGCGGTCGATGCGGTCCTCACCCCGCCGGGCCGCGGGATCAGAGGGTTCGCGTCGTCGTTCCGGCGGCGGCGGGTGGGCATCCCCGAGAGGGTCGCCCTCGTCGCCATCGTGATCATCACCGTGGCGCTCCCGTTCGCGCCGCTGCTCGCTCCGTACGGTTCGACAGCGGTGGCGGGCGCGCCCTTCACGCCGCCCGGAATCGATCATCTGCTCGGCACCGACAGTCAGGGGCGCGACGTGTTCAGCAGGGTGCTGGTCGGACTCGGGGCCAGCTGGTTCGGGGCCATCGCCGTGATCGCGTTCGGTGTCGTGCTCGGCTCCATCATCGGACTCATCGCCGGGTTCGCGGGCGGGATCGTGGACACGGTCCTGATGCGGCTCACCGACGCGGCCCTCGCGCTGCCCGCGACCCTCGTCGCCCTGGTCGTCGTCGCGGCTCTCGGCCCGAGCCTGCAGAACACCCTCATCGCCGTCGCCGTCACCTGGTGGCCCTGGTACGCGCGGATCGTACGAGGCCAGACCCGGGCGATCATGACGATGCCGCACGTCGACGCCGCCCGGCTCGGAGGTTTCTCGCGGACCAGGATCGCGCTCGTGCACGTGCTTCCCGGAAGCATCGGCACGGTCCTCATCGCCGCGTCGCTCGATGTGGGAGCCGTGCTGCTGGTGCTGGCCACCCTGTCCTTCATCGGTCTCGGATCGCCGTCGCCCGCAGCCGAGATCGGGAGTATGACGGCCGACGGACTGACCTATCTCCTCACCGCGCCGTGGGTGGCGCTGGCTCCCGCCACCGCTCTCTTCGTGCTCGCGCTGCTCGCCAATTTCGCGGGCGACGGCCTGCGGGAACTGGCCGAGTGACATGGTGAGAGCCGTCGCGGTCCGGCTGGCGTCCCTCGTGGGCGTTCTGCTCCTCCTCGCCATCGCCGTCTTCCTCATCCAGCGACTCCTGCCCGCCGATCCGGTGCGAGCCGTCCTCGGTCGGAACGCGAGCCCCGACGAGATCGCGGCACGACGCAGCGAGCTCGGATTCGACGACCCCCTGCCGGTGCAGCTCGTGCGGTTCCTCGGCGATCTCCTCAGCGGAGACCTCGGCACCTCGCTGCGGACCCGTTCCCCGGTGTCGGCGGATATCGCGGCCTACCTGCCCGCGACCCTCGAGCTGGTGTTCGTCGCAACTGTCATCGCGCTTCTCGGGGGACTGATCGTCGGGGTCCTCAGCGCGCGCGGCGGATGGCTCTCCGGTGTCATCCGCGTCGTCACCGCCGCGGGTGCGTCGGCTCCGAGCTTCCTTCTCGCCATCCTCGGGATCCTGCTGCTCTACCGCCAGCTCGGGCTGTTCCCCGCCGGCGGCCGCAGCTCCGATCTCCTCGCCACCTCGACGCCGACGGGGTTCCTGCTCGTCGACCGGCTCCTCGCCGGCGACCCGGCCGGCTGGCTCGACGCCCTGCATCACGTGCTCCTGCCCGCGTTCGTGCTGGCCGTGGGGTCGACCGTCGCGATCGCCCGGGTGCTCCGCGGATCCCTCCGCTCGGTGGACAGCCTCGATTTCGTGCGGTCAGCGCGAGCCAAGGGGTTCACCGCCCTCCAGGTCACGACCCGGCACACTCTGCGCAACTCGCTGAACCCCGCCCTCTCGATGACGGGCCTGCAGGTCGGCATGCTGCTCTCCGGGGCGGTGGTGGTCGAGACCGTGTTCTCCTGGCCGGGGATCGGCGCCTACCTGAGCGCATCGATCGGCTTCTCCGACCTGCCCGCCATCGTGGGTGTCGTCCTCGTGCTGGGCGTCGCCTACGTGGTCATCAACTTCGTCGTCGACATGCTGCAGCTCGTCGTCGACCCTCGACTGAGGAGCGCATGATGCCCGACCCGTCGACCGACCGGATCGCCACGGCACCCTCCCGGGGCATCGATGAACCGGTCTGCCGGGTCGAGGACCTCACGGTCGACTTCGAGACCGCCGACGGCCTCGTGCGCGCACTCCGCGGCGTCAGCCTCGAGATCGGACGTGGCGAGATCCTCGCCCTCGTCGGCGAATCGGGATCCGGGAAGACTGTCCTCAGCAGCTGCCTGCTCGGACTGCCTCCCGCCAGCCTCAAGACGACGGTCGGAGGCTCGGTCGTCGTCGCGGGCGTCGACATGGTGAACGGCTCCGACGCCGACCGCAGGGTCGCCCGACGGCAGACGATCGGCGCGGTGTTCCAGGACCCCCTGACCTCCCTCGACCCGATGATGCGGATCGGCGATCAGGTCGCCGAGCGCGGAGCGACCCGCGCCCGAGCGACCGCGGCGCTCGAGGACTGCGGAGTCCCCGAGCCCGGAATGCGCCTCCGGCAGTGGCCCCACCAGCTCTCCGGCGGGCTCAGGCAGAGAGTCAGCATCGCCGCCGCGATCACAGCTGGCAGCAGCACCCCACGGCGAGGACCGGGGGTGGACACCGCTCAGGCAAGCGCAGGCGACGGCGTGCCCGCTCTGCTCATCGCCGACGAACCGACCACGGCGCTCGACGTGCGGGTGCAGGCCCAGATCATCGCCCTGTTCGCCCGGCTGCGCGACGAGCACGGCTGCTCCATCGTCCTCGTCACCCACGATCTCGGTGTCGCCGCGCAGATCGCCGACCGGATCGCGGTCATGAGCGCGGGCGAGCTGTGCGAGGTCGGCAGCACCGAGCAGATCCTCCGGGACCCGCAGCACGAGTACACGAAGTCGCTTCTCGCCGCCCGGATCGACATCAACCGCATGCCCGTCTCGATCACCGAGCGCAGTCGCGTGGTCGCGGAGCGGAGGGACGACGACGCTCTGCGACTGGAGGGCATCTCGAAGCACTACCCGAAGGCGGGCGGACGACGCGGGGAGATCTTCACCGCCGTCGACGACGTCTCGCTCACCGTTCCGGCGGGCGGCTCCGTCGCACTGGTGGGGGAGAGCGGGTGCGGCAAGTCGACCCTGCTGCGGATCGCGGCAGGCCTGACCAAAGCGGACAGCGGGGGAGTCCACGTCGCCCCGGGGAGCGGCCGACCGCAGCTGGTCTTCCAGGACGCCGGATCCTCGCTCACCCCGTGGTTCTCCATCGGCCAGGGCATCGAGGAGAGGCTGCGCGTGCAGGGCGTGTCGCGCCGTGAAGCACCGGACCGTGCGCGGGAGCTGCTCGCGCAGGTCGGGCTCGACGCGCGCGCCGCCGGCGCTCGCCCCCGCGCGCTCTCGGGCGGCCAACGGCAACGCGCCGCGATCGCACGGGCTCTCGCCTCCGATCCCCGGATCCTCCTCTGCGACGAGCCGGTCAGCGCGCTCGACGCGTCGCATGCCTCCCGGGTGCTCGACCTGCTCGACGAGCTGCGCGCCTCGCTCGGCATCGCCCTCCTGATGGTCACCCACGACCTCGCCGTCGCCCGTCGGATCAGCGACGAGACCGCGGTGATGTACGGCGGCCGCATCATCGAACGCAGTGCGAGTGAGCAGCTCTTCGCCGAGCCGCGCGAGGACTACACCCGTCAGCTCATCGCCGCGTCGCCGAGCGTGTACTGACCCGCGTCCAGCGGGGGAGAAGGAGAACGAGGCCGATGAGCATCAGCGAGACGGACATGCCCGGCGTCCGGGACTGGAACGACGTCGGGACCCTCGGCATCGAGGGACGCCCCGCCCGGCTCATCCGGTTCGTGCTCGGGTACGAGCCCATCCCGGAATCGCTGTCGTTGGAGGGTGGCGATCCGGCCCGATTCCTCCTGGAGCCGGTGACCGCGGTCGCCGTCGTCTACGACGAGGGGGCCTGGGTACTGCTCGACAGCGGATTCAACGTCGACACCGTCCGCGACGAGAAGGCCCGCGGCGAGCACTTTAACTTCGACGGGTACGCACCGGTCGTCCCGCCCGGCGATCCGCTGGCCGACCAGGTCATCGCCGCGGGGCTCGACTGGGCGGACCTCGCGGCCTGCGCGATCTCGCACGTCCACTTCGACCACACCGGCGGGCTCCGTTTCGTCGCCGGCCGCGCCCCGGCCGTCTTCCAGAGGGCCGAATGGGACTACGCGGTCACCGACGCCACGATCCGTGACGCGGTCTCCGTCGATGACTTCCTGAGGCCCGACCTCGACGTCGTGCTCCTCGACGGCGACACCGAGTTCGCCCCGGGTATCACGGCGCTCGACACCCGGGGCCACACTCCCGGTCACCAGTCCTTCGCGATCGAACTGCAGGGTCGCACCGTCGTCCTCGCCTGCGACGCCGCAGACCTGCGCCGCAACATCACGGAGAGCATCGCCTGCGGCAGCACCATCCGCCCCGGCGATGCCGTCGACGCACGGATCGCCGCGAGGAGACTGCACGAACTCGACCTCCTCGACGGCGTCGAGGTGTGGCCGGGACACGATCCCGACTGGTGGGCCTGGCGGGACACCGGCGCCCTCTGACCTGTTCGTCCTCGGCGCAGGTCGCACGGCGCTCTCCACCCGTCCGCCGCTTAGAGTGGGCCGGTGCATCGCAGACAACGGCGCCCGCGGGGCCCTCGCGCCCTCGCGCCCCGACTCATCGGCGGCCTGCTGGCGGTCGCCCTGAGCTCGGCGCTCGCTGCCTGCGCCGCACCGACGGCGGAGGCGCCGCGCCCGACGACGACACCCTCGGTCACCGCCAGTCCCGAACTCGCCGTCGACCCGGTCGAGGCCGAGATCGAGGAGCGTCTGGCGGCCATGAGCACCCGCGACAAGATCGCGAGCCTGCTCATGCTGCACCAGCCCGGCACCGACGGGACGGCGCTCGCCGAGTTCATGCGCTCGACCGGGGCAGGCGGGTTCATCGTGATGGGCGACAACGTGGGAGGTTCCGTCGACGTGCTCGCCGGGACGACGGCCGCCCTCGCCGTGGACCCCGCGCTGCCCCCTCTGATCGGGATCGACGAGGAGGGCGGCATCGTCGCCCGGCTCGACGAGGACACCCTGCCCGCTGCGGAGCAGCTGAAGACCGAGGCGCCCGATGCCACGAAGGCGGCGTTCGCGGCTCGTGCCGACCTCGTCCACCGCGGTGGCGCGAACCTCAACTTCGGCATCGTCGCCGACATGACGGGGGATCCCGACTCCTTCATCTTCGACCGCGTCTACGGTTCGACTCCGGAGGACACCGCCGCCCGCGTCGAGCAGGCCGTGGCGGGGGAGCGCGGGCTGGTCGCCTCGACGCTCAAGCACTTCCCGGGCCACGGGCGTTCCGAGGCCGACTCCCACTCGGAGATCCCGGTCACCGACGTCGGCTACGACGAATGGCGCGTCACCGACGCGGTCCCCTTCGAGCGCGGAGTCGCGGCAGGAGCGGAGGCCGTGATGTTCGGGCACCTCGCCTACACCTCGGTCGACGGGCAGCCGGCTTCGCTGTCGCCCCGCTGGCACGAGATCCTCCGCACCGAACTCCACTTCGACGGTCTCGCGGTGACCGACGACATGCTCATGCTCCAGCACACCGATCTGCCCGAGTTCCAGGATCCCGTCGAGAACGGCATCCGCGCGATCAGCGCCGGTAACGACGTTCTCGTCTACGTGCTGGCCGCCGACCCCTCCGTCTCCGGCGTCGATCCCTACGCGCTGATCGACGGGCTCACCGCAGCCGCGGACTCCGGGCGCATCCTCCCCGAGGTGCTCGACGAGGCCGCCCGCCGGGTGCTCGCGGCCCGTATCGCGCTCCGCTGATAGCGGGGCTCGGTCGCGGCTGCTATTCGCCGACGATCTCCTCGCGGATCCGGCGGAGGTCCTCGAGCAGTGCGCCGAGGAGGACCCAGTGCTCGGGATGCGGCTGGAGGATGGCGATGGGCCGGGTCAGCGCCGGAAGATCCGTGTCGATATCGGGGCGTTCGTCGTCGAGCCGGCCCGGCGAGCCGTCCTCGTAGCGGACGAGCCTGCGCAGATCATGCGCCGCCCGGCGCAGCTCCTCGGCCACGCCCGCGATGAGCGGATCGCCGACGAGGTCGTCGTCCCACTGGTCGTGGACCGTGCGGGCCATGCCGACGATGCGCGTGACAAGAGGATCGAGCCGTGCGAGCAGATCGGCGTCGCGCTGGAGCTGCTCGCGGTGACGTGACCGGCGCGGATTGAAGGTCAGGCTCTCGCGTCCCTGCTGAACCGCATCGATGGCCGTCACCCGGAGTGCCCGGAGTTCGCGTGCGGAGGTGAGCGTCGACTGCAGTCGCGCCTCGTCGGGGTCGGAGTCGATCGTCGTCGCGAGCTCGTCGAGCCGGTCCGCCTCGGCGCGCGCCAGGCGGGCGACCGCGAGTCGGGCAGGAGCGGTGAGCAGGGGAGGGGCGATGGCGGCGTTGACGATGAGGGCGATGACGGCGCCGATCACGGTCTCCACGACTCGGGTGGCAGCGTACGCGGGCGTCGCAGCTCCGATCGAGAGCACCAGCATGGCGCTGATCGCGATCTGGTTCGCGGATCCCGCCGTCAGCCGCAGCCCCCACCCGGCGAAGATCGCGACGACGGTCGCGACGAGCACAAGCCAGCTGTGCTCGCCGAAGACGAGGACAGCACCGAGCGCGATGAGCACACCGAGCAGGACGCCGAGGCTGCGCTCGAAAGCCTTCGCGTAGGTCTGATTGACGCTCGGCTGGATGACGATGAGGGCCGCGACGACGGCGAAGACGGGAAGCTCGCCCGGCAGCAGCAGGAGAGGGATGAACCAGGCCAGCACCGCGGCGACCGCGGTCTTGGCGACCTGCACGAACGGTACGCGGGTCGCGGCCCGGACGTTCGGGGTCAGTGGCACGCAGTCAGGCTATCGACAGCCCCTGCGCGCGGGCAGTGTCCGCGCCGTGCCCGCCCGGAGGTCGGAGCGTCAGTAGAGGAAGGGGTGCAGGCCCGAGTCGTTCGTCGACCGACTGCGGGTGCCGCGAGTGGCCGCTGCGCGCGGCATCTCCTCCTCGGCCGGAGCGCCTCGCATACCGCGAGTGCTGAGTCGCAGCAGCAGCCGCCTCAGCAGATTCCGCTCGTCCGCGTCGAGAGGCGCGAAATACTCCTCCTCGATCTCCTGCCCCGTCTTCTGGAGGAAGCCGACGATGGAGCGGCCGAGGGGCGTCAACTGGATGACCTGACGCCGACGGTCCTCCGTTGAATCGGCCCGGGTGATCAGGTCACGCCCGTCGAGCAGATCGAGCAGCGGCGGAGCGTTGCGCGGATCGATTCCGACCGCGGACGACAACTCCTTCTGACTCGCCTCGCCGATGTGCTCGAGCACCTGCAGCAGGGCGAAATGGTGCGGTGTCAGACCGTGATCGGCGAGCATCCGGGCCCACCGTTTGCGCACCTCCGCTCCGCACGCCGTGAGCAGGAAACTGGTGCCGCCCTCGAAGGGCATTCGGATATCCCCATCCGCCATGAGTAAACGCTAGTCCATACCATCGTCCGGATGTGAGACGTCTCAGACCATTCGCGGCGTGGAATCCTCCGGCCGCGGGCCTGACGCGGCCGCGCAGGATGGGGTTCTAGGCTCGCACCATGACCGACGTCGGCACCCTCATCATCCTCGGCGCGAGCGGCGACCTCACGAAGAGGCTCCTCCTCCCCGGGCTCGGCAGCCTGCTCGCCTCGTCGCGCGATAAGGACTCGCAGCTCGCCGGAGACCTCACCATCATCGGCACCTCGCGGTCGGAGCACGACAGCGACTGGTGGAAGCAGGTCGTGCGCGACGGAATCGCCGAAGGCGGCGCGACCGCGAAGGACGCCGACCGGCTAGCCGGAAAAGCGGAGTACATCCGCGGCGACCCGTCGAAGAGCGACGACCTCGCGAACGTGCTGAAGAGCGTCGTGGGCGTCCCCGTGCTCTACTTCGCGCTGCCGCCGGCCGTGGTCGAGAAGGCGATCGATGCGCTTAAGGACGTCGAGCTGCCGGAGGGCACGATCCTCGCCCTCGAGAAGCCGTTCGGCTCCGACGCGCGCTCCGCCGCGGCATTGAACCGACGGATCGCGAAGCTGGTGCCCGAACGGCAGGTGCACCGCATCGACCACTTCCTCGGCGAGCCGACCGTGCTGGGTCTGCTGGGCATCCGCTTCGCCGGGCGCACGTTCGAGCCCGTCTGGAACTCCGACGACATCGAGCGCGTCGAGATCACCTACGACGAGCAGCTCGGGCTCGAGGGTCGCGCCGCCTACTACGACGAGGCCGGCGCCCTCATCGACATGCTGCAGTCGCATCTGCTCCAGGTGCTCTCGATCGTCGCCATGGAGGCGCCCGCCTCGATCGACGAGGAGGACTTCCGTTCGGCGACCGCCCAGGTGCTGAACGCCACCTCGATCTGGTCGGGTGAACCGGTGCTGCCGGGAACTGATCAGCCGTCCCGTCGCGCCCGTTACACGGCCGGCAAGATCGACGGACGCTCGCTTCCCTCCTACGTGGACGAGGAGGGGGTGGACCCGGCGCGGGAGACCGAGACGCTGGCGGAGATCGCCGTCGAGGTCAAGACGCGTCGTTGGGCGGGTACTCCGTTCATCCTGCGTTCGGGCAAGGCGATCGGCGAGCCGCGACGCCAGGTCGAGATCGTGTTCCGCAAGCCGCGCTTCGTGCCGCGCGGGCTCACCGGCACCCGGGCTCCCGAGCGGTTCATCGTCGGCCTCAAGCCGCAGTCGTTCGAACTCCACCTCGCCGTCAACGGGGAGAGCGACCCGTTCCGCCTCGCACCGGGTGCGTTGGAGACCGAGATGCCTGCGCAGGAGCTCACCGAGTACGGCGAGGTGCTGCGCGGCCTGCTGTCGAGCGACCCGACGCTGTCGGTGCGCGGCGACATCGCCGAGCAGTGCTGGCGCATCATCGCCCCGGTCATCAAGGCGTGGCGTGCGGGCGAGGTTCCCCTGGACGACTACCGGGCGGGCTCGAAGGGCCCGTCGTCCTGGAGCTGAGCCCCTCCGCACCCCTTCATTTCGCTGCGCTCAATGGGCGGGCCGCCGCCACCGCCCATTGAGCTCGTCGAAACGCGCGCGTACCTCGCCCGTTGAGTGAGGCGAAACGAGCGCTTACCTCGCCCGTTGAGCGGAGCGAAACGAGCCCCTTCATTTCGCTGCGCTCAATGGGCGGGCCTTTCATTTCGCTGCGCTCAATGGGCGGGTCGTTCTTTCCGCTCGTTGAGCTCGTCGAAACGAGCGCTTACCTTGCCCGTTGAGCGGAGCGAAACGAGCGCCTTCATTTCGACAGGCTCAATGGGCGGGTCCCTTCATTTCGCTGCGCTCACTTCGTGGGGCGGGGGGTGAGGAGTGCTCTGAAGATGTCTCGCAAGGCGTCCGTCAGCTCGTCGATGTCGGCGGACGCGACGGGCTGCACCGCCGCCGAGGTGCGGAGCATGACGACACCGAGCGAGGTGGCGATCGCGAGCTGAGCCCGCAGCAGGACGGGGGCGGTGCCGGGGTCGTCGGCGTTCCAACCGGCGGCGGCCGCGAGCTTGCGGGTGAAGTGCTCCAGCGTGTTCCGGCGGATGAGGTCGGCGTTCTCGTCGCCGGATGAGCGCAGCAGCAGGAGCAGCTGCAGCGGATCATCGCTGTCAGGGGCGAGCACCACGTGAGCGACGAGCCGATCGATCACGCCGTCGAGATCCGAGGGGCGATCCGGCGTCCGGATGTCCAGTTCGTCGGACGTGCGGATCATGCACGCCGCGAACAGCCCCTCTTTCGAGGTGAAGTACCGGTTGATCAGCGCGACGTTCACGCCGGCGTCCGCCGCGATCTCGCGCACCGTCGTCGCCCGGTACCCCTCCGTCGCGAAGCGGCGTCGTGCGGCTCGGACCAGGGCTCGCCGCGTGAGCGCGGCGTCCCGCCCCGACCGCACCAGTTCGTCGTCGGGGGAGTCCTCGAGGTCGTCGTGCTGCACTGTCGACGACGGTGTCGGTTCGCTCATGTCTCACCCTCCGCGGGCCACTGTAGCGGCGGCGACGCGCCAAGTAAACGAATGTTGACATAGGGCAACGAGTGGGGAACACTCGTCAAGTCAGCGTTTGTTTACATCGAGGAGAGCCATGTCAGCGACCCGTCAGAGCCCCGCTACGGGTTCGGTTCCGGCCCAGGCCGGTCCGGCTGCGAAGGCGGCGGGATCGCGCGGAGTCGCGATCGTGCTGTTCCTCTCGCTCGGCGGTCTCTCCTTCGCCGTGCTGCAGTCGCTGGTCGCACCGGCCCTCGGAACGATCGGTTCGGATCTCGGGGTCGAGACCACCGACGCGAGCTGGGTGCTGACGGCGTATCTGCTGTCCGCCTCGGTGCTGACCCCCATCCTCGGTCGCCTCGGCGACATGGTCGGCAAGCGCAGGGTCATCATCGTCGTGCTGGCGCTGCTGCTCGCCGGCACGGTCCTCGCGGCGCTCGCTCCGAACCTCGGCGTGCTGATCGTGGGTCGCGTCCTCCAGGGGGCCGCGGGCGCGGTGATGCCGCTCTCGATCGGCATCGTGCGCGATGAACTGCCGAAGGAGCGCGTCAGCGTCACCATCGGTCTGCTGTCGGCGATCTTCGGCATCGGCGCGGGTGTCGGCATCGTGACCGCCGGCCCGATCGTCGAGGCGCTGTCCTGGCACTGGCTGTTCTGGCTGCCCGCCGTTCTCGTGGCGATCGCCCTTCTGGGGGCGATCTTCGGGATCCCCGAATCGCCCGTGCGCACGCCCGGCCGCCTCGACCTGGTCGGCACCGCGATCCTTTCCCTCGGGCTCGTGGCGCTCCTCCTCGCCATCGGCGAGGGGCAGAAGTGGGGCTGGGGCGACGTGAAGACCGTTGGGCTCCTCGTGTTCGGCGGCATCGCCCTCATCGTCTTCGTCTTCGTCGAACTCCGCGTCAAGGAACCCCTCATCGACATGAGCCTGTTCCGACACCGCGGGGTGTGG
Source organism: Amnibacterium flavum (assembly GCF_003097495.1). Taxonomy (GTDB): domain Bacteria; phylum Actinomycetota; class Actinomycetes; order Actinomycetales; family Microbacteriaceae; genus Naasia; species Naasia flava. The sequence continues at coordinate 499,220 of NZ_QEOP01000002.1, forward strand.
ACGGCTCACATCGTCGCGCTGGCGTTCGGGTTCGCGATGTTCGGCACCTTCATCCTCGTGCCCACCCTGCTGCAGCTGCCGAGCGTGCTCGGCTACGGGTTCGGCAAGAGCGTGAGCGAGGCCGGCCTCTACCTGCTGCCGACGGTCGTCGCCATGGTGATCTCGGGCGTCGTCGCCGGAATCCTGATCCGCCGGATCGGGCCGAAGATCCCGATGATCGCCGGAGGCGTCGCCGTGACCGCCGCCTTCCTGATCCCGGCCCTCGGCCACGCGGAGGAGTGGCAGATCCTGCTCAGCGGCGTCCTCACCGGAATCGGTATCGGCATGGCGCTGGCCGCGACCTCGAACGCGATCGTCGAGAGCGTCCCGGCCGCGCAGACAGGCGAGGCGATCAGCGCCAACACCGTCATCCGCACCATCGGCAGCAGCATCGGAACGGCTGTCATCGCCGCGCTCATCTCGTCCAACGTGACCGCTCAGGGAGCTCCGACGGACGATGCGTTCACCATCGGGTTCTGGGCCTCGGCCGGTGTCGGCGTGCTGGCGATCCTTGCCGCGCTCATCGCACCGTCGTTGCGCGCCCGTCGCCGTGAGGCGGCTGCTGCCGGTGTCGACGACTTCGACGAGCTCGGGGCTCCTGCTCAGTAGTCGGGGCGCCGCGACAGCCAGTACCGCCCGGTGTCGGGCTCAGAGGACGCCGATGCGCTCCAGCTCGGAGGCGATCGCCGCGCCGTCGGGACCGTAGATCCACGGCACCTCGGTGCGTGAACTGTAGTCCTCGGCTTTCGTGCGACCACCGGCGAGGACCGCCTCACCGGAGGACAGCTGCCGGATCGCGACCGCACGCACCTTGTCGGGATGCGCGAGCGCGAACTCGCCGTAGATCTCCTCGTCGTGCTGCCCGTCGTCGCCGATCAGCAGCCATTTGACGTCGGGGAACTCGGTCGCGAGCCGTGCGAGGCTTTCGACCTTGTGCTGGCGGCCGCTCCGGAAGATGCGGTCGTGGGTGGGGCCCCAATCGGTCAGCAGCAGCGGGCCGCGCGGGTAGAGGTTGCGGCCGAGGAAGCGCGACAGCGTAGGGGCCACATTCCACGCCCCGGTGGAGAGGTAGATGGTCGTCGTGCCGGGGTTCGCCTTGGTCAGCCGGTCGTACAGCACCGCCATGCCCGGTGTCGGGGTGCGGGCGTGCTCGTCGAGGACGAACGTGTTCCAGGCCGCCAGGAACGGCCGCGGCAGGGCCGTGACCATGACGGTGTCGTCGATGTCGGACACAATGCCGAAGTGCGCGTCGCCGTCGACGATGTAGACCGGAGCCTCGACCGCGGGCCCGTCGGCGCTCTCGGGGTCATCGCTGCGGATCGTGACCGTGCGCCAGCCGGGGGAGAGGCGCGACTTGAGTCGCACATCGATCACCCCGCCGCGATCGGCGTGCACCCGATGCTCGGTCTTGCCGATGGTGACGATGACGTTGACGTCATTGACGGCGACACTCGTGAAGCTGCGCCATCCGCGCACACTGGGCCGGGAGGAGCGGGGTTCGCGGGTGAGCATCACGCGGCCGAGGACGCGGACCCAGCCGGGGGCGCCGTACCCGGCGTAGGGGATGACCGTCGGGAGCAGCCCGCGCTTGCGCGCCCGCTGCTCCCGGAACTCCTGGATCCGATCCTCGATCCGAGCGGCCCGATGCAGGATGGGCATCACCGCTCCGGTGGCTTCGCTTCGCTGCTTGCGGGATGCCGTCACGCGTCCACCCTATGGGCTGGGCAGTTCTCGGGTCGGGGTGGCACGGCGCGGCGGCACGGAGCGTGTTGCGCCGGTCAGGCGAGCGGTTCGATGAGAGCCGGTGAGTCGTTGCGCACGTTGCCGACCTCGCGGCCCACGGGCCTCAGCTCGAAGGTCTCGATCATGTCGACGCTCGCTCCTGCGATGTCGTCGAGGAGGTCGGCGTCGCCCTCGACGTGCGGGTCGAGCCAGTGGTCGAGTGCGTCGGGCTCGAGGACGACGGGCATGCGGTCGTGGATCTCGGCGAGCGGACCGACGGAGTCCTGGGTGAGGATCGTCGCCGAGAGGACCCAGCGGTCGGGGGCGTCGTCGGCCGCCGCGGGATTGCGCCACCACTCGTAGAGGCCGGCGAATGCGAAGAGCGAATCGTCGCCGTCGGGAGAGATGAAGAACGGGGCCTTCGAGCCGTCGGCCAGCTTCTGCCACTCGTAGTACCCCGACGCGGGGATCGCGGCCCGACGCTTCTTGACGGCAGTGCGGAACGCGGATTTGTCCGCCGCCTCCTCGATCCGGGCGTTGAACATGCGCGCGCCGACGGCGATGTCCTTCGCCCACGGCGGTACGAGGCCCCAGCGGGCCGCCTCGAGCCTCCGGACGGTCGACGCGTCGCCTTCGGCGGCCCTGTCCTTGGGAATCGAGTCGAGGACGATGTTGATGGGCACGGTGGGTGCGACGTTCCACGAGGGCGAGGCCAGCTCTTCGCCGACGCGCTCGACGTCGAAGAACGTCACGATATCGCCGACGGCTTTGGAGGAAACATATCGTCCGCACATGGAGCCGATTCTGCACGTCACCTCTGACATTGCGCCGGGTGGACCGATGAGTTTGCCCCCGGCTGGGGGCGCCGGATAAGGTCACCCAGGATAGAAGAGGAGACAGCGTGCTGATCGGCGACGCCAGGAGTTCGAGTGCGGAGTCCCGGCTGCGGAACGAGCCGGTCCAGGCGCGGAGCGCGGCTCGTCTCTCGACCCTCCTCGACTCCGCCGCGGCAGTCGTCGACGAGGTGGGCCCCGAGCGCCTGACCACGGCGATGGTGGCCGACCGCGCCGGTGCGTCCATCGGCACCGTGTACCGCTACTTCCCCGACCGCGTCGCGGTAATCGAGGGGCTGGCCAACAGGGCTCTCTCCCGCTTCCTCATCAAGCTGGAGCAGGAGTTCGACGACCGCGGCGACCTCACGCTGGGCCAGCTCGTCGACATCATCGTGGCGACCCTCGTCGACTTCTCCCGCAACGAGCCCGGATACCGGGTGCTCCGCTTCGGCGACACCGTCGAGGCGAGGGTCACCGGCGGTGTAGAGACGACCGAGTCGGCTCTCGCCCGCCAGCTCGGCGAGCTCCTGCGTCGGCACGAGCCCGACCTCGCATTCGACGACCTCGCCTTCCAGCTGCAGGTCGCGCTTGCGATGTGCGAGGTCCTCGTCCACCGCGCCTTCGTCTCGGACCCGGATGGAGACCCACGGTTCATCGAGGAGGCGAGGACTGTTGCGGCAGGTTACCTCGCAGGGCACTCCAGCAGATCCGTTTGATACTGTTCCGCGACGCGCGGCAAACCGTCGGGCGATGAGCTCCGAACAGTGATTGAGTCGCAGGCGGTCCACCCGCTGACGACCTCGTCGCCGGGGCACCACAAGGAGAGAGCGGCCGAATGTCGATCGAGTTCCGCTCGGTGTCGAAGAGGTTCGACGACGGCACCCTCGCGGTCGAGAACTTCGAACTGACGATCCCCTCGCGCAGCATCACCGTGCTGGTCGGATCCTCCGGCTGCGGCAAGACCACCCTGCTGCGCATGGTGAACCGCATGGTCGACCCGACGTCCGGCTCGATCCTGATCGACGGGGACGACATCGCGAACCGTCCGCCGGTGGCGCTCCGCCGCAGCATCGGGTACGTCATGCAGAATTCGGGCCTGCTCCCGCACCGCAAGGTCGTCGACAACGTCGCGACGGTGCCCCGCCTCAACGGGGTGTCGAAGTCGGAGTCCCGCGCCCGCGCGCTCGAGCTGCTCGACACCGTGGGCCTCGACCGATCCCTCGCCGATCGCTACCCCAACCAGCTCTCGGGCGGTCAGCAGCAGCGCGTCGGGGTCGCCCGCGGTCTCGCAGCCGACCCCAACATCCTCCTCATGGACGAGCCCTTCGGCGCCGTCGACCCGATCGTGCGCACCGAGCTGCAGCGCGAGACGCTGAGGCTGCAGCGCGACCTCGACAAGACCGTCGTCTTCGTCACTCACGACATCGACGAGGCGTTCCTCCTCGGCGACCAGGTCGTCATCCTCCAGAAGGGCGGCATCATCGCCCAGAAGGGCACTCCGGCCGAGATCCTCGCCGCGCCCGCGAACGATTTCGTGGCCGAGTTCGTGGGAGCGGACCGCGGCAAGCGCGCCCTCCACGTCGTCTCCGTCGACGGACGCGACGTCCTCGTCGACTCCGACGGGCGGCCCGCCGGCCGGCTCGTCCCCGCCCCCGACAAGGCCGAGGCTCTCACCGCCTCGGGTGCCCCCGCGGCGCAGGGTGAACGAGCGTCGTGAACTGGCTGTCGAACAACCTCGACCTGGTTCTCGAACTGACCGTTCAGCATCTGCGGCTCGCGGTCATCCCGATCGTTCTCGGCTTCGTCATCTCCGTGCCGCTGGGCTTCGTCGCCTACCGTTATCGCGTCACCCGCGGCATCCTGCTCACCGTGGCGGGGCTGCTGTACACGATCCCGTCGCTGGCGCTCTTCGTCGTCCTCCCGGCCATCACCGGCATCTCGGTTCTGAGCGAGACGAACCTCATCATCGCCTTGACGATCTACGCCGTCGCCATCATGGCGCGATCGGTCGCGGATGCCTTCGCGTCGGTCGATCCCGGCGTCAGGCAGGCCGCGACCGCGGTCGGCTACTCGAGCTGGAGACGCTTCTGGGCCGTGGAGTTCCCGCTCGCCGGTCCCGTCATGCTGGCCGGTCTCCGCGTCGTCGCGGTGAGCACCATCGCGCTCGTCACCGTCGGGATCCTGGTCGGCGTGCAGAGCCTCGGCTACCTCTTCACCAACGGGTTCCAGCGCCGTATCACCGAGGAGATCCTCACCGGTGTCGTGATGACGATGGTCATCGCGTTGCTCGTCGACCTGCTGCTCGCGCTGCTCGGCCGAGCCCTGATGCCGTGGGCGCGGGCCACCCGGTCGGTCTCTCGCAGAGCCCGTCCCCGTGACGCAGCGGTCGGGGGTGCATCCGCATGAACCTCTTCCTCGACGCATTCGGCTGGCTGTTCGCACCCGAGCAGTGGACCGGGGCCGACTCGATCCCGGAGCGCATCGGACAGCACCTCTTCTTCACGGTCATCGCGTTCGTGATCGCCTCGATCATCGCGATCCCGCTCGGCTATCTGATCGGACACACCGGCAAGGGGCGCGAGGTCGCAGTGGCGATCTCGGGCGCTGCTCGGGCGCTGCCGTCGTTCGGCCTCATCCTGCTCCTCGTCATCCTCGTCGGCGTGCTGCAGATCGGCCCGTCGGTGACGGCGGCGCTGGTGATCCTCGCGATCCCGTCGATCCTCGCGGGCGCCTACGCGGGGCTCGAGAGCGTGGACCGGCGCACGATCGACGCGGCGCGATCGGTCGGCATGACCGAATGGCAGATCCTCACCAAGGTCGAGATCCCGCTCGGCCTGCCGCTGCTGATCTCGGGGCTGCGCAGCGGTCTGCTGCAGATCGTGGCGACGGCGACGCTCGCGGCCTACGTCGGTCTCGGCGGGCTCGGCTTCGACATCCTCCAGGGCATCCAGACCCGGAACTACCCGCAGACCCTCGGCGGCGCGATCGTCGTCGTTGTGCTGGCGCTGCTGCTCGACGCGCTGTTCGGCCTGCTCGAGCACTTCGCGGTCCCCAAGGGCGTGAGAGGCGCCCGGGGAGGTCGGATCGCGTCGGAGGCAAAGGCTCCCATCGAGGCCCAGAAGGCGGGCGGAGTAGCTCAGGGCGTGTCGGCGGCTGGGCGTTGACTGGCGCCACCCCAGATTTCCCGGGCACCGGGAACCACCAAGAAGAGAGAAGAACATGTTCACAGCAAGGAACAAGGGCCGGCTCGCCATCACGGCAGTCGCGGTCGGGGCGGCATTGGCCCTCACAGGGTGCGCCTCGGGTGATCCCCTCGACAGCGGATCGGGTGGCAGCGACTCCGACAGCGACACCATCGTCGTCGGCTCGCAGGCCTACTACTCGAACGAGATCATCGCCGAGATCTACGCACAGGCTCTGGAGAACGCCGGTTACACGGTCGACCGCCAGTTCCAGATCGGCCAGCGCGACGCCTACCTGCCCGCGCTCGAGGACGGCGAGGTGGACCTCATCCCCGAGTACACAGGAAACCTCCTCCAGTTCTACGACGACACCGCCACGGCGACCCAGTCCGACGAGGTCTACGCGGCCCTCCAGGACGCGCTGCCCGACGGCCTCGCCGTCCTCGACCAGTCGCCCGCGACCGACCAGGACTCGTACAACGTGACCGCGGCGTTCGCCGAGGCCAACTCGCTGACGTCGATCGCGGACCTCGCGAACGTCCCCGACCTCATCCTCGGCGGCAACGCCGAGCTCGAGGAGCGCCCCTACGGACCCACCGGTCTGAAGGACGTGTACGGCGTGACGGTCTCGTTCAACGCCACCGGTGACACGACCGTCGACGCCCTCGTCGCCGGCACGATCAACATCGCGAACGTCTACAGCGCCGACCCGCGGATCGCGTCCAACGACCTCGTCACCCTCGAGGACCCCGAGGGCCTGTTCCTCGCCTCGAACGTCGTCCCCCTCGTGAACGCCGATCTGGCCGACGAGCTGGCCGAGGTGCTCAACCCGATCGACGCCGCTCTCACGCCCGAGGGACTCGTCGCCCTCAACGTGCTGAGCGTCGACGACCAGGAGTCCTCCGATGTCATCGCCACGAAGTGGCTGACCGACAACGGGTTCCTCAGCTGAGTCGTCCCCGCTGAATCGAACTGCCCGGTTCAGGCACTCCCGCTCGTCGGGAACTGCCCGAATCGGGCAGTTCGTCGTTTCGGCGGAGTCGTCAGTGCTCCCCGGGGTCGTCGGCGCGGTTCATGTGCCGCAGTTCGCGCCGGTGCAGAAGCCAGCGGATGAGCGCCGCGACGAGCAGGAACAGGACGATGGCGCCGACGAACAGGTAGCCGGCGTAGTGCAGCCGGTCGGCGAGTGAGCGGTAGCCCTCGGCGGCGGCAGCCGCGACCGAGATGTAGGCGAACGCCCACACCGTGCACGCGGGGGCGGTCCAGGAGATGAACCGGCGGTAGCTCATCGGACTCATGCCGACCGTCAGGGGGATGAGCGCGTGCAGGACGGGGAGGAACCGGCTGATGAACACCGCGGGCCCGCCGCGCCGCGCGAGATAGTGCTCCGCGCGTTCCCAGTTGCGGTGGCCGATGCGCGCCCCCAGACGACTCGCGCGGAGGCGGGGGCCGAAGTAGCGGCCGAGCAGGAATCCGACGCTCTCGCCCGCGAGCGAGCCGATGATGACCACGACGATCAGCGACCAGTACTCGAACGGGTTGGCCACCCCGGTCGCGGAGACGATCACGATCGTGTCGCCTGGAACGATCAGTCCGATCAGGATCGACGTCTCGAGGAACATCGCCAGCCCGGAGAGAAGGGTGCGGAGCACCGGATCGACATCGTCGACCGTCTGCAGCACCGCGTCGAGAACGTCGTTCACAGCATCCACATTAGGGGCCGGGCCCCTACGTGAACCGTGAGCTTCGGCATGCCTCCTCCGCCGGCTCGTCCGGCCGTCGCACGGTTGGGGTGCTCGCGTCCGCCTCCGGTTCACCGCGCTCCGCTAGAGTCCGCGCCGTGACCGGCTCCACCCCACTCGCCCGCCGACTCGGCACGGCCGATGCCGTGTGGATCGGTCTGGCGTCGATGATCGGTGCCGGCATCTTCTCGGCATTCGCCCCTGCCGCGGCGTCAGCGGGCGGTGCGCTCCTCATCGCGCTGGCGATCGCGGCAGTGGTCGCGACGACGAACGCGATCTCGTCCGCGAGCCTCGCGGCGCAGTACCCGACCTCTGGCGGGACCTACGTCTACGGCCGCGAGCGTCTCGGACCGTGGTGGGGCCACCTCGCGGGGTGGAGCTTCGTGATCGGCAAGACCGCCAGCTGCGCGGCGATGGCGCTGACGTTCGCCGCCTACGCGGTGCCGCAGGAATGGCAGAGACCTGCGGCAGCTGTCGCCATGCTGGTCATCGGCGGGGTGAGCGTGCTCGGGGTCACCCGGACCGCGCGGGTCGCGCGGATCCTCGTGCTCGCCGTGCTCGCCGTCCTCGTCTTCGTGGTGGCGAGCGGCCTCGGCTGGGCGGGAAGACCCTCCGAAGCGGGCGACCTGGTCTCGGGCGGGTCGTCGGTCTACGGAGTGCTGCAGGCGGCGGGCCTGCTGTTCTTCGCCTTCGCCGGATACGCGCGCATCGCGACTCTCGGGGAGGAGGTGCGCGACCCGCGGCGCACGATCCCGCGCGCGATACTCATCGCGCTGGGGGCCGTCCTCGTCATCTACGCCGTGGTGGGCGCCACCCTGGTGACGGTCCTCGGAGAGGGCGGCCTCGCCGGGTCCTCAGCGCCCCTCGCCGCGGTCGTCGCGCTCACCCCGTGGCCGGACGCGGTCGTCGTCGTGCGGATCGGCGCCGCCATCGCGTGTCTCGGTGCGCTCCTCGCGCTGACGGCGGGTGTGTCGCGCACCGCGCTGGCGATGGGACGCGAGGGTGACCTGCCGCGATTCCTCGCGGGCGTATCGAACCGGCACGGCACGCCTCGGAATGCCGAGCTCGTCGTGACCGCGGTGGTCGTCGTGCTGGTCCTGACCGTCGACCTCCGTTCGGCGATCGGCTTCTCCTCATTCGGGGTCCTGCTCTACTACCTCGTCGCGAACCTCTCCGCGTTCACCCAGGACCGAGGCGACCGCCTTGCACCCCGCGCTGTGGCCGTGCTCGGTGCCGTCGGCTGCGTCGTCCTCGCGGCCGCTCTTCCCGTGGCCTCCGTCGTCGGAGGGCTGATCGTCGTCGCGCTGGGCCTGCTGGTGCGATTGGTCGCCGTGAGAGTCAGGGCGCGGTCAGGGGAGCGGTCGTCGTAGCGCGTCGAGGCGACGTGCCCACAGCGAGCGACGGCCGGGCTGCTCAGCGACGCTCGGTCCGTCCACCCACGCGGTGACGATGCGGATGCCGTGCAGGGCGTTGAGGATCCACACCTCATGCCCCTCGAGTTCGCTGGCCGTCGTGTGCTCGCGCACCGTGTCGACGCCGAGCGCGACGGCGAGGGTCTCGAGACTGCGGGCCGTCACCGAATCGACGCGTTCGAGGTCGTCCGCCGGGAAGGCCAGGATGTCTCCGCGCCACCAGGCCACCGCGCTGTACGCGCCCTCGACGACGTAGCCCTCGGGGGAGGTGATGATGACCTCATCGGCGCCCCGCCGCTGCCCCTCGCTGCGCACGCGCAGCATCGTCTCGAGGTCGGGACCTTTGATCGTCGGCGAACGGCGGGGGTCGGCCCCGTGATGGGACACCACCCGTGCGGCGCTGCGGATCGCGGGTGCGGGGCGCATCAGCAGCCGCAGTTCGGCGCGACCCGAGGCGGTTCTGGCCTCGACCCGAGGGAACCAGTCGCCGGTGCGGGGGAGGGTCGCGATCGCCGCATCCCAGAACGGAGCTGCGTCGCCGCGCAGCTCCGCCGGCAGCGCCCGCTCGAAGCGCTGACGATGCAGCTCGAGACCGCGGGCGCGCCCCTCGGTCACGAACCAGGAGTCGGCGGCGGCCACGCGCGACACCGTGTTCTCGCACCCGTCGACCGGCTCCAGTGCGCCGGCACGCCAGCGGAGAGGCGCCAGTGGCACCTCGTCGTGGTCGGCATCGCTCATAGGGTTAGCGTATGCGGCGACCCGGTGCGACGAGCTCCGCCCCGACGGGAGGCGAGCCGAGGTGGCTCGACCCGCTCACCGCCGTCGAACTGCTTGCGGATCCGCCCGATCAGGTCGTCCTCCTGCACTCCAGCGACGGCTCGGGCATGAGTCACCTCGGCTTCGGCCACGAGGTCGTCGACCACGTCCCGGCTGTCCCGCTCGACCCCACCCGCCCGGGGGAGCCCGCCTGGATGGGATGGCTCGACTACGAGGGCGGAGCCCGGTTCCTCGGAGTGACGCGGTCGATCGGCTTCGACCACCGCACGCGATCCGTCGTCGTCCGCGGGGATGAGCTGTGGCGTGCCCAGGTGACCGCGGCGATCGATGACGGGGCGGCCGGCACGACACGCGACCCGGCACCGTCCATCCCTCCGACCCTCGCGCGGTGGCGTCACGACGACCACCACTACCTCGATCTGATCGCCCGCTGCCAGGCCGCCATCCGACGCGGCGACGCCTACCAGCTGTGCCTCACCAACACCGCCACCGTCGACCGCTCGCCCGACGCGTGGCAGGTCTACCGTCGGCTCGCCGCGCTGAGCCCGACCCACCACGCCGGATTCCTCCGACTCGGCGACACCACCCTCGCCAGTGCGTCGCCCGAGAGCTTCCTCACCCTCGACGCCGACGGGGTGATCACGAGCAGCCCGATCAAGGGCACCCGGGCGCGATCGGCCGACCCGGTGCACGACGCCGCGCTCGCCGTCGAGCTGGCCGCCGACGAGAAGGAGCGGGCCGAGAACCTGATGATCGTCGACCTCGTGCGCAACGACCTCAGTCGCATCGCCGAGCTCGGCACCGTCCGGGTCGCACGCTTGCTCGAGGTCGAGAGCTACCCGCAGGTCCACCAACTGGTCAGCACCGTCGAGGCGTCGCTCCGGGCCGGCATGACGGGAGCGGACGCCATCGACTCGCTGTTCCCGGCCGGATCGATGACGGGAGCGCCGAAGCGGAGCGCGATGGACCTGCTGCGGGCATTCGAGGAGGGGCCTCGCGGCCTCTACTCGGGCGCTTTCGGCCTCATCGGCGCCGACGGTTCGATCGACCTCGCGATGACCATCCGCAGCATCGTCTTCCGAGGGGGAGGCGCCACGGTCGGTGCGGGAGGCGGCATCACGGCGCTCTCCGTCCCCGAACGGGAACTCGCCGAGGTCCGGATCAAGGCCGCACCCCTGCTGGCCGCTCTCGGAGCCGTCTCCGCGTCCGAGTGAGGCCGCCCTTCCGTCCGCGCGGCACTCTTGGGCTGGGATTCGGGGAAGCCGGGCGGTTTGCCAGGTTCGCCCTCTTGTGACGGGCCGTGCCCGCGTGGTTGGCTCACGGCAGGCCGAGCGGTCGCGAACTGGGACTCGAACCACTCTCACCTGTTTCATCACCTACCCCCGATGACTGGAGTCCCATGTTCGATCAGCAATTCATCGTCGACGCCGCGCGCCGCAGCGGCGAGACCAAGCTCGACCGCCGCAAGCTGCTCACGATGGCGGGTATCGCCGGCGCCGGTGCCGCGACCGCCATGCTCGCCACTTCCGCTCCCGCCATGGCGGCTCCGGGTGACGCGCCGACGGGCGGCCCCAGCGATGCCTCGGTGCTCAACTTCGCGCTCAACCTCGAGTACCTCGAGGCGGAGTTCTACCTCCGGGCCGTCACCGGTTCCGGCCTGTCCGACGACCTCACCACCGGAGCGGGGACCCGCGGCGAGGTGACGGGCGGCCGCGCCGTCCCGTTCAAGACGGCGGGCGTCCGTCGCGTCGCCGAGGAGATCGCCGCCGATGAGAAGGCGCACGTCGCCTTCCTGCGCGGTCAGCTCGGAGTCGCAGCGGTGTCGCGCCCCGCCATCTCGCTCGACGCCAGCTTCACGGCAGCGGCGACGGCGGCGGGCATCATCAAGCCCGGCCAGACCTTCGACCCGTACGCGAACGAGAACAACTTCCTCCTCGCCGCCTTCCTCTTCGAGGACGTCGGAGTCACGGCGTACAAGGGCGCGTCGCCGTTCATCGCGAACAAGACCTACCTGGAAGCCGCCGCGGGCATCCTCGCGGTCGAGGCGTACCACGCGGGCGCGATCCGGGCGACGCTGTACGCCGCGGGCTTCGCCGTTCCCGCGGTCTACACGGCGGCCGACGCGCTGTCGAACGCGCGGGACAGCCTCGACGGCTCGACCGATCTCGACCAGGGCGTCGGCAGCACCTCGAAGTCCAACATCGTGCCGGCCGACGCGAACTCCATCGCGTTCAGCCGTTCACCCGGCCAGGTCCTGAACATCGTGTACCTCAACCCGAAGTCGGTGACATCGGGCGGGTTCTTCCCCGCCGGTGTCAACGGCGAGCTGAACCTCTCCGCGGCCAGCGCGTAGTCAGAAGCGAACGGACCGATGCCCTGGGCGAACCGCCCAGGGCATCGGTCGTCACGAGGCGGGGTCCGCGCGGCGAGGACTACGCTTGCTTGTTGGCCCGAGCCACCCTGGGCCGATCCCTTGCGAGAGTAGAGATAAAGCGTGTCACTCACCCCCGGCCCCGACAGAGACGAGCCCGGCGTCGCCGGCTTCTCCGAAGTGCAGGACAAATGGCAGCGGGTCTGGGAGGAGACCAAGCCGTTCGCCACTGCAACGGCCGCGTCCGGCGACAGCCGCCCCCGCAAGTACATCCTCGACATGTTCCCGTACCCGTCGGGCGACCTGCACATGGGGCACGCCGAGGCGTACGCCCTCGGTGATGTCATCGCGCGCTACTGGCGCCAGCAGGGCTTCAACGTGCTGCACCCGATCGGCTGGGACTCCTTCGGCCTCCCCGCCGAGAACGCCGCCATCAAACGCGGAGTCGACCCCCGGGAGTGGACCTACGCGAACATCGCGCAGCAGCGCGAGTCGATGCGGCGGTACGCGCCGAGCTTCGACTGGGATCGCGTCCTGCACACCAGTGATCCCGAGTACTACAAGTGGAACCAGTGGCTGTTTCTCAAGATGTACGAGCGAGGCCTCGCCTACCGCAAGGACAGCTGGGTCAACTGGGACCCGGTCGACCAGACCGTCCTCGCCAACGAGCAGGTCCTGCCCGACGGCACCTCCGAGCGCTCCGGTGCGATCGTCGTCAAGAAGAAGCTGACGCAGTGGTACCTGCGCATCACCGCCTACGCCGACCGTCTGCTCGACGACCTCAACCAGCTCGAGGGGTCGTGGCCGTCGAAGGTCATCGCGATGCAGCGCAACTGGATCGGCCGTTCGACAGGTGCTGACATCGACTTCGCCGTCGAGGGTCGCACCGAGCCCGTGACCGTCTACACGACGCGCCCCGACACCCTGTACGGCGCGACCTTCATGGTCGTCGCCCCCGACTCCGACCTCGCCGCCGAGCTCGTCGCGGGCAGCGACGACGCCGAGATCCGCGAACGATTCCAGGACTACCTGCAGCGCGTGCAGAAGTCGACCGAGATCGAGCGCCTCACCGTCGACCGCGAGAAGACCGGTGTCTTCACCGGCCGTTACGCGATCAACCCGCTGAACGGGGAGCGGCTCCCCATCTGGGCCGCCGACTACGTGCTGAGCGACTATGGGCAGGGCGCCATCATGGCGGTGCCGGCCCATGACCAGCGCGACCTCGACTTCGCCCGCGCGTTCGACCTGCCGGTCCGCGTCGTCGTCGACACGACGCAGCCGGTGACCGGTGCGATCCGGATCATCCCCGAGGACGGCGAGCTGCCCGTGCTCGACGAGATGGATCCCGGTACCACCGGCGTCGCCCTGTCCGGCGAGGGCCGCCTGATCAACTCAGGTCAGTTCAACGGCTTCAGCAAGGTCAACGCCATCGCGCGCGTCATCGCCCACCTCGAGGCGCAGGGCGTCGGCCGCAAGGCCAAGAACTACCGCCTGCGCGACTGGCTCATCTCCCGCCAGCGCTACTGGGGCACGCCCATCCCGATCGTCTACGACGAGGACGGCAACGAGATCCCCGTCCCCGAGGATCAGCTCCCCGTCGCCCTGCCGCCGAGCGAGGGACTCGACCTCAAGCCGAAGGGGACCTCGCCGCTCGGCGGAGCGACCGAATGGGTGCAGACCGAGATCGACGGCAAGCCGGTTCGCCGCGACACCGACACGATGGACACCTTCGTCGACAGCTCCTGGTACTTCCTGCGCTTCCTGTCGCCGAACGACCCCGACAAGGCGTTCGACCCGTCCGAGGTCGACAAGTGGGCCCCCGTCGACCAGTACGTCGGCGGTGTCACCCACGCGATCCTGCATCTGCTCTACGCCCGTTTCATCACCAAGGTGCTGTTCGACATGGGCTACGTGAACTTCACCGAGCCCTTCACCGCGCTGCTCAACCAGGGCATGGTGCTGATGGACGGCTCGGCGATGTCGAAGTCCAAGGGCAACCTGGTCCGCCTCTCCGACCAGCTCGACGAGTTCGGCGTCGACGCGGTCCGCCTCACGATGGCCTTCGCCGGCCCTCCCGAGGACGACATCGACTGGGCCGACGTGTCACCCGCCGGGTCCGCCAAGTTCCTCGCCCGTGCGCTGCGCGTCGCCCGCGACGTGGACAGCTCGCCCGACGTGGTCTGGAAGAACGGCGACGACAGGTTGCGCCGCCAGACCCACCGTCTGTGGGCCGATGCCCCGGGCCTGATCGAGGCGTTCAAGTTCAACGTGCTCGTCGCCCGGATCATGGAGCTGACGAACGCGACCCGCAAGGTCATCGACTCGGGTGCGGGCCCCACAGATCCCGCCGTCCGCGAGGCGGCCGAGGCGATCGCTCTGACGCTCAGCCTCTTCACCCCGTACACCGCGGAGGAGATGTGGGAGATCCTCGGCTACCCGCCGTCGGTCGCCCTCTACGGCTGGCGCAAGCCCGATCCGACGCTGCTCGTCGACGAGTCGGTCACCGCGATCATGCAGGTCGACGGCAAGGTCCGAGACCGTCTCGAGGTCTCTCCGAAGATCGGTGGCGAGGAGCTGGAGAAGCTCGCCCGCGCCTCGGTCGCCGTGACCCGGTCGATCGGCGACCGCGAGGTCGTGAACGTGATCGTGCGCGCGCCGCGGCTGGTGAACATCGCGACGAAGCCCGTCTCCTGAGACGTGTCGGGCGGCAGCGCTGAAGGCTCGTCGGCCTTCAGCGCTCCGCACCGCCCTGCTGACCTGATGCGAACAGCACGAGATTGTTGCTGTAGTGCATCGAGTTGAAGTCGTACGGGCCGTTGCAGGTGATGAGCCGCAGCTGAGGCGTGCGGGTGGGACCGTAGACGGCGTCGGTCGGGAACGCGGCCTTCGCCACATCGGCCGTTGAATCGGCCGTGAAGACCTCCTGGGTGCCGTCGCTCAGAGTGATCACGATCTCCGTGCCCGGCGCGACCTCGTGCAGTCGCGAGAAGATGCCCGCATCCTCGGTGTCGTCGACATGTCCCGCGATGACGGCGGGGCCGACCGCGCCGGGAACGGCGCTGTCGGTGTACCAGCCCGCCTCCATGAGCCCCGTCGGCGGCTCGAGCGAACCATCCGTGCGCCGGTTCAGCTGGGTCAGGTCGACATCGACTCCGATGCTCTCGATCCGCAGGTGAGCCGGGGTCAGCGTGGCAGAGGGACCCGACACGACCGGCCGTGGATCCTGCAGGGCCGACGCACGAACGCTTGCGGCCGAGAGGTCCGCCGGATCCTCGGAGAACGTGATCGGGTCCGACGCCGCGAGGTCGGCCTCCGCGAGGTCGGCGGCCGTGAGTCGAGCCGCGGCCGCGTCGTCCGTCGCTCCGGCCATCTGGTCGACCGTGACGGCTACGACGGCGAGCAGGACGATGGCGCCCGCGACGGCCTGCTCGGTGGTGCGCCGCGCACGCGACCGCAATGGCGTCCAGCGGCCGCGGTGCCGTGGTGCGCGCTTCTCGGTCATCTGCTCGGATCCCTCCGCTGGTGGCGGGGACGGAACGGACCGGTCCGTCCCCGGAGACGTCGGGTCAGACGCGGTCGCCGACCCGGGCCTGATCGGCTGCGCGTGCGGCGACCCCCTGCCGACGCGAACGGATCCCGACCGCGATGAGGGCGATGGCCGCGATCCCGGCGACCCCGGCGAGCGTCACGATCTGCGCCTGCTGCTGCTCGGAGGCGAGTGCACCGCCTCCCGTCTCCACGCCGCCGACCGGAGCCTGGACCACCGCGGCGCTGTCGATCGCCGGTACGACCGTGAGGGCGCCGGCCGAGTCATCGAGCACGAAGAGCGTCTGCGCCGTGCCGGCAGCGAGAGCGGCCGAGTCGAGGTCCTCGGTGGTGCCGGAGACGAGGGAGAACGAGGTGTCGCCCGCGGGCACGTCGACGTAGTCGCCGACATCGCCGAATCGAGCGGCCGAGGCCAGCTCGGTTCCGTCCTCCGTCGAGACATCGACCTCGTCGGAGTCGACGGACGCCTGGAAGACGCGGACCCGGGCGGTGTCCGCGGGAGGGGTCGAGAGGTCGTCATCGATCACGGTGGTCTCGAGGTCCTGGTTCAGGCCCATGGCGATGACCGTGGCCGCGGCGCCGGCGGTCACATCGATGGAGGCCTCGACGACGGGGGCGGAGGCGGGGTCGGCGCCCGCGGGGCGCATCGCGATGGCGTAGGTGCCGGGATCGAGGGCCATGTAGTTGGACACCCCGCCGTAGCCCACCCCGGTCAGCGAGTAGAGCACCGTGCCGCCGGCGAGGGCCGACAGTGAGATGTCCACCTGGAGGGTGTCGGGCGAGAGGTGCGCGACCCGAACGTATCCGGTGTCCGCCGTAGTGGCCGACGCGGCAGCGGCGGGGGCGAAGACGAGGGCCGCGACCGCGGCGGCGGCCCCCACGGCTCTGACGAGTGGCGTGCTGGAGATCATCTGTGCTGCTCCTTCTCTGCGCGGGTGCGTTCTGTCATCGGGATCCGAGTGGGTGGGGGAGGTGGGTGGGTCATTCGGCGGGTGGGGGAGCGAAGGTCGCGAGCACTCCGTCGGCGTCGACCGAGACGCTCTCGACGGCGAACTCGTCGGAGAGGCCCGAGAGGTAGGCGCTGAGGGCGGGGATCGACCCGCCGCCCGTTTCGAGCGCCGCACCATCGGCCTCGGACACCAGGAGCTGTCGGCGCACGGAGCCCGCGGCGGCGGGGCTGTCGTCGACGGCCGGGAAGTCGGCGACGGTGAGGTCGTGGGCCGTGAGCAGCTGGGCGAGGACGATCATGATGCGCGGGTCGACCGACCCGTCCTCGAGCAGTCGGCGACTCTCGGGGGTCGTCGTGAGACGCGGGTTGGCGAGCAGCTGGGACCCCTGGTCGGACCGACGCGCCGTGCCCTCGTCGGCTGTCACCGTCGGCGACGGTGCGGCGGACGGGGCTGCTGCCGAGTCGTCGGAGTCGCTGTCGACGGCCTCCGCTGCGGTCACCAGTCCGGCGGTGAGCACTCGATCCCGGATCTGGGAGATCGTCGCGCCCAGCGTCGCCGCGAGCACGAGTCCGAGGGTGAGCGATCCGATGACGCCGGCGATGAGTGCGCGGGAGTCGCGACCGCCGATGGCGGCGAGGGCCCCGTCGGCTCCGATCCCCGCGGCGACGCCGATGGCAGGGGCGACGGAGACGACGACCGTTGCGAACCAGAACGACCCGCCCCAGGTGGTGGAGGCGATGCCGCCGGGGACGATCGCGAGAGCGACGATCCCGATCACCGCGACCGCGAGACCGAGGCTCGCCGGTGCGAGGAGTGCGCGGATCCGTCGGCGCCGCGAATCGGGGCGGTGCAGGAGCCGGAGGACGATGAGCACTGCAGCGATCAGAGCCAGGGGTGAGATCGCGATCGCGGCGCCGGTCAGAGCGCCGGCGCCCCAGCGGCGAGGGATGGACGCCTCGCCGTCGGGCCACAGGCAGACGGCCAGGAGTCCGGCGACGACCGCGGCATGCTCCGGCACGCCGATCACATCGGACGAGGCCGTGGTCAGAAGGAAGGTCGTGAGTGCGGAGGCGAGGAGGGCGCCGACCGAGCTGAGGCCGAACTGGCGGGAGGCGCCGAAGACGACGGGGCCCAGGATGAGGACCAGGACGAGGGTGGCCCAGGGTGGAAGTGGGCCGGGGTGCTCGGGGGCGACGAGCCAGGCGCCGAGACTGACCCCGGCGAGGAGGAGGAGAACCGCACCGGGAAAGAGATAGCGGGTGACGAGCTCCGCCCAGGTGGAGAGGTGCTGGCTGCGGGATCGACGATGCCGCGATGCCGCCCTGCGCCTCCCGCGCGGCGAGTCGGGAGAGAGCTCGTCGTCCCCATCCCGGGTCGACCGGCCGGGCCGGCGCGGGCCCGAACGCGACCCGGGCGAGGCGCGCACGCGCTGCCGGGGACCGGCCGGATCGGCGCCGGTCCGAGAGGTCTGGTCGTCGACGCCCCCGCCGACGGGCGGGTTCGCGTCGACGGCCTCGGGGTCGCCGTCCTGCCGGTGCACGGAACGGCGCGCGACGAGGCTCATCGGCACCCCTCCCCAGCACTTCAGCACCCTCGCCAGTGCTCGTCGGGTGTCGAGCGGCCGGGGTGTTGCCTTTCAGGCTAGGTCGCGACGCGCGGACAATCGGCGTTCTCGGAGGTGGTACCCAGGCTTTGTTGTCCCTCCACACAGCTCTGTTCGGCCCGCTTCGCCACCGGTCCTAGCGCCCGCCGGACCGCCGCCGGACCGCCGACCTAGCCTCTCCGAATGGCCGACGACCCGACCGATCTCCTCACCCGGCTGGGTCGGCGACCGCGGCTGCGGATCTCGGTCGGGGCCGTCATCGTCGTCCTCCTGGTCACCGTAGCGGCGGCCGTCGCGATCTCGGCGGCGAGTTCCGCGGGCGCCGCGCAGGTCGTCGAGGTCGGGGGAGCCGCCCCTCACGAGACCGGTGCGCCCGAGGGAGACAGGGCCGCCCGAACACAGGATGGTGATGAGGGAGGCGAGCTGTTCGTGCACGTTCTCGGCGCGGTCCGGGTTCCGGGGCTCTACCAGGTCGCTGCCGATGCCCGGGTCGTCGATGCCATCGCCGCCGCGGGAGGCATGGCCGACGACGCCGACCCGGCGGGTGTGAACCTCGCCCGCCGCGTCGCCGACGGCGAGCAGCTCGTCGTGCCGCGCGTCGGGGAGACGCCCCTTGCCGCCGCGCCCCCCGCCCCGGCGGCAGCCATCGGGGCGGGACCGGTCAGCCTCGGGTCGGCCACGGCCGAGCAGCTCGACACCCTGCCGCGGATCGGGCCCGCCCTCGCCGCGCGCATCGTCGCCTGGCGTGAGGCCGGCGGAAGGTTCCAGAGCGTCGACGACCTCCTCGAGGTGCCCGGCATCGGCGAGGCGACCCTCGAGGGGCTGCGCGATCTGGTCGTGCCGTGACCCCGTCGCCGTTGCGCACGACCGGCTGGTCGGCGGCGAGCGACACGCGTGCCGTCGGCGCGGCTACCGGGGCATGGGTCACCGCTTTCGCAGCGACCGGGGTGTCCGATCTCGCTGCCGGTCCGGTAGCTGCCTGGGTGGTCGTCGTCGGGGTGGCCGCGGCGACGGTCGCGCTCCGGTCGCGGCGGATCGGGCCGGCCCTCGCCGCCGCCACCGTTCTCCTCGCCGTGTGCGCTCTCCTGCTGACCGCCACGGCAGCGGGGCTCGAACGCCGCAGCCCGACCGCGCTGGGTCTCGATCCGGGCGCGACCTCAGCGGCGTCGATGACGGGAACGGTCGAGTTGACCGGTACCGTCGAGCGCCCCGAGGCTGGCGCGTTCGGCTCGCCACGCGTCGCGGGCACCCTCGTCGGAATCCGGATCGACGGGAGGGAGCGGGCGGCGTCCGTCCCCGTTCTGCTGTTCTCCGACGATGTCGTGCTCGAGTCGGGAATCGGCGCGCGGGTCGAGGTCCGGGGGAGTGTCCGGCGCGCAGACCCAGGGGACAGCGTCGCCTGGCTCGTCTTCGCGCGCGACGCTGAGTACGGCTCGGGTCCGACGGGACCCGTCGCCTGGGCGTCGGGACTGCGCGATGGCTTCCTCGCCTGGAGCTCCGAACTGCCCGGTGACGGCGGGCTGCTCCTCCCCGGCCTCGCGATCGGCGACACCCGAGCCGTGACGCCGTCGCTCGACGCGGCGATGACCGCCGGGTCGCTCAGCCATCTGACCGCGGTCTCCGGGGCGAACTGCGCGGTGGTCGTGGCCGGGGTGATGGCGCTCGCGGCGGCTCTCGGTCTCCGACTCCGCAGCCGGGTCGTACTGGCCGGGGCGGCACTGGTCGGCTTCGTGCTCATCGTCACCCCGCAGCCGAGCGTTCTGCGCGCCGCGGCGATGGCCGTGATCCTGCTGGTCGCCACCGTGTCGGGGCGGCGCGGGGCGGGTCTCCCCGCGCTCATGGTCACGGTCGTCGTGCTGCTCAGTCTCGATCCGTGGCTCGCGCGTGATTTCGGCTTCGCCCTCTCGGTCGCCGCCACCGCAGGCCTGCTCACCCTCGCACCCGCTCTGACACGCGCTCTCTCCCGAGGGATGTCACCGGTGCTCGCCGCCGCCATCGCTGTTCCGACAGCAGCGCAGGCGGCCTGCCAGCCGGTGCTCGTGCTGCTCGATCCGACCCTGCCCGTGCTCTCCGTGCCGGCCAATCTGCTGGCCGCGCCCGCGGCGCCGATCGCGACGGTGGCCGGACTCCTCGCCTCCCTCCTGCTCCCCGTCCTGCCGCCCGTCGGGGCCGCCGTCGGCTGGCTGGCGTGGATCCCCTCGAGCTGGATCGCCGCGGTCGCGCGCGCCTTCGATCAGGTGCCGGCGCGGCTGCCGTGGTTGCCGGGCGCGGTCGGTGCCGCACTGGCGGCTCTGGTGCTGCTGCTCGTGGTGGTCGCGGTGCGCCGTCGGAGCCGAGTCGTCGCGGTTCTCGCCGTGGGGGTGGCCGCGAGCGTCGTCGCATCCCTCATCGGTATCTCGCTCGGCTCGGCTCTCTCCCGCCCCGCGGATTGGTGGGTCGTGTCGTGCGATGTCGGCCAGGGCGCGGCCGCCTTGATCCGGGGCGATGATTCGGTCGCACTCATCGACACCGGCGACGACCCGGCAGCTCTCGAACGGTGCCTCGCGGGCGCGGGCGTCCAGCGGATCCACCTGCTCGTCCTGACCCACTTCGATCGCGATCACGTCGGTGCTGCCGGGGTGCTGGCGGGGAGGGTCGATTCCGTGCTCGTCGGCCCGAGCGACGGTCCCGTCGCCGATCGCCTCGTCGAGACCCTCCGCCGATCGGGAGCCGAGGTGCACGAGACGGTGGCCGGGGAGTCGGGCATGCTCGGCGACCTCGACTGGCGGGTGGTCTGGCCCGAGCCGGGCGCGCCTCCCGGCAATGACGCGAGCGTCGTCCTCGCGGTCCAGGGCGATGGGGTGAGTGCCGCCGTGCTCGGCGATCTCGGTGAGGAGGCGCAGCGCGCCCTCCTTCGCTCGGGACGATTGGGACGGGTCGACGTGGTCAGCGTCGCCCATCACGGGTCGGCGGATCAGAGCCCCGAACTCTACGAGCGGCTCGGGGCACGGGTCGCGCTCGTCTCCGTCGGTGCGGACAATCCCTACGGCCATCCGACCGCGTCGGCCCTCGAGATGCTCGACGCGCTCGGCGCCACGACACTGCGGACCGACCGCTCGGGCACGGCCGTCCTCGCACTGGTGGGCGAGGAGCACCGGCTCGTCGCCTGGTCCGCGGGAGGCCGAACCGCCGCCGACCCCGGCGAGGGCGTCGGCGGCTCGCCGTAGGGTGGGACGGTGGCAGCGCGAACGACGAAAGCCCCGGCTCGGGCTGCAGGTCCGCGCGCCGGAACGCTCACCTGGGATCAGGTGCGGCCGGCGCCGATCGTCCTCGTCTCGGGAACCGAGGGGTTCCTCGCCGACCGGGCGATCCGGGCGCTGCGCGACATCCTGACCGCCGAGGATCCGAGCCTCGAGGTCACCGACCTCGACGCTGCCGACTACGCCTCCGGCGAGCTCATCTCGCTGGCCAGCCCGTCGTTGTTCGCCGAGCCCCGGCTCATCCGGGTCACGAACGTCGAGAAGTGCAACGACAACTTCCTCGCCGACGCTCTGCGCTACCTCGAATCTCCCGCACCCGACGCGTACGTCGTGATGAGGCATGCCGGGGGAGTGCGCGGCAAGAAGCTGCTCGACGCCCTCCGCACCGGTGCGGGAGGTGCCATCGAGGTGGCCTGCCTCGAGCTGAAGAAGGACTCCGACAAGTACGACTTCGCGGTCGCGGAGTTCCGGAACGCCGGTCGACGGATCACCCCCGGAGCTCTGCGTGCGTTGCTCGCGGCCTTCTCGGGCGATGTCGCCGAGCTCGCAACCGCGTGCAGCCAGCTCATCGCCGACGCCAGTGACGAGATCACCGAGGCCACCGTCGACAAGTACTACGGCGGTCGGGTCGAGACCAACGCCTTCAAGGTCGCCGACTCGGCGATCGCCGGGCGGTCCGGCGAGGCTCTCGGCCTGCTCCGGCATGCTCTCGCGAGCGGTGCCGATCCGGTGCCGACGGTCGCCGCGTTCGCAGCGAAGCTCCGCACCATGGCGCGGGTGATGGGCCAGCGCGGCTCATCCGCCCAGATCGCCTCGGCCATCGGAGCCGCCCCCTGGCAGGTCGACCGCGCCCGCCGCGACCTCGAGGGCTGGAGCGAGCAGGGGCTCGGCACCTGCTTCGAGGTCCTGGCCGACACCGACGAACGCATCAAGGGTGCCGGTCGAGACCCTCTCTACGCCCTCGAGCGCATGGTCCGCATCGTCGCGGCCCGCGGCCAGGTCTGAGCGGTATTCGGGCCCCGAACCTTCAGAGCGCTAGCGAGCCCCGGTCAGCAGTCGCAGACGGGCAGCGAGCTCGGCGCGGTGAGGGGGTCGGGTGTGCGCCGATCGACCCCTCCTGAGGTCGTGACCTCGAAGCCCTCACGGGCCCAGTACTCGAAGCCGCCGATCATCTCGCGAACCGGGTAGCCGAGCTTCGCGAACTCCAGTGCCGCCTTGGTCCCACCGTTGCAGCCGGGCCCCCAGCAGTAGACGACCACCGGAGTTCCGGAGGGGATCAGCGCTGCCGCCTCCGCGGCGATCCGTGCCGTCGGCAGGTGCACCGCGGCCGGCAGGTGTCCCTGCGCCCAGGCGGCCGAGCCGCGCGAGTCGACCAGAACGAATCCGGGATCCGCGTCCCCGAGGGCGGATGCGACATCCGACGGGTCGGTCTCGAATGCGAGCTTGGCGGCGAAATGGGCGAGGGCAGCAGACGTGTCGATGGTGGCCGGTGCGGTGGTGGAGGTCATGGGTTGAGCCTGACGTTCGCACCGAGTCGCGACCAGCGGAGTTTCGGTCGCTCAGCCCCGAAAGTCCGCCAACACCCGGTGTCGTCTGCACGGATCAGGAGATCTGCGCGGATCAGGACGATTTCCGCGCGGATCAGGACGGATCTCGGAAAACTCCTGATCCGTGCAACCGGTCCTGAACCGTGCAACCGGTCCTGATCCGTGCAGGTGGTCGGGGTTGCGGAGCCGCCGGTTAACGACGAAGGCCCCGCCGGAGCGGGGCCCTCGGGTGCTGAAGCGGTGTTCAGCGGGAGCGGCTCAGAG
Source organism: Amnibacterium flavum (assembly GCF_003097495.1). Taxonomy (GTDB): domain Bacteria; phylum Actinomycetota; class Actinomycetes; order Actinomycetales; family Microbacteriaceae; genus Naasia; species Naasia flava. The sequence goes on from NZ_QEOP01000002.1 coordinate 522,447, forward strand.
AGCGGCGACCTGCTTCGCGATCGCCGACTTGCGGTTCGCGGCCTGGTTCTTGTGGATGACGCCCTTGGAGACAGCCTTGTCGAGACGCTTGGTGGCGAGCTGCAGGGCCTTGAGCGCCTGCTCCTTGTCACCCGTCGCGGCGGCGGCGCGAGCCGAGCGGACAGCGGTCTTCAGCTGGCTCTTGACGGCCTTGTTGCGCTCCTGCGCCTTCTTGTTGGTGGTGATGCGCTTGATCTGCGACTTGATGTTTGCCACGAAAGCTCTTTCCGATATCGATTGTCTGTGTAGGCCGGCCGAGGTCGGATCCGCGAGCGGAGCTGCGCGGTGACCACGAGAGGTGTGGGGATCGGCCGGCGGATACGCCCAAAAGGGGCGTGCAAGCCAACAGAGAACATTACCAGGTGGGGGGAGTCCTCGCCAGGTGGCCTCCGTCGAAGCCGTGCCTCACGAGACTACGCTGGATCGCGATGCCATCCCTCGCCTCCCAGGTCTCGTCCGTGCCCAACTCGGGCATCCGCCGCATCCACGAGATCGCGCTGCAGCTCGACGACGTCATCCGCCTCGCGGTCGGGGAGCCCGATGTCGCGGTCGCCCCTCACGTGCTCGACGCGGGCAGTGCGGCCTGGCTGGCCGACGACACCGACTACACGGCGAACGGCGGCATCCCCGAGCTGCGCGCGGCGATCAAGACGAAGCTCGCCGAACGCAACGGCATCGATGTCGATACCGAGCAGGTCTGGGTCACGATCGGTGCCACGCAGGCGCTCAATCTCGCCATGTCGCTCACTCTGTCGCCCGGCGACGAGGTGCTGCTCCCCGATCCCGGGTACACCACGTTCACGATGAACGCGCGGATGCTGGGAGCCGAACCGGTTCCCTATCCTCTTCACCCGGCGGCGGGGTTCGTGCCGTCGATCGACGAGCTCGAGAAGCTCGTCACCGAGCGCACCCGGCTCATCATCGTCAACTCGCCGTCGAACCCCCTCGGCGCCGTCTATCCGGCTGAGATCCTCGCGCAGCTGCTCGACTTCGCCTCGCGCCATGACATGTGGGTCATCTCCGACGAGGTGTACGAGGCGTTCAGCTACGGCGCGCCGCACACGAGCATGGCCTCCCTCGATACCGAGGACCGCGTCTTCAGCGTGTTCTCGGTGTCCAAGACCTATGCGATGACGGGTGCACGGGTCGGTTACCTGGTCACGCCTCCGGGGCTGGCAGAGACGATGCGCACCTACCAGGAGGCGATCATCAGCTGCGTCGACACCCCCGCCCAGCGGGCTGCGGTCGCGGCGATCACGGGCGACCAGGGCGCGGTCGGTGCCGCCGCTGCGCACTACCGCGGCAACCTCGATGCGGCGACCGCTCTGCTCGACGAGGCGGGCATCTCCTACCTGCCGCCGACGGGCGCCTTCTACCTGTGGATCGACATCTCGCACGCGAGCGACGGCGATGTGGCCGGGTGGGCCGAGTCGTTCCTGCTGCGCGAGCGGGTCTCTGTGGCGCCGGGTTCGGCGTTCGGCCGCAGCGGCGAGGGCTGGATCCGCGTCTGCGTCGCCGCATCCCGCGAGGACCTGCTCGAGGGCCTCCGCCGACTCCCGCGCCCCTGACCCGCCTGCACGGATCGGGACCCGTTCCACCGATCCGGACATCTCCCGGATCCGTCCTGATCCGCGAGGTCGGAACGTCAGGCTTCGGTCGCGAGATCCAGCAGCGTGTCGGGCTCGTCCCGCATGGCGGAGGCGAGGCGGGCGTGCTCGCTCGCGGACAGCGGGGGCAGCGCGTCGAACGGGAACCAGGCGACCTCGGTCGACTCATCGTCGCCGACTGCAGCGATCCCGCCCAGGTACCGGCAGCGGAAGACGAGGTTCGTGTACTGGGACTGGTCGCCGTTCGGGTAGGTGACGGGCCGGGTGACGTTCACGGCGGAGAGGCGTTCGACGACGACCTCGACGCACGCCTCCTCCAGCGCCTCGCGCACGGCGGTGACGGCGGGATGCTCGCCCGGTTCGACGATCCCCGAGACGCTCGACCACTCGCCGCTGTCGGAGCGACGGACGAGCAGGACCCGGTCCGCATCGTGCACGACGGCGGTGACACCGACGAGCCAGAGCGGCGCGTGACCGATCTTCGACCTCAGCTGGGTGATGAACTCGGGCACAGGCATGCCGAGGAGCCTAAAGCCTGTCGGCGTGCTCGCCCGGCTGGGCGCGAGCAGCGACGTCCGACGCGAGCGTCGGCACCCGCGACGGAAAGCACGAAGCGCCGGTGGCCGTCACTCTCGCTGACGGACACCGGCGCTCCATAGTCAGCTCAGAATCGGCTGCTCACCCGTCGGCGGCGAACCGTGGCGGCTGTCACCGCGATCGCGCCGAGGCCGAGCGCGAGGAGCCCCGCGAACAGCGGTGCCTCCGTCGATGCACCGGTGTCAGGCAGAGCAGCCGCAGCCGCGGTGCCCGGCGCGGCGGCAACCTGGAACCCGGCCGCGGCGACGAAGCCGGACGTCGCGCCGACCGCCTGCAGGGTGTGCGACCCCGCGGCCAGTCCGGCGGGGATCGTCACCCTCGCCCGCACGACACCGCTCGCGTCCGCCGAGTACCAGCCACCGAAGATCGGGTCCGAGTACCAGGTGAAGTAGACCTCTTCACCCGGTGCGAAGCCGGCGATCTCGACGTCGAAGGTGGCGTCGGCCGCGACCGGCGCGGTCGGCAGAGTGATCGCTGCATCCGGGGTCGGGTCGGGTGCCGGTGCGAGCACGGGCTCGGCGGGGAAGGTCTCGTAGGTCATCGTGCTGAGGTCCGTGAAGAGGAACCCCTGACCGTCGAGCGCTGTGTTCTGGCCCGAGGTCGGTCGGACCGTCTCGTAGCCCACGCCCGCCGGCCCCGGTGCGGAGGGCCCGGTGCGGAAGGCGACCGAGTTCGCGCTCGGTGCCTCGCTGGTGCCCATGGCCACGTGGTACTCGACCAGGGTGTGACCGGTCAGAGCCTCCGCACCGTCGATGTAGATGTCCACATAGTCGGGAGCCGTGGCGTCCTCGAAGTGCGACACGATGTCGATCCGGTGGGGCACGTCCGCGGGGACGACCGTGGCCTGGTTCAACCACTCGGTGTTATCCAGCGGGTCGGCACCTTCGGGAAGCCAGCTGAGCCACACCTGCAGTCCCTCGGTGACGTGCCGGAATCCGACGATGCCGCCCGCACGGGATCCGCTGCCGTTGTCGATGCCGAGCGACATGTTCAGCCCGGGCTGAATGCCTCCGGTCGTCGAGGCGATGGTGAAAGAGGTCTGGAATGTGTCGTAGGCCGCGGAGGCGTCGATGCCCGCGGCGTCGACGAACGCCGTCGAGAGCTGCCGGATTCCGCCGTAGTTGACCTCATCGACGAGGGAGTTCGAGTACCGGAGGCTGGTGCCGGCACCGTCGAGTCCGGAGGACGGGAAGTCGGAGTTGGCGACGAGCGCCCAGTCGTAGACGGCGGTCGTGCCGTCGCCGGACCAACCCTGCTGGCCCTTGGGGGCGTCTCCACCGGGAGTGAATGTGCCGAAGTCCACGCCGATGTAGGTATCTCCCTCGGCCGCATGGGCCGCGTTGCCTCCGAGCAGGGGGAGCAGGATCAGCGGTACGGCGGTCGCCAACGCGATGACGCTCCTCGACCTGCCGGTGCGGTGTGCTGCGTGCGCTGCGTGCATCCTTCTCCTTAGCGAGATGACATAGCGCGCCCGATCAGGACCGAGCGCTGCCGGTCCGGAGGACCCGACGAGAGAAACGTATCTAAGAAACGGCTATGAAAACGGGTGAAGTTCGCCCGTGTTCGGGGTACAAAATCTGGAAATGTACCCGTCGTCAGTGGGCAGTGTCCGTGTGCAGGGGGACATGCGGGGTACAGGCGCTCGAGGTCTCCGAGACCCCCTGAGAGTCGGACCCGGCCTCAACCGGTGGCCGCGACGACTGTGGGAGACTTGTGAGTCATGTCTCCACGCGCTCCGCAGGGTCTCGAGCCCGCCGCCACCGAGCCTGCGGCGATCCGCAACTTCTGCATCATCGCCCACATCGATCACGGCAAGTCGACGCTCGCCGACCGCATGCTGCAGATCACGGGGGTCGTCTCCGACCGAGATATGAGGGCCCAGTACCTCGACCGGATGGACATCGAGCGCGAGCGCGGCATCACGATCAAGAGCCAGGCCGTCCGCATGCCATGGCAGCTGGGTGACAAGACCTTCGCGCTCAACATGATCGACACCCCCGGGCACGTCGACTTCACCTACGAGGTCTCCCGGTCGCTGGCCGCCTGCGAAGGAGCGATCCTCCTCGTCGACGCCGCGCAGGGCATCGAGGCGCAGACCCTCGCCAACCTCTACCTGGCACTCGAGAACGACCTCACGATCGTCCCGGTCCTCAACAAGATCGACCTGCCGGCCGCCGAGCCCGACAAGTACGCCGCCGAGCTCGCGAGCCTCATCGGCGGGTCGCCCGACGACGTCCTCCGCGTCAGCGGCAAGACCGGCGTGGGCGTCGAGGCGCTTCTCGACCGCATCACCGAGCTCGTGCCCCCGCCGGTCGGCAATGCCGACGCGGCGGCGCGCGCGATGATCTTCGACTCCGTCTACGACGCCTACCGCGGCGTCATCACCTACGTCCGCATGATCGACGGTCACCTGTCACCGCGCGAGCGCATCCAGATGATGTCGACTCGGGCGACCCACGAGATCCTCGAGATCGGCGTCAGCTCGCCCGAGCCGACCCCCAGCGAGGGTCTGGGTGTCGGCGAGGTCGGCTACCTGATCACCGGTGTGAAGGACGTCCGCCAGTCGAAGGTCGGCGACACCGTCACGAGTGCCTCGAAGCCGGCGACGGAAGCCCTGCCCGGCTACACCGAACCGCTCCCGATGGTGTTCTCCGGCCTCTACCCGATCGACGGGTCCGACTATCCGATCCTCCGCGAGGCGCTCGACAAGCTCAAGCTGAGCGACGCGGCCCTCGCCTACGAGCCCGAGACCTCGGTCGCACTGGGATTCGGCTTCCGGTGCGGGTTCCTCGGCCTGCTGCACCTCGAGATCGTCACCGAGCGCCTCGAGCGCGAGTTCGGGCTCGACCTCATCGCGACCGCCCCTTCGGTGATCTACGAGGTCACGACCGAGGACAAGAAGACGGTCACGGTCACCAACCCGAGCGAGTTCCCGGGCGGCAAGATCGTGTCGGTCCGCGAGCCGATGGTCAAGGCTGCGATCCTCGCGCCGAAGGACTACGTCGGCACGATCATGGAGCTCTGCCAGAGTCGGCGCGGGTCGCTGCTGGGCATGGAGTACCTGGGCGAGGACCGCGTCGAGATCCGATACAACATGCCGCTCGCCGAGATCGTGTTCGACTTCTTCGACAACCTGAAGTCGAAGACGGCCGGCTACGCCTCGCTCGACTACGAGCCCATCGGCGATGCCGAGGCCGATCTGGTCAAGGTCGACATCCTGCTCCAGGGCGAACAGGTGGATGCGTTCAGCGCCATCGTCCACCGCGACAAGGCCTACGCCTACGGCGTACTCATGACCGGTCGGCTGCGCGAACTGATCCCGCGCCAGCAGTTCGAGGTGCCCATCCAGGCCGCGATCGGCGCCCGCATCATCGCCCGCGAGTCGATCCGCGCCATGCGCAAGGACGTGCTCGCCAAGTGCTACGGCGGTGACATCACCCGCAAGCGCAAGCTCCTCGAGAAGCAGAAGGAGGGCAAGAAGCGCATGAAGATGGTGGGCCGCGTCGAGGTTCCGCAGGAGGCGTTCATCGCGGCGCTGTCCGGCGACACCGAGAAGGCGGGCGCGAAGAAGTGACCTGCATCCCCTCCCGGAGTCGCCGCTCCGGACAGAACCCGTCCCGGAAGGTGAGTCGATGGTGACAGGACCCATGCGCTCGGGCGAGCCGCGCGATTCCTCGCTCAACTACGCGGCGATCGGCGCGACGCAGACCGACGAGATCCTCCAGTACCCGCCCAAGGGGTACCGGGCGTTCCAGGCCAGCCGCAAGATCGGCAGCGGGCAGGAGCGCTTCGATTCGGCCGCGCGGCTGCTGATGACCTGGGGAGTGCTGCGGGGGAGCGGCGTCGAGGTGCTCGACATCACCCCCGAGACCGCGGAGGACGTGTACGCCGGAGTCGACTTCGACGCGGACGGACGTCCGATCGGCATCACCAGCATTCCCGAAGAGGAGCTCTTCGCTCCCGACGGCACGCCCTACGTCGCCGCCGGCACGACCGCCGTCACGGTGTATTCGGGCGGTCCCTTCAAGGTCCGTGTTCCGATCAAGGTGGTCTACGTCATCGACGAGCCCAAGCGCGTCGGCTACGGCTACGGCAGTCGTGTGGGTGCGCCGGCCGAGTTCGAGCGGCTCATGGTCGTCGAGCTGACCGATGATGGAAGCGTCGTGTTCACGATCCGCGCCATCTCACGGGTGACGTCGTGGTACCGCCGTGTCGGTTTCGCGCTCCTGCGTCTCGGCCAGAAGCGCTACACCGACAAGTACCTCACCGCGCTGCACCCCACCCGGTCCGCCGGCAGCTGACGCGCGACGTCGCGACGGCCGCCTCGTCTCAGTCGACTGCGGCAGTCTCGAGTCGGCTGAGGACCGCCAGCAGCGCGTCCTGGCCGGAGACGAGGTCGTCGAGCACGACGAGGGCGCTCGTCTCCCGCAGCACCTCGGCGCCGAAGGCGCCCGTGGCGACGGCGACGAACGGGATCCTCGCAGCGTCGGCGGCCTGACCATCGCTCGGGGTGTCGCCGACGATGACCCGGGGCTCGTCTCCGAGGGATGCGACGGCGTTCTCGGTGATCTCGCGCCGTGCTCGCGTCCGGTGCCCGAAGAAGGAGTGCTCCCAGTCGAAGTCGGCGGCGTCGAGACCGGCGCTGACGAGTTTCACGCGCGCCCGGGTCGGCGAGTTGCCGGTCAGGAGGGTGTTGGTCCAGCCCGCGTCGCGGACGGCGGCGAGCGCCTCGTGCACGCCGGGCGCGATCTTCCGCCCGGCGTCGCCGCTGAGGTAGAGGTCGGTCGAGAGCTCGTCGAGCCGCGCCCCGATCGCGCCGTGCCACTCGGGGTCGAGGTCGTACTGGGCGAGCCGTTCGGCGATGATCTGCCCGTCGGTCTTGCCGTGCTCGCCGGGTCCCGGGGTGTCGGGGCGGAACCCCGTCACCTCCTCGATGGCCCTGTCGTAGAGCCGGCTGGCCTGCGCGCTGTTCAGCAGGAGTGTTCCATCGACGTCCCAGAGCAGATAACCGGCCACCCGTTCAGCCTCCCACACCATCGGATGTCGGGCCGGGGCCGCGGCGTCCGCCGCCGGGGGAGAATGGAGCAATGCCGCCGAGCGCCCTCCCGATCGCCGATCCGGCGCCCGCCGATGGACTCCTCCCCGGCTCGGCGTCCGAGGGTGCGACCGATCGTGCGTTCGGCGTCTACCTGCACGTGCCGTTCTGCCGTGTCCGCTGCGGATACTGCGACTTCAACACCTACACCGCCGACGAGCTCCGAGGAGTGAAGCGGTCGGATTTCGCCGGTCAGGCCGTAGCGGAACTCGAGTTCGCGGCTGACCGCCTCGGGCGATCCGGCGTACCGCACCGTCCTGCCGCCACGGTCTTCTTCGGCGGAGGCACACCGACCCTGCTCCCGGCGAGCGACCTCGTCGCCATGCTCGACGGTGTCCGCCGAACCACCGGCGTCGCGCCAGGGGCCGAGATCACCACGGAGGCGAACCCCGACTCCGTCGACGCCCGCTACCTCGCGACGCTCGCCGAGGCGGGCTTCACCCGGGTCTCGTTCGGCATGCAGTCGGCTGTTCCCCATGTACTCGCGACCCTCGATCGGACGCACGACCCCGATCGTGTGCCGCTCGTCGTCGGCTGGGCCCGCGATGCCGGACTCGAGGTCAGCCTCGACCTCATCTACGGGACACCCGGTGAGAGCATCGACGACTGGGCCCGCTCCCTCGACGCCGTCATCGCCCAAGCACCCGGTCACGTCTCGGCCTACGCGCTCATCGTCGAGGCCGGCACGCGACTCGCGCGCGACATCAAGGTCGGCAACGTCCCCGCGCCCGATGACGATCTCCAGGCCGACATGTACGAGCTGGCCGACGCGCGGCTCGGGGAGGCCGGATACGGCTGGTACGAGGTCAGCAACTGGGCGCGGCTCGACGCCGCCGGCCAGCCCGATCCGTTGCACCGCTCGCGGCACAATCTCGGCTACTGGCGCAGCGACGACTGGTGGGGCATCGGTCCCGGCGCGCACAGCCATCTCGGCGGGGTCCGCTGGTGGAACGCCCGGCATCCCGCCGCCTACGCCGAGCGGATCCTCCGTGGCGACTCCCCGGCGGTGGGCAGGGAGACCCTCGATGACGCGACGCGACGTGTCGAGAGGATCCTGCTGCAGGTGCGGGTGCGCGACGGGCTCGCGATCGACACGCTCGACGCCGACGCCCGTATCCAGGTCGCCGGTCTCATCGCCGACGAAATGGTCGAGGCGCCCGCGGCTCTCCGCGGACGCCTCGTGCTCACACTCCGCGGCCGGCTCCTCGCCGACGACGTGGTGCGACGCCTGACCTGAGAGCCCCGCCCCGGTGGGAGCGGGACTCCGGTGCTGCTACTTGATGAACTTGATCGTCAGCGGGTAGCTGTACATCTCGCCGCTGTTGGCCTTGATGGCCGCCATGATCGCGAAGACGATGATCACGATGTACGCCGCGGCCAGGATCAGGAAGCCGATCAGCAGGAACGTCGTGATGTATCCGACGACGATCGCGATCAGCATCGTCAGGTGGAAGTTGAGGGCCGTCTTGGCGTGCGCCTGGATGAATCCACCACGGTCCTTCAGCACCAGGTAGACGATCAGGGTCGACAGCCAGCCGAAGAAGATGCCTCCGATGTGGTCGAGGGTCGCCCAGAGGCGCTGATCCTCGGGGCTCATCGGCTGCGGCGCCTGATAGGTGGGCGGCGGTATTTCGGACATGCGGTCCCTCCAAGGGATCGGGTCAGACGGAATGGCTCATTAAAGCAACAGTGCCGGGGGCGCGTCAGCCACCGGCACTGCGCGTCGCGCTCGACGGACTACTTGATGAACCGGTAGGCGAAGGGGTAGCGATAGCTGCCGCCCTGCTGCACCCGGACGCCGCCGAGGATCGAGAAGATGACCACGACGATCCACAGGGCGAATTGCAGGAAGCCGATCAGGATGCCGAGCGGCCAGAAGATCGCACCGAGGATGGCGCTGAGGATCCAGAGAGCCACGTAGGCGATCGTCGCGGAGATCTGGAAGTTCAGCGCCTCCTTGCTCTCCTCCCGGACGAGTGCGCCGCGGTCCTTGAGGATCAGGAAGATGAGGAGGGACGGCAGCGGGCCGATGACACCGCCGAAGTGGGCGAGCGAGGCCCACAGCTTGTCGTCGGCGGCGCTGAGCGGGGCCGCAGGGGCCGCGGGCGGCGGCGAATAGGGCTGCTGCGGCGCACCGTTCACGGGATCTGACGGAGGTACGGACGAATCGGTCATGATCTGATCTGCCTTCCGGGCGATGTGTCGAGAGTTTCGAGGTCGATCCGATCCTGGCGCAGCGCCGCGCGGATTGGGCGTCAAGGTACTCCCCGCGCCAGGGCGGTGCAACCACCGATTGCGCGCGTCGCGGTAGTATTGGCACTCCACGTCGTAGAGTGCCAGGCAAGGTCGTTGCGGGGTCGCGCTCGGCCCCCTATCGCGAGGAGGGGCAATGGCATCGGATCGCAGCCTCGAGGTCCTGCGGGTCATCGTGCAGGACTACGTCTCCTCCCGTGAGCCCGTCGGCTCGAAGTCGATCGTCGAACGGCACCGCTTCGGCGTCTCCGCCGCCACGATCCGCAACGACATGGCGCAGCTCGAGGAGGAGGAGCTGATCGCGGCTCCCCACACGTCGTCGGGCCGCATCCCGACCGACAAGGGGTACCGCGTCTTCGTCGATCACCTCGCCGACCTCCGCCCCCTCTCCGCAGCGCAGAAGCAGGCCATCGAGACATTCCTCGGCTCGTCCGTGGACCTCGACGACGTGCTCGGGCGCACCGTCCGGCTGCTGTCCCAGCTGACCAGCCAGGTCGCGATGGTGCAGTACCCGACCCTGTCCCGCGCGACCGTCCGGCACATCGAGCTCGTCCCGCTCGGCCCCGATCGTGTGCTCACCGTCGTGATCACCGACGGCGGTCACGTCGCCCAGCGCGTCGTCGACCTGCACGAGTCGATCGACGAGGAGTTCCTCGGCGAACTCCGCACCCGTCTCAACGCGGCCGCCGCGGGCGTCGCGCTCCAGACGGCGTCCGATGCCCTGCGCGGTCTGGCCGACTCCTTTCCCCCTGCCCGATCCGCCGTCGTGGAGGCCGTCACGCGCGCGCTCGCCGAGCAGGTGCTCGAGGGCCGGCAGGACCGCATCGTCATGGCGGGAACCGGCAACCTGGCGCGCACCGAACGCGACTTCCCGGGCAGCATCCACCCCGTGCTCGACGCGATCGAGGAGCAGGTCGTGCTCCTGCGCCTGTTCCGCGAGATGGCGCGCGACGAGAACGGCATCGCCGTCAGCATCGGCCGCGAGAACGTGGTCACAGGTCTTGCCGAGGCTTCGGTCCTGACGAGCGGATACAGTTCCTCCTCTGGCGAACTCGCGCACCTGGGCGTGCTGGGCCCGACCAGAATGGACTACTCGAACAACATGGCGGCGGTGCGTGCCGTCGCGCGCTACCTCTCCCGGCTCCTCGGCGAGGGATGACCCCGTCCTTCCCCGCCGTGCCTGAGCGCGCGGCACCCCTGTTCCGCATGCGAAAGGCTCGAGGTTAATATCTGTGGCTGACCACTACGAAGTGCTGGGCGTCTCCCGCGAGGCGAGCACCGAGGACATCAAGAAGGCGTACCGCCGACTTGCCCGCGAGCTCCACCCCGATGTGAATCCCGGGGCCGACGCCTCCGAGCGGTTCAAGCTCGTCACGCACGCCTACGACGTGCTGAGCGACCCGCGCCAGCGCGAACAGTACGACAACGGCGGTCGCGGCGGCTTCGACGCCGGCGGATTCGGGGGATTCGGCGACATCTTCGAGACCTTCTTCGGCGGGGGCGGCGGAGGCCGGCAGTCGGGTCCCCGTTCGCGCCGCGAGCGCGGACAGGACGCACTCCTCCGCCTCGAGGTCGACCTCGACGACGTCGTCTTCGGCACGCATCGCGATGTCGAGGTCGACACCGCGGTGCTCTGCGAGACCTGCAACGGCAGCTGCGCCCAGCCCGGCACGTCCGCGGTCACCTGCGACATCTGCCGCGGTACCGGGCAGATCCAGCGCACCGTCCGTTCGCTGCTCGGCAACGTCATGACCTCCAGCCCCTGCGGCACCTGCCGCGGCTACGGCACCGTCATCCCCAACCCCTGCGCCACCTGCCAGGGTCAGGGACGGGTCCGCGCGCGCCGCACCATCCCCGTCGACGTCCCCGCCGGCGTCGAGACCGGACTGCGCCTGCAGCTCCCCGGTCAGGGCGAGGTCGGTCCCGCCGGTGGCCCGAACGGCGATCTCTACCTCGAGATCAAGGTCCGCACGCACGACACCTTCAGTCGCAACGGCGACGACCTGCTCGCCACCCTCGAGGTGCCCATGGTCGACGCGATCCTCGGCACCACGACGTCGATCCACGGACTCGACGGCGAGGTCGAGCTCGAGGTGCGTCCGGGAGTGCAGAGCGCCGACATCCTCGTCGTCAAGGGCCGCGGGGTCACCCACCTGCGCGGTCAGGGGCGCGGCGACCTGCGCGTCGGCGTCCAGGTGGTCACCCCGACCAAGCTCGACAGGCACGAGCGCGAGCTCATCGAGAAGTTCGCCGAGCGCCGCGGCAAGTCGAAGCCCCAGTTGGCCCAGTTCCATCAGGGCATGTTCGCGAAGCTGCGCGACCGCTTCATGGGCTGATCGTGGCCCACTTCTATCTCACCGAGTCGGAGATACCCGCGGTGGGCGGGACCGCGACACTGACGGGCGCCGAGGCCAAGCACGCATCGAGCGTCGCGCGCCTCCGCGTCGACGAGCAGGTGCTGGTCGGCGATGGAGTCGGCTCGATCGGGCAGGCCGTCGTGCTCTCCTCGACCCCGCAGCTCGTCGAACTCGAGGTCGTCGCCCTCGACCGGCACGACCGCCCGGCTCGCACGATCACGTTGGTCCAGGCCCTCGCGAAGGGCGACCGCGATGAACTCGCGATCCAAGCGGCGACCGAGCTGGGCGTCGATCGTGTCGTCCCGTGGCAGGCGGAGCGGAGTGTGTCCCGCTGGAACGCGGCGAAAGCCGAGCGCGGAGTCGAGCGCTGGCGGTCGATCGTGCACGAGGCCGTCAAGCAGTCGATCAGACCATGGCTGCCCGAAGTCGGCGAGCTCGCGTCCACGAAGGACGTCGCGCGTCTGGCCTCCGACGCCACCGTGCTCGTGCTCGAGCCGGCCGGGGGAGTCGCGCTCGTCGACGCCCTCACCACGCCGGGCCGGCACATCGTCCTCGTCGTCGGGCCCGAGGGCGGCATCTCGCCGGGAGAGCTCGACGCCCTGACGTCCGCGGGTGCCCATCGGGTCCGGCTCGGACCCGAGGTCCTGCGGACCTCGACGGCAGGTCCGGCCGCCATCGCCGCCATCAGCGCCCTGACCGGCCGCTGGGCCTGATTCGCGGACCGCGAACGTCTCTCGGACTCGGGCGGGGCGCTCGCGACTAGAATCGGGCGAATGGCAGATACGTCCGTGTTCTCGAAGATCCGTGCGGGGGAGATCCCCGGTGAGATCGTGCACGAGACCGAGCGCGTCTTCGTGCTCCGCGACATCGCGCCCAAGGCTCCCGTGCACCTGCTGGTGGTCCCCAAGACCGAGCAGTACCGCAACGTCGGCGAGCTCGCGGCGGGCGATCCCGACCTCCTGGCCGAGGTCATCGCAGTCGCGGGCGAAGTGGCCGACGGCGACTTCCGCCTCATCTTCAACACCGGTGAAGACGCGGGGCAGACCGTCTTCCATGTCCACGCGCACGTCCTCGCGGGCGGCCTGACGGAAGGTTCCCTTGGCGACGCCTGACGACTACGACCCGGCGGATCTCGACACCGTGGCGATCGACACGATCGGCACCAAGAAATCGGCCGAGGTCCGGATCGAGGTCGACGGCATCGCGATGGTGCGGCTGTTCGGCCCGCAGGACCGACTGCTCAAGCAGATCGAGACCGAGTTCCCGCTCGTCGAGGTGCACGCGCGGGGCAACGAGATCACGCTCACGGGCGACGCCGACTCCGTCTACGCGGCCCGCCGGCTCATCGACGAACTCCTCCTGATGGTGCGTCAGGGTCGCGAAGTCGGCCCTGTCGAGGTGGGAAGCTCCGCCCGCATCCTCGAGGCCGACCGCGGTTCGAGCCCCGCCGACCTTCTGGGGGCCCCGATCCTGTCCGCGCGCGGCAAGTCGGTCAGGCCCAAGACCCTCGGTCAGCGCGAGTACGTCGACGCGATCGACCAGAACACCATCGTCTTCGGGATCGGGCCGGCGGGAACGGGCAAGACCTACCTGGCCATGGCGAAGGCCGTCCAGGCGCTGCAGCGTCGCGAGGTCAGCCGCATCATCCTGACCCGTCCCGCGGTCGAGGCCGGAGAACGCCTCGGCTACCTGCCCGGCTCGCTCACCGACAAGATCGACCCCTACCTGCGGCCGCTCTACGACGCTCTCAACGAGATGATGGATCCCGAGCTGGTCCCCAAGCTGATGGCCAGCAACACCATCGAGGTGGCACCTCTCGCCTACATGCGCGGGCGCACCCTCAACGAGGCGTTCGTGGTGCTCGACGAGGCGCAGAACACCACTCCCGAGCAGATGAAGATGTTCCTGACCCGCCTCGGCTTCGGCTCCAAGATGGTCATCACGGGCGACATCACCCAGATCGACCTCCCCGGCGGGGCGAGCGGCCTGCAGCGCGTCACGCGGGTGCTCGACGGCATCGACGACATCCACTTCTCGACACTCACGAGCGACGACGTGGTGCGCCACACCCTCGTCGGTCGCATCGTCGACGCGTACACGAAGTTCGACGCCCAGCAGCAGCTCTGGCAGTACGAGCGCCGCGAGGGTCGTGCCGAGCGCGGCCCCGAGACGGCGAGCAAGGCGCCGTCCGACTTCCGACCGCCCCAGAACCGCGCAGAGCGCCGAGCACAGGAAGCCGCGGCCGACCAGTCGCGGAGAGGTCGCTGACCCCGTGTCCATCGAGATCACCAACGAGTCCGGTGTCACGGTCGACGAGGCCGCCATCCAGCGCCTCATGACCTTCGCGCTCGACCTGCTGCACGTGCACCCCGACGCGGATGTCGCCGTCCTCTTCGTCGACGAGGCGGCCATGGAGCGACTCCACGTGCAGTGGATGGACGAGCCGGGACCCACCGACGTGCTGAGCTTCCCGATGGACGAGCTCCGTCCCGGAACCGACGAGCGCATCACGCCCGCCGGTCTCCTCGGCGACATCGTCGTCTGCCCCCAGGTCGCACAGGCCCAGGCGCTCGAGGCCGGTCACCCGGTCCTCGACGAGATCCAGCTGCTCACCGCACACGGATTGCTGCACCTGCTCGGCTTCGATCACGCCGAAAGCGATGAGGAGCGCGAGATGTTCTCCGTCCAGCACGACATCCTCGTCGGGTTCGCCCACGAGGAGCGTCGGGGCGACGGCAGACGCGGCGGGCGGCTCCGACGATGATCGTCTGGCTGCTGCTCGTCGCCGCGTTCCTCCTCGTCGCGTTCGCGGGGCTCATGGCGGCAGCCGACTCCGCGATCGGCGCGCTCTCGCGTGCCGACATCCAGGAGGTCGCGCTCACCGCGCGAGCCCGGAAGTCGCTCGTCGCCATCGCGAGCGAGAGCAGTGCGCACGTCAACGCGATCAGCTTCCTCCGCATCACGTCCGAGACCACGGCGGCGGTCCTCGTGACCTTCGCGCTGGTCACCTCGATCGACCAGCTCTGGCTCGCTCTCCTCCTCGCCGCGCTCATCATGACCGCGGTGTCCTTCGTGCTCGTCGGCTCGAGTCCTCGCTCCGTCGGTCGCGCGCACGCCCGCACCGTGCTGCGGCTGGCGGCGCCGATCGTGCGCGGGGCCCGCGTGCTGCTCGGCCCCATCGCCGATGCCCTCGTCGCGCTGGGCAACCGGGTCACCCCGGGCCGTCCTCGCAGCGCCACGTTCACGTCCGAGGAGCAGCTGCTCAGCATGGTCGACGAGGCCACGGAGCTCGACGTGCTCGAGGAGGACGACCGCGAGCTGATCCACTCGATCTTCGAGTTCAACGACACGGTCATCCGCGAGGTGATGGTTCCGCGGACCGACATGGTGACCGTCGATGGAACGGCCAGCGTGAGCACGGCCATGGGTCTCTTCCTGGCGCGTGGGTTCTCCCGCATGCCCGTGACCGAGGCAGGCGATTCCGACGAGATCTCGGGGATCCTCTACCTTCGGGACGTAGCTCGCCTGATCTACGAGCGGCCCGCGGCCGCGGAGACGACCGTCGTCGCGCGCATCGCCCGACCGGCGCTCTTCCTCCCCGAATCGAAGAAGGCCGACGAGACCCTCCGCCAGATGCAGCTCGAGTCGAACCACATCGCCATGGTGTTCGACGAATACGGCGGAATCGCCGGACTCGTCACCATGGAGGACCTCATCGAGGAGCTCGTCGGCGACATCTCCGATGAGTACGACCGCGGTACGGCGGAGGTCGAGCAGATCGCCGAGGGCCGCTACCGGGTGAGCGCCCGCCTCCCGATCGATGAGCTCGGCGACCTCTTCGGGCTCGAGCTCGACGACGACGACGTCGACTCCGTGGGCGGCCTGCTCGGCAAGGCGCTCGGCCGCCTGCCCGTGCCGGGTGCCGTCGGACGGGTCGCGGGTCTGATCCTCACCGCCGACCGCAGCGACGGACGGCGCAAGGCCATCAGCACCGTGCTGGTCGAACGCGATCCCGACGCTCCCGTGTCGGCGTACGACACCGGTGAGGTGCGCGTCGGCGAGTCGAACCGCGAGACATCGCAGAAGGACACGGTCAGCTGATGAGCGATGCGGGAACAGGCGAGAAGGCGGCGTCGGAGACCGGTGAGTTCCGCGCCGGGTTCGTGACGTTCGTCGGGCGGCCCAACGCGGGCAAGTCGACCCTCATGAATGCGCTGGTCGGGGAGAAGGTCGCGATCACGTCGGCGAAGCCGCAGACGACGCGCCGCGCGATCCGCGGGATCGTGCACCGCCCCGGCGGGCAGCTGATCATCGTCGACACGCCTGGCATGCATCGTCCGCGGACCCTGCTGGGTGAGCGACTGAACGACGTGGTCTCGTCCACACTCGCCGATGTCGACGTGGTCGGGCTCTGCCTCCCGGCCAACGAGGAGATCGGCCCGGGCGATCGGTTCATCAACGAAGCGCTGGACCGGTATCCGCGGCACAAGAAGATCGCGGTCGTCACCAAGGTCGATCGCATCCCTCGTGACCACCTCGGCGACAAGCTGCTGGAGGTCTCCGAGCTGCGCGACTGGGCGAGCATCGTGCCGGTGTCGGCGGTCAGTGGCGTGCAGCTCGACACGCTCACGGACGAACTCATCTCGCTCATGCCGATCTCGCCCGCTCTGTACGGGGACGAGGCGGTCACCGATGAGACGCTCGAGGGTCGCATCGGCGAGCTCGTGCGCGAAGCCGCTCTCGAGGGGGTCAGCGACGAGCTGCCCCATTCCCTGGCCGTGACGATCGACGACATGATCGAGCGCGAGGACAAGAACCTCCTGCAGATCTACGTCAATCTCTGGGTCGAGCGCGACAGCCAGAAGGGCATCATCATCGGCAAGGGCGGCAGCCGCCTCCGCGAGATCGGGATCAAGGCGCGGGCGGGCATCGAGCCGCTCGTCGGCCACCCGGTCTACCTAGCGATCCAGGTCAAGGTCGCCAAGGAATGGCAGCGCGACCCGAAGCTCCTGGGCCGCCTCGGCTTCTGAGCTGCCCAGTTCGGGCAGTGTGGGAGCTCCCGCACTGCCCGAGGTGGGCAACTCGGCGAACCGTGGTCAGGTGCTGGCGGGTTCGGGGTGCTTCGCCACGAACTCCTTCGCGTTGCGGTACTGGCGGGCGAAGACGTACACGCCGACGATCACCGCGAGGGGCAGGAGGATCATCGATGTCGTCGCCCGCCCGGTGATGGAGTCCGATCCCAGCAAGATGACGGCGGACGCGGTGCCGAGCGAGATCGCGAACCAGCCGAGCGCCGCGTAGGTGTACGGCGCCAGCGTGACGAAGGTTCGGGCATAGGCGACGGCTCGCCCGAGCTGATCGGGCTCGAGCGCATCGCCCTTCTTCTGGAATACGGCGCGCGAGATCGGTCCTCCGCCGATCGGACTCTCCCCGGTGATCTCGCGCATGGCGGCGTTGGGCTTCCAGAAGACCACCAGTACGGCGATCGTTGTCAGAAATCCCGAGATACCGAAGGCGAAGGCGAGTGCGACGCGGAGTTCGACTCCGAGTGCGAGGCATACACCGCCGACGACGACGAGACCGCCGACCGCAACGGCGATCAGAGCGACGCCCCCGTGTCGGGGAGGAAGGATGGGTGCGACGTTGGTGGACGGGTCCGGTCCCGTGTACGGGTCGCCGTAGAAGTCGACGAGGGTGGACTTCCGGGGCGGTTCCGCCGCAGCGGACGTGCGGGCAGCGACGACCCCGCCGACGAACCACGAGTAGACGAGCGTCCCCGTGGCAACGGCGATGGTTGCGAGCGCGAAAAGTAGGGTGTCCGAGAAGAGGGCCGACCGGACGACCTCCAGGACGGCGCCGACGGCCAGCATCACGCCGACGACGAGGAGCACCCGCCGATCGGCCGCGCGGCGCTGACTCTCTTGGGTGTAGCGGGTGCGGGCGAGCCGGTGCTGGATCACGTAGATGTTAGGCAGCAGCATCACGAGGAATGGGAGGTTCCCGATGGCTGCGAAGGGACTGTCGCGCGGGACATCGGCGTATCCCGACGCGATCGCACTGAGAAGCAGGGCCACCACGGAGAGCAGGACTGCGCCGGTGATGTAAAGAGCTCGCATGTGAGCCTCCGCGTCCGACGGCGCGTCGGGTCGCGCTCGCGTCGATCGATCCGATCCGAGCGCAACCGCAGTGCACACTTCAAGATGAACAGGTCGGGCTCACAGGTCTTGCACAGACCTTGCT
Organism: Amnibacterium flavum; assembly: GCF_003097495.1. Taxonomy (GTDB): domain Bacteria; phylum Actinomycetota; class Actinomycetes; order Actinomycetales; family Microbacteriaceae; genus Naasia; species Naasia flava. The sequence goes on from NZ_QEOP01000002.1 coordinate 540,635, forward strand.
CAGGCGGCGACGCCGGCCGGCTGAGTTCCCCACTTCAGGCAGTGTCGGGGCTCTCGCACTGCCCGAAGTGGGCAGCTCGGCGCCGCTCGTAGGGCGAGGGGATGAGGTGTGTAGTCCTCAGGATGATTCGCGCCCGAAAGCCGCTCCGGCGGCTCCGGCTCGCCGTACTCTTGCGGCATGAACGACCTGATGAGCGCACGCACCGGCCCTTCCTTCGAGGATCGGCTGCTCTCGCTCTTCTCCGCCACCAACTGGGTGCGATACCGCTTCGCGGTCGAAGCCGCCGTCGCGCTCCTCTACCTGATCGTCGCGTCGCTGTCGCAGATCAGCTTCGGCGGAGTCGCGGCTATCGCGATGGCGCTGGTGCTCGCTGTCGCGATCGTGCTGCACCGAATCCAACCGCTCGCCGCGCTGACGCTCACCGCGATCACCCTCCTGTTCCAGCTGTTCTTCTACTGGGACGGCTCGATCCTCGCGATCGCCTGGTTCCCGGTGCTGGTCGTCATCTTCGGCTCCGCCGCCTACGGTCGCCGCCTGACGAAGTGGACCGGCCTCGCGTTCGCGGGCGTTCTGGCCGTCGCGGTCGGCAGCATCTCCTGGATGTTCGGCTCGCTCGGCGGCCTGTTCTACTTCGTCGCCGCCATCGGGGTGCTCGGCATCCCGTGGCTGGCGGGCGCGCTCACCCGGTCGGCGATCGACCGGCGTGCCCTCGGCGAATCGGTCGTACGCACCGAGGTGCGAGCCACCGTCGCCGAACAGGTCGCATCGCTCGAACATGAACGCAACCGGGTCGCACGCGATGTGCACGACATCGTCGCCCATTCGCTCGCGGTCGTCATCGCTCAGGCCGACGGTGCACGCTACGCCGCGAAGTCGTCCCCCGAGGCCGTCGACGGTGCGCTCGAGACCATCGCCTCGACCGCACGGGCGGCTCTCGGCGACGTCCGCGCGCTCCTCACCGAACTGCGCCACAGCCAGGGATCCGGGCCCCAGCCGGGTATGGACGATCTCGACTCGCTCGTCCGGGGCTTCCGCGAATCCGGACTCGAGATCGAGTGGACGAGCTACGGCACCGCGGTCGCGCCGAGCGACACGGCGGGACTCGCCGTCTACCGGGTCGTGCAGGAGTCGCTCACGAACGCCCTGCGGCACGGTGGGCGCACGCGACCCGTCGACCTGGAGTTCGACTGGAGCGACACCACGCTCACCGTCACGGTCACCAACGACCTCGCCTCCGACGGGGTCGTCGCGAACCCGGCGGGCCACGGGATCCCGGGTATGCGCGAGCGCGCGACCCTCGCCGGCGGCTCCTTCAGCGCGGGGGACGGCACGAACGGACGCTTCCGCGTGCGCGCCGTCGTCCCGACCGATCGCGGCCCCGCGCGGACCCAGCCGACCGCCGTCATCGGGAGCTCGATGTGACCGACACGACGACCGCCGCGCCGAACGGCGACCGCACGGCAGGGCCGATCAGGGTCGCGCTCGTCGACGACCAGGCCCTCTTCCGATCCGGACTGCGGATGCTGATCGACTCGCAGGACGACATGACCGTCGTCGGCGAGGCGGCCGACGGTGCTGCCGCGCCCGCGATGGTCGCCGCCACCGACCCCGACATCGTGCTGATGGACATCCGGATGCCGGTCGCCGACGGGATCGAAGGGACCAGGCGCGTCGTCGAGGGATCGACCGAGCGGGGGAGCGATCGCCCCCGGATCATCGTGCTCACGACGTTCGACCTCGACGAGGGAGCGGCCCGAGCCATCCGGGCCGGCGCCAGCGGCTTCGTACTGAAGGACGCCGAACCCGAATTCCTCCTGTCCGCGATCCGCACGGTGCAGGGCGGGACGGCGGTCATCGCCCCCGCCGCGACGGCGGAGCTGTTCCAGCACTTCGGTGCGGGACCCGGAGGGGATCGCGATGTGCTGCTCGCCGACCTGAGCGATCGTGAGCGGGAGATCTTCCTGCTCGCCGCGAGGGGGCTCAGCAATGCCGAGATCGCAGCCCACGAGTTTGTGAGCGACGCCACCGTGAAGACCCACGTCTCCCGAGTGCTCGGCAAGCTGGGGCTCCGCGACCGGGTGCAGCTCGTGGTCTTCGCCTACGAGCATCGGCTCGTCTGACCCCGCGCGGCCGACGTTTCCGGGCGTGCGCCGATTCGCGGCACGGCAGCCGTTCAGCGATCATTCGGCAACGTACGATCGGCGTGGGCCGGGATCGTGGCGAAGCAGGAAGACCATTCTCATCGCGGCATGAGCGAGGGGAAGATCGACCATCAGCATCGTCGACGGACCCCTGTTCATCCTGAGCTACGTCGCGACCGGTCTGCTCCTCCTCGCGCTCCTCGCCCCCCGCCCCGGCGTGCGCTGGCCCGTGCGGCGATTCCTCCCTGTGGCCGTGGGCTCCGCCCTCGTCGGCGCAGCGGCCGGAACACTGCTCACCTGGCTTCTCAGCGACGTCTGGGACGTATTCGGCGTCTCGCTCACCTGGGTGGTGCGCATCGCCGACGCCGTCGCCTTCGCCGGGTTCGCCATCGTGCTCGCCAATCTCATCTCGACTCGACTCTGGCGGGCGATCACCGCCCTCGTGGCGGCTGCCCTCACGGCGTGGTGCCTGTTCCTCACGATCAACGTCGACTTCGGCCAGTACCCGACCGTCGGCGATGCACTCGGCACCACCTATCAGGACCCCATCACCCCACCGGGAGTGAGCGAGGGGCTCACCGCGCTCGACGAGTGGACGCCTCCCGCCGACCTGCCGGCGCAAGGCATCGCCGGACTCGTCGAGATCCCCGCTGTGGCCGCGCAGTTCGAACCGCGAGAGGCCGCTATTTACCTGCCGCCCGCCGCTCTCACCGACGATCCACCGGCACTTCCCGTCGTCATCGCGCTCTCCGGTCAACCCGGCACCCCCACCGATGTCTTCAGCGCGGGCGGGGTCGCCGAGATGATGGACGGCATCGCCGCCCGCAACGACGGACTGGCTCCCATCGTGGTCGTGCCCGACCAGCTGGGCGATCCGTCGAACAACCCGATGTGCGTCGACGGGCCGTTCGGCGACTCCGCGACCTACCTGACCGTCGACGTCGTCGACTGGATCCGCGACAACCTCCCTGCGTCGGCCGACCGCGACGCGTGGACGATCGCGGGCTTCTCGCAAGGCGGCACCTGCGCGATCCAGCTCGGCGCGGGCCACCCCGACCTCTTCGGATCGATCGTCGACGTGTCTGGCGAGATCGCGCCGAGCCTCGGATCGATGCAGACGACCATCGAGCGCGGATTCGGCGGCGACATCGACGCGTACGAGGCGGCGACCCCGATCGAACTCCTCCGGGCGGGGGCCCCGTTCACGGACACCGTGGCGTATTTCTTCGCCGGCGAGCACGACGCGAAGTACTCTGCGTTCATGCGGGCGGTGTCGGCGCAGGCCGATGACGCGGGCATGACGGTCACCGCCGAGACGTCGCCGGGCACCGCTCACGACTGGAACACGGCGCGGTACGGATTCAGAACAGCGTTCGACGCGCTGTGCGAGCGGTGGGGGATCACACGATGAGAACGGCATGGGAGACGCTGCGGCGAAGCGCCGTGACCGTCTCGGTGACGCTCGTCATCCTCGTCGCGACCCTCGCCACCGGCTCCCTCTTCGGCGCCGGTTCCGGGATCCGCGACCTGTTCGGAACGAGCCCGAGCGCGTTCGTCCGCGGCATCGGTCCCCTCACCGCCGTCAGCTCCGTCCTCATCGCCGACGGGCTGGGCCCGCTCCTCCTGACTCTGCTCGCGGTCCCGACCCTGGTCGGCCTCAGCGAGCGGCTCATGGGCCACTGGCGCACCCTCGCCGTCTACGGCGCCACCGCCGTGCTGGGCATCAGCGGCGGAGTGCTGGTGCAGACGCTCCGTGGGGCGATCGACGGCGGATGGCCGATGGGGGCCGACCGGGCACCGGTCTTCGATCCGCTCACCCCTGTCGTCGGCACGATCATGGTCGCCAGCGCATTCGCCGAGCAGCTGTGGCGACGACGCATCCGTGTGCTCGGTGTGTGGGTGCTCGTCCTTCTCCTCTTGTTCTCGGGGCAGCCCGCCGACCTCTACCGGCTGGTCGCGGCGGGAGCGGGGCTCCTTCTCGGCGTCGTGCTCGCGCCCGCGGAGAGGCGCTGGATGCGGATCGCGCGCAGCTCCCACCACGAGGCGCGCACCCTGTCCGCGGCGCTCGTGCTGAGCACCGCGCTCGCGCCGCTCATCAGCATCGTGACGGCGGTGCCGTACGGCCCGGTGCACCCGCTGTCCGTCCTGCTCGGCGCCCGGCCTCCCGAGTCCGGCGCCTGCGACGTCGCAGTGGCGACGCGTGCGTGCGTCGATCTCCTGGCGCTCGAACGGCTCAGCAGCCCCGGGGGAGTGCTGCTCGCCCTGCTCCCGCTCGGCCTGCTGGCCCTCACGGTCTTCGGCCTGCTGCGCGGGCGGCGTGCCGCGGTCTGGATCGCGGTCGCCGTCTCTGTGTGGTTCAGCTTCCTGGCCGTCCTCTACAACGTGGTCCTCGTCGCGGTGCCCGACGGCGGTCAGCTGGCAGCAGGGTCGAACGGTTTCTCGCTGATCGACACCCTCCTCATCGTCTTCGTGCCGCTGGTGCTCGCCGTGCTGCTGGTCACCCAGCTGAAGCACTTCCCCGTCCGGTCGAGCCACCGCTCGCGAGTGCTGTTCCGGATCGTGGTCGGCGGGGCGTTCGTGCTGACCGGCGCGATCTACCTGACCGTCGGCGTCGTGTCCTCTGATCAGTTCGAACCGCCGGTGACCTTCGTCGCCCTCCTGCTCGACCTTCCCGAGCGCTACATGCCACCCGGTTTCCTCTCCCTGCGGCTGCTCGAATTCGTTCCCGACGGGGCCCTGGCCGAGATCGGCTACGCGTGGGTGGGGCCCGTCTTCTGGACCGCCGTCCTCGTCGCGAGCGCGTTCGTCATGGCGAGCACGTCGAGCCAGGTCCGGGCCACTGACCGCGAGCGCGTGCGCGCCCTCCTCGAACGCGGGTCCACCGGGTCCCTCTCCCATATGGCCACCTGGCAGGGGCACGAGTACTGGTTCACCGCAGACGGGTCCGCCGCCGTCGCCTATCGGGTCGTGTCAGGTGTCGCGATCACGACGGGAGGGCCGATCGGCTCCGTCGAATCCCGCTGGCAGGCCGTCCGCGACTTCTCCGACTTCTGCGATGAGAACGGGTGGACCCCCGCCTTCTACAGCGTCGACGACGAACTGCTCCCCGTCTTCGGGGAGCTGGGCTGGACCTCGACCGAGGTCGGCGACGACGCCATCATCCGTCCCGCGAACTTCACTCTCGCGGGGGGACGCTGGAAGGACGTGCGCACCTCGATGAACCGCGCCGCCAAGCTGGGCGTCACAGCCGAGTGGACGACGTGGGCCGAGCTGTCGCTGGCCACCCGGAGTCAGATCGAGGCGATCTCCGAGGAGTGGGTCGCGGGGCGCAACCTGCCCGAGATGGGGTTCACACTCGGCGGGGTCGACGAGCTCGCCGATCCCGAGGTGCGGCTCATGCTCGCGGTGACGGAGACGGGGGCGGTGCTCGCCGCGACCAGCTGGATGCCCACGTTCCGCGACGGCGTCCTGGTCGGCTGGACTCTGGACTTCATGCGCAGGCGACCCTCCAGCATGAACGGGGTCATCGAGTTCCTCATCGCGGCGACCGTGCTGCGCGCCCAGCACATCGGTCTCGACTTCGTGAGCCTGTCCGCAGCTCCGCTGTCCCGTGCCGGATCCCCGGGCGATGACAGCGGGCTCGCCCAGCAGGTGCTCGGGTATGTGGGGCGCCGACTCGAGTCGCTGTACGGGTTCCGGTCGCTCCTCGCGTTCAAGCTGAAGTTCGGTCCCGAGTTCCGGCCGATCTCGGTCGCCTACCAGGACCCGATGGAGTTGCCGGCTATCGGAATGGCCCTCGCCCGCGCCTACCTGCCGGCCATGACGATGCCGCAGGCGGTCGCGATCATGCGGGCCCTGGTGCGCCCGACCGACGCTTCGACGAGCCTCGAGCGCGAGCAGGTTCCCACCCCGTGAGCGAGCGACAGGCTCGGAACCCTGCCGCGGCGCTCGGGAGCGGTGGGTGCTACCCTTGCGGAATGCTTCTGCGTGCGCTTCTCCTTAGCCGCCGCGACGGGGTCTAGTTCTCAAACAGGCCTCCCCGTCGCGGAGTCGCGCGACGCCTGCATCTTCGTGCCGATGAGCGCGGGATGATCCAGCTCTCGAGGAGACCTACAGACCATGAAGAACACCCAGAAGCCCTCTGCGATGCCGGTGCACCGCTACCGCCCGTACACCGAGCAGTTCCGAGTCGAGCTGCCCGACCGCACCTGGCCCGACAAGACCATCACGGTCGCGCCGCGCTGGTGCGCCGTCGACCTGCGTGACGGCAACCAGGCGCTCATCGACCCGATGAGCCCCGAGCGCAAGCGCATCATGTTCGACCTGCTCGTGCGCATGGGCTACAAGGAGATCGAGGTCGGCTTCCCGTCGGCCAGTCAGACCGACTTCGATTTCGTCCGCCAGCTCATCGAGGACGGCGCGATCCCCGACGACGTCACGATCCAGGTTCTGACCCAGGCGCGCGAGCACCTGATCAAGCGCACCTACGAGTCGCTCGAGGGTGCCAAGCAGGCGATCGTGCACCTGTACAACTCGACGAGCGTCCTGCAGCGCGATGTGGTGTTCCGCACCGACCGTCAGGGCATCATCGACCTGGCTCTCGACGGCGCCCGGCTCTGCCGCGAGATGGAGAAGACCATCCCCGGCACGACCGTCTACTACGAGTACTCGCCTGAGAGCTACACCGGCACCGAGCTCGACTTCGCCGTCGACATCTGCAACCAGGTGCTCGAGATCTTCGAGCCCACCCCCGACCGCAAGGTCATCATCAACCTGCCGGCCACCGTCGAGATGGCCACGCCCAACGTGTACGCCGACTCGATCGAGTGGATGAACCGGCACCTCGCGCACCGCGAGAACGTGCTGCTCTCGCTGCACCCGCACAACGACCGCGGAACCGCGATCGCGGCCGCCGAACTGGGTTACCTCGCCGGGGCGGACCGCATCGAGGGATGCCTGTTCGGCAACGGTGAGCGCACCGGCAACGTCGACCTGGTCGCGCTGGGCATCAACCTCTTCACCCAGGGCATCGACCCGCAGATCGACTTCTCCGATCTCGACGAGATCCGCCGCACCGCCGAGTACTGCAACCAGCTGCGGGTGCCCGAGCGCAGCCCGTGGGCGGGCGACCTGGTCTACACCGCGTTCAGCGGCAGCCACCAGGACGCCATCAAGAAGGGCTTCGAGGCGATGGAGGCCACCGCTCTGGCGAACGGCGTCTCGATCGAGGACACCGAATGGGCGGTCCCGTACCTCCCCGTCGATCCGAAGGATCTGGGCCGTTCCTACGAGGCCGTCATCCGCGTCAACTCGCAGTCCGGCAAGGGCGGTGTCGCGTACCTGCTGAAGGCCGACCACTCGCTCGACCTGCCCCGCCGCCTGCAGATCGAGTTCTCGGGCGTCGTGCAGGCCAAGACCGATGCAGAGGGCGGCGAGGTCACGAGCGACCAGATCTGGGCTGTCTTCCGCGACGAGTACCTGCCGGCCGAGATCGAGGCCGACAAGTGGGGACGCTTCGAGCTGCAGCGCATCCGCACCGCGAGCGACATGACGGGCGTCGTGACGCTGAACGGTCTGCTGCGCGTGGGAGACGACGTGGTCGAGGTCGAGGGCACCGGGAACGGGCCCATCGCGTCGTTCCTCGACGTGCTGTCGAAACAGGGCGTCGAGGTGAAGCTGTACGACTACGTGGAGCACACCATGTCGGCGTCCGGTGACGCCTTGGCGGCTTCGTATGTCGAACTCGAGGTCATGGGCAAGCGCCTGTGGGGCGTCGGCATCGACGCTGACAGCGGTGTCGCCTCCTTGAAGGCGATCGTCTCGAGCGTCAACCGCGCCATCCGAGCCGACATCACCGACCAGGTGACTCTGGCCCTCGCCTAGATCGGAAATTCCGGGCATAACGCACTGAAGCCCCCGGCACGGTGCCGGGGACTCCGACGCAAAAACCGGCAACACCCACCCCCTGAGCTGGGCGCTCCGGGCGAGCGCGCACGTTGCGGCCGGCCCCGCTGCCCGGAACGTGCGCGCCCGTCGCGCCGAGACTGTCTGTTCCGGACATTGCGCACGACGTATTCCCCCGGGCAGGTGGCGCCCGATGGGCCCAGTGCGTTCGCGCCCGGAATATCCCAGCTCATGTGGATCGGAGTTCGTACGTCTTCGCGCGCACGTTGCGGCGGGTGGGGCCGGCCGGAACGTGCGCGCTCGCCCGGAACGCCCGTCGTCGCGGGCGTTCGCCGTCCGACGGGGGCCGGGTCAGCGGCGGGGCTGACGGGCGGCGAGGGCTCGCCCGGAACGCCCGTCGTCGCGGGCGTTCGCCGTCCGACGGGGGCCGGGTCAGCGGCGGGGCTGACGGGCGGCGAGGGCTCGCTGCTCCGGGAGGCTCCAGCCGTAGCGGACGGCGAGCAGACGGATGGCCGTCGTCGCCACGACGCAGACGATCGCCGCAACCTGGATCGGGGCGCCGAACCGTTCGACCGCCACCAGCAGGACGGTGCCGACACCGGCCGCCACCGCGTACAACGAGCCGACATGCATCAGCGCCACCGGCAGCCCGAGCAGCAGATCCCGCACGACGCCGCCGCCGACGGCCGAGACCGTCCCGATGAACACCGCGGGGATCACCGGGAGCCCGAGCGACAGCGCCTTCGAGGTGCCGATCGCCCCGAACAGACCGATCGTCAGCGCGTCGAGAGCGGTGATCGTGAAGTCCAGTCGGGAGAAGACCTGCTGCAGCAGCATGCCGACGATCGCCGCGGCGACCGCGACCGGCAGGTACCAGTTCGAGCCGAACGCCACGGGCGGGACGCCGAGGAAGATGTCGCGGAGCAGTCCTCCGCCGAGGCCCGTCGCCGTTCCGACGATCGCGACCCCGAGAAGGTCGAGGCGACGTTCGCGCAACTGGCTGGCGTAGAGCGCGCCCTGCACCCCGCCGATGGCGACGGCCAGCAGGTCGGTCCACAACGGGATCGAGAAGCTCGGCGTCATCGTAATTCCTTTTCGGTGCGGCGGTCGAGTGGTCGGACGGAGGGCGCCTAGCCCAGGACGAACTCCGGCACAACGCTGAGGCCGCCCCGGCAATTCCGTCTGCCGGGACGCCGCGCGTGAGGACGCCGGTCGAGAGCGTCCTGGCAGAGGCGGCGCTCAGTGCCGGCGGACGCGGGGGAGCGCGCCGTCGGCAGCGCTCTCGGCTGCAGCCGGGCGCGGGGTGGAACGCGACCCCGCGGGCACCTCGGCGGCGCGGCGGCCGCGCTTGCCCCGCTTGCGTCGGCCCAGGAGGCCGAGGGTCAGCATGAGTGCGGCGTAGGCGAGCAGTGCTGCTCCGGCGACCGGGATGATCCACGACCGGCCGGCGCCGACGATGTTGGTGCTCACGTATCCGATGAGGGGGATGCTGTACCAGACGGTGCCCTTGACCTGAGCCTCGATCACCGGCTCGTCGGCGGCGTCGTTGTTGTCGCCCTTCGTGATGAACGTGCGCAGCCCGTCTGAGCCGCTCTGGATCTCGATCACGCGATGCGAGATGACATCGGGCTTGCCGGACTCGATCTGATAGGTCATCACGTCGCCGATGACGATGTCGTCGACGGGTGTCGGCTTGACGACGACCAGAGTGCCGGGAGGAAGGGTGGGCTCCATCGACCGGGTGAGGACGGTGAGCGGGGTGGCCCCGGCGATCTGCGGCACGACGACGACGGCGAGGCCGAGCCCGACGACGAGCGCGAGCAGACCGGCGCTCAGACCGGTGCCGAGGTACTGCCAGACCGAGCGCTCTTTCCGCTCCGTGTCTCGCGTCATGGTGTGTCGTCCAGGTCTTCCGGGTCGTGCCTGCGGGTGCGGGCGCTGTGGCCGACGAACAGGAGCATGAATGCGGCGAGGATGCCGATGAGGATGGCGATCCCCCCGATGGTGGCGGGCTGCAGTGCCACCTCGGTGAACGTTCCGCGCCCGGCGTCGCCGAAGTCAGAATAGGTCGACGGGTCGGTTTCGGCGGGGAAGGCGCGCGTCTCGACCTCGCCGAGTCCGCCGCCGGGCACCGTCACCGAGTAGGCGACCGGGGTGCGCGCACCGCCGGTGCCGGTCGAGCTCGAGCCGTTCGTCGAGCCTGCGCCGGATCCGCCGGACGGTCCACCCGGCAGCCCGGAGCCGCCCGAGCCGTCGGCGGGTCCATCGATCGATTCGGTCAGCTGCACGCGGATCTCGAAGCCGATGCTCGCGTCCGCCGTCGTCACGCTGGACGAGTCGGCTGCCATCCGCAGGGTCACGTCGACGGGAAGGGCGACGCCGTCGCTGAGGGCTTCGGCAGGCAGGATGAGCGCGCATCCGTCGGCGCTCGTCACGCTGCCGAGCGCGACGGGCGAACCGACCGGCGTCGTCGCGGTTGCGGAGGCGAGCGAGACGGACGCCGCGAAGTCCGGGTCGGATGCGGTCACACCGCACACGTCGACCGTGAGATCGAGGGCGCCGTCGACGTTGCTCATCACCCAGAACGTGCGGGTGTACTCGCCGCCCGGGATGACGCGGAGATCCCCGGAGAACAGCCCTTCGCTGATCGCGGGGCTCCAGGTGCTGCCATCGGTGCTGACCAGCAGTGGTTCCGATGCCGCATCGGCCGGGGCGGCTGCCGTGAGAGAGGCGAGCGCGAAACAGACAGTCGTGATGCTGTAGACCGCGATCCTCTGACCTTCGCGCCAGCTCATCACGGCACCGCCGTCAGCGTGAAGTTCTGCGCGTTCGTGCCGTTGCAGGTGTACTGGATCAGAGCCACGTTGGCGTCTGCGCTCGCGTTCGGCACGTCGAGGCACTTCCCACTCAGGACCGAGACGATGCGGTAGACGCCTTGGGTGGTCTGCTCGACCTTCCACTGCTGGTTGGTCGAGGCGCCGTAGCTCCACCCGATCACGGGGTTCCAGTCGTCCATTCCGCGTGCCGCGTTCCAGTCGAGGTTCACGTCGAGACCGATGGGGCTGCCGTTGCGCGGCATGATCGAGTAGCTGTTGTTGCCGGTGTTCGTGTCGGCGAACTTCCACGTCTGCTTGTCGACGCCGTTCGCGCCACAGGGCTGCTGGCGGATGGCGCTGCCGTTGGTGAAGGCGTCGATGGAGATGCAGAGCCCGCTGCCGATGTTGTTGATGCGGTAGGACTCGTTCATATCGAGCCACGAGGCGGTCGTGCCGCTCACACTCGGCGACATGGCCGAGAAGTTCCCGGCCGCGTCGCGTGCCCGCACCGTGTAGGTGTACGTCGTGCCGAGCCGCAGGTAGCGGTCGGTGTAGGTCGTTGCTCCGCCCGAGGTTCCGACGAGCGCTCCATTGCGGTAGATCTCGTAATCGGTGACGCCGACGTTGTCGGTCGCAGCACTCCAACCCAGGCCGATCGTGGTGCCCGTGATGTTGGTGGTCCACGGCGTCCAGGGCTCGTACGGGGCGGCAGGTGCCGTCGTGTCACCGGCCTGCGCGACGAAGGCCGCGGTGTTGGTCGCGGTGGCCTTCCAGTTGGTGGACACCGTGCCGGTTGCGGTGAGCCTGATGTTGGCGCTTCCGCTGGTAGCGGTGGTGAGCTTGGTGCGCACGCAGTAGAACGCCGACGCCCCGGGAGCGAGGCTGGCGACCGAGAACTTGAGCACCGTGGCGTAGTTGCCGTTGGTGTAGCTGGCGGGCTGTGCGCTCGCGGTGCATTCGGTGGTGGCGCTGACCGGACCCCAGCGGACGACGTCGAACGCACCCGCTGCGGTGGCGGTGCCGGAGGCGAGCGTCGGCACGATGGCGGTGGTGGAGAGGGTGGCGTCACCGGTGTTCTTCACGGTGACGGGCACGGTCTTGACGGTCCCGACGGTCGAATAGGTACCGCCGGCGGAGTTGAATCCCGTGATGGTGACGGCCGGGGTCGCCGTGGTGATGGTCGCGCCGCCCGCGAGGGGCTTCGCGGTGCTGTTCCAGAGAGCGTAGGTGCCCGAGGTGCTGGCGAGAACGGAAACGAGCACGACCCCGATGATCGCCGTCCACCAGGCCGCGGTGCGGCCCGGTGATGCGTGGCGTTTCGTGGTCATGCTCGTTTCCCTCTACGGCTCGTGCTGCTAGGTGCTCGGATTCGCTAGGTGTCCAAGACCTGGTGTGCCCACCCGGGGGTGAGCTGCTGGGGTCGGCGCCGCAAGGGGGTGGAGGCGCCGACCTCAGCTGACGGATCAGACCGTCTGGGTGAGCGTGAAGGTCGGTGCGTTGAGCGTGGTCGAGCTGCTCTGGCCGGTGGTGGCCGACTCGGGGAGCGCGACGGTGATCGTCACGGTGACGGTCGCGGCGGAGGAAGCGGAGGCCACGGTGACGTTGTTGCCGCTCACGGTGACGTTGCTGCTCGTCGAGGTGACGGCCATGGTCGGGGTGACGCCGGCGATGGTTCCGGTGGCGGTGAGGCCGCTGTTGGTCAGGGCAGCGGTGAGGCCGTCACCGGTCGCGACGATGTTGAGCGTCTGCGTGTAGGTGAGGGTCTTGCCGGGGATGAGGCGGTACGCGGCGAGCTGAGCCGAGGTCAGGGTCGTCGTGCCGGCCTTCCAGACACCGTCGGTGTTGGCGGTGAGCGACAGGTTTCCGCTCGAGACGGTGGCGTTGCTGCCGATGGAGGCGGTCGAGTTCCAGACGGCGAACGTGCCGGCGCCTCCAGCGAGGAGTGCGATGCCAGCGGCGCCTGCGACAGCTGCCTTCATGAGCTTGTTCATTGGGTGTTCCTCTTGCTCGGGATCTGCCGGATCTGAACCGGCTGTTCGGGTTTTCGTTGTCCGGGGCAATCGGTGTTCTTCATGTCCCCCGAGAAAGATCATGCCGGTCCTCATCTTGGGGGACAAGAGGGGACAAACACCCAGAATGGGGGGCACTCTTGCAGGGGATAGAACGCCTGCCGTATTTGCAAAATACCTGATCAAAGCTAGCATTCGAGCGAAAAACGTGATTTGGGGGACCCCGTGGGGGACTACACAGGTCTGTCTACGTACGGTCGATACGCGTGAATAGATTTTCCGGAGGGCCTCTGAGCGGACTTCATGAAATGGCGGTAGCGGCGAAGCTCGTGCTGTAGGACCCTGGTCCCATGGCACTCGTGACATCGACCCTCGACTCCGTGATCGTCGTCTGGCACGTGGCCGTCAATGCGGGTGATTCGGAGGCCGCGGCTGCGGCGTGCACCGAGGACGTGGTTCTCGGCGGCCCTGAGGGCGGATCGCACGGGCGTGACGAGCTGCGAGCGTGGGTCGAGACATCGGGTATCCGCCTCATGCCCAAAGAGGCGTACGACATCCCCGGCGGCATCGTGGTGGCGCAGGAGGTCACCTGGCCCGGGAGCGCCGACTTCAATCCCGATGCTGCGCCCTCGCGCCTGTACACCGCGTTCGGGCTGCGTGATGGGGAGATCTCGAGCATCCTGCGCTTCGAGTCCCTCGAAGCAGCGAAAGCGGCGCCGGTCGCCGCCTGAGGCGAGACGGTCGTCTGAATTCGCGGGAGATCAGCATGTCCGTGGTCGGCGCGCGCGATCTGCTCTCGATGCGTCTCCGATCGCAGGGGCTGATCGCGCCTCCTGAACCGTCGGGTCGAGAGATTCGCACGTCCGCGGTCGCCGATGCGGCGCGACGGCTGCTCGCGCTTCAGGGGCAGGATCCGGTCGCCGCGCTCTGGGCGCTCGGCCTGCGGGCCGGGGTGACGAAGGAGAGCGTGCAGGCGGCCTTCGCGGAGGGCCTCATCGTCAGGTCCTGGCCGATGCGCGGCACGGTCCATGTCGTTCCGGCCGAGGACATCGGCTGGCTGCAGCGACTCACGAATCCTCGTGCGCTGAGAGGTGCCGACAGGCGTCGCGACTTCCTGGGCCTGTCGATCGAGATGCTCGAGCGCATGCGGGGCATCGCGGTGGCCGAGCTGCGCGGGGGCAACGCCCTGACCCGAGCGGAACTCATCGCCGCCTTCGAACGCGCGGGGATCGAGATGCGCAGCGGATGGAGCTACCACTCCATCTGGTATCTCAGCCAGACGGGCACGATCGTGTTCGGGCCCCCGACCGATGCCCGGGAATCGAAGCTCGTCCTCGTCGACGAATGGATCGGCCCGCCCCGCGACCTCGAGGGCGAAGAGGCGCTGGCCGAACTCGTGTCGCGCTACATCGTCGGGCACGGACCCGCGACCGTCGCCGATCTCGGGTGGTGGACGATGCTGACGCTGACCGAGCTGAAGCGGGCGTTCGCCGCCGCGGAGGCTGCCGGCTCCGTCGTGCGAATCGAATCCGAGTCCGGACCCATGTGGGTCAGTCCGGAGGTCGAGTCGGCGCCGCTGGACGAACCGCCGCCCGTGCTGCTGCTCCCCGCCTTCGACGAGTTGCTCCTCGGCTACAAGGACCGCACGCTCTCGGTCGATCCCGCGAATGCCTCCCGGTGGACGACGTCGAACGGTCTCTTCGCGGCGACGATCGTGTGCGGCGGAAGGATCGCGGGCACCTGGACCATGCGCAAGGGCCGCGTGGAAGCGAAGCTCTGGGACGACGCACCCCCGATCGATGCCGACGAACTCGACCGGCAGATAGCTCGGGTCGAGGATTTCGGTCTTCCCGCAGAGTGAGCGGTGCGGCCGGGAATCAGCAGGAACACCTCGGCAGGCCGGATACTTGAGGGGTGCCGGTCTATCGTGATGAAGCCGTCGTGCTGCGCACCCACAAGCTGGGTGAGGCCGACCGCATCGTCACGATGCTCTCGCGGCAGCACGGCAAGATCCGGGCCGTCGCCAAGGGCGTCCGGCGCACCTCGTCGAAGTTCGGGGCCCGACTCGAGCCGTTCATGGTCGTCGATGTGCAGCTCTTCGAGGGTCGCAGCCTCGACGTGATCACCCAGGCCGAGTCGCTGGCCTCCTACGGTGCCGCCATCGCCGGCGACTACGGTGCCTACACCGCGGCGAATGCCATGGTCGAGACCGCCGACCGCATCACAGAGACCGAGGGGTCCTTGCAGCAGTACCTCCTGCTCGTTGGGGCGCTCCGTTCGCTGTCGCGCAACGAGCACGGTTCCAGCCTCACCCTCGACTCCTACCTGCTCCGGGCCCTGTCGATCGCCGGATGGGCGCCGAGCTTCGCGGACTGCGCGGTCACCGGCGCGCCCGGTCCGCACAGCGCATTCGTCGTTCAGCTCGGCGGAGTCGTCGCCGACGAGGTCGCGCCTCCCGGAGCCCCCCGACTGCAGTTCGATGTCGTCGAACTGCTCGGAGCTCTGCTCGCGGGAGACTGGATCCACGCGGAATCGGCCGACGATCGCACGAGGTCGCAGGCCAGTGGCGTCGTCGCCGCCTACACCCAATGGCATCTCGAGCGCGGACTGCGCTCGCTTCAGCATGTCGACCGGCAGCAGGAGCGGGACGAGCGCCCCGGGCGTGCGGCGCGCGCCGACCGGATGCATGACGACGAGCGAGAGCGCTCGAACACGGAGGTCCCTGCTCAGTGAGCCCCAAACCCTTCACCCACCGCGATGCGGTCCCGTTCCGTCCGATCGACTGGACCGGCCTCTACCCGCCCGAGCTGCCCCGCGGAGCGGTCCCCGAGCATGTCGCCGTCGTCATGGACGGCAACGGGCGCTGGGCGAACGGGCGGGGGCTCACCCGGATCGAGGGGCACCGGGCGGGGGAGGCGTCACTGCTCGACGTCGTGGCGGGCGCCATCCAGATCGGTGTGAAGCATCTGAGCGTCTACGCCTTCTCCACAGAGAACTGGAAGCGTTCGCCCGACGAGGTGCGCTTCCTGATGGGCTTCAATCGCGACGTGCTGCACCGTCGCCGGGATCAGCTGAACGAATGGGGCGTCCGGGTGCGCTGGGCGGGCCGCAAGCCGCGGCTCTGGGGCTCCGTCGTCAGGGAGCTGCAGTTCGCCGAGCAGCTGACGGCGGGCAACGACGTGCTCACCCTGACGATGTGCGTGAACTACGGCGGACGCACCGAGATCGCGGATGCCGTTCGCGCCATCGCGGAGGACGTCGCGGCGGGCAGGGTCAAGCCGTCGGGTGTGTCCGAGAAGCTGATCGCCAAGCACCTCTACCAGCCCGACATGCCCGACGTGGATCTGTTCGTTCGCAGCTCGGGGGAGCAGCGGACCAGCAACTTCCTGCTCTGGCAGTCCGCCTACGCCGAGATGGTGTTCCTCGACACGCTGTGGCCCGACTTCACCCGTGAGCAGCTGTGGGGCGCGATCGAGCAGTACGCGAGCCGCAATCGCCGGTTCGGGGGAGCGGTCGACACGCCCACGGACGTGCCGACCCTCTGACCCGCCTCCGGCGGGCGCGACCCTGTCCCGCCCGGTGGCCGGACGGGACAGGGGATCAGGATCAGTCGCCCTTCACATTGACGATCTGGCGCAGTGTGTGCCGGATCGTGACGAGATCGGACGCGTCCTCCATCACCTGGTCGATGGGCTTGTACGCGGCCGGGATCTCATCGAGGAACGCGTCAGTGTCGCGGAACTCGATGCCCGTCATCGCCTCGCGCAACTGCTCGACCGTGAAGGTCCTGCGTGCCGCGCTCCGCGAGTAGGTCCGCCCGGCTCCGTGCGGCGAGGACTGCAGTGACGGAGCATTGCCGCGTCCTTCGACGACGTACGACGCCGTGCCCATCGATCCGGGGATGAGTCCCGGCTCGCCCTCGCGGGCCGAGATCGCCCCCTTGCGGGAGAGCCAGACGTCCTTGCCGAAGTGCTTCTCCTTTTGGGTGAAGTGGGGCCATGTGCCGCGCTCGGCACAGGGAGGGTGGCAGTTGATCCGCTCCACCTCCACGACCGGCTCACCCATGTGCTCGGTGAGCTGACGCACGACGCGGTCCATCATCTCCTCGCGGTTGAGCAGGGCGAAGTGCTGCGCCCACCGCAGTTCTGCGATGTAGCGGTGGAACTCCGGAGTGCCTTCGACGAGGTAGGCCAGGTCGGGATCGGGCAGGGAGATCCAGTACTTCTCCATCTGCCGCTGCGCGACCTTGATGTGGGAGCCCGCGATCCGGTTGCTGATACCCCGGCTTCCGGAGTGCAGGAACAGCCACACCCGGTCGGTCTCGTCGACCGAGACCTCGATGAAGTGGTTGCCGCTGCCCAAGGAGCCGAGCTGAAGACGCCAGGCGCCCGCGTAGGAGGCGGGGTCGAATCCGCTCTGCTCGGCGAGGCGCTCCAGTTCGGCTACGCAGGGCTCCGCGGTCGCGACGACCTTGCGGTTGTTCGATCCCGCCGACAGGGGGATCGCCCGCTCGATCTGCTCGCGCAGGTCCCGCAGCGTCGAGCCGGTGGCCGGGCCCGCGACCTGCTCGCGCGTGAACTGCGTCTTCACGGCGATCATGCCGCAGCCGATGTCGACACCGACGGCAGCGGGGATCACCGCGTGCAGGGTCGGGATGACCGACCCCACCGTGGCGCCGCGGCCGAGGTGCGCGTCGGGCATCAGGGCGATGTGGGGGTAGATGAACGGCATCTTCGAAGCGGTGCGCGCCTGCTCGAGGGTCTTCTCCTCGAGGATGCTCGCCCAGCTCCACAGCCGTTCGCTGATCTTCTGCATGTTCCTTTCTCTCTTCATCAGGCGTCCGACGAATGCCGGACTGCGTGTGCCACCGGTCCGGTGCGACACATCGCCCACGAAGGGGAGAGAGGGTGCCCCGAACCGTCTCCGGCTCGGGGTGCGACGGCTCAGGCCGTGCGGTCCCGAAGGGAGACGAGCGTTTCGATCGTGCGGCTCGCGCGGAGCGAGCGACCGAGTTGGAACTGATCGGACATCGCCTGATACGCGTCCACGACCTGTTCCTCTCCGCTCGGGGCTGGCGCGACGGGATCGTCGCGACCGTGCGAAGTTACTGGGCTGGCGCAGCGCCTGTCAATCCCCGAGCGGCGCCGTCACCGATCCGAGGCCGAGGCCGCCGCGAGGGGCCCGGCCAGCCAGGCGGCCACCTCGCGGGTCGTGGCCAGACGCACGACGTCGGGGTGCGCGGGCTGCCGTTCGAGGTCGGGCACCATCCGCTTGTACTTGGCCCGTGTCGAGATGCCCCACCGGATGATGTGGTCGCGACCCGTGAAGAACTTCCACAGCGGGCCCTCGACGTTGCCGTTCCACAAGACGGTGCGGTGGACGCGGCGACGCACCGTCCGGACGATCAGCCGGGTCAGCGTCACCCGGATCGGGAGGTCGAGCCAGACCATCAGATCGGCGCGAGCCAGGAGTATCGGTCGCGCGGTGCGGTACTGCCACTCGGTCACCCACGCCGCGCCCTCGGCGAGCGCCGTCACCTCGGCGAGGAAGGACTCCCGGTACGACCAGTTCGGACCGTGGTAGAGCGCGTCGATCTCCGTATGCGGGATGCCGAGCGCCGATGCGATCCGGCCCGCGAGCGTGGTCTTGCCGACGCCCGAGACGCCGACGACGAGGATCCGCTGCGGCCGGGCGGGAAGAGGATCGTCAGCCCCGAGCATGGGCACACAGTAGCGAACGCCTAGGTCGTGCGTGGCGGGCGCCGCGTGCTGTGTTTCGTCTGCGTTTCGGCAGTGTCACCGGACCGTGCCGCCGTCGCCCGGCGGGGTGCTGACGGGGTGTTGTGCGGGTTCAGCGCAGTGCAATGCACCAATCGTGCAGGCACCGATCTTGTGATCCGTGCCGATGCTCCCTCTCGGCAACGTCGAAAGACTTGGACTCTCGCGCACCGAGGCGAGACGTCCTGCACCGCACACCCGGTCCATGACCGGAACTCTTCGCCAGGAGGCCCCCACAGTGACATCCTCTTCGTCCCGCAGACGCCGGGTCGCCGCGACCGCGGCTGTCCTGATCGCCGGCATCGCGCTGTCCGCATGCGCATCATCGGACCCGCAGCCCGCGGAGTCGGCAGGCGCCGTCGACACGCCCCTGGTCATCAGTCTCGACAGCTCCGTCGACATCCTCGACCCTCAGCAGTGGCGCACACCCGCCTCGATGGTCACGACCGGCAGTCTCGTCGAGCAGGTCATCGAGCAGAAGTACGAGAAGAGCGGCATCGTCCAGATCGGCGGCACCGAATTCGACGACGCCCTCGCCGAGAGCCACGAGTACTCCGAAGACGGCAAGGAGCTGACGATCAAGCTCCGCGAGGGGCTCACCTTCGCCGATGGGTCGCCGCTCACCGCGGAGGACGTGGTGTGGACGCTCACCCGCGGTCTCCAGGGCCCCGGCTACATCAAGGTCCTCTACCCGATGGTGGGCCTCACCACCCCCGACCAGTTCGTCGCGGTCGACGACCTCACCGTCAAGATCACCGTGCCCTTCGCATCCCCGCTGCTTGACAAGCTCCTCGCGATGCAGCCCTTCGGGATCCTGTCGCAGGAGTCGGGCGAGACCAACGCGACGACGGACGACCCCTGGGCCGCCGAGTGGTTCCGTCAGAACGACAACTCGTCCGGACCGTACATCGTCGAGTCGTACGACCCGACCACGAGCATCACGCTCAAGCCGAACCCGAACTACTACGACAAGGACAAGATCTACAACGGGGGAGTGACGATCCAGTTCGTCACCGACCCTGCTCAGCGCGCACTGCTGCTGCAGAGCGGCGAGATCGACCTGGCGCAGGGTCTTCCCCTTGACCAGGTCGCCCAGCTCGAAGACGTCGACGGACTCACCGTGGTGTCGGAGGAGTCGAACCGGCTCGAGTACCTCGGACTCAACACGAGCATCGCGCCCTTCGACAACAAGCTGGTGCGACAGGCGATCGCGAAGGCGCTGCCCTACGACACCTTCGTCGACGAGGTCATGTACGGCTACGCTCGCGCCTCGACCGGAGTGATCCCCGACGGCATGGTCACCCATTCCGACGATGCCGGCGAGTTCACGCAGAACGCCAAGGAGGCGAAGAAGCTGCTGGAGGACGCGGGCGTCGGCGAGTTCACCACGACGCTCTCGTTCAAGCAGTCATCGGGTGTCGAAGCCCGTGCCGCTGTCTTCATCCAGTCCGCGCTCGCCGACATCGGCATCACCGTCGAGATCAACCCGCTGCCCGACGCCGAGTTCACCCAGCGCACCGGGGCCCGCGAGCTGCAGATGTACCTGAACAACTTCCTGGGCTGGGGAGCCGACCCGTTCTACCAGATGAAGTCGCTGGTCGGAACGGGGGCGGGTACCAACTTCACCACCTACGGCAACGCCGAACTGGACGCCCTCATCCAGACCGGTTTCGAGACTCTCGACGAGACCGAGCGGGAGAGCATCTCGGCCGAAGCCCAGGCGATGATCTACGACGACATGCCGTTCATCCCGGTGTGGAACCCCAACTGGACCTTCGTCGTCCGGGACGGGGTGTCGGGCCTGACCAAGGACAACACCGAACAGCTCCGCCTGCAGTACCTCACCAAAGAGTGACGGATGGGGTCGGAGCAGCCGTGATGGCGCTCCGACCCTCTCCCCGTCCCGTCTCCCGACGTAAGGTCCCCATTGCTCCGCTACCTCCTCCGCCGTGTGGCCATCTCGGCGATCACGGTGCTCGGCCTCGCGCTGGTCGTCTTCCTCGTCGTGCGGATCCTCCCGGGCGACGCGGCCGCGGCCCGACTCGGGCCCGAGGCGAGCGACGCCGACATCGAGGCGCTGCGCGCCGAATACGGCCTCGATCAGCCGCTGATCGTCCAGCTCGGCGACTACCTTGCAGGTCTCCTCCGCGGGGATCTCGGAACCGCTGTCTCGACCGGTCGATCGGTCTCCGCGGAACTGTTCGCGCGGCTTCCCGCGAGCATCGAGCTCGCGATCGCAGGCCTGATCGTCGCGCTCCTGATCGGATTCCCGCTGGGCATGCTCGCCGCGGCGAAACGGGGCAGATTCCCCGACGCGATAGCTCGGATCTTCGCGGTTCTGGGGTCGAGCATGGCGCCGGTCTGGTTGGGTCTGCTGCTGATCTTCGGCCTCTATTCGGTAGCCCACCTCTTCCCCGGCCCCGTCGGCCGGCTGCCGATCGGGATGGCGCCTCCGACTCAGATCACGGGTCTCTACGCCCTCGATGCCGTACTGACCGGTAACTGGGTGGTCGCGGGCGAGGCCCTCCGCTATCTCGCCCTGCCCGCCCTGACCCTGGGCCTCGGAGCATCCGCGGCGGTGCTCAAGATGGTCCGCTCCTCGTTGATCGCCACCGAGGAGAGCGGCTTCGTCCGTACTGCTCTCGCCTACGGGGTACCCGGCCGGGAGGTCCTCTGGCGCGACCAGCTGCGCAACGCCATGCTGCAGGTGCTCACCGCCATCGGCCTGGTCTTCGGATTCCTTCTGGGCGGAAACGTCATCGTGGAACGCCTGTTCAGCTGGCCGGGAGTCGGCCGTGTCGCCTTCGATGCGCTCGGCAGCAACGATCTCGAACTCCTGCAGGGCTACGCACTGATCATCGGCGTGATCTACATCGCACTGAACTTCGGCGTCGATCTGGTCTACGGCCTGATCGACCCGCGAATCCGACTCGGAGGGAGGGCATCATGACAGCGACGGGAGCCCAGCCGCCCACGTTCGATCCCGCACTCGCGGCACTGATGCCGAGCGCCTCGGCATCGACCGCCCCGAGACAGCGTCGACGTCGTCCCTTCCTCGTCATCGGCGCCTCGGTCGTCGGGCTTCTTCTGGTGCTCGGTGTGGTCGGACCGTTCTTCGTCGCCGGGCCCGCCGAGATAGTCGGCGCAGCGTTCCAGCCTCCGAGCGCTGCTCACTTGTTCGGTACCGACAGCTTCGGCCGCGACATCTTCGCCCGATCGGTGCACGCGATCAAACTCGATCTCGCGCTCGGCGTCAGCGTCGCCCTGCTGGCCATGGTCATCGGTTCGGCAGTGGGTGTGATCTCGGGATACATCGGCGGGGTGGTCGACGACGTGGTCATGCGCCTCGTCGACATCCTGATGGCGTTCCCCGGGTTCATCCTCGCGATGATCCTGCTGGTGTCGATCGGGGACTCGATTCCGAATCTCGCTGTGGCGCTGGCCATCGCGCAGATCGCGCCGTTCGTGCGTCTCGTACGCGCCAAAGCGCTCAGCGAGCGCGAGCTCGAATACGTCACCGCTTCGCGGGTCTCGGGCGCTGGGTGGCTGCGCGTCGCGTTCCGTCACGTTCTGCCCAACTCCATCCGGCCTGCCGCCGTGCAGCTCACCCTCGTCTGCGGATACTCGATCCTCAACGTCGCGGGGCTCGCCTATCTGGGCGTCGGAATCCACCCGCCCACCGCCGAATGGGGAGTCATGGTGGCGGAGGGTGCGACCAACATGCTCACCGGGCAGTGGTGGACCGCTTTCTTCCCAGGCCTCATGATCGCGATCACGGTGATGGCACTGCACTTCATCGGCGACGATCTGGCGGGGGATCGAGCATGAGCCGGCTCACCATCGAAGACCTGTCGGTCGAGGTCGCCGCGACCCGCTCGAGCATCCTGCGGGGTGTGGACCTTGAGATCGAACCGGGCGAGATCGTCGGCCTGGTCGGGGAGTCGGGCTCGGGCAAATCGATGACGTCGCTCGCGACCATGGGGATCCTGCCCTTCGGGCTGAGGCAGACCTCGGGCCGATTCCTGGTCGACGGGGAGGACGTCACCGACCAGAAGCGCAGGAGCGTCTCCTCCCGTTTCGCGATGATCTTCCAGAACCCCCGCGATTCGCTGAACCCGCTCATGAAGGTGGGCGAGCAGGTCGCGCGGATGGTCCAGCTGCATCAGCGCCTCGGTCGCGCCGAATCGCGAGCCGAAGCCGTCCGTCTCCTGGGTCGGGTCCACATCATCGCCCCCGACGAGACGGCTCGAAAGTACCCCCACCAGCTCTCCGGCGGGATGTGCCAGCGAGTCATGGTCGCCATGGCGCTCGCATGCAAGCCCAGCCTGCTGATCGCGGACGAGCCCACGACGGCGCTCGATGTCACCGTCCAGGCGCAGATCCTCGACCTCATCATCGAGCTGACCGACGAGACGCGCTGCGGCGTGCTCCTCGTCACCCACGACCTCGGGGTCGTCGCCGAGACCTGCGACCGCGTCAACGTTCTCTACCGCGGCGACCTCGTCGAATCGGGCACAACGGCCCGCGTCTTCGCCGATCCCCAGCACGAGTACACGCGCTATCTGCTCGATGCCGGGCGACAACTGGAGGCCGCTGATGGCGCTGCTTGAGATCGACGATCTGCGCAAGCGGTACAGGACCGGTCGGCACGTCGTCGACGCGCTCGCGGGCGTCTCCGCCTCGGTCGACGCCGGACGGACGCTCGCCGTCGTCGGCGAATCCGGATCGGGCAAGTCGACCCTCGGTTCGATCGTTGCCGGGCTGCAGCGCCCCTCCGGCGGTTCGCTGACCTTCGAGGGTCAGCCGATCGGCGGTCGGGTGTACCGAGGCGAGCTCCGCCGGCGCATCCAGATGGTCTTCCAGAGTCCGTTCCAGTCGCTCGATCCCAAGTTCCGGGTCGAGGCGACTCTCATGGAGCCGCTGACCCTTCTGTCCGGCCTGAGCAGGCGCGAGGCCTCGATCCGTGTCGACGAACTGCTCGACCTCGTGCATCTGCCCCGCGAGCTGCGCCGCCGACGACCCGCCGAGTTGTCGGGCGGTCAGCAGCAGCGCGTCGCCATCGCCCGCGCGCTGGCACCGAACCCCGACCTCGTCGTACTCGACGAACCCACGTCGGGACTCGATCAGAGCGTTCGCGGCCGAATCGTCGGGCTGCTGAAAGAGCTTCAGGCCGAGCGGGACGTCGCCTACATCTTCATCACGCACGACATCGACGTCGCGCGGGCCATCGCGCACGAGGTCATCGTCATGCAGCGCGGGGAGGTCGTCGAAGCAGGCGACCGCTCCGTTCTGGAGAGCCCCCGGCATCAGTACACCCGGGCCCTGCTCGCCGCAGTGCCCGTCATGGACCCGGGCCGCCGCCGATCCGGCGCCCGATCGGGAGCCCCGGCTCCGACAGTCACCATCGAGGAGAGCTAAATGCGTTTCGGACTCGGCGTTCCCACGGGGACAGAGGGCCTCATGTATCCCATCCCGTTCGCCGACCCCGAGCAGGCGGTTCGTCTCGCCGTCGAGGCCGAGCGGCTGGGCTTCGACGGGGTGTGGGGCAATGACCACGTGACGACGCAGAAGTACGTGCGTGCCGAGTTCGACACCCCGCCGCGCTACTACGATCCCTACCTCTACCTCGCCTATGTCGCCGCGGAGACGACGACATTGCGGCTCGCGACGGCCATCACGGTCTTCGCCTTCCGCAACCCCGTGGTGCTCGCCAAGCAGGCGGCGACCCTCGACCAGCTGAGCGGCGGCCGATTCATCCTCGGCGTCGGCATCGGTGCGTACAGGGAGGAGGCGGAGGCCATGTGGCCCGGGATGGATATCCATCGCGGGAAGCAGGCCGATGAGTACCTTCAGGCGCTCGGGCTGCTGTTCACCGAACGCAATGCGAGCTTCGATGGCCGCTACGTGAAGTTCACCGACGTGGAGAGCTACCCCAAGCCGCGACAGACCCCGCTCCCCATCCTGTCCGGCGGCAACGCGCCGGGGTCACGCGAGCGTGCGGCGAAGTACGGTCATGGGTGGATCCCCGCTGTGCTGACACCCGACGAGATCCGCGCGGGACTCGCCGAGATCCGCGAGATCGCCGAGGTCAACGGTCGTGAGCTCCCCGCATTCTTCGATGTCGCGCCCCAGTTCTCGGTAGCAGTCGGCACCTCAACCGCCGACGCCCTCGACAACTTCGAGCGTTCGCAGCTGTTCCAGCACATGCGTTCGCTGTCGAAGTCGACACTGAAGGACCAGAACCAGGACGACTGGATCCGCCGCAATCTCGTCGGCAACGGCGAGCAGATGCTGGAGCAGGTCCGCGCCTATGCCGATGCAGGCGTGACGACGATGTCCGGGCTCCTCTTCGCCTGCAACACCGTGGAGGAAGCGCTGGACCAGATGGCGTGGTTCGCGGAGAACGTGATCGCCCCCTATCGCCGCGAGACCGGCGAGGAGGTCGGCGAATGAGCGCTCGACTGATCGATCGCAGCCTCGTCGCGGCCCGGCTGGATCGGCTCCGCGGTGCGCTCGAACGCGCGCCGTTCGACACGGTGCTCGCGCTCAGCGCGGCGAACTTCGACTACGCCACCGGATATCGCAGCGTGTCCGCGACGGTGCACGGCATCTCGCCGCTGGCCGCGCTCGTCGGCGCCGACGAGCTGCTCGTCGTCGGACCCGTCTCGGACAGTGCGCCGGGGTTCGACTACGGGCTCGTCGAGTCGGATTTCGTGGCCTACGGGCGTTTCTACTTCGAGTCGGAGGACGGAGGAGCCACCGCGACCGGGCTGGTGGACCAGCATGCCGACTACGCGGCGGCGATCGCCGCGGCGGTGCTCCGTCAGGGCCTCTCCTCCTCGCGCATCGGTCTCGACGAGAAGGCATGCCCGGTGCCCCTGCGGCGTCAGCTCGCGGAGCTGCTCCCCGGAGTCGAGTTCGTCGACGCCAGCGACTGGTTCTCGGTGGTCCGATCCATCAAGCTCGGGGGCGAGATCGACCTGCTGGAGCGCGCAGCACGCATCGTCGAATCCGCGATGATCGACGGGATGGCCGCCGCAGCGGTGGGGGTCACCGAAGCGGAGATCGCCCGAGTGGTCACGACGACCATGGTGGCCTCCGGGATGGAGCCCCGGTTCACCGTGGTCACCTCCGGCCCGCGCTCGGCGCTCGCCGACGCGTACGCGACGGATCGCGCGTTGGAGGGCGGCGACCTGCTGCGCTTCGACGTGGGCGGGATGTACGAGGGCTACTGGGCCGACCTCGGCCGCACCGCGGTGATGGGGGAGCCCAGCACCAAGCAGCGGACCTTCTACGAGGCCATGCTCGCCGGCGAGCAGGCGCAGTTCGACCTGGCGGCACCCGGAGTGCCCGCTGAGGACGTCTTCCAGCGAGCCGTCGAGGTGGTGGAGCAGACCGGCCCGACGCCGTACCGGAGGCAGCACTGCGGTCACGGCATCGGTCTCGAGGTGTACGAGGCGCCCATCATCCGTCCGGGCAGCCCCGCTCCGCTCGAGCCCGGCATGACGTTCTGCTTCGAGACCCCGTACTACGAGATCGGGTGGGGCGGGATGATGGTCGAAGACGCCCTCGTCGTCACGGAGGCCGGAGTGCGCCTGCTCAGCGATCGAGCCCGCGGACTGACGGTGGTGAACGCATGAGCGCCTACCTCGGCTACCTCGTCCATCCGATCACGGGCGAACGCGTCGACGAGCGCGACGCGTACGTGCCGACCCCGGTCGACGGCGGCCATGTCTACGCGGTGCCTCGATACGACCTGTCGAGCATGCGAGGTCTCGAGACCACCGATGACCCCGGCATCTTCCGGTATCGGTCTCTGCTGCCGATCGGCGACAGCTCGGTGGTCAGCCTGCACGAGGGCGGCACGCCGCTCATCCCGATCGCCGGCACCGCCGAGCGAGTCGGTCTCACGTCGCTCTTCGTGAAAGACGAGTCCCGCAACCCGACCTGGTCGTACAAGGACAGGCTCGCGGCGGTAGCCGTCACCAAAGCAGTCCAGCAGGGTCGCGACACGATCGTCGTGTCCAGCACCGGCAATCACGGCGCTGCCGTCGCCGCCTACGCCGCGCGCGCCGGAATCCGCTGCGTCGTCCTGACCGTCGCGTCGGTTCCGCAGGCGATGAAAACGCTCATGCAGAGCTATGGCGCCGACACCGTCGCGCTCGAGAAGCCCACCGACCGCTGGGTGCTGATGCGCCAGCTGGTCGAGGAGCGCGGCTGGGTGCCGATGTCGGGCTTCGTCGGGCCTCCCTCCGGCTCGAACCCCTTCGGCTGCGAGGGCTACAAGTCGATCGCCTACGAGCTGCACGCCCAGCTCGGTGATGTGCCCGACGCCGTCGTCGCTCCCGTGGCGTATGGGGACGCGGTGGCGGCGATGCATCGGGGCTTCCTCGACCTCGTCGAGCTGGGTTTGACGAGCCGGGTGCCGCGCATCATCGCGGCGGAGCCGTTCGGACCTTACGAGCAGGCCCTCCGCACCGGCTTCCAGGCGGGCGCCACGGTGCCGGCCGGGTCGACCGTCGCCTTCTCGATCGGCACGCCCAGCGCGACCTGGCAGGGCTGGAACGCGCTGGCGCAGAGCGGCGGGGCCGCGGCGAGCGCCGACGACGGCGAGACGATGGCGGCCCAGCACGCGCTGGCCTCCGACGAGGGCATCTTCCTCGAGGCCTCGTCGGCGACGACGGTTGCGGTTCTTCCGAAACTGATCCAGCGAGGGGTCGTGTCCGCGTCCGACGCCGTCGTGCTGCTCGGCACCTCTACCGGGCTCAAGGACGTGCCGACCACCGCGGCGACGCTGCCGCCGGTTCCGGTGATCGAGCCGACGATCGCAGCTCTCGACCGTGTGCTCGCCGGCGCCGCTGCGGCACGGGCATGAGACTCGGCATCGCCCCGTCGGGTCGACGATCGGCCGCCGACGCGGTTGCACTCGCGCGGCTCGCCGAGGACGCCGGCTTGGCCGAGGTCTGGGTGAGCGAGGACTATCTGGAGCGCGGAGCGTTCGCCGTCGCGGGCGCGATGGCGGCCGTCACCAGTGAGATGGCGGTGGGTATCGGCGTCATCAATCCGTGGACCCGGCATGTGGCCCTGACGGCGATGGAGGCTCACGCACTCGACGAGGTCGCGGGCGGGCGCAGCATCCTCGGTCTCGGAGCGAGCAACGAGCGCTGGATGCAGGGCAAGCTGGGCATCCCGTTCGAGCGACCGATCGGTGTGCTCACCGAGTACACGAACGCCCTGCGGGCTCTGCTCGCGGGGAAGCACGTGCGGACGCGTCTGCTCGGCAGCGAGATCGACGCCGAGCTCGATGCGGCGCCCCCGCGCGACGTACCGATCGTCTGGGGAGTCAAAGGTCCGAAGGCGCTGGCGCTGGCGGGTGAGCACGCCGACGGGGTCATGCTCTCGGTTCTCTCGTCACCGGCGTACGTCGAATGGGTTCGCGCGACCTACGCGCCTCGTTCCGTCACGGCATACGCGTCGTTCGCTGTCGCCCCGCGGCGCGGCGACGCGCGAGAGCGGCTGCGGGCGCACACCGCCCGCTTCCTCGGGATGCACGGGGCGTCCCCGATCACCGCGCGCGCCGCGATCGATCAGGATCTGGCTTCCGCGCTGAGGAGCCGCTTACTCGCGGGGACAAGCGGAGCAGACCTCGTGGACGACGACACCGTCGGGGCCGTCACTGTCTCGGGGACGCCCGACGACGCGGCGCAGGCGCTGATCGCGCACGCCGAAGCGGGAGTCGACTCCCTGGTCGTCATCGATGACGGGTCGGCGGATCCCGCCGAACTGCTGAGCGGGTACGTCGACGCGGCGAAGCGGGCAGGCCTGCTTTAGCCCGCAGCGTCGTTCCCGCTGTTCGGGGTGGCGGCGAGGGCGAGCACCACCCGGCTCAGATCGCCGACGTCGTGCAGGTCCAGGCCGGTGAGCTCCTCGATCCGCCGAAGTCGGTAGACGATCGTGTTCCTGTGCACATGCAGCAGTGTCGCCGTCTTCGACAACGACAGGTTCGTCGCGACGTGACAGCGCAGGGTCTCCTCGAGCTCGGTGCCGGCGAGCGGGCCGAGGTAGCGATCACTCAACTGACGCACCAGGGGCGGATCCCGCCGGACGAGCACCTCGAGGAGGGAGTCGGCGTAACGGATGGCCTTCCGCGACTCGGCTGTCGCCTCGGTG
Organism: Amnibacterium flavum; assembly: GCF_003097495.1. GTDB lineage: Bacteria > Actinomycetota > Actinomycetes > Actinomycetales > Microbacteriaceae > Naasia > Naasia flava. The sequence goes on from NZ_QEOP01000002.1 coordinate 569,452, forward strand.
GCTTCGAGCGCCGACAGGGCCTGCCTGCATGACAGGCTCAGCTGGCCGAGCCCGACCCGCGGCTCGCCGACGGCGGCCCGTGACGCTATCTCGACCATCGTGTCCGAGATCGCGGCGTCGATGTGCGGAAGGAGGGCGTCGGAGCCCTGGCTCCAGGGGAGAGCGATCAGGGCGACAGGCGAACTCGATCCGCCGACGGTTCCCGACAGCACCGGGGTGCGCAGCGCTGCGGTGAGTTGGAAGACGACATGGTGACGCAGACGCTCGAGGACCGTCGCGTCAGCACCACCCGTGGTCAGGGCGATCGCGATGAACCGGGTCTGCTCGGTGTCGTCGATGCCGAGCAGGCGTCCGAGCTGCTCGACCTCTCCCGGCGCGATGGTCGCGCCGACGGCCAGTCGATTGAACAGGGTCGGCTCGGTGAGCTGATTGCTCGCGTCGATCTGCTGCTGCATGGCCTCGTAGGCGTCGAGCATCGCCCGCTCGATGCGGTCGAGGTTGTCGATCAGGAGATTGCGGCCGAGTCGTGCCCGCGCGGGTTTCAGCTGCATGCGAGCGCACCACAGCTGGAACTCATCGGTGAGCGTGCGCTCGGCTGTGCGGAACGACTGGATGAGCGACGCGTGCGACACCCCCTGCAGTGCTCGGCGCTCCCCGTTCTTCGCGGAGCGCGTCAGCTCCGCCGTCGATGGCTCACGACCCTCCAGCATGCAGAGGATGACGTTCTGAACGTTCTCACGGATCCGGTCTCGAAGATCGCTCTGCTCCAGAATCAGAGACGAGTAGGCCGGAATCGTCTGCCACACGCGGTCGGTGATCGAGGTCATCAGCGATTCGAAGTCCTTGAGCATGGCGCGCGCGACACGCTTCAGATCGTCGTTCGGATCAGAGCTCATCGCACCGCACGCCAGCAATCGTCATACAACGAGCGTATTGGGGTCGAGGCACTCCCCGTGATCTCCGGTGGCCCCAGGGGCGGAAAGCGCGTGACACCGACCCCCGCGCGGGCCCAGGATGGCGACATGACCTCGGAAGCACTGACCGCGGCGATCGCCCAGTTCGCGAACGCGCGCGGCTATCTGGCCGCGGCGTCGATCGGGCTCCCCACGAAGGACACCGTCGACGCGCTCACCGCCGACCTCGCCTCCTGGCGGGCCGCGGACCGGGATCCGCAGGGGTACGACGAGGTGATCGAGCGGACGCGCGCCTCCTACGCCCGCCTCGTCGCCGTCGACCCCTCGGTCGTCGCGATCGGATCCCAGACCTCGGTCATGACGAGTCTCATCGCCGAGTCGGCACCCGAGGGCGCCGAAGTGGTCGTCGCCGACGGGGACTTCTCCTCGATCATCTTCCCCTTCCAGTCGCGCCCGGGGATCACGGTGCGCGCGGTCCCGCTCGCGGCGCTCGCCGACGGGACGTGGCTCGTCGTGTTCTCCCTCGTGCAGTCCTCGACCGGGGCGATCGCCGACGTCGCGTCCGTCCTGGAGGCGGCCGCGGCGCACGATGTGCTCACCTTCTGCGACACCACGCAGGCGGCGGGTGTGCTGCCCGTGCCCGCTTCGCTCTTCGACATCACGGTGTGCCACAGCTACAAATGGCTGTGCGCCCCGCGCGGGGTCGCCTTCCTGACGCTGAGCGCACGCGTGCGCCCTCTGCTCCGCGCGGGTCAGGCCGGGTGGTACGCCGGAGACGACGTGTGGGCGAGCTGCTACGGACCCGACATGCGTCTGGCGGGCGACGCGCGTCGATTCGACGTGTCGCCCGCGTGGCAGGCCTGGATCGGCGCGGAGCCCGCGATCGCCCTGTTCGCCGGCCTCGACATCGCGGAGGTGTGGGAGTTCACCTCCGGTCTCGGTGACGCGCTGTGCGAGGCGCTCGGGATCCCGCAGCAGCACCAGGCGATCGTGACCTGGCCCGACCCGGAGGGGGAGCACCTGCGCACCCTCATCGCGGCGGGCATCAGGGTGTCGGGTCGGGCGGGCAGGCTGCGGGCCGCGTTCCACCTGTGGAACGACCTGTCCGACGTGGAGGCGGTCGTCGAGGCACTCGGTCGGTCGCGCGTCGTGGAACCGGTGTCGACGGGCGGGCGTCACCGCGCCGCCCGTTCGAACGGAGCCCGTCCCCGGGGTTGATTCGGCGGCCGGAGAGGCACCCGTAGACTGGGTGGGCACTTTTCGCCGCCGACGGCCGGGGCAGCCAGCCCGGCCAGACCAGGAGATCCTGTGGCCGCCTCGCGCCTCGACAACGTCATCGCCCTCGCCAAGCGCCGGGGATTCGTCTTCCAGGCCGGTGAGATCTACGGCGGTTCCCGCTCCGCATGGGATTACGGGCCTCTCGGGACCGAGCTCAAGGAGAACATCAAGCGCCAGTGGTGGCGCACGATGGTCCGCGGGCGCGACGACGTGGTCGGACTCGACTCGTCGGTCATCCTGCCCCGCCAGGTGTGGGAGGCGTCCGGTCATGTCGAGGTCTTCAGCGACCCGCTCGTCGAGTGCCTGGTCTGCCACAAGCGCTACCGTGCGGACCACCTCGAGGAGGAGTACGAGGAGAAGAAGGGCCGCGCTCCGGAGAACGGCCTGAAGGACATCGTCTGCGCCAACTGCGGCACCCGCGGTCAGTGGACGGAGCCCCGGGGCTTCTCCGGCCTGCTCAAGACCTACCTCGGTCCCGTCGACGACGAGACCGGCCTGCAGTACCTGCGCCCCGAGACGGCTCAGGGCATCTTCGTGAACTTCAACAACGTGCTGAACGCGGCGCGTATGAAGCCTCCGTTCGGCATCGGCCAGATCGGCAAGAGCTTCCGCAACGAGATCACGCCCGGAAACTTCATCTTCCGCACCCGCGAGTTCGAGCAGATGGAGATGGAGTTCTTCGTCGAGGCCGGAACCGACGAGGAATGGCACCAGTACTGGATCGACCAGCGCTTCCAGTGGTACGTCGACCTCGGCATCGACCCCGAGAACCTGCGCCTGTACGAGCACGCGAAGGAGAAGCTGTCGCACTACTCGAAGCGCACCGTCGACATCGAGTACCGCTTCGGGTTCCAGGGCAGCGAGTTCGGCGAGCTCGAGGGAATCGCGAACCGCACCGACTTCGACCTGTCGACGCATTCGAAGGCGTCGGGCACGGATCTCAGCTACTTCGATCAGACGAAGAACGAGCGGTGGACTCCGTACGTGATCGAGCCGGCGGCGGGTCTGACCCGGTCGCTGATGGCGTTCCTCGTCGACGCGTACTCCGAGGACACCGCGCCCAATACGAAGGGCGGCGTCGACACCCGCACGGTGCTGCGCCTCGACCGCCGGCTCGCCCCGGTGAAGGCGGCGGTGCTTCCGCTGTCGCGCAACGAGCAGCTCTCGCCGGTGGCGAAGAAGCTGGCGGCCGACCTGCGTCAGGACTGGAACGTCGACTTCGACGACGCGGGCGCCATCGGACGCCGTTACCGCCGTCAGGACGAGATCGGCACCCCGTTCTGCATCACCGTCGACTTCGACTCGCTCGAGGACAGCGCGGCGACCGTGCGCGAGCGCGACTCGATGCAGCAGGACCGCGTCTCCTTGGACCGCATGCACGCCTACCTCGCGGAACGCCTCATCGGCTCCTGACCCTGACTCTCGCTCAGCAGGCCGAATCCGCGGTTTCCTGTCGCTCAGCAGGCGAAAGTTCGCTGAGCAGGCGGGATCGGCCGGACTCGACCTGCTGGCCGCATTTCCACCTGCTGAGGGAGAGTGCGAGCAGGCGTCCTGTGCTCAGCAGGAGGCTCTGGTCGGTTCGGGCTGCGGATGCGCGGTGTGTCGTCCTGCTGGGCGGGCATCTTCTGCTGGGCGAGGGTGATCTGTCGGTCGGCCCGCGGAACTCGCCTTTCCGCCCGCGTCCGGCAGGGTTCGCGACGCGGGGTCGGCGCGGCGGGTGATGCCGAGCGGGGGAGCGACGCTAGGTTTTCTCCAACTCAAGGATGGGGTGCCTCATGGACGAGCCCGTAGTCGACATCGACCGCCCGATAGTGGCGGCATCCCTGATCGCCCGAGCCCTCGACGAGGGCTCCCTCGACTACTGACGGTTCCGGTCCAGGTCGCAGGCTCAAAGGGATCGCATCGCTCCGCTCAGTGCGTGGCGCGCGGTCCGGTCGCGGTGACCTACTTAGGCGTCGCCGAGATCGGCGAGCAGCTCGTCCTCGGAGAGGCGTTCGCCGGCTTCGGGGGTGCGGAACGCCGGCGCGTGCGGTTCGTTCGCGATCTCCTCGTCGAGCGTGGGCGCGTCGGGTCCGTCGTATTCGGGGCCGCCGGGCAGCACGTCGGGGAGTTCCGGGTTCTCGACATCTCCCTCGGTCTCGACGGGACGCTGGCGGTCGACGGGAAGGAACGGTTCAGACATGGACATGCTCCAACTCTGCCGCTTCCCACCGCGTTCGTGGTGGCCCTGAGTTGAACAGGAAGTGGCACAGGATGCCGGTCTCGTTCCCGGCGGGAATGACACGCGCCGGACCGCGGTTGCCTATCCCATGGCTGATCCCGTCAAGGTTGATATCTGGTCCGACGTCGCGTGCCCCTGGTGCTACATCGGCAAGCGCAAGTTCGAAGAGGGAGCCCGGCGCTTCGGGGGAGACGTCGAGGTGGAGTACCACTCCTTCGAGCTCTCGCCCGACACTCCCGTCGACTTCGACGGCAGCGCCGCCGACTTCCTCGCCGGCCACAAGCGCATCCCGCGCGATCAGGTCGACCAGATGCTCGACCGCGTGATCGGCATCGCCTCCGAGGTCGGGCTGGAGTACGACTACGAGTCGCTTCAGCACACCAACACCATCAAGGCTCACCAGCTGCTGCACTACGCGAAGTCCAAGGGGCGTCAGCTCGACATGAAGGAACGCCTGCTCAAGGCTTACTTCGTCGACGGTCGTCACGTCGGGCGCATCGAGGATCTCGCCGACCTCGCCGCGGAGATCGGGTTCGACCGCGCCGACGTCGTCCGGTCGCTCGAGAGCGACGAGTTCCTCAGTGCCGTCAAGGCCGACCAGGCTCAGGCCATCGCGTACGGCATCCAGGGCGTGCCGTTCTTCGTCATCGACGGCAAGTACGGGGTATCCGGCGCGCAGGACGCGCAGGTGTTCGCCGAGGCGCTCACCCAGGTCGCCGCCGAGAACGCGACCGTCGCGTGACCGCCGAGGGCAAGCTCACCGACGCTCCCGCTACCGAGCCGACGCCGCGCGTACTGCCGCTCGGCCTCACGCTCATCGTCCCGGAGGGCGAAGTCTGCACCGACGGCAGCTGCTGAGGCAGGTCCTTCACTTCGCTGCGCTCAGTGGGCGGGCAACCGGCGGGCCATCAACAGCCCCCCCCCCGCCCGCTGAGCTCGTCGAAGCGCAGGGGGGGGTAACCCTGCTCGGCCGCTGAGCGCAGCGAACCCGCGTTCTCGTCCCGCTCATTTCGACGGGCTCAATGGGCGGGTCGGGAACGGGGCATCCTCGTTTCGCTCATTCGGCGGGCTCGATGGGCGGGCCGGGAACGGGGCATCCTCGCCCTGCTGGTTCGGCGGCCTCGAAGGACGCCGCTCAGTCGCTGATGTCGGCCACGGTCGCGTCGAACGACGCGATGAGGTCGTCGGCATCGACGAACAGGCTGTACCCGTGGGCGCCGGCGCCCATCGCGACCCGGCGGCCGACGATCCGCTCGTCCGCGTACACCGGCCAGGCGGTGGTGCTGCCGAACGGGGTGATGGTGCCCCGCTCGTACCCGGTGGCGTCGAAGGCCTGACCGGCGTCGGGCAGTTGCAGCTTGTTCACCCCGACGACGGAGCGCAGCTTCGCCCAGGCGATCTGCCGGTCCCCGGGAACCAGCGCGAACAGGAACGTGCCGTCCTTCTTCTTCACCACCAGCGACTTCACGATGTCGGCGGGCTGCAGCCCCAGCAGGGCGGCGGCCGCTTCGAGGGAATCGGCGGCGGGGCGCTCGACGATCTCGACAGCGAGTCCGCGTGCTTCGGCGTCGGAGGCGACCCTCTCAGTGCTCATCCTCCGATCCTTCCACGCCGATGCGGTCGCCCGCCGGTCCAGCGCGCAGCTGACCTCCGAGTGCGGGGAAGCCGGATGTCGCAGGAACCTGGGAGAATCGACGGCATGTCCGCCTCCACCACAACACTGGCCGCGCCTGCGCCGGCACTCGAGATCGGTCCCCTCCGGCTCGAGACGCCCGTCGTGCTCGCCCCCATGGCGGGCATCACGAACACCGCGTTCCGTCGGCTCTGCCGCGAGTACGGCGCCGGCCTCTACGTCAGCGAGATGATCACGAGCCGCGCCCTCGTCGAGCGCACGCCCGAGACCATGCGACTCATCCAGCACCACGAGTCCGAGACGCCGCGCAGCATCCAGCTCTACGGTGTCGACCCGGCGACCGTCGCCGAGGCGGTCCGGATCCTCGTCGACGAAGACCGTGCCGACCACATCGACCTCAACTTCGGCTGCCCGGTGCCCAAGGTCACGCGCAAGGGCGGGGGAGCGGCGCTGCCGTGGAAGCTCGACCTGTTCCGCGACATCGTCGAGGGCGCGGTTCGCTCGGCCCGGCACGTTCCCCTCACCATCAAGATGCGCAAGGGCATCGACTCCGACCACCTGACCTACCTCGAGGCCGGCCGCATCGCTCAGGGGGCCGGCGTCTCGAGCATCGCGCTGCATGCGCGCACCGCGTCCGAGTTCTACTCCGGCCATGCCGACTGGTCGGCCATCGCGAAGCTCAAGCAGACCATCACCGACGTGCCGGTCCTCGGCAACGGCGACATCTGGTCGGGTGCCGACGCGCTCCGCATGGTCGACGAGACCGGGTGCGACGGTGTCGTCGTCGGCCGCGGCTGCCTCGGCCGGCCCTGGCTGTTCGCCGACCTCGCAGCGGCCTTCGCCGGCGATGACACCCTCGTCACGCCGACTCTCGGCGAGGTCGCGGTCGCGTTCCGTCGGCACGCCGAGCTGCTCGTCGAGTTCTTCGGCAGTGAGGACCGCGGCACGCGCGACATCCGCAAGCACGTCGCCTGGTACTTCAAGGGGTACCCCGTCGGTGGAGAGATCCGTGCGGCCCTCGCGACCTCCGACAGTCTCCAGCGCATCGACGACCTGCTCGCCGAACTCGACCCCGACGAGCCGTACCCCGGCGAGGCGGCCGAGGGTCAGCGCGGTCGCGCCGGCACCCCCAAGCGTCCCGTCCTGCCCGAGAACTGGCTCGACAGCCGTGAGCTCGCCGCCGCAGCCCGACAGGAGGTGGCGGGTGCCGAACTCGAGAACAGCGGTGGCTGAGAGCAGCGATCTCGGAAACGGGTACACGGCTTTCGACGCGGAGAGGTGGCTTCCCGAGGAGCACTCCAGTCGTCGCAGCGACTTCGCCCGCGATCGCGCCCGTCTGCTCCACTCGAGCGCGCTCCGTCGTCTCGCCGCCAAGACGCAGGTCCTCAGCCCCACCGCCGGTCTCGATTTCGCCCGCAACCGGCTGACCCACTCGCTCGAGGTCGCGCAGGTCGGTCGCGAGATCGGTGCGAGCCTCGGGCTCAACCCCGACGTGGTCGACACCGCGTGCCTCGCCCACGACCTCGGCCATCCGCCGTTCGGTCACAACGGTGAGAAGGCGCTCTCCGACTGGGCCGTCGACATCGGTGGCTTTGAGGGCAACGCTCAGTCGCTGCGCCTGCTCACGCGGCTCGAGCCGAAGGCCTTCGGGGCCGACGGTCGTCCGTACGGTCTCAACCTGACCCGCGCCAGCCTCGACGCGAGCTGCAAGTACCCGTGGCCCGCCAGTCGTTCGGTCGCCGATCCCAGCGGTCGTGCCAAGTTCGGCTTCTACACCGACGACACCGGTGCCTTCGAATGGCTCCGCCGCGATGCCCCGGTGGGTGTCCGCTGCATCGAGGCGCAGGTCATGGATCTCTCCGACGACATCGCCTACTCCGTGCACGACTTCGAGGACGCCGTCACCGGCGGGTACATCGATGTCGCCGCGCTCGGCGATCCGGTCGGACACGACGAGCTGGTCAGGGCCATGCACGCGTGGATCGGCGGCGAGTACGACCATTCCCAACTGATGGCCGCGTTCGAGCGACTGGGCGAGCTGCCGTTCTGGCTCTCCACCTGGGACGGTTCGCGTCGCGACCAGGGGCGGCTGAAGAACCTCACCAGTCAGCTGATCGGTCGCTTCGCCGGATCGGCGACACGTGCCACCCGTGAGGCCTATCCGAGCGAGAACCTCGCCCGCTTCGGAGCGAATGTCGTCGTCCCCTCGTCGATCGGTGCCGAGATCGCGGTGATGAAGGGCATCGTCGCCGCGTTCGTCATGACGAGCACTTCGCGGGAGCCCGTCTACCTCCAGCAGCGCGAGATCCTCCGCGAGCTGGCCGACGTCCTGGTGGAGCGGCCAGCAGCCCTCGACCCGGCCTTCCGCGCCGACTACGCCGAGGCCGACAGTGAAGAGGGGCGCCGCCGTGCCGTCGTGGACCAGGTCGCCAGCCTGACCGACCAGTCCGCGCTCGCCTGGCACGAACGCCTCATCGGCTGATCGTCATCCCCGCTTCCCTGCGCCCTCCGCCCGCCCCGTCCCGGGGCGGCGACTTCGAGCGGGTCGCCGCCGAGTTCATCCTCATCGCCGGGGGTGGGCGGGCGTTGCTGCTCCAGCTCGCCGACCCGGGTGTCGCGCGCGGGGTGGCGGAGCACAGTGGATTCGCGGCGGACCCGACCAAGCGTCTCGTCGGCACGGTCGACTACCTCTACACGCTCGCGTTCGGCACCGAGGAGCAGATTTCCGCGGTCGCGCGTCGTGTCGGGGCAGCGCATCGCGGGGTCAGGTCCGAGACCGGTCCGCATGCCTACGACGCGCGCGACACCGATCTCCAGCTCTGGGTGGCGGCAACGCTCTACGACACGACGATCATGATGTACGAGCTCGCGTGGGGGTCGCTCTCGGACTCGGCCGCGGAGGACGTCTACCGTCGCAGTGCCCGGATCGGCACCGCTCTCGGCATGCCGCTCAGCCTGTGGCCGGAGGATCGCGCCGCGTTCGCCGAGTACTGGGATCGCAAGATCGCAACCCTCGAGGTGACGCCCATCGCCCGTCGGCTGGCCCGGCAGCTGCTGCGTCCCGAGCGTCCGCAGGCATGGATGCGACCCGTGCTTCCGCTGGCGCGCATCGTGACGGCCGGCCTGCTGCCCGCCCGCATCCGCGAGGGGTACGGGGTGGAGTGGACGCCGACGCGGCAACGCCACTACGACCGCAGCCTCCGCCGCATGCTCGCGGTCTACCGTCTGCTTCCGCGCGCGATCCGCACGGCCCCGAGCGCGACGTCGCGCAGAGGTCGCGCGACCCTCGACCCACCCGCCCGCTGAGCTCGTCGAAGCGAGGCCCCGCCCGCTGAGCTCGTCGAAGCGAGGCCCCGCCCGCTGAGCTCGTCGAAGCGAAGGCCCCGCCCGCTGAGCTCGTCGAAGCGAAGGCCCCGCCCGCTGAGCTCGTCGAAGCGAAGGGCGCAGCCGATACCGAGGCCGCCCGGGTCGAGTAGCGCCCCTCTGCGCCTAGCGAGACCGATCCAGCCCGCAGTGAGAATCCCTGGTTGACTACCACTCTCGGAGAGGAGAGCGGATGTCGCCCAAGGTTGCCGGCATACTCGTCGCCCTCGCCGCCGTGCTCGCTGCCATCGCGTCTGGCTGGCTCATCGCGACACCGCCGTTCTCCGTCCCCGGCGCGATCCTCCTGACCGTCGCGACGATCGCCTTCGCCTACGGCGTCTTCCTCAGTCTGCGGCGCAGCTGGCAGGACCCGCCGTGGCCGACACCGCGAGCCCCCAACCTGCGCCGCACGATGATCTTCCAGCTCGTGATGGCGATCCCGCTGCTCGTACTCGGACCGATATCGATCGGTCTGACCGTGAGCACCGCGCTCGAATCCGGCTGGACCGGGGGTCTCGCCGTCCGCGTCGCCGGCACCGTGCTCTTCACCCTCTCCGGTGTCTCGTCCGCCTTCCGTGTTCGCAGGCTGATCCGGCTCGCCGACGAGGCGAACACGCGGCGAGAGACCACCGCGGACGAGTGTGCCCCCACGTCCACAGATGCCGGGCCCGGCGGCCGGGGCGGTGCCGGGGCAACTTAGAATCGGTTCGTGGCGGGGCTTATTCGCAAGAGCGATATCGACGAGGTGAGGGCCCGCACCAACATCGTCGACATCGTCGGCGATCATGTCGCGTTGAAGCCGGCCGGCGTCGGCTCGCTGAAGGGGCTCTGCCCGTTCCACGACGAGCGCAGCCCCAGCTTCCACGTGCGCCCCGCGGTCGGCCGTTACCACTGCTTCGGCTGCGGTGAGGACGGCGACGCCTACACGTTCCTCCAGAAGCTCGACCACGCCACCTTCGCCGAGGCCGTCGAGCGTCTCGCCCAGCGCATCGGCTACCAGCTGCACTACGAGGACGGCGGCCCGGCGTCCGAGAGCAGCAACCGCGCCCGCCTGCTGGCCGCGAACCGGGCGGCGGGGGAGTTCTTCGTCGAACGCCTCGCCACCCCCGACGCCGACCCGGGGCGCCGCTTCCTCGGCGAGCGCGGATTCGATCGAGCGGCCGCCGCCCACTTCGGTGTCGGCTACGCGCCCAAGAGCTGGGACGAGCTCACCAAGCACCTTCGCGGTCGGGGCTTCACGAACGAGGAGATGGCGGCGGCCGGACTGGTCTCGACGGGTGACCGCGGCAACTACGACAGGTTCCGGGGCCGCGTCGTCTGGCCGATCCGCGACCTGACCGGCGAGACCGTCGGATTCGGTGCCCGGCGTCTCTTTGACGACGACAAGGGCCCCAAGTACCTGAACACCCCCGAGACCCCGATCTACCACAAGTCGCAGGTGCTCTACGGGCTCGATCTCGCGAAGCGGGACATGTCGAAGGCGCGCCAGGTCGTCGTCGTCGAGGGCTACACCGACGTGATGGCCTGCCACCTCGCGGGCATCACGACCGCGGTCGCGACCTGCGGCACCTCGTTCGGTGTCGACCACATCAAGATCCTCCGGCGGGTGCTCGGCGACGACACCGGGCTCGGCGAGGTCATCTTCACCTTCGACCCCGATGCGGCGGGCCAGAAGGCCGCTGTTCGGGCATTCGCCGAGGAGCAGCGTTTCGCCGCTCAGACCTACGTGGCGACCGGTCCCGAGGGACTCGACCCCTGCGACCTGCGACTCGCCCGCGGTGACGAAGCCGTGCGGGGGATGATCGAGTCGAAGAAGCCGATGTTCGAGTTCATCATCAAGCAGCAGCTCGCGGCGCACGATCTGGACACCGTCGAAGGCCGTGTCTCGGCCCTCCGCGCGGCCGCTCCCGTGGTGGCCGGGATCCGCGACCCGTCGCTTCGTCCGGGGTACGCCCGCGAGCTCGCCCGCTGGCTCGGCATCGACCTCGACGAGGTCTCGCGCGCCGTCCAGTCGGCGGGCAACCAGCAGGCCGCGGCCGATCGCGCGGCACGGCAGGCGCCCGTCGTCCCGTCCGACGAGCCCGAGCGCGACGACCTCCCACCGAAGCCTCCCCAGGGGCCGACGCTCGTGAGTCTGCCCTCCGATGCGAGCACCCGGCTCGAGCGCGACGCCCTGATGGCGCTGCTCCAGCATCCGACGCTCGCGGGGGAGTCGCTGCTCGACCAGGCCGTGCACAGCGGCTTCGGCAACCGGGCGCTGGCCGCTGTGCGCGACGCGATCGCCGCCAGCGCGGGGTCCGCTGCAGCGCCCGATTGGCTCGACATCGTCGCGGCAGCGGTGCCGCCGCCCCTGATCGGCCTCGTCCGCGAACTGGGCATCGCGCCCCTCCCGCAGCATCGCGGAGAGGATGCGCTGCGCATCTACGTGCGCGATCTGGCGGCACGGCTCGTCGAACGCGACCTGCAGCGACGCAAGCGCGAGCTCGTCGCCCAGCTCCAGAGGACGACGCCCTCCGACGATCCCGAACGCTACCGATCCCTCCAGCAGGGACTGGTCGTGCTCGAGGCCGACCGCCGGGCCCTCCGCGACGCGTGACCGCCCGAGCCGGGAAAGCCGGGAGCGCTCTCGCGGAAGATGTTTCACCCCCGTAACGAAACTGGCCCGGAAGCGTCCCGGCCGTAGACCGTGTGTTAGACCTGGGGTACACAGAGCGCGCACGATCCTCCGCGATCGGGCGCGTTCCTTCTGCACAGAAGAACTCCGACGAAAGAGGTATTCGGATATGGCATCCGCATTCACCACTGGGCCCGCCGCGCGGCGAACCCTCCTCGCCGTGGCCGGTATCGCCATCGGCTCGCTGACCCTCGCGGCATGCGCGTCGGGCGGCGGCGACAACTCGAGCAGCGGCGGGGCGGGCGGCACGATCACGATCGGCACCACCGACAAGGTCACCGTCCTCGACCCCGCAGGCAGCTACGACAACGGCTCGTTCGCGGTCATGAACCAGGTGTTCCCGTTCCTCATGAACACCCCTTACGGCAGCCCCGACGTCGAGCCCGACATCGCGGAGTCGGCCGAGTTCACCTCGCCCACCGAGTACACGGTCACCCTCAAGCCCGACCTGACCTTCGTCAACGGTCACGACCTCACCTCCTCGGACGTCAAGTTCACCTTCGACCGCCAGCTGACGATCCTCGAGAACGGCGCGGACCAGGGCAACGGACCGGCCTCGCTCCTCGCCAACCTCGACAGCGTCGCGGCTCCCGACGACCTGACCGTCGTGTTCACCCTGAAGAGCGAGAACGACCAGACCTTCCCGCAGATCCTGTCGAGCCCCGCGGGCCCGATCGTCGACGAAGAGGTCTTCTCGCCCGACTCGCTGACCTCCGACCAGGACATCGTCGACGCCCACGCGTTCGCCGGTCAGTACGACATCGCGAGCTACGACTTCAACAACCTGATCTCGTACAAGCGCTTCGACGGCTACAAGGGCGTCCTCGGCGCCGCGGAGAACGAGACGGTCAACGTCAAGTACTACGCCGAGTCGTCGAACCTCAAGCTGGACGTGCAGGAGGGGAACATCGACGTGGCGTTCCGCAGCCTGTCCGCCACCGACGTCGAGGACCTCTCGAGCAACGACGCGGTCAAGGTCTGGGACGGCCCGGGTGGAGAGATCCGCTACATCGTCTTCAACTTCGACACGCAGCCCTACGGCAACACGACCTCCGAGGCAGACCCCACCAAGGCGCTCGCCGTCCGTCAGGCCGTCGCCGATCTGATCGACCGCGACGCCATCGCCGACCAGATCTACAAGGGCACCTACGCGCCCCTGTACTCCTACGTCCCCGCCGGTCTGACCGGAGCGATCGAGCCCCTCAAGGAGCTCTACGGAGACGGTGCGGGTGCGCCCGACGCCGACAAGGCCGCAGCGACCCTGTCGGACGCCGGAGTCACCACGCCGGTCACGCTGAACCTCCAGTACAGCAACGACCACTACGGCCCCTCGTCGGCTGACGAGTACGCACTCATCAAGGACCAGCTCGAGTCGACGGGGCTGTTCACCGTCAACCTGCAGACCACCGAGTGGGTCCAGTACTCGAAGGACCGCACGAGCGACGTCTACCCGGAGTACCAGCTCGGCTGGTTCCCCGACTACTCGGACGCCGACAACTACCTGTCCCCGTTCTTCATCAAGGACAACTTCCTCGGCAACCACTTCGACGACGCCGAGGTGCAGGACCTGATCGCTCAGCAGGTCAGCACGACCGACCCGGCCGCGCGCCAGGCGATCATCGAGGACATCCAGCGATCAGTCGCCGAGCAGCTCTCGACGGTGCCCTACCTGCAGGGCTCGCAGGTCGCGGTTTCCGGAACCGACATCGAGGGACTTACGCTCGACGCGTCGTTCAAGTTCCGTTACGCCCCCATCACCAAGGGCTGATCCGCAGCATCGAATGAGGCCTGGGCGGTCCACCTCCGGGTGGGCCGCCCATCGCCTGTCCCGCATCCCGCCCCCGAAGGATCCGATGACCATCACCGCCTCACCGACCGATGCCGGCACCGGTGTTCCCGCACCAGCGGCGAAACGCCGCTCGGGCGGCGGAGGTCTCGGACGTTACCTCTTCGTCCGCTTCCTTCTGATCTTCCCGACCATCTTCATCCTGGTCACGATGGTGTTCCTGCTCATGCGGACGACGGGTGACCCCATCACGGCGGCACTCGGCGGCCGTCTGCCGGCCGACCAGCTCGCGGAGCGCATCCACGCCGCGGGCTACGACCGGCCCCTCGTCGTCCAGTACTTCGAATACCTCGGCAACATCCTCACCGGCAACTTCGGCACGACCCTGAGCGATAACCGCCCGGTCACCGAAGTGCTGATCACCTACGGCGGCGCCACTCTCGAGCTCGCGTTCTACGCGCTCATCGTCGCCTTCGCCGTCGGCATCCCGCTCGGCATGCTCGCCGCCTACCTGCGCGACAAGTGGGGCGACGCGGTGCTCCGCATCTTCGCGATCCTCTGCTACGCGACACCGGTCTTCTTCGCCGGCCTCCTGCTCAAACTCGTCTTCTCCGTGCAACTGGGCTGGCTGCCCGTCGCCGGGCGCGCCTCGACCGGATCCGAACTGCAGATGCAGCTCCTTCCGGGCAAGACGGGCATCTACCTGATCGACGCGTTCCAGACCGGCGACCCCGAGGTCATCAGCGACGTGCTGCTCCACGCGGTCCTGCCCGGCATCGCGCTCGGACTGCTGACCGCCGGGATCTTCCTCCGCCTCGTGCGCACCAACGTCATCGGCACCTTCGGCACCGACTACGTGGACGCCGCCCGGTCGCGAGGGGTCCGCGAGTCCCGGCTCGTGCGCAAGCACGCCTACAAGCCCGCCCTCATTCCGATCATCACCGTCATCGGTCTGCAGATCGCTCTGCTGCTGGGCGGAGCGGTGCTGACCGAGACGACCTTCGAATGGAAGGGCCTCGGCTTCCAGCTGGCCTCGTACCTGGCCTCGCGCGACTTCGTCGCCGTCCAGGGCATCGTCGCTCTGCTGGCCGTCATCGTCGCCCTGACCAACTTCATCGTCGACGTCATAGCCGCGCTGATCGACCCGAGGGTGAGGTACTGACATGGCGATCACCGCCTCGGCCCCGAAGCGCAGACTCGTCGACCGTCTTCCGGTCGTCCACCAGCTCCGCCAGAGCGTCGGCCTCCAGCGCGGCATGCTCGTCGCCGGCCTGATCATCACGACGATCTTCGTCATCCTCGCCATCTTCGCCCCGCTAATCGCCCCCTACGGGTTCGCGCAGCTCCGCGACGCGTCAGGTGCCTTCGGGGCGCAGCAGCCGCCCTCGGCCGCGCACTGGTTCGGCACGACCGTCGGTGGCTACGACGTGCTCTCCCGCGTGATCTGGGGAACGCAGACCGCTCTGCTCGTGATCATCATCGCCGTGGTGCTGTCGATCTTCGCGGGCGTCCTGCTCGGCCTGGTCTCGGGCTACATCGGCGGCTGGCTCGACCGGGTCCTCGTCGTCGTCGCCGACGCGGTCTACGCATTCCCCTCCCTGCTGCTCGCGATCGTGGCGGCCATCGTCATCTCCGGCGGGCAGTCGAACCAGATCGCGGGCGTCTTCGCGGCGGCGATCTCGATCACCGTCGTCTTCATCCCGCAGTACTTCCGGGTGATCCGCGCCGAGACGGTCCGGATCAAGGCGGAGGCGTTCGTCGAGTCGGCCCGCGTCATCGGTGCGAGCAACTCGCGCATCATGTTCGTGCACGTCTTCCGCAACGCGACCCGCACGCTGCCGCTCATCTTCACCCTCAATGCGTCCGAGGCGATCCTGACGCTCGCGGGCCTCGGCTTCCTCGGCTTCGGCATCGAGCCCAGCTCGGCAGCCGAATGGGGTTACGACCTCAACAAGGCGCTGTCGGACGTGACGAGCGGGATCTGGTGGACGGCCCTCTACCCGGGTCTCGCGATCGTCTTCGTCGTGCTGGGAATCACGCTCGTCGGCGAGAGCCTCAACGACCTCGCCGACCCGAGACTGCGTGGTCGTCGCTCGGTCGGAGCCGCTTCCGGCGAGGTCGCGCAGACCTCGGTCGTCCCCGGAGGCGTCATCGACGTGCCGGGCGGCATGGGAACACTCGAAGAACCGGGCGACGGGGGGAGCGACCGATGAGCGTCGTCGACATCAAGGATCTGTCCGTCTCGTTCTCCACCGATGCGGGGGCCGTGCGCGCCGTCGACGGCGTCAGCCTGACCGTCGAGCGCGGCGAGGTCCTCGCGATCGTGGGCGAGAGCGGCAGCGGCAAGACCGTCACCGCCAAGACGATCCTTGGCCTCCTGCCCGAGACCGCGACCTCGTCCGGTGCCGTGCTCCTGTCGCACGCCGGTGGGGAAGGGTCCACGGACATCGTGGCCGTGGGTCGCAAGGGTCTCCGCGAGGTGCGCGGCACCGACGTCGCCATGGTCTTCCAGGAGCCCTCGACCGCTCTCAACCCCGTGTACACCGTCGGCTGGCAGATCGCGGAGGGCCTGCGCGCCCACGGCAAGGTCTCCCGCCGTCAGGGCCGGGCGCTGGCCATCGAGATCCTGCGCAAGGTCGGGATCCCCGACCCCGAGAAGCGGGTCGACTACTACCCCCACCAGTTCTCGGGCGGTCAGAAGCAGCGAGTCGTGATCGCGATGGCGCTCGTGCTCAACCCCGGCCTCATCGTGGCCGATGAGCCGACGACGGCCCTGGACGTCACCGTCCAGGCCGAGATCCTCGATCTGCTGCGTCAGGTGCGCGACGAGTTCGGCACGGCCATCGTGCTGATCACCCACAACATGGGGGTCGTCGCCGACCTCGCCGACCGGGTCGCCGTCATGTACCAGGGCAAGGTCGTCGAGCAGGCCGACACCCGCACGCTCTTCACCTCCCCGCAGGCGGAGTACACGAAGAAGCTCCTCGCCGCGGTGCCCTACGTCGGGCAGGGCGTCGCCGGTGCCGCCGTCCGAGCCGCCGAACGCGCCGGAACCGCCTCCGAGGCGCTGGTCACCGCCGACGGACTCATGATCGAGTACCCGGGTCGCCTCGGTCGTGCGGGCTTCCGCGCGGTGAACGGCGTCAGCTTCGAGATCCGCGCGGGCGAGGTGCTCGGTCTCGTCGGCGAGAGCGGATCGGGCAAGACCACCATCGGTCGGGCCATCGCGGGACTCACCCAGGCCACCGGCGGCTCGCTCAAGGTCCTCGGCACCGAGATGGTCGGAGTACGGGAGCGCGACTTCAAACCGCACCGCGTCGACATCGGATTCGTCTTCCAGGACCCGGGATCGAGCTTCAACCCGCTGCTGACGATCGCGCAGTGCGTGGCCGAGCCCCTCATCGTGCACGGCCGTGCGGACAGCGCCGCCGACGCCCGGGGCAGGGTCGACGAGCTCCTCGAGGCGGTGCAGCTGCCTCGCGCCTTCGGAGACCGGTACCCGCACGAGCTGTCGGGCGGTCAACGGCAGCGGGCGAGCCTGGCCCGGTCGCTCGCGCTCGACCCGAAGCTGCTGATCGCCGACGAGCCCACCTCGGCGCTCGACGTCTCGGTCCAGGCCCGGGTGCTCGAGCTGTTCCGGGACCTGCAGAAGGAGCTCGGTTTCGCGGCCCTGTTCATCAGCCACGATCTCGCCGTCGTCGACATCCTCGCCGACCGCATCGCGGTGCTCTACCACGGCGATCTCGTCGAGCAGGGCACCGGGGCCGAGGTGCTGGGTGCGCCCCAGCATCCGTACACGCGGAGGCTCCTCGCCTCGCTGCCGGTTCCCGACCCCGTCGTCCAGGCCGAACGTCGTGAAGCTCTGCGGGCACTCCGTGCCGAGGAGTCGCTCTCGGGCAGATCGCAGTAAACGCTCTAGCCGTCGCGAGAGAATGAGGCGTGGTGAAGTCGCGGAGTGAAGCAGTCGTGGTCATCGACGATGCCACGGTCGAGTATCCGCCTTCCCGGGGCAACGGCCGCTTCCGTGCGCTCGAGGGCATCACGCTTTCGATAGCCCCCGGCGAGCTGGTCGGGATGGTCGGGGAGACGGGTGCGGGCAAGAGCACTCTCGCCCGCCTGCTGGCCGGTTTCACGGGCAAGGGAGCACCCGACGGGTCTCCTGAGATCGTGGGAGGATCCGTCACGGTCCTCGGCCGCGAGCTGCGCAAGCTGAAGCCGAGGGAACGCGCGAACCTGGCCCTCCGGGTCGGCTACCTTCCGCAGCACGCGGGTCGGTACCTCACGCCCGGCTCGACCGTCGCGGAGAATGTCGCGGCGCCTGTGCTCGAGCGTGACCGTCGCTTCGATCGGCGTCAGCTCGGCGGCATGGTCGCCGAACTCATCGACGCCGTGCAGCTGCCCCTGGGCGCGATGGGTCGGTACCCCCACGAACTCTCCGGCGGCCAGCGTCAGCGGGTCGCGATCGCGCGATCGCTCATCCTCGAACCCACGCTGTGGATCGCCGACGAGCCGACGGGCGGCGTCGACGTGACCGTGCGCGGACCCGTCCTCGACACGCTGCTCGAGCTGCAGAGCGAACGCCAGTTCTCGGCGCTCATCATCGGCTACGACTCCGCGGTCGCGAGTCGGGTGACGGATCGCCTTGCGGTCCTGCAACGAGGCCAGCTCATCGGTCTCGGCCGGATCGAGGACGTGCTGACCGCTCCGGAGCATCCCTACCTGCGGGGGTTGGCGACCGAGTTCGAGATCACGACGGGCCCCATTCAGCTGCCCACTCACGCGACGGCCACGGGCCGCGACGACGCCGGCCGCTGAAGGTCCTCCGCCGCCACTCGGGTATCCGCACCGACAGAATAAGAGGCGGTGACGGCGCCGTTCGAGGCAGCCGCCCCGGAGAGAGCGAGATCATGAGCACACGTTTCACCCACACCTCGGTGGCCGGCGCATCCGGGTCCTCGGCCCGCAGATCGGACCACCGCCCGGCGGCGGGGTCGATCACGGTTCTGCCCGAGGGGCGGGCCAGCGTCTTCACCGAGGCTGTCGGCGAAGCCGGCGGCGATGTCGTGCCGCTCGGACCCGATACCAAGGCCATCGTCTGGCTCGCCAACGACGACCCCTCCTCCCTTCTCACCGCCCTCGACGAGAACCCGCAGGTGCAGTGGGTGCAGCTCCCGTGGGCGGGCGTCGACGCGTTCGCCGACGTGCTCCGCGACCGCTCCCGCGACGACCTGCTCTGGACGAGCGCGAAAGGCGCCTACGCACAACCCGTCGCCGAGCACGCGCTCACGCTCCTCCTCGCGAGCCTGCGCTCGCTCGGTGCACGGGCACGGGCGACCAGCTGGGGCGAGAAGTCGGGGGAGTCGCTCTACGGCCGCAACGTCGTGATCGTCGGAGCCGGCGGCATCGCGGTCGAGCTCATCCGCCTGCTCGAGCCGTTCGGGGTGAACGTGACGATCGTCCGTCGCAGTGACGCTCCCGTCGAGGGTGCCGACCGGACCGTCCCGGCCGGAGAGTTGGATTCCGTGCTCCCCGAGGCCGACGCCATCGTGATCGCGGCCGCCGCGACCAGCGAGACGCGCAGCATGTTCGGCGCCGGTCAGTTCGCGCTGCTCAAGCCCACGGCCGTGCTGGTCAACATCGCGCGCGGCCCGCTCGTCGACACCGACGCGCTGACGGTTGCTCTGCGCGAGGGCAGGCTCTACGCGGCGGGTCTCGACGTGACCGACCCCGAGCCGCTCCCCGACGGGCACCCGCTCTGGTCGGAGGAGCGGGTCATCATCACCCCGCACTCGGCCGACACGCCCGACATGATCGCCCCGCTGCTCGCCGAGCGGATCCGGCACAACGTGGCCGCCTACCTGGGCGGCGGCGAGTTCGACGGGGTTGTCGACCCGACCCGCGGCTACTGACCCGCTGCACGAATCGCGGGCTTCGCCCTCCAGATCGACCGAATCGGGCCGTGATCAGGCGTTGGAGACCACGAATCCCTGATCTGTGCAGGCGGGAGCGGCGCGGACGATGACCCGGGCGGCGATGCTGACGGCGAGCGGCCCGAGGGTTTGCTAGAGTAGTCGTCGCTGTTCCAGCATTCCTCGATAGCTCAATTGGCAGAGCAGCCGGCTGTTAACCGGCAGGTTCTTGGTTCGAGTCCAAGTCGGGGAGCGAAGCCCCCGGTCCTCCACGACCGGGGGTTTCTTTTTGCCCTCGTGTCGCGTCAGGGAGCAGGTGTCGCCGCGGCGGTCTGGGCGCGCTTCCGGGACCGACGCCGGTGGGCGTAGTCGCGGGCGCGGGAGCTCGACAGTGCCGTGAGGATCAGGATGTCGAGAGACAGGGCCACCAGGTTCGTCGCCAGGGTGATCTCCTGCCGACCCTCGAAGTAAGCCACGCCGGTGACGATGATGCTGCCCACCGACGAGAGCATGACGAGCACGCGGGCGGTGTTGCTGCCGAACAGCACCAGCAGCCCGAGTGCGCCCTCCCAGACGAGGAAGACGATAGCGCCGATGATGTAGGCGACCGCGAGCGGCTGGATCTCGGCCTGTGTGAGCGATTCGCCTGAGCCGTCGTCGACCAGCAGCAGTGTGCGGATCCCATCCCAGCCGGCCAGTGCGCCGAGCACGACCACCAGCGGGGTGAGCGATCGCAGGAGCACCACCGTGGCGCCGAACACGGTCGGCGACGGGCGGCGCGACACCTTGTCGGGTGTGCCCGGGTGACGGCGACGCGGGGTCGCGACGGGTTCCGCCGACTCGTCGGCGGCGGCTGCCGCGGGGACTACCTCGCGCAGGTCGACGACGGGCAGATCGCCGTCGGTCACGATCGAGTCCCCGCCGCCGTTGCGCGCGTGGTACCCGGTCGCGAAGTCGCGAAGCAGTGTCACGGAGACAGCGCGATCCGCACCCGAGATGACGCCGACGACGTGATCGCGCTCCTCGTCGGTGTTCGCCGCGATCTTGTGCGTGACCTGCAGGGTGAAGAGGGAGAAGCCGACGGCCCGGTCGTAGGTGCCGGCGGCGAGCCAGTCGGCCCGCTGACCTCCCGGCAGACGCCACCCCTCGGGGCAGCGCCAGAATCGCACGTGGTGCCGCTTCGCCGGGTTGCCGGCGACCTCCTGCTGGTAGGCGAAGTCCTGGTTGCGCCCGAAGAGCATCAGCGGGCTCACCGGCGCCTGGTCGTAGCTGCGGCGCAGGATGGTGGACCGCACGATCTTGATGCCGCTCTGCAGGGTCACCTCATCGGCCCGGGTCCAGCCGGCCTCCCGCATCACGGTGTGCACCTGATCCTCCTCGCCGAGGAGTGCGATGTTGACCGGGTCGCCGAGCAGGCCGTCGCTCGTGCGGGTGCGGCCGATGAAGTAGTCGGGCACGTAGATCTCGGTGAGGATCCGGTGCAGCCGCGGAAGGGTGACGTAGGCGACCAGCAGCCAGAGGAGGATCGAGAACCAGACCTGTCCCCAGCCGGCCGTGAGGCCCTGCCGGAACACGAGGTAGGACAGCCACAGCGAGGCGATGCCCGCGATGACGAAGAAGGCGTTGTCGATCGTGCGGCTGATGCGATGCCGCCGTTCGCGCCCACCGTCTCGCCTCGCCATGCGACGACGCTATCGCCCGAGCGGCCTCAGGCGTGGTCGACGCAGCGATTGGTCCACGGGCGCAGCTCGAGCCGCTCGTCCGGTATCGGGCGGCCGCAGACCTCGCAGCGGCCGAAGTCGCCCCGATCGACCCGCTGGAACGCCAGCTGGATGTCGTCGAGCCGCGCGAGAGCTCCCGCACGCAGCGCGTCGGCCTGCGAACGCTCGTAGGCGAGCGTCGAACCCTCGGGGTCGTGCTCGTCGTCGGTGGACGTGTCGCGGCGGGCGTCCACGATGCTCGCGATGTCGGCGCCGAGACTGCGCAGCAGCTGTTCGGTTCCGATCGCCGCCTCCGTGAGCGCGGCGCGCAGTGTCGTGGCATCCATCGGGTGGAGCTCCCTGGGTGATGTTCCGGGCGACGCCCGGTTCGGCGTTCCGTCCCATTCTGCGCCCCGTCGGACGAGCGCCGGCGGTGGGGTCGGCGACACCCCCGCACGGCCGGAGGCGCGGGGGAGACGCGAACGTAGTATGACGCCATGGTCGATCTCGTCACCGTCGGACTCATCGCGCTGCCTGTGGTGACGGCGGCCGCGGTCGTGTTCCTCGTGCTGTGGATCCTCTCCGTCCGTCGCTACCGCCGCCTCGCGTCCGAGCAGGGCTTGGAGGATCGCGACCGGCTGGAGCTCGAACTCTCCGTCGCCGAGCAGGGCGGTCGACTCCGCATCATCCGCGAACTGCACGACCTCAACCTGCACCGCGTATCGATGCTGGTGACCGATGCCGAGGGCGCCCGGTACGCCGGCGAGCGCAATCCCCAGGCCGCGGTGCGCGCCGCCAACGGGATCGCCGAGACCGCGCGCGCGATGCTCGCCGATATGCGCCGCGTCAGCTCGCTCGTCCGCGAGACGGAGGCGGGCGTTCTGCCGCAGCCCACCCTCAAGTCGACGCGTGATCTTTTCAAGGTGATGCGCGACGCCGGCCTCGGGGTGACCTTCGAGGAGTCGGGGGTGCCCTACGACCTCAATCCCGGCGCCGAGCTCGCCGTCTACCGCATCCTCCAGGAGGCGCTGACGAACGCCCTCAAGTACGGGGGAGAGGGCACCGAGGCCCGCGTGCTCCTCACCTGGACCGCGCAGGGGCTCCAGGTGCGCGTCGACGACGACGGCATCCGGAACGCCGCCGCGCGTCGGGGACTCGATGTGGAGGTCGCCACCGCCTACACGGTCGATGAGGATCTGAGGTCGCTGACCCAGCAGATCATGGGCCCCGGCATCGACGAGATGCGGGAGCGGACCGAGCTGTTCGGCGGAGCGTTCAACGCCAGCCAGACCGCCGGCGTCGGATTCTCGGTCGCCGCGGTGTTCCCCGCGCTTAAGCACCACAACGGCGTGCACGGGGTCGACCTCTCGCATGACGGACACCGCTGACCCGTCGGCGGTCGATGCGCAGGTCCGCGCCGCCACGCGAGCCGGCCTGGCTGTCGGGCTCGCAACAGCCGCCTACGGGGTTTCGTTCGGTGCGCTCTCGGTCGCGGCCGGCCTCGATGTCTGGCAGACCTGCGTGCTGTCGCTTCTGATGTTCACGGGCGGGTCCCAGTTCGCGCTCGTCGGCGTTCTGGCGGCCGGGGGAGCCGCGGCCGGCCCCGCCGCGATCGCGAGCGCTGCACTGCTCGGCGCCCGCAACGCGCTGTACGGCATTCGGGTGAAACCGCTGGTCGGTGGGGGGTTCTGGCAGAAGTTCGCGGCGGCCTGGCTCACGATCGACGAGTCGACCGCGGTCTCGACCGCTCAGACGGCGCCGCGGGCTCAGCGCAGGGGATTCTGGGTCACGGGCGCCGCGGTGTTCGTCGGCTGGAACCTGACCACGCTGATCGGCGCCCTGCTGGGTGACGCGCTCGGCGACGTCCGGGCCTACGGTCTGGATGCCGCCGCGGCGGCCGCGTTCCTCGGGCTGCTGTGGCCGAGGCTCCGGCGGCTGCAGCCGATCGTCGTCGCGATCGGGGCCGCCGTCGTGGCCGCTGTCCTCACCCCGTGGCTGCCCGCGGGCGTCCCGGTTCTCGCCGCGGCCGTGGTCGCGGTCGCGGTCGGTCTCACCGACTGGCTCGGCCGGCGCGACGCCTCGGGTTCCGCCGATCCGATCGTCGGAGACGGGGGTGCGCCGTGACGCTCTGGCAGATCGTCCTCATCGGAGCGATCGCCTGTCTCGCCTTGAAGCTCCTCGGCTACCTCGTCCCGGCGAGCGTGCTCGCGCGTCCCGCCACAGCGCGCACCGCGGACCTCATCACCGTCGCCCTGCTCGCGGCGCTCATCTCGGTTCAGACCCTCGCGGTCGGCACCGCCATCGAGCTCGACGCCCGCATCCCCGCCCTGATCGTCGCGGCGGGCCTGTTCGCTCTGCGGGTGCCGTTCGTGGTGGTCGTCGTCGCGGCCGCGGCAGTTGCCGCCCTGATCAGACTGTGGTTCTGAGCCTGCGGGCCTCTTGCGCTACTCGGCGGGCCTCAGTACGCCGCTTCGCGGCTACTCGACCTGCGGGAATCAGAGGTCGAGTAGGGCGCAGCGCGTACCGAGACCGGTCGAGTAGGCCGAAGGCGGTGCCGAGACCCGTGAGTCCGCAGGCTCATCCCTCGAGGTGATCGACTCCCGGAAGCCACGACTCTCCGGGAACACCCCACCCGGATTTGCGGATCACCTTGCCCGCGCGCCGCGCGTTGAGGAAGTCGAGCCGGTCGACGTAGAGGACGCCGTCGAGGTGGTCGTTCTCGTGCTGGAAGATCCGTGCGAACCAGCCGACGGCCTCGATCTCGAACGGCTCGCCCTCGAGGTCGACGGCTCGGAGGATGGCGCGGGGCGCGCGCAGCAGCGGGAACCGCTCGCCGGGCACGGAGAGGCAGCCCTCGGAGTCGGCGTCCTCGTCGGCCTCGCCGGTCGGTGTGGGCGACAACCACAGCTCGGGGTTGATCGCGACACCGCGGCGCGGGGTGCCGTCCATGTGCGGATAGTTGTAGACGAAGACGCGCAGCGAGACACCGACCTGCGGTGCGGCCAGCCCGACGCCGGGCGCGGCATCCATGGTGTCGTACATGTCGGCGACGAGCTTGCGCAGGTCGTCGTCGAACACGGTGACGGGGGCGGCGGGTTCGTGCAGCACCGGGTCGCCGGTGATGATGATGGGAAGGATCGCCATAGCGGCCTAAGACTAGCGCCGGGATCGCTGGGATAAAGTCGAGGGCGTGACGCCTGACCTGACCGATCTTTCCGATCAGATCATCAGGCAGTCGACCCAGTGGATCGGCATCCCGATCGCGCTCATCGGTGCCGTGTTCCTCAGTCTCGGTGCGCAGTTCCAGCACCGCGGCGTCGCCAAGGTCGAGGCCAAGCGCGGGGCAGCGGTCGGCGGCCTGTCCGTCCAGGCGATCCTCGCCCTCTTCGGCCGGCCCTCGTGGGTGCTCGGCACCGTCATGCTCGGGCTCGCGATCGTTCTGCAGCTCACGAGCCTCGGCTTCTCACCGCTCATCGTCGTCCAGCCGCTCGGGGCGATCGCGCTGGTCATCACCGCTGTCGTGAACGCGCGGGTCACTCACGTCCCGGTGAACAAGAGGTCGATGCGGGCCATCGCGCTCTGCGTGGGCGGTGTCGCACTGTTCGTGACGGTCGCCGCGACGACCGCGGTCGAGACGACGATCACCGACGGCCACCTGATCACGATCCTGATCATCCTCGCCGTGGTGCTCGCCGCATTCGCTATCGCATTCGTGGTGTTCCGGAAGCGCTTCCGCGCGATCTTCTACATCATCGGCGCCGGCGTGCTGTACGGCTTCGTGGCCACCTTGGCGAAGGTCGTGATCAACCGGGTGGTGCAGGGCGATTTCGAGTGGCTGACGCTGGCCTGCCTCGCCGCCCTCCTTCTCGCGGCCGGCCTCGGCGCGTACTTCGTGCAGACCGCCTATTCGTCGGGCCCGCCCGACCTGGTCATCGCAGGTCTCACCGTCGTCGACCCGATCGTGGCGGTCGGCATCGGCATCATCGTGCTGGGCGAGGCATCGCAGGCGCCCTGGTGGGCGATCCCGGCCTTCATCGTCGCGGGAGTGGTCGCCATCGTGGGTGTGTTCGACCTGGCGAGGAACCACCCGCAGATCACCCGTTGACCGGTCGGTACACCCGCCACGCGGGGCCCGGACGCCGTGTCCTGAGGGCCATGGGTTACCGTGGTTCTCGATAGTCGCCTGTGAAGCGCCTGCCCTGAACGAGGAAATCATCGACGCGCCACTCGATCCGCCGAGCGAGAAGCCAGCTGACAAGCTGACGATCTTGATCACGGCTGACACCTTCCCGCCAGACGTCAACGGTGCTGCGAACTTCACCGAGCGTCTGGCCGGTGGTCTCGCGCGGCGCGGTCACGACGTCCATGTGGTCGCTCAGGCGCACGACAACCGTCAACGGGTCGTCCAGGAGGAGCACTCCGGGGCCTCTTTCGCGGTGCATCGCCTGCACAGCGTCCGCTGGCTGGGGCACGACTGGCTGCGGTTCGTCTATCCGTGGCGGATCAACGCCAACGCGAAGCGCATCCTCGACGAGGTGCAGCCCGATGTCCTGCACATCAACTCCCACCTCATCACCGGTCGCGGGTTCTCCACGGAGGCCCGCAAGCGCGGACTGCGAATCGTAGCCACCAACCACCTCATGCCCGACAACCTGATCGAGCACTCGGGCCTGCCGAAGTTCGTCTGGCCGCTGGCCATCGACCTCAGCTGGCGGGATTCGCGTCGGATCCTGTCGCGTGCCGCCGCCCTCACCACGCCCACGCGGCGTGCCGCCGACTACCTCGAGAAGATGACCGGTCTCACGGGTGTGCACGCGATCTCCTGCGGCATCCGGGCGGCCGACTACACGCCCAGCTTCGAACCGCGGACCGAGAACCGGATCGTCTTCACCGGTCGGGTCACGGGGGAGAAGCAGATCGACAAGCTCCTCGAGGCCATGGCGCGGCTGCCGAAGGATCTCGACGCGAAGCTCGACATCATCGGCGACGGCGACCAGCGCAGGAACCTCGAATCTCTCAGCGGTCGGCTGGGCCTGAAGGACCGCGTCGTATTCCACGGGCGGGTGACCGACGCGAAGCTCCGCCGGCTGCTGTCGGGGGCGACACTGTTCGCGATGCCGTCGACCGCGGAGCTGCAGAGCATCGCGACGATGGAGGCCATGGCGTCCGGGCTTCCCGTGGTCGCCGCCGACGCGATGGCGCTCCCGCACCTCGTGCACGACGGCGAGAACGGCTACCTGTACCCGCCGAACGATGTGCAGGCCCTCGCCGATCGTCTCGAGAAGGTGCTCCGCCTCCCCGAGGACGAGCTCGCTGTCATGAAGAACGCGTCGTTGCGCCTCATCGAACCGCACGACATCGAGACCACCATCGACGTCTTCGAACGCCTCTACCGGGGCGAGAAGATCGACGACCCCGTGACCGAGGTGCCTCCGCTCTCCGCCAAGCTGCGCGAGCAGTTCCGCTCCCTGCGCCGCCGGGCGCGTGAGGCCCTCGACAGCTGACCCCGCTCTGAGGCGATGAGGGAAGAGTGGATGCATGGACCTGATCCTGTTCATCCTGATCTTCCTGATGGTCGCCCTCGCGGCGACCGGGGTGACGCTGGCGGTGGGAGCCGCCCGCCGCCGACGTCTCACGCCTCGCGACGACACGTTGCGTGCCGGATCAGCATCGGAGGACGATCCCGACGCCGCCGCGAGGCGCGCCGAGGGCAGGAACGTCTGGATGCGCCCCGGCGGTGGCGGGCTCTGACCGCTCTCCGTCACGGACAGGCTCCGCCGCCCGGTCGGGCCTGAGCGCTATCGTGTGAGAGTTGCGGCCCCGCGGTGCGCGACTTGGGGCGGTAGCTCAGCTGGTTAGAGCAGTGGACTCATAATCCATCGGTCACGGGTTCAAGTCCCGTCCGCCCTACACAGATCGGAAGCCGTCCGGTGGGCGATCAAGTCCCGGCCGCCTGCGAATCGGCGCCGGACGACCGGCCGGTGAGCAACCGGGCTGCGTGGTTCTCTCCCGAACCCCGAGACTGGTGTCATGGCAATCGAGATCACCCATGTCCGGTACGCGGACCCCGAGCACAAGTCGCACGACACGATCACCCACTTCAAGTGGAAGAACGTCGAGAAGCGGTCGACGGGAGACCGCGAAGCGGAGTCGATGGTGATCTGGCTCGGCTACCCGTCGAACACCGCCTACATCGGCACCGGATCGGACCGCAGATACCTCGCCGTGGTGGAACCCGAGGGTGGCGGTGCCTACATCCGAGCTCACTACGACGACGAGGGCTGGTCGGACGACCTGCTCGAGCTGCCTCAGTTCTAGTAGCGCGCATGGCGCGCGGCCGAGCTTGGCGCCACCCCTGCTGCACGGCAGGCAGACCCCGCGTCGGGGATCGCGAGCGGTTCAGGCGGAGCCGCGCGCACCCGCATCCACCGGGGCCGACCCGGTCCGCGCCTGTCGCTCGTCCAGTCGCTCCTGAGCGCGGCGCGCGCGATCGCTGGTTCGGTCGAGCGTCACGACTGACGCACGTTCGACCACCGGCATTCCGACGAGTCGCTCGACCGCCGTCTCCTGGGAGAGCAGGAGTCTGACCGCCTCCCGTCCCATGGCCTCGTGGGGGAGTCCGATCGTCGTGAGACCCGGGCGGAGGTAGGCGGCCAGCTCGTCATTGTCGAACGAGACGATCGAGATGTCCCGGCCGACGACGATCCCGCGCTCCTGGCACGCCTGGTAGGCACCGAAAGCGAGTCGGTCGTTCATGCACAGCAAAGCGCGAACGTCGTCACGGCGGTCGAGGAGAGAAGCGGTCAGCGCGTAGCCGTTCTCGGGCTCCCAATCCCAGGAGGACTCCTCGGCGATGAAGCCCAAACCGAGCTCGGCCATCTCCGACCTGAGTCCGTGCACCCGTCGCGCGACCGTCGCCGAGCGGAAGAGGTCCCGTTCGACCTCGTCGTTCTGGCCGATGAGCACGATGCCCTCGACATGCCCCGCGGCGGCGAGCAGGTCGACCGCGCTGCGCCCGCCCGTCTCCTCGTCGGGCAGCACGGACACGCCGAAGCCGGCGTTGGTCGCATTGAGCATGACCACCCGGGTCGACTCGGGAAGTGCCGGAACAACCATCTCGCGGGCGCGCATCGTGGCGAACACGATCCCGTCGACCTGGCGATCGAGGACGGCGCCGACGGCCTCCGCCTCGCGAGTCGGGTCGCTGCCGGTCTCGAGCACGAGCATCACGTGGCCCGCGTTCTCGGCCTCCTCCAGGGCGCCCCGGATGAGGCCGCTGGCGAAACGCGTCGTGGCCACGACGTCGGAGATGAATCCGATGGTCAGGGAGCGGTCGGTGCGGAGTGCGCGCGCGCCGATGTTCGGGCGGTACCCGAGCTCCGCGACGGCCTGATGGACCCGGCGGTGCGCGTCGGCGGAGAACCGGGTGTCGGGCTTGCCGTTGAGGATCAGCGAGGCGGTGGTGGGGGATACCCCTGCGAGCTTCGCGACGTCGGCGAGCGTCACTCTGCGTACGGCCACGGCGCCCTCCTCGGCTCGATGGTAACGGTTCCGGCGGTGTCGCCCGCGGCGCACTTGACATGGCGAACCGTAGGGACGACGATATCGGCAACGGGTGGTAAATGCGTTTACCAAGTTGAGATCACCAGCCCGGCAGTCACATTCAGCCCTGACAAAGGAGTCATCATCATGAGAACCAGAGTGCGCGCCGGCCGCGCATTTGCCGCTTCCGCGATCGCCGCTGCGACACTCGTCGCGGTGGCCGGCTGCGCTCCCGGCAGCACCACGGCGGCCCCTGCGCCCGCGGGCGACATCAGCACCGAGGCGCCCACCGAAGAGATCACGATCAAGATCCAGGACGAGACCGGGTTCCCCGTCACGGATGCCCTCTCCGAGGAGTTCACCAAGCAGTACCCGAACGTGAAGTTCGAGGTCGTGCGGGACAGCTTCCAGAACCTGCTCGCCAACACCCCGCGTCTGCTCGCCAGTGCCGACGCCCCCGATCTGATCCGCCAGTCCACGATCGGGACGACGGTCAAGGACGGTCTGCTGACCAACCTCGACCCTTACTTCGACGCGTACGGCTGGGACAAGTTCTCGGCCGGGCAGCTGGCCGGCGGCCGGATCACCGAGGACGGCGTCCGCGGTGAGGGATCGCTGTACCAGTTCGGCATCGGCTTCAGCGTCACCGGCATCTACATGAACAAGGCCATCGCCGAGCAGGTGGGCATCACCGAGGTCCCCGCGACCATCGACGAGCTCGAGGCCGACCTGAAGAAGGCGAAAGACGCGGGAGTGCTCCCGATCCAGACCGGCATGCAGGACGGCGTCGGCACGTTCGTTCTGCAGGCGCTGATCAACCAGTACGGCGACAAGCAGGAGTTCGTCGACTGGATGTTCAACAAGCCGGGCGCGACCATCGAGACCGACGCGGCGCTCGAGGGTGCGACCAAGTTCCAGGACTGGGCGAAGGCGGGCTACCTGCCCTCCGACGTAAACGCCATCAACTACACGACCATGGTGTCGAACTTCACCTCCGGCCAGGGGCTGTTCATGTGGGACGGCAACTGGGACGCGGGCAACGTCGAAACCGCGCTCGGCAAGGGCGGTGCGGAGTTCTTCCTCATGCCTCCCGCGAGCGATGGCGGCAAGTACGTGGCGATGGGCGCCGGTAACACCTTCACCATTCCGGCGAAGTCGAAGAACGCCGACGCGACCGCCTTCTTCCTCAACTGGATCGCCACGAACGACAAGGCGCGGCAGATCGTCGTCGACGTGACCGGTGCCTCGCCCGGTGGCGACCCGGCTCAGGCGGTTCCGACGGTCGAGGAGGGCAGCCTCGTCGCACAGGCCCTCGACAACGCTGCGAAGGTCGCCGCCGATGACGGCTTCACCGACTTCATGGCGAACTCGACGGCGGGCATCTACCAGGGCTCGCTCCAGCCCAACGAGCAGCTCCTGCTGACCGACAAGCTGTCGCCGGCCGACTTCCTCAAGGCCACCCAGGAGTTCTACGAGAAGGATCTCGCTTCCCAGTGAGCGCCGCCAACCGCATCATCCCCGCCGGGGTGGAGGCCGCCGTCTCCGCCCCGGCAGGGCCGGCCCCCGAAGGTGCCCGGCCGCGACGACTCGGCAAGGCCGCCCGGCGCAGCATCCTCGTCGGATGGCTGCTCGTGCTGCCCGCCCTGATCGCCTACCTCGGCTTCGTCGTCTATCCGCTGCTCACCGCCGTGCAGTACTCGTTCTACAAGTGGAACGGGATCGGCGCCTCGACCTTCATCGGCATCGACAACTACGTCGCGATCTTCACCGACCCGACGCTTCTCACCCCGATCCTCAACGCGCTGATCCTCATCTTCTTCTTCACCGTCATCCCGGTGGTCGCGGGTCTCGCGCTCGCGAACCTGCTGCGAACCATGCGGCAGGGGGTCTTCGCGTCCGTCTCCCGCACCATCCTGTTCCTGCCGCAGATCGTGCCGCTCGTCGCGGCGGGTATCGCGTGGTCCTGGATGTACGCGCAGTCGGGAACCATCAACTCGATCCTGAACTCGGTCGGACTCGGCTTCCTGTCCCGCTCCTGGCTCGCCGAGTTCGACACCGCCCTTCCCGCCGTCGGTCTGATCGGCTCGTGGGTGCTGACCGGACTCTGCACCGTGCTGCTCCTCACCGGTATGGGGAAGATCGACCCGTCGCTCTACGAGGCCGTACGCCTCGACGGAGCCACCTGGTTCCGCGAGTTCATCACCGTGACGCTGCCGGGCCTCCGTCAGGAGATCGCAGTACTGACCACGATCACCGTGATCGCAGCGCTGAGCACGTTCGACATCATCTACACGACCACCAAGGGCGGCCCCGGCACCACGACTCTCGTGCCCGGCATCTCGATCTTCCGGCTCGCGTTCGTGCAGAGCCAGGTCGGCCTCGCCTCCGCCTTCGGGGTCGTCCTGCTCGTCTTCGTCCTCCTCGTCGTCCTCCCGGTCCAGCGTCTGTCGAGGGAGAGGGACTGATGATCGTCAACCGCACCGAGCTCGTGGTGGGCAGGATCGTCCTGGTCTTCGTGCTCCTGCTCACGCTGCTCCCGTTCGCGAGCATGCTCACCGCTGCTCTGCAGTCGCCGGACCGCATCCCCAACGGGTTCGCCTGGCCGGACGACCCGCACTGGGAGAACTTCGTCACCGCATTCCAGTTGGGGAATATCGCGACTCTGATGGGCTCGAGCCTGTTCATCGTCGCGTTCGTGGTGCCCATCTCGCTGCTGTTCGCCACCCTCGCCGGTTACGCGCTCGGCAACCTGCGCATCCCGGGCGGTCGTGCGGTCCTCATCGGAATGATCGTCGGCCTCACGATCCCGTTCGAGGCGATCGTCATCCCGCTCTACTACCAGCTCACCGGCTACGGACTCATCAACACCCAGTGGGCGGTCATCCTGCCGCTCATCGGTCTGTACATGCCCTTCAGCGTGTTCTGGATGCGCGCCCACTTCGTCGGGGTCCCGCGGGAGCTCTCGGAGGCGGCGCGCGTCGACGGTGCGAGCATCTGGCAGGAGTTCCGGAGCATCCAGCTGCCGCTCGCGGCCCCCGCTCTGTCCGCGCTCGCGATCCTGCTCTTCCTGTGGACCTGGAACCAGTTCCTGCTTCCGCTCGTCATGATCGACGACCCGAGCAAGCGCACGATGGCGGGAGCGCTCGGTGCGTTCCAGGGGCAGTACATCGACACGCTTCCGCTGCTGTTCGCGGCGTCGCTCATCGTGATGCTGCCGACGGTGATCATCTACGTCATCTTCCAGAGGCAGTTCATCAGGGCGCTTCTCCAAGGTGCCGTGAAGGGCTGATCGATGACGTTCTCGCTGCCCGACTCGTGGGTCTGGGACTTCTGGACCGCGGTCGAGGGTGACACCGTGCACCTCTTCTACCTGCACGCCCCGAAATCGCTCGGTGACCCCGAGCTGCGGCACCGCAACGCGTCGATCGGTCATGCGACATCGACCGACTGGATCGAGTGGACCGATCACGGCCGGGTGCTGGAGCACGGGGCGGCGGGGGAGCCCGATGCGTCCGCCACCTGGACGGGCAGCGTGTTCCGCGATCCGAACGGCGGATGGCGGATGTTCTACACGGGCTCGAGGTTCCTCTCGCCCGATGCCTCGGCGAACGTCGAGACGGTGCTCGCGGCGGTCTCCGAGGACCTGTACGCCTGGCGGAAGGATCCCTCGACGCGGCTGTCCGCCGCCGCGCCCTGGTACGAGACGCTGCCCGACGGCACCTGGCGCGAGGAAGCGTGGCGCGACCCGTGGATCGTCGAGGACCCTGCCGGCGACGGCTGGCACATGCTCATCACGGCGCGGGCTCGGAGCCTCGACCCCGATCTCGATCCCGAGGACCGCGGGGTCATCGCGCATGCGAGGTCACAAGATCTCCTCTCGTGGACCATCGCGCCGCCCCTCAGCGCACCCGGCGCGGGGTTCGCGCACCTCGAGGTCCCTCAACTCGCGGAGGTCGACGGGATGGAGGTTCTGGTCTTCTCCTGCGACTCGACGCACCTCGCGGGTGCGCGTTCGGGTGAACGCGGGGGAATCTGGGCGCTCCCCGTTCCCACCAACGGCCTGTTCGGGGCGACGCCGCTGGATCTCGGCGCCGCGCACCTCATGACGGGCGACGAGCTCTACGCCGGCCGCATCGTCCACACGTCCGACGGCGCGGCACTTCTCGGCTTCGAGAATGTCGGCGAGGACGGCGACTTCGTCGGCAGGCTGTCCGACCCGCTTCCCCTCCGCTGGGATCACGACGGCCGGCTGGTCGCCTCACGACAGGAGTACATCAGGTGACCTCGGCCTCCCCTCTCGCACAGCGGGTTCTCGCACCGGGCTTCGAGCCGGTCGCCCGGGCCTTCGACTCCGCGGTCGCGGACGACAGCGGAACCGGGGCCGCACTGTCCATCTGGCACCGAGGACGGCTCGTCGTCGATCTCGCCGCGGGAACAGCCGATCCGAGAACGGGTCGTGCCTGGACCCTCGACACTCCCAGCGTGATCTTCTCGAGCACCAAGGGCCTCATGTCGATCCTGCTGGCCCGTCTCGTCGAGGAGGGACGGCTCGACTACGACGCCCGTGTCATCGACTACTGGCCCGAATACGGGGCTGCGGGCAAGGCGGCCACCCGGGTCAGCGAGGCGATCTCGCACCGGGCGGGACTCTCGGCTCCCCGAACCGATTGGACGCTGGCCGACCTGCTGACGTGGGACCGAGCCACGGCCTCGCTGGCCGAGCAGGAGCCCCTCTTCGAGCCGGGTACCGCGTGGGCCTATCACGCCATCACGCACGGGTGGCTCACTGGTGAACTCGTGCGTCGGGTCACAGGAAAGATGCCGGGGGAGTACTTCCAGGAGCTGATCGCCGATCCCCTCGATGTCGAGGCCTGGATCGGCATCCCGGAGCAGGTGAGAGAGCGAGTGGCGGTCATGACCGTGGGCTCCACCCTTCACGACCTCACCGTTCGGCAGACGGCGGACCTCGCGGACGGTGTCGGAGTCTGGCCGTATCGCGCGCTCACACTCGGCGGTGCGCTCCCGATCGAGCTCGTCGGCGACGACGAGGGCTTCAACCGGGCCGACGTGCAGGAAGCGCAGGTCCCGGGTGCCGGAGGCATCAGCACCGCTCGCGGACTCGCCAAGATCTGGTCGGCGGTCGTCACCGAGACGGACGGGATTCGTCTACTCCGCGACGAGACGATCGAGCTATCGACGCGGGTGCAATCAGAGGGTGTCCCGTTCTTCGAGTCGCCGGCACCCTGGCCTCGTTGGGGAATGGGATTCCAGCTCGACTCCGAAGCGCGACGCTATCTCGGCCCATCCAGCCTCGGCCACGACGGTGCGGGAGGTCAGGTCGCGTTCGGCGATGCCGAATCGGAGATCGGCTTCGCCTTCCTCACGAACCGGATGGAGGCCGTCGACCCGCGGGCCACCTCGATCGTCGCTGCCCTGAAGGACGTCCTGGACTGACCCGGAAGGCGGCAGGCGACCCGTCAGCCATCGAGATCAGCTCGGGTCGGCGGGTCGGCGATGCCGGCCGGACGTCCGCTCACTCCTCGACCGCGCCGCCGATCGCTCGGAGGTGCTCGCGAAACGTTCGCCCCGCGGAGGCGCGTTGCCGCAGATACTCGGCGAACTGCGCCTGATCGCGAAGGCTCGTGCCGAGTCGCATCGCCGCCGCCTGACGACGTTCGGTCTCACGGATCACGGTCGCGGCTTCCGCCAGCTCGGCCGCGCGGTCGAGCGGAAGGAAGAGAACCCCGTCATCGTCGGCGAGTACGAAATCGTCCCCGGTGACCGTGACATCACCGACGCGCGCCCACTCGAGTGCGTCGGGATCCTGGGCATCCAGTCTGCGCGGCCCGAACGGGAGGGCGCCGCGACTGAAAAGGGGGAGCGCGATGTCGCGGAGTTCGGGGGAGTCGCGGTGGAGACCCCAGATGACGATGCCGGCGAGTCCTGCCTTGGCGGTCTCCAACGCCATCAGGTCACCGACGCACGCCTCGTCCTCGCGGCCGGCGTTGTCGACCACGAGCACATCTCCGGGGTGCGCGGACTCGAGCGCCTCGAGGAAGACGTCGACGCTTCCGTAGTGCCGGGCAGGTCGAGCGCGACCGACGATGTGCACGGCGCCCCACAGGGGCCGGATCGAGGCGGGTGCGTACCGGGCCTCGAGACCGAGACGCACCACGGCGTCCGCGACATGCGGAGTCGTCAGAGCGAGGAAGTTCCTCTGCAGATCGAGCGGGAGCATACGGGAAGTCTGCCTGCTCACCGCACGAGGCGGGAAGGCGCAAATGCGTCGGCGCGGCAGGTGACAACGAGACGGAAGGGGCGAGCCCGGTGCGCGTCTCCGATCCACCACGTGCAGGAGTTCGCGTTCTCCTCCGTCGTCGCATCCAACCTGACCGGCCGCCGGTTCTTCGCGGTCGATGCCCCGAGCGGGGGTGCGCGCGCCTCGTCGGCGCGCCGCCCGGTGCGCGTTTTTTACCTACAGAGGGACGGCATCTACAAGGGCTGGAGTTGCTGCGGTGGGAGCCTGAAGCAGTAAGACCTCCCCACAACAAAGGTGTTGAAGACTATGCCCCGACCATCCACTCCCAAGATCTCGTTCGGAAGCTGGGCATTCTCCTTCGGACCCTTCGCCGACGACCCGTGGTCGTTGGAGAGGCTGTGCGGGTACGCCGCCGACAGCGGGTCGCTGCTGGTTCGTCGTCACACTTCGACTCCCGATTTGCGCTGACGGCGCGCATTGGCGATGGTCGATGCAGGAGGAATCACAGTGACCGGATTCGAACCGCTTGCGGTGCAGAGCGACGACGCGGACAACGACGCGGTCCAGACCGGGGACGACGAGGCGGAGGGTGCCGTCCGCCACGCGTTCCCCGGCCTCACCGCGGAGGAGTTCAAACTCGCCTTCCGCAACCACCCGGCAGGTGTCGCAGTCATCACGGCCGACGCCGGAGACGGTCCTGTCGGCCTGACCGCCACCTCGGTGTTCTCGGTCAGCGCCGAACCGCCGCTTCTCGTCTTCTCGCTGTCGTCGACGTCGTCGAGTGCCCCGACGATCCGCAAGGCGTCCACGCTCGTCGTCCACCTGCTGACCTCCGATCAGGTCGACGCCGCCAAGCTGTTCGCTACCAGCGGCGTGGATCGATTCGCCGACGCCTCCACCTGGAGCCGACTGCCCACGGGCGAGCCCTACCTGGTGGGTGCTCCCGTCTGGCTGCGCGGCGCCGTGATCGACCGCATGGAGGCGGGCGGGTCGACTGTCGTCGCCGTGCACGCCCTCGAGTCCTCGGTGTCGCATCAGGGAGCCGAGCCCAACCCGCTCGTCTACCACAACCGCACCTGGCACCACCTCGGCGACCACTCCCGCCTCGACCACTGAGCGACCACTCGGGTCCGTGCCATCCCTAGAGAGATCCTTCTTCCGCGCTCGAGACGGCGTCGACCTCTCGTATCTCTCCTCGGCCGGCGGAGAGCGGACGGCGCTCTTCCTGCACGGCCTCGCCGGCAGTGCTGGCGAGTTCGTCGAAACCGCCCGAGTCCTTCCCGAGCTGCGGACCGTGATCCTCGATCTGCGCGGACACGGACACAGCTCGCGTCGGCCGGATGACGTGTCACGGGAAGTATTCGTCACCGATGTCGTGGATGCGATCGAGTCGCTCGGCCTCGGGCCCGTGATCCTCATCGGTCAGTCGATGGGGGCTCACACCGCCATGCTCGTCGCCGCGACCCGCCCCGACCTCGTCGAGCGGCTGATACTCCTGGAAGCGACGGCGGGAGGAAGTGCTGCCGCCGATCGTGCCGATGTGGCCGCGTTCTTCCGGTCCTGGCCGGTGCCGTTCGCCGACGCGGCCTCAGCGCTCGCATTCCTCGGGGAGGGCCCGCTCTCGCGTGCGTGGGTGGCGGATCTCGAACGCGGGGCGGATGGGCTCCGTCCGCGCTTCGACGTCGATGTGATCGCGGCCATCCTGGACGGTCTGGCGGAGCCCCGCTGGAGGGAGTGGGAGAGTATCGAAGTGCCGTCCCTCGTCGTGTTCGGCGAGAACGGCATGTTCACGGAACAGCAGAAGCGCGAGTTTGTGGAGCGCGGGAAGAACGCCCAGCGGGTCGACTTGGTCGCCGCCGGTCACGATGCGCACCTGGACTCGTTCGAGGCCTGGATCGAAGCGATCCGGGACTTCGTCGACCCCGTCCGAGCCGATACGAAGGCCATCGCTCCGGGCGACGACTGATTCCATCGCCCATGTCTGCCGATGCAACGGATCGAGTAGATTTCGGGGAAGCGGATCGGAACGCGTGACCAACCTAGGAGCAGCAATGAGCCACTACGCCGTCATCAACCCCGCAACGGGCGAGACGCTGAGCGAGTATCCCGACATCACCGACGGCGAGCTCGAGACCGCCATCGAATCGGCGTACGAGGCGTACACGGACTGGTCGCGCGTCGTGCCGGTCGCCGATCGTGCGGCACTGATCGCTCGGGTGGCCGAACTGCACAACGAGCGCCGGGAGGCTCTCGCCGAGATCATCGTCAGGGAGATGGGCAAGCCCGTCGATCAGGCGCTCGGCGAGGTCGACTTCGCCGTCGCGATCTACCAGTACTACGCCGACAACGGCGCCGCGTTCCTCGCCGACGAGAAGATCGAACTGTCCGAGGGCGACGGTTCCGCGTTCGTGCGCCGTTCGGGCCTCGGCGTTCTGCTCGGCATCATGCCGTGGAACTTCCCCTACTACCAGGTTGCCCGCTTCGCCGGACCGAACATCGTCGCAGGCAACACCATCCTGCTGAAGCACGCCCCCCAGTGCCCCGAGTCCGCCGCCGCCATCGCTCAGATCTTCGACGACGCGGAAGCCGAACTCGGCGCCCACGACAGCGTCTACGTCAACATCTACGCCTCCAACGAGCAGGCCGCGACGATCGTCGCCGACCGGCGTGTCCAGGGAGTGTCGGTGACCGGATCGGAGCGCGCCGGCGCCGCCGTCGCCGAACTCGCGGGCAAGAACCTCAAGAAGGTCGTTCTCGAGCTCGGCGGTTCCGACCCGTTCATCCTGCTCTCGACCGACGACCTCGACGCGGCGGTTCAGGATGCCGTGAACGCCCGCCTCGACAACAACGGCCAGTCCTGCAACGCGGCCAAGCGCTTCATCGTGATCGACGACCTCTACGAGCAGTTCGCCGAGAAGTTCACCGCTCTCTTCACCGCCGCGCAGCCTGCGGACCCGTTCGCCGAGGGGACGGTTCTCGGCCCCCTGTCGTCGGCGGCGGCGACCGAGCGGCTGGAGGAGCAGCTCGGCCGAGCCGTCTCGCAAGGCGCCACCGTCCTCGCGAGCGGGACTCCGTCGGGCAACTTCTTCCCTCCTGCTGTCCTCGCCGACGTCACCGCCGACATGGACGCCTACCGCGAGGAGTTCTTCGGACCGGTCGCCGCGCTCTACCGCGTCTCGTCCGAGGCCGAGGCCGTGAAGCTCGCCAACGACACCCCCTTCGGACTGGGGTCCTACGTCTACACGACCGATGACGAGCAGGCGCTGCGCATCGCCGACGCCATCGACGCCGGAATGGTGTGGATCAACATCGTGCTCGGCGACGCGGCGGAACTGCCCTTCGGCGGGGTGAAGAGATCCGGATCGGGTCGCGAGATGGGTCGCTTCGCCATGGAGGAGTTCGTTAACAAGAAGCTCATCCGCATCGCCTAGGCCCTGCGGCCGGCCGCCGGGAACGAGGACGGTGCCGAGGCGATGACCCTCCGGCGCGCCTAGCAGAAGACGGACCGGGAGAGGTCGGTTCCCGGCTGTGCACCGGGTCCGAGTTCATGTGCACCCTCTTTGCATCCGGGCGGAATCGGGCACCCCCTCGAGCTGCCCTGCCTACCGTGTGGGAGGAAGGGAGCACACCTGTGCCTGTTTCGTCCATCGGTGGCAGACTCGGCGGCCTGCTCGGCTTCGTCGGCATGAGCGTTGCGGCCGGTGTGCTCGCCACCGTCGCCGTCACGCCCGCGATCGCCCTGTCGGGTGTCGCCGCGAGCAGCACCATCGGCATCTTCGAGGACCTTCCCGACTACCTCGAGATCCAGCCCCTGTCGCAGCGGACCAACGTCTACGCGACCAACCCCGATGGGTCCACCCACCTCCTCGCCTACTTCTACAACCAGAACCGGATCGAGGTCGGGCCCGACCAGGTGAACGGCTTCGTCAAGAACGCGGCGGTCGCCGGGGAGGACCCGCGCTACTACGACCACGGCGGAGTCGACCTCCAGGGCACCGTCCGCGCGATCGTGAACACCTACATCCTCGGCGGATCCGTGCAGGGCGGGTCGAGCATCACGCAGCAGTACGTGAAGAACGTCAACATCCAGAACGCGATCCGCAACCTCACCGATCAGGCCGAGATCACGGCGGCGTACGAGCAGGCGACCGCGACGACGGAATCCCGCAAGGTGCAGGAGATGAAGTACGCCATCGGGCTCGAGAAGCGGTACACCAAGGACGAGGTGCTGATGGGGTACCTCAACATCGCCGGATTCGGTGGCAACGTCTACGGAATCGAAGCCGCCGCCAACTACTACTTCGGCACCACCGCCGCCGACGCCTCCCTGCCGCAGGCGGCGAGCCTCCTCGCGATCGTGAACAATCCGGAGCGCTTCCGTCTCGACAGGCCCGACGACCCCGACAACGGGACCGCGAACGCCTACGCCGCCAACCAGGCGCGCCGCGACTACATCCTCGGCAGCATGCTCGCCGAGCGGATGATCACGCAGCAGGAGTACGACGACGCGATCGCCGCACCCGTCGAACCGAACATCGTCCAGCCGACGGCAGGATGCGGGTACGCCGGGCAGGCTGGATTCTTCTGCGACTACGTCCGCCGAGCGTTCACCACCGACGACTTCTTCGGCGCCACCGACGACGAGCGTCTGAGTGCGCTGCTGACCTCGGGCTACGACGTCTACACCACGCTCGACATGGAGCTGCAGAGCGTCGCCGAGCGGGCGATCAACGACAACGTGCCGATGACCCTCGCCGACTTCGACATCGGGGCGAGCGTCGTGACCGTCGAGCCGGGCACCGGGAAGATCCGGGCCATGGCGCAGAACAAGATCTACTCCGAAGACCCCGAGGTGCTGGCCGCGGACGGCCGCTACACCGCCGTGAACTACAACGCCGATTACCCGATGGGCGGGTCCCGGGGGTTCCAGCCGGGCTCGACCTACAAGATCTTCACGCTGCTCGAATGGCTGAAGGAGGGGCACAGTCTCGGCGAGACGGTGGACGGCAGGGTCCGCGACTGGCAGGGCTCGACCTGGAGGGACTCGTGCGTCGACGGCGGGTCGATCACCGTGGGGGAGTCGTACCGTCCGCGCAACGACGAGGGCGACAGCCCCAACTCGATCAGCGCCCTGCAGAGCACGGTGACGTCGAAGAACACGGGCTTCCTCGCCATGGCGAACCAGCTCGACCTCTGCGGCATCCGGGATACCGCGGCGTCGATGGGGGTCCACCGTGCCGACACCGGAGCGGTCGTCGACGCTGCCACCGGTGAGGTCGGCACCGGCGAACTCCTCAAGAACCCGGCGGACACGCTCGGTACCAACGAGGTCGCCCCGCTGCAGATGGCGGGCGCCTTCGCGACGATCGCCGCGAACGGCGTGTACTGCGAACCCGTCGCCATCGAGCGGATCGTCGCGAGCGACGGAACCGAGGTCGCGGTCCCGCCCAGCGAGTGCTCGCAGGTGCTCGACCCGGCCGTGGCCTCGACGGCGGCGTTCGCGTTGCAGAGCGCTTTCGAGAGCGGCACCGGCGCCAGCTCGAGTTCACGGCTCAGCCCCTCGGCTCCGACCTTCGGCAAGACGGGGACGACCGACGACGCGTACGCGACCTGGATGAGCGGCGCAACGACCAAGGCGGCGACCGTGAGCGGCGTCTACAACGTCACCGGCTTCGTGAACCAGCGCGAGTACCGGCTCGGCGGAGAACAGGTGGCGGTCAAGCGGCACCGCATCTTCCCGGCCGTGATGTCCGTCGCGAACGCCAAGTGGGGCGGCGACGCGCTTCCCGAGCCGTCGCAAGCCCTGGTGCGGGGCAGACAGGTCACGGTTCCCGATACGACCGGACTGACCCTC
Organism: Amnibacterium flavum; assembly: GCF_003097495.1. Taxonomy (GTDB): domain Bacteria; phylum Actinomycetota; class Actinomycetes; order Actinomycetales; family Microbacteriaceae; genus Naasia; species Naasia flava. The sequence goes on from NZ_QEOP01000002.1 coordinate 610,585, forward strand.
GACGTCGCCACCTCGGTTCTGGTCGGCGCCGGTTTCACAGTCAGAGACGGTGGGGCTCGCGACTCGGGTCTCCCGGCCGGCACGGTCGTCGCGACCGAACCGGGCGGCGGGGCGAGTCCCGGCGCGGAGATCACCGTCTACACCTCGAACGGTTCCCAGAGTGCGCCGGCGCCCGGGCAGGGACAGGGCCAGGGGCAGGGCGGGCAGACCGGCGACGGCGGTGGACCCGGCGACTCCGACTAGCCGGCCGGACGACGAGCCGGCGAACGCAGCAGCGGGGCGATCCTTCGCTCGCCTGAGAGACGCGGCGCCGGGCTAATCGGTCGCCGTGCCGGCCGGGCACCGGGAGTTCGGAGACTCGGAGCGGCTCAGCGCCCGATCGATACCGGGGGAGTCGAATCCTGGGAACCGGAGGAATCCGTGCTCTGCTCCGTGCGCGGCAGCTCGAGGGGCAGCGGCAGTCGCACGGTGAACACGGTGCCGTCGCCGCTGCTCGCCACCTCGATGGTGCCCTCGTGAGCCTCGACGATCGACGCGACGATCGCCAGCCCCAGGCCGGTGCTGCCGGCATCGCGGGTGCGAGCGAGGTCGGCGCGGCTGAATCTCTGGAAGAGATCGGGGAGCACCTCGGGATCGATGCCCGGACCGTCGTCCCGCACGGAGATCTCGGCCGAGCCGTCGATGCGGCTCAACCCCGTCGTCACCGAGCTGCCCGACGGTGTGTGGATCGCCGCGTTGGACAGGAGGTTGGCGATCAGCTGATGCACCCGCTCCGGATCGCCGACGATCGTCACCGGTTCGGTCCCGACCTCGGTCGTCCAGGTGTGGTCCTGGTGCGCCACCCGGGCGTCGGCGACGACGTCGAGGACGACCTCGCGCAGGTCCAGCTCGGACAGATGGAGATCCTGCCCCTCGTCGAGTCGGGCGAGGAGGAGGAGGTCGGCGACGAGCGCTGACATCCGCCGCGACTCTGACTCGATTCGAGCCAACGCGTACTCCGTCATCTCGGGCAGCTGCTCGCTCTCCTGACGGGTCAGCTCCGCGTAGCCGAGGATCGCGGCGAGCGGTGTGCGAAGTTCGTGACTGGCATCGGTGATGAATCGACGCATGCGGCTGTCGGTCTGTGCGCGGACCGCGAGGGCGTCGTCCACGTGGTGCAGCAGCTTGTCGAGTGCCCCGCCGACCTGGCCGATCTCGGTCCGGGCATCGGTATCGGCGATCACGACGCTCTTGCGGATCGCGACCTCGCCGCGGTCCAGCGGGATGCGCGTGACCTCGGCTGCGGAGTCGACGATGCGGTCGAGGGGGCGCAGGCTCCGACGCACGATGAGAACGGTGCCCACGGCGGCGATCACGACCGCCAGCAGGGCGATCACGAACAGCGAGAGGGCCTGCTGCATGACCGCCTTCTGCTGGACAGCCAGCGAGACGCCCGCGAACAGCACGTCTCCCGAGCGGGTCGTCACGCTGTCCACGCGGTAGTCGCCCATGCCCTCCAACGACACGGTGCGGATCCCTCCGTCCGGCGAGGCCGCTTCGAACTGGGCGAGGACGGGCGCGGAGAGCCGAACGGGGTCGCCGGAGGAGAACGACGCCGAGTCGAGCACCTCGCCGTCGCGGACCAGCGCGATGATCGAGCCGGGTGCCTGCCCGCCGAAGTCGACCAACGGCTTCTTGAGATCGCCCGAGCTGTCGGTGATCTTGGCGGCCGTGTGCTCGAAGCCCTGCAGCGATGCGGTCAGCTGATTGTCGGAGACCTCGGCGGTCGTCGTGGTGACCGTGATCAGGCTGAGCGCCCCGACCGCGACGAGGACGATCGAGAGGTACCCGACGACACCCCACATGATGCGTCGGCGGAGGGTCCAGGGGCGTTTCGTCGCGCTCATTCCGGCCCCCTCAGCACATAGCCGACACCTCGCACCGTGTGGATCATCGTGCTGCGGTCGCCGTCCAGCTTCTTGCGGAGGTAGGACACGTACAGGTCGACGATGTTGACGCGGCCGGCGAAGTCGTAGTTCCACACCCGGTCGAGGATCTGGGCCCGGGTGAGCACCCGGCGGGGATTGCGCATGAAATAGCGCAGCAGCTCGAACTCCGTCGTCGTGAGTGCGATCTCCTCGCCGGCACGCCGCACCTCGTAGCTGCTCTCGTCGAGGGTCAGATCCCCGACGACGAGCACGTGATCCTCTTCGAGGACTCCCTCCGCGGTTCGCCGGAGGAGGCCGCGCAACCGGGCGACGAGCTCCTCCAGACTGAACGGCTTCGTCATGTAGTCGTCGCCGCCGGCGGTGAGACCGATGATGCGGTCGTCGATCGAGTCCTTGGCGGTGAGGAACAGTGTCGGCGTCGAACGACCCAGGGCGCGCATGCCGGAGAGGACGGACAGCCCGTCGAGGTCGGGGAGCATGATGTCGAGCACGACGACGTCGGGACGATTGGCCTTGTAGGCCTCGATCGCCGAGCGTCCGGTGGCGGCGACCTCGACGCTCCAGCCCTCGTAGCCGAGCGCCAGCTTGACCAGATCGGTCAGCACCTGCTCGTCATCGACGAGCAGAACGCGGATGGGGCTGCCGTCGCTCCGGTACATGCGGGGGAGCTGGGCGAGGACCGCCCGCCTCCGCTCCATGGTCGAAGCGCGCTGCTTGTGCTCTGGTGCCGACACCCGCCAACTTTAGCTTTCGAGGTGGATACGGCCGTCGGCGCGATCCGCTTCACAGAAAGCGCACACAATGGCACAGGCCGCGCCTGACTGGCCTCCCTAACTTTGCTGCATGACCTCTGCACGCCCTGCGCTCCTCGGCGGCCCGGAACTCGGTCTCGCGCTCCGCGGGCTGGCCCGCCGCCTGGGCGCGAGGCGTCCCCGTTTCCTCCGCGGCGAACGGGTGGAGCGCCCCCTCGTGGCACGGCGGGTGCGGACCGAGCGTCTCGTCCTGCGTCGGCATCGCATGTCGGACGCCGCCGACTGGTACGCCATCCAGTCCTGCGAGAGCGTGATCCGCGGGCTGCGCTGGCCGGTGCGCGACGCCCGGCAGTCCCGGCAGCACCTGCGCGACCGCACGCGCCACCATGTGCTCGCTCAAGCCGACGACTTCCTCGCCTACGCCGTCGACTTCGAAGGCGTCCTGATCGGCGATGTCTTGCTTCACCTCCGGGACGTCAATCGTGCGACCCGGTCCGCGGAGATCGGCTGGGTTCTGAACCCCGACTACACCGGGCAGGGGTTCGCGGCCGAAGCGGCTCAGGCGGCGCTCGGTCTCGCCTTCCGTCGGCTCGGTGCGACGGTGGTGTTCGCGGAGATCGAACCGACGAACGTCCGGTCCCAGGGCTTGGCCAAGCGGCTCGGGTTCGAGCAGCGCACGCCCACTCGTCACGCCCTCGTGCGAGAGGCGTGGGAGCGCGGAGCCGCCGAGCGGCGACGTCCCCAGCGGGTCATCGCCGAAGGCTGAGCGCAACCGGGTGATCCGTCGAACTCGGGGAACCCCGTAGCGCTGCGGTTGCCTCGGCGCGAGAGCGGGGATCTCCGCGTCGGGATCGCGATCTCGATGTCAGTGGCGGGGCGTCTCGGAGCCCGCCGCCTTCGGGACGGCGTGATCGTGCGAGGCCGGACCGCCCGCAGGGGCGCCGGATCGCGGGGCCCCGTGCTGTGCGCCGCGCACCGTGGTGATCCCGACGCAGAAGACCCAGACGAGCCACGGGAAGATGGCGAAGATCGCGTTCCCCGCGCCGCCCGAAGCCAGGAAGCTGTTCGGCGACGTGCCGGTGAACCCGAAGGGCGCCCAGATCAGATTCGACACGGCGGTCACGGCGGCGAGGATTCCGGTCCAGCGCGGCACGGCTCCGGACAGGAACGTCAGGTACGCCGATGTCCCCGAGACGAGCGCGAGGAGCACGGCTCCGGTCGAACCGAACATGATCGCGTGCCCCTCGATGAGCGTGCGGATCGCCGATGCGTCGGGCTCGAGACCGATGACATCGAGTGCGGCCCCGCCGTCCATCGCGTCGCCGACGAGGGTGACGGCGATGAAGACGAGTCCGGCGCCGAACGCGAGGTCGGCGAGCCATTCGACGTCGGGTCGGGCCTTGTTGACGAGCTGGCGGAAGCTCGCGAGGAACACGATGAGGAACGCCATCACGAACGTGTCGGCGAGGATGACGATGAAGGTCTGAGTGCTCGACGCCTGCGCGTAGGCGATCAGCGCCTCGCTGTCGTCGAGCTGGGGGCGGTCGGGCATGAGCAGCTTGGTGATCGCCTCGATGCCGAGGAACACGGCGACGGCGAGGGCGGAGAGTCCTGTCCAGCGGCGGACATCCGGTGTTCTCATGCGTCGATCTAAGCGGACGGCGCCCCTGCACCTGCGCTCTTCCGGCCGCGACGCGCCGCCCCGCCGTCGGGCGGGAGATCCCAGGCTCCGACGCGCAAGGACCCTCTTGCTCAGCAGGTGGAAACGTGTCCAGCAGGTGGAATGGGCTCGTTTCTTCCTACCTACGGGTTTTCCGCCTGCTGAGGGAAGGTCAGTGCATGGTCATCCCGCCGGTGACGTTGATGCCCTGGCCCGTCATGTAGGAGGCGAGGTCGCTCGCGAGGAAGAGGGCGACACCCGCGACATCCGCGGGCTGGCCGGTGCGGCCGAGCGGCACCTGCGATCGGTCCTCCGCGGCGATGTCCTCGGCAGTGAGGCCTCTCAGCGCTCCACCCTGGATGCGCTCGCGGTGCTTCATCGGCGTCTCGATGATGCCGGGGCAGATCGCGTTCACCGTGATCCCGCGGGGTGCGAGCTCGACCGCCATCGTCTTCGTCAGCCCCAGGACGGCGTGCTTCGACGCCACGTAGGCGGCCATGCCTCGATAGCCGTTCTTGCCGGCCTGCGACGCGATGAAGATGACCCGGCCCGGACGTTCCGCCGCGACCAGTCCTCGCGCGACGTGCTTCGCGACGAAGAACGAACCTTTCGCGTTGACGTCGGAGTTGCGCTGCCAATCGGCGGCGGTCGTGTCGATCGCGAAGTCCATCGTCGAGATCCCGGCCGCGCACACCACCGTGTCGATCAGACCGATGCGGGTGCCGACATCCGCCACGAGCGAGGCGACGGCGTCCTCGTCGGCGACGTCGAGCCGGGCGGTCCACACGCCGTCACGCGACGAGGGCTCGAGAGCGCCGGGGTGGCTCAGGTCGGCGCTGACGACGATCGCGCCCTCGCCGGCGAACGCCGATGCGACGGCCGCACCGATTCCGCTCGCACCGCCCGTGACGAGGACGACGCGGCGTTCGAGTTCGGTGAACACGCCGCTCAGACGCCGACGCGCTCGAACGCGTTGAGGCTGATGCCCTGGTCGACGATGAGCTTCGCCCACTCCCGGGCGCTGTGCAGGCTGTGGTCGCGGTAGTTGCCGCACTCGATCGCCGAGACGCCGGGAACATCGGCCTCGGTGGTCTCGGTCGCGATGGTCACGAGACCGGCGCGCACCGCGTCCACGACCTGTTCGATCGACGGCTCGCCCCACACGATCAGGTGGAATCCGGTGCGGCAGCCGAACGGCGAGATGTCGATGACGCCGTCCAGGTGGTCGCGGATCAGGCTCGCGAGCGCGTGCTCGAGCGTGTGCAGACCCGCGGTCGGGATCTCACCCTCGTTGGGCTGCACGAAGCGCAGGTCGAAGTTCGAGATGACGTCGCCATTCGGGCCCTTCTCGCTGGCGATGAGGCGCACGTACGGCGCCTTCACGATCGTGTGATCCAGGGTGAAGCTCTCGACATCAGCCATGGGGTGTCCTTTCTCAGTGGTTTCCGGGGACGAGCGCTCGGCTCTCCGCCTGCTCGTCGATGCGCCCCGCGAGGGAGACTCGGGGGAGGTCGGCCTGATGGCTCTCCAGTGAACGGATTGCCTCGATCACGGTAGCCGCGGTGGAGGTGCCGGACAGCAGGTGGATGCTCGACTCGGGCAGCACCGCCACTCCGGCGATCGCCTCGATCTCGTCGGTGTCGTCGAGCGACAGTCCCAGGTCGGCGAGCGAACGCGGGAGACCGAGCTCCGCGTAGAGCGGGCCCAGTTCCGCGACGTCGTCCCAGTGGCCTTCGTGGGCGAGCTGGACGAGGATCCCGTAGGCGACCTTCACCCCGTGCAGCAGATCGCGTGTGCCGGGCAGCGCGCTGAGGCCGTCGCCGACCGGATGCGCGGCCGTCGCACTGCCGGCGGTTCCGCCGAAACCCCCGACGAGGCCCGCGGTCAGGATGCCCGCCTCGGCGACGTGCCGCCAGGAGGGGGAGAGCCGGCCCGCGCGCATGTCGGCTACGGCGGTGACGCCGTCGGTCCGGACCACTTCCCCGCAGCGCCGCGCGCTGTCGGCACCGATCCGGCTCAGCTCGTCGAGCTCGGCCGCCGCGAATGCGGAACGCGTCTCGACCCACTTGGCGAGGGTGTCGGCGATGCCCGACACGAAGTAGTCGACCGGCGAGTCGAACACGATCCGCGGATCGATGAACACCGCGCGAGTGGGAGTCGGCCAGACCTCGTGACCCAGGTGTCGGTGTTCGTCGTCGTAGAAGACGCTCAACGCCGACCAGGCGGAGCACGTGCTCGCAAGGGTCGGGACCAGGTAGACGGGGATGCGCCCGGCGCGCGCGGCGACCGCCTTCGCGGTGTCGAGCGCCTTGCCCCCACCGAGGCCGACGACGGCCCCAGCTCCGGACGCGAGCACGAGCTCGACGAGTCGGGCGATCTCGGATGGCGAGCACTCGCCCCGGAACCCGCCCTCCACGAACACCCCGGAGAGGCCGGTCGGCAGGTAGGGCAGGGCAGCGTGCAGCGAGCGCTCGCCGTGAACGAAGAGCGCCGTGGTCACATCGTCGGACGCGAGAACACCGGGCAGCGCCTCGAGCGCGTCCATCGAGTTAATCACGCGTTGGGGGCCCGGAAGCACGGGCGAGACGCCCGTCATCGGGCGCTCGAGCCGGACGTGGGAGCATCGGCGAACGCCTCGGCGAGCCGTTCGACGAGGGTGCTCAGGGTCTGCTCGGGGTGGACGAGGCCGAGTCGCAGATACCCGCGCCCGAGCGATCCGAATCCGCTGCCCGGCGCTACCGCGACACCGTGCTCGGTGAGGAGGCGTCCCGCATAGGCGACGTCGTCGGGGTCGGGTGAACGGAACCACACGAAGAACGCCCCCTCGGGCTCGAACACATCCCAGCCCTGCTCGCGGAGCGCCCCGACGACGAGGTTCCGACGCCGTTCGTACACCTCGACGAGCTCGACGGCCGCCGATTGATCGCCCGACAGCGCGGCCGCGGCAGCGTCCTGCGTCGCACCGAAGATCGTGCTGTAGGCGTGGGACTGGTACCGCTTCATCGCCGCGATGAGGTCGGGATCGCCGACCGCGTAGCCGAAGCGCCAGCCCGCCATGTTGTACGCCTTCGATAGGGTGGACACCTCGATGTTCCCCTCGACCCCTGTGGTCAGGGCGGAGAGCGGGCGCACGCCGTGGGACCCGAGGGTGCTGTAGGCGAAGTCGTGGATGAATGCCGCGCCGAGCCGCCGCGACTCGGCGTGCGCCTTCGCGAAGGTGTCGAGCGTCGCGAGAGCGCCCGTCGGATTGTTGGGGTAGTTGAGGAGCACGGCCGCCGCCTCGGGCAGCTCGGTGAGCACGGAGAAGTGCGGCTGGTACCCCGATTCGCGATCCAACGGGAGCAGCTCGACCCGGGCGCCCGCCAGTTCGGCCGCCGACCGGTACGCCGGGTAGCCGGGATCGGGCAGCACGAGCGTCTCGCCGGAATCGACGAGCGCCGCCACCGCAGCCATCAGACCCTCATGCGACCCGTGGAACGCCGCCACCTGGGTCTCGGGATCGAGCTCGACGCCGTGATCGATGCGGTAGCGCTCGACGACACCCTCCCGGACGCCGGCGCGCACGGTGAACGACGGGTATCCGTGGTTCGCCGGGTCCGCGACCGCGGCATGCATCGCGCGCACGATGTGCTCGGGGGTGGGCAGATCGGGGTTGCCCTTGGATGCGTCGATGACGTCGACGCCCTCGGCACGGGCGGCCGCGACCCGGCGGTCGATCGCGCCGAAGAAGTGCGGCGGGAGCGTATCGATCCGTTTCGCGGGGGTGACCTTCGCCATCAGCGTCGCCTCGCCCGTCGTGCCAGCCGGCTGCCGACGATCTGGATCGTCTGCACGATGATGATCAGGGTGACGACGGTCACGAGCATCGCGAACCCGTCGAAGCGCTGGTATCCGTACGAGATCGCGAGGTCACCGATTCCACCCGCCCCGACGGTGCCGGCCATCGCGGTGGCATCGACGAGACCGATCGTCGCGGTGGTGAGCGCGAGGATGAGCGACCCGCGCGCCTCGGGCAGCAGGAATCTCGTGAAGATCTGGAGGGGAGTCGCCCCCATCGAGCGCGCGGCCTCGGTGATGCCGTGCGGAACCTCGAGCAGCGAGTTCTCGACGAGGCGGCCGATGTAGGGCGCGATGGAGACGGTGAGCGGAACGATGGCGGCCGCGGGGCCGATCGACGTGCCGACGAGCAGCCGCGTGAACGGGATGATCGCGACCAGAAGGATGATGAACGGTACGGACCTGACGATGTTGATGAACACGTCGAGCACCGTGTAGACGACCCGGTTGGCGAGCGCGCCGCCCGGACGGGTCACCACGACGATCACGCCGATGATCACACCCAGGATGGCCCCGAAGAACAGCGAGACGCCGAGCATGTAGAAGGTGACGCCGAGTTCCTTGAAGAACTGGTCGGCGGTGATGAGTGTGAAGCTGCCGCCCGTCATGGCGTCGTCACCTTCTCGATGCTCGCAACGTTCGATTCGAGCCAGGTCCACGCCGCGGCGACGCGGTCGGCGGGCCCGTCGACTCGGATGATCATGTGGCCCACGGTGTGCTGCTGGATCTCAGCCATGTCGGCGTGGAGGATGTTGACCGCCACCCCGTACTCGGTGATGAGGGTCGACACCAGCGGGCTCGTGACCTCGTCATCGATGAGGCGCAGGCGCCAGAGGTCGCCGTCGCCGACGTGCTTCAGCACCCGCGCCGGGATGGTGTGGGGAACCACGGTTCCCACGAACGCCTCCGCGATCTCGGTCTGCGGGCGCACGAACACATCGAGCACGGTCCCGTGCTCCACGATCCGGCCGTCCGACATGACCGCGACCTCGTGGCACAGGTCCTTGATGACGTCCATCTCGTGGGTGACCACGAAGATCGTGGTGCCGTAGGTCGCGTTGATCCGGCGGAGCAGTTCGATGATCTGGGTCGTCGTCGACGGGTCGAGGGCACTCGTGGCCTCGTCGCAGAGGAGCACCTGGGGGTTGCGCACGATCGCGCGGGCGATGCCGACGCGCTGCTTCTGCCCGCCGGACAGTTCGCCGGGGCGACGGTCGCCCTTGTCGGCGAGGCCGACGAACTCGAGCACCTCGTCGGCCCGAGCGCGCGCATCGCGACGGCGAACCCCGTCGAGGATCAGCGGCCGAGCGACGTTGTCCCGAACGCTCACCGTCTCGAGCAGCTGGAACTGCTGGAAGATCATGCCGGTCGTCTTCTGGGCTGCGCGGAGTCCCGCCGGGGGGAGGGAGGCGAGGTCGGTCCCTTCGAGGAGCACGCGACCACCCGTGGGCCGATCGAGGCCGTTGACCATCCGCACCAGGGTGCTCTTGCCCGCACCGCTGTGCCCGATCACCCCGAAGATGCTGCCGCGCGGCACGTCCAGCGAGACACCGTCGAGAGCCGACACCTGACCCGTCTTGTGCGGGTACTCGCGGAAGACGCCGTCGAACCGGACGGCAACGGATGCGGACGACCCCGCCCCCGGAGCGACCGGAGTCGCCGCGGGAGCGGAGTCGGCGGGACGACGGGGCATCAACTCTCCAGGGCGGCGGGCAGGTGGTACCCGTCGTACTGGGAGTTGGAGGCGATGTACTCGGCGAACTCGGGCGACTCGTATGCCGCCTTGATGGCCTTGGCCCAGTCGGAGTCGACGTTCTTCTCATCGACGGCGACGATGACGGAGAACTCGTCTGTCAGGTCCTCGAGCAGCAGCGCGTCGGTCAGCTTGAGTCCACCGGCGACGACGAAGTTGCCCTGGATGACGTCGTAGTCGACGTCCTGCAGCGCCGGAACCTGCTGTGCGTTCTCGAGGGTCACGAATTGCAGGTTGTACGGGTTCGAGGTGACATCTGCGGGCGAGGCGGTCGCGGGGTCGATCGTGTCGCTGAGCTCGATCCATCCCGCGTCGACGAGCACCTGGAAGGCGCGGTACATGTTCGAGGGCTGGTTCGGCACGGCGACGGTCGAGCCGTCGGACACGTCGTCGAGCGACTCCTTCTTGCCGCCGAAGAGTGCCATCGGCGGGCCGGGGACCTGGACGAGCGACACGTTCGTGTAGCCCTCCTGCACGTTGATCGAGTCCATGTAGACCGAGTGCTGCATGATGTTGGCGTCGATCTCGCCGGAGTTCAGAGCGCCGTTGACGATGACCCCGTCGGTGAAATCGACGGTCTCGACGGTGTAGCCGTCCTCCTCGAGGATGGGCAGGATGCCGGCGTTGAACATGTCCTCGTAGGGGCCGGGGTTGAAGCCGATCTTCAGCGCGGTCTTCGTTTCGGGCGCTGATCCTGTCGTGTCATCGCTCGTCTCGCCGGCGCAGGCCGTGAGAGCGATCGCGAGAGCGGTGACGGTGGCGACTGCGGCGAATCTGGGGACGAACCTCATGAGGCGTGGGCTCCTGCTGTGGAAGGAAGGGGACCTCACGACGTTAACCGGGGATCGTCGACGCCTCACGCAGTGTTACGCCATGCGACATCTGTCGCACTGAGGGCGTGTCCCCGCGGACGCGCGTCGCCCGGTTCCGCCCGCTCGATCGAGCCGGAGGGGCGGAAGAACCGTGCGACGGTGAGTGCTCGCTCTACTTCTTGGTGGGGAGGTAACCGGCGTCCTTGAACAGCTTGCGCAGGTCGAGCACGAGCTGCTCGTCGACGTTCTTGTGGCGCGGCTTCGTGATCGTGATGCGGTCGTCGCCGAGCTTCACGACGAACTTGCCGTCGTGCTCCTCGCGGACGTCGGCGACCTCGTTCAGCAGCCCGATGACGTCGTCCCACTCCAGGTTGTGGGTCGTCGGGTGGTGCTCGATGTGCTCGAGGGTGGCGCGGTGATGCTGGCTGACGTGGCCGGGGCCGGTTGCGTCGGACATGGGCTGACGGTCCTTTCGAGATGGAGCGGTGTACCTGCCGTCACGCTAGCGGTCGGCATCGGCGCGATCATGCTCATCTGGTCGCGACGTGATGGGCGAGACGCGAGGAGGAAACCGCGGTTCGACGGGCTGGGCATCCGCGTGTTGCGCCGAGGCCTGCCTGCCGTTTGGACCGGTCATCGTCCTGCCGGATCGAGCGCCTCGGCGAGTGCGTTCCACTCGGCGTTGAGCTCTTCGATCCGGTCTCTGAGCTCCTGCGCGGCGGCCGCCTGCGAGGACGCGGCGTCGTAGTCCCGGCCGAGTTCGGCCAGCTTCGCGTAGTCCTGGTCCAGCTCGACGGCGATCGACTGGAACAGCGCCTGCTGCGCCGCGTAGATCTCGACGAGCGCGAGACGGTCGGCGATGAACCGCGCGTAGTACGTCTCCAGCTTCGGCGCCAGATCGATGATCTGCGTGCCGAGGTAGGCGAAGCGCTCCGTGCCGAGGTTGAACGGCTGATCACCGACGGAGGCGGCGATCTGCTCGTGCACGGGGTCGCCGATGGGAACCGCATCGACGGCGGCCTCGGTGAGCTGGTCGATGTCGGTTCGCTCGGTCAGGTTGAGCCGTTCGTAGGCGGCATGCAGCAGCTCATGTGCGGCTGTGGTCACGGCCGACCCGGCCAGTCGCGGATCCGCGGGCTGGAAGACGACGATGCGGTCGAACCCGCCGTAACAGCCGACCGTCGAGTACTCGTCCGCGTCGTCCCCCGTCTGCTCGGGAACCCCGTCGCAGCGGTCACGGAACCCCGCCCCGGACAGCAGTTCGGGGTTGGTGTCGTAGAAGATCGTCCGCCCCTCCTCGGTGAGGTGCATGTCGTCGGCGAGCTGCACGATCTCCTCCGACGGAGGAGCGAGGAACCCGAAGGCCGCCAGCGGTGAATCGCCCGGGGTTGTGACCATCAGCATCACGATGATGAGAGCCGCGGCCCCGAGCGCCGATCCCACGACGGTCAGGGCATTGCGGAGGCCGTCGCGGCGGCGGCGCGGGGGAGTGGACCGGGGCTGCGAGCCCGAGGACCAGCCGGCTGGCCCGTCCGGCTCGAAGAAGGTCACCCGCCGGATTCTTCCAGGGCGCGCCTCCGGGGTCGATCACCGCGAACGGGGGTGGTCACCGCTTTGACGGAGAATGTACTGCGACCGCTCGCGGCCTGAACGACGCCGACGCGCTCGCCCACGACGTGCATGCCAGAACAGACGTGCATGCCAGAACAACCGGAGAGTGAAATGAAGGACTCGACGAGGGTGCGTGCCATGCCGACCAAGGCCGCCGTGCTGATCGTCTCGATCATCGTCGTCTTCTTCGCCACCTTCCTCGCCTCGACCGTGTGGGGTCTGCTCGCGGGCGCCGTCGCCATCGTTCTGGTGGGGACCGCCGCGGTCGTCGTGTGCGCGCGCAACTTCCGCGTCGAGGGTGAGAGCGACGCGCCCCGTCCGTGGTGGAAGCTCACCGGGCAGCCTCTGGCCGGATACTTCGTGGGACTCATCGCCGTGCTGCAGGCCGGCAGCCAGGCCATCTCGGGGGCCGGCATCGCCGAGCCGTCGCAGCTCATCGTGGGGATCTGGTACCTCCTCGTCGCCGCCGCGTTCTTCCACTCGTCCTGGCGCCTGCGCTCCATCGCCGCCGCGGACTGACTCGGTCGGCCCCTCCCGAGCTGCCAGGAACCCGATGTCGGAGGTTGCTGGCAGAGTCAGGACATGGAGACGACGACGAGGCGCTTGGCTGAAGAGGCCGCTCGTCTCGACGCTCGCGTCCAATCGCTGCGCGGCATCGTTCCCGGGTCGACCGTCGAGACCCTCATGGGCGCAAGCGACAGTGACGTGCTCGACTACGTGTCCGACGCCATCGAGGTCCTCCGCCTGGCCGAGGCAGCGGTGGCGTTCGGCGTCGGCGAGATAGCCCGCCGCAGCGAGCCGACTCTGCCCGACCCCTTGGCCCGACGCCTCGGCGAGAAGAGCGCCGCTTCGCTCGTGGCGACGCGGACTCGCATGGCTCGAGCCGAAGCCGCGCGGTTCGCCCAGCTGGGCCTGTCGTTGACTCCCCGAGAGGGCCTCACCGGCGAGATCCTCCCTCCGTTCTTCGCCGTCACGGCCGACAGTCTCGCCGCGGGAGCGATCGGGGGCAGTGCGGCACGCACCATCGTGGCGACTCTCGAGCAGATCGAACCGCACACGAGCGCGACCGACCTCGAGACTCTCGAGCGCGCCCTGGTCGAAGGGGCCGCCGAGCACTGGTCTGCGCAGACTCTCCGCGATGTCTGCGTCGAGCTGCAGGACCGCTTCGAGTCCGAAGCCGACCTCGAAGCCAGGGAGCAACTCGCCTACAAGCGCCGGTACGCGCGCGAGACGGTGCTCCCCGACGGCAGCAGTGAATGGCGACTGCGCCTCGACCCCGAGAAGGCGCCGACCTTCCGAACTGCCATCGAGTCGATCATCGCGCCACGCAGGCAGGTCCGATTCTCCGACGACGGCGAACCGAGCGAGACGGCCGACGATGCCACCTCGGACACCCGCACCTTCGACCAGAAGCGTGCCGACGCGGTCGTCAAAATCGCCCAGGCTTACCTCCGTGCCGACGGCGGCGACCTCGGTGGTGTCGACACCACCGTCGTCGTGCACCTGACCGATGCGGTACTCGCCGGTCACCCGGGCAGCGCCTGGATCGAAGGGTCCCCGGTCCCCATCAGCGGTGCGACCGCCCGGCGGATGGCGCAGAACGCCGAGATCATCCCGCTTACGATCGGCGGCGACGGCCAACCGCTCAAGCTGGGCGCGACCCGGCGGTTCTTCACGCGGGCGCAACGACGGGCCATGGCTGCGAGGGACGGTGGCTGCACGTGGCCCGACTGCGATGCATCGCCCCGGAGATGCGACGCTGCGCACATCGTCCCGTGGAGCCGCGGTGGCCCCACCGACATCGACAACGGCGCACTGCTCTGCCCGTTCCACCACCGCCGATTCGATCTCGACGGCTGGCTCCTCGAGTACAGGAACGGCACCCCGTGGTTCACCCCGCCACCCCACGTCGACTCCACCCGGACACCCCGGCAGGGCGGCAACCGCCGCACGCTCGCCCACACTGCCGTAAGCGCGCTCTGAGGCGCGGCTGATCGCTGCAAGCTCTTGCGGTGTCCAGGGGTAGTCCCCGGGCACTGTTCCGACGGGGCCCCGAGTGCTCAGATGGACCCATGAAGATCGAACTGACCGAGAAGACCGCGCTCGTCACCGGATCCACCAAGGGCATCGGCCTGGCCATTGCCACTCAACTCGCGGAGTCGGGGGCGACCGTCGCGATCAACGGCCGCAGTCAGGAGAGCGTCGACGAGGCCATCGCCGACATCACCCGCTCGACACCGTGCGCGCAGCTGATCGGAGTGGTCGCCGACGTGGCAACGGCCGAGGGGGCGGCGAAGGTCCGCGAGCAGCTCCTCGAGATCGACATCCTCGTCAACAACCTCGGCATCTTCGGCGCGGTCGACCCGCTCGAGATCAGCGACGAGGAATGGCTCCGCTACTTCGAGACCAACGTGCTGTCGGCAGTCCGGCTCACCCGCGCCTACCTGCCCGACATGATGCACCGGGGGTGGGGCCGCGTGCTCAACATCGCCAGCGACTCCGCCATCGTCATCCCCGCCGAGATGATCCACTACGGCATGTCCAAGACCGCCCTGCTCGCCGTCTCCCGCGGATTCGCCAAAGCCGCCGCCGGCAGCGGCGTCACCGTCAACTCCGTCATCGCCGGCCCCACCCACACCGGAGGCGTCGAGGACTTCGTCTACAGCCTCGTCGGCAGAGACCTGGCGTGGGCCGAAGCGGAACGCGAGTTCATGAAGCAGTACCGGCCGCAGTCGCTCATCCAGCGACTCATCGAGCCGCACGAGATCGCGAACCTCGTGACCTATCTGGCGTCGCCCCTCGCCTCAGCGACGACCGGGGGAGCGATCCGGGTCGACGGCGGTTACGTCGACTCGATCCTCCCCTGACCGCCGCACGCGCCCGCCGGTCAGGCGGGCACCCCGCTCACGGGACGAGGTAGCCGGCGGCCGTGAACAGGCGGTACCACTCCTGACGGGTCAGCGGGATGTCGGACCCGGCCGCCGCCTCGGCGACCCGAGCCGGCTTGGTCGTGCCCAGAACGACCTGGATGTCCGCGGGGTGGCGGGTGATCCAGGCGACCGCGATCCCGGTCGGAGTCACGTCGTACTTCGCAGCAAGCTCGTCGAGGGCGTCGTTCAGCTCGCGATAGGTGTCGCGGTCACCGAGGAAGACGCCGTCGAAGAACCCCTTCTGGAACGGCGACCACGCCTGCAGGGTGATCCCGTTCAGGCGGGAGTAGTCGAGGATGCCGTTGTCGCGGTCGACGGACTGTGCCAGACCCTGCATGTTGGACGCGACACCGCTCGCGATGATCGGCGCATGCGTGATGCTCAGCTGCACCTGATTGATCTGCAGGGGCTGGGTGACGGACTTCTTGAGAAGCTCGACCTGGTACGGGGTGTGGTTCGAGACGCCGAAGTTGCGCACCTTGCCCGCCGAGGCCAGGGTGTCGAATGCCGCCGCCACCTCGTCGGGTTCGACGAGAGCGTCGGGGCGATGCAGCAGGAGCACGTCGAGGTAGTCCACGTTGAGCGCAGCCAGCGAGCCGTCGACGGCCTCGAGGATGTGCTCGGTCGAGAAGTCGAAGTAGCCGGGCTTGCGGATCCCCGCCTTGCTCTGGATGATCGTCTGCTCGCGTTCCGACGGCGAGAGCGTGATCGCCTCGCCCCAGCGCTTCTCGCAGCCGTGGACCTCCCCGCCGTACACGTCGGCGTGGTCGAAGTAGTTCATGCCGTTGTCTCGAGCGGTGCCGACGAGGGTGCGGATCTCCTCATCGCTCATCTCCCGGATGCGCATCAGTCCGAGGATGATGTTGGAGGCGTCGGGAGCTTCTTCTGACAGCACTGGCAGGGTCTTCATGTCTCGAATCTACGGCAGCCCGAGTGCGAGAAGTCTCAGCACGCTCGCACCGACGCGTCCCTACGCTGGCGGCATGCCGACCAGTGCGAAAGCCACCGCGTCCAACGTCTCCTCCAGCAAACCGGTCCAGATCCTCGCCCGCGGCGGCTACGCCGCCAACGGGGTGCTGCACATCCTCATCGGGTTCCTCGCCATCTCGGTCGCGTGGGGCGGTGGTGGGAACGCCGACCAATCGGGCGCCCTCGGCGCGGTCGCGGCCAACCCCGGCGGGGTCGTACTGCTCTGGCTCATGACCGTCGGGCTCTTCGCGCTCGCACTGTGGAGTGTGACGCAGGCCTTCCTGGCGACGGAGAGCGACACGAAGAAGCTGTGGGCGGAACGGGCCAAGGACGTCGGAAAGGCCATCGCCTACGGGGCGATCGGGGCGACGGCGCTCCGTTTCGCCATGGGCGGCGGAGGCGGCAGCGGCGATCAGGACGCCCAGTCGCTGAGCGCCCAGCTGCTCCAGTCTCCGTTCGGGGTGGTCGCCCTGGTGGTCGTCGCCCTCGGAATCCTCGCGATCGGCGTGTACTTCATCGTCAAGGGAGCGCGGAAGAAGTTCCTCGAGGACATCGTCCCGCCGAGCGGCAAGGCGGGGCGCGCGACGCAGCTCACCGGCATGGTCGGCTATATCGCCAAAGGCGTCGCGCTGATCGTCGTGGGGATCCTCTTCGGCGTGGCCGCGGTGACCTCCGACGCGAGTCGGACGGCCGGTCTCGACGGCGCGCTCAAGAGCCTCGTCGAACTGCCGTTCGGGCCCGTGATCCTCACCGCTGTGGGGCTCGGATTCATCGCGTACGGCGTCTACAGCTTCGTACGAGCGCGCCGCGCGAAACTCTGACACGGCCCGCCCGGGATGCCCGCGCGCGTTCAGCGAAGCGTGGCGATCCCGACATCTGCGGTTATTTGTTGGAAGTAACAACGAGATACGATCGTCGGCGAAGACCCCGATGGCGCGGTGAGTCGCTCCAGCCGGGTTCCAGTCCGGTGTCGTCCGCGCGACGGCACCGATGCATGACACGGAGGTCAGTCGGTGACGCAGGTGGATGAAACCCGAGACGGCGAGCGCCCGTGGTTCGTTGAGGTGGCGGACCTGCTGCCGGCCGACGGATACGCGGGTGCCCTCGCGGGCCGCGTCTGGCTGCCGAGCGTGGAGGGACCCGCTGTCGTCGCCGTTCGAGAAGACGGCCTCTACGACCTGTCGGCCTCCGCCGCGACGATGCGCGTCCTGTTCGAGGCCGACGATCCCGCGGCGCTCCTCGCCTCGATCGAGGGCGTCCGCATCGGGGCGCTTGCCGACGTGCTCGCCAACACCCCGCCCGAGTCGCGCGACACGACGAAGCCGTGGCTGCTGTCGCCCATCGACCTGCAGGTCGTCAAGGCAGCCGGGGTGACCTTCGCGGTCTCGATGGTCGAACGCGTCATCGAGGAGAAGGCCCGCGGCGACGCCGAGCTCGCCGAGCAGATCCGCGGTGCCATCGCGGAGCGCATCGGGTCCGAGCTGCGCAGCCTCATCCCCGGCTCCGAGCAGGCGGCGAAGGTCAAGGAGTACCTGATCGAGCAGGACCTGTGGAGCCAGTATCTCGAGGTCGGCATCGGTCCCGACGCCGAGATCTTCACCAAGGCGCCGGTGCTCGGCAGCGTGGGAACCGCGGTCGAGGTGGGCATCCATTCGTCCTCGACCTGGAACAACCCCGAGCCCGAGGTGGTGCTCGCCATCTCGTCGTCGGGTCGGATCGTGGGTGCGACGCTCGGCAACGACGTCAATCTCCGCGACGTCGAGGGACGGTCGGCTCTCCTCCTGCCGAAGGCGAAGGACAACAACGCCTCCGCTGCCCTCGGACCGTTCATCCGCTTCTTCGACGACGGATTCGGCCAGGACGATCTCCGCCAGATCTCCGTCGACCTCCTCATCACCGGCAAGGACGGATTCCGCCTGGAGGCGACCTCGCCGCTCTCCGAGATCAGCCGCGACCCCGCAGACCTCGCGGCGCAACTGGTGGGGCCCCATCACCAGTACCCCGACGGAGCGGTGCTCTACCTCGGCACGCTGTTCGCCCCCATCGTCGACCGCGGCGAGGCGGGCCGCGGCTTCACCCACAAGCGCGGCGACATCGTGCGCATCAGTGCACCCCAACTGGGCGGACTGGTGAACAGGGTCGCGACGAGCGAGTCCGCCGAACCCTGGACCTTCGGCATCGCGGCGCTCATGACCAACCTGGCGGGTCGCGGACTGCTCTGACCGTCCGCAGCCCGATCGAATCCAGAACATCGACCGTTTCATCCCGAGACAGTGAAGAGAGAAACCGTGCTCACAACGACCGACCCCCGCACCGGCGAGCGCTCCGAGACCACCATCGAGCCGACGACGACCGAGGAGGTGCACGAGGTCGCCGCACGGGCCGCTGCCGCCTTCACCGAGCTCGCCGGTCACGGCCGCATCTGGCGTGCCGCCCTGCTCGACGCCCTCGCCGACGGGCTCGAGGCCCGACGCGACGAACTCGTGGCGACCGCCGACAGCGAGACCGGTCTCGGCGCCGCGCGCCTGGGCGGCGAGCTGACCCGCTCCGCCTTCCAGCTGCGCCTGTTCGGCGAGGCGCTCCGTGACGGCGGTTACCTCGAGGCCACCATCGACCACGCGGGCGACACCCCGATGGGACCGGGCCCCGACCTGCGCCGCATGCTCGTCCCGATCGGACCCATCGCGGTGTTCGGCTCGAGCAACTTCCCGTTCGCCTTCTCGGTACCGGGCGGCGACACCGCCTCGGGCCTCGCGGCGGGCTGCCCCGTCGTGCTCAAGGCGCACAGCTCGCACCTGCTCACCTCCGCGCTCGCCTACGAGGCGCTCTCCGACGCGGCGACCGCGTACGGCGCTCCCGAGGGCACGCTGGGCATCGTCTTCGGAACCCAGGCGGGAGCGGCCCTCGTCGCCGACCCGCGGATCAAGGCGGTCGGCTTCACCGGTTCGCTCGGCGGCGGTCAGGCGCTGCTCGACATCATCGAGAAGCGCGACGAGCCCATCCCGTTCTACGGCGAGCTCAGCAGCCTCAACCCGCTGATCATCACCGAGGGCGCCGCGACCGAGCGCGCCGCGGACATCGCGCAGGGCCTGTTCGGATCGTTCACGCTCGGTGCCGGCCAGTTCTGCACCAAGCCCGGTGTCGCCTTCGTGCCCCGCGGAGCGGCGGGGGAGTCGATCGTCGACGGCATGATCGAGAAGGTCACCGCCGCCGCGCCCGGAGTGCTGCTGAACTCGCGCATCAGCGAATCGTTCGGCGAGATCCGCGAACGTCTCATCGCCGACGGGCACGCCACCCTCGTCGCGACCGGCCAGTCGACGGGCGAAGGGTTCTCCGCGGCCCCGAGCCTCCTCACCATCGACGCGTCGGATGTGACGGCGGATGTCACGGAGGAGGCGTTCGGACCGCTCATCGTCGTCGCCTACTACGACGACATCAGCGACATCGAGAAGGCCCTGCGGCACATCCCCAAGTCGTTGACCGCCACCATCCACAATGCCTCCGACGAGACGGAGCTGACCGCGGATCTCGCCCGCCGGGTGAGCGACTACGCGGGCCGGCTCGTCTTCAACGGCTACCCGACCGGCGTGCGCGTCAGCTGGGGGCAGCACCACGGCGGACCATGGCCGGCGACGAACTCGCAGCACACCTCGGTGGGCGTGACCGCGATCCGGCGGTTCCTGCGGCCGTTTGCATGGCAGGACGCTCCCGAGACGGTCCTCCCGGAGGAGCTGCGCGACGGCTACACCGGCGTTCCCCGCCGGGTCGACGGCGTGCTCTCGCTCGCCTCCTGACGCACGATGCTCAGCCCCGGGATCCTTCTCCCGGGGCTGGCGCTCGAAAAGTGCACAGCTATATACTTTTGCTCTCAGTGCTGAGCGCTCGGCTCCGCTTTCGAGATCAGGAGGAGCCATGGCTGATTCGACGATCGGTGTCGGAATTCTCGGCTGCGGACCGGTGACGCAGGCGATCCACATCCCCACGATCGACCGGATCCGCGACTCGGTGCAGGTCGTGAACGTCATGGATGTGAATGCGCAGGTCGCGGAGGCGATCGCTTCCCGGGTCGAGTCCCGGTGGACCACGAGCGCCGACGAGCTGATCGCCGACCCGGCGGTCGAGATCGTCGTCGTCTGCAGCCCGAACAAGTTCCACGCCGCCCAGGTGATCGCCGCCTGTCGCGCCGGGAAGAAGGCCGTGCTCTGCGAGAAGCCGCTTGCGCTGACCGAGGCGGAGGCACGGGAGATCGCGCAGGTCTCCGCCGAGACCGGGGTGCCGGTCGTGGTCGGTGCGATGCACACCTTCGATCCCGCGTGGCTCTCCGCGAGGGCCGAATGGGGTGATCTGGTCGAGACCGCTCACACCATCCGGTACTCCATCGTGCTCACCCCGAACACCCGCTCCGAGGACTTCGCCTCCGAGATCTTCGGACGCCCGGGGGCGCGCATCGACGCCCGCTCCGCGGTCGACATCGCCGCCGACGTCATGCACGGCAGCATCATGGGGCTGGCCATCCACGACCTGCCGCTCGTCCGGGTGTTCTGCCCCGACTTCACCGACGTCGAGCTCCTGTCCTCCCAAGTGCTCGACCCCGGTGGATACCTCGTCAATCTGCGCGTCGGCGCCAAGAACGTTCAGCTCTACGGCCTCAACAACGAATCGTGGAGGCCCGAGTGGCGGTTCGAGGCGGTATCGGACGACACGGTTATGCGGATCGACTTCCCACCGCCCTACGTCCACGCCGGTTCCGGCGTCACCACGTTCTTCGACGGCGAGTCCACGCGCAGCTTCGGGCCCACGGGAGTGAACGGCTACGAGCGCGAATGGCGCTACGTCGCCGACCTCGCCAGAGGTGAGGCGGAACCGCTCGATGTCTCCTACCTCGCCGACGATCTGGCCTTCGCCGTGGGCATCGCCGACGCGGCGACTGCCAACGTCCGCGCAAGGTTCGGATCCGAGGTGACCGCATGACCGACAGCAGCACGACGACGGACGCACCAATCGCGTTCGGCGTCGACCGCCTCACGGTCACGTCGCCCGGTTCGGGCCCCTACGGAGACCCGCTTCTCGTCCTCGCGTCGCTTCCGGAGTCGCTGCATCCGGTCTCCTCGGATGCCGACCTGGTCGGTCTCCGCGGAACCGTCGGCTGGACTCGGGTCGCGCAGGGGGCCCTCGATTCCGGCGCCCGAGGCGTCGTCGTCGTCGCACCGGAACCGGTCGACCGTGATGCTCTCGTCGCGCTTGCCGACCGGAGCTCCGCGCCCGTCGTGCTCGACTCGCCGTGGGTTCACAATCCAGCGGTCTCCGCAGCTGCAGAGCACTTCCGCCGCCTGACCGGACCGAGCGCGCTGGTCGAGGCACGCGTCGAGCTGCCCCTGGCGAGCGACCTCTTCCAGGCCGCCCTCGACCAGCTGTCGCTCCTCCGCGCCGCGATCGGTCCCGTCGTCGCTCTTCGCTATCTGCGCCTCGACGGACGCGGCTACGACGCGCTCGGCACTCTGGCGGACGGCACGACCGTTAGCCTCGCGGCGATCCTCACCGGTGGCCTGCCCGCGGCGGCCACGGTGCGTCTCGTGCGCCCGACCGAGGCGGTCGAGGTTCATCTGCCCGCCCCCGACACGGCGACTCCCGGCCAGGCGATCGTGAGCGGTCCCGACGGTGCCGTCCTCCAGGTGACGAAGTACGAGTCGGCGCATCGCGCCGCGTGGCGGCGTGTCCGAGAACTCGTGCTGACCGGTGGTCGGTCGGACGACGCGCGCGGGTTCGCCGACGACCTCGACCTGCTGTCCGCGGCGGTCAGGACCGCGACCCCCTGATGCCCGCCCACCACGGAGTCCCTAAACTTCTGGCGTGACCATCGCGAACCCCGCCTCGAGAGACGGCCAGCCGCGCGGTCCCTACAAGCGCGGCATCGAGCGCCGGCGCCAGGTCGTCGTCACGGCGACCGACGTGTTCGGGGAGTTCGGCTTCCGCGGTGGCACGCTCCAGCAGGTCGCGGATCGCGTGGGGGGAACGCCCGCCGCGATCCTCAAACTGTTCGGCAGCAAGGAGAGGCTTCTCATCGCCGTGCTCGACCACTGGGGTTCCGTGACGGGGGAGATCGTCGCCCGGGGGACCGAGGAGCGCGCGTTCCTCGACGGCTTCGTCGAGTTGATGAACTACCACGTGAACCACAAGGGTCTTCTCCAGCTCTACACGACGATGGCCGCGGAGGCTTCGACCCCGCAGCACCCGGCGCACGAGTTCATGACGAACCGGTACCGACGCACCCTCGAGAGCATGCGCAACGGATTCCGTGCGGCGAGTGAGGGCGGCCACTTCCGGCGTCTCTCCGAGAAGCAGATCGCGCACGAGGCCGAATACCTGCTGGCGATCCTCGACGGTCTCGAGATCCAGTTCATTCTCAACCCGGCGTTCGACCTCGAGACGTCGTTCGCCGCCTACGTCGACACCGTCTACGAGCGACTCGCGGTGTGAGGCTCGCCAAAGGTATCCGGTGAGATACTTTTGAGAGCCTGCCCCACGATGAAGCGAGGAAGTACATGACCGACGAGAGTTCCCCGAAGCACGCCATCGTCGTCCGAGGTGGATGGGACGGCCACATGCCCGTCGAGTCGACGGAGATGTTCATCCCCTTCCTCGAGGAGAACGGCTACACGGTCGATGTCTACGAGGACCCCGCCGTCTACGCCGACGCCGACGTCATGTCGGGTGTCGATCTCATCGTCCAGTGCAACACGATGAATGTGATACAGAAGCCCGAGATCGCCGGCCTGCGCGCCGCCATCGAGGCGGGCACCGGCATCGCGGGCTGGCACGGCGGCATCGCCGACTCCTATCGCAACGAGGCCGACTACCTCCAGCTCATCGGCGGCCAGTTCGCGCACCACCCCGGCAAGCACCCGTCGGAGCTGATCGGCGAGCAGGTCGACAACTACATCCCCTACCGCATCGACATCACACCCCTCGGCCGCGAGCACGAGATCACGCAGGGCATCGAGGACTTCGAGCTCACGACCGAGCAGTACTGGGTTCTGAGCGACGACCTGAACGACGTCCTCGCCACGACGACCCTCGACGCCCGCCCCTGGGACCAGTGGCAGCGCCCCGTCACGTCGCCCGCGATCTGGACGCGTCAGTGGGGCAAGGGGCGCGTCTTCGTGAGCACCGCCGGCCACCGGGTCGAGGTGCTCGAGGACCCCAACGTGCGCACGATCATCGAGCGCGGACTGCTCTGGGCCTCGCGCTGATCCTCTGTGCGCGCCCGATCGCCCGGCCGACGGGTCGCGGGCGGCAGCACGGGCACGCAAGAATGCTGTAGCGCGACGTCACAGATGACCCTGCGCGAGACCAACACGATCGATGAGGAGAACTGATGGCTGCACCACTGCGGGTGGCGATGATCGGGCAGGGATTCATGGGTGCCGCGCACTCACAGGGCTGGCGGGTCGCACCGCGGTTCTTCGACCTTCCCGCCCCGGTCGAGATGGCGGTTCTCGTCGGCCGCGACGCCGGTCGAGCCGCCGATGCCGCGGCCAAGTGGGGCTGGACCGAGTCGAGCGCCGATTGGCGTGAGGTGATCGCCCGCGACGACATCGACATCGTCGACATCGTCACGCCCGGCGACACCCACGCCGAGATCGCGATCGCCGCCCTCGAGGCGGGCAAGCACGTCATGTGCGAGAAGCCGCTCGCGAACACGGTCGAGGAGGCCGAGCAGATGGCCGCGGCCGCGGAGCGCGCCGAGGCGAAGGGCATCCGGTCGATGGTGGGCTTCACCTACCGCCGGGTTCCCGCCGCGACGTTCGCTCGCGACCTCGTCGCCTCAGGTGCCGTCGGCGAGATCCGTCAGGTCCGTGCCAACTACCTCCAGGACTGGCTGGTCGACCCCGAGGCGCCCCTCACCTGGCGTATGAAGAAGGAGCTCGCGGGCTCCGGTTCGCTGGGCGACATCGGCGCGCACGCCATCGACCTCGCCCAGTTCATCACCGGTCAGCGCCTCACGACCGTGTCGGGCATGCTCGAGACCTTCGTCAAGGAGCGCCCGCTGCTCGCCGAGGGATCCGGCCTGAGCGGAACGGCGTCCGCTGAGCGCGGAGAGGTCACCGTCGACGACCTGGCGCTGTTCACCGGCCGGTTCGACGGGGGAGCGGTCGGCTCGTTCGAGGCCACCCGCTTCAGCACCGGACGCAAGAACGCGTTCCGGATCGAGATCGCCGGATCGAAGGGTGCCATCTCGTTCGACCTCGAGGACATGAACGTGCTGAGCGTGTACGACGGGACGGCCCCAGGCGACCGGCTCGGCTTCACTCGGGTGCTCGTGACGGAGGAGGTGCACCCGTACATGGCCAACTGGTGGCCGACGGGCCACATCATCGGTTACGAGCACGGCTTCTCGCACCAGGCGAAGGACTTCGTCGAAGCCGTTGCGAACGGCACGAACCCGTCGCCGTCGTTCGCCGACGGACTTCAGGTGCAGCGCGTCCTCGACGCGGTCGAGCGCAGCGCCGAGTCGGGCAGCGCCTGGACTCCCACGGCGTAGAGCCGGGGACGCCGCTGGTTCGGAGAGGCGGAATGCAGGCTCCTGATGAGGAAGCCTGCGTTCCGCTTCGTTCGGCATGCGTCCGAGCGGTGAGGGCCGGTCAGTACCAGCCGACGTCCTCCGAATGCGCCCACGCCCCGCACGGTGTTCCGTATCGACCGGCGATGTAGCCGAGACCCCAGTTGATCTGGGTGGACGAGCTGGTGCGCCAATCGGCGCCGGAGGCGGCCATCTTGCTGCCCGGAAGCGACTGCGGGATTCCGTAGGCGCCGCTCGAGGTGTTGTAGGCGTCCCATCTCCAGCCCGATTCCCGGTTCCACAGCCACACCAGGCACTGGTTCTCCGCCTCGCTCCAACCGCGCGCCCGCACCTGTCCCGCGGCGTAGGCGCGCGAATCGGCGGGGCTGAGCGAGCCGGAACCGCTCGGAGTGGTCGCCAGATCGTCGGCCGGACCGCCGGTGCTCGGCGGGGTGTAGGACTGCGCAAGGGCCTGCCCCTCGCGGAACTCCTGCTCCAGCTGCGCGGAGGTGCCCTTGAGCGAGGCGAGCTGGTCGTACAGCGTCGACGCCCGCGACTGGGCCTCGGCGACCCGCGCATCGGCGGCCTGGCGCGCGCTCTCCGCCTCGGCCGCGCTCGCGGTGGCAGCCGCGGCGAGCTGATCCCGCGCGGTCGCCGCGTCGGCTGCCTGTTCGATGAGCGCGGCGGCTCCGCTGCGCTCGTCCTCCGCCCGCTGACGCAGGGCCGCGAGCGACTCGCTGAGCTTGGTGAGATAGCCGGTCTTCGACAGGAGCATCGATGCGTCGCCGCCCGAGAGCCAGAGTCCGAGTGCGGGGTCGCCGCCACGAGCCAGACTGGCGGCGAGTGCCCCGGCCTGCTTCGTCGCCGCGGCCGCGCGGTCCTGCGCGGCAGCCGCTTCGGCCTGGAGCGACGCGAGCGACGCGTCGGCCTGGTCGGCGGCCCGCTGCGATTCCACCGCTGCCGCTGATCGGCGCACGGCCTCGTCGCCGAGGGCCGCCGCGTCCGCCTGGAGCCCGTCGAGGAGTCCCTCGATCCGGGCGGCCTCCGCCGCGGCTGCGCTCTCGTTCGCCTTCGCAGCCTCGACCTCCTCCCAGGTGGGGTAGTCATCGGCGGCGTTGGCGGGGCCGACCACGCTGACGGTCACCGCCGCGGCGCCGACGAGGGCCAGCGCGACGACGACGGTCGCGACGGACCTCAGTCGAGTTCGCCGGGAGTTCACGGCATCAGGCTAGGTCGACCCGGCTGCGCCGGGCATTTCCCCCGCGGTCGGAGACCGGATGCACAGGGATCGGGGGCTCGGCGCGTGGCGCTCGGCGGCCGGGCGGTGCTAAGACGGACGGGTGCCCGGAATCAGGCGGGCCGCACAGGCGCTCGCTCCGCGCGGCGCCGGACGAGGAGTTCTCCGTGCCCGCTGCTGTTGTCGCCACCGCGTTCGGCGGTCCCGAGGTGTTCGAGCTCGCCGACCTCGACACGCCCGCTCCGGGGATCGGCGAGGTGACGATCGCGGTCCGTTCAGCCGCGGTGAACCCCTCCGACATCAAGACCGCGGCGGGGGTCTTCGGTCGCAACGAGGCGAACCTGCCACTGCGGATCGGCGCCGAGGTCTCCGGTGTGATCTCGGCGGTCGGTGACGATGCAGGTCCGTTCGCGATCGGTGACGAGGTGGTCGCCTACCGGGTCCGCGGGGGCTGGTCGGCCGAGATCACCACAGCCGCGCGCAGCGTGTTCGCCAAACCGGAGGGGTTGGGCTTCGACGCGGCGGCAGGGCTTCTCCTCGTCGGCGTCACCGCCCAGCACCTTCTGACGGCGACCCGCGTCGGAGCGGGAGACACCGTCCTCGTCCATGGCGCTTCCGGTTCCGTCGGATCCATCGCCACCCAGCTCGCGCGCCTCGCGGGAGCGAGCGTCATCGGCACGACGAGCGATGGGGGAGCCGAGTACGTCCGCTCGCTCGGCGCGACCCCCGTGCTCTACGGCGACGGTCTGGTCGGGCGCGTCCGTGCTCTCGCGGCGCGGGTCGACGCGGCGCTCGACACGGTCGGCAGCGACCAGGCCATCGACGACTCCGTCGCACTGGTCGCCGATCGGTCCAGGATCGCGACGATCAACGGCTTCGCGCACGGTGCCGCGGCGGGCATCCTTCTCCTGGGCGGCGGCTCGGGCGCCGACCCGGGAACGGATATCCGCAATGCGGCACGCGGACCGCTCCTCGAGCTGGCCGGTGACGGACGGGTCGTGGTGAGGCTCGGCCCTTCGTTCGCTCTCGCGGATGCCCGGGAGGCGGCGGAGCTGGTCGCCGGCGGCCACCCCGGCGGCAAGGTCGTGCTGCACCCCTGAGGTAGCGGCGTCGGGGGGCGCGGCTACGCTCGATGAGTGACTTCCGACGCCTCCCGCAGCTCCGCCGACCGTCAGCCCGCGCCTTTCGGATCCTGGGTCTCGCCGATCTCCGCCACCGATGTCGCGGCGGGAGTCCACGCGATCGAGGGCGGCCGTTTCGTCGGCGACGAGATCTGGTGGTCCGAGAGGCGACCCACCGAAACGGGCCGGACCGGCGTCTTCCGTCACGGCCCCGACGGCGAGATCGTCGCGGTCCTCGCTGCGCCCGCCAGCGCGCGCAGCCGGGTCCACGAATACGGCGGCGGTGCCTGGACCGCGACTCCCGATGGTCGCCTCGTCTACGTCGAAGGCTCCGACCAGCGCGTCCGCGTCGTCCCGCCCGCGGGGGCGGCGGTCGCCCTGACCCCCGAGGTCGAATCCGAGGACACCTCGATCGCCTACGGAGAACTCTCGGTGCGCGGTCACGAGGTCATCGCCGTCCGCGAGGTCACCGGTCCCGAGGCGGTGAGCCGTCACATCGTGGCGATCCCGCTCGACGGCAGCGCCGCCCATGACCCGTCGCTGATCAGGACGATCGTCGGCGGATCGGACTTCGTGGCCTACCCGCGCTTCTCGCCCGACGGCGGACGACTGGCCTGGATCGCCTGGGACCACCCGCAGATGCCGTGGGACGGCACCGAACTGCGCGTCGCCGATCTCAGCGCCGACCGCTCGGTCGAGACCTGGCGCACGCTCGCCGGCGGATCGCACGAATCGATTCTGCAGCCCGAGTGGCGCGACGAGGACTCGCTGTGGGCGGTGGCCGACCGATCGGGCTTCTGGCGCCCGGTCGTCGTCGATCTCACCGGGCAGGTCACCGAGTGGGCGGGTGACGGGCGCGAAACGGGCGGCCCGCTCTGGAACCTCGGGGTGTCGTGGTACCTGCCCCTCGGGCCCGACCGGATCCTGGCCAGATCGAGCTTCGGCAGCGACCGGCTCGAGCTGTTCGGCCCCGACGGTTCGACCGGCGTCCTCGAACTTCCGTTCACGAGCGTCGACCTGGACGACGTGAGGACGTCGTCGGACGGGAGGACGCAGATCCTGCTCACCGGAGGCAGCGCCGAGATCGCCGGCGGCCTCCGCCTCATCGACGTCGACTCCGCATCCGTCGAGCTGATCAGATCCGACCATGACGAGCTCCCGGACCCCGCCTACCTGCCCCACGCCGAGGAGCGCACCTTCTCCGCGAACGAGAAGGACGGCGCGGTGCCCTCAGGCCCCGCTCGTGAGGTCCATGCGGTCGTCTACCCGCCGCGCAACCCGTCCTTCGCCGCGCCCGACGGCGAGCTTCCGCCGTACGTCCTGTTCGTGCACGGAGGTCCGACCGCCCACGCGCAGGCGAGCGTCAACCTGACCTACGCGTATTACACGAGCCGCGGTATCGGCGTGGTCGACGTCAACTACGGCGGATCGACGGGCTACGGGCGCGAGTACCGCGAGCGCCTCAAGGGCCAGTGGGGTGTCGTCGACGTCGAAGACGTCGAGACCGTCGCCCGCGGCCTCGCGGCCGACGGGCTCGCCGATCCGGCGCGCATCGCCATCGAGGGCGGATCCGCGGGGGGCTGGACCGTGCTCTCCGCCCTGGTCCGGGGCGATGTGTTCGCCTGCGGTGTCTCGCTGTACGGGGTCGCCGACCTGCGCTCGCTCGCCGAGGGCACACACGATTTCGAAGCCCGGTACACCGACGGCCTCGTCGGCCCCCTGCCCGAGGCCGAGGAACTCTACGTCGAGCGGTCGCCGCTCACCCACTTCCATGCACTCGACAGGCCGGTTCTGCTGCTGCAGGGACTCGACGACAAGGTCGTTCCCCCTGCGCAGTCCGAACGGTTCCGCGATGCGATGATCGCCGCCGGCGTGCCGCACGCCTACCTCGAGTTCGAAGGGGAGTCCCACGGCTTCCGACGAGCCGAGACCCGCATCCGGGTTCGGGAGGCCGCTCTGTCGTTCTACGGGCAGACACTCGGATTCACCCCTCCCGGGGTGCCCGTGCTCGAGCTCTGGCGTCCGACCCAGCCGTGACTCGGCTCCGAACCATCCCCGGCTCGAAATAATCGGTACACGAACAGGGTTTTCACCGCTGATGGATACGCAGGAAGCAGGTCACCCGATGACGACGGACGAGTACGAGTCGAATCCGACCGGTCCGCTGGTGAGCGACGCGGAACTCGATCGGCGCCTGAAGGCCCGGCGGGTCGAGAACGCGGTATCGGCGTTCGGCCCGCTGGCGCTCGTCAACAGTCAGCGCATCGACGCCCCTCAGCCGGTGTGGGGGGTCCCCGGTCTCTGGTCGCCGCTGCCCGACGGCCAATCCGGCCTCCTGGTCACGGCGGAGGCCTCCGACGGGATACTCGTCGATGGCGACCCGGTCGACGGCGACGTGATCGTGGCCGGAGCGGACGCGATGGTCGCGAGCACTCTCGTCTTCGACGACCACACCCGTGGGACGGTCGTGCGCGTCGAGGACGGCGGCTACGCGCTACGCGTCTGGGATTCCCGGTCCGAGGCTGTCGACGGCTTCCAGGGCATCGCCGCATTCGACTACGACCCGGCCTGGGTCGTTCCGGCGCGACTCGACGGCGACGAGGTCACCTTCGAGCGCGAAGGCGAATCGCACACCCTCGAAGTCCGCCGCGAGGGCAAGGCGCTGCAGCTGATCTTCTCCGACGCGACCAGCGGGGTGAGCAGCTACAGCATGGGCCGGTTCCTGTTCTTCCCGCCCAGCGAGGACGGCGAGATCGAGCTCGACTTCAACCGCGCCGTACTGCCGCCCTGCGCGTTCAGCTACCAGTTCAGCTGCCCGATCCCTCCGGCGCGCAACCGACTCGACTTCGAGATCGCGGCGGGGGAGAAGACGGTACTGACCGTGGACGGCGACGGGCTGCACTGACCCTCCGCGCCACGAGGGGAGCCTGTCGGCCGTCTGACGGATCGGGAGTCACGATCAGGAGACCGATGCTGCGGGGCGCCCCCGGCGCGGTCTGACCACCGTCAGGGGCCGGACGAGCGTCCCTGTCGCGGCGGTGTCGCGGGCTCGAGCCAGCCAGCGAAGAGCGGCACCGGCGAGTTCGGCGGACGCCGCGTCGGCGAGGGTCGTCGCCGACGCCGTCTCGGGATCGCCCGCGACGGCGATCATCGCCGTCCAATGCCGCAGGTAGCCGTCGATCACCGCATGCGGGTCACCGGCCGGAACCGTGCTCGAGATGAGCACTCGGTCGAGCATCTCCGTCCAGTCGGAATCCAGGGGAGCCGTACCCGTCAGCCAGGCGAGAGCCTCGTCGTTGCCGGCCGGTGTCAGTGCATAGAGCGGTAACCCGTCGGAAGTGCTGCCGGCGCGACGGATCCTCTCCTGCTTCAGAAGCCGCTCGAGCGTGCCGTAGATCTGTCCCACGTTCACGGAACCGCGGTGGGCGGCACGCGCCAGCAGTTCGCCGTGAAGCTGCAGGCCGTACGCCGGACCCAGCGTGAGGACACTGAGGAGGCCGTGTCGAACCGACATCCGCGCCTCCCTCCGCCTGTTCAGGCACCTGTTCGATGGTCGCTCAGGTGAGGGCGAATAACCTTGTTGTTATTCCGGCGTGTCGTCCGGCATAATTCCAATGTCCGGCGGTGCCGGTGCAATAACTTAATATCGGTGCAACAGGGGTGAACCGTTCACCAGGTCGTAGGGGAAGACGTACCTATCCGAACGGAGAACCATTCATGTCCGCACCATCTGCCCGGGGTGTGCTGTACGTGCACTCCTCCCCACGCGCGCTGTGCCCCCACGTTGAATGGGCCGCAGGTCGCGCTATCGGTCGCGCAGTCAACTTCAAATGGATCGACCAGCCGGTGCTGAAGGGCGCCCAGCGGGCCGACTTCTACTGGGAAGGTCCCCAGGGCACCGGTGCTGCCATCGCGTCGGCGCTTCGCGGGTGGGAGCACCTCCGCTTCGAGGTCACCGAGGATGCCGGTTACGGCACCGACGGCGCCCGGTGGATGCACACCCCCGACCTCGGCATCTTCTACGCCCAGACCGACACGTCGGGCAATGTCGTCATCCCCGAGGATCGTCTGCGCTACGCGATGGACGTCGCCGGCGTGAACGCGCTCGAACTCCACCGCGAGCTCCGGCTGGCCCTCGGTCAGGCCTGGGACGACGAACTCGAGCCCTTCCGTCACGTCGGCGAGAGCAGCCCCGTCGTGTGGATGCACCGGGCCGGCTGACCGAGTCGCGACACGCCGGGCGTGTGCCGCGAACGGGGCACACCGGCTGGATATTCTTCTCCTGTTCGCCTCGCGCTCCAACCCGTTCGGGTCGTAAGGGTAACGGCCCTCGAACTTAGCGACAGCGACAGAAGAGCCCCGATCGGATGGGTACCGACCGGGGCTCTTCCCTTTTCATGAGGTCGCGCCGCCCGCCGAAGCCCGCTCTGCTCCCGGGAAGACGGACTTGCCGCCCGCTGAGCGCAGCGAAGCGCAGGCCGACACCCGCGACAGCTGCTCCCGGCGCGTACTGCCCGCTGAGCCCGCCGAAGTGCACTCTGCTCACGGGAAGACGGACTCGCCGCCCGCTGAGCGCAGCGAAGCGCAGGCCGACACCCGCGACAGCAGCTGCCGTCGCTGCACTGCCCGCTGAGCCCGCCGAAGCGCACTCTGCTCACGGAAAGACGGACTTGCCGCCCGCTGAGCGCAGCGAAGCGCAGGCCGACGCCCGCGACAGCCGCTGCCGGCGCTGCACTGCCCGCTGAGCCCGCCGAAGCGCACTCTGCTCACGGGAAGACGGACTTGCCGCCCGCTGAGCGCAGCGAAGAGCAGGCCGACGCCCGCGACAGCCGCTCCCGGCGCTGCACCGCCCGCTGAGCCCGTCGAAGCGCGCTACGAGACTCTGTCAGTACGTCTTGAGCGCCACTACGGCGTTGTGGCCGCCGAAGCCGAACGAGTTGCTGATCGCCAGCAGGTCGCCGTCGCCGAGGGCGCGCGGCG
Organism: Amnibacterium flavum; assembly: GCF_003097495.1. GTDB lineage: Bacteria > Actinomycetota > Actinomycetes > Actinomycetales > Microbacteriaceae > Naasia > Naasia flava. The sequence goes on from NZ_QEOP01000002.1 coordinate 642,735, forward strand.
AGCGGACGACGTCGAGGTCGATCTCGGCGTCCTGCTCGTGCAGGTTGATGGTCGGGGGAGCGGTGCGCTCCGCGAGCGCGAGGATGGTGAAGATCGCTTCGATGCCACCCGCAGCACCGAGCAGGTGTCCGGTGGACGCCTTGCTCGCCGTGACGGGCACGTTCGCCAGATGCGCCCCGAAGACGTGCTTGAGAGCGTTGTACTCGGCGATGTCGCCCACCGGTGTGCTGGTGGCGTGAGCGTTGATGTGCACGACGTCGTTGCGGCTGTAGCCGGCGCCCTCGATCGCCGCGATCATGGCGCGCGCTGCCGCCGAACCCTCGGGGTCGGGAGCGGTGATGTGGTACGCGTCGCTCGTGACCGCGCCGCCGACGACCTCGGCGTAGATGCGCGCTCCGCGGGCGAGTGCGTGCTCCTCCGTCTCGAGGACGATCGCGGCACCACCCTCGCCGAGCACGAACCCGTCTCGGGTCGCGTCGTACGGTCGTGATGCGCTGGCCGGGTCGTCGTTGCGCTTCGAAAGCGCCTGCATCGACGCGAACGCGGCGAGCGGCAGCGGGTGGATCGAAGCCTCGGATCCACCGGCGATGATCACGTCCGCGAGGCCCGCCTGCAGGTGGTCGTAGCCGTTCGCGATCGACTCGGTGCTGGACGCGCACGCCGACACGACAGTGCGCGCCCCGCCTCGGGCGCCGAGCGCCATCTCGATGGCGGCAGCCGGTGCGTTCGGCATGAGCATCGGGACGGTCATCGGGAGGACGCGTCGGGGCCCGCGCTCACGCAGCGTGTCCCATGCGTCGAGCAGGGTCCAGACGCCGCCGATCCCGGTGGCCCAGTCGATGCCGAACCGTTCGGGGACGACCTCGTCGAGGCCCGCGTCCGCCCATGCCTCACGCGCTGCGATGAGCGCGAACTGGCTTCCGGGGTCGAGTCGCTTGGCCTCGACGCGTTCGAGCACTTCGCTCGCCGGGACCTTCGCCTGAGCGGCGAAGGTCACCGGCAGCTGGTTCTGCTCCACCCATTCGGCTTCGATCGTGCTCGCGCCGGATGCGCCGGCGAGCAGCGCATCCCACGATTCGCGGGCTGTGCCACCCAGCGGGGTTGTTGCGCCCAGTCCGGTGACGACGATCTTCTTGCTCATCTGGATGGAGCTCCTCTTCTGCTTGTCTCAGCCCTGGGCGTTGACGATGAACGTGACGGCGTCTCCGACGGTCTTGAGGTTCTTGACCTCTTCGTCGGGGATCTTCACGTCGAACTTCTCTTCGGCGTTGACCACGATGGTCATCATCGAGATCGAGTCGATGTCGAGGTCGTCGGTGAACGACTTGTCGAGCTCGACGGTGTCGGTCGCGATGCCGGTCTCGTCGCTGACGAGTTCGGCGAGTCCGGCGAGGACTTCTTCAGTGGTCAGGGCCATGGGGTTTTCTCCTATACGAAAAAAGCGGATTGACGCGGATTCGAGCCTAGCTAACAGCTGCGGGTTGTCCCGTGAAGCGGGGACCGTTCAGGTCGGTGACTTCAGGGGAGCACGACCACCTGGGCACCGTAGACGAGCCCCGCCCCGAACCCGATCTGCAGGGCGAGACCGCCCGACAGCTCGGGATGCTCCTGCAGCAGCCGGTGGGTTGCGAGCGGGATCGATGCGGCGGAGGTGTTGCCGGTGGTCTGGATGTCGCGGCCGATGAGGACGGTCTCGGGCAGCTTGAGCTGCTTCGCGAACTCGTCGACGATGCGCATGTTGGCCTGATGGGGGATGAACGCGGCGAGGTCGTCGACGGTCACGCCGGCCTGGTCGAGGGCCTTCTGCGCGACCTTCGCCATCTCCCACACCGCCCAGCGGAAGACGGTGGGGCCTTCCTGACGCAGGGTGGGCCATGCGGCGCTGCCGTCGCGGAAGTCGGTGAGGGTGGCGTTCATGCCGACGGCGTCGGCCTTCGATCCGTCCGACCCCCACACGGTTGCGGAGATCCCGGGCGTCTCGCTGGGGCCGATGACGACGGCGCCTGCGCCGTCTCCGAGCAGGAAGGAGATGCTGCGGTCGGTGGGATCGACGACGTCGGAGAGCTTCTCGGCACCGATCACGAGGGCGTAGTGGGCGGCTCCCGCACGGATGAGGGCGTCGGCCTGGGCGACCGCGTAGGTGTATCCGGCGCAGGCGGCGTTGAGGTCGTAGGCGGGTGCCGGGTTGGCGCCGACCCGGTCGGCGACGACGGCCGACATCGACGGGGTCTGAAGCACGTTGCTGATGGTGGCGACGAGCACGAGGTCGATCTCGGAGGCCGGGATGCCGGATGCGGCGATCGCGTCGCGGGCGGCGTCGGTTGCGAGGTCGACGGCGAGGATGTCGTGCGAGGCGCGGGTGCGGGTGACGATGCCGGTGCGCTGACGGATCCACTCGTCCGAGGAGTTGATGGGTCCGACCAGGTCGTCGTTCGGGACGACGAGATCACCGCGTGCCGCGCCGAAGCCGAGCATGCGGGTGTAGCGGGGCCCTTCGGCCTGCTTGAGCGTTGTCATGCTGCTCCTGAGGTTTCGGTGGCGAGGAGGTCACGGGCGGCCTGCAGATCGTCGGGCGTCTTGACGGCGACGCTCGGGACCCCGCGGAGGCCGCGCTTGGCGAGGCCGACGAGGGCGCCGGCCGGTGCGAGTTCGATGATGCCCGTCACGCCGGCCTCGGCGAAGGACGCCATGGTGAGGTCCCAGCGGACGGGGGAGGAGATCTGCCCGACGAGCAGGTCGAGGAACTCCGAGCCGCCCTGGACCTCGGTGCCGTCGCGGTTCGTCCAGATGGTGAAGCGCGGGTCGGCGGTCGTGAGGTCGGCTGCGACCTCGCGGACGGCGTCGACCGCGGTGGCCATGTAGTCGGTGTGGAACGCGCCGGCGACCTGCAAGGCGATCACCCGGGAGCCGGCCGGCGGCTCGGCTGCCAGCTCGGCGAGTGCACTGCGGGGCCCGGCGACGACGATCTGTCCGCCGCCGTTGTAGTTCGCGGGGGAGAGTCCGACCTCGGCGAGTCGGGCGAGCACGGTCTGCTCGTCGCCGCCGACGACGGCGCTCATGCCGGTGTCGGCGAGCGAGGCGGCACCCGCCATGGCGCGGCCGCGAGCCCCGACGAGACGCATGGCGTCGAGGCCGGTGAGAACTCCGGCACCGGCGGCCGCGGTGATCTCGCCGACCGAGTGACCGGCGAATCCGGCGGGCGCCTGGGCGGGCTCGCCATCGGCCGGGTCGAACAGAGCGGAGAGCGTGAGCAGTCCCGCGGCGACGATGAGGGGCTGAGCGATGCGTGTGTCGCGGATGGTGTCGGCATCGGACACTGTGCCGTGCTCGGCCAGGTCGAGTTCCGCGGCGTCAGAGTACCCCGCCAGTTTCTCAGCGAGCCCGGGCTGTTCGAGCCAGGGGGTGAGGAAACCAGGGGTCTGAGAGCCCTGCCCGGGGGCGACGACGACGATCACCCATCCATCCTGCCAAGGGTTGACCGTATTCTCGGTATGGACCGCACCAACAATCGAGGAAACCTTTAGAGGTGTCATCTAGGTGGTGCCAGTCCGGGGGAGCGAAGGGGTACGACCGTCCTCCCGGGATTACTTATGCCAGCCGAATATTAGCTATATGCTTATATCTATGCAGTATAAGTCGATAGCAGTGATTGTCGACATCGTCGGATCGCGCAACGCACCGGACCGAGTCGGCGCTCAGCGCGCCGTCAGAGAGGCATTCGACCGAGCGGATGCTGCTCGCCCGGTCCTCGCTCCTCTCTGGTCGACGGCCGGCGACGAGTTCCAAGCGGTCTACGGATCGCTGGCGGATGCGCTGCGCTCCACCCTCATCGCGCGCCTGGTCATGCCAGACGGACTCGACTTCCGGGTCGGGCTCGGCAGCGGGGAGGTGCGAGAGATCGAACGCACGAGTGCGGGTCACCCCATCCAAGACGGATCGGCGTGGTGGGCCGCGCGGGACGCGATCGAGGAGGCGCATCGCCGCGAGAACAGCGGCAGCCCGTTCGTGCGGTCGTGGTACGCGGCAGCCGACGAGAGTGCCGATTTCGTCGCGACCGTCGACTCGTACCTGCTGCTGCGCGACCATCTCGTCTCCGCGATGACCGGACGTGCTCGACGCCTTGCCGCCGGAGCGCTCGAGGGCCGAGCGCAGCTCGACCTGGCCGAATCGGAGGACATCACGCAATCGGCCGTGTCCCAGAGCCTGCAACGATCAGGAGCGGCCGCACTCCTCGCCGCGCAGCAACTGATGGAGGAGCGGGGAGCCCGATGATCGCCTCGTTCCTCATCCTGACGGTCGGCGCCGTCGACCTCGTGGCGCCGGTCGCGAGACCGGCGATCAGGCGGGTGTCTACGGCGATCGTTCTCGTCGCGCTGTCGGCCGTCGCGGTGTGCGGGCTCGGGATCGACTTCTCCGCCGTTCTGGCGATCGTCGTCGTCGCGGTGGCGTGGCTGCTGCTCATGCCATGGCAGGTCGGAACGAGCGTTGCGGGGAGGGCACGGGATGCCCGCTCGAGCCGCTCCGGGGAGCGTGCAGCGCCCCGGCGTCCGCGCATCTGGCCCGTGTCGATCCTCGTCGTCGCCGTGGTGCTCGCGATGCTCGTCGGCCCGAACTTCGAATCGGGGCCCGCGCCCCTTGTCGCCGCGTACGGGTCGGCACTCGCCGGCGCTCCGGACCTCGTGGCGGGCGTCTCGTTCTCTGCGATGTTCGCCGCTGCCGCGATCGTCATCTTCCTCACTCAGAGCGCCAACGCGATCGTGCGCAACGCACTCGGGCCCGCGTCGCCACCGCTGCCGCTCGCCGATTCGGCTCCGGTCAAGGCCAAGGGTCGACGTGGCCGGCCGACCGACTCCGTGGAACCGGCGGGGGAGATCGACACCCCGTCTGTGCTCAAAGGGGGCCGACTGATCGGCCCGCTCGAGCGGATCCTGATCGTCGTCCTCGCGTTCTCGGGGATGGCCACCGTCATCGCTGCTGTCATCGCAGCGAAGGGCATAGTCCGGTTCCCGGAGATCTCGTCCGACCGCGGCGCCGGCTCGAAGGCCGAACAGTTCCTGGTCGGCACACTGACGAGCTGCGCTCTGGCGGCGGCAGCAGCGCTGTACCTCTACGGCACGGCCGGCTGACCCCGCGACCGCGCTCGTCGACTCCCTATCAGCCCCCGCTCGGGAACGATTGCCAAGGTCGGAGGCATGACGACGCCGAACACATCCGACGCCGAGCTCTACGGAACCGCGAGCGCCGACGGAGAACCGACACCGGGTTACCGGCCCGCGTACGCCGCTCCGGCCGCCAACGGCACTGTCGCCTGGGCCATGGGATTCCTCGCCTACATCCCGATCCCTTTCCTTGGGAGCATCGTGACGGGCATCGTGATGGCGCTGGTCGGCAGGGCCCAGCGCGGCAAGGGCGAGGTGGCGCGTCTCAATGGGCGCAACGCCGCGAATTGGGGCCTCACCTACCTGCTGCTCACCGTGCTGCTACCGGGTGTCGCGTTCCTTACCCTCGCGCTCTCGACCGGGCCCGACGGCACGGTTCCCGGCGACTCACCGGCCGGGATCGTCGCGGCGACGTCGATCCTCATCTGGGCGTTCCCGCTGCAGATTCTTCACCTTGTGCTGGTCATCGTCGGCACGGTGAAGTCCGCCAAGGGCACGGTCTTCCGTACCAGGTTCGCTCTGCCGCTGCTCAAGTGACGAAACGAAAGTCGCGCTCCCGCAGCCCCGGAGTGAGACTCAGCGGCGTTTGACCGGGGTGGAGGGTTCGGCGATCGCGCCCAGGATGAGGGCCGACTGCAGGATGACCGCTTCGCGGGCGCCGGTCGCGTCGTACCCGATGACCTCGGAGACGCGCTTGAGGCGGTACCGGACGGTGTTCGGGTGCACGAAGAGCTCACGGGCCGTCGCCTCGAGCGAGCGACCGTTGTCGAGGTAGCACCAGAGCGTCGTGAGCAGTTCGGACGAATGGTCGGCGAGCGGCCGGAATACCCGGTTGATCAGGGTGGTCCGTGCGAGCGGGTCTCCGGCGAGTGCGCGCTCGGGCAGGAGATCGTCGGCGAGAACGGGACGGGGTGCGTTGCGCCACGCCCGCGCCACCGCGAAGCCGGCGAGTGCCGCCCGTGCACTCCGCGACGCCTGGACGAGGTCGACGACCTCGTGCCCGAGGACGAGGTGTCCGGGCCCGAAACCGGGTTCGAGCTTCTCGGCGATCTCGAGGAAGCTCAGCTGCGGTCCGCCCGGCCTCGGCTCGTCGCCCTCGGCGGCCATCGGCTCGGCCCGCCCGATGACGAGCACCAGCCGGGTGCCCTGGACGCCGATCAGGACGTCGGCCTGCACGTGTCGCGCTGTGCGCCTGAGCTGGTCGACGTCGAGCATCTTGGGAGTGGTCCCGACGAGCACGCAGACCTCGCCGTGCCCGTGCCAGCCGAGCGCGGCGATCCGACTCGGCAGCTCGTCGTTGGGCTCGCCCGACAGGATCGAGTCGACGACCAGCGCCTCGAGGCGCGCATCCCACAGACCGCGAGCCTCCGCGGCCCGGGCGTAGACGTCGGCCGCGGCGAACGCGATCTCACGCGAGTAGAGGAGGATCGCTTCGCGCAGCCCGTCGCCGTTGTCCTTGACGCGTTCCTCGACCACCTCGACGACCACGCGGATCAGCTGCAGCGTCTGCTGCAGGCTGACCGAACGCAGCAGCTCACGAGGCGCCGAACCGAAGACATCGGCCGCGATCCACGGGGTGGAGCGGGGGTCGTCGTACCAGCTGATGAACGACGTGATGCCGGCCTGTGCGACCAAGCCGACCGCGGAGCGCCGCCCCGGCGGCATGTCGCCATACCAGGGCAGCGTCTCCTCGAGTCGTTTCAGGGTCGCCGTCGCGAGTTCACCCGAGACCGTACGCAACCATGCGAGAGTCTCGGCCTTGCTCCGTGCCACAGCGATGCTCGTCGTCTCCGTCGTCAGCCGGGAGTCCGGCTCAGCTCTCGCCGCCGGCGTTGCCGGTGGTTCCCGCGTTCACGTCGTGCAGTCGGTACTTCTCGATCGCCTGCGCGGCGAGGGAGCGGTCGACCTCGCCGCGACGCGCGAGCATCTCGAGAGTGCGGACGACCACCGACGGTCCGTCGATCTTGAAGTAGCGCCGGGCGGCCGCACGCGTGTCGCTGAAACCGAAGTCGTCAGCGCCGAGCGTGGCGTAGTCGCCGGGAACGAACTGCCTGATCATGTCGGGAACCGCGTGCGAGAAGTCGCTCACGGCGACGACGGGGCCGTCGGTGTGGGCGAGCTTCGAGGTGACGTAGGCGGCGCGCGGAGCGGCGTCGGGGTTGAGGAAGTTGTGAGCCTCGGCGGCGATGCCGTCGCGGCGCAGCTCACCCCATGAGGTGACGCTCCACACATCGGCGGAGATACCCCAGTCCTCGGCGAGCAGCTTCTGCGCCTCGAGGATCCACGGCACGGCGACCCCGGATGCGAGGAGCTGGGCCTTGGGGCCCTGGTTCTCCGCACGGTGAAGCAGGTAGATGCCGCGGACGACGCCGTCGACGTCGAGTGCCTCGGGCTCGGCGGGCTGCGCCATCGGCTCGTTGTAGACCGTCAGGTAGTACATGACGTTCGGGTCGGCGTGCGGGTTGCCCTGCTCGTCGGTGCCGTACATGCGGTCGATGCCGCTCTTGACGATGTGGCCGATCTCGTAGCCGTACGCCGGGTCGTACGCGACGACCGCGGGGTTCGTGCTCGCGAGGAGGAGCGAGTGACCGTCGGCGTGCTGGAGGCCCTCACCCGTGAGGGTGGTGCGACCGGCTGTCGCGCCGATCAGGAATCCGCGCGCCATCTGGTCGCCCGCCGCCCACAGGGCGTCGCCCGTGCGCTGGAACCCGAACATCGAGTAGAAGACGTAGACCGGGATGAGCGGCTCGCCCTGCGTCGAATACGCGGTTCCCGCGGCCTGGAAGGCGGCGAGGGCGCCGGCCTCGTTGATGCCGACGTGGATGATCTGGCCCTGCGGGCTCTCCTTGTAGGCGAGCAGCAGACCGCGGTCGACCGAGGTGTAGTGCTGGCCGAACGGGTTGTAGATCTTCGCGTTCGGGAAGAACGCGTCCATGCCGAAGGTACGCGCCTCGTCGGGGATGATCGGGACGATGCGGTTCCCGAAGTCCTTCGAGCGCAGCAGGTCCTTGAGGACGCGGACGAACGCCATGGTCGTGGCGACCGGCTGCTGACCGGAGCCCTTCTTCGCGACCGCGTACGCCGAGTCGTCGGGGATCGTGATGGCCGTGTGCTTGGTGCGGCGCTCGGGGATGTAGCCGCCGAGCTCGCGGCGACGCTCCTGCAGGTACTGGATCGCCTCGTCGTCCTGACCGGGGTGGTAGTAGGGAGGCGTGTACGGGTTCTCCTCGAGCTGCGCGTCGGAGACGGGGATGCGCATCTCGTCGCGGAACTGCTTGAGGTCGTTCAGGTTGAGCTTCTTCATCTGGTGGGTCGCGTTGCGGCCCTCGAAGCTCTTGCCCAGACCGTAGCCCTTGATCGTCTTCACGAGGATGACGGTGGGCTGACCCTTGTGCTCGACGGCTGCCTTGTAGGCGGCGTACACCTTGCGATAGTCGTGGCCACCGCGCTTGAGCGCCCAGACCTGGTCGTCGGTGTAGTCCTTGACCAGCTCGAGGGTGCGGGGGTCGCGACCGAAGAAGTTCTCGCGCACGAACGCGCCGTCCTCGGTCTTGTAGGTCTGGAAGTCGCCGTCCGGGGTGCGGTTCATAAGGTCGACGAGCGCGCCCTCGGTGTCGCGGGCGAGCAGGTCGTCCCATTCGCGACCCCAGATGACCTTGATGACGTTCCAGCCGGCGCCGCGGAAGAAGCTCTCGAGCTCCTGGACGATCTTCCCGTTGCCGCGCACGGGGCCGTCGAGGCGCTGGAGGTTGCAGTTGATGACGAACGTCAGGTTGTCGAGGCCGTCGTTCGCGGCGACCTGGAGCTGCCCGCGGCTCTCGACCTCGTCCATCTCGCCGTCGCCGAGGAACGCCCAGACGTGCTGGTCGGAGGCGTCCTTGATTCCGCGGTTGGTCAGGTACTTGTTCGACTGCGCCTGGTAGATCGCGTTGATCGGGCCGAGACCCATCGAGACGGTCGGGAACTGCCAGAACTCGGGCATGAGGCGCGGGTGCGGATAGGAGGACAGGCCGCCGCCCTCGTGGGACTTCTCCTGACGGAAGCCGTCCATCTGGTGCTCGTTGAGTCGGCCTTCGAGGAATGCGCGCGAGTACATGCCGGGGGAGGCATGGCCCTGGAAGAAGACCTGGTCGCCGCCGCTCGGGTGATCCTGAGCGCGGAAGAAGTGGTTGTAGCCGACCTCGTAGAGGGTGGCGCTCGACGCGTAGGTCGAGATATGGCCGCCGACGGCGATGCCCGGACGCTGGGCGCGGTGCACCATGATCGCGGCGTTCCAGCGGAGCCACGCACGGTACCGGCGTTCGACCGCCTCGTCACCGGGGAACTCGGCCTCGTTCTCGGGGGCGATGGTGTTGATGTAGTCGGTGGTCGGGACCATCGGCACACCGAGGTGCAGGTCCTTCGACCGCTTCAGCAGACTGAGCATGATCTCGCGACCACGTTCGGGGCCGTGGGCGGCGACGAGTGCATCGAGCGATTCGTTCCACTCGGCGGTCTCCTGCGGATCGAGATCGGTGTTCTTCACCGAGTACGGATCCTGATCGTTGACAGTCAACTGCGACCTTTCTTCGAGGTGGTGGTCGAGCGCGGCGGTAAACCGCGTATCGAGATCCAAATCTCCTCCGGCCCCGCCGGAAGCCGGGCTTGTCGGATTACGACAGAACTCTCGGCCAAGAGATGAGCCTAGTCTCTCGTCGGAAGCCTCGGGGCCGCTGGAGATCGCCCGCCCGGGGTGTCCGGGGGACAGCTCTCCGTCCCCCGAAGCGACGACTTGACCGGCTGTGCCGTCGCCGCCGTTCCGCGGTCGGCAGACCTGATCGGGGGCGTTTCCCGTCCCCCGGGTGCGCGCCCCCGGTGTGTCGCCGGGCGCCCGTGCGTCGCGTGGATAGATTCCCCTCAAGAGGACGCGCTGTTCATAGCTCGGGCATAGTCGCCGGCAAGCCCGCCTCGGTCCGCTCCATCGATCCCCCCTGAAACGAACTGAGGTACGACGTGATCAGCCCTACCCGCACGCCCTTCCGACGAGCGTCCGCTCTCGCAGTCGGAGGAGCGCTCGCCCTCGGCGGCGCCTTCGTCGCGGCCGCCCCCGCGCACGCCGTTCCGAACGAGACCTACTACGTCTACAGCACCGCCGGATTCGCGACTGCGGATGGACCTCGTTACTCCGATGGAGGAGTCGAGGTCAAGCTCTACGACCTCGACACCGAAGACCTGGTGGGTACCACCACGACGTCGCCCTACGGCGACTGGAGCTTCTCCGACGTCGTCGACGGGGACTACGTGCTGGTCTTCACGTCGAAGGACTACTGGTACCCCGCCGACGACGAGGAGCTCCTCGTGACCGTCGAGGATGCCGAACCGGAGGTCGAGGAAGTGCTCCTCACCCCGTATCCCGAGCTCGGCGGCGGCGCGGTCACCGTGACCGGCAACCCGGTGCTCGGTGAGACCCTCACGGCGACGGTCGGGGCGTACACGGGCGCGAACAACGCCTCGGTCACCCCCGATTCGGTCGAATACTCCTGGGGTTACAGCCGCGGCGAGAGCGGCGACAGCATCGAGGGCGCGACCGGGCTCTCCGTCGTCGTCCCCGAGGAGGCCGTCGGGGCGCACATCGGCCTGAGCGCGATCGCGGAGAAGGACGGTTATTCGCCGACCATCACGGGCGGCGGTCCTGAGGCTCTCGTCTCGGCTCCCCAGAAGCCTGCTGCTCCGGCGCCCGTCGCCGACTCGTCGGGTCTCGCCGCCTTCCTGGCCGCGAACTACGCCGCGGAGTTCAGCTCCGAAGCCGTCGGTCTGCCCAAGGGCTCGCTGTCCTCGGACTCGACCTACACGGCGAAGATGGACTGGTACTCGGGTGACTCGTTCGTCGACGTCTACGCGTACTCGTCGCCCCGACTCGTCGGCACCTTCCCGGTCGTCGACGGTGTCGTCCAGGTGACCCTGACCCCCGCCATCCTCGCGATGATCGGATCCGGTTCGCACACTCTCGTCTACGTGGGCCAGAGCTCGGGTGGCGTGCAGTCCGTCGCACTCGAGATCAGCGCCGCGCTGGCCAGCACGGGTGCTGACATCACCGCGCCGCTGATCGGCGGTTCCGTGCTGCTCGTGCTCGGCGGGGTGCTTCTGGTGGCTCGTCGCCGGAAGGCCACCAAGGCCTGACCACTGAACTGCGAAGGGGCGGAGCCGGTCGGCTCCGCCCCTTCGTCATTCCCGCCGAGGTGAGGAGATCAGCGCGTGCGGGCGCCGACGACTCGGAGGATCGCGAGCAGCGACGCCGCGACGAGACCGGCGGAGGCGAGCCGGATCCGGCGTCTCCGACGCCATCCGCCGGAGATGCCGTTGGACTCGGGGGTCGGGGCGAACACGTTTCCGTCGCTATCGGCGACGGGGCCCTTCCGGAGTGCGATCGCGAGGAGCGCCGGCTGGGTGAGTCGTGCGAACAGGGTGGGGAACAGGATCTGCAGCGGGATCGTCAACCGCTGCGTCTGCCCGACGACGACCTGGCGCCGCGGTCGCCTCGCGGATCTGACGATGGCCCGGGCGACTCTCTCGGGGGCGACCGCGGGCGGGAGCGCATGCACCTCCTTGCCGGTGAAATTCGCGCCGTGCTGGTAGATCGGGGTGTCGATCGTGGTGGGGAGGATCAACGACAGGCTGATGCCGCGAGGGAGTTCGGGGCGGAGCGCTTCCGCGAATCCGAGCAGACCGTGCTTGCTGGCGATGTAGCCGCTGGTGTACGGCGCGGCCACCTTCGAGAAGACGGAGCCGACGAGGATCAGCCCGCCGCGGCCCTGGGCGCGGAACACGGGGAGCACCGCCCGGACACTCGAGATCACGCCGATGAGGTTGGTGTCGATGATCTTCCGGAACACGTCGGCGGGGACATCCTCGAACCGGCCGTAGGCGAACACCGATGCCGCGCAGACCCAGGCGTCGATCCGACCGAACTCGCTTACCGCGGCGTCGACGAGGCCCTGCACCTGCGTCTCGTCGCTGATATCGGTCGGAACGATCAGGGTGGGGGAGCCCAGCCTGCGTGTTTCGCGGGCCACGACCTCCAGGGTGCCGGCATCGCGTGAGGCGAGCACGATCCGATAGCTGTGACGCGCGAACCTCAGCGCGCTCGCGCGGCCGATCCCGCTCGATGCGCCGATGACGACGGCGACGCGGTCCTGATTCCTGGTCACAGTGGGGCCTCCTGGGGTCGGCCCTCACGCTAGGCGTCTGCGCAGGCCGCGTACCGTCGACCAGCACGACCGTCAGCCATTCCAGGGGCCGCTCCCAGCCCGGCGCACCGTGTGCGTCAGCCGAGGAGCGGGTGCGTCAGCCGAGGAGACTGACCGCCCGCGAGATGACGAGGGCGAGGAGGACGAATCCGGCGAACGCCTCGAACCCCATCAGCGCTTTGGCGCGATGGGAGAGCGGCATCGTGTCGGTGGGGCTGAAGGCCATGGAGTTGCTCAGTGAGAAGTAGAGGTAGTCGATGAATGCGGGCACCCAGTCGGCCTTCACGGAGGAGCGGACGGCGACCTCGACGACGGCGTCGTGGTCCTCGTCCTGCGGGAACCGGAAGTCGGCGGGCTCGAGCTTGTCGCGTGCCCGGAGCCGGCGCGAGACGGGGCCGCCCCGGTCGAGTTCCCAGAAGATGAGCGCGAAGGCGATGACGTTGGTCACCCATACCTGCAGCGCCGCGAGCAGTAGAGGATGTCCGTCGTTGTTGGGCACCGTGACGAGCTGGATGACGAGCTGGACGAGCGCGACCTGGTTGGCGAGGAGCAGGACGAGTGACTGGCCGATCGACAGCCACCGCGACCATCGCTGCTCGCGGTTCAGTCGACGGGGGTTCAGCACGACCAGGGGGATCAGGAGGACGATCCCGATCGCCAGGACGACGTAGCGCAGCTGGGGGAAGAACGAACCGGGGAGGGTCGTGTAGAGGGTGAGCGCGACGATGATCGCGAGAGCTGCGGGCCATCGCGATTCGGCAGCGGCGCGCCGCGAAGGATCCCTGGTCATGTCGCGAGCCTAGAGCCGTGCGCGGCCCGCACCTGCGTGCACCGCGGTACTAAACTCGCCCTCAGCTAAGGGCTCTTAGCTCAGTTGGTTAGAGCGCCACGTTTACACCGTGGATGTCGGGGGTTCGAATCCCTCAGGGCCCACCGGAGGGCTACCGCCCGAGGGGCCGCCCTCAGGTGGGCCCCTGGCGCACGCTTGCGCCGGGGATCGAGTCCCTCAGGGCCCACCGTGAACCGGCCGTTCGGAGAGTCGCCCGACTGCTCAGCGGCGGCGGCCTCGATGCTCGGGCGGCAGCGGCTTCAGGCGGAGAAACTCCCGCACCTTCTTGTTGCGCAGCACCATGCGGGCGATCGGGATCAGCACGGGCAGGAATCTCACTAGTCGGAGCATCAGGACCTCTCGGTTGTCGCGGGGCGGTGTCCGGCGATCTTCCCCGACTCGGGCTGGGAACCACTCGGGGGAGCCGCGTTCCGGGGGTCTGACAGGGCCTCGGAGACTTCGGAACGGCGACTTAGCGTCGCCTCATGGACATCACTTCACGTTCCGTATTCATCGCCGGCGGCACCTCCGGAATCGGGCTCGAGCTGGCCCGACGCTTCAGCGCGGCAGGCAGCACCGTCGTCGTCGGCGGACGCCGCACCGACCTCTTAGAACGGCTCGACGCCGAGGGGCTCGGCACCGTCGAGATCGACGTCACAGATCCCGAGTCGGTCACCCGCGCGCGTGACCAGGTGCTGACGCGCTTCCCGAGTATCGACACAATCGTGACCATGTCGGGGATCGGGCAGCCCGAGGATCTCCGCGACCCGGCGCACTTCGCGACGACCGAGGCGACGATCGCCGTCAACGTGCTCGGCACCATCCGCGTCGTCGACGCGTTCACACCCCACCTCATCGCGCAGGGAAGCGGCACCATCATCACCGTCAGCTCGGGCATCGGCTTCCTGCCGTTCCCGCTCATGGCGACCTATGGCGCATCGAAAGCCGCGGTCCACGCCTACAGCGAAGCACTCCGGGCACAACTCGCCGGGACGGGTGTCGAGGTCGCCGAGCTCGTTCCGCCCGCGGTGGCGACCGACTTCGGACCGAGCAACCCGCACGCGCTCCCTCTGGACGACTACGCGACAGAGGTCATGGGACTGCTCGCGCAGCAGCCGACCCCGCAGGAGATCCTCGTGCAGGGCGTGCTCATGCACCGGTGGGCCGAGCGGGACGGCACCTACGCCGCACTCGTCGAGCAGCGGTCGAGGGCCCTCGCCGGTCTGCCCGGCCGGTCACGGGACTAGCGTGCCGGTATGAGCGACGAATCGAACGAGAACCGGTTGGGCGCGTACCTGCGCGCCCGGCGCGGTCTCGTCTCGCCGGAACAAGCGGGCCTGCCCCCGGGCGGCTTCCGGCGCGTGCCCGGGCTGCGCCGTGAAGAGGTCGCCATGCTCGCGGGCATCAGCGCCGACTACTACCTGCGCCTCGAACGCGGACGCGACGCCCACCCGTCCGGCCAGGTGCTCGATGCCCTGGCGCGAGTCCTGCGCCTCGACGACGTCGAACGCGACTACCTGCGCGGGCTCGTCGAAACGGGGCCGCGGCCTCGCACCCGGCAGGGGATCGTCGAGCGGGTGCCCGCCCGCCTGCACGAACTGCTGGCGGGGATCGGACTCCCGGCCTTCATCGAAGGCCGCGCCTACGACGTCCTCGCGGCGAACGAACTCGCGACCGCCCTGTCACCCCGGATCCGGCCCGGCGAGAACCGACTCCGCTCGCTCTTCCTGGACCCCGAGGAGCAGTCGTTCCAGAAGGACTGGGCGGCGTCGTCCGCGGAGTTCATCGCCGCATTCCGGCAGTCGGTGGGCGACGACAACGACGATCCTCGATTCGTCGAGCTCGTCGGTGAGCTGTCGCTGTCCAGCGGGCGCTTCCGTGAGCTGTGGGCGCGGCACGACGTGCGGATGCTCGAAGGCGGGACCACGACCGTCGACCACCCGGTCGTGGGTGAACTGCGACTCCACCGCGACAAGTTGCCTGTCGAGGGCCTGATCCTCGTCATCTACTACGCCGATGCGGGGAGCGAGAGTGCTGAGAAGCTCGAACTCCTCGCCTCACTCGCGGCCCAGGGGCCGCTCGTCTGACCGTCCGCCCGGGGCCCCTCAGCCGATGACTTCGGCGACGACCTGCCGCCAGTCGTCGTCGGACACGACCTGACGGGACGGGTCGAAGTTGTCGGCCACGAACTTGCCCTCGCGTCGGCTGATGTGCGCGATCAGCGCCTCCTCCGCGTGGAGGGTCCAGGTCGGTTCCGCGTCCTCCGAGCCGTCGGCGCGGATCGTGTGCTGGACGCCGTCGCGCCAGAAGGTCGCCTCACCGGTCTCGGGGATCTCGATGTCGTCGACGCCGGGCTGGCCGTTCTCGTTGCTCATGCGCGCACACTATGCCTCACCGGCGACGACCGGCAATCATCTGCTGCACCGGGAACTCCCACCCGCCAGTCAGCCTGGGGGAGGGGCAGCCAGGCCGTTGGCCAGGTGAGTGGCGCACTGTTGTCGCCTCGGTCCCACATCCGGTGCCGTGCACCGAGCAGGAGTTCCCTTTGTCCTCGCCCGCACTGACTTCCGCGCTTCGCCAGCAGCGGATCATGCAGTGGGTGACGCCCGCCGTCACCGCAGTCCTGATCGTCCTCGCAGCCCAGCAGGGTGAGCAGCAGCGCGAATCCGTCGATCTGCTCCACCGGGTCAAGGGCGTCTTCTCCCGCTGAGCCCACCCCTTCCGGGTGTGTGACCGGTGCACGGCGGCCCCGTCGTCATCGCGCACCGGTCGAGCAGGATCGTGTTCGACATTCCTCGCAGCAGGGTGCGACCGTCCCGCCCGCAGCGCGGAAGCCGCTCGCAGGGAGACGGAAGATCAGCCGATGCCTATCGGTGAAAAGTGTTCGGAAATACACTTTTCGCATGACCATCGATGTTCATACTCACCCGTCGCGTCCGAACCGTCTGTCGTTCATGGGGGCCAACCTCGTCGCTCAGCAGCTCGGCTGGAACATGACCGAGGGATGGTTCCAGGGCGACGCGGCAGCGAACGCGCACTATGCGCCCCTCGCGACGTATGAGGAGCGCTTCGAAGCCTTCATCGACAGTGCCGTGGAGGCCGGGTTCGACACCGTCGACGTGTGGCATCCGCAGCTCAGCTACGAATGGGCGACCGATGAGCACTTCGCGATCGCCCGCCGGGTGCTCGACCGGCACGGAGTCCGCGTCGCCAGCTACGGAAGCCACTACGGCGAGACGGTCGAGCAGTTCCGCCGCGCCAACGAAGTCGCCCGCGTGCTCGGCACGCGCGTGCTGGGCGGGAACACGCACCTGATCGAACGCGACCGTCCCGCACTGGTCGAGATCCTCCGCGAGTTCGGGCATGTGTTCGCCCTCGAGAACCACCCCCAGAAGAGCACGGCGGAGCTCCTGTCCGACATGGGCGAAGGTGACTCCGATGTGATCGGCGCGACCGTTGACACGGGGTGGTTCGCCACCCAGGGATACGACGCGGCACGTGCGATCCGCGAACTCGGCGCTCGCGTCTTCTACGTCCACCTCAAGGATGTCCGCGCTGTGGGAGCCCACGATACCTGCGCGTACGGTGACGGGATCGTCCCGATCGCCGACTGCGTCGCTGCGCTGCAGGAGGTCGGCTACACCGGTGTCATCAGCATCGAGCACGAACCGGAGCACTACGACCCCTTCCCCGAGATCGAGCGCAATCGCGTCGTCCTCACCGACCTTCTCGAACGGGGTGTCTCAGGCCCCTGACGGCCTTGAGGGTTAAGCTGGTCACCTGCCTGGCGACTGATGCCAGGGTGGTCGGCCTCCAGCGGTCGATCCGAGGCTTGAAACCTCCGGCATCCACATCACCGGAGGTTTCTTCCATGTCCGCTGCCCTACGCACCCACAATCGGTGGCTCGCGCTCGTCGTCCTGGCCCTCACCCAGCTCGTCGTCGTGCTCGACGGCACCATCGTCAACATCGCCCTCCCCGAGGCTCAGCTGGAACTCGGCCTCACCGACGGCGAGCGCGGATGGGTGGTTACCGCCTATGCGCTCGCATTCGGCGCTCTGCTCCTCCTCGGCGGTCGCATCGCGGACTATTGGGGCCGCAAGCGCGCGTACATGCTCGGCATGATCGGCTTCGGTCTCGCCTCCGTCTGGGGCGGGCTCGCGCAGAACGGCTTCGAGCTCATCCTCGCCCGGGGGCTGCAGGGTGCCTTCGCCGCGCTCCTCGCGCCCGCCGCTCTCGCTCTGCTCACCGTCACGTTCCCGTCGGGCCGCGAGCGCAACACGGCCTTCGCCGTCTTCGGTGCCATCGCCGGCGCCGGAGCCGCAGTGGGGATGGTGCTCGGCGGAGTGCTCACCGAGTTCGCCGACTGGCGCTGGTGCCTGCTCGTCAATGTCTTCTTCGTGATCGTCGGCGTCATCGGCGGCGCGCTGTTCCTCGACGAGAGCCGCGCCGAGGGGGACAACAGATACGACGTCCTCGGCGCCGTCACCGTCACCCTCGGGCTCGGCTCGCTCGTCTACGGCTTCAGCCTCGCCGAAGGCGGATGGGGTCAGCCGACGACCATCGGGTTCCTGGCCCTCGGCGCAGGTCTCCTCGTTCTCTTCGTCTACGTCGAGATGAAGGTCGCGCAGCCGCTGCTCCCGTTGCGCATCGTCGCGGACCGGATCCGTGCAGGCGCATTCCTCATCCAGCTCCTCGCCGGAAGCGTCATGATCGGCGCCCTGCTCTACCTGACGTTCCACCTGCAGATCGTGCTGGGTCTGTCGCCTCTCGCCGCGGGGCTCGCCAGCCTGCCCCTGCCGTTCGCCATCACCCTGGTCGCGCCGATCGTCACCAAGCTGCTCCCGAAGGTGGGGCCGCGACCGCTTCTCATCGGCGGGCCTCTGGTCGTTGCAGCCTCGATGCTGTTCCTGAGTGGGATCACCGCCGACGGCACCTATGTCGCCCAGGTCCTCCCGGGCCTTATCCTGCTGGGCATCGGGATGGGCTTCGTGTTCGTTCCCCTGCAGAACGTCGCGCTCGCGGGGGTCGCCCCGCACGACGCGGGCGCAGCGTCGGCCACCGCCAACTCGGCGATGCAGATCGGCGGGTCCATCGGTCTCTCGGTCTTCACCGCGATCTACGTCGCCGCGGTCCCGAGCGGCGGCAACCCGCTCGTCGGCTTCACGACCGGGTACTCCGCTACGTTCGTCGCCGCGGCCGTCGGAATGGTCATCGCCTCGATCGTCGCCGCGACTCTGCTCCGCGGCGGGCGCGCCCGCCTCCGGCTGCAGGCGACCGGAGCACCCATCCCGCACCTCGGCTGACCGGCCAGCTGGACCCGGCACGCGGATTCAGTGTGGGCTGCATCACGACTCGGATGCCGCAGCATGTCGCTCCGCGTGCTCCCGGCTAGGACAGCTCCTGGTAGAGCCCGAGCGGGTTGCCGTCGGGGTCGTCGAAGTCGCACCACGAGATGAGGCCGGGTACGGACTCGATCTCGCCGACCGCGACGCCGAGATCGCTGAGGTCGGCTCGCGCCTCGGCGATATCGATCACCCCGAATCGCAGGCGCGACGAAGGAGACGGCGCGTCCTGGACGCTCAGCTGCAGCCACAGGCCCGGATGAGGCTGATACTCCTGCAGGTCGTCGTCGATGACCAGATCGGGCTCGGCGCCGAGAACACGGTCGTAGAAGCGGCGCGAGGAAGTCATGTCGGTGACTCCGATCTCCAGGGTGGCACCGGTGATGCGGCTGAGGAGGCTCATGGTCCAACAGTCGCGAATGGCGAGGCGGCGCGCAACCCGGGCCGCGACGATGGGTGACGGTGGTCACGTCTACCGTGCACCGTATGTCGGAGCCGGTTGAGTCATGGTGGGCGCGGCGGCAGTTCTCCCGCGGGGCTGACGTTCCCTATCCGATCGGGCGGTACCGCGAGGCCTGGGCGAGCTACCCGGCCCTCGTCCGCCAGTACCATCACGATCTCAACAACGGCATCATGCTCAGCCAGATCCCTCCGGCTGCCGAGGTGTTCCTCCGTTGGCAGTGCGACGCCGGTCACATCTTCGTCGCCACGCCGACGGAGCAGCGCACGCGGCCGGGTCGTCAGCGGCGCAAGTCATCGTGGTGCCCCGAATGCCTCCAGCTCGCGCAACCGGGGCGTGCCCCCGTCGTGCTCGGCGAGGTCAACGTGAGGAGCACGCCGAAGACGCCTCGCCCGCCCAGACCGGTCTGCGGGAAGACGCCGAACCTGCGGGTGGGGGAGCCGTTCGTGAGCGTCTGCGCACCGAAGCCCGCCTCCGCCGCCGAGGGATCCCTGCGCTACGAGCTGGCCGAACGGCTGGAGTTCGACGGCGGGTTCACGGCGGTCCGCCTCGCGAGGCCGTTCTTCGATCACCTCGAGGCGTGGCCCGACATCCTGCTGCCCGAACTGCGGGTCGCGATCGAGTACGACACGATCGGCCGATTCGGTCTCGAGCACGTCGGCGGCCGCGAGGCGACCGATCGTCGCAAGGATCGAGCCCTCCGTTCCGCCGGGTGGGAGGTCGTGCGAATCCGGACCGCCCCGCTGCTCGCGCTCGGTCCTCACGATCTGCTCGTCACAGGACTGAGCAGGAAGGTCTACCCGCGGCTGCTCGAGGAGCTGCGCGACATCCGGGGCCCTCTCATGGTCGACGCCTACCTGAAGTGACCCTCGCGAGCACCGAACGCGCTCGCTCAGATCCGATGGACGGCGTGGCTTCGCCAGCGCGCGTAGAGCAGCCACGGGTCGTCGACGCCGGCCCGCAGCTCATCGACGTGGGCGGTCAACGGGGCGTTGATGCTGAACCATTCGCTGCGCCCGAGTCGATGCTCGGCGAACTGCTCGTGGCGGCGACGCTCCACGAGGCGGTCGCCGCGCTCGAAGGCGAGCAGCTCCTCATGCCAGAGGGTGCCGAGGCGCTGCCGCGGGTTGGCCGTCGTGCCGATCTTGATGCGATCGTCGAAGCGGATGTAGTAGACGACATCGACCCGCGGCGCCGGGAGTTCACCGTCGGGGACGTCGCCCAGACGCCACTCGCAGACCGCGCAGATCCAACCCGACGCATAGCGTGTGCCGACGGTCGACCCGCAGGCGACGCAGGGGGACGGGAGCAGGTCGTCGACCGCTCCGATGCTGACGGCCCAGTCGGCCGCGAGCACCAGGTGGGACTCGCAGAGTGCGAGAGGCGCGGCGGCGTGCGCCGGTCGTGGGCACGGTGCGCCGTCGTGGTCGTGCGCGAGGCAGGCGACAGTCGGGGGAGACATGGAAGGAGTCAACCCGCCGCGTCCGACAATGGGTGACGAGGTCCGGCGGCGACGGCTACCGGTTGAGGATCGCGCGCCCCTTCGGAGTCGCCTCCGCGGTGTCCTCGTCGAGATAGCCGCGCAGGATCAGGGTCTCCATCGCGTGAGGCATGCGCTGCTTGAGGGCGTACCAGTCGTCGGTTCCGCCGCCCTGCTCGACGTGCACCTTGGAGATGGCCGCCATGCCGAGGTCATGCCGGTTGCCGGTCTCGGGCGGTTCGATGCGCCAGTTGACGATCGCGCGCAGGATCGCCAGTTCGAGATCGTCGAGTTCGTCGGCCATGCCCTCGACGCTAACCGTTCCCGCCGCGTCCGCCGAGCCGTGCGGGGATGCCGGCGACGGCATCCCCAGCTCTCAACGGGCCGTGTCGGTCAGTCCGTCCAGTACGCCCATGTCGTCGACGGAGATCTCGAAATCGACATCTGCGTTCTCCGCCATCCGCGACGGAGTCGTCGTCTTCGGCAAGGGCAGCACGTCCTTCTGCAGGACGTAGCGGATGCTGAGCTGCGCGACGGTGCGGCCGTAGCGGTCGGCGATCGCCTTCACCTCGGGGTTGTCGAGGATGGCGCCGGTCGCAAGCGGCGAGTAGCCCTCCACGAGGATCCCGTTCGCCTGGCAGTAGTCGGTCACCTCGGCTTGGGTGCTGCCGATGTAGAACTTGATCTGATTGGCCTGCGGTGCAAGTCGCGACGCGCTCGCCAGCTTCTCGAGGTCCGAGACCACGAAGTTGGAGACCCCGATGGTGCGCGCCCGGCCCGCCTCGTAGAACTCCTCCATGGCCCGCCACACCTCCGCGTTGCCTGCGGCGTAGTCGGCGCCCATCTCGGACCAGGGCCAGGGTGCGTGGATCAGGTAGAGGTCGACGTGGTCGGTGCCGAGGGCGGCGATGCTCTCCTCGAAGCTCGCGACGGCGCCGTCGTAGTCCTTGATCTCGGCCGGGAGCTTGGTGGTGATGAAGATCTCGTCGCGCGGAATGCCGCTGTCGGCGATCGCGCGCCCCACGGATCCTTCGTTCCCGTACCCGCGGGCGGTATCGATGTGGCGGTAGCCCGCTGCGAGTGCGGCCGCGACCGCGTCGTAGGCGTCGTCGCCGTCGGGGATCTGCCAGGTGCCGAACCCGAGCTTCGGGATTTCGACGCCGTTGGCGAGAGTGAAGTGTTCGGAGAGAGCGGTCATGGTGTTCTCCTTCGTCGGGACGGCGGTGCCGCCGAGGTCAGCTTGCCGCGCACTCCGACAGGTCTGCTGAGAGTCCGAGCGCCTCGCGAACCCGCGCCCCCGCCTCACCGGCCGCTGTGCCGTCGGGGAGCGGCACGACGGCGGCGTCGGTGACCGAGGGGGCGGCGGCCACCTCGGTCAGCCCGTCGACCTGGGCGACGAGATTGTCGTGGATGATCACGATGTCGTCGGCCACGGCTTCGGGCCAGACGTGGTCCGGGTCGGCGAAGGCCTCGGCATTCGCCTCGCGCTGGTCGCGGAACGCCGTCGCGGCGGGAACGAGCCTCGCCATGTCGAGGCTCTTGAAGGCGTCGGCGAAGTCGGCGCGGAGCGGGATCCCCGGGCAGACGTTCTCGAGGTAATAGGCCGCCGCGTCGTCGGTCGACATGGCGCCGTCGCCGGAGCAGCCCGACAGCGAGAGCACTGCGGTGAGCACGACGGCAGGGGCGGCGAGAGCGGAGGTGAGGCGGAATTTCACTGCGGGAGGACTCCTCGGATCGGTCCCCGAACAGTACCCGCGCAACGCGCTCCAGCCGGCGGCGCAGGTCCGAACCGATTCGCAGGGTGGCGTGGCAGGGTGACCCCATGGACACCCCGTCCGCCGGAGACCGCGATGAAGCGGAGCGCCGACGACTGCAGCGCATCGTGTACGGACCCGACGCATCGGACGAGGAGCGGGACCGGGCGCAGCAGGCTCTGGACGCGATGTCCGCGGCGCGCGAGGCCGCCCGCCGCGACAGCGAATCGGCCCCGGCAGGGGGCGTGGACGGGACCCCCGATCCGTCCTCCGCCGAGGCGATGGCCGATTACGGCGACGGTGCCGAGTCGGAGGACGGAACGGAGGCCGCGGCAGGTCCGTCGCGGAATCGGCGCACCCTGCTGATCATCGGTGCTGCGGTCGTGGCGATCGTCGCTCTCGCGCTCATCGTGCCCCGGCTGATCCCGCAGGACCCGCTCGCGATCTTCGAGCAGTCGCCGGGGACGAGCGCTGACGCTCTGCCCGAATGGTTCGTCACCACCATCGAGGAGTCGGTGAGCGACACCGAACGCGCGGCGGCGCTGATCTCGGCGACGCACATCCTCTCGGAGGACGGCGTGGAGGCGTACCTGTTCCGCGACGATCCCACCGAGACCTACTGTCTCGCGGCGGAGCGGGCGTTCGACTGCGCATCACCCGGCAGGTTCCGCCTCGAGGGCCTTGCGATCGAGCCGCTCCCGTCCTCCGAGCGTTCGGGGTCGCATCGGGTGACCTTCGACGCCGAGAGCGGGCTGACGGTCGAGGACGCGCCAGCCGAGGACGCCTCCCTCCCCACCGACGGATACGCGTGGGCCGACATCTTCGAGAGCTGCGTCGGCGATCAGGGCTTTGTGATCGCTGTCACCGAGGGAGGCCTCGTCGTCGCCGCGCCCATCGCGGAGGAGGACGTACTGGACTTCGCGCTCACCACGCGGGACTGCCGTGCCCGGCATCCCATGAATGTGACCTACCTGATCGACTGATCTCCGTGCCGCCGCTCGGTGCGGCTACGGCGGGCGAGGCGCCGACGTGCAGGATCGGATGCGATCCTGACTCCATGGACACCCGGTTCGCCGGCGGACGCGATGACGCGGAGCGCCGACGCCTGCAGCGCATCGCCTACGGCCCCGACTCGACGCCCGATGAGCGCGCGGCCGCGTCGGCCGAACTCGCCGCGCTCGCCGACGCCGACCGGGCGGCGAGGGCCGTCGAGCCCGTCGTGACAGCGAGCAGCTCGCCGGTCGGCGTGCGGGCGCCGAGGCCGGCCGAGGCCGCCGACCGGATTCCGAGCGAGGAGGACGACAGGTCCGACACTCCGGAGCACGAGCACGAGCACGAGCACGAGCACGAGCACGAGCCGGCGCGGCGTCCCATCCGGCGCTCGGTGCTTCTCATCGGCGCGGCCGTAGCGGCTGCCGTCGTCATCGTCGTCGGAGTCGTTCCCAGCCTCATCCCGAAGGCGCCCCTCGATGTTCTGGACAGCCCCCAGTCGGAGCGCGACCGGGACATCCCCGGCTGGCTCGACGGAGCCCTCGCCACAGCCGCGATGGCTCTCGACGACGACCGGGCCGCCGACCGGCTCCGCGGAGCCATCCACCGCGTCGAGGGGGCCGACGGTGTGGAGGCCTACCTGTTCCGCGACGACACGACGGGGACCTACTGCCTCGCCGCCTCGAAGGGCATCGACTGCGCCACCAGCGAGGAGTTCGCCGACAACGGCCTCGAGGTGCAGGTCGAGCGCCTCGACGGGGTGACGACGCTCCGCTACTCGTTCACCGGCAAGCGGGGTCTCCGTGCCGACGAGGTCGTGAGCCCCCGCGACGACTCCTACCACTCGGGGTGGGCGACCCGCTTCGAGGAGTGCGTCACCGACAGCGGATTCTCCATCGTCGCGACCCCGTACGGCCTCGTCATCCCGACCGCTGTTCCGGAGGATCGGCGACTGGAGTTCGCGATGTCGGTCACGGACTGCTCGTACCGCTACGCCGGAGTGGCCGCGTACGTCGGCGGCGGGAACGACGGCGAGCGCCGTCGATCCTGAGCTGGACGGCTGTCGCGGGTCGCCCCCAGCAGGGCGGGAGCATGATGGGGGAGTGGATGCCGTCGCCGCCCTCAACGAGATCGCCTTCTGGCTCGAACGCGAACGCGCCCCCGTCTTCAAAGTGCAGGCGTTCCGCAAGGCGTCCGCGATCATCGAGGG
Organism: Amnibacterium flavum; assembly: GCF_003097495.1. GTDB lineage: Bacteria > Actinomycetota > Actinomycetes > Actinomycetales > Microbacteriaceae > Naasia > Naasia flava. Next base: position 667,187 of record NZ_QEOP01000002.1, read on the forward strand.
CGTCGGCGAGGACGAGCTCGCCGCACGGGCGCGGGACGGCCGGCTGAAGCGCACGAAGGGCATCGGCGGCCGCACCTTCGAGGTGATCAGCCAGGCCGTCGCAGGGGAGGTGCCGGACTACTTGGCGGCCCTGCGCGAGCGCGGCGCGGGTTCGCTGGCATCCGGCGGCGCCGAACTGCGAGCCGCTCTTCGCGGAGACCTCCACGTCCACAGCGAGCGATCCGACGGCACAGCTCCGATCGAGACGATGGTCGCCGCCGCGCGAGTCCTGGGACGCGAGTACATCGCCCTCACCGACCACTCGCCGCACCTGACCATCGCGAACGGGCTCAGCGCGGAGCGCCTCGACGAGGAGCTCTGCGACGTCGATTCCCTCAACGCCGCCTCGACGGACGACTTCGTCCTCCTGAAGGGCATCGAGGTCGACATCCTGGAGAGCGGCGAGCTCGATCAGACGCCCGACATGCTGGACCGCCTCGACATCGTGGTGGCGAGCGTCCACTCCAAGTTGCGCGCCGACTCGGCGACCATGACGGCGCGCATGCTGGGCGGTGTCCGCGATCCCCGCACGACGGTGCTGGGCCATGTGACGGGGAGACTCGTCGAAGGGTCCCGCGGAACCCGCCCGCAATCCGAGTTCGACGCGAAGCGCGTCTTCGCCGAGTGCGCCGAGCGCGGTGTCGCGGTCGAGATCAATTCTCGGCCCGAGCGACAGGATCCGCCCGACGAGCTGATCGCGATAGCGCTCGCGGAGGGCTGCCTGTTCAGCATCGACTCCGACGCGCACGCGCCCGGACAGTTGGCCTTCCTCGACTACGGAGCCGAGCGGGCCGCCGCGAACGGCGTCCCCGCGGACAGGATCATCACGACGTGGAAGGCGACACGGCTCCTGGACTGGACGAAGTCCCGTCACTGACGCCGTCGGCTTCGAGGGCCGCGACCTCGTCCTCGCTCACCCCGCGCTCCTCGAGCGCCTTGCGGTAGAGGAGGAACATCGTGCTGTTCTCCTCGAACTCCTCGGACTCGAGGGCGACTCCACGTTCACGGAGGTCGTTGTATTCGGCGACGTTCTCCTCGAAGAGCTCGAGCAGAACCGAGAGCGGTGTCGAGCGCAGCTCGGCAACGAGTCTCGACATCGACCAATCCACCCCGCGATGTTAGCCACGGCCCCTGCGATTCGGCCGGGCGGCCCGCCGCGCGGGTTCCGGGTGCACAGCTCCGTTCCAGGATCGGGAACGGCGTTCTCAGCTAGCCTCGCGCCATGAGCGCCCGCTCCCGCATCGGCATCTCCGGGTGGCGGTACGCCTCGTGGCGAGGCGATTTCTACCCGACCGGACTCGTGCACCGGCGGGAGCTCGAGTACGCCGCCGAGAGGTTCGATTCCGTCGAGATCAACGGCACGTTCTATTCGCTCCAACGGCCGTCGAGCTTCGAACAGTGGGCCGAGCAGACCCCGTCGGGGTTCGTCTTCGGCGTCAAGGGCGGGCGATACCTGACCCACATGCTGCGGATGCGGAACGTCGAGGCCGCGCTCGGCAACTTCTTCGGCAGCGGCGTGCTCGCCCTGGGCGATCGTCTGGGGCCCGTGGTGTGGCAGCTCCCCGCCCGAGCCGTGTTCGAGCCGGAGGTGCTCGACGGCTTCCTGGGCCGGCTGCCGCGCACGACGGGTGCCGCGTCAGATCTCGCCCTGCGGCATGACGCGAAGCTGAAGCACGATCCCGTACTCGCGATGGACCCGGGCATCCCGATCAGGCACGCCCTCGAGGTCCGGAATGCCGGCTTCGCCGAGCCCGGGAGTCTCGACATCCTCCGCCGGCACGGTGTGGCCCTGGTGCGTTCCGACGGAGCGGGGCAGTGGCCGCTTCTCCGGCACGACACCGCGGACTTCGCCTACGTGCGGCTGCACGGGGCGGACGAGCTCTATGCCAGCGGGTACACCGACGCCCAGTCGGAGGCGTGGGCCGACGAAGTCGCAGGGCTCGTGACGGGCGTCGGGGACGGCGTGGAACGCGACGTCTACGTGTACTTCGACAACGATGCGCGAGGTCGCGCACCCTGGGATGCCGAAGCGCTGCAGGCCCGACTGGCCGCCCGCGGGGTGGGCGACGGCTGACCGTCTTCGGAGTGGATCTTCAGCGCGCCGTGCCAGGGTTCGACCATCGAGCCCCCGTCGCCGGTAGCATCTGCCCATGTCCGAGCCGCACGACGAGGCCTCAGGCGAGCCCCCGTCGCAGCCGCGTGAGCCCGCCGGTCTCCACGACGACGACGAACTCGCGAATGCGCTGGCCGCTCAGCTCCTCCGGTTCGCGCCTTCGGGGCCGATCCCGATAGTCCGCCCGCAGGACCTCGCGGCGGCAGCCGACAAGGCAGCGGCCCAGAAGGCGGCGGACGACAGCGCGGCAGCCGAGAAGACGGACCCCGACTCCGCTGACAACGGTCCGCAGGCCGCTTCCGCCGCGACGAGCGTCGAGTCCGCCGCGTATCCGGCCGCGCCGCCCGCTGCTCCTCTCACGCCGCCGGCTGACCTGCCTCCCGTCGCGCCTGCCGCTGACGTTTCGCCCGCCGCGCCTGCTGCTGATGTGCCGCCCGCTGACGTGCCGCCCGCTGACGTGCCGCCCGCTGTCGTGCCGCCCATGACACGCCCGCTCCTCCCCGTGCCCGGGGTCGCCGTTCCCCCGTTCGATGACGCTTCCGCCGACCCGTCCGCTGCTCCGGCTGAGCCCGCTCCGCCTGCCGAGTCCGGAGCTCCTTTTGACAACGGCACGGCCGACCGGTCGTCTATCGATGCCAGTCCTTTCGAGGCGCCTGTGGACACGGACGTCCCGCAGGTCCCGGTTCCGTCGATGCCGCTCGCCCCCGACACGGGGATCACCGAGACGGCCGTCACCGATGGCGCCGCTGCCGCTGCCGCCGCCGCTGCGGCTGGTCCGACAGCCGGTTCCGCACTCGAACGAGCGGAGCAGCTCGAGGGCCTCCTCTCGCGCATCCAGCTCGACGACGCGGCGTACCGCGAATGGGAAGCGTCCCTCCAGGCGCTCGCTCCCGCGCAGGTCCCGCTGCCCCCTCATCCTGATCCCGTCCCGTCGACTCCTGACGAAGCGATTCCCGCTTCGGCGGCCGTGGCGGCGCCGGTCGATCTCGCACCGGGTGCATCCGCCGTCGACGAGCGTGCCGCGTCGGATACGGCGGCCGAGGCCGTCGCGCACCGTCAGACGTTCCGCCCGGTCACGGGGGCGGAGGGCTCGTCGCCGGCGCCGGGGACGGCGCTCGAAGCGACTCCCGTCATCGTCCCGTCGGACGAGTCGACGATCGACGCTCAGGTCGACGAGACCGAGACGGACGCGACTCCCGTCACCTCGAGCATCGACATCGACACCCAGCCTCGATCCCTGGTCCCCGAAGCCGAACTCGTGGCCACCGCGATCTCCGGCGGGCACTCGGAGGAAGTCGTCGAAGCGGAACTGGTCGACGGCGCTCCTGACGCGCCGGTGGCCGATGAAACCGTCGTCGATGCGCCGGCCGCCGCCCCACCCGGATCGGATGAGCTCGCGGGGACGGGCTCGGATGTCGCGCCGGATGGCGACGTTCCGGGCGTGCCCGCCCCGGTCGAGGATGAGGATGCCCTCGACGAGGATCTCGGAACCGAGCCGGCACCCGGTGTGCCGGTCTGGGCGGCCGCTGCCGGGCTCGGCGCGATGGCGCGACCGAGCGTCCCCATCGTGGGCGATGCCCCGACGGTCGACGGCGATCAGCCCGCTGCGGAGATTCCGCTCAGCGAGCGCGCCGCAGCTCTGCACTCCCGCTTCGACAGTCGTCGGCAGCCCGGCGAGGACCCGGACACCGACCTCTACTCCGAGCCCGATGATGAGGCCGCGCCCGACGAGGCCGCCGGTCGCCCGGCGTCGGCGTTCGCCGACCGACCCGAAGCGCCCAGCGCCTTCGACAGCATCCTGGGAGCCGGCGCGAGCGGCGATGCCGCGGCGACCCCCGTCAGCTGGGCCGACGCATTCCCGTCGGCGGGCACTCTGCCGGCAACCGACGGTGTTCCGACGACGACGGGCCCGATCGACCCGATCACGGTCAGCCCGATCGAGATCACCGACACCGGGTCCATCCCCGTCTTCGACGCGCCGATGAAGCTCGACGTCGACCTCCACGACGACATCGACGATGTCGAGGCGCCCGAGGAAGTGCTGCCGGGCGCCATCGACGCCGCACTGCCGGTCGGGCCGCCCGAACCCGGCCAGCACACCGGGCCGATCCAGACGATCTCGACCGCGAGTCTCATCGCCGGCCCGTCGCTGCTTCCCGACGACGTCGCAGACGCGGAGGCCCTCGCGGCCGCCGAGACGGTCGCGGCGGAGCCCCGGATCGAGCGGGTCGGCATCGAGCCGACGCCGATCGACCGCCGGATCGGCGGCGTGGCGCGCATGTTCTGGCTGTGGCTGGCGCCCAACACGTCGATCCTGACCTTCTCGCTCGGGGCGGTGCTCATCGGCTACGGCGTCAGCGCGCGCCAGGCGATCCTCGCCGCCCTCGCCGGACTCCTGCTGGCATGCCTCCCGCTCGGGCTCAGCACCCTCGCCTCGAAGCGGAGCGGTCAGCCGACCGCGATCGTCTCGCGCGCGAGCTTCGGGGTGGTCGGCAACATCGTGCCCGCGCTGATGCTCCTGATCGTGCGGCTGTTCTGGATCGCCATCCTGCTGTGGCTGCTCGCCACCTCGTTCGCCTCCCTGGTCTTCAACGCCGGGTACGACATCTTCGTCAGCCCCGGCATCGCGGGTCCGGTCGCCCTCGCCCTGTTCGGGATCATCGCGGCGGTCATCGCGGTCTTCGGGTTCCGTCTCCTGGCGGGCGCGCAGGCGATCCTCGCATTCCTCGGCGCGGTCGTCGCAGCCCTCGTGATCGGGCTCACGGCTCCGCAGATCGACTTCGCGACCATCACCGAGGGCACCGATGGCGATTGGCTCCTGGTCCTCGGCGGGGCGATCACCGTGTTCTCGCTCCTCGGCACCGCATGGGCGGCCGCGGGCGGCGACCTCGCCCGGTACCAGAGCCCCGAGTCCTCCGGGGTCGCCACCGTCGCCGTCACCGGTCTCGGAGCGGCACTGCCGGCCGGAGCCATGATCGGCTGGGGCATCCTGCTCGCCGCCTCGAACGAGGCCACGAGCGTCGGTCTGCAGACCGATCCGATCTCCACGATCACCTCGTCGCTGCCCGGGTGGTATCCGCTGCCCCTGTTCTTCGCCATCACCGTGAGCGTCGTCTCCGGTGTCGCCTCCATCGCCTACTCGGGCGGGCTCACCCTGCTCTCGGTCGGCGTGCGGATGTCGCGCATCACGGCGACCATCGTCGTCGCCGTGGTCGGGATCGCCGGCGGGCTGGGCATCCTGTTCCTGCTTCCCTCGTTGACGCCCGTCCTCCTCGACCTCGCGCCGACGATCGCGGTCCCGGTGGCGGCGTGGGGCGGCATCATCGCCTCCGAGATGTTCATCCGGCGCCGCGGGTTCGACTCGGAGTCGCTGCTTCGTCGCGGCGGGGTGTACCCCGATGTGCGCTGGGCCAACCTGATCGCTCTCGTGCTGATCAGCGTGATCGGTCTCGGGCTCATCTCCGGCACGCAGGGGTGGTTCCAGTTCGAGGGCTACCTCTGGAACCTCCTGGGCGTCGACACGGATACGGGGATCGGCGGAATCGACCTCGGCGTGCTCGTCGCACTCGTCCTCGGCCTGCTGACTCCCGTCGCAACCGGGATCGCCGCGATCCGTCGTCAGGAGCAGGGGGAGGCGCCGCCCGCCGCCGCCCGCATTGCCTCCGCGGAGGCTCCCGCGTCGGCGCCCCCCGCCGCTGGGTAGGCTGAGCGCGTGACAGTGCGCGCGAGACCCGATGAACAGAAGAGACTGCTCGACCTGCAGGCCCTCGACAACCGAGTCGGGCAGCTCGTCCACTCCCGTCGCACGCTGCCGCAGGCGGCGCTCCTCGAGACGCTGACCCGCGACGCGGATGCGCTCCGCCGCCGCACCACCGAGGCACGTGGGGTGCACGAGGATGCGAGCATCGAACTGCGCCGGGTCGAATCCGATGTCGCGGTCGTCGAGGCGCGGATCGCGCGGGACAACGCGCGGCTCCAGCAGGTGACCTCCGCGAAGGATGCTCAGGGACTCGAGCACGAACTGACCTCGCTCTCGGGGCGGAAGGCCGACCTCGAGGACATCCAGCTCGCGGTCATGGAGCGGGTCGACGAGGCGCGCGCGACGGTCACGGAGCTCGAGAGCGAGCGCGCGACGCTCACGGAGCGCATCGCCGAACTCGAGCGGGAACGCGACGCCGCCCTCGCCGTGCTCGATGAGGAGACCGCTGCCGTCACCGCGAACCGGGCGACCGTCGTCGCGGGGCTTCCCGCCGACCTGGTCGAGCTCTACGAGAAGCAGCGCGCCCGTTACGGAGTCGGGGCGGCATTGCTGCGCCGCGGCATCTCCGGCGGCAGCAACGTGGCACTCAACGCCTCCGACCTGGCGATGGTTCGCGCCGCCGATCCCGACGAGGTCGTCCTCGATCCCGAGAGCGGCTGCATCCTGGTCCGGACGGAAGAATCCGGCCTCTAGCCCGCCCCGGCCGCCGCGCTCCCCGCGAGCCCAATGTGCCCGGAACATGCGGGCAACCGGCCGTGCAGGCGGGCAGCGGGTAGAGTTGCCGCTCGAATGGGTCGGCAAGACGGTCACGTCATCCCACGATCTCCGGATCATGGGATGCCGAGGAACGTCCGGGCTCCACAGAGCGAAGGCGGTGGGTAACGCCCACCCGGGGCAACCCGAGAGCAAGTGCAACAGAAAGCAAACCGCCACGAGCCGTATGGCTCGGGGTAAGGGTGAAACGGTGGTGTAAGAGACCACCAGAGACCTGAGTGATCAGGCCTGCTAGGTAAACCTCGCCTGGAGCAAGGTCAAGCAGAGGACGCTGAGGCTGCTCGCCGAGTCCTCGGGTAGACCGCTAGAGATGTGCGGCAACGTACATCCGAGATAGATGACCGTCCCGTGTGCCCCTGGCACCTGACAGAACCCGGCGTATGCGCCGGCCCATTCCCTACTTGAGGATCGCACCATGCCGCAGAAGCCCTTGACAGCGAACGTGACCGAGTTCCTCCGTCGACCGAACCCCGCCGTGGTCGCGTCGGTCCGACCCAACGGCGAACTGCACACCGCGGCGACCTGGTACGAGCTGACGGACGACGGCACGATCCTGCTCAACATGGACGGCACCCGCGCCCGGCTCAAATACCTGCGGAATGATCCGCGGGTGTCCCTCTCCGTCGTCGGCGCTGACGACTGGTACGCCCACGTGTCGCTCAGCGGACGGATCCGCGAGATCCGGCGCGACCCCGACCTCGCCGACATCGACCGCATCTCGACCCACTACCTCGGGCAGATCTATGCCGATCGGGAACGAGACAGCTGGACCGCTGTGATGGAGGTCACGACCTGGTTCGGTTGGGGCCCCGGCCTCACCGACCTCGACGAGATGGCCCAGCGCGGAGCCAAGCCGCCGCTCTGACCCGTCGTTCGGTCGGTCAGACGGCGAGCAGCAGGACCGCCGGGACCACCGTCAGCGGTACGACGATCAGCCCGAGGGCCGCGTACCGCCACCACGAGATGGTCACCCCCATCGACGAGACACGCTCATGCCAGAGAAGTGTCGCGAGCGACGCCCACGGCGTGATCAGCGGACCGGCGTTCACTCCGACGAGCAGAGCGGCCAGACGCTCCGGGCTGCCCGCGATCGGCTCGAGGGCCAGGTAGGCCGGCAGGTTGTTGAGCAGGTTGGCCCCGCCGGCACCCACCCCGGCGATGGCCAGCAGACCGCCCACGCCGTCGCCGCCGGCGACGAACGAACCGAGGGCATCCGAGAGCCCCAGTGCATGTCCTGTCTCGACCACCAGGAACAGACCCGATGCCAGGAGCATCAGCTGCCATGGCACGAGCCCGAACCGCAGCACCTCGCGTCTGCGCACGAGGAATGCAGCGCCCAGCACGATCGCGCCGGCAGTGGCGGGGATCCAGACCTCGATGCCCGACACGAGCAGCGGGAGCAGGAGACCGACAGTTACGGCACTGATTCCGAACAGCACGGGATCGGCCGCTGCGGACGGCTGCTCGACCTCGTACCGCCGCAGCAGATCGCGTCGGTAGATCACGAAGATGAGCGCGGTCGGCACGATCACTCCGACAAGCGCGGAGCCCGCCATCAGGGCCGCGAATTCGAGCGGGCCGACGCCGTCGAGCTCGTGCTGCGCGAGCAGGTTCGTGAGGTTCGAGACCGGCAGCAGCAGCGACCCGGTGTTCGCGAGCCACACCGTCGTGAGGGCGAACGGGAGGGGTGAGAGCCCGGCGTGCCGGGCGAGCACGATCACGATCGGGGTCAGCAGTACCGCCGTCGTGTCGAGCGACAGGAACACCGTGCTGACGACCGCGAGAGCGACGACGAACAGCCAGAGCACCCAGGCGCGCGAGCCGCCCCAGCGCGCCAGGCGATTGGCCACCCAGGAGAACAGCCCCGCCTCGGCCGCGAGTTCGGTGACGATCGTGATCGCGATGACGAACAGCAGGATCGGCCACACGCGTTCGCCGAGCTCGACCGCCTCGCTCGAGGGAAGGATGCCGGTGAGCACGGCGACCGCTCCGAGGACGAGCAGGACCGCGCCGACGAGAGCAGATCGCACGAATGCTCCCAGGGGTCGAGGTCGAGTTGCCCGCTTCGGGCAGTGTTGCGGCGATAGAACTGCCCGAAGTGGGCAGTTCGCTGATCAGGCGGGTGCGCCGCCTGTCGGGATCAGACGGTATCCCATCCCGGACTCGGTGAGCAGATAGCGCGGCGCAGCAGGGTCGTCCTCGATCTTCTTGCGCAGCTGCGACATGTACAGCCGCAGGTAGCCGGTGTCGGTGACGTGCTCGTTGCCCCAGATCTCGGTGAGCAGGGTGTGACGTGTGACGAGTCGGCCCGGGTTGCGGGCGAGCAGCTCGAGCATCGCCCATTCTGTCGGGGTCAACCGGATGTGCTCGACGGTTCCGTCCGCGTTCGTGCGGGTGACCGCCTTGGCCGTGAGGTCGACGCTGACATCGCCGAGGACGAGCAGTGGCGATCCCACACTGTCGTCACCGATCCGCCTGGTCAGGGCCCGGATACGCGCCAGGAGCTCGTCGATGGCGAAGGGTTTGGTCACGTAGTCGTCGGCGCCGGCGTCAAGCGCTTCGACCTTGTCGTCCGACCCGGATCGGCCCGACACAACGAGGATGGGCGCCGAGCTCCAGCCGCGCAGCCCGTGGATGAGCTGGATGCCATCGAGGTTGGGCATGCCGAGGTCGATGAGGTACAGGTCGGGGCGGTGTTCGATGGCGACGGCCAGAGCCTGCGCACCGTCGGTCGCGGTGACCACGTCGTAGCCTTTGGCACCGAGCGTGATGCGCAGGGCGCGGAGGATCTGCGGGTCGTCGTCGGCGATGAGGATGGTCGTCACGGCGTGCCCTCCACCCGATCGGCGCTCCGCCAGACGGGCAGCTCGACCACCATCGTCAGTCCGCCGCCGGGGGTGTCCTCGGGAACGAGGGTGCCGCCCATCCCCTCGACGAACCCCTTCGAGAGCGCGAGCCCCAGCCCGAGACCGGTCGTGTTGTCGGTGTCGCCGAGGCGCTGGAATGGCACGAACACATCATCGCGCCGTTCGGCTGGGATTCCGGGCCCGTGGTCGACGACACGGATCTGGACGTGATCGCCGAACCCGCTGGTCGCGACCCGCACCGCGCGGCCCGCGGGCGAGTGCCGGACCGCGTTCGCGAGCAGGTTGACGACCACCCTCTGCAGGAGCACGGGATCGGCGGAGACCGGGGGCAGGTCGCCGAGGTCGAGCTCGACGTCGCGCGGACCGAGGGAGAGCTCCTCGAGCGAGGGCCCGATCACGTCGGCAGTGTCGACGGCGACGGGCGTGATCGCGAGGGCTCCCGCTTCGAGCCGGCTGACGTCGAGCAGATCCGTGACGAGGGTGGCGAGCGATGCGAGGCTCTCGTCGGCGGTCGCCAGCAGCTCGTCGCGCCCCGCGCGGTCGAGGGCGGCGTCGGCGGTGCGAAGGCCGCTCACGGAGGCGATCGCCGCAGCGAGCGGGCGGCGCAGGTCGTGGCTGAGCGCGGAGAGGAGCGCGGTGCGGACCCGGTCCGACGCGGTGAGCGGCCCGAGCTGATCGGCGGCGAGGGCGAGGTCGCTCTGCCGCAGCGACGCCTCGATCTGGCTGACGATGACCTCGAGAAGTCGTCGGTCCGATCCGTGCAGCTCGCGCCCGTGGAGCTCGAGAACGGCACGCTCGCCGACCGGGACGCTGCGGTGCAGATCGTCGGGGCGCGGCTCGCCATCGCTGGCGAGGATCTCGTCGCCGGCGCGCAGTCGGACGCCGGTGAGGGCGAACGCCTCGCGGGTGCGACTGACGAGCGCCTCGAGTGCTCCCTCGCCGCGGAGTACGCTTCCCGCGACCGTCGCCAGCAGCTCGGATTCGGCGGCGGCCCGGCGGGAGGCGCGGGTCATCTTGGCGGCACTGTCGACGACGAAGCTGACGAGCACGGCGATGATCACGTAGAGCACGACGGCGAGCAGGTGGTACGGGTTGCTGATCGTCACCGTGTAGAGCGGCTCGACGAACAGGAAGTCGAGCGTGATGCCCGAGAGCACCGCCGCGAGGAGCGCCGGCCAGATGCCGCCGACGAGTGCGACGATCACGACCAGGAGCTGGTAGCTGAGCACGTCGCTGGTCAGGGATTCCTCATCGCGCAGCGAGACGAGGAGCAGCGACAGCAGCGGGCCTCCGAGGAGTGCGAGGACGAAGCCTCCGATCCGCCGCTTGACGGTCAGCCCGCCGCGCAGCCGGGGGAGGGCGAGTCGCCGCGCTGCCGCCTCGTGGGTGACGATGTGGACGTCGATGGTGCCGGACTCGCGGATGACGGTGGCTCCGATGCCCGGCCCGGTGAGCGCCGTCGCCAGGCGACCGCGGCGACTCACGCCGATCACGAGCTGGGTGGCGTTGACCGACCGGGCGAACTCGACGAGAGCACGCGGCACGTCGTCTCCGACCACCTGGTGGTAGCTTCCGCCGAGCTTCTCGACGAGCGCCCGCTGCTGGGCGAGCGCCTCGGGATCCGCGCTGCGGAGTCCGTCCTGGCTGGTGACGTGCACGGCGAGCAGTTCGCCGCCCGCCGATCGGGCGGCGATGCGCGCGCCGCGGCGGATGAGCGTCGCGCCCTCGGACCCGCCGGTCAGGGTCACGACCACGCGCTCGCGCGCCTCCCACCTGCGGTCGATGCCGTGCTCGTTGCGGTACGACTTGAGAGCAGTGTCGACCTCGTCGGCGAGCCAGAGCAGCGCGAGTTCCCGCAGCGCGGTCAGATTGCCGAGCCGGAAGTAGTTGGAGAGGGCCGCGTCGATCCGCTCGGCCGGGTAGACGTTGCCTCCGGCGAGCCGGTCGCGCAGAGCCTGGGGTGCGAGGTCGACGACCTCGATCTGGTCGGCGGAGCGCAGCACCTGGTCGGGGATCGTTTCGCGCTGCGGCACCTCGGTGATCTGCTGCACCACATCGTTGAGTGATTCGATGTGCTGGATGTTGACCGTCGAGATGACGTCGATCCCCGCGGCGAGCAGCTCCTCGACGTCCCGCCAGCGTTTGTCGTTGCGCGATCCCGGCGCGTTGGTGTGGGCGAGCTCATCGACGAGGGCGATCGCCGGATGCCGGGCGAGGACGGCTTCGAGATCCATCTCGCTGAGCTCGACCCCGCGATGCGAGACGATCCGGCGGGGCACGATCTCGAGCCCGTCCGTCATTGCGGAGGTGGCCGCGCGCCCATGCGTCTCGACGACGGCGATGACGACGTCGCGGCCTTCACCTGAGAGCCGACGGCCCTCCTCGAGCATCGTGTAGGTCTTGCCGACGCCGGGGGCAGCCCCGAGCAGCACCCGCAACCGCCCCCGTGTCATGCGTCAGCCTCTCGTCGCGTCCAGGGCCAGGTTGAGCTGGAGGACGTTGACCGTCGGGTCTCCGAGGTAGCCGAGGTCAGGTGACTGGATATTACCTTCGACCAGCGTCCTGACCTCGTCGACGGGGATTCCGCGCGCCTCGGCGACCCGGTCCACCTGCAGCAGCGCGTAGGCGGGACTGATGTGCGGGTCGAGTCCCGACGCCGACGCGGTGACCGCGTCCGCCGGGATCTCCTCGGGCGAGACGCCGTTGAACTCGGCGATCTGCGTCCTGCGGTCCTCGATCGCGGCGATCAGGTCGGCGTTCTCCGGTCCGTAGTTGCTACCGCTGGATGCACCGGCGTCGTAGCCGTCTCCGGCTGCCGACGGGCGGGGCTGGAAGTACTCGGGCAGCGGGTTGCCGTCCGCGTCAGCGAACGACTGGCCGATGAGGGAGGACCCGACGGTGTCGCCGTCCTGGTTCGTCACGAGCGATCCGTTCGCCTGCGCCGGGAGGGCGAGCTGCCCGATCCCGGTGATGGCGGCGGTGTAGCCGATGCCGAGGACCACTATGAACAGCAGGAGGGCCCGCGCCGCGACACCGTAGGTGCGCACGGCGGTTCTGGTGGATGCCATGGTGTGTGTCTCTTCTTCTTATTTTGCGACTGTTGCGTTTGCTGGCTGTCTGGGGGCGTCCGGGTCAGAACCCGGGCAGCAGACTGACGACGAGGTCGATCAGCTTGATCCCGATGAACGGCGCGATGACACCGCCGAGCCCGTAGACGAGCAGGTTGCGGGCGAGGGTCTTCGACGCGTCGAGTGCGCGGTACTTCACTCCGCGCAGTGCGAGCGGGATGAGGATCACGATGATGATCGCGTTGAAGATGACGGCCGACAGCACCGCCGATGCGGGGGAGCCGAGCCGCATGATGTTGAGCGCGGCGAGGCCGGGGAAGACGCCCATGAACATCGCGGGGATGATCGCGAAGTACTTGGCGATGTCGTTCGCGATCGAGAACGTCGTGAGCGCACCGCGCGTGATGAGCAGCTGCTTGCCGATCCGGACGATGTCGATGAGCTTCGTCGGGTCGGAGTCGAGGTCGACCATGTTGCCGGCCTCCTTCGCGGCCGAGGTTCCCGTGTTCATCGCGACGCCGACGTCGGCCTGGGCCAGAGCGGGTGCGTCATTGGTGCCGTCGCCGGTCATCGCGACCAGGTTGCCGCCCTCCTGCTCCCGGCGGATCAGCGCGAGCTTGTCCTCGGGCGTCGCCTCGGCGAGATAGTCGTCGACGCCCGCCTCCGCGGCGATGGCCTTGGCGGTCAGCGGGTTGTCGCCCGTGATCATGACCGTGCGGATGCCCATGTTGCGCAGGTCGGCGAACCGCTCCGCGAGCCCCTCCTTGACGATGTCCTTGAGGTGGACGACCCCCAGGATGCGACCCCGGCCGTCGGCGGCGCGCTCGGCCACCACGAGCGGGGTTCCACCCGACTGGGCGACCCGGTCGGTGACCGTGGTGACCTCGTCGACGAGCGAGCTCGCGAGGGGGCCGTCCTCCTCGAGCCAGCGCAGCACTGCGGAGCCGGCGCCCTTGCGGATCTGACGTCCGTCGGCGAAGTCGACCCCGCTCATACGCGTCTGCGCCGTGAAGGGCACGACCTCGCCGCTCGGGGCGTCGTCTCGGACGAAGCCCTTCGTCTCGGCCAGGGTCACGATCGAGGTGCCCTCGGGGGTCGGGTCGCTGAGAGACGAGGTTCCCGCCGCGGCGACGAGGGCCCGGACGGTCGAGTGGTCGATGGTGACGAACTCGGTCGCCTGGCGGTTGCCGTACGTGATCGTGCCGGTCTTGTCGAGCAGCAGGGTGGTGACGTCACCCGCCGCCTCGACGGCACGACCCGACATCGCGAGCACGTTGCGCTGCACGAGACGGTCCATTCCGGCGATGCCGATGGCCGAGAGCAGCGCGCCGATCGTGGTGGGGATGAGGCAGACCAGCAGGGCGATGAGGATCGGGATGCTGACCGGGCTCGCCGCGTACGACGCGATCGGGTTCAGGGTGAGCGCGACGACGACGAACACGATGGAGAGCGCGGCGAGCAGGATGTTCAGCGCGATCTCGTTCGGCGTCTTCTGCCGGGATGCGCCCTCGACGAGCGCGATCATCCGGTCGACGAACGTCTCGCCGGGCTTCGAGGTGATGCGCACGACGATCCGGTCCGACAGCACCCGGGTGCCGCCGGTGACCGCGCTGCGGTCGCCTCCCGATTCGCGGACGACGGGCGCCGACTCTCCGGTGATGGCCGACTCGTCGACCGAGGCGATACCCCAGACGATGTCGCCGTCGCCGGGGACGAGCTCGCCCGCCGTCACGACGACGTGGTCGCCGAGTCGCAGGTCGGGGGAGGCCACCTCCGCGATGGCGGCCGTCGCCCCGTCGCCGCCGGTCGCCGGGTCGTAGCCGTCGATGCGATGGGCCATCGTGGTGGTGCGGGTCTTGCGGAGGCTGTCGGCCTGCGCCTTGCCGCGCCCTTCGGCGACCGCCTCGGCCAGGTTGGCGAAGATGACCGTCAGCCAGAGCCAGACCGCGATGGTTCCGGTGAAGACGCCGGGCACGGGGGTCCCGCCCGACTGGGCGGGGCCGCCGAGGAACGGTTCCGCGATGGCGAGGACCGTGGTGAACGCGGCGCCGACCCAGACGATGAACATGACGGGGTTCCGCCACATCTCGCGGGGGTCGAGCTTGCGGAACGCACCGGGGAGGGCCGCGACGACCTGCGCCCAGGTGAAGGCGCCCTTGGGGGCGGTGGAGCCGCCTGCGGGGGCGCCCGGGGTCGCCGGGCCCGTCTCGGTCGAGTGTGCGGGGAGGAGTGTCGACATGGTTTATAGAAGCCCTTCCGCCAGGGGACCCAGCGTGAGAACGGGGAAGAAGGTCAGGGCGGTCACGATGACCGTGACGCCCGCGAGGAGGCCCGCGAAGAGCGGACGGTGGGTGGGAAGGGTCCCCGCGGTGGCGGGCACCCTGTCCTGGGCGGCGAGCGCGCCGGCGAGGGCGAGTACGAAGACGATCGGCAGGAAGCGGCCGAGCAGCATGGCGGCGCCGAGCGCCGTGTTGAGCCACGGGGTGTTCGCGGTGAGACCGGCGAACGCCGACCCGTTGTTGTTCGCCGCGGACGTGAACGCGTACACCACCTCGGAGAGGCCGTGGATTCCGGGGTTCCAGATCGACGTGCTCTCCACGTCCTCACGGACGCCGGGGATCGCGAAGCTGAGCGCGGTTCCCACGAGCACGAGGACGGGCATCACGAGGATGTAGAGGCTCGCGAGTTTGATCTCGCGCGTCCCGATCTTCTTGCCGAGGTACTCGGGGGTGCGTCCGACCAGCAGACCGGCGATGAACACCGTGATGATGGCGAGGATCAGGATGCTGTAGAGCCCCGATCCGACACCGCCGGGTGCCACCTCGCCGAGCATCATGTTGATCATCGGCATGAGGCCGCCGAGTGCCGTGTACGAGTCGTGCATCGAGTTGACGGCACCCGTCGAGGTGATCGTGCTGCCGGTGGCGAAGAGGGTCGAGCCGAAGATGCCGAACCGGGTCTCCTTGCCCTCCATCGCTCCGCCCGCGAGCTGCGGTGCGGTGCCGGCCCCGTTCGCCTCGAAGATCGAGAGGAAAGTGAGCGAGACGAGGAAGAGTCCGGCCATGACGCCGAGGATCGCGTAACCCTGCTTGTTCGAGCCGACCATGCGGCCGAAGGTGCGGGGCAGGCTGAACGGGATGACCGTCATCAGCACGATGGCGAACAGATTCGTCCAGGCGGTCGGGTTCTCGAACGGATGCGCCGAGTTGACGTTGAAGAAGCCGCCGCCGTTCGTGCCGAGCTGCTTGATCGCCTCCTGCGACGCGACCGGGCCGCCCGGGATGCTCTGGGCGCCTCCCGACACCGTGATGATGTCGGTGAAGCCGGCGAAGTTCTGCACGACGCCGCCGATGATGAGCACGATCGCCGCGACCGCGGCGAGCGGCAGCAGCAGGCGGAAGACACCGCGGATCAGGTCGACCCAGAAGTTGCCGAGTGTGCCCGACGAGGTGCGGGCGAACCCGCGGACCAGGGCGATCGCCACGGCGATGCCGACCGCGGCGGAGACGAAGTTCTGCACGGCGAGGCCGAGCAGCTGGACCGTGTAGCCGAGGGTGACGTCGCCCGAGTAGCTCTGCCAGTTCGTGTTCGTCACGAACGAGATGGCCGTGTTGAACGACAGCCCCTCGGGGACCGCGGGGAAACCGAGCGAGTAGGGGAGTACCGCCTGCAGGCGCTGGATCAGGTAGAGCAGCAGCACGCTGACGAGCGAGAACGACAGGACACCGCGCAGGTAGGCCTGCCAGGTCTGCTCGGAGTCCGGGTCGACGCCGATGATGCGGTAGATGCCGCGCTCGAAGCCGAGGTGCCGTCGCGCGGTGAAGGTGTGCGCCATGTAGTCGCCGAGAGGGCGGTACAGCACCACCAGGATGAGGACGAGAGTGGCGACCTGGAGGATCGCGAAGAGAGCCGCCATCAGAACCTCTCGGGCTTCACGAGGGCGAAGACGAGGTAGACGGTTGCGGCCACGCCGAGCACGGCGGCCAGCAGTTCGAAGACGATCACAGCTTCTCCACCGCCTTCGCCACGAGGGCGACCAGTGCGAAGAGGGCTACCGCTCCGAGGATGTACACGATGTCGAGCACGTTGAAGGGACTCCATCACGAGGAAGTTGACCCCGCCGCACACGGCGACGGGCACGCCGGATTCGGCGCGACTCCTGATTGAAAGCCCGTGAGGAGGCGCCCCGCCCGGCCCTAACGGAACCCATACGGCCACTCTGCTGCGCCCTAACGGGCGGGTCGCGAAGGCGTGAGGATCACGCGATGCTCGCCGTATGGAGTCCGTCAGGACCGGCCGCGCGGCGCCGTCCCCGGCGTAGACCTGCAGTCATGGACATCTCAGATCCCGCTCCCGCGGACGACGACCCTCTGCATCGACTCCTCGGCGGAGGCGCTCGATGACGCTCACCTCGATCATGCCGAGCCTGCGTCGCAGCATCCCCGACCCCCTGAACCCGGACCGCTGGCCCGAGTTCACCCACCCCACGACGGATGACGTGGTGGTCGCGGGCGTGTCGCTGACCGCCCTCACGGCGCTCGCCGGGAGCCCGTGCGTGCACACCGCTGCCGCCGTGGTGCCCGGGACGCACGGACGTCCGTCGGCGACGGAGGGCGCGTCGACCGTGGTCGCGACGGTCACACGGCTCGAGATCGATTCGGTCGGGACGCGTCATGCGTTCGTCGACTGCCGGTTCGGTCATCTGCCGGTGATCTGGTCGGAGATGCGGCTGATCGGCCGGGCATCGACCGTGCGCGGGGCGGCGACGGTTCTGCGCCCCGACGACGACAGCGAGGACGCCG
Organism: Amnibacterium flavum; assembly: GCF_003097495.1. GTDB lineage: Bacteria > Actinomycetota > Actinomycetes > Actinomycetales > Microbacteriaceae > Naasia > Naasia flava. Next base: position 684,610 of record NZ_QEOP01000002.1, read on the forward strand.
GGCATCTCGTGTTCCTGCCGGGCGACCTCGTCGAGGGCGACCTCGTCGTCGTGCCCTGCCCCGGTTACCTCGTCGTGCGCGCGATCCGCTGCGCCCGGCGCGGGGACATGGATGCCGCGCCGCTCGTCGAGCGCTGCGGCTGACGCCAATCGCCCGGTTCGGGCAGTCCGCGAGCGCGCTGACTGCCTGAACCGGGCGACTCGGCGGAGCTAGTTGGTCTTGTCGACCGCGACCTCGGCGCTCTTGCGGCGCCGGGTTCCCGCACCGTGGGCGGCGAGGGATGCGCAGCCGAGGATGCCCGCATTGTTGCGGAACCGGGCCGGCACGATCTCGGTCGTCAGATCGAGCAGCGGCAGGAAGTCGTCGTAGTGCTTCGAGACGCCGCCGCCGACGATGAACAGGTCGGGGGAGAAGAGCCGCTCGAGGTAGCTGTAGTACTTCTGCAGACGCTCGGCCCACTTCTTCCAGCTGAGGTCCTCGCGCTCCTTGGCGGCGTACGAGGCCTGCTTCTCGTAGTCGTCGAACCCGTCGAGGGCGAGGTGGCCGAGCTCGGCGTTGGGCACGAGGTGGCCGTCGTAGATGATCGCGCTGCCGATGCCCGTTCCGAGAGTCGTCATGAGGATCAGGCCGCGCTCGTCTTTGCCGGCACCGAACTGGGTCTCGGCGTAGCCGGCCGCATCGGCGTCGTTCACGAAGGTGATGTCGCGGCCGATGGCCTTCTCGAACAGGTCCTCCGCCTGGAGTCCGATCCATCGGTGCGACACGTTCGCGGCCGACATGGTGACCCCGTGCTGGACGACGGCGGGGAAGCAGACGCCGACGGGCGTGCCCTCGGCGACTCCGGGGATCTGCGAGATGACATCGGTCACGGTCTTCACGATGTCCTCGGGCTCGCCGCCCTTGGGGGTCGCCAGCTTGATGCGCTCGGAGAGGAGTTCTCCGGTGTCGACGTCGACTAGAGCCCCCTTGATGCCGGTGCCGCCGATATCGATGCCGATCGCCTCAGTGCTCACCCCACAAACCTACCCAACGCGGGCGTTCCGGCTAAATGCGCACGTTCCGGCCGGCCCCGCACGCCGGAACGTGCGCGCGGAGGGGCTGCTGAATCCGAACACCCGGCCCGGATCTCAGCCCAGCTGGGTCGGATCTTCGGGGCACATACGCACGTCTCGGCGTGCGCTCATGTCCGGAATATCGGCAGGAGCCCGGAACGTGCGGGCTTGGAGTGCCCGCCGCGCGCACGTTGCGGCGTGCGGGGCCGGCCGCAACGTGCGCTTCCGCCCGGAACGCCCGTCTCGGTTGGCGCTGCGTGGGCGGTCGGTCGGCCCGTCCGTCAGCTGGTCAGGGGAGGGTGAGGATTTCTGCGCCTCGGTCCGTGACGACCAGGGTGTGCTCGAACTGGGCGGTCAGGCTGCGATCGCGGGTGGTGACCGTCCAGTCGTCCTCCCACAGATCCCACGTGATGCCGCCGAGGGTCAGCATCGGCTCGATCGTGAACACCATGCCGGGCTCCATCAGTGCGTCGTACCGCGGCGCCGCGTCGTAGTGAGGGATGACCAGCCCCGAGTGGAACGCCTCGCCCACTCCGTGACCGGTGTAGTCGCGCACGACGCCGTATCCGAACCGCTTCGCGTACGCCTCGATCGCTCGACCGATCACGTTGATCTGCCGACCGGGCGCCACCGCCTTGATGCCGCGGTTCAGCGCCTCGCGGGTGCGCTCGACGAGCAGACGCGCCTCCTCGGAGACGTTCCCGACGAGGAACGTCGCATTCAGGTCGCCGTGCACCCCGTCGCGGAACGCGGTGATGTCGACGTTGATGATGTCGCCGTCGACCAGCACGGTGTCGTCGGGGATGCCGTGGCAGACGACCTCGTTGATCGAGGTGCACACGGACTTCGGGTATCCGCGGTAGCCGAGGGTCGACGGGTACGCGCCGGCCGCGATGATGTGCTCGTGCCCGATCCGGTCGAGCTCGTCGGTCGTCACCCCGGGCCGCACTGCGGCCTCGACCGCCTGCAGGGCCTGCGCGGCGATCCGGCCCGCACTGCGGATGCTCTCGACCGTCTCGGGAGAGACGACATCGGATCCGGCGTACGCGGCGGGAGCGGCCTTGCCGACGTATTCAGGGCGCCCGATCGACTGCGGCACGGCCCGGCGAGGGCTGATGCGTCCGGGGACGAGGTGGCCCTGGGAATCGCGCGGCATAGGATCAAGCCTACGGGCGGAGGCCCGCAGCGGATGGGAGTCAGCATGGCCGACAAGTGGTGGTACAACTCGCGCACCGGCGAGGTCGAGCTCGGACCGCAGTCCAACTCGATCGACCGGGTCGGCCCGTTCGATACCCGCGAGGAAGCGGCTCACGCACCCGAGAAGCTGCGCCAGAACGCGGAGAAGTGGGCTGCGGACGACGCAGCCGAGAACCGCTGACGAGGACGCCCTCCCGCCATGCTCCGACGTGAGTAGGCAGATGGGCGAAGGTGGCCGGCCCCGGTCACTCGTACTGGTGCTCGGGCCCCGGGTACGTACCGCCGGTGACCTCGTCGCGGTACTCGCGGGCGGCATCGAGCAGCTGGCCGCGCAGATCCGCGAACTTCTTGACGAACTTGGGGTACCGCCCGCCGGTCAGGCCGGCGAAATCCGTCCATACCAGGATCTGGCCGCTGACGTGCGGACCCGCTCCGATGCCGATGGTGGGGATGGCGATCGCCTCGGTGACCCGCTTGGCGACCTCGCTCGGCACCATCTCGAGCACGACGGCGAAAGCCCCGGCGCGCTCGACGGCCAACGCGTCGGCGAGCACCTGCTCGGCCCCCTCACCGCGACCCTGGACGACGTGTCCGCCGAACTGATGCTCGCTCTGAGGCGTGAAGCCGATGTGCGCCATCACCGGGATGCCGGCTTCGACGACGCGGCGGATCTGCTCCTCGCTGCGTTCACCGCCCTCGAGCTTGACGGCGTGGGCGCCGGTCTCCTTCATGAATCGGAATGCGGTCTGAAGCGCCTGGTCGGGGCCGAGTTCGTATGAGCCGAACGGCATGTCCGCCACGACGAGGGCTCGGGACACGGCACCTGCGACCGCACGCGCCATCGGGATGAGCTCGTCGACGGTGACGGGCACGGTCGAGTCGTAGCCCAGGACGACGTTTCCGGCCGAGTCGCCGACCAGGAGGAAGTCGATGCCCGCCTCGTCGAAGATCGCAGCCGTCAGCGCGTCGTAGCTCGTCAGCCCCGTGATGGGGATGCCGTTCTCCTTCGCCTGCTGGAAGTGCCGTTTGCGCACCCGCTTCAGCGCGGACTGTTCGCTCATCGGACCAGTCTAGGTCGGCGCGGTCAGCGCTCGCCCAGCCTTCACGCGGCCGTCGAGGAGGGTGATGACAGCCCGGAGGTCCTAGGGTGTGAGGACCATGCGCGCTTACGTCGAGGTGCACACCGACGAGACCGGAGGCATGTCCTCACGCGCATGGACATTCGATCTCGGCTTCTGGGGAACCGCCCGGACCGCGGAGACGGCGGTCGGCGCCCTGGCCATGCTGCAGCGGTCGACGGGGGCGCCGACGATCGAGCTCGAGGAGCAGGTCGACGACTTCGACCCGTCCTTCGCACGCGACCTCGAACCGGCGACGCCGGGCGAACGCGCGACGACGATGGAGATCCTCGAGCGGGCGCGAGCCCGGACGCTCGAACTCGTCGAGAACGCGGAATGGTGGCAGCTGTCCCGCCCGAGCAATGAGGTGCCCGACATCGATCCGCTCGGTTACGCATCGGCCGGCGATCTGGTGCGTGCCTTCGCCGACAAGGAGAGCCGGGTCTACCTGCCCGCTCTCGGCTTCGAGCCGCGGGAGCCGCTGCCCGACCTCGTCGACGAACTCGAGGCATCGCACGAGCACGTGATGCGGGTCGTCGCGTCCCTTCCCGACGTCCTGATCTCGGTCACACCCGACGGCGGGGAGTGGACCTCGGTCAAGCTCCTCCGAATGCTCGCCTGGCATGAGCGCGCCCACCTCGGTCTGCTCGAAGCGCTGATGCGGATCTGGTGACCCGAGCGCGACGGCGCTCCGCTTCGCCGGTGCCAAGCGAAGGTTCCGCAGACCCACTAGCCTGAGAGGGCATCAATCAGGGGTGTTCAGCGCCCCCGAGGCGAGGGGAAACCTAAGTGGTCGACAAGCAGCGCGACTTCGTTCTGCGCACCATCGAGGAGCGCGGCATCAAGTTCGTGCGCCTCTGGTTCACCGACGTCGTCGGCACTCTCAAGTCCGTCGCGATCGCTCCGGCCGAGGTCGAGGGCGCGTTCACCGAGGGGCTCGGCTTCGACGGATCGGCGATCGAGGGCCTCACCCGCGCCTACGAGGCGGATGTCCTCGCCCACCCCGACCCCACCACGTTCCAGGTGCTCCCGTGGCGGGGCGAGATCGATCCGACCGCTCGCATGTTCTGCGACATCACCACCCCCGACGGCCAGCCGCACGCCGCCGATCCCCGCCAGGTGCTCAAGCGCACCCTCGCGAAGGCCGCAGACCGCGGCTTCACGTTCTACACGCACCCCGAGATCGAGTTCTACCTGCTGAAGTCGAGCCAGTTCGGCGCCGACGGCCCCGAGCCGGTCGACCGTGCCGGCTACTTCGACAACGTTCCCGGCGGCACGGCGCACGACTTCCGACGCCGTTCGGTGCGGATGCTCGAAGACCTCGGAATCTCGGTCGAGTTCAGTCACCACGAGGCGGGCCCCGGCCAGAACGAGATCGATCTGCGCTACGCCGACGCGCTGACGACCGCCGACAACATCATGACCTTCCGCACCGTCATCAAGGAGGTGGCGATCGAGCAGGGCGTCTACGCGACGTTCATGCCGAAGCCGCTGCAGAACGAACCCGGTTCGGGCATGCACATGCACCTGTCGCTCTTCGAGGGCGACACGAACGCGTTCTTCGACGCCGGCGCCCAGTACCAGCTGTCGACGATCGGTCGCCAGTTCATCGCGGGTCTGATGAAGCACGCGCCCGAGATCACCGCCGTGACGAATCAGTTCGTCAACTCGTACAAGCGCCTCTGGGCGGGCGAGGGCGAGTCGAAGCTCGGTGAGGCACCCAGCTACGTGACCTGGGGCCACAACAACCGTTCCGCGCTGGTGCGAGTGCCGCTGTATAAGCCCGGCAAGGGGCAGTCGTCCCGTGTCGAGTACCGGGCGATCGACTCGGCTGCGAACCCCTACCTCGCGCTCTCGCTTCTGCTCGCTGCAGGTCTCAAGGGCATCGAGGAGGGCTACGAGCTGCCGCCCGAGGCCGAGGACAACGTGTGGGAGCTCAGCGAGGGCGAGCGCCGCGCTCTGGGCTACGCGCCTCTGCCCGCCAGCCTCGACCACGCGATCTCCTACCTCGAGGAGTCCGAGCTCGTCGCCGAAACCCTCGGCGAGCAGGTCTTCAAGTACCTGCTGCTCAACAAGCGTGCCGAGTGGCGTCAGTACCGTGCCCAGGTCACGCCGTACGAGCTGCGCTCGAACCTCGAAGTGCTCTGATCCCGCCGCGGATCCGTTAGGCGTCACGCACCATGCGACGCGAGCTCGCGAACCTGACCGAGCTGGCTCGGCTCGGCTTCACCGAGCTGGGCGAGGTGCACGGCAGGCTCGATGAGCTGACCACGCTGCTGCCGACCGACGTCGTCCCGCTGCTGCCGTCGTTCGGTCCCGCCGCCGATCCCGACGCGGCCCTCACGTCGCTGTTGATGCTCGCCCGTCGGCATCCCGACGCCGTGGCGTCCACCCTCGAGTCCCCGGCGTCCGCCTCGCGGCTGATCCTCGTGCTCGGAGCCTCATCGGGTCTCGCCGAGTTCCTGCTGCGGCACCCGGAGCAGCTCGTCGCCCTTCGGGAGCCGTTCACCTCGCGTCCCGACGCCGATGAGCTGCGCGCGAGCCTGCTCGAGTCGGTCGGGGCGGTCGACGGAGTGGCGACGATCGCGGGGGATGACGGGCGTACGGCGCTGAGAGTCCGTTACCGACGTCACATCCTGCAGGTGGCCGCATGGGATCTCGGTCAGCCGCGACCGCTCGACGCACTGCAGGCTGTGACCGAGATCCTCGCCGACCTGGCCGGTGCCGCCCTCGAGGCCTCACTGGCCGTGGCGCGCGCCGACGCGACGAAGCCGGGCAACGGACCCGGCACATTCAGAGCCGCAGAGATCGCCGAGACCTGCCTCGCCATCATCGGCATGGGCAAGGCGGGCGCGCGAGAGCTCAACTACGTGAGCGATGTCGATGTGATCTTCGTAGGCGAGGCCGCGGCGGGTTCGGAGATGAGCGGAGAGCGGGCGATGGCCGCTGCGACCCGCCTCGCCATGCTCACGATGCGCGGCATCCACGAGGCGGCGATCGAGCCGCCCCTGTGGGAGGTCGATGCCAATCTGCGACCCGAGGGAAAAGCCGGTGCGCTCGTGCGCACGCTCGAGTCGCATCTCGCCTATTACGACAGGTGGGCGAAGGACTGGGAGTTCCAGGCCCTGCTCAAAGCGCGCCCGATAGCGGGGGACATCCCTCTCGGTGAGCGGTACGTCGACGGCATCTCGGGCAAAGTGTGGAGCAGTGCGAGCCGGGAGAGCTTCGTCGAGCAGGTGCAGCGCATGCGCGGACGCGTGACCGACAACATCCCGGCCGACGAGGTTGACCAGCAGCTGAAGCTCGGTCCGGGTGGACTGCGCGACGTCGAGTTCACGGTCCAGCTGCTCGAACTCGTGCACGGGCAGACCGACCCGACGGTTCGCGAACAGGCGACCCTGCCCGCTCTCGAGGCTCTCGCGGCCGGGGGCTACATCGGCCGGGCCGAGGCGACGGAGTTCGCGGACGAGTATCGCCTGCTCCGCGTGCTCGAGCACCGTCTGCAGCTCCAGCGGCTCTCGCGCACCCATCTGATGCCGCGTGACGAGGAGGCTCTGCGGGTGCTCGCCCGTGCGAGCCGCCTCGGCGGCTCGTCGGCCGAACTGCTGGCGCGCTGGCAGCGCACGAAGGCGGCCGTCCGCAGCCTGCACGAGCGGCTCTTCTACCGTCCGCTGCTGTCCGCGGTCGCGCGGCTTCCCGAGCAGACTCTCGCCCTCACGAGCGATCAGGCCGCGGCCCGTCTGTCGGCGATCGGATTCCGCGATCCCCGAGGAGCGCTGGCCCACATCGCGGCCCTCACCTCGGGAGTCTCGCGCCGTGCGGCGATCCAGCGGACGCTGCTCCCCGTGCTGCTGCAGTGGTTCGCCGATGGGGCGGATCCCGACGGCGGTCTGCTCGCGTTCCGACGGATCAGCGAGAGCCTCGGCGACGCGCACTGGTACCTGAGGATGCTCCGCGACTCGCAGGCGGCCGCTCAGCGCCTGACCGAGGCGCTGTCGGCATCGCGGTTCGTGGTCGAACTGCTCGAACGGTACCCCGAGGCGGCGCGGTGGCTCGAGAACGACGACGATCTGCGCCCACGCTCGTGGGAGTCGCTGCGCGAGGAGACGAGCGCGACCGTGGCCCGGCACGGCGATCGCGACTCGGCGGCCCAGGCGCTGCGCACCGCCCGAGGACGTGAGGTGCTGCGTCTTGCCCTGGCGAGCATTGCGGGCACGATCGACATCGTGGAACTGGGCGAGGGCCTGTCGAACATCACGAGCGCCATCCTCACGGGGGTGCTGCGGAGCATCCGCAGCGGTGAAGGGCCGTGGCCCGAATTCGCGATCATCGCCATGGGCCGGTACGGGGGAGCGGAGCTCGGGTTCGGCTCGGACGCCGACATCATGTACGTCTACCGAGCCGTCGCTGGGATGTCGCCCGAGCTCGCGCAGAACAGGGCCGAGCACATCGTCTCCGAGATCAAGCGGCTGACGACCGACCCGCGGCTGCCGCTCGACCTCGACCTGGGCCTGCGGCCCGAGGGCAAGAACGGCGCGGTCGTGCGTTCGCTGCGCTCGTACGAGGCCTATTACCAACGCTGGTCGCTGACCTGGGAGGCGCAGGCGCTGCTGCGGGCGCGCGGGGTCGCCGGCGACCACCAGCTCGTGCTCGACTTCACCGCACTCGCCGATCGGGTCCGCTACCCGTCAGCGGTGCCCGACACGGAGATCCGCGAGATCAAGCGGATCAAGGCCCGGGTCGAGAGCGAACGGCTGCCGCAGGGCGCTGATCCGACCCGGCATCTGAAGCTCGGGCGCGGCACGCTGAGCGATGTCGAGTGGCTTCTGCAGCTGCTCCAGCTGCGCCACGGCGCCCGGGTGCCCGGGCTACGCACCCCGTCGACCCTTCAGGCTCTTGCAGCCGCGGAGGACGCGGCGCTGCTGCGGTCCGACGACGCGGCCAAGCTGCGGGCCGCCTGGATCCTGTCGTCGCGGCTGAGGTCGGCGATGACCCTGTGGAGTAACAGGACCTCCGACATCCTGCCGACCGAGATGCGTCAGCTCGACGCCGTCGCCCGGCTCCTCGAGTACGCGCCCGGGTCGGCCGCGGTCCTCGAGGACGACTTCCTCCGCACGACGCGCCTCGCCCGCGCGGTGTTCGAGCGAATCTTCTACGGCACCCAGACCCGCCCGCGCCCCTCCACCGCCTGACCCGCGGAGCCGACGACCCGCCCTGGCGCAGGTATTCCGGGCGAGTACGCACGTTCCGGCGTGGCGCAATGTCCGGAACGTGCGTACAAGTCCGGGATATCCGATCCGAGGTCAGGTGCGGAGCGGGACCGGCGAGCGCTTCTCCACCTCGGTCGACGCGGGTTCGCGTGCGCTCGGGCGCGGGGCCGGGGAGACGACCCGGCGCTGCACCTGGTAGCTCCGGAGTACGCACCGAATCCAAGCTGCGATCCGGTATCCGATGTGGTCGACCTATGAGGCCCGCGACTCATGGGCGTCGCATAGAAAGCTCACTGATTCGAGCTGGTGCAAACGGAATCCAGACGGTAATCACGCCGAAACATACGCGGTAGTCGGCATCCCTAGATTGACGGCACAGACGCCGTGCCAACGGTGTTTCCCAGCAGCATTCTCTGAGAGGGGCACCAATGACCGGCAATGTCGTCCGCCTGCAGGCCATCAAGGATGTCGAGGCCTATGTGCCTCCCGCCATCAGCTTCACCGATGCCGAGACGCCCGGGCAGGTCTTCGGCGAGAACGTCTTCAACAAGGTCGTCATGCAGAAGCGCCTTCCGAAGTCGGTCTACAAATCGGTGGTCGCCACGATCGAGAACGGAGCTCCACTCGACCCGCTGGTCGCCGACGCCGTCGCCTCCGCGATGAAGGACTGGGCGCTCGAGAAGGGCGCCACCCACTACGCGCACGTGTTCTACCCGCTCACGGGTCTCAGCGCCGAGAAGCACGACAGCTTCCTCGAGCCCGTCGGTGACGGAACAGCCCTCGCCGAGTTCGCGGGCAAGACGCTCGTCCAGGGAGAGCCCGACGCATCCAGCTTCCCCAACGGCGGCCTTCGCAACACGTTCGAGGCTCGCGGATACACCGGATGGGATGTGACGAGCCCGGCCTATGTACTCGAGAACCCGAACGGCAACACCCTCTGCATCCCCACGGTCTTCGTCTCGATGACCGGTGAGGCTCTCGACCACAAGACCCCGCTCCTGCGTTCGCAGCAGGCCATGGGCACTCACGCCGAGCGCATCCTCAAGCTCTTCGGGCACGAGAACCTCAACAGCATCGTGTCGTTCTGCGGCCCCGAGCAGGAGTACTTCCTGGTAGACCGCCACTTCTTCCTCGCCCGACCCGATCTGCTCAACGCGGGCCGCACCCTGTTCGGCACCAAGCCGCCGAAGGGTCAGGAGTTCGACGACCACTATTTCGGCGCCATCCCCGAGCGCGTGCTCGGCTTCATGATGGACACCGAGCGGGAGCTGTTCAAGCTCGGCATCCCGGCCAAGACCCGCCACAACGAGGTCGCCCCCGGCCAGTTCGAGATCGCGCCCATGTTCGAGCGCGGCAACATCGCCTCCGATCACCAGCAGCTGCTGATGACGACCTTCAAGAGCATCGCCAAGAAGCACGGCATGGAGATCCTCTTCCACGAGAAGCCGTTCCAGGGCGTCAACGGGTCGGGCAAGCACGTCAACTTCTCGCTCGGCAACAATGAGCTGGGCAGCCTGTTCGTGCCGGGTGACACCCCGCACGAGAACGCCCAGTTCCTCGTGTTCTGCGCCGCTGTGATCCGTGCCGTGCACCTGTACGGCGGTCTGCTGCGCGCATCGGTCGCGTCGGCATCGAACGACCACCGCCTGGGCGCGAACGAGGCGCCGCCGGCGATCATCTCGATCTTCCTCGGCGACCAGCTCGCCGACATCTTCGATCAGATCGCGAAGGGCTCGCTGACCTCGTCGAAGGGCAAGGGCACCATGAAGATCGGCGTCGACACGCTGCCCGTGCTGCCGACCGACCCTGGAGACCGCAACCGCACGAGCCCGTTCGCCTTCACGGGCAACCGGTTCGAGTTCCGTGCCCCGGGCTCGCTGCAGACGGTCGCCGCGCCGATGACCACGATCAACACGATCATGGCCGAGTCGCTCGACTACGTCGCCAGCAAGCTCGAGACCGCGGTCGCGAACGGCGAGGACTTCGATGCTGCGGTGCAGACGCTGCTCACCGAGATCATCACCGAGCACGGTGCCGTCGTGTTCAACGGCGACGGCTACTCGGACAGCTGGCCGATCGAGGCCGAGAAGCGCGGACTGAAGAACCTGCGCACGACCCTCGACGCGCTTCCCGAGCTCATCACCGATGAGGCGATGGACCTGTTCGAGAAATACCGGGTCTTTAATCACCGCGAGATGCACTCCCGCTACGAGATCGGACTCGAGCAGTACGCGCTCTCGATCGGAGTCGAGGCTCGCTTGACGCTCGAGATCGGGTCGACGATGGTGCTGCCGGCCGCCGTCCGCTACCAGACCGAGCTGGCGACCAATGTCACCGCCCTCAAGACGGCGGGAGTCGACGCGGACACGACGGCACTCGACGAGGTCAGCGCACCGATCGCCGATCTGCGCAGCGCTCTTGCCACGCTGAAGTCCGCTCTTGCCGCCGACGCGGGACACGAGAGCCTCGCCGAGGCGGAGCACGCTCGCGACGCCCTCCTCCCCGCGATGAACGCGGTCCGCGCGGCGGCCGACACGCTCGAGACCCTCGTGGCCGACGACCTGTGGCCGCTGCCCACCTACCAGGAGATGCTCTTCATCCTGTAGCCCTCGCCCTCAGCAGGCAGCACGACGCCTCAGCAGGAAGGATCAGCCGATCCACTCCTGCTGAGGCGTCGTCGTTCCTGCTGAGGGCGAGGGCCGGGGACGACGAAGGCCCCGGCTCCCTCGGGAGACGGGGCCTCGCGGTCACTCGGCGGGATCAGACGCCGTAGTACAGCTCGTACTCGAAGGGGTGGGGACGCTGCGCGAGGGGCTTGATCTCCTTCTCGCGCTTGTAGTCGATCCACGTGTCGATGAGGTCCTGCGTGAACACGCCACCCGCGAGCAGGTAGTCGTGGTCGGCCTCGAGGGCGTCGAGCACCGCGTCGAGCGATCCGGGGACCTGGGGGATTCCCTTGGCCTCCTCGGGGGGAAGCTCGTAGAGGTCCTTGTCGACGGGCTCGTGCGGCTCGATGCGGTTCTTGATCCCGTCGAGGCCCGCCATGAGCTGAGCGGCGAACGCGAGGTACGGGTTGCCCGAGGCGTCGGGTGCACGGAACTCGATGCGCTTGGCCTTGGGGTTGGTGCCCGTGATCGGGATGCGGATCGCAGCCGAACGGTTACCGGCCGAGTAGACCAGGTTGACGGGTGCCTCGAAGCCGGGGACCAGACGGTGGTAGCTGTTCACCGTGGGGTTGGTGAAGGCCAGCAGCGACGGGGCGTGCTTGAGGATTCCGCCGATGTACCAGCGGGCGATGTCGGAGAGTCCGCCATAGCCCGCCTCGTCGTAGAACAGCGGCTTGCCGTCGCTCCACAGCGACTGGTGGGTGTGCATGCCCGAACCGTTGTCGCCGAAGAGCGGCTTCGGCATGAACGTGGCGGTCTTGCCCCACTGGTGGGCGACGTTCTTGACGATGTACTTGAACTTCAGGATGTCGTCGGCCGCGTGCACCATGGTGTCGAAGCGGTAGTTGATCTCGCCCTGACCGGCGGTGCCCACCTCGTGGTGAGCGCGCTCGAGGATGAGGCCGGCGTCGATCAGCTTGAGCGAGATGTCGTCGCGCAGGTCGGCGTGCTGGTCGAGCGGGCTGACCGGGAAGTAGCCGCCCTTGTAGGGCGTCTTGTTGGCGAGGTTTCCGCCGGCCTCCTCGCGGCCCGTGTTCCACGCCGCCTCGGAGGAGTCGACCGAGTAGAAGCTCGAGTGCTGGTTCACCTCGTAGCGGACGTCGTCGAAGATGTAGAACTCGGCCTCGGGGGCGAAGAACGCGGTGTCGGCGATGCCGGTGGAGGCGAGGTACTTCTCGGCCTTCTTTGCGACCTGACGCGGGTCCTTGCCGTAGACCTCGCCGTTGCGCGGGTTGTAGATGTCGAAGACGACGATCAGGGTGCGCTCGATGCGGAACGGGTCGATGTAGGCCGTCGAGATGTCGGGGATGAGCTGCATGTCGGACTCGTGGATGTTCGCGAAGCCGCGGATCGACGAGCCGTCGAAGAGCTGGCCGACGGAGAAGAACTCCTCGTCGACCGTCGACGCAGGGATGTTGAAGTGCTGCTGCACTCCGGGAAGGTCGGTGAAGCGGATGTCGAGGAATTTGACGTCAGTGTCCTTGATGAACTTGATGACCTCGGAAGAGTCACTGAACTTCGGGTGTGACATAGAGCACGTCTCCAAAACTGCGTGTAGGACCGCGGCTGCGGATACAGCCGTTTCGACAATACGCAGACGCAGTTTCGCCGCCGTGAAGGCATTGTTTCGGCGATGTTACAGAGGTCCTCGTTATGGTGGACCGGTGAGCGCTTCTGCGTCTGCGTCAGAAGCAGACTATCCCGGTCGCCGGTTGGGCCGTCCCGCGGAGGGTCCGGGGTCGGTGGCCCGCACCAATCGCCGACTCGCTGCGATCGGCATCGATTTCGCCCTCTGCGCGATCATCTACTACGCGTTCTTCTTCGGCAGCGACTGGGCGAGCCTCGCCATCTTCGCCGGTGAGCAGATCGTGCTGGTCACACTGCTCGGTGGCGGGGTCGGTCATCTGCTGCTCGGTCTGCGGGTCGTCCGTCTCGACGGTCGGTGGGCGGGCTGGTGGCGGCCCACGGTGCGCACCCTGCTGCTGTGCCTTCTGATCCCCGCCGCGATCTGGGACCGGGACCAGCGCGGCCTCCACGACGTCTTCGCCGGGACGGTCCTCATTCGCCGCTGACAGCTCGGCGTTCCGGCTCAGGGAGCCTGGATGACCCCGCCGCGCAGATTCTGGACCGTGTCGCTGCGGTAGGCATCGGCTGCCGTAACGAAAGCCACGAGAGCTGCGGCGAGGAGCAGAAGGATCACGACGGAACCGCCGATCCCACGGCGCTTGCGCGGCGGGGGAGCGAACTGGACCGGGATGACCGGGTGCTGCGCGAGCATGAGGTCGCGTGCATCGGCCAGAAGGGCGAAGCGGGCACCGGCGCGATGCCATTCCTCGTCATCGGTCTCCGAGAGCAGATCGGGATGATTCTGCCGTGCGGCCCGGACGAAGGCATGCTGAACGTCCTCGATGGACGCGCCCGGGCGTACGCCCAGGAGAGCGGCGGCCTCGGACTCGGTCATCGGATCAGCGCATGCGCTGCGGGCGGACCCGCAGGGGATCGACGCCCTTGGGAATGGGCAGCTGGCTACCGCTCAGCGAGCTGAGTCGGTTGCTGACCGCCACGACCTCGGCGCGAGTGAGGGTGTTCTTGAACTTGCCGAGGCTGCGGTTGATGTTGTGCAGCTGGATCGAGTCCTTGTCGGGCCCGACGTGGAGCACCGACACGGGAACGTTGGGCAGCACTCGGGACACCTTGCGCCGCTCCTCGTCGAGCATGCGGTTGGTGCGCGACTTGGGGCCTTCCGCGATGAGGACCACGCCCGGACGACCGACAGCGCGGTAGATGGCGTCCTTCGACTTCGGGTTGACGGCGACCGGCATCTCGTTGCCGCGCCAGCCGCGACGCAGCGAGCTGCGGAGCACAGCGCCGACCGCCCCGGGCTCTCCGGCGATCTGGCCGTAAGCGGCGCGTTCGGCCCGGCGGCCGAGCACGATGAGGCCCAGCAGGATTCCGAGGAGCACACCGGCGACGACCCAGATGGCGATGACGAAGCCGTTGCCGTCGGAGGTGAAGATGCCGACGAGGATCGACGCGATGATCGGCAGGATCACGACGGCGATCAGGTAGGGGACAGCACGCTTGTCGAGTCGGCGGGTCATCTTGAAGACCTGCCAGAGCTGCCGGAAGCGCCCCGGCTCTTTTTCGGTGGGGCGCGACGAAGCGCTGCTACGAGCCATGCCACCAGGATACCGCCGCCCGGGACGATCCGATGTCGGAACCTCCACGACTTCACGGGGTCGACCCGCGTTCCTCCACAGGCGGTCTTGAGCGGCGGATGCGCACAGGTCGGCGCCGGCGTCGCCCGCTGCAGGGAGCCGCGGATCAGGGTGGAGGCATGGAGTCCGTCTGCGGTTACCGCGTGCTGCGTGACCTCGGAGGCGGGAGGCGCTCCGAGGTCATGCTCGCGCGTGACGCCGATGATCGCGTGGTGGTCCTGCGCCTGTTCGGTACCGACGTGGCGGAGGGTGCGCTGATGAGCCAGATCGGCGCCGCCCGAGCGGTCGACTGCGATCATCTCCTCCCGCTCGTCGATGTCGCCACGACCGCGGAGGGGCGCGTGCTCCTCGTCACCCCATGGCTCGCCGGTGGGTCGCTCGGCGAACTCCTGGCGACACGGGGCGCCCTCTCGGTTGCAGAGGCGGTGGGGGTCCTCGTCGCGGTGCTTCGCGCGGTCGAAGCGCTGCACGACGCGGGCTGGAGTCACGGCCGGGTGCATCCGAGCAGCGTGCTCCTCGCCTCCGACGGTACGCCGGTGCTCGCGGGACTCGGTGATGCGGCGCCGCTCGACGAGCCGACCCGGGTCGATGATCGCGAGGGGCTCGCAGAGCTCGCGACCAGGATCCTGCCCGATGCGGAGGTGCGCGGCATCCCGCGCCTGCTGCGGGAGCGTGCTCTCCGTGAAGCCGAGCTGGCTGTGCTCGCCTCGGCTGACCCCCGACCCGTTTCGATGACGGCTCGATCGGCGACGCCGCCCGACATCCGTTCGCTCGTCGCGGCCGACTCTGGGACCGTTGAGACCGTGAGCCAGCGCCCGTCGCGGCTCGATCCGGTGCTGGGATGGTTGGGCGACTCGCCCGTGGCCGCCTCGATCAGCGACGCCTGGGGCAGGATGCGGACGACCGTCGGCTCGGTGCGGCGCGGCGTATGGCTCGTCGCAGCGCTCTCCGTCTCGGCGCTGATCGCAGCCGCGGTGCTGATCCCGCAGACGGGAAGGCCGGCCGAGGCCCTCTCCACCGATCCCTCGCCGCGCGCCTCGATCGCGGCACCGGAACCCGCCGAGGGGACACGGGATGCGACCGACCGGGCGGCGGAGCCCACCGCTCCGTCGTCGCCCTCCTCGAGCGCTGAGCCGTCCGAGTCTGCGATCGACGGCGACGATCCGCTATCCGCTCTCGTGGCGCTCCTCGACCTGCGCGAGCGATGCTACGACGCGGGTTCGGTCGAATGCCTCGACGGCGTCGATCAGGCGGGCTCGGCCGCGTACGACGCCGACGCTTCCCTCGTCGGCCGTCTGGAGTCGGGGGCCGTCCGCCCGCCGCGTCTCACGACCGGGCACGCGCCGTTCGTCCAGCGGACCGGCGACTCGGCGCTCGTCGCGACGACGTCGGTATCGGTGCTGCTGATCAGAACCGAAGAAGGATGGAGGATCCGCGACACCTTCGACGCCCCTCCCGACCCCTGATCGAGTGGGCCCCGCCCAAAAAGGAAGGAGGCCCCGCCGGAACCGGCGGGGCCTCCTTCGGAGGATGCTCGAGAGGCTAGATGCCGAGGTCGCCCTCGAAGTCGCCCGTCTCGAGGCGATCCTTGATCTGCACCAGGAACCGAGCCGCGTCCGCGCCATCGACGATGCGGTGGTCGTAGCTCAGGGCGAGGTACACCGTCGAGCGGATCGCGATCGAGTCGGAACCGTCGGCGGTGATGACGACCGGCTTCTTCGTGACGACGCCGGTGCCGAGGATGGCGACCTGGGGAAGGAAGACCAGGGGAGTGTCGAAGAGGGCGCCGCGTGAACCCGTGTTCGTGAGCGTGAACGTGCCCCCGGCGAGCTCGTCGGGCTTGAGCTTGTTCTCGCGGGTCCGCGAGGCCAGGTCGGCGATCTGAGCGGCGAGGCCGGCGATGTCGAGGGAGCCGGCGTCTCGGACGACGGGCGTCAGCAGTCCTCGTTCGGTGTCGACCGCGATCGAGAGGTTCTCGGTGTCGGGGTAGGCGATGCTGTCACCCTCGACCGTCGCGTTGATGATCGGGTACGACTTGAGCGCCTCGGTCGCCGCGATGGCGAAGAAGGGCAGGAACGACAGCTTGACGCCCGTCTTCTCGAGGAAGCGGTCCTTCACCTTGGTGCGCAGCTGGGCGACCTTGGTGACATCGACCTCGACGACGGTGGTGAGCTGGGCCGTCGACTGCATCGACACGACGGCTCGTTCGGCGACGACCTTGCGGAGACGCGTCATCTTGACCGTTGTCCCTCGGAGGTCGGACACCGTCGGTGCCGCCTTGGCCGGGGCTGCGGGAGCCGACGCAGCGAAAGCCGCCGGCGTCGCGGACTTCTCGGCGGCGGCCAGGACGTCCTCCTTGCGGATGCGTCCTCCGACCCCGGTGCCGGTGATGCTCGACAGCTCGACACCGCGTTCGCCCGCGAGCTTGCGGACGATCGGCGTGACGTAGGGCGCAGTGCCGTCGGCCGGTGCCGAGGGGGCCTCGGTGGTTCCGGTCTCACTCGGCTGCACGGCCTGGTGGTCGGGAGCGGGCTCGCTCGGCGCCGACTGCGGCTGCGCAGGGGCCGGCGGGGTCACGGGGGCACTGGCTGCAGGGGCCTCTGCCGACTCGGGTGCGTCGACGGAGGGGACCTCGGTCGACTGCTCGGGGGCCGCCGGCTGAGCCGGGGCGGCCTGCTCGGCGGGTGCCTCGGACGGGGCCGGAGCGACCTCCTGCTCGAGAGTGGGCTCGGAGTACGAGCCGCCGAACGAGTCGTCCGCGTTGGGATCGGAGGTCTCAGGCGCCTCGGGCTGAGGTGAGGGTGCCGGTGCCGAGGGCTGCTCGGACACGGGCTCGGGCGCGGTGGCCGCGGGCTGCGCCTCTTCTTCGGGCTCGGGGGTGGTCTCGCCGCTGGGGGCGGACCCCGACCCGTCGCCGATGCGCACCAGCGCGGTGCCGACATCGACGGTCTCGTCCTCCTGGACGAGGATCTCTTCGATCACACCCGCCACCGGAGACGGGATCTCGGTGTCGACCTTGTCAGTCGAGACTTCAAGCAGGGGTTCGTCGACTTCGACGCGGTCCCCGACGTTCTTGAGCCAACGGGTCACCGTCCCCTCGGTGACACTCTCTCCGAGTGCGGGGAGGCTGACGGACTCGCTCATGTGAGGTATTCCCTTCGGGCAGAACTGCTGTTTTCTAGTCTAGGTGGACCGGCATGACGCGCCGGGGTGCGGCGTGCGGGCGGCAGTGCTCGAACCGCCCGCACACCGATCATCACAGTGCGTGCAGCGGCTTTCCTGCGAGTGCGAGGAATGCCTCGCCGAGGGCCTCGTTCTGCGTGGGGTGAGCGTGGATGAAGGGCGCGATGTCCTCGGGGTACGCCTCCCAGCCGACGACGAGCTGCGCCTCGCCGATGAGCTCGCCGATGCGGGTGCCGATTCCGTGGACTCCGACGACGGGGCCGTCCTTGACGCGGACGACCTTGATCGAACCGGATGTGCCGATGATCTCGCTCTTGGCGTTGCCGGCGAGGCTGTA
Source organism: Amnibacterium flavum (assembly GCF_003097495.1). Classification (GTDB taxonomy): domain Bacteria; phylum Actinomycetota; class Actinomycetes; order Actinomycetales; family Microbacteriaceae; genus Naasia; species Naasia flava. The sequence goes on from NZ_QEOP01000002.1 coordinate 702,591, forward strand.
GTCGTAGGCGGCGACCTTGTCGGCGCCGTACTTCTCGACGGCCTTCGCCTCGGTGAGGCCGACGGACGCGACCTCGGGCTCGCTGTAGGTGATGCGGGGGATGTTCGACTCGTCGATCACGACCGGCTTGAGCCCGGCGATCTCCTCCGCGACGAAGATGCCCTGCTGGAAGCTGCGGTGGGCCAGCTGGAGTCCGAAGACGATGTCGCCCACGGCGTACACGTTGGGCTTCGTGGTGAGGAGGCGCTCGTCGGTCTTGACGAAGCCGCGGTCGATCTCGATGCCCGCCTCTTCGAGGCCGAGACCCGAGGTGGCCGGGCCGCGGCCGACGGCGACGAGCAGCAGGTCGGCCTCGATCGTCTCGCCGTTCTCGAGCGTGACGACGACTCCCTGGTCGTTCTGCACGACGCCCTGGAAGCGGCTGCCAAGCTTGTAGTTGATGCCGCGGCGGCGGAACGCGCGCTCGAGGGCCTTGCTCAGCACCTCTTCCTCGTTGGGGACGAGGTGGGGGAGCGCCTCGATGATCGTGACGTCGGCGCCGAACGACTTCCAGACGCTCGCGAACTCGACGCCGATGACTCCGCCGCCGAGGATGGCGACGGACTTCGGGACGAAGTCGAGCTGGAGTGCGTCCTCTGAGGTGATGACGCGGCCGCCGGTCTCGAGGCCGGGCAGGCTGCGCGAGTAGGAGCCCGTCGCGATGACGAGGTGCTTGCCGGTGATGGTGTCATCGCCGACCTGGACGCTCGTGGCGCCGACGACCTTGCCTTCACCTTCGATGGTGGTGATGCCGCGGGCCTTCACCAGCGACTGGAGACCCTTGTACTTCTTGGCGACGATGCCCTCGCGGTAGGAGGTGACGCCGGCGATGTCGACGCCTTCGAAGGTCGTCTTGATGCCGTAGTGCTCGGAGTCGCGGGCCGAGTCGGCGACCTCGGCGGAGTGGAGGAGCGCCTTGGTCGGGATGCAGCCGCGGTGGAGGCAGGTGCCGCCCACTTTGTCCTTCTCGATCATGGCGACGGAGAAGCCGAGCTCGCTCGCTCGAAGAGCTGTCGCGTAGCCCCCGCTTCCCCCACCGAGTACGACGATGTCGAAGTTCTGCTCAGGCACCCAATGCTCCTTGACGCTCGTGGCGGCGGCGATGCTGATCGGCGAATCGCCTCCAATAACCTACTACTTCGTCGCCGTGCTCTCGCCGTTCGCGAAGCGCTCTACCAGGGCGATCAGAGCGCGCACCATGACTCCGGTCGGACCCTTGCCGGTGAATCCGTGGAAGGCGCCCGAGTTGTTCGCGGCCCCCGCGATGTCGAGGTGGACCCAGGGGATGCTCGATCCGTCCTCGCGCTTGCCGATGAACTCCTTGAGGAAGACGCCGGCGATGAGCATCCCGCCCGCGGTGTTGCCGGGGCGCACGTTCGCGATATCGGCGATGTCGGAGTTGAGCAGTGCCCGGAGCTCGCCGGGGAGCGGCATGTGCCAGACCGGCTCGCCAGCGGTCTTGGCTGCAGCGAGCGTGTCGGAGACGAGGCTCTCGTCACCCATCGCCGCGACGTAGCGGGTGCCGAGCGCGACCGACGCGGCGCCGGTGAGGGTGGCGACGTCGACGATGGCGTCGGGCTGCTCCTCGCTGGCGGCGACGAGTCCGTCGGCGAGGACGAGCCGTCCCTCGGCGTCGGTGTTGAGGTTCTCGACCGTCTTGCCGCCGCGGATGCGCAGCACGTCGTTGGGGCGCCCCGCACTGCCGGAGGGCATGTTCTCGGCGAGGCAGAGCCAGGCCGTGACCTTGACCGGCAGGTTCAGGGCAGCCGCGGCCAGCGCGGTCGAGAGCACGGTCGCCGCACCGGTCATGTCGTACTTCATGCCGATCATGGATGCCGCGGGCTTGAGGGAGAGGCCGCCGCTGTCGAACGTGATGCCCTTGCCGACCAGCGCGACGTGGCGGGTCGCGGCCTCGGGGGCCCAGACGACCTTCACGAGACGAGGCGGCCTGACCGAGCCCTGGCCGACGCCGAGGATCCCGCCGAACCCCTCGCGGGCGAGCGCTTCGGCATCCCACACGGTGATGTCGACGTCGACGCCCTCGGCGAGTCCGGGGATGCGGTCGGCGAAGCTCGCCGGGAAGAGGTCGGACGGGGGAGTGTTGACGAGATCGCGGACCGTCTGCATCGCCGTCGCCGCGACGGTGGCGCGGAGCAGGACGTCATCCCCGACCTCCTGGTCGCCGGTGAGGACGACGATCGACGACGCGGGCTTCTGGGTGCTCGCGAGCGAGTCGACGCGGTAGTCGAGGTAGGCGTACGCCCCGATGGCGGCGCCCTCGAGGACGGCCAGTGCGGCCTCGTCATCGGCCACGGGGAGGGCGAACGCGACGGATTCGGGGCCGCGGAGCTGTCGGGTCGCGGATCCGGCCGCCGAGCGCAGCGCCCCCGCGGTGAGGTCACCGGTGCCGACGCCGACGAACGCGACGCTCTTCGCCGCGACACCGCTGGGGGACGGGATGCGGACGAGCTGATCGCGACGGCCCGTCACGCCGAACGACGCGAGGTCGATCCCGAGCGGGTCGAGCCCCGCGACCTCGAGTAGCTGCGGCTCGTCGTCGACGGAGGCGACACCGACGACCAGGACATCCGCCCCGATCGAGGAGGCGGCATCGGAACTGAAGGACAGGGCGGGAAGCGGCATGCTCCAACCCTACGGGCGCACCCGGCCGGCAATCTGGGACACCTCCGGGCCGCGGCTCGCCGGTGTGCGCCCAAAGCGGACAGAGGTTCAGCATCCGAACCCGCTGGCTAGCATCGAAGGATGCGGGATCCGGATGACCTCTACGAACTGACGCCCGCGGCGCATCGAGTGCCGCTCGGTCTCCCTCTCGTGGCAGGCCTCACCGGCTTCGCCGACGCGGGAGGGGTCGTCACCCAACTCGGCCAGTACCTGAAGGACAACCTCGAGGTCACCGAGCTCGCCGTCTTCGACAACGACGAACTGCTCGACTACCGCGCCCGGCGTCCCACGATCCTCTTCGACCAGGACCACCTCGCCGACTACTCGCCGCCGACTCTGACGCTGTCGCTCGCGCTCGACGATCTCTCGACGCCTTTCCTGCTGCTTACGGGATACGAGCCCGACTTCCAGTGGGAGCGCTTCGCGGCCGCCGTGCTCGGCTTCATCGAGCGCTACGAGGTGTCCTCGACGACCTGGGTGCACGCCATTCCGATGCCGGTGCCGCACACCCGACCCGTTCAGGTCACCGTGAGCGGCAACCGCGAAGAGCTGGTCGAGGCCATGTCGGTCTGGAAGCCCCGCACCCAGGCGCCCGCCAACCTGCTGCACCTCGTCGAGTGGAAGCTCCAAGAGGCGGACGCTCCCGTGACGGGATTCGTCGCCCTGGTTCCCCACTACCTCGCCGACACCGAGTTCCCGGGCGCCGCTGTCACCGCGCTCGAGAGCATCAGCGCCGCCACGGGCCTCATCTTCCCGACCGACCGCCTCCGCGAGGAGGGGCGGGTGTTCCTCGGAAAGGTCGAGTCGCAGGTCGCCGGCAACGAGGAGCTCGCCCGGCTCGTCGCGACCCTCGAGGAGCGCCACGACTCCTACATGGAGGGCAACCCCCTCCCGTCGCCTCTCGTCGACCAGGCGGGCGACGTGCCCTCCGCCGACGAGATCGCCGCGGAGCTCGAGAAGTTCCTCGCCGGCCGACGCCCCGAGGACGACCTGTTCTGAGCCCCGACGGCGCTCCGCCTGCAGGCCTCCGGGTCGCCGCCCGCTGAGCCCGTCGCCGCTCGCTGAGGCCGTCGACGCGAAGCCGTCTCGATACGGCCTCCGGCCCACGCGCAGGGTCTCGGTACCCGCTGGGGCGCTACTCGACCTCCGGAGTCTCCGCGGCGCCCACACCTACTGCTTCTCGGAGGTCGAGATGCTGCGGAGCGGCTTACCGAGACCCGTCGAGTAGCGCTCGTATCGAGACGCCCGAGTCCGTGCCGCCTCAGCGGTCGCTACCAGGCGATCCGCGTCAGCTGGCCCGAGATGCGCCAGAGTCGTGCCGACAGCAGCGCGTCGTCCGCGAACGACGGGACCGAGATCGGCTCCGGCGCACCGCGCGTCTGGAAGCGACCAGACGGGGCCAGGTACTCGCCGCCGAGCAGATCGGGATCGGTGACGGCCCTCACGATGGGTCCCGCGCCGGCGGCGTAGTCATGGGCGAACCCGCGCTCGTAGAGGCGGCGCGCCGAACGCAGCCGTTCGGAGCTCACCGCGTAGCCGGGGTGGGTCGCGATCGACCTGATGCCGAGTCGCTCATCGAGGCTCTTGCGGTGCAGGGCGCGGGCGAACACCAGTCCCGCGCGCTTGCTCGCGGCGTAGGCGCGGAACGGGGTGTACCCGTGGTCCCAGCGCAGGTCGTGGAACTGGATGCGCCCCATCCGGGCCGCGATCGAGCTCGCCGTGACGACCCGAGCATTCGGCGCCGCCAGCGGCAGCATCAGGCCGGTGAGGGCGAAGTGGCCGAGATGGTTGACGCCGAGGTGCATCTCGAAGCCGTCCTGAGTCATCTCCCTGTGCGGCACGAGGATCGCTCCCGCATTGAGCACGAGCGCCGACCACGGGTCGAATCGGTCGGCGTAGATCGCCGCGAACTCGCGCACCGAGCCGAGGGAGGCGAGATCGAGAGGGAGCAGATCGACGGAGGCATCGGGAGAGGCCTGGAGGATCGAGCGCCGAGCGGCCAGTCCGCGTTCGATGTCGCGGACCGCGAGGACGAGCGGGATGCGGCGCGCCGCCAGCTGGAGGGCTGCTGCGTGGCCGATGCCGCGGGCGCCTCCGGTGAGGACGACCCGGCTCCCCGTCCCGCTCACCTCAGCCACGTTCACGATGCTAGTCCGGGGTCGTGCCCGTCGTGCGCGGCATACAGTTGTGGGAGTGAACTCGCGGCGGGCATGGCTGATCTGGGCCGTCGGCGTGTTCGCCTACGTCGTCGCCGTCCTCCAGCGCTCGAGCCTCGGTATCGCGGGCGTCGAGGCCAGCGAGCGTTTCGACTCCGGCGCTGCCGCACTGTCGAGCCTCGGGGTGCTCCAGCTCGTCGTCTACGCGGGCCTGCAGATCCCGATCGGGGTCCTGATCGACCGGATCGGCCCGAAGCGGCTCGTCGTCTCGGGAGCGCTTCTGATGGCGATCGGACAGGCCGTCGTGGCCCTGTCGCCGGACCTCGGGGGAGCGATCCTCGGTCGGGTGCTGGTGGGAGCGGGCGACGCGGCCATCTTCACGTCGGTGCTGCGCCTCACGAACACCTGGTTCCGGCCGTCGCGGGTGCCTCAGCTCACCCAGTGGCTCGGCAATCTGGGCCAGCTGGGACAGGTCCTCTCGGCCGTTCCGTTCGCGATCCTGCTGCACGCGGAGGGGTGGACCCCGGCCTTCCTCTCGATCGCGTCGATCTCGCTCCTGTCGTTCGTGCTCTGCCTCGCGGTGCTCTCCGATGGGCGCGGGGTGCTGCCGAACTCAGCGGGCGCCGCCGACATGCGATCGGCTCTCCGCGCGCTCGGTGAGAGCTTCCGCCGCCCCGGCACCCAGCTCGGCTTCTGGGCGCACTTCACGACGCAGTCGCCGGGCACGGTGTTCGCCCTCTTCTGGGGTGTCCCGTTCCTCGTCTACGGGCTCGGATACGACGCGGCTTTCGCCTCGGCGATGATCGCGCTGATGGTCGTGGCCGCGCTGCTCGTCGGTCCGCTGCTGGCCCTGCTGATGGTCCGGTACCCGCTCCGCCGGTCGAGCCTTGCACTCGGGATCGTCGCGCTCATCGGGGTGGTCTGGACGGCCGTGCTGCTCTGGCCCACGCCGGCTCCCGCGTGGCTCGTCGTCCTGCTCGCCATCGCCCTGGGGGTCGGTGGGCCGGCTTCGCAGATCGGTTTCGACTTCGCCCGGACTTTCAACCCGTCCCGGCGCCTGGGCTCGGCGAACGGGATCGTCAACGTCGGGGGCTTCACGGCGAGTTTCATCATGATGCTGCTCATCGGCGTCGTCCTCGACCTCTCGAGTCCCGCCGGGGCGGGAACCGACCCGAGCGAGCTGTACACCTTCGACGGGTTCCGGCTGGCGATGCTCGTCCAGTACCCCGTGGTCGGGTTCGGTGTCGTGATGCTCATCCATGCGCGGCGGCGCACTCGGCGCCTGATGCTGCAGGAGGAGGGAATAGCCGTGGGGCCGTTCTGGGTTGCACTCTTCAGAAGATTGGGGTTGCAGCGCTTCCGACGGCGCGGCCTCTGAACGTCGAGGTCGGCTGACACCGAGAGGTTTCATAGCTCACTGCTATTGCCGCGAAGTGCCGCCGACTGGTAATGCGTCCGGCGAGACCGTGCAATAATTGACGAGGACCCTTGATCGTAAGTCCGACGGACATCCCGTGCTCCAGCACGGTTCGTCCCGGGACTTGACATGGGTCCTAGTGCTGTCCGAAAACAGGTCTCCGCGGGTCCGCCCGTCGAGTCTGAAGAAGGACTACACCGACGAAGCGTTGCCCAGAGCGTGGAATCGGCACAGCCGTACCGGTGGGGTGCGGCTCCCTCGTCTCATCCGATCGCGACCCCCGCTTCCCGGAGTGAAAGGTGCACCGATGACCGCAAGCAAGGCATCAACAGCAGTAGTAGAACCCGAGGCCACCGAGGCCGAGGTGGCAGCGCCCGCAACGAAGCGTCGCGCGCCCGCGAGCAAGACCGCCGCGAAGGCTCCCGCAGCCAAGGCAGCGGCGAAGGCCCCCGTCAAGAAGTCAGCGAGCAAGAAGGCCGCCGATGACGACGAGGTCGACGCCCCCGACGACGATGTCGTCGTGGACGACGAAGTCGAAGAGGTCGAGGTCGTCGTCGAGGCAGTCGCCGACGACGCAGCGGAAGGCGACACCGCCGACGGCGACGACGACGAGGAGGCCAAGCCGGCCGCCGCGGTCGACGCCGACGAGAAGCTCCCGACGGGTGCGCTCGTGCTGTCGCTGGTCGACGACGATGACGAGGTCCCGGTCTATTCGACCCAGATCACCGGCGCCACCGCCGACCCCGTCAAGGACTACCTGAAGCAGATCGGTAAAGTCCCGCTGCTGAACGCGGCCGAAGAGGTCGAGCTGGCCATGCGCATCGAGGCGGGTCTCTTCGCCGAGGACAAGCTGGCCAACGAGAAGGGCCTGTCCAAGGAGCTCACCCGTGAGCTGCGCTGGGTCGCGAAAGACGGACAACGCGCCAAGAGTCACCTTCTCGGAGCCAACCTCCGACTCGTGGTCTCGCTCGCCAAGCGCTACACCGGTCGTGGAATGCAGTTCCTCGACCTGATCCAGGAAGGCAACCTGGGCCTCATCCGTGCGGTCGAGAAGTTCGACTACACCAAGGGCTTCAAGTTCTCGACCTACGCCACCTGGTGGATCCGTCAGGCGATCACCCGCGCGATGGCCGACCAGGCCCGCACGATCCGCATCCCCGTCCACATGGTCGAGGTCATCAACAAGCTGGCCCGCGTGCAGCGGCAGATGCTCCAGGATCTGGGTCGCGAGCCCACGCCCGAGGAGCTGAGCCGCGAGCTCGATATGACGCCGGAGAAGGTCGTCGAGGTCCAGAAGTACGGTCGCGAGCCCATCTCGCTGCACACCCCGCTGGGTGAAGACGGCGACAGCGAGTTCGGTGACCTCATCGAGGACACCGAGGCAGTGGTCCCCGCCGACGCGGTGGGCTTCACGATGCTGCAGAAGCAGCTCGAGAGCCTGCTCGACTCTCTCAGCGAGCGCGAGGCCGGCGTCATCCGCATGCGCTTCGGTCTCGGCGACGGCATGCCGAAGACGCTCGACCAGATCGGTGACACCTTCGGGGTGACGCGTGAGCGGATCCGCCAGATCGAGTCGAAGACGATGGCCAAGCTGCGTCACCCGTCGCGTTCGCAGTCGCTGCGCGACTACCTCGAGTGATCGAGCGGTTCTGACACGAGAAGGGCCGGCACCGTCATGGTGCCGGCCCTTCTGCATTCGCTGACTCGCCCACTTCGGGCAGTGTGCAGGTCGCAGCACTGCCCGAAGTGGGCAGGTCGGCTACCTCGCGGTGAGGATCTCGATCAGCTGCGCCTTGTTCTTCGACGCGTAGGACGGGATTGCCCGCTCGCGAGCGAGGGCGCGCAGTCGCACGACCGTCCACGCCTCGCTCGGCTGGTCCTTGTAGTCGGGGTGCGGCAGCGGAGGAGTCAGGTCGATCGGGGCGTCCTGAGCCGATGCCGCCTTCGTCGTCTCCGGCTCCGTCGCCTCGGGGGTCTGCGGTTCGGGCGACCTCTCCAGTTCGGCAGGTGCCGACTCCCGGGGCGGGGCGGCCGTCGGCAGGGGCGGTGTGTAATCGATCGGCGCACCCGCTCGCGCCTTCGACGATCCGGTTGCGCTGTCGGCGAGAGCACGCGCCCTGGTCGCCTCCACCAGCGCCTTCTCGGCTCGCCGCTCGGCCTTCTGCACCGCCTTCTGGATCTCCGCCAGGCGCTCCTTGCCGTGCTTGCGCGCCACCTTCAGTTCGGCGAGACGCTCTTTCGCTTTCGCCTCGGCGGCATCCGCAACGGCCGCACGCTTCTTCGCGAGCTTCTTGGCGGCCTTGGCCTCCGCCTCCGCCGCCGCACTCTTGGCTGCCTTCGGATCGGGCTTCTTCTTGGACTTCTTCGCCATCGGTCCTCCTTCGTTGCCCCGCATTCTGTCGTAGTCGGGTGAACGGGCGGTTGCCGGGTACTCGGGACGCCTTCCGCCCCGTCCGCGCGTTGCCCGTCTGTCAGGATGGACGGGTGACTCCGCGACCTGCAGGCATCCGCTGGACACCCGCCGTGATCCTGGGCCGGGCCGTGCGAATCGCGGCTCGACTTCGTAAGAAGGGGGGCGGGTCCGCTGTTCCCGGACTGGTCGTGAACCGGTTCGCCCCCGGATTCCTCGGCTCCGTGCTGTCCTCATTCCCGGAGGGGCTCGTCGTCGTGACCGGTTCCTCCGGCAAGTCGACGACCACGAAGATGCTTGTGACCATCCTCGAGGCGCACGGAAAGCGCGTCTTCACCAACCCGTCGACGGCGAACATCAGTCAGGGGCTCACCTCCGCTCTTCTCGAGCGCGCGTCTCTCACGGGCCGGATCGATGCCGACATGGCCGTCCTTGAGATGGACGAGGGCCACGGCGCGCTCCTCTCGCCTCAGTTCGAGGCGCGTCTGGTGCTGCTCACCAACGTCATGACCGATCAGATCGACCGTTTCCACGACTCGGAGAAGGTCGTGGGGATGCTCGACACGATCGCGCGCCGCGCAACCGAGCGACTGGTGCTGAACGGCGACGACGCCATGCTCGACGCCATGGCCGCTGACACGCACGACACGGCGCTGGCCCGCTTCGGCGTCACGGCGGAGGTCTTCGACTCCCTGCCTCGCGGTCTGGGGTACGCGCAGACGACTCCGGGGCGTGACAGCGAGGGAACGCTGGTGTCGCGCGTCGACGGACGATCCGCCTCCATCCGCTGGGACGGCTTCGATCACGACGTGACACTGCCCGCGCGCGGTGTGCACTACGCGGTCGACGCGGCCGCGGCGATCGCCGCGAGCCGCGAACTGCTGGGCGACGCGTTCGAGTCGACGACCGCCGTCGACGCCGTCTCCTCGGTGCGCGCCGTCTTCGGACGGGGCGAGGTGGTGACGGTGCGGGGCAAGAGGATCGAGTTCGTGCTCGTGCAGAACCCCGCGAGCTTCCAGCTCAATGTCGACGAGCTCGAGGAGGGGCTCGATCAGGTCATGGTCGCGATGGGCTCCGACGTCGCCGACCCGTCCTACTTCTGGCCCGTCGATGCGTCGCGCATCGGCCGGGCGCGCATCGTCAGTGGATCGAAAGCGGATGAGATGGCGCTGCAGCTGCTCTACCAGCACGTGCAGGTCGACGAGATCGACGCCGATCTGCCCGCTGCGCTCGACCGCTTCATCGCCCTGCCCGAACCCGAGACGGGAGTGAAGACCATCGTGTTCACCGCTGATCCGATGCGGCGCACCCGCAGCCACCTGGGACTCGCCCAGTGAGCGCGATCCTGCAGCTCTTCCCCGAGCTGACCAACGTCAACGGCGATGCGGAGAACGCGTTGGTGCTCGCACGCCGTGCCCAATGGGTCGGCATCGACGCCGAGCCGGTCCCGGTTCCCGCGGGCGGTGGGCTGCCGACCGAGTCCCCGGTTGCCGTCGTGCTCGGATCGGGGGTGGACTCCGCGCTCGAACAGACCAGAGACGCACTCCTCGGCATCCGCGAGGCGCTGGATGAGTGGATCGCCGCCGGCATCCCCATCCTGGCGGTGGGCACGGGCTTCGAGCTGCTCACCGCATCGATCGAACTCGAGGGCCGCGTACTCGACGGACTGGCGGTCCTGCCCGGCAGGGCCACCCCGCTCGAGACCCGGGCGGCGGGGGAGGTCGTCGTCGCCTCGACCTGGGGCGAGCTCATCGGCTACGAGAACCACGCCCGCGGCTACCGGTCCGAGGGAGCCGCGACCCTGGGCGCTGTGCAGACCGGGGTCGGCAACGGCGACGGGACGGAGGGCGTCGTCTCGGGCTCCGTCTTCGGCACCCATCTGCACGGGCCGATCCTGGCCCGCAACCCGTCGTTCGCGATCGCGATCCTCACCGCGGCGTTCGGCGACGACGGCGATCTCTACGCCAAGACGCGCGCCGACGGGGTCGCCGAGGCGATCCGGGTTGCTGCGCTCCGGAGAGCCCGGACCGTCTGACCCCGCGCCGCTGGCGTGACCCGGACCGTCATGGCGGATGAACAGTGAATGAACCGGGCGGCGAGTCGCGATCGGGGCGTTGAGGTGCGGCGCTGACGGGCGCATGATCCTTGCGTGGACACAACCATCCTGCTGGTGCTCGTCATCGTCACAGCCCTCGCCTTCGACTTCACCAACGGCTTCCATGACACGGCCAACGCCATGGCGACGTCGATCGCCACCGGGGCGCTGAAGCCGAAGGTCGCGGTGGCCCTCTCGGCGACGTTGAATCTCGTGGGGGCTTTCCTCAGCGTGCAGGTGGCCTTGACGGTCACCAACGCGGTCGTGAAGATCCAGGACTCGTCAGGAGCGCCCGACCCCGCTCTGCTGGACGACGGGGGCAGTGCGCTCCTGCTGATCGTCCTGGCCGGCCTCATCGGAGGCATCATCTGGAATCTGCTGACCTGGCTGCTCGGGCTCCCGTCGAGCTCGTCGCACGCGCTGTTCGGCGGGCTGATCGGGGCCACGATCGCCGGTCTCGGCTTCGCCGGCGTCAACTGGGCGGGCGACGGGTCGAAGCTCGACGGGGTCGTCGGCAAGGTGATCCTCCCCGCGCTCATGTCACCGGTTCTCGCCGGAGTCGTCGCCGCCATCGGCACCTGGCTCGTCTTCCGAGTCATCGGGGGCCTGGCGGAGAGGTCCATCACCCACGGATTCCGGATCGGGCAGATCGGCAGCGCCTCGCTCGTCTCCCTCGCCCACGGCACGAACGACGCCCAGAAGACGATGGGCGTCATCACCCTCGCGTTGATCGCGGCGGGCGCGTGGGACGACACCGAGGCGGTTCCGTTCTGGGTCAAGCTGTGCTGCGCGCTCGCGATCTCTCTCGGCACCTACCTGGGCGGCTGGCGCATCATCCGGACCGTCGGCAAGGGCCTGGTCGAGATCAACACGCCCCAGGGCATGGCGGCCGAGAGCTCGTCGGCTGCGGTCATCCTGGCCTCGAGCCACCTCGGCTTCGCGCTCTCGACGACGCACGTGGCAACAGGATCGATCCTCGGATCGGGGGTCGGCCGGCCGGGTGCCCAGGTCCGCTGGCGCGTCGCGCTGCGGATGATCATCGCCTGGGTGATCACGCTCCCCGCCGCCGGACTGGTCGGCGCTGCGATGTGGTGGATCGGCCACCTCGCGGGCGGGGTGATCGGCGGCGTCATCATGGTCGTCATCCTCGCCGGGCTGGCGGTCTTCATGTACCTGCGCTCCCGTCTCAACTCGGTCGGCGCCCACAACGTCAACGACGAGTGGGACGATGCGCCCAAGTCCCGTCAGACCACGTCCGCCTAAGGAGATCGATCGTGTTCCCTCTCTTCCTCGACGCCGCGTGGCAGGTAGCTCTCGCGGCTCTTCTCCTCGGCGCAGGGCTCCCCGCGCTCTTCGCGCTCGGCGTGCGCTCCTTCGCGGTCGCGGGCGGTGCCGTCGACGGCGGCGGCTCCGGTCCCGCGAGACCGGCCCTGCGGTTCGCCGGTGTGCTCTGCTTCGTGCTCGTGGTCTGCGCGGTCCTCGTCGGGCTCACCGTGATCATCGCGACCGGCTTCGGGCAGACGGTGAGCTTCGAGCACATCGTCCCGACCCTCGTGGACAAGGAATGACGACGGACGAGCCGGGAGCGACCCGCGACGACGGGGTCGTCCAGCGGATCGTCGGATGGTTGCGCGCCGGCTACCCCGACGGCGTCCCGCGCCAGGACTACGTCGCACTGCTCGGGATCCTGCGTCGGACTCTGACACCGGTGGAGGTGGACCGGGTGGTCGGGCGCCTGGTCGGCGAGTTGGCCGAAGCCGGGGATGACGGCGTGGTCACGCCGGAGCAGATCAGGGCTCAGGTCGAGGAGGAGCTGATCGGCCCCGCCCTTCCGCAGGACGTGACCCGGGTCGCGGCGCGGCTCGCCGGGGCCGGCTGGCCGCTCGGGTCGGCGACCGAGGTGGTTCCGCCGTCCACCTCACGGCCGGGACTCGTCGGACGGGTCGTCGGATGGCTGCGCGAGGGATACCCCGCGGGCCTGCCGGCGGGTGACTTCGTTCCGCTCGTCGCACTGCTGCGGCGCCGGCTCTCGGACGAGGAGCTCGCCGAGGTCGCGGGGCACCTCACCCGAGCAGGCGTCCTCGCCCCCGATCGAGTGGACGTGGGACAGGCGATCGCTGGGGTCACCTCGGAGCTGCCCTCGGACGAGGACATCGCCCGGGTCCGGCAGTACCTCGTCGACCACGGCTGGCCGGTGGACTTCCCCGTCTGATCCCGGCTCGGGGGCGTGCCCCGTTGAGAGGGTGCGCCTCCATCGTCTGCAGGCTCGCGGATCGGGATAGCGGTGGTGGCAAGTATCGTCATGGGGAGATGACGGCGTGCACCCGGCGCGTGTCACGACGAAGGGGTGGCCGACGTGGTCGACCGGACGAGGTCCACATCGCTCGAGGCGCGACTCGCGTTCGTCGTCGGACGGTTCAACCGGCGTCTGCTGGGCGCTACCGGCGGACTGAGCCACGGGCTCCTCTCCGCGCTGTCCACCGTCGCCAAGCGCGGGCCGATCCGGATGGCGGAGCTGGCGGTGATCGAACTCGTCTCGGCCCCCAGCATCACGCGGGTGGTGGCCGAGCTCGAGAGCCGCGGCCTCGTCGAGCGGAGCGACGATCCCGATGACGGCCGGGCGTTCCTCATCCAGGTCACGCCGGCGGGTGAGGATGCTCTCGTGCGCGCGCGGGATGCTCGCGCCGAGGTGGTGTCCAGCATGCTCGACGGTCTCGACGCGGACCAGATCGCTGCGATCGACTCCGCGATCCCGGCCCTCGAAGCCGCGCTCGGCGACGGCTGACCTGGTGCTCTGAGCGTCGTGGATGAAGAACCGGCGGGTGTCCGCAGCGCGGCATCGGCTGCGTGCCCCTGCGGGAGCGGTCGCCCGTACTCCGACTGCTGCGGCGTCGTACACGCCGGGGCTGCCGCGCTGACGGCGGAGCAGCTGATGCGCTCGCGGTACAGCGCTTTCGTACTCCGGCTCGCGCCCTACCTGCTGAAGACGTGGGATCCCTCGACGAGGCCGCGGACGATCGAACTCGACGACACCCGGTGGAGGCGCCTGCAGATCGTCGACACGGTCGGCGGCGGTCCTCACGACGCGGACGGTGTCGTCGAGTTCCGGGCCAGCTACCGGACCGACGAGGGCGTCGGGGTGCTGCACGAGCGCAGTCGGTTCGTCCGGGCGGACGGCGACTGGGTCTACCTCGACGGCCGGCAGCTCTGATCTCGCCGACCGGGGCCGGCGGTTCCGGCTCGTGATCGACCGGGTCGCGCCACGTTGCAGGCGGCCTCGCACCGGCGACCGGCGTCCACACGCGGCCCGCGGCGACGGGGTGTCAGACGGCTTCGGCGTCGCCCGTCAGCTCGGAGTGGTCGCGCAGGTCGGGGACGGCGCGCTCGAGATCGGCGATCTCCTCCTCGGGGCGCGGAGCGATGTCCTCGTCCTCCTCGAGCTCCGGAATCTCGGGGAACCCCTGACCGGACTCGCCGCCGGGGATTTCACGGTCGGGGCCGGAGCTGTCTGAATCGTTCGACATGGTCTCGCTCTCTTCTCGGTCAGAGCCTATGCCGCCACGTCCTGTGCCACGAGGTCGTCGCCTCCTATAGTGCGGGAATGGATCCGCGTTTCAAACGCTCCCGCGATCTGCTGCGGGCGGCGGTCTACGAGCTCGCCGGGGAACGGCCGATCACCGAGGTGTCGGTGTCGGACCTGTGCCGTCGGGCCGGTGTCTCCCGCGACACCTTCTACCGGCATGCGTCCAGCCCGCTCGTGCTCCTCACCGATTCGCTCGCCGCCGAGGTGATGGCGCTCGCGGAGTCCTACGGGGATCTGCCCGCACGCTCGGCGGACGGATCCAGTGTCTTCGATCCGGCGGAGCGGGCGCTCCTGTCGCACATCGCAGAGCACGCGACCGTCTACCGGAACGCGTTGCAGCCACAGATCGTCGCCCCGCTGCGCGCCAGTCTCGAGGGGATGATCCGGGCATCGCTGCTCGAGCACGTGCGCCGGCACCCCGAGATCCTCCCGGACGCGGTCAGAGCCGCCGACGAGCAGACGCTCACCATGCTGGCCGCCTATGCAGCGTCGGGAACGGTGGGAGCCATCGAGATCTGGCTGGCAGGCGACGACCTCGACGTCGACCGGGGATCGGCCGTCATCCTCGCCGCATCACCCGAGTGGTGGCACGGACACCCCATCGACTGACCGGAACGCGGGCCGACGACGAACAGCGCGGCGCCAGGTGCTCGACCGACGGGGTCGTCGCGCCAGCTGCGCGACCGACGGCGTCGTCGCGTCGACACGAGGACGGGGCAGCGCGTCAGCCGAAGGTCACGGAACCGTCGGCCGCGATGCTCCAACCGGGGTTGTGCGCGATCTCCCAGACGATCCCGTTGGGGTCGCGGACGATCGCGTGGAAGATGCCGCCGAACGCGCCCGGCGAGGGCGCCACGAGCGTGGTGCCGCCCGCCCCGGCCATGGCTTCGGTGATCAGTCGGACCTCGTCGGGGCTGCCGACGTTGTGCGCGATCGTCGAACCCGACACGTTCGTCTCGTCGACCGGGATGCCGAGGTCGGACGCGAACTTCGCCGACTCGAACAGGCCGAGGACGAGCCCGGGAGCGATCTGGAAGAAGACGATCTCGTCCGGGACGTCGAGCAGCGGATGCCAGCCGAGTCCGTCGATGTAGAAGGCCCGTGCCGCGTCGAGGTCGCGGGTCGCGAAGGTGATGAAGTGAGCCTGCTGGCCCATGACGCCTGCCATGACCTCAGACTCGCACAGGGTGCGCGGCGGCGGCACGGATGTCCTCGCCGATGAGATCCATGTTGATCGCGGCGCCCGCGCTCGATCCGGCTCCCATCGCCACCGGTACGCCGGCGGCGGGGTTGACGACGTTCCCCGCGGCCCAGACCCCCGGAACACTGGTGAGCCCCGTCGGGTCGACGGCGACGAACGGCACTCCCATCAGCGCGCTCCGGGTGGCGCCCAATCCGACGAGCAGATCGTCCTGGGGCACCGACGAAGGGTTCACGAAGATCGAGTCGACTGGGATCGTCTCGCCCTCTTCCGTCTCGATGCCGGACAGATCACCGCCTCGGGCGACGATGCGTCGGATCCGCCTCTCCTCGACCCGGATGCCGCGAGCGTCCAACCCGGCTCGCTCCTCCGCGGTCGGGGGAGTCGAGCCGTTCGTCAGGTAGACCACGTCGGCGCTCCACTGCCGCAGCATCTGCGCTTTGAGCACGCCGTGACCGCCGCTGCCGAGCACGGCGATCCGCCGGTCCCGCACCTCCCATCCATCGCAGTAGGGGCAGGTGACGACGCCCGTGCCCCATTGCTCGGCGAGTCCGTCCACCTCAGGGAGCGCATCGCGCAGCCCCGTTGCGACGAGCAGTCGTCGAGCCGTGTGCCGAGCTCCGCTCCCGGTCGTCACCGCGAAACCGTCGCGGACGATCTCCGCCCCGGTCACACCGTCCTCGAGGATCGTTCCGCCGTAGCCCTCGACCTCCCGTCGCCCGTCGGCCAGAAGGTCGAGCGGCGAGTAGTCGTCGCGACTCAGCACCGCGTGCATGTGCGGCGCGGTGCGGTTCCGCGGCTCGCCGCCGTCGAGCACCAGCACCTGCCGCCGTGCTCGAACGAGCATGAGCGCTGCGCTGAGGCCGGCACTTCCGCCACCGACGATGATCACGTCCCAGTTCTTCTGCGTCATACCGACGACTCTCGAACGACGCCAGCAGATCGGCAAGTAAAGTTGCTGAAACCGCAAACAGTCGAGGGGGAAGCCCAGTGGCCGACGACGGTATCTCCGAGGTGCTCGGACTCGTGGCTCCGCGGTTGCGGGCGCTCCGGCGCGCTCGCTCGATGACGCTCGCCGACGTCGCCGCCGCGACCGGCATCGCGGTCAGCACGCTGTCCCGACTCGAGTCCGGGAACCGGCGCCCCTCGCTCGACCTGCTCCTCCCGCTCGCCAGGGTCTACCGGGTCCCGCTCGACGATCTCGTCGGCGCTCCCGCCACCGGCGACCCGCGCGTCCACCCGAAACCGTTCCGGCGGCACGGCTGCACGTTCATCCCGCTCACCCGCAATGCCGACGGGCTGAGTGCGTTCAAGATCATCTACCCCGGTGGTCGCTCGGATGTGCCGATAGAGCAGCGTGTGCACGACGGCTACGACTGGGTCTACGTGCTCACCGGCCGCCTCCGTCTGGCGCTGGGCGACGAGGTCATGGAGCTGTCGCCGGGGGAAGCGGCGGAGTTCGACACCCGTGTGCCGCACGGTTTCGCGAGCGCTGGACCCGAACCGGTCGAGGTCATCAGCCTCGTCAGCCAGCAGGGCGAGCGCGTCCACGTCCGACCCGTCAACTGACCGACCGGAAAGCGGCCCAGGCATGTCGTTGCACGCAAACACATCAACGTCGCTAGCGTGACTTTCGTCGCGCCGTAGCGAATTGAGGGAGTCACTGTGAGTGAAGAGAGCGCCTGGAATGCAGCTCGTCTGATTCCGACGTCTGGGATCAACGGGGCCGAGGAGCAGGAGCGGCGGGCGACATCCGCGCTCTTAGCCGTGATGGCCTCCGTGCGTGAATTCGGGCGTACTCTTGTCGGCCCGCTCGGGGCTCCTGCCGGACACCTCGAAACCTTTATTGAGGTCCCGTTCATGCTGGGCGAAAAGAGGGTTTTCCCGGACGGCTTGATTCGGTCGCGCCGAGGGTCCAAGTCTTGGACTGCTTTGGTTGAAGTGAAGACTGGTACAAACCAGTTAGCTTCGGAACAACTCGAGAACTATCTCGACGTGGCACGCGAGCACGGTTTCCAGGCGGTGATTAGTATCTCGAACGAGATACCGCCCGCGCCTGGGCTTCACCCGACGACTGTCGATCGACGCAAACTGCGGAAGGTCGAACTGCACCACTGGTCGTGGACGGAGGTGGTGACGCAAGCTGTCATGCAGAAGGAGTTCCGAGGCGTGGCCGACCCCGATCAGGCCTGGATCCTCGGCGAGCTCATTCGATACCTCGAACACCCCCGGTCCGGCGCCCTCTCCTTCGAAGACATGGGTGGGAGCTGGGTCGGCGTACGTGAGGCGGTTGCCTCCGGAACCTTGCGCGCCAACGATAAGGGCGTCAGCGACGTCGCCGCTCGTTTCGATGCTCTCATCCGCTTCGCATGCCTACAGCTGGGGCGGAGGCTTGGCACCGAGGTGACTCCAGCGTTATCGCGACAGGAGGTCGCGGACCCTGGCCTCCGCAACGCTGCTCTGGTGGGTGCTCTGGTCTCGGATGGTGTTATGCGTGCGTCCATCCGCATTCCAAACGCAGTATCCCCGTTGCTCGTCGAGGCTGACCTGAGGGGATCGCGCGTTATCTGTTCCTTCGATATCGATGCGCCGAAGGAAGGCCGAGCGACTACGCGGGTCAATTGGCTGATCCGCCAACTGAAAGATTCACCGGACAGTGTTCGTGTCGAATCGTTTGCTGCGAGGTCACGTACTGGTTCAGCCGAGCTACTGAGGGTTGTTCGGGAGACACCCGCGAAGCTGATCAGCGACCCGTCGAAGGAGATCAAGTCCTTCCGAGTAGCGCAGATCCATCCCATGGGTGCGAAGCGAGGCACCGGTCGCGGTGCCTTCGTTGATTCGGTGCTGGCTGCGATCGACGGAACGTACGGCGATGTCGGTCAGCGGCTCAAATCTTGGTCGGCTGCACCGCCCAGGCTTCGGTCCACGGACGAGGTCGAGGTCGACACTACTGTTGAAGCTGACCTGCCCTCCGCCGCGTTCTCGTCTCAGGATGAGGACATCGCCATATCTGTGGAGTAGCAGTCATCTTTGGCCCGCGCGCTGCCCGGCTGACCGCGCTGGCCCGCGGACGCAGGATGCGGGGGCGCGGCGGACCGCCGGTATCGCATCGCGACGTCCGAACGAGACCGCACGAGGAGCAACCATGACCGCCGCCGGATCCGACGTACTGCGCTACGCGGCCTTCTCAGCCGCACCCGGCGGTGGCAATCCCGCCGGCGTCGTGCTCGATGCCGGCGGGTTGGATGACCCCGCCATGCTGGCGATCGCAGCGGAGATCGGGTACGCGGAGACGGCGTTCGTGATCTCGCGCGGCCCCGATCGCAGCGCGGGTCTCCGCTACTTCTCGCCTCACGCCGAAGTCCCCTTCTGCGGGCATGCGACCATCGCAACCGCCGTGGCGCTGGCCGAGCGCGAGGGTGTCGGACCATTCCGCTTCGACACCCCGGTCGGGCCCGTCGTCATCGAGACCTCGGCCCTCGACGGGGTCATCGGAGCGACCTTCACCAGCGTGGAGCCTCGGATCCGCGATCTGGAGGATGCCGTACTCGACGAGCTGCTCGCACTGCTGGGACTCGTCCGCGACGACCTCGACCGTCGCTTCCCACCGCGCGAGTCATTCGCCGGCAACTGGCATCCCATCCTGACCCTGCAGGATGCGGCGACCTTCGACGCGTTCACCTTCGCGCCCGCCGACATGCGGGCCATCATGGACCGCGAGGGCTGGACCGGCACGGTCACGATCGTCCACGCCCTCGGGCGCTTCCGGTTCGATTCGCGCAACCTCTTCCCCGTCGGGGAGATCACCGAGGACCCCGCGACGGGATCGGCCGCAGCGTCTTTCGGCGGTTACCTCCGCGAGCTCGAGCTGGTGGAGGTCCCGGCGACGCTGGAGGTGCTGCAGGGGCGCCACGTGGGTCGGCCGAGCCTTCTCCGCGTCGAGGTTCCGGCAGTCGGAGGGATCAGGGTCAGCGGGGGAGCGGAACCGATTCCGGGGGCGGACGTCCGATAGCGTCGTCGGGATGCCATCATCGCACCGAGGGGTAGTCGCGACCGCCGTCACGCTCCTGCTCACCTCTCTCGTCGGACGTCTCCCGCAGGCGATGAGCGCCCTCGCGATCGTGCGCCTCGTCCTCGACGCCGGCGGCGACTATCTGCTCGCCTCGGGGCTCACCGCCGCGTACGTCCTGGCGCAGACAGTGGGGCAGCCCGTGCTGGCGTTCGCGGTCGACCGGACCGGCCGGCCGCGATGGATCATCCTCGGGGCCGCGCTCCTCGCGGGCGGAGCATTCGTCCTGCTCGCGGCGACGAGTGTCGAGCTCCCTCTCGTCGCCGGGGCGGCAGCTGTCGTCGCAGGACTCGCGACCCCGCCGATCGAGCCCGTGCTCCGCAGCCTCTGGCCGCGCATCATGACGCGAGGCACCCAGCTCTCGCGGGCGTTCAGCGCCGATGCCGCCGTGCAGGAACTGCTGTTCATCATCGGCCCCCTCGTCACCGCCGTCGCCGTCGCCCTCATCGGCGCTGACGGCTCGGTCCTCCTGATGGCCGTTCTCGGCCTCATCGGCGCGTCGGCTTTCGTGCTGCATCGCGAACTCGGTCTCATCGGGCCCTCGCAGCCGGAGCGCAGCCGGCCCGTTGCCGCCGATTCGGCCGGGCGGAAGCCGGTCCGCACCGCGATCGCGATCCCCGGCGTCCAGCTGCTGGTCGCGGTGCAGGTCGCGGTGGGTCTGTCCGTTGGGGTGCTGACCATCAGCGCGACGGCGCATTCCGAGTCTGCGGGCGACCCCGCACTCGCGGGCTGGGCGCTCGCCATCAACGCGGGCGGGGCGCTCACGGGTGCGGTGCTCGTCGCGCGATTCCCTGTTCGACTGAGCATCGGGCGGGCACTGTCCGTCCTCCTCGCTGTGCTCGGGGTGCTCTACCTGCCGACGGCGGTCATCACGGCGCCGAGCCCGTACTGGCTGGCGGCCGCGTACCTCAGCGGTCTGACGCTTCCGCCTCTGCTCACGCAGGTCTTCTCCGCGGTGGAGCGCGCGGCGCCCCGCGAGCGGCTGACCGAGGCGAATGCGTGGACGGTCAGCGGTTTCAGTGTCGGGATCGCGGTGGGGACCCTGGGTGCGGGACTGGCCGCCGACGCGGCCGGATTCGCCGGTACGGGCGCTGCGGTCGTCGTCGCGGCGGTCGTCGCGATCATCGTCGCGCTCATCATGAGGCCCGGAGCGCTCTTCGACGCCTCACCGGACCACGAGACCGTCCCCGAGGGGTCGGAGGTTTCCGGACCGGAGGGTGCGGAACGCGCCGGCACAGTCGAAGATGGGACCGTGGCGGGGCAGCACGACGCCTGATCCACCGCCCAGGACGAGAGGTTCAGATGTCCGCCGACGAGGTGTTCGACGAGTTGGCTGCGGATCTCGTCGAACGCGGTGCCCGGCAGGGTCGCATGATGGGACGACCGATGCTGTCCACCGGCGGGCGGATGTTCGCCTGTCTCAACGCCGGCGCCCTCGGCCTGAAGCTGGGCGAATCGAGCAGGGAGCACGCCGAGGCTCTCGCGATCCCCGGGGCCGGGCTCTTCAGCCCCGCGAAGGGCCGGATCTTCCGCGACTGGGTCTCGCTTCCTCTGACGGCGTCGGATGACTGGGAGCGCTTCGCGGTCATCGCGATGGACCGTCTGCAGGCGTAGACGCGGTAGCGCTCCGACTCGCGGCGGGTCGGGTCGGCGGAAGCTGAGCCCCGCCGGGGATCGATAGCCTGATGCGGGCCGAGAACGTCACGAGGAGGACCGCATGGAGCCGATCATCTTCCTGGTGCTCGCGCTCCTCACGATCGCCGGCGTCACGGCGCTGAGCTCCAAGGCGGGCGTGGCATCTCCGCTCGTGCTGGTCGGTGTCGGCATCGCCGTCAGCTTCCTGCCCTTCGTTCCCGCCATCGAGATCGAACCCGAGTGGATCCTGGCGGGCGTTCTGCCGCCCCTGCTGTATTCGGCGGCCGTTTCGATGCCGTCGATGGACTTCCGCCGCGAGTTCGGGGCCATCAGCGGTCTCTCCGTCGTGCTCGTCGTGGCGAGTTCGGTCGTGCTCGGCGTGGTGTTCGCGGCTCTCATCCCCGGGCTGGGGCTCGCCTGGGGGATCGCGCTCGGGGCCATCGTCAGCCCTACCGATGCCGTGGCCACGTCGATCGTGAAGCGACTCGGGGTATCGCCTCGCGTGACGACCATCCTCGAAGGCGAGAGCCTGCTCAACGACGCGACCGCCCTGGTTCTGCTGCGCGCCGCGGTAGCGGGGGCAGCCGCCTCGATCAGTCTCTGGCAGGTCGCCGGTCAATTCGTGGTCGCCGTGGTCGTCGCCGTCGTCATCGGATTCCTGGTGGGACGACTCAACCTCGTCGTGCGCGCACGGATCACCGACCCGACGGTCAACACGGTCCTCTCGTTCACCGTTCCGTTCCTCGCCTCGATCCCCGCGGAACTGCTCGGCGGGTCGGGACTCGTCGCCGCTGTCGCAGCGGGGATCGTCACGGGGCGCCTGGCTCCCCGCAAGCTGTCGCCCCAGCACCGACTCTCGGATACCCAGAACTGGAGGACGATCGAACTCGTCCTCGAGGGGGCGGTGTTCCTGCTCATGGGGCTGCAGCTGTTCGGCATCGTCGAGGAGGTGGAGGAGGCTCACGCCGGGGCCCTCACCGCCGTCGGCATCGCCGCGCTCGCGCTGCTGCTGACGATCGCGGTGCGGACAGCGTTCGTGTCTCCGCTTCTCGTTCTCCTGAAGCGCCGCGCAGCACGCAGCGCACGCCTGGTCCCGAGACTGACGGCCTTCCAGGACCGACTGGCCCAGCGGGATGACCCGACTGCGCCGATGCTCGTGCCAGCCGGCCCGGGTGGTCGTGGGGGCAGGGAGGGCCGAGGACGGCGCCTGTCCGAGTCGCAGCTCGCCCAGTTCTCGACACGGGTGCGACGCGGGCTCGCCGACATCGACTACCTGCTCGCCGCCCCCCTCGGCTGGCGCGAGGGGAGTGTCGTCGTGTGGGCGGGCATGCGGGGAGCGGTCACGCTCGCCGCCGCTCAGACTCTGCCGACCGAAGCGCCGGCGCGTCCGCTCCTCGTTCTCATCGCCTTCCTCGTTGCGGCCGGCTCACTTGCGATCCAGGGCGGTTCCCTCGCCTGGTTCGTGCGGCTCGTGAAGCCGGCGGTTCCCGATCCGGCGGCCGCCGTGGAGGAGCGCGGGCGCATCCTCGAGCTCCTCGACGAATCGGCGGTCACCGCTGCGACCGATGCCGGCTTCCCGCCGGCGCCGGGCGCCCGGATCGAGCTCACGCATCTGCCGAAGAGCGTCGCGCTCACGGTCATCGATGCCCAGCGAACGATGCTCCTCGACGCCCGCGATGACGGCGCCTTCGCCTCCGACCTTCTCGCGGGTGCGCTCGCGAGCCTCGACGCCGACCAGCTGAATCTCATGCTGAAAGGCGGTCCCGACGACAGTTCGGAAGGCGGCCCGAAAGGCGGCCTCGAATGACCCGCACCGAGACGGACGCGCACCTAGCATCCCTCGACCATCCGCTCACGTCCGCGCTGAGCGAGCTGTGCCGAGTGGTCCGTTCGAGCGATCCGAGGGTGGGCGAGGAGATCAACTGGAACTCGCCCAGCTTCTTCATCTCGGATCATTTCGCGACCACGAATCTGCGTCCTCGAGGCCCGCTGCTGCTCGTGCTCCACGCCGGGGTCAAGAAGACCGACCTCGCTCTGCGTGATCAGGTCGCCGACCCCGACGGTCTTCTCGAGTGGAAGTCCGCGGACCGGGCGATCGTTTCGTTCGCCGGTACCGCCGAGGTCCATGATCGGGAGGACGCTGTCACCGCGATCCTGAACGACTGGATCGCCGCCACCCAGTAGCGCTCCCTCACAGCCGCGGGGGGTCTAGGCTCGCGCACTATCCAGCGGATCGCGCCGGTGAGAGTCCGGGAGGCCCAGCCATGTCGAAGTCGCACAGCAAATCGCACAAGTCGAAGAAGCATCAGCCGGCACGCATGCCCAAGGCCGCGTACGAGGCGGAGCTCGAACGCCTTCAGATCGAGCTGGTCCGAATGCAGCAGTGGATCGTCGACACCGGAGCCCGTGTGGTCGTCGTGTTCGAGGGACGGGATGCCGCAGGCAAGGGCGGCGCGATCAAACGCGTCATGCAGTACCTCAACCCGCGATCCGCTCGTGTCGTCGCCCTGCCGACGCCGAGCGAGCGGGAGAAGGGCCAGTGGTACTTCCAGCGGTACCTCTCCAATCTCCCGACGAGTGGCGAGATCGTGCTCTTCGACCGTTCCTGGTACAACCGCGCCGGTGTGGAACGGGTGATGGGCTACTGCACCGACGAGCAGTACGAGCGGTTCCTGACCCAGGTCCCCGTGCTGGAACGACTCCTCGTCGAGGACGGGATCACCCTGATCAAGTACTGGTTCTCGGTTTCCGACACCGCCCAGGAGCAGCGCTTCCGCAGTCGCCTGAAGGACCCGATGCGGCGGTGGAAGCTCTCCGAGACCGACCTCGCATCGATCACCCGATGGGAGGACTACTCGCGGGCGAAAGACGCGATGTTCGCGGCGACGGACATCGACGAGGCTCCCTGGTGGACGATCGAGAGCGATGACAAGCGCGCTTCACGGATCAACACCATCAGTCACCTCCTCTCGCAGATCCCCTACGAGGCCCGCGAACCCGACCCGGTCGAGATCCCGCCCCGACCCGACGCGACCGATTATGTGCGGCCGCCCCGCGAGGGGCAGCGCTACGTCCCGGACCACGCCGCGGAGGTCTAGGGCACCGACCCGGGCAGACCGCGAGAGCGCGAGCGCGTCGAGCGCTCCGAGCCTCCGTCAGGTCTGGCGCCGCTCGATGCTCGCGGTGGACAATCGTCGGGGGAGGCGCCTGTGGACAGGTACGTCGTGCCCGACGTCGTCGGGATGAGATTCGAGACGGCGCGGTCGTTCGCGTCGCAGCTCTCCATCGCGCTGGCGAATCCGGATCCGGATGGTCCACCGATCTCGCTGCTGGCGTGGTCGGTCCATCAAGCGCGTCCCCTCGATGTCGTCATCGAACGGCAGGATCCCGAGCCGGGCCATCGCTTCACCTCGCCGTGGTGCTCGCTTCGGGTCTGGCTGGCGCCCCGCACCGGCCCCGAAACGCGCGAGTCGGTCCCGGCTCCGCCGGGCTCGGTTCCGCCGTCCCTCGTCGCACACGCCTCTCCGGACCCGGAGGCGGCTCCGCGCTAGTCCGCGCGCCCGGTCCCGTGGGGGTGCCTGCGCCCGGGATCACGCGCGATTCATTTGTAGATCCATTCGACGCTGTCGGCGAAGTGCTCGAGCACGACGGCGCGTCGGACCTTCAGAGATGCTGAGAGCTCTCCCTGCTCCTCGCTCAGCTCGCGGGGCAGCACGGCGTACTTCTTGATCCCCTCCGCATGCGAGACCGTGCTGTTGGCCTCCGCGATCGCGCGGTCGAGTTCGGCTCGCACCTGCGGGTTGCGGGCTGCCTCGTCGACGGTCATCGGACCGAGGCCCTGGCTCTTCAGCCACCCCGGAAGCATTGCGGAGTCGAGTGCGATCAGCGCGGCGATGAACGGACGCCGGTCGCCGATCACGACGACCTCGGAGATGATCGGGTCGGCGCGGATCACGTTCTCGAGCCCGGCGGGCTGCACGTTCTTGCCGCCGGCCGTGATGATGATCT
The DNA here is from genome assembly GCF_003097495.1 of Amnibacterium flavum. GTDB lineage: Bacteria > Actinomycetota > Actinomycetes > Actinomycetales > Microbacteriaceae > Naasia > Naasia flava. Next base: position 727,886 of record NZ_QEOP01000002.1, read on the forward strand.
CCTTCTTGCGGCCCGTGATGTACAGGTAGCCATCGGAGTCGAGTCGGCCGTAGTCGCCCGTGACGAACCAGCCGTCCCGGAAGTCGGCGGCGGTCGCGGCGGGATCGCCGAGGTAGCCGCGGAAGACATTCGGCCCCTTGACGAGGATCTCGCCGTCGTCGGCGATCCGCACGCCGGTTCCGGGGTAGGGCGCTCCGACGCTGCCGATCTTGATCAGGCCGGGACGATTCACGGCGGTCGGGGCGGACAGCTCGGTGAGGCCGTAGCCCTCCATCACCGTGATACCCATGCCGCGGAAGAAGTGGCCCAGCCACTCGGCGAGGGGTGCGCCGCCGGAGATGGCGTAGCCGACCTGGCCTCCCATCACTCCGCGGATCCGCGAGAGCACGAGACGGTCCGCGAGCCGCAGGCGGGCCCGGAGGACCGCCGAGGGTCCGCCCGGGGTGTCGAGTGCACGGGAGTAGGCCTGCGCGGTCGCCGCGGACCAGCGGAAGATCCGCTTCTTCGCCCCGCTGCCGGCGAGGGTGTCGGCCGAGTTGTAGAACGTCTCGAACACCCGAGGGACGGCGAGCAGCCAGGTGGGGCGGAAGGCCTGAAGATCGGCGACCAGTGTCTTGGTCGAGGGGGTGTACCCGATGACCGAACCCGAGTAGACGCAGAGGAAGTTGATGAACCGGCCGAAGACGTGCGCGAGTGGCAGGAACATCAGAGTTCGACGCGACTGCCCCTGGACCACGCCTCCGAGGTTGGGGTCGTCGGCACCGTTGACGAGGTGGCTGACGAAGTTCCCGTGGGTGAGTTCGACCCCCTTGGGCCGACCGGTCGTTCCCGAGGTGTAGACGATCGTCGCGAGCGTCTCCATGTCGGACGCTGCCGCGCGATCGCGCACGGTCTGCTCGCTGACGGAGGCCCCGGCGAACTGCAGTTCCTCGAGCGCGCCCCCATCGATGACGAGCACCCGCTCGAGACCGGCACGGTCGACGAGCGGCGTCACGAGGTCGGCCATGGCGGTCGTCTCCGCGATGACGAGCCTCACACCGGCGTCACGGACGATCCACTCCACCTGCGCCGCCGACGACGTCTGATAGATCGGCACTGAGACGCCGCCCGCGAACAGTGTCGCGAAGTCCAGCACGGACCACTCGTAACGGGTGCCCGCCATGATGCCGACCCGGTCGCCGACCTCGACGCCGAGACCGACGAGGCCACGCGCGGCCTGGATCACATCGGCGGCGAACCGTGCAACCCCAATCGCCTCGAACCGGCCGTCATCGGTCTTGCGCTCGGCGAAGACGCCGTCGGGGTCGCGCGCGAGGCGCTCGGTGAGCACCGAGCACAGCGACATATCGGGAGTCGTCGACCCGTGGGCCGGCGTCCAGGTCTCGCGGAGTTGCTCTGGCATTCGTCTCGCTTCGGTTCTCGTCGGTGCCGCTCCGCCACCCTAACCAGCGAACGCGACGAGATCGGTCAGCGCAGACGGACGAGCCGCTCGTTTCCCTCGGCCTTGAACTCGACCAGGCTGTTCCGCGAGCGGATGAACTCGGTGAAGCTCTTGTAGCCGAGAGGACGCTCGCTGAACGACGGGTCGAGACGCCTGATCTGCGATTTCACCGACGCCGCGTTCTTCCACTCGTCGTCGTCCTTCGCCTGCAGGAGTTCGAGCGCGCGGACCAGAAGACGTGTCGCGGCCTTGTCGGACATCTTCGTCGCGGGCCGGTCGACGGGGTTGCCGCCCGGGGGAGTGGCGGCGGGATCGGCGGCGGCGGCCTCGGCGGCGGCCTTTCCGCCCCGACGGCTCTTCGGAGCGGGTTCGGCGACGATGGTCTCGACCGCCACTTCGTCGTCCCGGTCGTCGTCCTCCTCGAGCACGCGGGGTTCGGTGGCGCCCGGGATCGAGTCGTACATCTCGAAGTGGTCGCAGGCGGCGATGAGGGCGGGACTCGTGCGACCGCTCACACCGATGCCGAGCACGAACCGGCCGAGCCGTTTGCAGCGCTGGGCGAGCGCGATGTAGTCGGAATCTCCCGCGACGATCACGACGTGCGTCAGGTCGGGCAGCCGGAAGAGATCCTCGAGCACGTCGACGGACAGCCGGATGTCGGCCCCGTTCTTGAGCGCCTGAGTTACCGGGAAGAGCTGGGTGAGGTCGACGGCGCGGTTGACGAGCTGCCGCCGATAGCTGGCGTTCGCGGGAACCGACCAGTCGGCGTACGCGCGGCTGATGGCGACGGTTCCGAAGGACGATGCGTAGTCGAGGATGGCGCCGACCTCGACCTCCGCTGCCGCGAGCTTCGCCGACACGTCGTCGGGTCCTCCGGACGAATCCGGGGCGACGGTGCGGGCGTTGTCGCGTCGCCAGGCCCCGTTGCCGTGCAGCTGGTCGTATCGCGAGATCACGATGTTGTCAAAGTCGATGTACACCGCGACGCGGCCCTCGGTCTGGTCTGCCATGGTGATCCGATCGTCAGCACGCCGTGTTCGTCGTGCGGCTCACCCTACCGAGGACCGCTCCTGGGCGTCGGTCACTAGGATCGCGCCATGCCCCTCGCCGTCCTCGCCAGCGTGTTCGTGCTCCTCGCGGGTGTGCTGCACGGCTACATCTTCCTGATGGAGAGCGTGTGGTGGACCAGGCCGACGATCTGGCGGCGTTTCGGCGTGGGCTCGCAGGCCGACGCCGAGGTGCTGCGGCCGATGGCCTACAACCAGGGGTTCTACAACCTGTTCCTCGGCGTCGGAGCTGTGCTCGGGACGGTCCTGTTCTGGTCGGGAGCTCCTGAGGTCGGGCGCGGCATCGCGATGTTCGCAACGGGCAGCATGGTGCTCGCGTCCCTGGTCCTCCTGAGCACCGGAGCCCGCAATCTGCGACCGGCGCTCATCCAGGGCGTGCTCCCGCTCATCGGTTTCGTCTTCTTCCTGTTCGTCTGGCGATGACGGACCCGACCCTCGTCGCGCGGCTCCGCGCCGCCGGCTGCGTCTTCGCGGAGGACGAGGCCGAGCTGATCACCGCAGAAGCGACGTCGGCCGCGCAGCTCGAATCGCTGGTCCGGCGTCGGATCGGCGGCGAACCGTTGGAGCAGGTCCTCGGCTGGGCGGCGTTCGACGGGCTCAGGATCGCCGTGGAGCCGGGGGTGTTCGTACCGCGTCGGCGTACGGAACTGCTGGTGCGCGAGGCGGCCGCGATCCTGTCCGAGGGTGACACAGTTCTCGACCTCTGCTGCGGATCGGGTGCGGTGGCAGCTGCGGTCCATGCGCGCGTTCCGGGCGTCGCCGTCTTCGCGGCCGACATCGATCCGGCTGCTGTCCACTGCGCCCGCCGCAACGTCCCCGGCCCGGGAGCGGTCTTCGAAGGGGATCTCTATTCGGCGCTTCCGCGCGAACTGATGGGACGCGTCGACGTCATCGCGGTGAACGCTCCGTACGTGCCGACCGAGGCCATCGACCTCATGCCGCCGGAGGCGCGGCTGCACGAACCGACGGTCGCGCTCGACGGCGGCGAGGACGGGCTCGACATCCAGCGCCGAGTGGCCGAGCAGGCGCCGGAGTGGTTGGCTCCCGGCGGCGACCTCCTCATCGAGACCAGCCGGCGTCAGGCGCCCGTCACGGTGGAGATCATGGAGACCTGCGGTCTCGTCGCCCGCATCGTCCGCTCCGAGGACATCGATGCGACCATCGTGATCGGCTCCGTGGCTCGCTGAACTCGAGGTCCGGCCGTCCAGCGGCGCACGGATGAGTGCTTCGGATACTCCAAGGCCCCTTTCAGCGTGTTCGGAGAACACTGGATGATCAGCACCGACAGAGCACTCCCCAGAGGCGGAAGCCGACGAACAGAGGGACTCATCGATATGGCCATCACCGAGCAACAACCCGCGTCGTCGCAGCCCGAGCTCAAGCGGGTGATGGGCCCGAAGCTGCTGCTGCTGTTCATCATCGGCGACATCCTCGGCACCGGTATCTACGCCTTGACCGGGCAGGTCGCGGCCGAAGTCGGTGGAGCAGCCTGGCTGCCGTTCCTGATCGCCTTCGTCGTGGCCACGATCACCGCCTGCTCCTACCTCGAGCTGGTGACGAAGTTCCCGCAGGCGGCGGGAGCCGCCCTGTACGCGCACAAGGCTTTCGGAATCCACTTCGTCACCTTCCTCGTCTGCTTCACGGTGATGGCGTCCGGGATCACCTCCGCGTCGGCGGCGTCCGGCGCCTTCGCGAGCAACTTCGCGATCGGGTTCGGATTCGAGAAGACTCCGGGGACGCTCCTGTTCATCGCGCTGGCCTTCATGCTGCTCATCGCCGCGGTCAACCTGCGCGGGGTCGCCGAGAGCGTCGGCCTCAACGTCGTGCTGACCCTCATCGAGCTGTCCGGTCTGCTGCTCGTGATCTTCATCAGCTTCTTCGCCATCTTCGGCGGCCAGGCCGACTTCTCGCGGGTGGTCGCCTTCGAGACCGCGGACGACAAGAACGTGTTCCTGGCGATCAGCGCGGCGACCTCGCTGGCGTTCTTCGCGATGGTCGGTTTCGAGGACTCGGTGAATATGGCCGAGGAGACGAAGGATCCGAGCAGGATCTTCCCGAAGATCATGCTGACGGGGTTGGGCATCACCGCCATCGTCTACGTGCTGGTGTCGGTCGTCGCAGTTGCCGTGGTTCCCGTCGGAGAACTGGCCGGCAACGACACCCCGCTCGTCACCGTGGTCCAGACCGCGGCTCCCGATTTCCCGATCTCCGCTCTCATCCCGTTCATCTCGCTGTTCGCCGTCGCCAACAGCGCGCTGATCAACATGATGATGGCGAGTCGCCTGCTCTACGGGATGAGCAAGCAGGGCGTTCTGCCTCCGTTCCTGTCGAAGGTGCTCCCCGGCCGCCGCACCCCGTACGCCGCCATCATCTTCACGACCGTCATCGCACTCGGTCTGACCTCCTACGTCTCGATCGACCCGGCCAACCCCATCGCGGTGCTGCTCGGGGGCACGACCTCGCTTCTCCTGCTGGCCGTCTTCGCGGTGGTGAACGTCGCCGTGCTCGTGCTGCGCCGCCAGCCCGTCGACCACAAGCACTTCAAGACCCCGACCTTCCTGCCGGTCGTCGGCACGATCGCCTGCCTCTACCTCGTGCTGCCCTGGACATCGGGCCGCGATATCAACCAGTACTTCATCGCCGGCATCCTGCTCGTGCTCGGCGTCGTCCTCTGGGCGATCACCTACATCGACCGGCGGGTGCGCGGCTACGACCGCAGCGCCGTCGCGCCGCCCACCGCCGAGATCCCCACGATCGACTGACCGTGTCGAGCGTCGCGATCTTCCACTCGGTGCTCGGCGTCCGCCAGGGCGTCACCGATCTGGCCTCCCTGTTCGAGTCGAACGGGCATCGGGTCGTCGTCGTCGACCAGTACGAGGGTCGGATCTTCGACGACTACGAAACCGCGAGCGGGTACGTCGACGAGGTGGGCTTCCCGGCTCTCATGCGCGTGGCGCTCGACGCGGTCGCCGATCTCGATGACGGGTTCTTCGTCGCCGGATTCTCGAACGGCGCGGGTATGGCGCAGCATGTCGCGCTCAACCGGAGGACCGCCGGGGCGCTGCTGCTGAGCGGTGCGATGCCGATCCAGTACCTCGGTGCCGAGACCTGGCCGCAGGCCACGCCGGTCCAGATCCACTTCACCCTGGGCGACCCGTTCCATGACGACGACGGACCCGAGCAGTTCGCGCAGCAGGTGCTCGCCTCGAGGGCGTCGCTGGAGTTCTACGAATACCCGGGCTCGGGGCATCTGTTCACCGACCCGTCGCTGCCGGGGGAGTACGACGCCCGCGGGGCCGCCCTCGTCGCCGCCCGCTCTCTGCGCTTCGTCGACGACAGCGATTAGCGTGGTGGGGTGACGCTACCCCGCACCGACACGCTCGTCGACTATCCGGCCGGAGCCGTCGAGAGCTCCAGCACGGTCGTCCATGCCGCAGCTCACGGAGACCGCACCGTCGTCCTGCTCGATCGGACCGCAGCCCACGCCGTGGACTCCGCCTGGCCCGATCAAGGTCCCGACCTGGGCGTGCTCGTCGTCCGCGATGTCGAGGTGCCGATCCTCGATGTGGTGGTGGGCGCGACGGATGGCACCGGCCTGTTCCTCGGGACCGACGTCCCTGTCCGCAAGGGGACAGACGGATGGGCCTTCGTCGTCGCTCACCTCGTCGACGCGGCGGCCGAGGTGGTCGAAGGCGATGAGGTGCAGGTCGTCGTAGACGCGGCGTACCGCGGGGCGCTGTCGGCCGGTCACACGGCCTGCCACCTCGCGTCGCTCGCGCTCAACCGCGCCCTGGCGAACGCCTGGTCGAAGGAGGTCGCCGTCGACGCGCTCGGGCAGCCGAACTTCGACGCCCTCGCCGTCGAGACGACGGCGATCCTCGAATACGGTTCCCGCGACGAATACCGGATCGGCAAGTCGCTTCGCCGGAAGGGCTTCGATGTCGGATCGCTCGACGCTCTCGCGTCGCTCGAGGCCGAGGTGAACGAGACCCTCACCTGGTGGCTCGACACGGGAGTCGACGTCCGAATCGATCGCGACGGGGGCGGCCTGACCGATCGGCGCTACTGGGTGTGCGAGCTGCCGGAGGGCGAGGCCCGCATCCCGTGCGGCGGTACCCACGTCTCGTCGCTCAGCGCGCTTGGAGGCATCTCCGTGTCGCTCGAGCTCGCTCAGCTCGAGGGCGCGCTCGGTCTCACGATGCTGACGACCGCCCTTCCCGGCTCCTGATCGAACCGGCACCGCCCGCCCGGTGAGCCCGTCGAAACGCTGGCTGGCACCGCCCGTTGAGCCCGTCGAAACGAAGGCCGGGCGTCGCCCGTTGAGCCCGTCGAAACGCAGGCTGGGCACCGCCCGTTGAGCCCGTCGAAACGCAGGCTGGGCACCGCCCGTTGAGCCCGTCGAAACGCAGGCTGGGCACCGCCCGTTGAGCCCGTCGAAACGAAGACACCGGCGTCCCGTCAGATCCGGTGCCGCACCTGCGGGATGATGGGGTGGTGCCTGATCTCGGTCTTCTCTTCGACGTCGACGGTCCACTCGCGAGTCCTGACTCCCGCACCGTGGCCGTGCCCAGCATCCTCACCGACCTGGTGACCCTCGCCCGCGGAGGTGTCCCGATCGCGTTCATCACCGGGCGGTCCGATGTCTTCATCCGCTCGCAGGTCGTCGAGCCGCTCTTCGCGACCGGTCTCGCTGACGCTTTGCGGCAGGGTGGGGCGGGAATGTTCGCCGTCTTCGAGAAAGGCGGCGCTTGGGCCGAGATAACCCCCGAGGGAATGCCGGAGGCGACGGTCGACGAATCCGTCGCGTTCCCGGACGACGTGGTTCGCGGAATCGAGGCCCTGGTCGCTGACGGTTTCGCCGACACGATGTTCTTCGACGACACCAAGCGGGCGATGATCTCGATCGAGGCGCGCACCGATGTCGACCGCGCCGCCTATCACGCGGCGCAGGGACCCTTCGAGGCGGCGGCGTTCGATCTGATCGCCGGGCGCGGTCTCGGAATCCGGATGGGCGACGAGCTGCGCCCCGACGCAGACGGCGCCGTGTCGTTCCGTGTCGAGCCGACGATCATCTCGACCGACATCGAGTCGATCACCCTCGATAAGGACCGCGGTGCCGAACGCGCGCTCGCCTACTTCGCGTCCTTCGGTGATCTGCCGACGCGGTGGCGGACCGTCGGCGACTCGCGCAGCGACTACCTGATGGCCGATCACCTGCACACTGAGGGCTACGACGTCGCGCATGTCGACGTCCGGCCGAGCGACGGCGTGCTCGAGCGGCCGTATCCGATCGTCACCGTCGGGGACCTGATCCACGACGAGGCCGGAGCCGCATTCCTCGCCCACTGGGTCGAGGAGCTCGGACTCGCCCGCTGAGTTCCCTCTGGAGGGATCAGCGGCCCGCGGCGTAGTGCGCGGCGACCTTGGCGGCAGTGAGGGCTGTCGTGTAGGCAGCGGTTCCGTCGACGGTGCCGGCGAAGAAGTTGCTCGTCGGCGCACTGGGCCATCCGCTGAGCGTGTCACCGCCGACCCGCCAGTACCCGGTCAGAGAACGCGCTGCGGTGACCGACGAGTTCGTGGCCACCTGCGTGCCGTCGATGTAGAGGATCATTCCCGCCGAAGACAGCGTCGCCGTCGCGAGGTGCCAAGCGCCGTCGTTGTACGAGATCGGGCTGGTGATCGCGGTCCTGGTTCCGGTCGGCTGAACACCGAACGAGATCTTGCCGGCGTTCGTCATGTAGAGGTGACGATCGGCGTTGCTCGAGGTGCCGGTCTGCGCGTTTCCGAAGCCGATGATGCGGCCGCCCGAGGCGGTGGTGGTCTTGAACCAGGCCTCGATCGTGAACGTGTTGGTCCCGGCGACGCTGTTCGGCGTGCTGACGTAACCGGTGCTGCCGTCGAGGGTGAGCGCCGGCGTGGCGCCCGCAACGCAGCTGCCGGCAACCCGCGTGGTTGTTCCGCGGAGCGTTCCGGTACGGGCGTTGCCTGAGGTGTCGGTCACGGAGGTGCCCGTGGTCTCGGCGTAGCGGTAGTAGAAGTACGGGCTGTCGGGCGCTGCGGGCGTGAGGCAGTCGTACGCTGCGGCGGCCGACAGAGCGGATGACGGGTTGGGGCTCGCGGCCGAGAAGGCGGCGCTTGCGGGCGCCGACGTGAGTGTCGTGAGTCCGATGCCCGCGAGGATGACTCCGACCACTGCGCCAACGGTACCCACGAGGACGAAGGGTCGGCGGTTCGGGGCCGTCCGCGGGCGGCGGCTCGCGACCGCAGCACGCGACCGCAGGCGGAAGAGAGCCGGCGTGGTCGGGTCCATCTTGACCATCAGGAAGAGAAGGGCGCCGACGGCGGCGGCCGCGACGAGCGGAAGCGGCTGAGCGTCGCGCAGCCAGACGACGGGCAGGCCGACGTAGGGGATGCGGAGGACTCCAGCGCCGACGACGTCGGCCGGGTCGACGTGCGACGAGTCAGGCTCGGGGTTGGCGTCGCCCTTGAGGACGAGCATTCCCTTGTCGTCCGTCGACGCGAAGCGGTGCAGACGCAGCCGGCCTTCGTGGTCGGGATCCTTCACGAGCAGGATCTGACCGACCTTGAGGTCCGTACCGGCCAGGGGCATCGAGACGATGACGTCTCCGGTGCGGACGTTCGGGGCCATCGAGTCGCTCATCACGGTGGTCGGGGCCCAGCCCCAGGTCGCGGGGATCGCGGCCCAGAGCAGCATGCTCGCTGCCGCGAGGAGGATTCCTCGGGCAAGGGATGAGATGGTCGCGGCGACGGGCGCCGGAAGACGACGAGGTCGGCGAGGTGCCGCGTCGTCCATGTTGTTGGTGATCATTGGTTCCTCCCCTTCCTCGTCGTCATTCCATTGCGTCTGTCACGCGTTGTGTTGCCCGACCGATCGATATCCCCCTCGATCGGCCGGACGCTCGGGTCAGCTGTTCTGGGTCTCCCAGGTGAAGCCGAGGGCGGCGGTGCCGCCCTGAGTCGTGTTCGGCGCCGCGGCGTCGACGGTATAGGTGATCTGGTAGGTGCGCGTCTCGGTCGCGGTTCCGGTGGGCGCCCAGTTGCCGAGACCATTCGAGTAACCCGTGTGCGAGGTGCCGAAGGCGGCGAGCGTGCCGTTGTAGAGCGACGATCCCGACGAGAGGGCGGTGAAGCCGGTGCAGGATCCGAACGATCCTCCGGTGCCCTGGACGACGGAGAGGTTGATGCTCGAGCTCAGCGCGTTCGTGGTCGCAGCAGCCGTGCCGTAGAGCTTCACAGCCGAGGGCAGCGAGCCCGACGAGCTGACGACGATGCACTTGGTGCCGGTCGAGCCGGGCTTGAGGTTGCTCGCGGTGAAGAGCGCGGTGGTCGAGTCGTCGTCGGAGAGCGAGACGGTGCCGGCAGCCCAATTGCTGGTCGGGTTGGTCGTGGTCGCCGAGAAGGCCGAGTACGAGGCACCCGCGATGGTCAGGCCGCTGAGCACGAGGGCCGCGGGAATCGCGCCCCACTTGATGACCTGCGAGACGCGGAGAGCGTTGATGGTGACAGACATGATTTGCTCCAGTTCGAAATTTCAACCGCCCCCCAATGAGCCGGCCTGCGCCCCGTTTCCCCCGGGCGCAGAGATAAACTATGAACAAGAAGCTTGGTTGTCAAGATAAAAGATCAAGAAGTTTCTTTTTTTTTCGTCTTCTTGGTAGTTGATGTAATATAGAAGTATCAATTGGCCCACAAATAGGGGACATCAATGCCAGAAGATATGCCGAACGGTGGCGACGACGTCGATTCCGTCATCCCATCCGACTTCGCGGGTCCCATGATGGCGGCCGCGGATTTCTCGGACGCGCTCGACATCATCAAGCACAACCACGCCGTCGCCATGGGGGTGGCCGTGCCCGAGATGATGGCGATGAGCTACATCCTCCAGTCGGGGTCCACGACGCCCAAGGCTCTGGCGAACTACCTGCGGATGTCGACCGGCGCGGTCACCGCGCTTCTCGACCGGCTCGAGACCATCGGGGCCGTGCTCCGCAAGCCGAACCCGAACGATCGGCGCAGCACCCTGGTCGAACTCACGGAGACCGGATCCACCTCCATCTCGGGGGACTGGAGGGACTTCGAGGAACGACTCAGCTCCGTGGCTAAATCGCGCACGAAGATGGAGCTCGAGATCATCACGAGCTTCCTCCTCGACTTCTCGCAGGCGCTCCGGCGCTGAATCGCTTTCCGTGAAACGACGAAGGGCCCGTCCCGATCATCTAGATCGGGACGGGCCCTTCGTTCTTCGAACCGTCAGTGGCTCGATTCGCCCGAGGGCGGAGAGTCAGCTGCGCTGGTCGCCCAGCAGCTTGCTCGACTCGTCGTGCCAGCTGCGCGCGACGCTCTCGAGCTTGTCCTGGTACTTCTTGCCGTGGTGAGCGCAGAACAGCAGCTCACCACTGCCGAGTTCGACTCGGATGTAAGCCTGTGCGCCGCAGCTGTCGCAGCGGTCGAGAGCGGTCAGCTCATAGGTGGGAGCGTCAAGGGCGTCAGTTGCGGTGTTCGACATGTGCTGCTCCTCTAGCGGTGTGGGTCTCACTGAAGTTGAACAATGAAACCACGCGTTTGTTCCGTGTTCGCCCAGTGTCGCGCCGTTTCGCTCTACGCGTAGAAGATCGTTACACGAATGCCGCACGGCGTTCACACGTGCCGGGGGGAGCGGAAGGGCTTCCCGGCGTGGGCCGGTCGTGGTGTCTGCGCGGGCGGTTAACCTTGCACGCGTGGCAGCACAGGATTACTCGGCTCGGCATCTCTCCGTCCTCGAAGGGCTCGAGGCGGTGCGCAAGCGACCCGGCATGTACATCGGCTCCACCGATTCGCGCGGGCTCATGCACTGCCTGTGGGAGGTCATCGACAACTCCGTCGACGAGGCTCTGGCGGGCAACGGCAGTGCCATCACCGTGCTGCTGCACAAGGACGGCAGTGTCGAGGTCGGCGACAAGGGTCGCGGCATCCCCGTCGACATCGAACCCAAGACCGGGCTGACCGGGGTCGAGGTCGTGTTCACCAAGCTGCACGCCGGCGGCAAGTTCGGCAGCGGATCGTATGCCGCCTCCGGTGGACTGCACGGTGTGGGCGCCTCGGTCGTCAATGCGCTCTCCGAGCGGCTCGACGTCGAGGTCGACCGCGGCGGCAAGACCTATGCGATGTCGTTCCACCGGGGTGAGCCCGGCAACTTCGCCGACGGGGCCGGAGTCACGGGGGAGTCGTCGAAGAGTCCCACCTCCGCCTTCTCGCCGTTCGTCTCGGGCAGCGAGCTGGCCGTCGTCGGAAAGGTCGCCAAGGGCGTCACCGGCACCCGGGTCCGGTACTGGGCCGACCGTCAGATCTTCTCGCCCGAGGCGACCTTCTCCCTCGAGGATCTGGTCACGCGTGCGCGCCAGACGGCGTTCCTCGTTCCCGGGCTCGCCATCGAGATCCGGGATGAGCGCGGCGACGAGCCGGTCGAGCAGCGCTTCCACTACGAGGGGGGAATCGGCGAGTACGCCGACTTCCTCGCGCCGGATGAGCCCGTCACCGAGACCTGGCGCGTCGTCGGCTCCGGCACCTTCACCGAGACCGTTCCGGTTCTGCAGGAGAACGGCCACATGGTGCCCACCGAGGTCGAACGCACCTGCGAGGTCGACATCGCCCTGCGCTGGGGGACCGGATACGACACGACCCTCCGCAGCTACGTCAACATCATCGCGACCCCCAAGGGCGGCAGTCACCAGGCGGGCTTCGAGACCGGCCTGCTGAAGGTGCTCCGCACCCAGGTCGAGGCGAACGCGCGACGACTGAAGGTGGGGACCGACAAGCTCGAGAAGGACGATGTGCTCGCCGGGCTCACGGCGGTGCTCACCGTCAGGCTCCCCGAGCCGCAGTTCGAGGGTCAGACCAAGGAGGTCCTCGGCACCCCCGCTGCCCGTGCGATCGTCTCCAACGTCCTCACCAAGGCCCTCACCGACCGCTTCGTCTCGACGAAGCGCGAGGACAAGACCCAGTCCGGCATCGTGCTCGACAAGGTCGTCGCCGAGATGAAGGCCCGCATCTCCGCGCGCGCCCACAAGGAGACGCAGCGTCGCAAGAACGCGCTCGAGTCGTCGTCGCTGCCCACCAAGCTCGTCGACTGCCGCAGCAATGACGTCGCCCACAGCGAGCTGTTCATTGTCGAGGGCGACTCCGCTCTCGGAACAGCGAAGCTCGCCCGCGACAGCGAATACCAGGCCCTCCTGCCGATCCGGGGCAAGATCCTCAACGTTCAGAAGGCCTCCATCGCGGACATGCTGAGCAACAGCGAGTGCGCGTCGATCCTGCAGGTGATCGGAGCCGGGTCCGGTCGGTCGTTCGACCTCAGCATGGCCCGCTACGGCAAGGTCATCCTGATGAGCGACGCCGATGTCGACGGCGCGCACATCCGCACCCTGCTGCTGACCCTGTTCTTCCGCTACATGCGTCCGCTCATCGAGGACGGCCGGGTCTTCGCGGCCGTGCCGCCGCTCCACCGGGTGGTCGTGATGAACCCGGGCAGCAAGCCCAACGACATCCTCTACACGTACTCCGAGAAGGAGTTGCACGGTCTGCTGTCGCAGCTCGAGAAGCAGAAGAAGCGCTACCAGGATCCGATCCAGCGCTACAAGGGCCTCGGCGAGATGGATGCCGACCAGCTGGCCTCGACCACGATGGACCGCAAGCACCGCATGCTGCGCCGGGTCCGGGTCGCCGACGCCGCCTCGGCCGAGAAGGTGTTCGAGCTGCTCATGGGCAACGACGTCGCGCCGCGCAAGGAGTTCATCATCGAGGGGTCCGACCGCCTCGACAAGGAGCGCATCGACGCCTGACCTCGCCGAGTCAGTCGGCGGGGCTGATCACGGCTGGTCGCACGTGCTCGTAGACGACGCTCGTGCGCACGTCGGCGACCTCGGGACGCTCGGTCAGCCGGTCGATGACGAACGAGTAGAGCTCGTCGTTGTCTGCGACCGCGACGTGCAGCAGGAAGTCCTCGTTGCCGGTGACGACGAACACGCCGAGGGTCTCGGTCAGGTTCGATGCCCACGTCCGGAACGCGTCGATGTTCTCCCTCGAAGGAGGACGGATCCTCACTGCGATCAGCGCCTGGACCGCGCGGCCGATCGCCGCGAGGTCGACCTCGAGACGGGCGCCGCGGATGACCCCTCGACGATGCAGTGCCTTCGTCCGGTCGAGCGCCGTGGTCGGCGAGACGCCCACCGACGCGGCGATGTCGCGGTTGGTTCGTCGTGCATCGCGTTGCAGTTCCCGCAGGATCGCCTTATCAAGTGCGTCCATTCCCGTTCCTTTCGGCATTGAGAAGTACTAAGTACGGCGCAGGTCGGCGAGAGTCGATCGCCGGATTACCGTGGACGCAGTATCGCGTACTTGGAACCGGAGGTGGTCGCTGTGGCCGATGATGTCATGTTCGGATTCGATCCCGGGGAGATCGACACGAGCGCACCCACCCGGTCGGCTCGACTGAAATGGGTGATCGTCGTCGACGACGCGCTCTCCGTCGGTCGGCAGTCGAATGCCGTTGCCTGCGTGGCCGCTGCCACCCAGGCCGGAGTGAGCGGCCTCCTCGGTCCCGACGCGGTCGACGCGGACGGTGCACGTCACCCGGGCCTTCCGTGGGCGGGGTGCACGATCCTCGGGGCGGGCACGGAGCGGATGACGACGGTGCTCGCTCGGGCGTCGACACGGCCCGAGGTCTTCGTCGCCGATATGGCGGGCGCGGCACAGGAGACCCGCGTCTACGACGAGTACCTGGAGACGGTCGGGCGAACCCCGAGCTCCGAACTGGGCGTCCGCGCGGTGAGCCTCGTCGGGCCCAGGAAAGCGGTGGACAAGATCATCGGGGGACTCTCGCTACTCGCCTGAGTCAGGTCTACGGTGTCCACATACGCATGGTCTCGACCAGGAAGGTGCTCCGATGTCCGTCATCCTCACCCCGTATCTGAACTTCCGCGACACCGCCCGCGAGGCGATCGAGTTCTACCATTCGGTCTTTGGCGGAGACCTGACGATCAGCACGTTCGGCGAGATGGGCATGGGTCAGGATCCGTCCGAGTCGGACAAGGTCATGCATTCGATGCTGACCGCGCCGAACGGTCTCGTCCTGATGGCGGCGGACACCCCTGACCGGATGGACTACACGCCCGGCACCAACTTCTCGGTGTCGTTGAGCGGCGACGACACCGAGACCCTGACGCGTTACTGGGAGTCGCTGTCCGATGGCGCGACAATTGTGGAGCCGCTGTCGAAGGCGCCGTGGGGTGACAGTTTCGGAATGCTGAACGACCGGTTCGGCATCAGTTGGCTGGTCAACATCTCGGGCTCGTGAGCAGCGGCCCTCACGCGTTGAGGGCGGCGCCGATCGAGGCGACGATGCCGTCTAGCGGGATGCCCGATGCATCCCGTCGCGCACCGGGGTCGGGCAGCGCGACAGCTCCGCCTTCGGCGGTGACGGCGTAGGCCGGATCCGCGCCAACCCAGGCCAGGGCGAGCGAGTCCTCTCCCTTGAGGAAGGTGTGCGCACGCACTCCACCGGTCGCTCGACCCTTGCCGGGGAAGTCGACGAACAGGGACACCTTCGCCTTGCCCGGGTCGGTGCCCGGGAGCGCGCCGATCGTCGTCGACACGGTGGCCACGACCGCGTGCTCGGGCTTGGCGACGGCACCGAAGAAGACGACCTCGGCTCCCGTCGACAGATTGATGCCGGCCATACCTCCGGCGGCGACGCCCTGGGGGCGGACCGCCGAGGCCTGGAAGTGCAGCAACTGCGCATCGCTGCTCACGAAGACGAGCTCGGCGTCATCCGTGGACTGCACGACGCCGACCACCTCGTCGCCCTTCTTGAGCGAGATCACCTCGAAGTCGGGCTTCGTCGGGTAGCCGCCCGCGGTCACCCGCTTGACGGTCCCGCCCTTGGTGCCGAGCGCGATGGGCTCCTCGCTCGTCAGCGAGACCAGCCCGAGGACGCGTTCACCCTTGGCCAGGCCCACGTAATCGCCGATCCTGGCACCCGCCCCCAGCTGCACCGAGTTGGTGGGCACCGCCGGGAGGTCGACGGGCGTGAACCGGACGAGGCGTCCCGTGTTGGTCACGGCACCGAGTTCGCCTCGGCTCGTGCCGCGCACCTGCGACCGGATCGCATCGTGTCTGCTGCGCCGAGCGGGTCGTTCGAGCTCCTCGTCGGCGGGCATGTCGACCCGCACCGCGCGTCCCGTCGTCGAGAGCACCACCGTGCACGGCACATCGGCGATCTCGAGCGACACCGTGGACTTCTTGCCGCGCGTGCTGCCTGCCAGCGATGGGGCCGCCTCGGTGAGCAGGGTGCGCCGGGGGGTCCCGTACTTCTCGGCCGTCGCGTCGAGCTCATCGCCGACCAGCTCGCGGATGCGCTGTTCGCTGCCGAGCAGCTCCTCGAGGTAGGCGATCTCGGCGCGGAGCTCGTCGCGCTCGGTCTCGAGTTCGATGCGCGAGAACCGGGTGAGGCGGCGCAGCCGGAGCTCGAGGATGTACTCCGCCTGGACCTGGTCGAGGTCGAAGATGTCGATGAGTCGGGTGCGAGCGGTCTCGGAGTCATCGCTCGTGCGGATGACCTGGATGACCTCGTCGATGTCGAGGATCGCGGTGAGCAGTCCCTCGACGAGGTGCAGACGTTCGCGGCGCCGGGCGAGACGGTAGCTGGTGCGACGGGTGACCACCTCGACGCGGTGCTTGATGTAGACCTGCAGCAGTTCGAGCAGACCGAGGGTGCGGGGTCCGCCGTCGACGAGGGCGACGTTGTTGATGCCCATCGACTCCTCGAGCGGCGTGAGGCGGTAGAGCTGCTCGAGCACGGCCTCAGGACTGAAACCTGTCTTGATGCCGATGACGAGGCGGAGACCGTTCTTCCGGTCGGTGAGGTCGTTGACGTCCGAGATCCCCTGGATCTTCTTCGACTGGACGCCGTCCTTGATCTTCTCGATGACCCGCTCGGGACCGACGAGATAGGGCAGCTCGGTGACGACGAGTCCGGACTTGCGCGGGGTGATGTTCTCGATCGAGACCCGCGCGCGGGTGCGGAAGCTTCCGCGACCCGTCGCATAGGCGTCTCGGATGCCGTCGAGACCTGAGATGGTGCCGCCGGTGGGCAGATCGGGACCCGGGATGAAGCGCATGATGTCGTCGAGGGTCGCCGCGGGGTTCTCGATCAGGTGGCGAGCTCCGGCCACGACCTCGATGAGGTTGTGCGGTGCCATGTTGGTGGCCATGCCCACGGCGATACCGCTCGCGCCGTTGACGAGCAGGTTCGGGAACGCGGCAGGCAGCACCTCGGGCTGGGTCAGTTGGTTGTCGTAGTTCGGCACGAAGTCGACGACGTCCTCGTCGAGGTTCTCGACCATGGCCATGGCGGCGGGCGCGAGCCGGGCCTCGGTGTACCGGGAGGCGGCGGGGCCGTCGTCGAGGGAGCCGAAGTTGCCGTGCCCGTCGATCAGGGGGAGTCGCATCACGAACGGCTGCGCCAGGCGCACCATCGCGTCGTAGATCGCCGAGTCGCCGTGCGGGTGCAGCTTGCCCATGACCTCGCCGACCACGCGTGCCGACTTGACGTGGCCGCGGTCGGGCCGCAGGCCCATGTCGGCCATCTGGTAAAGGATCCGGCGCTGCACCGGCTTCAGTCCGTCCCGGGCGTCGGGGAGTGCTCGCGAGTAGATGACGGAGTAGGCGTACTCGAGGAACGAACCCTGCATCTCGACCGAGACGTCGATGTCCTCGATGCGCTCGACGATCGCGTCGGCGTCGGGGGTGCGGCCGTCGGGGCTCACCGGACGCTCCGGGCGGGGCGGGGGGAGGTGAGGGCTTGCTGGGGCACGGCGGTACTCGCGGCCTTCCTGATCTCGGGGGAAGCGGGCGGCTCGTCTGGCGACTGCCCGGTGTCTGGGGCCGGTGGGCGCGCGGCCCGTCCGGTGTCGGGGCCGCGCCAAGGCGCTGTGAGAGACTGGCCCCGATGCCCATCATGGTACCCACGGGTCTCGGCGATGGCCCCCATCTGGCCGCGGTTCTCACCAGTTCGCTCGCCGCGATGCGCTCGGAGCAGAACGAGCTGCGGCTGCCGCCCGCGCGTTCGTTCGTGGTCGTGCTGGTCGACGGGCTCGGCATGTCGAGTCTTCGGGCACGATCGGGCCATGCTCGCGTCCTCTCCTCGGCCATCGGCAAATGGTCGACGGCCCGCACGGGCGGCCCCACCACGACGGCGGCTGCGATCACCTCGCTGACGACAGGTGCCGCTCCCGGCCGGCACGGTGTCGTCGGCTACTCGGTCCTCGACCCCGCCACCGACAGACTTGTGAATCAGCTCAGCGGCTGGGGCGGCACCGTCGATCCGGCCGTCTGGCAGCGCTGTCCGACGCTGTTCGAGACAGCGGATGTCCGCTCCGTGGTGGTCGGCGGGCGTCGCTACTCGGATTCCGGATTCACCGCCGCCGCGCTGCGAGGGGCGGAGTACGTGCCCGTCGACGGCATCGCGGAGAGGTTCGGGGCGGCGGCGGAGTTGACGAGCTCAGCCGATCCGACGGTCGTCTACCTCTACGTCCCCGAGCTCGATATGGCGGCGCACGCCGGCGGAACGCAGTCCGACCGATATCTCGCGGGCCTCGAGGCCGTCGACGCCGCCGTCGCTTCGGGCGATCGGGCTCTCGCGCCGGGAGTGGGGATGCTGGTCACAGCCGACCACGGAATGGTCGATGTGTCGGCCGATCGGCATGTGCTGATCGACGAACGCCCCGGGCTCGTCGACGGCGTCCGGCACGTGGGAGGCGACCCTCGCCTGCTGCACCTGTACCTCGAGCCCGACCTCCCCCTTCACGCAGCGGAGGGGCTCGCGGAGCGCTGGCGTGATGCGGAAGGGCATCGAGCTTGGGTCTTCACCCGCGCGGAAGCCGTGGCGGCGGGTGTCTTCGGCCCCGTCGACGACGAGGTGCTCCCGCGGATCGGCGACATCCTCGTCGGCGCACGCGAGCCGATCGCCTACTACGATGCGCGAACGGCGAGCGCGTCGTCGCGGGCGATGGTCGGTCAGCACGGCTCCTTCACGGCGGCGGAGCGCGAAGTGCCTCTTCTGCGGTTCGGGGCGGCGCGGCGCGGGTGATCCCGCACCCTCGCGAGGCTGCGCCCTCCCGGTCCGGTCAGGGAACCGCCGGTGGGATCCGCTCGGGGCGGATTCCGTAGAGCAGCAGTCGCACGATGAGTCGGGCGACCAGGCCGTTGTTCCTGAGGTCGGCGGCGAGCAGGAAGGGCAGCCGCACGGTGCCGTTCGTCAGCACACGGTCGATGACGCGTGCCTGGGCGGTCCTCTGAATCCTCTGCACCAGCACTGCCGGGGGAAGTCGACGTCGCTGGACCCGCGCGAGCGGGCGCGGGTTCAGGGTGCGGCGGAATCGAGACGGATCGTCCTGAGCCCGCAGGAGGACGGGCGCGAGGATCCGCGCCGCGGCGACCGCATCCTGAACCGCCAGGTTGATGCCGACACCGCCGATCGGCGACATCGTGTGCGCCGCGTCGCCGATGGCGAGCACGCCCGGCGAGTACCACCGCTGCAGCCGGCTCAGTCCCACCTCGAGCATCTTGACGTCGTCCCAGTCGACAGCGGCGACGCGATCGACCAGGAACGGCAGCAGCGCGACGAGACGCGTGCGGAGCACGTCGATCCCGCGTGCGCGCACCGCAGCGAACGACCCCTTCGGGATCAGGTAGGCCAGCTGCCAGTAGTCGCCCCGATCGATCGCAACGGCGAGGTCGCCGCTGCCGAGCACCCCTCGCAGGCCCGCCCCGTCGGAGTCGCGACGCGGGAGCCGCAGCCAGAGCACGTCCATGGGAGCGCCCAGGTCGATCAGCGGCGAGTCGACGGCGCTCCTGATGGTGGAGCGGCGGCCGTCGGCCGCCACCGTCAGCACCGCCGGGAGTTCGTGGTCGCCCGCCTCATCGCGGTAGCGGACACCGGTCACCGCTCCTGTCCTCGCAGAGCGGAGGACTCCTGTGCATTCCGCGCCCAGCCGGAGATCGAAGCCGGGGTAGTGCGAGGCGTGCTCGGTGAGGAGGTCGAGGAAGTCCCATTGCGGCGCGAGTGCGATCGACCGGAACCGCGCCCAGGGTGCGGCGCCGGCGATCCTCGCATTCAGGATGACGCTGTCGGCCGTGCCCATGGTGACGCTGTCGACCCTGCCGCGCACGATGCGTTCGAACGCGGCGGTCAGCCCGAGCTCGTCGAGGATGCCCTGGGTCGTGGGGTGGACGGTGTCACCACGGAAGTCGCGCAGGAAGTCGAGGTGCTTCTCGAGGACGGTGACACGGATGCCGGATCGGGCCAGGAGCAGCCCCAGCATGATCCCCGCCGGTCCGCCGCCCGCGATGACGCAGGTCGTCCCCTCGTTCCGGGGATCAACCGGTGTCGGAGTCGGCTCAGGCCTCGTCATCGGGTCGCGCGCCGAAGACGATCTCGTCCCAGCTCGGCATCGAGGTGCGCCCGCGGCGCGCGGGGCGCACCGGCATCGTCTCGGACGACGGCGACTGCCTCTCGGGCGCGGCGACCTGGGTGCGACGTTCCGCGACCTTGCGCTCGGGCGCCCGACGTTCGGGCTGCGGTTCGCGCTCGGCGGTCTTGGGGCGGTCGAGGAGCCGGATCGAGGCCGTCGTGGTGGCCGACTTCTCCTCCTGCGGCGACTCGTCGAATCCGGCGGCCTCGCGTTCGCCGCGCCGACGGCGCAGGGCCTCGAGCAGGTCGGCGGTGCCGCCGTGCTCGGACGACGACGACTCGGGAGTGACGGAGATGGCGCCGGTCCTCGCCTCCATGACCCGACCGCGGCCGTAGGCGATGGGTTCGAGGTGGGGGGCGGGAGCCGCCTCCGACGCCGCGGGAGTCTCGGCCGGCGCCGAGGGGGGCATCTCAGGGAGCTCGAAGACGGCCGAGTCGAAGCGCGATGCATCGCGGGTCGCGAGATCGTTCGGGAGGGCGCGCAGACGGGGGAGCAGCTGCCCTCCGATCTCGGACTGCTGGGACAGCGCGATCGCCTCGGCGTTGAGGGGGGCGAGCGTCAGCTTCTTCGGATCGAAGCGCCACCGCGCGTCGTGGTCGATGGAGTCGGCGGTGAAGGACAGCTTGAGCACCCAGCCGCCCGACTGCTCCTTCCAGCTGACCCAGAGCGTGCCCCGAGCGGAGAGCTGCGCGAGCCTCTCCCCGATGACGGCTCCGAAAGTGGGGTGAGGCCCATCGACCTCGCCGTCGGGCAGCGTGTTGACCGTTACGCCGAGAGCGGATTCGACCACGTACTCGCGCTCGGCGAGAACGGGACCCTCGTAGCGCTGGATGTAGTCGAGGGGCGCACCCGTGAGCGACGCGACCTCCTCGGCCGACAGGCCGGCCCGGATGTGGGTCTGGATCTCGCGCGGCGAGAGCTTGCGGGAAGAACCGCTGGCTGCGGCGCCATCGCGCAGCCGGAGCCTGATCTGGTCGTCGATCTCGATGTGGAATTGGGTGCCGTGCGCATCCGTCGCGACGACTCCGCTGCCTTCGATCGCGACGGCTCTCAGAGTGTGCATGCCGCTTGTCCCCTCGCGTTAACCAGTGGCCCAAGGATGCCACCGAGACGACTTCTATCCGCGGAATACCCTGGGCGCGCCGGAAGTTCCATGAACGGCAGTAAAGAAGACGGTTTCCGGTTTGCGCTTCGACAGGCGATCATGCAGACTGTCGCCGCCGATCAGGCGATGTAACAGAAGGATGGGAATGGCGACCGATTACGACGCGCCCCGCAAGACCGATGACGACTCCGAGTCGATCGAGGCTCTGAAGGAGCGGGTGCCCGACAAGCTCTCGGGTGTTGTCGACGTCGACGACGCCGATAACCCCGGCAGCTTCGACCTTCCCGGCGCGGATCTCTCCGACGTCGAGATGGACGTGGTGGTGCTCCCGCCGCAGGCCGACGAGTT
Organism: Amnibacterium flavum; assembly: GCF_003097495.1. Classification (GTDB taxonomy): domain Bacteria; phylum Actinomycetota; class Actinomycetes; order Actinomycetales; family Microbacteriaceae; genus Naasia; species Naasia flava. The sequence goes on from NZ_QEOP01000002.1 coordinate 749,375, forward strand.
CACCTGCGTGTCCTGCTTCCTCGTGAAGCACCGCTCGCAGATCGATCACGAAGAGAAGATCGGTGCGATCTGCTTGGAGTGCGCTGCCTGATCCAGGCAGTGTTCGAAAGGCCCGGCGTTCCTCATTCGAGGAGCACCGGGCCTTCGTCTTTGGCCCGGCCGCCGCTCACTGAGCCGGTCAAAGTGGAGGTGCTCGTTTCGGCGGGCTCAACGGGCGGGTGCGTTGCCGCCGCTCACTGAGCCGGTCGAAGTGGACATGCTCGTTTCGACGTGCTCAACGGGCGGCGGTGGGATGCTCAGCGACCCGCCGTGATCGCCGCGACGAGCTCGTCGGGCCGCCGCGACGACACGATCCAGTACGGCGCCGGATCGTCGGGGTCGGCCAGCTCCACCTTGACGATCGGGTCGACCCACCCTCGGATGCACAGGTAGGCGCGCGCATCGAGTCGAACACCGCGTTCCGCCGTCGCCTCCTCCTTGCGGTGGGCGGTCGCGCCCGCGATCAGATCGAGGGGGATGCGAGCCCGGCCGGCTCGGAGCATCCCGTCGCGGACCTCGACGACCGGCGCGAGGAGCAGCAGCGCGGCGCACGCGCCGCCGAAGAAGACGACTGCGGCACCGATGGCGACACCGATCGAGACGGGCAGGAAGACGAGGAGTCCGGCGGGGATCAGCAGCGCGCATGCCACGAACACCCAGGGCGACGGGACGAGGCGCTCCGAGAAGGTCATGTCCCTATTGCACCAGCTTCGGTGGGCTAGCCTCGACACGTGCCGCAGACAGTTCCCGTTCTGACCGCAGGCGCCGAGGCGCCGACCTACGCGCACCCCGGTGACGGGGGAGCCGATCTCGTCTCCGCCGAAGAGGTGGTCCTGGCCCCCGGGGAGCGCGCGCTCGTCGGTACGGGCCTGCGGATCGCGCTGCCGTCCGGGTACGCCGCCCTGGTGCTGCCGCGCAGTGGACTCGCGGCGAAGCACGGCATCACGATCGTGAACGCGCCGGGCCTGGTCGATGCCGGTTATCGCGGTGAGATCAAGGTCAACCTCCTCAACACCGACCCGTCCGAGAGTTACACGATCTCGGTCGGCGACCGTATCGCCCAGCTGTTCGTGACCGCCGTCGTCCCGGTCGAGTTCATCCCGGTCGAGAGCCTGCCGGGCTCCGAGCGGGGCGAGTCCGGCCACGGGTCGACCGGCTATGCTTCGGGCGCGACCGACCGGGTCGCAGCCCCCGTGGAAGGAATCGTGCCGTGACCGACGAGGAACTCCTGCCTGACGCAGACGACATCCAGCCCAAATCGGCTCCCGAGGACCGGGACATCAACGGTCCCCTCGACGTGAGCGAGGCCAATGCGGTCCGCCCGTACGTCGACCTCGGCGGGGTGAAGATCGTTCCCCGCGAGGGGCTGCATCTGCGCCTCGAGGTGGAGGAGGCGACCAAGCGCGTCGTCGCCGTCGGTCTCGACTACGCCGGGTCCACGCTTCAGGTGCAGCCGTTCGCGGCGCCCCGATCGAGCGGACTCTGGCACGAGATCCGCGCGCAGATCGTCGAGCAGATCCAGAAGCAGGGTGGCCAGACGCGCGAGGTCGACGGTCCGTTCGGACCCGAGCTCGTCGCGACCATTCCCGTGTCCGCGGGTGCCGGTACCCCGCAGACGACGCGGATCGCCCGCTTCATCGGGGTCGACGGTCCCCGCTGGTTCCTGCGAGGTGTCATCGCCGGCGAAGGCGCGGTCAACCCCGACGCTGCGGCCGCGGTCGAGGACCTGTTCCGCAGCGTGGTCGTCGTGCGCGGCAACACGCCGATGCCCCCTCGTGACCTCATTCCTCTGCACGTTCCCGCGGGCGGCCCCGCCGGCCCTCAGGTCGGAGCACCGATCACCGGTGTCTGACTCCTCCGTTCCCGGGTCGGCAGGATCCGACCGTCCCGACGAGCGCGCAGGTGGCGAACCCTCGCCTGCCGCGGATCGCACGTCCGACGAGGTCCCCGAGACGTTCCGGCAGAGTCTGGCTGAGGCGGCCCGGCGAGCGGGCTTCGGTCAGGTCGCCGATGGGGGAGCGGTCACGGGGCGCGGACTCCTCTCGGCCATCGGCGGAGTGCGCGGTGTGCTCGAGGCCGTGCTGCCCGGAGTGCTCTTCGTCGTGCTCTTCAGCGTCACCCGGTCGCTCCCGCTCTCCCTCGGTATCTCGGTCGGTGCGGCCGCGGTGTTCACCGTCGTGCGGATCGCGCAGCGCACGCCTGTCACACAGGCCATCGGCGGACTGTTCGCGGCGCTCGCGTCGGCCGGCCTCTCCCTCTTCACGGGTCGAGCCGAGGACAACTTCGTGCTCGGCCTCATCACCAACGGCGCCTACGGGGCGGGCCTTCTCATCTCCGTGCTCGTGGGGTGGCCGCTGATCGGTGTCGCGGTCGGCTACCTGTTCGGCGAGGGCACCGCGTGGCGCAAGGATCGCCGCAAGTTCCGGGCCATGCAGGGCCTCACTCTGGCCTGGGTCGCGCTGTTCGCCGCCCGCCTCGCGGTCCAGCTGCCGCTCTACCTCTCCGGGTCGATCGAACTCCTCGGCACCCTGAAGCTCGTGATGGGCCTGCCCCTGTACGCGCCCCTCCTCGTCCTCTCCTGGCTGGTCGCGCGAGCGGTGTTCCGCACGTCGCCGACGCAGGAGCGTCCCGGAGTTGTGAGCTAAGATTCCATTTATCTCGACGTCGAGATAAATTCGCCGGTCGGCGTCTCCGAGTAAGGGTCCCCTTGCTGGTCCTGGCCCGCACCTGGCGAGCAAGATGGCTGAGGGGTGGCCGGCGGGCAGTTCGCACCGCGTGGCCTCGAACGCGGAGGAGATCGTCGTGGCAGCAGTGAACAGCTTCGGAGCGAGGGACACACTCACGGTCGGTGACACCGACTACGAGATCTTCCGCGTGGACACGGTGGCGGGGTACGAGAAGCTCCCGTTCAGCCTCAAGGTGCTTCTCGAGAACCTTCTGCGCACCGAGGACGGCGCCAACATCACCGACGCGCACATCCGTGCCCTCGGCGGTTGGGACCCGACCTCCGAGCCCGACACCGAGATCCAGTTCACGCCGGCTCGCGTCGTGATGCAGGACTTCACGGGTGTTCCCTGCATCGTCGACCTCGCCACCATGCGCGAGGCGGTCAGCGCCCTCGGCGGCGACCCGACCAGGATCAACCCGCTGGCACCCGCCGAGATGGTCATCGACCACTCCGTCATCGCCGACCTCTTCGGCACACCGAACGCCTTCGAGCGCAACGTCGAGATCGAGTACGAGCGCAACGGCGAGCGCTACCAGTTCCTCCGCTGGGGTCAGACCGCGTTCGACGACTTCAAGGTCGTCCCGCCGGGAACCGGCATCGTCCACCAGGTCAACATCGAGTACCTGGCCCGCGTCACCATGACCCGCGAGGTCGGCGGGGTGCTGCAGGCCTACCCCGACACCTGTGTCGGCACCGACTCCCACACCACCATGGTCAACGGGCTCGGCGTGCTCGGATGGGGCGTCGGCGGCATCGAGGCCGAGGCCGCCATGCTCGGCCAGCCCGTCTCGATGCTCATCCCGAAGGTCGTCGGGTTCAAGCTGTCCGGCGCCATCCCCACGGGAGTCACCGCGACCGACGTCGTCCTCACGATCACGCAGATGCTGCGCAAGCACGGAGTCGTCGGCAAGTTCGTCGAGTTCTACGGCGAGGGAGTCGCCGAGGTGCCGCTCGCCAACCGCGCCACCATCGGCAACATGAGCCCCGAGTTCGGTTCGACCGCCGCGATGTTCCCCATCGACGACGTGACCCTCGACTACCTGCGTTTCACCGGTCGCGACGAGCAGTCGGTCGCACTCGTCGAGGCGTACGCCAAGACGCAGAAGCTCTGGCACGACCCGGCGCAGGAGCCGGTCTTCAGCGAGTACCTCGAGCTCGACCTCAGCACCGTCGTCCCCTCGATCGCCGGACCGCGTCGCCCCCAGGACCGCATCGAGCTGACCGACGCGAAGGCACAGTTCGTGCACGACCTCGGCGACTACGCGGGCATCGAGGCCGACGATGAGCGCACGCTGGTCGACGCAGCGGTCGAGGGCACCTTCCCGGCCTCCGACCCGATCGGGCTCACCGCGCAGGACGAGAGCCGCGACCACGAGGACGTCTCGGGCGAGGTCAGCCACGCGCACGATGTCGCGGCGACGGCGAACGAGCCGAAGGCCGCATCGAAGCCCGTTCAGGTCTCCGTCGGCGGTGGCGACGAGTTCACGCTCGACCACGGCGCGGTCGCGATCGCGGCGATCACGTCCTGCACCAACACCTCGAACCCGTCGGTCATGCTGGCCGCGGGGCTGCTCGCCCGCAACGCGAGCAAGAAGGGCCTGAAGGCCAAGCCGTGGGTCAAGACCACGCTGGCCCCTGGATCCAAGGTCGTCACCGACTACTACGACAAGTCGGGCCTCACCACCTACCTCGAGGACCTCGGCTTCTACCTCGTCGGCTACGGCTGCACGACCTGCATCGGCAACTCGGGACCCCTCGAGGACGAGATCTCGCAGGCCGTCCAGGACAACGACCTCGCCGTCACCGCAGTCCTCTCGGGCAACCGCAACTTCGAGGGTCGCATCAACCCCGACGTGAAGATGAACTACCTGGCCAGCCCGCCGCTCGTCATCGCGTACGCCCTCGCCGGGTCGATGAACTTCGACTTCGACACCGAGTCCCTCGGCAACGGCAGCGACGGCAACCCGGTCTACCTCAAGGACATCTGGCCCGACGCGGCCGAGGTGCAGGCCACGATCGACAGCTCGATCTCGACCGACATGTTCACCAGCAAGTACGCCGGAGTCTTCGACGGCGACGAGCGCTGGCGTTCGCTCCCCACCCCGACGGGTGCGACCTTCGAGTGGGACGCCGAGTCCACCTACGTCCGCAAGCCCCCGTACTTCGAGGGCATGGAGCTGAACCCGTCGCCGGTCGTCGACATCGCCGGCGCGCGTGTCCTCGCGAAGCTGGGGGACTCGGTCACGACCGACCACATCAGCCCGGCCGGCTCGATCAAGGCGGGAACCCCCGCCGCGCAGTACCTCTCCGAGCACGGCGTCGACCGCAAGGACTACAACTCCTACGGCTCGCGGCGCGGAAACCACGAGGTGATGATCCGAGGCACCTTCGCGAACATCCGTCTGCGCAACCAGCTCCTCGACGGCGTCGAGGGCGGGTACACCCGTGACTTCACCCAGGCCGACGCGCCGCAGTCGTTCATCTACGACGCCGCGCAGAACTACGCGGAGCAGGGCACCCCTCTCGTCATCCTGGGTGGCAAGGAGTACGGTTCGGGCTCCTCGCGCGACTGGGCGGCGAAGGGCACCTCGCTGCTCGGCGTGAAAGCCGTCATCACCGAGAGCTTCGAGCGGATCCACCGTTCGAACCTCATCGGAATGGGCGTCATCCCGCTGCAGTTCCCCGCCGGCGAGAACATCGAGTCTCTGGGGCTCGACGGGACGGAGATCATCTCGATCTCGGGGATCGAGTCGCTCAACGACGGCGGAGTCCCGAAGACGGTCCACGTCGTCGCGGAGCCCAGTGAGCACTCGGCGGAGGGCAAGCAGCCGATCGAGTTCGAGGCGGTCGTCCGCATCGACACCCCCGGTGAGGCCGACTACTACCGCAACGGCGGCATCCTCCAGTACGTCCTCCGTTCGCTGCTGTGACATCGCCGGCTGCGCCGCCGATCCGGCGGCGCAGCTCGCCGACCGGGTGCACCCGTGATTGATCTCATCCGAAGGATCGCCGACCTAGACTCGGGATCATGAGTCTTCTCGAGAACATCCGCGGCCCCCGCGACCTCGACTCGCTCTCGAAGGACCAGCTCGTCGAGCTCGCGGCCGAGGTGCGGGCATTCCTGGTGGCCAACGTGTCGAAGACCGGCGGTCATCTCGGCCCCAACCTCGGCGTCGTGGAACTCACCATCGCCATGCACCGGGTGTTCGACTCGCCGCGCGACGCCATCGTCTTCGACACCGGTCACCAGAGCTACGTGCACAAGCTCCTCACGGGGCGTCAAGACTTCGACCGCCTGCGCAGCAGTGACGGTCTGGCCGGCTATCCTCAGCGCTCGGAGTCGGAGCACGACATCGTCGAGAGCTCCCACGCGTCGAGCTCGTTGTCCTGGGCTGACGGCATCTCCCGCGCCTTCACGGTCACCGGACAGGCGGACCGCCATGTGGTCGCCGTCGTCGGCGACGGCGCTCTCACGGGCGGTATGACCTGGGAAGCCCTCAACAACATCAGCGACGACAACAACCGCCGGCTGGTCATCGTCGTCAATGACAACGGCCGCTCCTACGCGCCGACGATCGGCGGCCTCGCCCGGTTCCTCAACGAGGTCCGCACCCGTCCCGCCTACCGCGATCTACACGTCTCATCGCGTCGTCTCTTCAACAGGTTCGGGCGTCCGGGTCGCGCCATCTACCGTGCCACCCGCGGCGCGCTGCACGGGTTCCTCAGTCGCTTCGCCGGTAACGAGGGCCTCTACTCGGACCTGGACATCAAGTACATCGGTCCGGTTCACGGACATGACGTCGTCGCACTGGAGGAGGCGCTGCGGCAGGCCAAGAACTACGACCTGCCCGTGATCGTGCACGCGATCACGCAGAAGGGCCGCGGGTACGAGCCGGCCCTGCGCGATGCGGCCGACCAGTTCCACGCGGTCGGACAGATCGACCCCGAGACGGGCGAGCCGCTCGAGTCGAGTGCGGGCCCGTCCTGGACCTCCGTGTTCGCCGACGAACTCGTCGCACTCGCGGACCGCGACCCGCGCATCATCGGCATCACGGCCGCCATGCTGCGGCCGACCGGCCTCTCCAAGCTCGCCGACCGGTATCCCGATCGCGTGATCGACGTCGGCATCGCCGAACAGCATGCGATCGCCTCCTCCGCGGGCCTCGCCTTCGGCGGTCTGCACCCCGTCGTCGCGATCTACGCCACCTTCGTGAACCGCGCATTCGACCAGGTCATGATGGACGTCGCGCTGCACAAGGCGGGGGTCACCCTCGTCCTCGACCGGGCGGGCATCACCGGGCCCGACGGCCCGAGTCATCACGGCATGTGGGACCTCGCCATCCTCCAGGTCGTTCCCGGCATCCGGCTCGCCGCCCCCCGCGACGCCGTCCGGCTTCGCGAAGAGCTCGCCGAGGCTGTGGCGATCGACGACGGTCCCACGGTCATCCGTTTCCCCAAGGGGGCCGCGGTCCCCGAGCTGCCGGCGCTGCGACGCACCGACGACGGTGTCGACGTGCTTCGGGAATCGGCGAACGACGACGTGCTCATCGTCGCCGTCGGTGTCTTCGCCGGTCTGGGGCTCGCCGTCGCCGACCGTCTCGCAGCTCAGGGCATCGGCGCGACGGTCGTCGACCCACGCTGGGTCGTCCCCGTGCCGCAGAGCATCATCTCCCTCGCCGCCAGCCACCGCATCGTCGTCACCCTCGAGGACGGCATCCGAGTCGGCGGCATCGGCACGCGGGTCCGTCAGGACATGCGCGCGGCCGGAGTCGACACCGCGCTCACCGAGCTCGGCCTGCCCGATGAGTTCCTCGGGCACGGTTCGCGGGACGAGATCCTCGATCAGGCGGGCCTCACTCCGCAGAAGATCGCCCGCGATCTCGTCGCCCAGGTGCTCGGCTCCAAGGTGCCGATCGCACGGCCGCTGAGCGACGGCGAAGACCACGCGCTCGCCGAGCGCGCGTCCGAGAACGACACGGCCGGCGATCACAAGTAGCGTCCGGCCAGAGAGGGACCTCCCCATGAAGCACATCACCCTGGGAGCAGATGGCCTCGACGTCTCACGACTGGGCCTCGGCCTGATGGGCATGTCGGCGTTCTACAGCGGCGCCGGCACCGATGACGACGAGTCCATCCGCACGATCCATCGCGCCATCGAGCTCGGCGTGACCTTCCTCGACACGGCCGAGATCTACGGGCCCTACATCAACGAGGAGCTCCTGGCCCGTGCTCTCGTCGGCAAGCGCGACCAGGTCGTGATCGCCACCAAGTTCGGCATGATCAAGCATCGAGGCGACGGTTCCCGCGGCTTCGACGGCAGTCCGGAGAACGCGCGACTGGCGCTCGAGGGCTCGCTCAAGCGACTGGGAACGGACCACGTCGACCTCTACTACCAGCACCGGATGGATCCGGCGGTGCCGATCGAGGACACCATGGGTGCCCTGGCTGAGTTCGTGGCGGAGGGCAAGGTCCGTCACATCGGGCTCTCCGAGGCCGCCCCGGCGACCATTCGCCGTGCTCACGCCGTCCACCCGGTGACGGCGCTCCAGTCCGAGTACTCGCTGTGGACCCGCGACCCCGAAGCCGAGGTACTGCCGACGCTTCGCGAACTCGGGATCGGCTTCGTTCCGTATTCGCCGCTCGGGCGCGGGTTCCTGACCGGCTCGATCCGGTCCGTCGATCAGCTCGACGAGGATGATTTCCGCCGGAACAACCCGCGCTTCGAAGGCGAGAACCTCGCGCAGAACATCCGCATCGTCGAGGTGGTCGACGCCGTGGCCGCCGAGGCCGGTGCGACTCCCGCGCAGGTCGCGCTCGCCTGGCTGCTCGCGCAGGGCGACGACATCGCCCCGATCCCCGGCACCAAGCGAGTCAGCCGGCTCGAGGAGAACGCGGCGGCCGACGAGGTCCACCTGACGACCGAGCAGCTCGAACGTCTCGACGCCATCGCACCGCCCGTCGGCGATCGCTACGCGGACATGACGCCCATCGGGCGCTGACCCGGCGGAGGCCGCTCACCCGGCGCGGTAGTCGCTGGGGGTGACCCCGTAGCGTTCGCGGAACGTCCGCGAGAAGTGCGCGTGATCGGCGAAACCCCAGCGGTGGGCGATCGTCGAGATGGATGCGGTGCGCCACGCCGGGTCCACGAGCATGGCGGCGGCCGCCCTCAGGCGCCGCTCGCGCAGCCAGCGGCGCAGCCCGATCCCGTTCCGGGCGAGTGAGGCGTAGAGCGTGCGCTCGGAGATGCCGTGAGCCGCGGCGAGTTCGGCCGCCGAGAGATCCTGCCGCGCGAAATGCCGCTCGAGGTAGGCGAGCAGGCGAGCGTCGAGCGATTGGCTGTCGTCAGCCCGGTGCGTCCCCGATGTCTCGAGGAGAAGGGCGCGTGTCATCGCGATCGCGGCCGGTCCCATGATTCGCTGCTGATCGAGGGTCATCGTCCGCGCCGAGACGGCCAGTCCGTGGAGGAACGCGGTGACGGAGGCGACGACGGGGTCGCGTCGGTCGAGATGCTCGGCGTGATGGGCGCCGAACGCTCTCTCCGGGAGGTCGAGAACGGAGCGGGAGACGGTCAGCGAGTGGCGCGCTGATCCCGATTCGAAGGTGATGGCGTAGGGGGTCGAGGTCTCGTAGATCACGAGCTCTCCCGGGCGCTGCAGCACCGCACTGCCGCCCTGCGCGACCGTGGACCGGCCCCCGGTCAGGAGACTGAGGACGACCGCGGGCTCCGCGTCGGCGCGTGCCATGGCCGCGGTGCGATGGACCGCCGCGCCGCTGCCCGCGGTCGAGAGAAGAGAAACTTCGTCGCTGAGAGGTGTCGCGCGTGCCCGCACCACGACCGACTCCGCACCGTTCGGCCGCAACTCGAGGGGTGTTCGTGCCGCGAGCATGTGCTGCCGTAGAAACTCGACTCGGTCGGTCCTCGGTAGATCATCGATCTCGATCGATGCCGTCATGAGCGCACACGCTAGTGCACGAGATCGTTGCGGGTACAGCACAGTCGTCGCGGATTGTGACAAGCCGTCGGGGCCGCCCTGTCTTAGCGTGACGGATCAGCGGCGCATCGCGCCCGCAGAGCCGACGGAACGGAGCAGGGACATGGCCACATTGACCGAGTGGGAGCTCGCCGAGATCGAGCGCGCCAATGCGACGGGATTACGACCCGTCGTCTTCGTGCACGGCCTCTGGCTTCTGGCGAGCAGCTGGCAGCAGTGGCGGACGCTCTTCGAGGAGGCGGGGTTCGCCACGATCGCGCCGGGTTGGCCCGATGATCCCGACAGCGTCGCCGAAGCTCTCGCCGACCCGGAGGTGTTCGCACACAAGATGGTCGGCCAGGTCACGGATCACTATCTCGAGGCGATCGCGGCGCTGGACGTCGGGCCCGCGGTCATCGGCCACTCGTTCGGCGGTCTCATCGCGCAGAAGATCGCGGGGACGGGATCGTCCGTCGCGACGGTCGCCATCGACCCGGCACCTTTCCAGGGCGTGCTCGCGCTGCCCGTCTCGTCTCTCAAGTCGGCTGCACCGGTTCTCAGCAACCCTGCGAATCTGGGTCGTGCGGTGGCGCTGACGTTCGAGCAGTTCAGTTACGGCTGGACGAACAATCTCTCGGAGGAGGAGGGACGTCACCTCTACGAGACGTATCACGTGCCCACGTCAGGGGTTCCGCTGTTCCAGGCCGCGACAGCGAACCTGAATCCGTTCTCGGAGACCAAGGTGGACACGAAGAACCCGGAGCGCGGTCCACTGCTGATCATCAACGGCACGAACGACAACACGGTGCCGTTGGCCATCGGGCAGTCCAGTTATCGGCTTCAGGCGCGCAACCCGGGTGTCACCGAACTGGTCGAGGTGCCGGATCGGGGGCATTCGCTGACTCTGGACTCGGGATGGCGTGAGGTCGCCGACATCGCGTTGAACTTCGTCGAGACGCACGCGCCCAACCCGGTCGCCTAGCCCGCGGCCCGCGCCGCTACCTCGTAGACCAGCTCGACGGCGCCGCTCGGGAACGCGGTGGTGCCGGTCAGGTTCAATGGGCCGAGTCGGTCGCGGACGGGCAGCAGGGGGCTGCCGGCCCCCAGGACCACGGGCATGAGCGTCACGTGCAGCTCGTCGAGCAGACCGGCCTCCGCGGCTTGCGCGGCGACCAGTCCGCCGCCGACGACCCAGACGTTGCGCCCGGCTGCGGCGTCGGCCGCAGCGGCGAGCACCGGGCCGATCTCACCGGTCGCGAACCGGATATCGGCGCCCTCGATTCCGGGGAGATCGCGGGAGGTCATGACCCAGGACGGCGTCGTCCCGTAGGTCCAGGACTCGGCGCCCTGGTCGACGATGAAGGCGTACGTCGACGAGCCCATCACGATCGCACCGACGTCGGCGATGAAGGCGTCGTAGTGGTCCTGGAACTCGGCCATGCCGAAAGAGATCAACCAGTCGATATCATCGTCGGGGGCGGCGATGAATCCGTCGAGCGAGCTTGCGACGTAGTACTGGATGGCCATGCGGCGACGCTATCCGGACCCTCCGACAGGGAGGGCCCGGACAGCGCGATCAGTTGACGCCGCGGAGCGGGGGAGTGTGGAACGTGCTCCCGAAGACGCGCTCGGATGCGCCGACCCGGTCGAGGTAGGGGGTGAGCCCTCCCATGTGGAACGGATATCCGGCACCGAGGATCAGGCAGAGGTCGATGTCCTCTGCGGCCTCGACGACCTTGTCGTCGAGCATACGCTTGACCTCGTCGGCGAGGCCGTCCTCGATCCGGCGGCGCAGCTCCTCGGCGGTCATCGGCGAGCCCTTGCCGTCGAACTGCTTCTCCACGATCGCCAGCGCCTGCTTGTCGACTCCCTTGATGCCGCCCTTGCCGTCGCGCTCGTAGATGCGACCGAGGTCGGCGAGTTCGTGCAGGCTCTCGGATCGGAAGAACCGCTCGGGGAAGGCGCTGTGATGCGTGTCGAGCACGTGAGCTCCGACCTTGAGGCCGACCAGCTCGAGCAGCACGAACGGCGTCATCGGAAGCCCGAAGGGCTTGACCGCGTCGTCGACGACCGAGAACGGCGTGCCGGTGTCGACCGCGTGCATCGCCTCGCCGAGCACCTTGGCCAGGATGCGGTTCACGACGAAGCCGGGGGTGTCGCGAGTGATGACCGCGTTCTTCTTAAGCTTCGCCGCGGTGGCCATGGCGGTGGCGAGGGTCTCGTCGTTCGTGAACGGGGTCTTCACGACCTCGATCAGCGGCATGACCGCGACGGGGTTGAAGAAGTGGAAGCCGACGAGTCGCTCGGGGTGCTCCAGGCCGGCGCCGATCTGCTCGACCGACAGCGACGAGGTGTTGGTGGCCAGGATGGCCTCGGGGGAGACGATCCTCTCGATCTCGCCGAAGACCTGCTGCTTCACGCCGAGCTCTTCGAAGACGGCCTCGATCACCCAGTCGCAGTCGGCGAAGAGGGATCGGTCGGTCGTGCCGGTCAGCAGCGCGTTCAGACGGTTCGATTCGTCCTGCGAGATGCGCCCCTTGCCCAGCAGGGTGGCGATCTCACCGCGGATGTAGTCGAGTCCCTTGTCGACGCGCGCCTGATCGATGTCGGTGATGACCACCGGCACCTGGAGGCGACGCAGGAACAGCAGGGCGAACTGGCTGGCCATCAGACCGGCTCCGACGACTCCGACCTTGCCGATCCGGCGGGCGAGCTTCTTGTCGGGCGCCCCGGCCGGCCGCTTGGCGCGCTTCTGCACGAGGTTGAATGCGTAGATGCTCGCCTGGAACTGGTCCCCGGAGATGAGCTCCGACAGGGCGTCGTCCTCGGCGGCGAAGCCCTCGGCCTTGGAGCTGCTCTTCGCGGCCTTGAGCAGTTCGAGGGCCGCGTACGGCGACTTCGGGATCGTGCCGATCTTCGACTCGAGGCTCTTCCGGGCGATGCCGATCGCGATGTCCCACTTGGCGAGGCGTTCGAGCTTGCCGGGGGCGTTCGGGCGCTTGACCTTGATCTTGCCGTTCAGTACCGCATCGGCCCAGGCGATCGAGTTCTCGAGGAACGCGGCGGAGGGGAACAGCGCGTCGGCGATGCCCAGCTCGAGCACATCCGAGGCCTTCAGCATGCGGTTCTGCTTCAGAGGGTTCTCGACGACGACCTTGAGGGCGTTCTCGATGCCGATCAGGTTGGGCAGGAGGTAGGCGCCGCCCCATCCGGGGATGATGCCCAGGAAGACCTCGGGGAGCGCGAACGCCGGTGTCGACGCGTCGATGGTGCGGTAGTCGGCGTTCAACCCGATCTCGACACCGCCGCCGAGCGCGAGTCCGTTGATGAACACGAACGAGGGAACGCCGAAGTCCGCCTGCTTGCCGAGCACGTAGTGGCCGAGCTGCGCGAGCTTCTTGGCGACCGCCTTCGACGGGATGTCGCTGACCTTGCTCAGGTCGGCACCCGCCGCGAGGATGAACGGCTTGCCGGTCGTCGCGACGGCGTGGATCTCGCCGCGGGCCGCGCGGGCGGTCAACTCGTCGTAGACGCGTCCGAGCTCGGTGAGCGAGGCGGGGCCGAGCGTGTTGGGGCGGGTATGGTCGCGACCGTTGTCGAGCGTGACCAGGGCGAGGACCTTGCCGCTGCGCAGCGGAACGTCGCGTGCGTAGGCGTGCGTGACGACCTCGTCGTCGGACAGCGCGAGCAGGTCGGAGAAGTCGATCGAGGCGTAGTCGGTGCCGTTCTTGTCGCTCACTTGCCTGCCGCCTTCGCTTCGTCCTTGCGCCGCTTGGCCAGCTCCTTGGCCTCCTTGCCGAGCGACCCGCTGTCCCACTTCTTGCCGTTCCAGTTGGGGTTCTCCCAGATGACGCTGCCGCCCTGACCGAGTCCGACGCACATCGCGGTGAGGCCGTAGCGCACCTCGGGATGCTCGGCGAACTGCGCGGCGAGCTGGATCATGAGCCGGACTCCCGACGCTGCGAGCGGGTGGCCGATCGAGATGGCACCGCCCCACCGGTTGACCCGCGGGTCGTCGTCGTCGATGCCGAAGTGATCGAGCAGGGAGAGGACCTGCACGGCGAACGCCTCGTTGAGCTCGAACAGCCCGATGTCCTCGATCGACATGCCGGCCTTCGCGAGAGCCTTCTCGGTGGACGGGACAGGACCGATTCCCATGATCTCCGGGGCAACCCCGGCGAAAGCGAAGCTGACGAGCTTCATCTTGGGGGTGAGACCGAGCTCCTTCGCCGCCTTGGCGCTGGCGAGCAGGGAGACGGTGGCGCCGTCGGTCAGCGGCGAGGAGTTGCCGGCCGTGACGCGCCCGTGCGGGCGGAACGGGGTCTTGAGGGTGGCGAGACCCTCCATGTTGGTCTCGGGGCGCATGCCCTGGTCCTCGGTGACGAGGTTCCATCCCTCGGGTGTCGCGGCCGCGACGGGGACGAGGTCGGGCTGGATCTTGCCGGCGGCGTAGGCGGCGGCGAGCTTCTGCTGGCTCCGCATCGCGAAGTGGTCCGAGCGCTCCTTCGTGAGCTGCGGGAACCGGTCGTGGATCCGCTCCGCGGTGTTGCCCATGTTCAGCGCGTCCTCGCTGACGAGCTTCTCGGCGATGAAGCGCGGGTTCGGGTCGGCGTCGAAGCCCATCGGGTGCCGGCCCATGTGCTCGACCCCGCCGGCGATGACCACGTCGTAGGCGCCGAATGCGATACCGCCCGCCGTCGTCGTGACCGAGGTCATGGCGCCGGCGCACATGCGGTCGATGGCGTATCCCGGGACGGAGCGGGGGAGACCCGCCAGGAGGGCGGCGGTGCGGCCCAGGGTGAGGCCCTGGTCGCCGACCTGCGTCGTCGCCGCGATGGCGACGTCGTCGACGCGCTCCTTGGGCAGTGACGGGTTGCGCTCGAGGAGACCGATCATCGCTTTGACGATCAGGTCGTCGGACCGGGTTCCCCAGTACACGCCCTTCTCGCCCGCACGACCGAACGGGGTTCGCACCCCGTCCACGAAAACGACTTCATTGCCTTCGGCCACGTCTGCCTCCTCGCATATCGAACAACCGCAACGATGCTATGCGGGCCGCTGATTCGCCCCGGAATCCTTTGACTCTTCCTACGAAGCCGCATCCTCGGGCTCGACAGCCTCTTGGCTACCAGCGACAAAGGCTTCGCTGATCGTTTGTGCAGTCGCGTCTATCTGCCAGGGCCGCGCTCCGAGGGCGCCGAGAGCCGACGCGATCCATTCGGGCGCGATGTCGGCGGGCGGCTGCCAGGCGACGCGGCGCAGAGTGTCGGGAGTGAGCAGGTTCTCGACCGGCATATCGAGCCGTTCCGCCACGTCGGCGACGGCGGACTTTGCGGCCTTGAGTCGCTTGTCGGCGTCCGGGTTGCGGTCGGCCCACGCGCGCGGCGGCGGCATGGCGTCTCCGGGGATCCGCAGCTGGGGCAGGTCTTCGGTGGCGAGCCCGCGTTCGATGGCCGCCCACCAGCGGTCGAGCTCGGTTCGGCTGGCCCGGCCGGAGAACTCCCGCAGGGCGGCGAGCTCGCGCTTGCTGCGGGGCAGAACGCGAGCCGCGGCGACGAGGGACGCATCGGGGACGAGTCGGCCGGGGGACACGTCGAGTTCCTGCGCGAGGTCGTCACGGGCGGTCCAGAGCTCGCGGGCGACGGCCAGGGCGCGGACGCCCTTGACGGTGTGCAGGCCGGAGAGCCGACGCCACGGGTCGGCGCGGGTGACGACGAGCTCTTTGCCGAGCACCGCGTCGAACTCCTGCTCCGCGATGTCGCGCTTGCCGGACTCGTCGAGGAGCGCGGCGACCCGGTCCCGCAGCTCGGGGAGGAGCTGGACGTCGAGTGCCGCGTAGTCGAGCCAGGAGGACGGCAGCGGACGGGTCGACCAGTCGGCCGCGGAGTGCTCCTTGGCCAGGTGCAGGCCGAGCAGGCTCTCGACGACCGATGCGAGGCCGACCCGGGGCAGACCGAGCAGGCGGGCGGCGAGTTCGGTGTCGAAGATGCTGGAGGGGTCGAGTCCGACCTCCCGGAGGCAGGTCAGGTCCTGGCTGGCGGCGTGCAGGATCCACTCGACATCGCCGATGGCGGCCTGCAGCTCCTCGAACCCGCCGATCGCCGGTGGGTCGAACAGGAAAGTGCCGGATCCGCGGCGGTGGAGCTGGATCAGGTAGGCGCGCTGGGAGTAGCGGAACCCGCTGGCCCTCTCGGCGTCGACGGCGACCGGGCCGACACCCGAGGCGATCGACTCGACGGCGCGCAGGTAGTCGTCGCGCGTCTCGACGAGCTGGAAGCCGTCGATGACCCGCGCGCTCGGCAACGGCGCGGCCGAGGGCTCGCCGGAGCCGGTGCTGTCTGCGGTCGCGGCTGAGCCCGTTGGGGCGTCAGGCACGCCCGGCTCGTCGCGCTGAGAGCAAGGTGACTCCTTCGGTGACGGGAGGCAGTCCCGCCAGCATGCACACCAGCTCGATCCAGGCTTCCACGTGAGCGGAGATGTCCGCTTCCAGTGGCGTCCACGAGGCGCGCAGTTCGATCTTGGCACCATCGCCCTGCTCAGCCAACTCGCCGAATCCCGTGGAGATGATCTTGGTGGCCGTTCCGGACGCCGCCGTGTAGTCGGCCATGCGCTCGTCGAGTGCGTCGGTGAGCCACGACCAGGCCACATCGGCGAGGAAGGGATCGACTCCGATCTCGGTCTCCAGAGGGGCCTGCGCGAAGCAGACGACGCGGAACCGACCGCCCCACGCCTCGGGCGCCGCGGGGTCGAAGAGAAGGACGAATCGGCCCGCCCCGAGGTCGAGCTCGCTGCCGTGGGACGCGGAGTCGATCTCGGCGGCCAGGGCGATGGACCAGGGCGCGAGACCGTCGGGAGCGGGAATGCTGCGCACGATCAAGTCGTTGCGCGTCGAGGCCTGCTCGATGGACTCGAGCGCGAAGGCGAACTCGTCAGGAGTTCGCTCGCTGGGCTCGCCGTTCATGGGTTGAGAATAGGCCAGGAATATGAGAAAGTCCGCGATCGCACGCCGGTGGGTCGGTCACCGCGCACGATGGCCGAACCCTGTTGTTTGGTAGCGTGACACTCCCGACGTGCAGGTTCACGTCGACGGTTCCGAGGAGGCGGGTGAGCGTGGCGCGCAAGTCTCGGTCCGCGCTGGGTCTGCTGGTCGCTCTCGGCGGGGTCGCCACAGCGGGCGCGCTCTTCGCCGGCGCGGTCACGACCACGGTGGCCCGCACGGTCGTCAAGCCCCCGCGCAAGCGCACCGAGGACACCCGGGTCCTCTCCTACGACGAGGTCGCGGGCACCATCGTGCTCAGCGCGAGCGAGGACGCACTGCTGCCCGGCGACTACAGCTTCTGGTTCTCCGGCGGGGCGGGCCACGCTCGTCTCGGGTCGATCGTCGGACGCACGCCGGGGACCGTCACGCGCCGCGTCATCGGGGTCGACTTCGGTGAGCTGTCCGATGCCCGGCAGGGTCGTTTCAACGGCTGGTACTACCTGAGTCCGCGCGAACTCGACGTCCCCTTCGAGAACGTCCGCGTCCAGACCACTCTCGGCCCGGCACCGGCCTGGCTGGTCCCCGCCGACGGCGGGGAGTCGACCCGGTGGGTCATCCAGGTGCACGGCCGTGCGACGGTCCGTCAGGAGGTGCTGCGCGCCATCCCCGTCTTCCGGGACGTCGGGTACACCTCGCTCCTCATCTCGTACCGCAACGACGGTGAGGCGCCTCCGAGCGAGGACAACCGGTACTCCCTCGGAGACATCGAATGGCTCGACGTCGAGGCCGCAATGCTCTACGCACTCGACCACGGGGCGCAGCAGATCGTGCTCATGGGCTGGTCGATGGGCGGGGCGACGGTGCTGCAGGCGGCGACCCGATCCCGGGTCTCGTCCGTCATCACCGGAGTGGTGCTCGATTCCCCGGTCGTCAACTGGGTTGACACCCTGCTCTACCAGGGTGAGGCGATGTCGCTGCCCGGGCCGGTCAAGTCGGGCATCCTCGCGCTGATCAGCAAGCCCTGGGGGCGCCCTTTCACCGGTCAGGCGCAGCCGATCGACCTGAAGCGCCTCGACTTCGTCCGTCGGGCCGCTGACCTTCAGGTGCCGATCCTGGTGCTGCACAGCGACGACGACGGCTTCGTCCCGGCGAGCGGATCCCGGGAGCTGGCCGCCGCCCGGCCCGACATCGTCACCTTCGTGCCCTTCGAGACCGCCCGGCACACCAAGCTGTGGAACTTCGACCGCGATCGCTGGAACGGCGTGATCGCGAAGTGGCTCGCCGAACGCCCCTGAGCCCAGGCGGGGCGTCGTGGCCGTGCCGGTTCAGTCGGCTCCGAGCTCAGTCGGCCCCGAGCGCCCATCGCGCATAGAGGGTGCTGGCGTCGTCGATGATCAGCTGGGTGAGTCGCGCCGGGATGGTGGTTCCGAGCGGACCGAGCAGCGGAACTCCGGGGGAGTGCAGTCGCGCCGCCGTGGTCAGGCAGAGCTCGTCGACGACTCCGGCACTGAGGAACGTTCCGGCGAGGGTCGGTCCGCCCTCGCAGACGATCGACCGCGCCCCGTTGGCCCTCAGTACGCGCACGATCTCGGTCGCGTCGAGCGCCGGGGAGTCGAGGGCCGCGAACTCGTGGGGGATCCCCGTCAATTCGGACTCGACGCGCTCACGCGCCGTCTCGGGGCCCAGAACGATCGGCGGCTGCGGCGCGCTGTCGAGACGGTGGCCCGCGAGGTCGCCTGATCGGGTGATGATCGCGAGGCGACTGCGGGCGGGCGCGAGATAGCCCTCCTGACGCACCGTGCTCGCCCCGACGACGACGGCATCCGATGCGTCGCGGATGACGCCGAGGATGCGGCGGTCGAGCCGGTTGCTGAGCGACTCCGACGTCACGTCGTCTCCCACCGCCGAGCCGTTGATGCTCTCGATCATGTTGACGCGGACGGTCTCGGCCGATGCCGGAGCGTAGAGCTCGACGAGGACCTCGCGCGATGCGTCGCTGCGCTCGTCGTGCGGTCCGGATGGTTCGGGGTGGACGACGCGGAAGCTCATGCGCCGAGCTTGGCGTTGACCTGGCGCTTGGCCCGCGCCAGCATCCCCGTCATGCCTCTGACCCGCAGCGGTGAGACGAGCTCGTTGAGACCGAGCATCTGCGGATAGTCGGAGGGGACCGCGAGCACCTCGTCGGTGCTCAGACCACTCAGACCCTGCACGAGGATCGACGCGAACCCGCGGGTCGTGGGCGCCTCGCGGGGAGCTGTCGCGTGCATCTGCACCACTCCATCGGCGACCTCGAGTGCGATGTACACCGGCGCCTGGCATTCCTCCACCCGTTCGGTGAGTGCGGGATCGTCGCGCAGCCGTTCGGGGAGCGCCGGCAGGTCGTTGGCGAACTCGAGGAGGAGTTCGAGTCGATCCTTGCCCTCAAGTTCGAGGAACTCGTCGCGGATCTCGGCGAGCTGGGCGGGGAGCGTCGTGGTCACTCCACGATTATCCCCGCCCAGGACGACTCAGCGGCCGGGGACCTCGCCCGGCTCGGCGCCCTTGACGATGGGAACGCGCACGGCGCTTCCCCACTCGGTCCAGGAACCGTCGTAGTTGCGGACCTCGTCGAAGCCGAGCAGGTGGGTGAGCACGAACCAGGTGTGGCTCGAACGCTCTCCGATGCGGCAGTACGCGATGACGCTGTCGTCGGGCTTGAGTCCGGCGCCGTCGATGTAGATCGCCTCGAGCTCGGCCCGCGTGCGGAATGTTCCGTCATCCGCTGCGGCCTTCGCCCACGGCACGTTCTGCGCACTGGGGATGTGGCCGGCGCGGAGGGCGCCCTCCTCGGGGTACGCCGGGGCGGTGGTGCGTTCGCCCGAGAACTCCTCGGGGCTGCGCACGTCGATCAGCGGGTTGCCGAGGTGGAGGAGCACGTCGTCCTTGAAGGCGCGGACGGCCAGGTCGTCCCGCTCGA
Organism: Amnibacterium flavum; assembly: GCF_003097495.1. Classification (GTDB taxonomy): domain Bacteria; phylum Actinomycetota; class Actinomycetes; order Actinomycetales; family Microbacteriaceae; genus Naasia; species Naasia flava. The sequence continues at coordinate 769,048 of NZ_QEOP01000002.1, forward strand.
CGACGGGGTAGTCGGACGGGGTGACCGAGGGGGCGTCGGTCGTGAACTCACGGCCCTCGGCCTCCCACTTGGCGCGGCCGCCGTCGAGGAGACGGACGTCCTCGTGGCCGAACAGGGTGAAGACCCACAGGGCGTATGCGGCCCACCAGTTGCTCTTGTCGCCGTAGAAGACGACCGTGCTGTCGCGCGAGATGCCCTTGCTGCGCAGGAGTTCGGCGAATCCCTCACCGTCGATGTAGTCGCGGGAGACCGGGTCGTTGAGCTCGGTGTGCCAGTCGATCTTCACGGCGCCGGGGATGTGGCCGACCTCGTAGAGGAGGACGTCCTCATCGGACTCGACGACGACGAGTCCGGGTTCGCCGAGGTGCTCTGCCAGCCACTCGGTGCTGACGAGACGCTCGGGGTGGGCGTACTCCTTGAACTCTGCTGCGGTGTCGGTCTGGACCGCCATCTTGATTTCCTCTCATTGCCGGGCGCGGAGCTTGTGGATCGCGCCCGTCTAGGCTGAACGGGCGCGGAGTGCTCGACTCGCGCCCCCAGCGAGATTACGCCGGTAAGGGGCACCGCCGCCCGGTTCGCTGAAACACATCGACATGAACTCCGTCAGCCGGGAAGCACCGTGACCTCACCTCTCAGTTCGCTCACCGACCGCGCGCCGCGACTCACGGGTCCCGAGATCGCCGGCTACCTGGTGCCGCCGCGCCAATTCGATGAGGCGAGCCTCGACAACTACCGTCCCGATCCCGACTATCCGTCGCAGAGCGAGGCACTCGAGAAGATGAGGGCGTTCGCGGCCGGGTGGTCGGCATCCTCGGGCGGGGGAGGCGGCTGGTTCCGCCGGGCGAAGAAAGCTCCGGAGACGAAGCCCGGCATCTACCTCGACGGCGGGTTCGGCGTGGGGAAGACCCACCTGCTCGCGGCCCTCTGGCACCTGGCGCCCCAGCGCAAGTACTTCGGGACCTTCATCGAGTACACCGCCCTGGTCGGTGCGATGGGGTATCGCGAGGCCGTCGCCCTCCTCTCCGGCGCGAGTCTCATCGCGATCGACGAGTTCGAACTCGACGACCCCGGGGACACGATGGTGATGACCCGCCTGCTCGGCGAGCTCGTCGCGAGTGGCAGCCGCATCGCCGCCACCTCGAACACTCCGCCCAACGCGCTCGGCGAGGGCCGCTTCGCCGCGGCCGACTTCCTCCGCGAGATCCATTCGCTGTCCGCGCACTTCGAGACCGTGCGCATCGACGGGCTCGACTACCGTCGCCGCGATGTCGAGGGCAACGCCCGGGTCACCGACGAGGACGACTTCGATTCACGTCTGGCGACGGTCTCGTCGGGCCGTCCCACCACCGTCGACGATTTCTCCTCGGTGATCCAGCACCTGTCCAAGGTGCACCCCGCGAGCTACGTGCGTCTCGTCGACGGGCTGGGTGCGGTGGGACTCCGCGATGTCAGCACGTTCTCCAGCCAGACCGATGCATTGCGATTCGTGGCGCTCGTCGACCGGTTATACGACGGGGGAGTCCGCGTGGTGTCGACGGGTGCGCCGCTCGATTCCGTCTTCGGCGAGGACATGCTCGCGGGCGGTTACCGCAAGAAGTACCTGCGCGCGATGTCGCGGCTCATCTCTCTGACGACCGGCGGACCTGAGCTTTAGCCGCATCTGCGGCCTCTGAAACACGATGTTTACCGCGCGGCAAGCTGCGTAACACTCCCGAAACACGGGTTAAGTCCTCCGGAAACGTCCGACCGCCAAGATTGGCGCGTACCCGCAGCGTGCACCGTGGTCGACAGCCGACCGAAGCCCGCCGGGTCCATTCCCCCCTTGCAATTTCTAGAGAGGTAATCAATGGATCAGGGCAATACGGCCTTCTTGTTGATCTCAGCCGCACTCGTGCTGCTGATGACTCCCGGTCTCGCATTCTTCTACGGTGGCCTCGTCAAGGCCAAGAGCGTCGTCAGCATGATGATGATGAGCTTCGGCGCTCTCGGTCTGATCGGTGTCCTGTGGGTCATCTACGGCTACGCGATCGCGTTCCCCGGCGCGGAGGGCACCCTCTTCCCCTGGATGATCGACTGGTCCGCCGTCGGGCTCGAGAGCCTCGTGCTCGATGCCGCCGACCCTGCCGGCGACTACCCGGTCCTCGCCTTCGCCGCCTTCCAGGCGACGTTCGCGATCATCACCGTCGCTCTCATCTCGGGCGCCATCGCCGACCGTGCCAAGTTCGGCGCGTGGATGGTGTTCGCCGGAATCTGGGCCACGGTCGTCTACTTCCCCGTCGCCAGCTGGGTCTTCAACTTCGGCCTCGCCGATGACGGATCGTTCGCCTACGGCGGTTGGATCACGCACGGTCTGCAGGACGCGTTCGGCGTCGGCGTCATCGACTTCGCCGGTGGTACCGCGGTCCACATCAACGCCGGTGCTGCGGCTCTCGCCCTCGCCCTGGTGCTCGGCAAGCGCGTCGGCTTCCAGAAGGGCGCCTACACGCCTCACAACCCGCCGTTCGTCCTGCTCGGCGCAGGTCTCCTGTGGTTCGGCTGGTTCGGCTTCAACGCCGGTTCCGAGCTCGCTGCTGACGGCACGGCCTCGCTCGTGTTCATCAACACGATCGCCGCTCCCGCCGCAGCACTGCTCGCCTGGCTGGTCGTCGAGAAGCTCCGCAACGGCAAGGCCACCTCGGTCGGTGCCGCGTCGGGTGCCGTCGCCGGTCTCGTCGCGATCACCCCGGCCTGTGGCGCCCTGACCCCGATGTTCGCCATCCTCCTGGGCCTCATCGCCGGTGCCGTCTGCGCCGTGGCGATCGACCTGAAGTTCGCACTCGGCTTCGACGACTCGCTCGACGTGGTGGGCATCCACCTCGTGGGTGGTCTCATCGGCACCCTGTACCTGGGCTTCTTCGCGAACAACACCGGCCTCTTCATGTCGGGCTTCGACCCCGCGCAGCTCGGTGTCCAGGCGATCGCCGCGTTCGCCGTCCTCATCTACTCGTTCGTGCTGGCGTACGTCATCGGCTTCGCGATCGAGAAGACGATGGGCTTCCGCGTGAAGAACGAGGACGAGATCGCCGGCATCGACACGGTTGTTCACGGCGAAGAGGCGTACCTCTTCGAGGACAAGGCTCGCGCCTGACCCTCGGCTCATCGCCAGCGCCGACAGGGCGTCGCCTCTCACGAGGCGGCGCCCTGTCGCCGTCCGCCCGGGTGTGAAACCCGGGCCTGTTTCAACCCGCTGTGACGGCTGCTCCGCCATAGGCTGAGAGCTCCCGTTACGTTGTGCCGTGTTCGAGTTGGGGGAGAGTTGGACCAGGGCAACATCGCCTTCGTCTTGATCTGCGCCGCGCTGGCGCTCATCATGACGCCGGGCCTGGCGTTCCTGTACGGCGGAGTCGTCCGCGCGCAGAGCGCCATCAGCATGATGATGCTCAGCTTCGGCGCGATGGGGCTCGTCGGGGTCCTCTGGATCCTCTACGGGTACGCGGTCGTCTACTCGGGGGCGGGGTCGCCCACCTACTTCGGCATCGACGGGGTCTTTGGAATCGAGTTCGCCCACCTCGGATTCGCGGGACTCTTCGGAGATGACCCCGCCGATGCGCTGAAGCTCGCCGAGGCGGCGTTCCAGGGCATGTTCGCGATCATCACGGTCGCCCTCGTGTCGGGCGCGATCGCCGACCGTGCCAGGTTCGGCGCGTGGATGGTCTTCGCCGGCGTCTGGTCGACGCTCGTGTACTTCCCGGTCGCGTCCTGGATCTTCAACATGACGTGGGGTGCGGAGGGGATCGTCGACGGCGGCTGGATCGTCTACGGTCTCCAATCCGTCGTCGGCGCCGGTGTGCTCGACTTCGCGGGCGGAACCGCCGTCCACATCAACGCCGGCGCGGCGGCCCTCGCGCTGGCGCTCGTGCTCGGAAAGCGGATCGGGTTCGCGAAGGGAATCCAGAAGCCCCACAGCATCCCGTTCGTCCTGCTCGGCGCCTCGCTTCTCTGGTTCGGCTGGTTCGGTTTCAACGCGGGCTCCGAAGGAGCCGCCGACGGCTTCGCGGCGCTGGCCGTCATGAACACGATCGTCGCGCCGGCGGCCTCGCTTCTGACCTGGCTGATCGTCGAGACCATCCGGGGCGGGAAGGCGACGGCGGTCGGGGCCGCGCTCGGCGCGGTGTCGGGACTGGTGGCGATCACCCCCGGCTGCGCCTACCTGACTCCCGTCTGGGCCGTCGTCCTGGGTCTTCTGTCCGGGGTTGTCTGCGCCCTCGCGGTCGACCTGAAATTCGTGCTCGGGTTCGACGATTCGCTCGACGTCGTGGGGGTGCACCTGGTCGGCGGACTCATCGGCACCCTCTACCTCGGCGTCTTCGCGCTCGGGGACGGATTGCTCTACTCGGGGCGGGCGAACCAGCTCGCCGCCCAGTCGATCGCCGCATTCGCGGTGATGATCTACTCGTTCCTCGTCACCTATGCGATCGGCTTCGTGATCGAACGGACGATGGGCTTCCGAGTTCGCGAGTCGGATGACGTCGCCGGGCTCGACGCCGTCCAGCACGGCGAGTCGGCGCTGACCATCGAAGGCCGCCGTCCAGGCGGTTCACGGCTCGCTTAGGCGCATCGTGGGTAGCCTCACCGCATGGACGACGTGGAATTCGAGAAGAACCGCCGCGATCAGCTGACGTCGGCGCCCGGCGACAAATGGGACGACGAAGCGGCGGCGGAGTCGATCGCCCCGCGCATCGAGGTCACGGAGACCGAGTCGGGGGCGAAGCGCATCGATGTCGCCGACACCGCGGCCGTGCGCCCCGGTGCGGGCGACGCGGCCGACGAGGTCTGATCGGGTCTCCCGACACGGATCAAAGAGACCGGCGGTCTTTCTGCTGCTTCTCGGTCCAATCCGGCTGATCTGACACCCGATCTCCTCGATTCGTGCCGTCAGCCGGCTGAGATCGACTCGCGTGCGGGGCGCGCCGGTCGCGTACGGCGCCAGACGAGGAAGCTGGCGACGGACCCGATCACCGCGAGCAGGACGATCCAGCTGGTGATCGCCGCGGGCAGCGAGATGTCGGCGATCGCCCCGAGCGCCAGGGCGAGCACGCCCTGCACCGCGTATCCGGTGGCGTAGAGGCGCGACATCGTCACCGCTTTGGCTTCGGGAGGAGTCTCGGCAACGACCACGCCCAGCGCGGTCGACAGGAACGCGGCGAACGCGGCCCCCGCGAGCAGTGAACTGACGGAGAAGAGCAGCAGGTCCCGTTGGGTGGACGCGATCAGCAGGACGCCCAGTGAGACGACCGCGGCGACGGTGCCGAGCACCGCGAGGCGGTGGACGGGGAAGTGGCCGAGAGTCAACCCGCCCGCGCCGATCGCGAGCGAGAAGAGCGCGATGACGGCTCCTGCGAGGAACGCGTCGTCGGTGCCGAGCAGGTCGCGCGCGATATCGGCCCCGAGCGACAGCACGAGGGCGCCCATTGCGTAAGCGGCGATCAGAGCGGAAGCACCGGTGGCGATGGCCTTGCGGGGCAGCCGCGGCCGTGACGAGGCACTGTCCGCCTTGCGCACGCGAGCCTCGGGGTGATCGGGCAGGCGCAGCACCAGGAAGGCGATCCCGATCGCGAGCGCGAAGCCGAGCCAGAACGTCAGGTGCAGGGGGAGCGGCGCGTACTCGATGAGGGCGCCCGCGATGAGGGAGGCGATCACGAGTCCCGTCGCCGTCGCCAGGATCGTCACCCGGGACACCCGCGCCGCACGACGCTGCGGCTCGAACTCGACCAGGGCGGCCGTCGCCGCGCTCAGTGCCGTCGCGGTGCCGATCGCCTGGAACAGGCGACCCACGTAGAGGAACGGGAGCGCGGGGGCGAGAGCGAACACGAGGGACCCGACGGCCAACGAGCTCAGACCGATGAGCATGGTGCGCCGCCGGCCGAGCCGGTCCGACAGGCCGCCCAGGATCAGCATGAGGAACGCGACCGTGAACGGGTACGCGGCGAAGACCGTCTCGATCTCCTCAGGGTCGAGATGCCACTGCTCGAGGTACAGCGGGAACACCATCGACGGAGAGGCGCTGCCCCACAGGCAGATGGCGACGACCGAGGCGGACACCCAGAAGGCGGCCGATCCGCTCAACGGCCGAGCAGACGAGCGAACCATGGAAACCCCACCCACCAGACTCCGCGGCGCAAGCCTCAGCGGACTCAGCCTCCGAAACCCCGGAATCAACGAAGGCGGAACAACTGCACAACCAAACGAGTGGGCGATACCGGACTCGAACCGATGACCTCTTCCGTGTGAAGGAAGCGCGCTACCAACTGCGCCAATCGCCCGCGCGGACACAATCCTGCCACACCGGCGCACCTCGTCCACGCAGACGACACTCCGTCGCGCCTCAAGTTGGTGATGGCGCGAAGCATCCGTTAGAGTCGGTGGGCGGTCAGAGATGGCCGATGAAATGCGGATGTGGCGCAGTGGTAGCGCATCACCTTGCCAAGGTGAGGGTCGCGAGTTCGAATCTCGTCATCCGCTCGAGTGAAGTCTCACGGGACACGTGGGGAACCACACATGGTGGCGTGGCCGAGAGGCTAGGCAGCGGCCTGCAAAGCCGTCCACACGGGTTCGAATCCCGTCGCCACCTCACTCACCGAGACAGGCAGTGCTGAGAAGCGCAGTCTCAAACGGGCGATTGGCGCAGCGGTAGCGCGCTTCCCTGACACGGAAGAGGTCACTGGTTCGATCCCAGTATCGCCCACTCGAAAAGCCCCGCCATGCGGGGCTTTTTTGTGTCCGCTACGGGGGATCGAGCAGTGACCTCGCGACGGCATGCGCCGCCGTCGCGCTGGTTCGATCCCAGTATCGCCCACTCGAAAAGCCCCGCCGTGCGGGGCTTTTTTCGTGTCCGCTACCGGGATGGAGCAGTGACCTCGCGACGGCATGCGCCGCCGTCGCGCTGGTTCGATCCCAGTATCGCCCACTCGAAAAGCCCCGCCATGCGGGGCTTTTTTCGTGCAGCTAAGCGCGCCACCGGTCGGCGCGCAGCGCTGCCGGAACCACCAAGCCCGCGGCCGCCGCGCCGAGGCCGCCGACAGCCATGTCGAGGATCGAATCGTCGTAACCGACCAGCACCGAGTCGTCGAGCCTGTTCCCGGCCCACTCTCCGATCTCCCACACGGCCGCAAGAGCGAGACCGACCGTCAGCGTCGCGACGACCAGCACGACTCGCCGCGGGGGCAGATGCAGGCCCGCACGGTCGGCCGCGACGACCGCGAGCAACGCGAGAAGTCCGTTGAGGGCGAAATGGACCGGGATATCGATCCAGGGCAGCGAGCGGTACAGGTCGAGCACACTGCACCACGCCGCTAGGAGAAGCACCACCTGCGACGAGAGATCGAGTGATGCACGGACGCCGAGGAAACGCGGCGCCACCAGACCCAGCAACGTCAGAGCGAGCACGGCCCCGGCGAGGGGTCCCCAGCCGATGAGGCCGACGACGAACAGCACCACTCCGAGGGCTCTGATCGCATCCGCCGCCCACTCGAGAGGAGTCCCCGGCGGCACCAGAAAAGTCGACACGAGGGAGGTGTGGCCGGGTCGGAGAGAGCGATCCGTCTCCGACTCGGACGTCTGGGGTGCATTCATGGAATGTCGGCGCTCCCGGTCGTCGGTTCGAGCACGGCGATGACGGGTTCATGGTCCGAGGCGGCCTTGCCCTCGAACCGGCGGCCGAGCACGGCCGCCTCCCGGACTCGAAGCGCGGAGCCGACGAATATCCAATCGATCCGCGCCCCGAGGCGCGGGCGACCATAGTTCGATAGCGTGCGGTAGGCCGGCGAGGTTCGCCGGTCGGCAGCCGACCACGAGTCGCGCAGCGCCCCACCATCGAGCAGCGCGCGAACAGCAGCGGATCCTCCGCGCGCGTTCAGGTCGCCCATCACGACCACCGATGGCCCGAGCGAGAGTGCCACCTCCCGCAGCCGGTGGGCGGATGCGAGACGCGACCTGGGAGAGAACGGGTCGAGATGCGTGTTGACGACGGAGAGCTGACCGCCGTTGGTCTGGTCCGCGAATGTCGCCACGGTGGCGATGCGCGGGAACACATTGCCCCAGCTCCGAGAACCGGGAACATTGGGGTGGTCGGACAGAGCCGTCTGATGCCAGTGCAGGAGCTCGAGGCGGGACGAGTCGAAGTAGATGGTGCACCGCTCATCCGACCCGTCGGCGTTGCGTCCGTTTCCGATTCGTCGGTAGGTGCTTCCGAGGCCTTCGAGCACGGCGTCGTCCTGGTCGGGAAGAGCCTCCTGCACGCCCAGGACACTGGGTGCTGCCTCTGCAACCAGCTGCTGCACGAGAGGCGCCCTCCGGCTCCAGCTCTCGAGGCGGGGTCGGAGGGTCGGCACGTGCTGCCGGCGCAGGTTGAACGACATCACACGGATGCCTCGCCGGCGTGCGTCCGGAGACTCGGAGGTCGGCATGCCCAAACGTTAACAAATCGACCTCCCGGGGTCGCTGGATGCCCGCCGCTGCTCACCTCCGGCCTTTCGCAGGCTGCCAGTCGTCGCGTTGGGCGTCCGTGCCGCAGTGATGGTAGGAACGGTGGATGAGCAAGCCCAAGACTGTTGTGCACGTCTTCCACGACGACGCGGACTCGCTCCGCACGGGGACCCGGGTCGCGCAGCGCGTGCACGAGGTATCAGGCGAGAACGGGGTCGATATCGAAGTGTTCTGCTTCGGACCCGCGCAGCGTCGACTGATCCGCGCCGAGGACGAGACCTCGCGGATCTTCAACACGCAGATCGATGAGCTCATCGAAGCCGGCGTCCGCGTCGGGGCATGTGTGAATGCGGCGCGCGCCGACGGGACGGAGGATGCGTTACGGGCGCGGGGTCTGGTGCTCAGCGTGGCGCGCGACGAATTCGTGAGGTTCACCGTCGAGGGCGCGACGGTCATCACGTTCTGACCTCGACAGGCGCCGCGAGGCGTCATCGATCCGGCAGCGCGGTGGATCGACCGCCGTCACTGCGTGGTCACTGAGCAGGCGTTGAGAGTACTCCGGATGCCGACCAGATCGTGGCTGACGGGTGCGACGATCGGCTTCTGTGCGGCGCGTGGCGTCGTCACGCCACAAGCGAAGGAGTTCCCATGGCCAAGTCCACTGCGAAGAAGGCGGCGGAGACCGCAGTCGAGTTCAACCCGATCGGCGCGCTCAGCGATATCGGCTTCACGAGCAACGTCGCCTTCGTCGGCGGCTTCGTCTCGATCATCGCCTCGCTCGTCACCTGGCTCGCCTCGCGCGGCAAGAAGGACGACAAGGCGCAGTCCGACCGGTGGGGGATCTTCATCGGCCACTGGGCGCCCACGTTCTTCGCCCTCGGCATCGCGCTGAAGCTCGAGGAGAGCAAGAAGGTCTGACTCGGATCACTTCGAGAGCCCGGATGCCTGTCGGCACCGGGCTCTCGTCATTCCAAGAAGTCGCCTGAGGGACTCAGCACGGCCAGGATCGGTCGGTGATCGCTGCCCGACGTGGACGCACCCGTCAGGACGTCGAAGGACACGACCTCCCAATCCGAACCGACCAGGATGTGGTCGATCGGCGAAGCCAGCAATTCGGGGACATTGGTCGGCCACGTGCCTCGAGCAGCCGATGACGACTCCGCGGCAGCGTCGCGGCAGCGGCCGACCGTCCCGCCATCCACACCGAGACCCGCCATGTGGTCGAGCGTCGCATTCAGGTCGCCCGCGATGACGGCGCGCGGATCCGCGCACTGCGCGACCACCCAATCCAGTCCCGCCGACCAGAGCGGAAAAGCCCAGGGCATCGGCGGGACGGTATGCACGGCGCCGACACGAGGGGCGTCCCTGTTCGTCGGTTCCCATACCGCGCTGGGCTGCCCCGGCGTCGACCCCGCCGCACCCGCGCGCTGGTAGCCCGCGGACGAGAGCTCACCGACGAAGACGACGGACGTCGGAACCGAACCGGGGAAACCCTCGTGGTCCACGGTCTCGTGCTGCGCGGACAGTCCCGAGGCCGTGAGCTCTGCGGCGATGGCTTCGGCCGCTTCGGCGTCAGTCTCCGGCAGCATGACGACGTCCGCTTCAACCTCGCGGATCAGGGACGCGATCGCTTCCGCGCCGGGCGCCGCATGTTCGGTGTTCCAGGACAGGACCCTCACGCCGCCGTCCGCCGGCACCGCTGCGAGCGGCTCGCCCATGCCGCGGGCGGCGATCACGATGCCGTTGAACACCGCGCCGAGCACGAGCACGACAGCGATCGGAACGAGGATCGACCGCCGTGCGCGGCTGCGGCTCGCGAGCACGCTCGTGGTGATGGCGGCGAGAACCAAGGCGAGGAGTAGAAGCCCCCGGGAGGAGACGAGATACACGGGGAGCGGAAATCTCTCCAGGCCGACGCTCTGCGGCCAGACGATCGCTCCGACGACCAGCGCCGCAACCGTGGACACGACGAGCGGCGCGAGCGCGGCCGCGACACGGGGCCGTCTGGTCTCAGCTGCTCCCGGCATGGCGACGTTTCTACCAGTGAACGGCGCCCGGCCACGTCAGCGGCGCGAGCTTCCGGGACCTATCGAACCATCCGGGTTCGAGCGATCCGGCCCTCGCGTGGAATCAGGATCCACATCGCGATGTAGACGATGACCTGCGGGCCGGGCAGCAGGCACGACAGGACCGCGAGTATGCGGATCACGCCAACGGACCAGCCGAACCGGTTCGCGAGCGCCGCGCAGACGCCGGCGATCATCTTGCCGTGGACCGGTCTCACAAGTGTGCTCATGAGTCCAGTCTGAGCCGAAGCGTCTGACCATCCCATACGGATAACCCCCGAGTCGCGACGGGAGGGCGGCGCTGCACGGCTGTTCCCGGATGAGCGATCCGCTCGGCCGCGGCCGCTGGTGCACCGGCTCTCGTCGTCTTCGTGCGGCCGGCTGCCCAGCCGGGCGCCTACTTCCCACCGGAATGAAGGGCGTGCGGGCTACAGGTGGACGGGCGTCTCGCACAGCATGTGCAGCACGTGCTCGTCGCCGGAACGATCGAAGCGGTGGCCGAGGAGCCACGGGTCGGCACGCTCCCACAGCATCAGCGCCAGATCTGCGGTCGAGGCTCGCAGTGCGGCCGAGGAGTCCTCACCCGCTGCATCGCGCCGTACGGTCCAGTCCGGTTCGACGAGCCATGATCGGTCGGAATCCGTCGCCTGCAGCAGCACGCTTCCCTGCAGAGGAGCGATCCCGTTCCGGCGGGCGCGGGCGATGAAGACCTCGTCGAACTCGTCGATGATCGCCGCGGCGGTGGTCGGTTCGATCTCGGCCGGCATCGGCGGGTCGGGGACCACGGCCGTCCTGATGTCCCACAGATGCTTCGTCGCCTCGTGCACCATCCGCCGACCCCAGAACGCATTCGTCCCCGGCCCGACGAATGTCCAGCACCTCGAGGTCGGATCCGCCGAGTCGATCTCACGGACGAGCGCCTCGGCACCCTCGACGAACCATTCGACGCGGTCGCGGCCCGTGGGGCGCTCGTGCCGAGCCTCGTCGACGGTCCGTCCCGTTCGGAGAACCTCGGCGGCCCAGCGTTGGATTGTGCCGAGATGGTCGACCATCTCGCCAGCTGTCGGCCAGATCCGAGAGGCGATCCGGGCTGTGGGATCGGTTCGTGCGGCCGCCTCGGAGAAGGCGAGCGATACCCGTTCCAGTTCGGGAGCGTTTTTCATGGAAGTCATCGTGCAACGACGCACTCCGCTGCCGATACAGCGCGAACGACGCCGAGCCCACTATGGCGGAATTCCCGCGACGAATGACGCTCGGTTCTCATCCTCGGCGCGCAGCAGCTTCCCGCCAGCTCTGAAGCAGGCAGCACCGTCTTCGGATCCGTCCGATACGGCCGGGCGCGACGAGCATCGCACGCTCGGGCTCGAATGCGATACTCGCCGCCATGGCGAAGCGGGAATCGGGCGCGATCGAAATTCCGGTGGGCGGGCGGATGGTCCGGTTGAGCAATCCGGACCGCGTCTACTTCCCCGAGATCGGCGCGACCAAGCGCGATCTCCTCGACTACTACCTGTCGGTCGGTGACGGCATCGTCCGGGCCCTGCGCGACCGGCCCTGCATGCTGCATCGGTATCCGACGGGGATCGGCGGCGAGAAGGTCCATCAGAAACGGCTGCCCGCGGGCGCGCCCGAGTGGATGGAAACGGTACGGGTCTTCTTCCCGCGTCACAATCGCAGCGCAGACGAGCTGTGCGTGACCGAGCTGGCGCAGGTCGCGTGGGCCGTCCAGATGTCTACCGTCGAGTTCCATCCCTGGAACAGCAGGAGGGCCGACACCGAGGCTCCGGATGAGTGGCGCATCGACCTCGACCCCGGTCCGCTCGCGACCTTCGACGGTGTCCGCCGAGTCGCTCATGTCGCCCAGGAGGTGCTCGACGAGCTCGGAGCGACCGGCTGGCCCAAGACATCGGGAGGGAGCGGCATGCACATCTATGTGCGCATCCGACCCGATCATGGTTTCGATGACGTCCGCCGGGCCGCCTACGCCTTCGCCCGCGAGGTCGAGCGCCGAGCTCCCCGTGACGCGACCACAGCCTGGTGGCGCCGGGACCGTGACCCCTCCGCCGTCTTCGTGGACTACAACCAGAACGCACGCGATCACACCATCGCCGCCGCGTACTCGGTGCGGGGGACACCGCGCGCCACGGTGTCGACGCCCGTCGGCTGGGACGAGGTCGACGACATCGAACCCGATGACTTCACCATCGCGACCGTGCCCGCCCGCTACGCGCGATTCGGCGACCTGCATGCCGGGATCGACGATGCCGTCTTCGACATCGCACCGCTGCTCGAGTGGGCGGAGCGCGACGGGGCGTCACCTCCCGACCCCGAGGACACCGACTGACCGGCGCGACGAACAGACCCTGATCGATGACACTGACCGGTGACCCTGACCGGTGACATCGGCGACGAACCCGGCGCCACGCAGACATCGGTCGGTTCGCATCCACCAAGATCGAGGTATGAGCGACAACAACCCGCACGACGCCGCGGCCTGGAAGCGGCTGTGTTCCCTGATCGACGACGATCCCGCGCTCTGGCCGTCGGTCGAAGACGCTCTGACTGAGGGCGACGATGCGTGGGAGGCGCTCATCGGAGGCCTCGACGAGGCCGGGGCCCTCGCCTACCTCGACGTCTCCGACACCGGAATGGAACTCGTCGACGCACTCGCCGGCCTTCCGCGCGTCTTCGCGATCCAACCCGAGTTCGGTGCGGTCAACGACACCGACGACCTCGCCGACGCGATGTCCGCGGCCGACGCAATCCTCGCCGAGTCGGAACTCAGGCTCATCGAGCTCGAAGACGACGACGAAGACGCCCATGCGCTCGTCGTCGTTCCCGCTGCCGCGGTCGACGAGATCCGCTCCCTCGCCGTCGACCTGGAGAAGGAGGTCGTCGCCATGGATCGGGGGAGCAGCTAGATCTCAGGGGGCCGCGCGAAGAGCGGCTGAGACGAATCTCTCCGCATCCTCTGCCGTGATCCCGAGTCGATGCATCCGCTGCGCATAGGCGAGCGCCGCCGCCTGGGCCTCACGCTCGGCCGCATCACCGCGAGCGATCACGAAGGAGCCGTTCCGACCGCGCGTGTCGATGAATCCGTCCGTCTCGAGCTCCCGATAGGCCTTGGCGACGGTGTTCGTCGCGAGCCCCAGCTGCTCGGCGAGACCCCTCACCGTCGGAAGCTTCGACCCGCCCGACAGCTCCCCACCGGCTATGCGCTGGGCGAACCAGGCGCGCACCTGCTCCGACGGCGGGATGGAACTGCTGCTGTCGATCGCGAACGACGTCATCCGCCCAGTCTGCCCCGCCGCGCGCACCCGCGGAACCGGCTGCGGCGTGCCGGATGCCATCAGGCGTTCCGCGTCGTAACAGTCGGTCATGGATGCCTCGGTTCGGTGGGTTCGCCCTAGATTGCTGCGATGGAACCCGTCAGCGCGATCCTCGTGATCGTCGGCCTGGTCGTCGCCACGACCGCCGCCGGTGTGCTCTGGCAGGCGCGGACGGGGCGCGCACGGGCCGCCCGAGCCGATCTCGTCGTCGCGGCGGAGCTCGGCGTCGACGGCGGATTCGGGGCACGGGGCACCCTGCTTCAGTTCTCGGGAGAGTTCTGCTCGACCTGCGGCCCGACCCGTCGTGTGCTCCGTGAGCTCGCCGAGGGCATCGACGGGGTGGTTCACGTCGATGTCGATGTGACGGCCCGTCCGGACCTCGCCGCACGCTTCAACATCCTGCAGACGCCGACCACGTTCGTTCTCGACGCCGACGGGGTCGTGCGCTCGCGCTTCGGAGGCGCGCCCCGGCGCAGCGATGTCGCCGCGAAGCTCGACGAGCTCGTCAGCTGACCCCCACCCGTTACCGATCACGAGGAGTCCCGATATGTCGCAGCAGACGGATTCGACCACGAGGCCGACGACGGGCGAGGGCATCGACCCGAGAAGTCCGCGATTCGGTGCCGGCATCACCGCGTTGCTTCTGCTGGCCGACGTATTCCTGGGCCTGGTCGGCGCCGACACGGCGGCGACACTCCTCCTCGCCGCGATCGTCGCCCTCTTCGCCTGGGGTGCCTTCGCCGGCGTTCGGCGGCACCCCTACGGAGTGCTCTTCAAATCACTCGTCCGACCTCGTCTGGCCGCTCCGGCCGAACTGGAGGACCCGGCCCTGCCGACCTTCGCCCAGGGCGTCGGACTCCTGGTGACAGGTGTCGGTCTTGTGCTCGCGCTCATCGGAGTGCCGTATGCACTCGTCGTCGGTGCAGCCGCGGCGTTCGTCGCCGCTTTCCTCAACTCGGTGTTCGGGTACTGCCTCGGCTGCCAGCTCTACATCCTGCTGGTCAGGGCCGGCGTCATCCGGGTCAGGACAGTCCGCGCCTGAGCGGACGCGAAAAAGGCGGGCGACCCTTTCGGGTTGCCCGCCTTTCGCGTACTTCGGCCGGTTCTATTTGAAGGCGTCCTTGACCTTCTCGCCGGCCTGCTTGAGGTCCGCCTTGGTCTGGTCGTTGCGTCCTTCGGCAGCGAGGTTCTCGTCGCCGCGGTGTTCTCCGACCGCTTCCTTGGCCTTGCCCGCGATGTCCTGCGCGGCGTTCTCGATCTTGTCTCCGATGCCCATGGCGCCTCCTCTGTCTCGGTCCGTCATGCAACGGGTCGATCGTGCTCTCCGGCCCTGAGCGCTCCGTGGGCGAGAAGTGAGAGAAATATGAGAACGACCGCTACCGGCTCCGGCGTGTTGAATGCGAAAGCCCGCCCTGACCAGGGAGTATGCCGGACATTACCGCGAAATGAGCATTCGGCGCCTATTCAGGAAAGTGCCTCTCATTAGGTGTTCTGCGCAATCGGTCCTCATAATGGGGGACTGCCACCCGAAGTGCGCAAACACCCGGTTACAACTCTGTGTCCTTCGGCTCTGGCTCATCCGAGGAGGCATCCGTGACCCAGACGGTCGAAGAATTCGCACCAGCGCTCGAGCGCTTCTATCCCCACCAGACCACCCACCCGTTCGACTCGTGGCTCCCGGCCAAGTCGCTGGGTGTCTCGTACGCACTCATGCTGTTCGGCCTCGTCGGCCTCTTCGGCATCCAGCACTTCTACCTCGGCCGTCCTGTTCGCGGCATCGTCTACCTGTTGACCTTGGGCGTCTTCGGAATCGGCACCATCGTCGACCTCATCACCATGTACTGGCAGGTGCGCGACATCAACATGCGTCACGCCATCGGCGTCCGCTGAGACCTTCCCGGCTCGTTTCACGGGCCTGACCCCGACGGGCGTCCCGACTCCGCGCGGCTAAAGTGGGGGAGTCCCACCGCGAGCCTCAAGGAGCAGCCGACCCGTGTCCGAAATCGTCAGTCCCTCGCCCGCACCGGTGACCGCGAGCGAGGCGACGACCGGCGCCCAGCTCTTCGAAGGGCAGCGCTCCATCGTGGCGATGCGCGTCGACGGCGCGCTCCTCGATCTGAGCCGTGAAATCCGAGCCGGAGCGGTGGTGACCCCTGTCACCATCGAGTCGCCCGACGGCCTCTACATCCTGCGGCACTCCACCGCCCACGTCCTCGCGCAGGCCGTGCAGTCGATCAACCCCGAAGCCAAGCTCGGCATCGGGCCGCCGATCACCGACGGCTTCTACTTCGACTTCGACGTGGAAGAGCCCTTCACGCCCGAAGACCTCAAGGCCTTCGCGAAGGAGATGGAGCGCATCCAGCGCGCCGGGCAGCGGTTCGAACGTCGGGTCGTCTCCGAGACCGAGGCGCGCGACCTCTTCGCTGCCGAGCCGTACAAGCTCGAACTGATCGGTCTCAAGGGCTCGGCCGACGACGGCGACAACGGCGAATCCGTCGAGGTCGGCGGGGGAGAGCTCACCGTCTACGAGAACGTCGACCCCAAGACGGGCGACGTGATCTGGCGGGACCTCTGCCGTGGTCCCCACCTGCCGAGCACCCGCCTCATCCAGAACGGCTGGGCTCTCAACCGTGTGGCCGCCGCATACTGGCGCGGATCCGAGAAGAACAAGCAGCTCCAGCGCATCTACGGCACCGCCTGGGCGACCAAGGACGACCTGCGGGCCTATCAGGCGCGCATCGAAGAGGCGCTGAAGCGCGACCATCGCAAGCTGGGAGCAGAGCTCGACCTCTTCTCGTTCCCCGACGAGATCGGTTCGGGCCTGGCGGTCTTCCACCCCAACGGCGGCATCATCCGCAAGGAGATGGAGGACCACTCGCGCCGACGGCACGAGGAGGAGGGGTACGACTTCGTCTGGACCCCCCACATCACGAAGTCGACCCTGTACGAGATCTCGGGCCACCTCGACTGGTACGCCGACGGCATGTTCCCCCCGATGCACCTCGACGAGGTCGTCCACCCCGACGGTCAGGTCACCCGGCAGGGCGCCGACTACTACCTCAAGCCCATGAACTGCCCGATGCACATCCTCATCTACCGGTCGCGGTCGCGCAGCTACCGCGAGCTCCCGATGCGGGCATTCGAGTTCGGCTCCGTCTACCGGTACGAGAAGTCGGGCGTGATCCACGGGCTGACCCGTGTCCGCGGCATGACCCAGGACGACGCTCACATCTTCACCTCTCAGGAGGACATGAAGACGGAGCTGACCCGCACGCTGAACTTCGTGCTGTCGCTCCTGCGCGACTACGGCCTCACCGACTTCTACCTCGAGCTGTCCACCAAGGACCCGGACAAGTACGTCGGATCCGACGAGGTCTGGGAGCAGGCCACCGAGACGCTCGCGCAGGTCGCGGCCGAATCGGGTCTCGAGCTGGTCCCCGATCCCGGTGGAGCCGCCTTCTACGGTCCGAAGATCTCGGTGCAGGCCCGCGACGCGATCGGACGCACCTGGCAGATGTCGACCGTGCAGCTCGACTTCAACCTGCCGGAGCGCTTCGGGCTCGAGTACGCAGCGGCGGACGGCACGCGCCAGCGCCCCGTCATGATCCATCGTGCGCTGTTCGGCTCCATCGAACGCTTCTTCGGGGTTCTGCTCGAGCACTACGCGGGGGCGTTCCCGGTTTGGTTGTCCCCGGTGCAGGTCGTCGGCATCCCCGTCGCCGAGGAGTACGCCGACTACCTGAACGACGTCATCCGCGCCTTGAAGAAGTCCGGAGTGCGCGCCGAACTCGACGCGAGCGACGACCGCATGCAGAAGAAGATCCGCACGCACACCAAGGCCAAGGTCCCGTTCCAGCTCATCGCGGGCGAGGACGACCGAGCAGCCGGCGCCGTCAGCTTCCGCTTCCGCGACGGCACCCAGCGCAACGGCGTTCCCGTCGACGAGGCCATCGCCCTGATCCGCTCGTCGATCGATTCACACGTTCTCGTGAACGGGGTTGACGACCTGTCATGAGCGACGAGCTGCCCGACGAGTTCGCGGGAGTCGATGCGCGCCCGACGTCGAGCTATGCGGCAGCGCCCGACGCGTTCCAGCGGCTCTGGACGCCGCACCGTATGGCCTACATCGCCGCCGGCGGCCAGCCGCCGAGCGACGAGTGCCCCTTCTGCATAGCTCCCACCCTGTCCGATGAGGACGCCCTCATCGTCCATCGCGGTACCCACGCGTTCGTTCTGCTCAACCTGTTCCCCTACAACTCCGGGCACTTGCTCGTGTGCCCGTACCGGCATGTTGCGTTGTATGACGACGCCACCGAGGCCGAGATCGACGAGATCGCGCGGCTCACCCAGACCGCGATGCGGGTCGTGCGGGAGACCGCGAAGACCGACGGGTTCAACATCGGGATGAACCAGGGACGCGTGGCGGGCGCGGGGATTGCGGACCACCTGCACCAGCACGTCGTGCCCCGGTGGGCGACCGATGCCAACTTCTTCCCGATCATCGCCGAGACGAAGGCACTGCCTCAGCTGCTCGGCGACGTCCGTCGCGCGGTCGCCGACGCATGGCCGGTCGGCGACCCGGCGTAGAATAGCAAGCCGCGTGGGAACACCGCGCGAGCCGGTCCTCTCCGAGCGTGACGGGGCCGGCGAGACGTCCCGCTCGCGGGACGATTCTCCGTGTGGCCCATCGCCTCGCGGATGACACCTCATTTCAAGGACAGGCGAAGAACAGTGACGGACAGCACCGAGGGTTCGATCGGCACCAGCAGGGTCAAGCGCGGCCTGGCGGAGATGCTCAAGGGCGGCGTGATCATGGACGTCGTCACCGCCGATCAGGCCAAGATCGCCGAGGAGGCCGGCGCCGTCGCAGTCATGGCGCTCGAGCGCGTCCCCGCCGACATCCGCGCCCAGGGCGGCGTCGCGCGCATGAGCGACCCCAGCCTCATCGATGACATCGTCGCTTCCGTGTCGATCCCTGTCATGGCGAAGGCCCGCATCGGTCACTTCGTCGAGGCGCAGGTGCTCCAGGAGCTGGGCGTCGACTACATCGACGAGTCCGAGGTCCTGTCGCCCGCCGACTACGTGAACCACATCGACAAGTGGCCCTTCACCGTGCCGTTCGTGTGCGGTGCGACCAACCTCGGCGAGGCGCTTCGCCGCATCACCGAGGGTGCCGCGATGATCCGGTCGAAGGGCGAGGCCGGCACCGGGGACGTCTCCGAGGCGACCAAGCACATCCGCACCATCCTCGGCGAGATCCGCACGCTCGCTGCGAAGACCGACGACGAGCTCTTCGTTGCAGCGAAGGAGCTCCAGGCTCCCTACGACCTCGTCGTCGAGGTGGCGCGCAGCGGCAAGCTCCCCGTCGTCCTGTTCACCGCCGGCGGCGTCGCGACCCCGGCCGATGCCGCGCTGATGATGCAGCTCGGCGCCGACGGCGTCTTCGTCGGATCCGGCATCTTCAAGTCGGGCGACCCCGCCAAGCGCGCTGCGGCGATCGTCAAGGCCACCACGTTCTACGACGACCCCAAGGTCATCGCCGAGGCATCGCGTGGCCTGGGGGAGGCGATGGTCGGCATCAACGTCGCCGACGTCCCCGCTCCGCACCGCCTCGCCACCCGTGGCTGGTAGCACGGCCGACGCATCGGCGGCTCCCACGGTCGGAGTCCTCGCCCTCCAGGGCGACTTCCGCGAGCACATCGCGGTCATCCGCGGCCTGGGTGCGGAGGCGCGACCGGTGCGCCGCGTCGAGGAACTCGCAGAGGTCGACGGCCTGATCATCCCGGGCGGCGAGTCGAGCGTCATGGACAAGCTGTCCCGGGCATTCGGGCTCGCCGACCCGCTGAAGGCGGCGATCGCCGGTGGGCTCCCGGTGTACGGGACTTGCGCGGGCCTCATCATGCTGGCCGATACCGTCCTCGACGCGATCGAAGGCCAGCAGAGTCTCGGCGGACTCGACGTCTCCGTGCGTCGCAATGCCTTCGGCAATCAGCTCGACTCGTTCGAGACCGATCTCGAGATTCCCGAGTTCGGCGATCCGCCGGTGCACGCCGTGTTCATCCGTGCCCCGATCGTGGAAGAGCTCGGCCCGAAGGCGACAGCTCTGGCCACGCTCGACGACGGACGAGTCGTCGCAGTGCGCCAGGGCAACCTGATCGGCACCTCGTTCCACCCCGAGATCACGGGCGAGATCCGCTTCCACCGCCATTTCCTCGACATCGTGCGCGGCGCCTCCGCCTGAGGGGTCTTCGTCCGGCACGCTGGACCGATGAGGCTCTACTCGGATTTCCCCCGCGCACGCACGATTCAGATCGTCGGCGATCTGATCGCACTCGCCTTCCTCGCCGGTGCCGTCGTGGTCGCCGTGACGGTGCATGCCGCGATCGCCGCCCTGGCCGACTTCGGCCGCCAGTTGCAGGAGAGCGGCAGCGGATTCGCGAGCAGCATGACCGACATCGGGGCGACCCTCGGTGACGTCCCGTTGATCGGCGGCACGATCCGCGCACCGTTCACCGGTGCGAGCGAGGCGGGCGGTGCGCTCGAGTCGGTGGGGCGCGACGCTCAGGAGTCGGTCCTCGGCATCGCCTCCGCGGTCGGCTGGACCATCGCCGTCCTCGCGATCCTGCTGGTCCTGGTCGCGCGAGTGCTGCCGCGACTGCGCTGGTCGCGGCGAGCAGGGACCGCGGCGGCCCTGTCCCGCACCCCGGGCGGCATCGACCTGCTCGCGCTCCGCGCCCTGACGGGTGCGGACTCCCGGGCCGTGCTGAAGGTCGTTCCCGCGGGAGCCGATGCCTGGCGCACCGCGGATCCCGCCGCCCTCCGAGCGCTGGCGGCGCTCGGCGCCCGCGACGCCGGAGTGCGCATCCCCGCGCCCTGAACCTCCTGACCGGGGCAGCCTGATCTAGACTGTCGGGGCACGATCGTCGCACCGAGGAGAGACGTGTCCGGACATTCCAAGTGGGCAACCACCAAGCACAAGAAGGCCGTCATCGACAGCCGACGTGCCAAGTCGTTCGCCAAGCTGATCAAGAACATCGAAGTCGCCGCCAAGATGGGCGGGGCCGACCTGTCGGGCAACCCGACGCTCGTCGACGCGGTTCAGAAGGCGAAGAAGACCTCTGTTCCCAACGACAACATCGACCGGGCGATCAAGCGCGGTGCCGGTCTGTCCGGCGAGAGCATCGACTACCAGACGATCATGTACGAGGGCTACGCCGCCGGCGGGGTCGCGCTGCTGATCGAGTGCCTCACCGACAACCGCAACCGCGCGGCCGCTGAGGTGCGCACGGCTATGACCCGCAACGGCGGCACCATGGCCGACCCGGGAAGCGTCGCCTACAACTTCAGCCGCAAGGGCGTCATCGCGGTCAGCAAGGTCGACGGCCTGACCGAGGACGACGTGCTCGCAGCGGTCCTCGACGCCGGAGTCGAAGACGTCAACGACCGCGGCGAGGGCTTCGAGATCGTGACCGAACCGGCCGACCTCGTCGCAGCCCGCACGGCGCTGCAGGACGCCGGCATCGACTACGACTCTGCCGACGCCGAGTTCGTCCCCGGAATCACGGTCGACGCCGACGCCGACACGGCCCGCAAGGTGTTCCGTCTGATCGACGCTCTCGAAGACAGCGACGACGTGCAGAACGTCTTCGCGAACATCGACGTCTCGCCCGAGGTCCTCGCCGAGCTCGAGAACGACTGACCCGCTGTGGCCCTCCGTGTGCTGGGGATCGACCCCGGACTCACGCGCTGCGGCTACGGCGTGATCGATGTCGAACCGGGTCGCAGGGCTCGGCTCGTGACGGTGGGCGTCGTCCGCACCGAGCTCGACCTGCCCGTCGAGCAGCGCGTGCACGGGGTGGCGGTCGGTCTCGAGCGGGTACTCGATGAGTTCACGCCCGAAGTGGTCGCCCTCGAGCGCGTTTTCGCGCAGCAGAATCTGAGCACGGTGATGGGCACGGCGCAGGCGAGCGGTGTCGTCATGTACCTGTCCGCCGCGCGCGGTCTGCCCGTCACCCTCCACACGCCGAGCGAGGTCAAGGCAGCCGTCACGGGATACGGTTCCGCCGACAAGAAGCAGGTCGCGAACATGGTGGCCCGGGTGCTCGGGCTCGACTCGCCGCCGACGCCCGCCGACGCAGCGGATGCTCTGGCTCTCGCGATCTGCCACGCCTGGCGCGGGCCAGCCCGGGTGGCGCCCGTCGCGGGTGCCGGGGGAGCGGCGCTCACGCCCGCGCAGCGCGCCTGGGCTGAAGCCGAGCGGGCCAGCCGGCGCTGACGCCCATCCGCCCGGGGCCGCGGTTCGTGGGTGTTGTCGCGCGGATCAGGAGTTCTGCGCGGATCAGGGCGATTTGTGCACGGATCAGGACCGATCCGGGATTTGTCCGGAACCGCGCACCACCCCCTGATCCGTGCAGGTGGTGGAGGGTCGGGCGGAGGTCGTGGGCGCCGATCGCGGGTTTCGATCCGCTCTCGCCCATTCGAGCCGAGTTCGGGTGCTTTCCGGCTGGATCACCTGATCCGTGCGCAATCTCCGTGAACCTTGTCCGTCCGGCCGCGCGCACGTTGCAGCGTGCGGGGCCGGCCGGAACGTGCGCGCTCGCCCGGAACGCCCAGCTCGGGTCGAACGTGTATTCGACTCGCCGTGGCTCCTCGGCGGGGATGTCCGGGGTCCGATCTAGCGTTGCCGCATGATCTCGTCGCTTCGAGGAACCGTGCTCGCCATCGGCGGGAACCATATCGCCGTCGACGTGCACGGCATCGGCTACTCCGTCTCCGTCACCCCGCAGCATGCCCTCGAGGTCCGGACCGGCTCCGAGATCACCCTCCACACGGCGCTCATCGTCCGCGAGGACGACATGTCGCTGTTCGGCTTCCACGACGTCGATGAACTGCGGGTCTTCGACCTCCTCCGCGGCGTCACCGGCGTCGGCCCGAAATCAGCGCTCGGCGTGCTGGGCGTCATGTCTCCCGCTCAGATCGCGATCGCCGTGACCATGGAGGACGACGCCGCCTTCCGCAAGGTCTCCGGCATCGGCCCCAAGACCGCGAAGCTCATCGTGCTTCAGCTCACCGGCAAGCTGGTCGCTCCCGCGGCCGCCGCCCACACCGAGGCCGTCGTCCCCGTCGTCAGCGCCGCGAACGATGTCGTCATCGCGCTCGTCGGACTCGGGTGGCCCGAGCGCACGGCTCAGCAGACCGTCGACGACGTTCTCGCGGAGCAGCCCGAGGAGCGCAACACGCAGGCGCTGCTCCG
This sequence comes from Amnibacterium flavum, assembly GCF_003097495.1. Classification (GTDB taxonomy): domain Bacteria; phylum Actinomycetota; class Actinomycetes; order Actinomycetales; family Microbacteriaceae; genus Naasia; species Naasia flava. The sequence goes on from NZ_QEOP01000002.1 coordinate 792,159, forward strand.
GGCCGCCCTTCAGCTCCTCGGTCCGCGCCAGCCTCTCGGCGCCGGGTCGGCGGGCCGCCCGTGACCGAGCCCGCCCTCCAGCCGTCGCCCGAATCCGAGGCGGAGCTCGCCTTCGAGGGCGCGCTGCGGCCCAAGTCCCTCGGCGAGTTCGTCGGCCAGCCCAAGGTGCGGGGCCAGCTGCAGCTCCTGCTGCGCGCGGCCGCGATGCAGAACCGCGCCCCCGACCACATCCTCCTCGCGGGCCCTCCCGGTCTCGGCAAGACGACGCTCGCGATGATCGTCGCTCACGAGAGCGGCCGCCCGCTCCGCATGTCCAGCGGTCCGGCCATCCAGCACGCCGGCGACCTGGCGGCGGTCCTCTCGTCTCTGGTGCCCGGTGAGGTCCTGTTCATCGACGAGATCCACCGCATGGCACGCGCCGCGGAGGAGATGCTCTATCTGGCGATGGAGGACTTCCGCATCGACATCATGGTCGGCAAGGGAGCCGGCGCCACGTCGATCCCGCTCGACCTGGCGCCCTTCACGCTCGTCGGCGCGACGACGCGATCGGGCATGCTGCCCAACCCTCTGCGCGACCGGTTCGGCTTCACCGCCCACCTCGAGTTCTACGAGACGGACGAGCTGCAGCAGGTCCTCGAGCGCGCCGCGCATCTGCTCGAACTCGACATCGACCCCGTCGCCCTCCGCGAGATCGCCGGTCGCAGTCGGGGAACACCGCGCATCGCGAATCGTCTGCTCCGTCGTGTGCGCGACTATGCGCTCGTGCACGGCACCAACGCGGGGCACGACGCCGTCGACGCCGCCCTCGAGCTCTACGACGTCGACGCGGTCGGCCTCGACCGGCTCGACCGCGCGGTCATGCTCGCGATCCTCGAACGGTTCGACGGCGGCCCCGTCGGCCTCGGCACTCTCGCCGTCTCGGTGGGGGAGGAGGCCGACACCATCGAGTCGGTCGTCGAACCCTTCCTGGTCCGCATCGGACTCCTCGGCCGCACCCCGCGCGGCCGCATCGCGACTCACGCGGCCTGGCAGCATTTCGGCGTCACTCCGCGTGCGCCCCAGAACGCGCTCTGGACCGACTGACCACTGTTCCGATCGCCGCGGCGTCCTCGTCCGCAGCGGATCGGCTCGTCGCGAGACCTGCGCCCCCACGGGAGCGGTCATAGCGGGCAGCGGCTAGGATGCCAACAGTCACAGGGGTGGCGCAGACGCGCCCACACCCCATCCGTGAGCCGTAGCCGGCCCGGATCAACTTCACTCGGAAGGCTTTCAGCGTGCCAATCGATCCGTTGACCATCATCATGGTCCTGGTCCTCGCCGTCCTCATCTTCTTCACATTCCGCAACGGACGCAAGCGTTCACGCGACATGGCGGCGATGCAGGACCGTACCCGCGTCGGTGCGGAGATCATGACCAACTTCGGCCTGTTCGGAACCATCGTCGCCATCGACGACGAGGAGAACCAGGTCCAGGTCGAGACCAGCCCGGGAACCATCCTCACCGTGCACCGTCAGACCATCGCCAAGATCATCACGCCCGACGAGGTCGTCAGCGACGATGAGGCCGAGGCCGTCGAAGAGGGCGAGATCGAGAGCGCCGAGGAGCTGGCCGCGCGCGAGCCCCAGTTCGGTGAGCGAGTCGACGGCACGCCCGCCGAATCGAACGCCCAGAAGAAGGCCGACGACTAACCTTCGATTCGTGGATCGCCCGCCCCGACCGGCGGGCGATCGTTTTGTCCCCGCGAGGCTTCCGTCTCCTCGAGAAAGCTGTACTCCTTGGCCAAGTCGAACACCCCGGTGCGCAAAGCACGTCGCGCACTCATCGGGCTCGCCGCCATCTTCGTCGTCCTCATCGGCCTGAACACAGCGGGAGCGCTGTTCGCCGGTTGGAACTGGACACCGAAACTCGCCCTCGACCTCGAAGGCGGCACCGAGATCCGGCTCGCCCCCGTCGTCGAAGGCGATGGCGAGGTCTCGAGCGAGCAGCTCAGCCAGGCCGTCTCGATCATCCGTCAGCGCATCGACGCGGCCGGCGTCTCCGAGTCCGAGATCACGACGGAGGGCGGCAGCAACATCGTCGTCTCCATCCCCGGCCAGCCCGACGAGCAGACCCTGGAGCGCATCGAGGCCTCCGCGAAGCTCGACTTCCGCCCGGTCCTCCTGGCCGGTACCCCGGCGACGAGCGAGGTGGGCGCCGAGGGCACGACCCCCACCCCGGACGCGACTCCGGCCCCCGAGCCGACGGACCCCAGCGACCTCAGCCAGGTGACGCCCGCCCTGCAGACCGCGTACGACAACTTCGATTGCGCGAGCATCGACGAGACCGTCGTACCGCCCGCCGACGAGCCCTTCCTCACCTGCGAGGTCGACAGCAGCGCCAAGTACCTCCTCGGCCCCGTGGAGGTGACGGGCGAGAACCTGAGCGACGCCACCAGCGGCGTCGTCACCACTTCCACCGGAGCGAGCACCGGCACCTGGGCGGTCAACCTCCAGTTCGACGGCAAGGGCACCGAGGAGTTCGCCGCCGTCACGACGCGCCTCACGGGGCTCGAATCGCCGCGCAACCAGTTCGCCGTCGTGGTCGACAACAAGGTGATCATCGCGCCGGCATCGAACGCGGTCATCACCGACGGCCGCGCGCAGATCACCGGGTCGTTCGACCAGGAGACCTCGAAGTCACTCGCCGATCAGCTGAAGTACGGCGCGCTGCCGATCAGCTTCACCGTGCAGAGCTCCGACACGATCTCCGCGACGCTGGGTTCCGAGCAGCTGCGCAGCGGTCTCATCGCAGGAGCGATCGGTCTGCTCCTCGTCGTCGTGTACTCGCTCTTCCAGTACCGCACCCTGGGCCTCGTGACCGTCGCATCGCTCGTGGTCGCGGCCGCGATCACCTACCTCGTGATCACGATCCTGTCCTGGCGAGAGGGCTACCGTCTGTCGCTCGCCGGTGTCGCCGGTCTGATCGTGGCTATCGGTATCACCGCCGACTCGTTCATCGTCTACTTCGAACGAATACGAGACGAGCTCCGCGACGGTCGAGGGCTCGAAGGAGCCGTCGAGTCGGGATGGAAGCGCGCACTGCGCACGATCCTCGCCTCCGACACGGTCAACTTCCTCGCGGCGATCGTGCTCTTCGTGGTCGCGATCGGCAACGTCCGCGGCTTCGCCCTGACGCTCGGCATCACGACCATCATCGACATCATCGTCGTCACCCTGTTCACCCACCCCGTCCTGCAACTGCTGGCGAAGACGAGATTCTTCTCCGAAGGCCACCGGGCGTCGGGACTCGACCCCAAGGCTCTCGGCGCGGTCTACCGCGGCCGCGCCGTGTTCAAGGCGCCCACCGTGGTCGCGGGCAAGACCGCAGCCAGCCGTGGGGAGGCGGTGCGCCGCCAGACCATCGCCGAACGCAAGGCCGCGGAGTCCAGTGGGTCCACCACGACCGCGACGCTCGAACCGCCCGCGACGCCTTCGAGCGACAGCACATCGAGCAGCACGGGATCGACCTCGGCCCGCAAACCGTCGAACAGCAAGAAGGGCAAGCGCTGATGGCCAGCTTCTCCGAGTTCGGAAACGCCCTCTACACCGGTGCGCGCTCGATCAACATCGTCGGTCGCCGTCGCACCTGGTTCATCATCTCGGCCGTGGCCGTGCTGCTCTCGATCCTCATCCCCGTCGCCCGCGGCGGGTTCGTCTTCGGCATCGAGTTCACCGGCGGGTCCGAGTACCAGATCTCGAACCTCGACAACCCCGACCAGAGCATCGCGACCGACGCGGTGACCTCGGTCGTCCCGACGGCCGTCCCCAAGGTCACGACGGTGAGCGGCGACGGCATCCGGGTGCAGACCGACCAGCTCGGCGACGACGAGAGCACGGCGGTCCGCCAGGCCCTCGCCGACGGCTACGACGTGCCCGTCACCGACGTGACCGAGTCGTTCATCGGCCCGTCATGGGGTGCGGACATCACCGGCCAGGCGATCCGCGGCTTGATCATCTTCCTGGCGGCGGCCTTCGTCTTCATGGCGATCTACTTCCGGACCTGGAAAATGTCGATCGCCGCGATGGTCGCGCTGCTCCACGACCTCGTCATCACGGCCGGCGTGTACGGCATCGTCGGCTTCGAGGTCACTCCGGCGGCGGTGATCGGATTCCTGACGATCCTCGGCTACTCGCTCTACGACACCGTCGTGGTCTTCGACAAGATCCGCGAGAACACCCGGGGCGGTGACGCGAGCTCGGCTCGCACCTTTGCCGAATCGGTGAACCTCGCGGTCAACCAGACGCTCGTGCGATCGATCAACACCTCCGTCGTGGCCATCCTGCCCGTCGCCGGCATCCTCTTCATCGGCGCGTTCGTGCTCGGTGCGGGCACGCTGCGCGACATCGCACTCGCCCTGTTCATCGGAATCCTGGTCGGCACCTACTCGACGATCTTCGTCGCGGCGCCGCTGTACTCCCTTCTCCGCGAGCGCGAGCCGGCGGTTCAGAAGGAGACCAAGCGGGCCATCGAACTCCGGGAGAAGAGCCTCTCGTGATGGCGGCGTCCCCGGACCGCGCAGAATAGACAGGCGCTCTCGCGCGTTGTCAGTGACAGGGAGGTGACGAAACGATGACCGAGGTCCAGCAGACCAGCACGTCGTTGCGGCGCCTCGTGCCGCGCATCTTCTCGCGAGCACAGCCGCAGGGCGCCGTCGAGATGCTGTTGCGCACCCTGCGCACCCACCATCCCAAGGCCGACCTGTCGATCATCGAGCGGGCCTACACCGCCGCTGAGAAGGCGCACCGCGGTCAGAAGCGCGACAGCGGCGAGCCCTACATCACCCACCCCGTGGCGGTCGCGCAGATCCTCGCGGATCTCGGCATCGGGCCGAAGACGGTGGCCGCTGCGCTGCTGCACGACACCGTCGAGGACACCGGGTACACCCTCGAGCAGATCCACGGCGAGTTCGGCGACGAGGTCGCTATGCTCGTCGACGGCGTCACCAAGCTCGACAAGCTGAAGTACGGCGACAGCGCGCAGGCCGAGACGGTCCGCAAGATGGTCGTCGCGATGTCGAAGGACATCCGGGTGCTCGTCATCAAGCTCGCGGACCGGCTGCACAACGCCCGCACCTGGGGCTTCGTCTCGCACGAGCGGGCCGCCCGCAAGGCGCAGGAGACGCTCGAGATCTACGCGCCCCTCGCGCATCGTCTCGGAATCCAGGCCATCAAGCTCGAGCTCGAGGACCTGTCGTTCGCGGTGCTCTACCCCAAGCTGTACGCCGAGATCGAGAGCCTCGTCCGTCAGCGCACCCCTCAGCGCGAGGGATTCGTGCAGGAGGTCATCGAGGCGGTCCAGGACGACCTGCGCGTCGCGAAGATCAAGGGCAAGGTCGCCGGTCGACCGAAGCAGTACTACTCGATCTATCAGAAGATGATCGTGCGCGGCCGCGACTTCGACGAGATCTACGACCTCGTCGGCATCCGTGTGCTCGTCGACTCCGTTCGCGACTGCTACGCCGTGCTCGGTGCGATCCACGCGCGCTGGACTCCCGTGCCGGGCCGCTTCAAGGACTACATCGCCACCCCCAAGTTCAACCTGTACCAGTCGCTGCACACGACTGTCATCGGTCCCGACGGTCGACCCGTCGAGATCCAGATCCGCACCCACGAGATGCACCAGCGCGCCGAGTTCGGTGTTGCCGCGCACTGGAAGTACAAGGAGCGGATGGCGGGAGGCCGCGGTTCGTCGAAGGTGGCGACCGCTCCGCAGGACGAGACCGACATGGCCTGGCTGGCCCACCTGTCCGACTGGCAGGCGGAGACCGCCGACCCGGGTGAGTTCCTGGACTCTCTCCGCTTCGAGATCGGAGCGAAGGAGGTCTACGTCTTCACGCCGAAGGGTCGGGTGATCGGCCTGCCCTCGGGGGCGACGCCCGTCGACTTCGCCTACGCGGTGCACACCGACATCGGTCACCGCACCATGGGCGCCAAGGTGAACGGCCGGCTCGTACCGCTCGAGAGCTCTCTTCAGAGCGGTGACGTCGTCGAGATCTTCACCTCGAAGAACCCCGACTCGGGGCCCAGCCAGGACTGGTTGAGCTTCGTCAAGAGCCCTCGGGCGCGCAACAAGATCCGTCAGTGGTTCACGAAGGAGCGCCGCGACGAGGCGATCGAGCAGGGCAAGGACGCGATCACGCGGGCGATGCGCAAGCAGAACCTGCCGCTCCAGCGCCTGATGAGCCAGGACGTGTTCGCCGGGGTGGCGGCCCAGATGCGTTACGACGACGTATCTGCCCTCTACGCGGCTCTCGGCGAGGGACACGTCTCGACCCAGTCGGTCATCGAGAAGGTGCTCGCGAACGTTCAGGGCGAGGAGGAGAGCGAAGAGGTCGAGCCGGCTCTGCCGTCGCGGCCCCGCCGCCCATTGCGCAACAGCGACTCCGGTGTGCTCGTGCGCGGTGCGCCCGACATCCTCGTCAAGCTGGCCAAGTGCTGCACGCCCGTCCCGGGCGACGACATCGTGGGCTTCATCACCCGCGGCTCGGGTGTCTCCGTCCACCGCACCGACTGCAACAACGTGCAGGAGCTGCGCACCCAGCCCGAGCGGATGATCGATGTCGAGTGGGCGCCCTCGTCGAAGAGCGTCTTCCTCGTGCAGATCCAGGTCGAGGCTCTCGATCGGGCGGGCCTGCTGTCGGACGTCACACGGGTGCTGTCCGAGCACCACGTCAACATCCTCTCCGCAACGGTGTCGACATCGACGGACAGGCTCGCGCTCAGTCGCTTCGTGTTCGAGATGGGCGATACGACCCACCTCGACCGGGTGCTCAACGCCGTGCGGCGCATCGACGCCGTCTACGACGTGTACCGGGTCTCCGCGGGATGACATCTTCGTTCTGATCGATCAGTCGGGTATCGGCAGGTCGAGGATCCTCCGGGTGCCGCGGATTCGCTCCCTCTGGAACCGGCGGTCGGCCAAGAGGGCGAGAACGGCTGCCGTGCCGATGCCCTCGTTCCGAAGCAGAGCGGCCACCATCGTCGCCGTGGCGGGGGAGTAGCTCCGCATCCGGACGAGGTCGACCGCGGTTCTGAGCGGCGAGGTCACGCGGAGGCCGCCGATGCCGATGACCTCGTCGTCGCGGAGGACCGATTCGCGCACCCGGACACCGCGCATCGCTTCGGTGGACTGCGATTTGCCGGCCGGCACGATCACCTCGATGGGGCGCGGGCACTCGTCGGTGGCTCCGAAGACCCAGGATGCGGTCTCACGTGCGGCGATCCGCGGGCCGCGCAGGGAGTCGGCGATCGAACCGATCCGCACCGCGGCATCCTCGAAGGTGTCGGCGCAGACATAGCCATCGCCGACGGCGAAGAGGTCGCCGTCCAGCCGGAGAGCGCACAGTTCAGCGGACGAGAAGTCGTGAGGGGTCAGTACCGCCGGAAGAGCCATGACCGAAGACTGCCGCAGTGCAGTCCGATGCAGTCCGCTGTTCCGCCCGTCTGTGGAGAACTCCCCGCCGAGCGCAGCTGTGCAGTCCGCGGCGGGACCGCGGGGTCAGCGCCGGGAGAGCCCCGCCGGGATCAGCCGAGAGCGTCGAGCCAGACGCGGCGAGCCGCGAGCGCCTCTTCCGCCTCGGCGATCTTGCGCTGGTCACCGGCTTCGCGCGCGGTGGCCAGCTCGGACTCGAGCTTGCCGATCGCGGCTTCGAGCTGCGCGGCGAGGCCCTCGGAGCGGGCCTTCTTCTCGGGGTTGTTGCGCTGCCAGTGCTCGTCCTCGAGCGCCTTCACGGCGAGCTCCACCTTGCGAAGGCGATCGCTGACCGTGCGCATCTGCTCCTTGGGCACCTTGCCGATCTCGTCCCAGCGACGCTGGATGCCGGTGAGCTTGTCGCGCGCGGCGATGCGATCGGTGGCGGTGAGCAGCGGCTCCGCCTCGTCGAGGAGCGCGAGCTTCTGCTCGAGGTTCGCGGCGTACTCCTCGTTCTCGACGGCGTCGACCGCGGCCTTGGCGGCGAAGAGAGCGTCCCCGGCGGCCTTGAAGCGCGCCCAGAGCGCGTCGTCCTGCTTCTTCCCCGCGCGGCCGGCGTTCTTCCAGTCGTCGAGGAGGTCGCGGTAGGCGGGGATGCCCTGCGCGCCCTTGGGGGCGAGCGCCTCGGCCCGTTCGACGAGCTCGGCCTTGCGGGTGCGCACCTCACGGTGCTGCGTGTCGAGCTCGGCGAAGAACGCTCGGCGGTGGTGGTCGATCGTCGAGCGGGCGGCGCGGAAACGCTTCCACAGGGCGTCGGCGGTCGACTTCGGGAGACGCGGACCGTCGTGCTGGGCAGCCTGCCACTGGGCGAACAGCTCGTCGAGCTTCGTCGTCGTCTGCTTCCACTGGGTGGTCGCGGGGTCCGTCGCCGCGAGCGCCTCGGCCTTGGCGACCAGCTCCTCGCGCTCCGCCACAGCCTTCTCGAGCTGGGCCTTGGCTTCAGCGCTCTGCTTCTCGGTGAGGTCGGCGACGCCCTCGTCGAGCTTCTTCAGACGTGCCAGCAGGCCCTCGAGGTCGCCGACCGCCGAGGCGGTGCGAACGGTGTCGGCGAGCTTGCGCACACCCTTGGCGAGATCGGTCGCCGAGGCGCCGGCGCGCGAACGCTGCTCGAGCAGCTTCACCTGGCCTTCGAGGTCCAGGAACTTGCGCTCGTAGTACTGGAGAGCCTCTTCGGGCGTGGCGTCGGGATACTGTCCGACGAGCCTTTCGCCTTCAGCCTCGCGGACGTAGACGTTGCCGTCGGGGTCGACGCGGCCCCATGGTGCGGAGTCGGTGGTGGTCACGATGTTCCTCGAGAGAGCCGTTGAGCAAAAGAGCACGCCGAATCGCCCCGGCGCGCGGCCAAGCCTATTGCACCCGCCCCGCAGAGCACGGGCCGGTTACCGGACCGTGACGAACGCGTCGCGGCCGGGCCGCACGCCTCACTGGAGGGTGAACGAGCCGATCGTGGTCGCGACGGCGGGTGCACCGTCGTTCGAGCCGTCCGCGACCCCGGCGTCGGTGATCTGCGCGGCGAGCTGATCGAGTCCGCTCGTGACCGTTCCGACCACGCTGTATCCGCCCGCCTCGTCGGCGGGGATGGTGGTGTCCTCGTAGACGATGAAGAACTGCGTGCTCTGGCTGTAGGCGTTGCCGCCCTGACGCGCCATCGCGATGGTTCCGGCGGGGTAGACATCGTCGGCCGGCGCGTTCTCGATCGGGCCGTACTGGAATCCTGTGTCGCCGGTGCCGTCGCCGTTGACCGAGCCGCACTGCAGCACGAAGAAGCCGCCGTTGGTGAGGCGATGACAGGTCTTGCCGTCGTAGAAGCCCTCGTCGGCCAGGCTGATCAGGGCCGAGACCGCCTGGGGAGCGGTGGCGCCGTCGAGCGAGACGCCGAGATCGACCCCGTTCAGGACCAGCGAGCCCGTCCAGGTGCGCCCCTCGGCGATGTCGGCACTCGGCACGTCGCCGGTGTTCGCGCCGGCCTCGGGGGAAGCCGATGCGGACGGCGTCGGTGTGGGGGTCGGCTCGGGCACGCCCGGTCCGATGGAGAAGAAGAGCAGCTGGGCGACGGTCGCGAGCGCCAGGACCACGACGACGGCGACCACGGCGACGATGTTGTCCCGGCGACGACGGCGGGCCTGTTCGACATGCACGGTCTGCTTCGCGTGGTAGTCGCGCAGCCTCTGCCGCGTCTCTCTCTCGAAGCGGTCGTCGCGCTTGCCGGATGCCACTTCAGTCGTCCTCCCCGCTCCGCGGGTCGCGGATGCCGGACCAGCATACGGCGAGGGCGGCGGCCGACCGCGTCGTGCCGCGCGGCTGAGACGGAGAGCGCCGTCGAGTCGTCGGGGGCGCCCGATGTCGGAGGCGAGTGCCTACGATTGGCCGGTGACGAGTCAGCAGGGTCTGCGATCAGGGGCCACCCCTCTCGCGGTCCGCATGCGGCCCCGCAGCCTCGACGAGGTCGCGGGCCAGCGTCACCTCCTCCGACCCGGCTCCCCTCTCGTCGCCCTCGCCGGCGACGTCACGGGGGAGTCCGGCGCCGTCTCCGTGATCCTCTGGGGCCCGCCGGGCACGGGCAAGACAACGCTGGCTCAGGCGATCGCGCACAGCTCCGGTCGGCGTTTCGTCGAGCTCTCGGCGGTGACCGCCGGCGTCAAGGATGTGCGCCAGGTCATGGAGGAGGCGAGGTCGCAGCGCGACCTCTACGGCGTCTCGACGGTCCTCTTCCTCGACGAGATCCACCGCTTCACCAAGGCGCAGCAGGACGCCCTGCTCCCGGGCGTCGAGAACGGATGGGTGATCCTGGTCGCCGCGACCACGGAGAACCCGTCGTTCTCCGTCATCTCGCCGCTGCTCAGCCGCTCACTCCTCCTCACCCTCCAGGTCCTGAGCGATGACGACCTGGGGCTCCTCGTCGACCGCGCCGTGTCCGACGAGCGCGGCCTCGACGGCAAGGTCGTCCTCGACCCCGAGGCCCGGGCCTCGCTGATCCGGCTGGCATCCGGCGACGCCCGCCGCGCTCTCACCGCGCTCGAGGCCGCCGCGTTCTCGGCGGTGTCGATCGCCAAGACGGGGGATGACACCACCGACATCGAGGATCTCGACGAGGTCGACGGGCTCCTCGCCTTGGACGAGGACGAGGACGACGATGACGACGACGACGAGCCGTTCGATGCGGCGCCTGCCGCCGACAGCGTTCCCACCGGCGACCTTCCCGTCATCACGGCCGAACTGGTCGCCCGCGCAGTCGACCGGGCACTGCTGCGCTACGACCGTCAGGGCGACGAGCACTACGACGTCATCAGCGCGTTCATCAAGTCGGTGCGGGGGAGCGACGCCGACGCCGCCATCCACTACCTGGCCCGCATGATCGAGGCCGGCGAGGATCCGCGTTTCATCGCGCGCCGCATCATCGTGTCAGCCTCGGAGGACGTCGGAATGGCCGACCCGCAGGCCCTCGTCATCGCGATCGCCGCAGCAGACGCAGTCCAGTTCATCGGCATGCCGGAAGGGCGCATCCCACTCGCCGAAGCCGTCATCTACCTCGCCACGGCACCCAAGTCCAACGCGGCCTACACCGCCATCGACAAAGCCATCGCCGATGTCAAGGCGGGCCGGATGGGCCGCGTACCCAAACACCTGCGCGACGCCCACTACCCGGGCGCCAAGCGCCTCGGACACGGCCAGGGCTACAAGTACGCGCATGACTACGAGCACGGTGTCGCGGCGCAGCAGTACCCGCCCGACGAGCTCCGCGGGGTCGACTACTACCGACCGACGGGCAACGGCTACGAGCGCGACGTGTCAGCGCGGCTCGAACGTCTGCGACGCATCGTGCGCGGGGACGGCTCGTGATAGAGTTTCCGACGGCCTGAAACCAGTCTCGAGCGAGCGGCTCCGCAACGGACACGGAAGAGGGATCGAAGCCTGTAGCCGGCCGATCCCGTGGCGACACTCTCTAGTTCTTTTCCCGGCACGCTCACGCGTGCATTGCTTCATGTTCTCGAAGGGAATCATGGTTACCAAGTCACAGGACCGCCGCAAGGTGCGTCTCTCGCGTGCCCTCGGCATCGCACTCACCCCGAAGGCCGCCCGCTACCTGGAGAAGCGTCCTTACGCTCCCGGCGAGCACGGCCGCACCAAGCGCAAGGCCGATTCCGACTACGCGGTCCGTCTGCGCGAGAAGCAGCGTCTGCGCGAGCAGTACGGCATCCGCGAGAAGCAGCTCCGCCGCGTCTTCAACGAGGCACGCCGCACCGACGGCCTGACCGGTGAGAACCTGGTCGAGCTCCTCGAGCAGCGTCTCGACGCCCTCGTGCTCCGCGCCGGTTTCGCCCGCACGACCGCGCAGGCCCGCCAGCTCGTCGTGCACCGTCACATCCAGGTCGACGGCCAGCTCGTCGACCGCCCGTCGTTCCGTGTGAAGCCGGGTCAGCTGATCCACGTCAAGCAGCGCAGCGAGGGCCTCGAGCCCTTCCAGGTCGCCGCTGCCGGTGGTCACGCCGAGGTCCTGCCCAAGGTTCCGGGCTACCTCGAGGTCGAGCTCGACAAGCTCCAGGCGCGTCTCATCCGTCGTCCGCTGCGCGCAGAGGTCCCCGTGACCGCTGAGGTGCAGCTCGTCGTCGAGTACTACGCAGCTCGCTAGCACGGCGGCTTTCGGAAGGCCCGGTGGGCCTTCCGGAAGTCGACGGGCGCGAGCTGTCGTAGGCCGCAGGCCGTACGCGCATGCGGTAGCCGACCATCCCGGGAACGGACGGTCGAACGCAGATGCTCCTGTAAGTCCGTGAACTGCCCAGTTCGGTTGGAAATCCGCCTCGCGGAACCGTCGAACTGGGCAGTTCGCGTTTCCGGGCGGCGGGTCCGTCGGAACCGCCCGTCCGCACGGGTCGGTAGGGTTGAGTGACTTTTGTGGAGGTGGGCGTCATGACCGGTGGAGACATCGCGGGGCTGATCGCGGCGGGTGTGTTCGCGATCCTGGTGGCGCTGCTGGCAGTGCCGCTGCTCAAGCTGGGGAAGGTGCTCGATCAGACGACGGCATCCATCAAGGAGGCCACTGACGGCATCACGCCGATCCTCGACGAGACGACCGAGACGATCAGGCAGGCGAACCACCAGCTGACGCGTGTCGACACGATCACCTCGAACGTCGCCGAGGTGTCCGGCAACGTCTCCGCCCTCGTCGCTCTGTTCGCCGCATCGGTCGGCGGCCCACTGATCAAGCTCGCCGGCTTCAGCGCCGCGGTGCGGGCCGGCATCGTCGGACTGCGCGGTGCGAAGAAGGCCGAGAAGGTCGTCAAGGGCAAGGCACGCGCGAAGTAGTCGCCACGGCCTACGCTTGACCGACGCGTCACACGACGAACATCTCCGCACCTCGCATCCGAAGGGCACGACCATGAAGAAGCTCCTGTGGCTCATCGCCGGTGCGGGCATCGGTTTCCTCGCAGCGCGACGCTTCGCATCGACTTCGCAGGGCAGGGCGTTCTTCGACGCCGTGGATGCCCGCACGAGCGAGTTCCGCGCCACCGTCGTGGACAGCTACCACCAGCGTCAGGCCGATCTCCGGGCCGCCATCGGAGAATCCGACAAGGGTCCGCGCAAGTAGACTCCTTGCGGTCCGCGGTGATCTGATCGGTCGCCGCGCTCGACACGTCACCCGTGCTCGGGGCGGTGTGCATCGCATTCCGTTCCGGGACTCAAGAATCGACAAGGTCCCATGCAGACTGCCGAAATCCGCCGCCGTTGGCTCGACTTCTTCGGTGAGCGCGGCCACACCATCGTCCCGTCGGCGTCCCTCGTCAGCGACGACCCGTCGCTGCTGTTCACCGTCGCGGGCATGGTGCCCTTCATCCCGTACCTGACCGGCGTGGTCCCGGCACCGTACCCGAGGGCGACGAGCGTCCAGAAGTGCATCCGCACCCTCGACATCGAAGAGGTCGGCAAGACCACCCGGCACGGCACGTTCTTCCAGATGAACGGCAACTTCTCCTTCGGCGACTACTTCAAAGAGGGCGCGATCGGCTACGCCTGGGAGCTGCTGACGACTCCCGAGTCCGCCGGCGGGCTCGGTTTCGACGAGAAGGACCTCTGGGTCACCGTCTACGAGGACGACCAGGACGCGTTCGACCTGTGGCGCAAGCAGGGAGTCCCCGCGAGCCGCATCCAGCACCGCGGCAAGGCGGACAACTACTGGAACACCGGCCAGCCGGGGCCGGGCGGCCCCTGCTCCGAGATCTACTTCGACCGCGGCCCCGGCTACGGCATCGAGGGCGGGCCCGAAGCCGACGAGGACAGGTACATCGAGATCTGGAACCTCGTCTTCATGCAGTACCTGCTGAGCGAGGTCCGGTCGAAGACCGACTTCGACATCGCGGGCGACCTGCCGCGCAAGAACATCGACACCGGCATGGGGCTCGAGCGCGTCGCGTTCCTCAAGCAGGGTGTCGACAACCTGTACGAGATCGACCAGGTGCGCCCCGTCCTCGACCTGGCCTCGGAGCTCTCGGGCCGCCGTTACGGCGCCGATCACGGCGATGACGTCCGCATGCGGGTCGTCGCGGACCACGTGCGCAGTGCGCTCATGCTGATGGCCGACGGCGTCGCGCCGGGCAACGAGGGGCGCGGCTACGTGCTCCGCCGTCTCATGCGCCGCACCGTGCGTGCGATGCGTCTCCTCGGCGTCGAGGACCCGACGTTCCCCGCGCTCTTCGCGGCGTCGCGCGACGCGATGCGGACCGCCTACCCCGAGGTGCAGACCGACTACGCGCGGATCGAGCGCACCGCCGTCGGAGAGGAGGAGACCTTCCTGCGCACCCTCGCGGGCGGAACCACCATCCTCGACGTCGCCGTCGGCCGCACCAAGGGCGCGGGAGCGTCCCAGCTGCCGGGTGACACCGCCTTCCAGCTGCACGACACCTACGGGTTCCCGATCGACCTGACGGTCGAGATGGCGGAGGAGGCCGGCCTCAGCGTCGATCGCGGCGCGTTCGACCGACTCATGGCGGAGCAGCGCGCCCGCGCGAAGGCCGACGCGAAGTCGAAGAAGAAGGCGATCGCCGACCTCTCCGTGTACGGCCAGTTCCGCGCGATCGGGGAGACCGAGTTCCGCGGCTACGACTACCTGCAGGCCGAGGCCCGGGTGCTCGGCATCCTGCGCGACGGCGGTTCCGTCGACTCCGCGCGTGCCGGCGACACCGTCGAGGTCATCCTGTCCGAGACCTCGCTGTACCCCGAGTCCGGTGGTCAGGAGGCCGACGCCGGAAGCATCCTCGGGGTCGGGTTCGAGCTCGAGGTCCAGGACGTCCAGCGACCCGTCAAGGGGCTGATCTCCCACCGCGTGCTCGTGCGCTCGGGCGAGGTCGCCGTCGGCGATGCTGCCACCACCGTCGTCGATCCTGTCTGGCGCCGCGGCGCGACCCAGGCCCACTCCGCCACGCACCTCGTGCACGCAGCCCTGAGGCAGGTCCTCGGGCCCGAGGCCCACCAGTCCGGGTCGTACAATAAGGCCGGGTACATGCGCCTCGACTTCAGCTGGAACAAGGCCCTGTCGCCCGAGACGCGCAGCGAGATCGAGGGCGTCGCGAACGACGCCATCCAGCAGGACTACGACGTCGTCACGCGCGTCATCCCGCTCGACGAGGCGAAGGCCCTCGGCGCTATGGCGCTGTTCGGCGAGAAGTACGGCGACACGGTCCGCATGGTGGACATCGGGGGCCCGTGGTCCCGCGAGCTGTGCGGTGGAACCCACGTGGGGTCCAGTGCGCAGATCGGGCTCATCAACCTCGTGGGCGAGTCGTCCGTCGGATCGACGAACCGCCGTGTGGAGTCCCTCGTCGGGCCCGACGCCTTCCGCGACTTCGCGACCGAGCGGGCCATCGTCTCGCAGCTCACGAACGAGCTCAAGACCCCGCGTGATCAGATCCCTGCGCGCATCGCCGATCTGCTGGCGAGCCTCAAGTCGGCCGAGAAGCGGATCGCCGAGTTCGAGCAGCAGGCGCTGTCGAGTCGGGTCCCCGCGCTCGTGGCATCGGCCGGCACGGTGGGCGAGCTCACCGTCGTCGCCCAGCAGATCGGATCGGTCCGCAGCGGAGACGAGCTGCGCGCACTCGCGACCACCGTGCGCGAGCGTCTCGGCGGTCGAACCGTCGTGGCCCTCGCGGCCGATGTGGCGGGCAAGCCCTCGGTGATCGTCGCGACGACGCCGGGTGCCCGTGAGGCGGGTGCCAAGGCCGGCGTGCTGGCGAAAGCGGCGGCGTCGGTTCTCGGCGGTGGCGGCGGCGGCAAGGACGACATCGCTCAGGGCGGTGGTTCCGACCTGTCGGCCATCCCCGCCGCCCTCGACGCGGTCGTCGCGGCCCTTCGGAGCTGACGTGCGGCACGGCGTCCGCATCGGCGTCGACGTCGGACGCGTCAGGGTCGGACTCGCCGCGTCGGATCCCTCGGGATTCCTCGCATCCCCGGTCGAGACGATCCAGCGCGGCGACGACGTCGGCCCCGTGATCGCTCGGATCATCGCCGAGGCGGTGGACCGCGACGCGATCGAGATCGTCGTCGGACTGCCGATGTCGCTGTCGGGCGCCGACACCGCGTCGACCGCCGATGCGCGGGACGTCGCGCGCGCCCTCGCCGGTGCGTCCGAGCTCCCCGTCCGGCTGATCGACGAGCGTCTCAGCACGGTCACGGCGCAGGCCGCGCTGCACGGTGTCGGTCGCAACTCGCGGCGCTCCCGTTCCGTGGTCGACCAGGTCGCCGCCGTTATACTTCTGCAACACGCCCTCGACTCCGAGCGCGCCGGGGGAGCGCTTCCCGGCCAGCTCGCCGAGCACGACTGAGAGTTGCCTGTGCCCCCCGAGACTCCTCCCCAGCGCGGATACGACGATGACCGCGCGACCGTCGTCCCGCCCACCTGGTCGGAACTGCTGGGGGATGAGGGTGCGCGCGAACGCGAGGCCGCTCCCGAGATCCAGGCGTCGTCGCGGCGCGAGCTCCGCGAGCAGGAGGCCGCCCGCGCGTCCGCTGATCCGGGTCGCGGTTCGGGGCAGACCGACCTGCCGATCTACGGATTCGACGGCGACCGTCCGCGCAAGAAGCGCCGGTGGCTGCCCTGGGTGCTGACCCCGCTCATCACCCTCATCGTGATCGGCGGCGGCGGCACCGCCGCGGCGTTCCTCATCATGCCCGACTGGCCGACGCGTCTCGAGGCGCTTCTCGCCGGTCCCGAAGAGCTCGACTACACCGGCAGCGGTGAGGGCGACGTCGTCGTCGTCATCCGCGACGGCGACATCGGCGAGGACGTCGCGAAGACCCTCGTCGCCGCGGGGGTCACGAAGACCTTCGACGCGTTCTACCAGCTGCTCCTGGTCCAGGAGACCGACCCCGGCTTCCAGCCCGGGGCCTACAAGGTCAAGCTCAAGATGAGCGCGCAATCGGCTCTCGACGCGCTCCTCGACCCGGCGAACAAGATCGAGAACCAGGTCGTGCTGCCCGAGGGCGAGACCCTCAGCACGGCCCTGTCGCTCCTGGCCGCAGCCCTGCAGGTCCCCGTCGAGGAGGTCCAGGCCGCGGCCGCCGACTACGGCTCGTACGGTCTCCCCGCCGAGGCGACGAGCCTCGAGGGCTTCATCTTCCCCGCGACCTACCAGTTCGATCCCGGGACGAGCCCGCACGACGCGCTCCAGGCGATGGTCAACCGCTCGTTCCAGGCCCTCGACGAAGCCGGCGTCGCGCCCGAGAACAGGTGGCGCACCGTGGTGCTCGCCTCGCTCATCCAGAAGGAGGCGGGCCTGCGCGACGACTACTACAAGGTGTCGCGGGTCTTCCTCAACCGTCTCGACCAGGGAATGCTCCTGCAGTCGGACGCGACCGTCGCCTACGGCACGGGTAACACCCATCGGGTCGCGACGACCGATGACGAGCGGGCCGACGGGAACAACCCCTACAACACCTACGTCCACGAGGGGCTGCCGGTCGGGCCGATCTCGAACCCGGGCGACCTCGCCATCGACGCAGCTCTCCACCCGGCCGACGGGCCCTGGC
Organism: Amnibacterium flavum; assembly: GCF_003097495.1. Classification (GTDB taxonomy): domain Bacteria; phylum Actinomycetota; class Actinomycetes; order Actinomycetales; family Microbacteriaceae; genus Naasia; species Naasia flava. The sequence continues at coordinate 809,685 of NZ_QEOP01000002.1, forward strand.
TGTTCTTCGTCACCGTCAACCTCGACTCCGGAGAGACCGTCTTCTCCGAGACGGTGGACGAGCACGAGGTCGCGGTCGACCAGTGGCTGAACTGGATGGACGAGCACCCGGAATACCAGTGACGGCGCAGCACAGGCTGGCGGTCCTCGGGTCACCGATCGCCCACTCGCGTTCCCCGCTGCTGCACTCCGCCGCGTACGAGGTCCTGGGGCTCGACTGGCGCTACGAGCGCATCGAGGTCGGTGCCGACGCGCTGGGGGATCTCGTGCGCGGACTCGGACCGGAGTGGCGAGGGCTGTCGCTGACGATGCCGCTGAAGGAAGCGGCCCTTCCGGTCGCCGCGCGAATGGACGACACCTCCCGCATCGCGGGGGCGGGCAACACGGTCGTCTTCGACGAGGGCGGTCCGTCGCTCTGGAACACCGATGTCGAGGGCATCGTCGGCGCCCTCCGCGCTAACGGGGTCGGCTCCGTCGACGACGTTGTGCTGCTGGGCACGGGGGCCACCGCGCGTTCGGCCTTGCTCGCGCTGGCCCGTCTCGGTGCGAGGTTCGTGATGATCGCCGGACGCACCCCGGCGAACGTCGACGCGGCCGTGGTTTTCGCCGTCTCCCAGGGACTCGAGTCGCGCGGCTCGGGACTCGACTTCGCCGACTGGCCTGGGGCCGACCTCGTCGTGAGCACGCTGCCCGCCGCCGCCGGGATCTCTCTCCCGGGCGTCGCCACGTCCGCTGCGCTCTTCGACGCGGCGTACGGCGACCGACTCAGCACCCTCGCGCAGCAGTGGACGGACGCCGGCGGGGCCGGCCGCGTGACCGACGGGGTCGACATGCTCGTCCGTCAGGCTCTGCTCCAGGTGCGCGCGTTCGTCGGCGGTTCCCCTGCCGTCCCGCTCGAGCGCGAGGAGGCGGTGCTCCGGGCGATGCTCGCCGCTGTGGGAAGATCGTGACCATGCTTCGTTGGCTCACCGCCGGGGAATCGCACGGACCCGAGCTGGTCGCGATCCTCGAAGGGCTCCCCGCCGGGACCCCCGTCACACTCGACCTCATCCGCACCGATCTGGCACGGCGAAAGCTGGGTTACGGTCGGGGCTCGCGGCAGAAGTTCGAGGAGGACGAGCTGGCGGTGTCCGGGGGCGTCATCCACGGCCTCAGCATCGGAAGCCCCATCGCGCTCCGCATCGGCAACACCGAGTGGCCCAAGTGGGCCGAGGTGATGAGCTCCGAGCCCGTCGAGCTGACCGAGAAGTCGCGCGGTCGCGGTGCGCCGCTGACCCGTCCCCGCCCCGGGCACGCCGACCTCACCGGCATGCAGAAGTACGGATTCGACGAGGCGCGCCCCGTTCTGGAGCGGGCCAGCGCGCGCGAGACCGCGGCGCGCGTCGCACTCGGGGCCGTGGCCCGCTCGTTCCTGCTGGAGCTCGGCGTCGAGCTCATCAGCCACACCCTGTCGATCGGTCCCGTCCGCGTGCCCGAGGGATCTCCACTCCCGCACCCGTCCGATCTCGCCGCGATCGACGCCGATCCGCTGCGTTGCTTCGACCCCGCGACGAGCGAGCGCATGGTCGCCGAGATCGACGACGCGAAGCGCGCCGGCGACACCCTCGGCGGAGTCGTCGAAGTCCTCGCCTACGGGCTCCCGCCCGGAGTCGGCTCCTACGTCCACGGCGACCGTCGTCTCGACGCTCAACTGGCCGGAGCGCTCATGGGCATCCAGGCGATCAAGGGCGTCGAGGTCGGCGACGGATTCGTGACGACCACCCGGCGCGGTTCCGAGGCGCACGACGAGCTCGTGCCGGGACCTGACGGCATCTCCCGCCTCACCGCCCGTGCGGGCGGCATCGAGGGCGGCATGACGACCGGGACGGTCCTCCGGGTGAGCGCGGGCATGAAGCCCATCTCGACCGTGCCCCGCGCTCTGCGCACCATCGACGTCTCCAGCGGCGAGGTCGCGTCGGCGCACCACCAGCGCTCCGACGTCTGCGCCGTCCCCGCCGCGGGCGTCGTCGCCGAGGCGATGACGGCGATCGTGCTCGCGGGCGCGATGCTCGAGAAGTTCGGGGGCGACTCCGTCGCGGAGACCCGTCGCAATGTCGAGAGCTACCTGTCGTCGATCCCCGAGACCCTGCGCACCGCGGCCGAGCTGAATGCCTGACCCGCGGCCGCGACTGGTCCTGATCGGGCCGCCGGGAGCAGGCAAGACCAAGGTCGCCAAGCGCGTCTCCCGCGCCCTCGGACTGCCCTTCACCGACACCGACAAGGCGATCGTGGCCGAACACGGTGAGATCGCGGCGATCTTCTCCGAGCACGGGGAGGCCCACTTCCGCCGACTCGAGCGCGACGCGGTCGCCGCTGCCCTCACCACCTCGGGCGTCGTCTCGCTGGGCGGGGGAGCCGTGCTGGACCCGCGGACCCAGGCCGACCTCGGTGAGCACACCGTCGTCCTGCTCACCGTCTCGCCCGAGGCGGTCGGACCTCGCATCGCGGGTGCCAAACGGCCACTGCTCGCAGCTGGAGGAGTCGCCGCCTGGAGCGCGCTGGTCGAACAGCGTCGCCCGGTCTACGAGGCACTCGCCGACGCCACTTTCGACACGTCGCACACCCCCATGGATGTCGTCGCGCAGCGGGTCATCGACTGGCTCATTGAGGAGGAATCATGACCGACCTCACCCGGATCCCCGTCGGCGGAGACGGTGCGGGCGGCGGTTACGACGTCCTCGTCGGCCGGGGCCTCGACGATGCCGTCGTGTACGCCCTCGGCACGGGCGTCAGCAAGGTGCTCATCGTCCACCCGCCCACGCTCGGCGCGAAGGCGGAGCGGCTGCGACAGAAGCTCGGCGAGCGCTACCAGGTGCTGCTCGCGGAGATCCCCGACGGCGAGGGGGCCAAGCGCGTCGAGGTCGCCGCATTCTGCTGGCAGATCCTCGGGCAGTCCGACTTCACCCGTTCCGACGCCGTCATCGGCCTCGGGGGAGGCTCGACGACCGATGTCGCGGGTTTCGTTGCGGCCACCTGGCTGCGCGGCGTGACGCTCGTGCAGATGCCGACCTCGGTCCTGGGCATGGTCGACGCGGCCGTCGGCGGGAAGACCGGCATCAACACGGCCGAGGGCAAGAACCTCGTCGGGTCGTTCTACGCCCCGTCCGCCGTCGTCGCCGATCTCGACCTGCTCGACACCCTGCCGCGCAACGAGATCCTCGCCGGGTTCGCCGAGATCGCCAAGTGCGGCTTCATCGCGGTTCCCGAGATACTCGACATCATCGAAGCCGACCCCGAGCGGGTCACCGACCCGACGACGCCCGAGTTCCGCCGCGTCGTCGAGCTCGCGATCCAGCTCAAGGCCGAAGTCGTGTCCGAGGACTTCCGCGAGGCCGGGCGACGCGAGATCCTCAACTACGGGCACACGCTCGGACACGCCATCGAGCACGCCGAGCGGTACCAGTGGCGGCACGGAGCGGCGATCTCGATCGGCATGGTCTACGCGGCGGAGCTGGCGCGCCTCGTCGGTCGACTCGACGACGCCGCGGTCGATCGGCACCGCAGCATCCTCAGTTCGTTGAGTCTTCCGATCGACTACCCGGTCGGGCGTTGGGGCACTCTGCTGGCGACGATGCGCCGCGACAAGAAGGCCCGCGGTGCGCTCCTCCGCTTCATCGTGCTCGACGGCATCGGCAAGCCGACGGTGCTCCAAGGCCCCGAGGATCAGCTGCTTTTCGCCGCCTACCAGGAGATAGCTTCGTAGCGCGAACATTTCGCGCTCCTGCCCGTGGCGGGCCGGTGCGCGGGCGGCGCGCCGTCGCTACCGTGAAACGACCAGGACCTGCGCTGCACGCGCACAGGGGAGTCCTGGCTGACAGATCTCGGTAGGGGACCCACGGCCTGATGGCTCGATTCGCACGCTCATCCGCGCAGCAGCGCCGGCGCACCTGGCTGCGCCGCGCGGGCTTCGCAGCGCTCGCCCTCGTGGTCATGATCCCCATCGGCATCGGCAGCACCGGTGCGTACTTCACCGACGCCCAGAACAACGCCGCCTCGGCTTCCTCCGCCTCGATCGCGTCGCCGACGGGCCTCGCGGTCCAGCGCACCTCCGCGAACATCTACGCATCGGCCAGCTGGAACGGGCTCGCCGCCGACTCTCCTCTGCGCAACTCGCAGCTCGGCGACCGCGCCGTCAGCTACCTGCTCGAGCGGTCGTCGACCGCGGAGTTCGCGAATCCCGTCACGGTGTACTCCGGAACCGGCACGAGCACGCCCGACGCGGGCAAGAGCGCCGCGACCAAGATGATCAACCAGACGCTCGCCGTGGGGCCCACCGCCGAGAGCGCGGTGTGCGCCATCAACGCATTCCGCGGCCTCTCCTGCTGGGGCGCAGGCAGTCGCGGCCAGCTCGGCAACGGCAGCACCAACGCCAGCGCGACCCCGGTCAGCGTCGGCGGCGGCCTCTCCGAGGTCGCGACCGTGGCCGTCGGCGACCGGTTCGGCTGCGCCGTCAACGGCGACGCGGTCTACTGCTGGGGCAGGAACGACTTCGGCCAGCTCGGTGACAACACCCGCACCGACCGCAGCACGCCCGTGCGCGTGCAGGGACTGCCGACCGGCCAGGTCCCGCAGATCCTCTCCGTCGGTTACGACAGCGCCTGCGTCGTGCTCGAGGAGATGTGGTGCTGGGGCCGCGGCGACCGCGGACAGCTCGCCACGGGCAACGCGAACAACCAGCTGACGGCGGTCCGGGCCGGCGCGCTCGGCGACCTGCCGATCAGCGCCGTCGCCATGGGCGTCAACCACACCTGCGTGCTGAGCGAGGGAGCCGTCTACTGCGTCGGGGCCAACAAGCTCGGACAGCGCGGTAACGGCACCGTCCAGGGAGCCTCCGAAGCCGACAGCATGGCCGTGACCCGCGTCACCGGTCTCGGGGGTCAGCAGGCACTCGCTGCCGGCCCGTATCAGACCTGTTCGGCGGCCGCCACGACGATCTCCTGCTGGGGCGAGAACACCCTGTCGCAGCTGGCCGCTCCGGCCTCCGCCTCCTCCAGCACGGCGGTCACCACCTCGGTGACGACCGCGGGTTCCATCCAGAGCATCTCGATGTCCGACGGCGGCGGCTGCGTGCGGCTGGCCGACTCGACGGCCAAGTGCTGGGGGTCGAACTCCAACAAGCAGATCTCGTCCGCCGACACGATCGTCGCGACACCGACCTCGGTGGCAGTGACCGGCACATTGCAGCACATCGTTCGCGGAGGCGTCGTGAGTTGCGTCGTCATCGCCGCGACCATCGACGGCAAAGCCGGATCCGGCATCACCTGCTGGGGAACCGGGGCGAGCGGCCAGCTGGGCGATGGCACGAGCGGCACTCGGGGTGCCCCCGATGCCGCCAAGCTCATCGAGCACCCGGCGGGTGCCGTCAAGTCGATGGTCAAGGTCGTCGCACACAACTACGCCATGTGCGTGATCGTCGGAACCGACGCGACCAAGCAGATCGGCTCGGCCCGCTGCATGGGCGTCAGCTCGCTCATGGGGACCGGATACGCCGACGACGGAGCCGTGCACTGGACACCCGAGACCATCACGCTGCTCGGCGACACCGTCACCGACATCTCGCTCTCGCACGGGACCCACGTGTGCGCCGTCAGCGACGGACTCCCGTACTGCTGGGGACAGAACCCGCAGGGGCAGATCGGCGTTGCCAGAGCGACCACCGCGTACAGCGCCTACCCGCGCCTCGTGCCGCTCCCGGGATCCGGGGCTGTGACGCAGATCGTCGCCAACGATCAGACCTCCTGTGCTCTCAAGGGCACCGACGTCTACTGCTGGGGTCTCGGCACCAGCCCCACCAAACTGCTGAGCGGTGCGACTCAGATCTCCGGCATGGGGGAGCAGTACTGCGCCGTCACGACCGCCGGCAAGGTGACCTGCTGGAAGGGTGTGACCGCCAGCTTCCGACTCAACACCAGCATCTCGAACGCCCGGGATGTGTCGGTCGGCGATCCCGGTGCCTGCGCCGTCACGACGGCCGGCGTCATGTACTGCTGGACGACGGGTTCCGACACCACCGCATCGACCCCGAGCAAAGCATCGGGCATCGCCTGGTCCGACGTCGAATCGGGTCTGCTCGGCAAGTGGTGCGGTCGGAAGACCGCCGACGGGACGGTCTGGTGCTTCCTCGCCAGCGGCGCGTCGAACCATCAGGACGTGCCCGGCGTCAGCGGCGCGTCGGACACCCTTCAGCGCATCGACATCACGGGCGCCGTGACCGTGTCGGTACCGAAGCCGTGGAGCACCGGCTGCGTCATCGTGAACGTCGAGAAGGTCGTCTGCTCGGGCAGCACCTGGAGCCAGATCGTCTCCGCCAAGCAGGGCTCGTGGAGCTCGACGGTCATCTACCCGACGGTCTCGAAGCAGAACCCGACTCCGTCGGTGTCGCTCGGCTGCGCCACAGGGGCGAAGCTCGACACCTCCGACCTCACCTGCTCTCTGCGGCCCGGTTCGACCTACTACTACCGCATCAAGGCGACCGAGTCGGTGGCCGGTTGGCGATCGCCGGCCAGCACGACCGTGACGCTGCCCGCCGCGGGCTGATCGGCCGCTCAGGCGATAGGTTGGCAGGCATGACTCGCGTGCTGGTGCTCAACGGACCCAACCTCGGAAGGCTCGGCACGCGCGAGCCCGATGTCTACGGTTCGCTCACCCTCGCCGATGTGACGACGGCGCTCGAGGCGGACGCCCCCGACGGCGTGAGCATCGAGCTCCGCCAGACGGACGACGAGGGCACCATCATCGGCTGGCTGCACGAGGCGCTCGACACCTCCTCTCCCGTGATCCTCAACCCGGCGGCGTTCACCCACTACTCGTACGCGCTGCGCGACGCCGTGTCGCTCGTCACGAAGGGCGGCGTCCCCGTCGTCGAGATCCACCTGTCCAACCCGCACGCGCGAGAGGAGTTCCGGCACACCAGTGTCGTCTCCGGCGTCGCGACGGGGGTCATCGCCGGGTTCGGGGTCGAGTCGTACCGGCTCGCGCTGCAGGCGCTGCTGCGCCGCTCCTGATCCACGGGAGTCGCTTTCGCGTACACTTCTGGGGGCGTTCCGAGAAGGACGCCCGCTATTCATGCTTCCCAATCGAAGGGCGCAGGCTCATGGCCTCAACCTCTGACATCCGCAACGGCGTGGTGCTCAACATCGACGGCCAGCTCTGGAACGTCATCGAGTTCCAGCACGTCAAGCCCGGCAAGGGCGGTGCATTCGTGCGCACCAAGCTCAAGAACGTCGTCACCGGCAAGGTCGTCGACCGCACCTACAACGCGGGCGCCAAGATCGACGTCGAGAACGTCGACCGCCGCGACTACCAGTACCTCTACCGTGACGGCGACGCGTTCGTCTTCATGGACACCAGCGATTACGACCAGGTCTCGATCCCCGCGACCGTCGTCGGCGACGCCGCCAACTTCCTGCTCGAGAACCAGAACGCGACGGTCGCCCTCAACAACGGCAACCCGCTCTACGTCGAGCTCCCCGCATCCGTCGTGCTCGAGATCACCTACACCGAGCCCGGTGTCCAGGGCGACCGCTCGAACGCCGGCACCAAGCCCGCAACCGTCGAGACCGGCTACGAGATCCAGGTCCCGCTGTTCGTCGGCATGGGCACGAAGGTCAAGGTCGACACCCGCACGGGCGACTACCTCGGCCGTGTGAACGACTGACGTGAGCGCACGTTCGAAGGCTCGCAAGCGCGCGCTCGACCTGCTCTACGCGGCCGATGTGCGCCAGACCCCGGTCGCGGAGCTCCTCTCCGCCGAGGCGGCACGCGCTGCAGGGGAGCCCGCGCGCGAGGCCAGCTGGTTGTATGCGCGCGACATCGTCGACGGAGTGGGCGACCACGCCGCCGAGATCGACGGACTCATCTCCGGCAACGCGCAGGGGTGGACACTCGCCCGGATGCCCGCCGTCGACCGCGCGCTGCTGCGCATCGGCGTGTGGGAGCTCGTCTTCAACGACGAGATCCCCGCCGGTGTCGCCATCGACGAGGCGGTGGAGCTGGCGAAGGAGCTGAGCACCGACGACTCCGCCGGATTCGTGCACGGGGTTCTGGCCGCGGTGGCACGGGAGCGCACCGCCCAGGCCTGACGCTCGAGCGGACACGGAAAGGGACGCCCCTCGGGGCGTCCCTTTCGTTGTTCCGGCGCTCGGATCAGCTGCGGCCGAGGCCGATGCGTCGGCGCAGCAGGATCAGGGCGAGGCCCGCGATCACAACGCCGGCCGCTGCTCCGAGGTAGGGGAGCCCGTCGTACCCGGTGTCCGGGAGGGTCGCGGCGGGTGCCGCGGCGCCGCCGGACGGGAGCACCGTCGTCGAGGCGGTGATGCCGAACACCGTCGTCGTGCCGGACACCTCGTTGCCGACCGCGAGAAGCGGCTGGCCCGTCGGCGACTCGGCGGCCGGGATGAACGCGAGGCCCTCGGGACCGAGGTCGCCCGCGGCGGAGGTCTCGGCGTCGGCGGCGAAGTCGCGGTTGTTGACGTAGGTCACGAACACCGGTGCGGCGGGGTCGGTGATGTCGTAGGCGGCCACCCCGCCGATCCGCTCGAAGCCGATGAACGCGTAGGAGCGGCCGTCGATCTCACCGAGAGCCAGTCCTTCGGGCTCCGGGCCCTTGTCGTCGCTGCGATTGTCGAAGGTGCCGTTCTCGTCGTTCGTCGAGTTGAAGTCGTCCGGCAGCGCGGCGGCGGTGATCTCCTCGAAATCGCTGCCCGAGTCGAAGACCAGAGTGCCGTCGGACGACCAGATGCTGAACGAGCGCGCGCCGTGGGAGTACAGGGTGTCGAAGCAGCTGTCCGCCGTGTTGTAGCCGCTCGCGGTCGAGATGTTCAGGCGGCCGAGGTTCTCGTCCTCCTGCAGGTCGGCGGGGGAGAGCATGGAGCCGTCGGCCGCGGTCCAGCTCGGGAACGTCGCGCAGAGGTCGACATCCTTCACTCGCTCGTCCTCGGCGTAGCTGCCCCACTCGCGGGCATCGCCCTCGTTCGCGGTGACGAGGTAGGTGACGCCGTTCGCGGAGTACGCGCCGATCGAGTCGGGCTGGTACATGCCGAGGACCGGCCAGGAGGCGATCTCGATTCCGGCGTCCTCGTTCGACGGGTCGAGACCGCCCACGGACGGATCCGACCAGTCCTTCGTGCCCAGGGGCGCGATGCCGGTGATGGTGCCCGACGCGACGTCGATGGTCGCGATCGCGTTCGCCTCCTGCAGGGTCGCCCACGCGGTGGCGGAGTCGGCCGACACCGCGATGTACTCGGGCTCGAGGTTGCGGGCGTCGTAGAAGTCGGCTTCGACGTCGGGGCCGAAGGTGCGGACCCCGGCGGGGAGTGCTCCCTCGAAGGCGGTGAAGTCGGCGACCGTCACGTCGGAGGCCGCGGGGAGCACCTTGCCGGCCGGGGTCGCGATGACGCCGATCGTCCCGAACGGGTCGGAGCTGTAATCGTCGGCGGGCTCGCCCTCACCGGCGACGAGGACGTGGCCCCCGTCGGGTGTGAAGGTCACCATGTCGGGCAGAGCGCCGACTCGCACGGCGCCGAGGGGGCCGAGGGTGTCGCCGTCGAGGAAGACGACCCAGCCGTCGTCGGTCTTCACATCGGACTGGACGGCCACCGCGACGAGGCCGTCGGCGCGGACCGAGACGGAATTGACGGAAGCGCCGACGGGGATGGTCGTGCCGTCGACGTCGACGATGCCGTCCACGGTGATGAGAGCGACCGGAGTCGGCGAGGCGGGATTCGTCAGATCGAGCACCTGCGCTGCGCCCTCGAGAGCGTTGACGACGAACAGGCGCTTCGCTGCGGCGTAGTACTCGACGATCTCGGCCGCGCTCTCGCCGAACACGCCCGATTCGAAGGACCCGACGGCGGAGAGGGACAGCGGCGCGTCAGGCGCCGAGTAGCTGGTGGGTGCCGCGACGACGGCGGCGGACGCTGCGAGCGGCAGCCCGAGGGTCAGGGCGCACGCGACGGACGCGGCTCCGGCGGACAGGGCGAGGCGGTGCGGACGCACGGAAGCTCCCAGGGGTCGAAAGAACGGGGGTCTTTCGAACGTAGAGACGGGTCGTGGCCGCGGCATGACCGCGAGGTGAACGGACGATGGCGCACGACCCGGACGCCGTCATCCGAGACGGGACGACGGGACCCGTGCATGCGGCTCTCGGGGTCAGTAGGTGGCGGGGGCTGCGGTCGCCTCGCCGAGGACGGCCGCCGATGCGGAGACGCCGAGACGGGTCGCGCCGGCCTCGATCATCCGGATCGCGTCCTCCCGCGTGCGGATCCCTCCCGATGCCTTCACTCCCAGCTCGCCCTCGACGGTCTCCGCCATGAGCCTGACGGCCCGCTCACTCGCGCCACCGGCCGGGTGGAAGCCCGTCGAGGTCTTGACGAAGTCCGCGGACGCGGCGACGGCGGCCACGCAGGCCGCGACGATCTCGGCGTCATCCAGCGCCGCCGCCTCGATGATGACCTTGAGCACGGTCGGGGCAGGCACGGCGTCGCGCACCGCCTGGATGTCGGCCTGCACGTCGGCGATGCGTCCGTCCCGCACCGCGCCGACGTCGATGACCATGTCGATCTCGTCGGCTCCCGCCGCGACAGCCAGTGCGGCCTCGCGCGCCTTGACTTCGGACAGGTGCTTGCCGCTCGGGAATCCGCACACGGCGGCGACCTTGAGTCCGCTGCCCTCGGGGATTGACAGGGGCAGCATGTTCGGCGAGACGCAGACCGAGTAGGTGCCGAGTCGCACCGCCTCGGCGATGAGTGCCTCGACGTCGGCGTGCGTCGCCTCGGGCTTCAGGAGCGTGTGGTCGATGTAGCGGGCGAGCTGATCGGAGGTGAGGTCGGACATGACTCCTGTGCTTTCCGAGCCCGCTGGAGGAGCTCACGGTGGGGACGGGGTCGGCCGCGACGGCGAACCCGACCCGCTGGCAAGTGTAGGCTGGCACGCGATCCAGACATCCTTTAAAGCCGTCCTGAGAGGCGGGGAAGGGGGTCGACTTGGACGCACGAGTAGTGCTGCACCGAGCTGACGTCACACGGGCGCTCACCCGTATCGCGCATGAGATCCTCGAGTCGGCCAGAGGCCCCGAGAATCTCGTCCTCCTCGGCATCCCGACGCGCGGCGTCGAGCTGGCGAACCGTCTCGCTGCGCTGATCGGCGAGTTCTCCGACGCGGACATCCCCGTCGGCTCGCTGGATGTCACCCTGTACCGCGACGACCTCGACCGGCAGCCCACCCGCGGTCCCGCACCGACGCTCATCCCGTCCGGAGGCATCGACGGTGCGACCGTCGTGCTGGTCGACGACGTGCTCTACTCGGGCCGCACCATCCGCGCCGCGCTCGACGCGATCGCCGACGTCGGCCGCCCTGCCGCCGTGCGCCTCGCGGTCCTCGTCGACCGCGGCCACCGCGAACTGCCGATCCGCCCCGACTTCGTGGGCAAGAACCTGCCGTCATCGTCGAGCGAACGCGTCAACGTGCGCCTCGACGGCAACGACGGCGTCGAGGAGGTGACGATCGAAGGATGAGACACCTCCTCTCGACCAAGGACCTGAGCCGTGACGAGGCCGTGCACGTCCTCGACGTCACCGAGGACATGGCCGCCACGCAGCTGCGCGAGGTCAAGAAGCTGCCGACACTGCGCGGCAAGACCGTCGTGAACCTGTTCTTCGAGGACTCGACGCGCACCCGCATCTCGTTCGAGGCGGCGGCCAAACGCCTCTCCGCCGACGTCATCAGCTTCGCCGCGAAGGGTTCGAGCGTCTCGAAGGGCGAGTCCCTGCAGGACACCGCGCAGACGCTCGAAGCCATCGGAGCCGACGTGATCGTGCTCCGCCACCCCGCATCGGGCGCGCCCGCGGTGCTGGCGGAGTCGGGCTGGATCGCCGCGAGCGTTCTCAACGCCGGTGACGGCACGCACGAGCACCCCACCCAGGCGCTGCTCGACGCCTTCACGCTGCGCCGCCGCATCCACGGCGATGGGAGTCGCGGCCGCGGGCTCGACGGCGTGCGCGTGCTCGTCGTGGGCGACATCCTCCATTCCCGGGTGGCCCGCTCGAACCTGTGGCTGCTCACGACTCTCGGCGCCGAGGTCACGCTCGTGGGTCCGCCGACGCTCATGCCGTTCGGCATCGGCGACTGGCCGGCCACCGTCTCCTACGACCTCGACGCCGCCATCGCCGAGGTCCGACCCGACGCCATCATGATGCTCCGCGTCCAGCGGGAGCGGATGAGCGACGCCTTCTTCCCGAGCGCACGCGAGTACTCCACCCTGTGGGGCCTGTCGGCCACGCGCTTCGCCGCACTGCCCGAGACCTGCGTGGTGATGCATCCGGGGCCGATGAACCGCGGCTTCGAGATCGCCTCCGTCGCCGCCGACTCACCCCGCTCGACCGTGCTCGAACAGGTCACCGCGGGCGTCTCGACGCGCATGGCCGCCCTCTACCTGACCGCGACGGGAGCAGGAGCATGACCGACCCGCAGCGCAACGCGCCTCAGCACTTCGTCCTCGCGGGCGCGACGCTCAGCGACGGACGCACGCTCGACATCCGGATCGACGGCGGCATCGTCGCGGAGCTCGGCTCCCGGCTCGACCCACGCGGCGCGACCCGCGTCGATGCGGTCGGTCTGATCGCGCTCCCCGGACTCGTCGATCTGCACACCCATCTCCGCGAACCCGGGGGAGAGGGAGCCGAGACCGTCCGCACGGGATCGCAGGCGGCGGCGGTCGGCGGCTTCACGGCCGTCAACGCCATGGCGAACACCAGTCCGGTCGCCGACACGGCGAGCGTCGTCGAGCAGGTCCTCGCCCTCGGCGACGCCGCAGGCTACGCGACCGTCCGACCCATCGGCGCGGTCAGCAAGGGTCTCGCGGGCGAGCACCTCGCCGATATCGGCGCGATGGCGCGCTCGAGGGCCCGCGTGCGCGTCTTCAGCGACGACGGCATGTGCGTCAGCGACCCGCTGCTCATGCGGCGAGCGCTCGAGTACATCAAGACCTTCGACGGGGTGCTCGCGCAGCATGCGCAGGATCCGCGCCTGACCGAGGGCGCCCAGCTCAACGAGGGCGCCGTGAGTGCGGAACTCGGTCTCGCCGGGTGGCCGGCGGTCGCCGAGGAGGCGATCATCGCTCGCGATGTGCTGCTCGCGCAGCACACCGGCGCCCGTCTGCACGTCTGCCACATCTCGACGGCGGGCAGCGTCGAGGTGCTGCGCTGGGCGAAGAGCCGGGGCATCCGCGTCACCGCGGAGGTCACCCCGCACCACCTTCTGCTCACCGATCGGCTCGCGGAAGGCTACGACGCCCGGTACAAGGTCAACCCGCCGCTGCGGACCGACTCCGACGTGGCCGCCGTGCGCGCCGGACTCGCCGACGGCACGATCGACATCGTCGCCACCGACCACGCCCCCCACAGCGCCGACTCGAAGCACTGCGAGTGGAGCGCCGCGGCGAACGGCATGGTCGGTCTCGAGTCGGCGCTCTCCGTCGTCCACGAGACCATGGTCGAAACAGGGCTGCTCGACTGGGCCGGTGTCGAGCGCGTGCTGTCCGTCACGCCGGCCCGCATCGGCGACGTCCGCGGCCACGGCGAGCCCATCGCCGAGGGCTCGGCCCCCGAGATCACCCTCTACGACCCGGCCGCCCGGCACGAGTTCGGCACGAGCGACCTCGCGGGCAAGAGCCGCAACTCGCCCTATCTCGGCCGTTCGCTGCCGGGTCGGGTCATCGCGACGTTCCACCACGGGTATGCGACGGTGCTCGACGGGCGGCTCGTCGAGCTCGAGAGCGGAGCCGTGCGTGGCTGATCTCACCGTCCCGCTGATCGTCGTCGCGGTCCTCATCGTGCTGGCCTGGCTCGGCATGTACCTCGGCTGGCGCGCGCGCGGACGTCGGCAGGGCGCCCTGCCGGCGCCTCCGGCGGTGCCCGTCGATCTGGGGCCGGCTTCCCTCACCGCGGAGGTCGCCTACGTGGCGACCACCCTCGCCGAGAAGCCGCTCGAGCGCGTGGTCGCCCGCGGGCTCGGCATCCGCGGCAAGGCCACCGTGGCGGTCCACCCCGAGGGGATCGTGCTCGCGATTCGCGGAACCGACCCGGTGTTCCTCGCGGCGGAGCGCATCGAATCCGCCGGCACCGGTACCTTCGCGATCGACCGCGTCGTCGAGCGCGACGGGCTCGCCGTCATCACCTGGCGTCTCGGCGACACCCTCGTCGACAGCTACCTGCGCCCCCTGACCGGCAGTGCGAAGCAGGCGATCATCGCCGCCGCCCGGTCTCTCACCCCCGCTTCTGTAACGTCGGATACCGACATCCCCGAAAGGAACGACCCCAGTGGCATCTCGTGAACCCGCCGTCCTCGTGCTCGAGGACGGCCGCCGCTTCCGCGGACGCGCGTACGGCGCGACGGGCCGCACGGTCGGAGAGGCCGTCTTCGCGACCGGCATGACCGGCTACCAGGAGACCCTCACCGATCCGTCCTACGCGGGCCAGATCGTGCTGCAGACCGCGCCCCACATCGGCAACACCGGCGTCAACGGCGAGGACCCCGAGTCGTCGCGGATCTGGGTCGCCGGCTACGTCGTGCGCGACCCCTCCCGCGTCGTCTCCAACTTCCGCGCGACGGGCAGCCTCGACGACGACCTCGACGCCCAGGGGGTCGTGGGCATCAGCGGCATCGACACCCGCGCGGTCACGCGTCACCTGCGCGACAGCGGTGCGATGCGCGCCGGCATCTTCTCCGGCTCCGATGCGTCCCTGGACGAGACCGAGCAGCTCGCCATCGTGCGCGAGGCGCCCGAGATGAGCGGACTGAGCCTCTCCGCCCAGGTCTCGACCGGCGCCACCTACACGGTCCCCGCCGAGGGGGAGCGGCTCGGATCCGTCGCCGTCCTCGACCTCGGCATCAAGACGGCGACGCTGCGCGCCCTCGCCGATCGGGGCTTCGACGTCCACGTCGTCCCGCAGTCGATCACCGTCGACGAGCTGTACGCGCTCGAACCGAGCGCCGTGTTCTACTCCAACGGCCCGGGCGACCCCGAGGCGTCGGGCGACCACGTCGAGCTCCTGCGTCAGGTCCTCCGCCGCGGCACCCCGTTCTTCGGCATCTGCTTCGGCAACCAGCTGCTCGGCCGCGCGCTCGGTTTCGGCACCTACAAGCTGCCCTTCGGTCACCGCGGAATCAACCAGCCGGTGCTCGACAAGCGCACCGGACGCGTCGAGATCACCGCCCACAACCACGGCTTCGCGGTCGATGCGCCGCTCGAGGGCGTCGTCGACACGCCTGCCGGCTTCGGCCGCGCCGAGGTCAGCCACATCGGTCTCAACGACCGCGTCGTCGAGGGACTCGCCTGCCTCGACATCCCCGCCTTCTCGGTGCAGTACCACCCCGAGGCCGCAGCCGGTCCGCACGACTCCGCCTACCTCTTCGACCGCTTCGTCGCGATGATCCTCGACAGCGCGAAGGGTGACACGGAGAGCGCGATCGACGACGAGGCCGTGCCCGGCGTCGACCGCGAGGCGCGTTCGCCGCGCTCCGGCTCCGAGCTGGCCGGCACGACTCCCGACGGCGTCCGAGCCGTCGATACGCAGAACGAAGGGGAGCAGGCCTGATGCCCAAGCGCACCGACATCTCGAGCGTGCTCGTCATCGGCTCGGGGCCGATCGTCATCGGGCAGGCCGCCGAGTTCGACTACTCCGGCACCCAGGCGTGCCGCGTCCTCCGTGAGGAGGGCATCCGCGTCATCCTCGTGAACCCCAACCCGGCGACGATCATGACGGATCCGGACTTCGCCGACGCGACCTACATCGAGCCGATCAGTCCCGCCTCGCTCGAGGCGATCATCGCCAAGGAGCGGCCCGACGCGATCCTGCCGACCCTCGGCGGCCAGACGGCGCTCAACGCCGCGATCGGCCTGAGCGAGTCCGGCACGCTCGAGAAGTACGGCGTCGAGCTGATCGGTGCCAAGGTCGAGGCGATCCGCAAGGGCGAGGATCGCCAGCTGTTCAAGCAGCTCGTGCTCGACGCGGGCGCCGACGTCGCGCGCTCCTACATCGTGCACACCGTCGACGAGGCGGTCGGCTTCGCCGAGGACCTCGGATACCCCCTTGTCGTGCGACCGTCATACACCATGGGCGGTCTGGGGTCGGGCTTCGCCTACAACCCCGACGAGCTCGTACGCATGGTCGGCGACGGCCTGCACCAGAGCCCGACCACCGAGGTGCTGCTCGAGGAGAGCATCCTCGGCTGGAAGGAGTACGAGCTCGAGATGATGCGCGACACGGCCGACAACACGGTCGTCGTCTGCTCGATCGAGAACGTCGACCCCGTCGGTGTGCACACCGGTGACTCGATCACGGTCGCCCCCGCGCTGACCCTGACCGACCGCGAGTACCAGCGGCTGCGCGACATCAGCATCGACATCATCCGCGCGGTCGGCGTCGACACCGGTGGCTGCAACATCCAGTTCGCCGTCGACCCGACCAACGGCCGTGTCATCGTCATCGAGATGAACCCGCGCGTCTCGCGCTCCTCGGCACTCGCGAGCAAGGCGACGGGCTTCCCGATCGCCAAGATCGCCGCCAAGCTGGCCATCGGCTACCGCCTCGACGAGATCCCCAACGACATCACCAAGGTCACGCCCGCGAGCTTCGAGCCGACGCTCGACTACGTGGTCGTCAAGGTGCCGCGTTTCGCGTTCGAGAAGTTCCCGGCCGCCGATGCGCGTCTCACCACGACCATGAAGTCGGTCGGCGAGGCCATGGCGATCGGCCGCAACTACGCGACCGCCCTGCAGAAGGCGCTCCGCTCGCTCGAGAAGCGCGGCTCCTCGTTCACCTGGGCTGCCGACGCACCCGCCCGCACGTCGAGCATCGACGACCTCGTCGTGAAGGCCGAGATCCCGACCGACGGCCGGATCGTCACCGTGCAGCAGGCCCTGCTCGCCGGCGCGACGGTCGAGCAGCTGCACGAGGTCACGGGCATCGACCCCTGGTTCCTGGACCAGATCGCCCTCATCAACGAGGTCGCGGCGGAGGTCGAGCAGGCCGAGACCCTCGACGCCGACCTTCTCCGCTACGCCAAGGAGCACGGCTTCTCGGACGCCCAGCTCGGCGAGCTGCGCGGACTCGAGGAGAGCGAGGTGCGGGCTCAGCGCCACGCGCAGAACGTTCGGCCCGTCTTCAAGACGGTCGACACCTGCGCAGGCGAGTTCCCCGCTCTGACGCCGTACCACTACTCGTCCTACGACGAGGAGACCGAGGTCGCGCCGAGTGATGGCCGGAAGGTCGTCATCCTCGGCTCCGGACCGAACCGCATCGGCCAGGGCGTCGAGTTCGACTACTCGTGCGTGCACGCCGCGTTCGCCCTGTCGGCGGCCGGCTACGAGACCATCATGATCAACTGCAATCCCGAGACGGTGTCGACCGACTACGACACCTCCGACCGGCTCTACTTCGAGCCGCTCACCCTCGAGGACGTGCTTGAGGTCATCGACGCGGAGAGCGCCTCCGGTGAGCTCGTCGGGGTGGTGGTCCAGCTCGGCGGCCAGACCGCGCTCGGTCTCGCGAAGGGACTCGAGGCGGCCGGCGTTCCCATCCTCGGCACCTCGCCCGACGCGATCGATCTCGCCGAGGAGCGCGGACTGTTCTCGGGGATCCTCGAGGACGCGGGTCTGCTCGCGCCGAAGAACGGCACCGCGGTCGACCTGGCGGGCGCGGTGGACATCGCGGTCGGCATCGGGTACCCGGTGCTCGTGCGTCCGAGCTACGTGCTCGGCGGGCGCGGCATGGAGATCGTCTACGACTCCGAGACCCTCGTCGACTACTTCTCGAGGATCGAGGGCCAGGGGATCGTGGGCCCGACCCATCCGCTGCTCGTCGACCGGTTCCTCGACGACGCGATCGAGATCGACGTCGACGCCCTCTTCGACGGCGAGCGGCTCTACGTCGGCGGCATCATGGAGCACATCGAGGAGGCCGGCATCCACTCCGGCGACTCGAGCTGCACGCTGCCGCCCGTCACCCTCGGCCGCGACCAGATCCAGCGGGTGCGCGAGGCGACCCTCGCGATCGCACGCGGCGTCGGCGTCCGAGGACTTCTCAACGTGCAGTTCGCGATCGGGGCCGGCGTGCTCTACGTGCTCGAGGCCAACCCGCGTGCCTCGCGCACCGTGCCCTTCGTGTCGAAGGCGCTCGGCATCGCCCTCGCGAAGGGCGCGTCGCTGATCATGGTCGGCAAGACCATCGACGAGCTCGTCGCCTCGGGACTGCTTCCCGAGCAGGACGGCTCGAGCGTGCCCATGGATGCACCCGTCGCCGTCAAGGAGGCGGTGCTGCCGTTCAAGCGGTTCCGCACCGCCGACGGACGTGTCGTCGACTCGGTCCTCGGGCCCGAGATGCGCTCCACCGGCGAGGTCATGGGCATCGACCGCGACTTCCCCCGTGCGTTCGCGAAGAGCCAGGAAGCCGCCTACGGGGGACTGCCGCGCAGCGGCACGGTGTTCGTCTCGGTCGCCGACCGCGACAAGCGCGCGATCATCCTCCCGGTGCTCCGGCTGCAGCAGCTCGGCTACTCGATCTGCGCGACGGAGGGAACAGCCGAGGTGCTGCGCCGCAACGGCATCCGCGCCGACATCGTGCAGAAGTTCAGCAGCCGCGGGAATCGGGGCGACGAGCGCGACATCGTCGATCTCATCGACGCGGGCGAGGTCGACATCGTGATCAACACACCGAGCGGGCGGTCCGCTCGCGCCGACGGGTACGAGATCCGGGCGTCCGCCGTCGCCGCGGACAAACCGCTCTTCACCACCATCGCCGAGCTGTCCGCGGCGGTCGGTTCGCTCGAGGTGGACCAAAGTGAATTCGAAGTGACGAGTCTTCAGGAATACGCTGATCAGCGTGCGATCGCTCTGGAGGCGGTGAGCACGGCGACGGCAGACGACGGAAGGGCGGCGGTATGAGCTCTCCCGCACCGTTCGGGGACCGGCTCGCCGCGGCGATCGGGTCGTTCGGGCCGCTGTGCGTCGGCATCGACCCGCACGCCCACCTGCTGGAGGACTGGGGTCTGAGCGACTCCTCGGCGGGAGCCGAGCAATTCGGCCTGCGCGTTGTCGAGGCGTGCGCGGGCGAGATCGCCGTGATCAAGCCGCAGGTCGCGTTCTACGAGAGATTCGGCTCGGCGGGCTTCGCCGCGCTCGAGAGCGTCATCGGCACCGCTCGTGCGGCGGGCATCCTCGTGATCGCCGACGCGAAGCGGGGCGACCTCGGCAGCACGATGGCCGCCTACGCCTCGGCCTGGATCGAGCAGGGGTCCGCCCTCGAATCCGACGCGATGACCGTCAGCCCGTACTTGGGCTTCGGCTCGCTCGAGGGCACCCTCGACACGGCGAAGGCGAACGGGAAGGGTGTGTTCGTGCTGTCGGCCACCTCGAACCCCGAGGCGGCGGAGCTGCAGACCTCGGTCCGCGACGGCCGCACCGTCGCCGGCGCGATCGCCGGTCTCGCAGCGGCCCGCAACGCGGCGGACTACCCGACCTCTCCGCTCGGCTCCGTCGGAGTCGTGCTGGGGGCGACGGTCGACTTCGATGCCCTCGGCGTCGACCTCGACGTCCTCGCCGCTTCTCCCGCCACCCCGGTGCTCGCTCCGGGATTCGGACACCAGGGCGCACGCTTCGACGAGGTGCGCCGACTCTTCGCCGCTGCGACACCGGGCACCCTCATGTCCGCGTCGCGCAGCATCCTCGCCGCGGGGCCCGACGGAATCGTCGAGGCCATCCGCGCCCAGAAACGTCAGGTCTTGGAGGCCGTCGCGTGAAACCCCCCGAGGTAGACCGGATCGCGGGATCGCGTGCCGCAGTCGCCGCCCGCCGTGCACGAGCCGAGGTCAAGCGGCAGATCGCGTCGGGGGAGCGCCCCGCGGTCGACGTGCTCGACTCGGCCGACGAGGAGCACCCCGCCGAGGCGTCACTGCGTGTCAGCGAGCTGATCGGCAGCATCCCGTGGCTCGGTCCGACCCGCACCGCGCGCGTCATGGAGGAGCTCGCGATCTCGCCGAGCAAGCGCGTCGGCGGTCTCGGAACGCACCAGCGAGTCCGGCTGAGGGAGTTCCTGCAGCGCCGACAGCGCAACGGCGCCGGAGCTGGCGCCGGCCCCATCGCCCCCGGATCCCTCGTCGTGCTCGCGGGACCCACCGCGGTCGGCAAGGGGACCGTCGCCGGACACATCCGCGCCCACCACCCCGACGTGCTTCTCTCGGTCAGCGCGACCACGCGGTCACCGCGTCCCGGCGAGATCGACGGCACCACCTACTTCTTCGTCAGCGACGAGCAGTTCGACCGGATGATCGCCGACGGCGAGTTCCTCGAGTGGGCGACCGTGCACAACTCCCACCGGTACGGCACTCCGCGCGGGCCCATCGAGGCCGCGCTCGCACGGGGCCGCAGCGTCCTGCTCGAGATCGATCTGCAGGGCGCCCGCCAGGTGAGGGCGGCGTTCCCCGCGGCCCGACTCGTGTTCCTCCTGCCGCCCAGCTGGGAAGAACTGGTGCGCCGACTCGTCGGCCGCGGCACCGAGGACGAGGAGGAGAGGGAGCGTCGATTGAGCACCGCGAAGGTCGAATTGGCGGCCCAGGACGAGTTCGATTACAAAGTCGTGAACTCCGACGTGGAGACAGCGGCCCAGGAGGTCGTACAATTGATGGCGGTCTCCCGCGCGTAACCGCGCGTTTCCCGCTGCATCAGGCGTCGCACTCGCGTCGAACCTCGCAGCTCGGGCACCCCTGGTGCCGAGACCCACAGACGCTGACGAAAGGCCGAACATGTCCAGCATGAAGTCCGAAGGAATCATCGACCCGCCCATCGACGACCTCCTGTCGAAGGTCGACTCGAAGTACGCGCTCGTCCTGTTCGCCTCGAAGCGCGCCCGCCAGATCAACGACTACTACGCCGACCTGCACGAAGGAAGCCTCTTCGACAACGTCGGACCCCTCGTCGACGCACCGATCGATCAGAAGCCTCTGACGATCGCCCTGCACGAGATCAACGAGGACAAGCTCATCGCCCAGGCTCTCTGAACCGCAGAGCCGCTTCCGTGACGGGGCATGCCGGGACCGAGGCGAGACGTCTGAACATCGTCGTCGGCATCACCGGTGGTATCGCCGCCTACAAGGCGGTGTCCGTGGTCCGTGAACTGGTCCTCCGAGGCCACGACGTCCATGTCGTGGCCACGGAGGCCGCGCTTCGATTCGTCGGCTCGCCGACTCTCGAGGCGATCAGCAGGAACCAGCTCAACACCGACCTCTACGAAGGGGTCTCCGAGGTTCGCCACGTCGCCCTCGGACAGCGCGCCGACCTGATCGTCGTGGCCCCGGCGACCGCCGACTTCCTCGCCAAGACGGCGAACGGTCTGGCCGACGATCTGCTCGGCAACACCGTCCTCGCCAGTCGCGCGCCCGTCGTCGTCGCCCCCGCCATGCACACCGAGATGTGGCAGAACGCGGCGACCGTCGACAACATCGCCACGCTGCGCTCGCGCGGCGTGCACATCGTGGGCCCCGAGAGCGGACAGCTGACGGGGACCGATGTGGGCCCCGGGCGCATGAGCGAGCCTCTCGACATCGTCGACGCAGCCCTCGCCGTCGTGCGCCCGAACGACCTCGCCGGTCGTCGAATCGTCATCACCGCGGGCGGCACCCGTGAGCCCCTCGATCCCGTCCGTTTCATCGGCAACCGCTCGAGCGGCCGCCAGGGCATCGCCCTCGCCGAAGCCGCCCGCGACCGCGGCGCCCACGTGACCCTGCTGGTCGCGCATCTCGAGGTCCCGCCGCCCCGCGGCGTCGCGCTCGTCGAAGTGGGAACGGCGGCCGAGCTGTCGGATGCCGTCGCCGAGCACGCCGCTCACGCCGACATCGTGATCATGGCGGCCGCCGTCGCCGACTACCGGCCTGTCGAGGTGGCCGACGGCAAGCTGAAAAAAGAGGCACTGGGCGACGAGCTGACCGTGCACCTGGTCGCCAATCCCGACATCCTCCGCTCGCTCACGTCCGGCACGCTGACCCCCCACCGTCCCGACGGCCAGGTGGTCGTCGGCTTCGCGGCCGAGACCGAGGCCGACGACGAGCGCTTCCTCCAGATCGGACGCGAGAAGGCGGCCCGCAAGGGCGCCGATCTGCTGGTCGTCAATCGCGTGGGCTGGCAGCTCGGCTTCGCCACCGAGAGCAACACGATCGTCGTGCTCGACCGCACCGGCTCTATAGTTGGTGAGGCCGCGGGCGACAAGGTGTCGGTGGCCCATCGGATACTCGACCTGCTCGTCTGACCAGGCGAGGAGTCGCAGTCGGCACTCCGGTCACGGAGGACGCTGACACCACGATGTCGACGGCCCAGCGCCGCACGGATCATGTGGGCGCCATCCGATCGGGCCGACAAATCCCGCGCATTCCTTGGAGCTCCTATTGGCTGCGCTGCGCCTCTTCACATCCGAGTCCGTGACCGAAGGTCACCCCGACAAGATCTGCGACCAGATCTCCGACTCGATCCTCGACGCCCTCCTCGAGCAGGATCCCGAGAGCCGGGTCGCCGTGGAGACCCTCGTGACAACCGGGCTCGTCCACGTCGCGGGCGAAGTCACCACGGAGGGGTACGCGGACATCCCCGGCATCGTGCGCTCGCGCATCCGCGAGATCGGCTACGACTCGTCCGAGAAGAGCTTCGATGCCGAGAGCTGCGGGGTCTCCGTCTCGATCGGTGCGCAGTCGCCCGACATCGCCGGCGGCGTCGACCGGGCGCTCGAGGCACGCGAGGCCGATGCCGACGGCACCTCGGTCGATGCGCTCAGCACCCTCGGTGCGGGCGACCAGGGCATCATGTTCGGTTTCGCGACGACCGAGACTCCCGAGCTCATGCCCGTGCCCATCTGGCTGGCGCACCGTCTGGCCGAACGCCTCGCCTTCGTCCGCAAGGAGGGCATCCTCGACTACCTGCGCCCCGACGGCAAGACGCAGGTCACGGTCGGCTACGAGGGCCTCACGCCGCGCTCCGTCGAGACGGTCGTGCTGTCCACCCAGCACGCGCCGCACATCGAGACCGCCCGGCTGCAGGCAGAGGTCGCCGAGGCCGTCATCCGTCCCGTGCTCGAGGCGAGTTCGCTCGACAGCGACGCCGTCAAGCTGCTCATCAACCCGACGGGCCGATTCGAGATCGGCGGACCCAAGGGCGACGCGGGGCTCACCGGTCGCAAGATCATCGTCGACACCTACGGTGGCGCGTCGCGGCACGGCGGGGGAGCGTTCAGCGGCAAGGACCCCTCGAAGGTCGACCGCTCCGCCGCCTACGCCATGCGCTGGGTCGCCAAGAACGCGGTCGCCGCCGGATTCGCCGAGCGCTTGGAGCTGCAGGTCGCCTACGCGATCGGCCGCGCGGCACCCGTCGGGCTCTACGTCGAGACGTTCGGCACCGGGGCCCTCTCCGACGACGAGATCATCGCCGCGATCGACGAGGTGTTCGACCTCCGCCCCGCCGCCATCATCCGCGACCTCGACCTCAAGCGCCCGATCTACGCGCAGACCGCTGCGTACGGCCACTTCGGTCGCGACCTTCCCGACTTCACCTGGGAGAGGCTCGACCGCGTCGGCGCTCTCCGTCGGGCGGCGGGTCTCGGCGCCGCCTGATCCGTGACCACGATGCCCACCGACGGACCCTCCGCGCCGCCCGGCGAGCACCGTGTGGCGAGCGTCCTGATCGACTCGCCGCTGCCGCAGCTCGACCACCTGTTCGACTACCGCATCCCCGATGCGCTCGTCGGCCAGGTGGTTCCCGGTGTGCGGGTGAAGGTTCCGCTGCGGGTGGCGCGCCGCATCGCCGATGCGCTCGTGGTGACGACCTCGGCGACCAGTGAGGTGCCGGGCGAGCTCACCCCGATCGAGGAGCTCGTCTCGCCGATCCCCGTCCTGACTCCCGAGGTCTTCGCCCTCGCGCGCGCGGCAGCCGACCGGGCGGCCGGCAACGCGAGCGACATCCTCCGACTCGCGGTGCCCCGACGTCATGTCAGGGTCGAGAAGGCGTGGCTCGAGCGCGAGATCCTCCCCGAACAGCCGCTGCCCGCCGCGCCCGACGTCACCGGGTTCTCCGACGACGCCCTGGGTGCGGGGCGGCACGCTCTCGCCGCACCCCCGGGAGTCGTCGAGGTCGACGGCACGTGGATCGGCGAGTGGGCGGTCACTCTCGCCCGGCTCGCCGTCGCTCAGCTGGCACAGGGTCGCAGCGCGATCCTCGCCGTCGCCGACTACCGCGACCAGGACCAGCTGACGCTCGCCCTCGCCTCCCTCGTCGAGCCGCACTGGGTCGTTCGGGTCGATGCGCGGCAGACGGCGCCCGCCCGGTACAGGTCGTTCCTCGAAACGCTCGAGCCTGCTCCGCGGATCGTCATCGGTGCGCGGTCGGTCGTCTACGCCCCGGCGCACAGGCTCGGGCTCATCGCGTTCTGGAACGACGGGGACGGGCTCTTCGCCGAGCAGCTGGCCCCCTACGTCCATGCCCGCGACGCGGCGCTCATCCGCCAGGAGCAGTCGGGCTGCGCGCTCGTCTTCGCCGCCCATTCCCCGTCCAGCGCCGTCGAGCGACTCGTCGGGCTCGGCTGGCTGACGATGGCCGAGCCGGTTCGCAAGCGCACGCCCCGGGTCGTGCTCACCCCCGAGGACCCGACGTCGCCCCGGATCCCGCACGCCGCCTGGCGCGCCGCCAGCGAGGCCCTCGCGGCCGGGCCGGTGCTCATCCAGGTCGCCCGCCCCGGCAGCGCCGCGCTCGAAGCGCGCGGCAGGGGCGAGCCGATGGCGGCGGACGCCGGACAGACGGCGCACGATCTCGCCCGGGCCTTCCCCCGGGTGCGGGTGATCCTCGCCGACGGTGAGCACCCGGTCGAGCGGATCGGGTCGGAACCGGCACTCGTCATCGCCACTCGGGGTGCAGAACCGATCGCGGCCGGCGGCTACCGTGCCGTCCTTCTGCTGGACGGGCCGCGCATGCTCTCCCGGGAGAGCGCCCGCGTGGCCGAGGACTGTCTGCGCTGGTGGTCGGCGGCCGCGAGTCTCGCGGCACCCGGTGCGGCGGTCCACCTCGTCGGGATCGACGGTGACCTGGGTCTCGCAATGGCCACCTGGCGGCAGAACGACTTCATGGCTCGCGAGGTGGCGGAGCGCAAGCATCTGCGCTTCCCGCCCGCCGTCCGGATCGCCTCGGTCACCGGAACTTCCCGCCTCGTATCCGACGCGGTCAGTGCGGCAGAGGCCGCCGGTGCCCAGGTGCTGAGCACCGAACCCGTCGACGGTCCCGGATCGGGGTCCGTCCGCACCGTGCTGCGCTTCGACTACGGACACGGCGCGGCGGTCGCCGGGGCTCTCCGCACCGCGATCGTCACCACGGCCACCGGGCGACGCCGTCCGGCCAAGGACGAGCGGGGTTTCCGGCCGCCGCCTACACTCAGAGTCCGGATGGATGACGTCGATGCACTCTGACCCGCAGAGCCCGTATGGAGGCCGACGATGAAGATCGTGTTCGCCGGCACGCCCGCGGTCGCGGTGCCGAGCCTCGACGCCATCGCGTCGAGCGGGCACGACATCGTCGCGGTCGTCACCCGTCCCGATGCCCCTCTCGGCCGCAAGCGCGTCCTCACCCCGTCACCGGTCGGTCTGCGGGCGGAGGAGCTCGGGCTCCCCGTTCTCAAAGCCGCTCGAGCGGACGACGAGCTGACCGACGCCATCGCGCGGCTCGCGCCCGACCTGGGAGTCGTCGTCGCCTACGGCGCCCTGCTGCGACAGCCGCTGCTCGATACTCCGCGGCTCGGCTGGATCAACCTGCACTTCTCGCTCCTCCCGCGTTGGCGCGGCGCGGCCCCGGTGCAGCACGCGGTCATCGCCGGCGACACGGTCACCGGAGCGAGCGTCTTCCAGCTCGAGGCGGGCCTCGACACCGGACCGGTCTTCGGCACGATCGAGCAGCCGATCGCACCGCACGCCACATCGGGCAAGCTCCTCGAGACGCTCTCGCACAGCGGCTCCGAACTGCTGCTGTCCGTCGTCGACGCCCTCGCGGACGGCTCCGCCACCGCCGTCGCGCAGGTCGGCGAGGTGACGCTCGCCCCGAAGCTCGGCATCGTGGATGCGGCCATCGACGCCGGGCGGAGCGCAGCCGAGGTGTCCGGACGCATCCGGGGGACCACGCCCGAGCCGGGCGCCTTCGTGACGATCGACGGTCTCCGCCTCAAACTCCTCGATGCCGCCATCGCCCTCGATGCTCCACGCATCGAGCCGTACGTCATCGAGTCGCACGGCGGTCGCCTGCTGCTCGGCACGGCGACGGACCCCATCGAGCTCACCAGCGTGCACCCGGCGGGCAAGCGCCCGATGCCGGCGCTCGACTGGTGGAGGGGACGCGGCGATCGCGGGCCCGTGCGAGTGGATTCGCCCTCATGAGCGCGCCCGCAGCCGTGCATGCCAAGACCGCGCGGGACATCGCGCTCGACGTCATCCGAGCCGTCAACACCGACGACGCCTACGCCAACCTCCTGCTGCCGGCGAGACTGCGACGGGCGGGCCTGAGCACCCCGGACGCCGCCCTCGCCACCGAGCTGACCTACGGCACGCTCCGGCGCTCCGGCTACTACGACAGGGTCATCGAGCTCGCCGCCGGCCGGTCCATCGACCGGATCGACGCGCCCCTCCGCGACATCCTGCGCCTCGGCACCCACCAGCTCCTGTCGATGCGCGTCCCGCCCCACGCCGCCGTCAACGAGGCCGTCCAGCAGGCCAAGAGCTCGGGGAAACGCTCCGGCACCGGGTTCGTCAACGGCGTCCTCCGTTCGATCGCCCGAGTCGACCGGGAGGAGTGGCAGCACCGTGTACTCGGCGACTCCGCGGACGACGACAGCAGACTCGCCGTGCTGCATTCGCATCCGAGCTGGGTGGTCAGCGCCCTGCGCGATGTCCTCGACGCCGACGGGCAGGGATCCGAGCTGACCTATCTGCTCGAGGCCGACAACGCCCCTCCCAAGGTCGGGCTGGTCGCTCTGCCCGGTCTCGCCGATCGCGACGGGGACCTCGCGCCGCTGCCGCATACCGAGTTCTCCCCGCTCGGAGTCGTTCTCAGCGGGGGAGACCCGCTCGACGTCAGTGCCGTCGCGGCCGGTCGCGCGCGCGTCCAGGACGAGGGCTCCCAGCTCGCCGCCCTCGCGCTGTCGCGGGCGCGCCCCGTCGTCTCCGGCGAGAAATGGCTCGACATGTGCGCGGGTCCTGGCGGCAAGGCCGCGCTCCTCGCGGCGGAGGCCGCGATCGGCGGCGCGCACGTCACCGCGAACGAAGTGGTGCCCGCTCGAGCCCAGCTCGTCCGGAACGCGCTCGAGGTGCTCCCCGGCGATCCCGTGGTCGTGGAGGGCGACGGTCGTCGCTTCTCCGATCAGCCCGGCGCCTACGACCGGGTCCTGCTCGACGCCCCGTGCACCGGACTCGGCGCGCTCCGGCGCCGCCCCGAGTCGCGCTGGCGCAAGCAGCCGAGTGATGTGGAGGCCCTGGTGCCTCTTCAGCGCGAGCTCCTGGACGCCGCGATCGCCGCGACAGCGGTCGGCGGCCTCATCGCCTACGTCACCTGCTCTCCCCATCTGGCCGAGACGCGCGAGGTGGTGGCCGACGCGCTCGCCCGTCACCCGGGCCTCCGAGCGGTCGACACCCCGGCGGTGCTCGACGAGGTGACGGCGGGGAGCCTGAGCCGGGCGAAGGTCGGCGATGCCGTTCAGCTGTGGCCCCACCGCCACGGCACCGACGGCATGTTCATCGCGCTGCTGTCGAAGAACGCCTGACCCAGACACCACCCGCGCCTGCGGATATTCCGGGCTTGTACGCACCTTCCGGCGTCTCTATATGTCCGGAACGCACGAGTTCGGTGGGCTAGTCCTGCCAGGCCACCGGGCATCCGAACCCGTGAACACCGAACCGGCAGGCCTGAGTCCGCACGTTCCGGACAGATGTGCACGCCGGGACGTGCGTATCTGACCGGAATTTCCGCAAGACGGACGGCGGGACGCTTCGGATCCAGTTCGGGCCGGAGCCGCGACAGAATAGGAGCGTGTCGATCCGCATCCATCCGAGTATCCTCGCCGCCGACTTCGCGAACTTCGAGAGCGAGCTGAGGCGGATCTCGCGGGCCGATTCCGCGCACGTCGACGTGATGGACAACCACTTCGTCCCGAACCTCACCTTCGGGCTGCCCGTGGTCGAGCGTCTCGCCGAGGTGAGTCCGGTCCCGCTCGATCTGCATCTGATGATCGACGACCCCGACCGATGGGCGCCCGACTATGCGACGGCCGGTGCCGACTCGGTGACGTTCCACGTCGAGGCGGCTCGCGAGCCGGTGACGCTCGCCCGGGCGATCCGCGCGAAGGGCGCGAAGGTCGGCCTCGCCCTCAAGCCGGGTACTCCGGTGGAGCCGTGGCTGGACCGTCTCGACGAGTTCGACATGATCCTCGTGATGACGGTCGAACCGGGCTTCGGCGGTCAGGAGTTCATGCACGACATGATGCCCAAGGTGCGCCTCGTCGCCGATGCGGCGAAGACCGGCGGCCACCCCACCCGGGTGCAGGTCGACGGCGGGGTCGGGCCGGCCACGATCGGCGAAGCGGCGCGAAACGGCGCCGACACGTTCGTCGCCGGGTCGAGCGTGTTCCGCAGTCCCGACCCCGACGCGACCATCCACGAGCTGCGTCGCCTCGCCGAGAAGGCCGTCGGACGGGCCTGACCTCGCCCGCGCGCGCCGCGGGACGGGGTGCGTGTCCGACGAACCGGTAGCCTGTGAGGCGTGAAGACCTTCGACGAACTGTTCGCGGAGCTCGCCGACAAGGCGGCCACACGCCCCGAGGGCTCCGGCACCGTCGCAGAGCTCGACGCGGGCGTGCACGCCATCGGCAAGAAGATCGTCGAGGAGGCCGCTGAGGTGTGGATGGCGGCGGAACACGAATCCGACGACCGGTTCGCCGAAGAGGCATCCCAGCTGCTGTACCACGTGCAGGTCATGCTGCTCGCCCGGGGACTCACACCGGCCGACGTGTACCGACATCTCTGACGCCCCGGCTGCGAGGCCGGACCGTCCACTCCTTCCCGTCGACCATCCTGCAGAGAAGACCATGTTGAAGATCGCAGTGCCCAACAAGGGCACGCTCAGTGAGAACGCCGTCGCGATGCTCCGCGAGGCGGGCTACGCGGTTCGCCGCGACCCCAAGGAGCTCATCGTCGCCGACCCGCGCAACCAGGTGGAGTTCTTCTACCTGCGCCCCCGCGACATCGCCACCTACGTCGGGTCGGGAGCGCTCGATGTCGGCATCACCGGCCGGGACCTCCTCCTCGATTCGCACTCCACCGCGAAGGAGGTCGAGGCGCTCGACTTCGGAGCGTCGACCTTCCGCTTCGCCGGGCCCATCGGCGGGTTCACGACGCTCGGCGACCTGACGGGCAAGCGGGTCGCCACCAGCTACACCAGCCTCGTCGGCGACTACCTCGAGGCCCAGGGCATCGAGGCGAACCTGATCCACCTCGACGGGGCTGTCGAGTCGGCTGTCCGCCTGGGCGTCGCGGACGCCGTCGCCGACGTCGTCGAGACCGGATCGACCCTGCGCAAGCAGGGCCTCGAGATCTTCGGGCCCGTCATCCTCGAGTCCAACGCCGTGCTCGTCTCGAACGATGCCGCCGTGGCCGGACTCGACACCCTGCTGCGCCGCCTCCAGGGGGTGATGGTCGCCCACCAGTACGTGCTGATGGACTACGACCTCCCCACCGCGCTCATCGACGTCGCGACCGCGATCACGCCCGGCTTCGAGTCGCCGACCGTGTCACCGCTGCGCGGCGACGACTGGGTGGCGGTCCGCGTCATGGTTCCCCGGGACGACACCAACGAGCTGATGGACCGTCTGTACGAGATCGGGGCGCGGGCGATCCTCGTCAGCCCCATCCACGCCGCGAGGATCTGACCGTGTCGCTCGCCGTGCGGGTGATCCCGTGCCTCGATGTCGCAGCCGGTCGCGTCGTGAAAGGCGTCAACTTCCAGAACCTGCAGGACGCCGGCGACCCGGTCGAGCTGTCGCGCCGCTACTTCGAGCAGGGCGCGGATGAGCTGACGTTCCTCGACGTCACCGCGACGACCGAGGAGCGGGCCACGACCTACGACGTCGTCCGACGCACCGCCGAGCAGGTCTTCATCCCGCTGACCGTCGGCGGGGGAGTGCGCTCCACCGAGGACGTCGCGCGTCTTCTCGCGCACGGCGCCGACAAGATCGGCGTCAACAGCGCCGCGATCGCCCGTCCCGCCCTCATCGCCGAGATCGCCGACCGGTTCGGCGCTC
Organism: Amnibacterium flavum; assembly: GCF_003097495.1. GTDB lineage: Bacteria > Actinomycetota > Actinomycetes > Actinomycetales > Microbacteriaceae > Naasia > Naasia flava. The sequence goes on from NZ_QEOP01000002.1 coordinate 840,079, forward strand.
AGGTCGTCGTCCTCTCGCTCGATGTCACACGCAGCGCCGAGGCACCGTCCGGATTCGTCGTCACCACGCACGGCGGACGCAGGCTGACCGACATCGACGCGATCGAATGGGCGCAGCAGGCGATCGAGCTCGGCGCGGGAGAGCTGCTCGTCAACTCCATCGACGCCGACGGCACCAAGGCCGGATTCGACCTCGAGCTCATCGCCGCGATGCGCGAGATCAGCAGCGCCCCGGTGATCGCATCGGGCGGCGCGGGCAAGGTCAGCGACTTCGCCCCGGCCGTCGCGGCGGGAGCCGATGCGGTGCTCGCCGCGTCCGTGTTCCATCAGGGCACGCTCACGATCGGCGACGTCAAGCGAGAATTGGCGGCGGAAGGTGTGGTGATCCGCTCATGACCATGACGACGGCGCAACTCGGCGAGGCTCTCGACGCCGCGCGATTCGACGCGAACGGTCTGCTGCCCGCGATCATCCAGGAGGAGAGCACGCGCGATGTGCTCATGCTCGGCTACATGGACCGTGAAGCCCTCCGGCGCACCCTCTCGGAGGGCCGGGTGACCTTCTGGTCGCGCAGCCGGCAGGAGTACTGGCGCAAGGGCGACACGTCCGGCAACGCCCAGCACGTCCGCGGTGCGGCCTTCGACTGCGACTCCGACGCGCTGCTCGTGACCGTCCACCAGACCGGCCCCGCCTGCCACACGGGCGCCCACGCCTGCTTCGACGTCGGGCCGCTCGACCCTTTCACCGCACTCCCCGGGGATCCCCTCCCCGCCGATACCGACTCTCCCGGAGAAACCGATGCCCAGCACGACGCGTGAGCAGTTCGAGGAGCTCCACCGCGACCACCGGGTGATCCCGGTCGTCCGCGAACTGTTCGCGGGGGAGGAGACCCCGGTCGGGATCTTCCGCAAACTCGCTCTGCGCGCGAGCGGCGAGCCCCGGCCCGGCACGTTCCTCCTCGAGTCCGCGGAGCAGGGCGGGATCTGGTCGCGCTGGTCGTTCGTCGGGGTGTCCTCGTTCGGCGTCCTCACCCAGCGCGACGGTGCCGTTGCCTGGCAGGACTACGGCATGCCCGCCGAGCGTGTGCTGGGCGATATCTTGGTCGGCCCGATCGACGCGCTCGGGGCCATCGTCGAACGCTGGAGGACTCCCCGCATCGAGGGGCTCCCGCCGCTGACCGGCGGCCTCGTCGGTTTCATCGGATGGGAGGCGGTCCGTCAGCTGGAGCGTCTGCCCGGTGCGCCGGAGGCCGACTACGAGGTGCCGGGGCAGGCGATGAGCTTCGTCTCCGAACTCGTCGCCGTCGACCACCGCATGGGCACCGTGCTGCTCGTCGCGACCGCTCTGTCCGACGGCGAGGAGACCCCCGACGAACTGTGGGCCGACGCCCAGCGCCGGCTCGACTCGCTGCAGCGCCGCCTCGCCCAGCCGATCGAGGCGGACCTCTCCGAGGTCGACCTCTCGGTGCCGGTCGATCCCGCCCTCCGCACGCCGCGCGGCGAGTTCTTCGCGGCCGTGGACCGCTCCAAGGAGTACATCCGCGAGGGCGATATCTTCCAGGTCGTCATCTCGCAGCGCTTCGAACTCGACCTCACCGCGTCGGCGCTCGATGTCTACCGGGTGCTCCGCACCCTCAATCCGAGCCCGTACATGTACCTGCTCGCCTTCGAACGGCTCGACGGCACGCCCTACTCGATCGTCGGCTCGTCGCCCGAGGCGCTCGTCAAGGTGTCCGACGGCCGGGTGTTCACGCACCCCATCGCCGGTTCGCGCCCGCGTGGCGCCACGCCCGAGGAGGACAGCGCGAACGCGGACGACCTCCTCGCCGACCCCAAGGAGCGGGCCGAGCACCTGATGCTCGTCGATCTCGCCCGCAACGACGTGCTCAAGGTCTGCCGGTCGAATTCCGTCGAGGTCACGGAGTTCATGCGGATCGAGCGGTTCAGTCACATCATGCACATCGTCTCCTCCGTCGAGGGCGACCTGCGCCCGGACCGCAACGCGGTCGACGTCTTCCGGGCGACTTTCCCGGCCGGCACGCTCTCAGGAGCGCCCAAGCCGCGGGCGCTCGAGATCATCGACGAGCTCGAACCCGCGCAGCGCGGCGTCTACGGGGGAGTCGTCGGGTATTTCGACTTCGCGGGCGATGCCGATCTGGCCATCGCCATCCGCACGGCGCTCCTGTCGGACGGGGTCGCCCGGGTCCAGGCGGGGGCGGGTCTCGTGGCCGACTCCGACCCGGCGACGGAGTACATCGAGTCGCAGAACAAGGCGGCCGCTCCTCTGCGCGCCGTCGCCGTCGCGAACGCTCTGAGGAGGGTCAACTGACCTCCCTCCGCGCGGCCGCACCGCCCGCACGGCGGGCAAAGAACGCGAGCATCCTCGGGATCATCGTGACCTCGGGTCTCGTGCTCATCTGCGGCAACCTGACCTGGTTCACCGTGCAGCTCGGCACGGCACCGCTCGAGGTGACGGGTCAGAGCGCGGCACCCGCGCTCAGCGGTCTGGCTCTGGCAGGTCTCGCCCTCGCGGGAGCGCTCAGCATCGCCCCGCTGATCCTGCGCTACATCCTCGGCGCCCTGCAGACACTGCTCGCCCTCGTGTCCGCCTCGGCGGTCCTGCCCGTCCTGTCCGACCCCATCGCAGGAGTCGCCGCCGCCGTCACCGACGCGACCGGCATCCAGGGCGACGAGTCGGTGCGCGGCATCGTGGTCTCGCTGGAGTCCTCGCCGTGGCCCGTCGTGAGCCTCGCCGCCGCCATCGCCGGAGCACTCGTCGGCCTGCTCGTCATCGTCACGGCGCGCCGCTGGCCGACGCCCGGTCGCAAGTACGACGCCCCCGTCGAATCGCGGACCGCCGAGCCGGCTGCCCGCGGTCGGGAGGACGACTGGGACGCACTGACGCGCGGTGAGGACCCGACCTGACGCCGATCCACCCGCCCCGCATGCAGCGAGCGGCCCGGCGCGTGCCTCTAGAATCTGTTGTCATGAGCAACGAGCACACCGAACCGGGCCACGGAGACTCGCCGGCCGCGTGGACCGCGGTCGTCATCATGCTGGTGGGCTTCGCCGTGGGCACAGCAGCTCTCTTCCTCGACCTGTACCCGGTCGTCTACGTCGGCGGCGCGATCGTCATCCTCGGTCTCATCGTCGGCTGGGTGATGAAGCGCGCGGGGTACGGCGTCAACGGGCCGCGCTACGTGCCCAAGGCGCACAACTAGCCGGTGTCCATACTCAGCGACCTCGTCGAAGGGGCGCGTGCCGACGCCGCAACCAGGCGCGAGAACACCCCCCTCAGCGATCTCGAGCGCGCCGCGGCCGATGTCGCTCCCGCACTCGACGCCCTCGAGGCACTCCGCCCGGCCGAGAAGGTCAAGATCATCGCCGAGGTCAAGCGCAAGAGCCCCTCGCGCGGCCACCTCGCCGACATCCCCGACCCGGCCGAGCTCGCCTCGACCTATGCGGGTGCCGGTGCGAGCGCGATCAGCGTGCTGACCGAGGAGCGCCGCTTCGGCGGTTCGCTCGACGACCTCCGCGCGGTCCGGTCCGCCGTCGACATCCCGATCCTCCGCAAGGACTTCATCGTCGAGGAGTACCAGGTCTTCGAGGCACGGGCGGCGGGAGCCGATCTCGTGCTACTCATCGCCGCGGCGCTCGATCAGCGCCGGCTCCACGAGCTGCACGAACTCGTCGGCGAGCTCGGCATGACCGCGCTCGTCGAGACCCACGACGAGGACGAGGTGCTCCGCGCGCTCGACGTCGGCGCGCCCATCATCGGCGTGAACGCGCGCGACCTCGGAACGTTCGAGCTCGACCCCGACCTGTTCGGCCGTCTCGCGGGGGGCATCCCCGGCTCCGTGGTCCGCGTGGCCGAGTCGGCCGTCAAGCAGGCCGCCGATGTCGCCCACTACCGAGCCGCGGGGGCCGATGTCGTCCTCGTCGGCGAAGCTCTCGTGACCGGGGACCCGGCCGCCCGACTCGAGGAGTTCCTGGCCGTATGACGAGCGACACCCGCACCAGCCTGCAGGAGCAGGGGCCGTACTTCGGCGCCTACGGCGGACGGTACGTCCCCGAGTCCCTCATCGCCGCTCTCGACGAGCTCACCGAGGCGTGGGAGGCCGCGAAGGCCGACCCCGCCTTCCATGCCGAGCTCGACGCGCTGCACCGCGACTACACGGGCCGCCCCTCGATCATCACAGAGGTTCCCCGCTTCGCCGAGCACGCCGGTGGCGCACGCATCATCCTCAAGCGCGAGGACCTCAACCACACCGGATCGCACAAGATCAACAACGTGCTGGGCCAGGCGCTGCTGACGAAGCGCATCGGCAAGAAGCGGGTCATCGCCGAGACCGGTGCCGGTCAGCACGGCGTCGCGACCGCCACCGCTGCGGCTCTGTTCGGTCTCGACTGCGTCGTCTACATGGGCGAGGTCGACACCGAGCGTCAGGCGCTCAACGTCGCCCGCATGCGACTGCTGGGGGCCGAGGTGGTCCCCGTCACCGCCGGATCCCGCACCCTCAAGGACGCCATCAACGAGGCCATGCGCGACTGGGTGACGAACGTCGACACGACGAACTACGTCTTCGGCACCGTCGCCGGACCGCACCCGTTCCCAGCGATGGTCCGCGACCTGCAGCGCATAATCGGCGACGAGGCGCGCGAACAGGTCCTCGCGCTCACCGGCGCCCTGCCCACCGCCGTCGCGGCATGCGTCGGCGGGGGGAGCAATGCCATGGGCATCTTCACCGCGTTCATCGACGACCCCGACGTCGCCCTCTACGGCTTCGAGGCCGCAGGAGACGGTGCTGAGACACCCCGCAACGCCGCGACCATCACGAAGGGCCGCCCCGGCGTGCTCCACGGCGCGCGCAGCTACATGCTCCAGGACGAGGACGGGCAGACGCTCGAGTCGCACTCCATCTCTGCCGGACTCGACTATCCAGGCGTGGGTCCAGAGCACGCATGGCTCGCGGACCTCGGACGCGCCCAGTACCGCCCGATCACGGACACCGAGGCGATGACCGCCCTGCGGCTCCTCGCGCGCACCGAGGGCATCATCCCCGCGATCGAGTCGGCGCACGCCCTCGCGGGCGCGCTCGAACTCGGCAGGGAGCTCGGCCCCGACTCCGTCATCCTCGTCAACCTGAGCGGCCGCGGCGACAAGGACATGTCGACGGCGGGCGCCTGGTTCGACCTCATCGACGCCGACGCGGACCAGGTGTGACCTCCATGACAGACACAGCAACCTCCTCCGTCGAGAAGGCGATCGCCGACCGCCGTGCCGCGGGCAGCGGTGCCCTCGTGGGCTACCTGCCCGTCGGATTCCCCGACCTCGGAACCAGCATCGACGCCGCGGTGGCGCTCGTGGAGAACGGGGTCGACGTGCTCGAACTCGGGCTCCCGTACTCCGACCCGGTCATGGACGGCCCCGTCATCCAGGCCGCGACCCAGCAGGCGATCTCGAACGGGTTCCGCCTCCGACACGGCTTCGAGGCGGTGCGAGAGGTCCGCGCCCGCGTCGACGCCCCCGTGCTGCTGATGACCTACTGGAACCCCGTCCTCCAGTACGGGGTCGACCGGTTCGCCGACGATCTCGCCGAGGCCGGGGGAGCCGGGCTGATCACGCCCGACCTGATCCCCGACGAGGCCGACCTGTGGCTCGCCGCGTCCGACCGAGCCGGACTCGACCGGGTCTTCCTCGCGGCGCCCTCGTCCTCCGACGACCGACTCCGCCACGCCGTCGAGATCAGCCGCGGATTCGTCTACGCCGTGTCGACGATGGGCATCACCGGTGCGCGGTCCGATGTCGACAAGGCGGCGCGGCTGCTCGTCGACCGGCTGCGCGGCGTCGGCGCCGAGAGCGTCTGCGTCGGAATCGGGATCTCCACTGCCGAGCAGGTCACCGAGATCCTCGGATACGCCGACGGAGCGATCGTCGGGTCGGCTCTCGTCAACGCTCTCGCCCAGGGCGGAGTATCGGCGGCCGCCGAGCTCGCAGCGCGACTGGCCGAGGGCACCCGCGCGGCGTCCCGCAGGCCTGACGCCGGTCCGTCGGCACTGTAGTAGCCTCGAGGATCGTGACGCCGCTCAGCATCCCGAGTCCGCCCTACGAATTCCAGGGCATCGAACTCGGCATCTTCGACATCAAGACCTATGCGCTCTGCATCCTGGTCGGCATCGTCGTCGCAGCCCTTCTGACCTCGCGCCGCCTCACCAAGCGCGGCGCCGAGCCGGGCGTCATCATCGACATCGCCCTCTGGGCCGTCGTCTTCGGAATCCTGGGCGCGCGCATCTGGCACGTCGCCACCCACCCCGCCGACTACTTCTTCGTCGAGGGCCGCAACCTCATCGACACCCTGTACAACATCGTGGCCATCTGGGAGGGCGGCAACGCCATCTTCGGCTCGCTCGTCGGCGGTGCGTTCGGCATCTGGATCGCCTCCCGCACGACGGGACTCCGCTTCTGGTCGATCGCCGATGCTCTCGCCCCCGGGCTCCTCTTCGCCCAGGCGATCGGGCGTCTCGGCAACTGGTTCAACCACGAGCTGTTCGGCCAGCCGACCGACCTGCCGTGGGGTCTCGAGATCGAGTACTCGAACTCCGCCTACCCGATCGGCCTCGCCGAGGGCACGCTGTTCCACCCGACCTTCCTCTACGAGATCCTCTGGAACGTCTTCGGCGCCGTCCTCATCCTCCTGATCGAGCGTCAGTGGCGCCTCCAGTGGGGCAAGGTCATCGCCCTCTACCTGATCTGGTACGGCTCGGGCCGCATCTGGTTCGAGTCGATCCGCGTCGACCCGAGCGAGGTCATCTTCGGTCTCCGCAGCAACGTGTGGGGCGCGATCCTCGCCGTCGCGCTCGGTGTGATCATCTGGATCGTGCAGACGAGGCGTCACCCCGGCATCGAGCCCGGCCCCTACCGCCCCGGCAAGGAGTGGGTCGCCCCCGGCAAGGCGGTAGACTCCGTCTACACCGCCTCGGATTTCGAGCACGGCGACGATGCCGAATCTCCCTCCGACCCTGCGAAGGGTGAGGGAGCAGGTGCAGGTCGTCCGCCCGCCACAAGCGGTAGCGCATCCCGACCGTAGCGCCACACCGGCAGTTTTCCGCCGTCTTGCGTCGACTCAGCGCACACCATCACCCGCAAGCGCGGGTGGGGCCCATTTCTGCAGACAGAATGGTGCCGAGGCCTCACCGATAACGGTGCCTCGAACATCTCTCAAACCGCTCTCATCGAGAAACCCGTGAGGAGGGACCGTCGATGAACCCGCACTCCGCTTCCCGCAGCACCACCGCATCGCGCGAGATCCCGTCGCCGTTCCGCCAGTTCTCCACCATGCCCGAGCAGTCCGGCATGTTCGATCCGACCAACGAGCGCGACGCATGCGGTCTCGCCATGGTCGCGACCATGCGCGGCACGGCGGGGCACGACATCGTCGATGTCGCCCTCGGCGCACTCCGCAACCTCGAGCACCGCGGTGCGGTCGGGTCCGACGCCGGCACCGGCGACGGTGCAGGGATCCTCACCCAGATCCCCGACGAGTTCCTCCGGGCCGTCGTCGACTTCGACCTGCCGCCCGTCGGGCAGTACGCCGTCGGACTCGGCTTCCTGCCGACCGGTGAGGCGGAGCGCGCCGCGCTCAAGTCCGCGGTCGAGCGGATCGCCGACGAGGAGAGCCTCACCGTGCTCGGCTGGCGCGAGGTCCCGCACGAGCCCGACGAGATCGGCAACCTCGCGCGCGGCGCCATGCCCGCGTTCGAGCAGGTCTTCGTCGCGAGCCAGCGCCACGACGTCTCGGGCGTGCCGTTCGAGGGCCTCGCGCTCGACCGTCAGGTCTACCGCCTGCGCAAGCGGGCGGAGCGCGAGCAGGGCGCCTTCTTCTGCTCCCTCTCCTCCCGCACCCTCGTCTACAAGGGCATGGTGACGACGCTCCAGCTCGAGCCGTTCTACCCCGACCTGTCCGACGAGCGCTTCGCGACCAAGCTCGCGCTCGTGCACTCCCGCTACTCGACCAACACGTTCCCGTCCTGGCCGCTTGCCCAGCCGTTCCGCGTCATCGCCCACAACGGCGAGATCAACACGGTCCAGGGCAACCGCAACTGGATGCGCGCGCGCCAGTCCCAGCTCGAGAGCGAGCTGATCGGCGACATGGCGCCGCTGCTCCCGATCGTCACCCCGGGTGCGAGCGACTCCGCCTCGTTCGACGAGGTGGCGGAGCTGCTCAGCCTGTCCGGCCGCTCGCTGCCGCACTCGATCATGATGATGGTGCCCGAGGCGTGGGAGAACAACCCCGCCATGGACGCCGAGCGTCGCGCGTTCTACGAGTACCACTCGATGCTCATGGAGCCATGGGATGGCCCCGCCGCCCTGGTCTTCACCGACGGATCGCTCGTCGGCGGAACCCTCGACCGCAACGGTCTGCGTCCCGGCCGTTTCGTCGTCACCGACGACGGACTCGTCGTCGCGGCGAGCGAGATCGGCGTGCTCGACATCGACCCCGCCAAGGTGGTCCGCAAGGGCCGCCTGCGTCCCGGTCGCATGTTCGTCGTCGACACCGTCGAGGGCCGCATCATCGAGGATGACGAGATCAAGGCCGAGCTCACCGCGCTCCGGCCGTGGGAGAAGTGGCTCGCCGAAGGTCGCATCAACCTCAAGGACCTCCCCGAGCGCGAGCACATCGTGCACACCCCGGCCTCGGTCGTGCGCCGTCAGCGCACGTTCGGGTACACCGAGGAGGAGGTGCGGATCCTTCTGACCCCCATGGCCAAGGCGGGTGCGGAGCCCCTCGGCGCGATGGGATCGGACACCCCGATCGCGGTGCTCTCCGAGCGTCCGCGTCTGCTGTTCGACTACTTCACCCAGCAGTTCGCGCAGGTGACCAACCCGCCTCTCGACTCCATCCGCGAGGCCGTCGTCACCTCGCTCGGGTCCGGACTCGGTCCCGAGCGCAACCTGCTCGACGCAGGACCTCAGCACGCCCATCAGGTCGCGCTCGACTTCCCCGTCATCGACAACGACGAGCTGGCCAAGATCCAGCACATCGACCCGTCGCCCGGAAGTGCGATGACCACCACGATCCGCGGCCTTTACCGGGTCGACGACGGCCCGCAGGCCCTCGAGCGCCGGCTCGCCGCCATGTGCGACGAGGTCGACCACGCGATCGACCACGGTGCGCGGTTCATCGTGCTCTCGGACCGCGACTCGACGAGCGACCAGGCCCCGGTGCCGTCGCTGCTGATGACCGCGGCCATCCACCACCACCTGATCCGGCGCGAGAACCGCATGAAGGTCGGCCTCGTGATCGAGGCGGGCGACGTGCGCGAGGTCCACCACGTGGCGCTGCTCATCGGCTACGGGGCGTCGGCCGTCAACCCGTACCTCGCGATGGAGACCTGCGAGCAGCTCGTCCGCAGCGGGATGATCACCGGTGTCACGCCCGAGAAGGCCGTGAAGAACGTCATCAAGGCGCTTGGCAAGGGCGTTCTCAAGATCATGTCGAAGATGGGCATCTCGACGGTGTCCTCCTACGCCGCCGCCCAGACGTTCGAGGCCGTCGGTCTGGCGAAGGAATTCGTCGACCAGTACTTCACCGGAACCGTCACGAAGCTCGGCGGCGTCGGCATCGACGTCATCGCATCCGAGAACGCATCCCGCCACGCGGCCGCGTACCCCACGGACCCGGCGGCGCTCGCGCACGAGCGGCTCTGGGACGGCGGCGAGTACCAGTGGCGCCGCGACGGCCCGCCGCACCTGTTCAACCCCGACACGGTGTTCCGGCTGCAGCACTCGACGCGCAACCGGCGCTACGACATCTTCCGCGAGTACACCGCGCTGATCGACGAGCAAGCGGAGCGCCTCATGACGCTGCGCGGACTCTTCTCGCTGCGCACCGGCGTGCGCCCCGAGGTCCCGCTCGACGAGGTCGAGCCGATCGAGAGCATCGTCCGCCGGTTCAACACCGGCGCGATGAGCTACGGCTCGATCAGCGAGGAGGCGCACGAGACCCTCGCGATCGCGATGAACAGCATCGGCGGACGCAGCAACACGGGTGAGGGCGGCGAGGACGTCGCGCGTCTTCTCGACCCGCAGCGGCGCAGCGCGATCAAGCAGGTGGCGTCCGGCCGGTTCGGCGTCACGAGCATGTACCTGACTCACGCCTCCGACATCCAGATCAAGCTCGCGCAGGGCGCCAAGCCCGGCGAGGGCGGCCAGCTGCCCCCGGGCAAGGTGTACCCGTGGATCGCGCGCACCCGGCACGCGACACCCGGAGTCGGCCTCATCTCGCCGCCGCCGCACCACGACATCTACTCGATCGAGGACCTCAAGCAGCTCATCTTCGATCTGAAGCGCGCCAACCCCGAGGCTCGGGTCCACGTCAAGCTGGTCAGCCAGAACGGCATCGGCGCGGTTGCCGCGGGTGTCGCGAAGGCCAAGGCCGACGTGGTCCTCGTTTCCGGCCACGACGGCGGAACGGGCGCCAGCCCGCTCAACTCGCTCAAGCACGCGGGCACGCCGTGGGAACTCGGCCTCGCCGAGACCCAGCAGACCCTCATGCTCAACGGTCTGCGCGAGCGGGTCGTGGTGCAGGTCGACGGTCAGATGAAGACCGGGCGCGACGTGATCGTCGCAGCCCTGCTCGGCGCGGAGGAGTATGGTTTCGCGACCGCTCCTCTCGTCGTCGAGGGCTGCATCCTCATGCGCGTCTGCCACCTCGACACCTGCCCCGTCGGCGTAGCGACCCAGAACCCCGAGCTGCGCAAGCGGTTCACGGGCAAGCCCGAGTTCGTCGTCAACTTCTTCGAGTTCCTCGCGCAGGAGGTGCGCGAGTGGCTGTCGAAGCTCGGCTACCGCTCGCTCGACGAGATCATCGGGCGCAACGACCTGCTCGACGTGCACCGCGCCATGGCGCACTGGAAGGCCGACGGTCTCGACCTCGAGCCGATCCTGGTCGGCCCGGAGTTCTCCGCCGAGGAGCCGCGCATCGGTCGCGTCGCGCAGGACCACGAGCTCGACGAGCACTTCGACAACCTGCTCATCCGGCGCGCAGCCGACGTCCTCGACCACGGGGGCGAGTTCTCGATCGACCTGCCCATCCGCAACACCGAGCGTGCGGTTGGCACGATGCTCGGACACGAGGTGACGAAGCGCCACGGTGAGCACGGTCTGCCCGACGGGTCGATCGACGTCACCCTGCGCGGATCCGCCGGGCAGTCGCTCGGCGCGTTCGTCCCCGGCGGGATCACCCTCCGCCTCATCGGCGACAGCAACGACTACGTCGGCAAGGGACTCTCGGGCGGGCGCATCGTGCTCCGCCCGGCCGAGACCGCGGGCTTCGTCGCCGAGGAGAACGTCATCGCCGGGAACGTCATCGGCTACGGCGCCACCCAGGGCAGCATGTTCATCCGCGGGATCGTGGGGGAGCGCTTCATGGTGCGCAACTCCGGCGCGACCGCCGTCGTCGAAGGCGTCGGCGACCACGCCCTCGAGTACATGACCGGTGGTCTCGTCCTCATCCTCGGCTCCACCGGGCGCAACCTGGGCGCCGGCATGTCCGGCGGCACCGCGTACGTGCACCGACTCCGCACCGAGGACGTCAACCGCGACGCCCTGTCGGAGGGCGAGCTCGAGCTGCGCGAACTCGACTCCGCCGACCTCGAGATCGTGCGCGACCTGCTCAGCGAGCACCTCGCCGAGACCGGGTCCGCCGTCGCGGAGCGCATGCTCGCCGACTTCGAGACCGCGGCCACCGAGTTCGTGAAGGTCCTGCCGCGCGACTACGCGGCGGTTCTCGCGACCCGCAGCGACGCCGTCGCCGAGGGACTCGACCCGGACGGCGACGTCGTCTGGACCCGCATCCTGGAGGTGACCGGTGGCTGAGCTCGTTCTCGTCCGGAGCGGTCCGACCGCAGGTGTCCCAAGCCTTCTTTTCCCGAGGAGTGTTCTGAATGGCTGATCCGAAGGGCTTCCTCAAGGTCCAGAAGCGGGAGCTGCCGAAGCGGCGTCCCGTTCCCGTCCGCATCCAGGACTGGAAGGAGGTGTACGAGCATCAGGAGAGCGGTGAGCTGCGCCGGCAGGCGGGTCGCTGCATGGACTGCGGCATCCCGTTCTGCCACCAGGGCTGCCCGCTCGGCAACCTGATCCCCGAGTGGAACGACCTCACCTGGCGCGGCGAGGGACGGCAGGCGATCGACCGTCTGCACCTCACCAACAACTTCCCCGAGTTCACCGGCAAGCTGTGCCCCGCCCCCTGCGAGGCGAGCTGCGTGCTCGGCATCAACCAGCCTCCGGTGACCATCAAGCAGGTCGAGATGACCATCGCCGACGACGCCTACAGCAACGGGTGGGTCGAACCGCACCCGCCGCAGCGGCTCACCGGCAAGACCGTCGCGGTCGTCGGGTCCGGTCCTGCCGGCCTCGCCGCTGCGCAGCAGCTGACCCGTGCGGGCCACACCGTCGCCGTCTACGAGCGCGACGACCGCATCGGCGGCCTCCTGCGCTACGGCATCCCCGAGTTCAAGATGGAGAAGCGCTACCTCGAGGCCCGCCTCGGGCAGATGCTCGCCGAGGGCACCCGGTTCCGCGCCGGCGTGAACATCGGCGTCGACATCACCTGGGACGACCTGCGTGCCCGGTACGACGCCGTCGTCGTCGCGACCGGTGCCACCGTGCCGCGCGATCTGCCCATCCCCGGTCGGGACCTGAACGGCATCCACTTCGCCATGGAGTACCTCGTGCAGGCCAACAAGGTCGTCGCGGGCGACGAGGTCCCCGATCAGATCACGGCCGAGGGCAAGCACGTCATCGTCCTCGGCGGCGGCGACACGGGTGCGGACTGCCTCGGCACCGCGCACCGCCAGCTGGCCGCATCCGTCACCACCCTCGCGATCGGCAAGCAGCCCCCGCACGAGCGGCCCGAGACTCAGCCGTGGCCGACCTTCCCGACCCTCTTCGAGGTCGCGTCCGCGCACGAGGAGGGCGGCGACCGCGAGTACCTCGCCTCCACCGTCGAGTTCATCTCCGACGGAGAGGGCAACGTCAAGGGCCTGCGCGTCGCCGAGACCGAGTACCTCGACGGCCGTCGTGTTCCGAAGGCGGGCACCGAGCGTGAGATCCCCGCCGATCTCGTGCTCCTCGCGCTCGGATTCACCGGTCCCGAGTCCGATGACCTCGACACGCAGTTGCGCGTGCCGTTCGACGGCCGCGGTAACGTGGAACGCGGTGGTGACTACCAGACCAGCCAGCCGGGCGTCTTCGTCGCGGGTGACGCCGGTCGCGGCCAGTCGCTCATCGTGTGGGCGATCGCCGAAGGCCGTGCGGCTGCGGCAGCGGTCGACACGTACCTCGAAGGTGAGACCGAACTGCCGTCACCGGTACGTCCCACCGACCGCGCCATCGCGGTCTGACACCTGACTTCACTTCCCACAAGAGCCCGGAGGACAAGACCCCGAATGAGACGCGCCAAGATCGTCGCAACGCTAGGCCCCGCGACCGCGAGCTATGAGCAGATCAGAGCCATCGTGGACGCCGGCGTCGACGTCGCCCGCCTCAACCTGAGCCACGGCAGCTATGACGTCCACGAGGGCGTCTATGCGAACGTGCGCAAGGCCTCGGAGGACAGCGGCCGCGCGGTCGGCGTCCTCGTCGACCTGCAGGGTCCGAAGATCCGCCTCGGCCGTTTCTCCGACGGGCCGCACGAGCTCGCAGAGGGTGACATCTTCAAGATCACCGTCGAGGACATCCCCGGCACCAAGGACATCGTCAGCACCACGTTCAAGGGGCTCCCGCAGGACGTCGCTCCCGGCGACTTCCTGCTGATCGACGACGGCAAGGTCCGCGTCGAGGTCGTCGAGACCGACGGCGTCGTCGTCACCACCAAGGTGATCGTCGCGGGGCCCGTCTCGAACAACAAAGGCATCAACCTGCCCGGTGTCGCCGTCAACGTGCCTGCCCTGTCCGAGAAGGACGAGGCGGACCTGCGCTGGGGCCTGAACATCGGCGCCGACATGATCGCCCTGTCGTTCGTCCGCAACGCCAGCGACATCGAGCGCGTGCACGAGATCATGGACGAAGAGGGCCGCCGTGTCCCCGTCATCGCGAAGATCGAGAAGCCGCAGGCCGTCGATGCGCTCGAGGAGATCATCGAGGCGTTCGACGCCATCATGGTCGCCCGCGGCGATCTCGGTGTCGAGCTGCCCCTCGAGGCCGTTCCGATCGTCCAGAAGCGCGCCGTCGAGCTGTCCCGCCGCATGGCGAAGCCGGTCATCGTCGCCACGCAGATGCTCGAGTCGATGATCCACAGCCCCGTCCCGACCCGTGCGGAGACCTCCGACGTCGCCAACGCCGTCCTCGACGGTGCCGACGCGGTCATGCTGTCCGGCGAGACCAGCGTGGGGGAGTATCCCGTCGTCACGGTGCAGACCATGGCCCGCATCGTCGCCTCCACCGAGGAGCACGGGCTGGAGCGCATCCCCCCGCTCGGCACCAAGCCGCGCACCCAGGGCGGCGCGATGACCCTCGCGGCAGCCGAGGTCGCCGACTTCGTCCAGGCCAAGTTCCTCGTCGTCTTCACCGAGTCCGGCGACTCCGCGCGCCGGATGTCGCGACTCCGGTCGTCCATCCCGATGAAGGCGTTCACGACCTCCGAGTCCACGCGCGACAAGATGTCCGTCATCTGGGGCATCGAGAGCTACGTCGTCGACCGGGTGACCCACACGGACGAGCTCATGCACCAGGTCGACGAGGTCCTCCTCCGCGAGAAGCTCGTCGAGATCGGCGACAAGGTCGTCGTCATCTCGGGATCCCCTCCTGGAATCCCCGGCTCGACGAACGACGTCCGCGTCCACCGCATCGGTGACGCGGTCCAGGCGGTCGTCCCCGCCTGGCAGAACGGCCACGCCGACTGACCCGAGAAGCCCGAAAAAGCGGCGGTCCCCACAAGGGGGACCGCCGCTTCGCCATTCCCGAACTCGAATATTCCGGGCGCATACGCACCTTCCGGCGTACGCACCCGTCCGGAACGTGCGTCCTCGCCCCGCCAAGGTCGGGCGTTCCGGCGCGCCGCGCACGTTGCGGCCGGCCCCGCACGCCGCAACGTGCGCGCACGACGTCTTGTCCACGGTTCTAGAACCGGAGCGCCGCTTCCGGCGAGTGCGTGCGCCGGCCTCGCCAAGCCCTGATGGCTGGGGCGCGAAAGAGCTGGCGCTCCTTCGCTGCCGCGGTCGTTGCGCGAACCCCGCCCCACCGGCACGGCCGCCACCTCGCTCCGCGCCGCGTCGGAACCGGCGCGGTGAGGACCCCTGCAGTGTTTTCTCGATCCACCGTCGACCCATGAGAAGAGGCGTCACCCTTCGGGCGGCGCCTCTTCTCATGTACCGGTGGTGGGACTCGAACCCCGCCCCACCGGCACGGCCGCCACGCCGCTCCGCGCCGCGTCGGAACCGGCGCGGTGAGGACCCCTGCAGTGTTTTCTCGATCCACCGTCGACGCATGAGAAGAGGCGTCACCCTTCGGGCGGCGCCTCTTCTCATGTACCGGTGGTGGGACTCGAACCCACATGCCCTTTCGGACAAAGCATTTTGAGTGCTCCGCGTCTGCCATTCCGCCACACCGGCCCGAACCCAACCGTGAGGTCGGCCGCGGTCAGAATACCGTAGGCTCAGAAACGTGTCAGACCCTGTTGCCAACTCCTCAGCACCGCGCCGCGTCGTCGTAGCAGAAGACGAATCGCTCATCCGCCTCGACATCGTCGAGATCCTGCGCGACAACGGATTCGAAGTCGTCGGCGAAGCAGGCGACGGTGAGACCGCCGTCGCACTCGCAACAGAACTGCGCCCCGACCTCGTCATCATGGACGTCAAGATGCCTCAGCTCGACGGCATCTCCGCCGCTGAGCGACTGAGCAAGAACCACATCGCCCCTGTCGTCCTCCTCACGGCGTTCAGCCAGAAGGAACTCGTCGAGCGCGCCAGCGAGGCCGGCGCTCTGGCCTACGTGGTCAAGCCGTTCACCCCCAACGACCTGCTGCCCGCCATCGAGATCGCGCTCAGCCGCTACCAGCAGATCGTCACCCTCGAAGCCGAGGTCGCCGACATGGTCGAGCGCTTCGAGACCCGCAAGCTCGTCGACCGCGCCAAGGGACTGCTCAACGAGAAGATGGGCCTCAGCGAGCCCGACGCCTTCCGTTGGATCCAGAAGGCCTCGATGGACCGCCGCCTCACCATGCGCGACGTCGCTCAGGCGATCATCGAGCAGCTCTCCGCCGCCAAGAAGTAGGTCCGAGCGCACCTCGCGCCGAACCAGATGCTGATCGAGGTCAAGGTCGCCGGCTGGGAACAGCGGTGCTGCGGGGAGGCCTTTGCGGTCGGCGGTGTCGGAAGCTGGAACGTCATCGCGGACGATCCTGCGCAGACGGTCCACCTCTCGACATTCCACACGGAGCAGCACGGCCAAGCCGAGCCGGAAGTCCCGAACTGGTCTGTCGAAGGCACCATCAGAGCGATCGACGGGCTGGTGGGGCAGCATGCGCGCGTTCCCGGCCGACCGGGAATGCTGGTGTGGGCCGAGGACCGCTCGAAGTCCTATCCGATGGAATCCGTGACGGCCGAGGGCGAGGATGACGACCAGTACTACGACACCTACCTCGTCACCCTCGAGGTCCCCGATGACTTCCTACTCCCGGACTACGTCGAATCGGAGTGGTCCATCCGGCGGCGTGAGGCAGAGGCGGCGAGACGTGCGAGGTCTCGAGCGGCGATGACGGATGAGGTGGGGCGTGAGCTCGAGGCACTCGCCGATCAAGCGCAGACCCGCTTCGCTCGCGCAGCTGACATCCTGCGCGACACCGATTCGTCGGCGATCAGCTTTCGCCCGCATGCGCAGTACACCGCCGACCTTCACTGGGCCCGCGTTGACGACCAGGGGCCCGACCTGATCCAGGTCGAAGTCGCCGACGGGTCGTGGACGATCCCCGCTTCGCTGGAGTCAGTCGCCGAGCTGCGGGGGGTTCTCGAATCGGCCTCCGCAGGCCGGGTCGAGGAGAGATTTGAGGGACGGCCGGTCCTCGGACTGATCACGACCGTGACGATCCGGGACTTTCGGTCGGATGTCGATCGAGGATCGGATCTGAAGGCCGGTGGCCGGGAGCGCAAGTGGGTTTCGACCCCTGGCTCGATGGACTCGCGGAAGACGTCCGGAGTGCGGATCTTCCGTCCGTGGAGCTGAGCGCGCGCACGTTGCGGCGTGCGGGGCGGGCCGGAACGTGCGCGCTCGCCCGGAACGCCCGGCTTGGGTCAGGCTTCGCGGACGAGGTTCGTCATCCGCACCGTCGAGAGGCGGCGGCCCTGATCGTCGCGGATGACGATCTCGTGGGTGGCGAGAGTCCGGCCCAGCACGAGGGCGTCGCACGTCGCCGTGACCCAGCCCTCCGTCACCGAACGGGAATGCGTGGCGTTGATCTCGATTCCGACCACGTAGCGCTCGGGGCCCGCGTGGATGGCCGACGACACCGAGCCCAGCGTCTCGCCCAGCACCACGTGCGCGCCGCCGTGCAGCAGCCCGATGACCTGCGTGTTCCCCTCGACCGGCATCCGTGCCACCGAGTGCTCGGCCGACAGTTCGAGGAACTCGATGCCCATCTTCTTGGCGAGGGCGCCGCCGTCGCTGTCGAGGAGGCGCGCCCGCAGTTCGGGGTGCAGATCGTCCGGCACTTTGGTGGTCATCGCGGTCCTCATCACACGCCGCGATCGATGCATCTGAACGACGGCGAATGCCGTGTCGGCGGCCGCGGCTAGGCTGGCAGGGTGTCAGAGAGCGACAAGCCTACCCTTCTGCTGATCGACGGCCATTCGCTCGCGTTCCGCGCGTTCTACGCCCTCCCGGTCGATAGTTTCCAGACCTCCGACGGTCAGCACACGAACGCCATCCACGGCTTCCTGTCGATGCTGCTCCTCCTTCTGCAGAAGGAGAAGCCCACCCATCTCGGCGTCGCGTTCGACATCTCGCGGCACTCGTTCCGCACCCGTGACTACCCCGAATACAAGGGCACCCGTGGCGAGACGCCGTCCGAGTTCGTCGGCCAGGTCCCGCTCCTGCAGGACGCCCTCAAGGCCATGAACATCGTCACGATCACCAAAGAGGACTACGAGGCCGACGACGTCATCGCGACCCTCGCCCGTCAGGGCCGCGAGCAGGGGTACCGGGTCCTCGTCGTCTCGGGCGATCGCGACACGATTCAGCTCGTCGGCGACGACGTGACTCTGCTCTACCCCTCGGGGCGTCAGGGCGGGGTCTCCGATCTGACCCGTTACGACACCGCGAAGGTCCGCGAACGCTACGGGATCGAACCCTGGCAGTACCCCGACGTGGCAGCCCTCGTCGGCGAGACGAGCGACAACCTCATCGGCATCGACAAGGTGGGGGAGAAGACAGCCGTCAAATGGCTCGGCCTCTACGGAAGCCTCGATGGCATCCTCGAGCACGCCGACGAGATCAAGGGCGTCGTCGGCAACAACCTCCGGGAACAGCGGGATCGGGCCGAACGCAATCGTCGCCTCAACCGACTCGTCGACGATGTCGAGCTCCCCGCGGGGCCGGCCGACCTCGCCCGCGGTCCGATCGACCACGCCGCGGTGCGCGAACTCTTCGCTCGCCTCCAGTTCCGTACGCTCCTCGAACGGGTCATGAAGCTCGAAGGCGGTGAGGACGCGTCGTCGGCGGGCACTCTCGAGGGGGCCATCGAGCAGGAACCGAGTACCGCGCCGCCGGCACCTCGCCCGCAGACCGAGCTCCTCGACGAAGAGCTGGGAGCCTGGCTCACCCGGCAGAGCGAGGCGAACCCGGGTGGTCTGGGCCTGACCGTCGAGACGACGGGCGGGCAGGTCACCGGTATCGGTGTCGCCAGCCAGACCGAGTCGGTTCTTCTCAACTGGATACCTGGCCGCACCGATTACGCACCGCTCGAGACGTGGCTCGCGAGCGACGCGCCGAAGGTCATGCACGACGCCAAGACTCAGCTCAAGAGCCTCCGCCGTGCAGGGCTCGCACTCGGGGGGCTCGCCTTCGACACCCTCGTAGCCGGTTGGCTGCTCCGCCCCAGCGGCATCGACAAGACCCTCGCCGACATCGTGCTGCGCTACCTTTCGGAAACGCTGCCGGTCGCCGACCCCAATCAACTGGTCCCCGAAGACGACGCCGACACCAGCGTGGCAACCTACGCCTGGTTCACCGTCCGCGCGGCCGAGACCCTCCGCGAGGTGCTCGACGAGCGCGACCTGGGTGTGCTCACCGACATCGAGCTCCCCACCCTGCAGGTCCTCGCCACGATGGAACTCGACGGAGTCGCCATCGATGCCGACCTCCTTCGCGGGCTCGGCGGCGATCTCTCGGTCAAGATCGAGGCGCTGGCGACCGAGGCGTTCGGAGTTCTCGGCCACGAACTCAACCTCGGCTCACCCAAGCAGCTTCAGCAGGTGCTCTTCGAAGAGCTCGGCATGCCCAAGACCCGTGCCACCAAGACCGGGTACTCGACCGACGCCGACTCCCTCGCCGACCTCATGGATCGCAACCCGCACCCGTTCGTCGATCTGCTGCTCCAGCACCGCGACGCCACGAAGCTGCGACAGATCATCGAGACGCTGGAGCGCGGCATCGGCTCCGACGGGCGGATCCACACCACCTACGTGCAGACGGGCACCACGACCGGGCGCATCTCGTCCAACGACCCCAACCTGCAGAACATCCCCATCCGCGCCGAGGAGGGCCGACGCATGCGCGCCGCCTTCGTCCGCGGCGACGGCTTCGACACCCTCCTGACCGCCGACTACTCTCAGATTGAGATGCGGATCATGGCGCACCTCTCGCAGGACGCCGGGCTCATCGAGGCCTTCCAGGGTGGCGAGGACCTGCACCGCTTCGTCGGTTCGCGGGTGTTCGGCGTCGACCCCGTCGACGTCACTCCCACCATGCGCACGAAGGTGAAGGCCATGTCCTATGGCCTCGCCTACGGTCTCAGCGCATTCGGACTCTCCAAGCAGCTGCGCATCGAGACGAGCGAGGCGAAGCAGCTCATGACCGAGTACTTCGCCCGCTTCGGCGCAGTCCGCGACTACCTCCGCAACGTCGTCGAACAAGCCCGAGCCGACGGGTACACCGAGACCATCCACGGCCGTCGCCGCCCCTTCCCCGATCTGACGAGCGCCAATCGGGTGCTCCGCGAGAACGCCGAGCGCGCCGCGCTCAACGCACCCATCCAGGGCACGGCGGCCGACATCATGAAGATCGCGATGATCGCCATCAACGCCGACATGCAGCAACGCGAACTGCGCTCGCGCATGCTGCTCCAGGTCCACGACGAACTCGTGTTCGAGGTCGCCGACGGCGAACGCGACGAGCTCGCCGCCATCGTCACCGACCGCATGGCGAACGCCGCCGAACTCCGGGTCCCGCTCGAAGTCCAGGTCGGACTCGGCGACAACTGGGACGCCGCCGCGCACTGACGGCCTCGATTCGAACCCACTACGACAAGAGGCACAGATGACCCGACCAGAGCGTGAGTCACTCGCAGGGCTGCTCGACGACGACTCCATCCGGCTCGGGCTGACGGCGAGCGACCGCTTCGACGCGGTCACGCAATGCGGCCAGGCCCTCGTCGCGACCGGCGCCGTCGCCGAGGCCTACGTCGAATCGATGCTCAAGCGCGAACGCTCCGTCTCCACCTACATCGGCGAGGGAGTCGCCATTCCGCACGGCACACTCGCGGGCAAGGACTCCGTCTCCCGGCCCGCCATGGTCGTGCTCGGCTTCACCGACGGCGTCGACTGGGGCGACGGGCATATCGCCCGCGTCTGCGTCGGCATCGCCGCACCCGCGGGCGGCCACGTCGCCCTCGTCGCACGTCTCGCGGAGATCCTCCTCGACGCCGAACTCGCTGAGCGCCTGCGCTCGGCGACCACCGCGGAGCAGATCAAGGTCCTGTTCGCCGCAGGCGACGACCGAGGCGAGAGGTGAGCGGCATTCCGCGCGAACCCACCCCGATCGACGCCGTCGCGGAGGAATGGGTCGACACGGTCGTCGAACTGTCGCCCGAGTACGGAGTCTGGCTCGGCCGACCGGGCCGCGAGGGTGAATACGGCGACTACTCGCCCGACGGGCATGCGCAGCGCGATGCGGCCGCTCGACGCACGCGCGCAGCCCTGCTCGACGCCGTCGTCGTCGATGCCGTCGACGAGGTCACCCGTCGCGATCTGCTGCGCGAGCTCGACCTCGCGATCGACGACTACGACGCCGGCACTTTCCGCCACCAGCTCAACGTGATCGCCTCACCCGCGCAGGACATCCGCGAGGTCTTCGACCTGATGCCGACCGACCGCGAGGACCAGTGGGAGCACATCGCCCAGCGTCTCGCGGCCGTCGATGCCGCCGTCGACGGCTACATCGCCACCCTGCGCTCCGGCGCCGAACGGGGGCAGGCGCCCGCCCGCCGTCAGGTGCGCGAAGTCGCCGCCCAGGTGCGCGCTGTCGCCGCACCCGACGGGTTCTTCGCCACCCTCAGCTCCGGAGCCGAGGTGGGCGGGGTGCCCGTGGCCGACTCGCTCCGCCGCGACCTCGAGGCCGGCGGCATGCTCGCCGCCCGTGCGTACGCCAAACTCGCCGACTACCTCGAGACCGACCTGATCCTGTCGGCCCGCGAACAGGACGCGGCGGGTCGGGAGGCCTACGCCCTGGCCTCGCGCGGCTTCCTCGGCGCCGAGGTCGACCTCGACGAGACGTACGAATGGGGCCTCGAAGAGCTCGCCCGCGACACGCGCGAACAGGAGGACATCGCCCGTCGCATCGTCGACGGCGGGGGAGTCCAGGAGGCGATCGCCCACCTGAATGCCGACCGGTCGCGCAAGCTCCACGGCACCGACGCACTCCGTGACTGGATGCAGGACCTGAGCGATCGTGCCATCGAAGGTCTGGGCCGCACCGAGTTCGACATCCCCGCGCAGGTCCGCGCACTCGAATGCCGGATAGCGCCCACCCAGACCGGGGGCATCTACTACTCGCCGCCGAGCGACGACTTCTCGCGACCCGGCCGCATGTGGTGGTCGGTCCCCGAGGGGGTGACCGAATTCGACACCTGGATCGAGACGACGACCGTCTACCACGAGGGCGTCCCAGGACATCACCTCCAGAACGGCATCGCGATCGCCAATCGGGCGCAGCTGAACAGCTGGCGCCGCGGCAATTTCGTGTCCGGCCACGGCGAGGGCTGGGCGCTCTACGCGGAGCGCCTCATGGACGAGCTCGGCTACCTCGACGACCCCGCCGACCGGCTCGGCATGCTCGACGGTCAGCGCACACGCTCAGCTCGCGTCGTCCTCGACATCGGCGTGCACCTCGGCAAGCGGAGGCCCGACGGCGGGGGAGTCTGGGACGCCGAATACGCGCTCGAGTTCATGCGCGCGAACGCGAACATGGACGACGCGTTCATCCGGTTCGAGGTCGACCGCTACCTGGGCTGGCCGGGCCAGGCGCCGTCGTACAAGATCGGGCAGCGGATCTGGCAGCAGATCCGAGCAGAACTGGCCTCGCGTCACGGAGCCGACTTCGATGTGAAGGACTTCCACCGGCGCGCGCTCGAACTCGGGGGAGTCGGTCTCGACACCCTCCGTGCCGTACTGCTCGGCTGAGAGATTCCGATCTGCCCTGGTTCAACGAGGAACCGGCCGCCGGACGCCTCCGGTGAACTCGTCACCATCGACATCCGACGACCGGTCACAGGGTCGAGTCGGTCGGCTGTCAGCCCTCGAACGGGACCACGAGGCCGCCCCACGTGTCGTTGATGTAATCGACCGTCGCCGGGTCGAGGAGGAGCTCCTTGAGCTTCTGCACGCGGGGGTCGTCCTTCAGCTCGGCGCGGGTGGCGAGCACGTTGTAGTACGGGCTGTCCGAACCCTCGATGAGGATCGCCTCGTCGGCGGTGAGACCGGCGGGGAGCGCGAAGCTGAGGGTGACGAAGGCGGCATCGGCGTCGGCGATGGCCTGCGGGAGGCTCGCGTTCTCGATCTCGACGAACTGGAAGTCGTGCGTGTTGTCGGTGATGTCGGCGAGCGTCGTCGGCTCGTCCGTCGTCTCGATGAGGCCCTCGGCGGCGAGGATCTTCAACGCGCGACCCTCGTTCGTCGGGTCGTTCGGGATGGCGATGGTCGCGCCGTCCTTCAGGTCGTCGAGGGACTTGACGGTGTCGCTGTAGAACGCGGCGGTGGGCAGGTAGATCTCGCCCTCGCTGATGAGATCGGTGCCGGAGGCCTCGTTGAAGGTCTTCAGGAACGTGGCGTTCTGGAACAGGTTCGCGTCCGTCGAGCCCTCGTCGAGCGATGAGTTGGGGGTGTTGTAGTCGGTGAACTCCGTGAACTCGATGGTGAGCCCGGCGTCCTCCGCCAGGTTGTCCTGGACGAACTTGAGGATGTCGCCCGCGGGAGTCGCGAGCGCGCCGACCTTGATGGTCCCGAGCGAGTCGGACCCGGTCTCGGCGGCGGGCTCATCGGAGGAGCCGGCGCAGGCCGACAGTCCGAGGGCGAGGGTGACGGCGGCGATTCCGCCGACCAGCTTGAGGCTGCGAATACGAGGCATGGCTGTGCTTCCTTCTGTGGTGCGCCGGAGCGCGAGGATGGTGGTGGAACGTGGGCGGTGCAGGTGCTCGGTGCAAGTCGTGGGTGCGGGACCGGACTGTTCGGCCGTTCTGCCGGCCGGCGGCGATCCGCTGGGGTTCAGCTCTCGGGACCGCCCGCCAGCTGGATCGCTCGAGACATTCGCTCACCCGATCTGCGGTGCGCGAGGCGGCGCGAGAGCAGCGATGCGAGACCCTGGAGCACCATGACCAAGGCGAAGAGGACGATGATGACCGCGACGATGTGCGGCCAGCTGTAGCGCTGATAGCCGTACCGGATCGCCACATCGCCGAGACCGCCCGCGGCGACGACACCCGCCATGGCCGAGAAGTTGATGATCGAGGTGATCGTCGTCGAGGTGCCGAGCACGATGCTCGAGAGTGCCTCCGGCACCAGCACCTTGCGGATGATCTGCCAGTTCGACGCACCGAGCGACTGACCGGCCTCGATGAGTCCGCCGTCGACCTCCTTGAGGGCGATCTCGACCATCCGCGCGAAGAACGGGATGGCGACGACCGAGAGCGGCACGATCGCGGCGTCCGTTCCGATGAACCGGCCGATGAGCAGGCGCGTGAACGGGATGAGCGCGATCATCAGGATGATGAACGGCACCGAGCGGCCGAGGTTGACGACGAAGTCGATGACCTTGTTGATGGTCGACCCGAGAGCCCGCGAGCCGAACGGGCGCTCCAGCAGCCCGCCGCGCTCCGTCGTCACGAGCAGCACGCCGAGTGGGAGCCCGATCACGATGGTGAAGAACAGCGAACCGGCCACCATCTGCAGGGTCTGCAGGAGACCGACCCACAGCACCTCGAAGAGCTCGGGCCAGAACTGCGGGGCGTTCATGTCGATCATTCCGCGCCTCCTCTGACGACCTCGACGAGTAGGCCCTGTGCTCGCAGGCCTGCGATGGCATCTCGGTGGATGGCGGCGGGGCCGGGCAGCTCGAGCCGGGTCCGCCCCGCCTGCTTGCCGCCCAGGTGCTCGATCGACGCGCCGAGGATGCTGACGTCGAGGTCGTACCGCCGGGCGAGCTGCGAGATGACCGGCCGGTCGGCGCTGCCGCCCGAGAAGGTGATGTCGAGCACGGTGTCCGCATCGCCCTCGGGTAGAGGGCCGAGCGGGAACAGCTGGCGGGCGAGACGCGATCCGGGGGTCGAGACGAGGTCGACGAGGCCGCCCTGCTCCAGGATGCGCCCGTCCTCGATGAGGGCGACGCCGTCGCAGATGCGCTTGACGACATCCATCTCGTGGGTGATCAGCAGCACGGTGAGGCCGAGCTCGGTGCTGATGCCCTTGATGAGGTCGAGGATCGACGCGGTGGTCTCGGGGTCGAGAGCGCTGGTCGCCTCGTCGGAGAGGAGGACGGCGGGCTTGGCGGCGAGTGCACGGGCGATGCCGACGCGCTGCTTCTGACCACCGGACAGCTGTGCAGGATAGGACTCCGCGCGGGAGCCGAGCCCGACGAGGTCGAGGATCTCATCGGAGCGGCGACGGCGCTCGGCGGCGGCCATGCCGGCGACCTCGAGCGCGAGTTCCACGTTCCCCCGGGCGGTGCGGCTGCCCAGCAGGTTGAAGTGCTGAAAGACCATGCCGATCCGTCGCCTCGCCGCGCGGAGCTCGTTGTCCGACAGTGCGGTCAGCTCCTCGCCGTTGATGGTCACGGTGCCGGAATCGGGCCGCTCCAGCAGGTTCAGGGTGCGGATGAGCGTGCTCTTGCCCGCCCCGCTCTGCCCGAGCACTCCGAAGATCTGTCCCCGGTCGACGTTGAGGCTCACGTCGTCGAGCGCGCGGACGGGTGTCCCGTCGGGCGCGGTGTACGTCTTCACGACGTGGCTGGCGGTGATCACTGTGCCTCGATGCAATCAGGAGGAATGTGGAACGGCGAATCAGCGTTACACAATGTGACGCGCCGTGCCTGCAATCGGGCTCCGAACCGGTCGGTTCGAGGGTTGGGCGCGCGCTCTCGTCTTGATAGACTGACGTGTTGCGTCTGCGCCCACGGGTTTCTGCGCGTCACCACATCCGCTCGTCACGAGCGCTCGGCATACCGCCGTCTCGCCCTGTGGCCTAACACCATGTCCACCTCTGGAGTTTCTACTACATGTCAACCACCACGACCGCCCCGGCAGCCAAGCAGGTCGCCATCAACGACATCGGATCTGCTGAAGACTTCCTCGCAGCGGTCGAAGCGACCCTCAAGTTCTTCAACGACGGAGATCTGATCGAGGGCACTGTCGTCAAGATCGACCGCGACGAGGTTCTCCTCGATGTCGGTTACAAGACCGAGGGTGTCATCCCCTCCCGCGAGCTCTCCATCAAGCACGATGTCGACCCCAACGAGGTCGTCAACGTGGGCGACACGGTCGAAGCCCTCGTTCTCCAGAAGGAGGACAAGGAAGGCCGCCTCATCCTGTCCAAGAAGCGGGCTCAGTACGAGCGCGCATGGGGCGACGTCGAGAAGATCAAGGAGGCCGACGGTGTCGTCACCGGTACGGTCATCGAGGTCGTCAAGGGTGGCCTCATCGTCGACATCGGCCTGCGCGGCTTCCTCCCCGCATCGCTCATCGAGCTCCGCCGTGTCCGCGACCTGACCCCCTACCTGGGCCAGGAGCTCGAGGCCAAGATCCTCGAACTGGACAAGAACCGCAACAACGTCGTGCTGTCGCGCCGCGCCCTGCTCGAGCAGACGCAGTCCGAGAGCCGCAGCACCTTCCTCGCCAACCTCCACCCGGGACAGGTCCGCAAGGGCGTCATCTCGTCGATCGTCAACTTCGGTGCGTTCGTCGACCTGGGCGGCGTCGACGGTCTGGTCCACGTCTCCGAGCTCAGCTGGAAGCACATCGAGCACGCCAGCGAGGTCGTCGAGGTCGGTCAGGAAGTCACCGTCGAGGTGCTCTCCGTCGAGCTCGACCGCGAGCGCGTCTCCCTGTCGCTCAAGGCGACGCAGGAGGACCCGTGGCAGGTCTTCGCCCGCACCCACGCGATCGGCCAGATCGCACCGGGCAAGGTCACCAAGCTGGTTCCGTTCGGTGCGTTCGTCCGCGTCGCCGACGGCATCGAGGGTCTCGTCCACATCTCCGAGCTGTCGAACAAGCACGTCGAGCTCGCCGAGCAGGTCGTGTCGGTCGGCGACGAGGTCTTCGTCCGCATCATCGACATCGACCTCGAGCGTCGCCGCATCTCGCTCAGCCTCAAGCAGGCTGCCGAGGCGATCGACCCCTCCAACCAGGAGTTCGACTCCGGACTCGCGGCGCTCTACGGAATGCCGACCGAGTACGACGACCGCGGGGAGTACAAGTTCCCCGAGGGCTTCGACCAGGAGACCGGCGACTGGAAGGAAGGCTTCGACGAGCAGCGCGCGAAGTGGGAGCAGGACTACGCCGAGGCGCAGGCCCGTTGGGAGCTCCACAAGGAGCAGATCCTCAACGGCATCGCCGACGAGGCGGCCGGCATCACCTCCAGCAGCAGCTCCTCGTCCGAGAGCTCGGCGGCATCGTCGTCGTTCTCGAGCGACAGCCGCGGTGCGGGAACCCTCGCCGACGACGAGTCGCTTGCGGCTCTGCGCGAGCGTCTCAGCAGCAACAACTGATCGCACCAGCGTCCGGATGAGCGGCAGCAGCCGCTGACCTGATCACGCGATACACGAAGGGCCGGATGCCGAGGCATCCGGCCCTTCGTCGTCGATCCGCGACTCCGGCCGCGACGGGCCCGGCAGGGCCCGCCGTCAGCGCATGATGGATTGCGCGGTGATGGCGGCGGTGAGCGCCTCGAGGGGCTCGCGAGCCGCAAGAGGGTTCGAGTGCAGGCGGAACTCCACCTCTCCCACGTCGGGGAGGTCGAATCGCCGACTGACCTTCACCAGGTCGGCCGGCAGCAGGGAGTGCGGGAACACGGCAAGGCCCAGCCCCGCTCGCACGGCCGCGAGGAGACCGTTCACCTCGCGGACGCTGCAGGTGATCCGCCACGTCCTCCCCGCCGCCTCGAGGGCGTCGATGGCGGCCTGCCGGCTGATGCTCGGCGACTGGTAGACGACGAGCGGGACCGGGTCCGCGGATTCGAGGACGGTCCGCTCCTCGGCCACCCAGACCATCGACTCCCGGCTGACGAATGTGCCATCGGTCGTGCCCGGCAGCTCCTTCACGAAGATCAGATCGAGGTGGCCCGCGGCGAGGCGCCGCCGCAACGGATCGCTCTGGTTGACGGTGAGCTCGAGGTTGACGCGCGGGTGCAGCGCCCTGAACTGGCGCAGGATCCGGGGGAGCTGGGTGGTCGCGAGGTCGTCGGCCGCTCCGAACCGGAGCCGGCCCTGCATCGCGGCCCCTCCGAAGTAGCTCTCCGCCGCGGCCTCGGCGGCGAGGATCGCCCGGGCGAATCCGGCCATCGCGTCGCCGTTGTCGGTGAGCCGAACCTCGCGGGAGTCCCTGACGAACAGGCGTCGTCCCACGGCCTCCTCGAGTTTCCGGACGTGCTGGCTGACGGTCGGCTGGCTGATCCTCAAGCGGGCAGCGGCGCCCGTGAAGCTCGAGGTGTCGGCGACCGCGAGGAAGCTCTGAAGAAGAACGGGATCGAGCACGACGCTCCATTCGAAAATCCAATGCGAGTGATAGTTCAATCTATCTGCGCAATGGACAGCTCGCGGGTACCGTCGAAAGGGTCCGCTCAGGACCTCTACTTATACGTAACGCATCGGAACATCAGAAACACACGTGACCACTTACTCGAACACCGCAACTGCTCCCATCCCCGTTCTCGAGCGACGACCGCCATGGCGGCACACCCTCATCGCCCTCTCGGTGCCCAACTACCGGCTCTTCGCCTTCTCGCACCTCATCGCGATGACCGCGATCTGGATCCAGCGGGTCTCCCAGGACTGGCTGGTCCTCCAGCTGTCCGGGAACGTCGCCGCCGTGGGGATCACCGTCGCGATGCAGTTCGCGCCCATGCTGCTGTTCGGCATGCTCGGCGGCCTGATCGTCGACCGCTTCCCGAAGCGCACCCTGCTCATGGTGACGCAGGCGGTGAGCGCCCTGCTGAGCGCCGGTCTCGCCGTGCTCGCCCTCACCGGCACGATCCAGGTCTGGCACATCTGGGTGATCGCCCTCGCCTCGGGCTTCGTCACCGTCGTCGACAACCCCGCGCGTCAGGTCTTCGTCAGCGAGGTCGTCGGACACCGCCACCTGACGAATGCGATCAGCCTCAACGCGTCGATCTTCCAGCTCGGCGGGCTCATCGGGCCCGCCGTGAGCGGTGCCCTCCTCCTCTCGGTCGGCGCCGGGTGGTCATTCGCGATCAACGCCGCGGCATGCCTCGTCGTGGTGACCGTGCTCCTCTGCCTGCGCACCTCCGACCTCCTGCCCGCTCCCGCGGTCCAGCGTGCCCGCGGCCAGCTGAAGGAGGCCCTCGTCTACGTGCTGGCGAAGCCGGAGATCCTCTGGACCCTGGTCATGGTCGGCGTCCTGGCCGTCTTCGCGTTCACGATGCCCGTCCTCCTCGCGGCCTTCGCGGATGACGTCTTCCACACGGGAGCGGGCGGCTACGGACTGTACAACTCCGTCCTCGCCGCCGGCGCCCTGGTCGGTGCGATCGCGTCGACACGCCGGGCGAGCCTCCGGCTGCGCACCGTCCTCATCGCGGCGGGCCTGTTCGCGCTTCTCCAGGCTCTCGGGGGACTCATGCCCGTCGAGTTCGCGTTCTGCCTCGCCCTGTTCGCCATCGGGGTGCTGAATCTGCTGTTCATCACCGGCGCGAACGCGCTCGTGCAGCTCTCGAGCAACCCCAGCATCCGGGGTCGGGTGATGTCCCTCTACATCCTGCTGCTGCTGGGAGGCCAGGCCATCGGCGGACCGGTCATGGGGTGGATCGTGCAGGCCTACGGTGCGCATGTCGGGATGATCATCTCGGGGACCGTCCCGGCGCTGGCCGCCGTGGCCATCGGGCTGATCCTCCGCCGCTCGCGACGCAGGACGGCCCTGCTCGTCGATCCTGCAGCAGTGCGCGGGTAGTTTGGGCGGGTGCCTCTCATCGCGCTCACCGGCGGCATCGCGTCGGGCAAGTCCACTGTCGCCGCCCGCCTGCAGGCCCTGGGCGCCGTCGTCGTGGACGCCGACGCCCTGGCCCGCGTCGCCGTCGAGCCGGGGAGTCCGGGGCTCGAGGCGGTAGCCCGCGAGTTCGGCCCCGAGATCCTCGCCGCCGACGGCTCACTCGATCGGGCTCGACTGGGAGCCGTGGTATTCGCCGACTCCACCGCCCGTCAGCGCCTCAACGCGATCGTGCACCCCGAGGTCGGACGGCTCTCGCACGAGCTCTTCACCGCCGCTTTCGCCGCCGACCCGGGCGCGGTCGTGGTCTACGACGTGCCGCTTCTCGCCGAAGCGCGAGGACGCGCGGAGTTCGACGCGGTGGTCGTGGTGCACGCACCCGCCGACGAGCGGATCCGGAGGATGGTCGAGCTGCGCGGTATGAGCCGGGACGATGCGGAGAGACGTGTCGCGGCGCAGGCCACCGACGCGGAACGGCTGGCGATGGCCGATCACGTCGTCGACTCCTCGCGAACCCTGGGGGAGACCCTGAGCGCCGTCGACGAGCTGTGGCCCGAGCTCGTCGCGACCGCCCGACGCTGAGCGCCTCGATCGGCGCGGGTGCGTCGGTCAGGCGAGCAGGGCCTGTTCCGCCCGGCGGGCGAGGCGCTCGCGTCGAGCGGAGCCGAGCACGGCAGCGGCATTGGCGGCGCTGATCGCCGCGAGACCGATCACCTGGAGCAGTCCGAGCGTCTGCCCGAGGATCACCAATCCGGCGAGTGCGGCCACGGCGGGATGCACGCTCTGCAGCACGCTGAAGAGGCCGCGCGGGATCCGCCGCAGGACGGCGATGTCGAGCGAATAGGGGAGTGCGGACGACAGGACCCCGACGGCGAGGCCGATCGACAGCACCCGGACGAACTCGTCGGCCGGTAGTTGGACGAGCGCCGCGATGAGGAACGGGAGGGTGATGACGGCGGCGACGCCGCTGGCCACCGCGGTGCCCTGCGTGCCGCTCATCCGATCGGCAACGCGCTGACCCGTGACGATGTACCCGGC
Source organism: Amnibacterium flavum (assembly GCF_003097495.1). Classification (GTDB taxonomy): domain Bacteria; phylum Actinomycetota; class Actinomycetes; order Actinomycetales; family Microbacteriaceae; genus Naasia; species Naasia flava. The sequence goes on from NZ_QEOP01000002.1 coordinate 870,808, forward strand.
CCATGCCGCGCCCGCGACGAGGGCGAGGAGCACTCCGATCGGGTCGACGTCGTCGATGGTGCCCGTGAGGAGGAACACCCCGACTCCGGCGGCGATCCCGCAGATCAGGTCGAGCGCGCGGCGCGATGCGAGGAGCGCGAGCGCGAGCGGTCCGAGGAACTCGAGAGTGACGGCCAGGCCGAGGTCGATGCGCGCGAGCGACATGTAGATGGTGATGTTCATCACGACGAGGATCAGGCCGAGCAGCAGTGCCGCTCGGACTCCGTGCCAGCGGAGCGAGCGCCGACTGCGGATGAGCGGGATGAGCAGTACGAGGGCCGCGAAGAGCTGCCGTAGGCCGACGACCCCGACCGGACCGATGACGGGGATGAGGGTGGTGCCGAATGCGGCACCGGACTGAACCGAGACGGCGGATGCGAGCGGGCCCGCCGCGGCGATCCTGCCCCCGCGCCGGTCCTTGTCGTCCACGGTCCGACGTTACGGGCCGTCGGAGCGATCGAGAAATGCATGACACGTCAGACTTATGCTTCTTGCGTATGGATCTCGAGCTGCGCCATCTCCGCGCCTTCGTCGCCGTCGCGGACGAGGGCGGCTTCACCGACGCCGCCATCGCGCTCGGAATCTCGCAGGCGTCCGTGTCGAGGACTCTCGCGTCGCTCGAAGCAGTGCTCGGCGCCGAGCTGATCCGGCGCACGACGCGCACGATGTCGCTGACCGACGCGGGTCTCCGGCTGCTCCCGGAGGCGCGTGCGACGCTCCGAGCGGCGGGGCAGGCGTACGCGGCGGTGCGGGAGGAGGAGCGGCCGCTTCTCGTCGGCCACTCCTGGTCGGCCCTCGGGGCGTTGACGACGCCCGTTCTGCGAGGTTGGGCCGCGCGACATCCGGGCACGCCGCTCGAGCTCCGTCGGCACAACGAGCGGACATCCGGGCTCGCTGATGCCCGCGTCGACGTCGCGATCGTCCGCCACCGCCTCCCCGAAGGCCACTACACCTCCGTCATCGTGGGCCGCGAGCCTCGGGTCTGCGCGGTCGCTGCCGACGATCCGCTCGCCGAGCGTTCGGAGCTGATGCTCGCCGACCTGCTCGACCTCGTCGTGGCCGTCGACCGCCAGACGGGGACGACGGGGCCGTCGCTGTGGCGGGACGCGGGCCTCGACAGGTCGCCGCGCTTCGTCTGGACCGGTGATGTCGACGAATGGGTCGACCGGATCTCCGCAGGCGGCCTGGTCGGCGTGACGGCGACGTCGACGAGTCACCAGTACCCGCGAGCCGGAGTGCGCTACCTCCCGCTCGTCGGAGCTGCCCCGCTCACCGTCAGCCTCGCCTGGCACACCGCCCGCGAGCATCCCCTCACCCCGGAACTCGTGGAACATCTCCGAAGCGCGTACCGCGATGCGGCATGAGGCTCCGCCGCCACGGCCGACTCGCGCCTCGCGACGGAGGGGGCAAGCCTGCAGCGAACTCCGGGTGGCGTGTCGGAGGCGGTACTTACACTCGAGAGCATGCAGCCAACTCGCGCCGTGCGTCCGTTCGAGGTCATCAGCGACTACCAGCCGAGCGGCGATCAGCCGGCGGCGATCAAAGAGCTGGCGGGGCGGATCAACGCGGGCGAGACCGATGTGGTGCTGCTCGGAGCGACCGGTACCGGAAAGTCCGCGACGACGGCCTGGTTGATCGAGCAGGTGCAGCGTCCGACGCTGGTCCTCGCCCACAACAAGACTCTGGCCGCTCAGCTGGCGAACGAGTTCCGAGACCTGATGCCGAACAACGCCGTCGAGTACTTCGTCTCGTACTACGACTACTACCAGCCCGAGGCCTACGTCCCCCAGACCGACACCTTCATCGAGAAGGACAGCTCGATCAACTCCGAGGTCGAGCGGCTCCGGCACTCGACCACGAATTCGTTGCTGAGCCGCCGCGACGTCGTCGTGGTCTCGACGGTGTCCTGCATCTACGGTCTGGGCGCGGCGGAGGAGTACTTGGAGGCGATGGTCGCCCTCCAGGTGGGTCAGCGCATCTCGCGCGATCAGATGGTCCGGCGCTTCATCAACATGCAGTACGAGCGCAACGACTACGACTTCTCGCGCGGCCGCTTCCGGGTCAAGGGCGACACCGTCGAGATCATCCCGGTCTACGAGGAGCACGCCGTCCGGATCGAGATGTTCGGCGACGAGATCGAGGCGCTCTACTCCCTGCACCCGCTGACCGGTGAGGTCATCAAGCAGATGGACGCGGTGTCGATCTTCCCCGCGACCCACTACGCCGCCAGCCCTGTGACGATGCAGCGCGCCATCAAGACGATCCGCGAGGAGCTCGCGGAGGAGCTGCCCAAGCTCGAGCGGGCGGGCAAGCTCCTCGAGGCGCAGCGACTGCGCATGCGCACTTCGTTCGACCTCGAGATGATGGAGCAGATCGGCTTCTGCTCCGGTATCGAGAACTACTCGCGACACATCGACGGCCGCCGCCCTGGCGAGGCTCCGAACTGCCTCATCGACTACTTCCCCGAGGACTTCCTCGTCGTGATCGACGAGTCGCACGTCACGGTCCCGCAGATCGGCGCCATGTTCGAGGGGGACGCCTCCCGCAAGCGCACGCTCGTCGAGCACGGGTTCCGTCTTCCGAGCGCGATGGACAACCGTCCGCTCAAGTGGGAGGAGTTCAAGGATCGGGTCGGCCAGACCGTCTACCTGTCCGCGACTCCCGGTCGCTACGAACTGGGAATGGCCGACGGCTTCGTCGAGCAGATCATCCGGCCGACGGGTCTGATCGACCCCGAGATCGTCATCAAGCCGAGCAAGGGGCAGATCGACGACCTCCTCGAGGAGATCCGCGTCCGCGCGGAACGCGACGAGCGGGTCCTCGTCACCACGCTGACGAAGAAGATGGCGGAGGAGCTGACCGCCTTCCTCGCCGAGTCCGGTGTCAACGTGCGCTACCTCCACGCGGATGTCGACACCCTCCGGCGTGTGGAACTGCTCACCGAGCTGCGGCAGGGCGTCTACGACGTCCTGATCGGCATCAACCTGCTTCGCGAAGGTCTCGACCTGCCCGAGGTCTCGCTGGTCGCGATCCTCGACGCCGACAAGGAGGGCTTCCTCCGCTCGTCGACCTCACTCATCCAGACCATCGGACGTGCCGCCCGCAACGTGTCGGGCCAGGTGCACATGTACGCCGACAAGCTCACCGACTCGATGGCGCTGGCGATCGAGGAGACGACACGTCGTCGCGAGAAGCAGGTCGCCTACAACCTCGAGCACGGCATCGACCCGCAGCCGCTGCGCAAGAAGATCGCCGACATCACCGACCAGATCATCCGCGAGGGCGCCGACACCAAGGAGCTCCTCAGCGGACGTCAGTCGGGCAAGCGGTCGCCGACGCCCAACCTCCGCGACAAGAACCACGAGGGGATCGCGGCCAAGGGTGCCGCCGAGATCGAGTCGATCATCGCCGACCTCAACGATCAGATGCTGCAGGCCGCCGCCGAGCTGAAATTCGAGCTCGCCGGTCGACTGCGCGACGAGCTCAACGACATGAAGAGCGAGCTGCGGCAGATGGCGAAGGCCGGGCACCTGACCGCTCGGTGACGAGGTGGCTGCGGGGGCGACGCGCCGCGTCCGCAGTCACCTTCAAGCGAAACCGGACCCCGGTGTCGGAGGGTCGACCTAGACTCATTCGGTGCCGATTTCCCCCGTTCCCGGTCCCAAGTTGAGCGTGCGCGGAGCACGCGTACACAACCTCCAAGACGTCGATCTCGAGATCCCTCGCGACTCGCTCGTCGTGTTCACCGGCCTGTCCGGTTCGGGCAAGTCGAGCATGGCCTTCGACACGATCTTCGCCGAGGGCCAGCGTCGCTACGTCGAGTCGCTCTCGGCCTACGCCCGCCAGTTCCTCGGTCAGGTCGACCGTCCCGACGTCGACTTCATCGAGGGCCTCAGCCCGGCGGTGTCGATCGATCAGAAGTCGACGAACCGCAACCCCCGGTCGACCGTGGGCACGATCACCGAGATCTACGACTACATGCGTCTGCTCTGGGCGCGCATCGGGGTCCCGCACTGCCCGATCTGCGGCGAGGTCATCTCGCGGCAGACCGTTCAGCAGATCGCGGATCAGCTGATGGAGCTCGAGTCCGGCACCCGGTACCAGGTCACCGCCCCCGTCGTGCAGCAGCGCAAGGGGGAGTTCGTCGACCTCTTCGGCGAGCTCGCCGCCAAGGGATACTCCCGGGCGATGGTCGACGGCAAGATGATCCAGCTCACCGAGCCGCCCACGCTGAAGAAGCAGTACAAGCACGACATCGCGGTCGTCGTCGACCGTCTCGTCGCCTCCGACGACCTGCTCACCCGGCTCACCGACTCGCTCGAGACCGCCCTGCGTCTCACCGACGGGATCGTCCAGATCAACTTCGTCGACCAGGAGGGCGAGGATGCCTGGCGCACCTACAGCGAGAAGCTGTCCTGCCCCAACCAGCATCCGATCCAGCTGACCGAGATCGAGCCGCGCACCTTCTCCTTCAACGCCCCGTTCGGTGCCTGCCCCGAGTGCTCGGGCCTCGGCACCCGCATGGCCGTCGACGCCGAGCTGCTACTCGGAGATCCCGACCTGAGCATCAAAGAGGGCGTCATCATCCCGTGGACCAGCCAGGGGAAGGGGCTCTACAACTACTACGAGCGTCTGCTCAAGGGCCTCGCGAAAGATCTCGGCTTCTCGTTGACGACGCCGTGGCGCCGACTGTCGCCCGAGGCGCAGGACGCGGTCCTCCGCGGCAACAACTTCGAGGTGCACGTCCGCTGGAAGAACCGGTTCGGTCGTGAGGTCACCTACTCGCAGGGCTTCGAGGGCGTCATCCCCTACCTCGAGCGCAACTACCTGCAGGCCGAGTCCGACACTCAGCGCGCTCGCTGGGCCGAGTACCTGCGCGAGGTGCCCTGCCCGGTGTGCAATGGGAAGCGGCTCAAGCCCGAGGTGCTCGCCGTGCTCGTCGAGGGCCGCAGCATCGCCGACATCGCCGATCTGAGCCTCGCCAACGCCAGCGAGTTCGTGAACGGCCTCGCGCTGAACGACCGCGATGTGAAGATCGCCGCCCAGGTGCTGCGGGAGATCCGCGTCCGACTCGAGTTCCTCCTCGAGGTCGGACTCAGCTATCTGACTCTCGGCCGATCGGCCGGTTCGCTGTCGGGCGGCGAGGCTCAGCGCATCCGGCTGGCGACCCAGATCGGGTCGGGGCTGACCGGCGTCCTCTACGTGCTCGACGAGCCGAGCATCGGACTCCACCAGCGCGACAACCGGCGTCTCATCGACACCCTCGTCAAGCTGCGCGATCTCGGGAACACCCTGATCGTCGTCGAGCACGACGAGGACACCATCCGCATCGCCGACTGGATCGTCGACATCGGCCCGGGCGCGGGCGAGGGCGGCGGCCGGGTGGTCCACTCGGGCGACTACGCCTCCCTCCTCGCGGAGAAGGAGTCGATCACCGGTGACTACCTCGCCGGCCGGCGCAGCATCGAGACGCCGAAGAAGCGCCGCAAGATCGACAAGAAGCGCATGGTGTCGGTCGTCGGCGCTCAGGCGAACAACCTGAAGAACGTCTCCGCCGATTTCCCGCTCGGCGTCTTCACCTCGGTGACCGGGGTCAGCGGGTCGGGAAAGAGCACCCTCGTCAACGACATCCTCTACCGGGTGATGGCGAACCGGTTGAACGGTGCACGCAAGGTCCCGGGCAAGCACCTCCGGGTGACGGGTCTCGACAACCTCGACAAGGTGGTGCACGTCGACCAGGCCCCCATCGGTCGCACCCCGCGCTCCAACCCGGCGACCTACACCGGGGTCTTCGATCGCATCCGCACGCTGTTCAGCGAGACGATGGAGGCCAAATCGCGCGGCTACCAGCCGGGCCGGTTCAGCTTCAACGTCAAGGGCGGCCGCTGCGAGAACTGCCAGGGCGACGGCACGATCAAGATCGAGATGAACTTCCTGCCCGACGTCTACGTCGTGTGCGAGGTCTGCCAGGGCGCTCGATACAACCGCGACACCCTCGCCGTGCACTACAAGGGCAAGAACATCGCGGAAGTGCTCGACATGCCGATCTCCGAGGCGGCCGAGTTCTTCGAGCCGATCTCGGCAATCCACCGGTTCCTCAAGACGCTCGTCGATGTCGGACTCGGCTATGTCCGGCTCGGCCAGAGCGCGACCACCCTGTCGGGCGGCGAGGCGCAGAGGGTGAAGCTCGCGACGGAGCTGCAGCGCCGATCCAACGGGCGCACGGTGTACGTGCTCGACGAGCCGACGACCGGTCTGCACTTCGAGGACGTCCGCAAGCTCCTCCAGGTGCTGAACAGCCTCGTCGAGAAGGGCAACACCGTCATCGTGATCGAGCACAACCTCGACGTGATCAAGTCATCCGACTGGATCATCGATCTCGGGCCCGAGGGCGGGTCCGGCGGTGGCACGATCATCGCAACGGGCACGCCGGAGAAGATCGCGTCGGTCGAGGAGAGCCACACGGGCAAGTTCCTGTCCGAGGTGCTGTACGGCAGCGACGAGAGCGCGCTCTCGCGTGCGTCCTGACCCGCGAGCCCGATGAGCGCACGAAGCACTACGACCGTCGACTACCGGCCGAAAGCGGGGGAGATCCCCACCGAGCCCGGCGTCTACCGGTTCTCCGACGACACCGGGCGGGTGCTGTACGTCGGCAAGGCGAAGAACCTGCGGGCTCGGCTCAGCAACTACTTCGCACCGCTGCACACCCTGCATCAGCGGACACGACACATGGTGACCCACGCCACCAACGTGCAGTGGACGACCGTCGGGAGCGAGTTCGAGGCGCTGCAGCTCGAATACACCTGGATCAAGGAGTTCTCGCCGCCGTACAACGTCAAGTTCCGCGACGACAAGACCTACCCGTACCTGGTCGTCACCCTCGGCGACGAGGCGCCGCGCGTCATGGTCACCCGCAACAGGCGCATCCCGGGCGCCCGCTATTTCGGGCCGTATCCGAAGATCTGGGCGGTCCGCGAGACCATCGAGCAGATGGTGCGCGCCTTCCCGATCCGCACCTGCTCCGACTCGAGCTACAAGCGCGCCATGGAGACGGGGCGCCCGTGCTTCCCGGGTCAGATCGGCCGCTGCGGCGGTCCCTGCTCGATGAAGGTGTCGGTCGCGGAGCACCGCGCGATCGTCGACCAGTTCGTCGCATTCATGGCGAGCCCCGATCCGAGGATGATCTCCCGCCTGCAGGCCGAGATGAAGGCCGCTTCGGCGGCGCTGGAGTTCGAGCGCGCGGCGGACCTGCGAGATCGGGTCTCCGCTCTCGAGAACGTGCTCGAGTCGAGCGCGGTCGTGCTGAGCGACACGGTCGAGGCCGACGTCTTCGGCATCGAGCACGACGAGCTCGCCGCTGCCGTCCAGCAGTTCCGGGTCCGCGGCGGCCGTGTGCGGGGTGTGCGCTCCTGGGTCGTCGACAAGGAGATCGACGTCGGGCTGGGCGAACTCGTCGACTCGGTTCTGCAGAGCGCGTACGACGATGGTGAGCCACCGCCGCGGGAGATCATCGTCCCCGAGCTGCCCGACGACTCCGACGCGCTCGAACAGCTGCTCAGTCAGATCAGGGGTCGCGGAAGCGTCCACCTGCGGGCCGCTCAGCGGGGTGACAAGGCGGCGCTGCTCCAGACCGCCACTCTCAACGCCAAACAGGCGCTCGCGCTCTACAAGACGAGGCGCAGCGCCGACTACGTCTCCCGCAGTCAGGCCCTCACCGACCTGCAGGAGGCGCTCGGCCTCGCCGATGCGCCGCTCCGCATGGAGTGCTACGACGTGTCGCATCTCTCCGGCACCAACATCGTCGCCTCGATGGTCGTGTTCGAGGACGGCCTCGCCCGTAAAGACCAGTACCGCCGATTCAACGTCGCCGACTCGACGGACGACACCGAGTCGCTCTACCAGGTGCTCTCGCGGCGCCTGTCCTACCTCGACAAGTCCGCCGAGGAGCAGGCCAAACTGGATCGTCTGGTCGGCGCCGACCCGCAGGACATCCTCGGCGACGACGCCGGCGAGACCGCGGGGGAGGAGCTCGCGGAGCTCGAGTCGGAACTCGAGGAGGGCGACGACCTCGACGAGCTCGGGGCCGCGCCACGGAAGCCGGGCAAGTTCTCCTACCGTCCCAACCTCCTCATCGTCGACGGCGGACAGCCGCAGGTGCAGGCGGCCGCACGTGCCATGCGCGACTCGGGCATCGAGGGCATCCAGATCTGCGGCATCGCGAAGCGCCTCGAGGAGATCTGGCTGCCCGACAACGATTACCCGGTCATCCTGCCCCGCAACAGCGAGGCGCTGTTCATGATCCAGCGGATCCGCGACGAGGCCCACCGGTTCGCGATCACTCATCAGCGCTCCCGGCGCAAGCGCGACATCACCAGTGTGCTGAGCGAGATCCCCGGCCTCGGCCCGGCACGTGTCCGCGATCTCCTCCGTCATTTCGGTTCGGTCGCCAAGCTCAAGAAGGCGACCGTCGAGGAGATCATGGAGGTCAAGGGCGTGGGCCCGACCACCGCGCAGACCGTCTACGAACGCCTGCGCAGCTGAGCCGGCAGAGCGGGGGTGCCCGTCGGCCGCACCGCCGTCTAGTCTTGGGGAGTCAGATGAGATCGGGGTCGGCGTCGAGATGAGCAACGCAGAACCATCTTCCGGTCCACCGGCGGCGGGGGAGCCCGCCTCAGCGGCGCAGACCGTGCTGGTGGTCACGGGGATGTCCGGCGCGGGTCGGACGACCGCCGGCAATGCTCTCGAGGACGTCGGCTGGTACGTCGTCGACAACCTTCCGCCGCAGATGCTCCTGCCTCTCATCGACGTCGCAGAGCACGCGGGTGACAGCCTGCCCCGCATCGCCGTCATCGTCGACGTCCGCGGCGGCGCCCGATTCTCCGAGGTCGATGAACTCGTCCGCGAGCTCCGGTCCCGCACCCAGATGCGCGTGCTCTTCCTCGACGCGAGCGATACCGCACTGGTTCGCCGCTTCGAGCAGGTCCGGCGACCGCATCCGTTGCAGGCGGGCGGAACCCTGCTCGACGGCATCACGGCGGAGCGGGATCGCACGGCGCAGATCCGTGCGACGGCCGACGTGGTCGTCGACACGTCCGAGCTCAACGTCCACCAGCTGGCGAGCACCATCACCGAGCTGTTCGGCGAGGCGGACACCCCCGGAGTCCGGGTCACCTTGACGAGCTTCGGCCACAAGTACGGCGTTCCGACGGATGCCGACATCGTGGCGGATGCGAGGTTCCTGCCCAATCCGTTCTGGGTGCCCGAACTGCGTCCGGGGACCGGACTGGATTCCAATGTGAGCGACTACGTCTTCGCCCAGGAGGGCGCGGGAGAGTTCGTCGATCGGTTCGCAGCCATGCTCGAGCCCGTGCTCGCGGGGTACAGCCGCGAGAACAAGCGGCACGCGACCATCGCGGTCGGCTGCACGGGTGGGCGGCATCGGTCCGTCGCACTCGTCGAGGAGCTCGCGAAACGTCTCGGCTCGCTGCCAGGAGTGGGTGTCACGGTGAGGCATCGAGACCTCGGACGTGAATGAGGTCCCCGGAGCGGTGTAAGACTGGGGGCTACAGATCAACGGGTGGAGGGCGAGCAGCTTGGCATTGACCGCGGACGTCAAGGAAGAACTCGCGAAGGTCGACGTGGGCAAGACCAGCGTGCGAGCGGCGGAGTTGGCGACGATCCTTCGTTTCGCGGGAGGGCTGCACCTCATCTCCGGCCGTATCGCCGTCGAATCCGAACTCGATTCGGTCGGCCTCGCGAAGCGGGTGCGCAAGGATCTCGCCGAGCTGTACGGGGTACGCGGCGATGTCGCCGTGATCTCGGCATCGGGCACCCGCCGCGCCAGTTCGTACGTGGTCCGGGTCATCGACGGCGGTGAGACGCTCGCCCGTCAAACGGGTCTGCTCGACGCACGGCGACGCCCCATCCGCGGGCTCCCCAACCGGCTCACGACGGGGTCGATCGACGATCTCGAGGCGATCTGGCGCGGGGCGTTCCTGGCGCGCGGCACGCTCACCGACCCCGGCCGCTCAGCCGCCCTCGAGGTGACCTGCCCCGGCAACGAGACGGCGATGGCGCTCGTCGGTGCAGCCAACCGCTTGAAGGTGCCCGCGAAGGCCCGCGAGGTCCGCGGCGTCCACCGCGTCGTCATCCGCGACGGCGAGGCCATCAGCGACATGCTCGAGCACATGGGGGCCGTCGCCAGCCGTCGCAACTGGGAGGAGATGCGTCAGCGCCGCGAAGTGCGCGCCACGGCAAACCGCCTGGTCAACTTCGACGACGCCAACCTCCGTCGCTCGGCGCAAGCCGCGGTCGCCGCCTGCGCCCGGGTCGAACGCGCGCTCGAGATCCTCGGCCCCGGCATCCCCGAGCATCTCCGTTACGCCGGCGAGCTGCGTCTCGCGCACCGCGATGCGAGCCTGGACGAGCTCGGCCATCACGCCGACCCGCCGATGACCAAGGACGCCGTCGCCGGTCGTATCCGCCGTCTTCTCGCGATGGCCGACAAGCGAGCATCCGAGACGGGCGTCCCCGGCACCGACGCCAACATCCCTGCCGATCTCGACTAGGCGCTTCCGAACGGGCCACCCTTCGTGCGAAGAGTCCGAGTGTTCTCCGAAGCCGAATGTTTCCGGCAAGGTGGCTTGACGTCGGCTCGCGGTATCTAGACTGAAAGAACTCCTGGAGGAAGCCTCCACGGCCGTCCAGGACCGAGATGAGGAGAACGAGACTCTATGGCTGAGTACACCCTGCCCGAGCTGGGCTACGACTACGCGGCGCTCGAGCCGCACATCAGCGCGCAGATCATGGAACTGCACCACAGCAAGCACCACCAGACCTACGTGACGGGCGCCAACACCGCCATCTCGCAGATGGCGGAGGCCCGCTCGACCGGCAACTTCGCCGCAATCAACAAGCTGTCGAAGGACCTCGCGTTCAACCTCGGCGGCCACGTCAACCACTCGATCTTCTGGACCAACCTCACCCCCGACAGCCAGGGCCGGCCCGAGGGCGAGATCGCCGCGGCGATCACCGACGGCTTCGGCTCGTTCGAGACGTTCCAGGCGCAGTTCACCGCCGTCGCGCTGGGCGTCCAGGGATCCGGCTGGGCGATCCTCGCCTGGGATACCGTCGGCCAGCAGCTCGTCATCGAGCAGCTCTTCGATCAGCAGGGCAACATCCCCGCCGTGACCATCCCGCTCCTCATGCTCGATGTGTGGGAGCACGCGTACTACCTCGACTACAAGAACGTCCGCGCCGACTACGTGAAGGCGTTCTGGAACATCGTCGACTGGCAGAACATCGGAGATCGTCTCGCCGCCGCCCGCGGGGTCGGAAGCGGATTGGTCATCCTGCCGTAACGCTAGGCTCTTTACCGGCGCGGGAAACATTTCTTCTCGCGCCGGTCCCACCCAGATTCATCCGATGGCGCGTGTTGCGCCCAGTTCTCAGGAGTTCTCGTTGGCAGTTCGTGTCGGCATCAACGGATTCGGCCGCATCGGCCGCAACTACTTCCGGGCGGCTCTCGCCAAGGGGAGTGAGCTCGAGATCGTTGCGGTCAACGACCTCTCCGACAACAAGGCGCTCGCCCACCTGCTCAAGTACGACTCCATCACCGGCCGCCTCGACGCGACCGTCGAGCTCGACGGCGACTCCATCGTCGTCAACGGCAAGCCGATCAAGGTCCTCGCCGAGCGCGACCCCGCCAACCTCGGCTGGGGCGACCTCGGAGTCGATATCGTCATCGAGTCGACCGGTCGCTTCACCAAGGACGTCGACGCCCGTAAGCACCTCGAGGCCGGCGCCAAGAAGGTCATCATCTCGGCTCCCGCTTCGGGTGATGTCGCAACGTTCGTCATGGGCATCAACAACCAGGACTACGACCCCGCGGTCGACGACCTCATCTCCAACGCGTCCTGCACGACCAACTGCCTCGCGCCGCTGGCCAAGGTGTTCAACGACAAGTTCGGCATCGAGCGCGGTCTCATGACCACGGTCCACGCCTACACCGCCGACCAGAACCTGCACGACGGCCCTCACAGCGACCTGCGCCGCTCGCGTGCCGCCGCTCTCAACATCGTGCCGACGAGCACCGGTGCGGCGAAGGCCATCGGCCTCGTCCTCCCCGAGCTCAAGGGCAAGCTCGACGGTTTCGCGCTGCGCGTTCCCGTTCCCACCGGTTCGATCACGGACCTCACGGTTGTCACCAACAGCGCCGTGAGCGTCGACGAGATCAACGCCGCCTACAAAGAGGCCGCTGAGGGCTACCTCAAGGGCTACCTCCTCTACACCGAGGACGAGATCGTCTCGAGCGACATTGTCTCCGACCCGCACTCGGCCATCTTCGACGCGGGTCTCACCCGTGTCCTCGGCAACGAGGTCAAGATCTCGGCCTGGTACGACAACGAGTGGGGCTACTCCAACCGCCTCGTCGACCTGACCGAGTACGTCGGCGCGCGCCTGTAACGCATGACGCTCCGCACCATCGACACCCTCGGTGACCTGAGCGGCAAGTCGGTCGTCGTCCGCTGCGATCTGAACGTCCCCCTGAAGGACGGGCAGATCACGGACGACGGCCGTATCCGCGCCTCGCTGCCCACGCTCGAGCTCCTGCTCGGGCGGGGCGCGAAGGTCGTCGTCATCTCGCACCTCGGCCGTCCCGACGGCAAGCCCGACGCGAAGTACAGCCTCGAACCCGTCGGCGTGAGGCTGGGCGAACTTCTTGGCCGCCCGGTGACCTTCGTCGACGGCCCGCCCGCCGACGCGGGCGAGGTCGACGGCGACGTCGTGCTGCTGCAGAACCTGCGCTTCGATCCGCGCGAGACCAGCAAGGACGCGGGGGAGCGCGCTGCCTATGCCGCCGAGCTCGCCGCGTTCGGCGACGTCTTCGTCTCCGACGGCTTCGGCGTCGTCCACCGCAAGCAGGCGAGCGTCTACGAGCTGGCCGAGGCGCTTCCCAGCGCAGCCGGCACACTCATCGCCACCGAGCTCGAGGTGCTCGACCGGCTGACGGAGTCACCGGAGAAGCCGTACACGGTTGTTCTCGGCGGCTCGAAGGTCAGCGACAAGCTGGGCGTCATCGACCATCTGCTTCCCCGGGTCGACTCGCTGCTCATCGGCGGCGGCATGCTCTTCACCTTCCTCGCGGCCCTCGGCTACAAAGTCGGCGCGAGCCTGCTCGAAGCCGACCAGATCGACAAGGTCAAGGGCTACCTCGACCGCGCTGCCGAGCTCGGCGTCGACCTGATCGTTCCGACCGATGTCGTCGTGGCATCGAAGTTCGCGGCCGACGCGGACCACGAGGTACGTCCGGCCGATGACATCGAGGGCGGCTCGTTCGGGTCCTCGGGCATCGGTCTCGACATCGGACCCGAGACCGCGAAGCGGTTCGCGGAGGTCGTCGCATCGTCGAAGACCGTGTTCTGGAACGGGCCGATGGGCGTGTTCGAGTTCGATGCATTCGCCGCCGGCACCAAGGCTGTCGCGCAGGCACTCTCCGAGGTCGATGGACTCTCGGTCGTCGGCGGCGGAGACTCCGCGGCCGCCGTGCGTTCCCTCGGCTTCGAGGACGACGCTTTCGGACACATCTCGACGGGCGGCGGCGCGAGCCTCGAGTTCCTCGAGGGCAAGAAGCTACCTGGACTGGAGATACTCGGATGGCAAGCGTGACCGACAGAACCCCGCTGATCGCGGGCAACTGGAAGATGAACCTCGACCACCTGCAGGCGATCGCCTTCGTGCAGAAGCTCGCATGGACGTTGAAGGACGCGGGCCACGATTACCGCGACACCGAGGTGGCGCTGTTCCCGCCGTTCACCGACCTCCGTTCGGTGCAGACCCTGGTCGCCGCCGACAAGTACGACCTCGTCTACGGCGGCCAGGACCTCTCCGCTCAGGACTCGGGCGCCTACACGGGCGAGATCTCCGGTGCGTTCCTGGCAGCTCTCGACGCCAAGTACGTGATCATCGGTCATTCCGAGCGTCGCAGCTACCACAACGAGACCGACGAGGTCGTGGCGGCCAAGGTGAAGGCGGCTCTCCGCCACGGTCTCGTCCCCGTCATCTGCGTCGGCGAGACCGCCGAGGACCTCGAGAAGCACGGTCCCAGCGCGGTCCCGGTCGGTCAGCTGCGCGTCGCGCTCGAGGGTGTCCCGGCTGATGCCGACATCGTCGTGGCGTACGAGCCCGTCTGGGCGATCGGCTCCGGTCAGGCGGCGACCCCCGAGCAGGCGCAGCAGGTGGCCGGCGCTCTCCGTGCGCTTCTCGGCGAGCTCCTCTCCGCCGACGCCGCTGCCGCGACCCGCATCCTGTACGGCGGATCGGTCAAGGCGAACAACATCGCCGGCTTCCTCCGCGAACCCGATGTCGACGGGGCTCTGGTCGGTGGCGCGAGCCTCGACCTGGCCGAATTCGCCAGCATCGTTCGATTCAAGAAGCACGTCGGCGCGTGAGGTGTGCGCCCCTTTCGGGGCGCGCACCCGCGGTTCTCCGGGCCTCGGGCCCGTATTTGTCTATACTGCTCTAGGCCCGTCTCCGCGGGCCGCTCGCGACGAAAGGCTGCGCATGGAGATCCTCGAGGTTGTACTTCAGGTCCTTCTCGGCATCACAAGTCTTCTGCTGACCATGCTGATCCTTCTGCACCGCGGTCGTGGTGGCGGCCTCTCCGACATGTTCGGCGGCGGCGTGACCTCCAACCTCGGCGCGTCGGGTGTGGCGGAGCGGAACCTCAACCGCATCACGGTGATCCTCGGACTCGTGTGGGTCGCCTGCATCGTCGTCCTCGGTCTGATCACGCGTTTCGGCGCGGGAGTCTGATCCTCTCTACGGGTTTTCCATCAGCTACGGCGCCCGGGCGCCTTTCGATGAATCGGGACAGTAATGGCTTCTGGCGGTAGTGCTATTCGTGGCTCGCGTGTCGGCGCGGGCCCCATGGGCGAGCAGGACCACGGCTTCCACGCCGAGCGTGTCGCCGTCTCCTACTGGGATGCCCTCGGCAACGAGACCGTTCGCTACTTCGCGGCCAACGTTCCCGACAACGAGATCCCCGAGACGATCGACTCGCCCTCGAGCGGGCTCCCCGCCGGGCGCGACAAGGAGAACCCTCCCGCGGTCGGCAAGACCGAGCCGTACAAGACGCACCTCGCGTACGTGAAGGAGCGCCGCACCGCCGAAGAGGCGGAGCAGCTTCTCGAGGACGCCCTCAACCAGCTCCGCGTCCGCCGCGGGAAGGTCCCTGCCCAGAACGCGTAGCGTTCGGAGCGGCGAGGCCTGATCGGCTGGCATCCGGACGACCTCCGGACCACCGTCGTCTCCATGACACCCCAGGATCTTCAACTGCTGACGCATCTGCGTCGCGCGCGAGACCTGATCGACCGCGATTACGCGAAGCCGTTGGATGTCCCCACGATGGCCGCCCGGGCCCTGATGTCGCCGTCGAATTTCTCCCGCCGTTTCCGGGCGACGTACGGGGAGACGCCGTACAGCTACCTGATGACGCGCAGGATCGAGCGGGCGATGGCTCTTCTCCGAGAGGGGCACACGGTCACCGAGGCATGCATGGCGGTCGGCTGCACGTCGCTGGGATCGTTCAGTGCGAAGTTCGCGGAGGTCATGGGAGAGTCCCCGAGCTCCTACCAGAGGCGTGAGCACCCCGCGGTGCGGGCGATGCCGAGCTGCGTCGCGAAGACGAACACCCGCCCCATCCGGAACGCGGCTTCGCCATCGAGCAGGATCGGAGAAGCGCAGACGTTGGCGGGTCAATAGTGTCGTCGTCATGACCACCACACTCCAGTTCTGCAACATCTCCGTCAACGACGTCGACGAGTCGATCGTCTTCTACCGCGCACTGGGGCTCGACGTCGTGATGGACGTCGCCTCCGGCGACTTCCGCTGGGTGACGCTCGGCAGTGACGCGCAGCCGGGGCTCGGCATCACCCTCTCGGTTCCCCACGCCGGCAGGTCGCAGGCCGACGGCGATGCGCTTCAGGAACTCCTGACCAAGGGTGTCCTGCCGATGCTGGTCTTCAGCACGGACGACCTGGACGCCGCATTCGAACGGGTCAGGGCGACGGGCGCCGAGGTGCTCCAGGAGCCCATCGAACAGGATTGGGGCCCCAGGGACTGCGCCTTCCGAGACCCGTCCGGCAACATGGTGCGCCTCTCCCAAGCGCAGACTCAATCGGCCTGACCCTGGGCCGCCGACCGCGACCGACGTCAGTAGGTCGAGGCGATGAGGTTCTCGGGTACCTGTGCGGCAGCAGCCTGGTCGACGAAGAACACGGTCCTGCGGCGTCCCTGGACGCCCGCAACGGGAACCTCGTTCGCCGTAGCACCTGCCAGCGCGAGACCGAGCGCGGGAGCCTTGTCGGCGCCGGCGAGGGCAGCCCAGATGCGGTCCGATGAGTTGATCACGGGGAGAGTCAGGCTGAGACGCTCGGGAGGCGGCTTCGGGGAGTTCAGCACGGGGATGACCGTCGCAGCACCCGTGTTGGTGATGTCGCGGTTCGGGAACAGCGACGCGATGTGGCCGTCGGGTCCGACGCCCAGGAAGGTGATGTCGAACCGCGGATAGAGCGCGTCGTGCGGGGCGGCATCGCGCAGCTCGGCCGCATAGGCTGCCGCCGCCTCGTCGATGTCGGGGATCTCGTCGCTCGCGGGGAACGCGTGGATGTTCGACTCGGGCGTCGGCAGAGCGTCGAGGAGGGCCTCGCGGGCCTGCACGTCGTTGCGGTCGGGGTGTCCGGCCGGGACGAAGCGCTCGTCACCCCACCAGAAGTGCACACGTGTCCAGTCGACGGAGTCGCGGGCGGCCGAGTCGCGCACTGCTCGTTGGGTCGCACCGCCGACGGTTCCACCGGTGAGGACGATGTTGATCTCGTCGAACTCGTCGAGGAGATCGATCGTCTTCGTGATGAAGCGTGCTGCGACCGACCCGATCAGTGCGTCGCTATCGGGGTGGACGAGGACACGACGCGCATTAGTCACGGTTACGAGCCTATCGTCACCGACATGGGTGTCTCGGTGACGTTCTCCATCGGCCCGTGCAGACGCGAGATGCCCTCCCGGATGACGGTTCCGTAGAGATCGTCGGGGTCGAGCCGGCGCAGCTCCTCGGCGAGGCAGTCGCGGAGGCTGCGACGGGGGAGGGAGATGTCGTGCGTCGGCTGGCCCGGCTGGACGAGCGTCGCGACATTGCCCTCGGGGCGATCCAGTTCGATGATGCCGGAACGACGGATCAGCCGTACCGCGTGGATGCCGCTGGACCCGGTCGCACGGTCGGACACCTCGTGCGCCACGGGGACCTCGAGCTGCAGCCCGAGCCACGCCGCGAGAAGTGCGGTGGACGGGGAGTCGGCTGCGCCGTGCACCTCGACGCCGATGACGGGCTCGAACGGCGGCTGATCGAGCACCGCCGCCAACTGGGCGCGCCACAGCGTCAGGCGGGTCCAGGCGAAGTCCGTGTCACCCGGCGCGTAGGTCGCGGCGAGGTGTCGCAGGTAGGCGAGAGGATCGGGTTGCGACGAGGCGTCGGTGATGCGCCGCTGGGCGATCGCCCCGACCGAGGCCTGAGACGCCACCTGGGGCGCCGCACCGGGCCACCAGGCGACGACGGGTGCGTCGGGGAGCAGGAGACCCGTGACGAGGCTCTCCTCGTCGGAGGCAGCCGCGCCGACCGCGCGGAGCACGATGACCTCGCTCGCCCCGGCGTCTCCACCGACGCGGATCTGCGCGTCGAGGCGCGCCGGCACGTCGTCCGAGATGTCGGCGCTGTGCGCGACGACGATCACCCGCATCGGATGCTCTCGAGACGCGTCGTTCGCCGCCTCGATCGCTTCCTCCTCGTGCCCGAACTCGGTGTCGATGACGAGGGTCAGCACCCGGCCGAGGGCGACGGCGCCGCCCTCTTCACGGATCTTGACGAGGGTCTTGGAGATCCCCGCGGTGGTTGTGTTCGGAAGGTCGACGATCACGGGCGTCTCCAGCTTCGGCCGTCACGGGCCATCAAGTCGTCTGCCGACTCGGGACCCCAGGTTCCCGGACGGTACTGATCGGGCTGTCCCTGGGTGGCCCAGAACTCCTCGATCGGGTCGAGGATCTTCCAGGAGAGCTCGACCTCCTCGTGGCGGGGGAACAGCGGCGGGTCGCCGAGGAGCACGTCGAGGATGAGTCGCTCGTACGCCTCGGGACTCGCCTCGGTGAAGGCGTGGCCGTAACCGAAGTCCATGGTCACATCGCGCACCTGCATGCCGGCACCCGGCACCTTGGAGCCGAAGCGGATGGTGACGCCCTCGTCGGGCTGGACGCGGATCACGAGCGCGTTCTGGCCGAGGGTCGCCGTCTGACTCTCCTCGAACAGGTACTGCGGGGCGCGCTTGAACATCACGGCGATCTCGGTCACGCGGCGGCCGAGGCGCTTGCCGGCCCGCAGGTAGAACGGCACGCCCGACCAGCGACGGGTGGCGATGTCGAGTCGCATCGCGGCATAGGTCTCGGTGGTCGACTCGGGGTTCATGCCGTCTTCCTCGAGGAAGCCGAGAACCTTCTCGCCGCCCTGCCATCCGCCGGCGTACTGACCGCGCGCCGTGGACTTACCGAGATCGGCGGGCAGACGGACCGCGGAGAGCACCTTCTGCTTCTCGGCGCGCAGATCGCGGGCGTCGAACGAGACCGGCTCCTCCATCGCCGTGAGGGCGAGAAGCTGCAGAAGGTGGTTCTGGATGACGTCGCGCGCCGCGCCGATGCCGTCGTAGTACCCCGCGCGCCCACCGACGCCGATGTCCTCGGCCATCGTGATCTGCACGTGGTCGACGTAGTTGGCGTTCCAGATGGGCTCGTAGAGCTGGTTGGCGAAGCGGAGGGCCAGGATGTTCTGGACCGTCTCCTTGCCGAGGTAGTGGTCGATGCGGAACACCGAATCGGCCGGGAAGACCGATTCGACCACGTCGTTCAGCTCCCGAGCCGTCTTGAGGTCGCTGCCGAACGGCTTCTCGATCACGACACGCCGCCACTGTCCGGGGACCTGGTCGGCGAGTCCGGAGCGCCGCAGCTGCTCCGTGACGATGGGGAACGACTTCGGCGGGATCGACAGGTAGAAGGCGTGGTTGCCCCCGGTGCCGCGTTCTTCGTCGAGCTGGGTGATCACCCGATGGAGCTCCTCGAACGACGCGTCGTCATCAAAGGTGCCGGAGACGAAGCGGATGCCCTGGGCGAGCTGCTTCCACACATCGTCGTCGAAGGGCGTCCGCGCGTACTGCTTGACGGCGTCGTAGACGACCTTCTCGAAGTCCTGGTCCTCCCAGTCGCGACGGGCGAAACCCACCAGGGCGAACCCGGGGGGAAGCAGGCCGCGGTTGGCCAGGTCGTAGACGGCGGGCATCAGCTTCTTGCGCGACAGGTCGCCCGTCACGCCGAAGATCACCAGACTGCTCGGACCCGCGATGCGGTTCAGACGACGGTCGGATGGCAGGCGCAGCGGGTTGAAACCCGGTGAGATCTCTACCGGCACAGCAACTCCTCAATAGTGATCGCCGAAGCGGTCATGATGCGAACAGATCGAGGAGCGCCGTCGTCGCCGCATCCGAGGTGAGGTTCAGGCGGAGGACCGGGCGGCCGTGCTCGGCGAGCACCGTCGCATCCCCGGTCGCCTGCGCCTGGATGAGCTGCCCGAATGTGAACGGACGCCCGGGGATTTCGAGGTCGACGGGGGAGTCGGCCGTGATCTGGAGGAAGACACCGTCCGCGGGACCGCCCTTGTGGTACTGACCCGTGGAGTGCAGGAACCGGGGTCCCCAGCCGAAGGTCACGGGGCGACCGGCGCGCCGCGCGAGCAGGTCGCGCAGATCGGCCAGCTGCGGCGAGGCGTTGCGGTTCACGTAGGCCTGGATCGACAGGTAGCCGTCCGGACCGATCGTGCCGAGGAGAGCCTCGACCGCATCGGCGGCCGTGCTGACACCCGAGAGGAGGGACGCGTCGCCGCGGACCTCGATGCCGTCCGCGGTGAATGCAGGCGGCGTCGGCTCGGGACGTGCGTCGAGGAGCCCGCGTGCAGCCACTTTGGCCGACTCCACATCGGGCTGGTCGAACGGGTTGATGCCGAGGATGCGTCCCGCCACCGAGATCGCGTACTCCCACGTCATGATCGACCCGCCGAGCGAACCGCTCATGACGATGTCGCCCTCCCCGAGCTGTCGCTCATGGAAGATGCGGCTCGCGTCGCGCACGAGGCGGACGACCTGGACGTCCTTGAGGCGCTCGGAGAGCTCTGGCGATTCCTTGTCGAGCACGACGGGGAGAAGGCCCTTGCCGTCCTTGCCCGTCGACTCGGCGACCAGCTGCTCGGCCCAGTCGGCGAAGCCCACGATGTGGGTGCCGTCGGAGAGGATGGCGAGCTTGTCCTTCAGCGGATCGGTGCCCGCGATCGCCGCGCCGAGGATGAGGCCGGGGTTCTCGGGCTGGTCGGAGGCGAGGTAGATCAGGATCGCCTCGGCCTCGTCGAGCAGCTCTCCGATGTCGGCGCCGGCCAGCCCGGAGGGGACAAGACCGAATGCGGTCAGAGCAGAGAAGCGACCGCCGACGTTGGGGTCTGCGTTGAAGACGCGGTAACCGGTCTCACGTGCCGACGCATCGAGAGGCGATCCCGGGTCGGTGACGACGATGATCCGCTCGAGCGGGTTGATGCCCGCGTCGGCGAAGGCCTTCTCGTAGGCGCGGCGCTGGCTGTCGGTTTCGACGGTGGAACCGGACTTCGACGAGATCACGACGACGGTCTGCGAGAGGCGGTCGCTGATCGCGTCGAGCACCTGACCGGGATCGGTCGAGTCGAGCACGGTGAGTTCGACACCCGCGGTGCGGGTGATGACCTCGGGGGCGAGCGACGAGCCGCCCATCCCGCCCAGCACGACATGATCGAGGCCCTGCGCGAGCAGCTCCTCGCGGAGCTGCTCGATCTCGGCGACCAGGGGGCGGGACAGCGCGACGGCCTCCGTCCAGCCGAGGCGCTTCGACGCTTCGTCGATCGCGGCCTCACCCCAGAGGTCGGGGTCCTGGGCGGTGATGCCGGAGGCGACGCGGTCGGCGACGAGCTGGGGGACTACCCGCTCGATCGCCTTCTCCGCGTCGCCGCCGGCCTCGATCTGAACGCTCACTTAGCGCCTTCGAGGGCGTTCTTCACGGTGTCGAGCAGCTCGTTCCAGGACACGATGAACTTCTCGACGCCCTCCTTCTCGAGCAGCTCGGTGACCTCGGCGAGGTCGATGCCGAAGCCGGGAAGGGCTTCGAGTACCGCGTCGGCGTCGGCGTAGTGGTTCGTGACCTGGTCGCCTTCGATGACGCCGTGGTCGAACGTCGCCTCGAGGGTCTTGCCCGGCATCGTGTTGACGGTGTCGGCGACCGCGAGCTCGGTCACGTAGAGGGTGTCGGGCAGGCTCGGGTCCTTGACTCCGGTCGAGGCCCAGAGCGGACGCTGCTTGTTGGCTCCCGCTGCGAGCAGTGCGGTCGCACGCTCCTCCGCGAAGACGGTCTGGAACGCACGGTACGCGACGCGGGCATTCGCGATGCCCGACTTGCTCTTGTGCGCCTTCGCCTCCTCGGTGCCGACGGCGTCGAGACGCTTGTCGATCTCGGTGTCGACACGCGACACGAAGAACGAGGCGACCGAGTGGATGGTCGAGAGGTCGATGCCCGCGGCCTGAGCCTTCTCGAGTCCGGCGAGGTAGGCGTCGACGACCTCGAGGTAGCGCTCGAGACCGAAGATCAGGGTCACGTTGACGCTGATGCCGGATCCGATGACCTCGGTGATGGCGGGGAGACCCGCCTTGGTGCCGGGGATCTTGATCATCGCGTTGGGCTGATCGACCTTGGCCCAGAGCGCCTTCGCCGCGGCGATGGTGCCCTCGGTGTCGTGAGCGAGACCCGGCTCGACCTCGATCGAGACGCGACCGTCGAAGCCGTCGGTCGAGTCGTAGATGGGACGGAACACCTTCGAGCCGTGTGCGACGTCGGAGGTGGTGATCTCGAAGACCGCGTCGGTGACGCCGACCCCGGCGGCCGCGAGTTCGCGGACCTGCTCGTCGTAGGCCTCGCCCTTGGCGAGGGCCGACGCGAAGATGGTCGGGTTGGTGGTGACGCCGACGACGTTCTTCTCGTCGATCAGCTTCTGCAGAGCACCGCTGTTGAGCAGTTCGCGCGACAGGTCGTCGAGCCAGATGCTGACGCCGACGGCGGACAGCTCGGCGGTGGGCGTGGTGGTGGAAGCGGGTGTAGTCATGATCCCTCGATCTTTATCGGTCGCTCGGTCGCTCAGAGAGCGGCCAGCGATTCCTTCGCGGCCGCGACAGCAGCCTCCTTGGTGAAGCCGAACTTCTGGTAAAGCGTCTGGTAGTCGGCCGAGGCACCGAAGTGCTCGATCGAGACGCTGCGACCGGCGTCGCCGATCCAGGGGCGCCAGCTCAGTGCGATACCCGCCTCGATCGAGACGCGCGCCTTGACAGCGGCCGGGAGGACCGACTCGCGGTACTCGGGGCTCTGCTCGGCGAACCACTCGAGCGACGGCACCGACACGACCCGGGCGTTGATGCCCTCGGCCGCGAGGTCCTCGCGAGCGGCGACGGCGATCTGCACCTCGGAACCCGTTGCCAGGAGGATCACATCGGGTGTTCCATTCGGCGCCTCGGCGAGCACATAGGCACCCTTGGCGACTCCGCGGGCGTGGGCGAAGGTGTCGCCCGTGGCCTCGCCGTCGCCGCGCGCGAAGACGGGCAGGTTCTGGCGGCTGAGCGCCAGTCCGGCCGGGCCTTCACGACGCTCGAGGATGGTCTTCCACGCCCACGCGGTCTCGTTGGCGTCGGCGGGACGGACGACGTCCATACCGGGGATGGCGCGGAGAGCGGTGAGCTGCTCGATGGGCTGATGGGTGGGGCCGTCTTCTCCGAGTGCGATGGAGTCGTGCGTCCACACGTAGATCGTCGGTGCCTTCATCAGGGCGGCGAGACGCACCGGCGGGCGCATGTAGTCGCTGAAGATCAGGAAGGTGCCGCCGAAGGGGCGGGTGTTGCCGTGAAGCACGATGCCGTTGAGGATCGAGCCCATGGCGTGCTCTCGGATGCCGAAGTGGAGCACTCGACCGTGCTCGTTGCCGGAGAACTCGTGGGTGGACCACTCCTCCGGGATGAACGACGGCGCGTCGGTGATGGTCGTGAGATTCGACTCGGCGAGGTCGGCTGAACCGCCCCAGAGCTCGGGCATGACCGCGGCGATCGCGTTGATGACCTTGCCGGATGCGGCGCGGGTGGAGACGTCCTTGCCCGCTTCGAAGACGGGGAGCGCCTCTTCGAGCCCGGCGGGGAGCTCCTTGGCCAGGAGTCGGTCGAGCAGCTGCTTGCGCTCGGGGTTGGCGTCCGCCCAGACGTCGAAGCCCTTCTGCCACTCGGCGTGCTCGGCCTGACCGCGCTCGACCGCTTTGCGGGTGTGGTCGATGACGGCGGGCTCGACGTCGAAGTTCTTCTCGGGGTCGAAGCCGAGAACCTCCTTGACGCCTCGCAGCTCGTCAGCGCCCAGGGCGGAGCCGTGGATCTTGCCGGTGTTCTGCTTCTTCGGCGAGGGCCAGCCGATGATCGTCTTGAGGATGATCAGCGACGGCTGGTCGGTCTCGCCCTTGGCGGCCTCGATGGCGGCGTTGAGCTCGGCGACGTCCTCGACGTACTCGCCCGTCTTCTTCCAGTCGACCGTCAGCACCTGCCAGCCGTACGCCTCGTAGCGCTTCGCCACATCTTCGGTGAAGGCGATGTTCGTGTCGTCTTCGATGGAGATCTGGTTGCTGTCGTAGATGACGACCAGGTTGCCGAGCTTCTGGTGGCCCGCGAGGGAGGAGGCCTCGCTGGTGACGCCCTCCTGGAGGTCGCCGTCGCCGGCGATGACGTAGACGAAGTGATCGAACGGGCTGGTGCCCACCTCGGCGTCGGGGTCGAAGAGACCGCGCTCGAATCGCGAGGCGTAGGCGAAGCCCACAGCGGACGCGAGGCCCTGGCCGAGGGGACCGGTCGTGATCTCGACCCCGTCGGTGTGGCCGTACTCGGGGTGACCCGGAGTCTTGGAGCCCCACTTGCGGAGGTGCTCGAGGTCGTCGAGCTCGAGGCCGTAGCCGCCCAGGTAGAACTGGACGTACTGGAGGAGGGACGCGTGTCCGCTCGACAGGATGAACCGGTCGCGACCGATCCACTCGTTGTCACTCGGGTCACGGCGCATGACCTTCTGGAAGAGGAGGTAAGCGGCCGGCGCGAGGCTCATGGCCGTGCCGGGGTGACCGTTGCCGGCCTGTTCCACGGCGTCAGCGGCCAGGATGCGGGCGGTGTCGACCGCCTTGTTGTCGATCGGTTCCCACTGGAGGTCAGGCACGTGCGGGTAGCCCCTTTTCGTCATGAAGTTGTCTGAGCCCCACAAAGGGGCCTCGTCAAGTATAGAGACGCGCCCCGACCGCGACCTCCGTCTTGTGTCGGGATTGTTCTCGCCAGCTGCAAATCTGTCCGGCGCGGCGAGGTGAGGGCCCGGAGCCGTCGGGTTGCGCGACCAGCGGATAGGATCGACGCCAGTGAGCACCGCGACCGAGAACCAGAGCACAGCAGGCGAGAGCCCCCTCCGCGACCGCGCACGCCTCGGCTTCGCAGCCAAGGCCCGCGCCTACGTCGCCCTGACGAAGCCGCGGGTGATCGAGCTGCTCCTGGTCACGACCGCCCCGGTCATGATCCTCGCCCAGAACGGCATCCCGAACCTCTGGCTCGTGGTCGCGACCCTCATCGGCGGCTCCATGAGCGCGGGGGCGGCCAGCGCCTTCAACTGCTACATCGACCGCGACATCGACGCCGTCATGCACCGGACGAAGAAGCGACCACTGGTGACGGGGGAGCTGACTCCCCGCGAGGCGCTCGTGTTCTCCTGGGTGCTCGCGGCGGTCTCGACCGTCTGGCTCCTGATCTTCACGAACTGGGTGGCCGCCGCGCTCTCGGTCGCCGCGATCCTCTTCTACGTCGTCGTCTACACCCTGTGGCTCAAGCGCCGTACCGAGCAGAACATCATCTGGGGCGGCATCGCGGGCTGCTTCCCGGTCCTCATCGGCTGGTCGGCCGTGACCGGTTCTCTGACCTGGGCCCCGTTCATCCTCTTCGCGGTGGTGTTCCTCTGGACGCCCCCGCATTACTGGCCGCTGTCGATGAAGTACCGGGACGACTACGCCGCCGCGCACGTCCCCATGCTCGCCGTCGTGCGCAGCCGCCAGGTCGTCGGGCTCCAGACCATCCTCTACGCGTGGGCCACCGTGGCCTGCTCCCTGCTGCTCATCCCCGTGGCCGGCATGGGCATCGTCTACTCCGCCACCGCCGCCGGGTCGGGCATCTGGTTCATCTACGAGACGCACCGCCTCTACGGGCTCGCCATCCGGGGCGAGGAGCCCCGCCCGATGCGCGTCTTCCACGCCTCGATCACCTACCTGACGCTGCTGTTCCTCGCCGTCGCGATCGACCCGCTGCTGCCCTTCTGATCATCCGCGCCGCACTGAGCTGAGCTAGGGCTCGGCGCGCTCATTTCGCTCCGCTCAATGGACGGGGATGCACCGCGTCCCACCAGCTGAGCGCCGCGAACCCAACGGATGCTCGGAGCCGCCTGTCGATGTGGTCCCGCCCACTGAGCGCAGCGAAGTGAAGGTCGAGAAGCGCCTAGGCCTTCTCTGCGACCTCGACCGGGGGAGCGGAGTACGGGGAGGCGAGGACCGTCGCCGGCTGGCGGAGCGCGAGGCAGGTGGCTGTCATCGCTGCGGCGACGCAGCAGGCGACGACCATGTGGATTCCCACGAGAATCTCGGGGAGTCCGAGTCGCGCCTGGGCGATTCCGACGACGATCTGGACGATCAGCACCCCCAGGAGGGCCGAGGACCAGCGCAGCACGAGCGGCGAGCGGATGTACCGGGCCCCGGCGACGACGGCGATGGTGAGGGCCAGGAGCGCGTAGGCCGGGTAGCTGTGCAGGTGCTGCAGCAGCTCGGCGTCCAG
The DNA here is from genome assembly GCF_003097495.1 of Amnibacterium flavum. Classification (GTDB taxonomy): domain Bacteria; phylum Actinomycetota; class Actinomycetes; order Actinomycetales; family Microbacteriaceae; genus Naasia; species Naasia flava. The sequence goes on from NZ_QEOP01000002.1 coordinate 896,883, forward strand.
CCCGTTGCGGCTCGCCCCGGAGTCTCCGGCGTGCGGCCCTGATCCGGTCGTGAGTACACCGACGCACAGCGTGACCGCAGTGGCGACAGCTGCTGCCCCGACCGTCACCGAGAGCCAGCGCGGCGAGACGGAACGGCGGTCGCGCCGGTCGAAGTAGATGCGCCACACGTACCACGCGGCGAAGGAGACGATCACGATGGAGGCGAGGTAGTGCAGTCCGACGATGTACGGGTTGAGGCCCGTCAGCACGGTGATGCCGCCGATCACCGCCTGGATGGGGATGTAGAGACCCACGAGGAAAGCCGGAAGCACGAGTCCGCGCCCGGTCGCGCGGGTGCGGATCACCGAGAGGAAGGTCAGCACGGCGACGAGGACGAGGACGAAGGTGAGCATGCGGTTGCCGAACTCGATGATCCCGTGCACACCCATCTCGGGGACGGCGACGTAGGAGTCCGCGGTGCACCGAGGCCAGGTGGGGCAGCCCAGCCCGGATCCGGTCAGCCGAACCGCGCCTCCCGTTCCGACGATGGCGATCTGAGAGACGAGAGTTGCCCAGCCGAGACCTCGGGTCCACCGTGTGATCGTCGTGGGCAGAAGCCTGTCGCGAAGACTCGGCGTCGTGGTCTCCGTCGTCGACGGCCCTGCAGTCACTGGTGCCTTTCGCCTCAGGGGGTGATCCCCTGTAGAATTTCGGGGTTCGCGCGATCCGCGCGACGAGCGCCGGAGCACGTCGACGTGTGTGGAACGACATACCGCAGTGCGTGTCGACGGGAACAGTGCGTGTCGACGGGAACTCAGGTTGCCGGGCGACAATCCAGTTTAGGTCCGGGTTCCTGAACAGCCGAAACGGCCCAGTCCGCGAAGAACGGACAGAAGCCTCCCAGGGGCGGAATGCCGCAGCCTCCGGCGCGGTTGCCTTGAAGAGGAACGTAAGACGAGGAAGAAGAGGTAGCCATGTCCGACGTCTTGATCGACCGCCCAGAGCTCGAAGGTCTCGGCCAGTACGAATTCGGCTGGTCCGACGACGACGCAGCCGGTACGGGTGCGCGCCGTGGGATCTCGCCCGAGGTCGTCGCCGACATCTCGGATATCAAGAGCGAGCCCGAGTGGATGCGCAAGAACCGCCTCAAGGCGCTTCAGATCTTCGAACGCAAGCCGATGCCCACGTGGGGCGCCGACCTCTCCGAGATCGACTTCGACAACATCAAGTACTTCGTCCGCTCCACCGAGAAGCAGGCGCAGACGTGGGAGGACCTCCCCGAGGACATCCGCAACACGTACGAGAAGCTGGGCATCCCCGAGGCGGAGCGTCAGCGCCTCGTCGGCGGCGTCGCGGCTCAGTACGAGTCCGAGGTCGTCTACCACCAGATCCGCGAGGACCTCGAGCAGCAGGGTGTCCTGTTCCTCGACACCGACACGGCTCTGCGTGAGCACCCCGAGATGTTCAAGGAGTACTTCGGCACGGTCATCCCGTCCGGAGACAACAAGTTCGCGGCCCTGAACACGGCCGTATGGTCGGGCGGGTCGTTCGTCTACGTGCCTCCCGGCGTGCACGTCGACATCCCGCTGCAGGCCTACTTCCGGATCAACACCGAGAACATGGGCCAGTTCGAGCGCACGCTGATCATCGCCGACGAGGGCAGCTACGTGCACTACATCGAGGGCTGCACGGCTCCCATCTACAAGAGCGACTCCCTCCACTCCGCGGTCGTCGAGATCATCGTCAAGAAGAACGCGCGAGTGCGCTACACGACCATCCAGAACTGGTCGAACAACGTCTACAACCTGGTCACCAAGCGCGCCATCGCCCATGAGGGCGCGACCATGGAGTGGATCGACGGCAACATCGGCTCCAAGGTGACGATGAAGTACCCGTCCATCTACCTCGTCGGCGAGCACGCCAAGGGCGAGACCCTCTCCGTGGCCTTCGCCGGCCCCGGCCAGCACCAGGACGCCGGCGCGAAGATGATCCACATGGCGCCCTACACACAGAGCTCCATCGTGTCGAAGTCGATCGCCCGCGGCGGTGGTCGAGCCGGCTACCGTGGCGAGGTCCGCGTCGACGCGGGCGCGCACCACTCGGCGAACACCGTCCGCTGCGACGCCCTGCTGGTCGACACCATCTCCCGCAGTGACACCTACCCGGCGATCGATATCCGCGTCGACGATGTGCAGCTCGGCCACGAGGCCACCGTGTCGAAGGTCAGCGAGGAGCAGCTGTTCTACCTGATGTCGCGCGGCATGCCCGAAGACGAGGCGATGGCCATGATCGTGCGAGGGTTCATCGAACCCATCGCACGCGAACTCCCGATGGAATACGCCCTCGAGCTCAACAAGCTCATCGAGATGGGCATGGAAGGCAGTGTCGGCTGACGTGAGCGACGAAGTAACCGATCTCAGCACGCCCGAAGGGGATACCGCGGTCGAGGTGACCGGCACGGGCACCCGTCCGTCCATCATCTCCGATGCGACGACTCGGCACGGCGACGTCCCGGTGCAGACCCGGAACGCGCGCTTCACCTCGGCTGACGTCGCCGACTATCCCGAGGTGACCGGTCGAGAGGGCAACTGGAAGCTGACCCCCGTCGACAGGATCGGCGACCTCATCGCGGGCGAGCTCGACGGCGGACGCTACGAGTTCGCCGCGGCGACGGTTCCCGGCATCGACGTGTCATGGGTGCCGCGCTCGGACGAGCGCATCGGCCTGGCGGGCATCCCCGAGGAGAAGTCGTCGGCGAACGCCTGGTCGACCTTCGGCGAGGCGCTCGCGATCACGATCTCGGGCGAGGAGCTCGTCGAGCTGACCGTCGATCGCTCGTCCTTCGGTTCCGGAGCGCGCGGTGCTCACACGATCATCGAGGCCAAACCGTTCAGCAACGCGGTCGTCGTGCTCGACAACTCGGGGGCTGCGACACTCAGCGAGAACGTCGAGATCATCGTCGGGGACTCCGCCCGACTGACACTCGTCACCGTGCAGGACTTCGACGACGATGCGCGCTACCTCGCCACCCACTTCGGATCGGTGGGCCGCGACTCGTACCTCAAGCACGTGGTCGTCTCGCTCGGCGGCAGCATCGTCCGGGTCAACCCGTCGGTCACGCTCGGCCAGCCGGGCGCCGAGGGCGAGCTGCTCGGCATCTACTTCTCGGACGCGGGACAGCATCTCGAGCAGCAGGTGTTCATGTTCCACAAGGCCCCCAACACGAAGGGGCGCGTCAACTACAAGGGAGCACTCCAGGGCCAGGGCGCCCGTTCCGTCTGGATCGGCGACGTCCTGATCGGACCCGACGCATCGGGCACCGACAGCTACGAGCAGAACCGCAACCTCGTCCTCACCGACGGCACGCGTGCGGACAGCATCCCGAACCTCGAGATCGAGACGGGCGACATCCTGGGTGCCGGCCACGCGAGCGCGACGGGTCGTTTCGACGACGAGCAGCTGTTCTACCTCCGCTCCCGCGGCATCTCCGAGGAGCAGGCACGGCGCCTCGTCGTGCGCGGCTTCCTGGTCGAGATCGTCCAGAAGATCGGGTCTCCCGCTCTCGAGGAGCGCCTCCACGACGCCATCGAGGCCGAATTGGCCGGTCCCTCAGCGGTCGGTGCCTGATGGCCGCGGTGAACATCGGCCCCTCCGATGAGATCTCGGTCGACCAGGCGAAGCGGGTCGTCCTCGACGGCATCGCGATCGCCGTGGTGAAGGACAGCGCCGGCGTCGTCCACGCGATCGGCGACACCTGCACGCACGGAGACATCTCGCTGTCCGAGGGCTTCGTCGAAGACGCTCCCTCCTCCGATGGGTCGGTGGGGCCCACGCTCGAATGCTGGGCCCACGGCTCGCGCTTCGAGCTCACCACCGGCAAGCCGCTCACCCTTCCGGCCTACGAGCCGGTCCCGGTCTTCGAGGTCACCGTCGTCGACGGCGACGTCTGGATCGACCCCACTCCCCGCACCGTCGACGCCTGACGTCGTCCACTCTCTCCGCACAACGCAAACTCCGTAAGGAACATCCGATGTCAACACTCAAGATCGAAGACCTGCACGTCAGCGTCGACACCGATCAGGGCACCAAGCAGATCCTGCGCGGCGTCGACCTCACCATCAACAAGGGCGAGATCCACGCGGTCATGGGCCCCAACGGCTCGGGCAAGTCGACCCTTGCGTACGCGATCGCCGGTCACCCGAAGTACACGGTCGACAGCGGCTCGATCACGCTCGACGGCGAGCAGGTTCTCGACATGACCGTCGACCAGCGCGCCAAGGCGGGCCTCTTCCTCGCCATGCAGTACCCGGTCGAGATCCCCGGGGTCACGAACTCGAACTTCCTCCGCACCGCGAAGACCGCCATCGACGGCGAGCAGCCCGCGATCCGCACCTGGATCAAAGAGGTCCGTGGAGCGATGGAGAAGCTCCGCATGGACTCGTCCTTCGCCGAGCGCAACGTGAACGAGGGCTTCTCCGGCGGCGAGAAGAAGCGCAACGAGATCCTCCAGCTCGAGCTGCTCAAGCCCAAGTTCGCCGTCCTCGACGAGACCGACTCCGGTCTCGACGTCGACGCGCTGAAGATCGTGTCCGAAGGCGTCAACCGCGCTCACCAGAGCACCGACCTCGGCATCCTGCTCATCACCCACTACACGCGCATCCTCCGCTACATCAAGCCCGACTTCGTGCACGTCTTCGTCGCCGGTCGCGTGGCGGAAGAGGGCGGCCCCGAGCTCGCGTCGCAGCTCGAGGATGAGGGTTACGACCGCTTCCTGACGGCGGCGGTCTGATGCCCGTCTCCCTGAGCGACGCGCGCTACGAGGAGTTCACCGAGGCGCTCAAGGACGTCGTAGACCCCGAGCTCGGCGTCAACGTCGTCGACCTCGGTCTGATCTACGACCTGGCATGGGACGAGGAGAACGACGCGCTCATCATCTCGATGACGCTCACCTCGGCCGGCTGCCCGCTCACCGATGTCATCGAGGACGAGACCGCACAGGCTCTCGACGGGCATGCCGAGCGGTTCCGCATCAACTGGGTGTGGATGCCGCCGTGGGGTCCCGAGAAGATCACCGACGACGGCCGCGAGATGATGCGCGCCATCGGTTTCGCGATCTAGCTCGCCTCAGCTCGGACGCCAGAAGAGCCCCGCCGTCTCCGGATGGCGGGGCTCCTCCGTATGCCCGGCGGTCTTCCCGGACGGGGATCGCTTCGGATAATCTGGTCGGCTCGCCATCGCACGGGGGAGCAGCACACCGGAGCGAGGAGAGCGGGCCATGCAGGAGTATCTGGACACCAACCGGGCCAACTGGGATGACAGAGCGTCGATGCACGCCGCCCGGAACGGCACGGGGTATCTCGTGCAGCGCTACATCGACGACCCGGATCTGCTGTCCGATGTGGTCCGCTTCGACCTGCCGAGGCTCGGCGACATCCAGGGCCTGCGCACGGCGCACCTGCAGTGCCACATCGGCACCGACACCCTCTCGCTCGCTCGGCTCGGCGCCCGCGTGACAGGACTGGATTTCTCGTCCGTCGCCGTCGCGGAGGCGCGGGCACTCGTGGCGGAGACGGGGGACGACGTCGTCTTCGTCGAGTCCGACGTCTACTCGGCCGACGAGGTCCTCGTGGGCGGATCCTTCGACCTCGTCTACACAGGGATCGGAGCCCTCTGCTGGCTGCCGAGCGTCACCCGCTGGGCCGGCGTCGTCGCGAAGCTGCTCGCTCCCGGGGGCAGGCTCCACATCCGCGAGGGGCATCCTCTGCTGTTCACGCTCGACGAGCGCCTCGACGACGATCTGCACCCGCGATTCCCGTACTTCGAGCAGGCCGAGCCGCTCGTCTGGGATCAGGACAGCAGCTACGTCGAGACCGACCGACCGCTGACCGCGACGAAGACCTACGAGTGGAACCACGGCATCGGCGAGGTCGTGACCGCGCTCCTCGACGCGGGCCTCGTGCTGACGACCCTGGTGGAGCACGACTCGGTCCCGTGGGAAGCCCTGCCCGGACAGATGGTCGAGCGGTCCGGCGGAGAATGGGCTCTGGGTGCGCGCGCAGGAGTCGCACCGCTGACGTACACGATCCAGGCTGTCAAACCGCTCGTGTGACGGGGCCCGGACGGAACAGGTGGGGAGCGGACATGACGTCGACGGAGCAGGAGCTTCTGAGCGAGATCCGCGACGCCCTGCCCGGGGTGGACGCCTCCATGCTCGTCTTGGAGACGCAGGGCGGACTGCCCGGTGCCTTCCCGGTGTCCGAGCTCGCAACGGCTGCCATAGCCTCGGCTGGTCTGGCCGCAGCCCGGCTGAGCGGGGCGTCGGAGGTGACGGTCGATCGGCAGCTGGCATCGACCTGGTTCGGAATGACTCTGGACCCGATCGGCTGGGAGCTGCCGCCGGTGTGGGATGCCGTGTCCGGCGACTATTCGACCCTCGACGGCTGGATCCGGATCCACGCGAACGCCCCGCGACACCGAGCTGCGGCGCTGACCGTCCTCGGTGTCACGGAGTCGGCTGAGGCGGTGCGGGCCGCGGTGTCGCGATGGACCGGCGCAGACCTGGAGGACGCGGTCGTCGAGGCGGGAGGCTGCGCCGCGGTGATGAAGACAGCTGACGAGTGGGCGCACAGCCTCGGAGGCAGGGCGGTTAGCAGACAGCCCGTCATCGAGTGGCGCGACCTGCACTCCGGGGCAGAGGAGCGTGCCTGGGGGACTCCGACCCGGCCGCTGGCGGGGGTCAGGGTCCTCGACCTCACGCGTGTGCTCGCCGGGCCCGTCGCGACCCGCTTCCTCGCGCTGCTCGGGGCGGATGTGGTGCGCATCGACCCTCCTGAGTGGAACGAGGGGGTCATCCCCGAGGTGATGCTGGGCAAGCGGTCCGCTCGGCTCGACCTCACGACCGACGCGGGGCGGGCGGCGTTCGTCGGTCTTCTCGCCTCCGCGGATGCCATCGTGCACGGGTACCGTTTCGGTGCGCTCGAAGATCTGGGTTTCGGGCTCTGGAAGCGGCAGGCCATCCGGCCGGGGCTTGTCGATGTCACCCTCGATGCCTACGGCTGGTACGGTCCGCTGTCGCTTCGGCGCGGGTTCGACAGTCTCATCCAGATGAGCACCGGCATCGCCCACGCCGGCATGATCACCACCGGCGCCGACAAGCCGGTTCCGCTGCCCGTCCAAGCCAACGATCAGGCGACCGGCTATCTGATGGCGGCCGCGTTGCTCAGTGCCTTGGCCTGCCGCCGGGAGACGGGTACGGGACGCGCGGCGCGTCTCTCGCTGGCACGGACAGCGCAACTGCTGCTCGACCGGCCCGGCGCGGGGGAGCACGGGGGATTCGATCGACCCCGAAGCGAACTCTTCGCGGACGAGGTGGAGGACACGGCCTGGGGTCCCGCGCGCCGGATCCGGGTGCCGCTGTCGATCGACGGCGTCACTTTCGCAGCGTCGGGCGCCCGAGCGCTGGGAGGCGACGAACCCCGCTGGGCGTGACCGGGCCGCGGGGTCTCAGTCGAGTCGCGCCCCCGGCGCGTATCGAGACCCGCCGGCTCCGAGAGCCCTGCCCTGGAGCCTCGAACGAGAAAGGGCCCCGCCGGATCACCGGCGGGGCCCCTTCGCAGGATCGGAGAAGTCAGCTCTCCGCTGAACGGCGTCCGACCGCGAACCATCCGGCGCGGATGAGGCCCGCCGCGATGACGGCCTTGATGATGCCGCCGATGATGAACGGGAAGAGACCCGCGGCGAGCGTCTGCTCGACGGTCAGGCCGAGGGAGAAGCCGAGCCAGGGGAGGCCGACCGCGAACACCACCGCCGAACCGGCGAGGTAGCTGACCATGCCGCCGAGGAAGCGGCGGTCCCATTTGCGCTCCGCCAGCCAGCCGGTGAGGGCCGCGGCGAGGATGAACCCGACGATGTAGCCGCCGGTCGGACCGCCGAGGACCGCCCAGCCGCTCGCGGCGTCGCTGTAGATCGGGGCGCCGAGGGCACCGACCAGCAGGTAGAGCACCATCGAGAGCGAACCGCGGAGTGCGCCGAGCGAACCGCCGACGAGCAGGACCGCAAGCGTCTGGCCCGTGATCGGGACCGGCCACAGCGGAACGGCGACCTGGGCGAGAGCCGCGGTGAGCCCTGCTCCCGCGACCACGAGCAGGGCATCGGTCGCGAGCGATCGCGTGATGACGCGGTCGGCGAGGACGGGGCGGCGGACGACTGTCGACGACATCGGGCTCCTGGAGTTGAGGGGCGCCGCGCGAGCGGCGGTGCGGGAGCGGCCAACGACGGCCGCCGTGAACTTATACTAGGAGATCGCCGAATCCGGCCCTGTGTGGCATCGCCGCCAAACTTTCCTCGCGTTCCTTCAACGAATCGGACTATTCCTGTGCTTGCCGTCACCGACCTGGAGATCCGCGTTGGCGCTCGAGTGCTCATGTCCGAAGTCAGCTTCCGCGTCGACCGCGGCGACAAGGTGGGGCTCGTCGGTCGCAACGGCGCCGGCAAGACGACGCTGACGAAGACCCTCGCGGGCGAGACCCAGCCCACGTCCGGCACCATCCAGCGTCACGGCGAGATCGGCTACCTGCCCCAGGACCCGCGTGCCGGCGATCCGGAGCAGACCGCGCGCACCCGCATCCTCGACGCCCGCGGGCTCGGTCAGCTGGTCCTCGGCATGCAGAAGGCCACGGACGACATGGCCAGCACCGACCCGGCCGTCGCCGCCGACGGCATGAAGAAGTACGGCAACCTGACCGACCGCTTCCTCGCACTCGGCGGGTACGCGGCGGAGGCCGAGGCGGCATCGATTGCGAGCAACCTCAGCCTGCCCGAGCGCATCCTCGACCAGCCGCTGAACACCCTGTCAGGTGGTCAGCGCCGCCGGATCGAGCTGGCGCGCATCCTGTTCTCCGATGCCGAGACGATGATCCTGGATGAGCCGACCAACCACCTCGACGCCGATTCGGTCGTCTGGCTGCGGGAGTTCCTGAAGAACTACCAGGGCGGATTCATCGTCATCAGCCACGATGTCGAGCTCGTCGGCGAAACGGTGAACAAGGTCTTCTACCTCGACGCCAACCGTCAGTCGATCGACATCTACAACATGGGCTGGAAGCACTACCTGCGCCAGCGCGAGGCCGACGAGGAGCGACGCCGCAAGGAGCGCGCCAACGTCGAGAAGAAGGCCAGCGTCCTCCAGCTGCAGGCCGCTCGCTTCGGCGCCAAGGCGAGCAAGGCCGCGGCGGCACATCAGATGGTCGCCCGGGCGGAGAAGATGCTCTCCGGGCTCGAGGAGGTGCGTCAGGTCGACCGCGTCGCCGCGCTCCGCTTCCCCGATCCGGCGCCCTGCGGCAAGACGCCGCTGATGGCCCACGGACTCAGCAAGAGCTACGGCTCGCTCGAGATCTTCGCCGCCGTCGACCTCGCCATCGACCGCGGCTCCAAGGTCGTCGTGCTCGGACTCAACGGTGCAGGGAAGACCACGCTGCTGCGCATGCTGGCCGGGGTCGACAAGCCCGACACCGGCGTGATCGAACCCGGGCACGGACTTCGGATCGGCTACTACGCGCAGGAGCACGAGAATCTCGACGTGAGTCGCACGGTCCTCCAGAACATGGTGTCCTCGTCGCCCGAGATCACCGAGACCGAGGCTCGCCGCGTGCTCGGTTCGTTCCTGTTCACCGGTGATGACGGCTACAAGCCGGCCGGGGTCCTCTCCGGCGGGGAGAAGACGCGCCTGTCCCTGGCGATGCTCGTCGTCTCCAAGGCCAACGTGCTGCTCCTCGATGAGCCGACGAACAACCTCGACCCCGCCAGCCGCATGGAGATCCTCGGGGCACTCGCCAACTACACGGGCTCCGTCGTCCTCGTCAGCCACGACGAGGGCGCCGTCGAGGCGCTCAACCCGGAGCGGGTGCTCATCATGCCCGAGGGCACCGAAGACCTCTGGACCAAGGACTACGCGGACCTGATCAGCCTCGCCTAACGGCTCCCGCGTCGATGAGCTCGTCCTCCTCGTCGGAGTCCGTCCGCTTCGCGGCGCGCTTGCGCTCCCGACGCGCGGCACGCTCCTGCTCGGCGGGATCCTCCGCGTTGCGGTAGCGGTACTCCTGTCGGATGGCCACCCCGAGACCGGCGAACCCGATGATCGCGAAGACGAGCCACTGGAACGCGTAGGACAGGTGGGGGCCCTCGTCGGGCTCGGGCTTGACGGAAGCGACAGGCATCTCAGCGACGGCGGGGGATTCGCTGACGACGAGCCCATAGGTCGCCGAGTACACGTCTCCGCCGACGATCTTCGCGACCTCCGTCGGCTGAATCGACGCGAGAACGCCCTCGTCCGACGTGCCGCCGGGCAGTGCCGGCTCCGCGGCTTTGAGACGTGCCACGACGGTGACCTCGCCGGTCGGGGCCGTGGGGACATCCATCTCGTCCTCGGTCGTGTTCCCCGCCGGCACCCAGCCGCGGTCGACGACGAACACCGACCCGTCGTCGAGCCGCAGGGGAGCGAGCACCTCGAACCCGGCCTTGCCGTTCAACGGCCGGTTGCGCACCAGGAGCTCGTCCTCGTACACCCCCGTCATCGTCACCGGATGCCACTCGTCGTCCTCGGAGTAGCTGGTGAGGGTGGGGATCAGATCGTCGAGAGGAACGGGGGTCGCGTCGTAGTTGCCCGTGACCCTGTCGATCTCCGCGACCTTCTCGGCCCGGCGCGAGAGCTGCCAGTTCGAGAGGAAGACGCAGGCGATCGCGAACGCGACGGCGAAGGCCAGGTAGCCGAACCACCTCTTCGAGAGGACGAACCGCCAGTTCCTCACCGGGCATTCTCCATACTGGCGCCGTCGCGCACCGTCACGGGGAAATCGCGTGAGGCCAGGTAGTCGCGCAGGTACTCGCGGTGCGCATCGCAGGCCAGCCAGACCTTCACGCGGCTCTCGTCGTGGATGCGCGGGTTGCGCCACTCCACGCTCGACGTCGCGATCTCGTCGCAACCGGCGCGGGAGCAGACGAAGGTGGCCTCAGCCGTCACGGCTCGCGCGGCCCATCGTCGCGCTGGTCGCGCATCCGCGGACCGAACGCATCCGCGTCGAAGTCGTCGTCCATGATGCGCACCGGCACGGAGACGGGCACGATCGCGCCCGGGCGAGCGGCGCCGGTCGACTCGGGCCGCATGCTCACGTTCGCGATGACGACGGCGATGTAGGGGAGGACGATCGCCCCGACGAGCGCCACCGCCATCCACCACCCGCTGAGGAACACCAGCGAGATGACGCACAGCGTGCGGATGCCCATCGCGATCGAGTACTTGATCATGCGCGAGCGCCGGTCGTCCTGCGCCGAGGAAGGCAGATCGGTGAGTGATTGCGGCTTGCCGCGCTTGGCGAGTGTCAACGGAGTACGTCCATTTCTGTTCGGCAAGCCTACGCCGATCCCGCGGAACCGGGCGCCTGAGGCTGGGAGTCAGCGCAGAGCTGCTGGGGGTCTGCGCATAGGGTGGGAGACGGTCTCCGCGCCGCATTCCGAACGCCGCCCGCATCAATCGAGGAGTCGATCCCATGACATCACGCACCGTTCTCATCACGGGCGGCAACCGGGGGATCGGCTATGCGATCGCCGAGGAGTTCGTGCGCCAGGGGCACCGCGTCGCCGTCACGTCGCGTTCGGGCAGCGGCGGTCCCGAGGGGGCGCTGACGGTGAAGGGCGACGTCACCGATTCGGCGAGCATCGACGCGGCGTTCAGTGAGATCGAGTCGGCGCTCGGGCCCGTCGAGGTCGTCGTGGCGAACGCCGGGATCACTCGCGACACCCTCGTGCTCCGCATGACAGAGGACGACTTCAGCGAGGTCATCGACACCAACCTGACGGGCGCGTTCCGGGTGGTGAAGCGCGCGTCCAAGGGCATGCTCAAGGCGCGGTTCGGTCGGGTCATCCTGATCTCGAGCGTCGTCGGACTGCTCGGCGGAGCCGGTCAGGTCAATTACTCGGCGTCGAAGGCCGCCCTCGTGGGCATGGCCAGGTCGCTGACCCGGGAGCTCGGTGCGCGCGGACTCACCGCCAATGTGGTGGCCCCCGGCTTCATCGAGACCGAGATGACGGCGGAGCTGCCCGAGGCGCAGCAGGCGGAGTACAAGAAGCAGATCCCCGCCGGTCGTTTCGCGACGGCCGACGAGGTGGCGAAGGTCGTCGCATGGCTCGCCGGTGATGACGCGGGCTACATCTCGGGGGCCGTCATCCCGGTCGACGGCGGTCTCGGGATGGGTCACTAGCGCAACTGCGCCGAACGGCGCGGCGGCGGTCAGAGGCCCGTCGTGCTCGCTCTGATCTCGAGCCGGTAGCCGACTGAGACCTCGCGGACCGGAGCTGTCCGAGCCTCCTGGCGTTCGGCGAGGAGCCGGACGGCGCTGTCCGCGATCGCGCCGACGTCCCAGGCGACCGTCGTCAGCGGCGGCACCATGAATGCCGCCTCGTCGATGTCGTCGAACGCGGCGACCGCGACCCGGCCCGGCACGCTGATGCCCTCACGGGCGAGCCTGCTCAGCGCCCCGGCGGCGACGACGGCGTTGAAGCAGAGGACGGCGTCGGGCAGCTTGCCCGACGCGAGGATCTGCTGCATCGCCAGGTCGCCATCGGCGCGGGCGTATCCCTCCGCGGCGACGGACAGATCCTCGTCGGCGACGAGGCCCATCCTCTCCAGTGCGGCGCTGAAGCCCCAGTGGCGGAGCTGGCTGGTCTGCAGGGACGCGTCGGGACGCAGCCCGATGGTCGCGATGCTGCGGCGGCCCGAGTCGAGGAGGTGCTGGGTGATCTCACGCGCCGCGGCGACGTTGTCGGACACGACGTGGTCGGCCGATCGTGCCAGATCGCGCTCGCCGATGAGGACGATCGGGGTGTCGCGGCCGCGCTCGGCGATGTCGACGGCGGTCAGCGACTCGGGGTGCAGGATGATGCCGTCGACGAGATAGGGCATGGTGTCGACGAGGGCGTCCTCGGAGGTCTTCCGTCCGCCGGTCTCCTCGATCAGGACCGTCCACCGCTCCTCCGCCGCGCGGGAGATGACGCGCCCCGCGAGTTCGGCGAAGTACGGATTGTCGAGACCCGGCACCGCGAAGGCGATGAAGCCCGTTCGACCGCGGCCCATGCTCCGGGCGGACAGATTCGGTCGATAGCCGAGCTCGGAGATCGCCGCTTCGACCTTCTCCCGGGTGCTCGCGGAGATGTGCGGATAGCCGTTGACGAAGTTCGAGACGGTCTTCTCCGAGACACCGGCGCGCGCGGCGACGTCGACGAGTCGCGGTCGTCCGGCCATGGCTGCACCTCCTTCATCCTCTGCGGAGACTACAGAATTTACAGCGCTGAAGGAAATCCTTGCGCCCGCGATCTACAGCGCTGTAACGTTCCGCGCAGACAGTCCGATGACGGGCCTGCCCACAGCTGACAAGGAAGTCACGATGAGGAAACAACTGATAGTCGCCGCGGTCGCGCTCAGCGCGATGACTCTCGCCGGATGCACCGGCGGAACCGGGGGAGGGGGAGGCGACTCCGACCCCGACAGCATCCGGTTCCTGATCGGACAGCCCGAGGACAACGCCGACCTCGACCTCACCAAGGCAGACCTCGCCGCCTTCACCGAGGCGACGGGCATCGAGGTCAAGCTCGACGTCGTCCCGTCCGAGAACATGCGCACCGTCCTCCAGACCCAGCTGCGCTCGGGGGAGGGACCCGACGTGTTCGGCTACGACACCGGCCCCGGATTCGCGGGAGCGCTGGAGGAGGCCGGCCTGCTGTACGACCTCACCGACGCCTACGCGGACAACGACTGGCCCATCTACGACTTCGCGCAGGAGCGCGTCACCTTCGGCGGCAAGATCGTCGGCATCCCGAACGACATCGAGAGCGTCGGTCTTTTCTACAACAAGGACATCTTCGACAGCCTCGGTCTCGCGCAGCCCGAGACCCTCGACGACCTGACGGCCGCCGCGGATGTCATCCGCGATTCCGGCGTCATCCCGTTCGCGGTCAGCGACAAGGAGGGCTGGCAGGGCGGGCACCTGCTGAGCATGGTCCTCTCCAGCGAGGTCGGCGGAGACGCGATGGAAGGTCTCATCGCCGGCGATACGAGCTGGGAGTCGCCCGAGGTGGTGGATGCGCTCGACGTGCTCGCCAGCTACAACAGCGACGGCCTCTTCACCCCGTCACCGACCGCGGTGACCTACGACAACGCGAACGCCCTGTTCTACTCGGGCAAGGCCGCCATCAACCCGACCGGCAGCTGGCTCGCCCAGGACATCGAGCGGAACGTCGACTTCGGCGTCGGCTACATCCCGTTCCCCGCACAGGACGGCCCCGGCATCTTCAGCGGCGGTCTCGGATCGGGCCTCTTCATCTCGGCGACGACCACCAAGGCCGACGCGGCGATCAAGTTCCTCGACTGGAACGTCACCCAGGAGCACGGCCGCTGGCAGGTCGAGGAGCAGCAGAGCATACCCGCGTTCCCCGTCGACACCGAAGGCATCGAGGCGACCCCGCTCTTCACCCAGATCATCGCCGACGCCGCGAAGATCGCCGACGGCACCGGTGACTTCGGCTACAACGTCGACGTGCTCATGTCCGACACCTTCAACGAGGCGATGTGGGACGGCATCCAGGCGATCCTGACCGGCCAGAAGGACGCCGACCAGGTGGCTGCCGATCTCGAGAAGAACTTCTGAGCATCGTGACGACCTCGCAACTACCCGTTGCCACCGCACGGGTCCGCCCTCGGAGACTGAGGGCGGCCCGTCCGGGCAGCACGGCGCCCGCGGTGACCCGGCGGGCGCAGACACGGCTCGGCATCCTCCTCGCGGCGCCCGTCGCGATCATGACCATCGTCTTCTTCCTCTTCCCGCTCGTGAACGCGGTCTACTACTCGCTCGTCGACTTCAACGGCATCAACCCGAACCCCGCGTTCATCGGGCTCGCGAACTTCGCGGAGATGATCTTCGACCCGGAGGTCTGGCACGCGCTCGGCAACAACCTGATCTGGATCATCGGCGGCACCGCCGCGCCCCTGATCATCGGCCTGCTCGTCTCGGTGCTCCTCTGGACCACCCGTCGGGGAGCGACGATCTACCGGATCATCTTCTTCCTGCCGTACGTGCTGCCGGGCGTCGCCATCGGCATCGTCTGGGGCTGGATCTACGACCCGGTCAGCGGTTGGCTCAATCAGGGGCTCACCGCGATCGGACTCGGCGGACTCGCCCGCGGCTGGCTCGGAGACCCGAACATCGCGCTCTACGCGGTGCTCGCGACCGCGGTCTGGGCTTCGACCGGATTCGTGATCGTCATCCTCCTGTCGGCCCTGCGCAACGTCGACGTCGAACTCGTCGACGCCGCCAAGATCGACGGCGCGAACCCGCCGCAGCGCCTCTGGTACGTCATCCTGCCGCAGATCATGCCCGTGTTCCTCATGGTGCTGACACTCACCCTCGTCGGCGGCTTCAGCGTGTTCGACATCATCTTCATCATGACCGGCGGCGGCCCCGCCGGCGCGACGAACACCATCGGCACCTACGCCTACAGCCAGGCGTTCGAACTCAGCCGCATCGGCTACGGCACGACACTCGCACTGCTCATCACGGTGCTGTCCGTTCCCTTCGCCGTCGCTCTCAACCGACTCCAGCGTCGACTCTCGCTCGACGGAACGGGTGCATGATGACCAGCTCCACACTCGCCCCCCGACGCCCGAACACGGCCGACCGGCAGGTGCCGACGAAGCCGGAGCTCCGGACGCATCGACTGCGTCCGCAGTTCGGCCGACAGATCCTGCTCATCGTCCTGGCGGTCTTCACCCTGTTCCCGGTGCTGCTCGTCATCTCGACGACGCTGAAGACGCCCGAGGACGTACGGGTCAATCCGTTCGGCTTCTTCTCGACGATCTCGCTGCAGAACATCATCGACGCGTGGACGGTCGGCCGGTTCAGCGACTACCTGCTGAACAGCATCCTGCTGACCGTCCCGAGCACCGCACTCGTCGTGATCTTCTCCACGATGGCCGGGTACACATTCGCCCGCCTGCCGTTCCGGGGGAGGGGTGCGCTCTTCTACCTGGTCGTGCTCGGTCTGCTCGTGCCCTTCTTCACCTACATGATCCCGCTGTACTTCCAGCTGCGATCGATGGGGCTGCTCGACACCCTCGCGGGCGCCGTCCTGATCCTCACCTCGACGGGCCTGTCGTTCGGCACCTTCTTCATGCGCGCCTTCTTCTCCGACCTCCCCGCGGAGCTGGAGCAGGCGGCTCGAGTCGACGGAGCGTCCGAGCTGCAGATCTTCCTGCGGATCATGCTCCCGCTCGCCCGGTCCGGCATCGGTGCACTGACCGTTTTCACGTTCCTCGGCAACTGGAACAACTTCCTCGTGCCGCTGCTCTACCTGCCGGGAGGCGACTTCCGCCCCCTCACCTCGGGCCTGTACATGTTCACCGGCGGGCGCTCGCTCGACATCGGGCCGCTCGCCGCGGGCACGCTCATCACGATCCTGCCCGTCATCGTCCTGTTCATCGTCCTGCAGCGTCAGGTCACCCAGGGCTTCCTCTCCGGAGCGGTCAAGGGCTGACGCCCGCCGCCTCCGGTCACCAGCCAACGAAAGGAAACACCACCCATGGGCCGTATGGTCAGCTTCATCTCCCCCCGCCTCGCCGAGGTCGTCGACGAGGAGTCGACCCCGCTCGCCTCCGACGAGGTCCGCATCGCGACGCTCTACTCCGGCATCTCCGCCGGTACCGAGCTCACCGCGTACCGGGGCACCAACCCGTACCTCAACAAGAGGTGGGACGAGGACCGTCGGCTGTTCGTCGACGGCTCGACGAGCTTCGAGTACCCGGTCAACGGTTGGGGTTACGAGGAGGTCGGCGAGGTGACCGAGATCGGCAGCGACGTCACCGACGTCGCGGTCGGCGACGTGATCTGGGGAACATGGGGCCACCGCTCCGAGACGGTGCAGAAGGCCGACCGGGCGGCGAAGCGCATCCTGTCCGCAGATGCGGACCCCCGCATCGGGATCTTCTCCCACATCGGCGCGATCGCCCTCAACGTCATCCTCGACGCCGACATCCACGTGGGGGAGACCGTCGCCGTGTTCGGCCTGGGCGTTCCCGGACAGCTCGTCGCCCAGCTCGCCCGCCTCAACGGTGCCCGGGTGATCGGCGTCGACGGCGTCGCCGCTCGGCGCGACCTCGCACTCCAGCTCGGCGCGGACGAGGTCATCGACGCGACGGCCGGCGGAGTCGCGGAGCGCATCCGCGAACTGACCGGCGGTCGCGGAGCCGATGTCTGCCTCGAGGTCTCCGGCAACTACCACGCCCTCCACGAGGCGATCCGCTCCGTCGCCTACAGCTCCCGCGTCTGCGTCGCCGGGTTCATGCAGGGCGACGGGATGGGACTGCGCCTCGGCGAGGAGTTCCACCACAACCGCGTCGCCGTGATCGCATCGCAGATCTCCGGTGTCGCACCCGCGCTCAAGCACCGCTGGGACGAGTACCGGCTGCAGAAGACCGCGGTCGACCTCGCCGTTTCCGGCAAGCTCAAGGTCATCGAGCTCATCTCCCACACCATGCCGCTCGAGCAGGGCCGCGAGGCGTTCGAGCTGCTCGACGAGGCGCCCCGCGACGTGCTGCAGGTCGTCCTCGACGCGAAGGCGGTCTGAGCATGGCGATCCGTCTCGCCGCACAGGAGTCGACCTGCGAGGGCGACACCCTCGAGGAGAAGTTCGCGTTCGCCCGGTCGGTCGGGTTCGACGGCATCGAGCTGTCGGGACGCGGTGACGGGGTCTTCCTGTCCCGCGTCGACGAGCTCCATGCCGCCTGTGCCGCCGGGGTCGAGATGCCGAGCGCCGTCGCCCACGTCGACACGTTCATCGGCGACTTCGACCCCGAGGTGCGCCGTGCCGCCATCGACGAGCTGAAGGACCTGCTCGGCGTCGTCGCCGCAGCCGGGGGCAACGGTTTCGTTACCCCGCACGCCTTCGGTCTGTTCTCCCGTCATCTGCCGCCGTTCCAGCCGCCGCGCAGCGACGAGGAATCGCGGCGCCAGCTTCTCGAAGCTCTCGACGAGGTCGCCGCCCATGCCGCAGGTCTCGGGGTGGTCGTCTACCTGGAGCCGCTCAACCGGTTCGAGGACTTCGTCGTCAACACGCTCGCCGACGCGAGCTTCTACATCGACGAGATCGCCTCGCCCGGGCTCGCGCTCGTGGCGGACACCTGGCACATGTCCATCGAGGAGTCGGACATCGGCGCCGCGATCCGTGCTGCCGGCGACCGCATCCAGCACGTCCAGCTCGGCGACAGCAACCGGCTCGAACCGGGCGCGGGGCACTACGACTGGGACGAGACCCTCGACGCGCTCGACGACATCGGCTACGACGGCTGGCTGGCGATGGAATGCGGACTCAGCGGACCCGCGCGCGACGTGCTGCCGCGGGTGGCCCGCCTCCTCCGGCGCGAGTGAGACGACGGTGTTGAGGATCACGGTGTGGAACGAAGGCGTCCACGACACGCATCCCGAGATGCTCGAGCGCTACCCCGACGGCATGCACGGAGCCATCGCGGCAGGTCTCGCCGAGCACCTGCCCGATGCCGAGATCAGGACCGCGACCCTCGCGGATGCCGAGCAGGGACTGCCCGACTCGCTGCTGGAGTCGACCGACGTCCTGCTCTGGTGGGGGCACGTCGCCCACGACCAGGTCGACGACGCGCTCGTCGAACGGGTGAAGCAGAGGGTGCTCGCCGGAATGGGACTCCTGGTGCTGCATTCCGGGCACTTCTCGAAGATCTTCATCTCGCTGATGGGGACGACCTGCTCGCTCGTCTGGCGCAACGCCGGCGAGCGGGAGGTCGTCTGGACGGTCGCCCCGGGGCACCCGATCGCGGAGGGAGTGCCCCAGCCGATCGTGATCGAGCAGCAGGAGATGTACGGCGAGCACTTCGACATCCCGACGCCCGACGAGCTCGTGTTCATCAGCTCCTTCGCGGGCGGCGAGGTGTTCCGCTCCGGCGTCACCTACCGTCGCGGCCGAGGGCGGGTGTTCTACTTCAGCCCCGGTGACGAGGCGTACCCGGTCTACCACCACCCCGACGTGCGCCGCGTACTCGCGAACGCCGCCCGGTGGGCGATGCCACCCGCCGTCCAGTCCCTGCCCGGCGTCACCAACCCGGAGTCGGGCTGGTACCTGCCATGACAGTGATCGACGCCGAGGGTGCGGTCCACCCGCGCCCTCAGCTGACACGTGGCCGGCACGCACTGCTCGACGGCGCCTGCGGTTTCGCCTTCGACGCCGACGACGCGGGGATCCGCGAGCGGTGGATGGACGACGCCGAACGGTTCGACCGCACCATACGTCTGCCGTTCAGTCCCGAGTCCGCCGCCTCGGGCATCGCCGACACCGGGTTCCACCCGATCGTCTGGTACCGCATCGAGGTGACCCGCGAGCAGCTCGTCGCGGCGGGTTGGCCGACCCAGGGAGAGCGTCTCTTCGTCAACTTCGGCGCCGTCGACCGGATCGCGGACGTCTGGTTCGACGGACAGAGGGTCTGCCATCACGAGGGAGGCCACACCGCATTCGCGTTCGACGTGACCGACGTGATCGACCCCGACGCCGCGATCCATGTCCTCGTGGTTCGCGCCCAGGACGACCCGTTCGATCTCGAAGCGGCGCGCGGCAAGCAGGACTGGCAGGAGTCGCCGCACTCGATCTGGTACCACCGCTCCACCGGCATCGTGCGCAGCGTCTGGCTCGAGGCCGTCCCCGCCCTTCATGCCGTAGCGGTGCACTGGAGCGCGCGCCCGCAGCAGCACACCGTCGGGCTGGACCTCGAACTCAGCCGACGCGCGGCACCCGGCACGACCGTCAGCGCGACCGTGTCTCTCGGCGGCGTCGTCCTCGGTGGCGCGATCGCCGAGGCGACCGGTGACCACGTTCTGCTCGAGCTCTCACTGCCCGCCCTCCGCAACGGGCAGGCGCTCGAGGACTTCGTCTGGTCTCCCGAGACCCCGGTGCTGATCGACGCCGAGATCGTCGTCGAAGAGGGAGGGCACGGGGACGCGAGCGGCAGCCCGGCGACGGGGGTCGACCGGATCGGGTCCTATTTCGGCATCCGCTCCGTCGCCGTCGACGGTCGACGGCTGCTGCTCAACGATCGGCCCTTCACCGTGCGGGCCGTTCTCGAACAGGGCTACTGGCCCGACTCGCACTTCACCGCCCCCTCGGAGCAGGCGCTCCGCGAAGAGGTCGAGCTGATCAAGCGGCTCGGCTTCAACTCAGTCCGCATCCACCAGAAGATCGAGGACCCCCGCTTCCTGTACTGGTGCGACCGTCTCGGACTCTGCGTGTGGAGCGAGGCCCCCGCGGCCTACGAGTACACGCCGCGCGCCGTCGAGCGGTTCACCGCCGAGTGGACCCGGTCCGTTCGGGCGGCCGCATCGCATCCATCGGTCATGGTCTGGGTGCCGGTCAACGAGTCGTGGGGTCTGCAGCAGATCTCGCACGACCCGCGCCAGCGTGCGTTCTCGCGCGCTCTCGCCGACCTCACCCGTGCTCTCGACGACAGCCGTCCGGTGGTCTCGAACGACGGATGGGAGCACACCGATTCGGATCTCGCCACCGTGCACGACTACGAGTCGTCGGCCGACGTTCTGCGCGAGAGGTACCGCGACCACGACGCGGTCGACACCCTGCTGTCGGGCATCGGGCCGGCAGGCCGGCGGATGGGGACCGGATTGGTGGGCAAGCCCGCGATCCTGTCCGAGTTCGGCGGCATCCGATACGACGTCACCGGAGCCGACGGCACCTGGGGGTACTCGACCGTCACGACAGCGACGGAGTTCGACCACTGCCTCCGGGCGGTCTTCGACGCCGTCACCGGGGCCTCCGGGCTCGACGGGTTCTGCTACACCCAGCTCACCGACACCGAGCAGGAGACCAACGGGCTCTGCGACCCCGCACGGACGCCGAAGATCCCCGAGGCGCACATCCGCGCGATGGTGCTCGGGCACCCGTTGCCGGCCTGAGGGGACCGGGAGTGGCCGAGCGACGAGGGCGGCGCGCACTGGCGCTGAGCGGTGCGGCCGCCCTCGCCCTGTGCCTCCTGTCGGCGTGCACCGGCACGACGACGGACGGGTCGGCCGTGGACATCGATCTGCCGGAGCCGTTCCTCATCGACGCTGACTTCCCCGATCCCGACCTGCTCGAGGTCGACGGCGGGTACGTCGCCTACGCCACCCAGTCGGAGGACTCGAACGTCCAGGTGGCGGTATCCGACGACCTCGAGTCGTGGGCCCTGCTCGAGACGGATGCGTTCCCGGACCTGCCGGAATGGGTCATCCCCGGGGACACGTGGGCGCCGGAGGTGAGCGCGTGGGGGGACGGCTACCTGCTGTTCCACACGAGCACCGACCTCTACACCGGGCGTCAGTGCATCGGTCTGGCCGCCTCGGCATCACCCGTCGGGCCCTTCGTCGAAAGCAACGACCGGGCGCTCGTCTGTCCCGAGGACGGCGCGATCGACGCGAGCCTGTTCATCGATCCCAGCGGCTCGCCCTACCTGCTGTGGAAAGTCGACGGGAACTGCTGCGGCGGGAACGGCAGCATCTGGATCTCGCCCGTCGATCCCGGCGCCCTTGACTCGGCGGTCGCCGGCGTCGCCGCTGCGTCCATCCTGGTGGGCGAGCCGATCCGGCTCCTCGACACCGACGAGCTCTGGGAGGGCGACGTGGTCGAGGCTCCGACTCTGATCAGCCGACCCGACGGGCGCTACGTGCTCTTCTACTCGGGCGGCGCCTACGACGGCCTCGAGTACGCGATCGGGTGGGCGTCCTCGGATTCGGCGACCGGGCCGTTTGTCAAGTCGAGGGAGCCGCTCCTGACGACGGAGAGCTCGGACTTCGCCTTCATCGGACCCGGCGGTCAGGACGTCATCGGCGACACGATGGTGTTCCATTCATGGGATCCGGATCATGCCTATCGGGGCATGCATACCGCTCCGCTCGAATGGACCGACGACGTCCCGAGCGTCGTGCTGCCCCGCCGACCCGACTGATGCCGCCGCGCTGACGCCGAGCGGCTGCGCGTCAGCCGCGCAAGCCCAGGAGGGGCAGGATCTGGCTGAGGTCGCGCACATCGACCGCGACATCGGCGGCGGTGCGCACGGGAGCCTTCGCATCGAAGGCGATCGAGAGTCCGGCGATCCGCATCATCTCGAGGTCGTTGGCGCCGTCGCCGACCGCAACCGCGTGCGCGAGGTCGACACCGGATGCGGCCGCCCACTCGCGCAGAGCCTCGGCTTTGCCCGCGGCGTCGATGACCGGACCGATCACCTCACCGGTGAGGACCCCATCGCGGACGCCGAGCCGGTTGGCCCGGTGGAAGTCGAGCCCGAGGTCGGCGGCGAGAGGATCGAGCACCTCGTGGAACCCGCCCGAGACGACCCCCACCCGGCCACCCGCAGCGTGCACGCCCTCGATGAGGGGAACCGCACCCGTCGTCAAGCGCACTCGGGCGCGGACGTCGTCGATCGAGGACGCGTCGAGACCGCGCAGGGTGATGACCCGCTCGCGGAGACTCGTCGCGAAGTCGATCTCGCCATTCATCGCACTCGCGGTGATCGCCGCAACGGAGTCGCGGCTGCCGGCGAGGTCGGCGAAAAGTTCGATGACCTCGTCCTCGATGAGGGTCGAGTCGACATCGAGCACGACGAGAGGCGCGGGGAGCGAGGGCGCGAGCCCCCGCGTCACGCCGATACGCGTTCTCCCTTGCCGACGACGGTGATGCCGGTATCGGTCACGGTGAACCCGCGAGACCTGTCGAGCTCGTGATCGATACCGACGCGCGCACCCTCCTCCACGACCACGTTCTTGTCGAGTATCGCCCGCGAGACCACGGCGTTCGGATAGACGCGAGTGCGATCGAATAGGACCGAATCGGTCACGACGGCGCCCGATTCGATGGTCGACCACGCGCCGAGTACGCTTCGCTCGATGCGGGCGCCCGAGATCAGGGATCCGAGCGACACGATCGAGTCGACCATCGTCCCGTTGTTGCCGAGCGCGTCGCGCACGAACTTGGCGGGCGGCGAGTTCAGCTGCTGCGTGAAGATCGGCCACGACCGGTTGTAGAGGTTGAAGACCGGGAGTGCGGCGATGAGGTCCTGGTGGGCCTCGAAGAAGGACTCGATCGTCCCCACGTCGCGCCAGTAGAAGCGATCGCGGTCGCTCGCGCCGGGGACCTCGTTGCGGTTGAGGTCGTAGACGCCGGCGTCTCCCGAGGCCACGAAGGCCGGGATGATGTCGCCGCCCATGTCGTGATTCGACGACGGCAGGTCGCCGTCACGTCGGACCGCGTCGATCAGGGCCTCGGTCGTGAAGACGTAGTTGCCCATCGAGGCCAGGACCTCGCCGGGGGAGTCGGGCAGACCCTTCGCGTTCTTCGGCTTCTCGAGGAACTCGGCGATGACCTCGGGGTTGTCGTCGTCGACCTGGATCACACCGAACTGGTCGGCGAGAGCCATCGGCTGGCGGATGGCCGCGACGGTGACACCGAGGCCCGACTTGATGTGGGCGTCGATCATCTGACTGAAGTCCATGCGGTACACGTGGTCGGCACCGACCACGACGACGATGTCGGGCTTCTCATCGTTGATCAGGTTGAGGCTCTGCAGGATCGCGTCGGCCGAACCCGTGTACCAGCGCTTGCCGAGACGCTGCTGCGCCGGCACCGAGGCGACGTACGAGTTGAGCAGACCCGACAGACGCCACGTCTCGGCGACGTGACGGTCGAGGCTGTGCGACTTGTACTGGGTCAGTACGACGATCTGCGTCATCCCCGAATTGATCAGGTTCGACAGAGCGAAATCGATGAGGCGGTACGTGCCGCCGAATGGGACTGCGGGTTTCGCCCGATCGGCCGTCAATGGCATGAGGCGTTTACCCTCGCCACCAGCCAATACGATGCCGAAGATCTTCTTCGATGCCATGGGCTGAGTGTATGCCTTCGCGCCTGCGAGTACCCACTCGCTGAGATAGCGTTGGCACGTGCGAGTTGATCTTCTGACGAGGGAATATCCACCTGAGGTGTACGGCGGAGCGGGGGTGCATGTCGCCGAACTGGTCAAGGCCCTCCGTCTCGACCTCGAAGTCCAGGTGCGTTGCTTCGGCCTTCCGCGCGATGAGCCCGACACCCACTCCTACCTCGTGCCGCAGCAGCTCGCGGGAGCGAACCCGAGTCTCGCGACGCTCGGCGTCGACCTGCAGATCGCTCAGGACACCGCCGGCGCCGACATCGTGCACTCGCACACCTGGTACGCCAACGCGGCCGGCCGGATCGGCTCCCTCCTGCACGGCATGCCCCACGTCGTGACCGCGCACAGCCTCGAGCCGCTGCGTCCCTGGAAGGCCGAGCAGCTCGGAGGCGGGTACCGCGTATCCAGCTGGATCGAGCGCGAGGCGTTCGAGAACGCCGACGCCGTCATCGCGGTGAGCGACGGCATGCGCCGCGACATCCTCCGCTCCTACCCGAACCTCGACGAGTCGCGCGTGACGACCGTCTACAACGGCATCGATCTGGAGGCGTGGCATCCGGTTGTCGACCCCGACCTGGTCCGGTCCCTCGGCATCGACCCCGACCGCCCCTCCGTGGTCTTCGTCGGTCGGATCACCCGGCAGAAGGGCCTCCCGTACCTCCTCCGTGCAGTCCGTGCGCTGCCGGGCGATGTGCAGGTCGTGCTCTGCGCCGGAGCGCCTGACACGCCCGAGATCATGGCCGAGGTCACCGACGCGGTCCGCGTCCTCCAGAGCGAGCGCACCGGCGTCGTCTGGATCGACCGTCTGCTTCCCCGCAACGAGCTGAGTGCGATCCTCACCTCGGCGACCGTCTTCGTCTGCCCCTCCGTCTACGAGCCGCTCGGCATCGTCAACCTCGAGGCCATGGCCTGCGGTGCCGCGGTCGTCGGCACCGCGACCGGCGGCATCCCCGAGGTCGTCGACGACGGCGTCACCGGGAGACTCGTGCCCATCGAGCAGCTCGACGACGGCACCGGCACTCCCATCGACCCCGACAGGTTCATCGCGGATCTGGCCGCCACGCTCATCGAGGTCGTAAGCGATCCCGAGCGCGCCCGCCGGTACGGCGAGGCCGGTCGTCGCCGCGCGGAGGAGAAGTTCAGTTGGACGCAGGTCGCGGCCGACACCCGACGCGTGTACGAATCGGTGCTCAGCGGCGGCTCACTGGCGCGTGGATAGGCTTCTGAACATGAGCACGGTCCTCGAACTGTCCGACGTCACCATCACCCGCCAGGGCACGACCATCCTCGACTCCGTCTCGTGGACCGTCGACAGCTCCGAACGGTGGGTGATCCTCGGACCCAACGGCGCAGGCAAGACCACCATGCTGCAGGTGGCCGCCGCGCTCATCCACCCCTCGCTCGGTACCGCCACCGTTCTCGACCAGCGCCTCGGCTCGACCGACGTGTTCGAGTTGCGGCCCCGCATCGGTTTCGCGTCGACGGCGATGGCCCGCCGTGTGCCGGCGAGCGAGCTCGTCATCGATGTCGTCCTCACCGCCGCCTACTCCGTCACCGGACGCTGGAACGAGCAGTACGAAGAACTGGATGTCCGCCGCGCGAGCCGAGTGCTGTCGGAGTGGAAGCTCGGACACCTCGAACAGCGCCGCTTCGGCGACCTGAGCGACGGCGAGCAGAAGCGCGTCCAGATCGCGCGAGCCGTGATGACCGATCCCGAGCTGCTCCTGCTCGACGAGCCCGCCGCGAGTCTCGACCTCGGTGCCCGCGAAGAGCTTCTGCAGCTGCTCGGCGGATACGCGAGCTCGCCCTACGCGCCCGGCATCATCATGGTCACCCACCACGTCGAGGAGATCCCCCCGGGGTTCACCCACGCACTGCTGCTCTCGAACGGCAGGATCACAGCTGCCGGGCCGATCGAGGAGGTCATCACCTCGGACGTCCTGTCCGAGGCGTTCAGTCTCCCGCTGACGGTCGACCACGTCGACGGCCGCTTCTCCGCTCGCGCCACCGCCTGACCTCCGCTCTCCTACTCGACCACCAGGTCGGGAGGGGCGTACACATTCCGACTAAACATCTAGACGTTTAGTTGTTTACACGAAGGAAACAACTCCGATACGGGGTGGACACGACAGCTTCGTACTGTCGTGCTCACGCAGCTTCCCCCCTTCGATCGGAGTGTCATGTCACCCCTCTTCCCCCGACCCGCACGTCGCGCCGCCGTCGCGTTGATCGTCGTCGGCACCATCGGGTCCCTCGCCGCATGCTCCTCGTCCTCCGATGATGCGGCGGCGGAGACCGACGGTCTCACCCCCCTGACTCTGCAGTCGTCCTGGATCAACGACGCCGAGTTCATGGGCTACTACATCGCCCAGGACAACGGTCTCTACGAGGACGAGGGCATCGACCTCACCTACCTGCCGGGCGGGCCCAGCGTGATCCCCGAGAGCTCGCTCCTCGCCGGCGACGCCGACATCGCCATCACCAGCCCCGACACCACGATCAGCGCGATCGCCGACCAGGACGCCCCGTTCGTGATCATCGCCGCCCAGTACCAGCAGAACCCGCTGGGAGTCGTGAGCCTGGCGTCGTCGGGCATCGACGGACCCGAGGACCTCGTTGGAAAGACGGTCGCCGTCCCCGATGTGAACCGGCTCGCGTTCGACGCGATGCTCACCATCAACGACATCGACCCGTCGTCGGTCACGGTTGTGCCCTACTCGTACGACCCCACGCCGCTCGTCAAGGGGGAGGTCGACGCATCCCTCGACTTCGTGACGAACGTGCCGTTCACGATCAGCGAGATGGGGGAGACGGCGAGCTCGTTCACGCTCTACGACGCCGGCTACAAGATCCCGAACGACACGATCGTGGTCACGAAGGATGCACTCGAGAACAACCGCGAGGCCATCGCCGCATTCCTCAAGGCCACCGTCGCCGGCTGGGAGGAGAACTTCGTCGACACCGACGCGTACCCGACCAAGTTCGAGAACTCCTGGTTCGAGGGCACCGGCCGGTCGATCGACAACGAGCTGTTCTTCAACAAGGCCCAGCAGCCGCTGATCGAGTCGGCCGACGGCATGTTCGCCATGACGGACGACACCATCCAGGACACGATCGACTCCCTCGCCCTCGTCGGCATCACCGCGACCCCGGACATGTTCGACACGTCGTTCTTTGAGTGATCGACGGCGGTGCCGGCCCGCTCGGGTCGGCACCGCCTCCATCCTTCCGGACACCACGAGGAGACACCCATGACGCTCGACCCCGCACAGCTGTACCGAGACAGGATCTGGTCGGTCCTCGACCGGGTCGGCCGCCCCGACTCCCGATTCCACTGGGACTTCTCGTCGTTCATCGCCGACTTCGAGGGAAGCGACCGGGCGACCGGTCGCGTCGTCGCGCTCGACGCCTGGCGTGAGGCGGACCGGGTCTTCATCACACCCGACAACTCGACGGAGCTGCTCCGCCGAGAGGCGATCGCCGCGGGTAAAACGCTGCTCGTCACCACCTACGGCATCCGGCGTGGATTCCTGCAGCTCGACCCGGGCGTCGTTCCACCCGCCGAGATCAGCTACGCGGCGACGCTCGACGGTCTGGATCGCTACGCGACGCCGGTCACGCTGCGCGAACTGCGCGGGGGAGCGCCCCTCCGCCTGCTCGTCACCGGCGGTTCGGCGGTGAGCCGCAACGGCATCCGCTTCGGCAAGGGGCACGGGTACTTCGACCTCGAATGGGCGATGCTGTCCGAGATCGGGCTGACCGACGGTGCATCCGAGGTCGTCGACATCGTGCACGACGAGCAGTACGTCGACGAGGAGCTCACCGGTGAGGACCACGACGTCGCCGTCGACTGGATCGTCACCCCCGAACGCGCGATGAAGGTCGAGAACCTCGACCGGGCTCCCGGCCACGTCTTCTGGGACAAGATCCCCGGCACCGAGCACGAGAACCTCCCGCCGATCATCGAGCTCCGCGCCGAGCGCGACGCGACGGCGGCGGTCCGCCAGTGACCGGGATCGCGCTCGACGCGGTCACGCGGCGCTACGAGACGGCCGGCGGCGGAGTGCTCGCGCTCGACGGCATCGACCTGGAGCTGCCCGAGTTCTCCTTCACCGCTCTCATCGGCGCCTCGGGGTGCGGCAAGTCGACGCTGCTCCGTCTGCTCGGCGATCTCGACGCCCCGACGAGTGGAACGGTGACGGTCGACGGCGAGTCACCGTCGCGACTGCGCAAGCAGGGGCGCATCGGCGTCGCGTTCCAGGACCCGTCGCTGCTGCCGTGGCGATCCGTGCGACGCAACATCGCCCTCACCCTCGAGGCCTCGGGACGCAGGGTCGACTGGGCGCGGGTCGACGAACTGATCTCCCTCGTCGGACTGCAGGGCTTCGAGAGGTCGAAGCCGGCACAGCTCTCGGGCGGCATGCGTCAGCGCGTGTCCATCGCACGTGCGCTCGTGCTCGAACCCGAGCTGCTGCTCCTCGACGAGCCGTTCGGGGCCCTCGACGAACTGCTCCGCGCGTCGATGAATCTCGAACTGCAGCGGATCTGGCTCGAGCGCCCGTCCACGACGGTGATGGTCACGCACTCGATCTCCGAGGCCGTGTTCCTCGCCGACCGGATCGTCGTGATGGGATCCCGGCCGGGACGGGTGCACGAAGTCGTCGAGGTGCCGTTCGCTCGCCCCCGCGACTCGGCGCTTCTCAGCTCTCCCGAGTTCCACGAGCTGTGCGACGTCGTGTCCTCCACGCTGTCCGCTGCCATCACGGCGAGCGGGGCTCGTGACGCGGCGGCACTCGACTCATGATGACGACCGCGGCTCCGCGAACGATGCCCGGCCTGTCCCGCACCGCGCGGCACCGCATCCGCGTCGCGGCGATCACCCTCGTGGTGCTCGCCGCCTGGGAGGTCCTCGGACGATTCGGTCTCGTCGCGGGCGGTGCACTTCCCGCCCCGTCGGCGATCCTCGAGGCCTGGTGGGCCGACTGGGAGGAGTACCCCCGTCACATCCTCGCGACGGTCGGCACGGCCGCCGCCGGCTTCGCGATCGGCAACGGGGTGGCGATCGTCATCGCCATCGCCACCCAGCTCGTCCCCGCGATCGACCGGCTCATCCGCCCCCTCGTCGTGGTGCTGTTCTGCCTGCCCGTGGTCGTGGCCGCGCCCATCCTGGGCATCGCCTTCGACGACCCCTGGCCGAAGATCGCGCTCGCGGTGCTGCTCGTGTTCTTCCCCACCCTCATCGCGACCCAGGTCGGATTGCGCGGGGCGCCCGGGGACGCGGTCTCCGTCGTCCGCTCCGCGGGCGGCGGGGCGTTGCGGGCGCTGTTCCTCGTGCGACTGCGCGCCGCCGTGCCCGAGATCCTCTCGGGTCTCCAGATCTCGGCCCCGGCAGCCGTGCTCGGCGCGATCCTCGGCGAGTTCATCGGCGGACGCTGGGGTCTCGGCATCTACCTCGTCGGATCCATCAGCAGCGGGAACCCGGCGATCATCTGGGCCATCGGCCTGACGGCGACGGCGCTCTCCGCGATCCTCTACGGCGTGCTCGGCCTGGTCCGGCTCTGGTACGGCAGTACCGAGAAGCTGCTCACGCTCGACCTGCCGAGCACACGGCGGGTGGCGGGCTCGGCGTTACGGAAGGCCCTCGAACGCGTGGGCTGGCTCATCGCCGGCCTGGCCGTCCTGATCGGCGCCTGGTATGCGTTCATCGCGTCGACGGGATTGCCGGTCACGCTCATGAACTCGCCCACCGAGGTGTTCAACACCCTCGTCACAAGTGATCGCGCACCCGAGCTCCGCGCCGAGCTGGGGGAGGCCTTCCTGTCCAGCCTGAGCCCTGCCGTGATCGGAAGCGCGGCGGGCATCCTGTTCGCGTTCGTTCTCGCGACCCTGTTCGCGACGTTCCCGTCGATCGGCGCCTCCGCGATGCCGTTCGCGTTCATCAGCCAGACCGTGCCGCTCGTCGCGCTCGCCCCGCTCATCGCGCTGGCGTTCGGACGCGGACCCGCGACGGTCGTCGCGGTCACGGTCTCGGTCACCTTCTTCCCGAGCCTGGTCACGATCATGCAGGGGCTCGCCGGGGCTCCGTCCGGACCGCTCGATGTGCTGCGATCGGTGAACGCCGGTCGGTTCGCCGTGCTCAGCAAGGTGGTCGTCCCGAACGCGGTGCCCCATCTGCTCGCCTCGGTGCGGCTCGCGGTACCGCGTGCCCTGACGGGCGTCCTGATCGCGGAGCAGCTCATCACGGGCACCGGTCTCGGCGGGCTGCTCTCGCAGGCCCGCGGGTATCTCGACTACCGGCTGATGTGGGCCATCGCGGTCGTCGTGGCCGTGTTCTCGCTCATCGTCTACGGTCTCGCTCAGCTCGCCGAGGACGGGGTTCTGAAGCGACGACGCTGAATCAGCGACACCGTTCGCCGAGGCCCGTCATCGCTGGCGACCTCGGCGGTCTCCTGCTATCCTTGTCTGTCGGCCCTCTCGGGCCCCCAGGCCTTCCGCATTCTGCGGGACGGCGGGCTCACCGCCCGCCCCGCCACCTTCCGCTTTCGATCAAGGGTTCATCATGAAGTCCGGCATTCACCCCGATTACGCCACCGTCGTCTTCCGCGACCTCGCCTCGGGTGAGAGCTTCCTCACCCGGTCGACCGTCTCCTCGGGCAAGACCATCGAGTGGGAGGACGGCAACACCTACCCGGTCATCGACGTCGAGATCTCGTCGGCCTCGCACCCGTTCTACACGGGCAAGCAGCGCATCATGGACAGCGCCGGCCGCGTCGAGAAGTTCAACCAGCGCTTCAAGAACTTCGGCAAGTAACCCGAGCCGTTCTGCATTCGAAGGCCCCGTCGGACGACGGGGCCTTCGCTGTATCCGGAATGGAGGCCCCGGTGAACGACATCGTCTTCCTGGCCGTGTGGACCCTGATGGCAGTGGGGTTCACGATCCTCGGCGCATTCTTCCTCCGACACCTGGATGCGGTCACCGATCGGTTCCGGCGGCTGGGGACCGGCATGTTCGGAGACGGGATCGCCGATCGGATGTACAGGCGGGGCAACCTTCGCCTTGGAGCCATCGCGTTCGTGATCGTAGGCCCGATCTTCGTCGTCATCGGCATCGTCAGCCTGATCGGTGAGGTCTCCGCGCTGTAAACCGTCGAATCTCCCGCGCCGTCTCACCCTCCACGACGACACGCATCGGGGAGATCGCGGCCCGCACGGGCGAGAATCGACCGCAAACGCGACCTCTGGGCCGCGATCCCCTCGATTCGGGCGGGGTCAGAGGCCCATGGCCTTGAGGGCGCGCACCGGCGGCATGCTCGCGAACTGGTCAGCGCGCAGGCGATCCCAATCGATGCCGATCGGCTTCGTGCGATCGTTCTTCACCTCGATGACACGCGTGGGAGTGACGATCCAGTCGACGATCGTGTCGTTCGCGGAAGCCGACAGCTCCTCGTCGACGACCTGCACGTCGTGGCAGGCGACCACTATCGGGGTGTCCTGCGACGCGACGCCGAGGGCGGAGAGGATGCCCCACTCGATGTCGAAGTAGCCGTGCCCCTTGCCGAACCGCACGCCGTCCACGTTGACCGCCCGGCAGCCGCTCACGACGAAGTCGAGCGGACCGAGTGCGCGGATGCCGTCGAGATCGATCGGGGAGGAGAGCAGGTCGGCGCCGTCGAGGGTTCCGGCGAGACGCTCGAAACCGGCGGTGACGCTTCCGGGAGCGAAGTGCCGGAAGCCGAGTCGCACCGCGATCGTCTGGATGAGGTCGCGCCCCTCGAGGATCAGCGCCGTGCGGACCCCCTCGAGGTTGTTGTCGGGGGTCGCGTAGACCGTGCCGTCTCCGGACCAGAACGGAAGGTCCGTCAGGGTGTCGACGAGAAGCTCGCTACCCGGGTAGGCGGGGATGAAGTGCTCGATCTGATCGACGAAGCGCGTGTCGGGCAGCGCAAGGGGACGGAGAGCGGCGATCACCTCGTCGCGCACGCGCCGGCGCTGTTCGGCGTGACTCTCGACGCTTCGCGGGGTCGCGGAAAGTGCGGTCTCTGTCATGGCAGCCTGGTCCTCTTCACTCGGGGTCGGGTGGGATGTCCACAGCGGCTGCCACCAACCTGCTTAGACTATCAATCCGACCGCAAACATCTAGACGTTTCGATGCGGGCGACCGAGGCGCAGAGGCCGACACGATCCACGGATCGCCGGATGATGCGTTCCTCACGTACCGTGAAGGAGTGACCGCAATGGGCTCTGCAGGAGTACCGCTGCTCGAGCGATCCGCCGAGCTGCCCCCGCTGTACCGTCAAGCGCTGCAGGCGCTCGAGACGCTGGCGATGGCCACCTCGTTCGATGACCTCAGCCCGCTCCCGCCCGAGCCGCAGCTCGCGGCACGCCTCGGCGTCTCCCGCGGCACACTCCGTCGCGCCACCGATGAGCTCGCGCGCGAAGGGCTCCTGCGCATCCAGGCCGGACGCGGCACGTTCGTCAACAAGCAGACCCAGATCCGCCGGGTGGTGCGATCGCAGCTGATCGACCATGTGAAGCCCGACTCGCGGTTCGACCTCGACATCACCCAGTTCGTGCCCGACTTCGACGGCAGTGACGAGTGCACCCGCCAGACCCTCGAGCTCGACGCCGTCCGTGATGCGACCACCATCTTCGTGGCGCCCGACAACAGCCTCATCGGTCTGCGCCGATCGCTCCTGCTCCAGGGCAAGCGACTGCTCGTGCCGACCTTCGGCGGCCGCCGGGGAATGTTCCTGATCGACGGCAGCATCGGCGACCCCGCTGCGCTCGCCGGTGCGGCCACGCTCGACGGCATGGAGGAGCACGGTCGGGTGCTCGAGCTCCGGGAGCTCCGCGAACTCGGACATGTCGACGTCATGGTCACGGGCGCTGTTGCCGTCACCTCCGGCGGCGTCCATGTCGGCGGCGGTGAAGGCTACCTCGATCTCGAGTGGGGGATCCTCCGTGAGCTCGATCTCGTCGATGACGACGTGCCGGTCATCGCGGTCGTGCACACCACCCAGTTCGTCGACATCCCGCTCGACCCCAAGGCGTCGGACTGTCTGATCGACATCGTCGTCACTCCGGCCGAGACCGTGCGGCTCGATCACGCCGCCGGCAAGCCGTCCGGCCTCGATCGCGAATGGATCCGCCACCGCCGAGCGGCCGTGTCGAGCTACTTCCAGCAGCTGAACACCGACCGCTGACCTCGGCCGATCGTCGCGGTGCCGAGATGACGAAGACGGATCTCAAGAAGCTGATCGGCAGTTACACCGCGCACGCGGGGCGGTTCGAGGTGGTCACGGTGCCGCCGATGCGGTTCCTGATGGTCGACGGCCACGGCGACCCCAACTCGTCGGCGGAATACGCGGATGCGCTTGCGACGATCTATCCGGTCGCGTACCGGCTGAAGTTCCTCAGCAGGAACGAGCTCGATCGCGACTATTCCGTGATGCCTCTCGAGGCCCTCTGGTGGTCCGACGACCTGACATCGTTCACGAGCGCTCGCGATAAGTCCCGTTGGGACTGGACCACGATGATCATGATTCCCGACTGGATCACGGATGCGCACGTCGCGACCGCGCGGCGAGGGGTCGAGCTGAAGGGCGGGGCTCCCGCGCTCGATCGGCTCCGGTTCGAGCTGTTCGACGAGGGGGCGGCGGTGCAGACCCTGCACATCGGCCCGTACGACGACGAGGGCCCGACCCTCGCTGCCCTGCACGACGACGTCATCCCGGCCCAAGGGCTTCGGATGGTGGGCAAACACCACGAGATCTACTTGAGCGACCCCCGCCGCTCAGCCCCAGAGAAACTGAGGACGATCCTCCGCCAGCCGGTGACGTCAGCCACCTGAGCCCACCCGCCCGTTGAGCTCGTCGAAACGAAGGCACGCGCGCGGACCCCGGACTGATGCGCATCGCTCCGCTCAGCGAACGCCGAGCCCCGCCCGTCGAGCGCCGCCCCGCCCGTTGAGCGCCGCGAAACGAAGGAACGCACGCGACCCGAACTCGTGCGCATCGCTCCGCTCAGCGACCGGCGCAGCCCGCCCGTTGAGCGCAGCCCGCCCGTTGAGCGGAGCGAAACGAAGGGCCTGCTCAGCGGGTCAGTATTCGAGCTGGAGCTCGCGGACCGGCCAGAGGTCCGAGGTCGTGAACTGCGGATCCTTCACGCGGCGCATGTACGCGATGAAGCTCTCCGTCTGCTCGCGGCACCACGCCACCTGCAGTGCGTGCAGTTCATCGGCGGAGAGCCACAGCTCCGCGGCATAACGGCGGGCCAGAGCCTGAGCGACCCGGCCGGCGGCGATCGCGTCGGCGCTCGAGTCGTGAGCGTCGACGAGGCTCACCCCGTAGCAGTCGGCCGCAGCCGTGAGGGTGCGCTTGCCGCGTCGGTACTTGTCCACCGCCTTGTCGACGACGAGCGGATCGATCACGAGCAGCGAATCGTCGAGGGCCCGATGCCCGTGACGCACCGCCTCGTGCATGAGCAGGGTCAGGTCGTAAGGGGCGTTGTAGATGACGACGGGGATACGCCGATCGCTCAGATCGCGCAGCGCGTCGAGGATCTCGCCCACCACGTCGGGTGCGGGGCGCCCTTCGGCCCGCGCACGCTCAGTGCTGATGCCGTGGACAGCGGCGGCACCCTCGGGGATCTCGACCCCGGGATCGGCGAGCCAATCACGACGCTCCACCGGAACACCATCGGAACCTAGGACGCCGACATGGGCGCTCACGATCCGAGACGTGGCGGGATCGATCCCGGTCGTCTCGAGGTCGAACACCCCGAGCATCGCGGCCCAGGGCGGGATCTCGCCGGCGGTGAAGACCATGGGGGAGTCGGCCTCGACCGCGGCGGCCACCTCGGCCACCGCATCGGGACGGAACGACGACCCGGGAAGGGTGATCGGTTCGGTGCGCAGCGACTCGAAATCGAGTCCGTCGAGCGTGAGGTCTGTGTCCACGCCGCCAGGCTAGGCACGACCTCCGACGTCGACCGGTATCACGCGCCGACGTCGAACGAATGCCGAGACCGGTTGGGGGCGACGGGCGATACCCGACCCCGCCCCCTGGCTCAGAACTGCGCGGACGGATCCCAGATCTTCAGCCAGTAGAAGGCCTGGCTGCCGAGAGTGAACGTCACCGTGCCGTCGTCGGCGACCCGGGGGAACTCTCCGCCGCCGAACAGGTCGGTGAGACGGGCACCGGCGTGGTCGGCCATCGTGACCTTCACGGTGATCGGATTGTGCGAGAAGTTGAAGACGCACAGGACGTCCTCGGCAACGTCGCCCATGTGCTGCGCACCCGTCGACGCGCCCTCGTACGACCTCACGAAAGCGAGGGCCGACTCGTGGTCCGTGTCCTGCACCTCGAGCGAACCCAGCCCGAACGTCGGGTGGGCCTTGCGCGTGTGGATCACGTTGCGCACCCAGTGCAGCATCGACCGCGACTGGGCCAGCTGCGCCTCGACGTTCACGAGTGTGTAGTTGTAGACCAGAGATTGCACGACGGGCAGGAAGAGCTTGCCGGGGTCGGCGGACGAGAACCCGGCGTTGCGGTCGGGCGTCCACTGCATCGGCGTGCGGGAGGCATCCCGGTCCGGAAGCCAGATGTTGTCGCCCATCGCGATCTCGTCGCCGTAGTACAGGAACGGGCTGCCCGGCAGGGAGAACAGGAGCGCATGGGCCAGCTCCAGCTCGGCCCGTGAGTTGTCGAGCAGCGGGGCGAGGCGCCGCCGGATGCCGATGTTGGAACGCATCCGCGGGTCGTACGCGTACCAGCCGTACATCGCCTGGCGGTACTCCTCGGACACCATCTCGAGCGTCAGCTCGTCGTGGTTGCGAAGGAACACCCCCCACGCGGCGCCCACCGGCACATCGGTCGTCTCCCCGAGGATCCGGACCAGCTCGGTGGCGGTCTGCGCCCGCAGCGAATAGAAGATTCGCGGCATGATCGGGAAGTTGAACGCCATGTGGCATTCCGGCTCCTCCTCGGTGCCGAAGAACGCGGCGACCTCACGCGGCCACTGGTTGGCCTCGGCGATGAGGATGCGACCGGGGTAGTCGCGGTCGATCATCGCGCGGAGACGCTTGATGTACTCGTGCGTCGCCGGCTCGCCCTCGCCGTTGCCGCCCTCGGACTCGTACAGGTACGGGATCGCATCGAGGCGGAGGCCGTCGACACCCAGGTCGAGCCAGAAGCGGACGATGTCGAAGATCGCCTCCTGCACCGCGGGATTCTCGAAGTTCAGGTCGGGCTGGTGCGAGAAGAACCGGTGGAAGAAGAACTGCCGGCGGACCGGGTCGAACGTCCAGTTCGACTCCTCCGTGTCGACGAAGATGATGCGGATGTTGTCGTACTTCTCGTCGGTGTCGCTCCACACGTAATAGTCGCCGTACGGCCCCTCCGGGTCCTCCCGGGACTGCTGGAACCACTCGTGGGCGTCGGAGGTGTGGTTGAGCGGGAAGTCCATCACGATGCGCATGTTGCGCTCGTGCGCCTTCTTGACCAGCTCGCGGAACTCGTCGATCGTGCCGAACTCGGGCAGCACCGACTTGAAGTCCGACACGTCGTAGCCGCCGTCGCGGAGGGGTGACTGGTAGAACGGCGGCAACCAGAGCGCATCGATGCCGAGCCACTGCAGGTAGTCGAGCCGCGCCGTCAGTCCGCCGAGGTCGCCGGTGCCGTCGCCGTTGCTGTCGGCGAACGACCGGACCATTACCTCGTAGAACACCGACCGGCGATACCACTGAGGGTTCAGGGCCAGTCCCGGCAGGGTGATCGGTGCAGTGAAGCTCACGGCTCTCCTTCAAGGCGGCGGCGGTGTGCTCAGTCTAGATAGGCAATCCTGCCTAAACTGAAACGGATGAAGCAGGTCGTTTCGCCCTACGAGTCGGTGCTCGACCAGGCGGTCGGCCGACCGCGATCGACGACCGTGCTCGGCAGCCGCACCGCCTACTGGGAGTACGGGGCCGAGTCGCCGGAACGCAGTCTGGTGCTCGTGCACGGTTTCCGCGGCGATCACCACGGTCTCGAAGCGATCGCCGCTCATGTGGCCGCACTCGACCCCGGCCTCCGCGTCATCGTGCCCGACCTTCCCGGTTTCGGTGCGTCCGAGCCGCTGCGCGAGGCAGAGCACGACATCCACGGATACGCCGCGTGGCTGCGCCTGTTCACCGACGCCGTCGATGCGAACGGGTCGCCGGTTCTCGGGCACTCGTTCGGCACCATCGTCGTGTCGGCCGCTCTCGCCTCCGGCCTCGCCGCGCCGCGCGCGGTGCTCGTCAACCCGATCGCAGCCCCGGCGCTCTCCGGACCGAACGCGATCGGCACCCGTCTCGCGATCTTCTACTACTGGCTCGGCTCACGACTGCCTGAGAAACTCGGCTTCTGGGTGCTCCGCTGGCGTGTCGTCACCCGCGGCATGAGCGTCTTCATGGCGAAGACCCGCGATCCCGCTCTCCGCCGGTGGATCCACAACCAGCACGACCTGTACTTCGGCGCGTTCGCGAACCGCCGTGTCGTCCTCGACGCCTTCCGCGCCTCGGTCAGTCACGACGTCAGCGAATACGCGCGCGGCATCGGCATCCCGGTGCGACTCATCGTCGCCGAGAAGGACGAGATCACGCCCCTCTCCGCGCAGCGCACGCTGGTGTCGCTGTTCCCGAACGCATCGATGCATGTCGAGATGAACGTCGGACACCTCATCCACTACGAGCGCCCCGCCGAGACGGCTCGCGAGATCGAGACGTTCATCGGCTCGGCCGAGTCGTGAAGATCTTCTTCGACTGCCGGTACGTCAAGACCGACGGCAGTCACGACGGGATCGCCCGCTACTCCGAGCGTCTCGTCGCGTCACTCGGCGCCGGTCACGACGTGACCATGCTGATCAACGACGAACGGCAGCTCGCCGTCCTTCCCGATCTGCCGTGGAAGCGCATCTCGTCGCCCACGTCCCCGCTCGAGATCCTCGTCGCGCGTGAGGTCAACAAGCTGAAGCCCGATGTCGTGTTCAGCCCGATGCAGACGATGGGATCCTTCGGGCGGCGATACCCGCTCGTCCTGACTCTGCACGACCTGATCTACTACCGGCACCGCACCCCGCCGCGCAGCATGCCGACCTGGCTCCGACTGCTGTGGCGCATCTACCACCTCGCGTGGTGGCCTCAGCGGCTGCTGCTCAACGGCGCGGACGCCGTGGTCACCGTGTCGGAGACGACCAAGGGGCTCATGGAGGAGCATCGGCTGACCCGCCGTCCGATCGAGGTCGTCTACAACGCCGCCGACGGGGCGACCGTCGGTGCAGGGACGGGGACTCGGACGCGCCCCGACGGTGGCGTGCTCGTCTACATGGGCGCGTTCATCGGCTACAAGAACGTCGAGGCGCTCGTCCGCGCGGCCGCCCGCCTGCCCGGATACGAACTGCATCTGCTGAGCCGGGTCTCCGACGCCGACCGGCGCCGCCTCACCGCCCTCGCACCCGATGCCCGACTCGTGTTCCACAACGGGGTCACCGACGAGGAGTACGCGGAGATCCTCTCCCGCGCGACCGCTCTGCTCACCGCGTCGCTCGACGAGGGGTTCGGCATCCCGGTGATCGAGGCGATGCGAGCGGGCACCCCCGCCGTGGTCAGCGACATCCCGATCTTCCGCGAGATCGGGGGAGACGCCGCGATCTACGTCGATCCGCACGACGATGCATCGATCGTCGACGGCATCCGCTCCCTCGAGGACCCCGACGCGTGGAAGACACGGTCGGTCGCGGGGGTGACCCAAGCCTCGAAGTTCTCCTGGACCGCCTCTGCCGAGGTCTTGAACGCCCTGCTGGAGCGAGTAGCCACCCGCCCCCACTGACTCGGATATTCCGGGCGCTTAGGCGTGTTCGCTCCGGCGTAGAGGTTTGTCCGGAACATGCGGTTCCGCGTTCGTGATCACTCTTGGGCGGGGTCGTCGATTGAGTACGCGGTTCGGTGATCATTGGGCTCGGCGCGGGTTCTACTGATGCCGGGATGGGATCGGGATGGATCCGTGTTGGTGTGTTGGGGTGCGGTGTGCTGTGGGGCTGGGATGGGTGTTCCGGGCGTGTGCGCACGTTCCGGCCGGCCCCGGTGCCCGGAACGTGCGCGCACCCGCAGCACTCGTTTCCTTGCTGCTGACTGTCCGGAATAGGGTTCAGGTAGTGGTCTAATAAACCGTTGATCAGGGCTTATCTGGTCCGGTCAGTGTCGGTGGTTGGCGGCAGAATCAGGGGTATGAGCAGCCCCGTCGACCTCCTGAACGAGCGGGTGGGTGCGCTCGCGGGGCTCGTCGAGGGAATGCCGTGGGCTGACACCGCCGAGCTGGGGGAGCTGCTGGCGGGGGCGAAGGATGCCACCGTCCTCGATCTCGCCGCCCGGGTGGGGGAGGTCGTCCGGTTGGCCGACGCGGTCGCCGCCCGCATCGCGGGGGAGATCGAACGCCGCTCCGACCGGACCCTCGAGGCCCCGCTCGCGACCCGGTTGGGGGAGCGGAACGCTCCCGCGGTGCTCGCGTCGATCACGGGGGTGCACGCGACCCGGGCGAGGGATTGGTGCGAGGTCGGCACCCGCCTCGCCGGCCGGACCACGCTCATCGGCGAACCGCTACCGTCACTCCACCCGGTCGTCGCCGCGGGACTCGATCATGGGTCGTTGAGTCTCGATGCGGCGCGGGTGATCCTCACAACGCTCCGGCAGGTCGACCCCTTCGCCACTGTCGAGGACCTTGCCGGGTTGGAGGAGTTCCTGGTCGGCCAGGCGGGAGAGTTGCCGTTGACGGACCTGACGAAACTGTGTCGTGCATTGCCCGACCGGTTCAACCCCGACGGGATCGAACCCCGCGAAGAAGCCGCCCGCGCACGCGCCGACTTCAGTGTCATCGCCCACCGAGACGGCACCTATAGCAGCGTGATCCACTGGGATGCTGAATCCCTCGGGATCGCCCAAGCGGCCCTCCACGCTCGGATGAACCCCCGCAAGGTGACCTTCACCGACCCCGACACCCCTGGGGGTGATGAGGCGATCCGCGACACCCGGACCATCGGGCAGCGTCGTCTCGACGCGCTGACCTCGATCATGCGGGACTCTTTGCGCGCCGATACCGGGGACAGCAACGGCATCGACACCACCATCCTCGTCACCATCCCCCTCGAAGCACTCATGACCGGGGTCGGGACGGCGACCCTGTTCGGTGTTGATGCTTCGATCAGTGCCCGGACGGCACGGCGGATGGCGTGCGATGCGAAGATCCTCCCCGTCGTCCTCGACGGGAACTCCCAACCCCTCGACCTCGGCACCGCCCGCCGCCTCTTCAGCCCCGCGCAACGGCAGGCGATGGCCGTTCGGGACGGCGGGTGCATCTGGCCCGGCTGCGACGAACCGCCCTCACGGTGTCAATCCGCGCACATCACACCCTGGGCTGCCGGAGGACCCACCAATATCAGCAACGGGGTCCTGTTGTGTCCGTTCCATCACCGAAGATTCGACCTCGACGGATGGGACCTCGACACCGACCCTGCTACTGGGACCCGATACTTGATCCCACCAGCCTGGGTCGACGCCCGGCGCACACCACGACGCATCAGCCCGCCAGCCGTCGCTGCCTGAGATCCCTGCGTTTCGCTGCGCTCAACGGGCGGGCAGTACCGTCCGCCTTGCGGCCCTCGTTTCGACGGGCTCAACGGGCGGGGGCCCCGGCGCGGCTCGGGGCCTTCGTTTCGGCGAGCTCAACGGGCGGGCAGGGCGCCGTTCCTCGGGTCCTGCGTTTCGCTGCGCTCAACGGGCGGGGGTGGAGCGCGTCTCGGGTCTGCGTTTCGGCGGGCTCAACGGGCGGGCAGGGCGCCGTTCCTCGGGTCCTGCGTTTCGCTGCGCTCAACGGGCGGGGGTGGAGCGCGTCTCGGGTCTGCGTTTCGGCGGGCTCAACGGGCGGGGTATGAGGCCTGCTTTGGGTCCTTCGTTTCGACGGGCTCAACGGGCGGAGCCCCAGCGCGGCTCCTGGCCGGCGTTTCGACGGGCTCAACGGGCGGCGGGGCTGGTGCTCGGCTCGACGGGCACGTCGGGTGGTCAGTGGATGCGGGTGATCTCGGCCGCTGTCAGTGCCACCAGGCGGGCGGGGAGGATCGGGAACACCGCGTTCGGCATCCCCGCCGCCGCCCACAACTCGTCGAGCTCGAGCAGATCCTCATCGATCAGCGTCCGCAGCGGCGCCGGATGACCGAGCGGCGGCACACCGCCGATGCTGTACCCGGTCGCCGACTTCACCAACGCGGCATCCGCCTTCTCGAGCGGCGCACCCAGGTACTCCGCCACCAGGTCGGTATCCACCCGATTCACGCCGGACACCAGCAGCAGGATCGGCTCGCCATCCACCCGGAACACCAGGCTCTTCACGATCGCCGCAACCGGCACACCCAGAGTCGCCGCCGCGTCAGCCGCAGTATGAGCCGTCTCGGCAGTCTCCTGCACAGCGCCGCTCTCCCCGAGCGACAGCAGAGTCTCCCGGAACCGGATCGCGTTCTTGTGCACGCCGCCTCCTACAGCCCCTCGACCTGAAGCGGATCCGTCTCGACCTGGCCCGGCT
The DNA here is from genome assembly GCF_003097495.1 of Amnibacterium flavum. Classification (GTDB taxonomy): domain Bacteria; phylum Actinomycetota; class Actinomycetes; order Actinomycetales; family Microbacteriaceae; genus Naasia; species Naasia flava. Next base: position 938,482 of record NZ_QEOP01000002.1, read on the forward strand.
TCCACTTCGTCCCGTTGAACTCGATCAGCCCGATCTCACCATCGGCGTACGCGAAGTGCTGCGACGACGCGTTGCTGATCATCTGCCCCGGCTCGGGCCACGCGTACGCGGTCACATCCCGAACCAGCGAGCCGATCACACCTCCATGCGTCACCACCAGCACCGACTGGTCGGGGTGACGCTCCGCCAACTCCACCAGCGCCGGCCGGGCACGCGCAACGACATGCGAACGCTTCTCCCGACCCTGGATGTGCTCGCCGCGCTGGCGAAGCGCATCCAACTCGACCCCGCTCAGCCCCTCCGCCGTGCCGTACGAGCGTTCACGGAGATCGTCGATGATCTCGATGTCGTCGAGCCCGATCTCCGCGGCGATGATCTGCGCCGTCTCCAACGCCCGCGACAGAGGGCTCGACACGATCGCGTCCCAATGCTCTGCAGCGAGACGCTGACCGGCTTCCCGCGCCTGGCGACGGCCCGTGTCGTTCAGCGGGATGTCGCTCGTCCCCTGGATGCGCCCCTGCAGGTTCCAGTCGGTCTGGCCGTGGCGCACGAGTTCGAGACGGGTCATCAGTGGGGCTCCGGGAAGTCGGCGCATGCGCGCAGGGGTGGTGGGGTTCGAGGACGTGCGGCAGGTCAGGTGATCAGACGTTCGACCAGCCCCGCCAGGGACTCGGTCGTGCCGGCATCGAGCTTGATCGTGGCCCGGGTGTCGCCCTTGGTCGCCCCACGGTTGATGATCACGATGGGGGAGCGAGCACGGCGGGCGACCTCGAGAAGTCGGATACCGGAATTCACGGCAAGCGACGAACCGGCGATGATCAGCGCATCCGCCCGTCTCACCAGCGCACTCGCCTCCGCGAACTTCTCACTCGGCACGAACTCGCCGAAGAACACCACCTCGGGCTTCAGCACACCGCCGCAGACAGTGCACTCGGGCACGACGAACTCGGACACATCGGCGACCTCGGCGTCGCCGTCGGGGTTGATGGTGACCGAGTCGGGCTGCTCGAGCCACGGGTTCGCCGCCTCGATCCGCTCGGCGACGCTGGCACGCGCGAAGGTCTGGCCGCAACGCAGGCAGCGGACCCGATCGACGGTGCCGTGGAGGTCGACGACGTGGCGGGAGCCGGCCTTCAGATGCAGGCCGTCGACGTTCTGGGTGACGACGCCGTTGACCAGGCCGGAGGCTTCGAGATCGGCCAGAGCACGGTGGCCATCATTCGGTTCCGCCGAGTCGAAACGCTTCCAGCCCAGATGGCTGCCCGCCCAATAGCGCTGACGGTAGGACGCCCCCGAGAGGAACTGCTGGAACGACATCGGCGAACGCTTCGGCGCACCCGCACCGCGATAGTCGGGGATACCCGAGTCCGTGCTCACCCCGGCACCCGTGAGAACGGACACACTGCGCCCGCGGAGGAGCTCGGCGACCCGGTCGAGGTCGCGCGAAAGGGAGGCCGCAGAATCGGCGCCCTGAGCCGAGGACGCTAGCGTGGTCATCGTTCCTCCCGAGTCCAGCGTAGACAGGCGCGGGAGCAGGTGGCGACCAGACGCCGCCGGCATCCCCTCTCGAGAGAGTGATATCCGCGTGCAGATCGTCCGACTCGACTCGCTCGACGCGCCCGAGCTCGACGACTACTCCCGCCTCACCGACGTCGCCCTCCGCCGTCGCACCGAGCCGGCCGGCGGTCTGTACCTCGCCGAATCGACGAAAGTCATCGCCCGCGCCCTCGCAGCAGGGCACCGTCCGCGTTCGGTCCTGACCCGCGAGTCGTGGCTGCCCGAGCTCGAGCAGCTCCTCTCCGGCTACCCCGACCTCACGGTCTACGTGGGGGAGGACGCCCTCCTCGAGCAGCTCACCGGCTACCACCTCCACCGCGGCGCTCTCGCCTCCATGCACCGGCCCGTCCTGCCGGAACCCGCCGAGATCCTCCGAGATGCGAAGCGGGTCGTGATCCTCGACGGACTCGTCGACCACACCAACGTCGGAGCGATCTTCCGATCCGTCGCAGGCCTCGGAGCGGACGCCGTGCTCGTCACTCCGCGCTGCGCCGACCCGCTGTACCGCCGCAGCGTGCGGGTGAGCATGGGAACGGTGCTCCAGGTGCCGTGGACCCGGCTCCCCGAATGGCGCGAGGCGACCCCGCTGCTCCACGAGCACGGCTTCGAGATCGCGGCACTCGCCCTCGGCGACGGAGCGATCCCGCTCGATCGCTACCGACCCGGTGAGAAGGTCGCGCTCGTTCTGGGAACAGAAGGCGACGGACTGGGCAGGCACGCACTCTCCTCAGCGGACACGATCGTGACCATCCCGATGCTCCACGGGGTCGATTCGCTCAACGTCGCCGCAGCCGCAGCCGTGGCGCTCTGGGCCATCACGCGCTGAGGCCCCACCGGGTTGCTTCGTCGCTATGCTCGGCTCAGCGCACTGCCGTCACCGTCGACGGGTCGCAGAACGCAGCCATCCAGCGAGGAAGTGACTGTATGACGCAGCAGACCGGCTCCGAACCCGTCATCGCCGACGGAGGCGGCAAGGGGCTGCGTGCCGGATCCCTCGGCCTCATCGGATCGACCGTGATCGGCCTCGCCTCCACAGCTCCCGTCTACTCGCTCGCGGCGACCCTCGGCTTCATCGTCATCGCGGTCGGCCCCCAGACGCCGATCGCGATCATCCTCGCCTTCATCCCCATGTTCTTCGTCGCCTTCGCCTACCGAGAGCTGAACCGGGCGGTCCCCGACTGCGGAACCACCTTCACCTGGGCCACCAAGGCCTTCGGTCCGCGGATCGGCTGGCTGGGCGGCTGGGGAGTGGCCGTCGCCGGCACCATCGTCCTCGCCAACCTGGCGCAGATCGGCGGCTACTACTTCTGGCTGCTGGTCGCGCCCGACGTGGCGGAGAACACGATCGCCGTCACGGCGACCGGCGTCGTCTTCATCGCCCTCATGGTCTTCGTCAGCTACCGCGGACTCGAGATCGGCGAGGTGCTGCAGAACATCCTCATCGCCATCCAGTACCTGGCGCTCATCCTGTTCGTCGTGTTCGCCCTCGTGGCGGTGGCGAACGGCACGGCCCCCGAGGGCGCGACTGCACCGCAGCTGTCCTGGTTCGACCCGTTCGCCTTCACCGACCTGTCGGGCTTCACCGAGGCCATCCTGCTCGCCCTCTTCATCTACTGGGGCTGGGACACCTGCCTGGCCCTCAACGAGGAGACCAAGGACCCGCAGCGCATCCCCGGCCGAGCCGCACTGCTCTCGACCGTCATCCTCGTCTTCACCTACGTGGCGGTCGCCGTCGCCGCGATGGCGTACGCGGGCCTCGGCACCACGGGCATCGGCCTCGGCAACTCCGAGAACGCCGACGACGTCTTCTACGCCGTCAAGGACGCCCTCTTCGGACCCTGGGCGTGGCTGCTCGTCGTCGCCGTCATGGTCTCGGCGGTCTCGTCCACCCAGACCACGATCCTGCCGACCGCCCGCGGAACCCTCGCCATGGCGGTCTACAAGGCGCTCCCACCGAAGTTCGGCACCGTCCACCCCCGCTTCAAGACACCGGCGTACAGCACCTTCGTGATGGGTGCCGTCGCCATCGTCTTCTACGTCGGCATGACGCTCGTCAGCGAGAACATCCTCGAGGACACGATCGCGTCCCTCGGCCTCGCGATCGCCTTCTACTACGGCATCACCGGGTTCGCGTGCGTCTGGCTGTTCCGCAAGCAGGCGTTCACGTCGGCCCGGAACTTCGTCTTCCAGTTCCTGTTCCCGCTCCTCGGCGGCGTGCTGCTGACGGCGGCATTCGTGAAGTCGGCGATCGACATGCTCGATCCCGAATACGGCTCGACGACGCTGCTCGGCGTCGGAAGCGTCTTCGTCGTCGGAGTCGGCTCGCTGCTCGTCGGCGTGGTGCTGATGATCGTCTGGTCGTTCTTCCCCGCCTCGAAGCCGTTCTTCCGCGGCGAGAGCCTCAATCTGCAGACCGACGTCATGGTGCCGGATGCGGAGCACCCGAAGGGCCGCTCGGTCGACGGCGGGCTGATCTGACGGAGGACCGACGCTGCGCGGAGGGGCACGGAACGGCCTCCGGGCCTGTTCGAAGTGTTTCCAGCCCTGCGATCAAGGTCGAGTAGCGCGAAGCGCGCGCCGGGACCGGTCGTGCAGGCCGCAGGCCGTCCCAAAACAGACTCGGCCCGGCCCGCAATGAGGAAGGAACGTGCGCGACAGGTTCACCTGCCGCGCACGTCCCTCGTCTACCACCGCTGGAGCGGCGCTAACAGGTGCGTTTGGTTACCGTGACCCGGACGGCGACATCGGATCTCGCGGCCGTGCCCGGTGAGGGATCCTGCGACTTCACGAGCGCCGGCGAATTGGGCTGCAGAGCGCCGTCGACCTCGCACTGGATCGTCGGAGCCGCGGTGAACCCGGCACTGGCCAGAGCTCCCGCCACCGCGTTCTGCTGGACCCCGGTCAGGTCGGGCAGAGCCTTCAGCAGTCCGTTGCTCGTGTAGACGGTGACGATCGAGCTCTTGCTGGTCTGACCCGACGGGGTGGTGCCGGAGACGGTGCCGACCGGCAGGTCGGAGTCCTGCTGTCCGCCGTCGAGGAACCCGAATCCGGCGCCCTCGATGATCGCCTTCGCCTGATCGATGCTGAGACCTCGGACATCGGGAACGGTCGCCTGCTGCCCGCGCAACAGCTCCTGCGATGCCGCCGGGAACTCGTCGCCGCCGTACTTGGCGTTGAGCGCGCTCATCACCCGGGGGGCGATCCGGTGCCGGGCGCTCGCGGCCTGTCCGCTGTCGAGGTAGTAGTTGCGCTCGTTGACGTGACCGGTGACGTTGAAGACCCCCGTTACGGTCGCGGCCTTGGTGGTCGCTCCGCTCATCCAGGTGGCCTCGGCCTCATCGGTCGTACCCGTCTTGCCCAGCGTGGGCGCGCGGTTCGTCAGAGACGAGTAGGTGGGGCTGCCGGTACCGCGCTGGAACGCCTGCTGCAGGGCGTACGCGGCCGTCGCGGCCACCTCGGGCTCGAGGGCCTTCGTGCACTTCGACGGCGGGACCGGAACCTCGGTGCCATCGGGCGCGACAATCCGTTCGATCGCGATCGGCTCGCAGTAGGTACCACCCGATGCGATCGTCGCGAAGGCGCCGGCCATCTGCAGAGGAGCGACCTCGTTGGTGCCGAGAACCGAGCTGGGCCCGTGGACGAGTTCGCCCGAGCGCACGCTGTAGGTCTCGTTGCCTTCGGCATCCAGGACGGGGTTGCCGGCGTCGTCGGTGATCATGTCCTCGACGCCGCGGTCGGCGCGGTACACGCCCATCGCGTTGGCGGTGCCGCTGATGCCGCAGAGATCGAGCTGCTTCGACATCGCGATGAAGCCGGTGTTCTCCGAGTTCATCGTGTTGTAGAGCGCCGTCCAGAACCCGCCGTTGCCGCCCTCGTCGTTGCGGGGGTTCCAGCTCTCGCCGAGCACGTACTTGCCGTCGGGTGAGCAGGAGTCCTTCCATGCCGTTCCGCGGAGGTCCTTGCGGCGGGCGTCGACACCCTCGTTGAGGCCGTGCCCCTCCTTCAGCCATTCGAGCAGCGTGAAGATCTTGTAGGTGGAGCCGGGCTGGAAGCCCGTCGATCCGCCGTAGTCGTAGTCGGCGTTGTAGTTGATGGCCGTCGCGGTCGGGTCGGCGGCGAGGTCCTCGGGATCGACCGAGTACCTCTTGTTCTGGGCCATGGCGAGGATCTTGCCGGTGCCGGGCTGCACGGTGACGACGGTCGCACCGATGTCGAAGTCGTCGAGGTGCCACGGCACGTTGTCGTTGATCGCGGCCTCGGCAGCGGCCTGCACGTCGACGTCGAGAGTCGTGTACACGTCGTAGCCGGCGGTGATGAAGTTGCGCAGACGCGCCTTCGGGTCGTCGCCGAAGAACTCGTCGTTCTTGAACACGCGGGTCACGTAATCGCAGAAGAATCCGGAGCCGCCGGCGAGGGCGCATCCACCCGACGGGGGCTGGATGGACGGCTCGACGGGAGCGGCGACGGCGTCGTCGTGCTCTTGCTGCGTGATCATCTTCTCCTCGAGCATGTTGCCCAGGATGTAGTCGCGGCGCGACTTGTTCGCCGCGTAGCCGTTCGCGGCGCCGTTGGTCTCGCTGTCGGGGTAGTCGAGTCGGTACTTCTCGGGGTTGTTGACGATGGCCATGAGGCTCGCCGACTGCTGCAGTGTCGCGTTCGCGGCGCTGGTGCCGAAGTAGTAGTTGGCCGCGGCCTCGATGCCGTAGACGGTGCCGCCGAAACCGGCGATGTTGAGATAGCCGAGGAGGATCTCGTCCTTCGTGTACCGCTTCTCGAGACCGATGGCGTACTTCATCTCGCGGATCTTGCGGGACTCGGTCTGCACCGTCGCCGCCTCGTAGGCGGCCGTGATCTCGTCCTGGTCGGTCAGGTCCTTGATCGCGTTCTGGATGTTGACGTTCTTCACGTACTGCTGCGTGATCGACGAACCACCCTGGATGGGACGACCGAGAGCGTTGTTCAGGACGGCGCGAACGGTGCCCTGGAGATCGATGCCGCCGTGGTCGTAGTAGCGGGGGTCCTCACCGGCGACCGCGGCATCCTTGACGAAGCCGTTGACCTGATCCCAGCCGACCTCGATGCGGTTCTGCTCGTAGAAGTAGGCGAGCAGCTTGGGGGAGCCGTCGGAGTTCGTCGCGTAGATGTTGGTGCGCTGCGACAGGGGCTGGATCTCGAGGTAGTCGGGCAGATCCTCGAAGATGCCGATGGTGTCGTTGGCGGCGACACTCGTCAGGGCGAGAGCAGGAGTGATGGCCACGGTCGCGAGGACTCCGGCAGCGACACTCATGCCGATGAAACCGAGGAGTCCGGCGATCCGGCTGGGCGTGCGTGCAAACGGCGACAAGGTTGGGCCCCTTTCGCCGGAAAGAATACGTGAGCGCACAGACGGTTCTGCCGTTAGCGCGCCGATCGTAACGATTCTGTTGCGACGAGGAGTTGCCGTCGGCACGCATGCCGGGGATGGCAGCGGGTCGGGAAGGGCCCTCAGAGGTTCTCGCATAGCCTGACGGGGTGTCAACGCGCCCAGATCCGACGCGACGACAGGTCTCGCGGCAGCAGCTGTACCGGCGTCGCCGCATCGCCGCCGCGATCGTCCTCGTCCTGACCCTCGGCATCGTGTCGGTCGCCATCTACCTGCCGACCGCTGCCGCCGCCGAACTGCCCGACGCTGCACCGACCGTTGAGACACCCGCGTTCGCACCGGCCGCTCCGGTCGCCGCGGCGTTCCCGGGCTACGGTCGCGGCGCGATAGGCGCTGTCGGATTCGACGGTGTACTCGCGTCGGCGGGTGACCAGGGGCAGTTCCCGATCGCGAGCATCACGAAGGTCATCACCGCTCTCGTCGTTCTGTCGGCCAAACCGCTCGCCGACGGGGAGGCCGGCCCCGACATCACCTTCACGGACGCCGATGTCGACATCTACTACGACGTGCTCGCGCAGAACGGCTCGCTCGAGCCGGTTCGCGAGGGGCTCGTGCTCTCGCAGCGCCAGGTCATGGAGACCATGCTGATCCCCTCGGCCAACAACTACGCTGAGTCGCTCGCGGTCTGGGCGTTCGGGTCGGTCGATGCCTACCTGACCGCGGCGAACGCCTGGCTCACCGAGCACGGTCTCACCGACACGGTGGTCGTCGACACCAACGGTCTGTCGCCCGGCGACCTGAGCACTCCGGCGAACCTCGTCGCGCTCGGCCAGCTCGCCCTCGCCGACCCGGTCATCGCCTCGATCGTGCGCACCCCCACGGCGCAGGAGCCCTACATCGGCGAGATCGACAACACCAACAAACTCCTCGGCATCTCCGGCGTCGACGGCATCAAGACCGGCACGACCGATGAGGCGGGCGCCTGCCTGCTCTTCTCGACCGACGTGGTGGTCGGCTCGCAGTCCGTGACGGTCGTCGGGGTGATCCTCGGCGCCGACAGCCATCCCGAGCTCAACGACGGCGTGCTCGCCCTGCTCGAGAGCGTCACGCCCGGGTTCCACGAGGTGACCCTGACGACCGCGGGGCAGCAGTACGCCGCCTATTCGACGCTGTGGGGCGAGTCCTCGACCGCGGTCACGACCGAGGCGCGTACGGCCCTCGTCTACGGCGACGAGACGGTGACCGCCGCGGTCGTGGCGGCCCCGGTCGAAGCCGCAGCCGCGGGCACCCAGGTGGGAACTGTCACGTTCACGGTCGGCGACGAGACCATCGACGTTCCGCTGACCCTCGCGGCCTCCATCGATGCACCGGACTTCTGGTGGCGGGTCTCGAACCCGCCGTGGACCAGGTGACGATCTAGTCCCGCGGGCCGTCCACCCGATAGGGGACCGCCTCGGGACGCTTGGGCAGGATGTTGTCGCCGGATGAGACGCGGCGGATGCGGCGGATCACCCACGGCACGAAGTACTCGCGCGCCCAGACCAGGTCCTCGCTGCGGGCGGCGCGCCAGGTCGACGGCGGCAGCGGTTCGGGGCGCATCGGCTCGAGCTCGTTCTCGACCCCGAGCGTGTCGAGCACCATGCGGGCGACGGTGTGATGGCCGAGCGAGTTCAGGTGCAGGCGGTCCCGGGTCCACATGCGGGCGTCCTGCACGTCGGTGAGCGCCCACTGGTCGGCGACGAGCGCGTGATGACGGAGCGCCTCGCGGCGGAGGTTCTCGTTGTAGATGGCGACCTTGCCGCGGAGGCGGGACAGCACGGGCGAGAAGCCGACGTCGACGCCGGTGAAGATCACGACGGTGGCACCGGTCGCGGCGAGCCGGTCGAGCGCGTCGCCGAACTTGCGTGCGAGCTGGTCGGGTTCCGTTCCGGGCCGGATCACGTCGTTGCCGCCGGCGGAGATGGTGATCAGGTCGGGTTTCAGCGCGATCGCCGGTTCGATCTGGTCGTCGATGATCTGCTGCAGCAGCTTGCCCCGCACGGCGAGGTTGGCGTACGAGAAGTCGGGCACGCTCTGCGCCAGGACCTCGGCCACGCGGTCGGCCCAACCGCGGTTCCCGCCCGGGCTGGCGGGCTCGGGGTCGCCGATCCCTTCGGTGAATGAATCGCCGAGAGCGACGTATCGACGCCATGGATGTCCGGACGTCACAGCACACCTCCACACCACGTTCGAGCGGGCCGGTCGACACGCCGACGATGCCCGCTGTTATGCATTCAACCACTGCTGCCACCCGGTCGCGCGACCCGGGACGGGTACCATTTGATCAAGTGAGCAACCCGCAGCAGATCCCCGACGAGCAGGCCCGGGGTGGGGGACTCGAGGCGATCGAAGGGTTCCCGATGACGGATCGGGCCTCGGCGACCGACGGCCGGAACGGCGCCTCGGCCGAGCACGACGCCCACCCTCACGCCTGGACCCAGGTGGGCCCAACCGACCATGCTTGGACGGGGGGACTCTCCCCGTCGTTCCCCGAGCGGGCGGCGTGGGGCACGGCCGGCAAGCTCCGTGCGTGGCAGGAGGAGGCGCTCACCCTCTACTTCGAGCGCGAGCCCCGCGACTTCCTCGCGGCCGCCACCCCCGGCGCCGGCAAGACCACCTTCGCCCTGCGTCTCGCGAAGGAGCTGCTCGCCCGCGGTCAGATCGATCGCATCACCGTCGTCGCACCGACCGAGCACCTCAAGAGCCAGTGGGCCGACGCCGCCGAGCGCGTCGCCATCCACCTGAACCCCTCCTTCCGAAACAAAGACCGCTGGTACGGGCGGCACTTCCACGGGATCGCCGTCACCTACGCGCAGGTCGTCGCCGACGCCGCCCTGCACCGGGAACTGACGGTGAGCGCGCGCACGCTGGTGATCCTCGACGAGGTCCACCACGGTGGTGACGCGCTCAGCTGGGGCGACGCCATCCGCGAGGCGTTCGAATCGGCGGAGCGACGGCTCTCCCTGAGCGGCACCCCGTTCCGCTCCGACACGGCGCCCATCCCGTTCGTCGAGTACGGACCCGACCAGCACGGAATCCGCGTCTCGCGCACCGACTACGCCTACGGCTACGACCGGGCGCTGCAAGACGGCGTCGTCCGCCCGGTGCTCTTCATGGTCTACGCGGGCAGCATGCGCTGGCGGACCTCGGCGGGTGAGGAGATGGAGGCGAAGCTCGGCGAGGGCAACACCAAGGACATCACCTCCCAGGCCTGGCGCACCGCGCTCGATCCGTCGGGGGAGTGGATCCCCTCGGTTCTGCGCGCCGCCGACCTGCGTCTCACCGAGGTGCGCCGCGGGGTGCCCGACGCCGGTGGGCTGGTCATCGCGACTGATCAGTTCGTCGCCCGCGCCTACGCACGAATCCTCGAGGAGATCTGCGGCGAGGAGGTCACGGTCGTCCTGTCCGACGACAAGGGCGCATCGGACCGGATCGCCGAGTACGCCGCGAACGAGAAGCGCTGGATGGTTGCCGTCCGGATGGTGTCGGAGGGCGTCGACATCCCCCGGCTCGCCGTGGGCGTCTACGCGACCTCGTCGGCGACGCCGCTGTTCTTCGCGCAGGCCATCGGCCGCTTCGTGCGCGCCCGTCGGCGCGGCGAGACCGCGTCGGTGTTCCTGCCGAACGTACCGAGCCTGATGGCGCTGGCGAACAGCATGGAGGTGCAGCGCGATCACGCCCTCGACCGCCGCGACTCCGACGAGAACCCCAACGGTCCGGGGCTCGAGGACGGCCTGCTCCAGGCGGCCGAGAGGTCCGACAAGGCATCCGACGCGCTCACCCAGGAGTTCGAGTTCCAGGCCGTCAGCTCGGACGCGATGTTCGACCGTGTGCTCTACGAAGGCGGCGAGTTCGGCTTCGAGGCCGACACGGGCAGCGACGAGGAGCTCGACTTCATCGGCATCCCGGGTCTGCTCGAACCCGACCAGGTGAGGGATCTGCTCCGGCACCGGCAGTCGCGTCAGCAGGGCCGGCGGGAGGCGAAACCGCAGCGCGAGGCCGGATCCGCCGAGCCTGCGCCGATGTACCGCAACCTGAAGGAGCAGCGGGCCCTGCTCAACTCCCTGGTCGGGTTGTGGTCGAAGACGTCGGGCGACAGCCACGGCATCATCCACGCCGAGCTGCGCCGCATCTGCGGCGGCCCCGCCGTCGCCCAGGCGAGCGTCACGCAGCTGCAGTCCCGCATCGAGCTGATTCGCAAGAGGATGGCCGGACACTAGTAAAGATGCAGACCTTCCTGCCGTTCGAAGATTTCGATGCATCGATGCGCGTGCTCGACCAGGCGCGTCTCGGCAAGCAGCGGGTCGAGACGCTGCAGGTACTGCGGTCGCTGCTGCTGCCGAGCTACGGCTGGCAGAACCATCCGGTGAGTCGGATGTGGCGCGGCTTCGTTCCGGGACTCACCGCCTATGGTCTGTCGAACGTTCGCGAGTGGACGGCTCGCGGCCACGCGGACAGCACGTCAGCGCTCATCCGCGAATTCGCCCCCGAGGTCGACGGTCTGACGCAGGAGGCCCTCGCGGCGCGCGGCCTCCTGCCGCGCTGGGTCGGGGACGAGGAAGTGCACCGCAGTCACCGCTCCAACCTGATCCGCAAGGACCCGAGCTTCTACGAGCCGCTCTTCCCCGGCACTCCCGGCGACCTCGAGTACGTCTGGCCCGGCGTCGGCATCGGCACGACGACGGGTCCCGAGCTCGGCGATCCGGTCTGGATCGTGCGAGCGCAGGACGATGCGGAACTCGATCTCTGGCGCACGCAGGACTTCGTCGCCGTCGGCGAGCTGTCGCCCCGGGGCAAGGACACCCCCGCCTGGAGAGCCCAGGTCACCGCGTTCGTCGACGCGATCGTCCCGGGAAGCGTCGCGGGAGTACTCGTCGGCAACGCGGATCGAGTCGAGCGGGTCGAGGTCAGCGGCGAGCTCGGCAGTTCGGTGACCGACGACGGTCGCGCCTACCTGACCCGGGAAGCGCATTTCGTCGGGTCTTGGGATCGCTCCGACTTCGCGATCCCGGCGACCCTGCAGGACCCGCGCTCGGTCTTCGAGACGAATCTCGCCGCGTCGCCCGGTTCGGCCCGGTAGATCGCGCTCAGAGAGGCGGAACCGGGCGACTCGGCGGTCTCAGGTCAGCTCTGCCAGCAGGCCGGGCAGTTCGACGGTCAGCTCGCGGGCCAGGAAGCCGAGCGGGCCGACCCTCTCGGAGAGCCGGTCACCGGCTCGGGCGTGGAGGTAGGTCGCCCAGCAGGCGGCTTCAGCCAGGTCCGTGCCTCGGGCGGCGAGCCCGGCGAGGGCTCCCGCGAGCACGTCTCCGCTGCCGGAGGTGCCGAGGCCCGGGCCGCCCGCCTCGATGCTCCAGAGCGCACCGTCGGGACCCGCGATGAGGCTCTGGCAGGAGACCACCGCGCCGAAGCGGTCGGCGATCTCGAGCAGGTCGGAACCGAGGCAGTCGATCTCGCGGCCTAGCAGGAGGCCCGCCTCGGTCGCGTTCGGCGTCAGCGCGAGGCGCCCCGTCAGGCTGTCGCCGAGGGAGTCGTCATGGGTGAGGGCTCCGAGTGCGTAGGCGTCGAGCAGCACCCGCGCCTCCGGGCCGATCATGGGGATGAAATTGCGCAACAGCTCGACCGTCTCGTCGGCGTCGTCGAGTCCGGGCCCGATGACGATGCAGTCCGCGTCGATCTCGTCGGTCAGACGCCATGCCGCCGACGAGGCGACGGCGCCTGCCCGTGTCTCGGGGAGTCCGGTGACTCCCGCCTCGGGGAATGCGACCGCCAGCGCGGGGGCGACGGCATCCGCGACGGCGAGAGTCAGCCGCCCGGCCCCTACCCGCAGAGCGGACATCCCGGCGAGGGCGACGGCTCCGGGGGTCTTCCGCGCGCCGCCGATGATGAGGACGTCTCCGCGATCCTTCTTCGACGAGCCGGGCGCGGGCAGCGACCATCCCCGCAGGGTGTCGGCGTCGATCGGTTCCGGGTCGGTGCTCACGCCGGTTCCCCGGAGTGCTCGGTGACCTCGGCGTCGTGGCGTGCGAGGTGGTCGATGTCGCCGGCGGCCGTCGCCACCCATTCGCCGTCCCGGTCCCGTTCGAGGCGCGTGATCGATGCGTTGGGGAGCGGGTAGCGGCGCACCTGATCGAGCAGGTCGGCTTCGTCGAGCCGTTCCGAGACGTAGCGGATCAGCGAGACGACGGCGTCGTGGCAGACGATGAGCACCCGCTGGCCGTCGCATTCCCGGTCGATGTCGTCGAGGACGCTGCGCACCCGCAGGGCGACATCGGCCCACGACTCGCCCCCCGGCGGCCGGTAGTAGAACTTGCCGAGGAAGCGCCGTCGAGCCGCTTCGTCGGGATGAAGGCGGTCGACGCCGCGGGAGGTAAGACCGTCGAGGATTCCGAGCTCGCGATCGCGGAGTCTCTCGTCGACACGGGTGGGGAGGGCGAGACCGACGACACCGAGCGCGATCTCCGCCGTCTCCCGTGCCCTTCTGTACGGAGAGACCCAGACGACGTCGGGTCGGTCACGGCTCTCCGGGTCGGTGAGGTGCCGCCCGAAGGCCTCGGCTTGCTCGCGGCCGGTGGCCGAGAGCACCACATCGGCGTCGCGCGCGGGGACGGAAATCCTGTCGGACTGTCGACGCTCGGCGTCGGAGGCGGCGACGTTGGCCTCGCTCTCACCGTGTCGGACGAGGAGGAGTTCGAGGGCGGCCATGGGGCGACACTAGCGGCCGGTTCCGGAGGTCGAGCCGTGAGGTCCCTGGTGATGGCCGGGGCATCTGGGACAATCGTCAGGTGACGATCGCCTCCGCATCATCCGAGCCCTCGTCCGCAGACGTCAGACGCTGGCGGCGCTACCTCGCCGACGAGCGCGCGGAGGCCCTCGTCTACCGCGACCTCGCCTCCCGGCGGGAGGGCGAGGAGAGGGCGATCCTGCTGGCTCTCGCCGACGCGGAGGGTCGGCACGAGCAGCACTGGCGCGATCTTCTGGGTTCCCGGTTGCGGTCGGAGCCTCCGATCGGTCTCCGCACCCGGGTGCTCGCCTTCCTCGCGCGCCGGTTCGGTTCGGTCTTCGTGCTCGCCCTGGTGCAGCGCGCCGAGTCGCGCACGCCCTACGACGACGACACCGACGCCACCGATCAGATGGCCGCCGACGAGCGGATCCACGAGGAGGTCGTCCGCGGGCTCGCCGCGCGGGGACGCAGTCGGATCTCGGGCACCTTCCGAGCCGCGGTGTTCGGCGCCAACGACGGTCTCGTCAGCAACCTGGCCCTCGTCCTCGGTATCGGCGCGACGGGCGTGTCGCCTCAGACCGTTCTCTTCACCGGCATCGCCGGCCTCCTCGCGGGGGCCCTGTCGATGGGCGCGGGGGAGTACGTCTCGGTGCGATCCCAGCGCGAGCTGCTCTCCGGCTCGGCACCCAGCGCCCTGGCGAACCGCGCCGTCGCGGATCTCGATGTCGACGCCAACGAGCTCGCGCTGGTCTACCGCGCCAGAGGGATGAGCGAGATCGACTCGCTGGCGAAGGCCGCCTCAGTTCTGGCGGGCCGGGAATCGCTTCCCGGAGTCGCGACGGGCGCTGATGAGCACGAGGCGATCGGCAGCGGCTGGAGTGCCGCGCTGTCGAGCTTCGTCTTCTTCGCCTCCGGCGCGATCATCCCCGTCATCCCGTACCTCATCGGTCTGTCCGGCCTGCCGGCGATCGTGCTCGCGTCGGGCCTCGTCGGGGTCGCGCTGCTGGCGACGGGGACCGTGGTCGGGCTGCTGTCGGGCACGTCGCTGCTCTGGCGCGCGATCCGGCAGCTGCTGATCGGTCTCGGCGCCGCGGCGGTCACCTACCTGCTCGGACTCGTGTTCGGTGCGAGCCTCGGATGACCATGACAGACATGGATCAGGAGGGTGCTGTCGCTCGCAAGGTGCTCGTCTCGGGTCGCGTGCAGGGTGTCGGATTCCGGGTGGCGACCGTGGAGGCCGCCCGCCGTATCGGTGTGGCGGGCACGGTGCGGAATCTGTTCGACGGCAGGGTGGAGGCGATCATCGAGGGCGCACCCCAGGTGGTGGAGCAGATGCTCGACTGGCTGCGCTCGGGTCCGCCGACCGCTCGGGTCGAGCAGGTGCAGGTGACGGAGGCGCGCCCGACCGGCGCCTCGGGATTCGAGTTGCGGTGAGCATCCCCACCCTGCATGTGGCGGGGCTCGCCGAGATGCAGAGCCGCACCCTCTACCAGCTGCTCCGACTGCGGATCGACGTGTTCGTCGTGGAGCAGCATGCCGCGTACGCCGACATCGACGGTCGCGACGCCGAGCCCGGCGCACTGCTGGTCTGGGCCGAGGACGAGTCGGGGACCGTCATCAGCACCGCTCGGGTGCTGCGGGAACCGGGCGGGATGCGGATCGGCCGGGTCGCGACGGCTCCGTCGGCGCGCGGGCGGGGGATCGCCGCGGCGATCATGAGGCACTCCATCAGCCTCTGCGGGGATGCGGAGATCCTGCTCGACGCCCAGGCGCAGCTCACCGACTGGTACGCCGGGTTCGGCTTCGAACTCGCGGGCGGGGAGTACCTCGAGGACGGCATCCCACACTTCCCGATGCGCCGACCCGCGGTGGGCGCCTGACCCTCCGCCGAGGCGACGGCGTCAGCGGAAGTCCCGGGAGACGTTCCGGACCCCGATGGTCAAGGGCTCGAAGCGGTCGGCGAGCACGTTGACGACGCCCTCGGGTGTGCGCTCGAGCACACCGCGGATGATCATGGCGGGTGCCTCCCGGGCGATGCGGCGGAAGCGCTGCCACACCCCAACGCTGCAGATCACGTTGACCATGCCCGTCTCGTCCTCGAGGTTGATGAACGTGACGCCCGACGCGGTCGCGGGGCGCTGCCGGTGGATGACGACGCCGCCCACTTCGATGCGCCGCCCCGTCTCGGCGGTGCGCAGACTCTCGGAGGACAGCACTCCCCGTTCGGTGAGGCGGGTGCGGACGAAGGTGATCGGATGCTCGCCCGGGGAGATGCCGGTGGCCCACAGGTCGGATGCCACCTGTTCTGCGTCGGAGAGGATCGGCAGAAGGGGAGGCTGCACCGTCATCACGGTGCCGGGCAGGTAGTCGGCTCGCTCCTTCGCCGCGGCTCCCGCCCCCCAGAGGGCCTCGCGCTGGCCGAGACCCATCGAGGAGAAGGCGTCGGCCGCGGAGAGCGCCTCGATCTGCGCCGCCGTCAGGCGGACCCGACGGGCGAGGTCGGCCTGGCTGGTGAAGTCGCCGCCACGGTCGCGTTCGTCGACGATGCGCTGCGCCACCTTCTCGTCGATGCCGTTCACCTCGGTGAGCCCGAGCCGCACCGCGTGATGGGCGTCGCGCCGGTGGAGGTGGTAGTCGATCGGTGCGGTCCTGTCGAAGCGGGCGGTCACGTCGGGCTGCAGATGATCGAGGCAGGAGTCGCGCCCGCTCGGGCCGGTCTTCTCGCCAAGGGGTTCGAGGTCGGCCCAGACACCGGAGCGCAGGATGTCGGGGCGAAGCACCTCGACCCCGTGCCGTTTCGCGTCGGCGGTGAGCGACTGCGGGGAGTAGAACCCCATGGGCTGTGCGCGCAGCAGCGAGGCGAGGAACAGTCCTGGATAGTGCAGTCGCATCCAGGCGCTCGCGTAGACGATGAGGGCGAAGCTGATCGAGTGGCTCTCGGCGAAGCCGAAGTCGGCGAACGCCTCGATCTGCCGGTAGATGAGCTCTGCCGTATCGCCGAAGATGCCGTTCTCGGCCATTCCGGCGAAGAGCTTCTCCTTCAGCGACTCGATCTTCTCGAGCCCGCGTTTCGACCCCATCGCACGGCGGAGCAGGTCGGCGTCCTCACCCGTGCAGCCGCCGACGACCATGGCGATCTGCATGAGCTGCTCCTGGAAGATCGGCACCCCCAGCGTGCGCTTGAGCACCGGCTCGAGCTTGGGGTGCAGGTAGCTGACCTGCTCCTCGCCGACCCGGCGTCGCACGAACGGGTGGACCGCCTTGCCCTGGATCGGACCGGGCCGGATGAGGGCGACCTCGACGACGAGGTCGTAGAAGCGACGCGGCTGCAGGCGGGGCAGGGTGGCGATCTGCGCTCGGCTCTCGACCTGGAACACCCCGACGGAGTCGGCCCTGCAGAGCTGGTCGTAGACCCCCTGCTCCTCGCGGGGCAGAGTGCCGAGATCCCAGCGTTCGCCGAAATGCCGGTCGGCGAGGTCGAAGGAGTACTGCAGGGCGGCGAGCATGCCGAGGCCGAGCAGGTCGAACTTGACGAGCCCCATCCACGCGCAGTCGTCCTTGTCCCATTGCAGCACGGTGCGGCCCGGCATGCGCGCATGCTCGATGGGGCAGACCTCGCCGACGGGACGGTCGGTGAGCACCATTCCGCCCGAGTGGATGCCGAGGTGCCGGGGGAACTTGAGCACCTGGCTGGCGAGGTCGACGACGGGGCCGGGGATGTCGTGGTCGTCGCTGTGCACGACACCTCCCCAGCGCTCGACCTGCTTCGACCAGGCATCCTGCTGCCCGGTCGAGTGCCCGAGTGCCTTCGCCATGTCGCGCACCGCGTTCTTCGGACGGTAGGTGATGACGTTGGCGACCTGGGCGGCGTTCTGCCTGCCGTACTTGTCGTAGACGTACTGGATGATCTCCTCGCGCCGGTCGGAGTCGAAGTCGACGTCGATGTCGGGCTCCTCGTCGCGCATGCTCGACAGGAATCTCTCGAACGGCAGGCCGTAGAAGATCGAGTCGACCGCGGTGATGCCGAGCAGGTAGCAGACCGCCGAGTTCGCGGCGGAACCGCGCCCCTGGCAGAGGATGCCGCGGCTCTTCGCCTCTTTGACGATGTCGTGGACGATGAGGAAGTAGCCGGGGAAGTCCTTCTTCTCGATCACGTCGAGTTCGCGTTCGATCCGTTCGACGGAGCTCTGCGGTGCCCCCGGGTAGCGGATCGGGATGGCCTCGCGCACGAGGTGCCGCAGCCAGCTCATCGGCGTATGCCCCTCGGGCACCTCCTGCTTGGGCAGGCCGGGGCGTGCGCTCTTGAGCGAGAAGGACAGGTCGGCGGCGAGGTCGACGGTGTTCTCCACGGCGCCGGGGTAGCGGGCGAAGCGGGCCGCCATCTCGGCCCCGGTCCGCAGGTGGGCGCCCGAGTTGGCCGGCAGCCAGCCGTCGAGCTCGTCGAGACTGCGCCGGGCGCGCACCGCGGCGAGTGCGCTCGCGAGACGGTGCCGTTCGGGCGTGGCGTAGTGGACGGCCCCTGTCGCGACCATGGGCAGGTGCCGGGCGGCAGCAAGTCGGGCGAGCGCGTCGTTGCGCAGCGAGTCGCCGGACAGTCCGTGATCGGTCAGCTCGACGACGACGCTGTCACGGCCGAACAGCTCGACGAGACGGTCGAGTTGACGCCCCGCAGCCTCGAGGTCGGGGGAGGCGGGATCACCGAGTGCGCTGCGGACGAGTCCCTTGCGGCATCCGGTCAGCACGACCCAGTGCCCGTCGGCTCGGGCGGCGAGGTCGTCGAGACCGAACCGGGGGCTGCCCTTCTCCGCCCCGGGCGCCAGTTGGGCGGCGGTGATCGCGGCGGCGAGCCGGTGGTGCCCCTCCTGACCGCGCGAGAGCACGACGAGGTGGGCGCCCTCGGGATCGGGCACCCCGTTCTGCGGCGCCGTGAGCCCGAGGGTCAGCTCGGCGCCGAAGACGGTGCGGACCGCGTGCTGCTCGGCCGCCTCGGCGAAACGGACGGCGCCGTACAGCCCGTTGTGGTCGGTCAGGGCGAGGCCCTCGAGTCGGAGTCGCAGCGCCTCCTGGAGGAGCTCCTCGGGAGAGGAGGCGCCGTCGAGGAAGCTGAAGTTGGAGTGGGCGTGCAGTTCGGCGTAGGGGACGACCGGACCCTCGACCTGAGGTATCTCGACGGCGGGCGGGCGGTACGGCGGGCGCTTGAGGGTCCAGGCCGGGCTGTCGCCCCCATCCGCCTCGAGCGGGCGCGTGTTCGGGCGGGACGCCTCGGAGAGACGCCGCTCGAGCTCCGACCAGGGGATCGGAGGGTTGTTGTAGCCCACACGTAAGTTTCGAACATGTGTTCGAGTTGCGCAACTCGGCCGTGCCGCTCAGCTGTCGGCCTCAGTCGTAGCGTGCCTCCACCCAGCAGGCGCCGCCCTCGATCACCACCAGCCAGGCGTCCCCCTGGGCGTCGACCACCTGGAACCGATGCAGCGAACGCGCCGCGTTCGGATCCCACCAGCGCTCCTCGACCGGCCACGGGCCCGCCCAGGACCCGACCCCCACCGTGCGGCCGGCGCCCGGGGGAGCGAAGCGGGCGGGCGGGCCGTTCACGGCACCGCGCTCGTCGACGGTGACGGGGTCGCCCGACGGGGTGAGGAGGATGCAGGGACGCGGATCGGGGAACACGGTCGACGGGGGCATGCCGAGCAGTGCGCCCGGCCATGGTCTGTCGGCAGGACGGGCGATGAGCTCGCGGTCGCCCCACGGCACGAGCACCTGACGATCGGCGAGCATGCGTCCGCCGCCGACGGCGACGGTGACGACCGCGGTGTGGCCGAGCATGCTCTGCACGCGGGACAGGCCGTGATGCAGTGCCGCATCGGGGCCACCGCCCCAGAGCCCCGGCTCGTGGTGCACCGCCTCGTCGACACTGTGCGGCAGGATGCGCACGCGCACGACGGGGGAGCGCAGACCGCTGTCGATCGCGCCGGTGCCCTGCAGCTGCCAGCGCACCCTGTCGACGACCTCCGCGGGAGTGAACGATCGGGGATGGAGCCAGGTGCGGGCCGACAGCTCGCCGGACTCGGAGGTGATCTCGACCCGCAGCCCGGTGCAGACGAGCCGCATCTCGGCCAGCCGGTCGAGGAACCGGTCGGCGGAGGCGCGCACTCCGAAGGTGACCTGGTCGACCCGGTCGAGGGGCGGCTCGAACGCGGTCTCGACGTCGAGTTCGTCGGGTGGGATGCGCGGGATGACCCGTCGCCCGTCGAGTCCGCGGGCGAGCCGGTGCGCCGTCATGCCCTCGATGCCGAAGCGTTCGCCGACCTGCGCCTCGGGCAGCTCGGCGAACATGCCGAGGTTCGGCAGGCCGAGCCGCCGGAGCAGCATGCCGAGCGCGGGCAGCCCGAGCACGGCGACGGGCAGCGGTGCGAGGAATGCCGGGGACCCGCCCGGCTCGACGATCGAGACGCGCCCCGATCCGAGACGAGCCGCCTGCTCGGCCGCGAAGGGTCCGTCGGCGATGCCGATGCGGGAGCCCGCCACCCCTGCGTCATCGAGGTGCGCGAGCAGGGACTCAGCTGCAAGACCCTCGTTTCCGAAGTAGCGGGCGGGCCCTTGGGCGCGCAGCGCGGCGATGCCCGGACGGAGCACCTGCACGCCCGGCATCAGCTCGTCGATGCGGTCGAGAACCGGTTCGAAGGCGCGAGCATCGAGTGCGGGATCGAACGGGAGGGTCAGCAGGGATGCGCAGCGCGACTGCGCCTCGCGGACCCGCAGCCCCCGTCGAACCCCCTCGGAGCGCGCCGCGGCGGAGCAGGCGTGCACCTCGCCCCTGTCGATCAGCGCCAGCGGCGCACCGAGCGGGATGCCATCGGCCCGGGCGGCGGCGAAGGCGGGCCAATCCGGTATCCACAGCACCATCGTGCGGGTCACCTGATGCGGGTCGGCATCGCCGACCAGGGCATGCGCGGCCATCTAGACGGCTCGTCGCAGGGGTGCGGACGCGAAGTCGATCTCATCGGGTCGCGCCCCGTCGATGCGCGGATCGGCGATCGACGGCGAGGGAGCCGCGACGGGCGAACCCGGCCCCGAGCCGGCGGGAAGCCAGACGTGCTTGCTGCGCGCGGGGCGGCCCCGCGTCTCGACGAGCACCTCGACGCGACGCCCGGTGATCATGCCGTGACCGTCGCCGATGCCGCTCCACTGACTGCCCTGCAGGGTCAGTCGTGCCTCGCTGCCCGGCCAGTCGCCGAGTGAGACGAGAGCGGCCTCGCGTTTGCGCAGACGGGCGGCGAGCCGTGAGGCATCGGAGTCGGACACGCGTCGCTGCGGCCGCACCACCACGACGGTGAGCACGTCGACGATGGCCGCCGTGACCGCGAGCCACTGGTCGCCCGGGTCGGGCACGAGCACGAGCCGTTCGAGGTCGATGCCGTGGGCGAGCGCCGCCTGCACACCGAACTCGGGAACGCCGATCACCCCGCACCAGGCGCCGGCGGCGGAGGGGGCGGCGAGCATGCTCATCGCGAGACTCAGCGACCCCTGCACGGAGTAGGCGCCACCTGCACGCATCATGCCGTCGGGGAGGAGCCCCTGGAACATGGGGTGGGTGGCGAGGGCCTTGGTCTGCAGGGTGGTCGCCTGCATCTCGCGGATGCGCGACTGCAGCTCGCGGACCTTGCCGAGCGGGTCGGCGGGGTCGGCGAGTGATGCTGCGCTCACGACTGCCACAGCCCAGTTTCGAACATGTGTTCGAGTCTGTCAAACGCCGCCGACACGGGCGGCGACCCCGTCAGGAGACGGGACCAGCCAGCCGGTCAGGCCCCTTCGACCTCGGAGGGGTCGGGCCCCTCGGGGTCGGCGCGGGTGTCGTCGAGGGTGAGGAGTCCGTCGGGATCCTTGGGATCGTCGACTCCCGTCAGCCTCTCGCCGACGGAGGCGCTCCCGTCGCCGTCGAAGACCGGCTTGTCCTCATGGTCGGGCGGGGGCAGCTGACCCTCGCGCGGTGTCACGAACGGTCCTCGACGGGGCCCTCGTCGTCGAGGCCGACGATCTCGTCGTACTCGAGGTCGTTCTCGTCGTAGGTGGGGGTCGCCTCGCCCGGCGCCCCGCCGGTGGGACCGTCGTTGCCGTCGCCGAGTCCGTCGAACACGGTCTCGCCCGCGACGGCGTCGTTGGTGACCGTCTCGTTCGCGAGGGCGGCCAGCCGCTCCTTGTCGAAGCCTTCGCCGTAGGGTGCGTCGCTCATCTTCTTCTCCTTGC
Source organism: Amnibacterium flavum (assembly GCF_003097495.1). Taxonomy (GTDB): domain Bacteria; phylum Actinomycetota; class Actinomycetes; order Actinomycetales; family Microbacteriaceae; genus Naasia; species Naasia flava. The sequence goes on from NZ_QEOP01000002.1 coordinate 960,405, forward strand.
TCGGAACCTTCACGGTATCGATGGCCGAGGTCGCAGCGATCCTCGCCCGGTGTGCTCGCAGAGGGCTCCCAGCAACGGGCCCGCCCGATCGGACCGCCACTGCTGCGGCGAGACGACTCAGACGCGTTCGAGCAGGTCGTGCTCGGCGATCGCCTCGAGGGACAGCACGCGGTACCCCTCTGTGCCGAAGAAGACGGTGATCCGGTCGTCCTCCACCTTCATCACGGTTCCGGAACCCCACTCGCGGTGCCGGACCGTCGCGTCGACGGGGAAGGGACCGGCATCCTGATCCGCCCCGTCGAGGTGCTCGTAGGCGGTGCCGGAGGTGCAGGTGTCGCAGTTGCCGCACGGCTCATCGCGCTCCTCGCCGAAGTAGCCGAGCAGGAAGATGCGTCGGCAGCTCAGCGTCTCCGCGTACGAGCGCATCATGGCGATCCGCGATTCGTCGATGTTCGCGCGGTTCTCCGCCTGGGTCACCGCGGCGGCGACAGCCTCGCCGACTCCCATGTCGGAGACCGCGCTGATGCCGTCGTCTCCGTCGACGGCGGCCCCGGCGTCGATCAGCAGGGACAGGCTCGGGCCGAGCTGACGACTCGACAGGAGGGTCGCCTCCGCGAGTTCGGCGGCGCTGACCGGCCGCTCCACCGAGGCGAGCGCGGTGGCGATCCGCTCGAGCCGGCTCCTGTTGGGCGAGTTCCCGGCGAAGAAGGACCGCAACGAGAGGTCCTCGGAGCGGTAGTGCAGCCGGGCGAGAGCGGGCTCGCCGTCGCGACCGCTCCGGCCGACCTCCTGGTAGTACTCGTCGACCGACTCCGTGACGGCCGCGTGCAGGACGAATCGGATGCCGGCTTTGTCGATGCCCATCCCGAAGGCCGATGTCGCGACGACGACGTCGTACTCGTCGGCACGGAACCCTTCGTGCAGGCCGCGACGATCCTTCGCGCCGAGGCCTCCGTGGTAAGCCGCGGCTCGAAGCCCCCGGGATCGGAGCTCCTCGGCGTACCGCTCGGTGTCGCGCCGGGTGCCGACGTAGAGGAGCCCGGGTTTCTGGAGGGATTCGACGTCCTCGACGACGGCGGCGCGTTTGGCGTCGTCGTCGGAGTGGCGGACGACCTCGAGTCGGATATTGGGTCGGTCGTAGCCGCGGCTGATGAGCACGGGATCGCGGAGCTCGAGGCGATCAACGATCTCCTGGCGGACGGGCCCGGCCCCCGTCGCCGTCATCGCGAGCACGGTGGGGCGGCCGATCGCATCCACCGCATCGTGGAGGCGCAGGTAGTCGGGCCGGAAGTCGTGACCCCACGACGACACGCAGTGCGCCTCGTCGACGACGAACAGGGACACGGATGCGGCGGCGAGGCGCTCGATCACGTCCTCGCGGGCGAGCTGCTCGGGTGAGAGGAAGAGGTACCCGACGCGGCCCCCCTCGACCTCGCGCCACGCCTCCTCGTTGGCGCGCTCGCCCTGAGCCGAGTTGATCGCGTACGCGGTGGGAGCGGTCGGACGGTCGCGGATCCCGGCGACCTGGTCGTCCTGGAGCGCGATCAGCGGCGAGACGACGACGGTCATTCCGGGCAGCAGAGCCCCCGCGACCTTGTACACGGCGGATTTGCCGTAGCCCGTCGGCATGATGGCGAGCACGTCCCGGCCGTCGAGCACCTGGGCAATCGCGTCGGCGAGGCCCGGTCGGAGTTCGGTCCAGCCGAAGAGTTCGTCTGCGGTGTTGGAGATCCGATCGGTCGTGGTCGATGAAGTCACAGATGCATGCTCACACGTCGAGGCTGACAGCATGCACGACGGATGATCGGACGTCGCAGCGGACCGACCGGAGGAGCTCGGGAAGCGGTCAGGCGGCCTTGGGGTCGATGCGGCCGATCATGGACCACACGGTGCGGGTGAGCTCGGGATGCTCGAGCGCGATGAGGCGGAGGATCCCGAATTCGAACTTCTCGGCTCGCTCCGGGGGAGCCGACGGGTGATACGCCTGGGAGCGCTGCTCGGTCAGGCCGAGGGCGGCGATGGTGTCGCCGCGCAGGATCCGAACGACCCGCTCGTCGACGCTCGGCAGCTCGGGGATGAACTGCCACGGATCCTCGCCGAGACGGCAGCGGTGCTCGATCTCGGCCTGCAGCTCGTCGCGTGCCTCCGCCCGCAACGTCGCCAGTTCCATCTGCGCCACCCCGGCCCCCTTCCCTCGTTCCGACCCTACGTCACACCCCATGGGCGTTTTCCCGGGACCGATCCGCGTGTCACGGACACGAAACATGACGGTTACGAAGGCGAGCGCCTCAGAGGATCTGCGCGACGATGACCTCGATGCCGGTGGGATCGACGAGGCGGGCGATCCGCTCGCCCCACGGCTGGTCCTCGGCGGCGGTCGTGACGACGGCTCCGATCGCGAGCGCGCGGGCGACGAGCGCGTCGACGTCGTCGACGTAGAACCAGAGCGACACCTGGCTGGGACCGCGGGTCGGGTCGGGGTGCAGCCCCAAGCCGATCTCGGCCGCCCCGATGTGCAGGGACAGGTAGGTGGGCGCGTCCTCGGGGAAGCGGTAGACGACCTCGCCGCCCATCACATCGCGGTAGAAGCCGAGGAGCTGCGGGAGGTCGGCGGAGACGACGATCGGGAATCCGCTCCGGCGGCGTGGTTCAGTCACGGTGTCCTCTTCGAGTGGTGTTCACGCCATCTTGGTGCACGCGGACGATCGTCGGCGACACGTCGGAAACATGAGCGGCGCGCCGTACGCTGATGCGGTGTTCGAAGTCGCCGTCACCTACCTGCTGCGCAGCACGGACTCGGGGGTGGAGGTGCTGCTCGGCGAGAAGCTGACCGGGATCGGACGCGGCAAGGTCGTGGGTCCGGGCGGCAAGCTCGAACCGGGGGAGAGCGCTGTCGCCGCCGCCGTGCGCGAGGTGTCGGAGGAGGTCGGCCTCACGGTCGGGGAGGCGGACGCGAGGCCCATCGCGCGCCTGGAGTACTCGTTCCCGCACCGCCCGGAGTGGAGTCAGGCGTCGACCGCGTTCGTCGCGACCCGCTGGTCGGGTGAGCCGCGCTCGAGCCGCGAGCTCTCGCCGGTCTGGTTCCCGATCGGCGCGCTGCCGCTCGAGCGCATGTGGGCGGATGCCCGGCTGTGGCTGCCGAGGGCTCTCGCGGGCGAGTTCGTCAGGGGCGAATGCTCCTACGGCGAGGACAACGACTCGGTCGCGGACTGGCGGGAGATCGCCTCTCCGCGGTAGGCCGGGTCAGCGCGTGGTCTGCCAGTCGAGGTTGATGATCTGCCCGATGTAGAGCGTCTCGCCCAGGTTCGGGATCGACGGGTTCATGCGCAGCAGCTGCTGCTGCGGTACATCGAATCGCTGGGCGATGTCGAAGAACGAGTCTCCGCTGACGACGGTGTAGGTCAGGAGATAGCCGTTGCCGTCGGCGCTCGCGGCGCCCTGGGCGCCCGGGATCGCGCCGGTGTCGTTCGCGGGGCCCTCGACGACGACGGGGGCGGGCGCGTTGGGCACGACGGGTGCCTCGACGGGCGCCTCCGCCACCGGGGTCGGAGTGGGGGTGGCCGTGACGACGACGGTCTCCGCAGGTTCCGGCGTCGCTGTCACGATGACGGTCTGCACGGGGGCGGGGGCCGTGCAGGCCGAGACGCCGACTCCGACGGCACCGAGCAGCAGCACGGTCAGGGTCGCCGTGCCTCGGAGACGCAGAGCCATGCGCCGAGCGTATCCGGGCGCACTCCTGTCCCGCATCCTCGTCCGTGTGCCGTGTCCGCACGGTCGGGTCGACCTCGCGCATGCTGGCGCGCCGGACGTGGATCGAGGCGGTGCCGACCTAGCCTTGCGGCGTGACGGCGCGTACTCGGGGCAGGCGGATGGGCCCGGCGGCTCTTGTCGTCCTCGCCATCGTCGTCGCGCTCTCCCTGTGGGTGGCCGCGCGGGGACAGAACGCCGACGCCCAGGGGGCTCCGTCGGAGTCGTGGGCGGGGGGTTCCGACCTCACCTCCGCCGTCCTCGCCCTTCCGGCAGCGGGCGGATCGGTTGCGGGATACGAGAGGGACGCGTTCGGCGATGGCTGGAAGGATCCGGATCGGAACGGCTGCGACGCCCGCAACGACATCCTGGCGAGGGATCTGACCTCGGTGACCTTCCGCCCCGGCACGCACGACTGCGTCGTCACGAGCGGCGTCCTCAGAGACCCGTACACCGCGACCGTCATCGACTTCGTGCGCGGCGACTCGACCTCCGAGCTCGTGCAGATCGATCACGTCGTCCCGCTCAGCTGGGCGTGGAATCACGGCGCTGCGGTCTGGGACGATGCGACGCGCGAGCTGTTCGCCAACGATCCGGTCAACCTGCTCGCCGTCGACGGCCCGACCAATTCGTCGAAGTCCGACTCGGGTCCTGCCGAATGGATGCCGCCCGACCCCTCGTATCACTGCGCCTATGCGAGCAGGTTCACCGAGGTGCTGACGGAGTACCGGCTCGGCATCGACGACGCCGACCGAGCGTCGCTGCTCGACATCGCGGCCGCCTGCGCCTGAGGGGCGACATCCTCCACACCCCCGGACTGCGCACGAGTTCTCCTCGGCAGGCGGCGCGATCGGCGGGGCGCCGGATCCGCGCTGGAAGAGTCCCGTGGCATGACGAACGATCTCTTCACCGAACCCGTGTCCACCGGCGACGACCTCCTGGAGCGTGTCGCCGGGCTCCTGGGAACCGCTGTGCGCCACCAGTTCTGGCTGCTGTTCATCGATGCCGACGGGCGGCAGCTGCAGACCCTCGTCCCCATCGACGGCGTACCCGACTCACCGGGCCCGCAGGAGGCGCTCCGTTTCGCCCCCATGCTCGACTGGCTCGCCGAGGGCGAGGGTGCGCATTCCGTGGCCTTCGTGATCGAGCGGCCGGGGGATCGCGAGTTCGGTGAGAACGATCTCGCCTGGGCACGCGTGCTCGCCGAGGCCGCGTCGTTCATCGAGCTGCCGGTGCGCGGACTCGTCGTCATGCACACCGACGGGGTGCGCTGGCTTGCGGCCGACGACTACGCCTGACTCGGAGCAGTCCCGTCCGAAGGCCTGGCACCGTCGGCAGCGGACTCCGCGGCCGGGTCGATCTTGGCGGCGCGGTTGCTGATGCCGATCGCCGAAGTGACGGCGCCGAGAACGAGCAGCGTCGCCGCGACGACGAGCACCCGGCGGAACCCGTCGAGGTCGAGCGGCCCGGCGAGGATCGAGCCGAGGAACGCGATCGCGATGAGACCGGCGACCCGTGAGACGGCGTTGTTGACAGCGGAGGCGATGCCGCTGCGGGACGAGTCGACGGCGCTCAGCACCGCGGAGGTGAGGGGCGCGACGGTGATCGTGATGCCGAGTCCGAAGACGACGAGACCGGGCAGGAGCTGCCACCAGAACGAGAAGTCCGAGCCGACGAGGAACATGCTGGTGACCCCGACCGCCGCGACGGCGGGACCGATCGCCATGAACCAGCGCGGACCGTAGCGCCCTGCCAGGGAGCCGAACGTGCCCGAGAGGAAGAGCGGGATCAGGGCGCCGGGCAGGCTGGCGAGCCCGGCGAGGATCGCCGGTGCGCCGACGACCTGCTGGAGGTAGAGGGTCACGACCAGCGGCGCGAGGGACAGCGCGGCGTAGATGAACGCGGTCGCCAGGTTGCCGACCGCGAAGTTGCGGACCGAGAACAGCGACAACGGGAGCATCGGGTGCGGTGCGCGCCGTTCCCAGAGCAGGTACGCGACGAACGAGGCGAGGCCGACGACGAGGGGCACGAGCACCGCCGGGCTGAGCCAGCCGAGCCGTTCGCTCTCGATCAGCGCGAACACGGGACCCGCCAGACCCACCGATCCGAGCACGGCGCCGAGGATGTCGATCCGGACGCCGGAGTGACTGCCGGCCGGGTCGGAGACGCGGCGCAGAAGAAGGATCGTGACGAGGATCGGCACGACGTTGGCACCGAAGATCCACCGCCACCCGACGAGGTCGACGAGGGCGCCGCCGAAGACGGGTCCCGCGATGAAGGCGACGCCGGTCCACCCCGTCCACAGCCCGATCGCGCGGGAGCGGAGCGCCCCGTCGAAGTTGGAGGTGATGATGGCGAGCGAGCTCGGGACGAGCAGCGCCCCACCGATTCCCTGCACGACGCGCGCAGCGATCAGGAGCCCCGCGCTCGGTGCGATGGCGCAGGCAACCGAGGCGATGCCGAAGATGACGAGACCCGCGGCGAGGACTCTCACCCTGCCGAAGGAGTCCGAGATCGATCCGGCCAGGAGGATGAGCGAGGCGAGGGTCAGCAGGTACCCGTCGAGCACCCATTGGCTCGTGACGACGCCTCCACCGAGTTCGTCGACGATCGCCGGGAGCGCCACGTTGACGATCGACCCGTCGAGGAACGGGACGAACGACGCGAGGATCGCGACGATCAGGATCGAGCGTTGGCGGCTGTTCACGGAACTCCTTCTGTGCCGGAGCGCGTGGACGCGCCGTCGGCGTCGTCTATCCGGTGACCTCGAGGGTGAACTCGATCGTCTCGTCGGACGCGCTGTCGGTGAGAGTGACCTGGGTGGTCCCCGCACTGATGGGCTTGATGCCCGGATTGAATTCTGCGCTCCCGTCGTCCTTGCCGGGGACGAACTCGGCGATCGCGGTGTCGGCCACCTCGCCCGTCCACGCCTTCGGGTCCTCGGCGCTGAGGTCGAGGACGGTGCCGATCGGCAGCGATACGGTCGTGCCGTCGAGGCTCGAGTCGAGTGTGACGATGACGGGTGCGACGACCGAGCCCGTCGCCGAGGGCTCGGGCGAGGGCGACGAGCAGCCGGCGAGAGCGAGGGTCGCGGCGAGGGCCGCGACGACGAACGATTTCCTGAGCGACATGGGGTCCCCTCCGACCGGTGCTGTCGATGGGTCCGCGGAAGCCCGGCGGACCCGCACATCGGTGCGGTCGCGGTGTCGGCGGCCGCACTTCCCGTGCGCGCTCACGCTACTCCCAGCGAGGGTGGAGCATCGGGAACGACACCGCACCCCAGCGCGTCGCCGTCACATAGGGCAGGATCGAGCAGATGAGCCTCGTCGACCGCATGCCCGCGACCGACGATCCCGATGCCGCGTACGAGGGCTTCACGGGATGGGCGGCCGACGAGGGCTTCACGCTCTATCCGGCACAGGATGAGGCGGTGCTCGAGATCGCCACGGGCGCGAACCTGATCCTCGCGACACCGACGGGGAGCGGGAAGTCGCTCGTGGCCGTCGCAGCCCATGCGACAGCCCTCGCGCAGGGCAGACGCAGCTACTACACCGCTCCGATCAAGGCGCTGGTGAGCGAGAAGTTCTTCGCTCTCGTCGACATCTTCGGCGCGGAGAACGTGGGGATGGTGACGGGGGACTCATCCGTCAACTCGCACGCCCCCATCATCTGCTGCACCGCGGAGATCCTGGCCAATCTCGCGCTGCGGCGCGGCGCCGACGCAGAGGTCGACCAAGTGGTGATGGACGAGTTCCACTTCTACTCCGACCCCGACCGCGGGTGGGCGTGGCAGGTTCCGCTCCTCCTCCTCAGCCGGGCGCAGTTCGTACTGATGTCGGCGACCCTCGGCGACATGTCGAGCATCGCCGCCGACCTCTCGCGGCGCACGGGTCGGCCGACCGCTCAGGTGACGGGGGTCGACCGTCCGATCCCGCTGCACTACTACTACGTCACCACACCCGTGCAGGAGACCGTCGAGGACCTGCTGCACAGCGCTCAGGCCCCCGTCTACATCGTGCACTTCTCGCAGGCCGCCGCCATGGAGCGGGCTCAGGCCCTCTCGAGCATCAAGGTGCTCGACAGGGAAGGACGCGACCGCATCGGCGAGGAGATCGGCGGCTTCCGATTCACGACTGCGTTCGGCCGCACCCTCAGCCGCCTGCTGAGATCGGGCATCGGCGTGCACCACGCGGGGATGCTGCCCAAGTACCGCCGGCTCGTCGAGCAGCTCGCCCAGCGCGGACTGCTGCGCGTCATCTGCGGCACCGACACGCTGGGGGTCGGAATCAACGTCCCCATCCGGACCGTCCTGCTCACCGCGCTGACGAAGTACGACGGCACCCGGATGCGTCAGCTCACGGCCCGGGAGTTCCACCAGATCGCCGGCCGCGCCGGCCGGGCGGGCTTCGACACCGCGGGCACCGTCGATGTGCAGGCGCCGGAGCACGAGATCGAGAACGCCAAGCAGATCGAGAAGGCCGGCGACGACCCAAAGAAGCGCCGCAAGATCATCCGCAAGAAGGCGCCGGAGGGCTTCGTCTCGTGGGGCGAGCCGAGCTTCCGCAAGCTGGTCGACGCCGACCCCGAGCCGCTCTCGAGCAGCATGGTGCTCACCTCGGCGATGCTCGTGAACGTCATCGCGCGCGGAGGCGACGTGTTCGGCAACGTGCGCTCACTGGTCTTCGACAATCACGAACCGCGCGCCCGGAAGTATGCACTGGCCCGGCGTGCGATCGGCATCTACCGGACCCTGGTGGCCGCGGGCGTCGTCGAGAACATCGACGGCGAGATCCGGCTGACGGTCGACCTCGCCCCCGACTTCGCCCTCAATCAGCCGCTGTCGCCCTTCGCTCTCGCGGCTCTCGAGCTGCTCGACCGTGACGCGCCGACCTACGCGCTCGATGCGGTCAGCGTGATCGAATCGACCCTCGACGACCCCCGGGCGGTGCTGTCGCAGCAGGAGTACATCGCGCGCGGCGAGGCCGTCGCCGCGATGAAGGCCGACGGCGTCGAGTACGAGGAGCGGATGGCGGCGCTCGAGGAGGTCACCTACGCGAAGCCGCTCGCCGAGTTGCTCGACGCCGCATTCGAGACGTTCGCGAGCAGCCAGCCGTGGGTTCGCGACTTCGCTCTCCGACCCAAGTCGGTGGTCCGCGACATGTTCGAGCGGGCGATGTCCTTCGGCGAGTTCGTCTCGTTCTACAGTCTCGGACGCAGCGAGGGACTCGTCCTGCGCTATCTGTCCGATGCCTTCCGGGCGATCCGGCAGACCGTTCCTCCCGAGGCGAAGTCCGAGGAGCTGCTCGACATCATCGAGTGGCTGGGCGAACTCGTCCGCCAGGTGGACTCGAGTCTGGTCGACGAGTGGGAGCAGTTGATCGCCCCGACCGCTGATCCCGAGGCGCCGGTCGTCCCGCCGGCACCGCCGAGCGTGCTCACCAACCGGCGCGCGTTCATGGTGCTCATCCGCAACGAGATGTTCCGCCGCGTCCAGCTGGCCGCCCTCGACAAGGCCGACGATCTCGCAGCCCTCGAATCGCACGGCGGTCTCGACGCCGAGGCGTGGGGCGACGCGCTCGACAGGTACTACGGCGAGCACGACTCGATCGGGACGGGGCCGGCCGCCCGAGCTCCCTCGATGCTGGTCGTCGACGAGGCGCGCGCGTCGGAGGGCGTGTGGGGTCTTGAGCAGATCATCGACGATCCCACGGGCGACCACGACTGGCGGATCCGCGCCGAGGTGGACCTGGCAGCGTCGGACGAGGCGGGCACCGCGGTGGTCCGCACGCTCGACGTCATCCGACTCTGACCCGATCCCGCCAGCCCGAGCCCGCCCGCACAGGCTTGCCCGCTGAGCCCGTCGAAGCGAAGGCCCCCGCCAGGGCCCGCCCGCTGAGCGCAGCGAAGCGAACGGCGACCGTCAGCCGCCGAAGCCCTCCGGCCGATCCGAGGTCGGCGACGGCTGCGCCGATGCGGTGAACTCCGACCATGCCCGGTCGTATCGTGCCTTCTCCTCCGGCGATGCGTTCTCGAAGTAGCCGTCGAAGATCGGCTTGCCGCCCGAGTCGGGGAAGTCGCCGGCCGCGGCGATGTCGGCCGCGAACGCGCCGACCTCGTCGTCGCGGCCCTTCTGCTCGGACAGCCAGTGGGGGAAGGTGGCGGTTGCGGTCATGATTCGTCCTCTCGTCCTTCTGGGTCGAGGTCGGGTGTGGCCGACTCGTAATCGTCGTCCAGTTCGTCCTCCTCGGAGATGGGCCGTCGATGCTCGGTTCCCGGGGGAGCGGGCGCCGCGGTGGCGCCGCCGTTCATATCGGGGATGAGCGCGTACGGATCGGGTTCACCGAAACCAGGTCGTGACATGTGGTGCTCCTTGTTCCTTCGATGGATCATGGGCGGCCGGGCTTGTGCTCAGAGAGCCGGCGGGCCCGACCATACCCCTGGCGCCTCCTCGGGCGGCGGCCGATTCGGTCAGACGGCTCCGTCGCCGGCCGGTGCGTCGGGCGCGCCCGCACTGTCATCGCCGCCTTCGAGTTCGGCGTCCTGCGGGTCGACGTCGGAGGGGGCCGGGACTCCCGTGCTGAACCCCGTCGCTCCGGCGCTGCCATCGGGGGGCAGCGTGCCGCCGATGATGCCGCTCAGGTCGGGTTCGATGTTCGGGTCGCTCATGGTCGTCCTCCTCGTGCTCGCCCTCGGTTTCCGAGGTCACCCCAGCCAACGACGGGAGCCCTGCCGAATCAAGGACACTCACGATGCCCTCAGCAACTCGACAGCGGGATGGGTGGCCGCGTCGGGGAGCCGTTCAGGAGGGCTCCCTCTCGGTTTCGCAGCCGAGGCGTGAAAGGGTTGACCCGATGTCGGACATCGCAGCGCAGCCGAAGACCCGGGAGAGCGGCACCGCACCCTGGGGTGTGATCCCCGCAGCCGGAGTGTCGGTCTCCGCGTTCCTGCTCTTCGCGGTCCAGCAGCCGATCCCGGGGTATCTGGTCCTCGTGGCGAGCATCGCCGTCGCGTTCGCGGCGGGGCGAGAGCTCGGCAAGGACCTGCTTCTGATCGGAGTGGGTCTCGGGATCGTCAGCTCGGTCTCGGTGGAGGCGAATCTCGAGTGGGGCAACATCGTCCTGCTCGGTTTCGTTCTGACCGCGGCCGTCGTCGTGCCCTTCGTGCTCGACCGGTACGTGTACAAGCACCGCACGATCCAGTTCCCGGTGCGCCGGCGCGAACCCTGGACGAGGCTGGAGAAGAGCTACCTCGGCATCGCGGTCGTGCTCGCCTACCTGATCCTCCCCGTCTACTTCATCGGGTCGGGCGCCTACCGCAACTGGCCCGCGGTGCACGAGTGGCACGAGATCGCTCGGCTGTTTGTCGGCGTCAACGCGGTCGGCATCTGGGACGAGCTGTTCTTCATCTGCATCGTGTTCACCCTGTTCCTGCGACACTTCCCCCTCTGGGTGGCGAACATCCTGCAGGCCGTCGTCTTCGTCTCGTTCCTGTGGGAGCTGGGATACCGCGAGTGGGGACCTGCGATCACGATTCCATTCGCCCTGATCCAGGCCTACATCTTCACCAAGACCCGTTCCCTCGTCTACGTGATCTGCGTGCACCTGCTGTTCGACCTGTTCGTCTTCCTGGTCATCGTGCGCGCCCACAACCCGGGAGCCATCCCGATCTTCCTGTTCAACTGACGGCGCGGACCCACCCGGCGGCTCGAATCCACCGGCGGTCCGAGCCGTCCTCCGACGAAATGGCAGTGATGAGCAAGTCAGACAAGAAGTCCGTGTCCGATTCGGGCCGTAAGAGCAGGAAGGCCGAGGCGACCGTCGAGGAGCTCACGGCAGCGGTCACCGACACCGCCCGCATCGCGAGCGATGCCGCACTCAGATCGAACGCCGCGACGGCGAAGGCGGTGCGCAAGCGCGAGGCGCTCAAGGTCGCCCGTGCCAGAGCCGAGGCGGCCGCGGAGGACGCCGCTGAAGCGCGCGCCGCGCTCGACACGGCCAAGGCGGCCGCGAAGAAGGCGCTGCGCGAGGAACGGAGGGCGGACGAGGCGGCAGCCAAGGCGAAGCGCAAGCGGCGCAAGGCCGAGGCGGCGGCCGCCGTCGCATTCGGCGCGGCGGCGGATGCCCGTTCCGCGCTCGACGCGCATCCGCTGCCTCTTGCGGCGCAGGAGGCCACCGCGGGCGATGCCGACGCCGGAGCGATCCCCTCGGAGCTGACCGAGCCGGAGGGAGCCCCCGTCGCTCCCGTGCCGGTCGAGGATGTGCCGGCCTCACCCGAGGACATCCCCATCGCCTCGACCGGACCCGCCGTCTCGGGGGAGCCCGGGGACGGGCTGGGCGCGGCAGTGGACGGGACGCTCGCCCACCTGCGGGCTCTCGCCAAACAGCGCGGCCTGCGCGGCTACTCGGCGATGTCGAAGAGCCGCCTGCTCGAGGTGCTCAGCGCATCCGAGACGGAGAGCAGCGCGGACAGGGCATGATTCTCTCGTGAAGAGAATCGGCTTCCTCAGCTTCGGTCACTGGCAGGCGGTTCCGGGGTCGCTGACACGCACTGCCGCGGACGCGTACCTGCAGGCCATCGAACTCGCGGAAGCGGCCGAGGAGATCGGCATCGACGGCGCCTACCTGCGGGTCCATCATTTCGCGCGCCAGTTCGCGTCCCCGTTCCCGCTGCTGTCGGCGATGGCTGCCCGGACGAAGACCATCGAGCTCGGCACGGGCGTGATCGACATGCGGTACGAGAACCCGCTGTACATGGCCGAGGAGGCCGCGATCGCCGACCTCATCAGCGGGGGTCGACTCCAGCTCGGTGTGAGCCGCGGGTCACCGGAAACGGCTCTCCGCGGATTCGAGTCGTTCGGCTACGTTCCGGGCGAGGGGAGCACGGACGCCGACGACGCCCGAGCGCGCACCGAGGTGTTCCGCGCGGCGATCGCCGGTGCGGGTGTCGCGCGGGCGAACCCGCAGATGACCGGTTCCACCGGAGCGCTGGCGATCCAGCCGCAGGCACCCGGTCTCGCCGACCGGATCTGGTGGGGGAGCGGCACCCGTTCCACCGCCACCTGGACGGCCGAGCAGGGTATGAACCTGATGAGCTCGACGCTGCTGAGCGAGGACACCGGAGTTCCGTTCCACGAACTGCAGGCCGAGCAGATCGCGCTGTACCGCGAGGCCTGGGCGGCAGCGGGTTGGGACCGGGAGCCGCGCGTGTCGGTGAGCCGCAGCATCCTGCCGATCACGAACGACATGGACGAGCTCTACTTCGGGGAGCGTGCCGACGGCGAGGGCGAGGACCAGGTCGGTTACCTCGACGGCGGACTCGCCCGGTTCGGCAAGAGCTACATCGGCTCGCCCGAGCAGATCGTGCGCGAACTCGAACGCGACACCGCCGTGCAGGCGGCCGACACCGTTCTCGTCACCGTGCCGAACCAGCTGGGCGTCGACTACAACACCCACCTGCTGCAGTCGATCGTGCGCGACATCGCGCCCGCGGTCGGCTGGCGCTGACCCCCTCCACACAGACCGGACACGGGCTGGGAGGTATCTGAGACGTCTCTCCGCTGCCGGGCTCCGGTGTTTCGATGGCGGTGAGGAGAGGACGGTCACGATGGCGATCGAACTGAACAAGCCGGCACTCGAACAGGCCCGAAAGCTTGTCCGCGACGGCGAGGTCGTGAAGGACGAGCGCGACGACTGGAGCGAGGCGGCCCCCACCGCGAGCCAGGAGAACGCGTTCATCGAGAAGCACGGCTGGACCGAGTACTCGCACTGGCATCTCGGCATCGACCGGGACCAGTCGGAGGAGACGAAGGGGCGCTACAGCTTCCCGTACGGCGACTTCTCGAAGGTCCGCCGCGGCGGTGTCATCTCGGCGGAGAGCCGGGCCGCTCAGAACGATCACGACGACATCGCCGACGCGACGAAGAAGCTCAAAGAACTCATCGACGGCGACTGACGCCCGCGCCGCCCTGCGCTTCGACGAGCTCAGCGGGCGGTCGGGCAACCCCGCCCATTGAGCTCGTCGAAATGAGCGAACGGACGCAACCCGCCCACCCCTCCGGTCGAAAAGACCGGACCGACGCACCCCCGCCCATTGAGTCGTCGAAATGAGGGAACCAACGCAACCCCGCCCATTGAGCCCGTCGAAATGAGCGAGGCGACGCAACCTACGCTTCGACAGGCTCAGCGGGCGGGCGGTCCCGCGCTTCGACAGGCTCAGCGGGCGGGCGTTCCCGCGCTTCGACGGGCTCAGCGGGCGGGGGTCGCGCAGTCGGAGGTCGAGTAGCGCGGAGCGGGTACCGAGGGCAGCCCAAGCCCAGCCTCAGCCCCAGCCCCCGCCCGGCCTACGCCGTCAGCTCGGCCAGCGCCTGCTCGAGGACCGCGAGGTGGGCGTCCACATCGTCCCTGGTGGTGACGGGAGACATCAGCGCCATGTTGTGGAACGGGGTGAGCAGGATCCCGCGGTTCGTCAGATAGAGGTGCAGGAAGTCCTCCAGCTCCGCATCGGCGGCGGCGTCCGACTCCGTTCCGTTCCGCGGGGCGGGGGAGACGAAGCGGTATTCGGCTCGCGCGCCCAGCTGACTGATCGTCCACGGCAGCCCGAACCGCTCGAAGAGTCGGCGCACCCCGTCGGTGTAGTGATCGGCGACCTCGATCATGCCGGTGAACGCCGCGTCCGTGAGCACGTGCTCCAGGGTCGCGCGGGTGGCGGCGATCGACAGCGGACTGCCGGCGAGGGTGCCGCCGACACCGCCCATGTCGATCAGGCCGAGGTCGGTGCGGCCGAGCACACGGTCGGCGATCTCCCGGGTGAGCCCGTAGGCGCCGCTCGGGACGCCACCCGCGATCGCCTTGCCGATCACGAGCACATCCGGCTCGAGCCCCCATGCCTTCGTCGCCCCGCCGGGGCCGGCGGAGAAGGTGTGCGTCTCGTCGATGATGAGCAGCGCCCCGTGACGGCGGGTGAGCTCGCGCACGCCCTCGTGATAACCCGGGTCGGGAAGCACGATGCCGATGTTGGTCAACGCCGGCTCGATGAGCACCGCCGCGACGTCGCCGTGGGCGAGCTGCCGCTCGAGCCCGTCGAGGTCGTTGATCTCGGCGACCCGACTGGTGAGCGTGACGTCCACGGGAGCTCCGACGTTGCCGGGACGGCTCGTCCCTTCACCGTCAGCGCCGACGACGATGAGCGACTCGTCGACGCTGCCGTGGTAGCTGTAGCTGTGGAACAGGATCTTCGACCGGCCGGTGAGTGCCCGGACGAGTCGGATGGCCCACCGGTTGGCGTCGGTCGCGGTGAGCGAGAAGCTCCAGACGTCGAGCCCGAATCGGCGGCTGAGCTCTGCGCCCACCCATTCGGCGTCCTCCGTCGGCATCATCGTCGTGACCCCTCCGGAATCGCCGATCCGACGCTGGACCGCGTCGACGACGGGAGCGGGGGAGTGCCCGCCCATCGCACCGGTGTCGCCCAGGGCGAAGTCGAGGTAGACGTTGCCGTCGATGTCGGTGACCCGATTGCCCCTGGCCTCGGCGAGGTAGAGCGGGAAGGCGCCCGCCTTCTTGTTCATCCAGGTCATCGGAACCTGGCCGAACAGATGCTCGGCACGGTCGTAGGCGGCGCGTGAGCGCGGGTTCCGCTCCAGGAAGGTCCGCTGCTCACGCGCGGTCAGCTCAGCGAGTCGGGCGCGATCGATCATGTCGCCAACCTACCGACCGGCGGGACGCCTGCGCGCCGTTTCAGTCGTCGAAGCTCTTGCGGAAGCGGACGGCGGACGCGTCGATGTGCTGGCGCATGGCGAAGGCCGCGTCTCCCGGGTCGCGCAGTCGGATCGCCGTCAGGATCCGCGCATGCTCGTCGACCGCCAGGGAGGTGATGAGCGCGTGATTCGACAGACGGAAGAGGTGCGCGTGGGTGTGCAGTCGCGAGAGCGCCTCGCGAATGAAGGTGTTGACGCCCGCGACCGCGATCTGGTCGTGGAACTCGGCGTCGAGCCGCGAGAACTCCGCATAGCTGCGACCGCGGTCGCCGAGGACGGACGCCATCTGCTGCTCCAACTGGTCGAGCGATGCCAGTTGCTCGGGGGTGATCTCCTCCGCCGCCCGTCGAGCGGCCGCGGGCTCGAGGAGCTGGCGGATGACGATCAGATCCTCGAACTGCGCCCGGGTCATCTTGGGGGCGACTCGGTAGCCCGACAGGTGGTTGCGAACCACGATGCCGTCGGCTGAGAGGCGATGCAGCGCCTCCCGGATCGGGGTCTGCGACACCCGGAGCTCGCGGGCGAGGGCGTCGATGGTGATGCGGTCGTCGGGGCCGAGTTCGGAGGAGAGCACCCGACCGAGGAGCTCTTCGTAGACGGATTCGCCGATGGGGGCTCGCGGATGATCGTCGGGCGCGAGCTCGGGATCGACCGCTGCCTCTGGCGTGCCCTGCGGAGAGAGTTCCATCGCGTGCCCTTCTGCAGACGGAAGAGAGAACCTTGCGAATCGTATCGCATATCGGTCATTTGCGATCAGATCCGTGACGGACGCCTCCCGTTTGATCCGGATCATTTCGCGGAGGCGGCTGCAAATATCGACGAATTGCGGGCAGAACGGTTGACATGGCGTTTGCGACGCTCGTAAGGTCTCCGTAATCCGATCCGATCTGATCGGATTACCTCGACCGAAGAAGCTTGGGGCCGCTGTGCACTCGTCGTCCATCCTGCCGGGATCCGTCCCGGTGAGCACTCGCCCCATGGGGGAGCTCTTCGCGGCACTCCGAGCTCCGAGCGAGATCATCTTCGGCGCGGGTCAGCGCAGCGCCCTGTCGTGGCTCGGCCCGCGACTGGGCACACGCGCCTTCATCTGCGTCGACCCCTACTTCGCGACGAGCGAGGAGTTCACCGAACTCGTCGCGCTCGTCGAGACGGCGGGTGTCGCGGCGGCGATCTTCTCCGACGTGGTTCCCGAACTGCCGACCGACAGCATCCTCGCCGCGGTCGAAGCGGCACGCTCGCACGAGGCCGACCTGTTCATCGCGGTCGGAGGCGGCTCATGCATCGACCTGGCCAAAGTCGCCGCCTGCCTCCTCGCCCACGGCGGGGACATCGGCGACTACTACGGCGAGTTCCGCGTGCCGGGCCCCATCCTCCCGCTCATCGCGATCCCCACCACGGCCGGCACCGGCTCGGAGGTGACCCCGGTCGCCGTCATCACCGATCCGCGGCGCGAGACCAAGGTCGGCATCTCCAGCCCCTACCTCATCCCCACCGTCGCGATCTGCGACCCCGAGCTGACGCTCACCTGCCCTCCGGGCGTGACGGCCAGCGCGGGGGCGGATGCGCTGTCGCACTGCATCGAGTCGTACACGGCGATCAGCCGCGAGACCAACTCGGCGCTCGCGGGCGAACGCGTCTTCGTGGGGCGGGGCGAACTCACCGACAGCTTCGCGCTCGCCGGGATCAGCGCGATCGCGCAGGGCCTGCAGCGGGCCTACACGGATGCCTCGGACCTCGAGGCGCGCGCTCTCGTGATGTACGGCTCGTTGATGGGCGGTCTCGCTTTCGGCACAGCCGGAACCGCGGCGGCCCACGCCCTGCAGTACCCGATCGGCGCGATGACGCACACCCCGCACGGGGTCGGTGTCGGCATGCTCCTGCCCTACGTCATGGAGTACAACCGCGAGGAACGGGTGACGGAGCTCGCGGAGATCGCCCGCCGGTTCGGGGCCGTCGGAGACGACGAGAGCGTCGCCGCACTCGCGCCGCAGCTCGTCCAGGACTTCCTCGCATCCGTCGGCATCCCGTCGACTCTCGACGCCATCGGATTCCCGACCGATCGTGTCGGTTGGGCCGCGGAGCAGGGGCTGGCGGCCGTGCGACTCAGCGAGAACAATCCCCGCCCCCTCGCGGACGGCGCCGTCTCCATCCTCGGCGCTGCGGCGATCGGGCGACTCGACGCGGTGCACGAACGCGTTCATCCGACAGCGAAAGTGGAGAAGGTATGACCCCCGTGCTCGACGGCCTGATCGAGGACATCACCGATGGCCGGCAGACCTCCGACCCATCGGCCCGCGAGGTCCGAGTCGACAACCCGGCGACCGGCCGGCCGCTCATCAGCCTTGCGGCCGATGACGTCGCCGCCGCGCTGCGGGCCGCCGACCAGGCCTCCGCGGTCGCCGAGGCCTGGGCCGCCACCTCGGCACGCGAACGCAGCGGGATCCTGATGCGCACCTTCACCACGATGATCGAGCGGCGCGAACTGCTCGCCGACCTGATCTCGGCCGAGAACGGCAAATCGCATGCTGACGCGCTGGGCGAGGTCGACTACGCGGCCGAGTACTTCCGCTGGTACGCGGAAGAGGCCGTCAGGATCCGCGGCGAGGTGTTCGACAGTCCGAACGGGGCGAATCGGGTGCTCGTCACGCACGAGCCCGTTGGACTCTGCCTCCTCATCACCCCGTGGAACTTCCCGGCCGCCATGGCGACCCGCAAGATCGGACCGGCGATCGCCGCCGGTTGCACGGCGATCCTGAAGCCCGCCTCCGAGACACCGCTCACCGCTCTCGCGATCGCGGACATCCTCCGCGAGTCCGGACTGCCGGACGGGGTGCTGAACGTCGTCGTCACCGACACGGCGGGCAAAGTCGTCCGAGCCCTCCTCGACGACGGTCGGGTCCGGATGCTCTCCTTCACCGGGTCGACCGAGGTCGGCCGGATCCTGCTCGCCCAGGCGTCGGAGACGGTCATCAAGACCGCGATGGAGCTCGGCGGCAACGCCCCGTTCCTGGTGCTCGACGACGCCGACGTCGACGCCGCACTCGACGGCGCACTCATCGCCAAAATGCGCAACGGCGGCCAGGCCTGCACCGCCGCCAACCGGTTCTACGTGGCGGACAGCCGGCACGACGAGTTCGTGGAGGGCCTGGTCGAGCGCATGGGCGCCATCACCGTCGGCGACCCGGCGGAGAGCAGCACCCAGTGCGGACCCCTGATCAACGCGGAGGCGGTTCGCAAGGCGCAGGAGCTCGTCGACGACGCGCTCTCCCGCGGGGCCCGGCTCGCCCTCGGCGGCGAGACCCCCGACGGCCCCGGGTCCTTCTACCCGCCGACCGTCCTCGTCGACGTGCCCGCCGACGCGCGGATCCTGCACGAGGAGGTGTTCGGCCCCGTCGCCCCCGTCGTGCGCTTCACCTCGGACGACGAGGCGCTGGCCGCCGCCAACGACACCGTGCACGGCCTCGTCTCCTACCTCTACACGGGTGACCTGGCCCGCGGGCTCCGGCTCTCGGCGCGGCTCGAGGCGGGAATGGTCGCGCTCAACCGCGGCCTGGTCTCCGACCCGGCGGCCCCGTTCGGCGGGGTCAAGCAGAGCGGCCTCGGCCGCGAGGGCTCCCACGAGGGCCTCCACGAATACCTCGAGACGAAGTACGTCGCCACCACCTGGTGACCGTCCCGACCGCAGATCACCACAAGAAAGGGAACAACCCCATGGATTACCCCGAGATCGAGAAGCTCTTCGACGGATTGCGCGTCTCCGACGTGCGCGACGGGATGGACTGGATCGGACTCTTCAGCAAGGGCTCGGTGCACCGCGACATCCGCCCTCTGTTCGAGGGAGCACGCCTCGCGGGCCCGGCCCTGACCGTCCGTCTGACGGCGAGTCAGCGCCAGGCGCCGTTCATGACCCCCGACGAGTACACCGAGTGGGCTCGTGACTTCTGGTACAAGGAGGTGCACATCGAGCCGTACGCGGAGGAGATCAAGAAGGGCGACGTCGTCGTCATCGAGGCGCCCGACCAGGGCGTCGGCCAGCTCGGCTCGTGGAACACGCTGAACTTCTACCTCAAGGGCGCCCAGGGCGTCGTCACCTCCGGTGGAGTGCGCGACACCGACGAGTGCCGCATCCAGAAGGTGCCCGTCTTCGCGCAGTTCATCAACCAGACCATGACGCAGGGCCGGATCGAGTACCTCGAGCACAACGTGCCCATCACCGTCGGCAACCAGCTCGTCAAGCCCGGCGACATCATCGTCGGCGACGGCGACGGCGTCATCGTCGTGCCCATCGAGCACGTCGAAGAGGTCGCCAAGTACGCGAGGCAGGAGGCCGAGAACGACAAGCGCGGCCGCCGCCGCATGTACGAGCAGCTGGGCTGGGCCCTCGACGACACGGTCCAGGTCGACGACTGACGACTGATCGGCTCTGGCCGATCCATCCCCTCACCGTGTCTTTCAAAGGAGAGAGAGCAATGAAAGTGGCCTTCATCGGGCTCGGCGACATCGGCCTCCCCATGGCCCGGCATCTCGTCGATGCCGGCTTCGAGGTGGTCGGCGCCGATCTGAACGCCGCACCCCGTCGCTCCCTCGAGAAGCACGGCGGCACCGTCGTCGACGACGTGGCCGACCTGGGGGACTGCGAGGTGATCTGCATCGCCGTGCCCGACGACGATGCGGTCACCGCGGTCCTCCTGGAATCCGGCCTCGTGGAGAAGCTCGCGAAAGGGTCAGCGGTGCTGCTGCACAGCACGATCCTCCCGCCGACGGCTCCGCGTCTGGCCGAGGCCGCCGAGACCCACGGGGTGAGCGTGAACGACGCTCCCGTGAGCGGCGGCGCCGCGCGGGCGGCGACGGGGGAGCTGACCATCATGGTCGGCGGATCGGTCCCCGCGTCGGGACGCCGCGTGCTCGACGCGCTCGGTTCCGTCGTCGAGGCGGGCCCGGTGGGAAGCGGGTCGGCGCTCAAACTCGCCAACCAGCTGTCGATGCTGGCCTCCCTGCAGGCGCTGTACGAGGGTCTCGCGCTCGCCACCGAGTTCGGCGTCGACGAGAAGGTCGCGCTCGCGACCCTCGAAGGTTCGACGGGCGACAGCTGGGTCGCCCGCAACTGGGGCTTCTTCGACGAGCTGGCCCGCAACTACGACGCGAGCGGCACCCCCGTCGAGTTCCGTCCGTGGAGCAAGGACCTCTGGGACATCGTCGCGACCGGACGCCAGGCGGGCCTGTCCCTGCCGCTCGCTGCGCTCCTGTCGCAGATCCTCGCCACCGCCGTCGAAGACCACGCCCACCACGGCGGAAAGAAGGAGTCATGAGCCAGCTCGTCGCCGACCTGGTGTCGGTCGAGAACGATGAGGGCGCCGCGCCCGGCGGTCGCGCCATCCCGCCGCGCTCGGCGGCGCAGAAGCGACGCCGGCGCAAGGAGACGCTCTCCGCCTACGCGTTCCTGTCGCCATGGCTGCTCGGACTGCTCGCCATCGTGCTCGGCCCGATGCTCGCGTCCCTGTACCTCTCGTTCACCCGCTACGACCTGATCGGCACACCCGAGTTCATCGGGCTCGACAACTACGTGCGGATGCTGTTCGAGGACCCGCGTTTCTACCGAACCGTCGGCGTGACCGCGATGTACACCCTCATCTCGGTCCCCGCGATCCTGATCTTCTCGCTGCTGCTCGCGATGTTCCTCAACCGGGGCATCCGGTTCCTCGGCATCTACCGTGCACTCTTCTACCTGCCCTCTCTGCTCGGCGGCAGCGTCGCCATCGCCGTCCTCTGGCTCCAGGTGTTCGGCTCGGAGGGCATCTTCAACGCCGTGCTCGCGCTGGTGGGGATCGACGGTCCCAGCTGGATCGGCAGCCCGTCCTACGCGCTCCTCACCGTCATCGCACTGAGCGTCTGGACATTCGGAAGCACCATGGTGATCTTCCTCGCGGGCCTCCGGCAGATCCCCGACACCTACTACGAGGCGGCCTCCCTCGACGGGGCCAGCAAGTTCCGGCAGTTCCTGTCGATCACCCTGCCGCACCTCACTCCGGTGATCTTCTTCAACGGGCTGCTCACCATCGTCAACGCCCTGCAGTCCTTCACCCCCGCCTACGTGATCAGCGGCGGAACCGGCCAGCCGGCCGACTCCCTCCTGCTCTACACCGTCTACCTCTACCTGCGCGGCTTCGTCGACTTCCAGATGGGCTACGCCTCGGCGCTCGCCTGGGGTCTCCTCCTCGCGCTCGCCGCCATCACCGCACTTCTGTTCTGGAGCACCCGCTTCTGGGTCTTCTACGGGGAGGACTCATGACCACCACACCGGCTGCTCGCATCTCACCCGACCTGCTCGAACCCTCCGGCAGTCGCGGTCGCCGGCGCAGGGGCGGGCTGTTCATGCCCCGACGAGCGACCAACAGCCGCCTCCTCGCCGGATGGGCCCGACACGCGATCACGATCGCCGTGCTCGTCGTCATGCTCTATCCGGTGGTGTGGATGATCGACGCCTCCTTCAAACCCGACGCGCAGATCGGCTCGACGCTCCTCCCGTTCCAGGGCCCGTTCACCCTCGAGAACTACGCCGATGGGCTCAACCCGACCTCGACATTGAACTTCGGTCTCTACTTCTTCAACTCGTTCGTGCTGGCGATCCTCGCGGTCATCGGCAACGTCGTGGCCTGCACCCTCACCGGGTACGCCTTCGCCCGACTGAACTTCCCGTTCAAGAAGACGCTGTTCGCGGTGCTGATGGGCACGCTCCTGCTGCCGTATCAGGTGACGATCGTTCCGCAGTACATCCTGTTCAACGAACTCGGCTGGCTGAACACCTACCTGCCGCTCGTCGTCCCGAAGTTCCTCGCCACCGACGCGTTCTTCGTGTTCCTCACCGTCCAGTTCATCCGCGGCCTGCCGCGCGAGCTCGACGAGGCCGCCCGCCTCGACGGAGCGGGCGACTGGGGGATCTTCCGCCGCATCATCGTCCCTCTCCTGGGGCCGGCGATCGCAACCACGGCGATGTTCACCTTCATCGCCACCTGGAACGACTTCCTCGGGCCGCGGCTCTACCTGAGCAACACCGCGCTCTACACGGTGCCGCAGGGCCTGGTGCAGTTCGTCGACTCGACCGGCCAATCCTCGATCGGCACCCTCTTCGCCATGGCGACCCTCTCCATCACGCCGCTCGTCGGGTTCTTCCTGGCCTCGCAGCGGCTGCTGACCCAGGGCATCGCCACCACCGGACTCAAATGACTCACGACACAGCACAAAGAAACGAAATGGAGATGACATGAACAGATCCCGCACCATGACGATGGCGTCGGCGGCGATCATCGCCGTCCTCGGCCTGAGCGCCTGCGCAGGAGGCGGAGGAGGCGGCGGCGAGACCACCGCACCCGAGGCCGAGATCGGTGGAGAGATCCAGTACGCCTGGTGGGGAGGTCCGGCCCGCAACGAGAAGACGCAGGCGGTGATCGACCTCTACCAGGAGGCCAACCCCGAGGTGACCGTGCAGGGCACGACGGCCGAGTTCGCCGCGTACTTCGAGCAGGCGACCGTGCAGGCCGCCGGCAAGAACCTGCCCTGCGTTCCGCAGATGCAGAACCGCCTCATGGCCGACTACGCGGATCGCGGGGCCCTCATGCCCCTCGACGACCTTGTCGACTCCGGCGCGATCGACGTGTCGAACATCCCCGAGTCCGTGCTCGAGAGCGGTCGCGGAAGCGACGGCAACCTCTACATGATCCCCTACGGCGCTGCCTTCGGTTCGATGATCGTCAACACCACGCAGGTCGAAGCGGCGGGTCTCGACCTGCCGCCGGAGGGTTACGACTGGGATTGGCTGGCCGAATGGGGCGCCGACCTCACGAAGGCTCAGGGCAAGCCCTCCCTCGACCTGGTGCGCAGCCAGACCGATTCGCTCGAAGCCTGGATGCGCAGCCACGGCAAGGACCTGTACGAGGACGGGCAGCTCGGATTCGACGAGGGCGACCTGGTCGACTTCTGGGACTACGTCACCGACCTCCAGGACTCGGGCGTCGCCATCCCGGCGGAGACCGCGTCGGAGCAGAACTCGCTGCCGCTCGAACAGCTCGGCGTGAGCACCGGCAACCAGGCGACGGTCGTCTGGCCCGCGAACGGTCTCGGAACCGCTCAGGCGACCATCGACGCGGCAGCGCCCGGCAACACCCTGGCGACGTACCCGCTTCCGACAGGTCCTGACGGCTACGGCAACGCCTTCTGGGTATCCGGTCTGGCGATCTCGGCCAACTGCAGCAACGTCCCGACCGCGGCATCGTTCATCGACTTCTTCGTCAACGATCCGGAGGCTGCCACCGTGTACGCCTCCGACAACGGCGCGAACGTCAACACCGAGAACCTGCAGCTGATCCTCGACGACGAGGCGACGACACCGGCCAAGAAGGCGGAGCTCGAGCTCTACGCATTCGTCGCCGACCAGGATGTCGCCCCCGCCGTCTACGGCAAGGGCTACGCGAGCATCTTCCAGCAGAACCTGCCCCGGTTCTACCAGCAGGTGGCATTCGGCGAGCTCAGCTCGAAGGAAGCGGCGAAGCAGTTCATCCAGGAAGCCGAAGCAGTACTCGGCTGATCATCCCCGAGGGGCGGGATGCGGCGCGTGCCGCACCCCGCCCCTCGGGCCGTCCGTCATCCGCCGCCCTGACCCGGGCCGGCACCCCGTCTCGACCAGGAAGTTCGACATGGACCCCCAGGCCCTCCAAGGAATGCGCGTCATCGACCTCACACAGGTGATGGCGGGACCGTTCTCGACCATGCTCCTCGCCGACCTCGGCGCCGACGTCATCAAGGTCGAGCCGCCCGGCGGGGGAGACCAGACCCGGCATTCCTGGGGCCGATCGGGCAAGGGCGACGACGGGCCCGCCTTCTTCGCGCTCAACCGCAACAAGAGGAGCGTCGTGCTCGACCTGCGCAGCGAGGGCGGCAAGGCCGACTTCCTCGCACTCATCGCCGACGCCGACGTCCTCATCGAGAACTACCGTCCCGGGGTGACCGACCGGCTCGGAATCGATTACGAGACCCTCCGCGCCATCAACCCCGGCCTCATCTACGCGAGCATCTCGGGCTTCGGCCAGACCGGCCCCTACTCGCAGCGCGCCGGCTACGACCTCATCGCCCAGGGAATGACCGGCGTGATGAGCATCACGGGCACACCCGGCGGAGCGCCCGTGAAGGCGGGCGTGCCCGTCGCCGATCTCGGCGCGGGACTGTTCAGCGTCTACGGCATCCTCGCCGCCTACATCCACAAGCTGCGCACGGGTGAGGGCCAACGTCTCGAGACCTCCCTGTACGAGGCGGCCATCGCGCTGTCGGTCTGGGAAGCCACCGAGTACTGGGCGAGCGGCCAGGTGCCGAAGGCGACCGGCTCGTTCCACCGGATGTCCGCGCCCTACGGCGCCTACCGGACCGCTGACGGCCACATCACGATCGGTGCGAACAACCAGCGACTCTGGGGGTTCCTCACCGCTGCTCTCGGCCATCCCGAGCTCGAGCACGACGAGAGGTTCGCGACCAACCCGCTGCGCATGCGCAACCGCAATGAGCTCACGGGCGTGATCGAGAGCATCCTCGCGGGCCACGACTCCCAGTACTGGGTCGACACCCTGCTCGCCGGAGGAGTGCCCGCCGGCCCGATCCTCGCCTACGACGAGGTGCTCGCCGACCCGCACGCCCAGTACCGCGAGATGGTGCAGACCATCCCGCATCCGGTCGAGGGCGAGGTCAAGACGCTCGGCTTCCCGGTCAAGTTCGGCCGGACGCCGGCACGCACCCACCGTCACCCTCCGCTCCTCGGCGAGCATCAGGAGGAGCTGCTGTCGAAGACGGACGCCGACACGGGGAAGCGATGACCGGGCAGGTCCTCCGCAGCCGCGACGACGGAGTCGTCACATTCACCCTGTCGCAGCCGGAGCGGCGCAATGCGATCTCGTTCGAGATGTACGACCGGCTCGAGGACGAGTTCGCGGCGATCGCCGCGGACGACACCGTGCGGGCCCTCGTCCTGCGCGGCGCGGCCGGATCCTTCGCCGGCGGCACCGACATCCGTCACCTCGCCGACATCCACGACGGATCCGCCGGCGTCGAGTACGAGGCCCATATGCGCCGAGTGCAGAAGGGGCTCATCGACCTGCGGATCCCCGTCGTCTCCGTCGTCGAGGGCGCCTGCGTCGGAGGCGGTCTCGTCTTCGCGGCCCTCAGCGACCTCGTCTACTGCACACCGGATGCGAGATTCGGCACCCCGATCGCCCGCACGCTCGGCAACACCATCTCGGCGACCTCGTTGGCACGACTGCAGGAGACCTTCGGGCGGCGTCGGACCGCCGAGATGCTCCTGACGGGCCGACTCCTCACCGCCGATGAGGCGGAGCGAGCCGGATTCGTCACCGCCGTGCTCGGCGGCGCGGCGCTCGAGGCGCGGCTCGGCGAGACCCTGCAGGCGATCTCGCAGTGCTCACCCGAGTCGATCTGGTCGTTCAAGGAGCTCGAGCGCCGGATCGACGCCCATCTCTCGACCGTCGAAGTCGACGACGTCTTCGCCCGGATCTACGGGGGGCGGCAGTTCCGCGAGGGGGTCGCGGCATTCCTCGGCAAACGGGCCGCGCGATTCGTCACCGACGCGCCGGCCGAGCCGGACGGGGGAGGACGATGAGCGCGAACGCGGCGATCGACTCCCACCATCACCTCTGGCCCAGTTCCGTGATCGGCCGTCAGGACTGGCGTCCCGCCGATGACGACGCCATCGACCGCGCTTTCGAGACCGCGGAATTCGCCGAGCTGCGCCGGTCGACGGGTGTCGACGGAAGCGTCCTCATGCAGTCGGTCGACGACGCGGACGAGAACGATCGGCTGTTCGCCTACGCGGCCGCGGATCCCGGCATCGTCGGCGTCGTCGGCTGGGCCCCGCTGAACAGGCCGGTCGAGGCGCGGGGCGTGATCGACGCGCTCCTGTCATCGAACGGCGATGTCGCCGGGGCGGAACGACTCTCAGGGGTCCGCTGCCTCATCGGCCGCGACGACATCGACTGGGCGCTCGAACCCGAGGGCCTCGCTCTGTTCCGCTCGATCGCCGCAGCCGGGCTCGCGTGGGACGTCGTGCCGATCACCGCCGAACAGCGTCGGACGGTCGCTCGCCTGGCCGAACAGGTCCCCGCGCTGCGCATCGTCATCGACCATCTCGGAGCGCCGCCCCTCGATGGCGGATGGGACGCCTGGTGCTCGGCACTCGGCGACATCGCGCAGGCCGACAACGCCGCGATCAAGCTCTCGGTCGGCGTCGCGGTGCTCTCCGCCATGCCGCGCTGGGACCGCGGGTTCGTGGCCACCGCGTTCGGGCATGCGCTCGACGTGTTCGGTCCCGAGAGGGCCATGCTCGGCAGCAACTGGCCCGTCGTCCTCCTCCGCACGGAGTACGGGTCCGCCTGGAGCGACGCGGACGCCGCCGTCGCGGGTCTCCTCGACGGCGACGACCTCCGCCGCGTTCGCGGCGGCACGGCGTCCGACTGGTACGGGCTCGACCTTCCAGCGGCCGGACCCGTGTCACCCCAGGAGAGACAGGAGCAACTGTGAACAGACCTCTGCGAGTCGGACTCGTCGGGACGGGATGGGTGGCCCATCAGCACGTCGCCGGGTACCGCTCGGTCGCCGACGGGGTGATCGACGTCGTGGCCGCCTGCGATCCCCGTGCCGACGTGCTCGCCGACTTCGCCGACCGCTACACGATCGAGCGCCGCTTCCCCGATGCGACGAGCATGATCGCGTCGGGCGAGATCGACGCCGTCGTCCTGCTCACCCCGCCGTCCGTTCGCGACGAGGTCATCTTCCCCGCCATGGAGGCCGGGGTGCACCTGCTCATCGAGAAGCCGTTCGCGACGACCGGCGGCGACGCGGTGCGCTACGTCGAGGCGGCCGAGCAGGCGGGCATCACCCTCGCCGTCAGCCAGAACTTCCGGTGGTTCCCGGAGTACGTGTGGCTGAAGGAACGTCTGGCGCGACCCGACGCGGGCACACCTCGGTATCTCGAGGCCCGCAGCTTCCAGAATCGGCCGCAGGCACCGGGGGTGTGGAGGGCGACCGAGCGGAAGCTCGAGATGGCGATCTTCAGCGTGCATCTCATCGACCGCCTCCAGTGGCTGGCGGCGGCGCATCCGGTCACGGTGAGCGCGATCACCCGCCCCGGCTTCGACGAGTCCATCCCGGGCGAGCAGTTCACGACGCTCACCGTGGAGTTCGAGGGCGGTCCGGTCGCTCGGATTACGTCGTCCTGGACGAGCCTCGCGCTTCCGGTCCAGGACGCCCGCGTCGACACGGAGATCGGCTCCGCCGCGGTCGGTCGGGTGCACCCGATGGCGGGTGAATCGTGGGGGAGGGCGCAGTTCGGCGACGGGTCGGACGAAGTCGCCTTCGCCGACGACGACGCGGATCCCCAGATGGCGCGGAGCTACGGCTTCAGCGGACGCGAGTTCGCCGAAGCGGTACGGGAGGGCCGCCAGCCCGCACACAGCGGACGCGACAACCTGAAGACGATGGGCATCATGGAGGCCGCGTACCTGTCGGCCGATCGGGGCGGGGAGCCGGTGGCGGTCGCCGAGGCGCTCGCCACGGCGGCGCACGCGTGAGTGAACAGCTCGGCGTCGCCCTGATCGGAGCCGGCAACAGTGGCGGTCACTACCACCTGCCCCACCTCCTGAACCATCCCGGGTTCCGCCTCCGCACGGTCGCGACCCGGTCGGGCACGGTCGGTCCCGAGCTTCCCGACGCCGTCACGGTGGTGTCGGACTGGCGTTCTGCGATCTCGGATCCCTCGATCGACCTCGTCGTGGTCGCCCTGCCGCATGATCTGCACCATCCGGTTGCACTCGCCGCTCTCGATGCCGGGCGGCACGTCCTCGTCGAGAAGCCGATCACGGTCACGGGCGACGAGGCTCGCGAGCTCGAGGCCGCCGCGAACCGTTCAGGCGTCGTGCTCGCCGCGCACCACCAGCGCCGATTCGAGGCGGACTTCGTCGCTCTCACCGAGGTGGTGCGCTCAGGAGAGCTCGGAGAGATCTGGCGGATCGTCGTGACACGGAGCCATCAGGGCCGTTACCGCGAGAGCACGCCGACGCGGCCCCACGTGGGCTCCGCCTCACTCGGCTGGGCCCACGCCAGAGCCAGCGGGGGCGGGATCGCACGGGTCATCGCCCCGCATTCCGTCGACCAGCTGCTCACCCTTGCCGACGACGGTGTCGATCGCGTCTCGGGTCGAGCACACCTCGATCCCGTCGACGACGTCGAGGACTGGGTGGCCATCGACATCGACTTCGCCTCCGGGATCACGGGCACCGTCGAGGCGTTCCGGCGGAGCCGGATCGCGCCCGCCCGCTTCACCGTCTACGGAAGTGCGGGCACGGCGGTCGCGACGGACGGCACCGAGCTGCGGATCACGACCGATGACGGCGACCGGGTCATCGACGGTCTCGAGCCGCCGGGCACCATGGGGCGGGAGATCTACGACGACCTCTTCGCCGCCGTCACTCGTGGGGCGCCGCTGCGGGCGAGCCTCGCCGACGCCATCCGGGTGGTCGATGTGATCGAGGCGGCGGAGACGTCGTTCAGGGGCGCGAACTCGTGGGTCAGCGCGTCGTCAGGCGGAGGAAGCCACTGAGCTCGGCGACCCCCTCGGCGGTGTAGGGAAGGTATTCGCGCAGACCGGGGGAGTGGACGAGGTACGCGGCCCACTTCGCCCGCGACACGGCCACGTTCAGCCGGTTGCGCATCAGCAGGAAGGAGAGTCCTCGAGGCGCGTCGCCCGGAGATGACGCCGTGAGCGAGACGATCGCGACGGCGGCCTCCTGGCCCTGGAACTTGTCGACCGTGCCGACGGGGGTCGAGGTGAAGCCGGCCTCGTCGAGCAGACGGCGGATCAGCGACACCTGGGCGTTGTAGGGCGCGACGACGATGATGTCGGAGGCGAGCAGCGGGTCGCCGATCCGGCCCGTCGAGGGGTCGGTCCATTCCCGGCCGAGATGAGCCCGTACGAGGTCGACGACGGCCCGCGCCTCTTCGGGGGATTCTATCGAGTTGGACTCGTGACCGATCGGCACCGGGTGCAGTCCCGGAGCAGCGCCCTCGAGCAGGCGATCGGTGGTCTCGGGCAGGCGCGACGTGAGCCTTCCCTCGTAGGACAGGTCGGATACGGCGGCGCAGAGAGCGGGATGCATGCGCCAGCTCTGGTCGAGGAAGTAGCCGAACTCGGACGGCAGGACGTCGTGCCCGTCGGACAGCCAGCCCAGCGCCGAGCTGTCGATCGGCTCGGGGTGCAGGCCCTGACTGACCTGCGGGAGCTGCTGCGGATCGCCGAGCAGCAGGAGGTTGCGGGCGCTCACCCCGACGGCGATCGTGTTGGCGAGCGAGAACTGGCCGGCCTCGTCGATGACGAGGAGGTCGAGGCTGTTGCGGGGCACCTGGGAGGCGTTCGAGAAGGTCCACGCCGTGCCGCCGATGACGAACCCCGACGACCGCCGATCCAGCTGGAACTGGAGCAGCGCCTTCACGTCGGCGACCTCGGTCCAGGGCGGCGGCTCGCCGTAGCCCGTGCGCGGGGCCCGCTTGCCGACCAGCTCGGCGGCGACGCCCTCCTGCAGGATGCGGCGGAACAGGTTCTCGACGACCTCGTGCGATTGCGCGACGACACCGATCCTCCACCCGCGGCGCAGCACCAGCTCGGCGATCACCTTGGCGCCCACGTAGGTCTTGCCCGATCCGGGCGGGCCCTGGACCGCGAGGTAGGAGTGATCGAGTCGTTCCGCCGCCTCGGCGATGGGGCGCCACCCGTCGGTGTCGGTCGGCTGGGGCAGCGGGCCGCCGTCGATGAGTCGCGGGGGTCGGCGTCGCAGCAGATCGAGGCTCGGCTCACCGGGAAGGGAGGGCAGCCCGGCCGTGACCTGCTCACCCCATTCGATGATCGCCGAACGCAGCGTCGTCGTCGGGATGGGTGCGGCGGGCGTCAGAGCGACCGGCATGGTGTTCCAGGTCTCGGCGCCGACACCGGCCTGCTCCTCGAGGATGATCTCGGTGCGCTCACCGACCGCGCGGATGGCGACCACGGAGGTGGCGTGATGCTCGCCGCGGTTGCCGGCGGGCACCGGATCGCAGCGCGGGGGGATCGGATCCTCGTACATCGCGTACGGCTGCGCGCCCGGGTCGAGTCGACTGCCCGGAGCGAGGAGGCCGCTGAAGCGGAGCCTGCGCACGGTCTGCCGTCGCCCCTCCGGCACATGCCAGTCGGCGACGACCCCGCCGGCGAGGGGGATGAACACGTCGCGCTGGTCGGCCCATTCCTCGATGGGCGACACCTCGCGGTTGAAGTGCTCCCACCAGAACGCCTTGTCCTCGCGGCGGTGGTACTCGATCGCGGCGGCCGCGAGGGCGAGGGCGGTCTGGTCCGCGTCGCGCTCGGCAGCGGGCACGCCTTCGACCGCGCCCAGCAGCGAGTCGCGAGCGGCGTCCTCGGCGCGTTCGAGCCGCTCGTTGCGCGGGGCGTCGGGCACGAGTTCATCCCGCCGGGCGACGCCCTGCTCGTCGGCGCGCGCCACCAGCCAATCGCGGAGTCGACGGGTGGAGACGCAGTCGTACCGGTTGTACTCGGCGATCTCGGCGAGCAGCGCAGCAGCCTCGTCGGCGCGTCCGGCGTCGCGGAGGACCGTGTAGTCGACGTAGGCGGTGATCGATGCGGCGGCGTTGGTCACGTCGCTGACGCGCAGCTCGTCGCCCATGTACAGCGGCTCGAGCTTCTTCAGGCTGTAGGAGCGCTCGGAGATGCGGATGGAGCGCTTGACGATCGGGTACAGGTCGACCAGGACGTGCTCGCGCAGGAGCTCGTCGAGCACGCTCTCGCCCACGCCGTACCGCGCGCACAGCATCTGCAGGTGCGCCCGCTCGTAGTCGGCGTAATGGTAGATGTGCATGCCGGGGAACCGCGCCCTGCGCTTCTGGACGTAGTCGAGGAAGTCGAGGAGAGCCTGCTTCTCGCTCGCCCGGTCGTGCGCCCAGAACGCGACGAAGTGCTCGGAGTCGTCGTCGAGATCGATGACGCCGAAGAGGTAGTCGAGGCCCCAGTCGCGGCCTTCGTCGCTCCAGAGCGGGTCGCCCTCGAAGTCGAAGAAGACGTCGCCGCGATCGGGCGAGGGGAGGGCGGCGAGCCCGGTGGGATCGCGCACCTCGAAGTGCACGGGTCGGCGACCCTGCTCGTCGTAGGGCGGGGCGGCGACCTGCATGGCCGCCTGCGCCCGGAGGTTCTCGAGGGTCGCCGCACCGATGCCCTCGACCGGGTGGTCGAGCGCGGCGAGCTCGTCGATCGTGCGGACACCGGCCGCGGCGAGGCGGGCGCGCTGATTGCCGCGGAGGCCGGCGACCAGGAGGACGTCGTGGTGCAGCTCGACCTGCAGGGCGCATTCCGCGCAGCGACCGCAGGCGGCGTACCCGACGGCGCCCCACGCGATCGGGGACGGGTCGGCGAGGCGCTCGTCGATCATGAACCGCAGCCGCGCGAAGCGGTCGTCGAAGACGGGTTCGATGTCGGTCAGCCGGTGGGTCGACCTCGACCCGTCGCCGAGGAGGAGGTGGACCTCGGATCCGATCGGGATGTCGAGCCTCCGCAGCTGCCCGGCGTAAGCGGCCAGCTGGAGCAGGGCCGTGATCTTCGCCTTCCGCGCGAGCTTGGTGTCGTAGACCTCGTAACGGGGCCGGCCGGATGAATCGTCGTCCGTTCGGACGAGGAAGTCGGCGAATCCGACGAACTCGTCGTCGAGGAAGGTGGCCTGGTACACGACGTCGGCGCCATCGCGGAGGGCCCCGATCGTCTCGGTCATCGCAGCGGCGAGCGCGGCCAGATCGCCCTTCGACGACGGCTCCGCGATCTCGGCGACTCCGCCGCGCGAACCGGGGGAGTGCACGCCGAAGAGCTCGCGGTAGCGGAGGAGCTCGCGCTGCTCGTGTTCGCCGCCCAGGACGCTGGCACGCTCGAGCATGGGGTCGTCGAGGTCGGGGACGGCCTCGACGCGGCCGAGCTTGGCATCGAGACGGCGCATGAGGGCCCACTCGCAGGTCACCGCGGCGGTGAGATCGGAGGCGCTCGAGAACACGACTCCATCACGGACGAACATCGTCGGCCTCCCTCCCTCATCGACTCCGCCGACGCTAACAGTGACCGAGGACATCGGAGGCCGACCCGGACGTCCCAACCTGAGCGCCCGCCGGGTGCGGGCTCGGAACGCGGGCGTAACGTTCATGACGGTAAACCTTCGGCGACCTCAACAGGAGAACTAGTGAAGCAGCGCACCATCGGCACACGCACCGTCAGCGCGATCGGCCTGGGCGGGATGCCCATGTCCATCGAGGGCCGGCCCGACGAGGAGCAGTCGATCCGCACGATCCACGCGGCACTCGACTCGGGGGTCACATTCTTCGACACCGCGGACGCGTACCACCTGCACGCCGACGACGTCGGACACAACGAGGAGCTCTTCGCGAAGGGCATCGCCACCTGGAGCGGCGACACCTCGGACGTGCTCGTGGCGACGAAGGGCGGACACCTGCGTCCCGGCGACGGATCATGGACCCTCAACGGTCGCCCGGACTACATCAAGGGGGCCGCGAAGGCGTCGATCAAGCGGCTCGGCGTCGAGCGGATCGGGCTGTACCAGTTCCACCGCCCCGACCCCGAGACCCCGTACGCGGACTCCGTCGGTGCCGTGCGCGACCTGCTCGACGAGGGCCTCATCGAGATGGCGGGCATCTCGAACGCGAACCCCGAGCAGATCCGCCTCGCGCAGGAGATCCTCGGCGGTCGCCTCGTCTCGGTCCAGAACCAGTTCTCGCCCGCCTTCCGCAGCAGCGAGCCCGAGCTCGAACTCTGCGCGGAGCTCGGAATCGCCTTCCTTCCGTGGAGCCCCCTCGGAGGCATCGGCCGCGCCAGCCAGCTGGGCAGCAAGTACGAGGTGATCCAGCAGATCGCCGACGCGCACGGGGTCAGCCCCCAGCAGGTCACCCTCGCCTGGGAGCTCGCCCTCGCGCCCATCGTGATCCCGATCCCGGGCGCGTCGAAGCCCACGAGCGTGGAGGACTCCGCGAAGGCGGCCGACCTCGAGCTCACCGCCGACGAGGTCGCCGCGATCTCGGCCTGACCCGCCCGTCGGCACGGCATCAGGTGCCGGGTCCCGGCGGGGGCACCGTCCCGCGGCGTGCGCTCTTGCGCCGCCGCGGGGCGGGGCTAGCCTGGGCGCGTGACCACGGTCCCGGATGAGTACGAGCTGCGCGATCGGCGCCTGCCCGACATCGACTGGGCCACCCCGCCCGCCGGCAGCGCGGTCTCCACGTTCGACGCTCCGAGCGGACCTCTGGCGGTTCTCTCGATGGGGGATCCGTCCGCGCCGCGGGTGGTCCTGGTCCCCGGAGTCACCGGGTCGAAAGAGGATTTTCACTTCCAGTTCTCCGAGCTCGCCGCCGCCGGCTTCCTCGTGCAGAGCTACGACCTCGCAGGGCAGTACGAGTCGTGGCAGGCCGGCCCCGAACGTCTCAGCCCGCCGCGCGCCGAATACGACTACGACCTCTTCGTCGACGACATGATCGCGTTCCTCGAAGCGGGACGGACTCCGGCGCATCTCGTCGGCTACTCCTTCGCCGGCATCGTCGCCCAGCTCGTCGTGGCCCGCAGACCCGAGCTGGTATCGAGCCTCACCCTGTTGAGCACCCCTCCGCTCGCCGGCGACTCCTTCCGCGGGGTGCGCTGGCTCGGTGCCTTCAGCAGGCTCGGCTCACGCGAGGCGATCGCCGGCTTCATGAGATGGGGCATCGACGCCAACACCCAGCACGTGCCATCGGGCCGTCTGGCGTTCGTCCGCGAGCGCTTCTCGCTCACCCGCACGGACGCGCACGAGCAGGTCGTCGGCCTGATGCAGGCCGTGCCCGACCTGGTGGAGCAGTTACGGGCGGCGCCCATTCCGAAGGCGGTTGCGGTGGGCTCCCACGACCTGTGGCCGCTCCGACTCCACCGACGCTTCGCGAGCGGCATCGGGGCGAGCATCGCCGTCTACCGGACCGGGCACAGCCCGTGCGAGACGGCGCCATATCAGCTCAGCCGAGATCTGCTCTCCCTCTTCGACAAGGCGCTGCAGACCGGTTGAGCGGGGCGTCGTAACTGGGGCGTGGATGGCGCGCGCGACCCGTCGCCGGATGGGGCGGCGGTCCCGCCACTCGAACGCGAGCGTGCCGAACGCCATCCCGATCCGCCGACCGAAGCCGTCGAGGGTCGAGAACGGGCGGGCCGAGATCCCCACCGCCAACTCCCTGTCGTAGAGCACCCGCATGTCGGGAAGCAGCGCGAAGCTGATGTCGAGGTCGTCGTGCAGCTCGCTGCGCTCCACGTTGACGCTGGGCCGGATCCGGTGCCACGCCTCGGCGCGGATGGCGAAGTTGGAGCCGAACAGCGGGGGATGCCCCAACGCGATAGACATCGACCAGAAGTAGCCGCCGAGATAGAGGGCGTGGCCGAGCCGCTCCACGATCGGGGAGCCGCCGTAGAACTCGCCGGATCCCGTGATCGCGGTCAGTCCCGGGTCGTCGGAGAAGGACGCGGCGATCCGCTCCAGCCAGTCGGGGGCCGGAACGGAGTCCGCGTCGAGGCGGGCGAGGATCTCGCCCGTCGCCGCGTCGAAGCCGGCGGCCGTCGCCTTGGGGATGCCCCGCACGGGTTCGTGCACCACCCGCGCGCCGGCGAGGCGGGCGACCGCCACGCTGTCGTCGGTGCTGCCGTTGTCGACGACGACGATCTCGTCGGCCTGGCGGTTCTGGGCGGCGAGGGCGGCGAGGCAGTTCCGCAGGAAGTCGGCGTCGTCGAGCACCGGGATGACCACCGAGATGCGCGACATAGTGCGCTCAGACTACGACCGGGCCAGTCTCCGGGACCCTCACCACGCTCGCGCCACCTTCGCGTGACGCACTGTTCGCCTGACCCACACTCGGGGTCCCCGTCTCTCACGACGAATGCTGACGTGGTCGCCAGCCCCTGCTCGGCTTCGGCTCCTACGCTCGGCGCATGCCTGTCGCACTTCCCTCCCGAGTGCCGGTGTGGGCATGGAATGCCCTCATGGCGCGCGTCGCGCCGGGGGAGCTCCGCCGCTTCAACGCCGAACCGGTCCGCACCGTCACGGTCACCCGAGACCTCCCGTACGGCGGTTCCCGCGACCCCGAGCAGCGGCTCGATGTGCTGGTGCCCGAAGGGTCCGCACCGGGTGACCCGCTGCCCGTGTACGTCTACTTCCATGGCGGCGGATGGACCGCGGGCGACAAGGCGCCGCTCACGAAGTACTGCGCCAGCCAGGCCGACGCCGGCATGATCGTCGTCAACGCGAACTACCGTCGAGCCGACCACCGCGCGCGTTCCGGTCATCAGATGCAGGACATGCTGACCGACGCATCCGCCGTGCTCGGCTGGGTGCGGCGCAGCATCGCCGATTTCGGCGGCGATCCCGACCGGGTGGTCGTCGGCGGCGACTCGGCGGGCGGGCAGATCGCCGCCCTCACGACGGCGATCCAGCGATCCCCGGTCCTGGCCGAGCACTACGAGATCGATCCGTTCGAGGGCCCCGTCATCAAAGGGCTCGTGCAGCACTGCAGCGTGGCCGATTTCCGGATCGTGTTCGAGCGCGGCTTCATCATGGGACTCGACTTCGTCCGCATGCTCCTGCCCGACCGCGCACGAGGACTGACCCGTTCGCGCCTGATCGACGCGGCGCACTTCCTCTCGCCCGTCGAGTGGCTCGATGCGTCCGCCCCACCGACCCTTGTGACGAGCTCGGCGCGCGACTTCCTCTACCGGGCGAACCTCAACCTCGCGGCACGGCTGCGCGAACACGGAACGGACGTCGACTCCCTCTTCCTCGGCCGCGAGGCCGTCCGGGCGCGGCACACCTGGCAGCAGGACGCGAGCCTGCCCGAGTCCCAGCTCGTCTACCGACGTCTGCAGGAATTCGTGGGGCGGGTCGCGGCCCCGGGTCTCAGCGCCGCCTGAGCGCTGGTTCGGCCCGGAACTCGCCGCGCCATTTGATCCGGCGACGCCAGCGGAGCAGCGGCGACTCGTGCGGCCAGTGCAGGCTGAGCGACCGCCAGCCGCGGGCGACGCGGAGACGGCGGGCGCCCCGGTCGAGCGGACGCGACGAGATGCCCACCCGCAGGTCGCGGTCCCAGGCCACGAGGTGGCGCCGGCCGAGATGCACGCTGAGGTCGATGTCGTCGTGGATGTCGTCGCCCGTCCGGTGCACCCGCGACCGGACAGCGCGCCACACATCGGCACGGAAGGCGCAGTTCGAGCCGAACAGGGGCGGGTTGCCCAGAGCGGCGTGCATGCCCCAGCGGTAGCTCGACATGTAGACGTTGGAGAGCAGGCGCAGCACGCGTCCATCCCGCTCGACGTCGGCGTCGGAGTAGAAGTCGCCGGGCCCGGTCACCGCGGCGACGTCTCCGCGGCCGATCCGGTGTTCGATGCGTTCGATCCAGTCCCGGGGGAGCCTGCTGTCGGCGTCGCAGCGCGCGATGATGGGCGATGCCGCCGCGTCGTAGCCGGCGGACGCCGCGGCGGGGATGCCGGGTGCGGCCTCGAAGACCACCCGTGCGCCGGCACGCCGGGCGATGGAGGCGATGTCCTCGGTGCTCGCGTTGTCGACGACGATGACCTCATCGGGCGCCACGGTCTGCGCGGCGAGGTCCTGCAGCACGCGCTCGAGCTCGACGCCGTCGTCCTTGACGGGGATGACGACACTCACGCCGAGACGGTCACGACCACTGCCGCCTGCTGAACCCACAGCCGAAGACTGCGGCACCGCGGGCCGCGGGTCAAGTCGGTTGACAGGCGCGCACGGTGACCCTGAACCCCGACTGCCGTCCCGGTCCCCCCGCGCGGCTGTGGCGCGGATCCGCCGGTCGGGTGTATTCATAGCGTGTCAAACGGAGGAGGAGCCCGCATGGATCAGCTCACCATCGTCATGATCGTCGCCGCAGCGGTCAGCGCCGCGACCTGGATCGCCTCGCTCATCACGGGCGATCACTCCTGGGTGGACCGGATCTGGTCGATCGCGCCTGTCGTCTACGGCTGGATCTTCGCCGCCGGCTCGGGGTGGGACGCCCGAGTCGTGCTGATGGCATCGCTCATCACCCTGTGGGGCGCACGGCTCACCTTCAACTTCGCGCGGAAGGGCGGCTATACCGGGACGGAGGACTACCGCTGGCCCGTGCTGCGCGCGCGCATGACGAGGTGGCAGTTCGAGCTGTTCAACCTCGTCTTCATCGTCGGTTTCCAGAACACCCTGCTCGTGCTGATCACGACCCCGCTCGCCGTCGCCGCGGCGGAACCCGGCGCCGCGATCGGCGTCTGGGACGTCGTCCTGGCCGTGGTCTTCCTCGTCTTCCTCGCGGGGGAGACGCTCGCCGATCAGCAGCAGTGGGACTTCCACCAGCGGAAGGCGGCCGAGCGGGCGGCCGGGCGCGAGGTGCGTCCCGGGTTCCTGTCCACCGGCCTCTGGCGCTTCAGCCGGCACCCCAACTTCTTCTTCGAGCAGGCCCAGTGGTGGGTCGTCTACTTCTTCGGTGTCGCCGCGATCGGCGCCTCCGGGTCGCTGCCGTTCCTCGGCGGCGTCATCAACATCAGCCTGATCGGACCGGTGCTCCTGACCGCGCTGTTCCTCGGATCGAGCAGGTTCACGGAGGCCCTCAGCGCCGGCAAGTACCCGGAGTACGCGAGCTACCAGCGCACGACGTCGATGCTGCTCCCGCTCCCGCCCCGCACCCCGCAGACCCAGCCCACCACCTGACCGCCCGGAGCCCGTCGCCCCACCCGCCCGTTGAGCGCAGCGAAACGAGCCCCACCCCGCCCGCCGACCCCGTCGAAACGAGCCCCACCCGCCCGTTGAGCGCAGCGAAACGAGCCCCACCCCGCCCGCCGACCCCCATCGAAACGAGCCCCACCCGCCCGTTGAGCGCAGCGAAACGAGCCCCACCCGCCCGTTGAGCGGAGCGAAACGAGCCCCAACCTGCCCGTTGAGCCCGTCGAAACGAAGGCCCCGAGCGACGCCTCAGCTCCACGAATCGCCCCGGCGACCAGCATTTCTGTTACCTGAACTGGGGGTTCAGTCCACCGTCACGGGCGGCGTAGCGTTCAGACAACGAATTGGGGGATTCGCGATGTCTGAATCGAACCTGCTCGAGCTCATGCTCGGGCTCACCGCGGGCGCTGTGGGCGTCATCCTGATCGTCATCGGTCTTCCGCTCTGCGCCGCCGTGTTCGGACGCGCGCTGCTTCGCAGCTACCGGCAGAGGCGCCTGTTCCGTTCGACGACCTCGGCGATCGTGGTCACCTCGGTCGTGGCGCTTCTCGGCGGCGGACTGTGGGCGTTCGCCGTCAGCACCGCGCCGGGCGTCTACGACCAGCCGCTGTCGATGCTGGCGATGACGTTCATGCCGTTCACCGTCTCATTCGCGGCACTCGCACTGATCGCGCAGCATTTCACCACGCCGTCGCGACGCCGCAGCGAGAGCCGCGCGGCGGGGCTCGTCCGGTAGGACCTTTCGGGCGCGACGCGCCGACGGGGGTTGTTATGCCGCCCCCGGTATACGCACACTGAGCGGGTAGCCATCGACGGTCCGCCCAGGAGGCGCGCGTGAACATTCCGACGACCACTCACGACGGGGGAGCAGAGCGGCTCAGCAGGAGCCGCACCCGCACGCGGGTCGGTCTCGGCGTGATGATGCTCGCCGGACTCTCGGTGCTCACGGGATGCTCGGTCGTCGGGTCCGAGGCACCCGCCGTGACGCCGATCGCCGCCGAGTCGGCGACGATCCAGGACGTCTGCGACACCGCGACCGAGCTCACGGAGGCGGGCGAGCCGGGGAGGGCGCTCGACCTCATCGAGCAGTACCGGGACGGTCGGCCGGTCACCCCGACGCCGTCGCCGACGGTCACGCGGCGCACTGCGACTGTGAGCCCGAGTCCGACGCCGTCTCCGACGGCCACTCCGATCGTCGATTGCGAACCCGAGCGGCTCGCCGCGATCGATGCACTCGGCGGCACCTACCTGGCGGAGGACGTCCCCTCGCCCGCCAGCTCCTTCGCCAAGGACTGGAACGCGGTCGTCGCCGCATTCATCGTGCCGATCGTGCCGGCGCTGCTGTCCCTCCTCGGCATCGTCATCGCACTCCTGGTGCTAGCGCGCCTCGCCGCGCTCCTGCCGCGGATGCCGTGGCTGAGCACGCGCACCAAGGTGACCCGGGGCGTGCTCGGCCTGGGTGGGCTTGGCCTGATCGCCGTCGCCGCGGTCGTGCTGGCCACGACCTTCCCCCTCGGCGAACTCGGCCTGATGATCGGGTTCGCGGTCGTCGGACTCATCGGGAGCGTCCTCGCGGGCACCTGGCTGGCAGGGCGTCTCGCCCTGTCGATCGAGGTCCGGCAGGGCGACAAGTCGGTCCGCGAGGCGTCGGCCCGTGTGATCGCGCTGCTGCAGGAGATCGGCGCGGCGCCCCCGCGCGGCATCGAGGTCCCGGTCGGAACCGACGTGACGGCGCTGCAGAACGCGCTCGTCACCGCACCGGTCACGAACCCGTTCGTGCAGATCGTCCGAGCCGTCGTCGCCGCGATCATCGGCTCCACACCGTGGCGAGTGCTCGTCAGCATCGAAGACGAGGCCGCGTCGGTCATCGTGACCCGGAACGGGCGCACCATCGCCGCGCACGAGATTCACGCGCTGTCGCTCCTCCCGGCGGGGGTGAAAGACCCGGGCGCTGCGAAATCGGCGCCGCCGGCCGTCGCCGGCGAGGGACCGGAGAAGGTGGAGAGGCCTGCCGAGATGGTGCCGTTCCTCTCCGAGGCCGTCGCCGCGGTGGTGCTCGTCACACTGTCGGTCGAGTACGACGGATTCGAGGGCCTCGCGGGCGCCACGCAGTGGAAGAGCGTCGCTCGGGGGTACATCGCCACGACCGCTTTCCGAGATGACCCGGCCACGGCGAGGCGACTGCTCGGCTCCGCCCTCGAGGTCGACCCGGCGAATCTGGTGGCCGACATCTCCCTCCAGTACCTGCTCAACCGTCACGCCGCCGATCCCGACGACCTCGTCGCCTACCTGGCCTGGCTCGAGCACCGCATCGGGGGCCTCCTGCTTCCCGCCGTCGGCCCGCGCCCGGGGGAACCGGCTCCGGTCGAGGTGATGTCGACAGCCGATGAGGGCGCGTCGCACGAACGGGTGGAACGCGGCCATCTCGACATCGTCCGTCGGCTCCTCCTCAGCTACGGCGCCGCCGGCCTCAACCTTCGCGAGGTCGCGCCGTCACGGGTGCCCGACGCCGTCCTGCGCCGCAACGTCCGCCGCCTCGTCGACCTCCTCGCCGATGATCAGCCACCGTCGGGTGCGCTTCGCGATCGGATGCGGCCGATCGCCGGTCTGATGTTCGTCGAGCTGGTGCCGAGCGAGAAGGGCTCGGGCTCGCCGGTCGACCGCTGGGCCGACCTGGCCCTCGAGTCGGCATCGCCGTCGATCGCGTTCAACGCGGCCTGCTACTTCTCGACGGGCTGGCGCGATGAGCTGTCCGCGGGCGCGAAGAAGGTCATCGAGGCGCGCATCGCCGATCGGCTCCAATACGCGCTGACGGTGCCGCACCTGCGGATGGCGGCGTGGACCGACCCGGTCCTCGCCCGCCACCGCGACCACCCCTGGTACCGCGAACTGCTCCATAGATTCGAGTAGCGAGCACCCGACGAGGGAACCTCGTCGGGCCGT
Source organism: Amnibacterium flavum (assembly GCF_003097495.1). Lineage (GTDB taxonomy): Bacteria > Actinomycetota > Actinomycetes > Actinomycetales > Microbacteriaceae > Naasia > Naasia flava. Next base: position 1,001,709 of record NZ_QEOP01000002.1, read on the forward strand.
CGAACCGATCCGAACATCAGGCATAGAAGGCACCATAGAAACCACATAGAGTCACGTCGTCTCGTAGTCATGAGGGCAGAACGGTGACCGGCGGCCTGGCCGAGGGCGGCTCGCTCGACGGCGCCACGACGGTCACGACGACGACAGCGGGCGAGTACACGAACCCCGAGATGGGTGGAGGCATGGGCGGCGGCCCCGGCTCCCGCTGACGCCCGCCGAGGCAGGCGAGCCGCCCGGCCCCGCGCAAGCCGAGCCGGGCGGCTCGCCTCACAGACCGTGAACCGCCCCGCAGAGTCGGGCGTTCCGGCTGAATGCGCACGTTCCGGCTGGCCCCACCCGCCGCAACGTGCGCGCAGCCCGTCCGACAAGGTGCCCCACCTCCGCAGGGATCGGATACTCCGGTCCTGTCCGCTCGTTCCGCGTGGAGGAATGTCCGGAAGGTGCGTTCTCCCATCTTCATCGGGCGGCGTCTTCTAGCCTGGGCGCATGCGACCGAGCACGGCCAGACATCCGATCGTCGCCTACAAGCGGGCGAAGCTTCTGCCCGACTGGGTGAGGCACATGGACCGCGCGGCCGGGGATGCCCTCAACGCCCAGTACGCGCACCCTCAGCTGGACCGCGGCTACCGCAGGCTGTCCCGCCTGGCGGACCGCGGACGACTGTGGTTCGCGATCGCCGGCCTCCTGATGCTGCTCGGCCGGCGGCGGGCGGCGCTGCGCGGTGTCGCGTCTCTCACGGCCGCCAGCCTGGTCGCGAACCTCGTCGCGAAAAAACTTTTCGGCGGTCCCCGTCCACTGCTCGCGGATATTCCTGTCGGCCGCCAGCTGAAGAAGTACCCGTCCTCGGCGTCGTTCCCCTCCGGGCATTCGGCCAGCGCGGCGGCCTTCGCGACCGGGGTCGCCCTCGAGTCACCCCTCGCCGGAGCCATCGTCGCGCCCGTCGCCGCCGCCGTCGCCTACTCGCGACTCCACGTCGGCGCGCACTGGCTGTCCGATGTGCTCGGGGGAGTCACCCTCGGGGCCGGCGTCGCCGTCCTCGGCCGACTGGTCGTCCCGGCGGAGGTGCCGACCGCCATGCCGATGCCCGAGACCGGTGCCGCGGTCGAGCTCCCTGCCTCTGACGACGGGACGGGCGTCTTCATCGTCATGAACTCCTCGGCGGGCAACGACGTCGTCCGCATGGACCCGTCTACCGTGATCGAGCGCCGCCTGCCGAACGCGACCCTTCATCGCATGAGCCGCGAGGAGAAGCTCGACGAAGTGGTCCGTCACGCGATGACCTCGGCGGAGAGGCCGCGCGTACTCGGTGTCTGCGGCGGCGACGGCTCGGTCTCGCGGATGGCCCAGCTGGCCCGCGAATTCGAGCTGCCGCTGCTCGTGCTGCCCGGCGGCACCTTCAATCACTTCGCTCGGGCGGCCGGGGTCGCCACTCTCGACAAGGCGATCGATGCCCTGGCCGCCGGCACCGGGCTGAGGGTTGCGGTGGCCGACCTCGACATCGCCCGCGACGGCGGGTCGCCGGGCTCGACAACGGTGCTCAATGCGGCATCCGTCGGCATCTACCCCGACTTCATCGCCGAACGGAAGAGGTGGAAGAAGCAGCTCGGCAAGTGGCTCGCCGGCTTGGTCGCCGCGACTCACGCACTCCGGGCGGCGGAACCCGTCGACATCTCGATCGATGGTCGCCGCGCCCGGATCTGGTCGCTGTTCGTGAGCGTCGGCCGCAACGAGCCCGAGCAGATCGCCACGATGCAGCGGCGAAGCCTCGACGACGACGTGCTCGACATCCGCATCCTGCATGCCCGCGGATCGCGGTTCCGCGCCGTCATGTCGATGGCGTTCGGTCGGAAGACCAGTAGCGTGCTTCGGCTGCTCCACCTGCTGCCGCGGCGATCGGACATCGAATCGTTCACACGCACCGACCTCGACGTGAACGTTGGGCCACGGGCCGTCGGGACGCCGGGCCTCACCCACGACGGCGAGCTCGAGCAGCCGGAGACGGGCTCCTACCGCGCGAGCATCAAGATCCAGCCGTCAGCACTGGATGTCTACGCGCCGACCGGTTCGAGGACCCAGTCCTGAGAGGTTGAGGATCCGCCCCGCGCACGTTCCGGCGAGCGGGGCCGGCCGGAACGTGCGCGCCGAGCCGGAACGCCTGGGGCAGGTCGGGTGACCTGCCCGGTCACGGCTCTCGCGACTGAGTCAGCGGTTCTTGACCTTCGACACCGCGTCGGTGTTCGCGGCGGAGCGGTCGTTGCTCGCGCGCTTGTCGGCCTTGGCGTTGCGCTTCTCCTTGAGGCTCTTCGTCGCAGCCGTCTTGCTCGAGCTCTTGCGCACCGATTTGTCACCCATTGATCTGCCCTCCGTCGAGAGCCACGGCGACCCTGTTGTGCTGAGACTACGGGTTCGGGGGAGTCGGTGGGCGAGTCGGTGGTCGTGCGAACCCCGGGACACCCGGACGAGCCCGCCGTGTCCCGGCCGATCGATCGGCGGCGGGGTCCGACATCCTCGATCGCCGTCACCGTGCCGCCCCTCTCCGCCGGTGCCGGTTGCCATCGGGGCGGCCCCTGCCAGAATCGGTGCATGACCGCCGCGCTGCACATCACGGGAGATCCGGAAGCCGACGAACTGCTCTCCTCCGACCCGCTCGCTCTGCTCATCGGCATGCTGCTCGACCAGCAGGTCGCGATGGAGACCGCGTTCGCCGGGCCGGCGAAGATCCGCGAGCGCCTGGGACGCTTCGACGCCGAGTCGATCGCCGACGACAGCGCCGACGACATGTCCCAGCTGTTCCGCACCCCACCGGCGGTGCACCGATACCCCGACTCGATGGCGGGTCGCACCCAGGCGCTCTGCCGGGCGGTCGTGGACCAGTGGGGCGGCGACGCATCCGCTATCTGGACCGAGGGCGATCCCCAGGGCTCCGAGATCCTGCGGCGGTTGAAGGCCCTGCCAGGGTTCGGGGATCAGAAGGCGAAGATCTTCCTCGCCCTCCTCGGCAAGCAGCGAGGTCTCACCGCATCCGGATGGGAGAAGGCGTCGGCCCCCTACAGCGAGGAGGGCAGCCACCGTTCGGTGGCCGACATCGTCGACGCCGCCTCGCTGACGAAGGTGCGCGAGTTCAAGAAGGCAGCCAAAGCCGCGGCGAAGGCCACGAAGTAACCGGCACCCCGCCGCCCGCTGAGCCCGTCGAAGCGCAGCCGCTCATTTCGCTCCGCTCAATGGGCGGGGTCACCTCGCTATCGCCCGCTGAGCCCGTCGAAGCGCAGCCGCTCACTTCGCTCCGCTCAATGGGCGGGACACCTGCCGTCCGCTGAGCGCAGCGAAGCGAAGGCCCGCCTCGCCACCGCGGGTCGACGGAGTCGCTCATTTCGACGGGCTCAATGGGCGGGGTCACCTCGCCACCGCCCGCTGAGCCCGTCGAAGCGCAGCCGCTCATTTCGCTTCGCTCACTGGGCGGGACACCCTGCCGCCCGCTGAGCGCCGCGAAGCGAAGGCCCGCCTCGGCAACCGGGTCGACGGTACCGCTCATTTCGACGAGCTCAATGGGCGGGTCACCTCGCCGCCGCCCGCTGAGCCCGTCGAAGCGCAGGTGCGCATTTCGCTCCGCTCAATGGGCGGGGTGTCGTCGCTCCCGCCCGCTGAGCCCGTCGAAACGCAGCCGCTCATTTCGCTCCGCTCAATGGGTGGGACACCCTGCCGCCCGCTGAGCGCAGCGAAGCGAAGGCCCGCCTCGCCACCCCGGTCGACGGTGCCGCTCACTTCGACGAGCTCAATGGGCGGGGTCACCTCGCCGCCGCCCGCTGAGCCCGTCGAAGCGAAGCCGCTCATTTCGCTCCGCTCAATGGGCGGCACACCCCGCCGCCCGCTGAGCGCAGCGAAGCGCAGGGGTCCTTGCGGCGAGGTGCAGGAGGGCGGCGCGGGATCGCGTAACGGAAGGCCAACGATCGCTGCCCGCGTAGAGCGTCGTGGGCGCTTTAGGCATCGTGGCCGCGGAAACCCCGTAACGTGGACAGTGCGGTCGGAGGGACGGTGCGTTACGTGGCGGAGTGCATTCACGGATTCGAAGAGGGGCTCTGCGACAGCTGCTACCCCCGCGAGGTCAAGGTCGACGAGTCGAAGCCCGTCATGAAACGAGGCAAGGCCGCTGCGGTCCGCGGGCCGCGAACGGTCCCGGCCGGAACGACGACACGACCCCGTTCACGCGGTGAAGGTCGCATCGCCGCCGCGCGCCCCGTCGTGCCGCTCGGCAGCCGCCGCATCTACCACGTCACGCACATCAGCAACTTCGAGTCGATCCTGCACGACGTCGCCATCCGCGCCGGCGCGACGCCGATGATAGATCTGCTCTCCCCGGAAGCCCGCGCCGCCCGCTCGACCGCCGAGGTCGTCGCCGGCGAACCCGTGTCCGCATTCGTCCCGTTCGCCCTGTCGCCCGACGCCGCCTGGTGGAATCTGATCCTCACCGGCGCCATCGAACCCACCTGGTCCGACGCCGCCCGCAAGGAAGCGGCGACGCAGTACATCATGCTGGTCGGCACCGTTGGCGCGATCGGCCCCGACGTCGTCGTCAGCGACCGGGATGCCGCATCCCCGCTGGCCCGCTTCGGCGTCGGACTGAACGCCGCCTCCGCGCTCATGCGCAGCGCTCTCGAGGACGACCCCGAGCTCATCCACCCCGAGGTCCTCGCCCGCGGCGATTACCCGCTCGAGCAGATCGTGCTCCTCGCGATCCCGAACGAGCCGGTCCGCGAACGAGTGAAGCAACTCATCCGCGACAGCGGCGAACAGGCACCGAAACTCGCCGTCTACCCGCCCTGGTTCCAGCCGACGGACCCCGACGACGAGGCCTGACCCTCTCGAGCCCGCTCCTCAACCGGTAGAAAGAACCCGGTGAGAGGAAGGCGTGGATGAGCGACGGACCAGCCGATGACGTATCGGACCGCACCGGCGACGACCCCTACCTCGGAGAGCGACGCCACCTTCTCGGCGTGGCGTACCGCATGCTCGGCACCCTGCACGACGCAGAGGACGCGGTGCAGGACGCCTTCGCGCGCTGGTACCGCCTGACGCCCGGGGAACGCGCCGCCATCGCCGTTCCGGGCGCATGGCTGACCAAGGTCACCGGGCGCATCGCGCTCGACATGCTCGGCTCCGCCCGCGCGCGCCGCGAGCGATATGTGGGGGAGTGGCTACCCGAACCCGTCCCCGCGACAGCTCTGACCTCGGCGTCGCACTCCGGCGACCCGCTCGACGCGGTGGCGCACGACGACTCCGTCAGCATGGCCCTCCTCGTCGTCCTCGAATCGTTGACCCCGGCGGAGCGGGTCGCCTTCGTGCTCCACGACGTCTTCGCCGTGCCATTCGACGAGATCGCCGAGATCGTCGGCCGCACCCCGCAGGCGTGCCGCACGCTCGCCTCGTCGGCCCGGCGGAGCATCCGGGATCGACGCGAACGCGAGAGCGGATCGGCAGCGCACCGGAGGGTGATCGAGGAATTCTGGGCCGCCAGCCGCAGCGGCCGGCTCGATGCACTGATCGCCGTCCTCGATCCCGACGTCGTGACCCGTTCGGATGGCGGAGGCAAGGTCAGCGCGGCGCTCAATCCGGTGCGCGGCGCGGACAGGGTCGCACGGTTCCTGCTCGGCATCCTCGCCAAGCAGTCGGAGCTGGTGGCGACCCTCGAACCCGTCGGCGACCGGACGGGGTTCGTCTTCCGCCGCGACGGCGTCGTCACGAGCGTCGTCACCGCGAACGTGAGGGGCGACGTCGTGACCGATGTCTGGATCGTCCTCAACCCCGACAAGCTCGACGCGTGGAACCGCCAGAGGGAGTGACGACCGGACAGCGGGATCGAGGAGGGCGCCTCACATTCGCCCCGCCTGCATCGTCGAGGAGGTAGGAGCTGTCATCTCGACGGCCGGATACCGTACGGGGAAGCCGTCGGGGAGGAGTGCAGGGGATGAAGATCGCTGTCGCAGGGGGCACCGGGGCCGTGGGCCGTCACGTGGTCGATGTGGTCAGAGAGCGCGGACACGAGCCTGTGGTGCTGGCACGGTCGACGGGCGCCGACCTCATCACCGGATCCGGCCTCGCCGACCGGCTGGACGGAGTCTCCTCGGTCGTCGACGTCACGTCGATCGCCGCCCAGTCGGGCGCGACGTCGACGAGGTTCTTCGAGCGGGTCACCGAGAACCTGCTCGCCGCGGAGCGGAGGGCGGGAGTCGGGCATCACCTCGCCCTCTCCATCGTCGGCAGCGACCTCGCCCCGCACGGCTACTACGCGGGCAAGGCGGCCCAGGAGCGAGCGGTGGAGCAGGGCGCGGTGCCCTGGACGATTCTCCGCGCGACCCAGTTCCATGAGTTCGCCCCGCAGATCCTGGGGCGGATGAGGACGGGTCCGCTCGCGCTCATCCCGGTCATGCGATGCCAGCCCGTCGCCGCCCGCGAGGTAGCCTCTCGACTCGTCGACCTCGCGGCAGGCGTCCCTGCGGGCCATGCGGTCGATCTCGCAGGACCGAGGGAGGAATCGATGGTCGACATGGTCCGTCGCTACGTCTCGGCGACGGGCGGCCGATCCGCTCTGCTGGCCATTCCCGTACCCGGAGCGTTCGGGAAGGCGCTGCGGGACGGCACGCTCCTCGCCGGTACCGAGGCGCAGCGCGGAACGCAGACTTTCGCGCAGTGGCTCGACGAACTCGGTGCCGGGCGGGAGTCTCGACGGCGCTGAGTTGACGGCGCTGAGTCGACGGGCGTCGCGATCGGACAGCCTCAGGCGATGAGGGGGTGCAGGTCGAGTCCGAACAGCACCAGCGGCCACAGGATGATCGCCAGCAGCCCCTCGATGAGGTTGCCGAGGATGTTCCACTCGACGAGGTACCCGCGGACCGCCGCGACGATGATCCCCACGACGACGTACAGGACTCCGACGACACTCACACCTCGACCGCGTCTGCGCATCCGACCCACCCAACGATTCCGCCCGGTCCCATCGACCGGTGACAGACGCACGATACCGACGGCATCTGCCGAAACGGTGAGCGTCAACCCAGTGGCTCCGATGCGGTGCACCTCATCTCGTCATCTCGGCCGCAGCACGGACGGGTCGGGCCGCGCGCAGCACCGACCTCGGATCGTAGATCGCGGACAGGGCGACCAAGCGGTCGAGGGTCTCCTGCGGGTAGCTGCGGCGCACGTCGACCGGGTCGGCGCTAGAGGAGAAATTGGGCATCGATCCGCCCGTGGACCAGGGCTGCATTGCGGCCATGATCCTCGCGGAGTCCGCGGCTGTCACGGCTGCCACCGGACCGGCCGCGATGCCGATGGTGATGAGACTCACCGCGGCGTCTCGGTGACCCATCGCGCTCGGCCCTGTCGGCGTCCGAGCGATCGCCCCGCCGAGGAGGCGGAGTTCCACTGCCACCTGGACACTGTCGGCTCCGGGCCCCGCAGCCCTGAGGAGGGCATCGACGGCATCCGGCGGGAACTCCCGCAGCAATCCGCCGTTGTCGGCCGCCGGCATGGGATCGACCGGGTCGGCGTGGATGGACGCGATCTGCGAGTACGGCAGGTCGCCGATCCCTCCGAGCACCGGGGTGGCGACGGCGAGGAGCGGTGCGAGGATTCGCTGCGCCTCCTCTGCGTCACCGACCCAGGCGAACCGGACGGCGAGCGTGACCTTCCCCGCGAGGGGCGGCGGCACGAACGGGGCGTCGGGCATCCGCATGATGGCGACCGAGGTGGTTGCCGCGTCGGGCAGGTCGGGCGCCCATTCCGCCCAGGCATGCAGCACCGCTGCGATGTCCTCTGCGCCGAAGTAGAGGGCGCCCCCGTAGATCTCCGACAGCCGGGGGAGGTCGAGCTCGACCGCGGTCACGATGCCGAGAGCCCCCTTGCCGCCGCGAAGAGCCCAGAACAGGTCGAAGTTCTCGGTGCCGCTGACCCGTCTCCTCTGTCCGTCGCCCGTGACCACGTCGAAGGCGCGAACGTAGTCGGCCGACACCCCGAAGGTCCGGGCGACGGGTCCGAGGCCGCCGCCGGTCAGGTAGCCGACGACGCCGACCGTCGTCGCACTGCCGGACAAGGGAGCGAGGCCGAGCGGGGTGGCTCGCTCGAAGAGAGCTCCCCAGGTCACCCCCGCACCCACCCGAGCCCAACCGGCCTCATCCACGTTCAGCTCGTCCATCGCGCCCGTGCGGATCAGCAGCACTCCGTCGAGGGGGTCGGCTGCGCCGTGTCCGGTCGCACGAACCGCCACCTCGATGCCGTGATCCGCCGCATAGCGCACCGTCGCGGCGACGTCCTCGGCGGAGTGGGCCTCGACGACGGCGATCGGGTGGGACTGGACCGCGACGTTCCAGGAGGCGGCGCCGAGGTCGTAGCCGTCGGAGCCGGGCCTGTGGAGGGGGCCGGTCAGGAGCGCGGCGAGTTCATCGAACTGCTCGTCGCTGAGTATCGGGGTGTCGGTCGATGTGGGCATGCGCTGCTCCTGGAAGCGGATCGTGTGACGGAGTGAATTCGGAGGTCGTGAAACTCTCTGCGGTTGCGCGGGAGCGGGGGATGGGGCGGACTCCCGAGTAAACCGGGTTGACTGACGGTGACGAGTCGCTCGGACTCGACGAAGGAGCACTCATGGCGCTGACCTATTCATCAGTCGAGGGAACCGAACTGGTGACGGTGGCGTACGACGGCGATCTGTCCGCCGCGGATGTGCGGGCGCTGCGCGAGCACATCGAGTCCGTGGTCGCGGACCACGGCGCGATGCGCCTGCTGCTGGAATACGGCCGTGCCGGATCCATGCCGCCGAGCGCGCTGTTCGAGGACATGAAGAACGCGGAATTCGTGCGGAAGATCGCGCGCGCTGCGATCGTGACCGATTCGACCTGGATCCGAGGTGTCGCGGGCACCATGCGGCACCTGGTGCCGTTCGAGGTCAAAGTGTTCTCGCCCGATGAGCACGGGGCAGCGCTGGAGTGGGTCACCGACTGACCCGTCGACCCGTGCGCTCTCCCGGTCCACGCCACGCTCCCTTGCGTCGTTAGGTGAGCATGTTTCCGCAGACCCCCGAGACGCGCAACGTGCCGCTCGGGGGTCTCGGGCGTGACATCCACCTCACGTGCAGTGGGCACCCAGGTCGGGCGGAGAGGTCAGCCGTAGCGTCGGGGCAGACCAACCGGTGCAGCGAGGGAGCAGGACTATGACGACGGCGACGAAAGACGAACTCGAGACGATCGGCAAGATCGTGAAGGCGGCTCGCATCGGCCTTCTGACGACGATCTCCGAGGATGGTCGGCTGCTGAGCCGTCCGCTCGCGACCGTCGAGGCGGAGTTCGACGGCGACGTGTGGTTCTTCACCGCCGACCCCTCCCACAAGACGGAGCAGCTTCAGCTCAACAACCAGGTCAACGTCGCCTACGAGTCCGGCAAGGGGTACCTGTCGATCGCCGGCACCGCCGAGATCGTGCACGACCGTTCGAAGATCGACGAGCTCTGGACGCCGGCGGCCGAGGCCTGGTTCGAGCAGGGCAAGGACGACCCGAACATCGCCCTCATCAAAGTGCACGCCGAGAGCGCGGAGTACTGGGCGAGCCTCGACCCCAAGCCCGTCGTGCTGCTGAAGTACGCGAAGGCGATCGTCACGCATGACCGGCCCGACATCGGCGAGAACGCCAGCGTCGATCTCTGAGCGCGTGAGGTTCAGCTCCCCGGCAGCTGCCGGGGGAGTCCGAACACCGTCCTGACACCGGGGGAGAACAGCACCGAGTCCGGCGTGGCCGCCCCCAGGTCCGGGAATCCCGCGGCGGCGAGCAGCTGGTCATCCATCCGGATCAGTTCCGCCTTCCGGAGCGGCCAGCGCTCGTGCTCGTTGCGCGCGTAGTTCGTCACGCCGAGGTGCGTCTCGTGGAACGCCCACCGCGCGGTGAGGAAGTCGGCGATCGGATCCCCTTCCACCGGCGCGGAGAGGGGGCGCGCGACGAGATGCGTCCCGGCGTTCGGCACGGCCCGCTCATTGCGCTTCGGGACCAGCCGGGCGTCGAGGTCGTGGCGGCGGGACCGGTAGGCCACGAGTCCGCCCCGCCGGCCCATGGACATCCTCGCCCAGTGATACGGAAGGCCGAACGCGGCTCGGGCGGTCAGGACGCTGACCAGCCGACTGGCGTCGAGCGAGGCGAAGACCACCCCGCGACGTCCGCGCTCGTCGACGGAGTACAGACGCACGTTGACCTCGGGGAAGGTGCCGAAGTACGGCACCGCCGGACCGCCAAGGAAGGCGCTGTGCGACAGTCGGAACGCGATGAGCCCGACCCAGGTCGACCCGTCGATCTCGTCGGGCCGGGTCCCCTCCGGGAGGAGAGGAGCCACACGGGCCGGATCGACTCGCCAGTGCAGGAACGTGGCATCGCTCCAGCGCTGCGCGATGACGATACGACCGCCGAGCGGCGGGGCTGTGACGCTGATGGGCTCGATCTGCACGACCCGAGACTACGTACCCAGGGTGATCAGAAGTCGAGCAGGCCCCGGATGTCGTCGGCGGACAGCGTCGAGCTGAACAGCTGGTCGTCGTCGATGACCGCGTCGAAGAGACGTGCCTTCTGCTCCTTGAGAGCCATGACCTTCTCCTCGATGGTGCCGTCGGCGACCAGCCGGTAGACGTTGACCGATCGGGTCTGGCCGATGCGGTGCGTTCGGTCGATCGCCTGCTCCTCGGCCGCCGGATTCCACCAGGGGTCGAGCAGGAAGACGTAGTCGGCCTCGGTCAGGTTGAGGCCGAAACCGCCCGCCTTGAGGCTGATGAGGAAGACCGGCGCCTCGCCGCCGCGGAACCTGTCGATGACCTCGGAGCGGCGGGTCGTCGATCCGTCGAGGTACTCGTACTCGATGCCGGCGGCTTTGAGCCGTTCGGCGGCCTTGCCGAGGAACGAGGTGAACTGGCTGAAGACGAGCGCGCGATGGCCTTCGGCGATGACGTCGTCGAGGTGGTCGAGGAGCACGTCGAGCTTGGCCGACGGCATGCTCGCGTACTGCTCGTCAACGAGCGACGCGTCGAGGCTGAGCATGCGCAGAAGGGTGAGGGAACGGAAGACGATGAACCGGTTCTTGTTCATGTCGGTGAGGAGTCCGAGAAGCTTCTGCCGCTCGCGCTGCAGGAACCGGTCGTAGAGCTTGCGGTGCGCGGGTGCCAGATCGACGTGCAGGACCTGCTCCTGCTTGGGCGGCAGGTCGGATGCGACGAGCTGCTTGGTGCGTCGCATCATCAGCGGGCGGATGCGGCGACGCAGCCGGGCGAGTCGCTCGAGCCCGTACCCGGCGGCGATGGGGCGCGTGTACTCCTCAGCGAACTTGCGTCCGGAGGGGAACAGGCCGGGAGCGACGATCTGGAAGATGGCCCACAGGTCGGTGAGGCTGTTCTCCATGGGCGTGCCGGTGATGGCGAGCTTGAACGGAGCGTCCAGCGCCACGGCGTTCTCGTGAGCCTTCGAGGTGGCGTTCTTCACGAACTGGGCCTCGTCGAGGATGAGCCCCGCCCAGGCCACCTCCTGGTAGCCGGCGAAGTCGAGCCGGAAGAGCGCGTACGAGGTGATCACGATGTCGGCGCCCCGCGCCGATTCGGCGGGCGAGATGCCGGACTTGCGCTGGGTGCGGGTCACCCCGGTGACGGCCAGACCGGGGGTGAAGCGCTGCGCCTCGGCCACCCAGTTCGAGACGACCGATGTCGGCGCGACGACGAGGAACGGCTTGCGCCCGATTCCGGAGGTCGTCTCCGTCGCGTGGGCGACGAGTGCGAGGGTCTGCAGCGTCTTGCCGAGCCCCATGTCGTCGGCGAGGACACCGCCGAGTCCGTGCCGCCACAGGAAGGTCAGCCAGGTGTAGCCGTCACGCTGGTACGGCCGCATCTCAGCCTGGAGGCCCGCCGGCAGCGGGGTCGTCTCGATGGGTGCGTCACCGGTGAGCTCGCGGAGACCGGCGACGGTCTCACGCCAGGAGATGGCCTGGACCGTCTCCTCCGCGAGGTCTTCGAAGTCCGCCCAGAGGCTCGCCTGGTATCGGCTGATCCGGAGGCCCGTCTCCCATTCGTCCAGTTCCGACGCCTCGGCGATGAGCTCGCGGAGCTGATCGAACACCGGCTGACGCAGCGACAGGTAGGACCCGTCGATCAGCAGGAGCTTGTTCGACCCCTTGGCCAAGGCCGTGAAGAGCGGTGCGAACGGGACCTTCTTGCCGTCGACGGTCACGACGACGCCGAGGTCGAACCAGTCGCGCTGATCGGTCTCGACGGTCGTGACGGTGAGCGCGGGCACCCCGGTGAGCTCGCGGTACTCGGGGACGTCGCCGACGACGTCGACCCGGACGCCGTCGGTCTCGCGGATGCGGGGGAGGACGTGCTCGCTGAACTCCGCCGCATCGACGCCGACGAGGGTGGTGAGCGCGGTCGGCACGCCGCCGCCGAGTGCCTCGCGGAGGGCGTCGATGACCTCCCGTTCGGCGACGGGGTCGCGGAACTCGTCGTCGACGGTCGGCGAGACGGCGAGAGGAACGCGTTCGCTCCCGTACTCCCAGTGCCAACCGAGGGTCAGCATGTTTCCCGGGGAGTAGGTCGCGGTCAGGACGAGACCGGGCGCGGATGCCTCGGGCAGCTCGACGGATCCGTCGGGACTGGTCACCGAGACGGCGCGCCGCAGCTTCGGGTAGTACTGCGAGAGGAACTCGTCGGCGTCGCTCGCGGGGACGACGATGGTCGACGGGCTCTTCAGGAGCTGGCGCTGCTCCTCGGTGACGGGCTCGACGGTCGGTGCGAGCGCGACGGTGGTCGGGTCGAACGTGAACGTGTAGAGGCCGTGGTCGCCGAGCAGACGCACCGCGTCGGTCGGCCGCCTCTCCCCGTCGATCCGTATCGCAGGGGCGACGAGCAGGTCCCCGGGGTTGCCGTGCTCGGAGGTCGAGACGATCTCGATGCCGAGGGTCGCGCCGTGCCCGATGGTGACGGGGGTGCTCTTCTTGCCGGTGACGAATTCCATGCCCAGCTCGGCGGCGGATTCGAAGAGCGACCACAGCAGCGGGCTGCCGATGTGGTCGAGGTAGATCCAGTCCGGCTCGGCCGCGCCGTACGTGCCGCGAGTCGACCGGTCGAGAGCGACGAGTTGGGCGAGCCAGCTCTGGTGCTCGGGGTTCAGGCGCAGCCGTCCGGTGTGGTAGCCGACGTTGCTCCAGTTCACGGTGCCGCGAACCCAGTTGCCGGACACGCTCCGGGTGACGGGTCGGATGGCGAGGCGCAGGTCGGCGCTGCGGGGCGTGTTGATGTCGGCCGTCTTGGCGGAGGCTCCGCGCCAGCGGTCGCGGAGGGCGCCCATCTCGCGCACTTCGAAGAGAAGCCCCATGGGCGTGAAGTCGTGGCTGACGGTCCGCGATCCGGAGGCCGCTCGCGCGTCGGTCATCGCGGTCACGGCGGTCTTCCAACTGGCCGAGGGCATCCCTTCAGGCTACCTGCGCGCAGGCCCCGCCCGGACCGATCGACGCTCTTCAGGCCTGTTCCTCGGCGAGCTCGCGTGCGAGCATGTCCGCATCAGCGAACGAGGGAGTCGCCATGAGCTCGATCGAGACCGTGCCGGAGTCGGACGCGACGGGGCGCCGAGCCGACCTCTACGCGGAGGACCGCGAGGAGTACGGGTTCGTGCCGGATCACACCCGGGTGATGACCGTGAACCTCGGTGCCTACGAGGCGTGGGAGAACCTGATCTCGGCGATCGCCCGGCCGATGGGCCTGCGCCGCTACGAGCTGGTGACCCTCGCCGCCGCGCGGGGAGCGGGTTCGCGGCACTGCCGGCTGGCGCACGGCCGGAAGAGCATCAGCCTCTTCGGCGAGGACCAGCTGCTGCGCATCGCTCATGACTATCGGGATGCAGGACTGTCCGGGGCGGAGGTCGCGATGATGGAGTACGCAGAGCGGATCAGCCGGGATGCCGGCTCGATCACGGATGCCGACCTCGACGTGCTGCGCGGACACGGCTTCACCGATCGCGACATCGTCGACATCGCCCTCGCGGCGGCGGCGAGGAACTTCTACAGCCGTGCCATCCAAGCCCTCGCGGCCGAGGTCGAGGACCTTCCCGGCCTGAGCCCGGCCCTCGCGCGCGCCCTCACCGAGAACCTCGCCCCAACAACCCCCTGACCCGCCCCGCCGGCCCCGCCCGCCGAGCGCCCGCCCGTTGAGCCTGTCGAAACGAAGGCCCTGCACTTGCCCCGCCCGTTGAGCGCAGCGAAACGAAGGGACCCCGGCCCTAACCCCGCCCGTTGAGCGCAGCGAAACGAAGGAACCGCAAGGCCCACCTGCCCGTTGAGCCCGCCGAAACGAAGGCCCTGCACTTGCCCCGCCCGTTGAGCGCAGCGAAACGAAGGAACCGTCCCACCAACCCCGCCCGTTGAGCCCGTCGAAACGAAGGGACCCCGACCTACCCGTCGGCCCCTGCGGTGAGCAGCCGTTCGTAGTTCACGGGGTCGGTGATCCCTTCGGTGTTGATGAACAGCACGACGCTGTCGGAGCCGAGTCCTGCTTCATCGAGGCGACCGGTGGAGGCCAGATCGAGGAGGGCCGCGGCACCCGCGACTCCCGACTCGCCTGACTCGATCCCCGCGTCGGCGAGGGCGACCGTGGCGCCGGCGAGGGTGTCGTCGTCGATGGCGATGAACCGGTCGGCGAGGCCGTCGACGACGGGCCAGGCGATGAGCGACGGGAGCCCGCAGTTCAGGCCCGCCATCGCGGATCGGTGGGGGCCGGGCACCTCGGTCATGTCGCCCGCTCGCGCCGATGCCATCAGGCAGTTCGCGGTGCTGGGCTCGACGATGATCGAGTCGACTCCGCGGCCGACGAAGTGGCGCAGCCCCGCGGCCGCGAACGACCCGACGCCGGCCTGCAGCACGACATGCGTGGGGGAGGGGAGCGCTCGTTCCGCGACCTGGTCGTCGACCTCGTAGAAGAGGGTGGAGTAGCCGTCGATCACGTCGCGGGGAGTGGTGACGTATCCGTCCCACGAGGTGTCGGAGATGACGAGGCGATCGGGGCCGGCCAGCTGCGCGGACGCGGCGATCGCATCGTCGTAGGTGCCGTCGACGACATCGACCCGGGCGCCCTCGCCCGCGATCGCGTCGATGCGAGCCTGCGCGGTGCCTTCCGGCACGAGGATCCAGGCGGCGAGCCCCATCTGACGTGCGAAGTAGGCCACTCCGCGCCCATGGTTACCGTCGGTGGCGGCGACGAGCATGAACTCGCGATCGGGCTGCTCGACTGTGAGACGCGAGACGGCCTCGCGGAGCGGCCCGAACTCGATGGGCACCGTCGGATCCGCGCCGAGCCACTCCCGCCAGATCGCTCGTCCACTGGCCCACGAGGCACCGAGGATCTTGAAGGACGGCAGGCTCGCTCGGAGCGCCTCGTTCTTGACCATGACGGCCCGGACGCCGAGTGCGGACGCCAGCGCCGGCACCTCGAGCAGGTCGGTCCGCTCGAACCCGGGCAGTGTGACGTGGAACGCCTGGGGCGCGCGACTGTCGGAGTCGAAGCCCGTTCCGTGGAGGTCGGGTGCGTCGAGGTCGCGGAGGTAGGTCGTGGTCGGCATCGGGGGGGGTTCGCTCTCTGCGGTGTTCAGACCGCGGTGTATCCGCCGTCGACGACGATGGATTGGCCGGTGATGTAGCGCGAGGCGTCGGACGCGAGGAACAGGATGGTGCCCGCGATGTCGTCCGGTGAGGCCTGGTAGCCGAGCGGGATCGACGACACCAGCTCGTCGAGTGCGGCGTCGGCGTCGTCCTGGAATCCCCAGAACGAGTCGTTGAAGGGGGTGTCGACCCATCCGGGGCTGACGGCGTTCACGGTGACACCGGCGGGGCCGAGCTCGTCTGCCACGGAGCGGACCAGGCCGAGCAGACCGCTCTTCGTCGCGTGGTAGGCGGGCATCCCGGCGTGGCCGCGAAGCGCACCGGTCGATGAGGTGACGATGATCCGCCCCTGGCCGGAGCGTCGGAGCGCTGCCTCCGCCGCCTGGATGAAGAAGAACGGGGCGCGCAGATTGACGGCTGCGGATCGTTCCCACGAGTCGAGGGTCCAGTCGGCGAGGGGGTGGCTCTCGAGGACGGCCGCGTTGTAGAACAGCACGTCGAGTTCACCGTCCCAGAGCTCGAGGGCCGCGGCGATGACGTCGGTGGGCGCGAGAGGGTCGGCGAAGTCCGCGCGAACGACCGAGAGCGATCCCGGGTGCGCCGCGACCGAGTCGAGCAGCTCAGCTCCGGGTTCGGATCGGTCGGCGAGCAGGACGTCGTCTCCCCGAGCGAGGAAGGCCGCGACAGCGGCCGCACCGATGCCCGTCGAACCGCCGCAGACCAGAATTCGCATGCCGTCGTCCTCTCTCGTATTATTTATACAAGATACAGGAGGTCGTGTGCGACGACAGGCAGCAGAAGCAACCGGACCCACAGGTTCGGCGTCGACCGCGCACCCGATCGCCACCGAGGCTGCGCTCGCGGTCCTTGCGGAAGGCGGCTCGGCCGTCGATGCGGCCATCGCCGCCCACCTGGTGCTCGCCGTCGTCGCTCCCCAGGCGACCGGCGTCGGCGGCGACCTGCTGGCGCTCGTGCACTCGGGCGATGAGGTCGTCGCTTTCGGCGGTACCGGGCTCACTCCGGCGTCCATGCCGGTCGACACCACGGCCGCCGGCGCGACCGTCACCGTCCCCGGGTTCCTCGCGGCATGCGCGGACATGCATCGGATGTTCGGCCGGCTGCCCTGGGAGCGACTGTTCGAAATGCCCATCGCCCTCGCTGACGGCGGCATCCACGTCGACGGTCCGCTGCACGACGCCGCCGAGGAGCAGCGCTCCCGTCTCCAGCCCTTCGCATCGTCCTACGCCCTGCTGGGGCTCGCTCCGGGCGACCTCTGGCGCCAGCCCGAGCTCGCGGCTCTTCTCCGGTCGGTCTCGATCCGCGGAGCCCGCGCCTTCTACGAGGAGTCCGGGGGAGGCATCGCCTCCGCGGTGGCATCGGCGGGCGGCGCGATGCAGCCGTCGGACCTGATCGGCCACGAGACGATGATCGGCTCCCCGATCTCCTCGACGGCCGAGGGGATCGCTCTGAGCGTGCAGCCGGCGCCGACCCAGGGTGTGCTGCTCGCGATGGCGTTCCGCTGGATCGAGGGCCACCGGGACCTCCTCTCCGAAGGGAACCTCGATCACCTCCTCGTCGAGGCGACCGGTGCCGCGTTCGAATTCAGGGACGACGCATTCCGCGGAGCCGGACTGCTCGACGAACCGCTCGCGGTCTCACTCGACCGCGCGACGCGGCGCGACGGCCCCCGCGCCTATCTGCACACCGCGGGCGTCGCGACGGCGGACGCCGACGGGCTCGTGGTCTCGTCGCTGTCGAGCGTCTTTGACGACTTCGGATCCGCGGTCCTCGTGCCCGAGCTCGGCATCGTCCTCAACAACCGCGCCGAAGGGTTCACGGCCGGCGCCAATTCCTATCGGCCCGGTGCGCGCCCCGTCCACACACTCGCCCCGGCCATGGTCGAGACGGCGGACGGCGTCATGGCGATCGCGACCCCCGGTGCCGACGGCCAGGTGCAGACGCTCCTCGCCATATTGACGCGACACCTGCTGCTGGGTATGCCCCTCGCCGACGCCGTGTCACGCCCGAGGTGGAGGAGCCAGAGCGGCGATGTCCTCGTCGAACGCTCCTTCCCCGAGGGGGAGCAGGCCGGATTGATCGCACGCGGACACCGAGTCGTCGTCCGTCCGGATGGGATCGACGCGTTCGGCGCCGTGGTGGCGGCGGGCTCGCGGGAGGGCACGACCTGGTCCCTCGCCGACTGGCGCCGACAGACCGAGACAGGAGCCGTCTGATGACGAATCGCACCGGAACCGATGACGCCCTCGGCATCGAGATCGAGAGCCGACGCGAGCAGATCGTCGAGCTGTGCGCGGCCCTGGTCGCGGCGCACAGCGTCACCCCGCCCGGCGATACGACCGCTCCGGCCCGGGTGACCCGCGACGCTCTCGTCGAGCTCGGCATCGATGCCCGATTCGAGGCGCGAGACCCGCGCAAACCGAGTGTGGTCGCCGAGATCGACTCGGGGCGGAGCGGTCCGCATCTCATCCTCAACTGCCATCTCGACACCATGCCCGCCGGCGACGAGTCGCAGTGGACCGTGACCCCGTGGGAGTTGACACGCAAGGACGGTCGGCTCTACGGGTTGGGGATGGGCAACATGAAGGGCTCCGTGGCTGCCATGGTCCACGCCCTCGACCTTCTGCGCCTCCGCAAAGACGAGTGGACCGGGCGAATCACCCTGCTCGCGGTCAGCGACGAGGTCGCCTTCGGAGACGACGGCGCCGGCTATCTGCTCGAGGCCTTCCCCGACTTCGTCGGCGACGCCCTGCTCTGCGGCGAGGGCGCAGGGTTCAAGCGGCTCGCCATCGGCGAGAAGGGGCTCCTCTGGCTCCGACTCGAGACGACAGGGCCGGTAGGACATTCATCGAAGGCACGGCGTGGGGCCACCGCCACCTCGTCGCTCGTCGCCGCTCTCGCGCGCATCGACGAGCTCGGCGGCGAGCCGTCGGCGCTGCCGGCCGGACTCACCGGGATCCCCGTCGCCGAAGACGATTTCGGGTTCCGACTGACCGCCAACATCGGCACGATCACCGGCGGCTCGTTCATCGGCCAGAGCGCGACCGAAGCGTCAGCCGAGATCGACTTCCGCGTCCCGCCCGGCATGACCATCGCCGATCTCGAGGACCGGGTGCGCTCGCTCGTCTCGGATCTGCCCTCGGTGACGGTGACGCGCATCAAGGGCTGGGACGCGAACTGGACCGACCTCGACGATCCGATGCTGGCGAGCTGGCAGCGAGTCCACCGAGCCATCAGCGGACGGGACGCCGAGCTGTGCGTCCGTCAGCCGGCGAGCGACGGCAGCCGCTGGCGCACCAGGGGAGTGCCGGCGCTCTGCTTCGGCCCTCAGCCGTACAACTCGGCGGACATCGACGACTTCGCGGAGGAGGACGAGACGCTGCGCTGCGTGGCCCTGTTCACCGGCACCGCCCTCGATTACCTCCGAACTGGGGCGGTCGCTCAGTAGCCGATTACCTGGTCGGAGGCTGATATATAAGGTATATTCGGCTGGGCCATGACTCTCGATGCCCTGCAGATCAACCTGTCCCTTCCTACGGTGGGGCCGTCGGAGACGCTCCCCGCCCGGGTGCACGCGATCCTCGAACAGGCCATCATCGACGGACGGTTCGAGCCCGAGAGTCGCATCCACGCCGATGACCTCGCCGCGCACTTCGGAGTCAGTCGCATTCCCGTGCGCGAAGCCCTGCGCTCATTGCACGAGGCCGGCTGGGTCGAGATCCGACCGAGATACGGCGTGCGCGTGCGATCCCGCGACCCGCTCGAGCTCGACGACCTGTTCGAGTTCCGGGCCGAGGTGGAGCGCACCGTCGCCCGCTTCGCAGCGGAGCGCCGTGACGAGGACGACCTCGCGGCCTTCGCCGAGATCGTCGAATCCAGCCGCGTCGCCCGCGACGCCCACGATCTCGAGACACTCGACGCCAACGGTCTGCGGCTGTACGCGACGCTGCGCGCCGCCGCCAAGAATGCGGTCATGGCCGAGTCGTCGGTGTCGCTGGAGAAGCGGGCGCGGTTCTACTACGTGACGATCGCGAACGACCTCGGCCTCGACTGGACGTACGTGCACGAGAGGGTCGTCGACTTCATCCGCGCCGGCGACGGCATCGCGGCGGGCGACCTCATCCACGACCACATCCTGAAGACGGGTCAGCAGACCCGCGAGCTCCTCTTCCGCTGACCCGTGCGGGCCGCTCGGCTGAGGAGCTCGACCGAACCCCTCAGTCGTTCTCCCACTCGAGCTTGTTGAGGAACTGGCGCAGCCGCGCGCTTTTGGGGCGTTCGAGCACCTGAGCGGGATCGCCCTCCTCGACGATGACGCCGCCGTCGATGAAGATCACGCGCGACGCGACGTGACGGGCGAAGCTCATCTCGTGGGTGACGACCGCCATGGTCGTCCCCTGCGACGCCAGCGACTTCATGGTGTCGAGGACCTCGCCGCGCAGCTCGGGGTCGAGTGCCGACGTGGGCTCGTCGAAGAGCACGACCCGCGGTTCCAGCGCGAGCGCGCGGGCGATCGCGACACGCTGCTGCTGGCCGCCGGACAGACGTGTGGGGCGCACATCGTCTTTTCCGACGATGCCGACTCGCGTGAGGAGCTGCTGAGCGCGCGCCTCCGAGTCGGCCCTGCTCATGCCGCGCACGTAGCGGGGGCCCGCCGCGACATTCTCGAGCACGGTCATATTCGGGAAGAGGTTGAACTGCTGGAAGACCATTCCGACCTCGCGGCGCAGCGCCATGAGGTTCGCGGGCCGCGAGTCGACGACCTGTCCGCGCACCCGGATCTCGCCCGATGTCGGCGTCTCCAGCATGTTGATGCAGCGGAGCATCGTGCTCTTGCCCGAACCACTCGGCCCGAGGATGACGACCACCTCGCCGAGGGCGATGTCGAGGTCGATGCCCTTCAGCACCTCGTTGTCGCCGTACGACTTGTGCAGGTCGCGGAGCTCGATCTCGTAGTGCTCCCCGGCGGGCAGTCCGCTCTTGCGGCCGAGCGGGACGGTGACCTCAGGCATTGACGACCTGCTTCTTGTGGAGGTAGCTGACGAGGGCGGAGAGGGGGATGTTGATCGCGAGGTAGAACACGGTCACGACGAGCAGGCTCTCGAGGTTGCGGAAGGTGCTGGCGCCGAGGGTCTGGCTCACGCTCATCAGCTCGGCGACGCCGATGACGGAGACCAGACTGGTGTCTTTCGTCAGCGACACGAGCATGTTGCCGACGGGCGGTAGCATCCGCCGGATCGCCTGGGGGAGGATCACGCGGCGGAGCGCGGTCGAATCCTTCATCCCCATGGCCCGCGATGCCTCCCACTGGCCGCGGTCGATGGAGGTGATGCCGGCCTTGAAGATCTCCGCGTAGAACGCGGCGTAGTTGAGCGACAGCGCGATGATGCCGCTGACCAGGGCGTTGACCGTGATGCCGACGATCGGCAGCAGGAAGAAGATGGTGACGATCTGGACGAGCAGCGGGGTGAGGCGGAACAGGTCGACGTAGGCGCGGACCGGCCCTCGCACGTACCAGCGCTCGGAGGTCAGGCCGATCCCGGCGAACAGGCCGATGACGAGCGATGCGACCGTCGCGATGGCCAGGATCTCGAGGGTGAGCAGCGCCGCCTCGAAGAAGAGCGGATAGCGCGCGAGCACCGCCGAGAAGTCGAACTGATAGCCGCCGTTCACAGGAGGTCCCTTCTTGCCGCTCTTCTCATCGCTTCGACGAGGACGGTGGTCCCGTCATCGGCTGATGACGGGACCACCTCCTTGATCACTGGTTCTCGAGCTCGGCGGCCCACTTCTCGATGCGCTCGGCCTCGCGGCCGGTGTCGACGAGGTCGGCGACCCAGGTGTTGAGGCACGAGGCGAACTCGGTGTCGCCCTTGCTGAGCCCGAACGCGACATCGAAGGGGTCGATGATGTCGGACTCCTCGGGACGCTCGGTGGTCACGCGACCGTTGAGGCCGATGGCCGCGAGCTTCGGGTTGGTGTAGTTGGTCAGCAGGAGCTTCATGACACCCGACTCGCCCATGGTCGACTGCGCGCGACCGCCGGAGAGGAAGTCGTAGGGGATCAGCTGGCCGCGGAGCGCGGCATCGACCTGCGGCGCGTTCGGGATGTACTTCGCCGCCAGGTCGCCCTGCGCGGTTCCGGTGCCGAACGCGAAGGTGTTCGAGGCCACGTCGAGGTCGTCGATCGTCTCGTAGTCGGAGTCCTCACGGACGTAGAACAGCTGACCCGAGAGGTAGTAGGGATCGGTGAAGTCGATGACCTGGCGCCGCTCCTCGGTGTCGAACAGCTGGGCGCCGATGATGTCGGCCTTGCCGGACTGGATGGCGGGGGCGAGGAGCGAGTAGTCGTACTCGGTGATGTTGAGGTCGACACCGAGGATCGCCGCGAGCTCCGCCGCGTTGTCGGGCTCCACCCCGACGTAATCGCCGTTGTCGTCCTTGAAGGTGAAGGGCGGCGAGATGCCCGTCGCCCATTCGAGGGTTCCGCGGGACTGGATGTCGGCGATCGTCTCCGAGGCCTCGGGAGTGCACGCATCCGCGACGGCCGAAGCGATCTCGACATCGGACTCGACGGGTGCTGAGCTGGCGTCGGTGCTGGGGGAGGACGAGCAGGCCGCGAGCAGGGCGATTGCCGCCAGACCGGCGACCCCTGCTCCGATTCTCTTGATGTTCACGAGCGTCCTTTCAGAATGCCGGTGAGGGGATGAGTGGTGCCGTGGGCCGCGGAAGAACCGCTACGTATATAAAATATTCGGTGCGTGTCCACCGTGTTACCGTCCGGTTACGGACATGTATCTTTTATAAATTATGCTAGCTTGGCGGGCATGAAGAGCGTTCGGGTGGCCATCATCGGTGCCGGGTTCGCCGGCGTGGGGCTCGCGGCCTCGCTGCTGCGCAAAGGCGTGCGCGACGTCACCGTCTTCGAGAGGAGCGGCGAGGTCGGGGGAGTGTGGCGCGACAACACCTATCCGGGTGCGGCGTGCGACGTTCCGTCGTACCTGTACTCCTATTCATTCGCGCCCAAACGCGACTGGTCCCGGCGGTACGCGCCTCAGCAGGAGATCCAGGACTACATCGTCGAGACGGCCGACAAGCTCGGCGTCACGCCGCTCGTGCGCTTCAACACCGAGATCGTGTCCGCCGTCTGGCATGAGGTGGACCAGGAGTGGCAGCTCACTGACCGTGCGGGGAATCGGACCGCGTTCGAGGTCGTCGTCTTCTCCTGCGGCCAGATGAGCCAGCCGCTGATCCCCGAGCTGGTCGGGGCGGACGAGTTCAGCGGCCCCACAATGCATTCGGCGCGCTGGAATCCCGAGATCGACCTCGCCGGCAAGCGGGTCGCGGTCGTCGGAACAGGGGCGAGCGCGATCCAGTTCGTGCCCGAGATCGCGAAGATCGCCGAGCGGGTGACCGTCTATCAGCGCTCACCCGTCCACGTCATGCCCAAGCCCGATCCGGTCTACGAGAAGCCGATGAGCCGGTGGCAGTTCTGGTCGCGCCGGTACGCGCTCTTCCTGCAGAAGGAGGCGCTGTCGGCTCGGGTGAATCACTTCCCCGGCCTGATGAAGCGCAAGGAGTCGCAGTTCGCCGAACACCTCGTCGCCCAGGTCCCCGATGAGACGCTGCGCGCGAAGGTCATGCCGCACGACCGCTTCGGCTGCAAGCGGATCCTCGTCTCGGACCACTGGTACCCGGCACTGCTGCGCGACAACGTCGAAGTCGTGCCGTCGCGTGTCGCCCGGGTTGGAGCACACGAGGTGGTGGCGGCCGACGGGGAGTCCCGCGAGGCCGACGTCATCATCTACGGCACCGGATTCCAGTCGACCCGGTTCATGCTGCCTCTCGACATCGTCGGAGTCGACGGGATCAGCCTCGAGGAGCGCTGGAACGTGGGCGCCGCCGCCTATCTCGGCACCCAGGTCGCCGGGTTCCCCAACCTGTTCCTGACCTACGGCCCGAACTCGAACGTCGGGCACAACTCGATCCTGTTCATGATCGAGAGCCAGATCCACTACATCGTGAGCGCGGTCCGACGCATCGCGAAGGGCAAGGCCCGCTCCGTCGTCGTGTCCGACGGGGTGTTCGCCCGCTTCAACGAGCGCATCCAGCACCGCAGTCAGCACACCGTGTATGCGACGGGCTGCACGAACTGGTTCATCAACGAGAACGGCGTGCACACCCAGAACTGGCCGGGTTCGGTGATCCCCTACTGGTGGCGCACGCGGTGGATCCGCCCGCGCCACATGGTCGAGAGCAGCTGACCCGCCGCAACACGAGTCAGGGAGATCAGCCCCGATCCGACCGGTTTCGACGTGTGAACCGGGAGTTCGGAGCCGATCTCCTCGATCCGTGCGGTTGATGGACTCAGGAGAGGCGGGCGAGCGCCTTCTCGACGCACGAGGTGTCGACCGATGCCGCAGCTCCGCTTGCGCCGACCGCGCCGATGAGCTCGCCGTCGACGAACCACGGCACACCGCCGGCCATGGCGGTGATGCGGCCGCCGACGGTTCCGTCGAGGCCCCAGTCGCTGCCGCCCGGAGCGCTCGAGGTGCTCCAAGCGCCGCTCGGTGCGCTGAACGCGGCGGCGGTGAACGCCTTCGCCGCGGCGAGGTCGAGCGCGACGAACTGAGCGCCATCCATGCGCGCGCTCGCCACGATCACGCCGCGCGGATCGACGACGACCACGCCGAGCGCGACACCCGCGCCCTCGGCCTCGGAACGCACCGCCGCGAGGGCTGCAAGTGCGGCATCGAGGGTGACGACGCGGTGTGAGGCGAAGAGCGGCGCGTGTTCCATGGGTCTCCTAGGTCGTGTATAAATTATCTAAACACACGACGGGAGCGTCCCATGCCTGATCTTCTTCTCGGTCGGATCGCGTTCATCACCGGGGGCGCCGGCGGAATCGGCTACAGCATCGCGCAGCGCTATCTCGAGGAGGGCGCCTCGGTCGTCCTCGCCGACGTGGCTCTCGACCGTGCTGCGACCGCGGCGGATTCGCTGCGCGGGTTCGCACGCGAGGGTGCGGGCATCGTCGCCGTCGAGATCGAGGTCCGCGATGAGGTGTCGACCGTCGCCGCGTTCGAGGCGGGCGAGGCCGCCCTCGGCCCGATCGACGTGGTGGTCGCCAACGCCGGGATCCTGTTCCTCGGCCCCGCCGTCGACACCCCTCTCGAGGAGTGGAGTCGCGTGATCGACGTGAATCTCACGGGCGCGTTCGTCACGGCGAAGGTCGCAGCGGCCCGCATGACGGCGGCCGGCCTGGACAAGGGACGGATCATCTTCACCTCGTCGCTCTTCGGGGTTCGCGGCGGGGTGGAGAACAGCGCCTACTCGGCATCGAAGTGGGGCATGCTCGGGCTGATGAAGTGCATGGCGGCCGAGCTCGCGCCGGCGGGTGTGACCGTCAATGCGGTGTGCCCGGGCCAGATCAGGACGGCGATGATCGAGAAGCTGTCCCTCGACCGTGCGGAACTGCGCGGCACCACGCCCGAGCAGGAGATCGACAGGCTCGCGGCGACCATTCCGCTCGGCTACCTCGCGAACCCGCTGCAGATCGCGGATGCGTTCATCTACCTCGCCTCGGACCTCAGCTCCTACACGACGGGCCAGGAGCTGATCGTCGACGGAGGCGTCCTCGTCGGCTGACCCGCCCACCGCCCGTTGAGCCCGTCGAAACGAAAACCCGAGCCCAGCACCCACCCCGCCCGTTGAGCCCGTCGAAACGAATACCCGAGCCCAGCACCCACCCCGCCCGTTGAGCGAAGCGAAACGAAGCCCCGCGGCCACCCCGCCCCGCGGCACCACGCGGCGCAGCGGTCGACCGTTCCCATCCCGTCCTCGCCAGTTCGACGGGTGTCCACGCGGGGGCCAGCTGCGGTCCAGGTCGCCGGGGGCAGACTCGTACCCGCGGCGAGGAATATCGCGTCGACGCCCCGGTTGCCACCAGGGCGCACTGCGCCACGGCAGGACGAACGGAAGGAATCCGAGTGAGCATCAAGGCCCAGAACCGCGTGAAGATCGGCGACACCGGAATCGAGGTGTTCCCGCTGTCGCTCGGCGGCAACGTGTTCGGCTGGACGGCCGACGCTGAGACGTCCTTCGATGTGCTCGACGGCTACGCCGCGGCAGGCGGCAACCTGATCGACACCGCCGACGGCTACTCGGCGTGGGTTCCGGGCAACTCGGGCGGCGACAGCGAGATCATCATCGGCGACTGGATGCGCTCACGCGGCAACCGGGACGACATCGTGGTCGCAACGAAGGTCAGCCAGCACCCCGACTTCAAGGGCCTCAGCGCGGCCAACATCCGTGCCGCCGCGGAGGCGTCCCTCGGCCGCCTCGGCACGGACCGCATCGACGTGTACTACGCGCACTTCGACGACGCGTCAGTACCGCTCGCGGAGACCGTCGGCGCGTTCTCGAAGCTCGTCGACGACGGTCTCGTCCGGGCGATCGGAATCTCGAACTACTCCGCGGACCGCATCGACGAATGGTTCGCGGTCACCGAGCAGAACGGCTTCCACAAGGCCGTCGCCCTGCAGCCGCAGTACAACCTGATGGAGCGCGGCTTCGAGACGGAGCTGCAGGGGCGAGCCCAGAAGTACGGCCTGGGCGTGTTCCCGTACTACGCGCTCGCCTCCGGGTTCCTGACGGGAAAATACCGTTCGGGTTCGGCGCAGGGCGACAGCCCCCGTGCCGGGCAGGCCGCCGCCTACCTGGATGACCGCGGCGTGCGCGTCCTCTTGACGCTCGACCAGGTCGCCTCCTGGCACAACACGACCGTCACCGCTGTCGCGCTGGCGTGGCTGCGCGCCCAGCCGACGATCGTCGCCCCGATCGCCAGCGCCCGCACGACGGATCAGCTCACCGACCTCCTCGCCTCGGCCACCCTCGAGCTCTCGAGCGAAGAGGTCGAGAAGCTGGTCGAGGCCTCGAACCCGCTCTGAGCGACGCGGGGAGCTGCATTTCGACGAGCTCAACGGGCGGAGCGGGGACCTGCGTTTCGACGGGCTCAACGGGCGAACCGCAGCCACCGGAGGTCGAGTAGCGGGAGGCACGTAACAAGACCGGTCGCGTAGCGCAGCGTATCGAGACCCGCTCCTCCGCCGCAGCGAACTACGGTGAACAGGTGCCCTCCCGTCGCTCCACCGTCCTCACCTGGCTCGGGGACCTCGTCGCCGTCACCGCCTTCGTCCTCATCGGCCGTGGCAGCCACGACGAGGGTCCGGCGGGAATAGCCCTCACGCTCGTCCCGTTCCTCGTGGGCCTGCAGTCGGGTTGGCTCCTGAAGGGCCGGGGGACCCCGTGGCTCATCCGCCCCGGGCTGATCATCTGGGCGGGCACCGTGCTCGTCGGCCTGGTCACCCGGGCTGCTCTCGGCGACGGCACACCGCTCAGCTTCATCATCGTCACGACCCTGGTACTCGCCGCCTTCCTGTTGGGATGGCGGGCGATCGCCGCCTGGCTTCGTCGGCTCAGCCGCCCCAGATCCGAGGTGCCAGGAGTTCACTAGCCGCTTCTAGCGGACTCCCTGCTTTCAGACACCTGTCGCACAACGGGCGTACCATCGGCCTTGATGCCCGTTCCATACGAACGCATCGAAAAAGGATCGAAGGGAAACACATCATGGCTACGTATGACGTCGCTGACCGTTCCGCGATCGTGACGGGAGGTGCGTCCGGAATCGGTAAGGCCATCGCGACGCTCCTGGCCGCGAACGGCGCATCCGTCCTCATCACCGACCTCAACGCCACGGCGATCGATGAGGTCGTCGCCGAGCTGAAGGACGCCGGCGGCTCGGTCGCCGGTCTCGCGGGCGACGTCTCCGACCCCGAGCACTCGGTCGAGGCGGTCCGCAAGGCGGGTGAGCTCGCCCCGCTGAAGATCGCGGTCAACAACGCCGGCATCGGCGGCCCCTCCGAGCCGATCGGCGATTACCCGCTCGACGGGTGGCGCAAGGTCATCGAGATCAACCTGAACTCCGTCATGTACGGCATGCGGGCACAGCTGCCGGCGATGGTCGCAAACGGCGGCGGATCGATCGTCAACATGGCCTCCATCCTCGGGAGCGTCGGTTTCGCGAACTCCAGCGCCTACGTCACCGCGAAGCACGGCGTCGTCGGGCTCACCCAGAACGGTGCTCTCGAGTACGCGCCTCAGGGTGTCCGCGTCAATGCGATCGGGCCGGGGTTCATCAAGACGCCGCTGGTCGAGGCGAACCTCAGCGCGGACGCACTCACGTTCCTCGAGAGCAAGCACGCGCTGGGCCGTCTGGGAGACCCGGAGGAGGTCGCGACGGTCACCGCGTTCCTCGCGAGCGACGCGGCGAGCTTCGTCACGGGTTCGTACTGGACCGTCGACGGCGGATACACCGCCCAGTAACCGCAAGCTCCCATCCGAACCGGCGAGACTTCTTCGATGACGTCCCGCCAGAGCCGCACCGATACGCCGCCCGACAAGACCTGCGTGGTCTGCGGGCGGCGCATCGAGTGGCGCAAGAAGTGGGAGAACAACTGGGACGAGGTGCGCTACTGCAGCGCAGGCTGCCGCCAGCACCGGCTGACCGACGCCGACCGGCGGTACGAGCGGGAGATTCTCGACCTTCTCGACCAGCGCGCCGCCACGGCGACGATCTGCCCGTCCGAGGTCGCCCGCGCCGAGTCGAAGGACGAGTGGCGCGACCTGATGGAGCCCGTCCGGCGGGCGGCTCGCCGCCTGGTCGCGCAGGGCGAGGTCGAGATCACCCAGCGCGGTTCGGTCGTCGACCCGTCGACGGCGAAGGGCCCGATCCGCATCCGCCGCGTCCGCCCGACCAACTGAACGAACGGGCCCGAACCCCGCCCGCTGAGCCCGTCGAAGCGCCGCACACCCCGCCCGCAGAGCGCAGCGACGCGAAGGCCCGAGACACTCCCGCCCGCAGAGCGCAGCGACGCGAAGGCCTACGCCCGTCCGCTGAGCCCGTCGAAGCGCCGTACACCCCGCCCGCAGAGCGCAGCGACGCGAAGGCCCGAGACACTCCCACCCGAGGGTCACCCAGGCCGCAGACTCCCGACCTAGGCTGATCCAGCCATGAGCCCCGCCCCCACTGCCGTCGCGTTCTTCGATATCGACAACACCCTTCTGAAGGGCGCGTCTCTTTTCCACCTCGCGCGCGGAATGCACAAGGGCGGCCTGGTCTCGAACCGGGACATCGCCCGTTTCGCCTGGAAGGCCCGTCATTTCGCTCGCCACGGCGAGAACCTGTCGCATCTCGACGAGATCCGAGCCCGCGCCACCGAGCTGGCGTCGGGCATCCCGGTAGTCCGCATGGATGCGCTGGCCCGGGAAATTTACGACCGCTACACCGAATCGGCTCTCTGGCCTGAAAGCGTTGCGCTCGCTCGGCAGCACATCGCCGAGGGGCACGAGGTGTGGCTACTGTCGGCGACCCCGCAGGTTCTCGCGGGACTGATCGCCGAGCGCCTCGGGCTCACGGGGGCGGGCGGCACGAAGCTCGTCGAGGTCGACGGGCATCTCACCGGTGAGATCGACGGCAAGCTGATGCACGGTGCCCAGAAGGCGGTCATCGCCGCCGAGATCGCTGAGCGCGCCGGCGTGGAACCGGGGGAGTGCTGGGCGTACAGCGACTCCCTCAACGACCTGCCCCTGCTGAACTTCGCCGGGCACCCGAGCGTGGTGAACCCTGATCGCGGCCTTCGCGAGCACGCGCTGGCCAACGGCTGGCCGATCCTCGAACACCGCGGCGACCGCAAACGCGCCTGACCCACACCAACACGCACCCGCACAGGCCGGACCTCGAGTAGCCGAAGGCGACAGAACCCCGCCGGTTGACCAAAGCGAGACGCCAGTAGCCCGAGGGCGATCGAACCCCCGCCCGTTGAGCGAAGCGAAACGCAGGGCCCGCCCACCCCCGAGGGTCGAGTAGTGCCAAGCGCTCAGAGAACCCCCGCCCGTTGAGCAAAGCGAAACGCAGGAGCCCCACCCCGGAGGTCGAGTAGCGCGGAGCGCGTACCGAGACCGGTCGAGTAGCGCGCCAGCGCGAACCGAGACCCGCCCAGCCGCCTTACGTCTTCCGTTTCCCGGAGGTCACGCCGTGTTGCGGGCTCGTGACGTTCTGCTGAAAGTGGACATCCCGCCGCTTCCAAAGGTCTAATGTCTGAACACTAAACCTTTAGGACGGGCATGCTCAGCGACCTCGACACCGCGATCGACCGGCACTCGGAAGCTGCTTTTCGCTTCCTCGCCGACCTCGTCAGCGCGCCCAGCACTGTCGGCTCCGAACAGGCGGCGCTGGAGGTCTTCGCCGGCGAACTCGAGTCGCTCGGCCTCGAGATCGAACGACTGCCTTTCCCGAACGAGCAGCTCGACGACTCTCGGGCGGGTATCAGCCCCCGCGTCGACACGTCGGTCGAGCGATATCAGGTCGTCGCGCGAACCCCGGGCGAAGGCGAGCTCAGCCTGTTGCTCAACGGTCACATCGATGTCGTGCCGGCCACGGCGACCGCGCGCTGGACTTCGGATCCGTTCGAACCCCGCCGAGCTGACGGCCGACTGTACGGCCGCGGGACCGGCGACATGAAGGGCGGCTTCGCGATCGGAGCGCTCGCTCTGCGCGCGCTCCGCGATGTCGCCCCGGACCTGTTCGCGGGTCGGCGTCTCGGCTTCTTCGCCGCGATCGAGGAGGAGTGCACGGGCAACGGCACCCTGTACGCGGTTGCGAACCAGGGCGTCGTCGCTCCTGAGGTCGTGCTCCTCGAACCGACCGACCTCGGTCTCCTGATCGGAGGCGTCGGAGTGCTCTGGATCGACATCGACGTGGTCGGCGTCTCCTCCCACGCGTTCGAGGCCGACGCCGAGGGCAACGCGGTAGAACTCGCGATGCGGCTCGTCGAGTCCTTGCGGGACTGGACCGCAGGTCTCGTCGCCGACTTCCCGCCGTCGCTTCACCTCCACGACGACCACCCCTACAACGTGAATCTCGGCACGATCGCTGCCGGCGACTGGAACTCGACGTCTCCGTCGGTCGCGACCCTCGGGCTGCGAATCGGCTATCCGACCCAGTGGACGGCCCAACGCGCCGAGAGCGAGGTGAGGGCGAGGATATCCGAGCTCACGGGAGCAGGCACCGCCTATCCGGCCGAGCCTGTCGTCCGGCTGTCCGGTTTCCGGGCTACCGGGTACGAGATCGACACGGACGCGCCGCTGGTCAGCGACCTGATGGCAGCACATGCCGACGCCCACGGGGCGCAGCCCGAGCTCTACACGCTGGGCAGCACGACCGACGCGCGCACCTATCTGCGCGACTTCGGGATCCCCGCGGTCTGCTACGGAGCGGTGGCACATGGCATGCACGGGGTCGACGAGTCCGTCGAACTGCAGAGCATCGTCGACGGCGCTCGCACACTCGCGCGCTTCCTTCTGAAGCGCTTCTCGGACGAGGAGGTCACCGCGTGAGCGACCCGCTGGACATCAGCATCGACCCGTTCGCCGAGGCGGAGCCGGCCCCCATGTCCTCGTGGGACGTGCCGATCGTCACGCAGAGCGTCGCCGACCACGTGGCCGACCGTCTCGTCACCGCGATCGCGCTCGGGGTCTATGTCCCCGCGCAGCAGCTGCCGAGCGAACGCGAGCTCGCCTCCATGCTCGGCGTCTCCCGCACCTCGGTCCGCGAAGCGCTCGGCCGGCTTGCAGCAGACGGCTACCTCGAGGTCCGCCGCGGGCGCTATGGGGGCTACTTCGTACTCGCCGACTGGGGACCGTCGTCAGCCGAACAGGTGCGGCGCCACCTCGTGCCGAAATGGGCCGACTTCGAGCACCTCTTCGACGCCCGCTCGCTGCTGGAGCCCCTCATCGCGCACACCGCCGCACTCCGTCGCACCGACGACGACTGCACCGAGATCGCGAACGCCGCCCAGGCCTACATCGATGCCGCCGATCACGAGGCCTCTCGCCGTGCCGACGGCGACCTGCATTTCGTCATCGCTCGTGCGACCCACAATCCGCTCCTCGTCCGGCTCTCCGTCGATCTGCGCACCAAGATCTCGCTGAACCTCGGCGCCGAGCCCTACAGCGACGAGGTGCGCCGCAAGGCGATCGACCAGCACCAGCGACTGGCCGCCGCCGTCATCGGCGGGCGCGCCGAAGAGGCGTCCGAGATCGCCGCGGGGCATTTCACCCTCTCCGAGAACCTCATCCGCGACCTGGTGCGCCGGGCCGAGCAGGAGGGCGGGTCGGAATGACCAGTCGCCTCCGGTTCGTGATCCGCCGCCTCCTCCTCACCATCCCGGTGCTGCTCGTCATGAGCATCATCGTGTTCCTCATCATCCGACTCGTTCCCGGTGATCCGGTGCGCACCATGCTCGGCTTCCGAGCGACCGCCGAGAACGTCGAGCAGGTGCGTCACGAGCTCGGCCTCGACCGGCCGATCGTGACCCAGTACTTCGACTTCCTCGGCGGCCTCCTGCGCGGCGATCTCGGGACCGACATCGTCAGCCACGCGTCGCTCGCCGACCTCCTGGCCCAGCGACTTCCCGTCACCTTCGAACTGACCGGGCTCGCCATGCTGATCGCGGTCCTGGTGGGCGTACCCCTCGGAGTCCGGGCTGCGACCGGCGGCAGGTGGATCAAGCGGGCGACGGAGGGGTTCGTCGTCCTCGGCGTCAGCATCCCCGACTTCTGGCTGGGCATCATGCTCGTCCTCGTCTTCGCGTCCACCCTCGTGCTGCTTCCGCCCTCGGGTTACGTCCCCTTTGAGGTGGCCCCGCTCGACAACCTCCGCTATATGGCTCTGCCGGTCCTGACACTCGCGGTGGGGGAGGCGGCCTACATCCTCCGCACGACCCGCAGCGCCGTCGAGTCGGTCATGACCAGGCCTTTCGTCGGCTTCCTCCGCGCCAAGGGAGTCTCGGAGAGTCGGATCGTCTTCGGGCACGCTCTCCGCAATGCCGCGCCGTCGATCGTGACCGTCATCGGCATCCAGGTCGGCGTGCTCCTGGGCGGCGCGATCATCATCGAAACCCTGTTCGCCCTTCCCGGGGTGGGACGGCTCGTCGTGACCGCGATCAATCAGCGCAACTATCCGACGGTGCAGGTCGGCGTGCTCGCGATCGCCGCGATCTTCATCCTGGTCTCGCTCGTCACCGACCTCGTCGTCGGCTGGCTCGACCCGCGCGTCTCGGACGGAGCGGCGACATGACCGCCACCATCGTCGCCCCGGCGACTCCGCAACGCCGCTCGAAGCGGGCCTCGAACAACGCGGTTCTCGCGGGTGCGATCATCCTCGGCCTGCTCGCTCTCGTGGCGATCTTCGCCCCGCTCCTCGCACCGCACGACCCCGAAACCGTGGTCGCCGACCAGGTGCTCGGAGCCCCGAGCCTCGAGCACCCCTTCGGATCGGACGCGCTCGGCCGTGACGTGCTCAGCCGGGTCATGTTCGGGCTGCGGGTCAGCCTGCTCGTCTCCCTCGCCGCCGTGCTCGTCTCCACCGCGATCGCGGTACCTCTCGGACTTCTCGCCGGCTATTTCGGCGGCCTCACCGACACCGCCATCTCCCGAGTCCTCGACATGGTGCTGGTACTTCCGGCTCTGCTGCTCGCGATCACTTTCATCGCGATCCTCGGGCCGGGCAGTACGGTCGCGGCGCTCGCGATCGCGGTCATCTATCTGCCGATCCTGGCCAGGGTGATGCGCAGCAGCACGCTCGTGGTCACCCGCAACGATTACGTGCTCGGCGCGCGTGCCCGCGGGGCCGGGCACCTGCGAGTGCTCATCGGCCACGTCGCGCCCAATGCGCTCGGGCCGGTCATCGTTCAGGCCTCCGTGCTCAGCGCTTTCGCTCTGCAGCTCGAGGCCGCTCTGAGCTTCCTCGGGCTCGGCACCCAGCCTCCGACCCCGTCGCTCGGCGGGATGCTCAGCGATGGCCGCGACGTGCTCAGTCAGGCGCCCTGGGTCGAGATCTTCCCCGGCCTCACCATCGTGGTCGCCGTGCTCTCCTTCACCCTGCTGGGCGAGGGGCTGCGGCGCGCGTTCGACCCGAAGGGGGTGGCGGCATGACCGCGCTGCTGTCGTTGACCGACATGGAGGTCCGCTTCGGCGCCGCCGAGAGCATGGCCTCCGCTGTCGACTCGGTCTCGCTCGAGGTGAAGAGCGGCGAGATCTTCGGCATCGTCGGCGAGAGCGGCTGCGGCAAGAGCACTCTCGCGAACGCCGTCATGGGCCTCCTCCCCGGCGCAGCCCACGTCGACGGTTCCGCCAAGCTGCAGAACCGCGAGGTGCTCGGCCTCGACGAGAAATCGCTGAGGGCACTGCGCGGCGACGAGATGTCGATGATCTTCCAGGACGCCTCTGCGAGCCTCGACCCCACCTGGCCGGTCGGCGATCAGATCGCCGAGACGATCCGCGCTCACCGCAAGGTCAGCCGTCGTGAGGCAAAGCAGCAGGCGATCGACCTGATGACCGAGGTCGGCATTCCCGACGCGGCATCCCGCTACGGCGACGCGCCGCATCGACTCTCGGGCGGTATGCGCCAACGGATCGTCATCGCGGCGGCACTTGCGAACCAGCCCAAGCTGCTGATCGCCGACGAGCCGACGACCGCCCTCGACGTGACGATCCAGGCCCAGGTGCTGCAGCTCATCCGCCGTCTGCGCGACGATCACGGCACCACCGTCGTGCTCATCACCCACGACCTCGGAGTGGTCGCCGAGATCTGCGACCGCGTCGGCGTCATGTACGCGGGCCAGTTGGTCGAGGTGGCGGATACCGCCGACCTGTTCGCCGCACCCCGGCACCCGTACACGCGTGCGCTGCTCGCCGCCTCGCCGGGCGTGCCGACCGAATCGCGGCGCCTCGCGACCATCCCCGGCCAGGTGCCCGCCCCCAGCGACCAGATTCCCGGTTGCCGGTTCCAGGAACGCTGCCCGCGCCGACTCGAGACCTGCATGACCACCCCGCATCGCGAGCCGGTCTTCCCCAACGAGGTCGCCTGCTGGAACCCCGAGCCGCTGCCCGCCGGCATGGCCAGCCCGACGGATCTGCTGGGGGAGAAGTGACCGCGCTGCTGCAGGTCGAGAACCTGGTCAAGACCTACCCGGCGAGCGGTGGACTGCCGTTCCGACGCAAGCGCTTCACCGCGCTCGATCACGTGAGCATCAGCGTCGATCGCGGTCGCACGCTGGGCCTCGTGGGGGAGTCGGGCAGCGGCAAGAGCACGCTCGGTCGCTGCGTGCTCGGGCTCACCGCCCCCGACAGCGGATCCGTCATCTTCGACGGGGCCGACGTGACGAAGCTACGCGGTGCCAAGCTGTCGGAGTTCCGCCGCCGCGTGCAGCCTGTCTTCCAGGATCCGTACGGCAGCCTCGACCCGCGCTGGTCGGTCGGCCGCAGTGTGCGCGAGTCGCTCGATGTCTTCCGTGTCGGCACGACCGCCGATCGCGAGCAGCGCGTTCGCGACCTCTTCGATCGCGTCGGGCTGAACCCTGCTCTCACCGATCGACTGCCGAGCAGCCTGTCGGGCGGACAGCGACAGCGCGTCGGCATCGCGGCAGCACTCGCCAGCGATCCGGAGCTGATCGTGGCCGACGAGCCGGTCAGCGCTCTCGATGTCAGCGTGCAGGCCCAGATCCTCAATCTGTTCCAGGACCTGCAGAACGACCTCGGCGTCGCCACGATCTTCGTGACCCACGACCTCGGAGTCGTCGAGCACGTCAGCGACGACATCGCCGTGCTCTTCCACGGCGAGCTCGTCGAGATCGGGCCGGCAGACCGGATCCTGCATGACCCGCAGCACGACTACACGAAGCGTCTGCTCTCGGCAGTGCCGCGCCCGCCGCTGATCGGCGCAGGCACACCGCGTCCGACCACGCCGCTCGCGCATCCCACGATCCTTCCCACCTCTGCTCGCACCGCCCCCGCCACCGACATCCCCACCACCGACTAGGAGCCCCCGATGCCTACCGCACAGCTCAACGGAATCACCACGAACTACCTCCTCGAGGGCGACGGCCCCGAGACGGTCGTGCTCATCAACGGGCTCGCCGACGACCTCGCCTCCTGGGACTTCCAGGTCCCGGCTCTCCTCGAGGCCGGCTACCGGGTCCTCCGCTTCGACAACCGCGGCATCGGCGCGTCCGACAAGCCGGCCGGCCCGTACACCTCGCGAATGCTCGCCGACGACGCAAAGGCGCTCGTCGATCAGCTCGGCATCACCGACTTCCACCTGATGGGCGTCTCGATGGGCGGCATGATCGCCGAGGAGTACGCGCTCGCCTACGCCTCCGATCTGCGCTCGCTCACCCTCGCCTGCACCTACGGCACGCCCGACCCGTTCTGCCTGCAGATGTTCGCCATGTGGGCGGACATCGCCAAGAAGATCGACGTGCCGTTCGTGATGCGCGACGTGATGCTCTGGGCGTTCACCGGGCCCTTCTTCGAGAACTTCCCCGCCGAGGCCGCCGAGTTCAGCGAGGCGATGGCCGCCCTGGACATGACCGAGGAGGCCTACCTCTCCCAGCTCAATGTGATCCAGCAGCACGACGCGCTCGAGCGTCTGACCTCGCTCGATGTCCCCACCTTCGTGCTGGCCGGCGAGGAGGACATCCTCATCCCCGTCCGTCTCTCGCGCCGCCTGCAGGAGGCGATCCCCGGCAGCAAGTGGGGAACCGTCCCCGGCGGCCACGCCTGCATGTGGGAGTTCCCCGACCAGTTCAACACCGCGTTCATCGACTACCTCCGCTCCACCTCTCGCTAACCCCCTCTCAGAAAGCGAAGCAATGGCAACCACAGCGCAACTCCGGTCGCGTCGCACGAGGTTCCTCCTCGGTGCGGCCGCACTGACCGTCACGGCCCTTCTCACCGCCTGCGCCGGGGGAGGCACGTCGTCGGGCGGCTCCGGCTCGGGCTCGACCGGGTCGATTCAGCAGGGCGGTGACCTCCGTGCCGCCCTGACCGGCGAGCCCGACGTGCTCGATCCGGCCACATCGGCGATCTACACGGGCGCCGAGGTGTACGAGAACATCTTCAGCAAGCTCGTCGACTTCGATGCCGACGGTGAGATCATCGGCGACCTGGCGACCAAGTGGGAGCAGACCGACGACACGACGTACACCTTCACGCTCGTCGACAACGCGACATTCCAGAACGGCGAGAAGTTCACCTCGGCCGACGTGGTCTACACCTTCGACCGCATCCTCGACCCCGAGACCGCGAGCGCCTACGCCGGTCTGTACTCGGCGATCGACACGGTCGAGGCGGTCGACGACACCACCGTCGTCTTCCATCTGAAGACTCCGTTCGGCGCATTCCTGACGAACCTGGCGACCAACGGTCAGATCGTGAACCAGAAGGCGATCGAGTCGTCGGATCCGGCCCGGGAGCCGGTCGGCACCGGCCCGTTCACCTTCGTCGAGTGGGTTCAGGGCGACCACATCACGGTGAAGAAGAACGAGGACTACTTCAAGGACGGCAAGCCGTACCTCGACACGATCACGTTCCGCTTCCTGCCCGTCGACCAGAGCCGTATCGACGCCCTCTCCGCGGGCGAGCTCGACTGGGCTGACGCGGTCCCGCTGAACCAGGTGGCCACCCTGTCGGAGGACCCGCGCTTCACCTACGTGACGAGCGACACCGCCGGCATCCCCGACTTCCTCGCGATGAACACCACGGCCGCGCCCTTCGACGACGTCCGCGTCCGTCAGGCCGTCTCGCTGGCGCTGGATCGTCAGGAGATCACCGATGTCGCCTACTCGGGTACCGGTGAGAACGGTCTCGAAGAGGTGCCGACAGGGTCGAGCTGGTACGACGAGACCGGTCTCTTCGCCACCGAGCCCGACATCGAGAAGGCGAAGCAGTTGCTCGCCGACGCCGGTTACGCGGATGGCCTGAAGGTCACCTATCTCGGGCTACCCCAGTACCCGGAGCTGCTGAAGACCGGTCAGGTCGTTCGTGAGCAGCTGAAGAAGATCGGCATCGACATGGAGATCGAACAGGTCGATGTGTCGGTGTGGTTCGACCAGTACAGCTCGGGCGATTACCAGATCACGAGCGCGTATCAGGAGCGCACGATCGACCCGGACAACTTCTACTCGCTGGTCACGAAATCGGGCGGACCGATCAACACGACGTTCTACTCGAACCCCGAGGCGGACGCCCTGATCGACCAGGCCTCGTCGTCAGCTGACGAGGCGGCGCGCAAGGACCTGTACCAGCAGATCCGGACGATCGTCACGACCGATGCCCCGCTGGTGTTCGCGCACTACGAGACCATCAACTACCTGATGAACCGCAACGTGACCGGTTCGGAGATCACCCCGACTCTTTCCCTGCACATGGAGAACGTCGGCTTCACCAGCTAGATCGGGTTTCACGGCTGTGGCCCTCGGTGCGAAGCGCACCGGGGGCCACTTCTCGTGCCGCCCGTTGACCGACGCGATAGAAAGGTCCCTCCGCCAGCCGCCCGTTGAGCGAAGCGAAACGAAGGCCCCTCCACCCCCGCCCGTTGAGCGAAACGAAGGCCCCCTCACCGACTCCCAGCATCACCGGCCTACCGTAAGACCACACCACCAAGGGAGCACGCATGGACTACCGCAACCTGGGCACGTCGGGCCTCGAAGTATCGCGCGTCATCCTCGGCTGCATGAGCTTCGGCGAACCCGACCGCGGCAACCACGAATGGTCGCTGCCGCTCGACGAGTCCCGTCCCTTCATCCGTCAGGCGATCGAGGCGGGCATCACCACCTTCGACACCGCGAACGTCTACTCCGACGGAACGAGCGAGGAGTTCCTCGGCACCCTCCTCCCCGAATTCGCGAAGCGCGACGAGATCGTGCTCGCGACGAAGGTCCACGGCCGCATGCACCCCGGACCGAAGGGCTCGGGCCTGTCGCGCGGCGCCATCTTCGCCCAGGTCGACGCGAGCCTGCGCCGCCTGCAGACCGATTACATCGACCTCTACCAGATCCATCGCCACGACCCGAAGGTCCCGGTCGAGGAGACGATGGAAGCCCTGCACGACCTCGTGAAGTCCGGCAAGGCCCGATACATCGGGGCGTCGTCGATGTGGGCGTGGCAGTTCGCCCAGATGCAGTACGTCGCCGACCTGAACGGCTGGACGCGCTTCATCTCCATGCAGGATCAGTACAACCTGATCATGCGCGAGGAGGAGCGCGAGATGCTCCCGTTCTGCGCGGATCAGGGCATCGGGGTGATTCCGTGGAGCCCGCTGGCCCGCGGCAAGCTGACGCGGGACTGGGATGCGGAGACGAGCCGCAGTCAGACCGATGAGTTCGGCAAGACGATCTACACGCAGGCGGTCGAGGCCGACCGCAAGGTCGTGGCCACCGTCGCCGAGATCGCGGACGAACGTGGAGTCCCGCGCGCGCAGATCGCCCTGGCCTGGCTCCTCGCCCAGCCGGCGGTCACCGCGCCGATCGTCGGCGCGACGAAGCCGCACCATCTCGCGGATGCGGTGGCCGCCGTCGACCTCGTCCTGACCGACGACGAACTCGCCCGCCTGACCGAGCACTACGTCCCGAGGCTGGCAACCGGCTTCTGACACTCGGACGTCCGGACGCCAGATGTTCGGACGTCGGGTAGCGCGGCGTATCGAGACGCTTCGAGTGAGGCCGCAAGCCGCATCGAGAGTCCTGCTACGGCGTCACGATGGTTGCCAGGTAGGCGGGCAACCCGACAGTCAGCCCGAACCAGGCGACGCCGATGAAGAGAGCGGCCTTCACCAGCTCTTGCCACACCGACTTCTTGGCTCGCCCCCGACTCCGGGGCCGAGAAGCGGCGGCCTTCTGCCGATGCGGGGCGGCCCGAACGAAGTCCCGGCCGCGCGCTGGCACGACAGTGTCGATTCGCGTCTCCATCCGAGGCGTTGGGAGAGGCGCGTCCGCCGACTGGGCACCTTGCAGGTTCCGAGCGACTATCGCGTTGAAGTGGATGGCCAGCCGTCGGGCATCCACGACTGCTGGCGGAGCACTGCACCACGTCTCGGAGCGGGATGCTGCGGCCGCGATCTCCTCGAGCTGCTCGGCACTGAACTCGCGTCGGAGGCCGTTCAAGTGACCGAGAAGCTCCCAATCGGCGAGCACTCGGACCCCGCCCTCCGGCAGGGCCTTGACGGTCCGAGAGCCAGGATTCACGAAGACGATGAGTGGCTGGACAGGGACCGTCAACCCAGATGCACTGCTGAGACGCGTCGATGCACGGGAGGCCTCCTGTGCTGCCTTTCCGATGTAGTTGGTGTGCTGTCCCGAGACCAGGAGACCATGTCCGCCGATCCAAAGGGACTGCCCCGGGTGGCTTTTCGTATTGATCGTGAATACACCGGGTGGACCGATGACGACGTGGTCGATGTCGGTGCCCTGCTCACCGATAGGTACCGAATGGAGGACCGTGAACTCCGAAGGAAGCCACGCCAGGACTCCAGCAACGGCGATCTCACCGAGGGCGCCCTTGTACCAGGAAAGCGCTTCTCCACTCGGCACGTTGAACCCAGGTGGATGCAATGCCAGCGTCTGCTGCATGAGCGAGTGCGCGGGCAAACGCGAACGCAAGTCCGCCATGGTGCCGTCCGATCTCGTCGCCCCCCAGCGACTCACGGCCAAGCTATCCCCGCGAACGACACGGCTGCGGGCCCCAGTTCGGGCGCCATTCACACCCCAACGACCCGCTCACCGCCTCAGCTGAGCCGCTGCTTCTCGATCCCGCGTACGCGCGTGATCCCGCTCATGAGGTGGAACACGACGATCGCGGCCACGGTGCCGAGCACGATGCCACCGAAGCTGAGGTCGCCGGCCGTGATGGTGAAGTTCGCGATGCCCATGATGAGCGCGATCCCGGCGGTCAGCTGGTTGACTGGACGGCTGAAGTCGACCTTGTTCTCCACCCAGATGCGAACACCGATGATGCCGATCAGCCCGTAGAGCGCCGTCGTCACTCCGCCGAGCACGCCGGTGGGGATCGTGTTGATGATCTCGCCGATCTTAGGCGAGAGCCCCAGCACGATCGCCGTGATGCCGGCCACCCAGTAGGCGGCCGTCGAGAAGACGCGCGTTGCGGCCATGACGCCGATGTTCTCGCCGTACGTCGTCGTGGGGGAGCCACCGCCGAGACCGGCGAGCACCGTCGCAATGCCGTCGGCGAAGAGCGCCCGACCGGTGAGCGGGTCGAGGTCGCGGCGGATCAGCTGACCCACGCCCTTGATGTGACCGACGTTCTCGGCGATGAGCGCGAGCACGACGGGCAGGAACGTGATGTAGATGCCGATCTGGCTACCCGAGAACTCCGGCGTCGTGAACTGCGGGAGTCCGACCCACGCGGCATCGGCGACCTTGCTGAAGTCGACCTCGCCGGCGATGACCGATGCGACGTAGCCGACGAGCACTCCGAGCACGATCGAGAGCCGGCCGAAGAACCCCTTGAACACGACGGCGGCGAGCACGATCGCGAGCAGCGTGATGGTCGCGATCAGGGGCGATTCGGCGAAGCTGTCGCGTGCGGTGGGCGCGAGGTTGAAACCGATGAGGGCGACGATCGCGCCGCTCACGACGGGCGGCATCAGCACGTCGATCCAGTGCGTGCCGACCACCTGCACCAGCACACCGACGAGCGCGAGGATGACGCCGACGATGATCATGCCGGCCAGCGCAGTACCCGGACCGCCTGCGGTCGTCGCGGCGCCGATGGGCGCGAGGAAGGCGAACGACGACCCGAGGTAGCTGGGCAGCTTGTTTCGGGTGATCAGCAGGAACAGAAGGGTTCCGACGCCGGAGAAGAGCAGCGTCGTGGCGGGCGGGAATCCGGTGATGAGCGGCACGAGGAAGGTGGCGCCGAACATGGCGACCACGTGCTGCATGCCGAAGCCGATGGTGCGGCCCCAGGTGAGGCGCTCCTCGGGGAGGACGATCTCGTCGGAGGAGACGTTCTTGCCGTCGCCGTGCAGAGTCCAGGGAAGTGCCATGTCGTCTCCTCGGCCCGGGTTGGTGCGGGAGGCGCGAAGCGCGGTGGGCCGGATCGAGCGTAGTGCCGACTCCGCCGGCGGGCCGGCAACGGCATGCGGAAGGGCCGCGCACCCGGCGCGGCCCTCCCGTCATCCGCCCGGCAGGGTCGGCGGCACTCCATGCGGCTACGCGCCGAGGATCGGCTTACCGCCTGTGACCGGCAGCACGGCGCCCGAGATGTAGCTGGCCGCATCCGAGGCGAGCAGCACGTAGGCGGGCGCGAGCTCGGCCGGCTGGCCGACGCGGCCGAGCGGGGTGTCTTCTCCGAAGCCCTCCACCTTCTCCGGCGGCATCGTCGACGGGATGAGCGGCGTCCAGATCGGCCCCGGCGCGACGGCGTTGACCCGGATGCCCTTCTCGCCCCACATCTGCGCGAGGGAGGCGGTCATGCTCGCCATGCCCGCCTTGGTCATCGCATACGGGAGCAGTTGTGGCGACGGGGAGTCGGACTGGATGGACGAGGTCGCGATCACCGACGACCCGGGCTTCAGATGCGGCTCTGCGGCTTTGGCGAGGCGGAAGTAGGCGCTGAGGTTGGTGGCGAGGGTGAAGTCCCATTCGTCGTCCGGGATGTCCTGGATGCTCTCGCGGGACATCTGGAATGCGGCGTTGCTGACCAGGATGTCGAGTCCGCCGAGTTCGTCGACGGTCTCCCCGACGATGGAGCGGCAGTGCTCGGGGTCGGACAGGTCACCGGGAAGCAGGATCGCGCGGCGTCCGGCCTCCTCGACCCATTTGGCGGTGTCGGCAGCGTCCTCGTCTTCGGAGAGGTAGGAGATCGCGACGTCGGCGCCCTCTCGCGCGAAGGCGATGGCGACGGCTTTGCCGATGCCGCTGTCGGCTCCCGTGATGAGTGCGACCTTTCCGGTGAGCAGGCCGTGCCCTTCGTAGCTCGTCTCGCCGTGGTCGGCGGGGGGCGTGAGGTCGGCTTCGAGGCCGGGGACCTCTTGCTGCTGTGCGGGGATGTCCATGCTGGGCTCCTTTGCGAGTGGCCGTCGAGGGCTTCGGTCACCGACCATCTGATCGCCGCAAGATGGGCAAAATGTGGTCGGAAGCCGCGAACCAGCTGGGGACTTCTCGAACCGGGCGCCCCCTCTCGTCGCTCGTCCCACGTAGCCCGGCGTCACATTCCGCCGCCGTTGCGCGGTCCGGTCGTACGCTCGATCATCGGCAAAAAGAGCCGGGTTTCGGATGATTCGGGAGGGCACGCATGCGCACGCGTCGAGTCGCCGTCCTGCATGTCACCGGGGAGCGCGAACACAATCCCACCTATCAGCGGCTGGCTGACGATCTGAACGTGTCGGCCGTCGCGACGATCGCATCTCTCGGATGGCAGTCGCGTCTGCACGCCGCGGCCGATTCCTCTGTCGGGTCGGCGCTGGCGATCGCCCGTGACAGCCATCTCATCGTCGTCGTCGGGGGCGAGGATGTGCGCCCCGACTTCTACGGCGGGCCGCTCGACTACACCGGCGCGGGCAGCCACAGCGCGGCAGCGGACGAGGCGCAGCTGGCGGTCATCCGCGATGCGGCGCTGCGCGGCACCCCGGTGCTCGGCATCTGCCGCGGGCACCAGATCATCAACGTCGCCCTCGGCGGGGATCTCATCCAGCATCTCGAGGAGACGGGTCAGCATCGGGTCCCGACGCCGGGCGCTGCGACCCGGTTCACGAGGCACACGGTCGACCTCGCCGATTCTTCGCTGCAGCACGCGATCGCCGCCGGGGAGTACGTGCAGAGCTCGCACCACCAGGCGGTTGGCCGCCTCGGCGACGGTCTGCGCGCGGTCGCCGCGAGCTCGGATGGTGTGGTCGAGGCGATCACCCACGCGTCGCTCCCGATCGTGGGAGTGCAGTGGCACCCGGAGCACACGGGCGCCCCGGCAGACCAACTGGCCCGCCTCCTCCGCCACACCCTGACGAAGGCCGCCTAACCAACGGCCCGCCGCCCGCTGAGCGCAGCGAAGCGAAGCCCAGCACCCCGCAGAAACCCGCCCGATGAGCGCAGCGAAGCGAAGGTCGGCACCCCGCAGACCGCGCCCCCCGCCCGTTGAGCCCGTCGAAGCGAAGGACGGCACCCCGCAGACCGCGCCCGCCGCCCGCTGAGCGCAGCGAAGCGAAGGTCGCCCCCGCCCGCTGAGCCCGCCGAAGCGAATACCTCAGGTCACCCCGCCCGCTGAGCCCGCCGAAGCGCAGGCCGCACCCGCCCGCTGAGCCCGCCGAAGCGCAGGCCGCACCCGCCCGCTGAGCCCGCCGAAGCGCAGGCCGCCCCGCCCGCTGAGCACAGCGAAGCGCAGGCCGCACCTGCCCGCTGAGCCCGCCGAAGCGAAGACCCCAGATCACTCCGCCCGCTGAGCGCAGCGAAGCGAGGGTCACCCCGCCCGCTGAGCCCGCCGAAGCGAATACCTCAGGTCACCCCGCCCGCTGAGCGCAGCGAAGCGAAGCCCCGAAGCAAACCCGCAGCCGCTTACGGCCCTCCGCGCCAGTGATCGATCCGATGCACGTCCGGCGTGAACCCGTGGTCGACACCCCACAGCACCGCCTGGGTCCGACTCTCGACCCCGATCTTCCGATACGTGCTGCGGATGTACGACTTCACCGTGTTGGGGGAGAGGTAGGTCA
Organism: Amnibacterium flavum; assembly: GCF_003097495.1. GTDB lineage: Bacteria > Actinomycetota > Actinomycetes > Actinomycetales > Microbacteriaceae > Naasia > Naasia flava. The sequence goes on from NZ_QEOP01000002.1 coordinate 1,045,995, forward strand.
ACTTCGCCACCTCGGCGTTGCTCTTCCCCTGCGTGATGAGCGCCAGAATCTCGGATTCGCGGTCGGTGATGCCCTCCCGTTTGCCGGGCCAGTCGAGCCCGGGGGCACTCGGAGCGCGGCGCGGCTCGTCCATGAACACCTTCTCGCCGCCGTGGATCCGCTCGAGCGCTTCGACGAGTTCACCCGCCGACAGCGTCTTCGAGAGGTACCCGTCGACGCCCTGTCCGCGGGCGCTTTCGACGAGCGAGGTCTGGAAGTTCCAGGTGTAGACGACCACCTTGTCGGCACGCGGGTTGCGCACGAGCTCCGCGATCTCGTGGTGATCGGATTCGGGCTGCGCGAACGAGTCGTAGAGGACGATGTCGACGTGGTCGTTGGTGGTGGTGTTGGCGTTGATCTCGGCGACGACCACCCGGTGGCGGTAGTCGTCGAACATGCGCGCGAGCCCCATGAGAACGACGTCGTAATCGTCGACTAGCGCGACCGTCAGCGCATCCGATGTATCGACCATGCCAGAACCGTAACCCTCCCTAGGGGTGTACCGGCACCCCCCGAAGGGTGGGGACACTGGAATCTCATCCCGGCGCTGTCGGGGCAAACGCATGTCTCATCACGTGCACCAACGAAGAAGGCGGACATCATGCTCGGTCTCATCATCAGCATCATCGTCATCGGCCTGATCGCGGGCGCTATCGCCCGACTGATCGTGCCGGGCAAGCAGAACCTCGGGATCGTCGCGACGATCCTTCTCGGCATCGTCGGGTCGTTCATCGGAGGCTTCCTCGGCTTCCTGATCTTCGGTCAGGACGCACAGGACGGCTTCTTCCAGCCGGCCGGAATCATCGGCTCGATCATCGGCGCCATCATCGCGCTACTGATCTGGATCGGCATCTCGGGCCGCCGCTCGGGCGCCCGTCGCTGACGCACCTCGCACAAGCTTGAAAGCCCGGTCGCTCGAAGGAGCGGCCGGGCTTCCACATGCCTTCGGAACAGTAGTCCGTGCGTCCCGTCGCATTTATCGTGAGTGTCAGTACCGAATACCGCCAGCCAGAGGAGGCATTTCATGGAGCCGACATCGCTCGCCAAGCTCGCAGCAGACTCTGATCCAACGTCGGTCGAGGCAGCGCGAGTAGGCGGAAGACTCACCGAGAATGTCTTCGGGCCCGTGACGAAGGAGATGGGGCAGATCCTCGCCGAGAAGCTCCGGTCGCGGCACGCGCGCAAGGTGGCGGAACGAGCAGCAATGAAGGACGCGCAGCATCGTGAAAGAAGCGGACCTGTTTCGGAACGGGTCGGTCTTGCAGTTCTCGATGCCGCGCAGGGTGCCGACAACGAGTTCCTAGCTGAGTACCTCAGCGGCGTTCTTTCTTCCTCGCGAGGAGATGGCGGAAGCGACGATAGCGGGGTCACGTGGAGTGCTCTCATCGCCCGACTATCCAGCGAGCAATTGCGAGCCCATTTTCTCCTTTACGCCGCGTTCCGCCGACTTTCCACGGGTGCGGATGATATTTGGAGCGTAGTAAATGAAACGTTCGTGATCCCTCTCTCCGACTTGGACCAAGCGCTCCCAAGGGGGTTCTCGTTAGCCTTTGTCGAGGCTCTGTATGGCCTACAGGCCGAGGGCCTGCTTGGTAGAAACCTTTCGCACGGGGATGCGGAACACCTAAAAGACGGCTACCTGCGCGGCAAGGACCGCAGTGCCCTCCAGTCTGGGATAGTTCTCGCGCAAGCGACGCCGCGCGGAATTTGGCTCTTCCTTCGTGCGCACGGCTACAGCGGAACTTGGATAACAACGATCGCGGACCCCTCAGTGCGATTGGCGATGACGAGCGATGAGCCAATATTCACTGTCGAACCGTGGGCTTCTTTTGTGAAGGACCTGCCGCCTGAGGCTACGACGGCCGCCTAGCAGACGACGACCCTTCGGATCACGATCGTGGTCCGCCTGGTCGCAGACCCGCAGGCCCGACTGATCGTGCCGAGCATACGGAACTTCTATCGGCGCCTTCATTGCCCTGACCATCTGAATTCGGGTCTCCGGACGTGATTCGGGATCGCGCCCTTCACCCACCCCGTACGAGGTTGAAAGCCTGACCGCTCGCAGGATCGGTCAGGCTTCTGCGTTGCTATAGGACAGCTCTTGCGCCCCTTCCGACCGAGGCGTAACCTACAACCAAATGGTTGTACGAGAAGGATTCGAACTCACCGACGATGACGTGGATCGCATGTTCCGCGCCCTCGCCGATGCCACCCGACGCGATATCGTCCGACGCACGCTGAGTGCCGAGGCGTCCGTGTCGGAGTTGGCCGCGTCATATGAGATGTCGTTCGCGGCGGTGCAGAAGCACGTCGCCGTACTCGAGGAGGCAGGGCTCGTGAGCAAGCTCCCTCGTGGCCGCGAGCGGATCGTGCGGGGGAACCCCGACGCGATACGTCGTGCGCAGTTCTGTCTCGACCAGTTCGAAGCCGTCTGGCGGGCACGCATCGATCGTCTCGATGCGCTGCTCGAAGCCGACTCCGCCCAGGAATCCGACTGAAAGGTTCACCCTCATGCCCGTCACCTCTGTCGAGAAGGACCTCGACGCGCTGACCCTGACGATCGTCGCCGACTTCGCCGCCCCGGTGCAGCGGGTCTGGGATGCGTACACCGACCCCCGCCAGATCGAGCGCTTCTGGGGCCCGCCCACCTATCCCGCCACCTTCACCCGTCACGATGCGGCAGTAGGCGGCCGGAGCATCTACTCGATGACCGGCACCGAGAACGGTGACACGCACGGCGGGTACTGGGAGTGGGTCGCCGTCGACGCCCCGAACTACTTCGAAGTCCTCGACGGCTTCCTCGCCGACGATGGGACAGCGACCACGGGCCTGCCCGTCACCCGGATGCGGATGGACTTCCACCCCGCCGATTCCGGCACCCGCGTCATCACCGTCTCCTCCTACGACACACTTGAGCAACTCGAGCAGCTCGTCGCCATGGGGATGGAAGAGGGGCTGCGTCAGGCGATGGGTCAGATCGACGACGTCCTCGCCGACCTTGCGTCCTTCGCCGCAGACCACTCCGTCGAGGCGCAGATCCTCAGCGACACCCAGGTGCGCGTCTCCCGCGTCATCCGGGGTTCGGTCGAGCAAGTGTGGCGGGCGCACAACGACGCCGACCTGATGAAGAAGTGGCTCCTCGGACCCGATGGCTGGACCATGCCGGTCTGCGAGATCGCCACGAACGTCGGCGACACCTACCGTTACGAGTGGGAGCAGGCCGGGGGAGAGGGCCGCTTCGGGTTCACTGGGCAACTCCTCGAGAACGAGCCGCCCCACCGCGCCGTGACGACGGAAGCGATGATCGACACCAACTACCCGCCGACGCTCAACGAGCTGACCCTGACGCCGGTGGAAGGCGGAACTCTGCTATCCCTCGTGATCACCTACCCGAACGCCGAGGTTCGCGACATGGTGCTCGCCACCGGAATGACTGACGGCATGGAGACGAGCTACGCACGCCTGGAGTCGGTCCTGGGGGAGTCCCGCGAGCTGGCAGACGCCAGCCACTGACGGCTGGCCCTGCCCGCTGAGCCCGACAAAACGAAGGCAGGCTGGCCCCGCTCATTTCGACAAGCTGAAAGGGCGGGGCCAGTCGCCCACCCGCAAAGCGAAGCGAAGCGACGCGAAGAACCCACCCGCCCGCCGTCCGCTGAGCCCGTCGAAGCGAAGGCAGGCCGATGCCACGGCGGATAACGGCCGCCCCGTCCGGACACCCCGCGCTCTCAGGCTCGCTTCGACCGCATCGCCTTCAGCTGCGTGAGCGACGAATCTGCCGCCAGTTCCTCGTACCGGTCCGATCCGAGCGGCACGACGGCGAGCCGCCCCTCGGCGTCGTGGTGGGTGCCCCATCCATACCGTTTACCGAGGGGCGAAGACCGCAGGCAGGCCTGATCTTTGGCGAAGAACGCCGCACGCGCCTCGACTCGCTCGGACTCGGGAATCTCCTGGCGCTGCGCGTGCACCGCGAAGAGCACATCATCGGATGTGAGTTCGTAGGGGTGCGCGGCGATGAGCTCGTACTGGAGCGTCGCGATCGTCGGCCCTTTAGCGTTCGTCGGAGGCTCGAGGCCCTCGGCCACCGGACAGTCGTCGGCAACCTGGATGAAGGCGTTCGCGTAGTTGGTCGTTCCCATGCGAACACTCTCGGCGACGTTCGCACCAACGCTCTAGGAGATTTGCGACACCGGTGCAGACTTGAGCGATGACCGGGAATGCCTCGAGCGTAGACGGCCACCCCGTGGAGCCCGGTGAGCGTTCCGGGGTTCTGCACCCCGACAACCTGGCGCGGTACGACGCGCAGTGGATTCCGCCCGCAGCCGATCTCGCCGAAGTGGTCGACCAGTACTGGCACGTGTCGTGGTCGTTGGGCACCGGGGAGGAGCTGGATCAGCGGATAATCGACCTCCCTGCCGTGACGGCCACCGTCGAAGAGGGCGACGTGCCGGCGCCGCTTGCGGTCACCGGGGTCCAGTCGGGCGCGTGGCGGCGAACCATCCGTGGGTCGGGCCGTGTGTTCGCGATCCGGCTGCGCCCCGCCGGACTGGCTGTGGTCAGCGACCTCACGGTGCAGGAGGTCAATGACCGGACAGTCGCGCTCAACGAAACCACAGACGGGCGTCTCGCCTCGCTGACGCGCGCGGTGGCAGCCGAGTACTCGCCCGCGTCACGGGCGCGAGCGGCGGATGTCGCGATCCGGTTACTGCTGCTCGAACGACCTCCGGCGAGGAGCGGACTGCTCGCCAACCGGATCATGGACGAGTTGCGCGGGGACCTCCGCAAACGTGCGGGAAGCCTCCTGGCCGAACAACTCGCCGTCAGCGAGCGAACGATTCAGCGCGCCTTGATCAGCACAGTCGGACATGGGCCGAAGTGGGTGATCCGCCGCATCCGATTGCAGGAAGTCGCTCGGGCGCTCGTTCTTCGACCATCGGAGGAGCTGGCCGCAGTCGCAGTGGAGCTCGGATACACCGACCAGTCGCACCTCACGGCCGACTTCCGGTCCGTGACCGGCCTCACGCCGGGCGCATACCGCCGGGAGGTCGCACGGCTGACGGGCGTGTGAGGTCGAGCACCTGCGGATCGCAGCGATCGGATTCCCCACCCAGGCCGAGCAGGTCTCTAGCCGTCGCCGAGCGCGTGTCCGACCTGCTCGACCTGAAGTCAGCGGGCTGGCACCCTCGTTCAACAGCAGTAGAAGGCCGCCTTTGAGACGGTCGATCGCGATTCGGGCCGCAACTGCACAAAGTACGACGTCGTCATCGGCGAGCTGGCCTCCGTGGGACTTAGTAAGCGCATTACTGTCAAGGTCGCGATCCAGGAGTTATATCGACAAGGCGTCCCTCTCGAGCAAATTCGAAGCGCGACTTAAGGCGGAAGGTGGATCGGTCTCATACAACGTCCAGAGGAATCGCTCGAGGCAGCCATCCGCCGCCAGCACCCGGACCGCTCGGGAACGCATATGTGGCACGACCTCGGCATCTCGGATGGAGCGGCCAGCTGGGTCAGGCCGGAGCTAGGAAGCACGCGGACTGAGGAGATGCTCGTCGCGCTGGAGGCGGCTGCCAGCAGCGCGATCCCGTTCCGTTAGCAGGTAAGCACCTCATAGCTGCGGCGCAACAATATCGAACGGTCAAGTCATAAAGGACGCCACAGCGCCCGACCGCTCAGTTGTCCTCGGCCAGTACGGCGACTGAGCGGTCAGTGCGCTGACCGACCGTTACAGCATCGGCGATTATCGCATGTCTTATGCCGATGCCTGACGGCGCTTTGACGGGCGTGTGTCGTGTGGGAGAGATAGCTTGTAGGACACAGGTCGTGAAGGTGACAAGGGGGTGGGTGAGGTGTCAACGACGCTCGAGGCTAACACCTTCGACGATCTCCTTCACCTGGTGTTTGACCGCCTCATCGCGGCCGGTCAGCGAATCAACCCGTCACGCGGTCCGGCGCTGGAGGAGACAGCGGTATTGCTGCGACTGACCGACCCTCGGTCACGCCTCAGCCGTAGCGCCGGACGCTCCACGGTCGTCAGCGCGCTCGGTGAGCTGTGCTGGTACCTCCATGGAAGCGATGACGTAGCTCACGTTGCCTACTACGTCCCGCAGTACCGGCGGGAGGCGATCGACGGGCGGCTGCCTGGTGCCTACGGCCCTCGGCTGTTCGGTCCGGGCGGCAACGGACAGCTTGGTCGAGTGATCGAGATACTGAAGCAGAAGCCGGACAGTCGCCAAGCAGTGGTGCAGCTGTTCGACGCCGATGATCTGAGTCGGACGAAGGACGTGCCGTGCACCTGCACACTGCAGTTTTTACTTCGCGATGGTCGAGTGGAGCTAATCGTCCACATGCGTTCGAACGACGCCTTCCTCGGTTTGCCCCACGACCTGTTCGCGTTCACGATGTTCCAGGAACTCGTGGCCCGCAGCATCGGAGCGGAGCTTGGCGCATACACTCACTTCGTTGGCAGCCTGCACCTGTACGACGATCGCCGAGCGGAAGTTGACGCCTACCTCAGCGAAGGCTGGTTTGCTCAAGGCACGGCTGTCATGCCGCCGATGCCGGACGGCGACCCGTGGGCGGCAGTAGGTGTGATGCTCGAGGCGGAGCAGCGGATTCGGTTGGCTCCCGCAGAGGAGTATGAAGCCGAGGGGTTGGCGGAGGGCTATTGGGGCGATCTGGCCAAGGTGCTCGCTGCGTTCCGCCTGCGGAGGCGCCCGGAACGGCTCCCCGCCATCGCTGCGTCGCTCGCGAGTCCGTTTTACGGCATCTATGTGACCGACCGAATCCACAAAGGGGGAGCGGCATCGTGAGGGCAAACTATGCGGACGCGGCTGCCAGGATTGGCGCGGGCCTTGCCGCCTACGAGGCAACCAACGGCCCGCTACTAGGGATCGTCGCCGCTGAGGCGCGGGAGACCTTGATCGAGCAGATCATCGACTCGGAGCAGCGCGTGCGCTACTTTCAGCACCTCCAGGCCCGCGAGCTCGATCCTGCGAGCGCTGATCCGACAGGTGTGGCTTTCGACCCACTAAGAGCTGCGATCGTCCACCGTGACGCGGGAGATTACGACGAAGCAGTGTGGATGGTGTTTTTGTTCGTTCACTTCGGTCACCACCGGACCGCGGGTTGGCAATATGCCCGCGACGTCTACGGGCGACTTGGGGATGGTCAGCGATGGACGTGGGAGGAGACTGCCGGCGACCCGATCTCATTCCGGTTGTGGCTCGAGGCTCATCAGGACAAGATCCGGGCCGGCAACGGCCGGTTCGGTAACCACCGCAAGTACGAGAGCCTGGATGCGTGGTCGGATGGCGGGACCGGTACTGCTGTGCAGTCCTATGTCGAATGGGTGCTGGAGGCCGGCGGCGACCACGAAGAGCGGTTCGCTGGCCTCGCCGAGCTGTCTCCGGAGGAGCGGTTCGATGCGCTGTTCCGGCAGTTGCGTGCCGTTCGGCGCTTCGGCAGAGTCGCCCGCTTCGACTATCTGACCACGCTGCAGAGGCTTGCGCTGCTGGAGGTTCGTCCTCCGCACTCCTACCTGGTGCCCAACGGCGGCCCGTTGTACGGGGCATGCTTGCTCATCAACGGCGATCCTAATGTCGGTAGCGCGCGGGACATGCAGCGGACACTTCTGGCGATCGGAACCGTGGCGGGTATTGCGCCGGATGTGTTCGAGGACGCGGCCTGCAACTGGCAGAAGAGCCCTATGGTCTACGAGAGGTTTTCAGGGTGACGCCGTCCCAGCGGTAGCGGCGCTTGAGCTGGTTGAGTTGGTGGTGCCCGATGATGCCCCTGTGCTGGAGCTGGCCGACGATTATCCCCGCGGCGATGCCGGCCTGAGAAGCAGCAGCGACAACAGCTCGCATGGTCGGACTGCTCGACCGCTCACTCGATAGAGCGGAGACGACCCCGTCAGCAAGCGTACGGGCGGCGAAGTCGTTGGCTTCGTGTTCTGCGTTGTCCTCTGACGGGCCGTCGAGATCGTCGAGTAAGGGCTCCTGCACATCGTGCAGCAGCAGGTGGCCAAGCTCGTGGAACAGCGAGAACCACAGGTGGTCATCGGCCAGGTGCCGCACGCTGAGGACGAGTGCGGCCCGGCCGGACCGGGTGCGGAACGCGGCGCCGCTGATCGGGCAGCCCTTCGGGGCGCGCACGATCACGGCTGCCACACCCGCGGCTGCAAGGACCCTCTGTAGCTCGGGGATGAATCGCTCAGGGTTGGGCTGGCGGCTGAGGGCTCGTAGGGCTGGGATTGCGGCGCGTACGGCCGTGGGATCCCAGGCCTCAAGGGGTAGGGATTCGGCTTCAATCTCCGCCTGACGCAGCCAGGCCGCGACGGCCGCCTCATCAGACTCGAACGTTTCGGAAGCGCGATACCTCGCCTGCTCGACGGCCGCGCCGAAACGGCTATTCCAGTCGTCGGCGTCGACGACGTCAAAGAACGCCGAGCAGGCCGCGACGCGCTCGCGCCAGTCGCGGCCCAGAGGGCTGATCCAACCGAAGGCGGCCATTTGATCAAGCGGCATCCGCTGGAAGATCTCGTCCAAACCGAGAGCGTGGAGCCCCTCACGATACCTCTGCTCTCGGGTCAACCAAAAGTCAGAGGAGCCGCCCAACGTCGCCGCGAGCTGGCCCGCGAGATCAGCGCCAATCTCGCGCTCACCGACGACGATTCGCCGCACTTCGGGGTCGGGCAAATCGAGGCGATCGGCGAGATCCTCCACTGACCACAGGCGCCGTTGTAGCGCGGTCAGGATGGTTTCTCCGGGCGCGGAGACCCAGCGCGGCTCGAAGGAGATGTTCGTCACGAGGCACCACCTATCTTCTTGATCGAGACTAGCTGGACGCGAGTGACCCTGGACAGATCGACTCGGTGATTCCCGACACGGACTCGCGCAGTGTCGACTAGGCAGGTGATCGTCACTCGCTCGCTGGCGTCGAACGTGACCGTGCCAGCCTCGTAGCCGAGGTCATAGAGGAAGCCGAGGTCCTCAAGGGAGGTGGCCGCAACGAGGTCCTCGAGGACCTGCTTGGCCGCCTCGACCTCACCCGCGTCCAAGGCGCCGGGAGACGGCTCGGTCCAGTATGCACGCAATGTCGGAGACTGAAAGCTCAGCTCCATAACCACCCCCGCTCACCACGCAAACCGGCAACCTCGTGTGAGGCTTACAGGCCCCTGGCCGCGACCCTAGTGCGCACCGCTGGCCGGTGCGGTGTTCGACAGACTTGCGAAGCTCATCTTCGGACTCCCGTAGACGCCGAAGTTCTGCACGTGCAGCCGGGCGATCTCGGGCACGGGCACATCATCACGCAGCTGTCGCGCGGACGGTGACCTGGTCACCGCGGCACGCTAGCCGCGTGAGGTGAAGAATCCTCTCACTGCCGGTCGGAGAGCCTGGCAGATGAGCTCAGCCCCGAAACGATCCGATTTTCTGTAGAAACTGGATCATCCCGTTGACGGGTGATCGAGCTTCATCGCGAAAAAGGATCGCAGCCTCGAGTATCTCGTTCGCCTTCCACTACTCCGGGACCTTCCTTCTGCGTTCGCTCGATCTCCGCTGCCGCATCGGTCGTGAACCCCGGGTTGGCTCCCGCGCCGACCTCGTATCGGCGTTGGCAGGTCGCAGCGTCACCGGACTCATCCCCAGGAGCCCTGCCTCATGCCTGACGGCGCCCATCATCGTTGGATGCGACGGCCGCGTCTCCGCGAGCATCCGGAACACCCGCTCACGCATTTGCGGCGGATGTTTCCCGTTCGTGGTGTTCCATCCCGGCCTGAAGAAAGGAATGAAAATCAGGTCGATTCAGAAGCGGATGGACGGACCGGTGCGCGTACGACGAGACCGAGCCTTATCCAGCTCAGGGGCATATTCGGAGGGGCAAACACGGGGGAATTGCAGCGAAGACGACCCCGTCGGGGCCGCACGACAAGCTTACGAAAATGTGACCCTTCTCCATCTGGTCAGCCGCTGCGGAGGGCCCCCAACACTCCACACGCGCGGACGATGCGCAACCCCGGTCGCTGATCCACGGGAACGCGGCCAAGTTTTCGCAGATCCAGAGTTCGAGCGACCCCGGTTACATCGGCAGTCGTCGCGCCGCTGCTACAGTCGCCCCATGCCTGCGGGAACCGTTCTTCACGCTCTGCGAGCCTTTGTGGCCGAGCGCGAGTGGGCGCAGTTCCATACGCCGGAGAATCTCGCGAAGAGTATTTCGATCGAGGCGGGTGAGCTTCTCGAATGCTTCCAATGGGGCGGCGACTACAACGCTGATGATTTGCGGGGTGAGCTCGCTGATGTGCTCACCTACTGCATCCTGCTTGCCGACAATCTCGGACTCGACGCGGACGAGATAGTGCTCGATAAGCTTGCGAGGACTCGTGCGAAGTACCCGGTGGAGAAGTCCCGGGGCCGGAGCGCCAAGTATGACGAACTCTAGGATTGAGCGGATTCCGTTCTCGGAAGACGCCGTCAGAGTCTTCGCCGAGAGTGACCCGCTACACAAGAACTGGCCCGTCGTCTACCTTCTCGAGGGCGGAGCCCAGGTCTACGTAGGTGAGTCCCTAGATGCGAGTTCTCGCATGCGGCAACACCTTGCCAACCCGCGGAAGAGTTCGTTCGAGGCCGTGCGAGTCGTGCTCGATAACACATACAACAAATCGGTCTGCCTCGACCTTGAAGCCTTCCTCATCAACGCCCTCAACGGTGACGGCCGACTCAATGTCACGAATCTCAACGCGGGGATCGTCGACCGTGACTATTACGACCGGGAGCGCTATCGGCGCTCCTTCCTTGACGTATTCGAGCAGTTGCGCGCGGCAGGAGTGTTCGACCGCCGCATAAAGGAGATAGAGAACAGCGACCTCTTCAAGCTCTCGCCGTTTAAGGCCCTCAACGCCGATCAGGCTGTCGCAATCGAAGGCATCCTTGAGGCGTTGTTCGAAGATGTAGAGAAGGGCAGCGCCGGCCCGATCGTAGTTCAAGGAGATCCTGGAACCGGCAAGACAATCGTGGGAGTGACCCTCGCCAAGCTGCTGCAGGACATCAAGCGGGCAGACGAAGCGGACGTCATCGATGGAGATTCCCTGTTCAGCGACTTTTTTACCAAGGGCTATGCCGACCAGATTGCCGGCTACCGTATCGGGGTGGTTGTACCGCAGCAGTCGCTGCGCGCATCGATCAAGCGCGTTTTCCGGAACACGCTCGGACTTCAAGCGGACATGGTCCTCAGCCCCTTCGAGGTGGGAGCATCTGAAAACTTCTACGACATCCTCATCGTCGACGAGAGTCATCGCCTCAATCGCCGGTCGAATCAACCGTCCGCAAGATTGAATCAACGCTTTCGTGAGATAAATGAGCGGCTTTTCGGATCCGACGATGTCGCTTGGACGCAGCTCGACTGGATCCGTGCGCGGAGCCAGCACCAGATCCTCTTGCTCGACGCGGGACAGAGAGTGAAGCCGGCCGATCTTCCCGAAGATGCTCTGCAGCACGTTGTAGCCATTGCGCGCCATGAAGACCGCCACTTCCCACTCGCGTCCCAAATGCGAGTTCTCGCTGGGCAGGACTACATCGATTACGTTGGGCGCATCCTGCATGGTGCCCAGCCCAGCAGGGTCGATTTCCCCGGTTATGACCTCAGGTTCTTCAACGATTTCGGCCAGATGCATGACGAAATCCGCCTGAGGGACGCTGAACACGGGCTCGCGCGTCTCGTGGCTGGCTTCGCCTGGGAGTGGCGCAGCAGGCGGTCGAAGGACCTCTTCGACATAGAGATTGACGGTCGCAAGTTGCGGTGGAACCAGACTGACAAAGACTGGATCAGTTCGGAGACCTCGCTGGAAGAGGTTGGCTCGATCCATACCGTTCAGGGGTACGACCTCAACTACGCGGGCGTGATCATTGGGCCCGACCTGCGCTTCGACACAGGGGCCGGGCGGCTATACATCGACCGGAATTCCTACTTCGACAAGAAGGGCAAGGAGAACAATTCCGCGCTTGGGATTACCGTTACTGACGACGACCTCCTTGAGTTCATAGCCGCGGTCTACTTTGTTCTGCTTACGCGCGGAATGCGTGGAACCTACCTTTACGTGCACGACCTAGCTCTCGGGGACCACATGCGTAAGTTCTTCCCCGCGGCTCGCTGATTTCGCTCACCTGCATCGCCGGCGAAGCGGAGGGAGCGACGCGCGCGTCACTGCACTCAGCGTGTTGACTGGCGGTTGGCGTCTGCGTTACGCACTCAGCCCCCTCCTATATCGCTGAGTATCGTTGAGACCGATCGAGGAGGTCACCATGAATGGATCATCCAGGACTGATGGGTTCGGCACCGCAGGCGCCAACCCCGTTGACGGCATGTGGCAGGCGTTCGAGCAGCTGCGCACGCGCCTTGAGAAGAATTTCGAGAAGAGCGCCGGCAGTCGTGTCGGCCGCGGCGACGTGCGCGCCGCCGTGCTCGCACTTCTCGCCGAGCAACCGATGCACGGCTACCAGATCATCCACCAGATCGAAGAGCGCAGCGGCGGACGCTGGAAGCCCAGCGCCGGCTCCGTCTACCCGACGCTTCAGCTCCTTGCCGACGAGGGCCTCATCACGGCGGAAGAGTCCAACGACCGCAAGACCTACTCGCTGACCGAAGCCGGTCGCGACGAGGTCAACCGGTCCGGAGTGTCCGCACCGTGGAGCGCCAAAGAGGATGAGAAGACCGGATCCCTGCCTAAGGCCGGCATCGAGCTCGCCCAAGCCGCCGCTCAGGTCGGCCGCACCGGGACCGACGCCCAGACCCAGCAGGCCGTCGAGGTGCTGAACGACGCGAGGCGCAAGCTCTACGCGATCCTCGCCCAGAGCTGACCGGAGTGGCATCGCCCCAACCCGAACGGGCAGGAAACACAGCGGGCGCGGGCGCAGTGCCAGCAGGCACTGGCCGCGCCCGCTATCGCCGCATCCTCCGATTCGCCGCCCGGCACCTCGCCGCCACCTGGTGGTGGGAGATCTTTCTTCCGCGCATCGGCCTCAGCCGACTGAGCGAGCGCACCCGCACCCGACGGATGAAGCGCATCGCCCGACGTTTCCACGACCTCGCCCTCGACCTCGGCGGCCTCATGATCAAGGTCGGCCAGTACATGTCGTCGCGCCTGGATGTGCTGCCCCCCGAGATCACCAAAGAGCTGGAAGGCCTTCAGGATGAGGTGCCCGCCGTGCCCTTCCCGGCCGTCCGCACCCTCGCTGAGGCGGAACTGGGACGAACTCTCGCGAGCGCGTACGCGTCGTTCAACGAGACGCCGATCGCATCCGCGTCGCTCGGTCAGGCCTACCGCGCCCGCCTCACCCCGGAGCTGGCTGAGGAAGCGGGATTCGAGGACGTGGTCGTCAAGATCCAGCGCCCCGGCATCGACACGATCGTCGAGGTCGACCTCGCCGCGTTGCGCCGTGTCGGCGGATGGCTGAGCCACATCCGACTCGTCTACACCCGCGTCGACATGCCCGCTCTGGTGGAGGAGTTCGCCGCCACCAGCCTCGAAGAGATCGATTACCTGCACGAGGCCGCCAGCTCCCAACGCTTCGCCGAGGTCTTCAACGGCGACGCCCGCGTCGGCGTCCCGGGAATCGCGTGGGAACGCAGCACCCGCCGGGTACTCACGCTCCAAGACGTGACGGCGATCAAGATCACCGACGTGGAGTCGCTGCGCGCGGCCGGCATCGAGCCGTCCGAGGTGGCGGAGGTGTTCGCCACGGTCATGTTCGACCAGGTGTTCACCGACGGCTGGTTCCACGCCGACCCGCACCCCGGCAACATCTTCGTCACTCCGCTGCCCGACGGCACCGGGGGAGAGGGTCGGGCCTGGAAGCTCACCTTTATCGACTTCGGCATGATGGGCCAGGTCCCGCCGACCCTCCGCGCCGGCCTGCGCAAGCTGCTCATCTCGGCAGCGACTCGGGACGGAAGCGGACTTGTCGACGCGATCCGCGACGTCGGGATGCTGCTGCCCTCCGCCGACACCGTCGAACTCGAACGAGCGATGACGGCGCTCTTCGGCCGGTTCGGCGGCATGGGCTTCGCCGAACTGCGCGAGGTGGATCCGCGCGAGTTCCGCGACTTCGCGAAGCAGTTCAACGACGTGGTCCGCTCGCTGCCGTTCATGCTGCCGGAGAATCTGCTCCTCGTCATCCGCGCCATGTCGCTCACGTCGGGTGTGTGCAGCGCGCTGGACCCGCAGTTCAACCTCTGGGACTCGGTCGAGCCCTACGCGCGTCAGCTCCTGCGCGACGAACGCGGCAATGCGGTACAAGACGTGGCACGCCAGGCGCTCGACATCGTGACGACGGCGGCGACGCTGCCGAAGCGACTCGATGGGTTAATCACGCGGATTGAGGATGGCGATCTCGCCGTTACTGCTCCCAGGCTCGAGCGACGGGTGGCTTCGCTCGATAAGACGCTGCGGCGGATTGGGTCGTCTCTGGTGTTTGCGGGGCTAATCGTGGCCGGGGCGATTGTCCGGCCGGATGACACAGTGCTGGGGACCGTGTTGATGGTTGCATCCGTCATACCGCTGCTAGGTGTCGTGTTCGGCGGGCGTCGCGGAGCCTGAGCTGCCCGCACGATCACGTGCCGCGTCGCCATCATGATGAGGCGACGGCATCGTCAGATCGACCCGACCGCCATAATGAGCTCGCGCTTCCGTATTCGGATGACACGACATGGTAGGGGCATCGGCTTTGGCTGACTTTCACACCGAGGCATGGACGCTTCAACCCGGTGATTTGATGACTCGCGCTGAGCGGCAGGCTCTCTACGGCGGTGGAGTCCAGGGAGGCATTGAGCCTTCCACGACGTCTTCGATGATCTTTCTGTACACAGATCCCGCAAAGGGACTGGCTCATGGCTACAGCTTCGACGGTTGGGACGCTGAGCGAAACGTTTTCTTCTACACCGGAGACGGTCAGAACGGGCCGCAGACCTTTTCGGGCAAGAACGGTTCTGTCCTTAACCACGTGCAAGCCGGTCGAAGGATTCAGCTTTTCTCTGCCGAAGGGCTAGTCGCCGGTAGCCAAACTAAAGCTCAGCGCTACCTGGGGGAGTTCGTCGTCGACCCTTTACGTCGTTTTGAACGGGAGACCTCGGTCGACCGAAACGGCACTCTTCGATCCGTCATCGTCTTCAGACTGCTCCCAGTTGGTAGCGTCCTACGGAGGAGCCGAGAAGACAGTTCGTTCCCCATCAGCCCGGAAAATATGGTGGCCACGGAGTCGCCGTTGGAGGGACCGCTCGATGACGTCGTGGACCGGGTCCTTCTCGAGCGGACACTGGCACCAACCTTTGCTCATCAAGCAACCGACGTGTTGCGGATGTCCATCAGACGTGAGGCGGCGATGGTGCTCCGGCTCACACAGCACCTCGAATCGCTTGGTCACGAGGTAGTCCGCAACCGGATAACGCCCGCGGGTAGCGCTTTCTCCCTCTACACCGACGTGTTCGATGCCTCGGAGTCCGTCCTGTACGAAGCCAAATCGGTTGCTGACAGGGCTTCGTCACGGCTGGCGGTGGGACAGCTGCTGGATTACAAGCGATACATGAGCGACAACGTGAGGCTGAGTGCCTATCTTCCGGGGAGACCCTCGGGCGACCTTCCCCGGCTCTTCGACTCCACCGGGATCGGGCTGAGCTACGAAGAAGGCCGGGCGATCTCTCTTGCCTTCGAGCGTTAGGCCCGGGGATTGAATCGACGCGCGCTAGGACTGGAGGCCCGCAAAGGGGGTCTTCTAATGAGGTTTTCCAACTCCTAGCTTCGGGAGAGGGGGAAATCGGTTATGAAACGCATTCCATGGCTCGTGCGGCGCCGCGCCGACCGTGTTGTAGAACGCTGGACGTCGCTAGACGCAAACCCCGAGGCAGCCGACGAAGTGATCGAACGAGACATTCGCCGCTGGATCGGTCCCGCCGCCGACGAGCTTATGGACTACGCGCAGGACCGGCCACTCCGGCAATACGTTGCCCTCGTGACGGCATTCAGCGGGACCGTTGTCATCGTCGTCTTCTGCCAGACGTTGATGGATAGCGGCCTTGGGGAGCACATCTGGTGGTTCGGAACGATAGTGGCGCTCGTGTTCTTCGGCCCTGCTACCCACCTCATCAAACCGCTGAAGACGTCGACCACTCGCGCACGCATCCGCAGCCATATTGGTCATGCGGCCACCACGGCTCTACTTCGTCGTCGGGCATTCGTAGTTAAGGCACCGACTCAACGGACCGAAGGCGTGAACGCCCGCGAAGCCGAGTTCCTTACAGCTGAATGGATGGCCCACCTCGGTGCGCCGGAGGCGCGAGTCACCCAGTATCGGCATGACGGCGGCATCGACGTTGTGACCCATTGCTTCGCGGTTCAGGTGAAGAACCGAACCGACAAGGTGCCGGTGACCGTTATCCGCGAGATTCAGGGTGCGGCACAACGTGACAATAAGCTGCCCATGGTGTTCGCGGCGAGTCATTTCACCCGTCCCGCGAGGGCAGAGGCCCGCGAGATGGCGATCCCGCTGTTCATTTTCCGAGCGAAAGAAGGCCGGCTGGTGGCAGCCAACCCGCAAGCGCTCCACTACCTGCAGAACGGGTTGCATGTGCCACTCCCCGAGGCGCTCCGAGTCCGACCGCGAGTGGACAGTATCAACCGGCGTCCGGCTACTACGAGCGATTGAGGAGGGAGCAGCAGAGTCAGCCACGGCGATTCGCGGCCGAGCTAGGTCGTTGCATTCTCTGCGTGTAATGCATGCCGAGAAACCGAACGTTGGGCACAAGTAAGCGTGCCTCCTATCGCTTCGCTCAACGGGCGGCGGGGCTACTCGTCCTCCGAGGTCGCCCTCGACAGGCGAATCTCCTCCAGGTCGATGCGGGATTGGATGCGGCGCAGGATCGTGTCGTCGATCTCGTTGCTGTTGCGGAGTTTGATTACCGCTGAGCGCTTCACCGAGAGCAGGGCCAGGCGGAGCGGAGCTTCGCGGTCGACGTCGGCTGCCGCGCCCTGAGCCTCGGACTCCTCGCCGTCGTGCTCGAACTCCTCGAGTCGCCTCGTGTACTCCTGGTTCAGCAGGTCGCGCAGCTCGTCGGGCGCATTCAGACGTTCCGCCTCAGCCGGGAGGGCCTCGACCACCGCCTTGAGTGCTGTCACCTCAGCCAGCTTGAACTCAGCGGCCTCAGTCGGGTCGGGCGGCAGCTGACCGAAGCGGACGATCGCCGCCATCGTCGAACCCTGCACGATCAGGGTCACCAGGATGACGATCGTCGTCACCGCGATGATCAGGTCGCGGCCCGGGAAAGCGTCGCCGTTCTCCAGCGTGGTCGGCAGAGCTAGCGCGGCAGCCAGCGACACCGCCCCGCGAAAGCCCGCCCACGCGATCGGCAACCGTTGGCGGGCACCCACGCGACGCAGACGCTGCGACGGACGCCGGTCGAGCACTCGAATGATGTACGGAGTCGTGTACCCCCACACGATCCGCACCAGGATCACCGCCAGAGTCACGAGTAGACCGAGGGCGAGCGCGACATCCCAATCACCGTCGATGTCCTCGACAACGGAGTGGAGTTGCAGGCCGACGAGCACGAACAAGGTGCAGTTCAGCAGAAAACTGGTCAGACCCCAGAACGAGTACGCCTGATTGCGCGCGCTCGCCATGATGACCGTGGGCCCGAAGTGCCCGACGACCAGGCCGGTGGTCACGACGGCGACAACGCCCGACACATGCACGAGTTCAGCCGGCAGGTAGGCGAGGAACGGCGTCAGCACGCTGATCGTGTTGACGAGCAGGCGGCCCCGAACAAGCTTGCGCAGACCAATCGCGAGGAAGGCGATCGCGGCGCCGATCGCGATTCCGCCCGCATAGGAGGCGACGAAGCGGAGGGTGCCCTCTCCGAAGTTGATGTCGCGCTCGAGCACCGCGGCCGCCACCGCAACCGAGTAGAGGGCGAGCGCGGTGCCGTCGTTGATGAGGCTCTCGGTGCGGAGGATGGTCTGGAATCGGCGGGGGAGTCGGCCGGCGACCGACGCCATCGCGGTCGCGTCGGTGGGTGCGACGATGGCGCCCAGCGCGATCGCGACGGACCAGGGGAGTCCGAACGCGTGCCCGATCAGCGCAACCACTCCGGCGGTGACGAGGACCAGCGGGATGGACTGGAGCAGGATCACGCGCGCGTTGCGGCGGATCTCACGCCACGACGTGTTCAGCGCCTCCCAGTACAGGAGCGCGGGCAGGAAGAGGAGGAGCACGAGATCGGGTGGCAGCTCGACCTCGCTGAAGAGCGGGATGAAGCCGAGGATCCCGCCGAGGACCAGCAGCACGATGGGCGGGCTCACGTGGATGCGTTCCGCGATCCAGCCGCCGACCACGATCACGCTGCCGACGAGGACTGCAAGTTCTAAGCCGTTCATGTGCGTCCCCTCGGCGGTTCGTATGTGCTTTCGGTGGGTCGAAATAGATGCTGGCACGGATGCGGGGGTTATACGTATCGCTTCGCTCAACGGGCGGGAGTGGGTCGAGGCCTTCGTATCGCTTCGCTCCATGGGCGGGCGGCGGCGGCTCGCTCTACGGGCGGGATCGAGGTTTAGTCCCTGCGTTTCGCTTCGCTCAACGGGCGGGCAGGCGGCGGCTCGCTCTACGGGCGGAGTCGAGGTCTAGCCCTTCGTTTCGCTTCGCTCTACGGGCGGGGTGGGTCCAGCCCTTCGTATCGCTTCGCTCAACGGGCGGGCGGGGGCGTGTGCAGGCCGCTTCGGTATGGTGCGGGGATGTCTGAGACGAACAGGGTCGACTTCGGGTTCGAGCTCTCCGAGGTCGATCCCTCGAGCACTCCCGGATTCCATGGATCGAAGAAGGACGGCGAGAAGGCGCTCGCCGACGAAGCGAAAGAGCTGTCCGATCAGCAGGAGCGGCTCTTCGCGGCCAGCAAGGGCGGCAGCAAACGCAGCGTTCTGCTTGTGCTGCAGGCCATGGATACGGCGGGCAAGGGCGGGATCGTCCGTCACGTCGTGGGCCAGGTTGATCCGCAGGGCACCTCGCTGCACGCGTTCAAAGCGCCGACCGAGGAAGAACGCGCCCACGACTTCCTCTGGCGGGTCGAACGGCAGCTGCCTCAGCCGGGCATGATCGGGGTCTTCGACCGATCGCACTACGAGGATGTCCTGATCGGTCGGGTGCGCCAACTCGCTCCGGCCGCAGTGATCGAGGAGCGGTACGAGCAGATCGTCGAATTCGAACGCCTGGTCGCCGAGAGCGGCACGGCGATCATCAAGGTGATGCTGCACATCTCGCGCGAGGAGCAGGGCGAGCGCCTGCTGGAGCGGCTCGATCGCCCGGACAAGCACTGGAAGTTCAACCCGGGCGACATCGATGAGCGCCAGTACTGGGATGCCTACATGGAGGCGTACCAGATCGCGTTGACCCGCACCTCGACCGAGCAGGCGCCCTGGCATGTGATCCCGGCGAACCGCAAGTGGTACGCGCGGCTCGCGGTGCAGCGACTGCTGCGCGAGGCGCTGAAGGGGATCGACCCGCAGTGGCCCGCCGCCGACTTCGATGTCGATTTCGAGAAGGCGCGGCTCGCCGCGAGTTGACCCGACCGCTCCGCCGAGAGCGTGAGTGTGCTGCCAAGTCTGCGAAAGCGGTGCCGACGGGCCCGTCCTTCAGGCTGGGCTGATTCGATGCACGGGTCGGCCGTTCGTGCCGACCGAGGTCCGACCGCGAGCCGGGCCGAACGATCGAAGGAGATTCGTCCATGACCGACATCACGCTCACCCAGGCTCAGACAGTCGTCGCCGCCGCACTCGCCAAAGCCGAGGAAGCCGGCACACTCATGAACATCGCCGTCGTCGACGCCGGCGGCAACCTCAAGGCCTTCGCCCGCATGGATGGCGCGTGGCTCGGCAGCATCGACATCGCGCAGAAGAAGGCGCGCACCGCGCGGTTCTTCAACATGGAGTCCGGCGCCATCGGCGAGCTCTCGCAGCCGGGTGGGTCGCTGTTCAACATCGAGGTGTCCAACGGCGGGCTCATCACGTTCCCGGGTGGGATCCCGCTCGAGGTCGGCGGCGAGATCATCGGTGCGATCGGGGTCAGCGGCGACACCGTTGAGAACGACCGCGCGGTTGCCCTTGCGGGGACCGAGGCGCTGTAGCCCGACCCGCCCGCGGAGCCCGTCGAAGCGAAGGGGCCAGCCAACTCTCGGATGTCGAGTAGGCCGAAGCCCGTACCGAGACCAGCCAGCCCTGCGGCTGCCAAGGCCTCGATACGCGCTGGGGCGCTACTCGACCTCCGAAGCCCCATTCGCTTCGACGGGCTCAGCGGGCGGCCTTGCCCGGTCCCCGTTCGCTTCGACGGGCTCAGCGGGCGGGGCCTGGTCAGTCGAGGGGGCGGAGGAGGCGGTTCAGGAACTCGCGCGTCCGGGGTTCGCGCGGGGCGGTGAAGAGGTCGGCCGGGGCGCCGCGTTCGACGACGACGCCGCCGTCGAGGAAGGCGACCTCGTCGGCCACCTCACGGGCGAACGAAAGCTCATGAGTGACGACCACCATAGTCCAGTCCTCGTGGGCCAGTTCGGACATGATCGAGAGCACGTCGCCGACGATCTCCGGATCGAGGGCCGACGTGGGCTCGTCGAACAGCAGCAGCTTCGGCTTCAGCGCCAGGGCGCGCACGATACCGACTCGCTGCTGCTGACCGCCGGACAGCTGGAAGGGGTAGACATCGCGCTTCGACTCGAGACCGACACGAGCGAGAAGCGCCTCGGCATCGGCGATCGCCGCATCACGGGGCCGGCGCTGCACGACGACGGGTCCCTCGATCACGTTCTCGAGGACGGTCTTGTGCGGGAACAGGTTGTAGTGCTGGAAGACCATGCCCGACGCGTCGCGCAGCCGGGCGCGTTCTGCCGCTCGGGCCCGCGGGGCAACATCGGCCCCGAAGTCGACGCGGTCGCCGTCGAGTTCGATCACCCCGGAGTCGGGCGGGGTAAGAGCGTTGAGAGAGCGCAGCACGGTGGTCTTGCCGGATCCGGATGGCCCGATGAGCACGAGCACCTTGCCGCGCCGCACCTGCAGGTCGACGCCCTTCAGCACCTCGAGCTCGCCGAACGCCTTGCGCAGGCCGGTCGCCCGCAGCAGCGGGACACCGGTGCCGCCGGTGGAACCCGGAACGGACGGCCGATCAGGTGTGAGCGACATAGCGATCCAGTCTCTTCTCGAGCCGACCCTGGACGGCGGACAGGCCGAGGCAGATCACCCAGTACACGACGGCGGCCTCGATGTAGAGCAGCATGAACTCCTGGCTGAACGCCGCGATCTTCTGCGCCTCGCGGAACAGCTCGGTCACCAGGATGAGCGACGCGAGCGAGGTGTCCTTCACGAGGCTGATGAACGTGTTCGACAGCGGCGGCACCGACACCCGGGCGGCCTGCGGGAGGATGATCCGCCGCAGCGTGAGCGACCTGGACATGCTGACCGTGTAACCGGCCTCCCACTGTCCGGCGGGCACCGAAAGGATTGCGGCCCGGATGATCTCGGCCCCGTATCCGCCGACGTTGATCGAGAACGCGATGACGGCACTCGGCCAGGGCGGGATCGTCAGACCGAGCGACGGAAGACCGTAGAAGATCACGAACAGCTGGACGAGCAGGGGAGTGCCGCGCACGACCGAGATCACGAACCGGGCGGCGGCGGAGAGCACCCGCACCTTCGAGATGCGGGCGAGCGCGATGCCGAGCGCGAGAACGAGACCTAGCGCGAACGAGATCAGCGCGAGCGGGACGGTACCGAGTACCGCCCCGCGCACGATGGGCCCGAGCGAATCCCAGGCGAGCTGCCAGTCCATGACCGAAGGCTAGACGCCGATCTACTCGCTGACGTCCTCGCCGAAGTACTTGTCGCTGATCTCGGCGAGGGTGCCGTCGGCGCGAAGCTCGTCGAGGGCCGCGTTGATCGCGTCGACCAGGTCGTCGCTGCCCTTGCGCAGTGCGAACGCGTTCGTCGAGACGTCGTCGCTCTCCGCCGCGATCTTGAGACCGTCGGTGTCGCCGTTCTTCTTCGCGTCGAGGAAGGTCAGCTCGTCGTTGACGGTCGCGTCGACTCGTCCCTGCTTCACGAGCTCGACGGCCTGGGCCCAGCCCTCGACGGGCTCGACGGTGGCGCCGGCGCCCTCCGCGATGTCGTACCAGTTGCTGGTCAGCGACTGCGCGGTGGTCTTGCCGGCGAGGTCGTCGAACGAGGCGATCGCGCTGCCCTCGGGGACGATGAGGACGCCGGGCGAGATGGTGTACGGCTCACTGAAGTCGTACTTGGCAGTGCGCTCGTCGTTGATCGACACCTGGTTCGCGATCAAGTCGAAGCGCCCCGCCTCGAGACCTGCGAAGATCGCGTCCCACTGGGTCTCCTGGAACTCGACGTCGACACCGAGCTTGTCGGCGACGGCGGTGATGATCTCGACGTCGTAGCCGGTGAGGTCGCCCGATCCGTCTTCGTGGTAGCTGAACGGGCGGTAGGTGCCCTCGGTGGCGACGACGAGCTTGCCGGCGTCCTTCACCTCCTGCAGGCTCAGGCCGTTGCTGGACCCTGCGGCGGAGTCGTCGCCCGAGTCGGTGCCGTCGGCTGGTCCGCCCGCGCAGCCGGCGAGGACGAGGGCCGCCGCTGTTGCGGCGAAGAGGGCGGAAAGAGTGCGTGTCTTGTGGAGCATGGGATCTTCCTGGTGCGGTGGAGCGGGTGCTGTGTCGAGACGCCCGGTTCGGCGCCCGGATCAGGCTAGGCGAGAAGTCGTTGACCCATCCCCATATGACGGCGCATGACAGCGGACTCGAAGCGAGAGCGGCGTGGCGACGAAGCCACGGCGTGTCGAACAGCCCCGGGTAGCGGGCGGAGGGCCATGCTCATCGCAACTGGTCCATTAGAGGAGCTCATGGCCGAGCCCGGTTGGTACGACGACCCCCGAGACGCGCGTGCCATCCGGTGGTGGGACGGCGAGCGGTGGTCTCTGCATACGGCTCCGAAGCCCCCGCGAGCTGCGCCTCCGACCGCCGCTTCGGCGGCGGTGGCGTCGCCTTCGCCCGCGCCGCGGGCCGAGAACCCGACCCCGGCGTCGCCTCAGCACGACATCTACGCGCGACAGACCGTCGCCGTGGCGACTCCGGCGGCCGGCTCCCCGGGGCTGCGACGCGCGAGCGGACTCTCCCGGCGGAACCTGATCCTCCTCGTGGCTCTCGCGGTGCTCGTCCTCATCGTGGGTGTCACCGGGCTCGCGAATGCGGCATCGTCGCTCGGTGGGCAGCCGAGGGGCATCGCCGCCGTGCCGCTGGAAACCGCCAAGCCCACCCCGTCGCCGACACCGACGGGTCCGAAGATCACCTATCAGACGGCCACCGAAACCGCCGTCGTCCCGTTCAACCGGCTCAGTCAGGACGACCCGAGCCGCGACTCGGGGACAACCGCCATCGTGGTCCCCGGGGTCGACGGAACACTCACCCGGACCTTCCGCGTCACTCTCGAAGACGGCGTCGAGGTGAAACGGGAACTGACGGGGGAGTCCGTGACTCTGGCACCCATCGACGAGGTCACCGCCGTCGGCACCTATGTGGCTCCGCCTCCGCCTCCCGCGCCGGTGGCCGCGGCGCCCGAACCGCAGGGCGGCGGATGCGATCCGAACTATGCGGACGGTTGCGTTCCGGTATCCAGCGACGTGGACTGCGCCGGTGGCAGTGGCGACGGACCCGCCTACTTCTCCGGCACGGCGCGGGTCGTCGGATCCGACATCTACGACCTCGACCGAGACGGCAACGGC
Organism: Amnibacterium flavum; assembly: GCF_003097495.1. GTDB lineage: Bacteria > Actinomycetota > Actinomycetes > Actinomycetales > Microbacteriaceae > Naasia > Naasia flava. Next base: position 1,069,832 of record NZ_QEOP01000002.1, read on the forward strand.
ATCGCCTGTCAGAGCTGACCGAGGTTCCGGCCGGTCGGAGGGCATCCGGCGCACCTGACGTCGGTGCCGTCTGGAATCCTGGTGGCATGAGCGCGCCCGACAGTGTCCCCGAGCCGACCGTCACGACAGTCTCGGCACCCGCCGGCACCTTCGTCGGGGCCGAGGTCGGAGCCACCTCGGTGTGGAAGGGGATCCGGTACGCCGAGCCCCCGACCGGACCGAATCGGTGGCGCGCGCCCCGTCCGGCCGTGGTGCCTGCCGATCCGGTTCGGGCAGACGCGTTCGGGCCCGCGGCGCCTCAGGCGCTGACGCCCGCGCTCGATCTCGGCGAGGGTATCCGGCTCGACGAGGACTGCCTGTTCCTCAACGTCTGGAGTCCGACGGCCGCGGTGTCGGCTCACGCGTCGGATGCCGTACCGCGGCCGGTGATGGTGTGGATCCACGGCGGCGCCTACACGTTCGGCGCGGCAAGCCAACGCGTCTACGACGGCACCGCCATGTCGTCGTTCGGCGACGTCGTCGTCGTGACCCTCAACTACCGATTGGGCGCGCTCGGGTTCCTCGACCTCGCCGAGTTCGACCTCGGCGACGAGGTGTTCGACTCCAACCTCGCGCTGCGCGACGTGCTTCTCGCGCTCGAGTGGGTTCGCGACAACATCGGCGCCTTCGGGGGCGACGCCCGCAACGTGACCGTCTTCGGCGAGAGCGCGGGCGGCGGCATCGTCACCGCCCTGCTCGCCACACCATCGGCCGAGGGACTCTTCCACCGTGCGATCGCCGAGAGCTCTCCGGCCTCGTCGATGTACGGCACCGAACGGGCACGGACCGTCGCCGATAGGTTCCTCGCGGAGGTCGCTGTCGAGCCGGCCGAGATCGGGAGGCTTCGCGACCTGAGCGTCGACACGATCGTCGCTGCGGCGACTCGCGTGTACGACAGGGTCCCGGTCGACGAACCGGGCACTCTCGCCTGGGCGCCCGTCGTCGACGGCGACCTCCTCCCCGAGCATCCGATCACGGTGCTACACCAAGGGCGAGGGCATCCGGTGCCGCTGATCATTGGCACGAACCACGACGAGGCGACCCTGTTCAAGTTCATGAAGTCGCCGCTCATGCCCATCACGAGCGACTCGATCACGACCATGATGACGAAGCTCGCCACCGAGAATCCCGACGCGGTCCTTCCCAGCCGCGAGCAGCTGCTCGGGGCGTACGAGGGGGTGCGGCAGAGGGCGATCGGGCTAGGCATCGCCCGCGACATCGGCTTTCGGATGCCGACGGTGTGGCTCGTCGAGGGGCATTCGAGGATCGCACCGACGTACCTTTACCGGTTCGACTGGTCGACCCCCATGCTGCGCCTCATCGGCATGGGCGCCGCCCACGCGACCGAGCTGCCGTACGTGTGGGGCAACCTCGACGTGAATCCACGCGACTTCACCTTCCGCCTCGGCGGGCATCGGGTCGGGCGGGAGATCTCCGACCGGTTCCTCGGGTGGTGGACGTCGTTCGCGTCATCCGGCGAGCCCGGGGGAGAGTGGCCGCCGTACAGCAACGGCCGAGCCAGCCTGCTGATCGACAAGCGCGACACGATCGTGCACGACGTCGACGCCACCCTGCGCAAGGGCTGGGGCGACGCGGTGCTCGCCTTCAGCTGAGCCGCGCCCATTGAGCCCGTCGAAACGGAGAGACTGCGCTTCGACGAGCTCAGCGGGCGGGCAACCCCGCCCATTGAGCAAAGCGAAATGAAGGCCCCTACGCATCGCTGCGCTCAGCGGGCGGGCCGACCATTGAGCCCGTCGAGATGGAGGGCCTGCGCTTCGACAAGCTCAGCGGGCGGGCAACCCCCGCCCATTGAGCGAAGCGAAATGAAGGGGCCCACGCATCGCTGCGCTCAGCGGGCGGGCCGCCCATTGAGCCCGTCGAAATGGAGGGCCTGCGCTTCGACGGGCTCAGCGGGCGGAGCAACTCCCGCCCATTGAGCGCAGCGAAATGCAGGGCCTGCGCTTCGCTGCGCTCAGCGGGCGGCGGCTACTTCTTGGCCTCTGCTCGTTTTCTGCCGTAGCGGGCGATGAGGAACAGCACCGAGCCGACCGCGACGTACGCCGCCGCGCCCAGCCAGACGACTCCGGTCTGCTGAGTGAGGAGCACGATGCTGGCGATGATGGCCAGCACCGGGACCGCTCGCGGCACGCTGAAGTGCTTGTGATCGACCTTGTCCTTCTTGAGCACGAGCACGCTGATGTTCGCCGACACGAAGACGAGCAGCAGAAGCAGCACGGTCGTCTCGGCCAGGGTGGCGACGTCACCGACAAAGCTCAGTGCCATGGTGGCCAGCCCGACCGAGATGATCGACACCCAAGGGGTGCCGCGCTTCGCCAGAACTTTGTCGAAGACATCCGGGAGCAGGCCCGACTCGGCGAGGCCGAATCCGACGCGGCTCGCCATCACCATGAACAGGAGGGCACCGTTGGCGATCGCGACGAGGGCGATGAGTCCGAACAGCCAACTGGGCACCGCGGCCCCGCTCGCGGCGACCACATCGAGCAGCGGCCCGCTGGACTCGGCCAGGTCGGCGGGCGGCAGCACCATTACCGCGCCGAGCGCGATGGCAAGGTAGACGACGGCAGCGGTGGCGAGGGCTCCGAAGAGAGCGCGCGGGTACACCTTCGACGGGTTGCGCACCTCCTCGGCCATGTTGGCTGCCGACTCGAAGCCGAGGAACGAGAAGAACGCGACGATCGATGCGGCGAAGGCCCCCTGCAGCGGCGGCACGTCAGCGGCGAACTCGAGCGCGCGGGCGGGGTCGCCCTGCCCGCCGCCGATGAAGATCCCGGCGCAGACGATCACGATGACGAGTCCGCTCACCTCGATGACCGAAGCCACGAGGTTCGCGGTCAGCGACTCCCGCACGCCGCGCAGGTTGATGAGGGTCAGAGCCGCGATGAAGATCAGCGCGGCCGGGATCGCCGGCACCGCGATGAGGGCGCTCAGGTAGTCGCCGGCGAACGCGTTCGCGAGCGACGCGGCGGTCGTGATCCCGGACGCCATCATGAGGAATCCGACGAGGAACGAGACATAGGGGATGCCGAACGCACGGTCCGCGTAACGGGCCGCCCCGCCGGCGTGCGGGTACTTGGTGATGAGCTCCGCATAGGTGCCGGCGGTCAGCAGTGCGACGACGAGCGCGATCAGCAGGGGGAGCCAGATGACGCCGCCCACGTCAACCGCCATCGTGCCGACCAGCGTGTAGATGCCGGCGCCGAGGGTGTCGCCGACGATGAACGCGAACAGCAGCGGCCCGGTGATGACCTGCTTGAGCTTGCTGCCTCTCTTCTCGGACGTCGCGGTGTCGGACGGGTTCGCGGTGTCGGTCATCCGCACAGTCCACCGTCTCCGTCGCGCCCGCTGCAAGGTGTTTCGGGATCTGTCAGCAAGCTCTCCCGACCGCGAAACACGCTCGAGACATGGAGGGCGGTCGAGGCTTCGGGCGGGGGATGCGAGGCGGGACGCGGGGCGCATTTCGCTGCGCTCAATGGGCGGGGCCGTCCGCGCTGCCGAGCCTGCCGCCGCTCATTTCGACGGGCTCAATGGGCGGCGAGGCGCCCGCCCGCTGAGCGCAGCGAAGCGCAGGGACCTCGGCTGCGGACGCTCATTTCGCTGCGCTCATTGGGCGCGGCCGTGCGCGCTGCCGAACGTTCCGCCGCTCATTTCGACGGGCTCAATGGGCGGCTAGCTGCCCGCCCGCCCGCTGAGCCCGTCGAAGCGCAGGGACACTCGGCTCGGACGCTCATTTCGCTGCGCTCAATGGGCGGGGCCGTGCGCGCTGCCGAACCTCTCGCCGCTCATTTCGACGGGCTCAATGGGCGGCTAAGTGCCCGCCCGCTGAGCGCAGCGAAGCGAAGGGGCCCTCCGGCGGCCAGCGCCGCCCGCTGAGCCTGTCGAAGCGCGCCGGCCTCTGCTCCCGGCGCTCATTTCGCTGCGCTCAATGGGCGGGGCCGCACGCACTGCCGAGCCCGTCCGCTCATTTCGCTGCGCTCAATGGGCGGGGCCTGCCGCCCCCACGGGCCCGCGGGAGACGGAGTCGACCGTCGGGCACCACCAGTTGGCAGTGCCCGACGGGACCTCTAGCGCTGGACCTCGCCCATCGAGGTCAGCAGGTTCAGGTCGTCGCGGGTGGGGAGACCCTCCCAGTCGCCCTCGACGGTCACCGAGAACGCACCGCACTGCGACGCCGTCTGCAGCATCTGCTCCGGCGACGCCTTCGCGATCCACTCGGCTAGATACCCCGCGGTGAACGCATCGCCGGCACCGATCGGGTCGAGCTCGTCCATCACGTACAGCGGCGCCGTGAAGCGGGTGCCGTCGATCACCGCGACCGCGCCGGCACGCCCGCGCTTGATGACGACCTGCTGCGAGCCCAGGGCTGCCAGACCCTCGGCGAGCTGCCAGTCGTCCTCGCCGTCGACGATGAGCCCCGCCTCGGAGTGCCCGGCGAAGACGATGTCCGCCCGCGCCGCGATCGAGCGCAGGACGGGTGCCGCTTCCTCGGCCGACCAGAGACCGGTGCGGTAGTTGACGTCGAACGAGACAGTCGTCCCGGCTGCGGACGCCACATCGATGGCATGCTCGACCGCCGCGCGCGCGGAGTCGCTCAGCGCGGGAGTGATGCCGGTCACGTGGAGGATCTCCGCCTGCTCGACAGCCGCGTCATCGACATCGGCGGGGGCGTATCGCGAGCCGGCGCTCGCGGCCCGGTAGTACTGCACCCGGCTCAGCCCCGCGGTGCGGCGCTCCTTGATCAGGAGTCCGGTGTTGGCGGTCCCGTCGACGATCGCATCCGTCAGGACGCCCTCACCGCGGAGAACCGAGGTGATCAGACGACCGAACTCGTCGTCGCCGACCCGGCCCGACCACTCCGCTGCGACCCCGAGGCGAGCGAGACCGATCGCGACGTTCGCCTCGGCGCCGGCGATGCCGAGCTTCATCAGCGGGGAATGCCGCAGGGGACCCGTCGTGGTGGACGAGATGCGCGCCATCGCCTCGCCGAGCGTGTAGACCTCAGCCACGATCGGACACCGCCTCGACAGCGCGACGTGCGCGCGCGGCGAGGGCGTCGAGCGAGCCGCCGGTGAGCGCGTCGCCGATCAGCGGCGAGCCGAGCCCCACGGCGACGGCGCCCGCCGCCAGGTAGTCGGCGATCATGTCGAGATCGACGCCGCCCGTGGGAACGAGCGGGATGTAGTCGAGAGGTGCGAGCACGTTCTTGAGGTAGGACGGGCCGCCCATCGCGCTCGCCGGGAACACCTTCACGGCGGTCGCGCCGGCACGGTAAGCGGTGACGATCTCCGTCGGTGTGAGCGCGCCCGGGTACCACCCCATCCCGGCGGCGATCCCGGCCTCGCCGACGAGCAGGTTCGTGTCGGGGGAGACGAGGAACTCCGCCCCCGCCGCCTTCGCCTGCTCAACATGCTCGACCGTGAGGACGGTTCCGACCCCGACGAGCACCTCCGGACGGGAGGCGAGCGCGGTGATGGCGTCCTGCCACCCCGGGGTGTTCGTCGTGATCTCGAGACAGCGCACGCCGTTCTCGATGAGGGTCTCGGCCACCGGGATCACTCGGTCTTCGCGGCCACCCCGGAGGATCGCGATGATCGGACTCTCCTGGAGGACGGTGGGCAGCAGGGCCGACCTGTTCATCGCATGGCTCCGATCCGCTCGATGCCGCGAGCGATGTCATCGCTGTCGGCTGCCAGAGAGAGTCTGGCCCACCCTTCGCCGCCGGCTCCGAACGCGGTGCCCGGCGCGATGGCCACCTGGTGCTCCTGCAACAACCGCACAGCCCAATCCTCCACGCTTCCTCCGGTCCGATCCGACACGTCGATCCAGATGTAGAACGCACCCCGCGGCTCGACGAAGGGGATGCCGACCTCGGTGAGCTTCTCCATGGCGAGCACACGTCGCGATGCGTAGGTGTCGCGCATGAACGCGACCTGATCCTGGGGGCCGGTGAGCGCCGCGATCGCCGCGGCCTGGGCCGGGGCGTTCACACAGGCGACCATGGGCTCCTGCAGCTTCGCGGCGGTGGCGGCGACCCCGGGAGGCGTGACGAGGTATCCGACGCGCACACCGGTCATCGCGTAGGTCTTGGAGAAGGAGAACGCCGAGAGCACGACGCCCTTCTCATCGAACCGGGCGGGGGACACGTGCTCGACCCCGTAGGTGAGCGCGTCGTAGCACTCGTCGGAGAGCAGCCAGATGTCGTTGCGCTCGGCGAAGCGCACGAGCTCCTCGATGACCTCTCCGGGGATGACCGTGCCGAGCGGGTTCGAGGGAGAGTTGACGAGCAGCACCCGGGTGCGCGGGGTGATGAGTTCCTGCAGCTCGGCGATGTCGGGGATGAACCCGCGCTCGGGCTTCAGCGCGTAGCGGACGGGAGTGGCCTGCAGCAGGCCGACGGCCATGGCGTAGTTCGGCCAGCCGGGATCGGGGATGAGAACCTCGTCGCCGGCCGCGATCGTCATCGACAGCGCGAGGTGCAGCGCTTGGGCTCCTCCGGCACTGACCACGATCTGGCTGGGGGACGCGTGGATGCCGTTCTGCTCGCGAACCTTCACGCTCAGCGCCTCGAGAAGTTCGGGCACCCCGGCGTTCGGCACGTAGTGCGTGTCGCCCGTCTCATAGGCGTTCTCGGCCGCGCGGAGCACATGCTCCGGGGGTACGAAGCTCGGTTCGCCCACGTGCATGCCGATGAACGGTTTGCCGGACGCCCAGGCGGCGTCCATGACACGTCGGATGCCCGATCGGGGCATGCGGTCGGCGGCGGGAGTGACGAGAGGCATGGTGGTGCTGGTGCTCCTAGCGGTGGTTCAGGTGGTGGTGCGGATCAGGTGCGGGTGGTGCCGGTCGGATGGCGCGGGTCAGCGGGTGAGGGACAGCAGTCGGGCGACGGTCCCGCCGAGCACGTCGTCGCGTTCGGACGGGAAGAGGTCGGGGAGGGCGATGTCGACCACACCCGCCGTCGCGTCGTACCCGGGCTGCCGATCGATCCATGGGGAGTCGGACCCCCACATGGTGCGATCGGTGCCGAAGGCGGCGACGAGGCGACGCCCCGGAACCGCGAGGTCGGCGTAGGGGTACGGATCGGCCGACAGGGCGTAGTGGCCCGAGAACATCAGGTGGAACCGCGGGTGGCGCGCCAACGCCTCGACCCGCCGCAGTTCGGACTCGGGGAAGGGGTCGACGAATCGGGGGCGGGCGAACTCGTCGACGCCCATGTCGTGGGGGGCGAAGCCGAAGTGGTTGAGGACGACAGCGAGTCCGGGCAGCTCGCGGCCGACTTCGTCGAGCAGTCCGGTCTGATCGGGGCCGACGTAACTCCACAGGGCGACGCCGTCCTGCTCGAGACGAGCGAGCACCGGCCACATGGGGGAGTCGCGGATCGGAGCGCCCGGGTCACCGAGCCACATGGTGCGGAGTGCGCGGAACGGGAAGCCGACCCGGCGTCCGAGGTACGCCTCCACGGGATCGACGCCGATGCGCCCCTGTTCGGCGGGTGAGGCGACCGCGACCGCGGAGAACGACGCCGGCAGCGCGGCGAGGCTCGCGGCGACGTAGTCGTCGTGCGCATCGAGGGGGACGAGGACGGCGCCGTCGATGCCGGCGGCCGCGAGTCGTCCGAGGTAGTCGGCGAGCGGGGCGGTCCGGTCGGCGGGAGCGAGCTCGTCAACCCCGCGCGGCGACTCCGCGGCGGGCAGGAAGACGTGCGCGTGCGCGTCGATCCGGAGCGGCGCCTCGTCCCTCGCGTCGCTCGTTGCAGTGGTGTCCGCCGTCACCGTCACCGCCGCCGCTTCGCGACGAAGACCGCCACCGCGGCGATGATGATGACGCCGCGGATCAGATCGGTGATGGTCGAGGGGAACTGCAGCAGCGTGATCGAGTTGGTGATCAGCGACAGCAGCGCGACGCCGCCCATCGTTCCGAGCAGTGTGCCGCGACCGCCGAGCAGCGAGGTGCCGCCGATGACGACGACCGTGATGGCGGACAGCTCGAGGCCGTCGCCGGCCGTGGGGGAGCCGATCGACGAGCGCGCGGCGAGCAGGATCCCCGCGACTGCGGCGAGAAGTCCGGAGGTGACGTAGACCCAGATGAGAACCCGGTTCGTGCTGATACCCGCAGCGCGGGCCGAGTGCAGGTCGCCGCCGACCGCGAAGACCTGCTTGCCCCAGACGGTGCGGTTCAGCAGGAACCAGATGATGGCGATCGCGAGTGCGAGCACGACGAAGGAGAGCGGGATGGGGCCGAGCTTGCCGAAGGCGAACTCGGTCAGCGCCGAGGTGACCTGGCCGGCGGGCGTGCTGCTGATCCAGAGTGCCGCACCGCTGACGAGGTAGAGCATGCCGAGCGTGACGATGAACGGCGGCATGTTCAGCTTGGTGACGAGCAGCCCGTTGATGGTGCCGAGGAGGGCTCCTAGCGCGAGCATTCCGAGGATGACGGGGAAGGTGCGGATCGGGTAGCCGTCGATCAGCACCGCGGTCAGCAGGGTCGTGATGGTGACCATCGAGCCGACCGACAGGTCGATCCCGCCCGACAGGATGACGGTGTGCTGCCCGAGCGCGACGAGTCCGAGGACGACGGCCGAGGTGAGGAGTGCGGCGATGTTGCCGGTGCTCCAGAAGGCGCCGCCGCGCATGACCGACAGCACGACGATGAGGACGGCGACGATCACCCAGACGGCTGCGCCGCGGCGGACCGCGGTGGCGACCCAGTCGCGGACGGTGCGTCCGGCGCTCGGTGCGGGTGCGGGCGAGGGGGCGAGGGTTGCGGTCATGATTCGGTTCCCAACGCAAGGTGCATGATCTTCTCCGAGCTCTCCGGATCGCGGGCGACCTCGCCGACGACCGCTCCGTCGCGGAAGACGAGGACTCGGTGGGAGAGTCCGATCACCTCGGGCAGCTCGCTCGAGGCGACGAGGATCGCCATCCCCTGGGCGGCGAGCTCGGTGATGATGCGGTAGATCTCGCTCTTCGCGCCGACGTCGACGCCGCGCGTCGGTTCGTCGAGCAGCAGCACCCGCGGCCCGACGCGCAGCCACTTGGCGATGACGATCTTCTGCTGGTTCCCGCCCGACAGCTGCTTCGCGAGCTGCGCTCCGCTCGATGAGCGGATGCCGAGACGGTCGCGCTCCTCGGCATAGGCGGCCGCTTCTCTGGCTCCGCTGATCCAACCGGCGGTGCTGATCGAGCCGAGGGCGGTGAGGGTGGTGTTCTGGCCGACGGGCAGCTCGAGCACGAGGCCGTCGCGTTTGCGCTCTTCGGGCACGAGGACGACGCCGGCGCCGATGGTCGCACCGAGGGAGGCGCGGAGGGGGCGACCTCCGACGGAGACGCGGCCGTCACCGCGCTGGCGCACGCCGGCGAGGGTCTTGAGCAGTCGGGATCGGCCGGATCCGACGAGTCCGGCGAGACCGACGATCTCGCCTGCGCGGAGTTCGAGGCTGACCGGCACGCAGTCCGCGCCGCGCGGCACGACGCCTTCGACCGAGAGGACGACCTCGTCCCTCCGGTCGGCAGGGTCGGGGAACACGGAGTCGACCTGGCGGCCGACCATCTCGCGCACGATCCGCTCCATCGGGTACTCGCTCGCGGGACCGGTGGAGACGAAGCGGCCGTCGCGCAGGATCGTGACGTCGTCGGCGAGGTCGCGGACCTCGTCGAGGAGGTGGGTGATGTAGACGACGGCGGTGCCCTCGGCGACGATCGAGCGCACCACGGTGTGGAGCGCCTCGAGCTTGTCGCCCGACAGCACGGCCGACGGCTCGTCGAGGATGAGCACATTGCTCTTCGAGACCAGCGCTCGGGCGATCTCGACGAGCTGCTGGTTCGCGAGCGACAGGTCGCCCGCGATGGTGTTCAGGTCGAGCCCGCCGAGCGTCACACGCTCGAGGGCCCGCCGGGCGTGCTCCCGCTGCTCCCGCAACCGGAGCACGCCACGGCGTGCGGACTCGTGTCCCAGCATCACATTGTCGAGCACGCTCATCTCGGGGAGCACGGTGAGCTCCTGGTAGACGGGCGTGACACCGACCGCGAGCGCGTCGCGGGGGCTGCCGAAGCTCATCTCCTCGTCGCCGACGATGACGGCACCGCTGTCGGGTGCCTGGTCGCCGGTGAGGATCTTGATAAGGGTCGACTTGCCCGCGCCGTTCTCTCCGAGGAGCGCGTGGACGCGTCCCGGAGCGCACGCGAAGGTGACGTTCTCGAGGGCCCGGACACCCGGGAAGGACTTCGTCACTTCCCGGGCGCCGAGGGCGATGGTGGGGGCCATGAGCCTTTTCCTTCTACTGCTCGATCAGGGTCGAGGTGATCAGGCGTTGCAGATGCCGAGCGACACGAGGAGATCCTCGGGTGCACTCGAGGGCACGAGCAGACCGCCGTCGCAGTCCTCACGGGCGTACTGCGCTCCGTCTTCGTTGGTGAACGAAGGCGAGTCGATGTACACCTTGTTGAGCACCGGCTCACCCTTGAGGAGGTCCACTGCCGTGTCGAGGCAGGTGGAGCTCATCTCGGGCGGGAAGGTCGACAGCGCGTACTTGACGTCGGTTCCCTCTGCGGCCTGGATGAAGTCGTTGATGGCGTCACCGGTGATCGGCGGCACCTCCTTGCCGGCTTCCTGGTAGGCCTGGATCACACCGACGCTGCCGTAGCCCGAGTCGGACCAGATGGCGTCGAGGTCGGGGTAGCTGGCGATCAGGTTCTGCGCGACGGTCTTCGCGACGGTGGGCGACCACTCGGTGTACTGGGTGGTGACGACCTCGATGCCGGGGTACTTGGCGAAGGTCTTCTCAGCGGCGGCCTTCTGGTACTCGGCCGTCGGAACGCCGGCGAGGCCGGACAGGATCGCGACCTTGCCCTCTCCGCCGATCTGCGAGGCGATCCACTCGGCGTACGCCGAGCCGAGGAGGTCGTACTGGCGGGTCACCGTCGAGGTGGCGCCGGCGCTGTCGGGCAGGACGCCCGAGCAGAGGACGACGGGGATGCCGGCGTCGGTGGCGGCCTTGACCTGGCCCGAGATGCCCTCGCCCATGGGGACGACGACCATGGCGTCGGGGTCCTGGCTGGTGAGCTGCTCGATGTTGTCGACCTGGGTGGTCGCATCGCCGTTGGCCGATGCGTAGAGCACGTCGACGCCGAGCTCGTCGGCGTGGTACTCGAGCGCCTCTTCGCTCAGGACGCCCCACGAGTTGTTGGGTCCCTGTGCGGCGAAGGCGATGCGGTAGGTGTCGTCCTGCTTGGGCTCGGCCTCCCAGACGGTGGCGTCGACCTCGCAGACCTCTTCCTCGACCGGCTCGAAGTCGGTGAGCCCGAATGCGTCGGCCACCGAGCTCCAGGACTCGGCGTACGAGGCCTGGGCCTCGTCGGCGTTGATGCAGTCTTCGGCCGCGGCGGTGGTGCCTTCGCCTTCACGCTCGGCGCTACAGCCGGCGACCGCGATGAGGGTCGCGAAGCCGACGGAGGCGGCGAGGATGCGGACGGCGCCGCGTCGACGGAACGCTGTGTTCGTCATTGCTTTCCTTTCATTGATGTTGCTCTGGTGGTGGGGGAGGGGAAGAAGAACCGGCGACCCTGCAGGAAGACGGCGAGGAGGATGACGGCGCCCGAGACGACGAGCTGCGCACCTCCGCCGGCGCCGAGCTGGATGAGCCAGGTGAGGAGGACGGCGAGGAGGACGACGCCGAGAACGGTCTGGGCGATGCGCCCCTTGCCGCCGGTGAGCGCGATGCCTCCGATGACGGCGGCGGCGACCGAGTCGAGGTCGAGGTTGCGGACGAGGGCCGCGTCGACGAAGCCGATGAAGCTCGCGTTGACGAGGCCGGCGAGCACGCCGGTCAGTGAGGAGATCAGGTAGCAGGCGGCGATCACGATCCCGGTGCGGATGCCCGACATGCGGGCCGCGTCGCCGTTGAGTCCGGTCGCGTAGACCCGTCGCCCCGCGGTGGTCCTGCCCAGGACCAGACCCGTGGCGAGGGCGAGGATGGCAAACACGATGAGCGGCACGGGGATGAAGTCGAAGAGGCGGCCGCCACCGAGCCAGGACAGGGCGGGCGGGATGTCACCGGACGGAGCACCGCGGGTCCAGGCGATGATGACGCCCTGGATGAGCACGAATGACGCGAAGGTCGCAACGAACGGCGGGACGTTGCGCAGGACCACGAGGCCCGCGTTGACGAGTCCGACGGCGAGACCGGCGAGCACGGAGAGCACGATGCCGACGACGAGCTTGTCGTCGCTGCCTGCGCTGTAGGTGGCGAGCACGACGGAGGTGAGAGCCATCACGCCGCTGATCGAGAGGTCGATGCCGCCGACGAGGAGAACGAGGGTCTGGCCGATCGCGGCGATGCCGATGAGACCGACCTGGAAGAGGACGAGCCTGCTGACCTCGAAGGAGAAGAACTGCGGGGTGGTGATGGCGGCGAGGATCAGCACGACGACGAGCCCGGCGAGCGGGGCGATGAAGCTCGAGGCGCGGGCGAGTCGGCCCGGCCCGGCCTCGGTCGGCGGTGCGGGTGGGGTCGTGACGGGTGCTGTCGTCATGCGCGGTCCTCTCGCGGCGAGGGGCAGAAGTCCTCGATGAGGTTTCGGTAGAGGTCGACGCTGCGGCGGACGGCATCGACCGACACCCATTCGTCGGCGCCGTGGGCCCGGACGAGGAGTCCGGGGCCGAGAGCGGGGAGGCAGGGGAGCCCGTCGCGGGCGAACCAGCTGGTGTCGGTCGTTCCGGGGAAGACCGAGAGGGGAAGGGCCGCCCCGAAGGCGGTCTCGGTGGCGCGGGCGAGCGACACGACCAGCGGGTCGGACGCGGCGACCTGCGTGCCCTCGATCCAGTGGTTGGGCGCGTTGTCGAAGTCGATCTCGACGTGTGCACCCGACTCGGCGAGCCACGGCGCGATCGCCGCGCGCAGGTCGGCGAGCAGTTCGACGTCGGTCATCCCGGGGAGGGTGCGGACCTCGATCGTCGAGCTGACCGACTGCGGCAGCACGCCGTAGCCCCAACCGCCGGAGAAGGTCATGGCCGGGTTCACGGTCGCCGCCCAATCGCGGAGACCGTCGGCGTCGGCCGGGATGGCGGGGCTCGCAGTGCGGCGGAGCGCCGACAGGGCGTCCGCGAGGTCGGCACCCGCGTTCGGCCGCCCGAGCATGGCGGAGAGACTGGAGTGACCCTGGATGCCGTGGGCGGTGATCCGGAATCGACCCAGCCCGCGGCTGACCAGGTGCAGGCTGTCGTAGTCGGAGTGGATTCCTCCCGGCTCGCCGATCACGAGGGCGTCGGCTCCGAGGTCGAGGACTTCGGAGAGATGCTTGGCGCCGAACACGGCACCGTTCTCCTCATCCGCCGTGAACAGCAGGGTGAGCCTGCCGGCGGTGACGGTGCCCGCGGCGACGACCTGTCCCGCGGCGACGACCATGGCCGCGACGGCGCCCTTCATGTCGGCGGAGCCGAGCCCGTAGAGGCGGTCGCCGTCGACATCCGCTGCGAACGGGTCGACGGTCCAGTGCGCCTCGCCGACGGGTTTGGTGTCGATGTGCCCCGACAGGACGAGGTGGGACCCGCCGGGACCGAAGTCGATGGTGACGAGCAGGTTCGGCCGACTCGGATCGAGCGCGATGACCTCGGCCCGGGGAAGTCCGGCTTCCGCGAGGGCGCCCTGGAGCACCGCAGCGACGGCGAGCTCGTCGCCGTCCAGCACAGGGCTGGGCGTCTGCACGAGCTGTCGTGTCAGTGCGATGACGTCGGTCACGGGGGAGTCTCCGGGGGAAGGAAGCAGGAAGCGCGGGGAGCGGCGGGAGGTAGAGCGGAGGAGCGGCTACTCCTTGTACTTGTCCGCCCACTCGACGCCCTGCCAGGTCTGCAGGCTGATCGGGTCGAGGCGGATGAGCCAGCGCTGCTTGTCGAGCGTCGGGGCCAGATACTTCGGGCCGTTCTCACCGAGATAGCGGGTCGACATGCGCTCGGCGATAGGAACCCAGGCCCCGCCGACGTTCGGGGTCTCGACGACGACCGCCTTGCACTGGGCGGAGACCTTTCGCTGCCCGCCGTCCTCGTCGATCGTGACCGCGCAGCGCTCGTTGTCCGCGAGGAACTGGGCCCACGCCGACCTCTTGCGGGCGACGACCCAGAAGGAGGAGCCGTCCCACTCGTGCCAGCACGGAACGACGTACGGCCAGCCGTTGCCGTCGAGGCAGGCGAGGCGGGTGATGATGCCCTCGCCGAGGAACTCGTCGAGCTCTCCGCCGCGGAGGGCTCCGATCTTGCCGCGCCAGGTCTCGTCCTGGGGACTCTGCTGCTCGCTCATCGGGCGATTCCTTCCTGCTGCGCCGCGGGGGCGGTCTCGGTGTCGGGGAATGGGGGTGCGGCGTCCGGGCCGCGGTAGCCGACGCGGGCGGACAGCTCCATCGCGGCGGCGACGACGCGCGGCGCGAACCGGTCGACGTGGTCACGCGTGAAGCGGTAGGCGGGGGCGGAGACGCTGATGGCGGCGACCACCTGCCCGAGGTGGTCGCGCACCGGGGCGGCGACGCAGCGGACGCCCTCCTCGTTCTCGATCTCGTCGATCGCGTAACCGCGGTCGCGAATGGCGTCGAGCTCGATGGAGAGGGCGTCGCGGTCGGTGATGGTGTTCTCGGTGCGCCGGACGAGGTCGCCCTGGAGGAGGCTCTCTCGGCGTTCGGGCGACGAGTAGGCGAGGAGGGTCTTGCCGATCCCCGTGCAGTGGAGCGGGTTGCGGGAACCGATCCTGGCGGCGGGCCTGACCGGCTGGGGACTGCTGACCGCGGCGACGTAGAGGACCGTGTTGCGGTCGAGGACGCCGAGGAAGCTGGTCTCGTTCGTCTCGTCGACGAGGTCCTCGATGATGTCGAACGCGAGCCGGGAGATGTCGAGCGTGTTGAGGAACGCCTGGCCCCAGCCGGCGACGCGGGGACCGAGCTCGTAGAGACCGCGCGCCTCGACGCGCACGATGTCGAGCTCGACGAGCACGTCGATGAGGCGGACGGCGGTGGCGTGGGGGAGTCCGGTCGAGGCGGCGATATCGGTGAGGCGAAGGGGGCGCGGACTGGCCGCGAGGAGGTCGACGATGGCGATGCCTTTGACCAGACCCTTGGCGGATCCGGAAATGGACGAGAGGTCCATATTCGTTTCGGACATGTCGTCCATATTGGCCATCCGACCCCTCGAAGCAGAGGTTGCGATGGCTGATTTAACAGACCCGTTACAAACGAAGCGCCCTTCGGGATACCGGTGCGCGCCGCTGTCACGGTGCCCGTGACCCGCGAGAGAGCTACCTGATCAGGTCATCAGCGCACTGCTAGCGGAGCGGGAGCAGAATGGCCACCTCACGAGGGAGTCGATCACCGACCATGCATCGCATCGCACCGGCCGTCGCCCTGATCGCCGCCGTCCTGGTCGGCGCTCTCGTTCCCGCAGTCTCCGCCCAGGCGATCAGCACAGCGACGCCCGAACCGACGGACAGCGCCACCGTCCCGGATGAGAGCGCCTTCGTCGAGGTGGCCGCGGGCCCGGGACAGCCGGGCACCATCGAGATCGATACGAGCACCTACCTGCCGGACGTCACTCCCGCCCCCGCCGTGCTCCTCGCCCACGGGTTCGGGGGTTCGAAGCTCGACCTCGCCGCTCAGGCCGTCCATCTGCGAGACCTCGGCTACGTCGTCCTCACCTACACCGCGCGGGGGTTCGGCGAGTCCGGCGGTCTGATCTCGCTCGACTCGCTCGACTACGAGGTCGCCGACGCCCGCGCCCTCGTCGATGTTCTCGCCGAGCGCGACGATGTCATCCGGGACGGCGCCGACCCCGAGGTCGCCGTCGCGGGCGGTTCGTACGGGGGAGCGCTCGCCCTCATGCTCGGCGCGACCGACCCGCGGATCGACACGGTGGTCGCGGCGATCACCTGGAACGATCTGGCGAGCGCGCTCGTACCGAATGCGGTACGGCCTGATGCGGCGAGCGCCGAGGGAGATACTCCCGCGCCGCTCGAGACCGATCAGCCGGGTGTCTTCAAACAGGCGTGGGCGAGTCAGCTCTTCGGCGCGGGCGCGTCGCCCGACAGTGCCTGCGGTCGTTTCACGCCGGAGCTCTGCGAGCTGTACAGCGGCCTGATCGCGGGCTACCCGCTCGACGACGGTGCGCTCGCGCTGCTCGATCGGTCGTCACCGGCGAGCGTTCTCGATGAGATGACCGCCCCGACTCTTCTGCTCCAGGGCACCCAGGACTCGCTCTTCGGACTCGACCAGGCCGACGCGAACGCCCGGCAGATCGATTCCGCGGGCGCCGACGTGAAGGTGGTCTGGTTCGAGGGCGGTCACGACGCGGGCGGCCAGGCCTCAGGCGCCGGGGAGTCCACCGAGGAGACGACCGACGCATGGTTGGCGGAGCACCTGCCCGTCGATGGCGGATCGGCCGCGGACGACGCTGCGGGATCCACCTTCGTCTACAGCGTGCCGTCGAACTCCACCCGTTCCGCGGAGACCCAGGAGGCCCCGTCGTATCCGGGGCTGAGCGGAGCGGACGGGGTGGTGAGCACCGACGTCCCGATCGGCGGAGTGCCCACGACGATCGCCAACCCGCCCGGGGGCCTCCCCGCGGTGATCACGTCCTTGCCAGGTCTCGGCTCGCTTCTCGGCGGACTGGGCGCGGCGGCCCTCTCGGCACCCCAACCCGGCCAGACCGCCGCTTTCGTCTCCGCCGAGCTCACGGATCCCGTCACCCTCGTGGGTTCCCCATCCGTGACGGTGCGGGTGTCCCGCGGCTCCGACACCGTCGACTCCGACGTCCCCACTGGCGGCGCCCCGGCGGATTCGGGGGCCGTGCTCTTCGTCGCGCTGTACACGGTCGACGGTGACAACCGTCGACTCGTGGGCGGCACGGTTGCGCCGGTCCGCATCGCCGACCTGGCTGCCGACGGGACGCCCGTCTCGGTGGACGTGGCACTCCCGGCGAGCGCCGCGACCTTCACCGCAGGAACGCGGCTCGCCGTCAGCGTCGGCACGACGGATGCCCTCTACCGCTCCGAGCCGGCAGCGGCCCGCTACACCGTGGATGCGACCGGCGTCATCGCGCTGCCGACCGTCCCCACCGCGACGACGACCGACGCCAAGGGGGTCGCGCCGGCCGGGACCCTCCTCGGCATCGCCGGGGTTCTCGTCATCGCCGCCCTCCTGGGTCTCGTCGCTCTGGTGCGCGGCCGCCGACGTGCCCGGATTCCGGCCTCATCGCCCGCTATCGCCGACCCGGCAGCCCCCGATGCGCCACCGCTCGTGCTGCGTGGACTGGTGAAGAACTTCCGCAACGGGCAGAGAGCCGTCGACGATCTGTCGTTCACCGTGCGGAAGGGCCAGGTCCTCGGACTCCTCGGGCCGAACGGCGCGGGCAAGACGACGACGTTGAGGATGGCCGTCGGTCTGCTGCGACCCGATGCGGGCACCTCCGAGATCTTCGGCGAGACCGTCCGCACGGGGGCGGCCGTCCTCACGAGGGTGGGGACCTTCATCGAGGGTCCCGGGTTCCTCCCCCATCTGTCCGGACGCCGCAACCTCGAACTGTTCTGGGCGGCGTCCGGTCGTGCGCTCTCCGAAGCCCGGATGGATGAGGCGCTCATGATCGCCGACCTCGGTCCTGCCATCTCGCGGAAGGTGCGCGGCTACAGCCAGGGCATGCGGCAGAGGCTCGCGATCGCTCAGGCCATGCTCGGCATGCCCGAGCTCCTCATCCTCGACGAGCCGACGAACGGACTCGATCCGCCGCAGATCCACGCCCTGCGAGGGGTGCTCAGAAGGTATGCCGAGAGCGGGCGGACTGTCATCGTCTCCTCGCATCTGCTCGGCGAGGTGGAGCAGACCTGCACCGATGTCGTCGTCATGGCGAGGGGCCGACTGATCGCCGCAGGAACCGTCGCCGAACTCGCGGGCGAGGCGGGCGAGGTGACCTTCGAGGTGACGGACGGGGAGGCGGCGCTGGCGGTCGTCTCGTCGCTCGAGGTGGAGGACGCGCGGCTCACCGCTGCGACGACCCTGCGCGTAGCCCCCGGCTCGGTCGATACCGAATCGATCGTCGCTGCGCTCGTGGCGGCGGGCGTCGGGGTCCGCAGCGTCGTGCGCGGCCGCCACCTCGAGGAGACGTTCCTCGACCTCGTCGATCCCGGAAGCACGGTACGGAGATGACCCAATCGGATGTCGAGACCTGGAGTCCCGGACCCGTCACGTCGGCGAGCGCCCAGCGTCGGGCGCCGCTTCCCGTCCGGGTCGAGCTCGCCCGCCAGTTCACGCAGTGGCGGGTGCGCGGAGTGCTGCTCGTGCTCGCCGCCCTGCCGATCATCGTTCGTCTCGCCTTCCTCATCGGCGGCGACGGGGACACGGGGTCGGACAGCAGCCAGGGTCTGCCCGACTTCGCCGCGCAGGCGCAGTCGAGCGGAGTCAACTTCGCCGCGTTCACGCTGTCGGTGACCGGCGGATTCCTGCTCACACTCGTCGTGGCCCTGCTGTTCGGCGACATGGTCGCCAGCGAGGCGTCGCGCTCGACTCTCAAGTACCTGCTCACCATCCCGGTGTCGCGCGGGCGGCTCCTCCGCACCAAGATCGTCGTCTCGTTGCTGCTCCTCGCGTTCGGGCTGCTGCTGCTCGCGGGCATGTCGCTGCTCGTCGGAGTCCTCTCGTACGGGACGGGCGGTCTTCAGATCCCCCTGGGCACCCAGCTGGGCTTCGGCGAATCGATCGCCCGGATCGCGGGCGCGACAGCGGTCATCGGGGTCAATCTGCTGTGGGCAGCCGGTCTGGGGACGCTTCTGACCGTTCTGACCGACAGCCCGCTGGGTGCCGCCGGGGGAGTGGTGCTCACCTCGATCGTGTCCAGCATCCTGAACGCGATCCCCGCCCTCGGGGATGTCAGCGAGTTCCTGCCCACCCACTACTCGACGGCGTTCCGTCAGCTGTTCGCGAGCCCCGTCGACTGGGAGCCCGTCGCCGATTCCGTGCTCGTCTCCCTGATCTACGCCGTCGTATTCGTGACCTTCGCCGGCTGGTGGTTCGGACGCAAGGACATCTCGAGCTGAGGATCAGCCGCAGAATCCGCCGAGCGGATCTCAACGTCGGCGCCGTTCCGTCCTAACGTGGGAATCGACCTCGACGAAGGGATTGCGATGACGAACCCACCGCGTACCTATCTGCAGGGCGTCCCGAGCTGGATCGACACGGAACAACCCGATCCTGACCAGGCCGCAGAGTTCTACGCCGCCCTCTTCGGCTGGGAGTTCCATCAGGTCACCCCGGCCGCGGCACCCGTCGTCTACCTCGTCGCCACCCTCGACGGCGAGGATGTCGCAGGGCTCGGCGGAGTGCCCGACGGGGCCACGGAGACGGCCTGGAACACCTACATCGCCGTCGATGACGCCGACCTCTCGGCGCGACGCGTAGAGGCCGCCGGCGGCAGCATCGTGGTTGCGGCTGAGGACGCGGGACCGGGTGGCAGGAGCGCGACCGTGGCCGACCCCGCCGGGGCGCGATTCCGACTCTGGCAGGCTCGGCGCAGGCTCGGAGCCCAGATCGTCAACGCTCCCGGCAGCTGGAACTTCAGCACCCTGCACACTCCCGACCCCGATGCGGCGCTCGCTTTCTACGGCGAGGTGTTCGGCTGGGAAGCGCTCGGCAGGGATCCGGGGCTCGGCGACGTGATGGTCGCGGTCCCCGGTTACGGAGACCACCTCGAGGCGACGGTCGACCCTGATATCCGGGACAGGCAGGCCTTCGCTCCTGACAGGTTCGAGGACGTGGTCGCCTGGGTCGGGTCGACATCCACGGGGGAGACCGCGGGCTGGAAGGTCCAGTTCACCGTCGCCGATCGGGATGCCGTCCGGACAGCCGCGGTCGCATTCGGTGGGACGGTCGTCTCGACGCGCGACACCGACTGGACCCTGGAGGCCCTCATCGAGGACCCCCAGGGAGCGCGGTTCGTCGCGAGTCAGTTCCTCGGCGGCTGATTCGCAGCGTCTCTGCGCCCAGTCCGGGCCGGGGGAGTAGCCCGGGGACGAGCTGTCGAGTGGGCAGCCGCGGCCTTCCTGCGCGATGCCGGGTCGCAGTGGCGGGAGCAGATCATCGTGCCCGCCGTTCCAGCGTCGGCTGGCAGCCGGTCAGTCGACGACGACCTCGTTCAGGCGACCGGTCGCGACGTCGAACACGAAGCCGCGGATCGAGTCCTTGATCGGGATGAACGGACTGGACCTGATCCGCCGGATCGACTGGGCCACATCGGCGTCGGCGTCGGCGAAGGACTCGGCGGCCCACGGCGGTCGGATCCCGGTGTCCTCCTCGATCGACTGCTTGAACGCGTCGTCGGTGAAGGTGAGCATCCCGCAGTCGGTGTGGTGGATGAGCACGATCTCCTTCGTCCCGAGCAGCCGCTGGCTGATCGCGAGCGACCGGATCTCGTCCTCGGTGATCACGCCGCCCGCGTTGCGGATGACGTGCGACTCGCCGTCGCCGAGTCCGAGCACCGCGTACACGTTGATGCGGGCGTCCATGCAGGCGACGACGGCGATCTGCTTGGACGGGGGAAGGGGCAGCGGGCCCGAGAAGGTGGAGGCGTAGGTCTCGTTGTTGGCGAGCAGTTCGTCGGTGACAGTCATGCCCTCGACGCTAGGGACACGGCGGGGCACGTCGACCCGTGTTACGCAATGGGTCGGGCGGCATCCCTCCCGCGGCACCGACTCGACGGCGCGCGGCGTCGGGTGTCGTCAGCGGTAGCGCCGGGGGACCGTCCAGTGACTCCCGAACTCGATGTCGTAGCTGTCGGGGGAGAAGGGGCTGTCGCCGCCCGCGGGGTAGCTCGTCAGCTCCCCGAACACGATCCGGCCTCCGACGTCGTAGAGGTCGACGCGCACGAAGTCGGTCTCGGCGCCGAGCGTCTCGGCCACCGCGATCATCTCGGCCAGACGCTCCGGTCGAGCGGGAACCGGATCGGCCCACGCGGGGCCGCCGCTGAGAGGCAGGTGCTCCCACGCGGGAGTGAAGAAGTCCTGGGTGCGGGCGCCGAACCGCGACTGGTCGACCTGGATGTACCGGCAGGTGCCGTGGAACACGAACAGCTTGGAGTCGGCCGGGATCTCTCCGTTCGGCCCAGCGAGCATCTCCTCGACGAGGATCCGAGGTCGCACCCGGCCGTACGCCCACTCCCGGTTCGGTCCCTGGCCGTACAGCTTGGTCGTCCAATTCGCCGCGATCGGCGCCAGGTCGCCGAGCAGGCCGGGTCGTGGCCTCACGTGCCGGTACATCCAGCTCCACCGGGCCTCCGGCAGCTCCGCATCGAAAGGGGCCCCGGGCGAGACGACGATGCAGGCGCCGCTGCCGTGCGTCGGTTTGACGACGTAGCTCTCAGGAAGGTCGAGGTCGACCAGCCCGCCGGGATCGTCGAGGATCGCGTACGCGGTCGGCAGGAACGCCTCGCCGACGCGATCGGCCACGTACTCGCGCACCGCCGCCTTGTCGGCGAACACCACGAGCAGCGGCCGGTGGTCCCGCAGCATCTTGTAGCGCACCTTCGCGGTGAACGACCGGGGGCTGCGGGTGCGCAGCAGCCGCCAGGACCGGACGAGACGGCTCCGCTCGCGCCATCGCGGCCTCGGTCGGGCCGGCGAGGCGGGAGGCGGATCGGCCGAGGTGGACACGGAGCACAGTCTCGCCCATGCGGCGCGGTCAGCCGGACGTCTCGAGCGACGGTAACGTCATTGCGGCGGGATCGTACGCCGTCCGCACAGCCGGTACACGGCTAATAAGCGAACGGCTGGGAGATGATTCCAAGAGTCGCGCGCGCGACTCGTGTGGACAGGGAGTGGTATTGGACGGCAATGCGACGACGAGGCACCGCAATGTGTCTCTCCTTTCGGTGACCAGCACGGTCGCTCCGAGAGTGACCACGTCGGAGCAGATCGACGCCAAGCTCGCGCCCGTCCTCAAACGACTCCGCCTGCCGACAGGGCTCCTCCAGCGCGTGGCGGGCATCTACGAGCGCCGTAACTGGGATGACGCCGAGGGAGGCGACGGCTTCAACGAGGCTGCGATCGCCGCGGGAAAGCGTGCGCTGGCCCAGGCCGGCATCCGGCCCGACGAGGTCGGTCTGCTGATCAACACCTCCGTCACCCGCAAGCACCTCGAGCCCTCGGTCGCGGTCCGCCTCCACCACGGGCTCGGCCTGCCGTCGTCGGCCATCAACTTCGACATCGCCAACGCCTGTTTGGGCTTCGTCAACGGGATGAGCCTCGCCGCCCAGATGATCGATTCCGGGCAGATCAAGTACGCGATCGTGATCGACGGCGAAGACGCCGACGAGATCCAGGTCAACACCATCGAACGCCTCGGGCGCGAGGGCATCGAGCGCGACGACTTCATGAGCGAGTTCGCGAGCCTCACCCTCGGCTCCGGCGCTGCCGCCGCCGTGCTCGGCCCCGCCGACGCGCACCCCGAAGGTCACCGCATGCTCGGTGGGGTCACCCGTGCGGCCACCGAGTACAACGAACTCTGCGTCGGCAGCGTCGAGGGCATGTTCACCGACGCGAAGGCGCTGCTGAAGGGCGGACTCGACCTGGTGGTCTCCGCCTGGAAGGAAGCCACCCGCGACTGGAACTGGAAGGGCATGGACCGCTACGTCCTGCACCAGGTCTCGGATGTCCACACGAACGCCATCATCCGAGCCGTCGGCATCGACCGCTCGCGTGTGCCGCTGACCTATCCGAAATTCGGCAACGTCGGGCCCGCATCGATCCCGATGACGCTGGCCGAGGAGGCGCCGACTCTCAAGCGCGGCGACCGCGTGCTCATGATGGGCGTCGGGTCGGGCCTCAACACGGCGATGATGGAACTGGCCTGGTGACACTCGCCCGCGGAGGGCCCCGTGCCGCCGCGTCGCCGCCCCCTCTCGGGCTGCCCGGCCTCGACCCCGCCTGGTCCCGTCTCGTCGACAGCACGGACGCGTTGACGGGTTCGAGCGTCACCTGGCACCTCCTCGACACCGGTGCGGCACTCGAGGCTCTCGGCGCCACACCCGTCGGCACGATCGTCGCCGTCCACGGCAATCCCACCTGGTCGTACCTCTGGCGGCGGCTGGCTGCCGAGACGCTGCGCCGGGCGGGCGAAGGCGGGCCGGCGTGGAGGGTGATCGCGCCCGACCAGCTCGAGATGGGGTTCTCCGAACGCACCGGCGCCACCCGCCGACTCGCCGACCGGGTCCGCGACATCGGTGCCCTCACCGACGTACTCGACCTCGACGGTCCCGTCGTCGCCCTCGGACACGACTGGGGCGGCGTCGTCGCCATGGGCTGGGCGGTCGACCACCCTGGGCAACTCAGTGCACTCACCCTTCTGAACACGGCCATCCATCAGCCCGAAGGCAGCCCGATCCCCGCTCCACTGCGGCTCGCGCTCGCACCCGGCGTGCTGTCAACGGCCTCCACGGTCACGCCCGCCTTCCTCGACACGACCCTCGCGCTCGGGCACCCGGTCCTGACCGCCGGGATCAAGCGCGCCTACCGGGCGCCCTACCTGCATCGCGACCGCCGCGCGGGCATCGCCGGGTTCGTCGCCGACATCCCCGCCACGGCGTCGCACTGGAGCGCGGTCGAGCTCGACCGCATCGCCGAGGGCATCCGCCACCTCGGTGTCCCCTCGCTCCTGCAATGGGGGCCCGAGGACCCCATCTTCAGCGACCGCTACCTCGACGATCTGATCGACCGGATGCCGCACAGCGACGTCCACCGCTACGAGGGCGCCGGCCACCTGATCGCCGAAGACGTCGACTACGCGGGCGCGCTGCTCGACTGGCTCGACGCCCGGCGCGAGACGCCGGCACCCGCATCCGCCGTCACCGGTGCCGGTGCGGGTGCGGCTGGGTCCGCGCGTCGCCCGCTCTGGTCCAACCTCGACGCGCTCTCGGCGAGCGCCGAGACCGCGCTGGTCGAACTGGCCCCGCCTTCCGGATCCGAGCCGCGAACGATCAGCTGGTCGCTCCTGTCGCGCCGCGTGCGGGAACTCGCCTCGGGGCTCGCCGCAGCGGGTGTCGGTGCCGGCGATCGCGTCTCTCTGCTCGTCCCACCGGGCGCCGATCTCACCGCCGCGCTCTACGCCTGCCTGCGCATCGGCGCCGTCGTCGTGGTCGCCGATGCCGGTCTCGGCATCCGCGGGCTCACCCGCGCGGTTCGAGGCGCCCATCCCGACGTCGTCATCGGTGCCGCACAGGGCCTGGCCGCGGCGCGAGCGCTCGGCTGGCCCGGTCGGCGCATCTCGACCACCCGGCTCGGGCCCGCCCAGCGAGCGGTTCTCGGCGTCACGACCTCCCTCCCCGATCTGGCACGGCGGGGTGCGGCTTCCGAACTGCCCCCGGAGCCGTCGGCGGATGCCGTCGCCGCGGTGCTCTTCACCTCGGGCTCGACGGGTCCCGCGAAGGGCGTCGTCTACACCCACGCCCAGCTCGAGGCGCTTCGCGACCTGCTCGCCACCCAGTACGGCGTGGGGGTCGGAACCGGACTCGTGGCGGGCTTCGCCCCGTTCGCGCTCCTCGGCCCCGCGTTGGGCGCGCGCACCGCGACACCCGACATGGATGTCTCCGCACCCCGCACCCTGACCGCCGAGGCCGTCGCGGCCGCCGTGGCGGCCGTGCAGGGGCGGGTGGTATTCCTGTCGCCCGCTGCCATCGCGAACGTCGTCGCCACAGCGGACGGGCTCGCCGACGACGATCGGGCGGCGCTCTCGGGCGTGGAGCTCGTGCTCTCCGCCGGTGCCCCGGTCTCCGTCGAACTGCTCGACGGCATCACCGCCCTTATGCCCGGCGCGACCGCGCACACGCCCTACGGCATGACAGAGGGTCTGCTGATGACCGACATCACTCTCGATGGGATCCGGGCCGCCGGGTCGGCGAGCGCCGTGCCGACGAGGGATGCCGAGATCACGGCCGGGGGAGTGTGCGTCGGACGTCCTGCCCCCGGTGTCTCGGTCCTCATCGCCCCGCTCGACGCCGACGGCGCCGCGACAGGCCTCCCTGCCGCGGCGGCCGGTGTGACCGGCGAAGTCGTCGTCTCCGCACCGCATCTCAAGCAGGGCTACGACCAGCTCTGGCTCACCGACGAGGCCGCGGTCCGCGACACCGCGGAACTGTCGCCGTCTCGGGGCGGCGACGCCCGCTGGCACCGCACGGGCGACGTCGGCCACCTCGACGCCGATGGGCGGCTGTGGATCGAGGGTCGGCTTCCGCACGTGGTCGTGACGGCCGATGGCGTCGTCACGCCCGTGGGGCCCGAACAGCGGATCGGCGCCGTCGCCGGGGTCGCACGGGTCGGCATCGCCGGTGTCGGGCCGCGCGGCACCCAGCAGGTGATCGCGATCGTCGAGACCGTTCCCGCCGCCCGCCGCCCCGGACTCGCCGCACCCGAGCTCGCCGCCGCAGCCCGGAGCGCAGCCGGCGTTCCACTCGCCGCCGTGCTGGTCGTCCCACGGCTGCCGACCGACATCCGGCACAACTCCAAGATCGATCGCGCCCGACTGTCGCGGTGGGCGGAGCGAGTGCTCGCCGGCGGACGGATGAGCGCACCATGAAGGTGCTCGTCACCGGCGCCAGCGGACTCCTCGGCGGAGCGGTCGCCGCGGCCATCGCGTCCGCCGGCCACGACGTGCGAACCTTCCAGCGCCGCCCCGCCCGGATTCCGGGGACGGTCGACGTACTCGGCTCCGTCACCGACCGCACGGCGGTCGACGCCGCGCTCGCCGGAACGGACGCGGTCGTCCACCTCGCCGCGAAGGTGTCGCTCGCCGGAGACCCCGCGGAGTTCGAGGCGGTCAACGTCGGCGGCACCCGCGACCTGATCGGTTCCGCCCGCGCGCACGGAGTGCGCCGCCTCGTCTTCGTGTCGTCCCCCTCGGTCGCGCACACGGGCGAATCGATCGTGGGCCTCGGCGCCGATCCGGCGGACCCGTCGACCGCCCGCGGGGAGTACGCCCGCACCAAGGCCGTCGCCGAACGACTCGCGCTCGCCGCGGACTCGGACTCCCTCCACGTCGTCGCCGTCCGCCCCCACCTCGTCTGGGGCCCGGGCGACACCCAGCTGGTCGCGCGCATCGTCGAGCGGGCTCGAACGGGCCGGCTTCCGACGCTCGGCTCCGGAGCCGCGCTGATCGACACGACCTACATCGACAACGCCGCCTCGGCGATCGCGGCCGCGCTCGAGCGGGTCGATGCGATCCACGGCAATTCGTACGTCGTCACCAACGGCGAACCGCGACCGGTCGCCGAGATGCTCGCCGGCATCTGCCGGGCCGCGGGGGTGCGGCCGCCGCGCTGGCACGTGCCCGCCCGGGTGGCTCGTGCCGCCGGGGGAGCCGTCGAAGCCGTCTGGCGGGTGCGTCCCGGTGAGGACGAGCCGCCGATGACGCGCTTCCTCGCCGAGCAGCTGTCCACCGCTCACTGGTTCGACCAGCGTGCGACCCGTCGCGACCTGCAGTGGACTCCCGCCGTCAGCCTCGACGAAGGGCTCGCCCGGCTGGCGATCTCCTACCGCTGAGCGTCGCAACCGCCGGGGGCTGGTGCCGTCCCGCCGTGGGGCCTACGGTGTGCGGATGGTCCCCGAAATCAACTACCTCGCCGTCATCGCCGCGACGCTCTCGACGATGATCGTTGGATCGATCTGGTACACGCCGAAAGTGTTCGGCACACTCTGGATGCGGCTCGCCAAGGTGCCGCCGGTGACAGGAACCCGCGCAGCGATCGCGCCGATCATCGCCACGCTGATCGTGAGTTTCGTGACCGCGTGGGTGCTGGCGGGATCGGTCTACATCTCGCAGCAGTTCTACGGTGGATCGTTCCTCGGCAACGCGATGATCACGGGCCTGGTGCTGTTCGCTGGCTTCACGGCAGCGCGGTTCATCACCCATGACGCGTTCGAGCGCCGACCCGCACCGCTGACCGTCTTGAACATCACGCACGAGCTGGTGACGATCGTCATCATGGCGTTCATCATCGGCATCTGGCCGCCCGCCTGAGCGACCTCGGAACGGACTGCGCCGGTCAGCCCTGTCCGCTGACCTTCTCCGCCTCGATGGTGAGGATGATCCGCGTCTGATCGCGTCCGCCGTACCAGGGGTAGGGCTGGTCGGTGTACTTCTGCGAGAGGGCGTCGATGTGCTCGGCGCCGCCCTCCGTCGACATGGAGACGACGCGGCCGCGCACCTGGATGTACCGGAACGGGTTGTCGGGATCCTGCACGGCGAGAGCGACTCGGGGATCGCGCTCCACGTTGCGGACCTTCAGGAACCCGACGACCGTGTTGATCAGCACGTGCTCGCCGTCGGTGTCCACCCAGGTCTCGGTGACCTGGGGGGAACCGTCGGCCATGATCGTGGAGATGAAGCACGGGCTGCGCTTCCCCAGCAGGTCGAGAAGGTCAGGGGTCATCGGCATGGCGGTCTCCTCGATGCCGGTCCGGTCGGCCGGCGATTGCTGCCAGTCTCGCCGAGCGCGGCCGTGAGCTTGCCGCACGCCGCCTGGGTCACCGGCCGGCCGGGCTCGGCTCTCAGCGGCACGGGCCAGGATGAGCTCGGGGCGGACGAGGAACGGGAGCCGGGCGCGCATGGTCGATGAGGTGGAGGCGGATCTCGCCGAACTGCTGCAGCGAACGATCGCCGCGCTCGAAGCCTCCGGCGCGCACGACGAGGCATTGGGGGAGTACCGCCGGAAGAAGGGCCTGCTCGGGCTCGGCGGCTCGGTCGTGCTCGTCCCCGTCGGCAGGGCATGGCGCGTCGGCCGACTCCTGCTGACCCGTGACGGTCGCATCTTCGATGTCGGCACCACCACCCGCGCCGTCGACCCCCGGCATCCGAACTACCAGTCGGTGTCGGGCGAGGATCGCCGCGACGACCGGCGGGCCGCGTTCGAGGGCGACTTCGCGGAGGGCGAGGTCGTCAACCACGACTTCACGCCCATCGCGGTGGACGCGCAGGCGCTCTCCGCCGGCTCCGGTCCCCTGAGCGTCCAGGACGGCCGGCTCGTGATCGAGTGGGCCAAGGGGCAGAAGGCCGTGCCTCTCGCCGGCTACCTCGTCGAACGTGTCGCACTGCTGCGCAAGCGAGACGGCTGGGACGAACCCGACATGGCCGGCTAGCCCGGCTCCCGCCACCGGACACGCGCCTGCGCGAGCACCGCTTCGACGATCTGCACCGTGAGGTCCGGATGCCGCATGTGCACATTGTGGAACCGGTCCTGCGTCACCTCATGGCTGCTGCCGGGGTACCGCTGGGAGATCGTTCGGTGCAGGCGCGTCCACCCCGGGCCGTACGTCCCACTCGTGAGCATGGCGACGGGCAGGTCGCGTCCCGTCCGACCCCTCGTGCCGACGGCGAGTTCACCGGCCGCCTCGGCCGCGACCGGCAGCACGGCGCGCATCTCCTCGATCGCGTCGCCGAGATAGAGATCCTTGACCGCACGCTTCCACTCACGGGCCGATGCGCCGTCGAGGAGGCGCAGGAACCGTGAGCGGCCGGGATAGAACGGCAAGGCGCCGGCAGCCGTGAGCCTCCCGAACCAGTCCCGGGGCAGCGCTCGCCGCAGCACCGCGGCCGCTCCGATGTAGAGCCGGTAACCGACCCTGCGGAGAGCGTCGGTGCCGAGCAGATCGGGCGTCGCGTCCAGCAGCACGAGGCCCGCAACGCGCGCCGCGTTGCGTTCCGCGAAGACCCGGGACAGCAGCGCGCCGAACGAGTGCCCGACCAGAACCACCCGCGCTTCGGGGACGAGCGAGTCGAGCACACCGGTGAGTTCGGCGATCAGACCCTCGAGCGTGCGCGGCGATCCCGCTTCGCTGCCGCCGATACCGGACCGCTCGAACGCCAGAACCCGATGTCGCCCGGCCAGCCGGGCCTGCACCGGCAGCCAACTGCGCACCGTCTCGCCCGCGCCCGTCAGGAGCACGACAACGGGATCCGCGTCTCGGGCGACTCCGTTGTCGAAGAATTCCACGGTCCGTCCGGCGACCGTCGTGCACTGCGACTCGAGCGGGGCGAACGGCGCGGACACCTCCCGATGCTAGGCCGGTTAGAGTTCCGAGTCATGAGCATCGTCGCGGTGACCGGAAGCACAGGAGCCCTCGGCGGGATGACCGCCCGTCTGCTGGCCGATGCCGGAGTGGAGCAGCGGCTGATCGTGCGGGACACCTCCCGGGCACCGGTCCTGGCAGGGGCCACGACGGCGGTCGCCGCGTACGGGCACGGCACCGCCGCCGCGTTGGCGCTCGCCGGGGTCGACGTCCTGTTCATGGTCTCCGCCTCCGAGAGCGCCGACCGGATGGCCGAGCACCGCTCGTTCATCGAGGCGGCGACGGAGGCGGGCGTCGGACACATCGTCTACACCTCGTTCGTCGGCGCCTCACCGGACTGCACCTTCACCCTCGGCCGCGACCACTACGCGACGGAGCAGCTCATCCGAGCTTCGGGAGCATCGTTCACGTTTCTGCGCGACAACTTCTACCTCGACTTCATGGAGGCCCTCGTCGGCGACGACGGCGTCATCCGCGGACCGGCGGGAGACGGGCGCGCCGCCCTCGTCGCGCGGGCGGACATCGCCCGCGTCGCAGCGGAGGTCGTCCGCGATCCCTCCGCCCACGTCGACACGACCTACGACATGACGGGCCCCGAGGCCATCGACATGACGGATGTCGCACGCATCATCTCCGCCGCGCGCGGCCGCGAGGTGACGTTCCACGACGAGACGATCCCCGAGGCGCACGAGTCGCGGGCCAAATGGAACGCACCGTCCTGGCAGGTCGACGCCTGGATCACCACCTACACCGCGATCCGCGCGGGCGAGCTCGCGGCGGTCAGCTCCGACATCGAGACGCTGACGGGCCGACCGCCGCTGACCCTGGCCGAACTCCTCAGGGAGCCGTGACCTCCTAGGAGGCCAGCGCCGCTGCCCGCTCGTGGACCTTCTTGCCCTCGAAGTAGGTGAGGTCGACCTTCGTCTCGTGGATCTCGCGCGGCGCGACCTCGAAGATGTTGCGGTCGAGCACGATGAAGTCGGCGCTGAGTCCGACCTCGATCGTTCCCGTTACGTCGCTGAGACCCATCGCCTGCGCGGGGTTGCGGGTGAAGGCGACGACCGCCTGCTCAACCGTCAGTTTCTGGGAGGGGTTGAGCTCTCCGGGCACCGACGGGTCGATGTTGGCGCGCGTGACGAGGGTCTCGATCGCAAGCCACGGGTCGGGGGTGGGAAGCACGCAGGGCCAGTCCGACCCGGCGGAGAGCAGTGCACCGGTGTCGACGAAGTCCTTCGTCACCCAACTGCGGTCGACCGTCGCCTGCGGGATCTGCTTGGCGATGCTCTCCTGGATGACGCCGGGATACCAGAGGTACGGCGAGGCATCGGGCACGACGCCGAGCTCGGCGAAGCGGGGCACGTCGACCGGGTCCACGAACTCGACGTGCGCGATCTGGAAGATCGGGCCCGGGCCGCGCTCGGCGCGCACCTTCTCGACGGCGTCGAGCACGAGTCGGACCGACGCGTCGCCGGTCGCGTGCAGCTTGCCGCCGAGGTTGTTGTCGTAGCAGTACTCGACTCCGGCGACGAGCTCTTCGAGGGTCCAGTAGGACTCTCCGACGAAATCAGGGTCCTCGTGCTCGTGGCAGATGTAGGGGTGCAGCATCGCGGTCGTGCGGGTCATCGGAACACCGTCGAGCACGAACTTCAGGAAGTCGGGGCGGACGTGCTTACTGCCGTGAGCGCGGCCGATGGCGTAGAGCTCCTCGCCGACAGGACCGGCCTCGATGAACGGGCGGGTGGGCATCGAGCCGACGATCCAGGCGGAGATCACCCCGTCCTCTTCGAGGGCTGACAGCGCCTTCCAGCTGTACTCCATCGTCGCGGCGTCCTGCACGGCGGTGATGCCGTAGGAGTTGATGACCTCCATGGCCTTCTTGAGCGACACCTTGTTGCGGGCGTCGGGGTCGACGGTGTGCGCGACGAATGCGGTCTCCGCCTCGCCCGATGCGAGCTCCTGGAGTACGCCGGTCAGAGCCCCCGATGCGTCGCGCACGTAGCTGCCGCCCTCGGGGTCGGGGGTGTCGGCGCCGACGCCCATGAGTTCGAGCGCCCGCGAGTTGACCCACCGGTTGTGCATCGAGTCGTCGCGCAGGAGCACGGGTCGACCGCCGCTGGCCGCGTCGAGTGCGGCGAGGTCGTCGACGTTCATGACGTCGTCCATGACGGTGCTGCCGACGATCCCTCCGACGATCCACTCATCGGGTCCGAAGTCGGCGGCCCAGTCGACGATCTTCGCGAAGATCTCCTCCTTGCTGTCGGACGGCAGCAGTGGCAGCTCCCACGCGGCCTGTCCTCCACCGAGGCCGAGGTGGATGTGACCGTCACTCAGCCCGGGCATGACGAGTCGGCCGGCGGCGTCGACGATCTCGGTGGCAGGGCCGGCGAGAGCACGGATCTCGGCCTCGCTGCCGATCGCGGAGATCTTGCCATCGGTCACGGCCACCGCCTCGACCCACGGCTGGCCGATCGCTGCCGTGTAGATGGGCCCGCCCGTCACGATGAGGTCGGGGGTTGTCGTCTCGGACATCGGTTCTCCTTGGCTTGGATCAGATGAGGGCTTGGATCTGGGAGGGGACTTGGATCGGTGGTGCGCTGTTAGGGGGCGCGGATGTATGGAGCGGGTCAGGTGGCGACGGCCATCGCGAGGACGGCGGTCGTCATGATGCCGACCTCCCCGAGACGAAGGAGGCGTCCGCGATCGAGTCGGAGCGAGGTGGACGGCGTCGGCCGGGATGCGCGCGGGAGTGCGCGGGAGTCACTCTGGCGTACCGGGGTGATGTCGGGGCTTACCGGGATGATCTCGTGACGCACGAGTGCGATCCCGGCGACGAGAACGCTCGCGGCGAGTACGACCAGAGCGATCTGAACACCAGGGGTGCCGCTGCCCGCGTGATCGGTCATGCCGTGCCTCGCGCCCGGCGATGCGGCGCTGGAATGTCCGAGCACGGCGAGCCCGGCCATCGCGACCGCGGACATGCCGCGGTGCGCGGCCATGAGCCGGTGCCGGCTCCGCGCGAAGAGGACCCCGGCTACGACGAGCACCCCCGCGACGACGAACGGTGGAACCGCCGAGGCGGGAACCGAGAGAGCGACCATGGCGGCGGTCATCAGGATGGCGGGGAGCCACTCGGTCGCGATGGAGCGCGCACCGCTCAGGCCCACGCAGACGAGCGCGCCCACCGCGAGAGCGATCATCGCCGCATCCATCCCCGCCACCCTTCTGCCGTGTCTCTATCCGGTCAGTGACCGTGACCCGCGTTACCGTGACCCGCGTGGTCGTGGCCCGCGTGGTCGTGGCCCGCATGTCCGGCGTGATCGATGGCGGAGTGCGCCGCTTCGGAACGTCCCGCGAACTCGGTGGACGCATCGCCGGGCACGGCGCAGTGGTCGGTCGAGGAGGCCGGCACGTTGAGCGTGGGGTTCCGGTCGAAGAACCCGTACGGCTTGAGAGTGAACTTGGCGTAGTCCACGGGCATGATCGGCCAGTCCTCGAGCCGCGGCAGGTGGGTGGGGCCGAAAGTGTGCCAGAGCACGATGTCCTCACCGTCGACAGCGCGATCCGATGCCGCGTAGGCGGGCAGGCCCTGGCCGAGCGCGCTCTGGTTCACGAAGTCGCCCGCCGGGTACTTCTCGTCAGGGGAGTACGCCGTGACCCAGAGGTTCTTGGTCGCGAATGCGGCACGTGATGCGATGACCGACGACGGGTCCGCCATGAGCGTCGGCGACCCCTCCGGGATGAGCGCGTAACCGGTGGGCCCGCCCATCCGGTTCGAACTCGTCGTGCTGACGACATGCCAGGTGCGGTTCACCGCGCCGTCCGCGACGCGCTGCGCATCGGATTCGGTTTCGAGGCGGGTCGCCTTGCCGGTGAAGGCGTTGCCCCACGGGTTGGTCTCGCTGATGGGGAGGCGCACCACGTCGACCTCGTCGACAGCGTTGCTGACTCCGTCGATCGCCATGTCGAGGCGGGCGCAGAACAGGTGCTGGTGGTACGGCGCCCCGAGTCCGGGCGCGATGTTCGTGGCGAACTGGCTGCCCTCCTCCGGGTAGGCGGAAGTGAAGAGGAACCCGGTCAGCTTCGCCTCGCACTCGATGGTGCCGTCGAGGTAGAGGTACCAGTAGAAGCCGTAGTCGTAGTTCCCCACCGTCGTGAAGAACGAGATGACGAGTCGACGCTGGCGGCGGACGTTCTCCTCGCCCGTGAACAGATCGGTGTGCTTCCAGAGGGTCCCGTAGTCCTCCTCGTGGATGCAGATGCCGTTCTCGATGGTGCGCGGGTTCCCGAACTCGTCGGCGAGCGTGATGTCGAGATAGGTGATGTCGCCCACGCAGTCGCAGCCGAGCTGGAGGGAGTTCGTGTAACGGCCGAACAGGTACTCGCCGGTGTCGAAGTAGTTCTGCCAGTAGCGCACCGGGGACGGGTCGGCGTAGGGCACGACCATTTCGGCGATCGAGGCGCGGTAGACGATGGGTCGGACGTTTCCGTGGTCGTCGTAGCCGATCCGGTGCAGGACGAGACCTTCGCGCGCGTCGAACGACACGTCGAGCGACCAGTTCGCCCATTCGATATGACCATCATCGATCGTGAACGACGACCCCTCGGGCTGACTGATCACGATCGGCTTGAGGCCCTCGAGGGGCAGGCCGGTCAATTCGGGGTCCGTGTAGTTTCCGTGCTCTGCCGGCACGGGGAAGAGCCGGTCGTCGATGATCTTGTGAACGCTGCGGGCGATGAGGTCGACGTAGGCGACGAGCCCATCGATGGGGTGCGCCCAGCAGTGGTCCTGAGGGAAGTCCTGACGGAACGCGAGCACGCGCATGAGGCGCTTGCCCTTCTCGTCCTCGAGCCCCAGGTTGCCGGCCGACAGCGGCGCCAGGGCCACGGTGTCGGGGTCGATGTCGCGGCGGCCGAGGGCGGTACGCCACTCGTCGTCGGCGAGCAGGATGTCGTTGATGACCTCGAACTCCTCGTTGAGGATCGCGATCTCGCCGATGCTGCGATCGAGCTCGAGGTTCGAGACGATGCTGCGCTCGTCGAGCGACACCCGGACGTCGAGCGAGCGGCCGTCCGAGACGTCGAGCAGGAGGACGCGGACGCGGCGGTCGACGGTCCCGCCCGAGAGGATCTCATCCTTGTGCGGTTCGTCGAGGCCGACGTAGGCGAATCGGGTCGTATCCGTGACGAGGCCCGCCTCGGTGAGGATGTCGCGGACGGCGGTGATCTCGGAACCGTCGAGCGAGCGGAGGGGCTGGCGGCCGACCGTCGACGGGGCGGCTGCTGAGGTGGTGAGAGTCATGAGGAAACTTTCTCTGCGGTCGTGGTGTCCGATGAACGAAGAAGGGTGCGCGCCTCGAGCACGACGAGCCGCTGGCGCAGCTTGCCGGTGACGAGTGCGAGACCGATGGCGGCGATGAGGGCGAGACCGCTCGCGACGTCCTGCCAGAAGCTGGGCACGTTGAGCAGGACGAGCGCGTTGTTGAGCAGGCCGAGAAAGAGCACTCCGATGAGGACACCGAAGATCGACCCGGATCCTCCCGTGAGCGCGACGCCGCCGAGCAGCACCGCTGTGATGACCGTGAGCTCGAAGCCCTGACCGAGCTGACCGGCGGGGGCGCTGTTGAGCCGTGCGACCGTGATGGCACCGGCGAGACCCGCCATCGCTCCCGAGAAAAGATACAGGGCGAACGGGATCGCCTTCACCTTGATGCCCGACAGATAGGCGGCTTCGCGGCTCACTCCGATCGCGTAGACGTGGCGCCCGGCCGGGGTGCGACTGAGGAACAGCGACGACAGGATGAGCACGATCACGGCGATCCAGATCGCGAGCGGCACCGTCGCGAGCGTGCCGACACCGAGATAGCCGAACGCGTCGCCGAATCCGCTGACCGGCAGGGGAGCGAGCAGCTGGGCGACACCACGGACGGCGAGCAGAGATCCGAGGGTCGTCACGAATGCGGAGAGCCCGAACACGGTAGTGAAGATTGCGTTGGCGAGCCCGACGACCATGCCGACGACGATCGCGGCGATGATCGCCGCCGCCGGGTCTCCGCCGCCGGCCATGATGCTGCCGGCGACGACTCCGCTGAGCGCGAGCACCGATCCGACGGAGAAGTCGATGTAGCCGGCGATGAACAGCATCGCCATCGGAGCGGCGACGATCGCGATGATCGCCGCGTCGAGTCCGACACCGCGCAGGTTGCCGGGGTTCAGCACGGCTCCGGTGAGGAGCTGCACAACCACGACGAGCACGATCAGGAGCAGGAGCAGGGGGTTCTCGGCGACGAAGTAGAGCAGGCGTCGCCCGGGATGCATTTTCATGCCGCCTCGGTCTCTCGTGTAGTGGTTCGGTTCCCAGGGGATGGACTCGCGGTGGCGTCGGAGTGGTCGTCCGCGTCCGACGGGTGGATCGTGGACAGCAGTTCTTCCGCCGTGGTGCCGGGGACGTCGACGATGCCGGTCACGGCGCCGTCGGCCATGAAGGCGCAGCGGTCGGCGAGCGCGATGACCTCTTCGGGCTCGTTGGTGGAGACCAGGATCGCCATGCCTTTCTCACGGGCGAGGTCGCGCAGCACGGCGTAGATCTCGGTGCGGGCGCCGACGTCGACACCCTGTGTCGGGTCGTCGACGAGCAGGATCCGGGCATCGGATGCACTGGTCACCCAGCGGGAGATGAGGATCTTCTGCTGGTTGCCGCCCGAGAATCGTTCGGCGGGGAGAGCCGGGTTGTGCGGCTTGAGCGACATGAGCGATGCGGCTTCGTCGAACACCTCGCGCTCGCGGGTCGGTGACCGGAATCCGAGTCGCGCGAGCATCGCCATGGCCCGGGTGACGCTGTTCTCCTGCGCGGGCAGCGACAGGAACAGCCCCTGCGAGTGCCGGTCGGCGGGGACGAGTGCGACCTGCGCGGCGAGGGCGGCTCCGGGACTGCCGAGCGTGACGGCCTCACCGCTCAGTTCGACCTCCCGTCGCGAGGAGGGGCGGCTGCCGTAGACGGATTCGAGGAGCTTCGTCCGGCCGGCCCCCATGAGCCCGTAGAGGGCCACGATCTCGCCGGGAAACACCTCGAGGTCGACCCCGTCCGCTGCGGCGGGGACACGCAGTGCAGGCACTCCGCTCCGGTCGACGTTCGACGCTTCGGCGGGAGCTTCCCCGGCGGAGTCGCTGATCGCGCGGACCAGGTCGCCCTTCGCGGTACCCGCCATGTGCGCCGCCCACACGGCGCGGCCGTTGCGGAGGACGGTGACGCGGTCGGCGAGGGTCATGACCTCGTTCAGCAGGTGGGTGACGTAGAGGATGGCGAGCCCCTCGGCCCGGAGCTGCAGGACGAGCCGGCCGAGTGCCGCTGCCTCCACCGGGGAGAGGGCGGCGGTGGGCTCGTCGAGGATGAGCAGCTTCGCGTCGCGCTGAATCGCCTTCGCGATGGCGACCATCTGCCGCCCTCCGCTCGACAGCGCACCGACGGGGATATCGGGGTCGATGTCGGCTCCGATCCGGGCGAGCGACTCGGCGGCGACGATCCGCTGGCTCCTGGACCGGACGAACAGTCCGGCCGTGAGCTCGTTCCCGAGGAACAGGTTCTCGCTCACGGTGAGTCCGTCGATGAGTCCAAGGTGCTGGTAGATGACCGAGATGCCGGCGTCGATCGCCGAACGGGGAGTGAGGTTCTCGAGCGGCCGACCGTCCAGGGCGATGGTCCCGGAGGTCGGCCGCACGCTCCCGCCCAGGCACTTGATGAGAGTCGACTTGCCGGCTCCGTTGTGACCGAGCAGCGCGTGCACCTCTCCGGATTCGACCGTGAGGTCGACCGAGTCGAGTGCCGTCGTCGCGCCGTACCGCTTGGTCAGGCCGGTGAGTTCTACCGTCATGTCGTCGTCTCCGCTGGAAGTGCCTGGGCTGGGGCGGTGGGTCGGGGCGAGCCGTCGGATCAGCCGCCGAACTCGGTGATGTAGTCGCTGAGGTTGTCGGTGTCGGCCGTCAGCAGCGTGATCGGCGTCTCGTAGTCCTCACCGCTTCCATCGGCGAGAGCCAGCGGGAGGTCGATGATCGCGTAGCCGATGTCCTTGGCCGAGACGGAGACCTCCGCACGGAAGAACGCGCCTTCCTGCATGCGCTGGAGTCCGAAGGCGTTGCCGTCGAGGCCGCCCACGTAGGTGTTCGGGTCCATCGCGTCACGGCCGGCCGTGGTGAGCGCCTGGTACGCCCCCTGCGCGGCGTCGCCGGCTGCAGTGAGGACGACGTTGAGGTCGGGGTACTGGGCGACGACCGCCGTGGTGATCGACAGGCCCTGCTCGGGCGTGATGCCCGCCTGCTGGGCGACGATCTCGGCGTCGGGTGCTGCGGCGGCGAGGCCGTCCATCATGCCCTGGGTGCGCTGCTGACTGAAGGTCATGCTGGTGTCCTCGATGATCAGCACCTTGCCCTCGCCGCCGAGCTGCTCGGTGATCCACTCGCCGGCGTGCGTGCCGAGGGCTTCACCCGATGCGTAGGCGTTGAGGCCGAGCAACGCGTCCTGCGTCTCGAGCGGGTTGGCGTAGCTGACCCAGAACTTGCCCGAGTCCATGTACTGGCCTGCGATGCTCTCGAGGCTCGCCGGGTCGGCGGGGAACGACACGACGGCGTCGACGTCGCGCGACAGGTAGGTCGTGAGGTTGGTGACCTGCTTGGTGAGGTCCATGTCGTCGTTGGTCAGCTCGAGCTTCACTCCGAGCTCGTCGGCCCGCTCCTGGG
Source organism: Amnibacterium flavum (assembly GCF_003097495.1). GTDB lineage: Bacteria > Actinomycetota > Actinomycetes > Actinomycetales > Microbacteriaceae > Naasia > Naasia flava. The sequence continues at coordinate 1,107,687 of NZ_QEOP01000002.1, forward strand.
CGTACTTGACGACCGCGCTGTAGACGGGGAGAGCGGTGAACGGGTAGTCGAACAGGATCGTGTCGACCTCCTTCGTCTCCGCAGCGTCGGCGGAGTCGGCGGGGGCGTCGTTGATTGTGCCGCAGCCCGCCAGGGCGAAGGCGGAGGTGAGGGCGAGAGCGGAAAGACCGATGGTGCGGATGCGCATAGGAGTCCTCGTCGGGGGAGTGGGAGCTGCAGAACGGCGCCAGGAGGGCGCACTGAGGTACACGTGCTGTGGAACGCGGTGGAGCCAGGAGCGCCGGGGCTTGGAGCTATTCGCCGCCGGTTATCCGAGTATTTGGTACACGCGTACGGAATAGATTTCCGTCGCGTAACGGTCTTATTTCGTACACGCGTACAATGTTTCCTGCGTGTATCGGACCCCGCCGCGCAGCGCCGGAAGGCGAGCGCCTGAGCGCTACAGTCGAGGGACGCGAGGCCGCCTCAGTACCCGGCCTCCAGAGAAGCACTGGGAATCATGCCGAAGTTCGTCGATCACGATCAGCGCCGCGAAGAGCTCATCGAGGTGGTCTGGCAGCTCATCGCGACGGAGGGCCTCGAGGCCGTCACCACTCGCCGGATCGCCGAGGTCTCTGGCCGCGCCAACGGCACCCTGCTCTACTACTTCCCCAACAAGGACGCCGTCATCACCGCCGCGTTCCGGTATACGTTCGATTCGACCAACCGCCGCGCCGACGCCGCCGACGACCACCGCTACGGCCTCGCCGGTCTTCGCACCCTCTGCCTCGAGATCATGCCGCTCGACGAGATCCGTCTCATGGAGGCCCGGATCGTGCTCACGTTCTGGCAGCAGGCCATGTCGTCGACGGAGAACGCCGACACCTACGCGGGCATGATGAACGACTGGCGCTCCGAGATGACGGCGCGCATCCACGAGGCGCAGCGCGATGGGTTCGCCTCGACCGGACTCGATGTGGCGAGCACCGTCGACGAGTTGCTGTCCATGCTCATGGGGTTGCAGGTCATGAGCGTTCTGACCCCGGCAGACACCACGCCCGAGCGTCAGCTCGCCCAGCTCGACTCATTCATGGCCCGCCTCACGGCCTAGTCCGCGACGACTGATGCCCTCCTACCGCGTCACCCTCGCCATTGGCCGACTCCGGGCGGGAGTCGCACCGGATGCACTGCTTCCGGCGGTCGCGGCGGCGGCCGCCGAGCTCACCGTGCTCGAGGCGTCGAGTGTCAACGTGGTGTCGGGCGAGGCTCGACTCACCGTGCGCTTCACCGCCGACGACGACGAGATCGCCCTCCAGATCGGCAACGCCGTGGCGCAGACGGCTGAGACTCTCGCCGAGATCGGCGACGAAAAGATCACCCGCCGGACCGGCAGCCGGTGGAACACGATCGCCACCGGCCACACTGAGGCGACGCTCCGTAGCGGGTACTCCGCCCAGCAGGTGCGCGACGCCGAAGCACCGCACCTCGCCGCGGGCGAACCGCTCATGCAACGGGCAGCGGCAGGGCTCGCTGCCGTCACCGCCGACGCGCTCGGGCGGCGGGCGCAGAAGTCCTCCGAACCCGTGCGCCAGCGGATCGTCATCCTCACCGGTCCCGGCAACAACGGAGGAGACGCGCTCTACGCCGGCGCCGAGCTCGCCAAGCGGGGCACGGAGGTCGTCGTCGCCCCGATCTCGGAACGCCTGCACCCCGAGGCGCTCGCCGCCGCACGCCGGGCCGGTGCGACGGTCCTTGCCGTCGCGGACGTCGACGCCGCGCTCGCCGCGGCCGACGGTGCCGACGGTGCCGACGCGATCCTCGATGGTCTCTTCGGCACCGGATCGGCGGGCCGGCCGACGCCTTCCCTCAGCGGACCGGCGGCTGCGCTCGTCGCGGCTCTCCTCCCGATCCTCGACCGACCGAACCGGCCGACGGTCATCGCGGTCGACATCCCGAGCGGCATCGACGCCGACACCGGTGCCGTCGACGGCCCCGTCCTGCCTGCGGACGTCACGGTCACGTTCGGCGCCTTCAAGGCCGGCCTCCTGCGCGAGCCCGCCGCCTCCCTGACGGGACGGATCGAACTGGTCGACATCGGTCTCGCGGACCAGCTCGCGCGGGTCGTTCCGCTTCTGCGACGATGACCCCCGCACCCCGCGCTCGGCTGTCGACGCCGCGAATCGGATAACGTCGGCGACGAGACGCACGAGCGCTCCCGAACCGTGAGGACATCTCATGTGGCCTACCGCCGAACTCCACATCCACATCGAGGGCACCATCGAGTCCGACCTTCTGGTGCGCTTGGCGCGGCGCAACGACATCGCGCTGCCCACCTACGACCCCGATGAGCTCACCGCGAGGTACGTGTTCGCCGACCTCCAGTCCTTCCTCGACATCCACTACTCCAACCTCACGGTTCTGCGCACCGAGCAGGACTTCTACGAGCTCGGGCTCGGCTACCTGAACCGGGCAGCCCAGGCCGGGGTGCGCCGCGCCGAGATCTTCTTCGACCCGCAGACGCACGTCGGCAACGGCGTGCCGTTCGCCGATGTGATCGGCGGACTCTCCGCCGCCATCGCCGAAGGGGAGCGCACACTGGGCGTCTCCGCCGACCTGCTCCTGTCCTTCCTCCGCGACCGCGGCCCCGAGGCCGCCGAGGAGATCTTCCGGACCGCGATGCCGTTCCGCGACAAGTTCATCGGCGTCGCGCTCGACTCGACGGAGGTCGGCTACCCGCCGTCGTTGTTCACCGACGTCTACGCGATGGCGGCGGCCGAAGGCCTGCACCGTGTCGCCCACGCGGGGGAGGAGGGCGGACCCGACTACGTGAGGGAGGCTCTCGACCTGCTCGGCGTGGAACGCATCGACCACGGCAACCGCGCCCTCGAGGACCCCGAGCTCGTGGCTCGCCTTCGCGACGAGCGCATTCCGCTCACCGTGTGCCCCCTCTCGAACGTGGCCCTCCGCACCGCCCCCGCCGACCTCTCGGAGCACCCGTTGCGCACGATGCTCGACGAGGGTCTCGTCGTCTCGATCAACAGCGACGACCCGGCCTACTTCGGCGGATACATCGACGAGAACTTCCGCGCCGTCACCGAAGCGCTCGGTCTCACCCGGGGGCAGCAGGCGACGCTCGCCTACAACTCGTTCGAGTCGGCGTTCCTCGAGCCGGGTGTCCGGCAGGTCTACCTGGACGAGGTCACCGCCAACCTGACGGACAACGCTTCGTGGGATTCGTAGCCGACCCTGTGTAGGCCCTTCCATCTGCCTGGGAGCAACCTGAGCAGTCCCGATCGAAAGCCTCGGAACTGCGAAACTGGATGCCAACTGAAGACCGACTGAAAGGCAGAAAGCACTATGGGCTTCTTCGCATTCCTCATCCTCGGACTCTTGGCAGGAGCCATCGCCAAGCTGATCCTTCCGGGGCGCCAGGGCGGCGGCTGGCTTGCCACCCTCGTGCTCGGTGTCATCGGCGCTCTCCTCGGAGGGTGGCTGGGCGGACTGCTCTTCAACGCCCCCCTCGAGAACTTCTTCGATCTCTCGACCTGGATCGTCGCGATCGTCGGTGCTCTCATCGTCCTCGTGATCTGGGGCCTCATCACCGGTCGCCGCAGCAGCCGGGCCTGATCTGAGGGGCCCGCGCAGCACGGGTCCCGCGAAGGGCGTCGCCATCACTGGCGGCGCCCTTCGTCGTTCTCCGCGGGCTTACCCTTGAGCTATGGCCGAGACCGCATCCATCACCATGTACGGCGCCGACTGGTGCAGCGACTGCCGCCGCTCGAAGAGGCTGCTCGACAAGGTCGGGGCCGACTACGAGTACATCGATGTCGAGGCGATCGAGGATGCGACCGAGAAAGCCCGTTCCATCAGCGGCCGCACCAACATCCCCGTCATCGTCTTCCCGGACGGCAGCCACCTCGTCGAACCGAGTGACGCCGAGCTGGGCGCCAAGCTCGCCGAGGTCTGACCACCGCGTTCTGCGGTCTCAGAGCATGCCGCACCCCCCCGTCGGGCACGCAGGGCGGTGTCGGTTCGGCGGCGAATCGAACGATTCCCCCTCCGACCGATTGGTCGTGACGGCGAGAGAACCCGGGACTGCGATCCAGACGGCGGACGCCCATATCCCGCGCTGATCGCAGCACTCCTCAGGGGGCACCGAAGCGCGCGCTCCCGCCCACGCGACGCGGTTGTGTAACGCGGATGTAAACAGTCGAAAAGATGTCTTTCCGGACACTTGACGATGTCCAAATGGACACCATAGTGTCGATCCCACCGAGCCGCGTCCTTCCTGATACCGCCCCACGGGTGAGTGAAGGGGGCGCGAACGCTTCTCCTCTCATTTCCCCCTGCGCCGCATCGCGTCGCTTCGCCATGCCCGAAATAGGAGCACTATGCCGAAACTCACCCTCCGCCGCAGCGCCCGGACGATGGTCGCGCTCACCGCCGGTACGATCGCCCTCGCCCTCACCGGGTGCGGCACCTCGGCGCCGGCCGGCGGCGACGGTGGATCCGCGACCGAAGGCACCGTCGAGTGGTGGGGGTGGGTGCCCGAGAAGGGTGTCGCCCCGGCCTACATCGAGGCCTTCAACGAGGAGTACCCGGACATCAAGGTCAACTACAAGCTCCTCACGATCGACGGGTACCAGGCCGCGATCCGTCCAGCGCTCGCCTCCTCCGCCGGGCCCGATGTCTTCGACGTCGCCTCGGGTGCGATGTTCGAGCAGTTCAAGGACTTCGGCGTCGACCTCGGCCCCGCGGCAGAGGAGGAGCTGGGGGCCGACTGGCAGTCGCAGGTGTCGCCAATCGGTGTCAGCTCGTTCACCGACGACAACGACGAGCTGAAGGCCCTCTCCGTGGGCCTCGGCTTCGCCGGCCCCGTCTGGATCAACCAGGACATCTTCGACGAGTACGGCCTCACCGCCCCGACCGATTTCACCGAATGGAAAGAGGTGTGCGCCGTGCTCGAGAAGAACGGCGTGGGCTGCTTCATCCAGGGAGCGCAGCAGGTGGCCTTCAACCAGGACACGCTCCAGGCGATCGCGGACACCATCAACCCCGGCCTGTTCACCAAGGCGACCCGCGGCGAGGCGAAGTGGACGGACCCCGACCTCGTCGAGGCACTCACCGCGTGGAAGTCGATGTTCGACGACGGCATCATGCAGGAGGGAGCGCTGGGTCAGCAGCAGTATCCCGACGCCAACAACGGGTTCCTGTCGGGCAAGTACGCGATGGTGCAGATGGGGTACTGGTACAGCCAGTACACCAAGGCCGACACCATGACGGCTGCCATCGGCGCCGCAGGTGTCGCGGAGGCGGTTCCCTTCACGACAGTGCCGATCCCCTTCCCGTCCGCTGTGGACGGAGGAACCCCCGGCGCCCTGTTCGGCAGCCCCGACTACGGGCTCGCCGTCAACGCGAAGTCGAAGGTCCGCAACGCCGCCACCACGTTCGCCCTGTGGCTCTCGTCGGCGACGGCGGGTCAGCAGATCGTGGCCGACTCGCTCGCCGACGTCCCGTCCCTGAACGGGGTGTCGCCTCAGCTCAGCGGACTCGTCGACGAGAGCGTGCAGCTCCCGGCCCTCCAGGACCTGATCACCCAGGCCGGCACGGTGACCGAGGACCGACTGCTCTCGAACGCCGATCTCGCAACAGCCATCGGCGTCGCGGGGACGACGGTCGCCGCAGGAGACGCGACGCCCGCCGAGGCCGCCAAGACTCTGCAGGCAGCCGCGGAGAAGGCCGGCGTCACCTTCTGATCCCGCGAGGGACCACACGGTATCCGGCAGGCGACGAGGGAGAAGACGACGATGGCGATGACCGACGAGGCACGGGACACCCGGCGCAGACCGTCGCCGCCGACGCGAGCAGGCGGCGGCGCGGTCCCGGGCCGCCGCCTGCACTACTCGGGCTACCTGTGGATCCTTCCGGCGATGGTGCTGTCGGTCGGGCTGCTCTACTACTGCATCATCTACACCGGCTACATCTCGACGCTCGACTGGAACGGGAGCAGCCCCGTCCAGACGAGCGTCGGGTTGCAGAACTACCTCGACATCCTGCAGGACCCGATCTTCTGGGGCGCCATCCTGCACACGGTCATCTACTTCGTCGGGACGTTCGTCGTCCAGACCACCCTCGGACTCGTCTTCGCGGTGCTCCTGCACTCGAGAGTCCAGCTGAAGTCGGTCTACAAGGTGATCATCTTCGTCCCCGTCGTGCTCGCACCGGCGGTGATGGCACCGGTATTCCGGCAGGCGTTCTCCGCCGACGGGCAGTTCAACGGGCTGCTCGAACTTGTCGGCCTCGGATTCCTGAGGCACGCCTGGCTCGCCGAGTCGGAGACCGCATTGCCGACCGTGCTGGCGATCACCATCTGGGGTTCGACCGGGCTGACCTTCATCCTCTACTTCGCCGCCATGGGGCAGATCGACCCGGACGTCCTCGACGCCGCCAGGCTCGACGGTGCCGGGAACATCCGGACCCTGGTGAGCATCATCCTTCCCGAGGTGCAGGGCACAACGGTGGCGCTGCTGATCCTCACCGCGATCGGCTCGTTGAAGCTGTTCGACGTCCCGTTCCTCGTGACAGCCGGAGGCCCGAACTACTCGACCGAGTTCCTCGGCACCTACATCTACCGGTCGAGCATTCAGGAGGGACATGTCGGCTACGCCGCCGCGCTGTCCGTGATGCTCCTGATCCTGGCCGTGTCGATCGCCATCCTCCTCAGCAGGCGGAACCGGCAGAACAGCGAGGCGATCTGATGTTCGAGGCGCACACGCGGCGAGGTCGGCTGCTCCTGCAGCTCGTTCTGACGCTGCTCGCCATCCCCTTCCTCCTGCCGCTCGTCTGGATGGTCCAGGGCTCGCTCGCCGGCCAGGGCTGGAAGAACTACACGGACATCCTCGCCCTGCCCGAGCTCCCGCTCTTCTTCCGCAACAGCGTGATCATCGCGGTCCTCACCATCGCGGTCGTCTACCTGTGCACGATGCTCGCCGCCTACGGTTTCGCCAAGCTGCACATCCGCGGCCGCGAGGTCTTCTTCTGGCTGCTGCTGGCCTGCCTCACCCTGCCCGAGGTGGTGCTGATCACGCCCCTGTTCACGACGACGCTGCAGCTCGGCTTCTACAACACCTACTGGGCCGTGGTCCTGCCGCTCGCCGCACTCCAGGTCCCGTTCGCCGTCCTGCTGGCCCGCACCTTCGTCGCCGGCATCCCCGATGAGCTGATGGAGGCGGCACGGATGGACGGCGCGAGCACCGCCCGCACGTTCTGGAGCGTGATCCTGCCGCTCACCCGGCCGATCGGAGCCGCCATCATCGTGCTCACCCTGATCTCGGCATGGAACGCGTACCTGCTGCCTCTCGTCTTCCTGCTCGATTCGAGCAGCCAGACCATCACGATCCTCCCGCAGTTCTTCGTCGGCCAGTTCAGCAACGACCAGACGAAGGTCCTCGCCGGTGCCGCGATCGCCGCGATCCCCGAGATCGTCGCCTACCTCTGCCTCCAGCGTCTCTTCGAGCGCGGCCTCGCCGCCGGCGCGATCAAATGACGTCCACTCCCGCCCGATCAGAACCGAGGTCCACCATGAGCAACCTTCCCGACTACGACGACCTCCCCGTCTCGCCCGACAAGCCGCCGCATTCGGCGTGGGGCGTCTGGGGCGACGACGACGAGGTGGGGGCGATCAACCTCCTCACCTCGGACCGGGTCATCGAAGGAGCCTCCCTGGTGAGGAAGGGGGCGGTCTTCCCCCTCAACTGGGACCTCGAGCTCCCCGACCCGCCGTTCTACGGCCGCGGTCCGCTCCGCCACACGATCGTGGACCAGGGCGACGGGCAGGACGACTTCTATGACGCGTTCTACCCGCAGCAGTCGAGCCAGTGGGACGGGCTCAGCCACGTGGGCCACTCGGACCACGGGTACTACAACGGTCGCACCCCCGCCGACTTCACCGGCAGACCCGGGTCGAAGAACGGAGTCGAGCACTGGGCACGGCGGGGGATCGTCGGCCGCGGGGTCCTCCTCGACGCGGAGCGCCACTTCGCCTCGACCGAGAGACCGATCGTGCCGGACGAGACGCGCGACATCACCGTCGACGACCTGCGCGCGATCGCGGACGCTCAGGGCACGGAACTCCGCGAGGGCGACATCCTCCTCATCCGCACCGGGTGGATGCAGTGGTACGACCAGACGACGCCCGCACAGCGGGCCGACATCGCGACGGTGGCCGTGGCCCAGACCATGGGAGGGCCGGGGCTCGAGGCCAGCCGCGAGATGGCCCGCTTCCTCTGGAACACCCACGTCGCGGGTGCCGCCACGGACACCTCCACATTCGAGGCGTGGCCGCATCGGTTCCGTCCCGGCGAGTACCTGCACATGGATGTGCTGGCGCTTCTGGGTATCCCGATCGGCGAGATGTGGTACTTGGACGCCCTCGCCGCGGACTGCGCGAGCGACGGGGTCTACGAGTTCATGCTCACCTCGGCGCCCTTGAACAAGATCGGGGGAGTGGCGTCGCCACCGAACGCCCTCGCCATCAAGTAGCGGGTCGTGGACACTGCCGACCGCAGGGTCGCCGCCGTCCTCAGCGCGCCGCCGAGATCGCCCGGACGGGGTAGATCCTCGACCCCCGCCAGTCGTTATCCTGGGCGGACCATGACAAGCACGGAACACGGCGGCCGCACCCTCGCGCCGCAGGACCGGGTCTCGACCGACCGCGACGTCGCGGCACTGCCGTACCGATCCGATCTCATGGCCAGCCTCGGAGCCCTCCTGAACCTCTGGGACTCGCCCGACTTCCACCTCGAGATCCGGCTGTCCGACGGAGACGTCCTCGACGAGCCCTGCCACCGGATGATCCGCCACCTCAGCTTCCGCGGTCCGATGCGCCCCTCGGCGCTCGCCGATGAGCTCGGCACCGGGCGCTCGAACGTCAGCAAGATCGTCGGCCGCCTCCAAGCCGGAGGTCTGGTGGAGCGGCAGGCCGACGAGGGCGATTCGCGCGCGAGTCGCGTGTGCCTGACCGAGTCCGGACTCGCCGTGGCCCAGCGGCTCTACGACCTGGGCGATCGGCTGGCGGAGCAGGTCGTGCGCGACTGGTCTCCCGAGGATGTGGCGACCTACACCCGCCTGACCGAGCGCTTCGCGAGGGGCGCCCTGACCCAGGCCGAGGAAGTCCGCCGCAGGGGGGTCGATCAGGTCTGATCAGCGCGTTCACCCCGGCTTCCTCCAGCACTGCGAACCGGGAACGCTAGGCTGATGCCGTCCCCGGATCGCCGGGTCGACACCGCGATCGCCGAAGGGGGCTCGAGTGGGCAAGCTGACCTACGATTCCACCCTCACCGTCGACTTCGACGACCGGGTGCTCGCCCACCTCCAGCTCGTGATCGGCGCGAAACTGCGGCGCGGTGAGTCGTTCTTCTTCCTCTGGAAGGACGACCCGCAGATCGGCGACGGACGCAGCAGCCTGTGGATGCATCCCGCGATCCCGCTCTACTTCAAGTTCGTGGGCAGCAGACCTCCCTCCATCAACCCCGAGTGGGTCAACGCGCTGATGCTGACCGCGAACAGCGCGCAGGGCATGCGGATCGTGCCGGAGCCGCCTCCCGCTCAGCCGGGAGTCGAGGCTCCGCAGTGAGACACGACCGCCGGTGAAGCGCATCGACATCATCTACGACGGCGAGCAGTACAGCGTCGGTCAGAGGGACCTCGACGAGGTCAAGGGCGTCATCGAACGCGCACTCGCAGGTGGGGGCCCGACCTGGCTCCGGGTCAATCGCGGGGAAGGTCGACCCCAGCCGGCTGAGCTGCTGATCATGCCGGGAGTACCGCTCGTTCTCATCCCGCTCGACCCCGACGAGTAGCCCGCGACGTCCCGTGCGGCCGACGCGTCATCGCCGGTCAGATGTAATCCATGCACGGCTCCGATGACGCGGCATCGTCCAGCATCGGAGACGCGGCCAGCGTATCCGCGCCGGGTGCCCGCAGCCCCGCCCTGCGGCTCAGATCAGCGACGAGGTCAGCATCCTCGGGTTCGGGCCAGCTGTTCTCGACCGGAAGAGAGAGGATCTGACTCGCGGGCCCGATGAGGAATTGAGCGTCCGCCCGAGCGCCGGACTCGGTGACCACCGGGATCGTGACGAGGTCGGAGCCACCGCATACCGCGAGCGCCTGCGCGTAGGAGAGAAGGGCGGAGGCGGTGGTGTCCGCAGTGAGCACGGAACCATCTGCATAGTGGATTCGTCTCACGGGGCGGAGCCTTTCGGAAGTGATGGCATCGACGATCCTCGCCGGATGTTCGTTCTGCGCCGAGCAGGAGCGCTGTTCGGACGAGACGCGAGGCGTCTAGTCGAGAGTCGAGTCGAGGCACCGGGTGCGTACCGCACGCAGCGCCGTCTCGAAGTCGCGGAACACCGCCCACCCGCGCCCGCCGACGAGCCAGGTGATGCGGAACGCTCCGCGTCGACGCTCGATGAACGCGAGCACGCGCATCGCGTCCTCCTCATCCAATCGCTCATCGCAGATGCGCCACGAGTGCTCATTCACGGCGGTCACTTCCAGCGGCGAGAGAGATGGGGAGGCGGGCCATACAGCGGTCATGATGCAAGGAGAGCACCGCCTCAGCGCGGGAGATAGGGGTTGACGAACGACCTCGAATGGTGAACAGGGGCGAGAACATACCGCTCCGCCCTCGGGTCGCTCATCGATGCCTCTACCAGGACTCGGATGTGGACGCCGTAAACTCGGGCGATGCGCAACGGCACACCGTCCCGCCCGGCTAGGTTCACCCGCACTCGCGCTCGCAGTTCCACGATGTTCGGCGCAGCTCGGGTCGTCAGGAAAACTCAGGCGTGAGCGGCGGATTCGTGATCTCCCGCGAGATCGACGCGATCCCCGACGACGTGTTCCGCGCCTGGACGGAGGCGGACCGCCTGCACTGGTTCTTCAACCCCGCGACCCCGATCGGCGAAACCGTCTCGGTCGATCGGCGAGAGGGCGGGGCGTGGCGGCAGTTCATGCTCACACCCGACCGCAGCTACATCACGGGCGGCATCTACCGCGAGCTCCGCCGCCCGAACCGCATCGCATTCGTGTGGGGTGCGGTCGACGGCTGGCCCGAGATCCGCGAGGACGAACTCGACGAGGGGATCCTCGTCACCATCGACCTGGTCGGAACGGGGTCGGCGACCGAACTCACGTTCCGCCTCGAGCTGCCCGACGGTTCGCCCGTCGACGACGACGAGCTGGCCGCGATGCGCGAGGGCTGGTCCGAGACCATCGACCGCCTGGTCGCTGCCGCCGCTTGAGACCCCACCGAGGCTTCAGGCCCCACCGAGGCCTTCTGAGCCCGAGGCCGGACTACTCGGGGCGGTAGTCCGCGACGATGTGCGAATCGCGACCCTCGCGGTCGCGCTCGCGCTCCGCCGAGCTCTCGGTGTCGCTGTCGGCGAGGCCGTCGGAGTCTCCGTCGAGACCCGAAACGACTCCGTTGGTCTGGTCGAAGGGCTTGCCGATGAGGTCGTCGTTGTCGCTGGGAACCGCTTTGTCCGTCATGCCTCGACCCTATTCAGATCGGGGCGCCGCCACCATCGCCCACCAGGAGATTCCCGGTCGGACGGACTCGCCCGCAGAATGTCGGTGGAAAGAGAAAAGCAGACCGCGTGATGCGATCTGCTTTCCCGACGTGTCGACCGAGGCCGACTGTCTTCGTGTGTCCGAGGGGGGACTTGAACCCCCACGCCCTATACGGGCACTAGCACCTCAAGCTAGCGCGTCTGCCATTTCCGCCACCCGGACGAGTGGTGGGAGCGGTGCGTTTTACGGCCCGTTTCCCGACGAATGAGACTAGCACGAGGGAAGGGGTGTGTTCGTCACCGGGCTACGGTTGAGGGGTGAGCGATGCTGATCAGCTGAGCGAGACCGCCGCCGTTGCGCGTGATCTCATCCGGTTCCCGACCGTGAACTGGGGGGAGGGCCGTTCCGAGGGGGAGACGGAGGCTGCGGAGTACGTGGAGTCCTATCTCCGCGATCTGGGCCTGACGCCCCGGCTGTTCGAGTCGGAGCCGGGCCGCGTGTCGGTGGTGGCGCGGGTCGAGGGCCGGGAGCGGTCGCGGGGTGCACTCGTGCTGCACGGGCATCTCGACGTCGTTCCCGCCGAGCCCGCCGATTGGTCGGTGGACCCGTTCGGCGGGGTCGTCCGCGACGGCATGCTGTGGGGTCGCGGCGCCGTGGACATGAAGGACATGGACGCGATGATCCTCACGTCGGTGGCCGAGCTGCTGCGGGCGGGGGAGCGGCCCGCCCGCGACCTCGTCCTGGGTTTCTTCGCCGACGAGGAGGCCGGCGGCGTCCTGGGGTCGCACTGGTTGGTGACGCATCATCCCGAGCTCTTCGACGGCGCCACGGAGGCGATCAGCGAGGTCGGCGGGTACTCGGTGACGTTCGGTGGTCAGCGCTCCTACCTGCTGCAGACGGGCGAGAAGGCACTCGTCTGGGTGCGGCTCACGGCCCGAGGGCGCGCAGCCCACGGCTCCCGCCTGATCCGGGACAACGCCGTGACCCGACTGGCGGAGGCCGTCGTCGCGCTGGGGCGCATGGAATGGCCGATCCGCCTCACCGAGACGACGGAGGAGCTGCTCGCGCGTGTCGCGACGATCCTCGGCGCCGATCCGCAGCGCGTCTCCGCCGACGAGCTGATCCTCGCCACCGGCACGGCCGCGGGATTCCTCCAGGCGACACTGCGCACGACGACGAACCCGACAGTCCTCGCCGCGGGGTACAAGCACAACGTCATCCCGGCCTCGGCGAGCGCACTCGTCGACATCCGCTGCCTGCCGGGTGAGGAGCAGAAGACCTTGGACGAGGTGCGGGCGATCGTCGGCTCCGACATCGAGATCGAGGTGCTCCACACCGACGTCGGACTCGAGACGCCGTTCGCCGGCGAACTGGTCGATCGGATGGTCGGTCTGCTGCAGCGGCACGACCCGGGCACGAACGTGCTGCCCTACCTGATGTCGGGCGGGACGGATAATAAGGCGCTGTCAGAACTCGGAATCGTCGGCTACGGCTTCGCGCCGCTGCGCCTGCCCGACGATCTCGACTTCCCGGGGATGTTCCACGGGGTCGACGAGCGCGTCCCCCTCGATGCGCTCGATTTCGGCCAGCGGATCCTGACCGAGCTGTTGCGGGACTACTGAGTTTTTCTCGCGTCCGACACGCGCCCCCGCAGCCGGGGGCGGTTGGTCAGCAATCCGCCGCCGACGCGTTAGCGTGTCCCAGTGCAACAGGCGTCACCCAAAACGGGGTACAAATCCACTCAACTCCGTTCGGGGACCCCTGTTCCGGCCCGGGCGATCCTCGCTCCGATCATGCGCACCTGGGTGCGGTCGGTCTGGGGCCGGGTCGAGAACCTCCCTCGTCCGCTCGATGACCCGCGCGGTCACGCTCCCGGTCGGAACCCTCTTCGCATCCTCCTGATCGGCAACGGGGCCGCGGTCGGCTACGGACTCCGCTCGCACGAGCTCGCGCTGCCCGGGCAGCTCGCCCGCCACCTCGCGGAGCACATCGAGCGCGGGGTGGAGGTCCGATCGATCGCAGGCGGAGACTTCACCGTCGTCGACGCCGCCGCGATGCTCGACAGCCGGCCCGTCGAGTCGCTCGACGCCGTCGTGGTCACCTTCGGCTTCTACGAGGCCCTCACCCTCGTGCCGCCGAAGATCTGGACGCTGCGACTGCATGCTCTCGTCGCCCGCCTTCGGCGGGACCACCCGGAGCTCCCCATCCTCTTCGTCGGTCCGCACGACATCCGATCCGTTCCGATGTTCGACTCGGGATTCGGTGCGATCGCTCACCGGCACGCCGTCCACCTCGACCTGCTGGGCCGCGAGATGACCGAGTTCCACCCGGCGACGACGTGGGAGTCGATCTCGCCGCTCCGCGCGGAGGCGGGCGACCGGCACCGTTCTCCGTCGGATTACGCGCAGTGGGGCCGCGAGGTGGCGGCCCATCTCCGCGCCCTGCTCGACCGCTCCGCGCCGGGCTGGCGCAGCACTTCGCCCGCCCGCGAGCACCCCCTCCTGATCGCCGACGACGACGCACGCGCGGTCGCCGTCGCGAAGTTCCGGCGACTTACCTCGTCGCCATCGGCCGACCTCGAGCGCATCGTCGGGCTGGCGCAGAAGGTGTTCGGCACGACGGGGGCCGCGATCACTCTCATCGACGACGAGAAGCAGTGGATGCAGGCCGTCTCCGGCGTAACCGACACGCCCGACGGTGTGCCCCGCGAGGCCTCGATCTGCTTCCGCACGATCGACCAGGACGACGTCATGGTCGTGCCGGACTCAGCACTCGACCCCCGGTTCGCCACCGGCCGCGTCACCGAACTGATGCGCTTCTACGCCGGATTCCCGCTCGTCTCTCCCGACGGCCACCGGCTCGGAGCGCTCTGCGTCTTCGACTCCGAACCCCGCCCTGATCAGAGTATCGAGCCGTCGCTCCTGCGCGAGGTGGGGATGCTGGCGCAGCGCGCACTCTGGGATCTCGCCGCCGATGACGAACGCGGCAGAGGCGGCGTGCAGCGCTCGGACGTCGACGGTGATCCGCTGCCTCTCAGCTGACGGGCGGACCGCTGGGCGACCTCGTCGCGGCGGGGCGCTCGGTTAGTCTGAGCGGCGGGGACGTCGGTCTCCGCCAGACGTCGATACGGGAGACCATGCAGATCCTCGAAGCGCTTTTCCTGGGCCTGATCCAGGGCCTCACCGAGTTCCTCCCGATCTCCTCGAGCGCCCACCTCCGCATCGTGGGGGAGTTCCTCCCGAGCGGTGCGGACCCGGGCGCGGCGTTCACCGCGATCACGCAGCTGGGCACCGAGACGGCCGTGCTGGTGTACTTCTGGCGAGACATCGTCCGGATCGTCTCGCGCTGGTGGTCGGCGCTGTTCGCCCTCAAGGACGCGTCCGGCGCGGTGCGCGTGCCGCGCAGCGACCCTGACGCCCGCATGGGCTGGCTCATCATCGTCGGGTCGGTCCCCATCGTGGTGCTCGGGCTGCTGTTCCAGGACGAGATCGAGACGACGTTCCGGTCGCTGTGGATCGTGGCCGCGACGCTCATCGGCTTCGGCATCCTGCTCGGGATCGCCGACCTCGTGGGCCGCAAGACCAAGGAGCTCGACGACCTGTCGATCGGCAACGGCATCGTCTACGGATTCGCCCAGGCGCTCGCACTGATCCCCGGCGTCTCTCGATCCGGCGGCACCATCACCGCAGGCCGCTTCCTCGGCTATTCGCGCGCCGCTGCCGCCCGCTACTCGTTCCTGCTCGCGATCCCCGCCGTGTTCGGCAGCGGCCTGTACCAGCTCTACAAGGCGGTCAGCGAACCGTGCACGCAGGCCGTCGCCGATGCGACAGGCGGCGCATGCACCCCGTCGGCATTCGGTCCGCTCGAGACGGCGCTCGCGACGATCGTCGCGTTCGGGGTCGGACTCGTCGTCATCGCGTTCTTCCTCCGCTACATCTCCCGGCACTCGTTCCTGCCCTTCGTGATCTACCGCATCCTGCTCGGCGTGCTCCTGATCGGGCTGCTGGCGTCCGGCGCCATCGCCGCCTGAGGCTGCTCCGCACGCCGCATCGGACCCGCGAGGTCCGTCGCGGTGGGAACATTGGTCCGTGACGAATCTCGAGCGCGACCCCGCACTGGTCGCCACCGACGCCGCCACCGAGAGACCGGTCGGCGGGGCGGAGGTCGGCGGGGCCCCATCGACTCCGCGCGGTGCGATCGAGGTGCTGTCCCCGCGCGAGGTGCCGCTCGGCGGTCCCCGCGCGATGACCGTCCGCCGCACCCTGCCGCAGCGACGGCGATCGCTCATCGGGGCGTGGTGCTTCGTCGACCACTACGGTCCCGACGACGTGAGCACCTCGGGAGGGATGCACGTCCCCGGCCATCCGCACACAGGTCTGCAAACCGTGACGTGGCTGTTCGAAGGCGAGATCGAACACCGCGACACCCTGGGCACGCTGCTGACGATCCGGCCCGGCGAAGTCAACCTGATGACCTCGGGAGAGGGCATCGCGCACTCCGAGTACTCGACGCCGACGACGACCCGCGTTCACGGTGCCCAGCTGTGGATCGCGCTGCCGGAGCCGCGCCGTCAGGGCTCCCGCGCGTTCGAGCACTTCGCGCCCGAACCCTTCGCCGTCGACGACGCCGTGGTGAAGGTCTTCCTCGGCCGGCTGGCCGGTGCCTCATCGCCCGTGCGCACCTGGACGCGAGTCGTCGGCGCCGAGATCCGGCTCCCGGCCCACGGGCGGGTCGCACTCGACGTCGATCCGGCCTTCGAGCACGGCGTGCTCGTCGACACCGGCACCATCACCCTCGAAGGAGAGCCGGGCGACGGCTCCGAGCTGCTCTTCTCCGCCGTCGGCGCGTCGAGACTCACCCTGGTCGCCGGCGCCGACGGGGCCCGAGTCCTCCTGATCGGCGGCGAACCCCTCGGCGAGAGCATCGTCATGTGGTGGAACTTCATCGCGCGCGATCACGACGAGATCGTCGCGCAACGGACCGCCTGGCAGGATCGCGTCTCGGCTCTTCGCGATGGCGGAACCCCCGGCGACGCGGAGCGCTTCGGCGAGTTCCCCGATGCCTGGAACGATGTGCTCCCCGCACCCGAGCTGCCCAACGTGCGACTCAGCCCGCGGCGTTGATCCCGCCCCCAGATCCGATTCACTCCCGATCCAAGGAGACAGCAATGAGCGACGAGAGCATCACCGTCCGTTTCGACGGCGACAACAACCGCTTCCTCGCCGAGGTCGACGGCACGCAGGCGGGAGTCTGCAAGTACCTCGACGAGGGCGACGTCTGGGTCATCACCCACACCGTCGTCGACGAGGCGTTCGAGGGTCGCGGAATCGGGAGCCTGCTCGCCCGCGCCGCCCTCGACGGAGCCCGCGAGCAGGGCAAGAAGGTCGTCCCGCAGTGCCCGTTCGTCGCCGCCTACGTGGGCAAGCACGACGACTGGAACGACATCCTCGTCCCCGCCGCCTGATCCCCGAGCGAGGCCGGGAAGGCTCAGGCGGTCAGAGAGGATTCTCTCGACCGTCGGCGAAGCCGTCCCGGCCATCGCCGCGCTTGCGGAGGTACTGCTCGAACTCCTGGGCGATCGCCTCGCCGCTCGCCTCGGGCGAGTCGACCGTGTCGCGAGCCTGCTCGAGCTGCTCGATGTAGGCCGCCATGTCCTCGTCATCACCGGCGAGGGCATCGATGCCCGACTCCCACGCCGCCGCCTCGTCTTCGAGGTCGCCGCGCGGGACCGGGACGCCGATGATCTCCTCGAGCTTCTCGATGAGGGCCAGCGTCGCCTTGGGCGACGGGGCGTTGTGAACGTAATGGGGCACGGACGCCCAGATCGAGACCGTCGGGATTCCGACGACATCGGCGACGTCGGCGAGCACCGACAGGATCCCGACGGGCCCCTCGTAGGCGCTGCGCTCCATGCCGAACTCGAGTCGCACCTCGGCGCTCTCGCTCGAGGAGAACACGGAAATCGGCCGGGTGTGCGGCACGTCGGCGAGCATGGCGCCCAGCACGACGATGCCCGTGATGTCGTGCACCAGTGCCTGGTCGAGGATCTCCGCCGCGAAGCTCTTCCAGCCGCGCGAAGGCTCGCTGCCGACCAGCACGAAGATGTTGTCGACGAGGCTGAGGCTCGTCTCGTCGTCATCCGAGTCGCCGTCGTCCTGCTGATCCACAGACAGCGGCGTCTCGGGCTCGATCGAGCGGGGGAGCACCGCACCCGAGGTCGGGGGACCGAATACGGTCGCCGACGGCCAGCGGAGGCGACGCTTGCCCTCGTCGTCGACATAGATGACGGGGCGCGTGAACTGGTAGTCGAAGTACTGCTCGGGGTCTGCCTCGTGCAGTGCGACCAGGCCGAGCGCATCGCGCAGCATGGTGACCGCGCCCGACGCGGCCTCGCCTGCGTCGTTCCAGCCCTCGAAGGCCACGACGAGGATGCGTCCGTCGCCGAAGCGTCGCTTCTGCTCCACGTGCCCACCCTCTCCCGCCCGCGAGCGGACGTCATACAAGGATAGGTCTTCGCCAGCCCTCTAAACTTGACGCCCGTGACCTCCGACCTTCCTTCCGCCGTGCTCTGGGACATGGACGGCACGCTGGTCGACAGCGAACCGTACTGGTTCGAGGCTCAGTCCGAGCTCATCGAGTCGTTCGGAGGCAGCTGGACCGACGAGGAGGCCCTCGAGCTGGTCGGCGCCGGCCTGTGGGTCACCGCCGACACGATGCAGAGGAAGGGCATCCCCTGGGATGCCGACCGCATCGTCGACCACCTGACCGACGAGGTCATGGTCCGCATCCGCCGTCAGGTGCCCTGGCGTCCCGGTGCGCGCGAGCTGCTCGCGTCCGCCCGTGCCGCGGGGGTCCCGTGCGCGATGGTGACCATGTCGATCAGGCGGATGGCCGAGCTCGTCGCCGAGAGCCTGTCCGTCGAACTCGCCGATGACGACCTCTTCGTGACCCTGGTGACGGGCGACGAGGTGACCGAACCGAAGCCCCACCCCGAGGCGTACCTGCTCGCGGCGGAGCTGCTCGAGGTCGATCCGTCGCGGTGCGTCGCGATCGAGGATTCGCCGACCGGGGCAGCCGCCGCGGTTGCCGCAGGAGCTGCGACGATCGGGGTTCCCCACATCGTCCCCATCACGGGGTCGGCTCGGCTGACCGTATGGCCGACTCTCGAGGGGCGCACGGTGACCGACCTCGCAGACGTCCTCGCCGGGCACAGCAGCCGGGTCGGCGACGAGGAGCGCTCCGCATGACAGACATCCACCCCACCGCCGCCGCGAGCCTCACCCCGGGCACCTCGGCGCCCACGTTCTCGGGACCGTTCCGCGAGGGCGACCGGGTCCAGCTGACAGGTCCCAAGGGCCGCCTCAACACGATCATCCTCGGCGCGGGCAAGCAGTTCCACAGCCACAGGGGCACCCTGGACCACGACTCGCTCATCGGCCTGCCCGACGGCTCGGTCGTCGAGAACTCGGCCGGCGTCCGCTACCTCGCTCTCCGCCCCCTTCTCAGCGACTTCGTGATGTCGATGCCGCGCGGGGCCGCGATCGTCTACCCCAAGGACGCGGCGCAGATCGTCGCCCGTGCCGATGTGTTCCCCGGGGCGACCGTCGTCGAGGCCGGCGTGGGCAGCGGGGCGCTCAGCCTCTGGCTCCTCCGCGCGATCGGTCCGGCCGGAACCCTCATCTCGTTCGAGCGCCGTGAGGAGTTCGCCGAGGTCGCCCGCGGCAACGTGATCGGCTTCTCCGGCGAGGACCCCGAGAACTGGAGCATCGTCCTCGGCGACCTCGTCGAGCAGCTGCCCGGAGCGGCGAAGGACGGGACCGTCGACCGCGTGGTGCTCGACATGCTCGCCCCGTGGGAGTGCATCGACGTCGTCGCGGACGCCCTGACGCCCGGCGGCGTCGTGCTCTGCTACGTCGCGACCGTCACCCAGCTCTCCCGCGTCGCCGAGGCGATCCGGGACACCGGCCTCTTCACCGACCCCGAGTCGAACGAGACCCTGGTCAGGGGCTGGCACGTCGAGGGCCTCGCCGTCCGGCCCGACCATCGCATGGTCGCCCATACCGGCTTCCTCATCACCGCTCGTCGGCTCGCTCCCGGCGCGGTGCTCCCGAAGCCCGTTCGACGCAGCTCGAAGACAGAGTACGGCGACGAGGATGTCGAACTCTGGACTCCCGGCGCGGTCGGGGAGCGGACCGTGAGCGACAAGAGCCTGCGCCGCCGCGTACGCGAGGCCAAGGCCGGAGCCGCCGCCTCGATCGCCCGCGAGGGCAGGGACGACCCGGACGCGCGGGTCGAGGGGGACGACTCGGTGGCCGACGGCGCGCAGGTAGACTGATCGCCGGTCGCGACGGTGGCCGACTTCCAGTCAGAACGGCATCTCTCCCGATGAACAGACGTCTCGTGCGCCAGATCACCGCACTCGCCACTGCCGGCACGCTCACGCTCACGCTCGCCGCCTGCTCGACCGGTGACCCGCAGGCCTGCACAACCGGGCCCGACGGTGCCGCCGCCGACACGATCACCGCGACGGGCGACTTCGGCTCGGCCCCTCAGATCGACTTTCCGACGCCACTGAACTCCAACGGCGTCCAGACGCACACCCTCGTCGAGGGTGACGGCCCCACCGCCCAGGACGGGCAGTACATCACCGTCGACATCACGCTCCTCAAGGGCTCCGACGGCTCCGTCCTCCAGCAGACCTCCTACGACCCCACCAGCCCGACGTCCTTCCTGTTCAGCGGCCTCGCGATCCCCGCTCTCAAGACCGGCCTCGAGTGCCAGCCGACCGGCTCCCGCGTCGCAGTGACGATGCCTGTCGGCGATGCCTTCCCCGACGGAGCGCCCCAGGGCCTGACCGACGACGATACCCTCGTCGCGGTCGTCGACCTGGTCTCGAGCGTCACCGCCCGCGCCCACGGCACCGTCCTTCCCGCCGTGTCCGGCGTCCCCTCGGTCGTCCGGGCTCCCGATGGCCGTCCCGGGATCACGCTGACCGGCGGTGAAGCGCCCGACGAGCTGAAGGTCGCGACCCTCATCGACGGCGATGGAGACGAGACCGTCGCCGAGGGCGACAGCGTGCTCGTCCAGTACACGGGCGTCCTCTGGGACGGCGGAACGGTCTTCGACTCGTCCTGGGAGAACGGCGCCCCCGTCACCCTGGCGGCCGACGAGGATTCCGTGATCCCGGGCTTCGCCAAGGCGATCATCGGCAAGAAGGTCGGGTCCCAGGTCGTCGCGGTGCTCCCGCCCGACGAGGGCTACGGTGACACGGAGCAGGGGACGATCCCCGCGGGTTCGACCCTCGTCTTCGTGATCGACATCCTCGCAATCGGCTAGGTCGATCGCGGTGGCAGAAGCGGTTCCCGCCGAGGAGCGGCTCTTCAGCCTCGTGCTCGCACTCGTCGCCACGGAGCACGGCCTGACCAAGGCCGACATCCTCTCCAGCGTCCAGGGCTACCGCCAGCGCTATCAGCCCGGCGGCGACAACGCGACGCTCGAGCGGCAATTCGAGCGCGATAAGGACGACATCCGCGACCTCGGCGTGCCCCTCGAGACACTCGAGTCGCCGCTCGAGGTCGGCAACAACCACCTGCTCCGGTACCGGATCCCCAAGGGCGCCTACGACCTGCCGGGGGAAGTGGTGTTCACCGCGGAGGAGACCACCCTGTTGAACCTCGCGGCCGAGGTGTGGCGCGAGGGCTCCCTGTCGAGCGAATCCCGGCGCGCGCTGCTCAAGCTGCGCTCGCTCGGGGTCGACGTCGACGACACCACGATCGGCTACGCCCCTCGGGTGCGCGTGCGCGAACCGGCATTCGACGCCCTCGCCGAGGCGATCTCCCGCCACCTCGTCGTCCGGTTCGACTACGTCAAACCCGGCGAGACGGCGGCTGTGACCCGATCGGTCGAGCCGTGGGCCCTGGTGAAACACGAGGGCCGCTGGCATCTGTCGGCGTTCGACCTCGACCGGGGCGCGAAGCGCACCTTCCTACTCAGCCGCATCGTCGGAACGGTGACGAAGACCCGCACGACCTTCACCCCTCCCGATGGCGACCCCGCCGAGGAGGCGCTCGCCGACCTGCAGCGCGTCTTCGACTCCGGGCAGGTGATCGTCGACGTCGTCCCGGGCTCCGATGCCGAGCTGCGGCTCGAGGGACGGGACCGGAGAACCGGCATCGAGGCCGGCGAGGGCGGACGTCGCCGACTGGTCATCGGGTGCTCCGACCCCGCCCTCCTCGCCGATGAACTGGCCTCCTACGGTCCCGAGGCGAAGGTCGTCTCGCCCGAATCGGTGCGCGCCGGTGTGATCGAGCGACTCCGACGGGTCGCGAGATCGCACGTTCCCGTGGGGGAGGCCCGCTGATGGCGAACCCCATGCAGGCGCAGGACAAGCTGACGTTCCTGCTCTCCCTCGTGCCCTACCTGATCGAGCACGACGGCGTCGATGTCCCCGAAGCCGCGGCGCACTTCGGCGTCAGCGACGACGAGATGCGGGCGGCGGTCCGCCTGATCGCCGTGTCCGGCATCCCCGGTGACAGCTCGGCGTACCAGCCCGACGACCTGTTCGACATCAACTGGGACGCCTTCGAGGAGGACGACCGGATCGAGCTGACCCACGCCGTCGCGATCGACGACTCGCCCCGCTTCTCGGCGAGGGAGGCCGCCGCGCTGCTCGCCGGCCTGCAGTACCTGTCGGCGCTGCCCGAGAACCTCGACCGCGCGACGATCGCATCGCTGTCGCGCAAACTCGCATCCGGCGCGTCGGCCGCCCCCAGCCCGGTCGCCGTCGCTGCCGGCGCTGCCGCCTCGCTCGTGGCTCCGTTGCGCGCCGCTCTGATCGCGGGTGTCCGGATCGAATTCGACTACCGCACGGCTCGCGGAGACAGCGAACGCCGCATCGTCGACCCTCTGCGCATCGACTCCGAGGATCAGAACTGGTACCTGAGGGCCTGGGATCACGGACGAGAAGCCGTTCGCACCTTCCGGCTCGACCGGATGAGCTCTCTCACGACGACCGATCAGCCCATCAGCAGGACGGGACGCGACGTCGCCCTGCCCGACTCGCTGTTCGAGACCTCTCCCGACGACCTGACGGTGCGGATCGAGGTGAGCGACAGCGCGCTGCCCCTGCTCGGCGACTTCCTCCCGGACGGCACCCGCACCTCGAAGGGCAGCATCCGCGGACTCACCGACGCGACAGTCCGCGTCGGGCACTATCACGGGCTCAAGCGGCTGGTCGCGAGTCTCCCGGGTCTCGTCACGGTGCTCGGTCCCGCGGACGCCCGCGCGACCGTCGCCGACTGGGCGCGCGAGGGGCTCAGCCAGTACGACGACTGAGGCGGCCGGCGCCCCGTCCTAGACTGGTGCACATGCCGTGGTGGTCGTGGGTCGTGATCTGGGGGATCCTCGTGCTCGCCCTCCTCGCCGTGCTCGCCGCCAGTGGGTGGATGCTGTTCCGCAAGGCGATGACCGCCGCCGAGGCCCTCGGACAGCTCGTCGACCAGGCCGACCGGCTCGACGTCGCCCGCTCCGAACTCGACCCCGAGCACTTCGTCCCCGCCGCGATCCGCCCGCACAGCGAGGTGTCCGCCGAGTACGAGGTCATCGCCGAGGCGCGTACCGCTCGTCGTCAGGCTCGCCACGAGAAACGACTCGCTCGGGGACGCGAGCTCGTCTCGCCCGAGGCGACCGCAGCGGCCGCGCGCGGCACGCTCTGATCGGGTCCCGACCCGCTTCCCGCACTCACGGCTTACCCTCTGCGGCGCACGGTACACTCGGCTTTCCGCGATAACCATACGAAGGGTCGCCCCCGATGCTCGGAAACCTGACCGGTTGGCATTTCCTGATCGTCCTGCTCGTCATCCTGCTCATCTTCGGAGCGACGAAGCTCCCCGCGCTGGCCAAGGGCGTCGGACAGTCGATGAAGATCCTCAAGAACGAGATCAAGAGCGACGATCCGCCCGCAGCGAAGAGCGAGGCTGCTGAGCAGCCCGTGTACACGCAGGATCCGCCCGCCAGCACCGTGCGTTCGGCCGCCGAGCCGGACTACAAGTCCGAGAAGTAGGCACTTTGGCGCGCCAAGGGCGCGGCACGAACCGCGAGCGCACGATGACGCTCGGGGGTCACCTGGTCGAGCTGCGCAAACGACTCTTCATCGCGGGGATCGCACTGCTGCTCGGCACCATCGTCGGCTTCGTGATCTCCGAGTACATCTGGGACGCCCTCCGATCACCGGTGCTGGTCATCGCGAAGCAGCACAACGCGAGCATCAACTACACCAACATCTCCGAGGCGTTCGATCTCCGTCTGCAGATCGCGTTCTACGCGGGTCTGCTGCTGTCCGCTCCCGTCTGGCTGTACCAGATCTGGGCATTCATCGTCCCCGGTCTGACCAAGCGCGAGAGGGCATACAGCTTCGGCTTCTTCTTCGCCGCGGTTCCGCTGTTCTTCGGCGGCTGCTACGCCGGATGGCTGGTGTGGCCGCACATCGTCGAGCTGATGGCCAGCTTCGTCCCGAGCGAGGACTCCAGCTTCTACAGCGCCCGCTACTACTTCGACTTCGTCCTCAAGCTGATCCTCGTCGTCGGGGTCGGATTCGTGCTGCCCGTCTTCGTGGTGCTGCTCAATTTCGTCGGTGTCATCTCCGCGCGCAGCATCATCCGGGCCTGGAGATGGGCGATCATCGCCATCACCGTCTTCACGGCGCTGGCAACCCCCGCCGCCGACGTGTTCTCGATGTTCCTGCTCGCGATCCCGATGGTGGTGCTCTACTTCGCCTCCTGGTTCGTCGCCTGGATCCACGACCGCCAGGTGGCGCGCAAGCAGGACGTGCTGTCCGCTGAGCTCGCCGTATGACCGCGGAGCTCAGCGCTGCCGAGCGGTATGCCGCCTCGAAGCAGCGGTCCGCCTCGCCCCAGCTCGAGGCCTTCCGGTCGCACCAGTCGTTCGACCTCGACCCTTTCCAGATCGCCGGCTGCGCGTCGATCGAGAAGGGGCGCAGCGTGCTCGTCGCCGCTCCCACCGGGGCCGGCAAGACGCTCGTCGCCGAGTTCGCCGCGTTCCTCGCGATGAAGGACCCCCGGGCGAAGCTCTTCTACACCGCGCCGATGAAGGCGCTGTCGAACCAGAAGTTCAACGAGCTCGTCGCCGAGTACGGGCCCGAGAGCGTCGGGCTGCTCACGGGCGACACCAACATCAACGCGACCGCCCGCCTCGTCGTCATGACGACCGAGGTGCTGCGCAACATGCTCTACGCCGACTCCGACCTGCTCACCGACCTCGCCTTCGTGGTGATGGACGAGGTGCACTACCTGGCCGACCGGTTCCGCGGTGCGGTCTGGGAGGAGGTCATCATCCACCTTCCGCAGTCCGTGCGACTCGTGTCCCTCTCGGCTACGGTCTCGAACGCGGAGGAGTTCGGCGACTGGCTGCAGGCGGTGCGCGGCGACACCGATGTCATCGTCTCGGAGGAGCGCCCCGTGCCGCTCGATCAGCATGTGCTCGTTCGCGGCAAGATGGTCGACCTCTTCGACACCTCGTCGGCCGTCGACACGGCGAGCGACGGCCGGGCGGCCACGCACCGGGTCAACCCCGAACTCGTCCAGCTCACCCGTTACGGCTACCGTGCTCCGTCGGGTCGCGGCGGGCACGGCGCGGGGCGTCGACAGTACGGCGGGCCGCGGGAGAGCGGCGGCGGCCGGATGGATCGCTCCGAGATCATCCGACTGCTCGACGAGCGCACCCTCCTCCCCGCGATCTTCTTCATCTTCAGCCGGGTCGGCTGCGACTCGGCCGTCCAGCAGGTCATGCGCTCCGGGGTGCGGCTGACCGACACCGCTGAGCGGGCCGAGATCCGCGCCATCGTCGAGGAGCGCTGCGCACCCCTGCAGGGCGAGGACCTCGCCGTCCTCGGCTACTGGGAGTGGATGGAGGGCCTCATGAACGGGGTCGCCGCTCACCATGCCGGCCTCCTTCCCGCCTTCAAAGAGGTCGTCGAGGAGCTCTTCCAGCGCAAGCTGGTCAAGGTGGTCTTCGCGACCGAGACCCTCGCCCTCGGTATCAACATGCCCGCGCGCACCGTCGTGCTCGAGAAGCTCGAGAAGTTCAA
This sequence comes from Amnibacterium flavum, assembly GCF_003097495.1. Classification (GTDB taxonomy): domain Bacteria; phylum Actinomycetota; class Actinomycetes; order Actinomycetales; family Microbacteriaceae; genus Naasia; species Naasia flava. Next base: position 1,133,341 of record NZ_QEOP01000002.1, read on the forward strand.
CGGCGAGGCCCGCGTTCCGATCACACCGGGGGAGTACACCCAGCTGACCGGACGCGCCGGGCGCCGCGGCATCGACGTCGAGGGCCACGCGCTCATCCAATGGGTCGACGGGCTCGACCCGCAGGCCGTCGCATCGCTCGCCTCCCGCCGCAGCTACCCGCTGAACTCGAGCTTCCGCCCCACCTACAACATGGCGGTCAACCTGATCGAGCAGTTCGGCCGGTCCCGCACACGCGAGATCCTCGAGTCGAGCTTCGCCCAGTTCCAAGCCGACCGCGCGGTCGTCGACCTGGCCCGCAAGGTGCGCCAGCAGGAGGAGTCCCTCAAGGGCTACGAGAAGGCCATGAAGGACGACTCGGGCCGCAGCGGCGACTTCACCGAATACGCGTTGATCCGGCGCGAGATCAGCGACCTCGAGAAGCGCAACTCGCAGAACAACGACCGCGGGCGCGCGCAGCGGGAGAAGGACCAGCGTCAGCTCGCCGGACTCCGCCAGCGGATGCGCTCCCACCCCGCTCACTCGTCCCCGCGGCGCGAAGAGCTCTCCCGCTGGGCGGAGCGCTGGTGGCGGCTGAAGCGGCAGAACGACGACGCCCGCCGGCAGATCGAGGCCCGCACGGGGGCTGTCGCGAAGATCTTCGACCGGGTGACCGAGGTGCTCCTGGCCGAGGGCTATCTCAAGCAGGGCGAGGACGACCTCGTGCTCACGGGCAACGGCGTGATGCTGAAGCGCATCTACGGCGAACGCGATCTGCTCGTCGCAGAGTCGCTGCGTCGGAGCGTCTGGTCCGAGCTCGACCCGGCCGGGTTCGCCGCCCTCGCGACCACGCTCGTCTTCGAGCCGCGGCGCGAGGAGCAGACCGGCGAGCGGTACCTGCCCCGTGGGGCGTTCCCCGTCGCCCTCGAGCGCATCCAGGAGATCTGGTCGAGGCTCGACGATGTGGAACGCGATCACCGTCTTCCCGGCTCCAACCCTCCGTCGACCGGGCTCGCGACGGCGATGCACCGGTGGGCGCGCGGCGGACGCCTCGACCAGGTGCTGCGCGATGCGGATCTGCAGGCGGGCGACTTCGTGCGCTGGGCGAAGCAGACCATCGACCTCCTCGACCAGATCTCGGTCGTCGCCGACGGCAAGCAGGCTCGCACCGCCCGGCAGGCTATCGACGCGGTACGGCGCGGCATCGTCGCGTACAGCAGTGTCGGCTGACCGGCGCCGGCCCCTCCTTCCACTCTGGGCGGCGCTGCTCGTTGCGCTGTCCGCGGGGTGGATCACGGACCTCGCCTTCCCCGACACGGGTGTGTGGCCGCTCGCCTTCGTCGGCGCCGGTCTGGTCCTCATCGCTCTCCAGGGTCGGCGTCCGCGTTCCTCGCTCCTCGTGGGCTTCGTCTTCGGGATGTCGTTCTACCTGATCCACATCCAGTGGGCCACCCTGTTCCTCGGTGTCGTCCCCTGGCTGGCCCTGTCGACGCTCGAGTCGCTCTTCGTGGCGGTGGGCATGCTCCTGATCACCCTCGCCTACGCCTGGGTGCCGCGGGTCTGGCCGACGCGGGCCGGACGCGTCGGACTTCTTCCCGTCGTGATAGCCGGTCTATGGACCGCACGCGAGGGCATCAGCGCGGTCTGGCCGTACGGCGGCTTCTCGTGGGGGCGCCTCGCCATGAGCGAGTCCGAGGGTCCGCTGCGCGATCTCTTCCCCTGGCTCGGCATGGCCGGGGTCAGCTTCGTGATGGTCTGGCTCACCGCCCTGACCGTCGCCGTCGCAGGGGAGTGGTGGCGCGGCCGCGCGAAGCGACGGATCCTTCCCGCCACGCTGCCTGCCGGTCTGCTCGCGCTCGGGATCGCGGTATCCGCACTCATCGCCGTCCCCGGCTGGCAGACCTCGGAGGCCGGCACCATGTCCGTCGCCGCCGTGCAGGGCAACACGCCGTCGGGCTACTTCGACCAGCGTGACTACCAGGGGCAGATCCTCGACGGTCACATCGCGGCGACGTTGCCGGCCCTCGACGACGACCTCGACGTCATCGTCTGGCCGGAGGGTGCTGCGGACCTCGACCCGCTGGAGTCGACCGCGGCTGCTGAGGCCATCGATCTCGTCGCCCAGGCCGCCGATGTCCCCGTCGTTCTCGGCACGATCACCGAACGCGGAGACGACAGCTACAACTCGTCGCTGCTGTGGCAGCCAGGGGTCGGCGTGACCGACCTGTACGACAAGCGTCATCCTGTGCCGTTCGGCGAGTACGTGCCCGACCGGGAGTTCTGGGAACCGTTCGCGCCCGACCTGATCGGCCTCATCGGACGCGAGTACACCCCGGGTACGACCGACCCGGTCTTCGACATCGACGGGGTCCTGGCCGGCGTCAACATCTGCTTCGACATCGTCGACGACGCGCTGATGCGCGAGACGGCGATCGACGGCGCAGAGATCATCTTCGCCCAGACCAACAACGCCGATTTCGGCCGCACCGACGAGAGCGTCCAGCAGCTCGCCATCGCCCGCATCCGGGCGCTCGAGCTCGGTCGGTCGGTCGTCAACATCTCGACCGTCGGATCGAGCGCGGTCATCGCGCCCGACGGCAGCGCTCTCGACTCGATCCCCGTCTACACGACAGGGCTGATGCGCGACGACGTCCCGCTGCGCGAGGGGCTCACGCCCGCCGCCGTCGCCGGGGGACAGGTGGAACAGCTGGCCGGCGGATTCGGTCTTCTCGTTCTGCTCATCGCGGGAGTGCTGCGCCCTCGGCGCCCGAGCATCAAGCGCCGCTGACCGGGAACGCAGGACCCCGAAGCTTCGCACCGCGTGCCACCGACCTCGGGACAAGCAATAGGCCCTAGGAACAAGAAAGAGGGCCGCCGGGGGGAATCGGCGGCCCTCTTCAGGGGAAGTCAGCCCGAGGGATTCGGGCGGCGTCAATTACGACGCGATGGTCTGCTTCTTTCCGCGACGTTCGCGGAGGTAGGTCAGTCGCTCCTCGAGAAGCTCTTCGAGCTCGGCACGGGTGCGACGTTCCAGGAGCATGTCCCAGTGGGTGCGGGGAGCCTTGGTCTCCACCTGCTCCTGCACGACGGGGGAGCCGTCGGCCTCGAGCAGGACGCCGTCCTTGCCCGACTTGGGAGATGTCCAGTTCTCCGGGACTTCGGCGTCTTCCGAGAACGTGACCTCGAAGGTCGATCCGTCATCCGCACGGTAACGTGCGACGATGCGCGGGGAGAAGACGACGCCCTCTTCGCTCTGCAGACTCTGACTGCCGAGACGCATTCCACGCAAACTGCGATCCGCCATTGTGTGACTCCTCTCGCTGGGTTGCCTCCCAATGATGAACCCACGAACGGGGGACATCATTCCCGAGCGCTCTTTTCCCAGAACCTTCTCAGTGACTTAGCGAGCGCGGCGCCCCAGCACTGGGGCGGTCAGGCACCTCGGGACCGCAGCAGCGTTACGAGCAGGTCGCATCGGTCGGTGACGATGCCGTCCACGCCGACCTCGAGCAGCTTCGCCATGGTCGGGGTGTCGTTGATCGTCCAGATGTGCACCTCGACCTGCGCCGCATGGAACGCCGACACCATGGGTGCCGTAGTCGTGGCGATCCCCAGCACTTTCATGGGGATCTGAACCGCGTCGACACGTCGGAGAAGGGTGCGGAGCAGTCCGGTCCACCGGACCCTGGCCAGCAGCACCGCGATGGCGATCGTCGGCGCGGAGGCCGACGTCGCGACCCCGGGAAGAGAGCGCAGGGCGGCGAGGCGACGCCGGGTGCTGAACGAGGTCACCAGCACCCGGTCCTGCGCACCGGCGTTCCGGATGTCGTCCGCCGCGGGCAGGGCCGCGCTTCGCGATTTGATGTCGATGTTGAAGAGGGCAGACGGAAAGGTCTGCAGAGCTTCGGATAGGGTACAGATCTCGAGCCGGTCACCCGCCGCCGCACGCAGCTCCGCCAGCGTCGAACGTGCCGCGATCGCCGATGCGGAATCGCCGCCGATGACCCGTCCGAGGTCGGGATCGTGCAGAACGATCACCTTGCCGTCCCGGGTGGCGTGCACATCCGTCTCGATGTGGGTCGCGCCGGCCGCGAGTGCATCGAGGAACGCGTCGAGAGTGTTCTCGGGGGACCGCAGCGCGAGCCCTCGATGCGCGATGACGCGAGGTCGCGACGGGGCGAACCAGCGTTTCGCGCCGGCCCGCGTCGTCACGACCCGACGGGAGGCTGTGCCTCGTCCGATGCCTGGAGCGCCCCTGCTCGCGCCTCGTCCGCGGCTGCCCGCGCTGCGGCCGCGGAGGCGGCGGCCTTCTGCCGTGCCTCCTCGGCCTTGACCTTGTCGACGGGAGCCGAGTCGGCGACACTGCCGCCGAACGCGTTGCCGATGCCCTTGAGCGCCTCGGTGAGCTCGCTCGGCACGATCCAGAGCTTGCTCGCCTGACCTTCCGCGATCTTGGGCAGCATCTGCAGGTACTGGTAGGCCAGCAGCTTGCTGTCGGGGTCACCGAGGTGGATCGCATTGAACACCGTGGTGATGGCCTCGGCCTCACCCGACGCACGGAGCACCTGCGCCTTCGAGTCGCCTTCGGCCCGCAGGATCTCGGCCTGCCGTCGCCCCTCCGCCTCGAGGATCTCGGACTGCTTCGTTCCCTCGGCGGTGAGGATGACGGCTCGGCGGTCGCGCTCCGCGCGCATCTGCTTCTCCATCGAGTCCTGGATCGAGGCGGGCGGATCGATGGCCTTGAGCTCGACCCGGGAGACGCGGAGTCCCCACTTGCCCGTCGCTTCGTCGAGGACGATGCGGAGCTGACCGTTGATGTTGTCGCGGCTGGTGAGCGCCTCTTCGAGGTTCAGCCCGCCGACCACGTTGCGGAGGGTGGTGGTCGTGAGCTGCTCGACGGCGCCGAGATAGTTCGCGATCTCATAGGTCGCCGCACGCGCGTCGGTGACCTGGAAGAAGACGACCGTGTCGATCGAGACGACGAGGTTGTCCTCGGTGATCACGGGCTGGGGCGGGAAGGAGACCACCTGCTCGCGCATGTCGACGAGGGGGCGCACCCGGTCGATGAAGGGCACCAGGATGTTCAGGCCCGGGGCGAGGGTTTTGTGGTACTTGCCGAGTCTTTCGACGACGCCGGCCGACGCCTGCGGGATGATCCGGATCGATCGGATGAGCACGACGATCGCGAAGATCACGACCACCACGATCAGTGCGATCACGAACAGCTGTCCGATGAACGCGACGGGTTCGATCATGATTCTGCCCTTCCTTCTGTGGGTGTCTGAGCTTCGAGCGGCGGCGCCGGCACGGATGTCGGGTACACGTAGGCCGTTGCGCCCTCGATGCGCTCCACCGCGACGGTCGAGCCGACCGCGAGTGGACCGACCGCGGCCCGACCGAGGCCCGCGGTCCAGGTCTCGCCGTTGGCGAGCCGCACCTGCCCTCCCGTCTCGCCGACGGCGAGGACCACTCGGCCGCTCATGTCCTTGAGGGCGTCGAGGTTGCTCGGTGTCGGATCTGCGCCGCGATGCATGACCCGGAGCAGCAGGGGCCGGATGGTGAGGAGCAGCAGTACCGAGAGAGCAGCGGCGACGATGATCTGCAACCACCAGGGACCGCCGAGGAGGTTGGTGGCGAGACCCCCGAGACTGCCGGCAGCGATCATGAGGAAGGTGAACTCGAGGGTCAGAAGCTCGATGATGACGCAGACGAGGATCACGAGCAGCCAAGCGATCCATACGAACTGAGTGAGATCGGGCATCATCGTCGCCTCTCTTCCGAGTCTCCAAGCTACCAGTGCGACATCGGGGCCGACTGGGTGCCTGATCCCGCTCGTCCTCCTTCCGTCGGATCGGAGTCGCGAACACCGCGTTGCTAGAGTCGGGTTCCGTGGAACTCTCTCCCTCGAATCCGCTCGAAGCAGGTCAGCTCACGGGTCTTCGCGCCCTCGTCACGGGTTCGTCCCGCGGGATCGGCGCCGATACGGCGCGGTACCTCGCAGAGGCCGGCGCCAGCGTGGTCATCAACTTCCGGAACAAGGAGAAGCGGGCGCTGCAGCTCGTCGAGAAGATCGAGGCTGCCGGCGGCACGGCGATCGCGATCGGCGCGGACCTGACAGATCCCGACTCGGTCTCGGCGATGTTCGATGAGATCGACGCGCAGTGGGGCGGTCTCGACATCCTCGTGCTGAACGCATCGGGCGGCATGGAGTCCGGAATGGACCCCGACTACGCGACCAAGCTCAACCGCGACGCCCAGGTGAACGTGCTCGAGACGGCTCTGCCGCTTCTCGGCGACGACGGCCGAGTCGTGTTCGTGACGAGCCATCAGGCGCACTTCATCAACGAGGCGCCGACAATGCCCGAGTACGAGCCCGTGGCGCGTTCCAAGCGCGCCGGCGAGGACGCTCTCCGTGAGCGCATCCCGGCGCTGAAGGAGCGCGGTATCGACTTCGTCGTCGTATCGGGCGACATGATCGAGGGCACCGTCACCGCGACGCTCCTCGAACGGGCGCGTCCCGGTGCGATCGGCGAGCGCAAGGAGGCGGCCGGTCGTCTCTACAACGTGTCGGAGTTCGCCGCGGAAGTGGCGCTCGCCGCTGTCGAGCCGATCCCATCCGAGAACACGCGCTTCGTCGGCGACGTGTCGAGCTTCACCTCATGAGCCGATGACGGAGTCGTTCCGGGCGACCTCGCGGGTTCTGCTCTTCGACGAGAGCGACCGGGTGCTGCTGTTCCTCCAGTACGGCAAGTCGCACGATGTGCCGCCGAGGTGGATCACCCCGGGCGGGGGAGTGGATCCCGGGGAGGACCACGACGACGCCGCCATCCGGGAACTCGTCGAGGAGACCGGACTCCGCGTCCCGCGCGTGCCGAACCCGTTCCATAGTCACGACTTCGAGGCCGATCAGAGGTGGCACGAGTACCTCACGGGCCACTCCGAGTGGTACGCGCTTCGGGTCGCGCGCTTCGAGCCGGTCGCGGACGGGTGGACGGACGAGGAGAAGGTCGACATCGTCCGGCACCACTGGTGGGACATCGACGAGCTCGCCACGACCGACGACATCGTCGAACCCGAGAACCTCGTCGCCCTCATCCGACAGGGCCGCACGACTCTCTAGCCCACCCGCCCGCCGAAGCGCCCGGCCGACCGATCAGCCGTCGAGTGCCGCCCGGTAGTGCTCGACCACCTCGCCGAGGAACCTCTCGATGACGGCGGCGTCCTCCGCGGGGAGGTCGGCGATCGCCTGGGCGACCCCTCCCACCAGCGGCAGCAGTTCCTGCGCTGCCAGGCGAACCGAGTCCTCGCGAGGAACGACCACGATCTTCCGTCGATCCTCGGGATGCGGCTGACGCGAGACGTGACCGACGGCCTCGAGTCGGTCGACCACCATGGTGGCTGCCGCGGTCGAGATCCGGAGCCGGGAGGACAGCTCGCTGGGGCTCAGCGGGCCCGATTCCATCAGGTGCTGCATCGCGACGAGGTCCGTGTGGTTGACGGCGAGAGTCCTGCCGAGCCGACGTTCGAAGTCGGCGGAGAGCTTCACGATCTCGCGCAGTTCACGCGAGATGCTGCTGCCTTCGGGGAAGTCGGCGAAGGCGGGACGCCGCGACGCCTGGGGCGTGCTGTCCGGATTGCGCGCTTCGGCCATGGGGTCCATACTAAACGGACTATCGCTAAGTTGCTTAGCGATATGACCGCCATCGATTGAAGAGGAACCTCGTGCGTCGCTTCACCTCCATCGTCACAGGCCGACGCAGCGCCTGGTTCACGCTCGTCGGATCTCTCCTCGTCATCGGCGCACTCTTCGCCGCCCTCCCCAAGGAGGCCTCCAGCGACGCTCCCGCGGCGGGGCTGCCGTCGAGCAGCCAGGCCGCCCAGGTCGATGCGCTCCTCGAGAAGTTCCCGTCGGCGGATCAGACCGCGGCGATCCTCGTCTGGAGCCGGGGCGGAGAGCAACTGAACGAGGCCGATCGATCCGCGATCACCGAACGCGCTGCCGCGCTCGCCGAGGATTCGACGACCCCGCAGGCGGTCCAGCCCCAGTTCAGCGAGGACGGCGAGGCCGCACTCGTGGCCGTCCCGCTCGACGCGGCGACCATCGACGACGACCTCCAGGGCGCAGCCGACGAGCTCAGAAGCGTCGCCTCCGAGGGCCTGCCGGACGGGCTCGCGGCTCAGCTCACCGGTCCGGTCGGCTTCCAGGCCGACGTGTCGGGCGCCTTCGCGGGCGCCGACCTGCGCCTCCTGCTGGTGACCGTGGCCGTCGTCGCCCTGCTCCTGATCGTGACCTACCGCAGTCCGGTTCTGTGGATCGTGCCGCTGCTCGTCGTCGGCGCCGCTGACGGCCTGTCCCGCTTCGTGGTCACCGCCCTCGCCGATGCCTTCGACATCCCCGTCGACGCCTCCATATCGGGCATCCTCTCGGTCCTCGTCTTCGGGGCGGGCACCAACTACGCGCTCCTCCTGGTCGCCCGCTACAGGGAGGAGCTCCATCACCGGCAGGACCGCAACGAGTCGATGCGGATCGCGGTGACGAGCGCGGGACCGGCCATCCTCGCCAGCGGAGGCACCGTCACGCTGAGCCTCCTCACCCTCCTGCTCGGGGAACTGGCCGGCAACCGCGCGCTCGGATTCGCGTGCGCGATCGGCGTCGTCATCGCCATGGCCTTCGCGCTGATCGTCCTCCCCGCCGCCCTGGTGGTCTGCGGTCGAGGGCTGTTCTGGCCATTCGTGCCCCGCCCGGGCACCGCCGCGAAGCGCCGAGGATTCTGGCGCGGACTGGGAGAGCGGGTGGCCCGTCGTCCGGTCGTCGTCGTCACGTCGGCCACCGCGGCCATCGCGATCCTCTGCCTCGGCCTCGGCGGCTACGCGGTCGGCCTCTCGCAGACCGATCAGCTTCTCGGGGACCCCGAGTCCGTCGCAGCTCAGAACGTGATCGACCGATCGTTCTCGGCGGGACTCAGCGGCACGACGGTCGTCCTCGCTCCCGACTCGGCCGCCGACGAGGCCGTGAGCATCGCCGAAAGCACGGACGGGGTCGCCTCGGCGCGAGCCGGTGAATCCGCCGACGGTCTGACGCGCGTGGACCTGACCCTCGACGCCGAGCCCGAGAGCGACGCCGCCTTCGCCACGATCGACAGGCTCCGGACGGCCTACGCCGACGCCGCAGGAAGCACAGCCGAGACCCTCGTCGGGGGAGTGGACGCCACCCAGCTCGACTTCAACCGCGCGGCGACGCGTGATCTCGGGCTCATCGCCCCGATCATCCTGGGGATCGTCTTCCTGGTGCTCGGTCTGCTGCTGCGATCCCTGGTGGCACCCGTGCTGCTCGTGGCCAGCGTGCTCGCCACCTTCTTCGCGAGCCTCGGCGCGTCGATCTGGATCTTCCAGGGACTTCTGGGATTCCCCGCTCTCGACACGAACGTGACGCTCTACGCGTTCCTCTTCCTCGTCGCCCTGGGGGTCGACTACAACATCTTCCTGACCACGCGCGCGCGGGAGGAACGGGCAGGACACGGCACCCGGGAGGGGATGATCCGCGCGCTCGCCTCGACGGGCGCGGTCATCACGAGTGCCGGGGTCCTGCTGGCGGCCGTGTTCGCGGTGCTCGGGGTGCTTCCCGTCGTGGCCCTCACCCAGGTCGGCATCATCGTGTGCATCGGCGTGCTTCTCGACACGCTCGTCGTGCGCACCCTGGTGGTGCCCGCTCTCGTCTTCCTCGTCGGCGACCGCTTCTGGTGGCCGTCGCGAGCGGGCCGCGCCACATCCTGAGTCGAGCGTCCTCCCTGTCTGGGCGCTACGCTTCACGGGCCACGGATTGAGACGAGGGAGCAGCGATGCACGAGAACCAGCCCATCGACGAACTGATCGACGAGTTGGAGCAGGAGCAGCAGGAACTGATCCTCGACCACTTCGACGACGACGATGCCCTCGAGCTCGGGCTCCGCATGCTCGACATCGCCCGCGAGGACGAACTGCCCGTCGTCATCGCGGTGACCAAGGGGGCGCAATCCGTGTTCCGCGCGGCACTGCCCGGTTCCGTGCCCGATTTCCACCACTGGGTCGAGCGCAAGGCCGGGGCGGTTCTCCGTTTCGGCGAGCCCTCCTACCTCGTGCAGCTCCGCCATGAGGCGCGCGGTGAGCGTTTCGAGGATCGGCCCGACGTCGATCACGCGGCGATCGCCGGCCACGGCGGTTCAGTGCCCATCCGGGTCGACGGGATCGGCATCGTGGGCACGGCGAGCGTCTCGGGACTCACCCAGCAGGCCGACCATGTCCTCGCAGCACGGGCGATCGCAGACCTCATCGCATCCAGTCGCGACTGAGGCTTCTCCCAGCTTCGATCGAGTCGGGCACTCTACGGTCGGCCGGATGAGCACGCCCACCGCACCGAAGCTTCGCGAGCAGGATCGCAAGACCTACGAGGTGTCTCGGCGGTGGCCTCTCGTCAGCGGGTCGATCGCGCTTGCGCTCGTCCTCATCGGCGGCGTCCTCATCGCGCTCAGGCAGTTCGCCGTGGTTCCCTACTCGATCGACAGCGCGTGGATGGACGAGCTCTACGAGAACAGGACTCCGGCGCTCGAGAACGTCGCGTACTTCTTCGACTGGATGGGGGGCGGCATCGTCGGCGTCTTCGTCGTGCCGATCGCGCTCGCGATCGTGCTGATCGCGATGAAGCGCAAATGGGGCGCGGTGTACTTCATCTCGGCCTGCGTAGTGAGCGCGGGCCTGGTTCAGCTCGTGAAGAACCTCGTCGAGCGGCCGCGCCCGGAGCAGATCCTCGTCCACGCGGATTTCGGGTCATTCCCGAGCGGGCATACCGCCAACGCGGCGACGCTCGCGGTCGTCCTCGGCTTCATCGGCCGCCGCTGGTGGGTGTGGGCGATCGGGGCGCTGTGGGTGATCGGGATGCTCCTCAGTCGCAACTACCTCGGCGCCCACTGGCTGACCGACACGCTCGGCGGCCTGGTGCTCGGCGCGGCCGTCGCACTCATCCTGTGGGCCCCGTTCGCGCACCGTCTGCACCGCGAGACATTGGCGAAACGAGATATCGAGCCGGTGGCGGGAGTCCCCGCCAGCTGACTCGAGCGCCTTACTCGGACCTCGCGCCGGCGGGGTCGCCGGCCGGGTGACCCTCCGCCTCCGCGTCACCCCTGACCGCGAACGTCGGAGGCATGCCAGGTTTGCGCGGAACCTCACCCTTGATCGTTCCTCCGGCCGAGGTCTTCAGAGCGATCTCCTCCGCATCGATGGCCGAGAGGACGTCCTGCACGGCGTACTCCTCGAAGCGCCCCTCCTGCCGCGCAGCGATGACGGCGTCACGTTCTCCCCGGATCATCGTCTTGCGCAGGTGGGCGTACGCCATCAGCTGCGGCTCGTCGGATTCAGCGTCGAGGTCACCGACATCGGCGAGGAAGCTCGCGTTGTCGCGGAGCTGTCGGACCACGCGCTGATCGATCCCCGACAGGTCGAGGTCGTCGAGGAGCTTCAGCCCGGCCGCCTGAGCCTCGGCCATCAGGAGCTGACGCTGCGTGCGCTCCTGGGCGGCATTCGGCGGCGGCAGACGCAGCTTGCGGATGACCGTCGGCAGCAGCAGACCGGCCAGCAGGCTGCCGATGATGACGATGACCGCGAGCAGCTGCAGGAACGCCCGATGCGGGGTCTCCGGCGGCAGGAGCAGCACCGCCACCAGGGTCACCACGCCACGGACGCCTGCGACGCCGACGGCCACGCTGTTGCGCCATCCCCAGCGTCGGTCGCGCAGGAACCCGGGTCCGTAGGTGTAGGCGACGAAGGACAGCGTGACCCAGACCGCCCGGGCGAGGAACACGGCCCCGAGAACGGCGGCGATGATCATCACCGTCGTCCAGAGGTCGGGGAAGTCCTCCGACGCCGCCTCGACGATGTCGGCGAGCGAGAGCCCGATGATGAGGAACACGGCGTTCTCGAGCAGGAAGCCGATGGTGCGCCAGTTGATCGACTCGGCGATGCGCGCCGACGCCGACTGGATCGTGGGGGAGCGGTAGGCGAGGAAGAGGCCGGCCACCACCACCGCGAGGACGCCCGAGCCGTGCAGCAGCTGCGCCGGGATGAAGGTCACGTACGGCGTGATGAGCGAGAGGCTCGTGTCGAGGACGGGTGCCCGCAGACGCGATCGGATGAATGCGAACAGGAAGCCGACGCCGATTCCGACAGCAAGTCCCACCCCGACCGCCAGGAGGAGGTCGACGCCGATCATGGCGGGGGTGACCACACTCGTGATCGCGAGGATCGAGGCGTTCAAGGCGACCAGGGCGACCGCGTCATTGAGCAGGCTCTCGCCCTCGAGCACCGTGAGCAGTCGACGGGGGAGCCGGAGCCGGCCCACGACCGCGTTGACCGCGACCGTGTCGGTGGGCGCCACGACCGCACCGAAGGCCAGGCCGGCGGCGAGGGTGATACCGGGAACGACGAGCCAGGTCGTCAGCCCGACGGTGAAGACGGTGAAGACCACGAGTCCGACGGAGAGGAGCAGGATCGAGTCGAGGCGGGCCCTGATGTCGATGAGAGAGGTGTGGATCGCTGCGGCGAAGAGCAGCGGCGGGAGCACCGCGTAGAGGATGACGTCGGGCTCGACCTCGACCGTCGGGACGGCCGGGATGAAGGACGCGATGGCGCCGATCACCACGAGTGCGACCGGTGCGGACCAGCCGAACTTTCCGGTGAATCCGGTGACACTGACCGTCACGATGACGAACAGCACCACGCCGATGATGGTCTCGACCGAGTCCATGCAGCTCCCCTCGACATCCGACCCCGCTGGGGTCGGAGCTGGGAGCCGTCACTCCCGCGTCCCGGGCAACCTATCCTGTCCGCGCTTCATTCCCCATACCGGTCGGGCAGTGGAGCATGGTCCGGGGGAGTCCGCGTTCGATCCGGTGCTCGGACATCGGGAAACCGCACAACGGACAGGCCGGCGGCGCAGCGGGCGCGGCGACCTCGTCGTAGGGACCGAGCTGCGGTGGGCCGATGTAGGGTCGCAGCCGATCATTCAACCGATTGATGACGCCGCCGAGTCCGCGCTCGCGAGGGTTGCTCTCGTTCCGGCCATTTGTTCGTGCCACAATGATTAGTGTACTAATGAAATCGAGGACGGGGTAGTGGTGGCGACGACTGATGCAGGCGAGGATCTCCTCGCGCTCGACAACCAGGTCTGCTTCGCGCTCGCGGTGGCGTCACGGAGCGTGATCGCGCTCTACCGGCCGCTGCTCGAACCACTCGGGGTCACGCATCCGCAGTACCTGGTCCTTCTCGCGCTGTGGGGCCGCGACGGCATGACGATGGGGGAGCTGTCGTCGACACTGCGACTCGAGCCGGCGACCCTCTCTCCGCTGCTCAAACGTCTCGAGGCGATCGGTTACGTCTCTCGCGGCCGCCGCCCGAGCGATGAGCGAGTGCTCGAGGTGACGCTGACGCAGGCGGGCCACGACGCTCGAGCGACGGCGGAACGGATCCCGGCTCAGGTCGTCGAGCGGCTGGGTCTCCCGATGGAGCGACTGGAGTCGCTCCGGGACGCTCTGCACCTGATCATCGCGGCGTCGGCGTGACGGTCCGCAGCGGTCAGTCGGCGAGGAACGCAGCGGCGCGCTGACCCCAGCCGCGGACCTCGTCGGGTTCGTCGGCGATCTCGAGAACGGCGTCGGGCAACAGCTCGGCCAGCCTCTCGGCTGTGCTGACGGGGTGACCGGGGTCGGTCGTCCAGGGGAGCAGCAGGGCGGGGTGCGGGATCGTGCGGATCTCCGCAGGGTCGGGAAGGTCGGAGGACGCCGCTCCACGGAACACCGCGGGAAGCAGCTCCTGTGCGACCGCGGGCGCCGGCAGATCCAGCCAGCCGCCTTCGACGAGGAGAGGGGCGGGCTGCATGGTCGCTGCGAGACGAGCCACAGCGCCGGGTCCGCTCGATTCGACGAAGTCGGCGCCGGCGAGGTAGGTGCCCGCCTGCGCAGCGCGGGTCTCCCATGCTGTCGGCGGGATGGAGAGGACCAGGCGCCGGAACCGATCGGGCCGCCGGATCGCCGCCCAGATGATCGTCGCGGTGCCCATCGATGCACCGATGGCATCGACGGGAGCATCGGGGGAGACGGTGTCGATGAGCGCGAGCAGGTCCTCGGCCAGCGCGGACCAGACGTAGTCGGCCTGTTCGGGCCGCCCCGTCGAGGCTCCGTGGCCCCGGGCGTCGTATCTGACGAGCCGAGCTCCGGTGGCAACCGCCGACCAGTCGAAGACGCCCCAGGCCTCCTCGGCGCCGCGGCTCGACGTGAGTCCGTGAGCGGCGACGACGACCCGATCGCCGGAGCCGATCGTCGAGTAGGCGAGCTGGGCGCTGGGGACGTCGAGAAGCTGATCTGTCACGTCGGCACGCTACGCCCTCCCTCCGATACCGGGTAATCGGAGGTGCGCGTCGCCGGAGCGATCGGGGAAAAGTGAGTTCCGGCGCATTGTGAGGTTTGCTCGCGACTAGGTTATGACCATGCGAAAGCATGAGATCGCCCCGCTGATCCTCGGACTCGTCGTGGCTGGGCTGGTGAGCATCGGCGCCTACACGCTGAAGAATCTGACCGTGCTGCTGATCGTCCCGGCGCTGGTCGCGATCATGCTGACGGCGAGGATCATCCGCGATCACGTGAGAGCAGGGCGCGGGGGAGAGACCGGCCCGCACGTGCCGAACCAGGGGCAGGACGGTTCGGACGCCCGGACCGGCGAGGCAGTGCCGCCGAGCGGGTCGTCGCTCTCCTAGAGTGATCCGGATGAACAGAGCAACCGCGTCAGCCTCCTCACCACCCGTGCTGCTGCGTTCTCCTGCCGCCGTCCGCTGGACTTTGCTCATCGTCTTCGCCGCGGTGTTCGTCGCCTGCGTCGCGGTGACGAACAGCTCGGCTCCGAGCACCCTCGAGCGTGGGATCGTGGTCGTCCTGGGGGCTGCGAGCCTGGCGATCGCGATCAGGGCTCTGCGCGTCGCCGTCGTCCTCACCGAGGCGGGTCTGGTCTCTCGCGGCTTCCTCTGGTCGACGCAGATCGCACGGACAGCCATCACCGAGGTCAGTCGCGAGGCCCGCGTGACCTGGATCGACAAGGCCGATGTGCAGCGCCAGACGATCCTGAGCCCGCTGATGACCCTGAGCTCGCGAGCGGCGGGGGAGTCGTCCCCACGAGCCGACGCCGTGGCCGTCATTCAGAAGTGGCACTCGGATGGTCGCCGAGGTCGGGGCAACCGTTCGAGCAGACGCTGACATGGACGCCCTGCCGCCTCCTCATGACGACGCCGAGCCCGGCTGGTACGTCGACCCGATGGCCGACGACATGCTGCGCTGGTGGGACGGCGCGGAGTGGTCCGAGACCGAGTTCAAACTCGTCAAGCCGCCGTTCGGTCTCACCGAGGGCACGAAGGTCGACGTGCTCCTCGGATCGGAGGGTCGCATCGGCTCAGTCGCGAACGTCGTCATCTGTGCGATTCTGATCGTCGGCTTGATCGTTTTCTGGGTGAATCAGCGGTTCGACATCTGGCTGGCGCTGCTGGGATTGCTGGCGCTCGTCGGACTCGAGATCTTCTTCGTGCGGGCCGCACTGAAGGTGCGCCGCGACGATCTCCGTGAACCATGACGATCATCGAGTAAATCGTCCGACGAACCACCCGGACCGCTGTGATCTCAGCGCGCCGATAATGCACATTATGTCAGTTTGATTCTCGGAAGGGCCGGAAACGGCGTGACCCACGCCACCTGGACCCGTCACTGACGATCGCCGACCGCCCTGCTACTCAGCGAGCGAACGTGACATGGTTCACGCCCGCCTCCGACAGTTCGGACGTCACGGCGTAGCCGAGGTCGAAGCTCCGCAGGTCATCCCAGAGACTCGTGCCCTGACCGAGGACGATCGGCGAGACCGCGACGTGCAGCCGGTCGACGAGACCGGCGGTGAGGAAGTCGCGGACGGTGCCGACTCCCCCGCCGATTCGCACGTCGGCTCCGCCGGCCAGCCTGAGCGCCTGGTCGAGGGCCTCTTGCGGACTGACGGACAGGAACTCGAACCGAGTGCCGTTGGCGAAGTCGATCGTCCGACGCTGCTGATGCGTCAGCACGAGGACCGGATAGCCGAACGGCGGCTCCTCGCCCCACCAGCCGCGCCAGTCCGGGTCGTCGGGGAACGAATGGAGTCCGAACATGGCGGCTCCCATGATCTCCGCACCGACTCCGTCGAAGTAGGCGGCGGCATATCGATCGTCGACCCCGGTCGTTCCCTCCCCCGTGGTGTCACGCAGGACCCGCTCGCGCATCGTCTTCGTCCCGACGTATGCTGCGACCAGACGCCCCCAGTCCTCGCCCATCGGATTCTCGGCTGTCTGATTCGCCGGCATCGCGATGCCGTCGAGCGAGAGATTGAGGTCGACCCGAACCGCCACTGATTCCTCCGGTTTGAAAGTGTACACTGTACACATTGGCAGACAGGAGAGACGGCGTCAACTCCTCGCGATACCGGATCACGTCTCACGACAGTTCCGTATACTGCGCGGCAGTGACACAATCGCGGCATGCTGATCGTGTCGATGGGCGTCTCCGCCGACGGGTACATCAATGACCGCGATGGCGGCTTCCAGTGGACCGCCCCGATCGACGACCTGTTCGAATTCCACCTCGAACAGGTCGGCTTGCTCGGGGGCTATCTGCTGGGCCGGCGCCTGTACGAGAACATGTCGGTCTGGGAGACCGACCCCTACTTCCGCAGCACCGAGGCGAATGCCGCGTTCGCCGACGTCTGGGCCGCCCTCCCGAAGGTCGTCTTCAGCCGCACGCTCGAGCGCGTCGACGGCAACGCCCGGCTGGCTTCGGGTTCGGTCGCCGATGAGATCGCCGCGGCGGTGAGCGCCACGGACAAGGACGTCTCGATCGGCGGAGCCGACCTCGTCGGGCAGGCCGTGGGGCTGGATCTGATCGACGAATTCCGCCTTTTCCGGTACCCGATCATCACAGGAGGGGGCACCCCCCTCCTGCCGTCACTCCCCCGCCCCCTGCCGCTCGATCTGATCGAGACGCGCACGTTCGGCTCGCAGGTCGCCTACGAGCGGTACCGTCGAGTCCGCTGAATCCGACTGTTCAGACCTGCTGCCCGAATCGCTGCAGCTTGCCCGAGTGGATATCGACCACCCATTCCCAGCCCGGCTCGGCGGCGGGCCCGATGCGTCGGTCGCCGACCTCGCCGAAACGAAAAGGGCCTCGACGGTCCGGGTCGAAGGGATCGGGCAGAAATGGAGAAGCGCCCGGACTCCGCGGGTCATTACTGTCGATTCATCGCCGACGCAGGAGGACAACGATGACCGAGACCACCGAGACGTTCACCGACGAAGAGCGCGCCGCCATGAAGGAGAGGTCGAAGGAGCTCCGGACCGCATCGAAACGAGCGGGCTCCGCCGCCGAGAAGCAGGCCGCAGCGGAGAAGGATCTCCTCGAGAAGATCTCCGAGATGTCGGGGACCGACCGCGCGATCGCCGAGAAACTGCATGAGATCGTCGCGACGGCCGCTCCGGAGCTCGTCGCGAAGACCTGGTACGGAATGCCCGGATATGCGAAGGACGGCAAGGTCGTCGTCTTCTTCCAGGCCGCGGCGAAGTTCAAGGTGCGCTACGCCACGATCGGCTTCAATGAGACCGCCGCGCTCGACGACGGCGACATCTGGCCCACCGCCTTCGCGGTCACCGCACTGACGCCGGCGGTCGAGAAGCAGATCGCCGCACTCGTGGCGAAGGCGGCCGGCTGAGCTCTTAGGGCGCTGACCGCCGATGCCGCGTCGGCCGAAGGACTGTGTGGACTTCCCGTACACGAAGCCGATCCCCTACGACCTGATCGAACGGACGGCGGCGGCGATCGTCAGCCTCCGCCGTCCGTGACGGATCGGACTCAGACGCCTTCCTTCAGGCGGTAGTAGGCGGAGTTCCACTCGACCTCGCGCTGGAAGTCCTTCAGCGTCGTCTCGTCGTCGATGACGAGCAGCTCGATACCGGCCATGACCGCGAAGTCGCGGAACACCTCGACACCGACCGCATTGCTCATCACGGTGTGGTGCGCCGCGCCCGCCGTCAGCCAGGCGGATGCGGACGTGCGGAAGTCGGGGGCCGGCTTCCACACCGCACGCCCGACGGGCAGGTTCGGCATCGGCTCAGGCAGTCCGACGTTCTCCACGACGTTCGCGACGAGCCGGAACCTGTCGCGCATATCCGACAGAGCAACGACCACCGCGGGACCGGCGTCCGCCGTGAAGACCAGGCGCACCGGGTCCTCCTTACCGCCGATGCCGAGAGGATGGATCTCGAGACTCGCCTTCTCGGAGCTGAGGGCCGCGTTCACCTCGAGCATGTGCGCCCCGAGGATGAGCTCGCTGCCCGGGGCCAGATGGTAGGTGTAGTCCTCCATCAGGCTCGCGCCGCCCGGAAGGCCGGCGCCCATCACGTTGGCGACGTGGACGAGGACCGAGGTCTTCCAGTCACCCTCGCCCCCGAAACCGTAGCCGTCGGCCATGAGGCGCTGGACGGCGAGGCCCGGCAGCTGCTTGAGCCGGCCCAGGTCCTCGAAACTGTCGGTGAAGGCACCGAACCCGCCCGCCTCGAGGAACGACCGGAGTGCGAGCTCGATGCGTGCTCCATCGCGCAGGGACTCGCGGCGCTCGCCGCCGGCCTGCAGCTCGGGAACCACGTCGTACAGCTCGTCGTATTCGGCGACCAGGGCGTCGACGTCCGCATCGGCGACGGCGTCGACCGCGTCGGCGAGTTCATTGACGCCCCAAGTGTTGACCTGAACCCCCAGACGGCGCTCGGCCTCGGTCTTGTCGCCTTCAGTGACGGCGACGTAGCGCATGTTGTCACCGAACCGGGCGACTTTGAGCGATCGGACTGCGGCGAATCCGGCCGCCGCACGCGTCCAGGTGCCGACCTGCGAGGTGACGACCGGGTCGGACACGTGACCGACGACGATCTTGTGAGGGATGCCGAGCCGGGCGAGGATGTAGCCGTACTCGCGGTCGCCGTGCGCGGCCTGGTTGAGGTTCATGAAGTCGAAGTCGATCGCACCCCACGGCAGATCGACGTTCGCCTGCGTGTGCAGGTGCATTAGCGGCTTCTGCAGCAGCTCGAGGCCGGCGATCCACATCTTGGCGGGCGAGAAGGTGTGCATCCAGGTGATCAGGCCGATGACGTTGTCGTCGCTGTTCGCGTCGAGCACCGCGCGACGGATCGCGTCGCTGTCGGTGAGGACGGGCTTCCAGACCACGGTGACCGGCACGTCGCTCGCTGCCTGGAGGCCTTCGGCCACGGCCTGGGACTGCTCGGCGACCTGACGGAGGGTCTCCTCGCCGTAGAGGCCCTGGCTGCCGGTGAGGAACCAGACCTCCCGGGTTGCGAGATCGGGGACGATGCTGCGGCTGGACATGCGGTTCTCCTTGGCGGGTCGGTTCGTTCGGATGCTCTGCGGTGAGCGGTGATCGGTGATCGGGGCGGTCAGAGCGCGTCGACGGCGGCGCGCTCGACGGCGAGGCCGTCGCGGTACCGGTCGAGGAACGCGGCGAATCCGGCGACGTCGGCGGGATCGGGTTCGGCGATGTCGAACACGGCATCGGCGAACACCGCGTCGCGCAGGTACGAGTCGAGGTCGTTCTTCGCGGGTGCGGCGGTGAAGGCGGCGAGCACCGCGATCCCCCACGCCCCGCCCTCCGATGCGGTCTCGGCGACGGCGACCGGCGCGTCGAGCGCTCCGGCGAGGAACCGCTGCGCGACACCCGCGGTGCGGAACATGCCGCCGTGGGCGAAGAGGCGATCGACCTCGACGCCCTCATCGGCGAGCACGCGCATGCCGAGGCTGAGCGTTCCGAACACGCTGTACAGCTGCGCGCGGAAGAAGTTGCCGAGCGTCAGCCTGCTGTCCGGTCCGCGGACGACGAGCGGGCGCCCCTCGTCGAGACCGGCGATCGGCTCCCCCGCGAGATAGTTGAATGCGACGAGACCGCCCGCGTCGGGCTCGGCGTCGAGCGCTTCCCGGAAGAGGGTCTCGTAGACGGCATCCGAATCGATCGGCGTGCCGGCGGCGGTCGCGAAGCGGGAGAACAGTCCCGCCCATGCGGCCAGCTCGCTGGCACCGTTGTTGCAGTGCACCATCGCTACCGCGTCGCCGGCGGGCGTGGTGACGATGTCGAGTTCGGAATGCACGCCCGAGAGAGGCCGTTCGAGGACGACCATCGCGAAGATGCTCGTCCCGGCGCTGACATTGCCCGTGCGAGGAGCGACCGCCTGGGTCGCGACCATCCCGGTGCCGGCGTCGCCCTCGGGCGGGCAGAACACGGCACCCGGCTGCAGGAGCCCTGAGGGGTCGAGGAGCGCGGCACCCTCGGCCGTGAGCCGTCCCGCCTGCTCTCCGGCGACGAGCACCTCGGGCAGCAGGTCGCGCAACCCGACGCTCAGCGGGCTCTCCGAGACGAGGGAGTCGAACCGGGCGATCAGATCCTCGTCGTAGTCGCGGGTCGCCACATCGATGGGGAACATCCCCGAGGCGTCCCCGACCCCGAGCACGCGGCGGCCGGTCAGCTTCCAGTGCACGTAGCCCGCGAGCGTGTTCAGCGACCGGATCTCGGCTACGTGCGACTCGTCGTCGAGTACAGCCTGATAGAGATGGGCGATCGACCAGCGCAGCGGGATGTTGACGCCGAACCGGTCGGTGAGCGCGTCCGAGGCGGGTCCGGTCGTCGTGTTGCGCCAGGTGCGGAACGGCACGAGGAGCTCGTCATCGGCGGCGAACGCGAGGTAGCCGTGCATCATGGCCGAGATGCCGATCGCCGCGAACGACTCGGGACGCACCCCGTACCGCTGCTCCACGTCCGCGACGAGCTCGGAGTAGGCGGCCTGCACCCCTGTCCAGACCTCGTCGAGCGAGTAGGTCCACACGCGGTCGACGAAGCTGTTCTCCCACTCGTGACCGCCCGCGGCGATCACCGTGGCGGGATCGTCGCCGATCAGGCACGCCTTGATCCGCGTGGACCCGAACTCGATGCCCAGTGTCGCGCGCCCCGCCTCGATGGCGGCGCGGACGTCGTCGATGCTCGATCCACTCATCGGCGGTCGTCCCCACCCTGCCCGTAGACGTTCTGATATCGATTGAAGAGGCTGTCGATCCTGTCCTGCGGGATGGGGATGAGCGGCCCGGCCTCGCGTGCGATGTGCACGCTGCGAGCGACGTCCTCGCACATGACCGCGGCCTTGACCGCATCCTTCGCGCTGACGCCGATCGTGAAGGGACCGTGGTTCTGCATGAGCACCGCGCGGGACCGATGACCGGTCAGGGTGTCGACGATGCCTCGACCGATCGAGTCGTCTCCGATGATCGCGAACGGTCCGATCGGGATGGGGCCGCCGAACTCATCGGCCATGCCGGTGATGACGCACGGGATCTCCTCGCCACGCGCCGCCCACGCGACCGCGTAGGTCGAATGGGTGTGCACGACTCCCCCGACGTCCTGCATGTGGCGATAGACGTAGGCGTGCGCTGCGGTGTCACTGGATGGGCTGCGCTCACTGCCCGGGGTTCCGGGGATGACGTTGCCGTCGAGATCGCAGAGCACCATGTTGTCCGGGGCGAGGTCGTCGTAGGAGACGCCCGATGGCTTGATCACGAACAGGTCGGCCCCGGGCACGCGTGCGGAGACGTTGCCGCCGGTCCAGATGACGAGGTTGTAGCGGACGAGTTCGGCGTGGAGCCGGGTCACCTCCTCGCGGAGCGAATCGATCACGACCTGAACCTCGGGCGAGATGTCCGCCGCCTGGATCGCGGGGGTGGTGTTCGGCGTCGCTGCCGTTTCCGGGCTCGTCACGTGGGTCCTCCATCGGCTCTCACTCGGTGCGCTGCACCGCTACTGGATGTTACCGGTAACAGTCAGTGATCGCCAGATGCGAGGCGTGAGTCCACCGGCCCCGCGCGATCCTCAGCGGGACGGTCGCGCGGTCGAGGCGCGCTCGACGAGAACGGGTGGGCCGCCGTTCACGGCCGGCGGCTGAGACTCTCGCACGACGTCGCCTTCGACGATCTGCAGCACGCAACGCCGGGCCTCGGCTGCCACGTCCAGCCGGACGGTGGTGAGGGACGGAAGGTAGAAGGCGGCATCGGGGGCGTCGTCGAATCCGGCGACGCTGACATCGCGCGGCACCTCGATGCCCTCCTGCCGCAGGGACGCGATGACACCGAGCGCCATCTGGTCGTTCGCGACGACGATCGCGGTCGGCCCTCCGGGCGCGCGGACCGCAGCGGCCAGTTCGATGCCGGCAACCGCCCCCGACGCCGCGGACCAGTCGCCGTGGAGATGTAGGACGCAGCTGACGCCATTGATGAGAGCCGCCTCGAACCCGGCCGACCGGGCCTCCTCCTCCAACCAGTCGGAGGGGCCGCCCACCCGGGCGAGGCGACGATGCCCGAGTCCGACGAGGTGATCGACGACCGCCGCGGCCGCCTCGCGCTGCGCGAGCGCACCCAGATCCCCATGCAGAACGGAGACGGGAAGGTCGTCGGACCGGCGGTCGATCACGTCTCGTGTGCGACTGTGGGCTGCGATCAGCACGATGCCGTCTACTCCCTGTCCGCGGAGGTGATCGAGCGCGGCGAGGACGGACTCCTCATCGTCGGCGTCCGCGTAGGTGGTCGCGATCCAGCGGCCTTCCGCACGGGCGGCCGCCTCGACCGCGGCGATCCCGACGGAGGGACCGTACAGGGTTGCGTCGGCAGCGATCACTCCGATGGTCTTCGTCTGCTGGGTTCCGAGCGCCCGAGCCGCGTTGTTGACGCGGTAACCGAGGACCCCCATCACCTCGAGGACGCGTTCGCGTGTCTCGTCGCGGATGTGCGGATGACCGTTGAGGACACGGGAGACGGTCTGAGTCGAGACCCCCGCGGCGCGCGCGACGTCGCGCATGCCGACACCCGCAGCGCGTCGCGCACCGCTCGGTTCCGGTGCCGGTTCGACTCGATCGGTCATCGCCCCTCGCTTCCGGTGGCTCAGTGTAACCGGGCACGTTCGCCCGGCCGGTCCGGCGGGGAGGTGACGCTTTCCGCGTTCGCGCGTATGCTCTGCTCTCGTGGTTCACGTCTCATCGACTCCGCCCTCGGGGCGTCAGGAGGCTGTCGGCGCTTTCGCCGACCCGAGATAGCCCGTCTCTTCCGTGCAGTTCCGGCGCTGTCGCAGCGCCGGGAGAGCCTCGCGATCGAGGTCTCCCCCTTCCCGGATTCCCTTCGCCGCGCGCCTTCGGCCGGCGATCCACAGAGACAGGTTTCACCATCATGATCACCTTCGACGAGAAGACCATTCGCGCTTCGTTCGTCAACGCATCCCTTCGCGAGCGCAGCAGCGTCACCCTTCCGCCCGGCTTCGCCGACACGGCGTGGGACCGACTCGACTACCTCGGCTGGCGCGACCCCAAACTGCCCATGCTGGGCTACGTCGTCGTCGAACTCGACAGCGCCGCGACCGGAGTGGTCCTCCGACAGGGCGAGGTCAAACCGCGCGCCCGCGCCCAGTGCTCGTGGTGCGAGGACGTCACCCTCCCGAACGAAGTGGTCTCGTTCAGCGCCAAGCGCGCCGGAGCGGCCGGACGCAACGGCGACACCGTCGCGACGCTCGTCTGCTCGCACTTCGAGTGCTCCGCCAATGTGCGGAAGCTCCCGCCCGTCGCGTACATCGGATTCGATGTCGAGGCGGAGCGCTTGCGGCGCATCGAGGTGCTGGGCGAGCACGCCCGCAACTTCGTGCGCAACGTGCGGGACGGGGCGTAGCGCTCGCATCGCTGCGCTCAGCGGGCGGGCGGACGGTCCTCGATACGCGCTTCGCGCTACTCGACCTCCGACCTCCTTCGGACGTCGAGTAGGCCGCAGGCCCCACCGAGACCAGCTCAGACCGCGACCTTGCCGCCCAGCCGGTAGAAGAAGAACGGCACAGCGGACAGCACGCAGCTGATCGCGGGGACGAGGGTGATCGAGGCGAAGATCGTGTCCTGCATGAATCTCGTCACGGTCACCCCGTCCTCGTATCCGGCCAGCACGATGAACAAGCCGAAGACGAGCACCGCGAGAGCGTTCATGATCTTCGACACGAACGTCAGCGTCGCGAACGAGATCCCGTCGTTGCGCACTCCGAGACGTCGCTCGACATCGTCGACGGAGTCGGCGATGAGCGTCGCCTGCACGGTGAGGAAGACCCCGAGCGTGAGGCCGGTCAGGAAGATGAAGACGAGGATGACGGAGAGGTTCTCGAAGCCCGCGAAGTACATGCCGAGGTAGAGGGCGGCACCGGCGAACGAGCTCCAGATCGCGAGGGAGCGGCCGGACGCGTACCTCAGCAGGAGCGGGGTCGAGAACGACGAGATGACCATGCCGAGGATGATGGCCGCGCCCACCAGGGTGAAGGTCCCCTCGTCCCCGTATGCGATGACGACGAATACCGCTCCCCCGGCTTGGACGATGAACCTGCCGAAGCCGAGCAGCGAGCCGACGAGCACCATCAGCAACGGGGTGTTCTTCGCGAGCGTGGATCCGATCTGTCGGAACCGCAGTCCGTCGCTCGCCGCGGATGTCTGCCGTTCGCGGGCGAAGAAGAACGCGAGCAGGTAGACCCCCATGCCGAGGATGGAGGTGAGGAACACCGCGAGCGACCATCCTGCGCTCGTCGTCTCGGGTCCGAAGCTGAGCAGGCGTGCGATCCACGGCATCCCTAGGGTCGAGATCCCGAGGGCGATCGCGCCGAACGCGCGGACGTTGCCGATCACCCGGGTGCGCGCCTTCGGTTCCACGAACGCCGAGCCGATGAGCCCCCAGAACGGCACGTCGCAGGCGGTGTAGGCGATGCCCCAGAGCACGTAGAAGATGCCGAAGTAGACCAGCTTGAGCGGTTCGGTCGTATCGGGAACCGAGAACATCAGACCGGACAGGATCGCCACGGGTGCGGCGGAGAACAGGATGTACGGCCGCAGCTTGCCCCAGCGGGTGCTCGTCATGTCGATGATGCTGCCGAGGATGGGGTCGAGGATCGCGTCGAAGACCTTGGAGACGGTGATGATGACGGTCACGACCGCGATGCCCGCTGTGCTGATCCCGGCGTACTGCAGCAGGTAGACCAGGATGAATGTCGACACCGTGGTGAGCACGAAGTTCTGCCCGAATCCGGCGGCGACGACCGCGATGCTCTGCCGGCGCAGCGGGACCGCCTGGTTGCGGTCCACGGGCGCTTCGGTCGTTCGATCCGCTGTCATCGTCAGCCCTTCAGGAGGATCGTCTTGATCTCGAACGGACCGAACTCGAGCCTGTCGAGATCGGCTTCGCCTGCGGGGACCTCGAGGAGGTTCGTCGTGAGGGCGACGGCGTGCGGCAGAGCGGTGCGCAGCACTGTCGTGGTGGGGCGACCGAGGCTCTCGTACAGCCGGAGCACGACTCCGTCGCCGTTCTCGGCGCGCTTGACCGTTTCGACGAGTACCCCGGGGTCATCGACTCCGATGAGACTCTCGAACACGGTGCCTTGGGCGATCGTGAGCGGGTTGTTCAGCCGGTACCCCTCGGCGATGACCGGGGCGAGGTCGCCCGACTCGAACGGTGCGAACGCGTAGGTGAAGTGATGCCGCCCGCGATCCGCCGTCTTGTCGGGGAACGTCGGGGCGCGGAGGAGGTTGAGGCTCAGCAGGCCGTTCTTCGCGCGATGCCCGTACTTGCCGTCGTTGAGCAACGCGAATCCGCCACCCGAGTCCTCCGTCGCGATCCACTTGTGAGCGCAGACCTCAAACTGGGCCTTCTCCACCGGGTCGCGTTCGGTCGTGACCCGCTCGATGTGACCGAACTGGATCTCGCACTTGACCGTCTCGCCGTAGTGCCGAGGGCGGAACTCCGCCCGCAGCATGCGGTGCTTCTCATGCCAGTCGACGTCCGTCTCGAAGCGGACGACGTCGCTCCCCGCCTCGAGTACGACCCGCTGCGTGATCGACACCTTCGAAGTCCGGTAGCTCTGCTCTCGGACTACCGTGGCCCCGTCCAGGTAGCTGCGGACCGAGCCGGCCCGCAGCGTCGTCGGAGTCGACTCGGCGTAGTCGACCCTGATATCCCAGGCGTTGAACGGCCAGACGTAGGGGTCGTCGAAGAGCACGAGCCGGTTGAGCCCGTCCCTCGCGTGCTCCTCGCCCTGCAGATCGCGGCAGGAGACGATCTCCCCGGTCTCGCCGAAACGGAGGGTCAAGCGCCCGTTGCTGAGGGTGTCGGCCGTGTAGGTCAGCTCGGGGAAAGTCCCGACCGGCTCGACAACCGCCGCCGAATAGGGCTCGACGATGGCGCGGAACCAGCCGCCGTCGACCTTGACGTACTCGTCCCGCGGCAGGCTCGTGAGGTTGATCGCGGTGGTGCCGGGCCCCGTGGGGAGCTGCGCGATCAGCTCGTCGCGGTAGCGGTCGAGGGTCGACTCGATGCGCTCGTACGTCGCGATGGCCTCGCGGTTGACGCGCGCGATCGACGATCCCGGGATGATGTCGTGGAACTGGTTCAGCAGCACCTCCCGCCACGGCTCCTCGAGTCGCGCCCGCGAGTCGGCGCCCGTGAACACCGCGAGGGCTTCGACCTCGTGCAGCTTCCGCTCGACGAGGCGGTTGTGCCGCTTGATCTGCCCCTGGGTCGTATAGGTGCCCTGATGCGTCTCGAGGTAGAGCTCCCCCGAATGCGTGTGCTCCACGTCGATCCGCTCGAGACGGCGGAAGAAATCGCTCGCCGACGAGTGCTCGACCTTCGGCAGCCCGCGGAGGCTCGCCTCGCGATCGATGACCTCGTGGTGGATCTCACCGGGGCCGCCTCCCCCGTCACCCGAGCCGTAGACGAGCAGGGCGGTGCCGAGAGCCCTCTCGGGATACCTCAGCAATCCCGTCAGCAGGTTGTCCGCTGCGCCCCGGCTGTTGTAGTCGCCCTCGGGAGGCATATGCACCAGCACGCTCGATCCGTCGATCCCCTTCCAGTGGAAGGTGCGGTGCGGGAAGTCGTTGACCTTGTTCCAGGCGAGCTTGATCGTCTGGAACCAGTCCATGCCGGTGCCCTTGAGGATCTGCGGCAGGTTCCCGTTGTACCCGAAGGTGTCGGGCAGCCAGCAGAGACGCAACTGCTCGTCGGTCAGTCCGAACTCCTCCTGCAGAAACCGGCGCCCGACGACGGCCTGACGGACGAGCGACTCCCCGGACGGCAGATTGGTGTCGGGCTCGACCCAGAACGAGCCCTGGATCTCCATCCGGCCATCGGCGACCGCGCGGCGCATCCGCTCGAACAGGACCGGCTGGTTCTGCTTCATCCAGGACATCTGCTGCGGCTGGCTCGTGCCGTAGATGTAGTCGCCGCGCGTCTCGATCGTGTTCAGCGCGCGGACATAGGTCCGAGCGGCTTTGCGCCGGGTCTCGCGGAGCGGCCAGAGCCAGGCCATGTCGAGATGGCCGTGCCCGACCGCGCTGTAAACAAAGTCGCTGTCGGATGGGCGGGTGAGCTGGCCGGCGAGATGCTCCCGCGCGGCAGCGACGTCGCCCGTGACGAATCGCGCGTAGGCATCCCGGAGCGCCTCCCGCACGTCGGCCTCGACGGCCGGATCCTCCGTCGCGCCGGCCAGTACGAGCAGGGTGAGGTAGTCGTAGTAGAGCGCGTACGCCTCGTCGTCCCGAGTCGCGAGCTGGGCGCCGTGGTAGACGGCCTTCCCCACCTCGTAGAGGATCCACCCGTTGTAGGTCACGTCGGCGTAGAACTCGACGTGACCCGATGTCAGGTCGACGCCCCGGACGGGTCGGTACCGCCCGCCGCTGTGCGGCAGGTCGCCCTGCTGGAAGACGGTGCTGACGGAGTCGAGCAGCTCACCGCGGGGCGAGTGGACGAGCCCCTCGCCCCGGATGCCGAGCAGGACGACGGCATCCCGAACACCCTCGGGCACTTCGCCCGTGATGCGCAGCCATGCGCAGTCGAACACCTTGCCCCACGCCGCGCCGGGACGGATCGGAGTGAAAGCCGACCTGTCGATCTCGTCGAACCGGATCGGCTCGGGCGAGCGCAGGATCTCGGCCCGGAGCGGGGCGACTCGCGTGTAGATCGTGCGGCGGATGCGCATCAGCCGCTGGTACTCGGCCGGCTGCTGGACTTTGAGACCGAACAGCCAGGACGCGAACCCCACGGGTGCCCCCTCGTCTCGTTCCGCCGGTGGAAGCGACCGCCGCGCTGCCCACGACGTCGTGGGCGCGGCTGCTCGCGGTCGTCAGTCTAGGGTCAGATCCGCACCCGTCCCCGGCAGGGCTCGGCTGCGATTCAGCCCCCGGAGCCGCGGCGCTCGCGGAATGCGATCATGTTCATCCTGCTGCCGCAGCGGGCGCTGCAGAAGCGCTTGGAACCGTTGCGCGAGAGGTCGAGGATCAGGCCCGTGCAGTCGTCGGCCTCGCAGATGCGGAGGCGACGCATCTCGTCCATGCGGATCACGTCGGCCAGTGCCATCGCCGCCTCCACGCGGATCCGCTCCCCCAGCGGCGCCTCGGGCTCCGTGGCGTGGATGTGCCAGTCCATCCCGTCGTGGCGAACCAGGTGGGGACGGGCACCGGCCTCGGCGAGGATGCGATTGACTTCGACGACGGCCTCGTCGCGATCGAGCGTCCAGATACGTCGGATCCGGTCCCGGGTCTCGCGCATGTCCCGGAGTTCGCGTTCGTCGCCGTCGATGCGGCCGGAGAAGAGGTACCGGGAGATCAGCTCGGCGAGCTGATCGACCGTTTCGAGCTCGTCGGCACCGCTTCTCGAGGCACCGGGGTCCGAGTTTCCGAGGGCGACGGCGAAGTCGAGGGACTCCTCGGTGTCAGGGGCAAAAGCCATGTTGACTCCTAACTCGCCTCGGCCTACTGTTATGGACAACCCGAGTTTAGCCCATAACACCTCCCTCGGAACGAAGGCGCCATGAAACTGAAGTCCCCCACCGCAGGTCTTGCCGTCGCAGTGCTCGCGGCCCTTTCCTTCGGGACATCGGGTGCGTTCATCAAACCACTGCTCGAAGCGGGATGGTCCCCCTCCGCGGCAGTGACCGTCCGCGCTTTCGTCGGTGCTGCGGTTCTGCTGCCGATCGCGATCGTCGCATTGCGCGGCAGATGGCGTGCGCTCTGGCGGGCCCGCATCCGCGTGCTGGTGCTGGGCGTCGTCGGCGTCGCGGCGACCCAGCTGACCTACTTCGCCGCGATCCAGCGCATCCCGGTCTCAACGGCCCTCCTCATCGAGCTCCTCGCGCCGCTCCTGCTCGTCGCCGTGGTCTGGGTCACGAGCCGCCGGATGCCGCGCCCACTCGTGCTGGTCGGATCCGCGCTCGCCATCGGCGGCCTGGTCCTCGTCATCGGACCGGGTGCGATACGTCCCGTCGACCCGCTGGGACTCGTCTTCGCCTGCCTCGCGCTGATCGCCTGCGCCATCTACTTCGTCGTCGCCGCGCGACCGAGCGACGGCCTTCCGCCCGTCGCCTACGCCGCCGCCAGCCTGGTCGTCGGAGGGGTCGTTCTCGCACTCCTCGGCGCGACGGGGATCCTCCCGTTCACCGTGACCTTCGGCGAGGTGACCCTCCTGGGCGGGCAGGCTCCCTGGTGGGTTCCGATCCTCGTCGTCGGCGTGATCAGCTCGGCCTTCGCGTATGTGGCCGGCATCGCCGCAGCGGAGTCGCTCGGCTCGCGTCTGGCCTCATTCGCGGGCCTGCTGGAGGTCGTCTTCGCGTCCCTCTTCGCGTGGATCCTGCTCGGCGAGGCGCTTCAGCCGCTGCAGCTGCTGGGCGGTGCGCTCATCCTCGGCGGCATCGCCGCAGTGCGCCTGGCTGCACCGGAGGAGAGCCCGAGCATCGATGAGATCCCGGTGGTCGACGAGGCCGAGAACGCTGAGCTCGCCGGGCCGATGCGACGCTAGCGGCCCGCTCGATCAGACCGCGAGGTCGAAGACCGCGATGGTCTCCCGATGCTCGCCGATGATGTCGGCCAGCACGGCATGCGCGGGGTGGACGAGGTAGCCGTCACGGGCGGCCTCATTGTCGAACAGGATCGAGAGCGCCCAGTCGTAGCCCGCCTCGAGCCCTTCGGGGCTGACACTCGGGCCCTCCTCGAGGGCGGCGATGCCCGGAATCGCCCCCGCGAGGCCGCGCGCGACCACCCGGGCTTCATCGCGGACCTCGTCGGATGCGCTCCCGCGCCAGCCGACGAGGACCAGATGACGGATCGCGGTCATCAGTCGGTTCCGGCGTCGAACGCGGCGCCCTCGGATGCGGCGTCGGTCGCCCGCTCGAGGGCGTCCTCGGCGGTGCCGATGCGGCCGCCGTCGAGGATCTCGGCGCCGGCGCCCTTCTCGAGCTCGCCGACGAGTTCCGCCGTCGCTCCCCCGATGATGCCCGCGGCCGCGTACTGCTCGAGCCTCGAGCGCGAGTCCGCGATGTCGAGGTTGCGCATGGTCAGCTGGCCGATCCGGTCGCCAGGACCGAACGCCGCGTCGCCGACGCGCTCCATGGAGAGCTTGTCGGGGTGGTAGCTGAGGGCCGGGCCGGTCGTGTCGACGATCGTGTAGTCGTCGCCGCGCCGGAGTCGCAGCGTGACCTCGCCGGTCACGGCGGAGCCGACCCAGCGCACGAGCGATTCGCGCAGCATGAGCGACTGCGGGTCGAGCCAGCGCCCCTCGTACATCAGGCGACCCAGTCGGCGCCCCTCGGCGTGGTAGTTCGCGACGGTGTCCTCGTTGTGGATCGCATTGAGGAGGCGCTCGTAGGCGATGTGCAGGAGCGCCATGCCGGGAGCCTCGTAGATGCCGCGGCTCTTCGCCTCGATGATGCGGTTCTCGATCTGGTCCGAGACACCGAGTCCGTGGCGTCCGCCGATCGTGTTGGCCTCGAGCACGAGGGCGACGGCGTCGGGGAACTCCTGTCCGTTGATCGCGACGGGCCGGCCCGCCTCGAAGCGGACGGAGACGATCTCGGTGGTGACCTCGACGTCGTCGCGCCAGGCGGCGACACCCATGATCGGGTCGACCAGGTCGAGACCCGAGCTGAGGTCTTCGAGCTTCTTCGCCTCGTGGGTGGCGCCCCAGATGTTCGCGTCGGTGCTGTACGCCTTCTCGGTGGAGTCGCGGTACGGGAAGCCGCGGGCGACGAGCCATTCGCTCATCTCGGTGCGGCCGCCGAGCTCGCCGACGAAGTCCGCGTCGAGCCACGGCTTGTAGATGCGCAGGCGCGGGTTGGCCATGAGGCCGTAGCGGTAGAACCGCTCGATGTCGTTCCCCTTATAGGTGGAACCGTCGCCCCAGATGTCGACGCCATCCTCTTTCATCGCACGGACGAGGAGCGTGCCGGTGACGGCGCGACCGAGGGGCGTGGTGTTGAAGTAGGTCTTACCGCCCGAGCGGATGTGGAACGCACCGCATTGGAGGGCGACGAGTCCCTCCTCCACGAGGGCGCTCTTCGCGTCGACGAGACGGGCGATGTCGGCACCGTACTCCTTCGCACGACCGGGGACGGCGCCGATGTCGGGCTCGTCGTACTGGCCGATGTCAGCGGTGTACGTGCAGGGCACCGCGCCCTTCTCACGCATCCACGCGACGGCGCACGAGGTGTCGAGACCTCCCGAGAACGCGATGCCGACCCGCTCGCCGACAGGGAGACTGCTCAGAACCTTGGACATACAGACAACTTTAGAGTCAGCGGCGCTTGCCCTCCGACAGCCATCACTGCTCCATCCGTTCTTCGTCGCCCAGCTGCTCGAACAGGGTCAGCTGCAGGTCAGCGGGTGCGTCGAGCCGCGAGTTCAGCGACCCCCACGGCGTCGACGTTGGGCGGGCGATGACCCGGGCCCCCGCGTCCTCCAGGCGCCGCGTCATCCCGTGCGAATCCGTCACCTCGAAAGCGACGCGGATCCTCGGGCTCGGCTGCCCTCCGGCCTCGACCCCGTCGATGAGCTTCTTCTGGGCGGTATTCGCGAGCTCGAGAGTCGCACGGCCCGCGTCGAGGATCACGACCCGGGCTCCGTCCCCGCCCTCGAACGCTCCCTGCTCGGGCAGGCCCAGCGCATCGCGGTAGAAGGCGACGGCGCGCTCGAAGTCCTCGACCTCCACGACCAGACGCAGCTGATGGACGGTGCGCTGGGCGCTCATGATGCCTCCTCTGCCATGAGGCAAGGGTAGGACGTTGCTCGCCCCCGTTGAAAGCACCTGATGGGCAGCCTTTTCCGGGCTTTCGGGCGACACCCGGACTGGGGCACCCGTGCGGGGGCGCGCGACTGCTAGTTTTTCTGCGGCGCTGACAGCGCACTCATAGAAAGACTCAAGGGGGCACACACATGGACACCTATAACGAACAGCTGGTTCAGCAGTACACCAATGGCGGATGGATCATCTCGCTCGTCGTGTACCTCGTCGTCGCATTCTTCTACTCGCGCATCTTCGCGAAGGCCGGCATCGAATCCTGGAAGGGCTGGGTGCCGTTCGTCAACACCTGGCACCTGTTCAAGCTCGGCGGGTTCGGCGGGTTCTGGGCGATCCTCGCGATCATCCCGATCGTGAACATCGTCGCTCTCGTGTTCTTCTGGATCGCGGAGTACCGCATCGGCAAGGGCTTCGAGAAGCCCGGCGTCTTCGTGCTCCTCGCGATCCTGCTCCACCCCATCTGGGCGGGCATCCTCGCATTCGACAGCTCGCGCTGGGTCAGCACTCCGGAAAGCAAGTACCCGGCTAACGCCTGATTCGCTCAGCCAGTCGCGAAGGGCCCCCGCACGTGATGTGCGGGGGCCCTTCTTCGTTCGTCCTGCCCTATTTGCGGCTATCGCCTGGGACCACGGCGGAGAACAGGCCGAAACGTCGACCATTCCTGGCAAAAAGCTGTGAGACCAGAAGGTTCCCAATCCCGTCCCGATCGTCGATCCGAAGAGCCTTATGTCGGGAAGCGGAGGCGCAACCCGGCCGCCGGATCCTCTACCTGGGGAATGGACGAAGGACTCACCTTAAGGAGCAGTCACATGCGCATCATCAAGAGGAACACCCTCGCAGCACTCGCACTCGCCGGCGTCGCGGTCTTCGGACTCGCCGCCTGTTCCAGCCCCGCCGCCACTGAGGAGACCTCGGCACCGTCAGAGACGACAATGCCGGAGGAAACCCCCATGGCCGACCCGGCCGCCGACCTCGTCGGCTCCGGTTGCGCCGCCTACGCCGAAGCCGTTCCGGACGGAGCAGGTTCGGTCGAGGGCATGTCGCTCGACCCCGTCGCGGTCGCCGCGTCGAACAACCCGCTGCTCACCCAGCTGACCGCGAGCGTCTCGGGCGGACTGAACCCCGACGTCAACCTCGTGGACACGCTGAACGGCAGTGAGTTCACGGTCTTCGCTCCCGTCGACGACGCCTTCGCGGCACTCGACCCGGCAACGGTCGAGACCCTCAAGACCCCTGAGGGCGCTGCGACCCTGACCTCGGTTCTGACTTACCACGTCATCCCCGGCCAGATCGCTCCCTCTGACATCGTCGGAACCCACACCACCGTCCAGGGTGCGGACCTCGAGGTCACCGGAAGCGGCGACTCGCTCCAGGTGAACGGCGCCAACGTGATCTGCGGCGGTGTCAAGACGGCCAACGCGACCGTCTACCTCATCGACGCGGTGCTCATGCCCCCGATGTGATCTCGGTCACCTCATAACGAAGAGCGGGTCCTCACCTTCGGGTGAGGGCCCGCTCTTCGTGTTGCAGCCGAGGCGCCCGCCGAGCGGACTCGCGCGACGGAGCCGTCGTTCAGACCTCTCCGAAGCCGGATGCGACGAGGTCGCGCAGCGCGACGACCGCTTCCTCGGCCTCGGGCCCCGTCGCCGAGAGGTCGACCGATGACCCGGCGGTGAGGCCGAGCGACATGATGCGCAGCAGGCTCTTGGCGTCGACGCCGTTGATCGTCACCGCGGCATCGAATCGCGAGGCGAGCTTGACGAACTCGGCTGCGGGTCGCGCGTGCAGCCCCTCCCGGTTCACGAGCTCGACCTTTGCCGTGGCGGGACCGCCCGCCTCTTCCGAGTCAGCGGGGGTCTCCACCCGTGCCGGCTCCCCGGGAGGCGGACCCGATGCGGCCGACGCGGACTGGGCCGCCGCCACGACCTCGTCGAGCGAGTCACCGCTCTGAGCCGCGACCGCCGCGGCGACAGCACCCTCTACGAGTGGGGCATCCGCGATGCGGACGCGGGCTCTGGCATCGTCGTCGAGGAAGTCGAGGGCGGTCTCCGCGGTCAGGATCGCGGAA
Source organism: Amnibacterium flavum (assembly GCF_003097495.1). Lineage (GTDB taxonomy): Bacteria > Actinomycetota > Actinomycetes > Actinomycetales > Microbacteriaceae > Naasia > Naasia flava. The sequence goes on from NZ_QEOP01000002.1 coordinate 1,167,638, forward strand.
CCGAGGTCGCAGAGGACCACGACCCCGTCACCGGAATCCGCAGCCTCGATGCCGGCCGTGACCCGCTCGAAGCTGGTGCCGATACCTCCGTCATCGGTTCCGCCCGCGGGCTGCATCGACACATCCCGCGCCATCTGGCGTGCCAGATCGACGACCCCGTCCGCGATCTTCTCGCTGTGCGAGACGATCACGAGTCCGACGCTCATGTGCCGGAGGACGACTCGGCGGCCGTCTCCGCCGCAGCTCGAAGGATCAGAGCGCTCGACTCCGCCCCCGGATCGCGATGACCGATCGCGCGTTCGCCGAGGTAGCTCGCGCGGCCCTTGTGGGCGACGAGCGGCTCGGTCGCCAGAGCGCCCGCCTCTGCCGCGTCGGCGGCTGCGGCGAGGATCTCGACCTCGCTCCTGCCTTCGCCGTTCGCGGCGACCGCGGCGTCGACCGCCGGAGTCCAGGCGTCGATCATCGTCTTGTCTCCGGGCTCCGCCTTGCCCCGGGCGACGATCCCGTCTCGAGCCGCCGTCAGGAAGGCGACGACCGCGGCGCCGTCCAGGGTCGATTCCCCGGCGATCGCCGTCGATCCGCGGAGATACGCGGTGCCGTAGAGCGGACCCGCCGCCCCGCCGACCGTCGAGATCAGCGTCGTCGCAGCCAGTTTGAGGAGGTCCGCCGGCGTCGCATCCGCCGCGACGGAGTCGAGCTTCGCGATCACCGCGGTGAACCCCCTGTCGAGGTTCTCGCCGTGGTCGCCGTCTCCGATCTCACGATCGAGTCGGACGAGCTCCGATCGATGCTCGGCGACCGTTGCCGCCGTCGCTCGCAGCCAGCTCTCCGCCCAATCTCTTCCGAGGGCCATCCGTCACCTTCCCCAGCGCAGCGCCGCGGTCTGCACGGGTGCATCCCACAGCTCGGTCAGTTCATCGTCCAGTTTGAGCACGGAGATGGAGAATCCCTGCATCTCGAGCGACGTCACATAGTTGCCGACGAGGGTCCGGGTCACCTCGATGCCCTTCTCCTTCAACGATTCGGCGGCGTGCCGGAACGCGATGTAGAGCTCGATCAACGGCGTACCGCCCATGCCGTTGACGAAGAGCAGCACCTTGTCGCCGGAGACGAAGGGGAGGTCGTCGAGGATCGGTCCGAGGATCCGGTCCACGATCTTGTCCGCCGGCTCCAGACCGATCCGCTCGCGGCCGGGTTCGCCGTGGATGCCGATCCCGATCTCGATCTCGTCGTCGCCGATGTCGAAGCTCGGCTCGCCCGCGTGCGGCACGGTCGGCGCGGTGAGCGCGACCCCCATGGATCGGACATTGGCGTTGACGCGCTCGGCGAGCTCCACCACCTGGTCGAGGCTGTCGCCGCGCTGTGCGGCGGCGCCCGCGATCTTCTCGACGAGGACCGTTCCCGCGACGCCTCGTCGGCCGGCCGTGTAGAGCGAGTCCTTGACCGCGACGTCGTCGTCGACGACCACGGCGCGGACCTCGATGCCCTCCGCCGCCGCGAGCTCCGCCGCCGTCTCGAAGTTGAGCACGTCGCCCGTGTAGTTCTTCACGATGTGCAGCACGCCCGCACCGCCGTCGACCGCCTTCGTCGCATCCACGATCGGATCGGGCGTCGGGGAGGTGAAGACCGGTCCGGGCACCGCCGCGGACAGCATCCCGTAGCCGACGAACCCGCCGTGCAGTGGCTCGTGACCGCTTCCGCCGCCCGAGACCAGGGCCACCTGACCCTGCACCGGGGCGTCGGCGCGGACGATGTAGATGGGGTCGGTGTGAACGGTCAGCAGGTCGCGGTGGGCCAGGGCGACACCGGCGACGGCATCCGACACCACGTCACGCGGGTCGTTGATGAGCTTCTTCATTGATGGCTCCTGATGGCTCGGAAAGTGGCGGCACGCATGACGCCTGCCGTCGTCTGTCAACCTACGCCCCCGGACACCCCGGCTCCAAGGAACCGGTTCCACACGGCGCACTCCCGGGCTATCGTGGTCGTGCCGCAACGTCGCGGCGGTGCTCACGCACAACTTCTGTTATTCGACAAGGAAGGTCGAAGTGGACACACCTGACTACGGAGTAGTTTTCCTCTCCGAGACCGTCGGAACCACGCTGCTCCTGCTGCTCGGCGCCGGCGTCGTCGCCAACGTGATCCTCGCGAAGACCAAGGGATTCGGCGGCGGCTGGCTTCTCATCAACTTCGGTTGGGGCCTCGCCGTCTTCGCCGGTGTCACGGTCTCCTACGCATCCGGCGCGCACCTGAATCCCGCGGTGACCTTCGGACTGCTCGCCGCCGGGGCGATGCCGTTCGACATCGTCCTGATCCTCTGCTACCTCGGGGGTCAGCTCCTCGGCGCCTTCCTCGGTGCCGTCCTGGCATGGCTCACCTACCGGAACCACTTCGACGAGGAGCCCGATCCCGCCGCCAAGCTCGGCGTCTTCTCGACGGGCCCCGGCATCCGCAACTACGGATGGAACCTCGTCACGGAGATCATCGGTACCTTCGTGCTCGTCTTCGTGGTCATCGGCTTCGGCCGTGCGGGCGACCCGCAGGTGGACGCCCCCGCGGGCCTCGCCGCCCTGGGTGCTCTCCCCGTCGCCTTCCTGGTGGTGGCGATCGGCGCCTCGCTCGGTGGTCCGACCGGCTACGCGATCAACCCGGCCCGCGACATCATGCCCCGCATCGCCCACGCGGTCCTGCCCATCAAGGGCAAGGGCTCCAGCGACTGGAGCTACTCCTGGGTGCCGGTCGTCGGTCCGCTGATCGGCGGCCTCCTCGCGGGATGGCTCTCCATCCCGCTGCTGCCGATCCTCACCTGATCGAACGGCCGACCGCGTCTCGCGGTCGGCCGTTTCCCTTTCCCCACCCCATCCGATCTCCGGGGCAGTTCCCAGCGTTCACGCCAAGGCTGTGGAAGTGGAGCGTCCCGGGACGCACGCACGACAAAGGAGTTACTCCACCATGACCGAATACATCGTCGCCATCGACCAGGGCACCACCAGCACGAGGGCCATCGTCTTCGACCACTCGGGATCCATCGTCTCCGTGGGACAGAAGGAGCACGAGCAGATCTTCCCCAAGGCCGGATGGGTCGAGCACGACCCCGCCGAGATCTGGGCCAATACCCGTGAGGTGATCGGCCAGGCGCTGTCCAAGGCCGACATCACCCGCCACGACGTCAAGGGCGTCGGCATCACCAACCAGCGCGAGACCACCGTGGTCTGGGACAAGAACACCGGGGAGCCCGTCTACAACGCGATCGTCTGGCAGGACACCCGCACCCAGTCCATCGTCGACCGGTTCGCCACCGACGGCGGTGTCGAGCGATTCAAGGACACCGTCGGACTCCCCCTGTCCACGTACTTCGCGGGCACGAAGATCGTCTGGATCCTAGAGAACGTCGACGGAGCCCGCGAGAAGGCCGAGGCGGGCGACCTGCTGTTCGGCACCACCGACACCTGGGTCCTCTGGAACCTGACCGGCGGCACCGACGGCGGCGTCCACGTCACCGACGTGACCAACGCCTCCCGCACCCTGTTCATGGATCTGAAGACGCTGCAGTGGGATGACAGCATCCTCGAGGTGTTCGGAGTGCCGAAGTCGATGCTCCCCGAGATCAAGAGCTCGTCCGAGGTGTACGGCACCGTCGAGTCGTCCAACCTGCTGCGCGAGGTGCCGATCGCGGGCATCCTCGGCGACCAGCAAGCGGCCACCTTCGGGCAGGCCGCGTTCGACCCCGGCGAGGCGAAGAACACCTACGGCACCGGTAACTTCCTGATCTTCAACACGGGCACCGAGATCGTGAAGAGCGACAACGGTCTGCTCACGACGCTGGGCTACAAGCTCGGCGACGAAGAGCCGCACTACGCGCTCGAGGGTTCGATCGCCGTCACCGGTTCGCTCATCCAGTGGCTGCGCGACAACCTCGGGATCATCAAGTCGGCACCCGAGATCGAGGAGCTGGCGAAGACGGTCGAGAACAACGGCGGCGCCTACTTCGTGCCCGCGTTCTCGGGCCTGTTCGCGCCGTACTGGCGTTCCGATGCCCGCGGCGCGCTCGTCGGACTCACCCGGTACGTGAACAAGGGGCACATCGCGCGCGCGGCGCTGGAGGCGACAGCGTTCCAGACCAAGGAGGTCCTCGATGCGGTGAACGCCGACTCGGGCGTCCCGCTGGAGGAGCTGAAGGTCGACGGCGGAATGATCGCAAACGATCTGCTCATGCAGTTCCAGGCCGACATCCTCGGGGTTCCCGTCGTCCGGCCCGAGGTCGCCGAGACCACCGCACTCGGTGCAGCGTACGCCGCCGGCCTCGCGGTCGGCTTCTGGGAGAACCTCGACGACCTGCGCGCGAACTGGCAGGAGAACAAGCGCTGGACCCCGTCGATGGACGAGGCCGAGCGCGAGCGCACCTACCGCCTGTGGAAGAAGGCCGTGACGAAGACCTTCGACTGGGTCGACGAGGACGTCAACTGACACGACGCCGCTGAGTTGCCCAGTTCCGCCCACTCCCGAGCCGGGAGATGGGCGGAACTGGGCAACTCGCATTCGAGGCCTGTGGATAGGTCGCCTGGGTACCCCCGGCCGGTGTCACTCTTGCCGCATGAAACGGCCCGAACGCCTTCCACCCGAGCTCGCCGGCTCGTCTTTCACCACCCGCGCGGGCGCCGTGTCTGGACTGTCACCCAAAAGGCTCCGAGCGCGCGATCTCGACAAGCACATCTGGGGTGTCAGATCGGCTGGTGCCATCGCGACGCTCGATCAGCGCGCGCGCATGATGCTGCTGAGGATGCCGCCGAGCGCATTCGTGAGCCATCTCACTGCTGCAGTCCTGCACCGACTGCCGACGCCTCCGGCATCCTTCTCCTCTCACGACGCCGTCGACATATCTGTCCCGGCCCCGGAGAGGGCGCCCCACGCAACCGGCATTCGAGGCCATCGGCTCACGCTGTTCCCGGGCGATGTGCAGGCCGCGGACGGCATCCGGATCACAAGTCCCGTCCGCACCTGGTTCGATCTCGGGGCATCCTTGAGGATCGAGGATCTCGTCGCAATCGGCGACCACCTGATCGCGACGCCTGGCGGTCCCAGTCGGGAGGACCTCGCCGGGACCATCGCGTCGCATCGTGGTGAACGGGGCGTACGTCGCCTCGCGTTGGCGAGTCGGATGTTGACCCCTCGTTCGGAATCGCCGCAGGAATCCCGTCTTCGCGCGCTGATCATGATGGGCGGACTTCCCGAGCCGAGCGTCAACAGGGTCATCACCGACGGGCTGGGGCGGTTCGTCGCTCGCGCCGACCTGGTGATCGAGGAGTACCGCCTGGTGATCGAGTACCAGGGGGACTACCACCGAGACAAGGCGCAATGGCGACGAGACATGTCGCGACGGTCACGAATCGAAGCCGAGGGCTGGACCGTCGTCGAGATCGTCGCGGACGATCTCTGCGACCCGGACGAACTGCTGGCACGCTTCCGGAAGCTCGCCCGGATGCGCTGAGTTGCCCAGTTCTGCCCACTCGGGCCGGATTTAGTGGGCCGAACTGGGCAACTCGGGGGTCTTCGTGGCCGTGACCCAGGCGTCGAGCTTGGCGGACGCCGCCCCACTGTCGATAGCGGCCGCGGCACGGGACAGGTTGAGGGAGAGGCGCTCGAGCAGCGAGATGTCGGCGAGGGTCGCGTCGCGCGAGAGCTCCCAGGCGACGAGGCCCGCCGCGGCGTTGAGGAGGACGATGTCGCGCACGGGCCCCTCGTCGCCGTCCAGCACCCGACGGAGCGCGGCGGCGTTCTCGTCCGGGGTGCCGCCGACGAGGTCCGACAGCGACGAGCGGCGGATGCCGAGCTCGCGCGGGTCGAGATCATGCTCGGTCACGGATCCCCCCGACACCTCCCAGAGGTGGCTGTGGCCGGTCGTGGTCAGCTCGTCGAGACCGTCGTCGCCGCGGAACACGAGGGCTGTCGCACCACGCGTCTGGAACACACCGACGATGAGCGGCACGACCTCGGGCCGCGCCACCCCGACAGCGCTCGCCTCGGGACGGGCCGGGTTGCACAGCGGCCCCAGGAAGTTGAAGACCGTCGGCACTCCGAGCTCCCCGCGGACGGGCCCGGCGTGGCGGAACCCGGGGTGGAAAGCGGCGGCGTAGACGAACGTGATCCCGACCTCGTCGAGCACGCGGGCGACCGCCTCGGGGCTGAGGGTCAGATCGACGCCGAGAGCAGACAGCACATCGCTCGAACCGGACGCCGAGCTGGCTGCTCGGTTGCCGTGCTTGACCACCGGAGCACCGCTCGCTGCCGCGACGATCGACGCCGCGGTGGAGATGTTGACCGTCTTCAGCCGGTCTCCGCCGGTGCCGACGATGTCGAGCACGTGGGAGTCCACCTGAAGGGGGATCGCGTGGTCGAGGATCGCATCGCGGAAGCCGACGATCTCATCGACCGTCTCGCCCTTCGCCCGCAGCGCGACGAGGAATCCGGCCAGCTGGGCGGGCGACGCCTCCCCCGTCATGACCCGTTCCATCGCCCACGTCGAGTCCGCGATGGAGAGGCTGTTCCCGTCGAGGAGCGAGCCGATGACAGTGGGCCAGGTGGGCGATTCGAACACGCCGCAATCCTATTCGCGGCGCTCTCCCCCGTGATCTCGCCGATCGGATGGGGATTTACCGACAACGTGTAGAAATATGCGCCGCGGTGCCATTCGCCCTGAGCGGAATCCGTCATAATGGACAGGTGAGCAGCGCGTCAGCACTTCAGTCGACCAGCGCCCCCGTCATCAATCGGCCCAACTCAATCGCAGTCGGGACGATCGTGTGGCTGGGCAGCGAAGTCATGTTCTTCGCGGGGCTCTTCGCGATCTACTTCACCCTCCGATCGGCGGCTCCCGAACTGTGGAGCTACGAGACCGCACGGCTCAACGTGCCGTACGCGGCGATCAACACGGTGATCCTCGTCTCCAGCTCGTTCACCTGCCAGTTCGGCGTGTTCGCGGCGGAACGCCTCCAGGCGCGCTCGACCGGTGCCAGCCCGTTCAAGTGGGGCATGGTCGAGTGGTTCATGATCACCTACGCCCTCGGAGCCATCTTCGTCGCGGGTCAGATCTGGGAGTACGCGACGCTGGTCAGCGAGGGCATCAGCCTCAGCTCGAACGCCTACGGCTCCGCCTTCTACCTGACGACCGGTTTCCACGGACTCCACGTGACGGGTGGACTGATCGCCTTCCTCCTCGTCATCGGTCGAGCGTTCGCCGTCAAGAACTTCGGTCACCGAGAGGCCACGAGCGCCATCGTCGTGTCGTACTACTGGCACTTCGTCGACGTCGTCTGGATCGGCCTGTTCGCCGTCATCTACATTCTGAAATAGGAATCGGATCAGCTTGGCTACCGCACGTAAAACCGACGCCCGCCGCTTCCGGATCAAGTCCGCGAACGCAGCCCGCCGCACGCGCTCACCGCGCGCTGCGCGACGTTCGCCACTCGCGACCGTCGCACTCATCGCCATCGGCCTCCTCTTCACGGGTGGTGCCTACGCGGCCTTCAACGCCTCCTCCTCCGACTCCGGCGCCGTCGCCGCGTCACAGGAATCGGTCGAACGTGGGGAGAAGCTCTTCGCCGCGAACTGCGCCACCTGCCACGGACTCGCCCTGCAGGGAACCGAGGCGGGCCCGACCCTCATCGGCGTCGGTGCCGCCGCGGTCGACTTCCAGGTCGGCACCGGACGCATGCCGCTGCAGAACCAGAGTCCTCAGGCCCCGGTGAAGCCGGTGCAGTTCACCGACAGCGACGTCGACGCTCTTGCTGCCTACGTCTCGTCCATCTCCCCCGGCCCGAGCGTCCCCGACTCCGAATACCTCGACGCGGCGGGTGACGCCACCCGCGGTGCAGAACTGTTCCGGATCAACTGCGCCATGTGCCACAACGTTGCCGGCGCAGGCGGCGCCCTGACCGAGGGCAAGTACGCTCCCGCACTCACAGGCGTAACCGAGAAGCACATCTACGAGGCCATGCTCACCGGTCCGCAGAACATGCCCGTCTTCAACGACGCGAACCTGACCCCCGAGGACAAGCGCGACATCATCACCTCGCTCAAGTACCTCGAGAACAACCCGTCGCCCGGCGGTTTCGAGCTCGGCAGCCTCGGCCCCGTCGCCGAAGGCCTGTTCGCCTGGATCTTCGGGCTCGGAGCGATCATCGCGCTGGCGGTCTGGCTGACCGCTCGCGCCAACTAGCCGCGGCTCACGCCGACAGCACCAAGGAGAACATCGAGATGGCGAACGAAGAAGGCGGCACAGGACTCGTCCCGGCCGACGCTTCGGTGTCACACGGCCGCGACGTCTCGGCGGGCACCGCCGTCGTTCAGCGCGACCTGGCGCAGAACCCCGGTCTGCCCCCGCACCGCCCGCGCACCACCGACCTCGATCCCAAGGCCGACAAGCGCTCCGAGCGCGGGGTCTCCCTGCTGTTCTACCTGTCGATCGTCGGCAGCATCGGCGCGATCGTCTCGTACTTCGCGCTGCCGATCGTCCCCGACGACCCGGCATCGGTCCGTCTGAACACGCTCTTCATCGGGCTCAGCATCGCTCTCGCACTGCTCAGCATCGGAATCGGCGCGGTCCACTGGGGCAAGGCCCTGATGGCCGACCACGAGGGCATCGACATCCGGCACCCCACGCGCGGAACGGATGCCACGCGAGAGCGCGCCGTCGAGATCTTCCGCGAGGCGGACCAGGAGTCGGGCTTCAACCGGCGCAAGCTGCTCCGCAACTCGCTGTTCGGTGCGTTCATCGCCTTCCCGCTCCCCGCGATCTTCCTCTTCCGCGACCTCGCGCCCGCCGACAACGATCCGGCCGAGCTTCTCCGTCACACCATGTGGGAAGAGGGCGTGCGTCTCACCCGCGACCCCGAGGGCACACCGATCAAGGCGTCGGATGTCACACTCGGCTCCGCTTTCCACGTGATCCCGGAAGGTCTCAACGAGACCGAGCACAAGCTCGAGGAGAAGGCCAAGGCCGCAGTTCTCCTGATGCGTCTCAAACCCGAAGACCTGAATGTCTCCCCCGGCCGCGAGGACTGGAACTACCAGGGAATCGTCGCCTACTCCAAGATCTGCACGCACGTGGGATGCCCCGTGGCCCTCTACGAGCAGCAGACGCACCATCTCCTTTGCCCGTGCCACCAGTCGCAGTTCGACATCAAGAACGAAGCCGAAGTGATCTTCGGACCCGCAAAGCGCCCTCTGCCCCAGCTGCCGATCACGATCGACGCCGACGGCTACCTCGTCGCACGACGAGACTTCACCGAACCCGTGGGACCAAGCTTCTGGGAGCGTGGCGAATATGAGCAGTGACACACGAACCGCACCTGCACCGCAGCGTGCGGCCAAGACGAGCGTGACCGGCGCCGTCTCGAACTACATCGACGAGCGCACCAGCATCTCGGCCGTGGTCAAGGAGTTCGGTCGCAAGATCTTCCCCGACCACTGGTCGTTCATGCTCGGCGAGGTCGCTCTCTACAGCTTCGTCGTCATCCTGATCTCGGGCTCGTTCCTGACGTTCTTCTTCCAGGCCTCGATGGCCGAGGTCGAGTACGACGGCTCGTGGGTCCCGCTCAAGGGTCTCGAGATGTCGGCCGCGATGGACTCGGCGCTGAACATCTCGTTCGACATCCGCGGCGGACTGCTCATGCGTCAGGTGCACCACTGGGCGGCGCTGCTGTTCATCGCGTCCATCGGTCTGCACATGCTCCGCATCTACTTCACCGGTGCGTTCCGCAAGCCGCGCGAGCTCAACTGGGTCATCGGATTCATCCTCTTCATCCTCGCCATGGGTGAGGGATTCACCGGCTACTCGCTCCCCGACGACCTGCTCTCCGGCAACGGTCTCCGCATCATCGACGGTCTGATCAAGGGCATCCCGGTCGTGGGCACCTGGATCTCGTACCTGCTATTCGGCGGAGAGTTCCCCGGCGACCAGGTGATCGGCAGGTTCTACACGCTGCACATCCTGCTGCTGCCCGCGATCATCGTGGCGCTGATCGCATTGCATCTGGTCTTCGTGGTCGTCCACAAGCACACCCAGTACCCCGGCCCGGGCAAGACCAACGACAACGTCGTCGGCTACCCGATCCTCCCGGTGTACGCCGCCAAGGCCGGTGGATTCTTCTTCATCGTCTTCGGTGTCATCGCCCTGATGGCCGCCTTCTTCACGATCAACCCGATCTGGAACTACGGCCCCTACGACCCCTCCCCGGTGTCGGCGGGAACGCAGCCCGACTGGTACATCGGATTCGCGGACGGCGCTCTCCGACTGATCCCGCCGGGATGGGAGTTCGTCCTCTGGGATCGCACGTGGTCGTTCAACATCATCGTGCCGCTGGTCGTGCTCGGCGGGTTCATCGTCGTCGTGCTCCTCTACCCGTTCTTCGAGGCGTGGGTCACGGGCGACAAGCGGGAGCACCACCTGCTTGACCGCCCCCGCAACGCTCCGACCCGCACCGCGATCGGTGCGGCCGGTGTCACCTTCTACGCGTCTCTCTGGGCCGCGGCGTCGTCCGACATCATCGCCACGCACTTCAAGATGGCGATGGAGCACGTCATCCACATCCTGCAGTTCACGACGATCGTGGGTCCGTTCATCGCGTTCTTCATCGCCAAGCGCATCTGCATCGCGCTGCAGAAGAAGGACAGGGAGATCGCCCTCCACGGGTACGAATCCGGACGCATCGTCCGCCTCCCCGGCGGCGAGTACATCGAGGTGCACCAGCAGCTCGACGAGTACGAGCGCTGGAAGCTGCTGAACTTCAACGAGTACCAGCCGCTCATGATCCGCCCCAACGCGGCCGGCAAGATCTCGTCCGCCCAGCGGGTACGAGCGTCGGTCAGCAGGTGGTTCTTCGAGGATCGAATCGAACCGGTCACCAGCAAGGAACTGGAGCGGTCGTCTCACCACTGACGTGGTGAACTCCGCTTCGACTCCCGCGTTTCGCATGCTCAGCAAGCGAAGCGCGGGAGTTATTCTTTTCCGCCGGACACCCGGGCTCGAAGTGCTGCTCGGACACATGGGTGGACCGTTCTGGGCCCGGAAACACGAGCGCGCCTGGTCCATTCCCAAGGGTGGCCTCGAGGGCCCGGAGGAACCGTTGCAGGCGGCCCTGCGGGAGTTCGAGGAGGAACTCGGCGTCGCCGTACCGGGGGGCGAACGACTGCCCCTCGGGACCGTGACGCAGTCCGGTGGCAAGACTGTCGAGGCGTGGGCCGTACAGGCCGACCTCGACCCGACGACCATCGTGCCGGGCACGTTCGAAATGGAGTGGCCGCCGCGCTCAGGACGGACGGCGCTCTTCCCCGAACTCGACAGGGTCGAATGGTTCGCGCTCGATGAGGCACGCCGAGTGATGGTCGCCGCCCAGACGGGCTTCCTCGACCGTCTCGCCTCCCTCGCTGAGCCCCAGATGCCGGGCCCGGACGAGGCATGACAGAGAACCCGACCGAAGAGGTGGACGCCCCGTTGCGTTCACGCCTGCTCGCCGCCTACGACAGTCAGCTCCGAACCGACGCCGAGACACCCAGCGCCATCGCGGTGACGCTGCTCGGACCCCTGCGGCTCGTCACGTTCGACGGCGGGCGTGGATTCATCACCTATCCCCATCTCGGTAATCTGGGCGAAGCGGACCTGCGCGCCCTGGTGCCGGCAGCGCTGGATCATTTCCTCGGAGATCCGGTGGTCACCCGGGTCGAATGGAAGACCCGCGGTCACGACAGGGCGCCCGGCCTGCATCACGCGCTGATCGCGAACGGCTTCGTGGCCGATGAGGTCGAGACGATCATGATCGGGGATGCATCCGCTCTGGCAGTCGACGTTCCTCTCCCCGAGGGCGTCTCTCTTCGGGTGGTCACCGCTGAGGCGGACGTCCGTGCGATGAGCGCCATGCAAGATATGGCATTCGGAGACCCCGTGTCCAAGGAGATGGCAGACGCGATCCTCCGACGTCTCGAACGCAACGACGGCATGGAGTTGTGGGTCGCCGAAGCAGACGGGGTGATCGTGTCAGCAGGCCGGCTCGAGCCCGTGCCGTCCTCGCAGTTCGCGGGCATCTGGGGCGGAGCCACCCTCGAGCAGTGGCGAGGACGCGGCATCTACCGCGCACTGACGTCGGCACGGGCCCACTCGGCCATCGCCCTCGGAAAGACCCTCATCCACAGCGACTCGTCGCCGTACTCTCGCCCCATCCTGGAACGGTCCGGCCTAACGGCCGTCTCGACGACGACTCCCTATCGCTGGAGCCGCTGACGAAAGGAAGAACGCCGCCTCCGCGACGATTGTCGATGAAGGCGGCGTTCAGATCCGGGCAATGCCCTGGATCAGCGAGCGAAGTACCCGCGGTAGTACTCGTAGACCCAACCGGTGATGGCGACCAGGAACAGGCCGAACCCGATGAAGGTGATCCACACACCGACCGCGAGCCCCAGGAAGCCCAGCGTCGCGGACGCGGCGAGGATGATCGGCCACCAGCTCCAGGGGCTGAAGAAGCCGAGCTCGGGGTCGCCGTCGTCGATGCTGGCGTCGCTGCGGTCCTCGGGCAGCTCACCGCCCTGCGACTTCCAGCTGCGCTGGATGTAGAAGGCGAGGAACGCGGCGAAGATCGAAGCCAGAGTAAGGCCGACGGTGCCGACCCATTCGGGCTTGGTCCAGTTGTCATCGGCGAGGGTCCACCATGCGTAGACGACCGCGAGGATCCCGAAGAACAGCGACAGCAGCCAAAAGAGGACGGTGTTTACCTTCACTTGACGCTCCCTGATGCGGTGTCGTAGGTGGGCGCGTCAGGTGCATCCTTGGCCGGGCCGATTCCGATGGGGATGCCGGCCTCGGGGTGGTGCAGGTCGAAGGCCGGGGACTCGGACCGGATGCGCGGGATGGAGGTGAAGTTGTGTCGCGGCGGCGGGCACGATGTCGCCCACTCGAGCGATCGGCCGTAACCCCACGGGTCGTCGACGGTCACCTTCGGCGCCTTGCGAGCCGTGATCCACACGTTGTAGAGGAACGGCAGCATCGAAGCACCGAGGAGCATGGCGCCCACCGTGGAGACCTGGTTCATCCACGTGATGTTGTCCTCGGGCTGGTACGTGTAGTACCGACGGGGCATGTTCACCACACCCAGCCAGTGCTGGATGAGGAACGTCATGTGGAAGCCGATGAAGAGCATCCAGAAGTGGATCTTGCCGAGACGCTCGTTGAGCATCTTGCCGGTCCACTTCGGCCACCAGAAGTAGAAGCCGGCGAACATCGCGAAGACGACTGTGCCGAACACCACGTAGTGGAAGTGCGCGACGACGAAATAGCTGTCCGAGACGTGGAAGTCGAGAGGCGGCGACGCGAGGATCACGCCGGTGAGACCACCGAAGACGAAGGTGATGAGGAAGCCGAGAGTCCACAGCAGTGGAGTCTCGAACGTCACGGACCCGCGCCACATGGTGCCGACCCAGTTGAAGATCTTCACACCTGTCGGGACGGCGATGAGCATCGTCATCAAGGCGAAGAACGGCAGCAGCACCGACCCCGTCACGTACATGTGGTGCGCCCACACGGCCACGGACAGCGCCGCGATGGCGATGGTCGCGTAGATGAGGGTCTTGTATCCGAAGATCGGCTTGCGGCTGAACACCGGGAGGATCTCGGAGATGATGCCGAAGAACGGCAGCGCGATGATGTACACCTCGGGGTGACCGAAGAACCAGAACAGGTGCTGCCAGAGGATCGGTCCACCGACGGAGGCGTCGTAGATGTGAGCGCCGAACACGCGGTCCGCACCGAGCGCGAACAGTGCGACGGCGAGGACCGGGAAGGCCATCAGCACGAGCAGGGCCGTCACCAGGGTGTTCCAGGTGAAGATCGGCATGCGGAACATCGTCATGCCGGGGGCGCGCATGGTGATGATGGTCGTGATGAAGTTGACCGCACCGAGGATCGTGCTGAAACCGGTGAGGGCGAGGCCGAAGACCCAGAGGTTGCCGCCGAGGGTTGGCGAGAACGTGCCGTTGGACAGCGGGGCGTAGGCGGTCCAGCCGAAGCTCGCCGCGCCGTACGGCGTGATGAAGCCGGAGACCGCGACGATGCTGCCGAAGCTGTAGAGCCAGTAGGCGAAGGCGTTGAGCCGCGGGAACGCGACGTCGGGAGCGCCGATCTGGAGCGGCATCAGCACGTTCGCGAACCCGGAGAACAGCGGTGTCGCGAACATCAGCAGCATGATCGTGCCGTGCATCGTGAACAGCTGGTTGTACTGCTCGTTGCTGGCGATCAGGTTGTTGCCGGGCTCGAACAGCTGCGCACGGATGAGGAGCGCGAGCACCCCGCCGACCATGAACCACAGAACCGACGTGATCAGGTACAGGTACCCGATGGTCTTGTGGTCGGTGGAGGTGATCCAGCTGACGATGATGTTGCCCTTGCGGGCGACCTTCGTCGAGTTGAAGACAGCGGCCTGACCGGCCGGCAGACCCGTCTCAGGACGGTTCAGTGTCGAAGTCATGGCCTCTACTCCACTAGCGACGCGGGAGCGTCGGATCCGTCGGGAGCCGTGTTGCCGGGCTCGTTGAGGTTGCGGTTGAACTCGTCGCCGACACGGCCTTCGAAGCCCTGGTCGCGCAGAGACTCGATGTAGGCCTCGTACTCGTCCTCGGAGACGACCTTCACCGTGAACAGCATCTGGGCGTGGTAGTCGCCGCACAGCTCGGCGCACTTGCCCTGGTAGGTGCCCTCGCGGGTCGGGGTGACCGTCATGTAGTTGGTCTTGCCCGGGATCATGTCCTTCTTGTAAAGGAAGTCGATGACCCAGAACGAGTGGATGACGTCGCGCGACTTGAGCTGGATCTCGATCGACTTGTTGACCGGGAGGACCAGGACGGGGAGCTTGTCGTAGTCGACGCCGTCGCCCGAGCGGTCGCGAGCCTCTTCCTCGCCCTGCACGCCTTGCGTGTAGACGTCCTCGTCGAGGTAGTTGAAGTCCCAGGCCCACTGCTTGCCGTACGCCTCGATCGTGACGTCGGGGTTGGGGTCGCGGGCCTCGATGGCCGCCTGGTCACGCGCGGTGAACGCGAAGAATCCGAGGACCAGGATCAGCGGCACGACCGTGTAAAAGATCTCGATCGGCATGTTGTAGCGCAGCTGGACGGGAAGGCCGGTCTGACCGCGACGACGGCGGTACACGATCGCCGCGGCGAGGATGAGTCCCCACGTGATCACACCCACCGCGAGGAGGACGACCCACGAGCCGACCCACAGGTCCGACACGCGCTGCGTGTGGTTGGTGACCGGCTCCTGATCCTCCTGGAACCCGGGAAGGAAGCCGTGCAGCTGGGCCTGGGTGCACCCCGCCAGCACCACTGCCACGGTCGCCGCGAGCGGCACTGCCGCCCATCGGAGTCGACGTCTGGTACGCACCTAGAACCTCTCGCGAAACAACCTCGGAACAAGCCCCAGTCTATATCGCCTGAGGCGAACAGCTTCGTGCATTGAGGGCTGGTGCCAAGGAATTTCTACTTCTTGTAGTCGAGCATGGCCGCACTGCGCCGCACCTTCCGCGACCGGGACATGGCTGCGGAGACGCTGACGCTCGCGGATAACTCAGGCGTCTGGTTGCGCGAGTCCGCGGCGAGCATGTCAGGGCACGTTGCACGTGCGGAAGGGCGCCGCAGAGCCTCGACGCGACCCGCCGACGGCGCTTCGGAACCGGCGACACTCGAATGCCGCGTCGGGTGGGCGCCCCGGAAAGAGCTGTCGCGCCGCGGAGGCGGCGCGACAGGGTGACTCAGTGGAAGCTGTCCCCGCAGGCGCAGCTGCCGGCTGCGTTGGGGTTGTCGATCGTGAAGCCCTGCTTCTGGATGGTGTCCTCGAAGTCGATCGAGGCACCATCGAGGTACGGGACGCTCATGCGGTCGACGACAACCTCGACGCCGTCGAAGTCGCGCGTCGTGTCGCCCTCGAGGAGGCGCTCGTCGAAGTAGAGCTGGTAGATGAGACCGGAGCAGCCACCGGGCTGGACTGCGACGCGGAGACGGAGGTCGTCGCGTCCTTCCTGCTCGAGGAGGCTCTTGACTTTGCCGGCTGCGGTGTCGGTGAGGCCGACACCGTGGGTGTCGATCGCAGGCTTCTCGCTGAGGCTGACGTCGGTCATCTCGTGGTCCCTTCCGAGGGGCTGCCCGGAAGCTTCCGGCGCCGCTTGTGTGACGAGTCTACTTTCTTCCGGCCACTCCGGGGCGGTGGCCTCTCAGCTTCCGCCGGCGAGTCGGTGGAGCAGGAGAGCTTCGCCGGTGATGGCCCGCTTCAGCACCCCGAGATGCTGGGACTCGTTGGGCGAGTGGGCGCGGGTGTCGGGGTCCTCCACTCCGGTGACGAGGATCTGCGCGTCGGGAAAGGTCTCGACCAGCTGGGCGATGAACGGGATGGAACCGCCGATGCCCTGCTCCACGGTCTCCGCCCCCCACCCGTCGGCGAGAGCGCGGGACGCGAGTCGGAACGCGGCGGAGCCGGTGTCGACGAGGAACGGGTCGCCCGCGTCGATGTCATCGAAGGCGAGATGCGCTCCGAAGGGCGCGTTCTTCTCGAGGTGGGATCGGAGCGCGACGAGAGCGTCGGCAGCGCGTTGGCCCGGCGCGATGCGTGCGCTGATCCGGACGCGGATCTGCGGACTGAGCGTGTTCGACGCGTTGCGCACGGTCGGCGCATCGATGCCGGTGACGGTGATGGCGGGGCGGAACCACATCTGGCTGTAGAGGTCGCCGCCGCCGAGCGGTTCGACTCCATCGAGGAGGGCGGCCTCCTCCCGGAAGAGCTCCGGCTTGTAGTGGGGGGCGTCGATGGCGGAGTAGCTGGTGAGCCCGTCGACGGCGACGGTTCCGTCCTCGTTCCAGAGCGTGGAGAGGAGCCGGATCGTGGCGAGCATCGCGTCGGGCGCGGCTCCCCCGAACATGCCGGAGTGCGAGGCGTGGTCCAGGGTGGAGACGGTCAGGACGAAGGTGACGTTGCCGCGCAGGCTGACGGTGAGGGCCGGCGTCGCCGTGTCCCAGTTGTCGGAGTCGGCGACGACGATGACATCGGCGGCCAGGGTGTCGCGGTGGGTGGCGAGGAAGTTGCCGAACGACCGCGACCCGAACTCCTCCTCGCCTTCGACGAAGAGGACGACGCCGAGGTCGAAGTCGTCTCCGTGAACCTGGTTCAGGGCGCGCAGGGCGGCGATATGCGTCATGACGCCCGCTTTGTCGTCGGAGGCCCCGCGGCCGTACAGCCGATCCCCCCGCACGGTCGGCTCGAACGGCGGGGACTGCCAGAGCGCCTCGTCACCCTCGGGCTGCACATCGTGATGCGCGTAGAGGAGGACGGTCGGCGCGCCGCCCCGTGCGGGCCTGCGGGCGAGGACGGCCGGCTGGCCGAGGGCGTCCTCGCCGGGCGTGACGGCGACGCGTTCGATCGACACCGATTCGAAGACTCCGGTCGATTCGGCGAGAGCCGCGATCGCTGTCGCACTGGTCGCGACGTGCTCGGGATCGAACCCATCCCAGGACACCGACGGGATGCGCACGAGGCGGGCGAGATCGGCGACACTGCCCGAGAAATCGGCGGCGATGGTGTCGACGAGACGGGCCTCCGTCTCGTCAGCCGGGTGCGCGGCACTGCCGACGGAGGACGGATCGGACGGCGTGGTCGTCATTGGCTTATCCTATTCGTGACGAGATTCACGAGGTTCACTGTGGCCAAGCAGCCCCCCAGCACGACACCGTCGACCACGACGGCCCAGCCCACGACCCCTGTCACTGACGACGAGGTCTCCGGAGCCGTCGGCAAGGGACGCCCGACGCCCACACGCAGCGAGCGCGAGGCCGCGAATCGGCGCCCGCTGGTCCCGACCGATCGTCGGCTCGCCGCCAAGGAGGCCCGCGCCAAGTCGGCAGCCCTCCGCGAGCGCGCACGGCTCGGTATGGCGGCCGGTGAGGACCGCTACCTCCCCACCCGCGACAAAGGCGTCCAGCGCAAATTCGTCCGCGACTGGGTCGACGCGCGCTGGGGCATCGGGGAGTTCCTGATCCCGATCATGGGTGTCGTGCTCGTACTGAGCCTCATCCCCGATCCGTACATCCAGACCTACACGATCTTCGCGCTGTGGGGATTCTTCGTGCTCGCCGTCATCGACGTCGTGATCCTCGGATTCATCCTCCAGCGCAAGCTGACCGCCAAGTTCGGTGAGGGCCGCGTCGAGCGCGGTTTCCGCTGGTACGCGGCGATGCGGGCGCTTCAGCTGCGCGCTCTGCGCCTGCCGAAGCCGCAGGTCAAGCGCCGCCAGTACCCCAGCTGACCCGGCGGAACCACCGCCGGGTTCGCGGGTGGCCCGCCGCGAGGAGTTCGGCGACCGACTCCGGCTCAGTGCGAGCGACGGATGCGGGCGAGGCCGCGATTGATGCTGTGCGCCCAGAACGGACCGCGGTAGAGGAAGCCGGTGTAGCCCTGCACCAGGGTGGCGCCGGCGTCGAGGCGGCGCTGCACGTCGGCTGCGGTCTCCACTCCCCCGACGGAGATGATGCAGAAGTCGGCGGGAACACTTGCGCGGAGCAGTCGGAGGACCTCGATCGATCTCGCGGCGAGGGGGCGACCTGAGAGACCGCCTGCTCCGGCGGCCTCCACGACGGCCTCGGGGGTACGGAGTCCGGAACGGCCGATGGTGGTGTTGGTGGCGATGACGCCGTCGAGTCCGGACGAGACGGCGAATGCGCCCAGTTCACGCGCATCCTCGTCGGTGACATCCGGCGAGATCTTGACCAGCAGCGGCACCGACCCGGCTTCGCTGCGCACGGCGTCGATGACCGGCTGAAGCCGATCGAGATCGTGCAGGGCGCGCAACCCGGGGGTGTTGGGCGAGCTGATGTTGATCACCAAATAGTCGGCGTACGACGCGAGCAGGCGTGCGCTCTCGTGGTAATCGGCGGCGGCGGCATCGAGGTCGACGACCCGGCTCTTGCCGATGTTGACGCCGATGACGGGACGGTGGGATCGGCGACGGGCGACGCGCAGTTCGCCGGACGCCGCTTTCGCGCCGGCGTTGTTGAAGCCCATGCGGTTGATGACGGCGCGGTCGGCGATGAGGCGGAACAGTCGCGGCTGCGGATTGCCCGGCTGCTCGAGCGCGGTGATCGTGCCGACCTCGACGTGACCGAATCCCAGCTGGCCGAGACCTCTGATGATCCGAGCCTCTTTGTCGAACCCCGCTGCGAGACCGAACGGCGACGGGAACGACAGACCCAGGGCCCGCGTGGCGAGAACCGGGTCGGGGCGGGTGAACCGCGACACGACGGAACCGATTCCGAGAATGGGGAGCAGGCGGATGGCGTGATACGCGAAGCCGTGGGCGCGCTCGGGATCCATTCGCGCGAAGACCAGGCGGAAGAAGACCTCGTACGGTGTCGGTCGGCGGCGACCGGCCGGCGCGCTCAGGACGGCTCGCCGGTGGTCTGGTGAGCGGACTCGGGCTCGTGAGTGTGCGGACGTTCGCGCTCCTGCTCGTTCTCGACGCGGAGCAGCGTGATCGCCTCCTCGAAGTCGTCGAGGGACTCGAAGCCCTGATAGACGCTGGCGAACCGCAGGTAGGCGACCTCGTCGAGCTCTCGTAGCGGAGGGAGGATCGACAGGCCGATGTCGTTCGCGTCGACCTGCGATGCGCCGGTCGCCCGGATGGCCTCCTCGACCTTCTGAGCGAGCATGGCCAGATCGGTGTCGGTCACGGGCCGACCCTGGCATGCCTTGCGCACCCCGGATACGACCTTGTCCCGACTGAACGGCTCGAGCACGCCGTTGCGCTTGATGACGTTGAGACTCGCCGTCTCGGTGGTGCTGAAGCGTCTGCCGCACTCGGGGCACTGGCGTCGGCGGCGGATCGACAGACCGTCGTCGCTCACGCGGGAGTCGACAACTCTGGTGTCGGCGTTGCGGCAGAAGGGGCAGTGCATGGTGAGTAAAGACTACGGCGTCGGGCCCGCCCGAGGGCCCTCGTCCGCCCTAGGAGAACCGGGCGGCGACGGCCTCGCCGTGCGCAGGCAGCCCCTCCGCCTCGGCGAGCGTCACGATGCGGTCGGCGACCTCGTGCAGGGCGGGCCGGTCGTACTTGACGACCTGCTGCGAGCGCAGGAATGTGTGGGCCCCGAGCGCTGATGAGAAGCGTGACGCTCCCCCGGTCGGCAGCACGTGATTCGATCCGGCGAGGTAGTCCCCGAGGCTGACGGGCGACGACTCCCCGACGAAGACGGCGCCCGCGTTCTCGATCAGCTCGAGAGTCGCCTCGGGATCCGCGGTCACCAGTTCGAGGTGCTCGGGTCCGTACGCGTTGCTGAACGCAGCCCCGGCGCCCAGGTCGTCGACCAGGACGACTGCGGACTGCACTCCGGTGAGTGCGATCTCGACTCGGCCTGCGGCAGCCGTGGCGGCGACCAGGCCCGGAAGTGCGGCCTGGACGGCATCCGCCAGCTCCTCCGAGTCGGTCACGAGGATCGCCGCGGCGAGCTCGTCGTGCTCCGCCTGGCTGATGAGGTCGTGAGCGACGAGGCGCGGATCGGCGGAGCGATCGGCGAGGACGAGGATCTCCGTCGGTCCGGCCTCGGAGTCGATTCCGACCCGTCCGGCGACCAGGCGCTTGGCCGCAGCGACGAAGACGTTGCCGGGACCCGTGATGACATCCACGGGGTCGAGGCCGAGATCGGGGACTCCGTAGGCGAGCGCCCCGATCGCGCCGGCCCCGCCGATGGCGTAGACCTCGTCGATGCCGAGCAGTCCTGCGGCTCCGAGCACGACAGGGTGCACGCTCCCGCCGAAGGCCTTCTGCGGCGGCGAGACGAGGGCGATGGAGCCGACGCCGGCGACCTGCGCGGGAACGACGTTCATGACGACGCTCGACGGGTACACGGCTTTGCCGCCCGGTACGTAGAGACCCACGCGGGAGACGGGGACGAACCGCTGACGGACCTCGGCGCCGTCCGCGACCACGGTGACAGTGGGGCCCGGGACCTGCGCCCGGCTGCCTTCGCGCACCCGTTCGATCGCAGCCTCGAGAGCGGTGCGCACCCCCGGATCGAGGGCGGCGACGGCAGCCGCGATGTCCTCCGAGCTCACTCGCAGCGACTCGGGACGGATCCCGTCGAACCGCTCGGCCTGATCGAGCAGGGCGGCACTGCCGCGCACGCGGACCTCGTCGATGAGGCTCGCGGCGGACTTCGCCGCCGAGGCGGGGTCGACCTGCGCGCGGGGGACGAGGGCGAGCAGCTCGGCGCGGGTCGTCGCTTGCCCGCGGAGATCGAGGAGGTGCATCATGGCGCCGCCAGTCTACTGAAGCCCGGGTGAGCGCCTTTCGGCACGGGAGCGACGGGGACGGCGTCGCGCGGAATAGGGCACCCGCCTGTCGGGGTTGAATGAGGGCAGATGGATGAGACATTCGCCGCTGACGACGTCGCGGCATTCAAGCAGGCGTTCCGCCGTCATGCGGCCGGGGTCGCGATCGTGACCGCTCGCGACACGGACGGCACTCCCGTCGGATTCACGGCGACCTCGCTCGCCTCCCTCGCCGCCGTTCCTCCGCTGGCCACCTTCAACATGGCGCGGATCGCGAGCGCCTGGCATGCGATCGAGAACACGGACTACGTCGCGATCCACATCCTCGGCGCCGGCGACCGTCACCTCGCGCGCAAGCTCGCCGCCGAGGCGTCGGAGCGATTCGTCGGAGACCATTGGTACGAGGGCCCCCACGGTCTGCCGATCCTGCGCGACGTGACCGCGTTCCTCGTCGGCCGCATCGTCGAACGCGTCCCCGTCGCGAACAACGCGATCATCGCCGTCCAGATCGAACAGGGCGGTCTGGGCGAGGAGGACGTGCCTCTGCTCTACCACGAGCGCTCCTACCACGCCCCGCGACCGCTCGACTGAACTTCCGGCCCGCTGAGTCGCCCGGTGCAGGCAGTCGCGGCGCTCTGACCGCCTGAAGCGGGCAGCTCGGCGTCAGGCTGCTTTGACGATCCTCGCGATCGCCTTGCCGAGCGTCCAGATGACCGGGATCGAGACGGCGAGCACGGCGACGACGTTCGGCCGGAAGACGGCACCCTCGGGGCCGCCGACGTAGGCACCGACGGGGATCGAGAGCCCGCCCCCTCCCCCGCCTTCTCCCTCGCCGACCTCGGAATCGTCGCCGCCGCTGCTTCCACTCCCGCTTCCGCCGCCGAATCCGTAGCTGACCAGGGCGACCGGGATGAGTTCGTGGCCGTCGACCGACTCCTTCGGCCCGTAGCTCAGTGAGACGCCGTTATTCTTCAGGCTCTCCGCCAACTTCTCCGCGAGGTTCGTCATGCCGACGACGGTACGCGCGTCAGGTCGACAGCGGAATGCCCGCGCGCCGGAGATCCGGCCGCGCCCATCGGACGGGTCGGATAAGGCAGCGGGATCCGGGTCAGCCCAGGCAGCCGGGACCGAGCAGGGTCTTGAGCTCGCCGTAGAGATCGGCGGTCACATCGACCGTGTACGGGATCTCGAAGACGCGCGCTGTCTGCCCCTTGGTGAGCTGGAGCCGCACCTCGGTGCTGCCCGCATGCCTGATGAGCACATCGCCGAGCGCCTTGACCGTGTCGGTCGTCGCCCTCGCGTCGGGCAGAGTGAGGGTGAGCGGTCCGCCCGGGCCTCGCTGGCCGACGTCGGGCGTGAACACGCTGTACGCGTGCAGGTTGACGCTGTCCTCGCGCTGACTGATCCGGCCGCGCACGACCACCACGGTGTCGGTCGCCAGGGCGGGCGCGAACTCCTGGTACGCCTTGCCCATGAACATGACCGTCATCGTTCCGCCGAAGTCCTCGACCTCGACCTGTCCGTACTGGTTGCCGGACTTGCGGGCGATGCGATGCTGAACCTCGGTCAGCAGACCGGCGATCGTGACGGTCTCGCCGTCGGCGATCGACTCCGACACCAGCAGGTCCGCGATGTTGTTGGTCGCGTGCTTGGCGAGCTCGAGCTCGAGTCCCGCGAGCGGGTGGTCGGAGACGTAGAGGCCGAGCATCTCCCGTTCGAAGGCGAGCTTCTCGCGCTTCTGCCATTCGGGGCGGTCGGGCACCTTGTCGGGCTCGTCCTCGAACTCGAACATCCCGCCGAACAGGTCGACCTGACCGTTGGCCTCGTTGCGCTTGATCGACACTGCGGCCTCGACCGCGGACTCGTGGATCTCGAGCAGCGCGCGCCGGGTGGCTCCGAGCGAGTCGAACGCGCCCGCCTTGATGAGCGATTCGACGGTGCGCTTGTTCGCGACAGCGATGGGGACCTTGCGGAGGAAGTCGTGGAAGGACGTGAAGCGTCCCTTCTCGTCACGGGCCTGGCGGATCAGCTCGACGACGTTGAAGCCCACATTGCGGACCGCGCCGAGACCGAAGCGGATGTCGTCGCCGACGGCGGCGAAGAAGCCGATCGATTCGTTCACGTCGGGCGGGAGCACCTGGATCTTCATGCGCCGGCACTCGTTGAGGTAGATCGCGAGCTTGTCGCGAGCGTCGCCGACGCTCGTGAGCAGCGCGGCCATGTACTCGGCCGGGTAGTGCGCCTTCAGGTAGGCGGTCCAGTAGCTGACGACGCCGTAGGCGGCGGAGTGCGCCTTGTTGAAGGCGTAGTCCGAGAACGGGAGCAGGATGTCCCACAGCGTCTTGACCGCGGCGTCGGAGTATCCGCGCTCGTTCATGCCCGCCTTGAAGCCGGCGAACTGCTTGTCCAGCTCGGACTTCTTCTTCTTGCCCATCGCGCGGCGCAGCAGGTCGGCCTGGCCGAGCGAGTAGCCCGCGAGTTTCTGCGCGATCGACATGACCTGCTCCTGATACACGATCAGGCCGTAGGTGGTGCCGAGGACGTCGTCGAGGGGTTCGGCGAGTTCGGGGTGGATCGGGGTGATCTCCTGGATGCCGTTCTTGCGCAGCGCGTAGTTCGTGTGCGAGTTCGCGCCCATGGGGCCCGGCCGGTACAGGGCGCCGACCGCGGAGATGTCCTCGAAGTTGTCGGGCTTCATCAGTCGCAGCAGGGCCCGCATGGGCCCGCCGTCGAACTGGAAGACCCCGAGCGTGTCTCCGCGCGCGAGGAGCTGGTAGGTCTCGACGTCATCGAGCTCGAGCTCTTCGAGCACCGGCTTGTGTCCGCGGTTGACGGAGATGTTGTCGAGGGCGTCGTCGATGATCGTCAGGTTGCGGAGCCCGAGGAAGTCCATCTTGATCAGGCCGAGCGACTCGCAGGCCGGATAGTCGAACTGCGTGACGATCTGGCCGTCCTGCTCGCGCTTCATGATGGGGATGATGTCGAGCAGCGGCTCGCTCGACATGATCACGCCCGCCGCGTGCACACCCCATTGGCGCTTGAGGTTCTCGAGTCCGAGTGCCGTGTCGAACACGGTCCGCGCCTCGGCGTCGGTGTCGAGGATGGCGCGGAAGTCGGCGGCCTCCTTGTAGCGCTCGTGCGCCTTGTCGACGATGCCGGTGAGCGGGATGTCCTTGCCCATGATGCCGGGGGGCATCGCCTTGGTGAGCTTCTCCCCCATGCCGAACGGGAAGCCGAGCACACGGGAGCTGTCCTTGAGAGCCTGCTTGGCCTTGATGGTGCCGTAGGTGACGATCTGGGCGACGCGGTCGTCACCGTACTTCTCGGTCACGTAGCGGATGACCTCGCCGCGACGTCGTTCGTCGAAGTCCACATCGAAGTCGGGCATGGAGACGCGGTCGGGATTGAGGAACCGCTCGAAGATGAGGCCGTGCCGGAGCGGGTCGAGGTCGGTGATCTTCATCGCGTAGGCGACCATCGATCCGGCTCCCGAACCACGGCCGGGGCCGACGCGGATGCCGTTGCGCTTGCTCCAGTTGATGAAGTCGGCGACGACGAGGAAGTAGCCGGGGAATCCCATCTGCAGGATGACCTGGGTCTCGTACTCCGCGCGTGCGCGGACCTCGGAGGAGATGCCGTCGGGGTAGCGGTAGTGCAGCCCTTCCTCGACCTCCTTGATCAGCCAGCTGTCCTCGGTCTCGCCCTCGGGCACCGGGAAGCGGGGCATGTAGTTCGCCTCGGTGTCGAACTTGACCTCGCACCGCTCCGCGATGGCGAGGGTGTTGTCGCACGCCTCGGGGTGGTCACGGAAGATCTGGCGCATCTCCGCGGCGGACTTGAGGTAGAACTCGTCGGCGTCGAACTTGAATCGGTTCGGGTCGTCGAGCGTCGTGCCGGACTGAACGCACAGCAGGGCGGCGTGCGAGGTCGAGTCGTGAGCGTGCGTGTAGTGGAGGTCGTTGGTCGCGACGAGCGGCAGGTCGAGCTCCTTGGCGAGACGGATCAGGTCGCTCATGATGCGCCGCTCGATGCCGAGCCCGTGATCCATGATCTCGGCGTAGAAGTTCTCCTTGCCGAAGATGTCGCGGAAGTCGGAAGCGGCCTTCTTGGCTTCCTCGTACTGGCCGAGACGGAGCCGGGTCTGCACCTCCCCGCTCGGGCAGCCCGTCGTCGCGATGAGGCCGTCGGAATACTGGCTGAGCAGCTCGCGGTCCATGCGGGGCTTGAAGTAGTAGCCCTCGAGGGAGGCCCGCGAGCTGAGGCGGAACAGGTTGTGCATGCCCTGCGTCGACGACGACAGGAGGGTCATGTGGGTGTACGAGCCGGCGCCGGACACGTCGTCGCCTCCGCCGTCGCCCCAGCGCACGCGTGTCTTGTCACTGCGGTGCGTTCCGGGGGTGAGGTAGGCCTCCGTACCGATGATGGGCTTGATTCCGGCGGCCGTCGCGGTCTTCCAGAAGTCGTAGGCACCGAACACATTGCCGTGGTCGGTGACGGCGATCGCCGGCATGCCCTTCTCGACCGCCGCCTCGATGAGGGGGCCGACGCGCGCTGCGCCGTCGAGCATGGAGTATTCGCTGTGCACGTGCAGGTGCACGAAGGAGTCGCTGGAGGTTGCCAACTGTCGCTTTCTACAGACTCACGCCGGGAGCGCGCCCGTCGGGATCGGACGGCGAGGATTTCGGGTGGACATCGAGTCTAAGTCGGCTCACGAGCCGCCGGTCGGATCTCGGAGCTCGAGTCGCATGAGCACGCGCGGGAATCCATCGAGCACCGACGTGGTGTCGGCGGCCTTCTCGAATCCGGCGGATTCGAACAGCTTGCGAGTACCGACGTAGGCCATGGTCAGGTCGACTCTCTCGCCCTTGTTGTCGACCGGATACCCCTCGACGGCGGGCGCCCCGTTGCGTCGTGCGAAGTCGATCGCGCCGCTCAGCAGAGCCCGCGCGATGCCCCGGCCGCGGTTGCCCGCTCGGGTTCGGAAGCACCAGATGGTCCAGACGTCGAGGTCGTCGACGTGCGGGATCTTGCGACTCCTGGCGAAACTGTTCAGCTCACGGCGGGGTGCGACGCCCGCCCATCCGACGGGCGTGTCGCCTTCGTATGCCAGAACTCCCGGCGCGACGGCACGATCGCACAACTTCTCGACCAGGCGGCCCCGGTCGGGGCCTGTGAGCGCGTTGTTCTCAGC
Organism: Amnibacterium flavum; assembly: GCF_003097495.1. Taxonomy (GTDB): domain Bacteria; phylum Actinomycetota; class Actinomycetes; order Actinomycetales; family Microbacteriaceae; genus Naasia; species Naasia flava. The sequence continues at coordinate 1,194,175 of NZ_QEOP01000002.1, forward strand.
GGAGGGGATGCGGTAGCTGAGGCACCAGCACACGTTGGCGCCGGGGTGCCTCGGCCCGATGATCTGACGGACGTCATCGAAGACCGCCGCGGGGCGCACGTCGAACGACATGCCTCCCAGCCTGCCGCCGACCTCCGACATCCGCCAGGGGCGACGAGTGCGTCCGGTCAGTCGGCTTCGAGCACGTCGAGCGCGTGGCGCAGGTCGGCGGGGTAGGTGCTCTCGAACTGCACCCACTCCCCCGTCGAAGGGTGGCGGAAACCGAGGCGCATGGCGTGCAGCCACTGCCGGGTGAGACCGAGCCGCGCCGAGAGGGCGGTATCGGCCCCGTACATCGCGTCGCCCACGCACGGGTGGCGCTGGGCGGCCATGTGCACCCGGATCTGGTGGGTGCGTCCGGTCTCGAGGGTGACCTCGAGCAGCGTGGCCGCACGGAACGCCTCGAGCGTCTCGTAGTGGGTGACCGACGGCTTGCCGTCTGCGGTCACGGCGAACTTCCAATCGGAGCGGGGATGCCGACCGATCGAAGCGTCGATGGTTCCGGCGAACGGATCGGGATGCCCCTGGACCACGGCGTGGTAGATCTTGTCGACCTCGCGCTCCTTGAAGGCGCGCTTGAGAGCCGTGTAGGCGGTCTCGCTCTTGGCGACGACCATCAGCCCGCTGGTGCCGGCATCGAGGCGGTGCACGATCCCGGCGCGCTCCGCAGCACCCGAGGTGCTGATCCGGAACCCCGCACCGGCAAGCGCCCCGAGCACGGTGGGTCCGGTCCAGCCGGGAGACGGATGGGCCGCCACCCCGACGGGCTTGTCGACGACGACGATGTCATCGTCGTCGTACACGATGCCGAGGTCGGGCACCACGACCGGGACGATCGTCGGCTCGGACTTCTCCTGCCACTCCACCTCGAGCCATGAACCGGCGCGCAGTCGATCGGACTTGCCGAGCGTGCGCCCGTCCATCGACACCCCGCCCGACTCGGCGATCTCGGCGGCCATCGTGCGGGAGAAGCCGAGGAGTTTGGCGAGAGCGGCGTCGACGCGTGAATCGTCGAGGCCGTCGGGGACCGGAAGGCTGCGTGACTGGCTCATGGGGGTGCGGCTCAGACCGAGCCGGAGGCCCCCGTGTCGCCGGTGCGCGGAGCCGGCTCGGGGCTGATCGGGCCGCCATCGGCATCCGACGGCGCGGACGCCCTGCGGCGGGCGATGCTGCGGGTGCCGTCGAGGCTGACGCCACGCAGGGTCAGGATGATGAACAGACCCATGCTCGAGACGATCGCGACGTCGGCGAGGTTGAAGATCGCCGGGAACATCCAGATGTTGATGAAGTCGACGACGTGTCCGAGTCCGAAGCCGGGTTCACGGAACAGACGGTCGAAGAGGTTGCCGAGCGTGCCTCCGAGGAGGAGCCCGAACAGCGTCGCCCAGGCGATGGAGCGGATCCTGCGGGCGAACCAGACGATGAACACCGCAACGGACGCGGCGATGATCGAGAAGATCCAGGTGGAGCCGCTCGCAAGCGAGAACGCGGCACCGGAGTTGCGGACGAACTGGAATCGCAGGATCTCGCCCAGCACGTCGACGGAGGCACCGGGGGTGAGGTTGGCGACGACCCAGACCTTGGCGAGCTGGTCGAGAGCGAAGACGCCCACCGCGACGAGGAAGAGGAGGATCAGCGCTCGCGCGCTGACCCCTCCCCGCTTCGACCCGGGGGTCGAGCTCTCGTCGGGGCGGGCGTCGTCGGCCTGGTCAGGACTGACCAAAAGCCTGGAAGCTCGGGGGCTGACTCACGTTGAGGTTGCCGTAATTGCCGGTGTTCACGATGTTCGTCGAGTCGAGCTCGCGGAGCTGCCCCTCGATGTAGCCCTTGAGCTTCTGGCGGTATTCGCGCTCGAAGCTGCGCAGCTCGTCGATGCGGTGCTCGAGGAGCGCTCGCTCCTGGTCGAGACCGGAGATCTGCGAACGCTGCTTGGCCTCGGCCTCCGCCACGACACGGGCTGCGGTCGCGTGCCCCTCTGCGATGAGCGCGTCGCGCTTCTCGATGCCCTCGCGCACGTGCTCCTCGTGGAGGCGGCGGGCGAGCTGCAGCAGGTTGTTGGTGTTCGTCGGATCGATCGAGCTGGCGTCGACCGTGGACGACGGGTACGGGAGCGACCCGGTCTGCTGAACGGGAGCGGGCTGAGGCGCCGCCACCTGCTCGGGCGCCGGGGCGGCTGCCGCGGGAGCCGAGTTGCCGCTGCGCTGCAGCTCGGCGATGCGGGACTCGCTCGCGATCAGTCGCTGGCGGAGATCTTCGTTCTCCTGCCCGAGACGGCGCAGCTCGACGACGACCTCGTCGAGGAAGTCATCGACCTCGTCCTGGTCGTAGCCCTCGCGGAATTTGGTCGGCTGGAATCGCTTGTTGACGACGTCTTCCGGCGTGAGCGCCATGTCTTTGCCACCTTCTAAAGAACTCGGGAATGTCAGAACTTCGCTCAACGGTATCGCGCCACGAGGTTTCCCACCTGGACCGGGCGCGTGCGTTTCGCTCTCTCGGAACAGGATAGCGAGCCGGTCAGCCGATTCGGGTAGCGACGTACATTCCGACGATGACGAGGAGCATCGTGATGCTCCAGCCGAAGTCGAGTGCGACGGGACCGACGCGCAGCGGCGGGATGATCCTGCGGAAGAAACGGATCGGCGGATCCGTGAGCGTGTAGACCACTTCGGCGACCACGAGGAGGAATCCACGGGGCCGCCAGTTGCGGGAGAACGATTGGACGAGATCGAGAGCGAACCGCGCCCACATCACGAAGAAGTAGGCCAGGAACGCCAGATAGAGAACGAGTCCGACGATCGCCAGAGGGGTCAACGAGGCGGTCACGGGTCTATCCAATCAGACGGCACGACGGCGAAGATCGGCGCACGCTCAGGGGCGTGCGCCGGACGACGCTTCGTCAGTGACCGAACGACGCTTCGATATCACCCTCGACCGACTCGCCCGACACGGCGACGTGCGCGGGAGAGAGCAGGAAGACCTTGTTGGTGACTCGTTCGATCTTGCCGTAGAGGCCCTGCGACAGGCCGCTGGCGAAGTCGATCAGACGGCGTGCGTCCGCCTCGGACATCTGCGAGAGATTGATGATGACGGGAACACCATCGCGGAAGCTCTCGGCGATCACCTGGGCGTCCTTGTACTGACGCGGGTGGACTGTGAGGATCTCGTTCATCTCAGCGGGCGGCGGGACGGCGACGACGCGCGACTGGCGCTTGGGCAGAGCAGTGACCGTGGCGCGCTGCGTGCTGGCGGGCGCGGGCTGGTGCTGCGCGGGGGCTGCGGGCGCCTCCGTCTGCTGCTCTTCGTACTCGTAGTCTTCGTCGGCGAGACCGAGGTAGACCATGGTCTTTCGGATGGGATTGGACATTCAGGACCTCCGGGGTGGCTTCAGGGTTCGACATTAGGCCCCCCTCGTCCGCTCGCCCGTGATTGCCGTTCCGATCCTTAGGTGTGTCGCACCCGCCGAAACGGCCTGCTCGAAATCCCCTGACATGCCCGCCGAGATCGCACTCGCGGTTGGAGCGGCCCGCATCACCCGCTCCGACAGCTCTCGAAGCCGGGCGTAGGACCTGGCCGGGTCCTCTTCGAGCGGCGGAACGGCCATCACGCCTTTCAGTCTCATGCCCGGCGCGGCCTGGATGGACTCGACCAGTTCGTCCAGACCGGAGGGCGCCACTCCCCCTCGAGCCGGATCGTCCGTCAGATTGATCTGCGCGAAGACGCCCACGTCGAGGTCGTCGGATGCGAGCGCGTCCACCAGGCTGATCCTGTCGACCGAGTGGATGACACTCGCGTACTCGCGGACCGCACGGGCCTTCTTGCTCTGGAGCTGGCCGACGAAATGCCAGCGGATGTCCCCCGGCAGGGCCGCGGCCTTCTCCTTTGCCTCCTGGTGCCGGCTCTCCCCGAAGTCGCGCACGCCGAGCGAGTAAAGGTCCTCGAGGAGCTCGACCGGCTGGAACTTCGTCACGACGACCGTCGTGATCTCGCTCGCATCGCGACCGGCGGCGTCGGCGGCGCGCTCGACGCGCTCCGCGATCGACGCGATGCGCACGGCGAGGGGCCCGGTGTCCCGGGTGACGCCGATCATGCGCGGTAGCCAGTCATTCGATGAGAGCCGATCACTTGAGGAAGTCGGGGATGTCCAGGTCGTCGTCGTCGTCGTAATCGGCTTCGAAGTCCGTCGTCTGGGTGAGGGTCGTCGTCTCGGCGACGACCGCCCATTCCTGCGAGCCGGTCGCGCCATCGACGGCGGCCGCGGTCGCCACGCCGCCCGTCGTCGGCGCAGCGGCGTCGACGAAGTTGGTGCGCCGGCCCTCGCGGGAGGCGTTCGGCTCCCCGCCGTCGAAACCTGCGGCGATGACGGTCACGCGGACCTCGTCGCCGAGCGTGTCGTCGATGACGGCACCGAAGATGATGTTCGCCTCGGGGTGGACGGCCTCCTGCACGAGCTTGGCCGCGTCGTTGATCTCGAAGATTCCGAGGTTCGATCCGCCCTGGATGCTGAGCAGCACTCCGTGCGCACCGTCGATGCTGGCCTCGAGCAGGGGGGATGCGACCGCGAGCTCCGCGGCCTTGATGGCGCGGTCGGCGCCCCGGGCCGAACCGATGCCCATCAGCGCCGAGCCCGCGCCCTGCATGACGGACTTCACGTCGGCGAAGTCGAGGTTGATGAGGCCGGGGGTCGTGATGAGGTCGGTGATGCCCTGGACACCGGCGAGGAGCACCTGGTCGGCGGTCTGGAAGGCCTCCATGATGCTGATGCCGCGGTCGCTGATCTCGAGGAGACGATCGTTGGGGACGACGATGAGTGTGTCGACCTCGTTCTTCAGGGCGTCGACACCGCGCTCGGCCTGCGACTGGCGGCGCTTGCCCTCGAAGGCGAACGGCTTGGTGACCACACCGATGGTGAGCGCGCCGATCGACTTCGCGATGCGCGCGACGACGGGTGCACCACCGGTTCCGGTTCCGCCGCCCTCGCCCGCGGTCACGAAGACCATGTCGGCGCCCGCGAGCGCCTCCTCGATCTCCTCCGCGTGGTCTTCCGCCGCGCGGCGGCCGACCTCGGGGTCGGCTCCGGCGCCGAGGCCGCGAGTCAGCTCGCGGCCGACATCGAGCTTCACGTCTGCGTCGCTCAGCAGAAGCGCCTGGGCGTCGGTGTTGATCGCGACGAACTCGACACCGCGCAGCCCGAGTTCGATCATGCGATTCACGGCGTTCACGCCGCCGCCACCGACGCCGACGACCTTGATCACGGCCAGGTAGTTCTGGTTGTTGGACATCACGTCTTCTGCTCCTGGAAACTCTAAAGTTCGAGTTGAGGGTTAAAGTTATGCGCGGTATGCATTTCTTCTGTGCCGACCGTACGCGGGTGGAGCACCTCTGTCAGCAGGCGCGCCGCGTGTCGGACTTCTCACCTGAGCCTGCACCCATCCGCTGACAGGAAGGTTCGGGCAGAGGTTGAAGCGCCGTCATGGTCGCCGTAGATCAAGTACGCAAGCTTGCCGTAGCCGTTGCGGCCGTGATCACCGACTCGGCATGGTTCGGCGACAGCTGGGCCGCGCGGGCCCGAGACGGCTGCGGATCAGCGGATGATTCCGACGCCGGGCGACGAGACGTCGTATTCCGTGACATCGGTGGGGTGCTGCGCGAGCAGACGGGTCAGGTGCTGGGCCTTCCTCGCCGAATCCGCCGCGTCGCCCCAGACGACCTTCTGGCCGGTCGTCAGACCCAGGGTGACGTCGTCGACCGTCTTCGCCGAGATCGAGTCCACCTGGGCCAGCAGCTCGGCGGGGAGCGCCACCAGGACCGAGGCCGCCGCCGTGAACGGGACCGAGGAGAAATCGCCGCTCGGCAGGTCGATCAGCGGATAGCCCGGGATGCGCTCGGCCGCCGACTCGACCGTGACACCCGCGGAGTCGACGAGGTCGAAGCCGCTCGCGGTCTGGACAACGCCGACGGGGGTCCGCTCGACGATCCGGACGAGGAGGGTGCCCGGGGGCCTGCTCTCCGTCACGTAGCTCTGGATGAGGGGGAAGCCCTTCAACTCGGTCTCGACCTCGGAGAAGTCCACGAGCGGCAGCGGGGTGCCCATCTGGTCGTCGAGTGCGGCGACGATGTCCGCGGGAGGGATCCGCGAGGCTCCCTCGACCGTGATCTCCCGCAGCGCGAACAGCGGCGAGAACGCGCCCAGCGCGACGACCCCCGCCAGCGATCCGATCACGGCGACCGAGACGAGCAGGGTGATGCGTGCACGCCGCTGTCGGGTCGTGAAGCGGCGGACCTCGGCCTTCTCGCCTCGCTTGCGGAGCCGGCGCGCTCGACGCAGGTCGCGGCGCGCGCTCCGCTCGGCGGAGGCTGCGATCCTCGCGGTCTCGCGCGCGGACGCGACGTCGGACCTCGGCGATGCCTCTCGTGCGCGGGGCGTGTGAGCATCGGGAGGGGTCGGGCGACCTGCACCTGGTCGTGCACCCGTCAGGCGCCCTCCTGCGCCGCCTGACGGCGTACGGGAGCCGGCTGCGGGTCGGCCCCCGGTCTGGCCGCCGTCATGACCACCCGGCCGCTCGAATCCGGCGGGGCGCTTCACGCGGCACGACCTCCCGGGTCGTCGCCGTCGGGACCGGTGCCCGTCTCGAGCGCATCGAGCAGCTGCGGGACGATCCGATAGACCGATCCGCAGCTGAGGGTCATGACGATGTCGCCGTCGCGGGCGATCTCGGCGACGCGGTCCGCGGCGGTCTGCCAGTCGGGTAGGAAGTCGACCCTGGTCTGGTCGACGAACTCCGCACTGACGAGCGCCCCGCTCACCCCGGGTACGGGATCCTCGCGCGCACCGTCGACGTCGAGGACGATCGTGTGGTCGGCGAGCTCCTCGTAGACGCTCGCGAACTGGGGCGACATGAGCTGGGTGCGGCTGAACAGGTGCGGCTGGTGGACGGCGATGACCCGCCCGCCACCGACGACGCTGCGCGCGGTGGCGAGAGCGGCGGCGGCTTCCGAGGGGTGATGCGCGTAGTCGTCGAAGACCCGCACTCCCCGCCGCTCGCCCTTGAACTCGAATCGGCGCTTGGTCCCGCCGAACGCGGACAGTGCCCGCGCCACGGCAACGGGGTCGTGTCCGAGGCCGACGAGCACGGCGAACGCTCCGGTGGCGTTGATGGCGTTGTGCCGGCCCGCGACGCCGATGCTCACGGGATAGTCGGCCCCGTTCCAGGAGACGACGAAGCTCACCGTCTCGCGTGCGTCGATCGAGTGCACGCGCACATCGGCCTCCGCGCTCTCGCCGAACGTGAAGAGGTTCTTGTTCTGGATCAGCTCGCGGATGCGCTGGGTGCCCGAGTCGTCGGATGAGAGCACCACGAGCTCGGATGCGCGATCGGCGAAGATCCCGAAAGCCGCATCGAAGGCTCCGATGCTGCCGTAGTGGTCGAGATGATCCGAGTCGACGTTCGTGATGAGGGCGATGGCGGTGTCGTAGAGCAGGAACGACCCGTCGGACTCGTCCGCCTCGATGACGAACAGGTCGCTCGCCCCCGTGGCGGCGCTCGTGCCGACTTTGGAGATGACGCCGCCGTTGACGAAGCTCGGCTGGGCGTCGAGCTCGAGGAGAGCGGTGATGATCATGCCCGCCGAGGTGGTCTTGCCGTGGGCTCCGGCGACCGAGACGACCCGCTTGCCCAGCGTCAGCCACTTGAGCGCTTGGGATCGGTGCAGGACCGGGATGCCTGCGGCGCGTGCGGCGACGTACTCGGGGTTGTCCTCCCAGAGCGCGCTCGTGACGACGAGGGTGTCGGCGCCCTCGATGTTCGCTGCGTCGTGCCCGACGCTGATGCGGGCGCCGAGGTCGCGCAGAGGCTGCAGGTAGGGGCCCTCGTCACGGTCGGAACCGGAGACGGTGTAACCGGCCTCGAGGAACATGCGGGCGATGCCGCTCATTCCGGATCCGCCGATTCCGACGAAGTGGACGGCTCCGGGATCGGCGGGCAGGACGAGTGAGAGGTCGGGCTTGATCGGCACGGGCTCTACCCTAGGCTCCGCCGGGAGGCGGATCCCGCGAGTGCTTCCTCGAGCAGGTCGGCGGTGCGGTCGGCGCCGTCGAGCACACCGTGTGCGGCCGACGCGACGGCCATGGCGTCGATGCGCTGACGGTCGGCCAGGAGCGGGATCAGGTCCCGCCGGACCTGGCCCGGAAGGAACGAGGCGTCCTCGACGAGCACTGCTCCCCCGGATCCGACGACGCCGCGCGCGTTGAAGCGCTGCTCGCCGTTGCCGACCGGATAGGGCACGTAGACGGCGGGGACGCCGAGCGCTGTCAGCTCGCTCACCGTGGCCGCACCCGCCCGCGACACGGCGAAATCGGCGGCGGCGAGGGCCAGATCCATGCGGTCGCAGTACTCCAGCATGCGGTAGTCGGCCAGGTGGGGATCGGAGACCTCCGCGCGACCGCCGACGATGTGCAGGATCGACCAGCCGGCGGCGAGGATGTCGGGCGCGGACTCGAGGATCGTCGCGTTGATGCGCCGGGCACCGAGCGAGCCTCCCGTGACGAGCAGAACAGGACGATCGGGGTCGAGACCGAAGAAGCTCAGGGCCTCGGGACGCATCGAGGATCGATCGAGGGTCTCGATCTCGCGCCGGAGCGGCATGCCGACGACGCGGGCGCCTCGCAGCGGGGTCCCCGCGAATGCGACGCCGACCGAATCGGTCAGCCGGGCGCCGAGTCGGTTGGCGAGACCCGGCCGGGCATTCGCCTCGTGCAGCGCGAGAGGCAGTCGCGCCCGCTTGGCCGCGAGGTAGGCCGGGGCGGCCGCGTACCCGCCGAAACCGGCGACGACATCGACGCCGCGCTCGGTGAGGGTCCGGGTGAGTTCGCGCACTGTCTGATTGAAGGCCGGGCCGAAGCGCAACGCCGCGAGATCGGGACGCCGAGGGAACGGCAATCGCGGGATGGGCACCAGCTCGTACCCGCGCTCGGGCACCAGTCGGGCTTCGAGACCCTCTCGGGTGCCGAGGACGAGCACCTCGTCACCCGGTGCGCGACGGCGCAGCGTGTCGGCGACGGCGAGCAGCGGATTGACGTGGCCGGCCGTCCCACCGCCGGCCAGCAGCCATACCGTCACGAGACGGGCCGCGCGGCGCGCCCCGGCCGGACGCGAGGGTTCGCGGGCACGTGGTCGAGGAGCGCGGAACCCGGCACTCGGGCGAAGGACAGGGCGACTCCGATCGCCAGCATCGACACGATGAGCGCCGTGCCTCCGGAGGATATGAGCGGGAGTGGGACGCCGAGGACGGGGAAGACGCCCAGGATGACTCCGATGTTGACGAGGGCTTGGGACACGATCCAGGTTCCCACGGCGGCGACCGTGATCCGCCCCATGCCCCCGGGCGCCGACTGACTGACGATGCGGGTGAACACGACGGCGAGGACGACGAAGAGGATGAGGACGGTGACAGCGCCCACGAGACCGAGCTCCTCCCCCACCACCGCGAAGATGAAGTCGTTGTCCGCCTCGGGCAGCCACGACCATTTGGCCTTCGAATTGCCGAGTCCGACACCGAACACACCGCCGGCCGCGAGAGCCCACGTGCCGTGGGTGATCTGCCAGCACGCGTTCGCGTAGTCCTGGCTGCACCCGCTGAGCCAGGACTGGATCCGCTCGGACCGCGAGGCGCTGGTGAGCGAGAACGCGATGGCGAGCGGTGCGGCGATGACGAGCACCAGGCCGAGCTGACGCAGAGGCACCCCGCCGAAGAAGAGCGCCGCCAGCACGATGGTGGCGAGGATGATCGCGGTTCCGAGGTCGCCTCCGCGGAGGACGAGGACGATGGGGATCGCCGACACGATGAGGGCGGGGACGAGAACCCTCCGCCAGTCGGAGAGGCTCCCGCGCCGGTCCGCGAGGAACTTGCCGAGCCACAGCGCGAGCGCGAGCTTCGAGAACTCCGACGGCTGCACGTTGACGAAGCCGAGGTCGAGCCAGTTCCGGTTCCCGCCGTACTCGTAGCCGAGCCCGGTGAAGACGAGCAGCTGGCCGGCGACCGCGCCGACGAGCACGATCACCGAGAGCCGCGGCCACCAGCGCGCGGGGATGATCGAGATCGCCAGCATCGCCGGAAGGGCGAGCACCGCGGCGCCGCCCTGAGTGAGGAAGTCGGCGAAGGCGCTGTTGCCGTTCGCGAACGACTCCACCGATGACGACGAGAGCACCATGACGAGGCCGAAGGCCACGAGGAAGAGGGTGATGCCGAGAAGCAGGAAGTAGTTGGCGCCCTCGGAGACGAAGGCCTTGCCGAGCACGAAGCGGGCGGCGAGGCCGCGGTTCTCGGGCCCGTCGGTCGCGGCCGCCGTCAGAGTCGGCCGGCGGAAGCCGGATCGGAGCAGTCCGGCGCGCGGGGAACGGACCGGGGCGTCCGCGGTGCCGACCTCCGCCGTCGCGCGGGCGTCCGCCGGGCGATCCCGCTGAGTCTGCTGGGGAGCGGGCGTCCGCCGGGGACTAGGAGTCCGCTGGGCGGGACGGGTCGTCGGGGTTCGCTGCGCCGGAGGCGTCGGCTGAGGCGTCGGAGTCTTCTGGGCTGCCGCCGTCTTCGGGACCGCCGGCGCCTTCTTCGATACCGGCTTCTGGGTCGCGGGAGCCGCCGGCCTCGTCACGGTCGGACGGCGCACCGGTGTCACTTCGGTCATCGGGTCCCCCTTCCGGCGTTTCGCTGAGCAGTGCCGACACGGCGGCGGCGAATGCGCGGCCGCGGTCGGCGTAATCGGTGAACTGGTCCATGGATGCCGCCGCAGGGGCGAGGAGGACCACGTCGCCGGGCCGGGCGGCCTCAGCGGCCATGCGCACAGCAGCCTGCATGACCTCCTCAGTCTCACTCGGGACCACTTCGAACAGGGGAAGCTCGGGCGCGTGTCGGCCGAACGCCGAGACGACCTCCTGCCGATCGGCACCGATGACGATGGCCGCGCGCAGCTTCGAGGCGCGGCGCTCGACGAGGTCGGCGATCGGCACGCCCTTGAGCAGTCCCCCGACGACCCAGACGATCGAGCCGAACGCCCCGAGGGACGCGTCGGCGGCGTGCGGGTTCGTGGCCTTCGAGTCGTCGATCCAGAGCACCCCGTCGCGGTCGGCGACGACCTCGATGCGGTGCGGATCGAGCCGGTACTCCCGCAGGGCGGCACGGATCGAGGCGATCGACACCCCGGCGGCTCGGGCGAGCGCCGATGCAGCGAGGATGTTGGCGACGACGTGGGGCGCGGCGAGGCCGCGCTCGCGCAGCTCGCCGACGGTGGCGATCTCGAGGGCGGAATCACGGCGCTCGGCGAGGAACGCGCGGTCGACGAGGATGCCGTCGACGACGCCGAAGTCGCTGGGCCCGGGGACGTCAAGCCCGAAGCCGACGGCTCGCGCGCCGTCGATCACCTCGGCGTCCTCGACGAGGTGCATGGTCGCCTCATCCGCCCGGTTGTAGACGCAGGCGATGCGGGTGTTCTCGTACACCTTGCCTTTGGCCAGTCGATAGGCCTCGGCGGAGCCGTGCCAGTCGAGGTGGTCGTCGGCGATGTTCAGACACACGCTCGCGAGCGGCGAGACGCCGCGCATCCAGTGCAGCTGGTAGCTGGAGAGCTCGACGACGAGAGCGTCGAACCCCTCGGGGTCGCGGATGGCGTCGAGGACCGGGACGCCGATGTTGCCGCACGCGGCGACCCGCAGCCCCTCGGCTCGCAGCATCGCCGCGGTGAGTCCCGTGGTCGTGGTCTTGCCGTTCGTACCGGTGACGCTGATCCATTCGGCCGGCGCGCCGACCTTGTCGCGCAGCCGCCAGGCGAGCTCGATGTCGCCCCAGATCGGCACGCCCGCCTGGGCCGCCCAGACGAGCAGCGGGTGGTCGGGGTGGTAGCCGGGTGAGACGACGACGAGCTCCGGGACGAACGCCTCGAGCCGTTCGAGCCCGAGCGACCCGTCGGGGTCGAGGAGCAGCGTTCCGCCGATCACCTCGAGCAGCTGCGTGCGCTCGGGAGAGGCGGACTCCGCGATCACGAGGACCGACGCGCCCAGTTCGACGAGCGTGTCGGCGACCGAGAAGCCGGTCATGCCGAGTCCGAGCACGGCGGTGCGCAGTCCCGACCAGTCGTGGTGCCAGCTCGTGAGGGAGTCGGGCCGGACGTCGGGACGCGGCATCAGCGGCTCAGCCACTCGAGGTAGAACGAGCCGACGCCGGCGGCGACGAACAGTCCGCCGATGATCCAGAACCGCACGACGACCGTCACCTCCGCCCACCCCTTCAGCTCGAAGTGGTGATGCAGTGGGCTCATCAGGAATATCCGTTTGCCGTGCGTGATCTTGAAGTACGCCCGCTGCAGGATCACCGACCCGGTGACGATCACGAAGAGTCCGCCGATCAGCACGAGGAGCAGCTCCGTGCGGCTCAGCACAGCGAGCGACGCGATGGCGCCGCCGAGGGCGAGGGAGCCGGTGTCGCCGAGGAAGATCTGCGCAGGCGAGGTGTTCCACCAGAGGAATCCGATGAGCGCGCCGACGATCGCGGTCGCGACGATCGCCAGGTCGAGCGGGTCGCGCACGTAGTACGCCTTGTAGGCCACGTCGGGATCGAGGGCGCTGGAGAACGCGAACTGGTTGTTCTGCCAGAAGCCGATGATGACGTAGGCGCCGATCGAGAAGATCGAGGCGCCCGTCGCCAGACCGTCGAGACCGTCGGCGACGTTCACCCCGTTCGACGAGCTCGTCACGATGCCCGCGATCCAGATGATGTAGACGATGATGCCCGCGACGGCGCCGAAGATCATCACGAAGTCGAAGCGGGTGTCGCGGAAGAGCGAGATCGCGGTAGTCGCCGGCGTCAGCCCGTCCTTCGACGGGAACTGGAGCGCGAGCAGAGCGAACGCCGTCGCGACGATGACCTGGCCGAGGATCTTCGCCCAGCCGCCGAGCCCCAGGCTGCGCTGGTTGCGGGTCTTGAGGTAGTCGTCGAGGAAGCCGACGGCCCCGAGGCCGACCATCATGAACAGCACCAGCAGGGCCGAGATCTGGATCGGCTCCTCGCTCGTTAGTGTGCCCGTGAAGTAGCCGACTATGGTCGCCGCGATCACCACGAGCCCGCCCATGGTGGGGGTTCCGTGCTTGGCGTGGTGGCTGACCGGGCCGTCCTCACGAATGAACTGCCCCCACTCGATCCGCTTGAAGAGACGGATGAAGACGGGAGTCAGCAGGAGCGAGAAGGCGAGGGAGACGGCGCCGGCGGTCAGAAGTGCTTGCACGCGACCAGCTCCCCCAATCGATCACCGAGGAACCGGAGTCCTGCGGAGTTGGACGACTTCACGAGCACGAGGTCTCCGGACCGCAGGCTCGACTCCAGTCTGTCGTACGCCTCGTCGGCCGTTGCGTACCACTCGGACTCGCCGTCCCAGGATCCCTCGAGCTCAGCCGCCATGTGGATGCGCTTAGCGCCCTCTCCGACGACGATCAGCTGGCCGATGTTGAGCCGGACGACGAGGCGTCCGATGCTGTCGTGCTCCTCCGCCGACAGGTCGCCGAGCTCGCTCATCTCGCCGAGGACGGCGACGGTGCGCTTGGCTTCGGGGGCGAGCACGGCGAGGGTCTTCAGTGCGGCCGCCATCGAATCGGGGCTGGCGTTGTACGCGTCGTTGATGACGACGGTGTCGAGGCCGGGCAGCACCTCCATGCGCCACCGCTCGGCCCGTGTCACGCTCTCGAGCGCCTCGACGATCGTGTCAAGGGGCACCCCCAGGGTCAGCGAGGCCGCCGCGGCCGCGAGGGCGTTCGTGACGTGATGCTCGCCGAGCACCGAGAAGTGCACGTCGCGAGGCGTCTCGCCCGGCGCGTGCAGTGTGAATCGGGTGCCGGTCGAATCGACGCTCACGTCGCTCGCTCGCACGTCCGCCTGCGGTCCACGGCCGAACCACAGCACCTTCGCCGCGGTGGACTCGGCCATTCCGGCCACGCGGAAATCATCGGCGTTGAGGACGGCGGTGTCGTCCGGCAGCAGGTCGGCGACCATCTCGGTCTTCGCGATCAGAGTCGACTCGATCCCACCGAACTCCCCGGCGTGGGCGAGGCCGACCGTGAGGACGATGCCGACGTCGGGGCGCGCCATCCCGACGAGCCGGCGGATCTCGCCGATCCCGCTCGCTCCCATCTCGGCGACGAGGAACTCGGTCTCCCAGGTCAGCTTGAGCATGGTCAGCGGAGCACCGACCTCGTTGTTGAACGATTCGCGAGGGGCGATGGTCTCCGCTCGACGGCTGAGGATCTCGCGCAGCAGGTTCTTCGTCGTCGTCTTGCCGTTCGAGCCCGTGACGGCGACGATCCGCAGCACGCCCGCGGCGCGGACGCGCCGCACGACCTCGGCGGCGAGCAGTCCGAGAGCTACCGTCGCGTCGTCGACCACGATCTGGGTGACCGAGAGCTCGAGCGGGCGCTCGACGATGAGGAGAGCGGCCCCGCGCTCGATCGCGGATGGGGCGAAGAGGTGGCCGTCGGTGGTCTCGCCGTGGCGTGCGACGAAGACTCCCCCCGGGCCGATCTCGCGCGAGTCGGTCTCGACCGCTCCGCTCACCACGTCGCTGGGGGCTGCGTCACCGTCGCCGAGGAGCAGACGCCCGCCGACCGCTTCGGCGATCTCCGTGAAACTGAGCGCGATCACTCGTCGTCCCCGCCCCAGCCCGCCTCGCGGAGGGCCAGTCGTGCGTCGTCTCGTGCCGAGTAGGGGTGCTTCACTCCGGAGATCTCCTGGTAGTCCTCGTGTCCGGGACCCGCGTAGAGGATCGTGTCCCCGGGGCCGGCGAGTGCGATCGCCTGACGCAGCGCCTGGCGCGGGTCGGCGATCTCGTGGATGTCGCGCTCGGGTACGGCGCGACGGCCCGCCTCGACGAGGGTACGGCGGATCTCCGCCGGGTCCTCGAAGCGGGGATGGAAGTCGGTGACGACGACGATGTCGGCTCCGCGGGCTGCGATCGCGCCCATGTCGTCGCGCTTGGTCTTGTCACGGTCGCCGTCGGCGCCGAAGACCATGATGAGCCGCCCCGGCGTGAGCGGTCGGAGCGCGTCGAGGGTGTTGAGGAAGGCATCGGGGGTGTGCCCGTAGTCGATGTAGACCGTGGGTCCGCTCTCCCCGGACACGCGTTCCGCGCGACCGGGGATGTAGACATCGATGCCGCCGTCGCGGTCGAGGACGTGCTGGATGGCCTCGGGCTCGAATCCCGCCTCGACGAGCATGGTCAGCGCGAGGCCTGCGTTCGCCGCCATGAACCAGCCGAAGAGCGGGACCCGGGTCGCGATCGACACTCCCCCGGGCCCGGTGAGCGTGAAATCGGTGCGGAGTCGGTGCTCATCGGTGACCTCGATGCGCCAGTCGGCGTCGATGCCCGCTCCGGTGGCGACCGTGGTGACGGGGATCCTGCTCTCATCCGCCAGCCGGCGGCCCCATTCGCCGTCGACCGTGACGACGGCCTTGCGCGCCCGATCGGGATCGAAGAGCGCGCGCTTGGCCTCGAAGTAGGTCTCCATGTCGGCGTAGTCGTCGAGGTGGTCGTGACTGAGGTTGGTGAAGCCGACGACATCGAAGACGAGACCGTTGACCCGGCCGCGGCTGACCGCCTGCGCCGAGACCTCGATCGCGGCGGCGCGGACCGCGCTCTCGCGCATCCGGGCGAGGAGGGCGTGCAGCTCGCTCGCCTCGGGCGTGGTGAGCGAGGCGACGACGGTCGAGTCGCCGACGCGACGTTCGGCGGTCGAGCTGAGTCCCGCGCTGACACCCAGCTGGTGCAGGACCGCTTCGAGCAGGTAGACGACGCTCGTCTTGCCGTTGGTTCCGGTGACCGCGAACAGCTGCGGCGGGCGGTCGCCGGTGCGGTAGACCCACGCAGCGACATCGCCGAGTGCCGCACGCGGGTCGGGGGTGATGAGAACCGGCAGTCCGCTGCCCTCGGCGATCCCGGCACCGACCTCGTCGGTCAGAACGGCCAGGGCACCCGCCTCGCGGGCCTGCTGGGCGAAACGGGCGCCGTGCGCGTTCGCACCCGGGAGCCCGATGTAGAGGTCGCCGTCGGCGACGTCGCGTGAGTCGACGGTGACCCCGGCCACCTCGATCGACTCGAGATCGCCGCGCGTCTCCAGCGCGAAGGTGCGGGCGAGCTCGGCCAGCGAGCGGGGAACCGGATGTTCTGGGCGGAGCGTGGAATGCGCCAAGACCATCCCCTGTCCTCGTGATCGTGTGTCTGTCCGTCGACCTGCGACGTCTGCCAGCGTATTCGCGGCATGCGGCGCCCGCCTGTACGGATCAGAAGTTGGTCGGCAGGTCTGGTGAGAGCGATCCGGACGGCACGACCCGGTGGTCCTTAAGGACCTGGGTCATCACGTCACGGAAGATCGGCGCGGTCGCAGCCGATGTATTCATATTAACGGGGCCGGAGAGGTTCACCGAGACCACGTACTGCGGATCGTCGGCCGGCGCCATGCCCGCCATCGAGACGAGGTAGCTCTTGCTGTACCCGCCGTTGCCGTCGGGCTGCTGGGCCGTACCGGTCTTCATGGCGACCCGGTAGCCGGGGATCGAGACCTTGCTGGCCAGCCATCCCTTGGTGGCCACGTTCTCGAGCATGTCGACGGTGCTGCGCGCGGCGGAAGGCGAGATCACCTGGGTCCCCTCGCTCGAGGGCACGTCCGTCATGGTCCCATCGGGGAGACGGCATCCGGCCACGAGGGAGACGGGCATCCGCACCCCTCCGTTGGCGATGGTCTGGTAGATGCTGGCCATCTGCACCGCCGTGACGGTGATGCCCTGGCCGAACATCGAGGCGAGGTTGGTCTGGGGGTCCCAGTCGGGCACCCCGTCCTCGTCCCAGTCGTCGCCGAGGTAGCCGGTCTCCTCGGCGCCGAAGTCGACCTCGGTGCGCTCACCGAGTCCGAACTTCTTCATGTAGTCGTAGCGCTGGTCCGCCGTCATCAGGAGACCGAGTTGGGACATGCCCGTGTTGCTCGACTCCTTCAGGACACCGGTGGTCGTGAGGTTCCAGGTGCCGTGCGACTCGCTGTCGTTCACGTCGGCCCCGTCGGCGGTGGTGAACCGGTAAGGCGCGGTCACGTGGGTGCCCGTGTCGATGAGACCCGCATCGAGCAGGGAGGCGGTCGTCAGGGTCTTGAAGGTCGACCCCGGCTCGAACGGTGCGGTGAACGCCCTCGACCCGAGGGCGGAGATGTCGGTGTTGACCGTCGCGTCGACATCATTGGGATCGACCGTCGGGTAGTCGGCGACGGCGACGAGCCTGCCCGTCTTGACCTCCTGGACGACGACGACGCCCCACTTGGCCCCGTACTCCTGCGCGTACTTGGCGAGGGTCTGCTGCACGTACCACTGCAGGTCGCTCTCGATGGTGAGCACCAGGTCGTTGCCGTTCTGCGCCTGCTTGGTCGTGACCGTGCTGCCCGGGATGCGGACGCCGTCCTCGCTGCGCTCGTACACCTCGCTGCCGTCGACGCCCGCGAGGCAGGAGTCCTCGGAGAGCTCAACGCCGGCCTGCGGCTCGTTGGCGGATCCGACGAACCCGATCAGGTTCCCGGCGACCGCGCCGTTCGGGTAGGTGCGGGCGGGCTGCGAGCTGTAGTACAGCCACGGGATCTCGAGGGCCCGGATCTTCTCGAACGCGTCGACGTCGACCTTCTTGCCGAGGTAGAGGTAGTCCGATTCGGGGTCGGCGGCGACGGCGTCGCGGATCGACTTCACGATGTCCGCGGCGGGAACCCCGAGGTAAGGCGACAGCTTCTCCGCCGCGATCTCGGGGGTGATCGCCGATTCGACGGCGGTCTTGGGCGATGCGGTGATGTCGTAGCGCAGGACGCTGTCGGCGAGAACTACCCCGGTCGAGTCGAAGATGTCGCCGCGCATGCCGAGGATCTCCTCGGGGATCGAGCGCTTATCGACAGCCTGGGAGTTGAGCGTCTCCGCGCGCACGACCTGGATGTCGATGAGGCGCACAACGAACACCGAGACGAGTGCGAGCACGAGCACGGCTGCCAGGGCGAGCCGGCCCCGAGCGGTCCGTCGTGTCACTTGGACTCCAGAGATCAGCGGGTGGTGGGGGCCGGGACGCGGCCATCCGACGCTAACGGCGCATCGGTGGTTTCCCCTGTAGCCGCCCCCGGCGTTGCGCCGGTCGACGCCTCGGGCGCGACCGAGGCCGTCGGAGCGGTCTCCGCCGTCTCGGCGGGCGGCAGCTGGGTGACGAGCGGCACGCCCGCGAGCAGCTGGTTGGCGACCTTCGAACCGGCGGTGCCCAGAACACCGGCGCCACCGGCGGCCGCGGTGGGCGATCCGATGACGGCACCGTCGGACATGCGGAGCCAGACCGGGTTGGCGTTCTGCACCATCCCGAGCGCCTCGGCGTTGACGGCGAGGTTCTGCGGCGAGGAGAGACGACCGAGGTCCTCGCCGAGGAGCTGCACGGCCCGCGCCTGCTCCTTCTGGGTGACCTCGAGGCGGTCGATCGTGTAGGCGCCGTCGGAGAGCGCGATGCTCAGGGCGAGCTGCGACAGCATCAGACCGCCGAGGCTCGCGACCACGACGATCGCATAGGCGACCTTCGGGCGCGCACGGCGCTGGCTGCGATTCGCGACGACCTCGATCGACGGTTCGGGGGCCGTCCTGCGAGGGATGCGGAGAGGTTGGATGGGCAGGGTTGCGGTAGCCAGGTTGCTCATGGTGCGCTTCCTGAGGTGGTGCCTCGTCGGGTGGCGGATGTTGCAGGTGCGGGACGCAGGCGTTCGGCCGCTCGCAGTCTCACGGGTGTTGCTCTCGGGTTCTCGGTGATCTCCTCATCGGAGGCTCGACCGGCACCCTTGACGAGCAGGCGCAGTTCGGGGCTGTGCTCGGGAAGCTCGACAGGAAGACCCTGAGGGGCGGTCGACGACGCGCGACGCTGCAGTTCGCGCTTGACGAGCCGATCCTCGAGGGACTGGTAGGAGAGGACGACGATACGTCCTCCGACGCGCAATGAGTCGACCGCCACGGGGAGAGCCGCGGACAGGGCGTCGAGTTCGCCGTTGACGGCGATGCGCAGGGCTTGGAAGACCCGCTTGGCCGGGTGGCCGACGCGGGACAATGCAGCCGGAGTGGCTGCCTGAATGATGTCGACGAGCTGGGCCGATCGAAGGATCGGCGCCGAGTCCCTCGCCTGCACGATCCGCTTCGCGTAGCGGGGAGCGAGGCGCTCCTCGCCGAACTCGGAGAAGATGCGACGCAGGTCGGCCTCACTCCACTCGTTCACGATCGTCGCGGCGGTGAGGGCGCGGGTGCTGTCCATCCGCATGTCGAGCGGCGCGTCGCGGGAGTACGCGAAGCCCCGCTCGGTCAGGTCCAGCTGCAGCGATGACACGCCCAGGTCGAGGAGGATCCCGTCGACCCCCTGCGGGGCGCGCTCGCGGACGACGTCGCCGATCTCGTCGTAGACCGCGTGGACCGGCTGGAGTCGATCGCCGAACTCCTTCAGGCGCTCGCCGGCGATGGCCAGCGCCTGAGGGTCGCGGTCGATGCCGATCACGGTCAGTCCCGGGAAGCGTTCGAGCAGGGCACCCGTGTGCCCGCCCATGCCGAGGGTGCCGTCGACGACGATGGCGCCCTCGTGGTCGATGGCGGGGGCGAGCAGCTCGATGCTGCGTTCGAGGAGGACGGGGGTGTGAAGTGAGGAGAAGTCCATGGCGGCCGGAGACTAGCCGATCCTGCCGCCCGATCCCCATCCGTGTCGCGACCTGCCTCCGGGGAAGTGGAGTCAGGGCGGCGAACGGCTGGGAGTCGCACGTCAGGATCAGAAGAGGTCCGGGATCACCTCCCCGGCCGCTGTCGCGAAATCGTCCTCGGTGGAGGACACGTAGTCGTTCCACGCCTCCGCGTCCCAGATCTCGGCGTGGTTTCCCGCTCCGATGACGACGAGTTCGCGTTCGAGACCCGCGTAGCCGCGCAGGGCGGCGGGAACGGTCACCCGGCGCTGGCGGTCAGGGGTCTCGGCATGGGCGGCCGAGAGCAGCAGGCGCATGAAGTCCCGCGTCTGCTTGTTGTTTCCGGTCGCGCTCGCCCGCATGCGCTGGTGGACCGCGTCGAACTCGGCGGCGCTGTACACGTACAAGCAGCGGTCCTGCCCACGGGTGAGGACGATGCCGTGCTCGAAGTCCTCGGCGAACTTGGCCGGCAGGATCAGCCGGCCCTTCTCGTCGAGCTTGGGCGTGTAGGTGCCGAGCAAGGTGGCCACGGGCGGCACCCCTTCCCTCGGTCGCCTTGGAAACTAGCTCCACTTTACTCCACTACGCACCACCGAACAACGAGCGACGAGCGAATAGGGACCGTGTCGTGACCGTGCGACTCCCCCGGATCGCCGGGATTCCGGGCGCGAAGGCGAAGTGGTGGGCAGTGGAGGGGAACTCCGCCGGGAGAGCGGCGCAGGGCGCACGAAAAAGGGGCCGGCCCGAAGGCCGACCCCTTTGCGAAGACGCGTTTCTAGCTGTTGCCGCCCTGGCGGCGCTCCCAGCGGTCGTTCATGCGGTCCATGAAGCCCGACTTGGCGGGACGCTTGCCCGAGGGGCGGGAAGTGGAGCGTCCGGCGGGCCGACGCGGCGACCCCAGAGCGACGAGCGCTCCGGCGAACATGACCACAAAGCCGAGGACGCCGATGAGGGGCTGTCGGAAGACGACTCCCAGGACGAGGACCGCGACACCTGCGAGGCCGATGAGCACACCCGACACGAGCCAGGTGTAACTGCGACGACCCTGCTGAACCCGGGCGACGGACGCCACGAACTCGGCGTCGTTCTGGTAGAGACTGCGCTCCATCTCGTCGAGCAGGCGCTGTTCTTGCTCAGAGAGCGGCATGTCCATACTCCTTCCCGCTTGCTATGCGGTTCAACAGGCACCGCACGGCGGGTCCCGTTTCCGGGAATGCTGAGGGCCTGATTCCGGCCCGGTATCGAGCCACAGTGTAGTCGCCTCGAACCTGGCTAGGCTAGCGCTGTGGTCCAGGGTTCGAGACTTGTCGATCTGGTGCAATCGAAGCTCGATCTGTTGATCGACGACCGCACCGCAATTCTGACCTCGCTCGCCCCGGAGGTCGGCCCGTTGGGCGTCTTTTCAAAGGGCTTTCTCAGTGGCGGCAAGAGGTTCAGAGCACTGTTCTGCTTCTGGGGCTGGCAGGCCGTGCACATCCCCGATTTCGGCGCCACCGACGAGGAGACGCGGGAGACGCTCGACACGGTCGTGACCGCCGCGAGCGCGCTCGAGCTGTTCCATGCGGCCGCCCTCGTCCACGACGACATCATCGACCGTTCGGACACCCGCAGGGGGCGCCCGTCCGCCCATCGGGAGTTCGAGCGGGTCCACGACGAGAGCGGCTACATCGGCAACGCCGCGAGCTTCGGCGAAGGGGCGGCGATCCTGCTCGGCGACCTCCTCCTGACCTGGAGCGACGACCTGATGAACGACGGCCTCAGGCGTGTGCCCGACCGCTCGAACGCCTCGGCCGCTCGCCGGGAGTACGAGACCATGCGGCTCGAGGTCACGGCGGGCCAGTACCTCGACCTGGTCGAGGAACGCGCCTGGGCGACCGTCAGCGACTCGGAGGCGCTCGAACGGGCGGAGCGCGTCGTGCTCTACAAGTCGGCCAAGTACTCGGTCGAGGCCCCTCTCGTGATCGGAGCGGCGATGGCCGGCGCCGATGAGGCGCAGGTGACCGCGCTGCGCGACTTCGGCATCCCGCTCGGCACGGCGTTCCAGCTGCGCGACGACCTGCTCGGCGTCTTCGGCGACCCGGCCGTCACCGGCAAGCCGAGCGGTGACGACCTCCGGGAGGGCAAGCGCACCGTGCTCGTGCTGCTCGCCCGGGCGAACGTGACCCCGGCCGCCCGCACGCTCATGGACGATCTGCTCGGGGATCCCGATCTCAGCGGCGACCAGGTCGAACTGCTGCAGTCCACCATCCGTCAGTCCGGAGCCGTCGAACGCGTCGAGCGGATGATCGACGACAACGTGCGCCTCGCCCGCGCGGCCCTCGAGTCGGCTCCACTGGCCCCCGCCGCCGTCGCGGAGCTGTCACGGCTCATCGCCACGGTGACGGAGCGGAGCGCCTAGCCCCGACCGGGGTTCAGGCCAGGGCCTGGGCGACGCGCCTCACCTCGGCTTTGCGGCCGGCCCGCAGCGCGTCGATCGGGCTCGCGTCGAGACTCTCCTCGGGAGAGAGCAGCCAGTCCACCGCCTCGTCGTCCGAGAAGCCGTTGTCGGCGAGAAGGATGATCGTGCCGCGCAGATCGCCGAGCGGACCGTCGGCGTCGACGAAGTCGACCGGTACGCGGAGTGCACCGTCGACGCGGAGGGCGATCAGATGACGCTCTTCGATCATTCGTCGGACTTTGCCGACAGGGAGCCCGAATCGCTCGGCGAGTTCGGGAAGGGACAGCCATTCACGGGCACTGGATGCGCTCACCGCTCAAGGATGCCAGGTCGCGGCCCGACGCGCATCGGAGGCCGTCTCCCACCCATCACCAATGTTACGTTTGTGTTAACTCAAATCACATCAGCCACGTTGATTGACTCGTTAACTGTTGTGTGACAGCGTGAGGAACGTTCCGGGGGACGGGACGCCGCTCGATGTCTTCTCGAGCGGTCCAGGGCGTGGAGAACCACGCAGCACCTGTCCGAACAGATCCGGACGCAACAGGGGAATCATGAGCTCGACCGACCGAATCACCGACGCCGCAGTCACCCGACGGGGCCGCCACGCGGCCGGCCGGGAACGCGGCGCGTTCGCTCGCAGTCTGTTCGGTGCGGTTCCGGTCGTCCTCGTCGGATCGCTCGCCCTCAGCCTGGGCGTGGCCCCCTCCGAGGGTTCCGGCCGTCGGGCGGAGCGCGACCGGCAGACGCCGTCGCCCGACTCCGGCAACGGCGAGACCGGCACCCTCGACTTCGCCGCGGCGGACGGCGACGCCTCCCCCGCCGAAGTCGCCGTCGGTGCGGACCTCGGCGCGACCGCGCCCGCCCAGACCATGGCCCCGTTCGAGTACGCCGTCATGGAAGGCGACACGATCAGCGAGATCGCCGGCCGCTACGGCCTCTCGACCGCGTCCGTGCTGGCGCTCAACGGCCTCAGCTGGAAGTCGCTCATCTTCCCCGGCCAGATCCTCAGCCTCAACGCCTCGGCCTCTCCCGCGCTCCCGGTCGATGCACCCCTGACGCGCTACACGATCGCCGAAGGCGACACCATCAGCGGCATCGCCGCCTCGAACTCGCTCGACACGGAATCGGTCCTGTCGGCCAACGGTCTGGGTCGCGACAGCATCATCTTCCCCGGGCAGACGATCGTCCTGCCGCAGGTGCGCGGCTCCGCCAGTGCCCTCGATGCGACCCCCGTCGCCTCCGTGACGCCGATCGCGAGCACGCCCGTCGCCGAGACCGGCCCGGTCGCTCCGGTGACGCCGCTCGGCTCGAGCATCGGACTCACCGAGGAGATGCTCTCCAACGCGCGCAGCATCGTCGCGATCGGCCGCGAGCTCGGAGTCGGCGACCGCGGCATCGTCGTCGCACTCGCGGCCGCGATGCAGGAGTCGACACTGCGCAACCTCGACTGGGGCCACCTCGACTCTCTCGGGCTGTTCCAGCAGCGCCCGAGCACCGGGTGGGGAACGCGCGAGCAGATCCTCGACACCGACTACTCCATCCGCACCTTCTTCACGGGCATCCACACCGAGGACGTCACCGTCCGCGGACTGCTCGACATCGACGGGTGGGAGGACATGTCCGTCACCCAGGCCGCCCAGGCCGTCCAGATCTCCGCGTACCCTGACGCCTATGCGAAGTGGGAGTCCGACGCCTGGTCCTGGCTCGCCGTCATCGGCTGATCCGATGGGTGCTCTTGCCGTGAAAGCCCCCCGCGGGGGAGCAATTCTTCGGCGCGCCGCACCCCCCTCCCCCTGCCCGACACCCACCCTTCGTAAACTCGACAGGTGAACACGAGCCAGACCGACCCGATGGTCGGTCACCTTCTCGACGGGCGCTATCAGGTGCGCGCCCGCATCGCCAGAGGGGGCATGGCCACCGTTTATCTCGCCACCGACCTGCGCCTCGAACGCCGTGTCGCGATCAAGGTGATGCACGGCCATCTGGCCGATGACGCCGCCTTCCGCGACCGCTTCATCCAGGAGGCGAGGTCGGCAGCACGCCTCGCGCATCCCAATGTGGTGAACGTGTTCGACCAGGGGCAGGACTCCGACATGGCCTATCTGGTCATGGAGTACCTGCAGGGCATCACCCTGCGCGACCTGCTCAAGGAGTACGGCAAGCTCACCCCCGAGCAGACCATGGACATCATGGAGGCCGTGCTCGCGGGCCTCGCCGCCGCGCACAAGGCCGGCATCGTGCACCGCGACCTCAAGCCCGAGAACGTGCTCCTGGCCGATGACGGCCGCATCAAGATCAGCGACTTCGGCCTCGCCCGCGCGGCGACGGCGAACACGGCGACCGGGCAGGCGCTGCTCGGCACGATCGCCTACCTCTCCCCCGAGCTCGTGACCCGCGGCATCGCCGACACCCGCAGCGACATCTACGCGGTCGGAATCATGATGTACGAGATGCTCGTCGGCGAGCAGCCCTACAAGGGCGACCAGCCCGTGCAGATCGCCTATCAGCACGCGAACGAGCGGGTGCCGAGTCCGAGCGCGAAGAACCCGTCCGTCCCCGCCGCGCTGGACGAGCTCGTGCTGTGGGCGACCGCACGTGACCCCGAGCAGCGTCCCCGCGACGCCAGGACGCTCCTCGACCAGCTCTTCGACACGCAGAACCTCATCCGCGAGGGCGCCGGCACGACACCTGCGCCGACGCAGCGCACCATGGTGATGCCGAGCGCTGCGGCGCCCGGTGGCACGAGCGCCGTCACCTTCGACTCGGGTGAGACCCAGGTCCTCGCCCGCGCGCGCCGGACCGGCCCTGTCGTCCTCGAGAACGCGGCCAAACTCGCCGGAGAGACGAAGGGTCGGAGCCGACGCGGGTTCTGGCTGTTCGGTCTCGTCATCCTGCTCGCCGCCCTCGCCGGCGGCACGGGCTGGTACTTCGGAGCAGGGCCGGGAGCGTCGACGACGATCCCGACCGGCATCACCGGGCTGACCCCCGAGGCGGCGACGGCGCTGCTCGTCGACCAGGGTTTCGTCGTCTCCGACGAACCCACCCGGGTCTTCGACTGGCAGGTCGCGAAGGATCTGGTCTCGACGACCGACCCGGAGCCCGGTGCGGCAGCGGCCAAGGGCAGCACCATCACGCTCGTGGTCTCGGACGGCCCGGAATCCCTTCCCGTCCCGGCGGTCTCGGGGCAGGCGGAGGGCGACGCCCGGACAGCGTTGACCGATGCGCGCTTCGTCGTCGCCGACGACAGCGTCAAGGAGTTCAACGGCGACGTACCCGCCGGATCCGTGATCCGCGTGCAGGGTGCGGACGGGGCGGTGCTCGGAGACGGTGCGACCTACCCTGACCACGGCACGGTCACACTCGTCGTCTCGGTCGGCGGAGTCCCCGATGTCTACAACCTCTCCTACGACGACGCAGCGAGTCTGCTGACGGGGTCCGGTCTGCAGATCGCCCGTGTCGGCGACGAGTTCGACAACTCGGGGGCGGTGCCCGCGGGCAATGTGATGTCGGTGACCTATCCGACGAACGACGACGGATCGGCTCGCACGATCGTCCCCAACGACACCATCGGCGTCGTGGTGTCGAAGGGCATCGAGCAGGTCACGGTCCCCAACGTCGTCGGCCTCACGTGGGATGTCGCGCGCGGACAGCTGGAGGCGGCGGGCGTGATCCCCTCATACAGCTCACTCGCCGACAGTTCGCCGTCCTCGTATCTGGTCTCCGGCGTCAGCCCCGGCGCAGGAGCGGTCGTCAACCGCGGCTCGACGGTCACGGTCACCTTCACCCTCTGAGCCCCCTCCACCCCGGGTTGCACCGATCAGGACCGGTTTCACCGATCAGGAGAAATCGCGGTTTCGTCCTGATCCGTGCAGAAATCCTCCTGATCCGTGCAGATCTCCTGATCCGTGCAGCGCGGCGAGGATGGCCGGGACGACGAGCGAGTCCCACGACTGCATCACCTGGGCGTAGGTGAACCTCAGCACCCGATAGCCGCGAGCAGCGAAGAGCGCGTCGCGATCCCGATCCCGAACGAACTGCTCGGCCGTCGCGTGCTGCGTTCCATCGCATTCGATGACCAGCCTGTCTCCGATGACGATGTCGGCCCGGTACTTGCCGATGGGGAGCTGGATCACCGGTTCGAGGCCCATGCGCTGCAGTCGGAGACGAACGATGCTCTCGAGCGGGCTCTCGGCGCCCCGCACACTCAACCCCGCGATGTCTCCTGAGGCGCCGGCGCAGAACCGAACGAGCATCCGGTAGAACGCGTCGTCGAGGTGCCCCTCCGACCCGGGCGTCTTCATCCGGGCCGCGTCGATGGCGGCCACCGACCACTCCTCACCAACGCACAAGACCATCTGCTGGAGGGCATCGACGAGCCCGACCCGAAAGCGCTGATGGCCGACACGCCTGTCCCTCCAGTGCAGGTGGACGCCGGGTTCGGCCCCCGCCGGAACATGCCTGCTCGCGTTAGTGCTGGACCGGAGGCGTGAGCTGTTCGGCTCGAGAGCGACATGCAGGCCTGCCTGCTGAGGGACGGGCAGCCCGTAGGACTCGGCGGCGGAGCAGCACCCCAGCATCCCGCCTACTCGCACTGCCCTTATCGCAGGACCGGGAAGCGAAGGATCCACGTACAGCCGATACGTGGACGGATGAGCTCGCCGCTGTGCAGCATGGCGGCGATCTGGTGCCGAGTGAACCCGACGACCAGCAGGTCTTGGATGTGGGCGACGCCGTTGAGCATGCTCATTCGGCGGGCGATGGGGGTTGTCATGCCCGGAAGGCTGGCATCGGCCCATCCGGCGTCATGTCCTCACATCGAGGTCGGTGGATGGATCTCGAAGTTTCCTGCCTGTGGCGGGGATGCGCCGGTGAGGAGATCTGCACCGATCAGGACTGTTTCTGCACGGATCAGGACCGAAATGTCTTTCGGTCCTGATCCGTGCGACGAGGCCTGATCCGTGCAGACGGGGCGGATGCGAAGCCCCGGGTCAGGCGCTCAGTTCCTCGGCGACCAGGAAGGCCAGTTCGAGCGACTGCATGTGATTGAGGCGGGGGTCGCAGAGCGACTCGTAGCGGGTCGCGAGGGTGGCCTCGTCGATGTGCTCGGAGCCGCCCAGGCACTC
Source organism: Amnibacterium flavum (assembly GCF_003097495.1). Classification (GTDB taxonomy): domain Bacteria; phylum Actinomycetota; class Actinomycetes; order Actinomycetales; family Microbacteriaceae; genus Naasia; species Naasia flava. The sequence goes on from NZ_QEOP01000002.1 coordinate 1,221,516, forward strand.
GGTCACGTCGTCGCCGGTCAGCTCCACGTGGATGCCTCCCGGGTGGGTCCCCGCGGCACGGTGCGACTCGAAGAACCCCTTGACCTCGTCGACGATGTCGTCGAAGCGCCGGGTCTTGTAACCGGTCGGAGTCGTCACGCCGTTGCCGTGCATGGGATCGGTGACCCAGAGCGGTGTCGCGTCGAGCGTCTTGATGTGCTCGAGCAGCGGGGGCAGCGCATCGCGGATCTTGCCGGCGCCCATGCGGGTGATGAAGGTCAGACGACCCGGCTCGCGATCGGGATCGAGCTTGTCGATCAGCCGTTCCATGTCATCGGTCGTCGTGGAGGGACCGAGCTTCACCCCGATGGGGTTGCGGATCCGGGAGAAGTAATCGACGTGCGCGCCGTCGAGATCGCGGGTGCGCTCGCCGATCCAGAGGAAGTGCGCCGAGGTCGCGACAGGGGTGCCGTTGCGCGAATCGATGCGGGTCAGGGGACGCTCGTAGTCCATCAGCAGGCCCTCGTGGCCGGTGTAGAACTCGACGCGCTTCAGCTCGTCGAAGTCGGCGCCGGCGGCCTCCATGAAGCGGATGGCGCGGTCGATCTCCTTCGCGAGGCCCTCGTACATGGCGTTCGCGGGGTTGCGGGCGAAGCCCTGGTTCCAGCTGTGCACCTCTTTGAGGCTCGCGAAACCGCCCTGGGTGAACGCGCGGACCAGGTTCAGTGTCGACGCGGCCGTGTGGTACCCCTGCACGAGGCGTGCGGGATCCGGGGTGCGGCTCTCGGCGGTGAAGTCGTATCCGTTCACCACGTCTCCGCGGTAGGCGGGCAGAGTCACGTCACCGCGGGTCTCGGTGTCACTCGAGCGCGGCTTGGCGAACTGCCCGGCCATGCGACCCATCTTCACGACCGGCATGGATGCGCCGTAGGTGAGCACGACGGCCATCTGCAGAAGGGTCTTCACGCGGGCGCGGATCTGATCGGCGGTGGCGCCGGCGAACGTCTCGGCGCAGTCGCCGCCCTGGAGGAGGAAGGCCTCGCCCCGGGCCGCCTTGGCGAGCCGGTCGCGCAGCTGATCGACCTCGCCTGCGAAGACGAGCGGAGGAAGTTTCGCCAGCTCGTTCGAGGCGGCAGCCACGGCCGCGGTGTCGGTCCAGGTCGGCTGCTGCTTGATGTCGAGGGTCCGCCAATAGTCGAGGCCGGCCAGAACGTCAGGACTGGCGGACACGACGGTCTCGGTGGGGTCGACCACGAGCGGGACTTCCTTGCTGTTGGTGTGCGGCGGTACAGGTTGGTTGCGGCGGCCCGTTCGGACCCGGTCGCGGTGACCGGATCGTGCGGGCCTGGATGATGCGGGCCTCAGCGTGCCGCAGGTACGCGGGCGCTCTTAACCGAAGACGCATACGCGTCGACGTATTCCTGCCCACTCAACCGGGCGAGCTCGTACATGATCTCGTCGGTGATGGAGCGGAGGATGAAGCGGTCGCCCTCAAGACCCGCAAAACGTGAGAAATCTAGCGGTTCGCCGATCACGATGCCAACCCGGCGCACCTTCGGGATCTTCGATCCGACGGGCATCGCCTTCTCCGTGTCGACCATCGCGACCGGGATGACGGGCACATGCCCCTCCACGATCATGCGTGCGATGCCGGTGCGGCCGCGGTACAGACGGCCGTCGTGGCTGCGCGTGCCCTCGGGGTAGATGCCGAGCAGTTCGCCTCGTCGCAGCACGGCGAGACCGCTGTTGAGAGCCGCCTCCGACGCCTTGCCGCCCGACCGGTCGATCGGCAGCTGGCCGGTCGAGAGCATGAAGGCGCGGGTCGCCCAGCCTTTGATGCCCTTGCCGGTGAAGTACTCGGCTTTGGCGAGGAACGAGATGCGCCGATCGAGCTCGGCGGGGAGGATCACCGAGTCGATGAAGGAGAGGTGGTTGCTCGCGAGGATCGCGGCGCCCTTCTTCGGCACGTTCTCACGACCGGTCACCCACGGGCGGAAGGTGCGTCGCAGGAACGGGCCGATCACGATCGACTTCAGAACCCAGTAGTAAAAACGCACGCGTGTTCCCGCCTCCTTCGGCCAGGCCCTCAGCCTAGGCGGTCGCCGGATCGCCGGCGGAGCCGTGCGCGGAGAACGCGTTCGGGTCGCCCGGTGTCGGGAAGTGGTGTCGGGCCAGGTCGGCAGCGCCGACGACGCCCGCGTCGTTGACGAGCTCTGCGATCCGGAACTCGGGTTCGGGGTGGTAGCCGCGGGCCGGGAGCGCCTCGAGGAACGAGGCGCGGATCGGTCCGAGGAGCGACTCGCCTGCCTGCGCGACACCGCCGCCGATGACGAACATCTGCGGATCCAGGACGGCCGCGAGGCTCGCGCACGCCTCGCCGAGGTGGCGGCCGAGACGTCGCAGCGCGACGAGCGCACCCGGATCGTCCTGCGAGATGAGGTCGGCGACGTCGTGGCCCGACAGGATGCCGCCGCTCCGTGTGCGGGCCTCGGCGAGCGCGAGGCCCACTCCCCCGGCATCGGCGACCTCGCCCGCCATGCGGAGGAGGGCGCGGCCCGATCCGTACTGCTCGATGCATCCGCGCGCACCGCATCCGCACGGCAGCCCGCCGGGCACCACGCGCAGGTGGCCGAGCTCGGCCGCTGCGCCGAAGCCGCCGCGGAAGAGGGTGTCGTCGTGCACGATGGCGCCGCCGACGCCCGTGCCGATGGTCAGCATCACCATGTCGCTCACGAGACGCGCGGCGCCGAAGCGGAACTCGGCCCACCCTGCGGCGTTGGCGTCGTTCTCGATGACGATCGGGAGGGCGAGGCGGGCCTCGAGCTTCTCCCGGATCGGCTCGTGCCGCCACGGGAGGTTGGGCGTGTAGTACACGGTCGACTGGGCGGCGTCGATGAATCCGGGGATCGCGACGCCGACAGCGGCGATCGGGCCGTCACCCGCGAGATCCTGGACCATCTGGACGATGGTCGTCTCGAGGAGCTCCGTGTCGCCGACGGGTGTTGCGACCCTGCGCTCGTCGACGATCGTCCCGAGCTCGTCGACGACGGCCCCCGCGATCTTGGTTCCGCCCACATCAATGCCGATTGCATGCACCCGAAGAGCCTAGCCCCGCGTTCACAGGGGTCGAACAGCTAGAATGCTCTGACATCGTCCGGTATCGAAGGAGCTGCCGTGAAGCAGATCGACGCACCCGTAATCGTCCCGGCAACGCCTGACGCCAACGCGACAGACCTCTTGCTCGAGAGGGTCGCCGCAACCCCCGATGCACCGCTGTTCGCTCTTCAGCGCGGTGATCAATGGGTCGATGTCTCGGCCCGGGAGTTCCTCGACCAGGTCAGAGCCCTCGCCAAGGGATTCATCGCCGCGGGCATCGAGCCCGGCGACAAGATCGGGCTGATGGCCCGCACCCGCTACGAGTGGACTCTCATCGACTTCGCCGCCTGGTTCGCCGGCGCGGTGCTCGTGCCCATCTACGAGACGTCGTCGCCGTCGCAGGTCCACTGGAACCTCAATGACTCGGGTGCCATCGCCGTCATCCTCGAAGGCCCCGACCACTTCGCCCGTTTCGACGAGGTCCACCCCGATCTGCCCGACGTGCGCAACGTGTGGCAGATCGACCGCGGGGATCTCGACAAGATCGCGGCGTCGGGCGGCGAGGTCAGTGACGAGCTCCTCGAGCAGCGTCGCACGATCGCCGGCGAATCCGATCTGGCCACGATCATCTACACGTCCGGCACGACGGGCAAGCCGAAGGGCTGCGTGCTCACCCACGAGAACTTCGTCGAGCTGTGCCGCAACACGCAGAAGGCGATCCCCGAGGTCATCCGCCCCGGATCGTCGACCCTTCTCTTCATCCCGATCGCCCACATCTTCGCGCGCTTCATCGCGGTGCTCAGCGTGTACGGCGGGGTCCGCGTCGGCCACCAGCCCGACACGAGCCTGCTCCTGCCCTCGCTGGGCAGCTTCAAGCCGACGTTCCTGCTCGCCGTCCCCCGCGTGTTCGAGAAGGTCTACAACTCGTCCGAGCAGAAGGCGGCGGCGGGCGGGCGCGGCAAGATCTTCGCCCGCGCGGTCGACGCGGCGATCGCGCACTCGAAGGCGCTCGACGCCGGCAGGGTTCCGCTGGGTCTGAAGCTGCAGTTCGCCGTGTTCGACAAGCTCGTGTACAGCAAGCTGCGCGCTGCCCTGGGTGGACGCGTCACCTACGCGGTGTCGGGTTCGGCGCCGCTCGGCGAGCGTCTCGGTCACTTCTATCGCAGCCTGGGCGTCGTTATCCTCGAAGGCTACGGCCTGACCGAGACGACCGCGCCGATGACGGTGAACCGTCCGTCGAAGTACAAGATCGGCACCGTCGGCCCCGCGCTGCCCGGTGTCTCCATCCGCATCGCCGACGACGGGGAGATCGAGACCAAGGGCATCAACCTGTTCCGCGAGTACTGGAAGAACCCCGAGGCGACCGCCGACGCGTTCGACGGCGACTGGTTCAAGACCGGTGACATCGGCGAGTTCGACACCGACGGATACCTCCGCATCACGGGACGCAAGAAGGAGCTCATCGTGACGGCCGGCGGCAAGAACGTATCGCCGGCCGCCCTCGAGGATCCGATGCGCGCCAACCCGATCGTCGGGCAGGTCGTGGTCGTCGGCGACCAGAAGCCGTTCATCTCGGCGCTCGTCACGCTCGACACCGAGATGCTGCCGACCTGGCTCAAGAACAACGGGCACGACGCGACGCTGACGCTCGAGCAGGCCGTCACCCACCCGGCTGTCATCGCCGAGGTTCAGCGAGCGGTCGACTTGGCGAACACTCGGGTCTCGCGGGCGGAGTCGATCCGCAAGTTCGAGATCATCCCGGTCGAGTTCACCGAGGCGAGCGGGCACCTGACCCCGAAGCTCAGCATCAAGCGCAACGTCATCCTCAAGGACTTCGCGGACGTCATCGAGGGCATGTACGCCCCCGGGTCCTCCCCCGAAACCCGAGGGGTGACCCTCGTCCACTGAGGGGCCCACCTCCGCCTGATCTGGGAGTACCCGACGCGCCCCCACCGGACGCATCGCCCACGCTTGCGCGATGGGCCCCGGCGGGTACGCACGCCGGAACGTGGGCGGTGGTCAGCGAAGTAAGACGAGGAACATCCGATCGATCTCTTCCGGATTCAGCAGAAGAGTGATCGCGTCGGCTTTGCCCACGGACCCCGGGAAGTTATAGCGCGCGAACTTCCCTGTGGGGTCGTAGGAAGATTTGGGGACCTCGATCGAAGATCGCTCGATGACCTCGGCGAGGTGACGCGCGAGATCTTCGTCGATCGTTTGGCCCCGCGCGCTTCGCAACGAGAAAACCGCTCTCAGTCGCGGAGAACCGAAACGCAAGAGCATTCCGTTCGTGCGGTTACTCCGAGCCGGTAGGTATTCGACCTTCGCCCAGTCCAGTTCGCTCATCGGTACGACCCGACGGCCGGTTCGGAACTCCGAGGTATCGAAGTTCGCCCATGGCTGCGGCACCAGCCATTTCAGGATCACGGTCGCCAGCGCGGCGAGGACTACCACGACGAGCGGAACAGCGATCAATCCTGACGGGAACCCGCTTGCCCGGGCGACCGCCGACCCCAACTGGAAGATGACGTAGGGAAGCATGAGCACGCCGACCCCCGAATAAGCCAGCCACCCCGTGAACCACCGATACCGGCCGAGGCGAACCCAGCCGTGCGGGAACTCGTCGGCTGCGACGCCGGGAGTGCTGGTCGGGTCCTCGGCCTCCATGGCCCGACACTCTCGAAGTCACCTGTGAGCTGGCTTCACGTGGTGAGTACGCATGTTCCAGGCTGATGCGCACGCCGCAACGTACGTCTGGGGCCGGATTCTCCGGGCGTGGGCTGGGCGGGCCGCCCCCTGCGCGCACGTTGCGGCGTGCGGGGCCGGCCGCAACGTGCGCGTTCGCCCGGAACGCCCTACCGAGGTCGGCCTGGGTCAGAACCAGGTCGAGGTGCGGATCTGCTTCATGGCCGCCCGGCGGCTGTCCTTGTCGAGGCGGTCCAGATAGAGCTTGCCGTCGAGGTGGTCGACCTCGTGCTGCAGCGCCTGGGCCATCAGCCCGGACCCCTCGATCTCGACCTCGTTGCCGTCGAGGTCGATGCCGCGCGCCCGCGCATGCGGGTACCGCAGAACCGGGTACCAGAGATCGGGAACCGACAGGCAGCCCTCGTCGACCAGTTCGGGCTCTCCGGTCAGCTCGACGATCTCGGGATTGATCAGGTAGCCGATCACCCCGTCGACGTTGTAGCTGAACGCGCGCAGATTCACACCGATCTGCGACGCCGCGACACCGGCCCGGCCCGGCAGTGCCACCGAGTCGACGAGATCCTGCACGACCGACCGAACACGATCGTCGATCTCGACCACGGGATCCGACACCGTCTTCAGCACCGGATCACCGAAGATCCGGATCGGCCGCTCAGGCACCTCGGCGCGTGGGCAGCCCGTCAACGACGAGTGCTGCGAGCTGACGTGCGGCGTCCTTGGTGCCCGGCTTGAGGTCCTTGTACGAGACGACGGAGCCCGCGGCGAGGATCGGGTCGTACGGGATGCGGACGATGGCGCGGACACGCGACTTGAAGTGCGCCTCGATCTCGTCCAGCTTGACGAGATTGGTGCCCTGAGTCGCGGTGTTGAGAGCCACGATCGCATTGCGCACGAGATCACCGTACCCGTTCGCCTCGAGCCAGGTCAGCGTCTCGGACGCGAGACGCGCCTCGTCGACACTGCCGCCGGACACGATGACGACCGAATCGGCGCGCTGCAGGGTCGCCCGCATCACCGAGTGGACGATGCCCGTGCCGCAGTCGGTGAGCATGATCGAGTAGAAGCGGGCGGCCAGATCGGCGACCACGTTGTAGTCGTTCTCGTCGAACGCCTCGCTGAGCAGCGGGTCGGTGTCGGAGGCGAGGATGTCGAGGCGGGTCTCATCGCGCGAGACGAGCGAGCTGAAGTCGGTGAACCCGTTGACGCTCGCGGCGCGGTGGACCACGTCGCGGACGGTCGCGCGGGTCTGCTTGTTCACGCGCTCGGACAGCGTGCCGCGGTCGGGGTTCGCGTCGACCGCGATGATGCGGTCCTCGCGCGTCGTGGCCAGCGCCATTCCCATCAGGGCCGTGATCGTCGTCTTGCCGACGCCTCCCTTGCGTGTGAGCACCGGCACGAAACGCGTGCCGCCCTCGAACGCCTTCTGGATGCGCGTGTCGAGCTCCTTGCGCGCACGCTCGGCCGGCGAGTCGCCGAGGTTGACGCCGCCGAAGGTGACGCCGTAGACGAACTTGTTCCAGCCGCCCGTGGGCCGGGGCCGGGTCTTCTTGCTCTGGTCGATGAGGCGGTCGGCCGTCAGCATCGCCGACGACTCGGGGCCCTCGTCGTGCGCGCCGCGCATGCGGTCGCGACGGGAGACGCTCGTGCCCCCGGCAGGCGTCAGCGGTTCGACCCGCGACGCGTCGCCGGACTGCGGGACGCGCGGCATCTCGCCGGTGTTCCACAGGCTGTCGCTTCGGCGGGTCGTCTCGGCGGGGGTGCTGCGCGGGATCTCTCCCGTGGCGAGACGCGAGAGCTCGCTCGGCGACCAGCGCGGGTAGTCGTTCGTGGTGCCGGGGACGTGACCGCCGAGGATCGCGTCGTAGGCGCTGCCCGTACGGGTGCGCGGAAGCTCGCTGCGCGTCGGCGTGGTCGGCGCCGGGGTGCTCTCGCCGGAGGTCTCGCCGAGGCGGATCTCACCGGTCAACGTGCTGGGCAGCAACGACGGCGGCACGGCCACGTCGTCGATGCGGACAGCGGCCTCGTCCTCGGGGATCTCGTTCTGGATCGGGGGCAGGTCGATGTTGATGGTCAGACTCTCGGGCAGACCGGTCGCGAGCCGCTCACCGGGCTCGTCGAGGAGTTCCGCGTTGAAACGGTGCTCGAGGGACTCGTTCAGATCGACGAACGTCTTGTCAGTGTCGAGCACCCGGCTTGTCTCGTCGGGAGTTTTGCGCTTGCTCATGAGCACAGCCTTTCGCCACCTGTCGCCCGAAGACCGGGAGACTCCGTTCAACATTAGGAGCGGTGCGCCTCGAATCCGGGGAGGCGCACCGCGCCGTGTCAGGCGATCTCGACGAGAAGATCTCCGGCTTCGACCTGCTGGGTGGTTCCGATGGCTGCGCGCTTGACCGTGCCCGCGACGGGCGACGTGATCGCCGCCTCCATCTTCATCGCCTCGATGGTGGCGACGGTCTGACCGGCTGCGACCGCCTCCCCCGCGGCGACCTTGAGAGTCACCACTCCGGAGAACGGCGCGGGGATCTGGCCGGGTTGCGAGCTGTCGGCCTTCTCCGCTGCCTTGATGTCGACGTCGATCGCGTTGTCGCGGATCGCGACAGGACGCAGCTGACCGTTGAGCGTCGTCATGACGCTGCGCATGCCGCGCTCGTCGGGCTCGCTGATCGCCTCGATGCCGACGAACAGCTGAACGCCCCGAGCGATCTTGACCGTGTGCTCGATGCCCGGCTGAAGGCCGTAGAGGTAGTCGGCCGTGTCGACGACGGACAGGTCGCCGTACTGCTCGCGGACCTGTTCGTAGATCTTGGTCGGGCCGGGGAACAGCAGCCTGTTGAGCGCCGCGCGCCGGGTGGCGCTGTCGGCATCGAGTGCCTTCGTGTCGGCCTCGGAGAGGTCCTCGACGGAGATGTCGACCGTGCGGCCCGCCAGAACCTTGGTGCGGAACGGCTCGGGCCAGCCGCCCGGCAGGTCGCCGAGCTCGCCGGCCATGAAGCCGATGACCGACTCGGGGATGTCGAACGCGGCGGGGTTGCGCTCGAACTCGGCGGGGTCGGCCCCGACTGCGGCGAGCTGGAGGGCGAGATCGCCGACCACCTTCGACGAGGGGGTGACCTTCGGGATGCGTCCGAGGATACGGTTCGCGGCGGCGTACAGGTCCTCGATGAGCTCGAATCGGTCGGCCAGGCCCAGCGCGATCGCCTGCTGGCGCAGGTTGGAGAGCTGACCGCCCGGGATCTCGTGCTTGTAGACGCGTCCGGTGGGCCCCGGCAGACCCGACTCGAAGGGCCGGTACCGGGCGCGGACGGCCTCCCAGTAGGGCTCGAAGTCGGAGACGGCCTGCAGCGAGAGTCCGGTGTCGCGATCCGTGTGGGCGAGGGCCGCGACGAGGGCGGACGCCGATACCTGACTGGTCGTGCCCGCCATCGCGGCGCTGGCGACGTCCACCGCGTCGACGCCGGCCGCGCTCGCGGCGAGGATGGTGGCGAGCTGGCCGCCCGCCGTGTCGTGCGTGTGGAGGTGCACGGGCAGGTCGAACCGTTCGCGGAGCGCCGTGACGAGCTTGGCCGCGGCGAACGGGCGCAGCAGACCTGCCATGTCCTTGATGGCGAGGACGTGCGCTCCCGCGTCGACGATGCGTTCGGCGAGACCGAGGTAGTAGTCGAGCGTGTAGAGGTCCTCGGCGGGGTCGAGCAGGTCGGCTGTGTAGCAGAGGGCGACTTCGGCGACCGCGGTGCCGGTGGCGCGCACCGAGTCGATCGCGGGGCGCATCTGCTCGACGTCGTTGAGCGCGTCGAAGATCCGGAAGATGTCGACCCCCGTGTCGGCCGCCTCGCGGACGAAGGCGTCGGTCACCTTCGTCGGGTACGGGGTGTAGCCGACCGTGTTGCGGCCGCGCAGGAGCATCTGCAGAGCGATGTTGGGAACGGCCTCGCGGAGAGCGGCGAGACGGTCCCACGGGTCCTCGCCGAGGAAGCGGAGCGCGACGTCGTAGGTCGCGCCGCCCCACGCCTCGATGGAGAGCAGCTCGGGCATGAGTCGCGCTTCGTACGGGGCGACGGCCACGAGGTCGCGCGTGCGCACCCGAGTCGCGAGCAGCGACTGGTGAGCGTCGCGGAACGTGGTGTCGGTGACCGCGAGTCGGGTCTGCGCGCGCAGATCGGCGGCGAAGCCCTCCGGCCCGAGCTCGAGCAGTCGCTGACGCGAACCGGCCGGAGCCGGCACGGACAGGTCGGCGGCGGGAAGCTTGGCGACGGGGTCGGGTCCCGGAGGACGTTCCCCGTTCGGCTGGTTGACCGTCACATCGGCCAGCCAGGTGAGGATCTTGGTGCCGCGGTCCTTAGACCGCTGCGTGTGCACGAGCTGCGGGCGCTCTTCGATGAACTGCGTGCTCAGATCGCCGGCGATGAACTCGGGGTCCTCGAGCACGGCCTGCAGGAACGGGATGTTGGTCGTCACGCCCCGGATGCGGAACTCGGCCAGGGCACGCCGCGCACGGGCGACCGCCGCCGGGAAGTCGCGCGCACGGCAGGTGAGCTTGGCGAGCATCGAGTCGAAGTGCGGGCTGATCTGCGCGCCCTGCGCCACGGTGCCGCCGTCGAGGCGGACGCCCGCGCCGCCCGGGGAGCGGTAGGTGGTGATCTTGCCGGTGTCGGGACGGAACCCCTGCGACGGGTCCTCGGTGGTGATGCGGCACTGGAGCGCGGCGCCGTGGAGGCGGATCCGGTCCTGGGTGAGGCCGAGCTGTTCGAGGGTCTCGCCCGCGGCGATGCGCATCTGCGACTGGACGAGGTCGACGTCGGTGACCTCCTCGGTCACGGTGTGCTCGACCTGGATGCGCGGGTTCATCTCGATGAAGACGTGCTGTCCCGCCCGCTCCCCCGCCGTGTCGACGAGGAACTCGACCGTTCCCGCGTTGACGTATCCCACGGACTTCGCGAACGCGATGGCGTCGCGATGCAGGGCCTCGCGGAGCTCGTCGCTGATGTTCGGGGCCGGAGCGATCTCGACGACCTTCTGGTGACGGCGCTGGACCGAGCAGTCCCGCTCGAACAGGTGAACAGTGCCGCCTGCGGCGTCGGCGAGGATCTGGACCTCGATGTGACGGGGGCGCACGACGGCCTGCTCGAGGAACATCGTCGGGTCGCCGAATGCACTGTCGGCCTCGCGCATCGCGGCCTCGAGCGCGCTCTTCAGGTCGCCGGCGGCGTCGACCCGGCGCATGCCGCGTCCACCGCCACCGGCGACGGCCTTCGCGAAGATCGGGAAGCCGACCTCTTCGGCGGCGGCGAGCAGCTCGTCGATGTCCTTGCTCGGCTTCGACGACTTTAGCACGGGTACGCCGGCGGCGATCGCCTGCTCCTTGGCGGTGACCTTGTTGCCGGCCGCGCGGAGCACGGAGGCGGGAGGTCCGATGAAGGTGATGCCCGCAGCCGCAGCGGCCTCGGCCAGCTCGGGGTTCTCGCTGAGGAAGCCGTACCCGGGGTAGATGGCGTCGGCGCCCGACTCCTTCGCGACCCGCACGATCTCGGCGACGTCGAGATAGGCGCGGACCGGATGACCGATCTCGCCGATCTGGTAGGCCTCGTCGGCCTTCAGCCGATGCATCGAGTTCCGGTCCTCGAACGGGAAGACGGCGACCGTCTTCGCACCCAGTTCGTAGGCGGCTCGGAACGCACGGATCGCGATCTCCCCGCGGTTGGCCACAAGGATCTTCTTGAACAACGGCACCCTTTCGCCAGGCGAACGCTTCATGAGGAGCGCACGCGCCGCGCTCGTGTCATTTTTAGGTTCTCCCAGACTACTGGCGGTAGCCTGGGGCTGTGCATGTGCTGAGTGTCAGCTCCCTGAAGGGAGGGGTCGGAAAGACGACCGTAACGCTGGGGCTCGCTTCAGCGGCCTTCGCGAAGGGCCTCAGTACCCTCGTGGTGGATCTCGATCCGCAGTCCGACGTCTCCACCGGGATGGATATCCAGGTGCAGGGCCACCTCAATGTGGCCGACGTCCTCACCTCGCCGAAGGAGAAGATCGTGCGCGCCGCGATCGCTCCCAGCGGGTGGACACGCGGCCGCAGCGGCAAGATCGACGTCATGGTCGGCAGCCCGTCTGCCATCAACTTCGACGGCCCCCACCCGAGCATCCGCGACATCTGGAAGCTCGAAGAGGCTCTCGCCGGTGTCGAGCAGGACTACGAGCTCGTCCTCATCGACTGCGCCCCCTCGCTCAACGCCCTGACGCGCACCGCGTGGGCCGCGAGCGACCGCGTCGCCGTCGTCACCGAGCCCGGCCTGTTCTCCGTCGCCGCCGCCGACCGCGCTCTCCGGGCGATCGAGGAGATCCGTCGTGGTCTCTCCCCTCGTCTCCAGCCCCTCGGCATCATCGTGAACCGTGCGCGCGTCCAGTCCCTCGAGCACCAGTTCCGCATCAAGGAGCTGCGCGACATGTTCGGGCCGCTCGTGCTGTCACCGCAGCTGCCCGAGCGCACGTCGCTCCAGCAGGCCCAGGGAGCTGCGAAGCCGCTGCACATCTGGCCGGGCGAGAGCGCTCAGGAGATGGCTCGCATGTTCGATCAGCTCCTCGAGCGCGTGATGCGCACCGGCCGGGTCGGCGAGTACGCCGAGCTCACGGCCAAGGCCACGCGCCACTGACCTCGCCGCGGTGACGATCCGGGCCGCGGCGCCGAATCTCCACTGAGGCGCACCCGCACCGAGGCGCACCTTCTCTGAGGCGCCCTCACTGCGGCGCGGCTCGGCGCAGCACCGTCGAGCGCGTCACCCGATCGTGGCGAACGCCCGCACCGGGAAGGTGCCGAAGTCCTCGACCCGGGGCGGCACCGCGGTGAAGGCCGCTCCGCGCGGCGGCACCCCGGCGAGCCCGGTCAGGTGTTCGACGATCGGAGTACCGGCGGCGAGCAGAAGCGTGTGCGCCGGTCTCGCTCCCCCGGACTCCGGCGACATGTCGTCGATGTTGATCGAGTCGATGCCCACGAGTCCGACGCCGTGTTCGACGAGGTAGCGCGCACCGGCCTCGGTGAGGAACGGGGCGGACGCGCTGTACGCGGGTGTCCCGAAGTGACGATCCCAACCGGTGTGCAGCAGGACGGCGGCTCCGGTGACGTCGCGGTCGTAGAACACCTCGGCGGGGATGCCGCGTGTCGATGAGTCGACGAGGCGGACGAGCTCGGCGCGCACGGAGACGATCCGCTCCAGGGCCAGCCCGGCCAGGTCGTGACCGTCGGCATAGCGGTGGAAGGGCGTGTCGAGGTAGGTGCCCGTGTTGGCGACCATGTCGATGCGCGGGATCGCGAACTCGGTGCCGGCGGCGTAGACACTGCGCGACGCCTCGCGTGTGAGGTGGGGTGAGATGCGCGGGACCGGCATGCCCGGCATGGTGAGGAGACCGTCGACGATGGTGTGACTGAGGTCGATGTAGCGCGGCCCGTCCGGTGCGGGCGCGGAAGCGACCATCCCCCGACTGCCGGTGTGCGCTTCCTCGACCAGCTCGAAACCGGTGAGCTCGACGGATTCGACGAGGGCGAGACCGAGATGACGGACGAGCAGTTCGCCGACCGTGCGCTCGTCGACGTCGGCGGACGGGACGTCGAGGCGGAACCCCTCTGCCGTGAGTCCGCCCCCATTGACGAACTGGATGCGGGCATCGAACACGGCGCGGTACTCGGTCACGTCTCGAGACTCGCAGATGGGCGATGCGATCGCACGTCAGTTCCGGTCACGACTGCACGATCCTGTGCCAGCGGGTCGGACCCGCAGGCCGGTCCCGCGGGTTGGAACGGGTGGGTGTCAGCCGGCGGCGCGAGCGGCGCGGCGCAGCGCGAGCTCGTCGGCCGGGTCGCTGGCCTGGTGGTCGAGCTCGACGAGGCTCGATTCGACCTCGCGCAGGACCTTGCCCACCGCGATGCCGAAGACTCCCTGGCCGCGGCTGACCAGGTCGATGACCTCGTCGTTCGAGGTGCAGAGGTAGACGCTGGCGCCGTCGCTCATCAGCGTGGTCTGGGCCAGGTCGTTGACGCCGGCCTCCCGGAGCTGGTTCACGGCGGTGCGGATCTGCTGGAGTGAGATGCCGGTGTCGAGGAGGCGCTTCACGAGCTTGAGCACGAGGATGTCGCGGAAACCGTACAGTCGCTGCGAACCGGAACCGGCTGCGCCGCGGACGGTGGGCTCGACGAGACCCGTGCGGGCCCAGTAGTCGAGCTGACGGTAGCTGATGCCGGCGGCACGGGCGGCGACGGTGCCGCGGTAGCCGTCATTGCCGTCGAGATCTGGCATGCCGTCGGTGAAAAGCAGCCCGAGGTCGTAGCGGTCCTCGCTACGGCTGATTTCACTCATTTGGTGGGCTGCCTTCCTGGCTGCAATGAAGTCTTGCTCGACTCCTCAAAGGTAGCGAGCAGAGGTGCCCCGGGCAACGACATCCGGGTTATGGGCTCCGGCGTGTCGCGCCGGTCGACGGGCATCAGCCGCTGATCTTGCCGATGGCTGCACGCAGCAGGCTCGTGCGGACGACCTCGAGGTGCGTGGCCAGGTCGAGGGCCTGTTCGACACCCCGAGCACGGCTGCCCGGTTCGCGGCGGCGCAGCACCGGCTGGACGGCGCTCTCGAGGAGTCCGGCTTCGCGGTCCGCGGCTGTGCGGAGCGAGCGCAGATGACGCGGTTCGATTCCGACGGTCCCGAGCTCGACCAGGGCTTTCAGCACCCCGAGAGTCTCGTCGGAGTGCACCTCTGCTGGGGGGACGAGCGAGGCGCTGATCGCATCGTCGAGCAGGCCGGGGGTCGCGCCGGCCTCGCGGATGAGCTCTTCGCGGCTGTACCGGTGCTCCTCGACGAGCATGCTGCCGTCGGCGGATCCTCGCCCGGGCCACGAGGGCGAGCGGCCGGCGTCGAGATCGGCGAGGTAGCCGCGGATCACCTTGAGCGGAAGGTACTGGTCTCGCTGCAGGGTGAGGATGAGACGCAGGCGCTCGAGGTCGTGGGTGGAGAACTTGCGGTACCCCGACTCGGTGCGGGCGGGCGACAGCAGCCGCTCGTCCTCGAGGAAGCGCACCTTCGACGAGGTGAGATCGGGGAATTCCGGCTTGAGCTTGGCCAGCACCTGGCCGATGTTGAGCAGAGTCACCGCAGCAGTAGGTGCCCTTAGATCGCGGGCGGGAAGAGCCGACATGTCAGCGCGCCGCCGAGTAGGCCAGGTCGTGGCGGGAGGCGTAGAAGGTGAGTCGGAACTTGCCGACCTGCACTTCTGCTCCGTCGCTCAACAAGGCTGTGTCGATACGGACACCGTCGTAATAGGTGCCGTTGAGGGAGCCGAGGTCCTTGACCTCGAAGGCGGTGCCGTGGCGCACGAATTGAGCGTGCTTGCGCGAGACCGTGACGTCGTCGAGGAAGATGTCGGCGCTCGGGTGACGACCGGCGGTCGTCTCGTCCGCGTCGAGGAGGAATCGCGCGCCGCTGTTGGGCCCGCGACGCACCACGAGAAGCGCCGAACCGGAGGGAAGGGCGGCGATGGCCGCCTGCTCCTCCGCGCCGGAGCGCTGGTCGAGGGCGTTGACCTCGCTGATGAAGTCATCCCCAAAGGATGCCGTCGTGTCGGCGTTCAGGTGGGAATCCCGGCCACCGGCCGATGGCTCCCTGGACGCGTCACGGCGCACGCTTCCGCGCTCGCCTCGATCGTTCGCCATACCGGCCTCCTCAGCTGCCCACACTATCGGATGAGCGTCGCGACGCGCCCGTCGTTTCGCGCACGATGCGCGCGGTCTCCCGTGCGTACACGATCCCCGCCCACCAGTAAAGGAAACCGCCCCACAGGGCGAAGGCCCAACCGATCGGCGTCGCAACGGGATCGACGAACGGGACGGCCTGGGCTAGCACGATGAGGGGAAGGGCGTAGAACAGGCAGAACGTCGCGACTTTGCCCAGATGATGGACGGGCAGCGGCCCGTATCCATGGTTGGCGAGCACGACGCCGAGCACGATCAGCATGACATCGCGTCCCACGATCACGACGACGAGCCACCAGGGCACGACCTCGCGGACGGCGAGACCGACGAGCGCGGCGACGATGTACAGCCGGTCGGCCGCGGGGTCGAGCAGCTGGCCGAGCCGCGTGATCTGGTGCAGACGACGGGCGAGCCAGCCGTCGAGGTAGTCGGTGATGCTCGAGAAGACCAGCACCAGCAGGGCGGCCACATCCTGCCCGGTGAGGATGAAGTAGAGGAAGACGGGGACCAGCAGCAGCCGGACGAAGCTCAGGAGATTGGGCACGTTGATGATCTGGGTGCCCACCTGCTGGGGGTCGGCGGATCCCGTCTCGGTTCCGTCCCTGCTCATCGCGGGAAGTCTATCGATGACGTGTCCATCAGATGCGCCATGTCGCGCTCCGCGAGCTGGATCCGGGTGCGCGCAGGCCCGACGGCGCTGTCGGTTGTCGGCGGGGTGGGCGATGATCGATCCATGCACCGCAGCATCGTGCCGCCCTATCTGCTCGCCCGCATCGCAGAGAACGCGGGCGACCGGGCCATGCCCGCCGCGGCGCGTGCAGCCCAGCGGGCCCTCCTGAGCGACGGACCGGTGCGCCTCGCGGGCGCTCGGGCACCGCGTTACGCCGACTTCGGCCGGGGCGGGGCCGCGGCGTCGGGCCCGCAGCGCACGATCCACGACGCCGAGTCGACCGAGACGGTGCCCGGTGTCGTCGTCCGCCGCGAGGCGGACCCGGCGACCGGTGATCCCGCGGCGGACGAGGCCTACGACGGGCTCGGCGCCACCTACGCGCTCTTCGCATCCGCCTACGGTCGCGACAGCATCGACGGCAACGGGCTGGCGCTCGACGCGACCGTCCACTACGGCGACGAGTACGACAACGCGTTCTGGGACGGCGAGCGGATGGTGTTCGGCGACGGCGATGGCGAGATCTTCCGCCGGTTCACGGTCTCGCTGTCGGTGATCGGGCACGAGCTCGCGCACGGTGTGACGCAGTTCAGCGCGGACCTGCCCTATCAGGGCCAATCGGGGGCGCTCAACGAGTCGGTGTCGGACGTGTTCGGGTCGCTCGTCGAGCAGCACTCCCGGCAGCAGACCGCTGCCGAGGCGTCCTGGCTCATCGGCGAGGGGCTCTTCACCGATGCGGTGGAGGGCAGAGCGCTGCGCTCGATGAGCGCCCCCGGCACGGCCTACGACGACGATGTGCTCGGCCGTGATCCCCAACCGGCGCACATGGACTTCTTCGTCGACACGCTCGAGGACAACGGCGGCGTGCACATCAACTCCGGCATCCCGAATCGCGCGTTCCACCTGGCGGCGACCGCGATCGGCGGCTTCGCCTGGGAGGGCGCCGGAGCCGTCTGGTACGACACCCTCACGCGCGGATCGATCAGCGGCGAGACGGATTTCGACTCGTTCGCCGCGGCGACAGTCCGTGTCGCCCGCGCACGGTGGGGCCGACGGGCCTCGCAGAGCGAGGCGGTCGTCGACGCCTGGCGCACGGTCGGCGTCGAGCCGGAGGCGGCGCGATGACCACGGTCGTCGTCCACATCGTGCGCAGTGGCGGGGTGACGGCGATCCGACGCGAATGGACCGTCAGCGTCGATGCGGCCGAGTGGGCTCGCCTGCTCGACGACTGCCCTGCCGAGTCCGCCGCCGAGACCGCCTCGCGCGACCGGTACGTCTGGCGCGTAACCGATGAGAGCCGCGAGGTCGTCATCCCCGATTCGGCTCTCGCCGGCGACTGGCGGGCCCTCGTCGACCGCGCCCGCCACGGCGTCTGAGCCGCGCGCTCCCCGTCCGCACGGGTTCAGGATCGGTGGCGCTTCTCGACGGCGGTTCCGTCCCGATCCGCGCCAAAGAAGTTCTGATGTCCGCGCAGATGTCCTGAACCGCGCAGACAGCCCCGCGGGACGAGGGCCTCAGTCGTCCTCGTCGAGCAGCTGCCAGAGACGGGACGGAGAGAGGATGCCCGCGCCCCTGCGCTGCGCCTCGGCGGCGAGGGCGCGGTCGGCGGTGACGAGAACGGCGTCGGGTGCTGGCTCGCCTCCGAGATAGTCGAGGATCGCGCTGTCGCCGTCGGCGTGTGCGCGCTCGACGACCACATCGGGAGCATCGGGAGCGGCGCCGCGCGCGTCGCCCTCGAGCATGAGCCGGATCTGCGGCCACCACCGCTCGTGGGGCAGGCCCAGGTCGGCGGCCGGAAGGCCGCGCCGCGCGAGGAGCTGCAGCCGAGCGGCGAGACGTTCGGCCGCGGCAGGACGATCGCGCCACCATCCATCGGGGCGCGCGCCGACGACGTTCGCGGCGTCGACGACGAGGACCGGTCGAGCGCCGAGCGCGGGGCGCAGCGACGGCCACGCTGCACCGAACGACGGATGCAGCGGGAGGTCGGCCACCCGGGCGGGCGGGACCCAGTCGAGCGCTTCGCTCTCGGCATCGCCGATGACGGGTCGGAACACCGAATCGACCCGGGCGACGACGGTCGTGTAGCTCCAGACGCCGAGGTCGAGCACGCTCGTGAACGAGACCTTCAGCGCTTCGGCGGGCACACTCGCCTCTTCGACGGACTCGCGGATCGCGCCGTCGATCGCCGATTCGCCCTCGTGCCGGGCTCCGCCGGGGAGCCCCCACGTCCCACCGAAATGACTGAAGCCGGCCCTGTGCTGCAGGAGCACCCCGCTCGGCGACGTCACCAGCAGCCCGGCTGCGCCGAACCTCCCCCAGAATCTGCGGCCGTCGGGCAGGTCGACCCACTCGTCGCCGGAGCCGAGGGGACGGCGCGGGAGCGGAGGACGACCGGGAGATGCGGCAGCGTCGAATTGGGGGTCCATGACTCCTCCTCGTCGGCGGCGCGGTGCCCGGACCGGCGCGCGATGCGCACGCCTCCCGGATGCAGACGTCTAGTCTTCCACCATGCCGCAGGACCCTTCGAACAGACCGGGCACCGGCGCCCCGACGACGGCCCGTGTGGACAGCTGGCTGTGGGCGGTGCGACTCGTCAAGACACGTGCGGCCGCCACCGCGGCCTGCCGGGCGGGCCACGTCCGGGTGCGCGGAGAGCGCGCCAAGGCGGCAGCGCCGGTGCGCATCGGCGACGAGGTGCGGATCAGGATGGACGGCCGAGAACGGATCGTGGTCGTGCAGCGCATCGTCGCCAAACGGGTGAGCGCGGTCGTCGCGGCGGACTGCCTGACGGATCTGACCCCGCCTCCCCCGCCGAAAGTCGAGTCCCCCCTCGAGGTCATCCGTGATCGAGGCGCGGGCCGCCCCACCAAACGCGAGAGGCGCGACATCGAGAAGTTCCGCGGGTACTGACGAGCGAGCACCTGCCCGGAACGCCGGCAGGTCGGATCGGCCGGCGAGCGGTCAGACCTCGCGCTCGTCGGGCCCCACGTACTCGGAGAGGGGCCTGATGAGGGCGTTCGCCTCGAGCTGCTCCATGATGTGCGCGGTCCAGCCCGTGATCCGGGCGGCGACGAAGAGAGGCGTGAACAGCTCGGTCTCGAAACCCATGAGCGCGTAGGCCGGGCCGCTCGGGTAGTCGAGGTTCGGCTTGATCTGCTTGCGGTCCTCCATCGCCGACTCGAGTCGCGTGTAGAGGTCGGCGAGATCGGCCCTGTCGTAGTGCTCGACGAGGGTGTCGAGCGCCGTCTTCATCGTCGGGACCCGCGAATCGCCGTTCTTGTAGACGCGGTGGCCGAATCCCATGATCTTGCGCTTCTCCGCGAGCGCGGAATCGAGCCATTCCTCCGCTCTGTCGGCCTCGCCGATCTCGTCGAAGACGTGCATGACCGCCTCGTTGGCACCGCCGTGCAGCGGCCCCTTGAGCGCCCCGATGGCGCCGGTCACCGCCGAGTAGAGGTCGGCCAGCGTCGAGGTGATGACCCGGGCCGCGAAGGTGGAGGCGTTGAACGAGTGCTCGGCGTAGAGCACCATCGACACCCGGAACGCGTCGACGACGACCGCCGGCGGCACCTCGCCGAATGTCATCCACAGGAAATTGCTCGAATAATCGAGATCGTCACGCGGCGCGATCGGCTGCTGACCCCTTCGGCGGCGCTGGATGGACGCCACGACGGTCGGGATCCGGGCGAAGAGGGCGATCGCGCGCTGCTCGTTGAGAGTCCGGTCGATGTCGCCGCCCTTCTCGAGCAGGGTCGGGTCGAGCGTGCCGAGGGCGCTGACGGCGGTGCGCACGAGGTCCATCGGGTGCGCGGTGACCGGCAGGGTGTCGAGGACTGCGACGATGCGGTCGTCGAGAGGGCGCAGCGAGCGCTCGAGCGCAACGAAGCCCGCCAGCTCGTCGGGGTTCGGGAGCTCGCCGTGCCAGAGCAGCCAGGCGACCTCCTCGAACGAGGCGCGTTCGGCCAGCTGCTGGACGGGATAGCCGCGGTAGAGCAGCGAGTTCGTCTCGGGATTCACCTTCGAGATCGCGGTGCTGTCGACGACGACACCGGCCAATCCCTTGCGGATCTCAGTCATGCCGATTCCTTTCCTGAGGTATCGGACTGCGGGGCGGCATCGCCCGGAAGACCGGTGGGTTCGAGCGTGAAGTCGAAGATGTCGGCGTCGAAGGCGGTGTAACCCTCGTAGTCGAGCAGGTCGTAGAGCTCGGCCCTCGTCTGCATCGCGGGCACCTGACTCGCCAGGCTGCCCTCGGCCAGGAGAGCATCGAGCGCCCGGTCGGCGGCCCCCATCGCCAGACGGAGAAGCGAGACGGGGTAGATGACGATGTTGATGCCGACGGCCTCGAGCTGCGCCACCGTGAACAGCTCGCTCTTGCCGAACTCGGTCATGTTCGCCAGCACGGGCACATCCACAGCAGCTCTGATCGCCTCGAACTCGCCGAGATCGCGCATGGCCTCGGGGAAGATCGCGTCGGCACCGGCGTCGACGAGGGCCTTGGCCCGATCCTTCGCCCCCTCGAGACCCTCGATCGCGCGGACGTCGGTGCGCGCCATGATCAGCAGGTCGGGATCGCGGCGTGCGTCGACGGCCGCTCTGATGCGCTGCAGGGCGGTGTCGAGTCCGACGACCTGCTTGCCGTCGAGATGACCGCATCTCTTCGGATTGACCTGGTCCTCGATGTGCAGACCCGAGACGCCGGCGTCCTCGAGGATCTGCACCGTGCGTGCGACGTTCATGGGCTCGCCGAAGCCGGTGTCGGCGTCGATGAGCGTCGGCAGGTCGGTCACCCGGGCGATCTGGCCACCGCGTCCGGCCACTTCCGTGAGCGTGGTCAGGCCGATGTCGGGGAGCCCGAGATCGGCGGACAGGACGGCCCCCGAGATGTAGACGCCCTCGAACCCCTTGCGCTCGATGAGGCTCGCCGAGAGCGGGTTGAACGCGCCGGGGAACCGCAGGAGCCGACCGCTCGCGAGTTGCGCTCGGAGTGCCGAGCGCTTCCCCGACGCGGAGACCTTCGAGTGCAACATCAGCTCCTGCTCTCTGCGCAGATCGAGGGGATCCGGCGGCTTCTCAGCCTAATCCTGAGCCCGAGAGCCGGGGCCGACCGCGAACTCCCCGCGTCGCCGACACGGGTCAGAACAGACCGGTCGGCAGGACGACGCCGTCGTAGAGCCCGGGACGGGCGGTGATAGTGAGCTCCGCCACCTCGGCGGGCGTGAGCTCGGGGAGGCGCTCGGCGAGCTCCAGGAATCGCTCGATCTCGGTCGGTTCGAGTGCCGGTTCGGCGAGTGCGCGGAACTTCTGCACGTAGTCCGCGCGGGCGAACGGGCGGGCACCGAGCGGATGGGCGTCGGCCACGGCGATCTCGTCGACGATCCGCGTGCCGTCGGTCAGCTCGATCTCGACTCGACCGCCGAACGCCTTCTCACTCGGATCCTCCGAGTGGTAGCGCCGGGTCCACTCGGCGTCCTCGGTGGTGCTGACCTTGCGCCACAGCTCGACGGTATCGGGGCGCCCCGCGCGCTCGGGCGCGTAGGAGTCGACCTGATGCCACCGGCCGTCCTGGAGGGCGACGGTGAAGATGTAGGGCACCGAATGGTCGAGGGTCTCTCGGCTGGCGGTGGGGTCGTACTTCTGCGGGTCGCCCGCGCCGGAGCCGATGACGAAGTGCGTGTGGTGCGAGGTGTGCAGCACGATCGATGCGATGTTCGCCGGATCGCGCAGTTCGGGGTGTTCGGTACCGAGCCGGCGTGCGAGGTCGATCCAGGCCTGAGCCTGGTACTCGGCGGAGTGCTCCTTGGTGTAGCTGTCGAGGATGGCGCGCTTCGCCTCGCCGCGTGAGGGCAGGGGCACCTCGTAGCGGGCGTCGGGACCGCCGAGCAGCCAGGCGATGACCCCGTCCTCCCCCTCGTAGATGGGCACCGGGCTGGTCTCGCCTCGCATTGCGCGGTCGACGGCCTCGATCGCCATCTTGCCCGCGAAGGCGGGGGCGTGAGCCTTCCAGCTCGAGATCTCGCCCTTGCGGGACTGCCGCGTCGCCGTCGTGGTGTGCAGAGCCTGTCCGACGGCCTGGAAGACGGTCTCGGGGTCGAGGTGGAGCAGCGTGCCGATCCCGGCGGCCGCACTGGGACCGAGGTGCGCGACGTGGTCGATCTTGTGCCGATGCAGGCTGATGGCGCGCACGAGGTCGATCTGGATCTCGTAACCGGTGGCGATGGCGCGCACGAGGTCGGCTCCGCCGCGACCGGTGTGCTGCGCGACCGCGAGGATCGGCGGGATGTTGTCGGCGGGGTGCGAGTACTCGGCGGCGAGGAACGTGTCGTGGAAGTCCAGCTCGCGCACCGCGACCCCGTTCGCCCACGCCGCCCACTCGGGCGACACCCGAACCGTGGGCGCCTCGCCGAAGACGGTGGCGCCCGCTCCCCCGGTGCTCGCGGGGTGCGCCAGCGCCTGGGATCTGGCGGCGACGACGGGACGACGGGTGAGCGACGCCGCCGCGACAGCCGCGTTGTCGATGACGCGATTCACGATCATGTCGGCGACGTCGGCGTCGACCGGGACCGGGTCGACGGCGACCTGGGCTATCGCGGACGCGAGCTGCTGTTCGCGGGGCAGCTCTTCTTCGCTGCGGTGGGTGCGCACGCGCCAGATCTCGGTCACCGGTGTCCTCTCACGATCGGTGCCGTTCGGCACCTGCGTCGACCTCTACTCTGCTGCATCCCGTGGAGGGCGGACTACTCGAGACCGGTCACGCGTCGACCGGTCATTCGTCGACGTGCCGGTCACTCGTCGACGTGCCGGTCATTCGTAGACGTGGACGAGGCGCCAGCCTGTGCCGGCATCGACCTCGATCACGTCGAAGATGAGAGCGTGGCCACCCGAGGTGGTGCCCTGGAACCGCCAGCCGACGACTCTGCGAGCCGCGTGGGTGAGTTCGGGCGCCCACGCCTCCTCGGTGAGCGGGGTCGGCGAGTCGGACACGCGGTAGCGCACGCCGTTCCACACGAGGCGCGCGGGCACGCCATCGACAAGCCACACCGCGACATCGGCGGCGATCGTTGCTGCAACCATCAGGGACACTCCCGGCATTCGAAC
This sequence comes from Amnibacterium flavum, assembly GCF_003097495.1. GTDB lineage: Bacteria > Actinomycetota > Actinomycetes > Actinomycetales > Microbacteriaceae > Naasia > Naasia flava. Next base: position 1,244,786 of record NZ_QEOP01000002.1, read on the forward strand.
GTATGTTCGAGAGTATGACGCGAGGTCCCGACACGCCAAGTGGGTGACCCTTCGCTATCGTCGAATGATCATGGGGCTGCGGATCACGATCGGCACCCTCCGCCTGCTCGCCGCGGCGGTGGGAGTCGTCGCGCTCACCGCACGGTTCATCTACGGCCTGGGCTTCCGCAGCTTCGTCTCGGTCGACTTCTTCGGCTACCTGACGATGCAGAGCAACATCGCCGCGGTGGTCGTCTTCACCGTCGCGGGCATCGCCGCCGTGCGCGGGCGCCCCGAATCCCGTCTGCTGTCGACGGCGCGGGCGCTCGTGACGTGCTTCCTCCTCGTCGCCGGCATCGTGTTCGCCATCCTCGTCAGCCAGGCCCCGCTCTTCGGGTACACGATCGAGGTGCCGTGGTCGGACCGGGTTCTGCACTTCGTCCTGCCGGCCTACGCGCTCGCCGACTGGCTCATCGCGCCCCGGCGACGCAAGGTGCGCTGGCGGGCGATCCTGTTCGCGGTCGGCTACCCGGTCGTCTGGGGCATCGTGACGATCATCCGCGGGGAGTTCGTCGGCTGGTACCCGTACTTCTTCCTCGACCCGGCGCAGGCGGGATACCCGGTGCCCTTCATCGTCTACTCGGCGGCCGCCCTCGCGCTGTTCGCGCTCATCGAGACGGGACTCATCGCCGTGAGCAGGGTCGCGCCGCTCGGTCAGGGGTCACCCCCGGGTGCCGGCGCACGCCGGGCGACCCTCCGTGCCGGACGCCTGCGGCGGCTCGTGCACCTCAGACGTCGCCGGGGTCTCGTCGGCGGCGACGCTGTCAGGACTCGGCGAGGAAGGGCATCAGGCTCGAGCTGAGCTCGACCAGCACAGCATCGTCGTCGAGCCCGGCCAGAACAGCCGACTGACTGCCCGACAGCGCTCCGACGAGCACGGCCTCGCCGGTGAGGGGTTCGAGGTTGACCCATTCCGTGATCGCCAGGTCACTGCCGATCACCGACCAGCGCACCGCGTCGGTATCCCAGAACTTCTCGTCGAAGCGCAGCCAGATCGTCTCGGTCGTGCCGAAGCCGAGGTCGGCGATCGCGGCACGGTGCTCGAACGGCAGGGCGGGGTCGAAGGTGATGCCCTGCTGCTTGAGAACACCGAGCGGCACCGTCACGATCGCGCGGTCGACACTGATTGATTCACCGGTCGCGAGCCGGATGCTGACCCCGTTGTCGCCGTAGCTCAGCGCCGTCACGGCGCTCGACAGCCAGACGTCCGTACCGTCGAGCTGATCGGTGATGTAGCGCGCGTAGCCGCCGAGAACCCGCTCCTCGGTGGGCGCGGCGGGAAGCGCGACCCCGTACCACGAGGAGATCTCGTCGGGGTAGGCACCGCGGTCGATGGCGATGTGCTCGAGGAGCGCGAGGTCGATGCGGTCTCGTGCGGTCGGCGGATCGCCGGAGTCGTCGGCATCGCCGGCACCGGACCCGTCGAGCGACTCGGTGATGGTCGAGTCCTCGGGGCGGTCGGCGGCCCAGTCGACGGCCGAGGTGATCGCCGCATCGCCGGAGTCCGATGGGTCGACGTCGGTGCCGTCGGCGAGGCGGAGCAGGCGGTCGCGCTCGAGGGCGACCGTCTCGATGCCGAGGGACGCCAGCCGCAGCGACACCGCCGAGCCGGATTCGGGTGCCCACGCGGCACCGAGTTCGACGGGGACCGGCCAGTCCTCGTCGTCGAGGGTGGCGATGCGGCCTCCGATGCGGTCGCGGGCCTCGATCACCGTGACGGTGAGCCCGCTGTCGACGAGCCGGGACGCCGCGGCGGCACCCGCCGCGCCGGCGCCGATGATGGCGATGCGCTCACCCTCGGTGCTGTAGGCGAGGACCTCGCCGGCGGCGCTGAGACCCGACTGCGCGGCACCGTCGACGGTTGCGGGCTGCTCGATCGAGGTCGCCTCTCCGGCGAAGAAGATGCGCCCGTCGAGGTGTTTGCCGAGGACCGCGCGCTGCTCGGGCGACGCGCCAGCTGCGACGAAGCTGTGACTGCCACGGGAGAACTCGTCTCCGAGCCAGTCGCTGCGGACGATGGCGGTCGGAGCGGGAACGGGGCCGACGGGATCGGGCGTCGGAGCGACCGTTCGAGTGGGAGTCGGCTTGGGAGCCTCGGGCGTGCAGGCCGTCAGAACGAGCACCGAGAAGCCTGTGGCGGCGCCGGTGAGGAAGGTGCGACGGGAGAAGCTCATCCTGCGTTCACCTTATCCGCCGCGGATGTCATCGTGCCAAAGCCGACGCTCGGGGAGCTCTGTCGCCGCGCCGCACAGCGGACACAACGATGCCCACGTGCGGCGGACCGCACGTGGGCATCGGATGTAGCTGAGGGATGCACCGACCCGATCGAGTCGTCTCAGTGCATCGAGCGGGTCTCTCGACCCGCGACGTCAGATGACGCGGATGTTGGAGGCCTGGGGACCCTTGTTGCCGGGGGTCACCTCGAACTCGACGCGCTGGTTCTCCTCGAGCGAGCGGAAGCCGCTCGCCGTGATGGCGGAGTAGTGCGCGAACAGGTCGGGTCCCTGGTCATCGGGAGCGATGAAGCCGAAGCCCTTTTCGGAGTTGAACCATTTGACGACGCCAGTAGGCATATTGATCTCTTTCGTATCTCTTGGACCACGCTTACGACTTCCGTAAGCGGGGGTGTCACGCTGATCTTCGCGTTCCAAGAAACGTCGCGCCTCGCGGCGGGAGTCCTAACGGTCCACATAATTCAACACAACTGCGGTTCCCACTCTACAGTGCAGGGAGTGCCGTAGGGTGAGCGAGTTTTGTCGCTGAACCTGAAAGTTGCCTCGTGCGTCTACGCCCCATCGTCTCCGCCTTCGCCGCGCTCGCCCTCGCGGCCGGTCTCGCCGCCTGCTCGGGCGACGCCCCCGACCCCACGGCATCGACCGACGCGACGACCGTCGTCGACGTCTGCGCGACCCCGTCGGGCTCGGACTCCGACGCGGTGAAGGTGACCGGCGACCTCGGGACGGCTCCGACCGTCGAGTTCACGGCGGGCATCGACCCGAGCGAGACGCAGCGCACCGTGGTCATCGAGGGCGACGGCGCCGAGTTGACCGCCGGCGGCAGCGCGAAGGTCGCCTATGCGATCTACAACGGGACCTCCGGCGACATCATCGAGGCCTACGGCTACGACGAGGGCCAGGACCAGGCGGTCTTCGCCGCTGACGTGAGCCAGCTGCTCCCCGGACTCGCCAAGGCGATCGGCTGCCTCAACGAGGGCACGCGGGTCGTCGCCGTCATCCCCGCCGCCGAGGCCTTCGGCGAGGAGGGCAACGCCGATATCAACGTTGCAGGCACCGACTCCATCGTCGCGGTCATCGACATCCAGTCCGTCGTGCCCACCAAGGCCGACGGCGTCGATCAGCCCGCCACCGCGGGACTGCCCACCGTCGAGCTGGCCGATGACGGCACACCGACCGTGACCATTCCCGAGGGCGACGCCCCGACCGAGCTCGAGCTCGGCGTGCTGAAGAAGGGTTCGGGCGAGGTCGTTCCGGAAGGAGCGACCGTCACGGTGCAGTACCAGGGCGTGCTCTGGTCCACCGGCGAGGTCTTCGACCAGAGCTGGGGTCGCGGCCCGACCTCGTTCTCGCTCGACGGGGTCGTCCCCGGCTTCGCCCAGGCGATCCAGGGTCAGACCGTCGGCTCGCAGGTCATCGCGGTGATCCCGCCCGCCCTCGGCTACGGCGACACCGCGCAGAGCGCGATCCCCGCGGGATCGACCCTCGTCTTCGTGGTCGACATCCTCGCGATCGGCTGACGCGAACCGTCCGGCGACGAAGCGGCAGGCCGGTCGCCGATCAGCGGGATCGCTCGGCGCGCGCGATCGACGCCAGAGTCGCGCCGGTCACCTCGGCGAGGTCGGCGGGTGCGAGCTCGATCTCGAATCCGCGCAGGCCACCGGAGACGAAGACGGTGTCGTGGAGTTCGACGCTCTCGTCGAGCACCGTGGTGAGAGCGGTCTTCTGCCCCACCGGGCTGATCCCCCCTGCCAGGTAGCCGGTCTTCCTCTCGGCCTCGCGCTGATCGGCCATCTCCGCGCGCTTGCCGCCGACCGCATGGGCCAGAGCCTTGAGGTCGAGCGTCGCGCTGACGGGCACGACGCCCACGACGAGTCGGGCGTCGACGGAGGCGACGAGGGTCTTGAAGACCCGGTCGGGCGAGACCGCCATGGCCTCTGCGGCCTCGAGTCCGTAGCTCGGGGCTGCCGGGTCGTGCTCGTAGCTGTGCGTCTCGAAGCGCACTCCCCTGCTCGTGAGGAGCGCCGTCGCGAGTGTCGCGGCCGTGCGGGCCTTGTCCGTCCGTCGTGCGCCGCTCACCTCGCACGCTCCGCGATCAGCTCGTCGCGGACGCGCTTGCGCAGAACCTTGCCGATGAGCGACCGGGGCAGTTCGTCTCGTTCGACGATGTGCTTGGGCACCTTGTACGCGGCGAGGTGCGACTTGGCGAAGTCCCGCACACCGGCGACGTCGAGACGTGCGCCCTCGCGGAGCACGACAGCCGCGGCGACGTCCTCGCCGCCGCTGGGTCTCGGCAGCCCGATGACGGCAGCTGCGTCGATGTCGGGATGAAGGAGGAGCACGGACTCGACCTCGGACGGCGACACGTTGAAGCCTCCCGTGATGATCAGCTCCTTGCGGCGATCGACGATGGTCACGAATCCGTCGGCCGCGACCGTCACGATGTCGCCGGTGCGCAGCCAGCCGCCCTCGAGGAGCGTCTCCGCCGTCTCGGTGGGGCGGTTCCAGTAGCCGCCGAAGACCTGAGGGCCCTTGAGAAGCAGTTCGCCCGGCTCGCCCGGTGCCACGTCGACATCGGGGTCGTCGGGGTCCACGACGCGGATATCGGTGCTCGGGAACGGCACGCCCACGGTTCCGGGCCGCCGGGAGGGCCCGATGGGGTTGCCGAGTGCGACGGGAGAGCTCTCGGTCATGCCGTACCCCTCGACCAGGAGGCCACCCGTGACCTGCTCCCATGCGGTGACGGTCGACACGGGGAGGTTCATCGCGCCCGAGATCGCGAATCTGACGGTGGACAGGTCGGCGCCCCGGCGGCCGGCCGCTCTCGCGAGCTGGTCGTAGATCGGCGGGACGGCGGGCAGGAACGTGGGCGGGGATTTGCGGGCGGCCGTGAGGACGAGGTCGATGTCGAATTTCGGGAACAGCACGAGGCGCGCACCGATGCTCATGGCGAAGGTGAGGCACAGCGTCATCCCGTAGGCGTGGAAGAAGGGGAGCACCCCGTAGAAGACCTCGCGCCCGACCTCGAGCCCCGGGACCCATGCCCGTCCCTGGATCGCATTGGCGAGCAGGTTGCGGTGGCTGAGGATGACGCCCTTCGGCGACCCCGTCGTCCCGCTCGTGTACTGCAGCAGGGCGGTGTCGGAGGCGGCGGGGAACGGGTGGCGGCGCGGGAGTCGCGAGGAGTCGGCCAGCTTCTCCCAGCTCAGAACGCCGCGAGCGGTCGGCTTCGCGGTCAGGGCGGTCCTGCTCGCGCGCGCCTTGGGCAGCGGCAGACGGAGGGCGAGTCGGGTGCTCGCCCGCATCGACCGCGTGATGTCGACGGCGATGATCCGGGCCGGCCGGACGTCGGCCGGGAACGCGGCCACCGTGTCCGCCGTCTTGTCCCACACGATCGCGACCTGCGCGCCGTGATCCTCGAACTGGTGGCGCAGCTCGCGCGCGGTGTACAGCGGATTGTGCTCGACGACGATCGCGCCGAGACGGAGCACGGCGTAGAAGGCGATCACGTGCTCGGGGCAGTTCGGCAGGACCAGCGCCACTCTGTCGCCGGCGCGGACGCCGAGCCTGCGCAGTCCCCCGGCGACGCGGGCGATGCGCTCCCCCACTTCGCCGTAGGAGGTCTCCGCACCGAAGAACTCGAGCGCCGTCCGCTTGCGATGCTCGCGCACGGCGTCCTGCATCATCTCGGCGAGCGAGATGTCGGGGACGGCGACGTCGTCCGGCACCCCCTCCGCGTAGGCGGCGAGCCACGGACGGTCGGACAGGGGGCGGGGGTTCTCGGCCATCGCGGCCGATCCTATGGCCGCGCGCCGGGTGGAGGATGACCGGTTCCTGGGGTTTACCCACGCTTCTGCACTTAGATTGAGCGCATGGCCGCCGAGTTGACGCTGGGTGCCGAAGAAGAGCTGCACCTGATCGACCTCGAGAGCCTGCACCTGTCGGGCCGTGCGCCCCAGCTGCTCTCGAAGCTTCCCGGTGAGTTCTATTCGGCCGAGATACAACGCACCACCGTTGAGACGAACACCGCCGTCGTGAGGACTCTGTCCGAGCTGCGCGCCGAGCTGCTGCGTCTGCGCAAGGGGATCATCGACATCGCGGATCCCGCCGGGCTGGGCATCGCCGCCGTCGGCACGGCGCCGCGGTCGAAGTTCGCCGACTTCGAGCTGACGACGACCGGTCGTTACGGCCGCATGCAGGAGCAGTACCGGGTACTCGTCGACGAGCAGCTCATCTGCGGAACGCAGATCCACGTCGGGGTCTCCGACCGGGAGCTCGCCGTCGACATCGCCCAGCGGGTCTCCCGCGACCTGCCCGCCCTGCTCGCCCTCTCGGCGAGCTCCCCGTTCTGGAACGGCCACGACACCGGCTACTCGAGCATCAGAACCCTCGTCTGGCAGCGCTGGCCCAGCGCCGGAGCGACGGGCCCGATGGGCTCGGCGGCCGAGTACGACGAGCTGCTCGACGACCTCATCGCGAGCGGCGTGATCGCCGACGCGAAGATGGCCTATTTCGATGTGCGCCCGTCATCCCACGCGCCCACCCTCGAACTGCGGGTCTGCGACGCGTGCCCTCTCGTCGACGACGCGGTCCTGATCGCTGGCCTATTCCGCGCCTCCGTGCGTTCCGCCGAACTCGACGTCGAAGCCGGTCGCACCTACCGCCCCCTCCCCGCACCTCTTCATCGCGCAGCGATCTGGCAGGCGGCGCGGGGAGGTCTCGCCGGAGAGCTGCTCGAGGGCGCCCAGCATCCCCGTCCCACTCCGGCGGCGACCGCGGTGCGGAACCTCGTCGGCCGGCTCCGACCCCAGCTGGAGGAGCTCGGCGACTGGGACGACGTCAACGAGCTGGTCGAGCAGGTGCTGGCGCGCGGCAATTCCGCCGACCGGCAGCGCGCCGCCTTCGCGGAACGCGGCCAGCTCGACGACGTCATGCGCCTGGTGATCGACGAGACGCAGGGTCTCGCAGGCGGCCCCACCCCATCGGGCCCCGCACTGCGCGGCTACCCGGCCCGAGCGGGCGACGAGGCGATCGGGCTCGGCTCCCAACCGCGTCCCGCCTATCGCGCGATCACCGAGTTCTTCCGCGAGTCCGCCCCGAGCACCATCGCCACCCGCCAGAAACGGCGCGACGAGTGGGCGGAGCAGAACGGGGTCGCCTTCCGCGTCGGGGGCGTGGATCGTCCGTTCGAGGTCGACCTCGTTCCCCGCGTGATCACCGACTACGAATGGTCGGAGCTGTCCGCCGGCCTCGGCCAGCGAGCCCGCGCCATCGAGCTGTTCCTGCGCGATGTGTATTCCGATGCGCGCGTGCTGAACGACGGCATCATCCCCGCGGATCAGGTGCACACCGTGCCGGGTTGGCGCGACGAGGCGAGCCGCCTGCCCGCCGACGCCGTGCGCGCCCCGATCATCGGGTTCGATCTGGTGCGGAACGAGTTCGGCGGCTGGCGCGTGCTCGAGGACAACGTGCGGAATCCGAGCGGTATCGCCTACGGGGTCGCCGCACGGGAGCTGATGGACGCCGTCATGCCCGACCTCCCGCGACCCGACGGTCTCGTCGACCCGGCGCGCGCGTTCGCCGAACTGCGGGAGACCCTCGCGGCCGGCGGTCGCGACGGCACCGTCGTCCTGCTGACGAGCGGGCGCGAGAGCGCCGCCTGGTACGAGCACCGACGGCTGGCCGATGAGGCCGACCTCGTGCTCGCCGAGGCGAAGGACCTCGATATGCGCGACGGCCGCGTCGTCCTCCGCGACTCCGGGGAGCAGGTGGCGACGCTCTACCTCCGTCTGGACGGCGAACTGGCCGACCTCACCGGGTCCGACGGTCGGATGATCGGTGCCGAGATCATCGACATCGCGGCGGCGGGAGCCGTGTTCCTCGCGAACGCGCCGGGCAACGGCGTCGCCGACGACAAGGCCCTCTACTGCTACGTGCCCGAGCTCATCGCCTACTACCTCAAGGAGCGGCCGCTTCTCGAATCCGTCCCCACCTATCGCACCAGCGATGCAGCCGAACGGCGGATCGTGCTCGAGAGGGTGGGCGAGCTCGTCACCAAACCGGTCGACGGCTACGGCGGGAACGGCGTGCTGATCGGTCCTTCGGCGAGCGCCGCGGCCGTCGCGTCCCGTCGAGCCGAGATCGCCGACAATCCGGGCAACTGGGTGGCTCAGGAGGTCGTGGCGCTGTCGTCGCATCCGACGCTCTCGGGCGGACGGCTCGAGCCGAGGCACGTCGACCTGAGGGTCTTCGCGTTCCTGACGGGAACCGGCGAGGGCGATGTGAGGCTCGCGGATCTCGCGCTGACGCGGATGGCGGGGCCGGGCAGTCTCGTGGTCAATTCGTCGCGGGGCGGCGGGGCGAAGGACACCTGGATCGTCGACAACGGCCGGAAGGCCGAAACGGGAGGCTGACATGTGCGGATTGGCGGGTGAACTGCGCTTCGACGGTGCGGCCGCCGACGTCGCGAGCCTGGGGCGGATGAACGACTGCCTCGTGCATCGCGGGCCCGATGGCTCGGGTGTGTGGGCGCGGGGTCCCATCGCGCTGTCGCATCGTCGACTGTCGATCATCGATCTCAGCGCTGCGGGATCTCAGCCGATGGTCGATGCGCCACTGGGCATCACGGTGGCGTTCAACGGCTGCATCTACAACTACCGGCAGTTGCGGGCCGAGCTCGAGGCTGCGGGTCACCGGTTCTTCTCCGAGTCGGACACCGAGGTCGTCGGCAAGGCGTTCGCCGAGTGGGGCGGCTCCTGCGTGGAGCGCTTCTACGGGATGTTCGCCTTCGTGATCGTCGAGCACGCATCGGGTCGCGTGACCCTGGCGCGGGACCGGCTGGGCATCAAGCCCCTCTATCTCGACCAGACCTCGGCGCGGCTGCGCTTCGCGTCGACCCTCCCCGCACTGCTCGCGGGTGGCGGAACTGACACGTCGATCGATCGCACCGCGCTGTCCTATTACATGACGTTCCACTCGGTCGTGCCCGCGCCGCGGACGATCCTGAACGGCGTGCGCAAGCTTCCGCCCGCCACCGTCCGCACCATCGAGGCCGACGGCACGACGAGCGATCGCGTCTACTGGGATCCGCCGTTCGAGCGCGACCCCGAACGCGCCGACTGGTCGGCGACGGACTGGGAGCAGGCGGTGCTCACGAGTCTCCGCACCTCGGTGGAACGACGCATGGTCGCCGACGTTCCCGTCGGCGTGCTGCTGTCGGGCGGGATCGATTCGAGCCTCGTCGTCGCCCTGCTGGCCGAAGCGGGACAGCGCGACCTCAAGACCTTCAGCATCGGCTTCGAGTCGGCGGGCGGGGAGTCGGGCGACGAGTTCGAGTACTCCGACATCGTCGCGAAGCATTTCGGCACCGACCACACCCGGATCCGCATCGAGGGATCGCGCCTCCTCCCCGGCGTCGACGCTGCGGTGGCCGCCATGAGCGAGCCGATGGTCAGTCACGACGCCGTCGCGTTCTACCTGCTGTCGGAGGACGTGTCGAAGTCGGTCAAGGTCGTCCAGTCCGGTCAGGGCGCCGACGAGGTGCTGGGCGGGTACGACTGGTATCCGCCTCTGGCGGGCGTGCCGCGCGACCAGGCGGCGGAGGCGTACTCGAAGGTGTTCTTCGACCGCCGCTGGCCCGAGCTGCAGCACCTGCTCGCCGCCGAATGGCAGGTCGAGCACGATGCGCCGAGCGCGTTCATCGAGGAGCGGTTCGCCCGGGCCGGCGCCGAGACGGCCGTCGACGCCGCTCTCCGCAACGACACGACCATCATGCTCGTCGATGATCCGGTGAAGCGCGTCGACAACATGACGATGGCGTGGGGGCTCGAGGCGCGCGTCCCCTTCCTCGACCACGAGTTCGTCGAGCTGGCGGGTGCCATCCCGCCCGAGCTGAAGCTCGCCGACGGCGGCAAGGGCGTGCTCAAGCGCGCGAGCCGCGGCGTCATCCCCGACGCGATCATCGACCGCCGCAAGGGCTACTTCCCGGTTCCGGCGATCCGCCAGCTCGAAGGACCATTCCTCGGGCGCGTCCGCGAGGTGCTGACCGATCCCGTCGCCCGCGAACGCGGCCTGTTCGACACCGGCTCCGTCGAGCGTCTGCTCGCCGACCCGAACTCCACGCGCACGACCCTCGGCTCGAATGCGCTCTGGCAGTTGGCCCTGCTCGAGATGTGGCTCCAGACGCAGGGTGTGCGGTGACGGGCGCGCATCGGGGCGCCGCGGGACCCGGGATCGTGACCGGAGCGGTCGAGCACGCTGTCGAGCTCGGCGAGCGACTCGCGGGGGCATGGGGCAGCTGGAATCCCAGCATGACACCCGACGCCGCACGGGTGGCATTCGTCAGCGACCGGCGGGGCACGCCCGAGCTGTGGATCCAGGACGTGGTGCCCGGCGGCGAGTCGCCTCCCGCCCGGCGCATCCCGTTGAGCGACGACCCCGTGCTCTCCGTCTCCTGGTCGGCCGACGGCAATTGGCTCGCCTGCGCGGTCGCGACGGGCGGCGGGGTGCGCAGCCAGGTGTGGGTGGTGCGCCCCGACGGCTCGGATGCGCGACGCATCGCGGGGTCCGAGTCGCTTCACGCGGAGCTCGGCCCGTGGACCCGCAGCGGGCACCGCGTGGTCGTGACCTTCCCGCCCGGGTCGCCCGGCGACTCGACGCGGGCCCTTCTCGCGGATCCCGCCACCGGGGACCTGTACCCCCTCGCTCAAGGCGACCTCATCACCGTCCTCGACCTGTCCGTCGAGGAGCGCCTCGTGATCCTGCGCGACGGTCGCCGCGGTCACCAGTTCTGCGTCGTCGTCGACCGTGTGGCCGACCAGTCGGCGAGCCTCCTCCCCCACACGCAGACCGGAGCGACCGACGTCGCGATCCTCCGGCCCGCACCGCACGGGAGTCCCACCCCGCTCATCGCCTACCTCGTCACTGAGGAGGGCCGGCCGAGACGACAGCTCGTCTCCGTTCCCCTCGGCCCGGGAGGGGCCCGCGGACCGGTCGCGACACTCGCCGAGCGCGAGGACGCCGAACTCGAGGGCCTCGACGCCGACGACGCCGGCGACCTCCTGCTGCTCGTCTGGAACGTCGCCGGCCGCAGCGAGCTCGAGCTCTTCGACACGGTCGGCGGGACCCGCACCCCGGTGCCGGCGCTGCCCGGCTACGTCGCGACCCACCCGGTGCTGAGCCGTGACGGACGAAGCGTCGTGCTCTCGATCGAGGGCCCCGAGCGGCCGCGCGAGCTGTGGCACCTCGACACCGAGAGCCTCTCGTGGACCCGCATCTCCGAGGTGCCGGAACTGCCCGACGCCGTGCTCGTGCAACCCACCCTCGAGACGTTCACCGGGCATGACGGCCTTCCGCTCACCGGGTGGCTCTACCGTCCGCCGGCGAACGACTCCGACGACGGAGCGCCCGCCGTCCACGGTGCCGCCATGCTGCACCTCCACGGCGGTCCCGAGGCCCAGGAGCGCCCCACTTTCAGCGCGCAGCATCAGGCCGTCGTCGCGGCGGGCATCACCGTGTTCGCACCCAATGTGCGCGGCTCGTCCGGGTTCGGACGGGAGTTCGTCCACGCGGACGACATCGAGAAGCGCTACGACGCATTCGCCGACGTGGTCTCCGCAGCGGAGCACCTCGTCGCCACCGGAGTCGCCGACCCGAACCGCATCGCGGTCACCGGACGCTCCTACGGTGGATACCTGACCTTCGCGACGCTCGCCTTCTCACCCGGGGTGTTCGCATCGGGCGTCGCCGTGTGCGGCATGTCCGACCTCCACGGCTTCTACCGGGAGACGGAGCCGTGGATCGCCTCGGCGGCGTTCTCGAAATACGGGCACCCTCAGCGCGACCGCAAGCTCCTCCGCGACCTGTCACCCCTGCGGGCCGCCGGCCGGATCGAGGTCCCGCTCCTCGTCGCGCACGGCGATCTCGACACCAACGTCCCGGTCGGGGAGTCCCGCCGCATGGTCCGCGCCCTCACGAAACTCGGTCGGCCCGTCGAATACCTCGAACAGCCGGGCGAGGGACACGAGTACCGTCGCGTCGAGTCGCGGGCCTCCCTCGTGACCGCGATGGTTCGTTTCCTCGACCGCACTCTCGGGCGCCGTCCGGGGAGCATCCAGTAGTCCGGCTCTAGAATCACGGTGTGGATCTGACGTTCGAACATGAGCGCGACGCGCACCGGTACACCGTGCGGAACGGTCGCGAACTGCTGAGTGCCCTCGACTACGCGTTGAGCCCCACCGAGATCTCCTTCACCCACACCTTCACTCCCCCGCCCCACCGCGGCCACGGCTATGCCGGGCAGCTCGTCGACTACGCCATCGACGACGTCGAGAACACGACGGAGCTGCGGGTGCGCCCGATGTGCTGGTACGTCGGCGAATGGTTCGACAAGCACCCCGAACGCGCTGGACTGCTCACGCGCTAGCGGCGTTCCGCCCACCGGCGGTCCGCTCCGCGCGGTCGCCACTGTCCGACCGACGAGGAGCACCACCATGCCGTTGACAGGCGAATACGCACCGAGCACATCGGAATGGGCTCGCAACCAGGCCGAGACCTACGAGCGCACCGACGGACGTGAGGGCAACCTCCTCCAGGGCAAGCCCGTCATCGTGCTCACCTCGGTCGGCGCCAAGTCGGGCATGCTGCGCAAGACGGCGCTCATGCGCGTCGAGCACGACGGCGAGTACGTCGTCGTCGCTTCCAAGGGCGGTGCGCCCGAGCATCCGGTCTGGTACCACAACCTCGTCGCCGAGCCGCACGTCGAGCTGCAGGACGGCGCGACGAAACGCGACTACACCGCCCGAGTCATCAGCGGTGACGAGCGGGCCCGGTGGTGGGAGCGCGCGGCCGAGGTGTGGCCCCAGTACAACGAGTACGCGAACAAGACGGATCGTGAGATCCCGCTCTTCCTGCTCACCCCGTTCGACGACGCCGCTGCGTCGGCCTGACGTGGCGGAGCCGTCCCCTCTCGTCCTCGGTGAGAGCACCCGTCCGCACATCGTCCTCGTCCGTCACGGCGAGACCGAATGGAGCAGAACCGGCCGGCACACCGGCCTCACCGACATCCCCCTGACCGAGAACGGTCGACACCAGGCCCGCATGGCCGGCGTCGTGCTCGGCGACCGCGAGTTCGGCGCGGTGCTGACCTCTCCCCTGTCGCGCGCACGGGAGACCGCCGCTCTGGCCGGTCATCCCGAGGCGGTACCTGATCCGGATCTCGTCGAGTGGGACTACGGCGGATACGAGGGTCTGACGACGCCCGGGATCATCGAGGCGCTCGGCCACCCGTGGAGCGTGTGGACCGACGGAGTCATCCACGGCGAGAACACACCCGGCGAGACGGTCGACGCGGTTCGCCGCCGCGCCGCCGCGGTCATCGGGCGTGTCGCCCCCGTGCTGGATCGGGGTGAGGACGTCCTGATCTTCGCGCACGCCCACTACCTGCGGATCTTCGCCTCGGTGTGGCTCGCTCTCCCGGTCGCCGCGGAGCGCCTGTACCTCGGGACCGGCGCCGTCTCCGCCCTCGGCCACGAACACGGCACACCGGTGGTCGTCGAATGGAACGTCGTCGCCCCCCGCTAGTCCCCTCCCGAAGAGGGGCTGCACGCTACTCGACCTCCGAGGGAAGCCCGCCCACTGAGCCCGGCGAAGTGAAGGGGGCCTCGATACGCGCTGCGCGCTACTCGACCCCCGGGGGGACACCCGCCCACTGAGCGCAGCGAAGTGAAGGGGGTCTCGGTACGGCTTCGGCCCTTCGCCCCACCCGCCCACTGAGCGCAGCAAAGCGAAGGGGGGTCTCGGTATGCCGCTCCGCGACTACTCGACCTCCAACACCCCCCGGAACTCGAATACGCCCGAAGGGCCCTACCAAGGGGTTCTCGGACGGCACCTCGCCTCTCCCCGACGGAGCGGGATGCGCCGTCTCTAGAGGGCGGCGGGCTCGCGGAAGGGGACCGGGGTGTAGTCGGCGGTGCGACCGGCCTGGCCGAAGATGCGCATGCGCTCCGCGATCAGGTCGGACATGCCCTGTCGCCCGGCCTTCGCGGCGACCGCGGGGTCGACGGTGATCCGGTCCGCATCCAGCACGGTGCGCTGCGCCGCCATGAACGCCATGTGCGAATCCATGCCCTGGTTGATCTTCGTGACCCCGAGCTTCGTCGAGCGCACCTTCTCGTCCTCGGGCACACCCCACGACTCGGGAAGCTCCCCGCCGTGGGCGTTGATCGTGTCCCGCAGGTCGGCGGGCAGCGACGACGAGCCGTGCATCACGAGATGGGTGCCGGGAATGGTCTCCGCGATCTCCGTGATCAGGTCCATGTGGAGCACCGAGTCGTCGGGCGGGCTGCTGAACTTGTAGGCGCCGTGCGAGGTGCCGATGGCGACGGCGAGTGCGTCGACACCGGTGCGGGCCACGAACTCGCCCGCTTCAGCAGGGTCCGCCAGCACGATCGCGGCATGCGTCGAACCGTCCTTCGATCCGCCGATGGTGCCGAGCTCACCCTCGACCGACACACCCCGTTCCCGCGCGTACTCCACCACCTTCAGCGTGACCGCGACGTTCTGCTCGAACGTGTTCGGCTCATGCGTCTCCGGATCGAGGCTGCCGTCGATCATGACGCTCGAGAATCCGGCGTCGATCGCCCGGAAGCAGGTCTCGGCGTCGGGTCCGTGGTCGAGGTGCACGACGACGGGCACATCCGAGTAGTGGTCGACGGTGCGCATGATCAGATCCCAGTAGAGCTCGTCGGATGCGAACACCGAGGCACCGGCGATGGTCTGCACGATGACCGGCGATCCGGTGAGCCGCGCGGCGTCGAGCACCGCCTCGACCTGGGCGATGTCGGTCACGTTGAACGCCCCGATCCCGTATCCGCCCTCGCGGGCTCGATCCAGTGCCTGGCGCAGGGTGATCAATGTCATGCTCGCGGTTCGCCTCTCGTGCGGTGCGTGCGGCGGAGGCGCCTGATTGCCCCTGGCCGCATCGCCGGATAGTGTTCGGTGAGCATAACAGTTTGAATCCAATTGGGTTTGTTTTGGTTTCGTTTGGGCAGTGTTGCCCGCCAATTCGAGGAAAGAGCATGCGAACGGACGTCATCGTCGGAGTCGACTTCGGCAGCTCGCGGATCAAGGTCGCCGCCTACGACGGCGAGGGTCGTCCCGTCGCCTCGGCCGAATCGCCCACGCCCAAGCGCTCCGGCACGGAGGGCGACGGCTTCCTCGTGCTCGCGATGATCGATGCGGCCATCGACCTGGTGCGCTCCCTCGCACTCCCGCCCGGGTCGATCGCCGCTGTCGGGCTCAGCTCGATGGGCGAGGCGGGCACCCTGATCGACCACAGCGGGGCTCTCGTCGATCTCGCCTTCCCGACCTGGTACGACCCGCGTGGAGCCGACGTGATAGCCCGGATCGAGGACACCTTCGGGTCCGACGACCTCACCGTGCGGACAGGCCACCACACGCATGTCGCGTCGACGCTCGCCAAGCTCGGACATGTCGCCGCGCAGACGGACTCCCCGCTCGAAGGATCGTTCGTCGGATTGTGCGCCGCACTCGCCTGGCGGCTGACCGGTGAGATCACCCAGGAGGCGGGACTGGCCGTGACGAGCGGCGTCTACGACTCGGCTCGGGGCGAGTACCTCGACGACGTGTGGGCGGCCGCCGGACTCGGCGGGGTGGCGCTCCCCCGCGTCGCCCCGGCCGGATTCGGGCACCCCGCGCGGACACGGTTGGCGAAGGAGCTCGGACTCGCCGAGGGAGCGCCGGTCGTGATCGCGGGTCACGACCACCCCGTCGCCGCCGTCGGGGCGGGGATGCGGGCGAACGAGGTCGGCGACTCGATGGGAACCGGCGAGGCCCTGATCGCCGTCATGCGCTCCGATCTCGCCCGGGACGATGGGCACTGCGCGCGCGTCCTGCGCTCCGACCCCGACCTGACGTTCGAGGTCTGGCCGGCGACCGGTGAGCGGCTCGTCGTGTGGGAGAGGATGCGCCCGGGCCTCGCCATGCAGGCCTTCCTCGACCACAGCGGTCTTGACCGCAATACCGTCGACCGCGCGGCACCGCCGCCGCATCCGGTCGACAGGGTGGAGCACGCCACGGCGCGGATCCTCGAACTCGGCGGATCGGCCGATCTGCCACCGACACCCGACTCGTGGGCGGCCATCATCGACCACTACGTCCTCGTCGCGAATGAGGGGCAGAAGGCCCTTCGCGACGCGACGGGAGCCGACGGCATCACTCTTCTCACCGGGGGCGGCTTGCGATCCGAGCGATGGCGCCGGTCCAAGGCCCTGCTGGCGACTCCGCCCCTGGCGGTCCCGACGGTCCGCGAGACCGCGACTCGCGGCGCCGCCGCGATCACGGGCGCGACGATCGGCTGGTGGCCCGACGCCGAATCCATGCCGGGAGCACAGCGGATCGACCTGCGCCCCGGGTCGCTCGGCGACATGGACAGAGCCGTCGGCGGCATCTTCTCCTGACACGCGGCGCGGGGGCGCCTCCTTCCGAAAATCTCCGTTTGCCTGCGTTTCGGTGCTAGTGTCGGCCCGTGTTCGCCTCTGAACGGCGCGAGGCGATCCTCGCCATGATCTTCGAGCAGGGCAAAGCCCGCACGATCGACCTGGCTCGCAGCCTGGGCGTCTCCGAGGTGACGATCCGCACCGACCTCGAGGTGCTCGAGGATCAGGGTCGCGTCTCGCGAGTGCACGGCGGCGCCACGATGCCCGAGGAGCCGCTCGTCGGCTTCGACCAGCGGAGCACGCAGCGCGTCGAGGCGAAGCAGCGCATCGCCGCGGCCGCCGTTCGACTGATCGAGGACGGCATGACGATCGTCCTCGACTCCGGTACGACGAGCTTCGCACTGGCGAGGCAGCTCCCCACCGTGACGGACCTCGTCGTGCTGACACCGGGGGTCAACATCGCCCTGAGGCTCATGGACGTCGCGGGCGTCGATCTCCGTCTGCTCGGCGGCAAGCTGATGCCGCGCATCGCCGCCACCGTCGGCACCGCGCGCCAGCAGGGACTCGAGGGCGTCATCGCCCACGTCGCCTTCCTCGGCGCCGGCGGAGTGGATGCCGACAACGACATCGTCGAGGGCACATTCGACATCGCCGACTCGAAGCGCACCCTCGGCGCGGTCGCCCGACGCAAGGTGCTGCTCGCGGACGCGTCCAAGTGGACGACGACCGATCACCACAAGGTTTTGAACGTCTCCGATTTCGACACGGTCATCACCGACGACACGATGCCTCAGGCCATCCAGGATTCGATCCGGGCCTCGGGCTGCGAACTCATCGTCGTCTGACCCGAGCGTCACGTCGCCGCAGTGGTGGCGTCCGACCCGCGCGACACCGCGGCAGGGCGGAGGTTGCGGCATACCCGGCAGTCAGCACCGCCGAGCCCTCGGCTTCGGCGCGCCCGAAAGGTAACCGAGCAGTTACGTCGCTCTCTCCCGCGCTCGACTACCTAAGCGATGCAAAAAGAAAGTGTTCCGTTTTCGTATCTTGTCGAGTAGGTTGGCACTGCCGTCACCACGGCACCGCGATCCCCCGGCGTGCACGGGTGCTCGCACACTCTCAGATCAGTGTCGAGACGAGAGTGCTGACGGATACATCTCATTGAGGAGAGGCATTATGAAGCGCAGGATTCTGACGATGGTCGGCATGGGGGCGGCCGCGTCGCTGCTTCTCGCCGGCTGCGCGGGCGGCGGAGCGGGCTCCGACGGGTCCGCGTCGGGCGACGTCACCATCGAGTTCAGCCAGTGGTGGGAGGTCGAGCTCAAAGAAGGCGTCATGCGCGACCTCATGGACCGCTTCGAAGCCGACAACCCGGGCATCAAGGTCGAGCTCATCTCGAACCCCTACGCGGCGACCATGGAGCAGGAGATCGCAGGAGCGGCCACCGGCACACTCGCCGACGTCGTCTCGATCAACGGCACCACCGTGTACGACCTCTACGAGCAGGGCGCGATCACCGACCTCAGCGCCCTCATGGAGGACGCCGACTTCGACACCGACACTCTCGTCAGCAACGATCAGATCGACGGTTCGACCTACCTCGTCCGCGCCCTGAACTTCACCTACCCCATGTACTACAACACCGACCTCCTCGAGGCGGCGGGCATCACCGAGATCCCATCGACCCGGTCCGAGTTCGTGGCCGCCGCCGAGGCGGTGACCAACCCCGACACGGGCACCTACGCCTGGTCGTTGCCGATCAACGTGCAGAGCCCGGCCGGCTTCGACCCGCAGTCGTGGCTGTGGGCTTCGGGCGGCCGCTTCCTCGACGACGGCACCCCCGACTTCGAGAGCGAAGACGTGAAGGACACCCTCGCGTTCCTGCAGGACCAGTACCAGAGCGGCTTCATCACGCCGGGCGCGTTCACCCAGCAGGAGCAGGACAAGGTCGAGGAGTTCACCGCCGGTCGCAACGGGATGATGATCGGCTCGCTGGCCCACATCAACGGCATCCGCGAATCGAACCCCGACCTCAACTTCACCCTCGGCGCGGTCCCCGCCGAGGACGGCTACACCGGCACCCGCGGTCTCGCCGGCGCGACCTGGGGTCTCGGCATCGCCGAGAACAGCGAGCACAAGGCCGAGGCCTGGAAGCTGATCGAGTGGATCATGTCGACCGACGTCAACGCCGAACTGGCGACCGAGGCGATCGGATTCCCCGGAAACGTCGACTCCGTTCCCGGCTACCTCGACGGCGATGAGCTCTTCCAGCAGGCGTTCGACCTCTACCAGGACAGCGAGCTGGTCACCGAGCTCGACGGCCTCCCCCTCGGCACCGATCTGCTGCGCAACCTCAACGAGAACCTCGTGAAGCTGCTCGACGGCGACGCCGACGTGGACACGACGGCGGCAGCGCTGCAGGAGTACTGGACCGACGTCCTCAAGTGATGACGGCGCCGGTGCGGGCGGTGGACACCGTCCCGCACCGGCGTCCTGTCCCTGCACCATTCGACAACGAAAGAGGTAGACACGAATGCTCGTCAACGGAGTGCGGATCCTCGAGCCCGCATATGAGCGGGGCTTCGCGGTCCCTGCCTTCAACATCAGCGATTACGCGATGCTGCGAGGCTGTCTCGAAGCCTGCGAGGAGGTCCGCTCGCCGATGATCGTCTCGATCCATCCGTCCGAGTGGGAGCTGGTGGGCGACGAGTTCCTGGCCTCGGTTCTCGAGCTCGCGCGGTCCGCGACGATCCCCGTCGCGGTGCAGCTCGACCACGGGGCCACGTTCGAGCAGGTGATGGGCGCGATCCGTCTCGGTTTCACCTCGGTGATGATCGACGGCTCGCTCCTCCCCTACGACGAGAACGTCGCGATCTGCCGCAAGGTCGCCGAGGCCGCCCATGCGGTCGGCGTCTCGGTGGAGGGAGAGATCGGCACGATCGGCGCGCGGGACATCAAGTCGGCTGAGGAGATGGCCGACATCGTGTACACGACGCCGTCCGAGGCGCGCGACTTCGTCCGCGACACCGGCGTCGACTACCTCGCGGTCGCGGTCGGCACCTGCCACGGGGTCTACCCGGCCGGCGTCGAACCGAAGCTGAAGCTCGACCTGCTGCGCGAGATCAAGGACTCGACGCCTGTTCCGCTGGTCCTCCACGGCGGGTCGGGCACGCCTGACGCCGAGGTGTCCGAGGCGGTCACGCTCGGTATCGCGAAGGTCAACATCTCGGCCGACATCAAGGTGTCCTACTTCAATCGACTGCGCGAGGTTCTGCTGAACCCCGCCCAGCGCGAACCGCACGACATCTACCCGCTCGCACTCGAGACGATGATGGCGACGGTTCGGCACAAGGTCGAGGTTCTCGGCGCTGTCGGTTCGGCCGACTTCTACCCGGAGTCCGCTGCCGCACGCGAGGCATCACCCTTGCGCGATCTCCAGGCCGCAGTCCAGGCCTGAGACGCTTCCGCTGCAACTCTCGCGCCCGCCGGCCACAGCCGGCGGGCGCGCTGCTGTGCGGGCCAGCGGGAAGCGGCCCCGCCCACCGAGCGCAGCGAAGCGCCCGCCCACCGAGCGCAGCGAAGCGCCCGCCCACTGAGCGCAGCGAAGTGAAGGGCGCGGGTCGCCAGCTTCAGAGGTGCGCGGGGTGGGTGCTCGTCGGGGTTCGAGTCGGGTTCCTCGGTCGTGCTCTTCCGGCCAGCGACACGATCATCGCCCCCACCGCGGCCACGGCGAGGAGGCCGAGAGGAATCACGAACCACCACGAGACGGCCAAGGTCAGCGCCACCAGCCCTCCGAAGATCAGGAGGGCGGCCGCGAAGAACCGGCCGCGCCGATCCACCTCGATCTCGAGGTCGCGGTACAGCAGGCCCACCCGACGAAGTTCCTGCGGATCCATGGCTCAATAGTGCGCCGCTCCGCCGATGCCCGCCACCCTGCCGTCTCTCACTGGGGCGCGTTTACGCTGGTGGGACGCGTTCCGGGAGGTGTTCAGGCGTGAGTGACGATGCACGGCTGCGAGCGGCCCGCTACCAGCTCGACCCCTCCACTGCCGGGAACGGAGCAGCCGATGGGGACGAGGCGCCACCTGCGCCCAACGCCGAGCAGCGGGCCGCTTACGTCGAGACGGCGATCCAGCAGGCCATGCGTCGCGGTGACTTCGACAACCTCCCCGGGAAGGGCAAACCGCTTCCCGAGCTGGGCGCCACCCACGATCCCGACTGGTGGATCCGCCGCAAGATCCAGACGGAGCGTCTCACCGGCCTCGGTCCACCCGCGCTCACCCTGCGCACCGAATCCGCCGAGCTGCAGGGCCGCCTGGACGCCCTTCACTCCGAACAAGACGTCCGCGACGTGATCGCCGACTTCAACCGGCGCGTGCGCGAGGCTCGACGCCAGCTGCTCGGCGGCCCACCGGTCGTCACGCCGCTGCGCGATGAGGACGCGGAACTGGTCGGGTGGCGCGAACGCCGGCTTGCCCGCGCTGAAGCCCTCGATCGGGAGCGCCGAGCCGAAGCCGAGCGTCTCGCCGGGTTGACCAGGCGCGAACGCCGCAGACTGCGGCGATCCGGCGGAATAGTCTGATCAGGGAAGCGGCCCTCTCAGATCTGCCAGAACTCCGCCGTGTAGTCCTTACGCTGCGGGCGCGGTTTCGCCGGCACACCCACGAGCAGCGAATGCTGCGGGGCATCCTCGAGGACGACAGCCCCGGCACCGACGACGGAGTCATGACCGATCACGATCGGGCCGAGCAGAGTCGCGCCAGCACCGACGACCACGCGGTCACCGACGGTCGGGTGCCGTTTCGTGGGGAAGCTGCTGGTGCCTCCGAGGGTGACGCCGTGGTACAGCATCACATCGTCGCCCACGATCGCGGTCTCACCGATCACGACGCCCATACCGTGATCGATGAAGAAGCGTCTCCCGATGACCGCACCGGGATGGATCTCGACCCCGGTCAGAGAACGCGCGACCTGCGACACCACCCGTGCGGGCAGCCGCAGACCCGCACCCCAGAGACGGTGCGCGAAGCGGTACCACCAGATGGCATGCAGACCCGAATAGGTCAGCCATACCTCGAACGAACTGCGGGCGGCGGGGTCTCGACGACGAGCCTCCGCGATGTCCTCGCGAACCGACACCGACGCGTCAGACCTCGAGGTTCTCGTAGAGCACGGTCGACAGGTAGCGCTCGCCGTAGCTCGCGACGATGACGACGATGGTCTTGCCGGCGTTCTCGGGCCGCTTCGCCAACTCGAGAGCGGCGTGGACGGTGGCGCCCGACGAGATGCCGGCGAGGATGCCCTCCTCCGTCGCGAGACGGCGAGCGACCTCGACCGAGGTGGTGATGTTGACGTCGATCACCTCGTCGTAGACGGAGCGGTCCAGCACGTCGGGGACGAAGTTGGCGCCGATGCCCTGGATCTTGTGCGGTCCGGGAGCGCCGCCGTTCAGGATCGGCGACTCCTCGGGTTCGACGGCGACGACCTGCAGGCCAGGCTTCTGCTGCTTGAGGTAATTGCCCGCACCCGTGATGGTGCCGCCGGTTCCGACGCCCGCGACGAAGATGTCGATGGAGCCGTCGGTGTCCTCCCAGATCTCGGGCCCTGTCGTGGCGAAGTGGATGGCGGGGTTCGCCTCGTTCTCGAACTGACGGGCCAGCACGGCACCCGGCGTCGACTCGGCGATCTCGGCCGCACGACTGACGGCACCCTTCATGCCCTCGCTGGGCGGGGTGAGAACGAGCTCGGCCCCGTAGGCCTTGAGCAACTTGCGCCGCTCGATGCTCATCGACTCGGGCATCGTGAGGATGACCTTGTAACCGCGGGCCGCACCCACCATGGCGAGTGCGATACCGGTGTTGCCGCTCGTGCCCTCGACGATCGTGCCGCCGGGATGCAGCGCACCCGACTTCTCGGCGGCGTCGACGATGGCGATGCCGAGACGGTCCTTCACGGACGCGGAGGGGTTGTAGAACTCGAGCTTGGCGAGAACCGTGGCGCCGGCGCCCTCGGTCACGCGGTTGAGCTTGACGAGAGGGGTCCGTCCGAACGCCTCGGTGATCGACGAGTGGATACGTGACATTCAAGTGCCTTCAACGGTAGAGAGGTGATGAACGAGCCAACTCTAGAGGGCGGGGACCCGAGAGCCCCTGGAGGCCCGGGCGCACGTTACGCCGAGTTGCGACGCGACAGCGCCCGCCCGAGTCGGAACAGCGCCCGATCGGGTCAGAACGGTTCGAGCATGTACACGGCACCGTGCTCAGGACAGCGCAGTTCCATGGCGAGGTGATGGTTCGAGGACACGGGCTGCGCGTCCAGCTCGGACTGGCAATCGGGGCATCGTTCCGCGGCGTCGTCGACCATGGTTCAGACCCTACGCAGCCATGTTGTCGGCACGGTTTCGGTGAGCATCCGGTCTGCTGGGGGCCCGCTTTGAAGCGGCTGTGGATCTCGACCCGTCGGCCGCCCTCGTGCCTCGGCTGACAGTGGCGCTTCAATAGAGTGGCGCAAT
Organism: Amnibacterium flavum; assembly: GCF_003097495.1. Lineage (GTDB taxonomy): Bacteria > Actinomycetota > Actinomycetes > Actinomycetales > Microbacteriaceae > Naasia > Naasia flava. The sequence continues at coordinate 1,268,023 of NZ_QEOP01000002.1, forward strand.
GAGACGACGCCCGATCGACCGCGCCGACGGCCCCTCGGGCCTCGACGCCCCGCCGCCCGCCTCGGCGTCCCGCCTCTGGTCCGATCACCTCGGCCGCTGGAGCACACGATCGCTGCAGATCCTGATCCTGCTAACCCTGGTCTCCGTCGTCATCTTCGCTCTCGTCCAGGTGAAGCTCGTCGTCATCCCCGTCCTCATCGCGACGATCCTCGCCGCCGCGCTCTCCCCCGTCGTGATGTGGCTGCGTCGCCATGGCATGAAGCCGATCATCGCGACCTGGATCACCCTCATCGCCGCTCTCGTCATCATCGGCGGCATCGTCACCCTGATCGTGTTCGCGGTGCGAGGCCAGTGGGATTCGCTGGCCACCGCCGCGGTCAGCGGTTTCGAGGACCTCCGCGACTACCTGTCCCACCTGCAGCTGCCCATCGACACCATCGACTGGGATTCCGTCGTCGCATCGGTGCAGGGCTTCCTGACGAGCTCGCAGTTCGGGTCCGGCGCCATCGCCGGCGTCTCGGCCGCGGCCGAGGTGGTGACCGGCGCGCTCCTCGTCTTCGTCCTGCTGTTCTTCTTCCTGAAGGACGGCGATGTGATCTGGAACTTCTTCCTCCGTCCGTTCCGGGGCGAGCGCCTCGCTCGCGGCAAGCGAATCGGCCACACCGCGGTCCGCACCCTCGGCGGCTACGTGCGCGGCACCGCCATCGTCGCTCTCGTCGATGCGACCGGCATCGGCGTCGGCCTCGCCATCATCGGGGTACCCCTCGCGCTGCCCCTCGCGGTCATCGTGTTCTTCACCTCGTTCATCCCCCTCGTGGGCGCAACGCTCGCCGGCGTGCTCGCCGCACTGGTCGCGCTCTTCACGAACGGGATCGGGGCGGCCGTCTGGGTCGTCATCATCGTCGTCGCCGTGAACCAGCTCGAGGGCAACTTCCTGCAGCCGGTCGTGATGGCGCAGTCGCTGAAACTGCACCCTCTCGTGATCCTCGTCGCGTTGACCGTCGGCACCATCCTCGGCGGCATCGTGGGCGCCATCCTCTCCGTGCCCATCGCGGCCGTGGGCTGGGCGGTGCTCAAGACCTGGAACCCGCCTCAGTCCCCCGCAGGACTCGGCAGAGGCGGACCACCGACCGCGACATCCACACCGGTCGCATGACGCGTCGGGCACCTGTGGCGTGACACGGGTGGAACCGGTGTCAGGGCATACTGGCGTGACGAGCCGCGCAGCACGTCCCGTCAGACGGGTCAGTATCACGTCGGGCGAGAAGGCGAGCGAGGGGAATCCAGGGTGAGGGTCGTCAGCTACAACCTGCGCAAGAACGCGGCAGTCGGGGAGCTCGCTCAGATCACCGAGCGGCACGAGGTCGACGTCCTGTGCCTGCAGGAGGTCACGACCGGTGAACTGCCCGAGCGGCTCGAGCATCTCGTGCTCGCCGACGCGACGAGGAACAACCGCCTCGGCCTCGCGGTCTACGTCCGCGAGTCCCGGTTCGAGGTGCGCGCCACGAAACTGCTCGCCGTTCACAAGTCCCTGCACGACCGGGTCCTCGCGCCGGCGAATGAGCGGCTGCTCGCCGCCCACCTGTACGACCGTCAGCGCGAGTGCGAGGTTCTCGTCGGCTCGTTCCATGCGGCACCGCTGACCGCGTCGAATTCACTGCGCCGCAAGCAGATCGCGGCCGCCCACGAAGGCATGCGAGCACTGGCCGCGGGCGTGCCCGCCCTGATGGTCGGCGACTTCAACTATCCGTGGTTCATCAACGGTCTCGAACGCCGGCTCGACGCCGAGGGGTACCGGCTGACCCGCACCACCGAGAAGACCTACCTGCGCTACAAGGTGTTCACGGGCTACTTCGACTTCGTCACATCGACCGGTTTCGACATCGAACGCGTCGACGTCCTCCCCGCCGGCGCATCGGATCACCGCGCGATCAGCCTCGAAGCGCACCTCAGCCCGGCTCGCTGAGCCGGGCTGAGGTGGTCCGCCGATCCGGCGGTGCGGTGCCCCGCAGGGCGCATGATCAGGCGGTGCGGTAGGAGGCTGCGGCCGGGCACTCGAACGGGTCGGCGCTGCCGATGCCCACACGGTGCAGGTAGCGGACGACGATCGCGTAGGACCGCACCAGCGTGGTCTCGGTGTACGGGACGCCGAGCTTCTCGCAGTAGGCGATCACGACCGGACGCGCCTTGCGCAGGTTGATGCTGGGCATGTTCGGGAACAGGTGGTGCTCGATCTGGTAGTTGAGCCCGCCCATCGCGGTCGCGATGCCGTAGCGGCCGCTGATGTTGCGCGAGGTGAGGACCTGACGTCGCAGGTAGTCGACCTTCTGGTCCTCGGCGATGATCGGCATTCCCTTGTGGTTGGGAGCGAAGCTGCCGCCCATGTAGAGGCCGAAGGTGAAGAGCTGAGCGAGCATGAAGGCCGTGCCGAACACCGGTCCGAGGGCGATGAAGACGAGGACGGGGAAGCCGATGAGGCGGACCGCGAGGAGCGAGCCCTCGACCCAGCGGTGCTTGATCCCGTCGCCGCGCAGCACCGACTTGACGGCGGAGACGTGCAGGTCGATGCCCGAGAGCATGAGGATCGGGAAGAAGTAGTAGCCCTGCTTGGCGGTCAGCCAGCGTGCCGCTCCGGTGCGGACGGCCGCGTCCTCCTTGACGAAGGCGATCGCGCCGGGGGTGATGTCGCCGTCCTTGCCGACCGTGTTCGGGTTGGCGTGGTGACGGGAGTGCTTGTTCATCCACCAGCCGTAGCTGAGCCCGACGAACAGGTTGCCGACGACGCGGGAGAACCATTCGTTGCGCTTGCCCGATTCGAACATCTGACGGTGCGCGCTGTCGTGGGCGAGGAACGCCGACTGGGTGAAGACGATCGAGAAGTAGACGCCGACCGCGATCTGCCACCACGAGGGGCCGACCGCGAAGAGGAGCACGAAGCCGAGGGCGTATGCGGCGATGAGCAGCGTGCAGCGGATCGCGTACCAGATCGGCCGACGCTCGAGGAGACCCATCGCCTTGATCTGCTTGGCGAGGTCGGTGTAATCGCTCGCGTGCCCGGCTTGAGCGGTCCCGGGCTTCTTGCGGCGGGCTTCCGTCGGGCGGAACGTCGCTTCGGTGAGGGTCATAATCCGACAGTACGAAACCGCCCGATCCGCCGCGTCACTCTGCGGAGCCCTTTAGCGCGTGCTACCGGGGTACGGGGCGGGCGGGGGCGCCGTCATTCGGGAGGAGCAGCGACGATGAGACCGGTCTCGTAGGCGGCGATCACGGCCTGCGCCCTGTCACGCGCTCCGAGCTTTCCGAGCACGCGGCTGACGTGGGTCTTGACCGTCTGCTCGGCGATGAAGAGGGTGCTCGCGATCTCGATGTTGGACAGTCCACGAGCCACCTCGACGAGCACTTCGAGCTCGCGCTCCGTCAGGTGCTCGAGCGAGACGGGCGTTCCGCGACGGGAGTCGGGCGCGGCCGCGAAACCCTCGATCACCCTCCGCGTGACGGCGGGCGCCAGGAGCGCGTCGCCCTGGGAGACGACCCTCACCGCGGCCACGAGCTCATCGGGCAGCGCATCCTTGAGCAGGAAGCCGCTCGCCCCCACGCGCAGGGCGGCGAACACGTAGTCGTCGATGTCGAACGTGGTCAGCATGATCACACGGGGTGTCCCGGACTCGGCGGCCCCGACGATCTGCCGGGTGGCCTCGATCCCGTCCATCACGGGCATCCGGACGTCCATCAGCACGACATCGGGCCGCAGCCGAGTGACCATCTCGACCGCTTCGGCGCCGTCGCGGGCTCCGCCCAGCACCTCGATGTCGTCCTGAGCGGAGAGCAGTGCCGAGAACCCGGCCCGCACCATCGCCTGGTCGTCGGCGATCACCACGCTGATCGTCATGACAGCACCACGCTCTCGTAGTCGGCCCCGCGCAGCGGCAAGATCGCGCGCACCACGAATCCGCCGTGTCCGTCCGCGTCCGCGGAGACGGTTCCGGCGACGCTGGCCGCGCGCTCGGCCATCCCGACGAGACCGAAGCCCGGCTCCCCCGACGGGGGAAGCGCTCCCGAGGGCGCGGTATTGGTGACCGTGATGCTGAGCGAGCGCTCGTCGCGACTGCCCACCACCGTCACCGCCGTGCCCGGGGCATGCCGGATCGCATTGGACAGCGCCTCCTGCACGATGCGGTAGGCGGCGAGTCCCACGACTTCCGTCACGTCGTCCATCTCCTGAGGTTCGAGCCAATCGAGGGTCACGGCCATTCCGGCGCGTTCGGCGGAAGCGACGAGCTCGCCGACATCGGAGACGCGGGGCTGCGGCTTGACCCCGCTCGGCACGTCGTCGCGCAGCACTCCGAGGAGGGCGCGCATCTCGCCGAGCGCCTGCCGCGACGACGCCGCGATCTCCTGGAACTCCTGCGCGACACGCTCGTCGAGGCCGGGATTGCGGTACGGAGCGGTCGTGGACTGCACGTTGATGATGGACAGTCCGTGCGCGATCACGTCGTGCAGCTCCCGCGCGATACGGGCACGGTCCTCGACGAGGCGGCGGCGTGAGTACTCCTCGATGCTGACGGAGCGCTCGCGGAGCAGCTGTGCCCGGATCTCGCCCCACTGAGCGAGGACGATGCCGATGATGAGAGCCGCGCCGGAGATCGAGGAGAACACGACGAGGTTGATCGAACTCGGATCGACGAGATCAGGACGCAGCACCCGCGACAGGACCGCCGACGACGCGACGGCGAGGATCCACGCGGACACGGCGACCAACCAGTTCGCGCGCACCGCGACGACGAAGAGGGTGAGGGTCTGGCTGATGATCAGCGCCACCCACCAGGGCCACGGCCCGCCGATATCCGCGTCGCTCAGCCATTGCAGGGTGAGCGCGGCGACGACCGAGAGAACGGCTCCGAGGGTGGGGCGCACGACCGCGACGGGGATCGAGCCGGCCTGCACGATGACGAGACCGAACGCCACGACGAGGGGCACCCCGTAGTAGACGACGGCACTGGTCGTCTCGACGGCGACGAGCGAGATGGCGGCGACGACCGCGAGGGTGGCCATCACGCTCGTCATGCGCAGCCTGCTCACCGCATCGAGGACGCGCGCCCAGAAACGCGCCGACGCCGGCTTCTCCGCCACGACGACGTCGGACCCGGCCGATGCTCGCATGTCTCAAGTATCCGGCAGGCGAGCGCTCCAGCGCTGAGAAGCTGCGTCGCCGCAGCCGGACGCGGAAGGCGGACGGTTCACATCAGGAGATCGGCGCGAGCGGTCTGCGGGTGATGGAGACGCTGACGACCGCTGCGACAACGCACAACGCGGCAGCGCCGAACCAGGCGATCGTGTACTCCCCCGTGCTGTCGCGGATGAAACCGGCGACGGTCGCCGCGACGGCCGCGCCGATCTGGTGCGAGGCGAAAACCCAGCCGAAGACGATCGGACCGTCGGCACCGAAGAGCTCGCGGCAGAGCGCGACCGTCGGCGGAACCGTCGCGACCCAGTCGAGCCCGTAGATGACGACGAAGACGATGATGGGCGGCTGCACCGTCGCGGACAGCAGGAACGGCAGCACGAGCAGACCGACGCCCCGGCCCGCGTAGTACACGGCGAGCAGGATCCGCGGGTTGACCCGGTCCGTGAGCCAGCCCGACGCGATCGTGCCGACGACGTCGAAGATCCCGACGACCGCGAGCAGGCCGGCGGCGGTCGTCTCCCCCATGCCGTGGTCGTGCGCACTGGGGATGAAGTGCGTGCCCACCAAGCCGTTCGTCGTCGCACCGCAGATCGCGAAACCCGCGACGAGAGCCCAGAAGGTGCGCACCTTCGCCGCCCGACCGAGGGTGCTCAGGGCCAGCCGGGCCGCGTTGCCCGACGAGCGCGGAGCGGGCCGCCAGTTCTCGGGGGCACCGAACGGTGTCACCTGCAGGTCCTCCGGCCGATTGCGGAGGAAGACGAGCACGAGAGGGACCACGGCGAGGGCGCATGCGGCTACGAGCAGCGTCGCGGGCCGCCACCCGTACGACTCGACCAGACCGGCGATGAGCGGCAGGAACACCAGCTGGCCGGTCGCGCCACCGGCGGTGAGGATGCCGACGACGAGGCCCCGGCTCTTGATGAACCAGGTGTCGGCGACCGTGGCCGCGAAGACGAGCGCCATCGATCCCGTGCCGAGCCCGATGAGCACACCCCAGGTCAGGACGAGCATCCAGGGCGCGGTGGCGAAGATGCTGAGGGCAGCGCCCGCGGAGACCAACGCGAGTGCGCCGCTGGTGATCGCGCGGAGGCCGAACCGGTTCATCAGGGCCGCCGCGAACGGGGCGGTGAGGCCGTAGAGAAGAAGGTTGACGGTCACCGACACCGAGATCTCGGTACGGGACCAGCCGAACTCGCCCTCGAGCGGCAGCATCAGCGCACTCGGCGCCGCTCTGAAGCCGGCGGCGCCGACGAGGGCGAGGAAGGCGACGAGAGCCACGATCCACGCGGGGTGGATGCGGCGGCTCCGCGGTCCCGACGCGCCCGTACCGGTTTCGGCGGTCTCGCGGCTGGTCACGACACGAGTATGGACGAGGTCAGGATCCCGGGTGCGACATCGGACGACGCGATTCGGCCATTGTCCGCCGACGCACCGTCCGACTCACCAGGTATCGGGCGTCGCTCCGAGAGGCACCGCCGCGGGACGCTCGACGGTGCTCTCGAGCGTCACCACCGAGTGCGTCTCCCCGGCACGGACGATGGCGTCCATGATCTCGAGCACGTGGAAGGCGAGTTCGCCGGAGGCCCGGTGCGGCCGATCCGTCGCGATGGCGTGAGCCATGTCGGCGAGCCCCACTCCACGGCCGGCGTCCTCGTACCCACCCGCGGTCGGGGCGAGCGTCCACTCCGGAGCGTCCTGGGTGTAGATCTCGACGGAGTCGGAGAACCGGTTGGGGTCGGGCACGGCGATCGTTCCCGCCGTGCCGTACAGCTCGATCGGGGGTGTGCGCGAAGCCCAGACCTCGAAGCTCACGGTGATGGTCGAGGCGAGACCACTCCGATGCTCGAGGACGGCGGTGACGTGGGTGTCGATGTCGACGTCGATGGGGGTGCCCTCGAGCGGTCCGGTCCAGACGCTCCGCTCGCGCGAGGAGCGGTAGGCGACGCCCGAGACCCGCACCACCGGGCCGAGGAGGCTGACCAGGGTGGTCAGGTAGTACGGGCCCATGTCGAAGAGGGGACCGCCGCCGGCCTGGTAGTAGAACTGGGGCGCGGGATGCCATCTCTCGTGTCCCGGTGCCGTCCAGTGCGCCGCGGCGCCGACGGGATCGCCGATGCGCCCCTCTTCGAGGAGGGCGAGCGCGGTCTGGATGCCCGTGCCCAGCACGGTGTCGGGCGCCGAACCGATGCGCAGTCCGCGCGATGCCGCGAGAGCGAGCATCGCCTCGGCGTCCGCGGGCGCGAGGGCCAGCGGCTTCTCGCCGTACACGTGCTTGCCGGCGAGGAGGGCCCGGGTGCCGATCTCCACGTGAGCCGCGGGGATCGTGAGGTTCAGGACGACGTCGATATCGGGCGAATCGAGCAGCTCGTCGACGGTGAGGGCCTTCACCCCCTGCTCGGCCGCGACGGCCTCGGCCCTCTCCCTGTTAACGTCGGAGACGGCGACGAGGCGGAGCCCGGGGAGCAGCGGGAACTGCGCGAAGTACTGCTCGCTGATCTTTCCGACGCCCACGACGCCGACCCTCATTGGTTCAGTCACGAAACCGATACTGCCATGTCGTATTCGAGGACGCGCCGCATCCGCCCCGTCACCTGCCGAATCCCGCCGTCAGTCCGGTGACGAGCTGGCGCCGGCCGACCATGTACAGGACGACGATCGGCAGGGCGACGATCGGAACTCCCGACAGGCCGACTGCCGCGAGAAAGGCGGGGATGCTGATCGTGAGGCGAGACCAGGTCCGGTGGACGCGAACAGGAGACATCTCGAAGCGTCGTCCGGAACCTGGACGAAGCGCGCAGGACCGCGACTCAGGCGGGCGAGACGTCGATCAGCACCTTGCCGACGACGTCGTCCTGGACGGCCGCATGCGCGTCCGCGGTCCGCTCGAGCGCGAAACGGTGGAGCGGCAAGCCGGCGCTCTCGCCGACCGGCAAGGCGCCGTCCCTCACAGCGGCGGTGACGTCTTCCGCGGCAGCCGCGAGTGCTTCACGGCCGACCGTGTAGAGCAGGATGAACTGGAATCGGGTGTTGAGCCCCATGTGGGCGCGCAGCGGCAGAGTGACCTCGTTGCCGCCCGTGTTCGCGTAGATCGAGACGACTGCGCGGGGCCTGATCACCTTGGCGATCAGGTCGGCGTTCGCGATGATCGCGACGTCGACGACGATGTCCACTCCGTCGGGTGCGATGCCGCGGATGACTCCTGCCGGGTCGCCCTCGCGGTAGTTCACGACGTGCTGCGCACCGGCGGCCCGTGCGAGCTCGGCCTTCTCGGGTCCGCTCACGGTGGTGACGACAGTCGCGCCGGCCCACCGGGCCAGTTGGATCGCCGCGTGGCCGACGGCACCCGCTCCACCGGTGACGAGGACGACGAGTCCGTCGAGCGCTCCGGGGTGGAGTCGACGGGGGCCGTCCTCCGCGACGGTGAGCGCGCGGTGCGCGGTCATGGCGGGCACACCGAGGCTCGCCCCCAGGTCGAACGACGCCGCGTCGGGCAGCGGCACCACACGGTCGGCGGGGAGCACGGTGAACTCCTGGGCTGTTCCCGTCGGGCGTTCGTGAGCGGACAGGTAGGTCCAGACGCGATCGCCGACGGAGATCCCCTCGACGCCCTCGCCGACGGCGTCCACGACACCGGAGCCGTCTTGGTTCGGCGTCACCTCCGGGAAGGGCAGCCCGTTCGGTGCGGCCGCACGGGATTTCCAGTCCGTCGGGTTCACGCCGGAGACGACCACGCGGACTCTGACCTCGCCGAGACCCGGCTCGGGAACGGGACGCTCGACCAGTTCGAGGACCGACGGGTCGCCGGGACGGGAGTAGACGATCGACTTCATGTGGTCTCCAATGCTCGGATGACTCGTGCGGGATTTCCCGCCGCGAGCACGCCCGCGGGGATGTCCTGGGTGACGACGGAACCGGCGGCGACGACGCTGCCCGCACCGATCGAGACGCCCGGGCAGACGACGACGCTTCCGCCGATCCAGACATCGTCTCCGATGCTGATGGGAAGCACCCGCTCCCACCTGTCGCGACGGGTTCGGACATCGAGCGGGTGGGTCGGCGTGTAGAGGCGGGCGCTCGGCCCGATGAGCACGCGCTCGCCGATGCGGATCTCACCGCCGCCGAGGGCGAGGAAGTCGGCGTTGAGGAACGAGCCGGCGCCGACGTGCAACCGGGATCCGTAGTCGAGGTAGAGCGGTGGACGGAATCCGACGCCGTCCCCGACGCTCCCCACCGTTTCGGCGAAGAGGGCGGCCGCAGCATCCTGGTCGTCGTCGAAGAGGGCCGTGATCCGACGGCAGGCGGCATGCGTCTCGGTCGTCATCGCGACGAGTTCAGGACCGACGCGGTACCAGTCCCCCGCAACCATCGCGTCGAAATCGGATGCTCCCTCGGTTGTCACAGTCGACCAGCCTAGAACCGCTCTCTCCGCACTCTCACGTTCTCTCCCTACCCTGGATGTCATGCGTCACAGCGCCCGGCCGGTCGCCGCACCTCACCCTCGTCGCGTTCTCGCGCTCGTGGCAGCGGTCGGCGCCTTCCTCCTGGTGGCGACGTTCGCGCTCGCTCCGCCTCCTCGCTCCGACGACGCCTTCGCCGCGCCGGGCACCGCGAGCACGGTCGGTGCGCAGAACCTCGACCTGTCAGGCAACATTGCGGCGATCGGGGTGACCCGCGACGGGTACGGGGCGACGTCGGGAGAGGAGTCGTTCATCGCGAGCGGCACCAACCACGACTGGGCGGCGCTCGTGATGCTGTCCGCCGGGTGGCCCGCGAGCGAGTCGAACATCACGGTGTTCACGCGCTGGATGCGGCAGGAGAACGGCCCCGACGATTGGTGGAATCGAAACAATCCGCTCAACAACGGGTATGGATCCGGCGGTGGCGCCGGCCTCGGCAGCTACCCGAACCTCGTGGTCGCCGCGCAGATGGCCGCTGAGAACCTGCTCCAGCACTCGGGTTATGCCGATATCCGCGCGGGTTTCGCGGCGTCGGCACCCACCGCGCAGATCGAGCAGGCGATCTGGGCCTCGCCCTGGGCGACGAGTCACTACGCCAACGGGTCGCACTGGGCGTACACCCCGGTGCCGGTCGTGAAGGCGCCCGCCGACGCCTGGGGCCAGTAGGCGCCGTTCGCCGGCCCGCCCGCTGAGCGCAGCGAAGCGAAGGTTCCGGTCTCGGTACGCGCTGCGCCACTCGCCCCCCGAAGACCGGCCCGCCCGCTGAGCGCAGCGAAGCGAAGGGCCTGCGCGGTCCCCGGGGAATAGCGTTGCCGCCGACACTGTCTATGACAGGGACCGGCGACGCACATCGCGCCCGGTGACTTCGAGGTGAAGAGGGAGGCGCCATGGCGCGCATCACGGTTCTGGGCGGCACGGGATATGCGGGCGGGCACATCGTCCAGGAGGCGGCGGCACGCGGCCATCAGGTCACCTCGTACAGCCGGAACGCCCCCGAGAACCCCGTCGACGGCGTGACCTACGAGACCGGGTCCGTCCTCGAGCACGACGTGCTCGCTGCCGCCGTCGCGGACACCGACGCCGTCATCGACGCGCTGTCGCCCCGCGGCGACATGGCGGGCAAGCTGGAGGGGATCGTCAACGACCTCGTCAACCTGCTGGAGGGCACGTCGACGCGTCTCGGTGTCGTCGGCGGGGCCAGCTCACTCCTGGTGTCGGAGGGCGGGCCGCGCCTCATCGACACCGCTCCCCCTGCACCCGAGGTCGCCGACGAGATCCAGACCGGCATCACCGTGCTCCAGCTGCTGAGCGACTACACCGGTCAGGTCGACTGGTTCTACGTGAGCCCCGCAGCCCTCTTCGGCTCCTGGGCGCCGGGCGAGGCGACGGGCACCTACCGCACGAGCGACGACATCCTCCTCGTCGACGACGAGGGGATCTCGCAGATCTCCGGCGCCGATTTCGCGAAGGCAATCGTCGACGAGATCGAGACGCCGAGCCACCACCAGTCGCGGTTCCACGTCGCCAACTGAGCCGTCGCATCCGGCAGGTCGGGGCTGAACGCTCGATAGAGTGGCGGCTCCGAACCTGCTGGAGGCGATGATGCCGACGTTCCATCCCGATCTGCGATCCGGACGCTTCATCCCCAACTTCTCCTGGGGACCGCGCACCACGAAGCTGGTGCGCAGCGCCGAGCTGACGCCGCGGGATCCGGGACCCGATGTGACGGTCCGCGAATTAGTCGTGCCCGGTCCCGCCGGCGCGCCGCAAGTGACCCTGCGGGTGTACCAGCCGACAGGGCTGAGCGCACCGGCTCCCGCCCTGCTCTGGATCCACGGCGGCGGACTGATCAGCGGGACCCCGTTGCAGGATGAGCGCACCAACCTCGCGTTCGTCCGGAACCTGGGCATCACGGTCGCCGCGGTGACGTATCGCCTCGCCCCCGACGCGCACGCTCCCGCCGCGGCGGAGGACGCGTACGCGGGCCTCGTCGGTCTCGTCGCCCGCGCGGATGAACTGAGGATCGACCCGACGCGCATCGCTGTAGGGGGTGCGAGCGCCGGAGGCGGTCTCGCGGCGGCCGTCGTGCTCCTCGCCCACGACCGCGGGGTCGTGACGCCTGCGTTCCAACTGCTCGTCTACCCGATGCTCGACGACCGCACCGTGACGCGCACCGACGTGGACCCTCGCAACGTGCGCGTCTGGACACCGGGCAGCAACCGCTTCGGCTGGACCTCGTACCTCGGCCAGGAACCGGGAGGCCCCGACGTGTCGCCTTACGCAGCTCCCGCCCGCCGCGGCGACCTCAGCGGCCTCCCTCCCGCCTGGATCGGGGTCGGGACACTCGACCTCTTCTACGACGAGGACATCGAGTACGCACGCCGACTCCAGGCGAGCGGGGTGGCGACGGAACTGGTCACGATCCCGGGTGCGTTCCACGGCTTCGACGCCCTGTACACGCGCAAGGAGATCTCGAAGGAGTTCTGGCGCATGCAGGCCCGAGCACTCCGCGCCGCGCTGCGCTGAGACGGGCCGGCCGGGAACAGGACGTGCTATCTCGGTCCGTACGATGGAGCGGTGACGATCACCGCAGCAGCCGACGGTTCAGCTCTCGGAAACCCCGGCCCGTCCGGGTGGGCCTGGTACATCGACGACGACCGCTGGGCGGCGGGCGGATGGAAGCACGGCACCAACAACATGGGCGAGCTCAAGGCCGTGCTCGAACTGTTCCGGGCGACCGAGCACACCGGCGAGGACCTGCTGATCCTGTGCGACAGCCAGTACGTCATCAATTCGGTGACGAAGTGGATGCCGGGCTGGAAGAAGAAGGGCTGGCGCAAGGGCGACGGCAAGCCGGTGATGAACCTCGACCTCCTACAGGAGATCGACGCGGCGATCGCGGGCCGCAGCTACCGGTTCGAGTGGGTCAAGGGTCACGTCGGCCACGTGCTGAACGAGGCGGCCGACGTCCGTGCGCGCGCCGCCGCCGAGGCCTACCAGCGCGGAACCGACGTTCCGTCCGGTCCGGGGTTCGGCCCCGGGTCTGAGGCGACTGTCCGCGTCACCGTGCCGCCGACCTCCGCACCCGCCCCGACCGAGCCCGCCTCGCTCTTCGACTTCGAGGAGGAGATCGACGAGCCCGAGACCATCGAGGTCGCGCTGCACCTCACGCCCGACGAGCACTCGCGCCTCCTCCTCCGCGCACGCGCCGAGGGTCGCAGTCCCGAAGATCTGCTCCGCGACCTGATCTGAGCGCTCGACTGACCTCAGACCGGGATCGGCGATCCCGGGATGACCGGGTCCTTGGCCCGATCCTCCGACGGATCGAGGCTTGATCCGTGCCGCCTGGAGACTCCACGGCGCGGAAAGGTCCGATCATGGCCACCACGATCTCTCTCATCACCGGCGGAAACCGGGGACTGGGCCGCGCGACAGCGCTCGCGCTCGCAGCCGACGGCTCCGACATCGTCATCACCTACCGCAGCAACCCCGACGAGGCGTCGGGCGTCGTCGCCAGCATCGAGGCGCTCGGTCGCCGCGCCGCCGCCCTGCAGCTCGACACGTCCGATGTCGCGTCCTTCGAGGCGTTCCGGGCTGCTTTCGCCGCGATCCTCGCGGGCTGGGGCCGCGACACGTTCGACAACCTCGTCAACAACGCCGGCCACGCCACCGCGACCCGCCTCGGATCGACGACCGTCGACGAGGTCGACCTGCTGTTCGCCGTGCACTTCCGCGGCCCCTACTTCCTCACCCAGACCCTCGCACCCCTGCTCGCCGACGGCGGCTCCATCGTCAACCTGTCGAGCGGGCTCTCCCGCTTCGCCGGCGACGGCTGGTCGATCTACGGCGCGATGAAGGGCGCGATCGACACCCTGACGCGGTACCTCGCGAAGGAGCTCGGCGCCCGCGGCATCCGCGTGAACGCCGTCGCCCCCGGCCCGATCGCCACCGATTTCGGCGGAGGCACCATGCGCGACAACGAGCAGGCCCGGGCCTTCATGTCGTCGCAGGCGGCGCTCGGTCGGGTCGGCGAGCCCGGTGAGATCGGCGACATCATCGCGACCGTTCTGTCCGATCGGGCTCGCTGGGTGACGGGTCAGCGCATCGAGGCTTCGGGTGGGACCCTTCTCTAGTGACGATGGACCGCGCTCAGCTCGCCGACTTCCTCCGCACCCGGCGTGAAGCGCTGCAGCCCGAGGATGTGGGACTGGGTCGTGGACCCCGTCGCCGCACCTCGGGGCTGCGACGCGAGGAGGTCGCGTCTCTCAGCGGCATGTCGAGCGACTACTACAGCCGCCTCGAGCAGCAGCGCGGTCCGCAGCCGTCGGAGCAGATGCTCTCGGCGATCGCCCGCGGACTGCGTTTGAGCCTCGACGAACGGGATCACCTGTTCCGCATCGCCGGGCACAATGCGCCCTCGCGAACGGCCCGCACCGACCACATCAGCCCCGGCATCATGCGGGTGCTGGACCGGCTGCAGGACACACCCGCCCAGGTGATCTCGGCGCTCGGCGAGACTCTCGTGCAGACCCCGCCCGCGGTGGCGCTCCTCGGCGATCAGACCTCGTTCACCGGTCTCCGTCGCAGCAGCATCTACCGCTGGTTCACCGATCCGCAGTCGCGTTCGGTGTATCCGGACGACGATCACGCCATGCATTCGCGCATCTACGCGTCGGACCTGCGAACCGCCCTGTCCCGGCTTCCGGGAGACACCCGCGTGCAGAGCATGGTCGAGGCGCTGCTCGTCGAGAGCTCCGAGTTCGCCACTCTCTGGGCAGACCACGTGATCGGCGACAGGCACGAGTTCAAACGCATCCAGCATCCCGAGCTCGGCGTGATCAACGTGCAGTGCCAGCTTCTGCACGACCACGATCGGTCGCAGGCGCTGCTCGTGTTCACGGCGACACCGGGCACCGAGGACGCCGAGAAGCTGAACCTCCTGGCCGTCATCGGCGCGCAGACGCTCGAGAGTCCCTCCGTCCGTTCGCGGCCCCCGGCCGCGGCGTCGGGGAACGGCGGGACTGGCGGGGTGGGCGGACCAGCGTCAGGGTCCTGATACGGCCTTCGGCCTACTCGACCGGTCTCGGGTTCCTGCGCCAGCTCGCCGCGTACAACCCGAGGCTCTACACCGGCACCGAGTCGGTGATGCAGAAGGCCAACGCGGAGAAGGCGTTCACCGCCCCCCACCTGGACCCTGCGGACCCGCAGGTTACAAAAAACAGCTCGACGAGCAGTGGCAATTGCTTATCATGTCGCTGCGATCGGGCGCCGGCGCCGACGGCCCGCAGAGGGTCGCATCGGTCGGTGTGTTCGCCGAGCTTCGACTAATCACCTCAGGTCCATGAGCAGGCCAACGGGGGATCCGCCGCGACAGGATGGGCGATGCACCCCCGGTCGCGCACTTCCTCGTCACCAAAGACGGCTCCGACCCGGCCCTGATGGAAGTCCTGGGCGTCAAGCGGCAGCAGTCCGAGCCCCTGATGTCGACGGATGGGTAGCTGCTAACGAACTCGACCGTCGATCCCGCGCGCGCCGGGAGGCTCGCGCGCCAAGTGCTCGGCCTTCTCGATGCATGAACATGGGTTGTGGGGAGCAACTTAGCCAGTAGTCTTTGATCCGCCGAACGCCACAAGGAGGAGCGTGTTCGATCTCGAGGTTGCGACCCCCGTAGGCACCCGTACGAGCGCTGACTTGCCGGCCAAGACTGGGAACGTCAGTCATCGGTGGCTCGAGGCAGATGTTCCTGAGTATGTCGCTGAGGATAGAGACGCTCAGAGCGGGAATTTAGACCCGAAGCTGACCCCGAGTCAGCATCTTGACGCTCTGGGGACTCTGCACTCCCTCAAGAGACGGGCAGCTCGCGGCCTCGTGAGAGTCGGCAAGGATTCGTCCTTCGAGGCCAGAGTGATGACGATTGTGCCGCACGTCCTCGAGTTGCGCCCCAAACTGGGGAGTGGTCCTAGACCGCCTCGCCTATTCCGTTTGTACTACGCTGAGCCAGCGGTCTTGCAGGACGCTCTCCTACCATTGGCCCTTCAGACCAAGCCTGACGGCCCCGATCCTGCTGGCGAACAGAACGCCTCGGCGATCGACGCGAGAACCCGTGGTCGCACCTGGCATCTCTACAACCGGAAGGACAAGTAGCGTGACCACCCCATCACCGTTCGGCCCCGAACGCGTCAGTCTCGCTGCTAGCAACTACGAGGCTCAAGAGTGGCTGAGTCGCCAGCTGGCTATCGAGTTTCAGATGTCCGGCCGATCCGTCGGTGAGTTGGCGGACGAGTTGGGAGTCTCAGTTGCGGACGCAAAGAGTTGGATTGACGGTGGCAACGATCTCACTCTTAGCGAACTCCGCCAATTGGCCAATGCGGTCGACGCACATGTCACGTACAAGGTGAGCCCGCTGCGTACTCGCCACCGTCGGATGTTTGACGACCTCGAGGACTTCACAGGGTGGGTCGACACCAACTGGGACGCGCATTCGTCCGCAGTCTCCGTATGACTGACGAAGCTAGGTTCTCGGTGATGCTTCACCGCTTGGAAACCCACGCCGGGCCCCACAACGAGGCCCTAGAGGAGCCGGTCTGGACCCTCACGGCGTTCCCCTCGGACGAGCTGTCGACGCCGGTGATCTGGGGTTACCTTCGGGCCGAGTCTCATGATGGGTTCGGGCAAGCGCAAGTGCTTGGCGTTGTGAGTGATCCGTCCCGCTCATGGCCAGCGATCGCTGCGAGCAATTCCGGAGAGGCGGATTTCGCCAAGTGGGTGGCCGAGCATCTCGCGGAGGTCATGTACGACACCTGTCGGCGGGCGCTTCAGGCTCAGGCTGCGAACATGGATTTCACCTTCCCTCTGGAGAAGGCCGCACCAAGCGCGACACTACAAATTGAGAAGCCGCGTGCTGCACAGCGGACCGCCCCCAAGAAGTCTCGTAAGGGTCGAGGCTAGGCGCGGATTTCGCTGGCGAGATCTCTCGCAAAGCCGAGAGCGTCGGCGCTCGCCGCAGAAGGCTCGTCGATAGGCTCGCCGCATGGAATGGCTCGCAGCCCCTATCGTCGGCCTGCTTGGGGCGCTCGCTGGGGCCCTCATTCGTCCCATCGCAGATGATGCCTGGAACCTCGGGATCAAGAAGCGATGGAGGCGTCGGGGATCCCGTTGGCAGCTCACGAAGGGGCGCGACGCGCTGTGGACCCTCCGATTTCTCGGCTCCCGCGAGGTGGTGGGGTGGCTCAGGTGGAAAGCGTGGGACGCAAACGGCTCGGTCATTGACTCCGGAGAGAGTTCTGTGGGTATGCCCGTATACGCCCGCGATGGCGTCGTTGTCGGCACGCTAGAGGGCTTTTCCAGCTTCCACGTCGACTGGATCGCCGATGGCCCCACCCATCAGAGAATCGAATTTCGACCGGGTGCTGAAGAGAATGTGATGTACCTCTTTCCCTACGGCAAGCGGTCGACTTTGATCGAATGACAGGCGGGTCGACCGTGCTGTGGGCGAGGCACTGGCCTCTACGGGCCAGGCGGTCTTAGGTCTACACCGCCAGGGCCCAGCTGACCAGGAGTCGCTCGTGCCCAGCGTCCTCGTCGCCGACGCGGCCAGATCCGCCACCTGTAGAGGCGCCACGTCGCGGGCGCTGTCCCGGGAAGTAGACCCCAGCGTACGCCGAAAACCTCAGGACGGTCATGACCTTCAGCTTCTAACCATTGGACGATGACCCACCTCTGACCGACAAACACTGTGGGGATTCCGACCGTCGTCTCAACCCACCCGGTACCTATCGACAGCGACGGGAGCTTCCAGAGCTCGACAGCATCCACCCCGTGGCCAACCAGGTAGGCGTGCACTTGATAGAGGGTCTTTGGCCCAATTGCCCGTACCCGGATGTCGACGTTCTCCATGCCGGGCTGGGGCGACGGGAAGTGCAACTGCGGGTTGAACTGAAGTCCCGGAATTTCTCGACGGGTCGCCGTAACGATCTCGTAGATGCCGAAGAACGCAGCTGTCACGAGGGCGGCCAACGCGATCAGCCCGCCGACGCCAGCCCACCCCGGCCACTCAAGCCAGCTGAGAGGACCAGAGGCGGGGTCGACTGGCGCGGTGGTGATCACAACGGGAACTCTGGCATTCACGCACCTCCTCAGCAAGCTTGGTGCGACACGCCGCTCGGGGTGTCAATGCGGAGGGTGCTTGACAACCGATATCACAGTTCCTCATAGGGTCTGGGACCCTATTCACCCGGATAACAATGATGGCCTCGCTCACGCGGGCCATTCTCATCTCTTCGTCGGGCCCGGGAAGGCTGTCGACGAATCGCGGCGGTTGTGCGCGCGGGCCGACGTCGCGCCGGTGTTGTCCCGTGCCGGAGCCCGGTAGCGACCCCCAGAAACTGCCTAGCAAACGGGACTCTCACTCTCGGCGACCACTGCACACGCACCTCACTCGCATGGCCCGTCCCGCCGGTAACCCATCGACCTCCAGGCGCGGCACCGGTATGGGAGGCCGAAACGCCTACCAGTGGCAGCGAGTCGCCAAACCCCCTCGGCAAGGGCGCCCGGTTTGCTTGAGGAACCATAAGCCGTTCATCTACACCTCGCGAGCCTGGGCGAACATCGGCCGCTTCCTCCTGCAGCGCGAGCGGGGCGCCCGGCTGACCGTCGAGCACGTGCGACGTGGTCCTCGTCTGCGAAGAGTGCGGCGCTCAGGTGCTCGGCTCTCGCGACGCACAGTCACGCGCCCGACGGGTCGCAAGCCCTCGAATGCAGGGCCCGTGCGCACACACTCATCTTCGCCTCACTGATTCTCGGCGCCGCACCAGCAAGCATCCAGTGAGACCGGTCGAATAGCGCGCCAGCGCGTATCGAGACCCCGAACTCGCGGGCCGGCGGGACGAGAGCCCAGAGCGAACACGGGCCGGGAATGTTTCGGGGTCCCGTACGTTGACTTGAGTCGAAGGCACTCAAGTTTTACAGGAGGTCTGAATGCCCGAATACACCGGACCCACGAACGGCGACGAATCGTTCGATGCGTTCCTCGCCCGGCTCATGGGCGCACAGCGCAGCGGAGGTTCCGCGCGCTCGATAGACGTCTCGCGGATGCTCAGCCGCCGCACCCAGGAACTCGTGACGGAGGCGAGCCGTTTCGCCATGTCGCACGGCCACGCCCAGATCGACGCGCTGCACCTGCTGCGCACGATGGTCCCCGAGCAGCCGGCAGCCGAGCTGCTGCGCCGCATCGGAGCGGACGGTGACGCGATCGCGCGTGCCGTCGAATCCCGCATGCCCGCCGACAGCGACGAGCCGAGCGACCAGCTGTCGCTGACGCCCGCCGCCCAGCGCGCACTCTTCGACGCCGCGCAGGTCGCCCGCGCGACCGGCTCGACGTACATCGATCCCGAGCACCTGCTCTTCGCACTGACGGTCAACCAGAGCGCCCTCCCGGGTCAGCTCCTGGCCGGCTTCGGCGTGACCCCGCAGGCTCTGCAGGAGGCCGCGATGCAGCCCGCGGGCGCGCCGGCCAGCGCGGAGGCATCCGACACCCCCATGCTCGAGACCTACGGCACCGATCTGACCGCCAAGGCCCGCGAGGGCGGGCTCGACCCCGTCATCGGTCGCGCCGAGGAGGTCGCCCAGACCGTCGAGATCCTGCTGCGCCGCACGAAGAACAACCCCGTTCTGATCGGTGAGCCCGGCGTCGGCAAGACGGCCATCGTCGAGGGTCTCGCCCAGAGCATCGCCGACGGCGACGTCCCGTCGCTGCTGCGCGACAAGCGCGTCATCGCGCTCGACCTGCCCGGAATGCTCTCGGGGACCCGCTACCGCGGCGACTTCGAGGAGCGCATGACGAAGCTCATGGCCGAGATCACCGCGCACAAGGACGAGCTGATCGTCTTCGTCGACGAGCTGCACACCGTCGTCGGCGCCGGAAGCGGCGGCGAGGGCGGAATGGACGCCGGCAACATCCTCAAGCCGCGCCTCGCACGCGGTGACCTGCACCTGATCGGTGCGACGACGCTGAACGAATACCGCCGAATCGAGAAGGACGCGGCGCTCGAGCGCCGTTTCCAGCCGGTCACGGTGGCCGAGCCGAGCATCGAGGACGCCGTCCTCATCCTGGACGGCCTCAAGCCGAGCTACGAGGAGCACCACGGTGTGACCTACACCGCCGACGCCGTGCGCGCCGCGGTGGAGATGTCCGCCCGCTACGTGAGCGACCGCTTCCTGCCCGACAAGGCGATCGACCTGATCGACCAGGCCGGCGCGCGCCGTCGCCTGAGCCTCGGGTCGGACCTCGACATCGCGGCCCTCGAGGAGAGGGTTGCCAACCTCGACGCGGAGAAGACCCGCGCCGTGGCCGAGGAGCGCTACGAGGAGGCGTCGCGTCTGCGCGACGAGCTCGAGGCGGTGCAGAGTCGCCTCGACGACGAGCGCGGTCTCGAGATCGAGCAGATGGCTCTGCGTCCGTCGACGGTCATCGACCGAGACGACATCGCCGAGATGGTCGCTCGGGCGACGGGAATCCCCGCCGCACGACTGAGCGCCTCGGATCGGGTGCGTCTCGCCGACCTCGAGAGCGAACTCCACGCTCGCGTCGTCGGCCAGGACGACGCCGTCGTCAGTGTCGCTAAGGCGATCCGCCGCAGTCGCACGGGTCTCTCCGACCCGCGCCGCCCGGTCGGTAGCTTCCTGTTCCTCGGGCCCACCGGTGTGGGCAAGACCGAGCTGGCGAAGTCCCTCGCGGTGTCGCTGTTCGGCGACGAGAACGCGGTGCTGCGCTTCGACATGAGCGAGTACGGCGAGCGGCACACCGTGAGTCGTCTCGTCGGCGCCCCTCCCGGATACGTCGGCTACGACGAAGCCGGGCAGCTGACCGAACAGGTCCGGCGCAACCCGTACTCGATCGTGCTGCTCGACGAGGTCGAGAAGGCGCACCCCGACGTGTTCAACCTGCTGCTGCAGGTGCTCGACGACGGTCGTCTGACCGACGGGCAGGGACGCACCGTGGACTTCCGCAACACCATCGTGATCATGACCTCGAACCTCGGTTCGGAGTTCCTCGCGAGCCGTGGCGGAGCGCTGGGCTTCGTCGCGTCGAGCGACGCCTCGGCCGGTGGGTACTCGTCGGAGAAGGATCTTCGCGACCGGGTGATGGGCAAGCTCCGCGAGGCGATGCGGCCCGAGTTCCTCAACCGCATCGACGAGATCGTGCTGTTCCGCAAGCTCGATCGGGTGCAGCTGCGCACGATCGTGAGCCTGATGCTCAGCGCGACGGCCGCACGGCTGCAGGGCCAGGGCATCGGGTTCGAGGCGAGCGACGAGGCGATCGACTTCATCGCGGATGCCGGGTACGAGCCCGAGTACGGCGCGCGCCCGCTGCGCCGCGTCATCCAGCGTCAGGTGGACGACCGGATCGCCGACCTGATGGTGACCGAGCAGCTCGCCGCCGGGCAGCACGTGCTGCTGACCGTGGCGGGCGGGTCGCTCGTCGCGACGACGCGTGAAGAGCAGGTTCTGCTCGCGGCCTGACCCGCGGCAACGAAACGGAAGAAGGGCCGTCCCGATGGGGCGGCCCTTCTTCGCGTACTGCCAGCGCCGTTGCTGCCAGACGTCCGCGGATTCGCCGACCCGCCGAGCCGATCAGACGACCAGCTCGGCGAGGACGGCACCCGGACGTTCGATCGCGGCGAAATGTCCGGCTCCGTGCAGAAGAGTCTCGTGGAAATCGGGGATCAGTGCGGCAAACGTGTCCGAATCGTGCTCTCCGACGAAGACGTCGCGCTCCCCGCGGACCGAACGGACACGGCAGCCGATCGACCGCCACCGCTGCTGGTCGTACCGGGCGGCGGCACGGGCGGCGAGCACGAACGATTTCGGCCGGACCTCGACCGCGAGCGCTTCGATCACCGTCGGGTCGACGCTGCGCGGGTCGACGAAGAGCGGGGACGCGAGCGGCGTCAGCGCACCGACGCGATGAAGAAGACGGACGAGCCCCGTTCCCGCGGGTCCGAGGAGACGCAGCACGCGCATCGCGACGAGCATCCCTGAGAACCAGGGAAGTCGGAGGCCGCCGCGGATCGGGCGCGTGATGGCGTCGATCTCGCCGGCTCCCGTTCCGGAGACGAGGCCGACCGACAGAGTCGCAGTGGGTTCGGCGACCGCGAGGTCGAGGGCGACGAAGCCGCCGAGGGAGTGGCCGAGCACATTCCAGGACTCGTAGCCGAGAGCGCGCGCCGCTTCGGCGACGGCGGTGCTGAGCAGGCCGACGTCCGGGTCGGCTCGATCAGGCAGAGGCGACTCGCCCCATCCGGGGAGGTCGAACGCGATCACGTCGCGGAGCGGACGCTCCTCAAGATCGGACTCGGCGAGAAGCGGCGTCCAGGTCGTCCACGACCCGGCAGCACCGTGGAGGAGGATCGTGGCGGGACCACCGGTCTCCCGCCCGGTGCGGACGACGACGGGTCCCGCGATCGTGTCGATGACGACGCGGCGTAGACCGAGGAGAGCGGCAGCTCGAATGAGCGCCGCTCCCCCGGTCGCCGATCCGGGCCGATCGGCGCGAGTTCTCGCCACGCGCTCCATGCTCGGAGTTCGTCGCGCCGCACGGGCCCGGATTGGGGAACGCCGGCTACCCGTTGGGGAAGAGTCCGGCGAGGATCGAGCAGACTCCGACGATGGCGAGGACTATCCCGCCGATCAGCATCATGGTCGGACTGAACACGGCGTTGGGGTTCGGATATACGCCGCTCTCACGACGGAGCGCGAGAGCCGAAAGGCGCCCGCGGGCGACGATGAAGGCGATGCCACCGGCAATCGCCGCGACACCCAGGATGAAGAACAACACGGTTGCAGCTGTCATGACTTCATGCTCCCGTGGGGCGGCAGGGGGTCACAATCACTCGTTCGGGGGCTAAACCGGTCCCGTTCGGGGGACGATCATCGCGAACGCCCCCGGGGATCAGTCGGTGAAGTCCGTGCTGAGGGCGACCTTCTGCCAGGCCTCGAGCTCCGAGCGCTGTTCCTTCAGAACACCGCTGAGCGAGGCGTAGGCGTCGCTTCCGAGCACCAGCAGAGTCGGCGCATCGGGCGAGTCGACCGCCGCGATGATGGCCTCGGCCGCCTTCGCCGGGTCTCCCGGCTGGGTGCCGTGAGCCGTGTCGTTCTCCTTGCGTCGCACGCCCGCCGTCTCGGCGTAGTCCGCGATCGCTTCGCGGGACTGGTGCAGGGAGCGGCCCGCGAACTCGGTGCGGAACCCGCCGGGCTCGACCGCCATCGCCGTGATGCCGAGCGGTCCGACCTCCTTGCGCAGCGACGCGGACATCGCCTCGAGGGCCGCCTTCGTCGCGGCGTAGTAACCGGATCCGGGAGGCGCGATACGGGCCCCGATCGACGAGATGGAGACGATCGATCCGCTGCGCTGAGCGCGCATCCCGGGGAGGACCGCCTTGATCATCGCGACGGCACCGAAGAAATTGGTGGCGAAGAGCTGCTCGACGTGGTCGTCGTCGCCCTCCTCGACCGCGGCCCGGTAGCCGTAGCCGGCGTTGTTGACGAGCACGTCGATCGATCCGAACCTCTCGAGCGCGTGGCCGACGGCCCGCTCGATCTGCGCGGAGTCGGTCACGTCGAGGGCGAGCGCGAGCGCCGAATCGGGGAACGTCTCGGCGAGGTCCTCCACCGAGGTCACGTCGCGTGCGGTGACGACGGCGTTGTCTCCGCGTTCGAGCACCGCTTCGGCGAGCGCCCGTCCGAGTCCGCTCGAGCAGCCGGTGATGAGCCAAGTGGACATGTGTGACCTTCCAGTCGTCGTCGATGAAGTCGCTACCCAGCGTAGGACCCGCCCGGGTCGCCGCCCTGTGCCGCTGAGCGAGGGCAGGTGGAGTGGGACTGGGCGACTCGACAGCTGGGACGCGAGACAATCAACTCACATGTCTACTGTGAAGGCCTACGCGGCCACCTCTGCCACCGAACCCCTCGTCCCCGTCACCATCGAACGCCGCGAGGTCGGCGCGAAAGACGTCATGATCGAGATCGCCTACGCGGGGATCTGCCACTCCGACATCCACACCGTCCGCGGCGAGTGGGGTCCCGTGACCTACCCGCTGACGGTCGGCCACGAGATCGTCGGCACCGTGACCGAGGTGGGTTCGGAGGTGACCCTGCACCAGGTGGGCGATCGAGTCGGCGTCGGCTGCATGGTCAACTCCTGCCGCGAGTGCGTGAATTGCCTCGCGGGCGAGGAGCAGTACTGCATCCCCGGCAACACGGGCACCTACGCTTCCGTCGACCGCGACGGCAGCATCACGCAGGGCGGGTACTCGACCCACGTCGTCGTCGTCGAGGACTTCGTGCTCAAGGTGCCCGAGTCGATCCCGTACGAGGCGGCCGCCCCCCTCCTCTGCGCGGGGATCACCACCTACTCGCCCCTGTCGCATTGGAACGCCGGTCCCGGAACACGGGTCGCCGTCGTCGGGATGGGTGGACTCGGGCACATGGCCGTCAAAATCGCCCACGCGATGGGCGCCGAGGTGACGGTGCTCTCCCAGACGCTCGGCAAGAAGGACGACGGGCTCCGCCTGGGTGCCGACCACTACTACGCCACGAGCGACCCGGCCACCTTCGACGAGCTCGCCAACTCGTTCGACCTGGTCATCAACACGGTCAGCGCCGTGATCGACATGAGCGCCTACCTGTCGCTGCTGGCACTCGATGGAACGTTCGTCAGTGTCGGAGCACCGCCCGAGCCCCTCCCCGTGCAGGTGTTCTCGCTGTTCGGGAACCGTCGTTCGTTCGCCGGATCGGGTATCGGCAGCATCCGCGAGACGCAGGAGATGCTCGACTTCTGCGCCGAGCACGGGATCGCACCCGAGATCGAGCTCGTGAACGCCGACTACATCAACGAGGCGTACGAGCGGGTTCTGAAGTCGGACGTCCGCTACCGCTTCGTCATCGACATCAGCACTCTCGCCTGATCGGATGGCGGCGCAGCGGACCATCGGCATCCTGGGTGCCGGCAAGGTGGGGACGGTGCTCGCGCGCCTGGCGATCGCGGCGGGCTACCGTGTGCTGATCGCCGGGTCCGGTGATCCGGAGCGGATCCGACTGATCGTCGACGTGCTCACCCCGGGGGCGGTGGCGGTCAGCTCCGAGGAGGCGGTGCGGGGTGCCGACGTCGTCGTCCTCGCCCTCCCGCTCGGCAAGTACCGGTCCATCCCGACCGGCGCTCTCGCCGGCAAGCTCGTCGTCGATGCGATGAACTACTGGTGGGAGGTCGACGGCATCCGGCCCGAGTTCACCGATCCGACGGTGTCGACGAGCGAACTGGTCCAGGAGTTCCTCCCCGAGTCCCGCGTCGTGAAGGCGTTCAACCACATGGGGTATCACGACCTCGATGAGGGACCGCGACCGGCGGGCGCCGCCGACCGGAAGGCGATCGCGCTCGCCGGCGACGACGCCGACGCGGTGGCCGAGGTCGCCGAGCTGATCGACGATCTCGGCTTCGACCCGGTCACCGCAGGGTCGCTCAGGGACAGCATCAGCATGCAGCCGTTCGCCGAGCTGTTCGGGGCGAACGAGGACGCACCCGAGGTCGCGGCCCTGCTGGAGCGCTTCCCGCAGACCGTCCGGGGCCGCGAGGTCGCCGCGGCGCGGACCGACGCCGAGTAGGCCTTCGTTTCGACGAGCTCAACGAGCGGCGGGGCGTCCCGCCCATTGAGCCCGTCGAAATGCGCGGGAACCCCTTACTCGCGGCCTTCGCTTCGCTGCGCTCAGCGGGCGGCGCCAACCCGCCCATTGAGCGAAGCGAAATGAGCGCCCCCTCTCGCCCACGGCCTTCGTTTCGACGAGCTCAACGAGCGGTCTCCGTGCGACTCACCTCCCGCGCGGCCTTCGCTTCGCTGCGCTCAGCGGGCGGCGCCACCCCGCCCATTGAGCGAAGCGAAATGAGCGCCCTCCTCTCGCCCACGGCCTCCGTTTCGACGAGCTCAACGAGCGGCCGGGCCGGCCGCCCATCGAGCCCGCCGAAATGAGCGGGACGCTCGCCCGCAGCCCCTGATTCCCGCGGCATCGGGCGGACGGGCGGGGCGAGTACCCTTGGTGAATGTCTTCACCTGATTCCAGCGCGCCCGAAGAGTCGGAAACGACCCCCGAGACGCAGACCTTCCAGGCGCTCGGACTCGGCGAACCCGTTCTCAAAGCGCTCAAGGACGTCGGCTACGAAACCCCGTCCGCGATCCAGGCGGCCACCATCCCGCCGCTCCTCGCCGGCCGCGATGTCATCGGCCTCGCCCAGACCGGTACCGGCAAGACGGCCGCGTTCGCGCTGCCGATCCTGTCGCAGCTCGACCTGACCCAGCAGACGCCCCAGGCTCTCGTGCTCGCACCCACGCGCGAACTCGCGCTGCAGGTCTGCGAAGCGTTCGAGAAGTACGCCGCCCACCTGCGCGGCGTCCGTGTGCTCCCCGTCTACGGCGGTCAGGGTTACGGCACCCAGCTCTCGGCCCTGCGTCGCGGAGTCCACGTGGTCGTCGGCACACCCGGCCGGATCATGGACCACCTGGATAAGGGAACCCTCGACCTGACCGAGCTCAAGTTCCTCGTGCTCGACGAGGCCGACGAGATGCTCAAGATGGGCTTCGCGGAGGATGTCGAGACGATCCTCGCCGACACCCCCGACAGCAAGCAGGTCGCCCTGTTCTCGGCGACGATGCCGGCGCAGATCCGCCGCATCTCGGCCAAGTACCTGCACGACGCCGAAGAGATCACGGTCAAGAACAAGACGACCACCTC
Organism: Amnibacterium flavum; assembly: GCF_003097495.1. Classification (GTDB taxonomy): domain Bacteria; phylum Actinomycetota; class Actinomycetes; order Actinomycetales; family Microbacteriaceae; genus Naasia; species Naasia flava. The sequence continues at coordinate 1,294,444 of NZ_QEOP01000002.1, forward strand.
GGCCAACACCACCCAGCGCTACCTGGTGGTGTCGTACCCGCAGAAGGTCGATGCGCTCACCCGCATCCTCGAGGTCGAGAACTTCGAAGGGATGATCGTCTTCGTCCGCACGAAGAACGAGACCGAGACTCTCGCCGAGAAGCTCCGTGCCCGCGGTTACACGGCTGCCGCGATCAGCGGCGATGTCGCCCAGGCCCAGCGCGAGAAGACGGTCAACCAGCTGAAGTCGGGCAAGCTCGACATCCTCGTCGCGACCGACGTCGCCGCCCGCGGACTCGACGTCGACCGGATCAGCCACGTCGTCAACTACGACCTCCCCATCGACACCGAGTCATACGTCCACCGCATCGGCCGCACCGGTCGCGCAGGGCGTTCGGGAGACGCGATCAGCTTCGTGACCCCGCGCGAGCGGCGCATGCTCACCTCGATCGAGAAGGCCACCCGCCAGCCGCTGACCCAGATGCAGCTGCCGAGCACCGAGGACGTGAACGCCACCCGCTTGGCCCGCTTCGACGACGCCATCACGGCGGCGCTCGGACAGACGGAGCGCATCGAGCGCTTCCGCGACATCATCAATCACTACGTCGAGCACAACGACGTGCCCGAGGCCGATGTGGCCGCGGCGCTCGCCGTCGTCGCTCAGGGCGACACCCCCCTGCTGCTGTCCCCCGAGGACGAGCGCGCTCAGCGCTTCGATCGGGACGACCGCGACGGAGGGCGGCCCGAACGCGGCGAGCGGCCCGAGCGTCGTCCGCGCGGTGACTCCAACCTCATCAAGTACCGCATCGCCGTCGGTCGTCGACACAAGGTGGAGCCGCGTCAGATCGTCGGCGCGCTGGCCAACGAGGGCGGCTTGAAGCGCGAGGACTTCGGTTCGATCGACATCCGTCCCGACTTCTCGCTGGTCGAGCTGCCCGCCGATCTGTCGGACGACACACTCTCCCGCCTGAGCGGTACCCGGATCAGTGGGAAACTCATCGAGCTGCGTCCCGACCGGGGTGCGCCGGGTGGACGACGCGACCGCGGCGACGACCGTCCGCCCCGCAAGCCCCGGCACTGATCGCACTCCGGCGCGGGCGTCGAGCCGACTCGGATAGGCTCCGCCGAATGGACGAGGACCAGCGCCGCCGGCGCGCCGCCGCGCAGGAGGCCGAGGCGCTGCACGCGCTCGAGGCGATCATGAACGGCGGCGACCTCACCGCGGAGTCGTCGCGACTGTCGAACGATTTCACGGATCGGCAGACGGGGGCGATCTCGGGCTGGTTCCGCCGGTTCAAGACTCCCCCGCGCGGCGACCAGACGGACTGATCACCGAACGGAAATCCGCGCCTCATCGGGCTCGCACAGAAGCTCAGCGGGGATGCACAGGGGCGGCCCCTACGTTTGAGCGGTGAAAACCCGCGAGCCGATCTACGCCGTCGCGATCGGCATCGGCCGGTCCCTCTTCGCTGCATGGCGACTCAAGCGCCGCGCGACCGGACTCGAGAACATCCCCGCCACCGGTGGCGCAGTCCTCGCCATGACGCATTTCGGCTACCTCGAATTCGCTCTCGTCGAATGGCAGACCTGGCTGCACAACCGACGCCGGATCCGCTTCATGGCCACCAAGCGCGCCTTCGACAAGCCGGGTGTGGGCTGGCTCCTGCGCGGTATGCGCCACATCGAGGTCGACATGTCCTCCGGCGGCGCCGCGTACGCGAACGCCGTCGCCGCGCTCCGCCGGGGTGAGCTGATCGGCGTGTTCCCCGAAGCAGGAGTCAGCGCCAGCTTCACGGTGCGCGATCTCAAGACCGGAGCGGTCCGCCTCGCCGCCGAGGCGGGCGTCCCCGTCATCCCCGTTGCGGTCTGGGGCGGCCAGCGCCTGTTGACGAAGAACCGCAAGATCCGGCTCCGGGATCGCTTCGGGGTGAACGTCGATTTCGCGTTCGGCTCACCCATTCAGGTTCGGCCCGATGATTCCGTCGCCCTGAGGACCGAGGAACTGCGCGACGAGCTCCAGTCGCTGACCGACCGGCTGCAGGCCGACTACCCGGTCGACGGGACGGGTGAGTGGTGGCAGCCCCGTCACCTCGGTGGAACAGCACCCACCGTAGAAGAGGCGGCGGCGGCGGAGACGGAACGCGCCCGCCGCCGGGCGCTCGCCGACGAGTCGACCGGCTGATATCGGGTCGCGGCACCGCGCCCAGGATCTCTCCTGGTTCGTGCTCATATCCTGACGCGATGGCGTCACCTTCACTCGTCTGGTTCCGCGATGATCTGCGCGTTGCGGACCATCCCGCCCTCGCCGTCGCCGCCGAACGCGGCGAGCCGATCGTCGCGCTGTACGTGCTCGACGAGGAATCGCGAGGCATCCGGCCCCTCGGTGAGGCGGCCAAGTGGTGGCTGCATGCCTCCCTGCTCTCCCTGCAGGCGAAGCTGGACGAGTTGGGCGGGAAGCTCGTCCTCCGCAGGGGCGCCGCTGCCGACATCGTGCCGGCGCTCGCGGAGGAGCTCGACGCGGGTCTGGTCGTCTGGAACCGACGTTACGGCGGGCCCGAGCGGGACGTCGACACCGCGATCAAGAGCGCGCTGAGGGAGGCGGGACGCGTCGTGCACAGCATGCCCGGGTCCCTCTTGATCGAGCCGTGGGAGGTCAGCACGGGAGAGGACAAGCCCTATCGGGTGTACTCGCCGTTCTTCAACGCACTGACCGAGCGCTTCAAGCGCGAACCTCCCCGCGACCCGATCGCCGTCCCCGCGAAGCTGACGAAGCCCCGCGGTTCGGCGGTGCCGGCGAGCGACGAGCTCGACGACTGGGGCCTCCTCCCGACCCGGGACTGGGGTGAGGGCCTGGCCGAGATCTGGACCCCCGGGGAGGACGCCGCGCACGAGCGGATGGAGCAGTTCCTCGCCGATGATGTGTCGGGCTACTCCGACGATCGCGACTTCCCCGGTCACGATGCGACGAGCCGGCTCAGTCCGCGTCTCCGGTGGGGCGAGCTGTCGTCCCCGCAGGTGTGGGCGGCCGCACGCGGACACACCGGGAAGGGCGCCTCGACGTTCCGGAACGAACTGGCCTGGCGCGACTTCGCCTGGCACACGCTCTTCTACTCCCCCGACCTGCACCGCGTGTCGTGGCGCGAGGAGTACGAGAAGTTCCCGTGGCCGCGACTCAAGCCGAGCCAGCTGAAAGCCTGGCAGCGCGGGGCTACCGGAATCCCCCTCGTCGATGCGGGGATGAGGCAGCTGTGGCATCACGGCTGGATGCACAACCGCAGCCGCATGGTCACGGCATCGTTCCTGATCAAGCACCTGCTCATCGACTGGCGTCACGGCGAGGAGTGGTTCTGGGACACCCTCGTCGACGCCGATGCCGCGAACAATCCCTTCAACTGGCAGTGGGTTGCCGGGTCCGGTGTCGACGCGGCCCCCTACTTCCGGATTTTCAACCCCGAGCGGCAGGCCGACAAGTTCGACCCCGAGGGCGCCTACGTGAAGCTCTGGGTCCCCGAGGCCGGCTCCGATGACTACCCCGACCCGATCGTCGACCTCAAGGAAGGACGCGAGCGTGCGCTCGCGGCGTGGGAGCAGGTTCGTCGCTGACGAGCGGGCTCGGGCTCGCGCTCGGGCATTCCCCGGACCGGGCGGCGCGCCGAGCCGGTAACGCGATGCTCCGGGAGACTCGACTCAGAGGGTGACGACAAGTTTGCGCGCGGACACGCCCGCGCGAAGCAGGTCGAGGGCCGGCTGCAGCTGCTCGAGTCCCGACCCGACGACCTGCGGTTCCGGAAGAGCGAGGTAGCGGCCCTCGGCCAGCGCGCCGGGCAGGAATCGCTCCCACAGCATGGGGCCGACCTCGTTGTTCATCAGGGTGCTCCCCCACACGAATCTCGCCCGGATCCCGTGGCGTGCGCAGCGCGCCTGCAGGACCGCATTGCTCGCCACGAGGCGAGCCATGACACGGAGGAACTTCACGCTGAGTCCCGGGCGCCTCGGGATCGACTCGAACGACACCGGGGGCGACGCCATCATGACGCGCTTCGTGCCCGTGGCAGCGGCGATCGCGACGGCCTTCTCCGCGGATCCCGTTCCGACGGCAAAGATCCCGGCGACCGATTCGCCCGCGACGGCGGACGCGATGTCGGCGACCGCGGTCGCGCTTGTGTACTCGAAGACGCGACTCGCACCCAGGCGGCGCATGAGGTCGTGGTTCTTCTTCGATGCTGTTGCGACCACGTCGTAGCCCGCGGCGACGGCGAGCTGGATCGCGTTGCTGCCGACGCTCGTCGAGCCACCCCAAACGACGACGGTCTCTCCGGTGGGCGCGGCCCCGGGAACGGGGGGGGCGGAGGCCGAGACCGTCGTTCTGGAACAGAGCGGATGCCGCCGTCGAGATCGCCAGCGGGAGGACCGCAGCCTGCTCGAAACGCATGGAGTCGGGTACGGGCGCCGCGAGATCCTCGCGGACTACCGTGTACTCCTGGAACCCGCCCTCGGCGGTGTGATTCCGCTTCTTCTCCATGCCGACCGCGTACGCCAGCACACGATCCCCCACCGCGAATCGTGTGACGCCGGCTCCGATCTCCACCACCTCGCCCGCGATGTCCTCGCCGAGCACGGAGGGATAGGGCAACCACCGATACATCAGATCCCCGCTCCACTGCTTGATCGAGTCGAGCGGGTTCACCGCGATCGCGCGGTTGCGGACGACGAGTTCGCCCGCGAGCGGTCGCGTGTAGGCGGCCGGCCCCACTCGGAGGTCGGCGCGACTGGACGGGAGCCACGCGGCCGAGTTGCGCGGAGTAGACTCCGCGGCGGCCTGGCTGCCACCAGCGGAATCGGGGGCGGGGATCGGCGCGGAGGGAACGGTCATGGGGGCTCCAGAGTCGAGGGCATGTCCTGATGACATGTTGTGTCATCACTCTAGTCGCTATGACACGAAGTGTCATCACGGCTAGAGTCATCCGTATGACCAGGTGGGCTCCCGATGCTCCGGCACGCCTCGAACAGGCGGCGATCGAGCTGTTCGCCTCTCGGGGCTACGCAGCGACGACGGTTCCCGAGATCGCCGAGCGCGCCGGGCTGACCACTCGCACGTTCTTCCGTCACTACACCGATAAGCGCGAGGTGCTGTTCCTGCGGGAGCGTGATTTCCCCCGCATCGTCAGTGAACTCCTCGCCGCCGCACCGCCTGCCCTCACCCCGTGGGGACTCGTCATGCACGGATTCGAGACGGTCGTCTCCCGAGACTTCGACGGCTGGCGCGAGGGGATGCGGCGTCGTCGCGCGATCATCCGCTCCGACCCGCACTTGCGGGAACGCGAGCTCCTCAAATCCTCGATGCTGTCGCGTGCCATCGAGGAAGCGCTCGTTGCACGCGGTGCGGAGGACGCCGAACTGCTGGCCCGGCTGGGATCGGCGGTTTTCGACACCGCGCTCGATGCCTGGCTCGACGACGATGCCGACCCGCCGCTGCTCCAGGTGCTCCGCGCAACCCGGGCTCGGATGCTCCGGCTCGTCGACTGACGCGAGTGCCGGCGGACTCCGCCTACCGGGTCGTGCGGTACGGGCGGAAGAAGTCGCGCAGTTCCTGCGCGTACAGCTCGGGCTCCTCGAACGGTGCGAAGTGGCCGCCCCGGGCCGGCTCGGTGGCGCGCGCCAGGTTGGTGGAGCGCTCGAGCCAGGGCAGCGGGGCGCGCACGATGTCGCCCTGGAAGATCGAGAATCCCGTCGGCACCTCGGTGCGGCGGGCGAGCTGCTCGGGCGGGATCCTGGAGTTCGCGTTGTACATCCGCATCGACGAGCCGATGGTCTGCGTCAACCAGTAGATGGTGACGTTGGTGAGGGTCTGGTCCTTCGTGAAGCGCGTCTCGACGTCGCCGTCGCAGTCGCTCCAGGCTCGCAGCTTCTCGACGATCCACGCCGCGAGACCGACCGGCGAGTCGTTCAGCGCCAGCGCCGCCGTCTGCGGTTTGGTGCGGTGCATCGCCGCGTAGGCGCCTTCGCTCGCATTCCAGTCGGCGGCTCCGGCGAGCCACGTCCGCTCGTCGGGCGTCAGCTCGCCGGGATCGAGTGCCGGCGACGGCAGGCCCGCGTCCATGCGATGCACCGCGATGAGACGGTCGGGGTAGTCGAGACCCAGGTAGCGCGTGACGTGCGACCCGATGTCACCGCCCGCGGCACCGAACCGGTCATAGCCCAGGACTGTCATGAGCTCTGCCCACAGGCCCGCGACCTCGATCGAATTCAGCGCCGGATCGGGATGATCGGAGTAGCCGAAGCCGGGTATGTCGGGCACGATCACATCGAACGCATCGGCGGGGTCGGCTCCGTGAGAGCCGGGGTCGGTGAGGAGCGGGAGGACCTCGGTGTAACGCCAGAAGGAATCGGGCCAGCCATGCGTCAGCACGAGAGGAAGCACGGGGCCGGACGGAGCTTCGGCCTTGGCGTGGAGGAAGTGGATTCCTCTGCCTGCCACATCGACCTGGAAGTGCGGGAACCGCTGAAGCTTCTCGCGCTGGGCCTCCCAGTCGAATCCGTCGATCCAGTAGGCGACCAGTTCGCGCAGGTAGTCGAGGTCGGTTCCGAGCGCCCACCCGGCGTCGGAAGGCGCGTCGGGCCAGCGGGTCGAGCGCAGTCGCGAGCGAAGGTCATCGAACTCGGCAGCGTGCGGCGGGAGTTCGAAGGGCTGGGGTGCAGCCCCTCTCGTCATTAGCGCGACACCTCCGACTCGGACGCCTCCCCGACGCCACCCGGTGCGGGAGGGTCGGCCTGCGTGGCCCGCGCCGCGGCGATCGCGGCACGCCCAGACGGAACCATGACGGCGATCACGAGGACGACGATCGTCAGCAGTCCGGCGCAGACGAGCAGCAGCTGCACGCTGATCACGTCGGCCAGCGGTCCGAAGATCGTCATTCCGATCGGAGTCGCGAGCGCCATCACGATGCCGACGTAGCTGAAGACGCGTCCGTGCTTGTCGGGGGGAACGGTCTCCTGCACGAGCGTCATGAACGGGGTCGAGAAGAGCGGGACGAGAAGCCCGATCACGAACATGAATCCGTAGAAGACCCAGAGGTTGGGGCTGAGTCCCAGTGCGATGGTGAAGACGGCGAAGCCGAAGATGGAGAAGAGGATGAGCCCGATCCGGCTGCGCTTCGCGAGGACCGTCGACACGAGCGCACCGCCGAGGAGCATGCCGACACTGAATGCGACCTCGAGGACGGCGACCATCCACACCTCGGTGCCGAAACTGCGGGCGACCATGAGGGGTGTGATGAACGAGGGCGCGACGGTGAGCAGGAAGATGATGGCGAACAGAACGAGCAGCCAGCGCACCACACCGTGGTTCCAGATGTACCGGAACCCCTCGACGAGGTCCTGGCGGTAGCTCGTGGTCTTCTCGGAGATGGAGGCCAGGGTCGGAACGGCGACGAGCGCGAGGAAACCGATGCCGATCGCCGCGGTGATCGTGTCGATAAAGAACAGCGGGATCAGCCCGAACAGGCCGAAGATCGCCCCAGCGGCCGCGGGTGCGAGCAGAGCCATCGCGGACTGGATCGTGCCGAAGATTCCGTTGACCCGCATCAGCTGATCGGGCGGGGCGATCTGCGGGATCATCGCCTGGACGGCGGGGGTCTGGAACCCCGCGCCGACGGATCTCGCCGCGACGGCGAGCAGGATGATCCAGAGATCGGTCACCCCGTTGAGCATGAGGAATGCCAGCACGAGGGTGACGACGGCGATGGTCCCGTCGGCCACCATGACGAGCACGCGGCGGTTCATGCGGTCGGCGATGACACCGCCGAAGATGGACACGATGCCCTGCGGGAGGAACGCGGCGAGTGCGTAGATCGCGACCGCGAGACCCGACCGCGTCTCGAACGTCACGTACCACATGACCGCGTACTGGACGAGCATCGAGCCGAACAGCGAGACCGTCTGCCCGCTGAGGAACAGGGTGACGTTGCGCTTCCAGTGCTCGCCCACCGGTGCCGTGCTCGAGGGCGCGGTGGGGTCGGACTCCGTCATCTCACCCTTCTTCATCTCGTGGGGTGTGGATCGCGTATCCGCGCGCCGCGGAGATCGCGTCGACGCCTCTCCTCGATGCTGTCATGCGCCCGTTCCCGCTGAAAGCTGTTTCCGAAGATTCTGTTCGGGGCCACCGACACCGGCTCGGTCTCACATCGGCGACAGTCGGCGGACAGCCCATCGATGAAGACCGGGGGAACGCCCATAATGGCGGGGTGAACCGGGAACGCAGCCTTGATCGCCTGATCACGTTCTGCGACGCGGTCGTCGCGATCGCCATCACTCTGCTCGGGCTGCCGCTCGTCGACCTCGCCGGCGACTTCGACTCGGACGGCTCGGAGACGGTCGGCGAGCTCCTCGCGTCGAACTGGCCGCGACTGTTCTCCTTCCTGCTCAGCTTCCTCGTCATCGCCGTGTTCTGGATGGGCCATCACCGCATCTACAACGGCGTCCGGACGGCGTCGCACGGACTGGTCTGGGTGAACGTGCTGTGGCTGATCCCGATCGTGTTCCTCCCATTCCCGACCGAGCTGCTCGCCACGACCGGCACACGCGATGTCGGGATCTCGGCCCTCTACATCGGGACGCTCCTGGTGATCGCGCTTCTGCTGCTGCTGCAGGTCGTCGTCATCAGACGATCTGCCGCGATCGTGACGGAAGAACCCGTCAGCGCGGTGCCCTCCATCGTCACGTCGACGCTGTTCGCAGTGGCACTCGTCATCGCGTTGCTCGTCCCGACGGTCAGTCTCTGGCCGCTGCTCATCCTGATCCCCGGAAACCTCATCAGCGGGGCCATCGAGAAGAGACTCGCGCGCCGTCGCGGTCAGGTGCGGTAGAGACGCACGGCCTCGCCCATGCGGGAGACCGCGTCGCGCAGGATGGGGCGGGGCATTGCGAAGACGAGGCGCACGAAGCCCTCGTATCCGCGCCCGCAGAGCGCCCCGTCGGTCAGAGCCACGCCGGCGTGCTCTCGGAAGAAGTCGGCCGGCGAGCCCGTGATGCCGAGGCGGCGGCAGTCGAGCCATGCGATGTAGGTCGCGTCGGGAGGCGTGTACCCGATCTCGGGAAGATGCTCGGCGAGCAGCCGCTCCAGCTCGCGCCGATTGCCGTCGAGGTATCCCACCGTGTCGAGGAGCCAATCGCGCCCCTCGGAGAAGGCGACGGTCGCCGCGATGACCCCCGGGGTGGATGCCCCGTGCACGACGGAGAAGCCGAAGTCCGCGTAGGCCGCTTCGTCCTCATCGTTCGACGTGATCAGCTGCGCGGCTTTGAGCCCGGGGAGGTTCCAGGCCTTCGACGCCGAGGTGGCGGTGATGGTGTGGCTCGCTGTCGCGGGCGAGAGCGACGCGTACGGGATGTGGCGACCGTCGTAGCGCAGCGCGGCGTGGATCTCGTCGGCGAATACCCTGCCGCCGTGCGCCTCGACGACCTCGGAGATGGCCTCGAGCTCGTCCCGGGTGAGTGCCGTGCCCGTCGGGTTGTGCGGATTGCAGAGCACGAGAGTCTCGGCGCCCGCGGCGAAAGCGGCGTCGACGGCTTCGAGATCGTGCCGCCAACGTCCGTCTTCGACGATGCCGGGGACTTCGATCACCTCCCGCCCGATCGCCGGGATGAACGTGAGGAACGGCATGTAGGCGGGGGTCGGCACGATGACCGCCGAGCCGGCCGCGGAGTATCGGGACACCGCGACGTTGAACGCGGCCATGACGTCCGAGACGGGGTGGACGTGGCGCGGGTGGAGATCCCAGCCGTATTCGACGCGGTACCAGTCGGCGACCGCCTCCGACATGCGCGCACTCGTCGCCGGCGCGAGATACCCGAGGTCGCCCCGATCGACGGCGTCGTGGAGGGCCCGACGGACCACGGGAGCGGTGCCGAAATCCATCTCGGCGACCCATGCGCCGATGGTGCCCTCGTGCAGGCTCCATTTGCGACTGTCGGGTCGGGCGAGGGAGTCACGCTCGATCGCGTCGTAGTCGTGAGGCAGCGGCGCAGCGCTCTCTGGCCTGGACTCGTCCGACATGGTCCCCCGACTCTGCCATGTCGGCGACGACCGCGGTCCGGCGAGGGAAACACGGAGTCACAGATCGGCGCCGCCACCACGCCGACTGTCCGCCCACCCCCGGCTGCGTACCGGCGGGGATCACCGTCGGGAGTGGGCGAGCGAGGGTCAGGCCGCCGGATACTCCGCGGCGATGTCGACGACCCATGTGACGCCGAATCGGTCCGCGAGCATCCCGTACAGCGGCGACCACGCGGACGGACCGAGCGGCTGGATGACGGCCCCTCCCTCGGCCAGCTTCTCCCACGAGGCGGTGAGAGCGTCCTCATCACCGGCTGCGCCGCGCACCGAGACGAAGAACGGGTCGTCGCCCCGGCTCCACGCTCGCGAGGACGGAACGTCGTAGGCCATCACGCGGAAGCCGCTCGGAGCAGCGACCTGCCCCCATACGACCTGATCGGCCTCCTCGGGCCTCGCTGCGCCACCCATGTCCGCATAGGTCATCACGACGAGGTCGCCGCCGAACGCCGCCTGGTAGAACTCGAGCGCTCGGCGGGCGTCGCCACGGAAGTTGAGGTGAGGGGTGACGTCGATCGTCATGATTGCTCCTGATTCGGTTGCGGGACGGTCCCATCGACCGCCGTTCGACAAGCCTTTCAGCGGTAGCGGTCAGTTTCCGTCCGCTATTCGCGCGAGAATGAATCATGGCTGGAACGACCTCGCGACTACTGACCCTGCTGTCGCTGCTGCAGTCGCGCCGCGACTGGCCCGGCCAGCTGCTCGCGGAACGACTCGACATCAGCGAGCGGACGGTTCGGCGCGACGTGGACCGTCTCCGCGAACTCGGCTATCGGGTACGCGCGTTCAAGGGTCCCGACGGGGGCTACCGCCTCGAGGCCGGTTCCGAGCTGCCGCCTCTGCTCTTCGACGACGAGCAGGCGGTCGCGATCGCCGTCGCCCTGCAGAGCGCGTCCGCGACCGGCGCCGGAATCGAAGAGGCCGGCGCGCGGGCGCTGACGACGGTCCGCCAGGTGATGCCGCCGCGTCTCCGACACCGGATCGACAACCTCGAATTGACCACACTCCCCCGTAGCGGAGTCGACGTCCAGGTGGACACCGAGGTCCTCGTCGCGATCGGTGCCGCGACTCGGGCCCATCAGGTCCTCCGCTTCGACTACTCCTCCGGTGCGGCCCACCACGATGCCGCCGCGCTGACCCCGGTACGCCGTGCAGAACCGCACCACCTCGTGGCGAGGGACGGCCGCTGGTATCTCGTCGCCTGGGACCTCGACCGCGACGACTGGCGCACCTACCGGGTCGACAGGATCTCGCTCCGGTCGTCCGTCGGTCCTCGCTTCAGTCCACGTGGAATACCCGGCGGCGATGTCGGCGCCTTCGTCTCCGCACGATTCAAGGGTTCCGAGGGCGCAGACGTCTGGCCGTGCGTCGGCGAGGTCGTCCTCGCCCTGCCCGCGAGAGCCGTCACGCCGTTCGCGGGCGAGTCGATCGTGGAGGACCTCGGTGACGGCCGCTCGCGCCTCATCGCCGGAGCCTGGTCGTGGCCGGCGCTCGCCGCGTCGCTCGGCAGGTTCGACGCCGACATCGAGGTCGTCGGCCCTTCCGAGCTGACCGATGCGTTCGCGCTTCTCGCGCGGCGGTTCCGGTCGGCGGCGACGGGGTGAGCGCCTGACAGATGCCGGCTCGCCAGTGCTGGCGGTCCGTGGTTCGTGCCGTCGAGGCGTGAGTGTGCTTGGGTGGTGATGGCCTCGTCTCCCGCAGTCGTCTACTGCGGTCGCTCGGCCACGAGGAGGATCGACACGTGCCATTCGCCGACGAGCTCATCGGCATCCGCACCGCCCAGGCGCTCGTGGATGCGATCGACGCCGCCGCGCCCGGCTCGCGTCTGCCCGCCCTCCGCGAGGCGGCAACCCGGCTCGACGACCTCTCGCTCCGCGAACGGGCGGACCTGCTGCGCGACGCACTGCTGCGGGACATCCCCGGCGACTACGCGCAGTTCGCGTCCGTCATCCGGGCGGCGCGCGACGGGGAGCTGCCCTTCAGCGGATGGCTGATCTGGCCGGTCACCGGGGCGGTCGCGCAGAAAGCCGTCGAGGAGAGCACCGACGCGTCGTTCGATGACGCGATGGATCTGCTCGCCGACCTGACCTCGCGCCTCACGGCCGAGTTCGCGATTCGAGTGCTGCTGCGGCACGACCTGCCTCGCGCGCTCGAGACGGCGCGCCGATGGACGGGGTCGGCGGACACCGATGTGCGCCGTCTCGCTTCGGAGGGCACGCGACCGTACCTGCCGTGGTCGGTCCGCGTTCCGGCGATCATCGTGTCGCCCGGCTCGACAGTGCCCATTCTCGATGCCCTCTACCGCGACCCCAGCGATTACGTGCGCCGTTCCGTCGCCAATCACCTCAACGACCTCAGCCGTGACGCTCCGGACCTCGTCGTCGGGACCGCACGACGATGGCTCGAGAACCCCGACGAGAACACGCCCGGGGTCGTCCGGCACGGCCTGCGGACGCTCATCAAGAAGGGGAACAGGGGCGCACTGGAACTGCTCGGGTTCACCCCCGCGAGCGTCGACGTCGTAGGCCCCGTCCTGTCGGCCGAGCGGATCGGATTCGGTGGGAGCATCGACTTCAGGGCGACGATCATCAACACGGGATTGGAACCGGCTCGGCTCGCGGTCGACTACACCGTTCACCATCAGAAGGCGAACGGTCAGCTGACCGGGAAGACGTTCAAGCTGACGACCGTGATGCTGGCGCCCGGCGAGGCGACGACGCTCAATCGGACGCACTCGTTCCGACCGATCACGACGCGGCGCTACCACCCGGGCGAGCACGCGATCGAGCTGCAGGTCAACGGCGTCCGGCACGGCCGTACGACGTTCGTGCTCGAGGCGCCCGACGACTAGGACTTCGTCAGATAGGTGTAGAGCGCGGTGATGCGGCCGTCCTTCACCAGGATGGTGTCGACCCCCGTGACCACCGGTTCCGCCGCTTCGGGACCGAATCCCCATGCGAGCGCACCGAGATCCTTCACGACGCGCGCGGGACCGATGGGGGCGAGCACGAAGTCGGCGGGCGCCTGATCGATGATCTCCTGCGCTTTCCGGCTGATCGCGTCACGGCCGACGGCCTCGCCCTCCTCGTCGGCGAACGCGGCGTCGACGACGAAGATGTCGGCGATCACCGATGCACGGATTCCGGGGTCCCGCTGTCCGAACACCTCGGACAGGTTCTTGTGGAGCAGGTCAGCGATCTCGGCCACGGGTTCTCTCCTCGTCAGGGTTGCTGCGTTCACGTATCCAACAGGTCCGAGATCACTCGGCGGGTGCGTCGTTCCGTGACCCGGGCGGCTCGCCCTCCCAGTCCGGGTGGGCGTCCCAGCCGCCGAAACGTCGTCGTGATGCCCAGACCGCCACTGCGAAGAATGCCAGATGGAATGCGACCCCGGCCACTGTCACCCAGGCGAGGACGGGGTGGCCGTGCAGGAAGCCGATCGTTATGGCGATTGCACCGAGGAGGAACAGGACCAGATACCCGAAGCCGAGCGCGACCTTGGAGGGGGCTCGCATGATGCGAACGTCCCACGCGATGCGCCGCAGCCAACCCGCCATCGAGACAGGCTAGCCGTGCCCTTGGTCAGGCGGCGCGGACGTCGATCTCGCCGACGGCTGCGCCGGGGGCGCCGAAGACGAGCATCCGATTCGCGATCTTGTCGGTGAAGAACCGGTCATGGCTGACCACGATCACCGCGCCCGGGAAGTGAACGAGAGCACGTTCCATGACCTGGGTGCTGGGCAGGTCGAGGTGGTTCGTCGGCTCGTCGAGCAGCAGCACCGATGCGCCGGACAGGAGGCACTGCGCCATCGCCACGCGGGCGCGCTGGCCGCCGGACAGTTCACGGATCCGCTTCTTCAGGTCGGCTTCGGAGAACTGGAACATCGCGAGGAAGCGGCCGACCGATTTGCGGGTGGCGGTGAGCGCGAGACTGTCGGGCATCGCGTTCACCGCGTGCGTCACGGTGTCGTCGAGGTCGAGGTCGTCGAGCACCTGGTTGTAGGAGACGATCTTCGCGCCCGACGCCCAGGCGACGTCGCCCGAATCGTGTTTCTCCTCCCCGGTCAGCACACGGAGAAGGGTGCTCTTGCCGCTGCCGTTCGCGCCGAGCACGACGATGCGGTTGCCACGGCGGACCTCGAAGTCGAGGCCGGAGAACAGGGTGCGGTCGCCGTACGACTTGGTCAGTCCGTTGACGCGGCAGAGCACGTCTTTGACATGGAGTCCGCGGTAGATCTCGGTGATGATCTCGTCGACGGGCCGCGGGGCGCGGTTCTTCTTGATGCCCGAGAGCTGTTTGTCGAGTCCCTTGCTGCTGCTCTTGGCGGCCTCGCGACGGTCGGCGATGCCCTCGGCCTCGAAGGCGAGGAGCTCGGATTCGTGGACGAACTGAGCTTCGAGGGTTTTGAGGCGGAACTGCTTCTGGATGACGTATTCGTCGAAGTTGCCGGGGTATTCGTGCAGGTGGTAGTTCTCGACCTCGACGATGCGTGTCGCGACCGCGTCGAGGAATCTGCGGTCGTGGGAGACGATGATCGCGGCGCCGTGGAAGTCGCGGAACCAGTTCTCGAGCCATTCGACGCCCGCGACGTCGAGGTAGTTCGTGGGCTCGTCGAGGAGCAGGATGTCGGGGTCTTCGAGCAGGATCTTGGCGAGGGCAGCCCGGTTGCGCCATCCGCCGGACAGGTCGTCGATGGCGGCCGTGCGGTGGGCCTCGGTGAAGCCGAGGGTGGTGAGCGCCTGGTCGATCTTGCGCGGGTAGTCCCAGCCGTCGAGGTGATCCATCTCGGCGAAGAGTTCGGACTGCCGGTCGATGAGCCGGTCGAGCTCGGGGCCGCCGGTGGGGTCGGCGGCGATCGCGGCGTCGATGGAGGCGAGCTCGTCTTCGACGGCGTGCACCTGGACGAAGAGGGCGTCGAGCACTTCGGTGATGGTGGCGGTGCCGTCGAGTTCGGAGAACTGCGAGAAGTAGCCGATGCGGGTGCCGGGTTCGATGGTGACGGTTCCGGTGTCGGGCTGGATCTGCTCGAGGACGAGCCTCAGCAGCGTGGTCTTGCCGGACCCGTTGCGCCCGATGAGCCCGACCCTGTCCTTATTCTCGAGGCGGAAGAACCCTTCGCGGAGGATCGGAGTGTTCTCGAGTCGAACACTGACGTCATTCAGTCGAACCAGGCTCATGCGGTGTCTGTCCCTCGTGGGTGTCAGCCGCGGCGACGGCGATCGGACCACCAGCCTATGCACCGGCGGCGGTACCACCCCGCCGCCCTCACCCGTTGAGCGCAGCGAAACGAAGGGACTCCCCTCAACCCACGGCCTGCGCGTCGCTCCGCTCTGCGGGCGGCAACACCCCGCCCGTTGAGCGCAGCGAAACGAAGGAACTCCCCTCAACCCACGGCCTGCGCGTCGCTCCGCTCTGCGGGCGGCAACACCCCGCCCGTTGAGCGCAGCGAAACGAAGAGACTCCCCTCAACCCACGGCCTGCGCGTCGCTTCGCTCTGCGGGCGGCAACACCCCGCCCGTTGAGCGCAGCGAAACGAAGAGACTCCCCTCAACCCACAGCCTGCGCGTCGCTTCGCTCTGCGGGCGGCAACACCCGCCCGTTGAGCGCAGCGAAATGAGCGTGCCGGGCGAAGGAAGGCCCGGTATCAGAACGGTGGGTGCCCGGTGCGGTTGGTTTCTTCGATCTTCTCGAACCATTTCTCGATCAGATCGGGGTCGGTGAATCTCGGCATTCGTTTCTCGCCGGGTGGAGCGAATTTGCGAACCGGTTTCGTGCGATAGACCCGCCCGGTCGGCGAAGTCCAGCTGATCTCTCCCGTGCCCTCGTTGCCGATCTTCCAGCGGCGTCGTTCTTTCACCAGATGATGAGAGACGCACAGCAGTTCCAGGTTTGCGAGTACCGTTTCGCCGTCTTCTGACCACGGTGTCGCGTGGTCGGCCTGGCAGTGCTTCGCCGACCGGGCACATCCGACGAACCGGCAGACCTGGTCCCGGGCTTCCAGGAACCGGCGCAGCTGCTTCGGCACGCGGTACGTGGTCCGGCCGAAGCTGACGATGGCCCCGTCTTCGGGGTCGGTCAGCATTCTCAACCAACCGGGGGCGGTTCCCGCGATACGGCGGGCCGTCTCAGCGTCGATCGGACCGTATCCCTCGAGATCGGCGGGTTCGTCGCTGACGCCCATCGCGGTGAGCACGGGCACGTGGACGAGGATCTCGGGGGTGACTCCACGCCGGGCGGCAGGAGTGGGGATCGTTTCGCTACCGGGCTCGAGGGGCGGCATGGTGCCCCACCCGTCGAGGAGCATGTCGCGGACCACATCGGACTCGATCTGCGCCAGGGTCCGGGTCTCGCCCTCGACCTTCAGGAGTCCCTTCGCGATGCCCGTCGCGACCGCCATGGCGGCGACACCATCTTCTGCGGCCAGGTAGTTGCCGAACCACGCCATGCCATCGCCTGCGGGTTCGAGCGCGATCCGACGCTCCGTGACCGCGACCCGGTGCCGTTCGACCATCGCCTCGGAGTCGAGTTCGGCGCGGATCTGGCGGGCCAGCCTTTCGAACCGGGACGGGATCAACTCGACCGCCCACGGCAGCAACCGCGCCTCGTACTCGGCCAGCAGCTCCGTCTTCAGGCCGACCGACTGCTCCACCAGGATCCGGGCGTGACGCTCGGAGAAGTCCGCACCGCGCAGCCCGGCGAGGGTTGAGGGGAACACGTTGACGAGGTTCCGGGCGAGCTCGATCGTCGACTGCGCGGACCGCTCGTGGACCTCGAGCACGGCCGCGACCTCGGCACGGAACTCCCGCCACTCCAGCGAGTCGGGATCCCGCCAGTCAGCGCCGTGGTCTTCGGCCCATTGGCGACGGAGGGCGTCGACGTATTCGAGTTGCTCGGCCTGGAAGATCCGCGTCATAGTGGACCGCTCTGCGATTCGCTCCACGAAATAGCGGGCCTGCGAAATCACCGGATATCCGCCGTTCTCGACGTCGTCGAGAGAGATCTCCTGCTCGGGGTAATCCCGGCAGAAGTCGCTCGGGGCCTCATCCATAGGGATATCGAACCAGCAACCACCGACATCGGGTCCGCTCAACAATGTCGGGAAATCCGCTCGTCGAAACGAAGTTCTCTCCTCCATTCCACGGCCTGCGCGTCGCTACGCTCTGCGGGCGGCCACCCCGCCCGTTGAGCGCAGCGAAATGAAGGAACTCCCCCCGGCCCGGTGCCTGCGCGTCGCTTCGCTCGGCGGGCGGCCGCCCCGGCCCGTTGAGCGCAGCGAAACGAAGGGACTCCCCTCGGCCCACGGCCTGCGCGTCGCTGCGCTCTGCGGGCGGCCACCCCCGCCCGTTGAGCGCAGCGAAACGAAGGGCTCCCCTCCATCCCGGTGCCTGCGCGTCGCTACGCTCGGCGGCCGGCGGCGGTCTCCCCTACAGCCCGGTGCCTGCGCGTCGCTTCGCTCTGCGGGCGGCCACCCCCGCCCGTTGAGCGCAGCGAAACGAAGGGACTCCCCTCGGCCCACAGCCTGCGCGTCGCTTCGCTCTGCGGGCGGCGGCGGTCTCCCCTACAGCCCGGTGCCTGCGCGTCGCTTCGCTCTGCGGGCGGGCGGCGGGCTAGGCGAAGCGGAGGACGCGGAGGCCGGCGGCGTCGAGGGCCGCGTGACCGGCGCGCTCCCGGAACGAACGCCAGCCGCGGCGAGGCAGAAGTCCCGGCAGGGCGAGGGCTACCTGGTAGAGCAGTTCCGCCGCGAGCAGATTCTGTAGCTTGTCGGGCGCGATGCGCGAGCGCTCGCTCTGCATGACGACCAATCGCACGGCGTCGGGAGCGACGACATGGTCGACAGCCCGGAGCATGCGCGACGCCTTCGTGAACGATGAGCGTCGCCCATCACGCTCCAACGCGAGGATCACGACCTGCGCCGGAGCTTCGGCCGTCTCGAGCGTCGTCAACGGGATGTTCGACTCCCGCGCACCCTGTCGCAGCACGTCGAGAAGCTCCCTCGCGTCGCCTTCGATCAGGATCGGGGTCTTCAGCAACCGCGACACCACCGCGCGCAATCGCGCTGCCTGCTTCGTCGACACCATCGGTCGAGCCTACGGGTTGGCGACCGACAGCACCCGGGAGACGAGCGGCACTCCGGGCCGATAGGCGAAGTGCACGTAGCTGGGCGCCTCGAGCAGAACCAGATCGGCTCGGCCGCCGATCCGCACGCTGCCGACGTCATCCCGCCGAAGCGCCCTCGCCCCTCCCGCGGTCGCCGACCACAGCGCCTCCGCAGGAGTGAGCCCCATGTCGCGGACAGCGACCGCGATGCAGAACGGCATCGACGAGGTGTAGCTCGACCCCGGATTGCAGTCCGTCGCGAGCGCCACCGTCGCGCCCGCGGCGAGCAGTCGGCGGGCATCCGGATAGGGCTGTCGGGTCGAGAACTCGACCCCCGGAAGGAGCGTGGCGACCGTGGAGGATGCGCCGAGCGCGTCGACATCCGCCCCGCTGAGGAAGGTGCAATGGTCGACTGAGGCCGCCCCGAGCTCGACGGCCAACTGCACACCCGCCGACTCGCGCAGCTGCCCGGCGTGCATGCGGACTCCGAGTCCCTTCGCCTGACCGGCGAGGAGGATGGCGCGTGCCTCGTCGACATCGAATGCTCCCGCCTCGCAGAACACGTCGATCCAGCGCGCGAACGGAGCCGCCGCGTTCAACATGGCACCGGCGACCAGGGCGACGTAGGCGTCACGGTCGTCCGCGTACTCGGAGGGCACGACGTGGGCGCCGAGATAGGTCGTCTCGGAGGTCAGCTCGCGGGCGATGCGGAGGGCTCGCGATTCGTCCTCGATCGTGAGACCGTAGCCGCTCTTCACCTCGACCGTCGTCGTGCCCTGCGCACGCATCTCACCGATCAACCGAGCGGCATTCGCCCTCAGCGCGGAGTCGTTCGCCTTGCGGGTGAGCGCCACGGTGCTGTGGATCCCGCCGGCGGAGTAGGACCGTCCCGCCATCCGGCTCGCGAACTCGTCGGCCCGGTCCCCCGCGAAGACCACGTGGCTGTGGCTGTCGACGAAGCCCGGGATGACGCATCGGCCGCCGGCGTCGATGCGGTCGTCAGCGGCGGGAGCATGCCTGCTCGCGCCGACCCAGACGATGGTCCCGTCGTCGATGATGACCGCAGCATCGACGAGCTCGGCGGTGCCCGGCCCGATCTCCGGATCGTTGGTCACGAGCAGACCGATATTGTCGACGATCGTCGTCATGGACGGACCCTTCCTATGGCGGCGGAGAGCAGGGAGGCGATATCTCCGAGACGGTGCACGCCGCCGGTCACGACAAGCTCGCCGTCCACCACGACTTCTCGGACGTCGGCGGCCGAGGCCGTCAGCCACATCTGGCCGGGGTCCGAACCGGCGGTCCGTGTGCTGGTGTCATCGACCGCGACCAGGTCGCACAGCGCGCCGGGTGCGATGGCCGCGACGTCCCATCCGAGGGACGCGTACCCGTTCGCGCCGGCCGCCTCCAGCAGGTCGCGGGGTGCGAACCGTCCCCGCTCGCCGCTCGCGAGCCGCTCGTTCATCTCGAGACCACGGATCTCCTCGAAGGGGTCGACGACCGCGTTCTGATCACTGCCGAGGGTCAGACGGACCCCCGCGTCGTGCAGCGCTCGAGCGGGACCGATGCCGTCGCCGAGGTCGCGCTCGGTCGTCGGGCAGATGCAGGCGAAACCGGTGCTCAGCGCCGCGACGTCGTCGTCGACGAGATGGGTCGCGTGCACGGCGGTGAAGCGGGGGCCGAGCAGATCGGCGAGGAGACGGACGGGCGTGCTCCCCCACCGCTCGATGGCCTGCTCGTTCTCCGCGGGCTGCTCGCTGACATGCGCATGCAGCAGGTCGAGGTCGAGATCCACCACCTCGGCGATGGCCGCCGGGGTCACCCCCCTCACCGAATGCAGCGCTGCACCGATCCGCGCCCGGCGACCCGGCACGAGGCGGGAGCGGCGTCGATGCCAGGCCTGCACCGAGCCGTCGCTGAATCGGCGCTGCCTATCAGAGATCGGTATGTCGATGCCTCCCTCGAGGTAGAGGGTGTCGAGGAGCGTCAGCCGGATCCCCGCATCGGCTGCCGCGGACAGGATGGCCTGCTCCATCGCGTCCGCCTCATAGGCCGTGCCGTCGGGCAGGTGATGCACGTAGTGGAACTCGCCGACCACCGTGTATCCGGCGAGGACCATCTCGGCGAACACGGCGGTGGCGAGCTCACGGTAGTTCTCGGGGGTCAGTGCGCCCGCGACGGCGTACATGCGCTCGCGCCAGCTCCAGAACGAGCCGCCATCGGCGTGGGTCGTGCCGCGAAGGGCACGGTGGAACGCGTGCGAGTGCCCGTTCGCGAAGCCGGGCAGCACGAGTCCCGGGAGGATCGTGCCGGCCGGAGGAGCATCGGGGGTGACGGACAGCACCCTGCCGCGGTCCTCCTCGATCCTGACCCCGTGGGCGATGGAGGTGGGAAGTACCGCATGCTCGGCCCAGAACAGATTCACGAGGCTCGAGATCGGAGGATCGACCTGAGCGCCGCCACTCCGAGGTCGCAGTCGTCGGGCTCAGCCCGTTCGGCTGGCGCATGCGAGATGCCGGTCGGGTTGCGGACGAGGATCATGGCCGCCGGGATCCCCGCGAGGGCGATCACCCCCGCGTCATGGCCCGCCCCGGACGGCAGGCGCGGCACGGAACCGCCCAGCACCCCGTCGACGCTCGCGGTGAGGTCGGCATCGAATGGCGTCGTGGAGGTCCAGGATTCCTCGACCAGCTCGACGCCCAGCTGGGCGATCGTCTCGCGCACGCGGGACTCGTCGTCGCCGCGGGCGTCGATCCAGGCCGACACGAGACCCGGCACCGCGTTCACGGCTCCCGGCTCTACCTTCACCTTGCCCACGGTCGCGAGGATGCCGGCGGCGCGCGCCCGCTGACGGACGTCGAGCACGAGCCGGGCGAGACCGATCATCGGGTCGTCGCGATCGGCCATCGGAGTCGTCCCCGCGTGGTTCTGGCTTCCCGCGATATCCGCTCGCCACCGACCGTGAGGCCAGATGCAGGTGGCGAGCCCGAGCGCCGATCCAGCGGCGCCGAGGCCTGCGGATCCGGAGTCGGTGCGCAGGTGTCCCTGTTCGACATGGAGCTCGATGAACTCGCCGATGCGAGCGATCCGCCGCCGGTCCGCGCCGAGATCGGCGGGGGCGATCCCCACTCGGGCCATCGCCTCGGCGAGGGTCACCCCGTCCACGTCCCGGAGCGCGAGGGCGCTCGCCGGGCTGATCGATCCCGTCAGGAGGCGCGATCCCACGCAGGCGACCCCGAAACGGGCGCCCTCCTCGTCGGCGAAGGCGACGACGGCGATCGGCCGGGACGGTTCGAAGCCGTCCCTCTGCAGGTCGCCGATCGCAGCGAATGCCGATGCGACGCCGAGTGGACCGTCGAATGCGCCTCCGCTCGGCACACTGTCGAGGTGCGAGCCGAGCACGAGCGCCGACCCGGGTGCCGCTTCGTTCCACCACGCCCAGAGATTGCCGTTGCGATCCGTCTCGACGTCGAGTCCGAGAGCCGCGGCGCACTGCTCGAACCACTGGCGGCACTCCGTATCGACGTCCGTCCAGGCGAACCTGTCGAACCCGCCGGAGCGCGGGTTGCGCCCGACCTCGGAGAGCTCGTCGAGCAGCCCGATGGCCGACATCAGTGCTCCCGCATCGGCACTCGGACTCCGAGCCGATCGGCGACGACCTCCGCCTCCTCGTAACCGGCGTCCACGTGCCGGAGCACGCCCATTCCCGGATCGTTGGTGAGCACCCGGGCGAGCTTCTCCGCCGCGAGAGGCGTGCCGTCGGCCACGGTGACCTGCCCGGCGTGGATGCTGCGACCGATTCCCACGCCTCCACCGTGATGGATGGACACCCAGGTCGCCCCGGAGGACGTGTTGACGAGAGCGTTGAGCAGCGGCCAGTCGGCGATCGCGTCGGATCCGTCCTTCATGGCCTCGGTCTCGCGGTACGGGGAGGCCACAGAACCGGCGTCGAGGTGGTCGCGACCGATCGCCAGCGGTGCGGAGACCTCTCCGGAGGCGACGAGCTCGTTGAACCTCAGCCCCGCCCTGTCGCGCTCGCCGTAGCCGAGCCAGCAGATGCGGGCCGGCAGACCCTGGAAGTGGACGCGCTCCCCCGCCATGCGGATCCACTTGGCCAGCGACTCGTTCTCGGGGAAGAGCTCGAGCACCGCTCTGTCGGTGGCCGCGATGTCTTCCGGGTCTCCGCTCAGCGCCGCCCATCGGAACGGGCCGCGCCCTTCGGCGAACAGGGGACGGATGTAGGCGGGGACGAAGCCGGGGAAGGCGAATGCGTCGCCGAACCCGGCGGCGAGGGCTTCGGTGCGGATGTTGTTGCCGTAGTCGAAGACCTCTGCTCCCTGCTTCTGGAAGCCGACCATCGCCTCCACCTGCTGAGCCATCGACTGCCGCGAGGCGTCGACGAAGCCGGGGTCGGCGCGTGCGGCGGCCCAGTCGTCGACCGAGTACTCGGTGGGAAGGTAGGCGAGCGGATCGTGAGCGCTGGTCTGGTCGGTGACGATGTCGATCTCCGCGCCCATCGCGAGCATCTGCGGGAACACCGTCGCCGCATTGCCGAGCAGACCGATCGAGAGCGGCTTCCGTGCATCGCGTGCGGCGTAGGCGAGCTCGAGGGCGTGCGTGATCGACGTCGCCTCGACGTCGAGGTAGCGATGCTCGATACGACGGGCGATGCGGGACGGGTCGACGTCGACGCAGATCGCGACGCCGTCGTTCATCGTCACCGCCAGGGGCTGGGCACCACCCATTCCGCCGAGTCCGCCGGTCAGGGTGATCGTTCCGGCGAGGCTCCCGCCGAACTTCTTTGCGGCCACCGCGGCGAAGGTCTCGTAGGTTCCCTGGAGGATCCCCTGCGTGCCGATGTAGATCCACGACCCGGCGGTCATCTGCCCGTACATGGTCAGACCGAGCTGCTCGAGTCGCCGGAACTCGTCCCAGTTCGCCCAGTCGCCGACGAGGTTGGAGTTGGCGAGCAGCACCCGCGGCGCCCACTCGTGGGTCTGGAGCACGCCGACCGGCTTGCCCGACTGGACGAGAAGGGTCTCATCGCCTTTCAGGGTCGCGAGCGTGCGGGTGATCGCATCGAAGCTGGCCCAGTCGCGGACCGCCTTTCCGGAGCCCCCGTAGACGATCAGCTCGTCGGGATGCTCCGCGACCTCGGGGTCGAGGTTGTTCTGCAGCATGCGGAGGGCTGCCTCCTGCGGCCAGCCGAGCGTGTTGAGATTCGTGCCGCGATGGGCGCGGACCGGGCGTGCTTCGCTCATACGAGCTCTCCTCCTGCTGTGCGGGCTGCGTCGAGCAGCGAACCGTCGATCACCATCGCGTGGGCCCTGGCGATCTCGGGGGCGAGATATCGGTCGGTGCCGGGTCCGTCGATCGTGGTGCGCATGCGGGCCACCACCGCTCCGGTCACGACACCGGGAACCGCGGGTGCTCGCATGTCCATCGCCCGCGCCGCGGTGAGCAGTTCGATCGCGACGACGCGGGAGACGCCGTCGACGACGCGACGGAGCTTCCGCGCTGCGGCCCAGCCCATCGAGACGTGGTCCTCCTGCATGGCGCTCGACGGGATCGAGTCGACGGAGGCCGGCACGGCGAGACGCTTGAGCTCGCTGACGATCCCCGCCTGCGTGTACTGGGCGATCATGTGCCCCGAATCGACTCCCGGGTCGTCAGCCAGGAAGGCGTTGAGCCCGTGGTTCCGGGACACGTCGAGGAAGCGGTCGGTGCGCCGCTCGCTCATGCTGGCGAGGTCGGCCGCGGCGATCGCGAGGAAGTCGAGCACGTAGGCGACGGGGGCGCCGTGGAAGTTGCCGTTCGATTCGATCCGGCCGTCCTCGGTCACCACGGGGTTGTCGACCGCGGAGGCGAGCTCGCGAGATGCGACGGTTGCGGCGTGGTCGATCGTGTCGCGCACGGCGCCGTGGACCTGCGGGGCGCACCGCAGCGAATAGGCGTCTTGCACCCGGGTGAAACCCGCCGGTCGCGCGAGCATCGGCGAGCCGATCAGCGCATTCCGCATGTTGGCCGCCGAATCGCGTTGCCCGGGGTGCGGCCGGAGGCCCTGGAGGTCGTCGGCGAAGACCGCGTCGGTGCCGAGGAGGCCCTCGACACTCATCGCCGCCGCGAGGTCGGCGGTGGTGATGAGCGCGCGCAGGTCGGTGATGGCGAGGACCAGCATGCCGAGCATGCCGTCCGTGCCGTTGATGAGGGCGAGTCCCTCCTTCTCGTGCAGTTCGAGGGGGGCGATTCCCGCGGCCGCGAGGGCGTCGCCCGCCGGCATCAGGATTCCGTCGGCGTCGCGGACGTCGCCCTCGCCGATGAGGGCGAGCGCGCAGTGCGCGAGCGGGGCCAGGTCGCCCGAGCAGCCGAGGCTGCCGTACTCGCCGACCACCGGGGTGATGCCCGCGTTGAGCACGGCGGCGTAGGTCTCCGCCACGAGGGGCCGCACCCCGGTGCGCCCCGTGGCCAGAGTCGAGAGGCGCAGCAGCATCAGCGCCCGGATCACCTCGCGCTCGACCTCCGGGCCGGTTCCGGCAGCGTGGCTGCGGATGAGCGACCGCTGGAGCTGGGCGCGCAGCTCCACGGGGATCTGCTTCGACGCCAGAGCGCCGAAGCCCGTCGAGACCCCGTAGTGCGGTCGACTGTCGGCGGCGAGCCCGTCGATGACGGAGCGGCTCGTCGCCATGGCCTCGAGCGATCGCTCGCTGACGCGGACTTTCGCGTCTCGGCGCGCGACGTCGACGACGTCCTGGAATGACAGCGCGCCGACGTCGATGACGACGTCGAGCGTGTCGGTGAGAGCGGTGTTCATTGGAGCCTTGCCTTGCGAGCGGGACCGGCGACCGGGGTCGTCCGGTGAGAGAGGGAGTCGACCCCGGCGGCGTCGGGACGCGGCGCCGCCGGGGGACGTGGGGAGTGGATCAGGCTGCGATCGCGAGTTCGACCAGCTGACCCTGCTGCAGCCAGTTCTTCATCCCGGCGAGAGCGAGCTCGAGCTCGCCCTCGACGACCTCGCCGATGTAGCTGATCTTCAACGGCTCGTCGGCCAGGTCGTCGCCGTACACGACGCAGAACTGCTGGCGTGGGTTGTACCAGCACACGGAGCCGCGGGCGTAGCCCTTCTCCTTGCGGCGCAGGGCTCCGACCTCCTCGGTCAGGTAGACGTTCTCCCACGGTGCGACGATCGGCATGGTCCAGAAGACCATCTCGCCGACGATCTTGCCGTGCTGGAGGATGCTCTTCTGCGGCAGGTTCTCCTTGAGCGCGGCGACGATCCCGGGGACCAGCTCCTCGAAGACCTGGATCTTGCAGACCTCGACACCGTCGACGGACATGATGAGTTTCATTTCGTGTGTTCCTTCGATCTCGACGTTGTCGCTCAGGCGCTGACGCGCTTGAAGCCGTTGGTGACACCCCAGGGGAAGACGGCGTCGACCCACATGTGCACCTTGTTGACGTAGCTGATGGCCGCGGCGGTGAGTTCGAGGAACTCCTCGATGCTCTCCGCGGAGTTAGCGGCCTCGACGTAGCGGGCGATGTGACCGCCGGCCTCGGGCATTCCGACGAAGTCGAAGAATGCGGCCTTATAGCCCACGATCTGGTTGACGAGCAGTTGGACCGTGACGAGGTCGAGCTTGTTGGTCTCGCTGACCTCGATGATCCCCCACAGCACCTCATCGGACAGGGTGCGCGCCTCGCTCTCGGCGAACATCAGCGTGGACAGGTACTGCCCGTGGGTTCCGGTGTTGCGGGGGATGATGCCCTTGCCCATATTCACGATCTCCTGGGGGCACTCCAGCCAGATCTTCTCGCGCTCGGCGTTCAGCTCCGCGATTACCTCGGTGACGATGCTCACTGGGAGCCTCTCCTTCTGTTCTTCTCGTTCATTGGTGGGTGTGCTGCGGGCAGGCTGAAGCAGCGCCGATCCGGGAGTCGAGTCCGAGATCGGCAGAGGATCCGCTGGCGCCGCGTTCGGGCTCAGGCCGCTTCGGCTTCGCGGATCCGGAGTTCGACGAACTTGTCCTGCTTGCGCCAGGTCTCCTCGCCGACGAGCTTCAGCTCGGTCATGCCGTCGATGACCTCGCCGATGTAGCTGTTGGCCAGCGGCTCGATCGCCAGGTCGTCGCTGTACGTGACGCCGAACACCTGGCGGGGGCTGTAGAAGATGACGGCGCCTTCGACCGATCCGGTGGCTTCACGGCGCTGGGCGACCATGTCCTGAGTGAGGATCAGGTTCTCCATCGGGATCACCAGAGGGAGGACCGCGAACAGCTGGTCTCCGACGAGGGTCGCGTGCTGCAGTTTGGTGCGGATGGGGAACTGCTCCCGGAACACGGCGGCGGTCTTCGGAACGACGTCCTCGAAGATCCGAATGGCGCAGATGTACTTCTCGTCGACGATGAAATCGATGATCATGGGGCTGTCTTCCTTGGTCGGCTCGGCGGGGGTCATGCGGTCTGCTTGGCGTCGGCGCGCGGGAACGCGGTGGCGATCCCCCAGGGGAAGACGCTCTGGATCCACATGTGCACGCGGTTGGTGTACGAGAGCGCGGCACCGGTGACGAGCGCGAACTCCTCCAGAGTCTCGGCAGCCCTCGCCCCCTCGGCGTAGCGGTGGATCCACTTGCAGGTGAGGGGCAGCCCGACGAAGTCGAAGAAGTCGGCTTTGTAGTCGATGATCTGGGTCACGAGCTTCTTCATCGTGGCGAGGTCCGTGTCCGGCTGGCCGGCGACCTCGATGAAGCCCCACAGGATCTCGTCGGCGAGCGTGCGTGCCTCTCCCTCTGCGTAGAGCAGCGAGGTGAAGTACTGCTTCTTGGGGCCGGTGAGACGGGGGATGATTCCGTTGCCGAGGTCGCGGACGTCCTCGGGCAGGGTGAGCCAGATTCGCTCGCGCTCGGCATCCAGTTCTGCGATGACGTCGTGTACTTCAGACATTGGTGTCCTTTCAGGTAGCGGGGAGGTGCGGGGTCGATCGGCTAGATGTGCACGCGCCCCCCGTCGATCGGCACGGTCACCCCGTTGAGTGAGGCGGGAGCCTGAGCGAGGAACATGAGCACGTCGATGACGTCGTCGATGCTCGTCTCGCGAAGCACGTTGCCCTTCACGACGGTCGTCTCGCGGGACACGGGGTCCTCGCCGCGGGTGAGTCGAAGGGCGTCGTTCGCGCCGTCGTCGGAACGGAAGAACTGGGTCGGGGCAATGCTGTTGCACTGGACGGTGGGGCTGAGGGTCACGGCGAGCTGCTCCATGAGCCGCCCGAGACCGGTCTTCGCCACGATGTGCGGGGCGAAGTCGGGCCACACCTCTGTGAGCGAGTTCCCGAGGATCGCGAGGATCCGGCCGCTGCCCTGCTCCGTCATCACGCGCGCGGCCGCCTGGGAGAGGAAGAAGGGGCCTCGGAGATTGACCCCCAGCGAGGAATCGAAGTCCGACACCCGCAGTTCCGCGAACGGCCGGGGCGCGAAGGTGCTCGCATTGTGGATGAGGAGGTCGAGTCGTCCGGTCTCGGCGACGATCCGTTCCACCATGGCGGCTGTCGCCGCGGGATCGGTGATGTCGGCTTCGATGGGATGCATCCGCTCCCCGTACCCGTGCGTCTCCGCACGCGAGATCGTGCTCGCGGCCTGGTCCCCCTGCCCGAAGTGGTTGAGGTAGACGGTGGCGCCCTCGCGCGCGAAGGCTGCGGCGATCTCGGCGCCCGCGCGTTCGGCGGCACCGGTGATGAGGGCGACGGTTCCCTCGAATCGGCTCATACCCGCTCACCGCCGGCGAGTGCGATCGTCTGTCCCGTGACAGCGGAGGACGAAGGGGCGAGAAGCCACCGGACCGTGTCGGCGATGTCCTGCGGGACCGGCAGGGGAAGGACCCGCCGGAGCGCCCCGACCTCGTCGAGCGATGCGAACGCCGGATCCTCGTCGACGAGGTCGCCCTGATCGACAGCTACCCGGCCCGGGCTGACGATGTTCGCGCGAACCCCGTTGCCGCCCTCCTCGAGAGCGAGCACCTGGGTCAGCACGGTCGCCGCGGCTTTGCCCGCCCCGAAGAGTCCGAGCCCCGGATGCAGTCGCGATGCGAGGGCACCGCCGATGAGGACGACGGAACCCGACGCGCGGCGCAGGCCCGGGAGCACGGACCGGCAGAGGTGGGCGTGGCCCCGGTAGCCGAGCAGACCGGCGTCGAGGGCGCCGTCGTCGTAGTCCGCGACCGGACCGCTGGGCACGGCGGGCCATGCGGCGTTGACCATGTCCTCCACGCTCCCCCAGGTCGACTCGAGCTCGCGGATCGCCGCATCGACGGCCGCCGCATCGGATAGCTCGACCTGCACGACGGCGTGGCCTGCGGGATCGGGAAGCGAGGCGACGAGCTCGTCGGCGATGTCGCGCCGACTGCGGCAGTGCACCGCCACGCGGTAGCCCGAGGCGGCGAGGTCGCGAGCGATGACGCGTCCGATCTGCCCCGTCGCGCCGCCGACGAGCACTCGGCGCGCCGTCACCGGGTGCTCCGCATCAGGAAGCTCTTGATGCGCGGAGAGCGCTCGGGATCGAGCACCTCCCTGGCGGGGCCCGACGCCTCGACGACGCCGTCGGCCATGAAGACGACCTGATCCGAGACGTCGCGAGCGAAGGCGATCTCGTGGGTGACGACGATCATCGTCGTGCTCGAGTCCTCGGCGAGGCGCCGCATGACGTCGAGGACCTCTCCCACCAGTTCGGGGTCGAGAGCGCTGGTGGGCTCGTCGAAGAGGATCAGCTCGGGCTTCATCGCGAGAGCTCGGGCGATCGCGACGCGCTGCTGCTGCCCGCCGGAGAGCTGACCGGGATACTCATCGGCCTTGGCCGCGAGCCCGACCGATGCCAGGAGCTCTCGCGCCTCCTCCTCCGTCTCGCGCTTGGGGCGCCCGAGCACGACCTGCGGACCTTCGACGAGGTTCGCGAGAACCGTCTTGTGGGGGAACAGGTTGAAGTTCTGGAAGACCATGCCGATGCGCTGCCGCTGGCGGCACAGGTCGCGGTCGGAGAGCTCGTAGTACTTCCCGCCGCGCTCCTCGTACCCGATGATGTTGTCGCCGACGCGGATCAGTCCGGAATCGATGGGGATGAGCCGGTTGATCGATCGGAGGAGGGTCGACTTGCCCGACCCGCTGGGTCCGAGCACCGAGGTGACGGTGTTCGCGGGGACGTGGAAGGACACCCCCTTCAGGACCTCGTTGTGGTGGTAGCGCTTGTGGACGTCGCTGACGTCCACCGACTGGCTCGTCGCCTCGATCATCGTGTTGCCGCCTTTCCGCCCCGGCGGAGCAGGTGGGACATCCCGCGTCCGCTGACGCCCGCCTCGGCGAGGGCGCCGCGGCCGAAGTGGGTCTCGATCTGCGCTTGGCCGATGCTGAGGAGCGAGGTGAGCACCAGGTACCAGATCGACGCGGTCAGCAGGAGCGGAATCACCTCGAAGGTGCGCGAGTAGATGCTCTGCGCGCTGTACATCAGATCGGACAGCGCGATCACGGAGACGAGGGATGTGGACTTGAGCATGCCGATCGTCTCGTTGCCGGTCGGCGGGATGATGACCCGCATCGCCTGGGGCAGGATGATCCGCCGGAAGGCCTGGTAGCGCGTCATGCCGATCGAGGTCGCAGCCTCGCGCTGCCCGGTCGACACCGACAGGATCCCGGCGCGGATGATCTCCGCCAGGTAGGCGCCCTCGTTGAGCCCGAGTCCGAGGATCGCGGCGAGCAGAGGTGTGATGACCGAGTTCGTGTCGACGGTGACGAAGGGTTCGAGGAAGGGGATCCCGAAGGTCAGCTCGGGGAACAGGTAGCCCAGGTTGTACCAGAAGACCAGCTGGACGAGCACCGGGGTGCCGCGGAAGAACCAGACGTAGAAGCTGCTCGACCAGCGCAGGGTGCGGCTGGCCGAAGTGCGCATGACCGCGATCACGACCCCGAGGGCGAGACCGATGACCATGGCGATGAAGGTCAGGAAGATCGTCATCCCCAGGCCCGCCAGGATGCGGGGGTTGAACAGGTAGCCGACGACGACGTCCCACTGGAAGCGCTCGTTGGTGGCGACGGTGATGACGAGGAGGAGGGCGAGGATCAGCACCAGGACGATTCCGGCGATCCGCCAGGGGTGCTTGAGCGAGACGAAGTGCGTCACGACTTCCGGCGCTGTCTCGTGTGTCGGGGTGCTCATCTGCTCCGCTTCTCTCCGAAAGGGATGGGGGTCATCGGGGGCCGGTCGGACCGGCCCCCGATGGGTCAGGAGATGGGGCGAGTGGTCGCCAGGTTGATGCCCGGCTCCTCGAGGGCGAGCGAGCTCATGCCCCACTTGTCGAGGATCTCGGCGTAGGTGCCATCGGCGATGACCGCCTCGAGACCGGCGAGGAGGGCGTCCTGGAGGTCGGTGTTGTCCTTCTCGACGACCATTCCGAGGTACTTCTGCGGGAACGACTCGATCGATGCGTAGTTGATCGGGGTCGGCGCCGTCTGGTTGAGGTAGGCGGCGGCGGAGGTGCCGAGGATCATGAAGTCGACGCGACCCGAGTTGAGCGCGTTGTAGGTGTCAGCCGCGTTCGGGTACTCCTGGATGACGACGGGGTCGAGGCCGGCCTCCGCGCACGCGGGGTTGAGGATCTCGTTGACCTTGTCGATCGTGTCGAAGCCGGTCTGGGCTCCCATCGTCTCGCCGCACAGGCTGAGGTCGTCGCCCTCGGTGATCGGCCCGTCGTAGGACTCGATCGTGACGACGTCGGTCTTGTCGAAGATGTAATTGACGAACGACACCTGTTCCTCGCGCTCGACGTTGTCGCTGATGCACTCCATCGCGATGTCGTAGCGACCGCTCTGCACGCCGGGGATCAGGCTGGCGAACTGGGTGTTCTCGACCTCGAGGGTGACTCCGAGCTTCTCGGCGATGGCGTCCCACAGGTCGACCTCGTAGCCGATCATGACGTCGGAGCCTTCTTCGAAGTACTGGCAGGGCGGGTAGTTGGCGTCGGTGGCGAGGGTGAGCGTCTCGCCCTGGAAGGGACTCTCGACCTCGGCGGCGGCGGTGGCCTCAGGAGCCGCGGGGGTGCTGCAGGCGGTGAGGGCGAACGCCCCCACGAC
This sequence comes from Amnibacterium flavum, assembly GCF_003097495.1. Lineage (GTDB taxonomy): Bacteria > Actinomycetota > Actinomycetes > Actinomycetales > Microbacteriaceae > Naasia > Naasia flava. Next base: position 1,325,732 of record NZ_QEOP01000002.1, read on the forward strand.
CGTGATGCTCGCGAGGACGGTGGCCCGCTTGGTGATGGTCTTCATCGTTGGTGCCTCTCGTGGTGCGTCAGGGGATCTGGGTGAGGAGTTCTCCGCCGTGGCCAGTCAGCGAAGGGGGCTGGAGCCCCCACCTCCCTGCGTCGCGGTTGGGGAAGTAGGGCAATGCTAGGTAGGCGAAAACGCCGCCTCACGGGCAGTCCAGACGCGACTGTCTGGGATCTCGGACTTGGGGCGCATGCGTTACCGCGGTGTTTCTCTGGTGTTGCGAGGCGGCGCATCGAGTCGATCGATCGGCTGTGAACCCCCGCTCCGCCTCCCGGCTGGGATACCGGGGCGCGCGGACACCGGATCGAAACATTTCGCCGTTAGCCTGTCCGGTATCTCAGACAGGGCGGAGTGGACATGAGCGATATTCCGGCTGCGCGGCACACGTTGCGGGTTCTCAAGTACGTGGCGAATCAGAGCGGGCCGGTGCGGGCGTCGACCATGTCGCGCGAGCTCGACATCCCGCGCTCCACGATGTATCAGCTGATCAAGGTGATGCAGGACGAGGGCTTCCTCGTGCACTTCCCCGAGGATCGGGTCTACGGCCTCTCGCCGCTGGTCTCCGAGATCGGCTCGAACTACCTGCGCACCTCGAAGCTGAGTCGACTCGCGGAGCCGCTTCTCGAGAAGCTCGTCAAGAGGATGGGTCTGCCCGTCGTCGCGCACCTCGGGGTCCTGCACGGCGACGACATCGAGTACGTCGTGAAGTACTCGGCCGTCCGCGCCCCGACCCTGGTGACCGACATCGGCGTCCACCTGCCGAGCCATCTCACGGCGACCGGTCGAGCCATCCTGTCCCGCCTGCCGAAGGAGCAGGTCCGGGCCCTCTACCCCCACCAGGCCAGCCTGACCACGCGCAACGGCCGCGGCCCCGCGAGTCTCCGCGAGCTCGACGAGATCCTGAACGAGACACGGATCCGGGGCTACGCGATCGAGACGGGCGAGATCACCCCCGAGTACGCGTCGGTCGCCGTCGCGGCCCTGGACCACAACGACTATCCGGCCGCGGCGATCGGCATCACCTTCCGCAAGATCGCCGTCGACATGGGCTTGTGGAAGCAGCTGGGTGCGGCGGCTCAGATCTCGGCGGGAGCCCTGAGCATGCGCATGCGCGGCAAGATCTAGCCGGCGATCCGGACGAGGTACCCGCTGCCCGCGCAGTCGAAAGTGCGGTGCACCTCGACCGCGTCGAGCAGGCCGAGCTCGCCGTAGGGGGTCTTCATCGAGGTGTCCAGACTGACGAGGAAGCTGATCCCGTCACCCGGTGCGACTCGCCCCTGCACCGGGTGGATCGATCCCGACAAGCGTCCGCGCACCATGAGGTTGAGATCCAGCACGGGCTCGCCGACGGGCGTCGCGTGCGCCGGTGACCCGCCCGAGAACTCGAATGCGGGGCCGCCGACCTCGAGCCGACTGACGACGCCGTCGACGGTGAGGTCGAGCGCGCCTCCGGCGACGACGGCGAGGGTCCTGGTGACCCCGTCAAACGGGGAGAACGGCGCGGGCCCGGTGACCGTCGCCATGCTGAGCCGCCAGTCGAAGACACCCTCAGCGGGGCTCCGGCGGATCTCACGTGTCTCGCCGAGGCCGTTGGCCCAGCCCATGACGACGTAGTCGTCGAAGCGCATGATCCGGGGCGGCACCCGTTCAGACTAGAAGAGGCAGGGTCGCCCGTCGGTCGCCCCACCCGAAGCGACCGACCCGGAGGCTGTCGGCCTGCCGCTCAGCTCGCGAGTCGGATCACGGTTCCGAGGAGGGTGTCGGCTCCTCGAACCACGTCGGGCCACGGGGTGTGCTCGGCGGGGCTGTGGCTGCGGCCGCCGGTGCTCGGAACGAAGATCATCCCGGTCGGAGCGAGCGTGGCCAGATTCTGCGAATCGTGGCCGGCACCCGAGGCGATGTCGACGCTCGAGTAGCCGAGCTGTTCCGCGCTGGCCCGGATCGCGTCCCGGACCTCCGAGTGCAGCGGCGCCGCGGGAACGATGTCCTCCCAGTGCGTCTCGACTCGCGAGCCGTGACGGGAGGCGACCTCGTCGGCGACAGCGGCGATCAGAGCCTCGAGCTCACGGGCGTTGTCGGTCGAGGGATCGCGGTAGTCGACGACGACCTCCGCCGCTTCGGCGATCACATTGGATCCTCCGGGCTCGGCGCGCACGATGCCCGTCGTCACGACCGCCGCCGGACCGACCCGCGGCGCGAGAGCCGGGAGGAGAGTGATGAACTCGGCCGCGGCGACCACGGAGTCGCGCCGTCCGATCATGGGCGTGGTGCCCGCGTGGTCGGCCTGCCCCGTGAAGCGGACCGCGCCACCGCCGATGGCGACGATCCCGGTGACGACGCCGATCTGGATGCCCTGCCGCTCCAGCAGCGGCCCCTGCTCGATGTGCAGCTCGACGGTCGCGTGGAGAGCCCCGGGGGCGAGTCGAACCTCGGCCGCAGCGTCGAGGTCCCCGCCGGACGCGGCGAAGGTGTCGGCGAACCGGTCGCCGTCTCGCCCGACGAGGTTCGACAGCTCGGCGACGCTGAACCCCCGCGTGAGAGCACTCGAACCGAAGAGGTGGGCGTAATTGCCCTCCTCGTCGGTGTAGACGACCGCGCGGACGGGACGGGCGAGCGGCACGCGCTCCTCGTGCAGACGACGAAGGCACTCGATGGCGGCGAGCGATCCCAGCGGCCCGTCGAACCGGCCGCCGTTGGGCACCGCATCGATGTGGGACCCCGTCCAGACCGGCGCCTGATCAGCTAGTCCGGCTTCGAGGTCGGGCGATGACACGACGATGTTGCCGATGCCGTCGACCGCAACCTCGAGGCCTGCCTCCTCGCAGCGCGCGATGAGCCATTGCCGGGCGGCGAGGTCGGCGGCGGAGAACGAGGTGCGATCGATCCCTCCCGCCTCGTTGACACCGAACTCGGCGAGACGCTCGAGGTCGGCGACCAGCCGGTCCCCGTCGACCGTGAGACCTCGTTCGCCGCCGTCCGTCACTTCGACACCAGAGCTGCCACCTTCTCGGGAGCGATGAAGCCCGCCGCGGCGACCGAGTCGAGGTAGGGCCGCCAGTGCGGCCCCCTCTCAAAGACCTCCGCGAAGAGCGCAGCGGACTCGGCGTCGCGGTCGGCGCGACCGAGCAGCACGGCCTTCCAGAAGGACGCCTCGAGGTTGTCGCCCAGGATCGCGCGAGCGGAATCCAGAGCGTCGAGTGCTCCGCCGAGCTCCTCGTCGCTGACGTCCTCGTACTCGCCGAGCATGAGGCGCGGCGCGAACATCACGTCGCCCAGAGCATCGAAGGCCCCGCTGACCTCGGCCAACCGGGTGATCTCCGTCACGGGATCGGGATGGTCGTCGACGCGCAGATCGAGAAGGGTCTCCTCCCAGGCGTTGCCTCCGCGGTTGCCCGACACGATCTTGAGCACGGCCGACTGCGACCCGCGAGCGTCGCCGCCCGCATCCTCGCCGGCCCGGAGTGCGAGCAGGAGCCGCTTCGCGAACGGCTCACCCGCGCTGCTCTCGTACGCCTCGAGCATCGACCGGTAGACGTCGTGGGAGGCGAGCATGTTGCCCTGCACCGAGACCTGGTCGCCCGAGAGCGCACCGGCCGACTGCACGCACTTGGCGCCGGTGAAGTTCGCGACGGTGCCGTCTGGTCCGATGATCGCGAGCTGGCGCACGTCGGGTGCGTCGTCGCCGTCGATCAGCGAGGACAGCGCGTCCTGCGGCGCGATGCCCTCGCGCAGCAGATCGAGACCGCGGGGACCGAACCCGACGTTGACGAATGCCTGGGTGGCGATGACGCCGACGCCCGGCTCGAGCCAGCCGACGAGACGCCCGACTCCGAAGAAGTGCGTCTCGCAGGCGATGCCGAATGCACCGGTCTCGGGGTCTCGGGCGATGATTGAGAAGGTCACGCCGCCACCTCGTTCCGTGCGCCGACTGCCGCCGCCTGCGACTGGAGAGAACTGCGGTGGATCACGCCGTCCTTCGCCACGAGCAGGATGCTGCGCAGCGCGGTGATGTCGGCGACGGGGTCGCCGTCGACGACGATGATGTCGGCCGCCTTGCCCACCTCGAGGGTGCCGGTCAGCTCCGACAGGCCGGCGTTGACCGCGCCGTCGCGAGTGGCGGACAGCAGGGTGCGCGCGGAGGTGAGCCCGATCGACACCATCTGCACCATCTCCTCGACGAGTCCGTCGTGCGGGTTGTACGGAGTGCCCGCGTCGGTTCCGGCGGCGATGTTCATGCCCGCCTCGACCGCTGCGCGGAACATCGCGGTGCTGCGGTCGGCCTCCGTCTTCGCCTTGTCGACGATCCAGGTCGGGATCCCGCCGCTCTCCCCCTCGGAGACGATGCCGTGCACCGCCGAGAGGGTGGGCACGAGGTAGGTTCCCCTCTCGATGGCGAGCGCGAACAGCTCGGCGTCGAGGTGGAATCCGTGTTCGATGGTGTCGACACCGGCGAGGATCGCGTTCTCGATGCCGTCGCGGCCGATCGCATGGGTCGAGACCCTGCGCCCGGCGTGATGCGCCTCCTGCACGATGGTCTCGAGCTCCTCGCGGAGCAGTGCGGTCTGCGTCGGCTTGACACCCGAGGTCAGCACTCCCCCGGTCGCCATCGCCTTGATGAAACCCGCGCCTTGTTTGAGCTGACCGCGGACCGCGGTCCGGACCGCGTCGACGCCGTCGGCCTCGACACCCATGAAGTAGCCGTGGCCGCCGGTCATCGTGATGACCCGCCCTGCCGCCACGACGCGGGGACCGGCGACGACGCCCGCCTCGATGGCACGACCGAGGTCGATCACCACGTTGTCGGCTGCGCCGCAGTCCTTCACGGTCGTGATGCCGGCGTCGAGCGTGACGAGCGCGTTGGCGACGGCACGATAGGCGGCCGTCGCCGTGGAGTCGTCGCGCACCTGGGCGGCGAGGTCGGCGGCACCGTCGTTCGCGAGGTGCACGTGGGCGTTGATGAGACCGGGCATGACCGTGCGTCCGCCGGCGTCGATGACGACGTCAGCCGCGGGAGCGTCCGCGTCGGGGCCGATCCAGGCGATGATCCCGTCGTCGACGAGGACCGAGTCGCCGCCGGCACCGATCGATCCGTCGGTGGCGTCGAAGACGACGGCGTTCTTGAGCAGCCAGCGGCCCTTGGGGCCGGTCATGACTGGATGAACTTCGACACGACGTCGAGGTACGCCTGCTCCTCTTCGCGGGCGAACGGCTCGTGGCCGCTGTCCTCGAAGAGCACGAACTCGGAGTTCGGGATGGCATCGGCGATGCGGCGACCCTGGCTCGGCGGGGTCACCCAGTCGTACTCGCTCGACATCACGAGTGTGGGAACCTCGATGGTCGGCAGACCGGGGAACGGGTTGTATTTGGGGATCTCGTTGGCCATCATGTAGCCCGACACCTCGAACTTGCCGTTGCTGCGCACCGACAGCTGATCCAGCACCTCCTGGTCGGGGTGGCGGAAGTACAGCGGGTAGCACTTCTTCCACCACGCCTCGTACTCCTCCTGGCTCGAGATCTTGCCCTCGAACAGCTCGCGGAAGACGACCTTCTGCTCCGGCGTGGCGATGCGCTCGGCGATGGCCTGCGCCTCCTCCCAGAAGCTGTAATCGGGAGCCGTGTGCGACAGGATCAGCTTCTCGAGCGACTGCGGGTGACGCAGCGCGAAGACCTGGCCCACGAATCCGCCGTAGGAGTGCCCGAGGAAGATGATCTTGCCGAGACCCAGGTGGTGGCGGAGCGCCTCGACGTCGTCGGCCATCTGCTCGATCGTGTAGGTCTCGAGGGGTGCCTCGGAAGAATTGCCGGTTCCGCGGTGGTCGAGGTAGACGACCTGCGCGATCTCGCCCAGCGGGTCGAGCCACGGACGGAAGTAGCTGTGGTCGGCACCCGGTCCACCGTGGTGGATGAAGAGGACGGGCTTGTCCCTGTCTCCCGCGAAGTCGACGGTCTTGCCGGACGAGATCACGTCGAAGTAGAGGTCGACGCCGTTGACGTGCGCGTACATGGTGCTCCTTATGTTGCGGTTGTGGTGAGGAGAGGGCGGGCGGCGCGGAGGCCTAACCCGCGATCACGGAGTCGTAGGCGGATGGATCGGTGAGGAAACGGCCGTCGGGATCGGGGACGCTTCCGACGAGCAGGCGGGTGTACGGGTCGGCGGGAGCGGCCAGCAACGAGATGGGCCCCTGCTCGACGACCTTCCCGTAGCGCATGACCGTGATGTCGTCGCACATGCGGGCCGCTACACCGAGGTTGTGGGTGATGAAGACGCAGCCGAAGCCGAGCTCCTTCTGCAGCCGGTCGAGCAGCCCGAGCACCTCGAACTGGATCGACGCATCGAGTGCCGAGGTGACCTCGTCGGCGATGAGGAGGGTCGGCTGGACGGCGATCGCGCGAGCGATCGCGACGCGCTGACGCATTCCTCCCGAGAACTCGTGCGGGTACCGGTTCACCGCGGACGCGTCGAGGGAGACGAGCTCGAGCAGTTCGACGATGCGGTCGCGGTAGGTGGACTCCCGGCCGCCCTTCGGGGCGAGAGCCTCGCGGAGCGTGCGTCCGATCGTCATCCGCGGGTCGAGCGACGCGTACGGATCCTGCGGGATCATCTGGACGGACCGGCGCAGAGCCTGCCGCTGCGCGGACTTCGCGCGGCCGACGTCGACGCCGCCGACCTCGACGGTTCCGGCGCTCGCTCCGAGCGTGCCGATGATGACCTTGGCGAGAGTCGACTTGCCCGAACCGGACTCGCCGACGACGCCCATCGTGCGCCCCTTGCCGAGGGTGAGCGACACGTCGTCGAGCACGAGAGGAGCGCGGCGGCCGAATCCGTAGCTGGCGGACAGCCCCGTCACGGAGAGGATCGGCTGGTCGACGGTGCCCGTCGAGGTCGGGGTCGAGGTGGTCATGCCGGGCTCCCTCCGTTCGCGTTCGCGCGGTACACGGCGCCTTCGAGCGCGGTGCTCGCCGACGCGGCGAGAAGCTTCTCGGTGTACGGCTGGGTGACCTCGCGGTCGCGCAGCTGCGCGGCCGTGAGGTGCTCGATGATCTCGCCGCGGTACATGACGTAGACCCGGTCGCACATGGCGGCGATGACGTCGATGTCGTGCGAGATCAGGAGGACCGCCATGTCGTGGTCGCGGTTGATCTGCTTGATGAGCCGCAGCACGTCGGCCTGCACCGTCACGTCGAGAGCCGTGGTCGGCTCGTCGGCGATGAGGAGCTTCGGGGTCGTGATGAGCGCCATCGCGATCATCGCGCGCTGCCGCATTCCGCCGGACAGTTCGTGCGGGTACTGCCTCATGCGGAGCTCGGGTTCTGTCACTCGCGCCTCGCGCAGCTTCTGGATGGCGAGCCGCTCCGCCTCCTGCTTCGGCACCTTCTTGTGCACCCGGATCGACTCGGTGAGCTGCGCCCCGAGCTTGCGAGCGGGGTTGAAGCACGACGAGGGGTCCTGGAAGACGATGCCGAGATCGAGCGCCAGAGCGGTCGGAGGGACGCTGCTCGAGCTCAGGGCGTGCGAGGCGACGTCGAGCGAGGCGGCGTCCCAGGCGAGTTCGGGCGGCAGCAGCTGAGCCGCGGTCATAGCGGTGATGCTCTTGCCCGATCCGGATTCGCCGACCAGGCCGACGATCTCTCCGGCGCCGACGGTCAGCGAGATGCCGCGCACCAGCTGCGCCCCCTCGCCGCTCTGACCGACCTGGACGCGCAGGTCGCGGACATCGAGTGCGGGAGCACGCCCGGCCGCGGTGGCGGCGGCGAGCGTCGAGGCGGCGTTGATCTCCACCGGCACGGCGGGAGCGGCGGCACGGACGACCTTGCGGGCGCGCGGCTGGATGCGACGCGGCTCGCTGAGGGCGACGAAGCCGTCGCCGATGAGGCTGGCCGAGAGGCCGGTGAGCACGATGGCCAGCGACGGTGCGATCGCTCCGCTCGGGTTCTGGTAGATGTCGCGCAGGCCGCTGGCGAGCAGCTGTCCCCAGTCGATGGCGGGCGGCTGGACGCCGAGACCGATGAAGCTGAGTCCCGACATCGTAATGATCGAGGTCGACAGGCACACCGAGGTGAGCACGAGCACCGGCGAGGCGATGTTCGGGATCACGTGTCGGAACAGCACCGTGGGGCCAGGGACGCCGAGCAGGTGCGCGGTGACGACGAAGTCCTTCGCCCCGACCGAGCTGGCCAGGTTGTTCGTGAGGCGGGCGAACTGCGGGGAGAACGCGATGCCGATCGCGATGACGACGGTGACCTCGTTGGGTCGGAAGATCGCGGTGACGGCGAGGGCGACGATGATGGGCGGCAGAGCGAGCCACAGATCGATGGCACGGGCGCCGAACCAGCGCACCCGGTTACCGGAGACCACGAGGAGGGCCCCGATGAGCCCACCGAGAACGACGGCGATTCCGGTGGCGATGACGCCCATGATCAGAGTCAGGCGGGTGGCGACGAGGGTTCGGATGAGCACGTCGCGACCCTGCGAGTCGGTTCCGAACCAGTGCTCGGCCGAGGGCCCGGTGCGGAGATCGCCCGAGCCGGCTTCGGCGGCGCTGCCCCAGATCATCGGCGCGACGATCGCGAGCAGGAGGATGAAGCCCAGTCCGACGAGTCCGATGACGAGCGAGACCGGGTAGCGCTTGCCCGCCCGGAGCGGCGCCGCAGCCGGCGGCGTGAGGGTGCCAGCGGTCATGAGCCCATCCGCCCTTTCTGGAGAACGCGCGGATCGAGGATCCCGAGGAGGATGTCGATCGCGAGGTTGACGAGGGCGGCGAGCAGTCCGAGCGTCAGGATGATGCCCTGGATGGCCGGATAGTCGCTCGAGAGGATGGACTCGACGATCTGCGTGCCGAGACCGGGGATGTTGAAGACGTATTCGACGATGACGGTGCCGCCGAGGAGGGCGACGAGGATGATGCCGCCGATCGTCAGCGCGCTGGTGGCGACGTTGGGGAGCACGTGGCCGACGAGGAGCCGGCCGGTCGAGATGCGCTTGCTGCGCGCCGTGGCGATGTACTCCTGGCCGAGGATCGCCCGCGTCTCCCCTCGCACGACCCGGGAGATCGCGGCGGCGGGGGCGAGCCCGACCGCGATCGCGGGGAGGATGAAGCCGTTGAACCCGACGCCGCCCTGAGCGGGCAGCCAGCCGAGGCTGAGGGCGAAGACGATGACCAGGATGGTTCCGGTGATGTATTCGGGAATCGCGCCCGCGAGACCTGCGACGACGTTGTAGATGCCCGATCCGACCTTGGCGCCGCCGCGCCGCTCCGCGAAGGCGATGGCGATGCCGAGCGGGAACCCGACGAGGAGGACGACCAGCAGACCGCCGAACGCGACGGCTGCGGTGATGGGGAGGCGCTGGCCGATCATGTCGACGATCGGCTGCTGCGTGACGAAGGAGTTCCCCAGGTCGCCCTGCAGGAGTGCCACGACGTAGTCGAGGGCCTGCACCGGGAACGGGTTGTTCAGGCCGAGTCGCTCGCGGACCAGTTCGACCTGCTCCTGCGTCGCGGTGACCCCGACGATGTTGCGCGCCGGGTCGCCGGGTACGAACTGGACGAGCAGGAACGTGATCACGAGCAGGGCGATCACGATGCCGACCAGGCCGCCGAGGCGGCGGAGCAGGTAGCTGACCCACTGCCGGGCTGCGTCCCGGGAGGCTCGCGAGGGCCCGGTCGAGGGCGAGGAGGTGGCGGGTGAGGCCACGCTGTCGGTGCTCATTCAGATTCCTCTTCTCGACCGGGCCCTGCGGGTGGTGGGGTGCTACTCCGCGATGCGGATGGTGCCGGCCCGGACGAAGCCCTTGGAGACCATGGCGGTCACTCCGGGGGCGAACGTGACCGTGGCGGGTGCCGTGGCGAGCGGCAGCACGTCGGTGTTCTCGAGCATCAGGCGGTTGTAGTCGGCCAGCGCGGCGCAGCTCTCATCGCCGGTCGTCTCGCGAGCGATCTGCAGGGCGGCGTCCGCCTCGGGGTTCACCACGGCGGACAAATTCTGCCCGTTCGGCGGGACCGGCCCGGTGAAGAAGTTCGCACCCGAGAGCAGGTTCGACGAGGTGTTGGCGAAGACCAGGATGGTGACGTCCCAGTTGTTCAGCGGAGTGAACAGACCTGACACCCACTGCTGGTTGTTCAGGTTCTCGAACGCGACGTTCGCGCCGGCCTCCTGCAGTGCGGACTGCACGTAGGCGTTTCCGTCTCCACCGGCGAGCAGCGTCGTTCCGTTCACCGCGAGGTCGAGACCCGACAGGACCTCGGAGGCTGCGTCGACGTCGTACTCGGGCATGTAGTCGCTGGCCGATTCGTCGTAGCACTGGTAGGACGGCTCACCGAGGTTGGTGATGAGCGTGCCGGCGCCGTAGCTCTGCACGTCGTTGAGGCGCTCACGATCGATCGCCTGGGCGATCGCGAGGCGGACGGCCGGGTCGGCGGTGGGGCGGCCCTCGGTGTGGTTGAACATGAGGAAGGTGTCGGACTGCTGCGAGACGGTGCTCGTCCAGCCCTCCTGCTCCGTCACGCGGTTCCAGGCGTCGGTCGTGTAGGCCGAGATCTGCATCGCACCGGTGGTCTGGAGGTTCGCGCGGGTGTTCTCGTCCTCGGTCACCTGCATGATGAGAGTCGCAGGACGGGCGCCGTCGGTCGGGATGCCCGCGAACTCGGGGCCCCAGTCGTAGTCCTCGCGCTGCTTGAAGGTGTAGCTCGCGCCGGCGGTCTGGGTGTCGGCGACGAAGCCGCCCGTTCCGTTGGATCCGGTGGTCAGCGTGCTCGGGTCGTCCGTGCCCGCCGAGCAGACGATGCCGGTGTAGGCGACGGTGAGGCCGGACAGCAGACCCGAGAACGGCGATCCGAGCGTGACGGTGACCGTCTGACCGTCGGCCGTGGCGGTCGCCGTGTTGCCGGCGCCGATCACGTTCGACACGAAGGGAGCCGCGGTGTCGGGGTTGAAGAAGCGATTGAGCGAGTTGGCGACGACGTCTCCGGTGAGCTCTTCGCCGTCGGAGCAGGTCACGCCGTCCCGGATGGTGAAGACGCCCTCGGTCGCGGTGACGTCCCAGTCGGTGGCGAGACCCGCGACGTACGAACCGTCCTCGTCGAGCGCGACGAGGGTGTCGTACATCGACCAGATCACGACGGCGTCCTGGAAGGAGGCGCCGAGAGCGGGGTCGTAGGAGGTGACGGGGCCGTCGAGCTCCATCGTCAGGGAGTCGGCGCTGGTCGAGCCGGAACCCCCTGATGCGTTTCCTCCGGAGCACGCAGTCAGGGCGATCAGGGCGGCGGCGCCGATGGCGACCGCGGCCATGCCGCGACGACGTCGCAGCGGATTGGGCTGTGTGGGCATGGGGATTCCTTCGTTACGAGAGCCGGGGGCATGACGAGAACAGAACCGAGCACGTTGCCATTCAGAGGAATGAACGTCGTGCAACAAAGTGAACACCAACCCTGTTGCTGACCCGTTGCCCGTTTATTTCGGGTGGGTTACGAAACCGGGGAGAGCGCCGCGGTGAAGCGAAACGTCAGAAGGACGGGGGCGTCATGGCGCCGAGGAGAACGGCCGGTTCGTCCGTGACGTTCGCATACCAGTGCGGCACGGAGGCGTCGTAGGTCAGGGCGTCGCCGAGCGCCAGCTCGTACCGATCGCTGCCGACGACGATGACGAGGGCACCCTCGACCACGACGATGCACTCCTCGCCCTCGTGCTGGAAGGGCACCGTCTCGTTGCTCCAGCCGGCGGCGATCTGGGCGCGGATCATGCCGAGTTTGCCGTTCATGCTCGGCGTGATCAGCTCGTAGACCATGTCGTGCTCGGAGAGGAGGAGGCGTCGACGCGAATCGGCTCGGACGAGTCCGGCGAGTTTGGGCTCGGGATCCTGTCCGCCGAAGAAGTCGCCGACGCGGACGCCGAGTGCGTGGGCCAGCTTGATGAGCGTGTTGTACGACGGGTTGCCGTTGCCGCGTTCGATCTGACTGAGGAGTCCGGCGCTCACACCCGACGCCGACGCGAGGGCATTGAGGCTCAACCCGGAAGCGACCCGATGGATGCGGACGATCTGACCGAGCTGACTGGTCGGCAGCGCCTCCGACTGAGGGTCGTTCTCCTCGTCGGTCGCGGTGCTCTGCGCGGGGGCGGTCTCGTCCATGTCGCGTTCAACTTATTACACGGGGAGCTGTTTCCCTGCATGGGCGGCAGGCTGCGAGGATCGGGTCTCCGCCGATCCTCAGGACAGGCGTCCGGCTCGAGCCGAGCCGGACGCCTGGTCTCCGCCCGGTGACCCACGGCGGGGGCGGGCATTCCTAGTCGGCGACGAGCGCCTCGACGGTGGCGTGAGCGCCGTTGTCCCAGAACGAATGAAGCGCCGCGAGGTAGGACTCGACGAATCGGGCGTCGTCGATGAGATCACCGAAGAGCTGACGGTCGGCGATGAAGGCGACGGGCTTCTCGTGCTGCCCCCGGGCCACCGCCATCAGCTGGTCGGCGAGCCGGTCGACGACCACGATGGGTTCGCCCTGCTCGTCGACGGCCTCGTCGTACCGCGCCCAGCTGGCCACGATGGCAGCCGACAGCTCGACCTTGCCGCCGTTCGCCAGATTCTCGCGGATGACGGGGACGAGCCACTTCGGGATCCGATCCGACGACTCGGCGCACAGCCGCGCGAGCGTGTCGCGGACCTCGGGGTTGCCGAACCGCTCGATCAGCGTGTCCTTGTACTCGTCGAGATCGACACCGGGGACGGGACGCAGCGTGGGGGTGCCCTCTTCGTCCATGTAGCGGCGGAGGAAGGTCGCGATGGCGGGGTCGGCCGTCGCCTCGTGCGCGTACCGGTGACCACTGAGGTACCCGACGTAGCACATCGCCTGGTGACTGGCATTGAGCAGACGCAGCTTCATCAGCTCGTACGGCTCGACATCGTCGACGACCTGCACCTCGGCGTCCTCGTAGGCGGGGCGGCCGAGGGGGAAGTCGTCCTCGAGGACCCACTGGAAGAACGGCTCGCACACCACGGGCCACGCGTCCTCGATGCCGAAGTCGCGCCGCACCTCCTCGCGATCGGAGTCGAAGGTCACCGGCGTGATCCGATCGACCATCGAGTTGGGGAACGAGACGTTCTCGCGCACCCACTCCCCCAGCTCGGGATCCTTCAACGATGCGAAGGTCGAGAAGGTCAGCTTCGCCATGTGGCCGTTGCCCTGGATGTTGTCGCAGGACATGACGGTGAACGGGGCGATACCGCGCTCGCGGCGCCGGGCGAGAGCCTCGGTCACGAGTCCGAAGACGGTGGCGGGCACCGCTCCGGCGGCGAGATCCGCCTGGATGGCGGGGTTCGCCGAGTCGAACTGGCCCGACACCGGGTCGAAGTTGTAGCCGCCCTCGGTCACGGTCAGCGACACGATCCTGGTGGAGGGGGCGGCCATCTTCTCGATGACGGCGTCGGCGTCGTCCGGGGCGAAGAGGTACTCGACGATGGACCCGATGACGCGCGCCTCGCGCGAACCGTCGGCGTGCTTGTACACGAGGGTGTAGAGCCGGTCCTGCGCCGCCATGACATCGCGCATCTTCGCGTCGCCGGGGAGCACACCCACGCCGCAGATGCCCCAGTCGAGCGCCTCACCGTTGTTCATCAAGGTGTCGACGACCATGGCCTGGTGGGCACGATGGAAGCCTCCGACCCCGAAGTGCACGATGCCGACGGTGACGTCGGAACGGTCGTAGTTCGGCACCGAGACCGAGTCCGGCAGCGAACGGAGGGTGGCCTCGTTCAACGCGACGGCGTGACGGTCCCCCGTCGTGTCGGGGCTCATTCGGGGAGTCCGAGCAGGCGTCGCAGGTTGCCGCCGCAGACGAGTTGACGGGCCTCCTCGGAGTCGACGACGCTGCTCATCTTCTCGTACTCGAAGGTGTAGTCGACGAAGGGCGAATCGGTGCCCCAGACGACCTTCTCCGGTCCGAGCTCGCTGACCGATCGGGCCACCTCGAAGACCGGCACGCGTGCGGTCTCGAGGTAGAGGTTGGGGATCTGCGCCGCCAGCTCGATGGCCTGATCATGAGACCAGAAGGTCCCGCTGTGGGCCATCAGGAAGGGGATCTCGGGGTAGGCGCGGGAAACCGCGGCGAACTCGGGGGGCGCGTTGTACAGGTCGGATGCACCGTGGGAGATCACCAGCAGACCGCGCTCGCGGATCGCGTCGAGCACCGGCCCGATCAGGCCGAGGTCGCTCAGGTGGTAGCCGTGGAGGGTGGGGTGGATCTTCACGCCCTTGTAGCCCTTGTCCGCACGAGCATGCACCTCGTCGACGGCCGCCTGCTGATGCCACGGGTTGACCGCCATGAACGGGATGAGCCGGTCGGGGTGCTCGGCCACCGCGACGTCGATGACGTCGTTGCTGAAGTCGCCCTCGACGAAGGGGAACACGCAGGCCTGGTCGACGCCTGCAGCGTCCATACGGGCGACCAGCTGCGTGCCGGTCTGGTCGGCTCCGTGCCTCACTCCGAGGTGGTTGTGGGCGTCCAGAGTTCGTGTCATGAGCTGCTCCTTGCTTTCAGTTCGAGAGGGAAGTCGTGTCGGATCATCGCCGGGCCGTCCTCGTGCGCAGTGCGCCGAGTGCGAGCGCTGCGAGGATCAGCAGACCGTTCAGGGCGAATCGCCACGGGGCACCGAGGCCGAGGAGGGTCAGTCCGTTCGCGAGAAGTGCGACGAATAGGGCGCCCACGACGGTCCAGAGCACCCGGATCCGACCCTTCGGCGAGGCGATAGACCCGAGGTAGACCGCGGTGAAGGCGTCCAGGAGCAGCGGTGCTGCGGTTCCCGGGACGACGACTCCGGTGCGGGCGGTGAGCATCACGCCGGCAAGAGCCGCCAGCACGCTGCACGCGACGAAGCCCGCGGCGAAGGTCACCCGGACCGGGACTCCTGCGAGGAAGGCCGCACGAGAGCTCGATTCGACGAGGTCGATGCCGCGTCCCCACACCGTGCGCCGAGTGGCGAACCAGGCGATCGCGACCACGACTATGGCGACGATGATGAGGATCCGCACGGGACCCACCGACCCTGTTCCGATGGCGAGGAAGTCGCCGACGACGGCCGCTGGAGCGGTGAACAGCTGCTGCGGTGTTCCGTTGTCGGAGATCACGAGGCCGACGGCGGAGAGCAGCAGGTTGACGCCCAGGGTCGCGACGATCGCGGGGACTCCGAGGAATCCGGCGAGCACACCGTTGACGAGGCCGACCACGAGGCCGACGGCGAGCGCCGCGAACAGGGCGGCCCCGAGACCGTTGCCCTCGAGCAGGGTCTTGGCGGCGATGTAGCCCGCGACATCGGCTGTGACGGCGATCGAGAGGTCGATGCCCTTCATCGACATGACGATGCTGAGTCCGACGGCCAGCACCGCGAGGACGGTCGCCTCGACGAGCACGGCCTGCAGGTTGGGCAGTCCGAGGAAGGACGGTTTGATCGCCCCGACCGCGAGGACGACGACGATCATGCCGATCACGGTGCCGTAGCTCGTGATCTTGGGTCGACGGCGCGCCTTGACGGTCGTGGGAGTGGGTGCGGGCTGCGTTGCGGTCATTGCTGTTTGCTCCATCAGAAGATCGCCACCTGTCCGAGTGCGCGGCGTCGGACGACGGCGAGCAGGACTGCCAGCAGGAGAACGATTCCCTGGACCCCGGGGAGCCACTGGTCGGAGAGTCCGTTCGAGATGAGCCCCGCGCCGACGGCCGTGACGAAGAGCGCCCCGATCGCTGCGGTCGCGGGGTCGAAGAGGAAGCTGCGCGTCATCGCCGAGCCGAGGAAGGCTGCGGCGAGGGCCGTCGTCA
The DNA here is from genome assembly GCF_003097495.1 of Amnibacterium flavum. GTDB lineage: Bacteria > Actinomycetota > Actinomycetes > Actinomycetales > Microbacteriaceae > Naasia > Naasia flava. Next base: position 1,341,575 of record NZ_QEOP01000002.1, read on the forward strand.
GCAGGTCGAGCGAGGCGTCGCGTGCGGTCGCGCCGCTGCCGTAGGAGGTGAGGAGCACCCCGGCCAGTCCGCTGATCGACGCCGACAGGATGAGGGCGAGGAGCCGGTTGATGCCCGGCTTCACCCCTCGCAGCTCCGAGGTCTTGGCATCGTCTCCCACGGCTCGCAGCCGCAGGCCGGTGGCGGTGCGGCGCCAGACGACGGTGGCCACCGCGATGACCAGGATGGCGACGATCGCGACGATGGGCAGATAGCCGGCGTACCCCTGGCCCAGCATGAGGAAGTCGCTCCCCTGGGCAACGGCGATCGGCAGGCCGCCATTGATCTGCAGCGTGGCACCCACGAGGAGGAACAGCATGCCGAGCGTCGCGACGAAGGACGGCACCCGGAAGGCGACGGTGATGAGACCGTTGACCGCTCCGACTCCTGCGCCGATGGCGATGCCCGCGACGACGGCGCCCGGGGTCGGTACCCCGGCGGCGATCAGGGCTGCCGACACCGTCGAGGTGAGCAGCGCGACACCCCCGACCGACAGGTCGAAGGCGCCCGCTCCGAGCGCTATCGCCAATGCGGCGGCGAGCAGTGCAGGAGTCGAGGCCTGGCGCACCACGTCGAGCAGGCTGAGCGGGGCGGCGAATCCGGGAGAGCCGAGCGCGAGGATCACGATCACCAGGACCATGGCGAGCGGCAGACCGATCTGACGCACCCAGGGGCGCGAACTCAGGACCGCGCGGGGCTTGGCCGATTCTGCGACCGGCGCCTCCGTGGCCAGTCGCACCTCGTTCTCGGTGGCTCCGACCGCGGCGGCGTCGGAGGTGAGCTGCTCGACATCGACCTCGCCGCGGAGGTACTGCCCGGTCACGGCGCCGTCGCGGACGACGAGCAGCCTGTCGGAGATGCCGATGAGCTCCTCGAAGTCGGAGGAGACCACGAGCACCGCGGCTCCCCCTGCGGCCAGCTCGCCGAGCTGCCGGTAGATCTCGATCTTGGCGCCGACGTCGACGCCGGCGGTGGGCTCGTCGACGAGGTAGACGCGACCGCCGCGAGCGAGCCAGCGGCCCACGATCGCCTTCTGCTGGTTGCCGCCCGACAGTGTCGCGATGTCCTGCTCGGACGAGGAGGCGACGATGTGCAGCTTGTCGATCAATCCGTCGGCGGTGCGCTTCTCCTCCTTGGAGTTCAGTACGGAGAAGCGGCTGTGGCGTCGGAGGCTGGCAGCGGTGATGTTCGAGAGCAGCGACAGGCCGGGGAAGATCCCCTCGGTGCGCCGTTCCTCGGGCACCAGGGCCATGCCGCTCGCGATGGCGCTGCGCGGGTTGCCGACGGAGACGGGCTTGCCGTCGACCGAGACCTGACCCGTCGACTTCTCGGCACCGAAGAGCGCAAGGAGCGCTTCACTGGCGCCGGAGCCGACCAGTCCTGCCAGACCGACGATCTCGCCGGCGCGGATCTCGAGGTCCATCCCGGTGAGCAGTTCTCCGGACTTCAGCCCGGTGGCGGTGAGGACGACCTCGCCCGCGGTGTGCGGTACGACCGGGTAGAGAGCATCGAGGTCGCGTCCGACCATGGCCGAGATCATGTCGTCGGTCGACAGCTCGGCTGCGGGCGAGGACCGCACCAGGCGCCCGTCGCGGAGGATGGTCACCGTCGTGGCGAGCGAGGTGATCTCGCGGAGTCGGTGCGAGATGTAGAGGACTGCGACACCCTGACTCGTCGCGGTGCGCACGATGTCGAAGACCGGCGCCGCCTCGGCGGCGCCGAGCGCTGCGGTGGGCTCATCGAGTACGAGAACGCGGGGATTCGCCGCGAGGGCTCCCGCGATCGAGACCTGCACCCTTTGCGAGGGAGTGAGGTCGCCGACGAGGTCCGTCGGCGAGCAGACCGCACCCACGCGAGAGAGGACCTCTAGGGCGGTCCGGTTCATCTGCCCGCTGTCGAGGAACACTCCCCCGGCTCGCGGTTCGCGGCCGAGGAACATGTTCTCGGCGACCGTGAGGTGCGCGGCGAGAGGCTGATCCTGGTAGACGATCTCGAGGCCCTGGCGCCGAGCATCGGAGGCACCCGAGATCGACACACGCTCGCCGTCGATCTCGATGTGGCCGCCGGCGAGGGGGTTGACGCCCATCAGGGCCTTGACGAGCGTGGACTTCCCCGCGCCGTTCTGGCCGACCAGGGCGTGTACCGTGCCGGCCACGAGCTCGAGGTCGACGCCGTGGAGGACTGTCGTCTCGCCGAAGGTGACGACCGCTTCTCGGACGGCGGCGACGACGGTGCCCGTCGCGGGCGATGGGGTGTGGGTCACCGAGGATGGCTTCGCCATCGGAGCCTCGCTTTCTTGGGGTGCAGATGAATGCCTCGTCGGTCGGCGGCTCGAGCCGCCGACCGACGAGAGGGGGTCAGTTCTCCGGGGTGACCGGCTGCATGATGACCACGTCCTGGTTCTGAGGCCAGGTGCTGGCGATCTGCGCGGGGTCGAGCTTGATCTCGTCCCAGATGCCCTTGCCGTACCGCTCTTCCGCTGCGGCGACGCCGTTGTTGCGGGTCGCGACCCAGGCGCTCGTCACGGTGTTGCCGACCGGCTTGCCGGCGCGGACGTCGATAGCGGCCTGCGCACCCAGTTCGCCGATGAGCTGGGCGTTCTGCACCACGGTCGCCACGAAGGGGCTGCCTTCCGAGTAGAGCATCGAGAAGGTGGCGCGATCGCCGTCGATCGAGGCCGACTTGATCTCGTCGCGGCCCGCGGTCTGGATGGCCTGCACGGCTCCCGAGGTCATCTGGTCGTAAGCACCCCAGACTCCCGCGATCGATCCCTCATCGGGGTTGGCCGTGAGGATGGCCTGCATGGCCGACTGGGTGGTGGCCGGGCTGAAGTCGGTGGGCTCCTTGTGCAGAGTCACCTGGGGGTAGTCGGCGACGACGGCCTCGAGGATGCGCAGACGCGTCTCGAGCAGCGGGGCGCCGGGAACCCAGAACGCGTAGAGGTCGCCCTGGTAATCCATCGACTCGAGCAGAGCGCGAGCCGCCATCTGCGCCATGAGGGTCTCGTCGCCGCCCGCGTCGGCGATGGCGCCGGGGACGACCGAGCCGACGCCTGCCGTGACGACCGTGATCCCGGCGTCGTTGGCCTTCTTCACGACGGGTGCCAGCTGAGCCGGGTCGCCGAGCTCGATGAACAGGACGTTGATGCCCGAGTTGATCAGGGTGTTGATGTCGTTGATCTGCTTGGTGGCATCGCCGCCTCCGTTCGTCACGGTGACGGTGCCGCCCTCCTTCTCGAAGAGGGTCTGGGCGCCGGAGATGATGTCGCGGTTGTAGTCGTTGACGATCTCGCGCGAGGAGATGCCGACCTTCAGCTCACCGGTGGCGACGGGGGCGGGCGCGGTCTCCGTGGCCTCGGGCGACGTGGCTGCGCCGGGAGCGCCCATCGTGCAGCCGCTGAGGAGAGCGACCGCCACGACGGCGAGGGCTCCGATCCGCATTCGATTACCGGTTTTCATGAGACTCCTTCGTCAGGTGCAAACAGCTGTGCGGACCCGGCGTTCGAGAAGAACGTGTCGGGCCCTCATCGACCATAGGTGCGCATTCGTACACCCCGAATGTGCGATTGATCATCTTTCGCGGACGTTTGTTGTACGTTTGTGCGTGGAAACAGCGGAGCGGAGCTCGTATGGATACCGCCGGAGCGCGTCGTGTGCGCATCCTTCAACTCGTCTCGGAGCGCGCCCAGGTGGCGGTCGCGGAGGTCGCGGACGAGCTCGGAATCACCCAGAGCATGCTGCGTCGCGACCTGCGGGTGCTCGAGTCCGAAGGGTCGGTCCGACGCTCGTACGGCATGATCTCGGCGGTGGAGCGCAGTCGCTTCGAGACGCCGTTGTCATGGCGGACGACCACGAACGGAGATGAGAAGCGGGCCATCGCGCGAGCAGCCGCCGAGCTGCTCGTCGGCGAGAGCTCCGTCTACATCGACGAGGGAGTCACGGCTCGGCTCGTGGCCGAGTACCTGCCCGCGTCGAGGCCGCTCACCATCGTGACCCCCTCGATCCTCGTCGCGGCCGATCTCGCCGCGAATTCACCGCACGAGGTTCTGCTCCTCGGGGGGCGGGTGCGGGGTCGCACGCTCGGGGTCGTCGATCACTGGGCGCGCGAGATGCTCTCGGGCTTCGCGATCGACGCGGCCTTCCTCGGCGCCAACGGGGTGACGGTCGAGGCGGGCCTCACCACTCCCGATCCCGCGGTCGCGGCGATCAAGGCCGCGGCCGTGAAGGTGTCTCGACGCCGGATCTTCGTCGGCGATCACAGCAAGTTCGGGGTCACCTCCTTCGCCCGGTTCGCGAACGTGGGCGACATCGAGGTCTTCGTGACGAGCGAACGCCTTCCGCTCCCGCACGCCCGCCGGTATATGCAGTACGGCCCGCAGGTGGTCAGGGTCTGAGCCGACCACCTGCCCGGTGGTCCCCGGCTACTTCCCCTTCAGATCCTTCCGCAGGATCTTGCCGGAGGCCGACTTGGGGATCGCGTCGATGAATGCGACGGCGCGCACCTTCTTGTGGGGTGCCACATGCTCGGCGACGAAGGTCATCACCCCGCCCTCGTCGAGTTCGGAGCTGTCGCGCCGCACGACGAACGCCTTCGGGATCTCCTGTCCGTCGGCGTCCTGCGCGCCCACCACCGCGGCGTCGGTGATCTCGGGATGGGTGAGCAGCAGCGCCTCGAGTTCGGCGGGCGCCACCTGGTACCCCTTGTACTTGATCAGCTCTTTGAGCCGGTCGACGATGTAGAACTCGCCCTTCGCGCCGACGGTCGCGATGTCGCCGGTGTGCAGGAATCCGTCGTCGTCGATCACTTCGTGAGTGGCGTCATCCCGCCCGAGGTAGCCGAGCATGACGTTCGGTCCGCGCACCAAGAGCTCCCCCGGTTCGCTCACGCCGTCGGCGGGGTGCTCGATCTCCTCCCCGGTTTCGACGGAGACGAGCTTGGCCTCGACGTTCGCGATCGGGAGGCCGATCGATCCTCGGGACAGCTGGTCGCGTCCGGGAGGCATGGCGTGGGTGACCGGGCTCGCCTCGCTCATCCCGTATCCCTGGCGCACCTTCGTTCCGAGACGTTCGGCCACCGCACGCATGAGCGCATCGTCGATCGGGGCGGCGCCAGAGAAGACCACGCGCACGCTGGACAGATCGTACTGGTCGACGAGGGGGTGCTTGGCGAGTGCAACCGCGATCGGCGGGGCGATGAACAGGTACGTGCAGTGGTGGTCGCGGATGATCCGCAGGAACTCCGCCAGGTCGAACTTGGGCATGGTGACCAGGGCTGCTCGCCGGCTGAGCGCGACGTCGAGGAGCACGGTCATGCCGTAGATGTGCGAGAACGGCAGCAGCGCGAGCACACGGTCGGATGACTCGACGTCGATGATCGGCCGCACCTGGCAGACGTTGGCGACCAGATTCGTGTGGCTCAGCTGCACGCCTTTCGGGATCCCGGTCGTGCCCGACGAGTACGGCATGACGGCCACATGCGTGGCGGGGTCGAATTCGACGCGGGGCGCGGGTGCCCCTGAGGTGAGCAGGTCGCGCAATTGCGGGTGCCCGTCCATGCCGTCGAGCACGATGACGTCGTCGGGGCCGAGTCCGACCGCCTCGGCTGCGGCGTTCGCCTGCGGGTAGAGCGCGCTGACGGTGAAGAGGGTGCGGGCGCCGGAGTCGCGGAGCTGGGTCTCGATCTCCTCGGCCGTGTAGAGCGCGTTGACGGTCGTCGCTGTCGCACCCGAGCGGAGGATCCCGTGGAAAACGGTGGCGAAGGCGGGCACGTTGGGGCAGTGCAGGGCGACGACGGAGCCGACGCCGATGCCGCGCGCGGCGAGCGCCCCGGCGAGCGCGAGGATCTGCTGGACGAGCGCCCCATAGGTGGTCTCGACACCCGATGCGCCGTCGATCAGAGCGATGCGTCGCGAATCGTGCTCGCTCAGGCGACCGAACAGGAAGTCGAAGACCGACTGTTTCGGGATGATCTCGTCGGGGTACGGGCTGCGGTACATGGCGATCTCCTTTGATCAGCGATGTCGGACCCGCATCCTCTGCACGTGCGGGTCCTCGCAATCTAGACCCGCATCCCGATGATCGGATCGGAGCCCGCCGAGGGCTCCCGACGACGGGGCGCGCCGAAGATCACCCCCGACGTCGGATGCGCTTCGTCATTTTCTGAAGAACGAGTTGGCCTGCCCGGTGTGCAGCAGCACGATTGCGACGATCGATGCCACTCCCGACACCACCGGCAATGTGATCGCAGCCGGATCGTCTGCCAGCAGCAGCGCAGAGGTGAGCAGTGAGAGGACGAGCAGAACGGTGAGCAGCCATCGGGCGCTGCTGCTTCCACCGAACAGGCCCAGACTCACCACCAGCGTTGCCAGACCCACGATGACGCCGGCCCACGCGGACACGTCGGAGAGCCCGACACCGGGCACCGAGGCGGTCAGCACCACCACTCCCAGCGCGATATGCAGGGCCGCCGAGATCCATGCCAGGACAGCCACTGACGTCACCGCGAACGGCCGCTGCTGTGCCACTCGGCCCTCCTCCGGTCGGCGCCAACGGTTCATCTGGATTCTGGCACCGGCACGTCAGGCGGCGCATCTGGCCCGTGGTGGTGAGACGCCGGCAGCAGAGGAGACAGACATCGTCAGGAGCTGCCACCACCCGAGCGATACTTCGCCACGACCGACTCCGAGCTCGCGATCACCGCGGGTAGAGTGTCGCCCGGGTCGGAAGGTCGCTCACCCGACGTCACTGCGAAGCTCAGTGGCCCGAGTCGACGAGTTTGAGTCCGACGACGCACCCGACCAGTCCGATGATCAGGAGCACCTTGATCACCGAGACGGGTTCTGAGCCGGTCACCACCGCGTAGGTGATGGTAAGGACAGCCCCGATGCCGACCCACACGGCGTACGCCGTGCCGACCGGGATGTCCCTCATGGCGAACGCGAGACCGCCCATGCTGCAGACCAGCGCGACGCCGAAGACGACGGTCGGCCAGAGTTTCGTGAATCCCTCGGATTTGCCGAGCGCGGTCGCCCAGACCGCTTCGAGCACACCGGACGCGACAAGGAGGATCCACGACATGACAGCACCTTCACGGCCAGTCTTGTCGCGTTCCGGGTACTGATCCCTCGTCCGGGAGTGTGAGAAACACTCTGCAGGCGACCGTAATCGACGAAGCTCGGCAAACCATGAGCAGCCGAACCTCGCCGGCTGCGCTCACCAGGTCGAGTCGCCCCTGATCACGACATCGGAGCCGCCGTCGATGAAGACGACCTGTCCGCAGAGGTGCGCGTTCTCCTCACTGGAGAGCCAGGCGAGCAGGTAGGCGACGTCACGGGGTTCGAAGATGCCATTGAGCGGCATCGGAACCTGCTGGAGCAGCGCTTTGCGGGCCTCCTCCGAATCCGTCAGGTCCGCCGTCATCGGGGTCGCCACCACCCCGGGCGCGATCGCGTTCAGCGGGACCCCCGCTCCGGCCCATGGCTCTGTCGCGGCGTTGCGGCGAACCCACTTGGCGAGCGCCTGCTTGGTGGTGCCGTAGATCTGGGCGGACAGCTCCGGGCTGTCGGCGAGCTCGGCGCCGCGCGCGAGGGCGGCGGGCTCGTCGCCCGCGAGAAGGGCATCGAGCAGCACCTTGTCAGCGGGGAAGAGCGACGCCATCGAGGCCGTCGTGACCGCCCGCGGCGCGGAGGATCCGGACAGCAGCGGCCGCAGGCCCTCGAGGGTTGCGACCGCGCCGAAGAAGTTGACCGCCACTGTCGCGACGGTCGGCGATGCGAGTCCGGCGTTCGCGATGATCGCGTCGATGGTGCCGCCGCTCGCATCGGCGACCTGAGTGACGAGGTCGGTACGCCCCTCCGCCGTCGAGAGGTCGACGTTGACGTCGGCGTTGTGGATGTCGACGCCGATCACCCGATTGCCCCTCTCGGTGAGGAGTTCGGCGGTCGACCGGCCGATACCGCTCGCGGCACCGGTGATGACGTAGGTACGGGACATGAGGAGCTCCTTCGCTGCTCGAGAACTGACTTACCCCTCCATCGTCGTTCCCGTGACCGAGGCTGGCTAGGCCGAAGGTCCCGCCTGCCCGCGACTCGACAGCTGCACCCGCCCCCGCACTCCCGCCCGCTGAGCGCAGCGAAGCGAAGGACCAGCCGCACCCGCCCCCGCACTCCCGCCCGCTGAGCGCAGCGAAGCGAAGGACCCGGCGCGCCCACACACCCACCCCGCCCGCTGAGCCCGTCGAAGCGAACGGTGGACACGTCGCCGGGCTCGACGGGGCCGAGCCTCCATCCCCACAGGCACGACGTCCGCAGCTCTCGCCTACCCGACGTCGGGCGGGACCGGACGATCCGGATCAGCGGGTGGCGCCGCGGCGTCGCGACGCCATGATGACGGCGGCACCGAGAGCAAGGGCCGCGGCTGCGCCGGCGGCGAGGAGATCGATGCCGACCGGCCCGGTGGCCGCGAGCTGCGGGCTGGGCGCGGCGGCCGCAGAGGTCTCGCCGTTCCCCGCCGTCGACGGTGAGCCGGAGCCCGATCCCGCGATGCCGGTGCTGAGGATCGCGATGTTATTCGATCCGACACTGCTCACGTAGACCGTGGACCCGTCGTTCGAGAAGGCGACATCCGTGGGCAGGGTCCCGGCGTACGAGGTCACCGTTCCGGTCTCGGTGCGGGTTGCGACGTCGATGATGGACACGGAGTCGGACCCGAGGTTGGCGACGTACACGGATGCCCCGTCGGGCGAGAAGGCGAGCCCGTAGGGAGCCAATCCCGAATAACCGGCGACATCGCCGAGCAGGGTGAGGGTCGTGAGGTCGATCACGGCGACGCCGCTCGATCCGTTCTCGCTGACGAACAGCAGCGATCCGTCGGGGGACACCGCGAGCGAGTTCGGCGACGAGCCCACCGGAAGTGCGATCGACCCGACCTCGGTGTCCGTTGTCGTGTCGATGATGGAGACGGTGTCCGAGATCGAGTTCGCAGTGTAGGCGCGGGTGGCATCCGGCGAGACGACGATCGCCTGCGGCGCGACGCCGGTGTACCCGGCCACGATGCCCGACTCGATATCACCAGCGGTGTAAACGATCGAGACGGTGCTGGTGCCACTGCCCAGCGTGTAGCCGTTGGTGACGTACGCCTTCGACATGCCGGGGACGAAGGCGGCGGCGGACGGTCGACGGCCCGTGAATCCGATCACCTGGCGCTCCACGCCCGTCCGCGCCCCCATCACGATGACCGAGTCGCTGTTCGCGGCCGGGACGTAGAGGGTGCCGCCTGTGGGGTGGATCGCGATTCGGCGCATCCCCGACCCGCTGACCGGGTAGTGGGCGATCTCGGCGTTCGACGCCGTGTCGATCACCGAGATGGACTGGTCGCCGTCGTTGGAGACGTACATCCGAGTCCCGTCCGCGGAGATGACGAGGTCGAACGGGCCCGTGCCGCTGTACCCGGAGACGGTCCCGACCTGGATCGGCGCAGCAGCCGCGACGGCGGGCGAAGCGGCGATCAGGATCGACGCGGTCACGGCGAGGGCCGCGCCGAAATGAACCACCCCCCGTCCCGAGAGTCGGCGGGAACGGGACGGTGCGGAGTGCGGCATGCGGGTCTTTCCATCTGGCGGACATGTCGTGGGCAGGGTGAGCCGCCGTCGGCAGGCTATCCAGGACGCTCTGATCGGAACGTCAGGCACCCCGGCGTGCCTGACACCCGTACGACACGCACGCCCCACGGTGCTCCCTTGCGGCTTGCCGAGCGGCGCCGCGCACGGCCTTTCCGCGACGCCCGACGGGCTCAGACGACCGCGCCGGGCCTGACGCTCGCCTCGAGAGCTTCGATGAGGGAGCGCGCGTCGTACGGTCCGACATGACGGACCCCGTTGATGAAGAGGGTCGGCACCGCGGTGATCTCCATCGCCTCCGCGTCGAGCATGTCGTCTCGCACACGGGCGGCGATCTCGGGTGACGTGAGGTCGGCCTCGAACTTCTCCATGTCGAGTCCGAGCTCACGGGCCCGGCGCAGGATGTCGGACGGCAGCTGATTCTCCTGGTCGGAGAACAGTGCGCGTTCGAACTCGAAGAACTTGCCCTGACGCGCGGCCGCCTCCGAGGCTTCCGCCGCGGCGAGCGCGTTCGGGTGGAAGCTGACGAGCGGCGCATGCCGCCACACGTAGCGCAGCCGATCGCCGACCTCTTCGCGCACCTGCTGGATCGAGCCCGACGCCTTGAGGCAGAACTGACACTGGAAGTCGCCGTATTCGACGATCGTGAACGGTGCGTCGTCGCTACCGTAGACGTGGTCGCGCTTCGAATCGACCGGCCGGGCGAGTGTGCGGGCAGCCTCCTGGCTCGGGTGCACCCGGTCGGAGACTCGGAAGATCAGCGTTGCGATGAGGAACGCGAGCACCGAAGCGGCGAGAACCCCGACGCGCGCCTCGTTCTGGGCGGAGGAGTCGTCGATCGCGATGTCGATGATGAACAGCGAGATCGTGAATCCGATCCCGCACAGCGCCGCACCCCCGGCGACCCGGTCGAGGGTGAGCCCCGCGCCGAGCTCGCCGAGCCGGAACACCTTCATCACCGCGGTGGCACCGAACACCCCGATGAACTTGCCCACGACGAGACCGACGACGACACCCCAGGTGATAGGCGACTGGATCGCCGTTATCAGGATGTCGGGGCTGAGTTGGACACCCGCGTTCGCGAGCGCGAACAGCGGCAGCACCACGTAGGCGACGTAGGGCGCGTAGGCGGTCTGCAGCCGCTCGTTGATCGAGATCGACTCGCGGAGGCTGTTGGCCGCCGCCCGCGCGTACTCCGTGTTCGGCGACTGCCGGAACGTACGCGCCAGGTCGAGGGCGTGCTCGACGTCCCGACGGTTGGGGCGGTAGACGGGGACGAGCAGAGCGATCGCGACGCCGGCGAGGGTCGGGTGCACACCGGACGCGAGGAACGACAGCCAGACGATGATCGCGAGCGTGCCGTACACGGGCCCGCGACCGCCTCGCAGGTAGCGGGTGAAGTAGACGCCGACGAGACCGATCGCGGCGACGACCAGCGGGAACGGGTTGAAGTCCTCGGTGTAGATGAGGGCGATGATGCTGAGCGCTCCGATGTCGTCGACAACCGCCAATGCGAGCAGGAACACCCGGAGACGCCCCGGGATGCGGGGACCGACGAGGGCGAGCGCTCCGACGACGAACGCGGTGTCGGTCGAGATGACGACCCCCCACGCGTGCTCGTTGCCCGATCCCATCGCGATGAGGAAGAACAGCACTGCGGGGACGGCGAGCCCGGCCACCGCTGCCACGACGGGGACGACGGCACGCGACCAGCTGGTGAGCTCACCGATCGCGAACTCCCGGCGCACCTCGAGGCCGACGGTGAAGAAGAAGATCGCCATCAGGGCGTCGTTCACCAGTGCGTGAAGCGTGAAGTCGAGCTGCAGATCGGCGAACCCGAACATCAGGTGCGTGTCCCAGAAGGACTCGTAGGTCTCGTGCGACACATTCGCCCACACGATGGCGATGACGGTGGCCGCGAGCAGGAGCATGGCGCCGACACGGGCTTGCCCCATCGCGCGGATCTTGTCCGCCACTGACCGGTGCCGGTGCTGATGCGAGTGGTCCTGCGGCCGCTCGGGATCAGGCGAAGTCCTGATGATCGTCAGTTGGGTCATTGCACGCCTCCCGCTTCGCACTCCGAATAGCAAGCGAATGCATCGCAACTTTTCGGGATACGTACAGCCTGACACGATCTCGGGGTCGGTGCACCGACGAAGGTGGCACTGATCCACCCTGGTCGACGAGTGCGGATCGCGAGACCCGAGCCACGGTTCAATCGTGCTTCGGCACCTCGTCGACGGGATCGTCGCGGACCTCGCCGGTCGCCGCCCATTCCGCGCCTCTGACGAGCATCGTCTTGTAGTGCGGGAGCCGGGTCGCGATGTCCATCGTCGGCCCGATGTCGCGACCTTCTGCGTGTCCCTGGTGGGCGGCACCGATCGTCGATGCGCCGACGTGACCGAAGGAGAGCGCGAACACGCGTCCATCACCGTAGGCCTTGGTCCAGCTGACGGGATGCCGTTGATCTGTGCCCGGCAGGGCCCTCGCGCTCTCGATGTCGTAGATCTTCGGTCCGGGCATGGCGTTCACCGCGTAGTACGCCCCTTCGAGATACGCCTCGGCCGGGTCGGCGATGTCCGCGAGCACCGTCACGTCGTTCACCGGCGGTAACGCCATGTTGACGTACTTGTCATCGACCGGCGACACGAAGTCCACCGTCAGGCCGCGGGTGATGGGATGCTCCGGCTCTGTGAGGTGGATCTCGACGGCTTCGCCGGGCGCTCGACGACTCGTCGACCTCATGGCCCCGCCGAAGAGCTCGAGCAACTCGTCGGCGTGGGAATCCCACGTGCCACCCATCCAGAAGGAGCCGTGCAAGACGACGAGGCCTCCGCCGTTGCGAACGTACTCGAACAGCGCACGTTCGGTGTCCTCACCCCACCTGCGCTCCTCCCCTGCCGGGGCGTCGGCGCCGAAGTAGTTCAGCAGGACGACGTCGAAGGGCGCCAGAGTCGCCGCGGTCGCACCCTCGAACGCCTCTGTCACGCGCACATCGAAGTACGGACGCTCCTCGAGGATCTCGCGGAATCGCGCGGAGGCGGCTCGCCAGCGATGGTGGAAATGGTCGTTGCCGGTGATGATGAGGGCGCGCAGGCGCCGCTGCGGGTCGTTCGCGGTCATCGTTCTCGTCCTCTCATCGCTTCAGCGGGCGCCGGGCGTAGTGCTCGGCCGCCGCATCCGCACTCACGTGGCCCGGCCGCATGTGAGTGAAGAGCGAAGGGAGGACAGCACCGACCTGGCGAAAGTACCTACTGACGTAGATACTTCCTATCCCACGCTGGGGCGCACGGCAAGTGCGATGCCAAGAACGGCGCGGCGATCGACCAGCGCCTCCGTGAGGTTGCGCGTGTCCTCGCGCGGCGGCTCCGAGCACGAATCGGGCGTTCGGACCACCGGTTGCGATGAGGTCGCAGTGCTACTCTTCACGCCTCGGATCCACTGAACGGTGGCCACTATGAACGCTCTGAGCCTCGGGATTCCCGGCGTCGGCGCAGTCAGCTCAGGAACTCACTTCTGCGCGCTGTACTCGGGCCCGGCCGAACGCGACCGCTTGTTGTACGCCTTCCTCGAGGAAGGTCTGCGACAGGGCGACAAGTGTCTGTGCCTGATCGACGATGTCGACCCGGCGGTTGTCCGGGACCGAGCCGTGGGACAGTCGGGCTCCGACTATTCGCGCCGATCCGCACAGCTCGACGTCGAACGTTCGTCGGACGCCTACCTGCGATCAGGAGAGTTCAGCGTCGAAGACATGGTGAGCTTCCTCTCCGGAAGCGTAGATGCGGCTATCGCCGAGAACTTCAGTCTTCTCAGAGCCGCCGGCGAGATGTCCTGGGTGCTGTCGGGTCCTCCGGGCTGGGATGACCTGTTCGCATACGAGTCCTCTCTCAACCAGATCGTCGAGCACGAGCCCGCCATCCTCATCTGCCTGTACGACCTCAGGAAGTTCGGCGCCGAGATGCTCATCGAAGTCCTCCGCACCCACCCGAGAGTGTTGCTGGACGGCACGGTGATCCATAATCCGCACTACATGGAGCCGGCCGAATACGCGTCGGCGGGCCGAGCTGCAGCGACGATCCAGCCCCCTTTGGTCAGGGTGGACACCCAGGGCGCCGATGAAGCGGACAGCAGGTGGGCGTCGCTCACCGACGCCGAATTGCGGGTGATCTCGCTCGTCGCCCAGGGCATATCGAACCGCGAAGTCGCCGGAGACCTCTACGTCTCCCGCCATACCGTAGACGCGCACCTCAAGCACATCTACCTGAAGCTCGACATCCACTCTCGAGTCGAGCTGACCGTGCGGGCCCTGCAGCGCCGCCTGCCCGCAAGGTACTAGCTCGAGGTGGTGCTGCCCGCCGGGGAATACCCGTTCACGGGATGCGCAGCAACGGCGCGGCCGTGAAGCCTAGGCGGAGACAAGCTCTCGGGCGCCGTCCCCTTGTGTCCGTCAGGTCACAGCGTCTCCCCCGGAGCGAAGGAGCGGAACCATGCTGACCAAAGCCCTTCTCGTGCGTCTCGAGGCACTGCCAGGTCAAGAGGAGCAACTCGCGGACTTCCTGATCAACGCGCGGTCGGTCGTCATGGAGGAGCCGGGCACCATCGCGTGGTTCGCCATCCGGTTCGGCCCCTCGACGTTCGGCGTGTACGACGTGTTCCCCGACGACGAAGCTCGCGACGCCCACCTCGCCGGCGGAGTCGGCCAGGCGCTCGGCGCGAACACCGGTGTGCTCTTCAGCTCGCCGCAGATCGAACGGATCGACATCCTCGCCGACAAAGTCCCGGCATAACCGCCGATCGGGATGCGCCCCGACTGGCTACCCCGACCGCCGCTTCGCGTCGCGGCTGGGACATCGTCGGCTCAGATCTTGCCTTCGCGAGCGACGGAGGCGGCATGAGCACGCCGCTTTCGCCTCCATATCACGAACTGCAGCACGGAAGTAGCGATGACCAGCACCACGACAAACCACGATGCGAAGCGCATCCAACCGTACGGCGACGTGAAGGCCAGGAGAAGCATCGAGGCCACCAACAGCACATCGACGACGACCGTGGCGACAGGCGAAGCCAAGGCCCGCGCCCATCGCGGCCAGTTCTCCGTCCCAGGGTCCATCCCAAGACGCTACTGCCGCCCTCTCGGACCAACAAGCAACTCATCGACGCTCGAAAGGAACGAGCAAGACCCATCAACATCACGCAGCTGTCTGTGCGGTAACCACGTCCACCGGGAGCACCGCTCCCACTTGAGAGAAGGAACAACTCCCATTGCCCTTCATGGCGCGTGCCGGACAAGCATGTCCGACGGGCTGCGCGCTGATGTCAGCGGTACGAGAGGCGCTTCGACTCTCGAAGCAGGATCGCTCCGCCCACGACCATCGCCACCGCCCCGACCAGGAGCAGTGCGCCAAGCGCGATGCGCCACGTCTCGCCGTCCGCGAGGGCCAGCAACACGCCACCGAAGACGCCCGAGCCGACACCAACAACGATCGAGAGCACCGAAAGCCAGTGCAGCCACCGTGGGGTTTGCATGCCGATCACACTAGCGAGAGGCTCGCGCCAGCTTGTCGGCTGCAATCTCTGCCGCCCAACCCGCATCGGTCGTCGGGGCTCGTCCGGCCAGTAGACGTGTCTACTGGTCGCCCTCGCGAGCACGCCGTGCCTCTGCGTGGCGCGCAGCCAGCTCGCTGAGCGGACGGAGGGCTCCACGTGCAGTTTCCCCAAGGTCGTACCCGACCAGGAGCTCCCTGCCGGACATGCCGCGCATGTATCCGACGGTCCAACCTCCGGTGTCCGGGGTGTAGGTCACCCCGAACTCCTCCCGCTCCCCAAGCGCGATGAGCTCACCTATCGCGCGCAGAGTCGCATCCTCGTAACCGCCGGCCCTTGTTCAAGACTGCCCGTCATGGGCAGTCGTTACTAGGACCCGACGAGCGCATTGGAGTGGTCTCGGAGACGGAACCGCGATACAGGAATGACGAAGGCCCGGTAGAACCTCACTCCTACCGGGCCTTCGCTGTCGGGATGCACCCCGCTGTAATACCTCGGGGAGACGACGAAGGGCCGCCCTGTCGGGCGGCCCTTCGTCGTATCAGTCGGGATGCACCCCACCGCACGGCCGTCACGCCGCTTCGCAGCGCGCCGGAACCGGCGGCGGGGGCCCCCCCGTAATCGCTCATGCATGAAAAAGGGCCACCCGTATCCGGGGCGGCCCTTTTTCATACAGTCGGGATGACAGGATTTGAACCTGCGACCCCTTGACCCCCAGTCAAGTGCGCTACCAAGCTGCGCCACATCCCGATAATCCATGCCTGGTCGAACGGCACGATCAACCACTTTACCGTGTCGCGGAGCTCCCCGTGACACCACATCGGCGGGAGGTCAGGCTGACAGTCTCAGGTTCAGCCCCACATGGTCCGGGACCGCGAACTTCAGCGACGGCAGCCACGCATCCGGGACCGCGAACTTCAGCGACGGCAGCCACGCATCCGGGGCCGGCCACGGCCGACTCGTCGGCAGCGAACGCAGCAGACCTCGCACCGAACTCGCCGACGCCTCCATCGGCAGCACCCGCATCGGCGCCAGATGCGCCAACGCACCCAACCACCAATGCCGCCACGTCCCCTCCAGCGACGCCGGCTCGATCACCACGTAGTAGTCCGGCATGAACGCCTCCCCCGAGACGAGACGAGACACCGCCGCCTCGACCTCGAGATCCAGGACCTCGGCCGTCGACTGGTCGTCGAAGAACTCCACCCACGCAGCCGCCACATGCCGCAACGGATCGACATCGTGCACCACATAGGTCGCATCCGATGTCGCGATCAGCTTCGCCGCGGTCTCGCTGTCCGCATCGGCCAACGCCATCGCATCCACACCGGCGAACCGATCAAGCGACGACAGCACATGCTGCGCTTCCGGACCGACGACGGCGATGGTGGTTCCGTGAACTGGGGCCATGCGCCACCCTAGAACCCGCACCACCCGCCGACGGCGCTCGACGCCCCGAACGTAATCTGCACGAAACCGGCGGCACCCATAGCCGACTCTTACGTTCCCCCAACCCCGCACGCGGAAAACGGGTCTTCACTGATCGACGCTATGGCGAAACGCGACAACGACTTCTTCCCCGACGACTTCGCGTCCCTCCCCAAGAAAGAGCGACGCGTCTACGAGCGCGAATACAACCGGTGGCTCCGAGAAGAGCAGGCCAAGGCGCGGCGCCGTCGCAAGATCGCCGGACGCTCCGCCCTCATCGTCTCCCTCGTCGCCGCCGTCGCGATCATCGCGCTGATCGCCGTCGTCACCGTGCGGGCCGGATGGGTGGGTCCCGAGAACATGGCCAGCGACGGTATCCACTTCACCGGCGACACCAGCGCACTCACCGCTACCACCACTGCGGCTCTGCAGCCCGACGACCAGCCGACCGCCGACCCCACCTCGGACGAGACGAAGATCGCCGACATCGTCATGTACGTCGACTACACCTGCGCCGACTGCGCCACCTTCGACTCCACCAACGCCGAACAGCTCACCAGCGTCGTGACGGGCGGATACGCGACGCTCACCGTCCATCCCATCGGAGCGAAGGGCGATGACTATTCGATGCGCGCCGCCGCCGCCATGGGGTGCGTCGCCCAATACGACCCCGACCAGTTCCTCGTCGCGAACTCGGCGATGCTCGCGTCGATACCGCCCGGCGGGGACGACCGCAGCAATAAGGACATCGCCGGGATCCTCAGCGATGCCGGGGTCACGAACACCGACCTGGAGACCTGCATCACCGACGGCAGATTCGGGCACTGGGCCGCCGCGGCCACCGACCGCGCGCTCGCCGGACCCCTGGCCGGATCGGCGACGGTGCCCTACATCGCGGTGAACGGCACCCAGTACACCGGGGCGCTCGACGACGCCGACGCCTTCATCACGTTCATCTCGTCGCTCTTCGCCGGAGACACCGCGGATGATGGGGCGGCCACAGATGATGGGGCGGCGACAGACGGTGGCGCGGCCACCGATGGGAGCACCGAAGGCCAGTGAGCTGAGGTCCGGCGGCTCGAGGCGTTCGTTTCGACGGGCTGAACGGGCGGGGGCCGGTGGGTGGCTTCGTTTCGACGGGCTCAACGGGCGACGGGTGGTGGCGGGTGGCTTCGATTCGACGGGCTCAACGGGCGCGGGCTGACGGGTGCCTGCGTTTCGCTGCGTTCAACGGGCGGCGGTGGGTGCCTTCGTTTCGCTGCGCTCAACGGGCGGCGGCGGGTGGCTTCGTTTCGACGGGCTCAACAGGCGGCGGGCCGTTAACGAGGGCGACCCCGGCGCCGTGGCGTCGGGGTCGTCTTCGTGACGTCGGTCAGGCCTGGGTCGAGTCGACTCCGGCGGCCTGAGCTGCCTTCGCGGCCTCGTACTTGGCACGGACGTCGTCCATGTCGAGCGACTTCACCTGCTCGATGAGGTCATCCAGTGCGGCGCCGGGCAGAGCGCCCGGCTGGCCGAAGATCGGGATGCCGTCGCGGTAGACGACGAGCGTGGGGATGGAGCGGATGCCGTATTCAGCCGAGAGCTCCTGCTCGGCGTCGGTGTCCACTTTCGCGAACGTGATCTCAGGGTTGGCCTCGCTGGCCTTCTCGAAGATGGGGCCGAACTGCTTGCACGGGCCGCACCAGTCGGCCCAGAAGTCGATCAGCACGATGCCGTCGGCGACGGTGTCGTCGTGCGTCTCCTTGGTCAAAGTCGTAGTAGCCATGCAAGTAGTAACGCACCCGCGGCTGAAAGCATTCCACGAACCGAACTCCCTCATCCGAGCCGGGATTCGGGTCAACTTTCCGCCGGTCTCCCCCTCGCGACGGAGGCGCCCCGAGACCTGAGTTCGCTACCGTGAAGAGATGACCGCCACGCCGCCCGACGCGTTGAGCGACGACTGGCGGCGACCGACCCCCGATCGACGCGGATACCGTGCCGACGCCATCCTCGCCGTCGTCATCCTGGCCCTCGCCCTCTCCGCCTTCTTCATGTACGAAGCCGCGGGCTTCTACCAAGACCCCGCACCCCTCTGGCTCAGCCTCCTGTGCGTCGGGACGCAGAGCCTCGTCCTCATCTGGCGGCGACGCTGGCCCGAAGCGGTCCTGCTCGTCAGCGCCGTGGTCTTCGTCGCCACCCAGCTCCTCAAAGTGCCCGAGGTGCTGTTCAGCAACATCTCCCTGTTCATCGCCCTGTACACCGTCGGCGCCTGGGCTCGGCACCGTCGGCGCGGCACACTGATCCGCGCCGTCGTGATCCTCGGCATGTTCATCTGGCTCTTCTTCGCCCTCGTCGATCAGAGCAGGCAGGCCCAAGCCGCCGCAGTGCCGGGCGAGGACGCGCTCTCGCCGTTCATCGCCATCGGGCTCATCACGATCCTCAACAACCTCCTCTACTTCGGCGGCGCCTACTACTTCGGCGACCGGGCGTGGGCATCGGCCCGTGCGCGCGTCGCGCTCGAAGAGCGCACCGCGGAACTGGCCGCCGAGCGGGAGCGGACGGCCTCCCAGGCCGTCGCCATCGAACGACTCCGGATCGCCCGAGAACTGCACGACGTCGTCGCACACCACGTCTCCGTGATGGGCGTGCAGGCAGGTGCGGCACGGCGGATGCTCGAGACGCAGCCCGACCGCGCCGCGGACTCCCTCACCGCGATCGAGGCCAGTGCGCGCGCGGGGGTCGAGGAACTGCACCGCATGCTGGGCACACTCCGCGATGACCAGACCCCCGTCTCCCCCGGTGACGGCCCGAGCACGCGGGGCCTCGACCAGCTCGGAGACCTGGTCGCCGAAGCCCGCGACTCGGGGCTCTCCGCCACGCTCAGCACCGTCGGCGACCCCAGACCCGTCTCCCCCACCACCGGTTTCACGCTGTACCGGGTCGCTCAGGAGGCGATCACCAACACGCTCAAGCATGCCGGCCCGACGGCCTCGGTCGACGTCCGCGTGCGATACCTCGACACGGCCGTAGAACTCGAGGTCACCGATTCGGGCGGCAAAGCCGCTCCCGGGCGCGCGCCCGGAGCCGGCCTCGGGCACATCGGCATGCGCGAACGCCTCGCCGCCGTGGGCGGCACCCTCGAACTCGGACCGCGATCGCGCGGCGGGTATCTCGTCCGAGCCTCCGTTCCCGCCGGTGCCGTATGAGCGACATCCGTGTGCTGCTGGTCGACGATCAGGCCCTCCTCCGCGGAGGCATCCGCGCGATCCTCGAGAGCGAACCCGGGATCGTCGTCGTCGGCGAAGGCGACGACGGGCAGGCGGCCATCGACCTGACCATGTCTCTCGCGCCCGACGTCATCTGCCTCGACGTGCAGATGCCCGGGATGGACGGTCTCACCGCCGCCCGCCATATCGCCGCTCTCCCCCATCCGCCGGCGATCCTCATGCTCACCACCTTCAATCGCGACGACTACCTGTTCGAAGCGCTCCAGCACGGCGCCAGCGGGTTCCTGCTGAAGAACAGCTCGCCCGAGAGGCTCGTCGAAGCGGTCCAGGTCGTCGCCCGCGGTGACGCACTGCTCAGCCCCGACGTGACGCGCCGGGTCATCGAGCACTTCACCGAGCGCACCACGGTCGAGCCCAGCGCTGCGGCCGAACAGCTCACCGATCGTGAGCGGGAGGTGCTCGGACTCGTGGCGCGGGGCCTCAGCAATGCCGAGATCGCCCGTGAGCTGTACCTCGGCGAGGCGACTGTCAAGACGCACGTGTCGAAGGTGCTGCTCAAGCTCGGGCTGCGCGACCGAATCCAGGCTGTCGTGTTCGCGTACGAGCACGGGATCGCGGTCCCGGGGGCCTGAGCCTGTCTGCTGGTCTTGATACGCGCTGCGCGCTGCTCGACCTCCGAGGTTGCCCGCCCACTGAGCGGAGCGAGGTGAAGGGCTCCCCCGTGCGGCGGAGGGGTGTCGGCCGCTGCCCTCCCCACGGCGGATAGCGCCCGGTGGCGCGCGTCCCTAGCGTTGGCCAGGACGGAAGGAACACCATGCTTCAGATCGACGGAGTGACCAAGAGGTTCGGCACCCGAACCGCCCTCGACGACGTGTCGTTCGAGGTCGGCGACGGTCGACTCACCGGATTCGTCGGCGGGAACGGGGCCGGCAAGACGACCACGATGCGCATCATCCTCGGGGTGCTGTCCGCCGACTCCGGCAGCGTCAGCCTCGGCGGATCGAAGCTCGGTCCCACCGACCGTCGCCGCTTCGGCTACATGCCCGAGGAGCGGGGCCTCTACGCGAAGATGAAAGTCCACGAGCAGCTCGTCTACCTCGCCCGTCTGCACGGGGTCGGACAGAAGGATGCGAACGCGAACGCGACGACCCTGCTCGACCAGCTCGGCCTCGCCGAGCGCGCCGGAGACACGGTGGAGAGCCTCTCCCTCGGGAACCAGCAGCGCGCCCAGATCGCTGCAGCCCTCGTCCACGGCCCCGAGGTGCTGATCCTCGACGAGCCGTTCTCGGGACTCGACCCGATGGCCGTCGAGACCGTGCTCGGTGTTCTCCAGGATGTCGCCCGGCGAGGCGCCCCCGTCCTGTTCTCCTCGCATCAGCTCGACGTGGTCGAGCGGCTCTGCGACGACGTCGTCGTCATCGCGGACGGAACAGTGAGGGCGAGCGGGTCTCGTGAGAAGCTCCAGGCCGACAACTCCGGCAACCAGTTCGAGCTCCTCGTCGCGGGCGATGCGGCCTGGGTGCGCGACATGCCCGGCATCACGGTCGTCGACTTCGACAGCGGTTACGCGCTCTTCCAGGCGGACACCGACGACGCTGCCCAGCACGTGCTGCAGCGGGCGATGCAGAACGGAACCGTCGTGAGCTTCGGGCCCCGCAGACCCTCTCTCACCGAGATCTTCAAGGAGGTAGTCCGATGAGCACCACCAGCTCGCCCAACAGCTTCGCGCAGAGCGTCGCCCTCGTCGCGGAACGCGAGGTGCGGATGCGTCTGCGCAGCAAGGCGTTCCTCATCTCGTCCGCCATCCTGCTGCTCGCCGTTCTCGGCTCCATCGTCGCGGGAAGCGTCTTCAGCGGGGCGGCCGGCGACTCGACCATCCCCGTCGCCACGGTTGCGGAGACCGCTCGATACGGCCAGTCGGACGGGCTGAAGGCGACCAGCGCCGACGAGGCCGAACAGCTCGTCAGGGACGGTGAGGTCGACGCGGCCATCCTGCCCGGCGACGGCCCCTCCGGCATCGAACTCGTCGGACTCGACGACGTGCCGACCGAGCTGGTGCAGCTCCTCAGCGTCACCCCCGAGGTCACCCTCATCGGCGACACCTCGACGAACGGCTTCCTCGCCTACATCGTCGCCATCGCCTTCGGTGTGGTCTTCTTCATGGCGGCGACCGTGTTCGGCACGACCATCGCTCAGAGCGTCGTCGAGGAGAAGCAGACCCGCATCGTCGAGATCCTCATGTCGGCGATCTCGGCCCGCGCACTGCTCGCCGGCAAGGTGGTCGGCAACACGATCCTCGCGTTCGGGCAGATACTGCTGATCGCGGTCCTGGCCATCGTGGGCCTGCTCGTCACCGGCCAGGACGACGTCGTCAACCTGCTCGGCCCCTCGATCATCTGGTTCGTGGTGTTCTTCGCCGTCGGATTCGTGCTCATCGCGGCGATGTACGCGACCGCTGCGGCGCTCGTCTCCCGCCAGGAGGACATCGGGTCGGTGACGAGCCCGGTGCTGATGCTCGTGATGATCCCGTACTTCCTGATCATCTTCTTCTATGACAACGACCTGGTGCTGACGATCATGTCGTACGTACCGTTCTCCGCGCCGATCGGGATGCCGATGCGGATCTTCCTCGGCACCGCTGAATGGTGGGAGCCGTTGCTGTCGCTCCTCATGGTCATCGCCACGACGGTGCTGGTCGTCCTGCTCGGGTCGAAGATCTACTCGAACTCGCTCCTGCGCACGGGCGCACGCGTGAAGCTGCTCGAGGCGCTCCGCGGCTGAGCCGTCGCCGCAACGACGAAGGGCCCCGAGACCTGCGGTCTCGGGGCCCTTCTCGTCGTCAGGCGGAGTGATCCTCCGGCAGACGCCACTCGGCGACGAACTCCGCTACCGTCTTCGTCTCGAGATCGAGCTGTACCTGCCCGAGGAGCACCGACGGGTCGCCGACGTCGGCGCGCGTGCGGATGATCTCGGCGCCCGAGTCGATCCGGCGCACCACGAGGTCGTACGGAGTCGGATCCTCGGAACCAGGCCCGGTCACCAGCGCCGTCACCACCGACATCAGCGAACGGACACCACTGAGCTCGACGGGCTCGAGCTCCGCGGTGAGGTACTCCGCCGCGACGTCGGGGTCGGCGGTGCCGTCGTCGGTCATTTCTTGCGACGCTCGCGCACTCGCATGTTGAGCACGATCGGGGTGCCCGCGAAGCCGTAGATCTCACGCAGACGGCGCTGGATGTAGCGCCGGTAACCGGGATCCAGGAAGCCGGTCGTGAAGAGCACGAAGGTCGGCGGACGGGTGGCCGCCTGGGTGCCGAACAGGATGCGGGGCTGACGGCCACCGCGCACGGGGTGCGGGTGCGCTGCGACGAGCTCGGCGAGGAAGGCGTTGAACTTGCCCGTTCCGATGCGCTTGTCCCAGCTGGCGAGTGCGGTCTCGAGGGCGGGCACGAGCCGCTCGAGGTGACGACCGGTCTTGGCCGAGATGTTGACGCGGGGCGCCCAAGCCACGTGGGCGAGATCCTGCTCGATCTCGCGCTCGAGGTAGCGGCGGCGATCGTCGTCGAGGAGATCCCACTTGTTGAAGGCGAGGACGAGCGCGCGGCCGGACTCGAGGACCAGGTCGATGATGCGGATGTCCTGCTCGCTGATGGGCTCGCTCACATCGAGCAGCACGACGGCGACCTCGGCCTTCTCGAGGGCGGCCGTGGTGCGCAGAGACGCGTAGAAGTCGGCGCCCTGAGCCATGTGAACCCGGCGCCGGATGCCCGCGGTGTCGACGAATCGCCACACCTTGCCGGCGAGCTCGATCTGCTCGTCGACGGGGTCGCGGGTCGTGCCCGCCATCGCGTTGACGACGACGCGCTCCTCGCCCGCTGCCCGGTTGAGGAGGCTGGACTTGCCGACGTTCGGGCGGCCGAGGAGTGCGACCCGGCGCGGGCCGCCGACCTCTTCCTTGGCGACGGCCGAGACCTCGGGCAGCACGTTCATCACGGTGTCGAGCAGGTCGGCCACACCGCGGCCGTGCAGTGCGGACACCGCGTGCGGCTCGCCCAAACCCAGTGACCACAGCTCGGCGGCGAGGGGCTCCTGGATGACGTCGTCGACCTTGTTCGCCGCGAGGAGGACGGGACGCCCGCTCTGACGGAGCATGCGCACGACCCGCTCATCGGTCGACGTGGCGCCGACGACGGCGTCGACGACGAACAGGACGGCGTCGGCCAGGTCGACGGCGACCTCGGCCTGCGCGGCGACGGACGCGTCGATGCCCTTCGCGTCGGGCTCCCACCCGCCGGTGTCGACGATGGTGAAGAAGCGGCCGTTCCACTCGCTGCGGTAGGACACGCGGTCGCGCGTGACACCGGGGACGTCTTCGACGACGGCCTCGCGGCGGCCGAGGATGCGGTTGACGAGAGCGGACTTGCCGACGTTGGGCCGACCGACGATCGCGAGGACCGGCAGTGCGGGCAGGTAGCGGATCTCGTCGGGGTCGTCGATCGAGAGGTCGAGGAGATCGAGGTCGTCGTCATCGAGCTCGTAGTCACCGAGCCCTGCTCGGAGGGAGGAGGCGCGCTGGCTGGCTGCCTCTTCGTCGATCTGAGCGAGACGACCTTCAAGATCGTCCTCACCCTCGGGTGTGAACTCGCGGTCGTCTTCTGCCATGATGCCCCCCAGTCTGCCCTACCCGAGCCCGGGAGCCCGAGTCGGCCCCGTCTGCGGCCGTCAGGAGAGGCCGGTCGACGACCGGCCCAGTGCGCTCGCGGAACCCTCGATGCGGGTGATCGCCATGGCTGCGAGGTCGACGAGTGTCGCGATGTCGTCATCGCTGACGCTGCGGGGCTCGAAGCCGAGCACGCACAGGGTGCCGATGCTGTAACCGTCGGTGGTGGTCAGGGGCACGCCCGCGTAGAAGCGGAGTCCGAAGTCGCCCATGACGAGCGGGTTCTCGCTCGAGCGCGGATCCTTCGCGGCGTCCTCGATGATCCAGGGCTCCTGCCGGAGGACGGCGGACGCGGAGAGTCCGGGGTCGCGGGCGATCTGGTCGAACGTCACCCCGTGCCGGGATTTGAACCAGATGCGGTCGCTGTCGACGATGCTGATCAGCGCCACCGGGGCCTTCAATGCGCGGGCGGCGATCGAGGTGATGCGGTCGAGCTCGTCCTCGGGCTCGGTGTCGAGGACGGCGAGCCGCCGGACGGCCGCGATCCGGGACGCCTCGTTGAACGGCACAACGGTGTCGCCGTCCTCGTCCGTGCGGCGACGGCCGATGTTGGAGATCACCAGATCACGCAGCGACAGCATCGCCTCGGTCGCGGTGGGGCGCGCCTTCGGCTCGCGGGCGGTCATGGCCTTGAGCAGGACACGCCACTCGGGGTCGAGGGTCTCGGGGATCTCGGGGTCGCGCATGAGCCGGCTCAGCGCCGACTGGACGGCGTCTCCCGGGAAGGCGATCTGCCGCGTGAAGCATTCGAGCAGCACCAGTCCGAGAGCGTAGATATCGGTCGGAGGCCCGACGAGGTCGAGATTCGCCTGCTCGGGGCTGAGATACGCCGCAGTGCCCGTGGTGGTTCCCTCGGCCGGGGTGATCCGGTCGGTCGGAAGGGCGATGCCGAAGTCGGTCAGCTTCGCGCGAGGCCGGGTGCCGCCGCCCCGGAAGCCGGAGAGCATGATGTTCGCCGGCTTGATGTCGCGGTGGACGATGTCGTGATGGTGCAGGTACTCGAGCGCCTCGGCGACATCGTGGCCGATGTAGGCGATGTCGCGGGCGGTGAGGGGATTGTTCTCGAGGTAGACCTTCAGATCGAACCCGTCGATGAGCTCCATCACGAGGAAGATGCGGTCGCCGTGCTCCTCGCTCTGGTCGACTCCGGCGTCGAGCAGAGTCACGAGGCCGTGATGGGTGTGCCCCGCCGCGGTGCGCGCCTCGCGCTCCTGCAGCCTGATCGCTTCGGGCGTCGTCGCCGTCGCGGTGAACACCTTGACGGCCACCTCGCGGTCGAGCGCTTCGTCACTGGCTCGCCACACCGTCGCCATGCCGCCGGCACCGATTCGTTCGATGAGACGGTACCGCCCGTACATCATGCCGTTGGTGGCAAAAGACAGTGGCATCAGCGCTCTCTCTCGTCCCCCTCAGAATAAGCGAGGGCGCCCGTTTCAGGGAGAAGAGAAGCTCAATTCCGCGGGGCCTTGACAATCGTGACGAGGGCGCGGACTGTCTGATCGAAATCGAGTTCTGACGAGTCGAGAGTGGTGACTCCGTCGGCGGCGGTCATGAAGTCGACCACCTGGGAGTCGCGCCGGTCCCGCTCGGTGACCTGACGCGCGAGCTCCTCGCGAGTGACGGATCCGAGCTCCCCGGCCCGTCGCGCGAGCCGGACGCTTTCGCTCGCGGTGAGGAGAACGCGGACGCTGGCATCGGGCGCGACGACGGTGGTGATGTCCCGCCCCTCGGCGATCACACCGGGCGCTCCGGGTTCGTCGAGTGTGAGACGGAAGTGCCGGCCCAGTGCCTCGCGCACCGCGGGCACCCGCGCCACCGAGCTGACCACCGAGCTGACGCGGGTCTCTCGGATCGCCTGCGTCACCTCGGTGCCGGCGACCCACACCCGGACGTCGTCGGGATCGGTGGAGATGCGGTAGTCCCAGTCGGCGAGCAGGCCGAACACGGCATCCGCGTCGTCGAGATCGACAGCGCGCTCGAGCGCGAGCCAGGCCAGTGCACGGTAGGCGGCACCGGTGTCGAGGAACGCGAACCCGAGCTCGCGCGCCGCGGCACGGCTCACGCTCGACTTTCCGCTGCCGGCGGGGCCGTCGACGGCGACGACGGTTCTCGTCCAGTCGGTCATCCGGCGATCCTCCAGCCGCGTTCGGTCAGGTCGCGCTCGAGCTCGCCGACCGCGTCGGGGAGAACCGACACCTCGACGATGCCGATCGGCGCGCCGGGCGAGTGCTCGAGGCGCATGTCCTCGAGGTTGACGCCCAGCTCGCCGATCTCGGAGAGGAGGCGTGCGAGCTGGCCCGGACTGTCGTCGATGAGCACGACGAGCTGAGCGTAACGCGCGTCCCGCCCGTGCTTGCCCGGGAGACGCGAGACACCGGCGTTGCCGGCGACGAGGGCGTCGACGATCTCGCGACGTGCTCCCGCCGACGATTCGGTGTCGAGTCGGGCCAGAGCGTCGATGACCCCGTCGAGGTCGTCCCGGAGCGCGGTCAGCACTCCCGCGACGGGAAGCGAGTTCGCGCCGAGGATCTGGAGCCACAGACCGGGGTCGCTCGACGCGATCCGCGTCATGTCGCGGACGCCCTGACCGGCGAGAGCGAGCGACGCCTCCGTGCCCTCGGTGAGCCGAGCGGCGAGCAGCGAGGAGAGCACCTGCGGCACGTGACTGACGAGGGCGACGCTCTGATCATGCTCCTCGGGCGACATCTCGATCGGGACGGCGCCGAGGTCGAGGATCATGTCCTCGATCGCGGCGGCGCGGCGGTAGCTGATGCCGTCGTGTCCTGCGACGACCCACGGTCGACCGAGGAACAGGTCCGCGCGCGCCGCAGCGGCCCCGGACACCTCGCGGCCCGCCATCGGGTGGGTGCCGAGGTAACGGGACAGGTCCGCCCCGCGAGCCTCCAGCTCGCGCAGAGGCGCGAGCTTGACGCTGGCGACATCGGTCACGAGGGCGGCGGGATGGGCCTCGAGCTCTGCGGCGACGACGGCAGCGGTCACATCGGGAGGTACGCAGACGACGATGAGCCCCGGCTCGTCATCGGCTCCGGCCTCGCGTCCCGCCCCGTAGTCCACGGCCAGGCGTCGCGCGGACGGGGACACGTCGTCGATGACGACATCGACACCGCGCTGGGTGAGTCCCAGGCCGATGCTCGCGCCCAGCAGTCCGGATCCGACGATGCGCACGCGCTCGTCGAGGCGGCCTTCTGTCACTTCTCGTCTCCATCGGGGTCGTCGGTCGACCGCGACAGGGTCAGCAGCTGGCCGAGCTCCACCTTACTGAGGTGCCGGGTCTCGCCGATGGGTAGCGCACCGAGCTGGAGGGGACCGAAGCTGCGGCGGACCAGCTCGATGACGGGATGACCGACCGAGTCCAGCATGCGGCGCACGATGCGATTGCGCCCCGAGTGCAGAGTCAGCTCGACCAGGCTGTTGCCGGCCCCGGCTTTCGACTCGGGCAGCAGGCGCGCCTTGTCGGCGGCGATGGCCCCGTCGTCGAGTTCGACGCCCGCGACGAGCTGCTGGATCGTGCGCGGGGCGACTCTGCCACGGACCAGGGCGATGTAGGTCTTGGTGACGCCGAACGACGGGTGGGCGAGGACGTGGGCGAGCGAGCCGTCGTTGGTCAGCAGGAGCAGCCCGGAGGTGTCGGCGTCGAGGCGGCCGACGTTGAAGAGCCGTTCCTCCGATGCGTCGGTCCAGCGGCGCAGGTCGGGCCGACCCTGCTCGTCGCGCAGCGAGCTGACTACTCCGGTCGGCTTGTTGAGCATGACGTAGCGCTTGGTCACGTCGAGCTGCACGGCGGTGCCGTCGACCGAGACGTGGTCGTGCTCGGGGTCGACCCGGCTGCCGAGCTCGGTGACGATCCTGCCGTTGACCGAGACGCGTCCGGCCTCGATGAGTTCCTCGGACACCCGGCGCGATGCGACACCTGCGGCGGCGAGCACCTTCTGCAGGCGCACCCCCTCGGGGCTGCCGGACGCGGCGTCGATTTCGATGTCAGCGGACATTGCTGGTCTCCTCTGCGATGCCGTCTGCGCCCTGGAGGAGCGGTGAGATCGGCGGAAGTTCGTCGAGCGAGTTGATCCCGAGCTGGACGAGCGTGAGCTCCGTCGTGCCGTAGTGGATCGCCCCGGTCTCGCTGTCGGTGTAGACCTCGGCGATGAGGCCGCGTGCGAGCAGTGTTCGGACGACGCCGTCGACGCTGACCGCTCGAATCGCCGCGATCTGACCGCGGCTGATGGGCTGGCGGTAGGCGATCACCGCGAGGGTCTCGAGCGCGGCCTGCGAGAGTCTCGACGGGTTCTGGGTGATGACGAAGTCGCGGACCGCGGTGTCGAACTCGGCGCGCGAGTACACCCGCCACCCTCCTCCGACCTCGCGCAGCTCGAAGCCGCGGCGCACTCCCCCGCCGACTCCGTCGTAGTCGTCGACCAGTCGTGCGATGGCTTGACGCACGACGGCCACCGGCCGGTCGAGCGCCGATGCGAGGCTGACGAGCGACTGGGGTTCGTCGGCGACCATCAGGATGGCCTCGACCGCGCGATCGAGGGGAAGCCCGGCCGCGGGCGACGCTCCGTCGAGCGGGGTGACGTCGGACCGCGGCGCCGGGTCCGGGGGCGTCTGCCTTCCGAGGCCCAGGAGGACGGCGACGGGTTCGCGCGAGTCCCGTTCGGACAGCTCGTACTCGGGGCGGGTCTCGTCAGTCGCCATAGTCGGCCCCCAGGTTGGCGAGGCGGTCGTCGTTCCAGTCCGAGGCCGTCCACCGCAGGGTGAGCTCGCCGAGCGGCTCGATCTGCTCGAACGCGACGCAGTCTCCGCGGTACAGCTCGAGCAGAGCCAGGAATCGGGCGACGATGATGGCCGTGTCCGCTCCGGCGACGAGCTGCCGGAAGCTCATCGGTTCGCCGTGACGGAGCATGGCGACGACGGTGGCCGCCTGCTCCCGGATGCTGACCTTCGGGGCGTGCAGGTGGGTGAGGCCGACCGACGGCAGCTCGCGCGGGGCGAGCGCGAGGGCGGCGAGGGCGGCGAACTCCGTGAGGCTCGTCGACCAGACCAGCTCGGGGGTCTGCTTGCGGAACCGCTCCTCCAGCTTCACCGCCCGGTACCGCCGCGAGTTCTCCCGCTCCAGCGAGGACGCGAGCCACACGGCCGCCTCTTTGAACGCCCGGTACTGCAGCAGGCGTGCGAACAGCAGGTCGCGCGCTTCGAGGAGAGCGACGTCCTCGGCGTCGACGAGTTCGCCCTGAGGCAGGAGCCCGGCGATCTTCAGGTCGAGCAGGGTGGCCGCGACGACGAGGAACTCGCTCGCCTCGTCGAGTTCGCGTTCCGTGTCGAGTCCGTGCAGGTAGCCGAGGAACTCGTCGGTGATCGTCGACAGCGAGATCTCGGTGATGTCGAGCTCGTGCTTCGCGATCAGCGAGAGCAGGAGGTCGAAGGGTCCGTCGAAACCGCTGACCCTGACCGAGAACCCCTCGGCCGGCGCAGCGTCGACCGTGCGGACCGCGTCAGGCGACAGCGCCACGTGAGATGAGTTCTCGGGCCAGCTGACGGTAGGCCTTGGCCGCGGCGTGCTCGGGCGCGAACTGGATGATCGGCACCCCGGCGACGGAGGCGTCGGGGAACTTGATCGTGCGGCCGATGACCGTCTCGAGGACCTTGTCGTCGAAGGCCTCGACCACGCGCTCGAGCACCTCGCGCGCGTGCAGGGTGCGGGCGTCGAACATCGTCGGGAGGATCCCGTCGAGCTGGATCGCGGGATTGAGCCGGTCCTGGACCTTCTCGATGGTCTCGACGAGCAGGGCCACGCCGCGGAGGGAGAAGAATTCGCACTCGAGCGGGATGAGGACGCCGTGACTGGCCGACAGCGCGTTGACGGTCAGCAGACCGAGCGAGGGCTGGCAGTCGATGAGGATGACGTCGTAGGCGTCGGAGATGCGGCGGAGGACGCGGGCGAGCGTCTGCTCGCGGGCGACCTCGTTGACCAGATGCACCTCGGCGGCGGACAGGTCGATGTTCGCCGGGATGATGTCGAGACCGGGGATGCTGGTCTGCTGGACGGCCTCGAACGGGTCGCGGACGGTGCCGATGAGGAGGTCGTAGATCGTGATGACCTCGTGGGTGTCGGCTCCGAGACCCGCCGACAGCGCGCCCTGCGGGTCGAAGTCGATGACGAGCACCTTGCGGCCGTACTCGGCGAGTGAAGCGCCGAGGTTGATGGTCGTCGTGGTCTTGCCCACGCCGCCCTTCTGGTTGCACAGCGACACGATGCGCGCAGGCCCGTGCCCGGTGAGCGCGGGAGGCTCGGGGAACTCATGCCGCGGCCGCCCGGTGGGGCCGAGGACTGGTCCTTCTTCTGCAACTTTTTCGCGACTGTGCGTCATCCCGACGTCCCTCTGAGCTAAGCGGCCAGGTTCGGCCCGTCCCCCGATCCACCAGTGTAGGTGGCCGTCACCTCGCCCGTGGATGGCTCGCCGCATAGACATCTCTCAGGGTGTCGATGGTGACGAGTGTGTAGAGCTGCGTCGTGGCCACAGATGCATGGCCGAGCAGCTCCTGCACGACGCGCACATCGGCGCCCCCGGCGAGCAGGTGGGTGGCGAAGGAGTGCCGGAGCGTGTGAGGCGAGAGCTGAACATCCAGTTTCGCGCGCTCCGCCGCGGCGCGGATGGCCAGCCAGGCGCTTTGCCTGGACATCCGTGCCCCGCGCGGTCCGAGGAACAGGGCGGGGGTGGAGCGCCCCTCTGAGGAGAAGCGGGGGCGCACGCGGACGAGGTACTCCTCGATCGCCGTGATCGCGTAGCTGCCGACGGGGACGATGCGCTGCTTGCCGCCCTTGCCGTTGAGTCGCACGCTGCGCTGCTCCCCCAGGTCGTCGACGTCAAGCGCGACCGCTTCGCTGATTCGCGCACCCGTCGCGTAGAGGAGTTCGAGCAGCGCACGGTCGCGCTGCCGGACCGGATCGTCGCCCGAAGTCGCGGCGAGGAGCGCCGCGACCTGATCGATCGTCAGCGCCTTCGGCAGTCGCATGGCGAGCTTGGGCGGCGACACCTCCGCGGTCGGGTCGGTCACCGCGATCCGGTCGTCGATGAGGAACCGGTGCAGCCCGCGCACGCTCGAGAGCATCCGCCCGGCCGATGCCGGAGACTTGCCCTCCTCGCCGATCGAGCGCAGGTAGGCGGTCACGTCGGGCACCTGCACCGCGGTGATGTCGTCGATCCCCCGAGCGGCGAGGAAGGCGACATAGCCGGTCAGGTCGCGGCGGTACGCCGAGACGGTGTTGTCCGCGAGACCTCGTTCGACGGCGACATGGCGCAGGTAGCCCGCCATCGCCGCGTCGGGCGTCATCTCACCAGTCGCCGTGACCGATGCGGGGGTGCCGCGGCCACGGCTCGTCGGCGTCGCCGAGGCTCGCCCATCCGCCCTGCCGGGAGGCGAAGGCCGCGAGGACGCCGATCGCGAGCGACGGGCTCTGCAGATCGCGCGCCAGCACGGCGGCGAGGGCGTCGTCGAGAGCCACCCAGCGCTTCTCGATATCCGCTTCCTCGTCGAACCGCTCGAATGCGTCGAGGTCGCTCAGGTCCCGCGCCAGGTAGACGCGAAGGGCCTCGTTGCTGCCGCCCGGGGACGTCCAGAACTCGGCGAGCACGTTCCATTCGGCGGCCTCGAGATCGGCTTCCTCGGCGAGCTCGCGTTTCGCCGCCGCCAGCGGCGGCTCGCCGTCGACATCGAGGAGGCCGGCCGGGATCTCCCAGTCGCGGGCCCGGACGGGGTGCCGGTACTGCTTGATCAGCAGGACCCGCCCTTCGTCGTCCAGGGCGAGGACGGCCACTGCGCCGGGATGGTCGATGAAGTCGCGGGTCAGCTCGCTGCCGTTGTAGTCGACGGTCTCGCTGACGACGTCCCAGACGTGCCCGTTGAAGACCGGACGTCGCGAGACGACCGGATACTCGGCGGGCTCGTCCCGCAACTCCGCGGCGGCATCACCCGGGCCGCTCTGCGAGGTCGCGGGCTCGGTCATACCGCATCGACCTCGACAGGCTCGCCCGTCACGCCGTCGACCTCGAACAGCCGGCTCGCGGCCTGGCGGTCGAGGGCGGCGCCGACGAGTCCCTGGAACAGCGGGTGGGGCCGACTCGGACGCGAGCGCAACTCGGGGTGCGCCTGCGTGCCGACGTAGTACGGGTGCACGTCCCGCGGCAGCTCGACGAACTCGACCAGCTGTCCGCCGGGCGAGGTGCCCGAGAAGACGAGGCCCGATGCCGCGATCTGGTCGCGGTAGACGTTGTTGACCTCGTAGCGGTGACGGTGGCGCTCGATCGCCTCGGGGCCGCCGTAGACCTCGGAGACGATGCTGCCCTCGGCGAGCTCGGCCTGGTAGAGACCGAGGCGCATGGTGCCGCCCAGGTCGCCTCCGGCGATGATGTCGACCTGCTCGGCCATGGTCGCGATGACGGGGAACTCGGTGTCGGGGTCGAACTCGCTCGACGACGCACCCTCGAGGCCCGTCACATCTCGGGCGTACTCGATGACCATGCACTGCAGGCCGAGGCACAGGCCGAGGGTCGGGATGCCCTGCTCGCGCGCGAACTTCAGCGCGCCGAGCTTGCCCTCGATGCCGCGCACGCCGAATCCGCCGGGGACGCAGATCCCGTCGACGTCGCCGAGGTTGCGTGCGGCCCCCTCCGGCGTGCGGCAGTCGTCGCTCGGCACCCAGCGGATCTTGACGCGTGCATTCTGCCCGAAGCCGCCGGCGCGCAGCGCCTCGGTGACGGACAGGTAGGCGTCGGGGAGATCGACGTACTTGCCGACGAGCGCGATGGTGACCTCGTACTTGGGGTCGTGGACCGTGCCGAGGAGGGTGTCCCAGGTGCGCCAGTCGACATCGTCGGCCTCGAGGCCCAGGGCGTCGACGATGTAGGAGTCGAGGCCCTGCCGGTGGATGATGTGCGGGATGTCGTAGATGCTCGGCGCGTCGGGGCAGTTGATGACCGCGGCCTCGTCGACGTCGCACATCAGCGCGATCTTGCGCGTGACGCCCTCGGAGACGGGACGGTCGCTGCGGAGGACGAGCGCGTCGGGCTGGATTCCGATCGAGCGGAGCGCCGCCACCGAGTGCTGGGTGGGCTTCGTCTTCTGCTCGCCGGACGGGCCGATGTAGGGCACGAGTGAGACGTGGACGAAGAAGACGTTCTTGCGGCCGAGCTCGTGCCGGACCTGACGTGCGGCTTCGATGAAGGGCTGCGATTCGATGTCGCCGACCGTGCCGCCGATCTCGGTGATGATGACGTCGGGCCTGGCTCCGTCGTCGCCGATCGGCATGTCGGCCTGCAAACGCATGCGGCGCTTGATCTCGTCGGTGATGTGCGGGATGACCTGAACGGTGTCGCCGAGGTACTCGCCGCGGCGCTCCTTCGCGATGACGGTCGAGTAGATCTGCCCCGTCGTCACGTTGGCGGCGGCGTCGAGGTTGATGTCGAGGAACCGCTCGTAGTGACCGATGTCGAGGTCGGTCTCGGCGCCGTCGTCGGTGACGAAGACCTCGCCGTGCTGGAACGGGTTCATCGTGCCGGGATCGACGTTGAGGTACGGGTCGAGCTTCTGCATGACGACCCGAAGACCGCGGCGGGTGAGGATGTTGCCGAGACTCGCGGCGGTGAGGCCCTTGCCGAGCGAGGAGACGACTCCTCCGGTGACGAAGATGTGCTTGGTCACGGAACCCGAGCGGCGAGGCGGGACCCCGACATCACCCGGTTCGATCGAACCCCCGACCTGGGGTGCGCCGTGTTGGAATGTGCTGTCTTGATCGCGCGTGTCTGCCACGGGGTTCCACCTTATCGTCTCCGCGAACGCTCGGCGCCGCTTGATCGCTATGAGCGTGGCGGCCGCACCGCACGCCGGGCTCGGATGTCACCGAGCGGGCGACCCGGCGCCCGTGCCGGCCACGTCGAGGAGTTCCCGGGCGTGCGCGAGGCCGGTCTCGGAGTCGGGCAGGCCTGACAGGAGGCGCGCCATCTCGGCCACGCGCTCGTCACCGAGGAGGCGACGCACACTCGACTCGGTGACCTCGCCGGAACGGTCCTTCTCGACCCTGAGATGGTTGCCGGCGAACGCGGCGACCTGGGCGAGGTGGGTGACGACGATGACCTGCGCGGTCTCGGCGAGTCGCGCCAGGCGGCGGCCGATC
The DNA here is from genome assembly GCF_003097495.1 of Amnibacterium flavum. Lineage (GTDB taxonomy): Bacteria > Actinomycetota > Actinomycetes > Actinomycetales > Microbacteriaceae > Naasia > Naasia flava. Next base: position 1,376,316 of record NZ_QEOP01000002.1, read on the forward strand.
TCGATCGCCGCGGCACCGCCGACTCCGGCGTCGACCTCGTCGAACACGAAGGTCGGAACGGAACCGCCGGATGCGAGCACGACCTCGATGGCCAGCATGATCCGGGAGAGCTCACCACCGGAGGCCCCTCGACCGAGCGGACGCGGTTCGCCGCCCGGGTGGGGCTGCAGCAGCAGCTGGACGGCGTCGCGGCCGCTGGCGGTGAAGTCCTCGCGCCCGCGCACGTCGACGAGCAGTTCGGCGTCGGGCATCGCGAGCGCGGACAGCTCGGCGCTGACCTCGGTCGAGAGGCGGGCCCCCGCACTGCTGCGGATGGCGCTCAGCTCGTCGGCGAGCTCGGTGACGATCAGCTCGTCGGCGACGACGTCGCGCTCGAGAGCGGCGATCCGTTCCCCGTCGGTGTCGAGTTCGAGGAGTCGACCGCTGCCCGCGTCGAGGAAGGCCAGCACGTCGTCGAGGGTGGGACCGAACTTGCGGGTCAGAAGACCCAGCTCGGAGATGCGCTGCTGGATGCTCTCGAGCTCGCGCGCCGAGTCGAGGTCGAAGCCTGCGGCGTAGCCGGCGAGCCCCGTCGCGGCATCGACCGCCTGGTACGACACCGCGTCCACCTGCTCGGCGAGGGCGGCGAGTTCGGGGTCGAGCTCCGCCGCACGCTCGAGTGCGCGACGCGCCTGGGCCAGGAGGGTGATGACGTCGCGTGCGTCGTCGAGCGACTCCGATGAGAGCAGCTCGTGCGCCTCGGATGCGGCGAGCCGCAGCTCCTCCGCGTTGCTGAGCCGGTCGGCCCGCTGCTGCAGCTCGGCGTCCTCGCCGGGCTGCGGGGCGACGACCTCGATCTCGGCGAGCTGATCGCGCAGCTCGTCCGCCTCGCTCGAGCGCTGGTCGCGGTCGGCGATGAGACGATTGAGCTCGTCGCGACCGGCGGTCCATCGACGGAATGCGGTCTGGTACTTCGCCATCGTCTCGGCGAGTTCGGCGCCGGCGAACCGGTCGAGCGCTTCGCGCTGCGCGGCCGCGCTGCGGAGCCGGATCTGATCGGACTGGCCGTGCACGACGACGAGATGCTCGGCCAGCTCGGCGAGCAGAGATGCGGGAGCGCTGCGGCCTCCGACGGACGCGCGCGACCGACCCTCGCCCACGATGGTGCGCGAGATGAGCAGCTCCGCGCGGCCGTCGCCCAACGGGTCGACGTCGCCGCCCGCCTCGCGGACGCGGTCGGCGACGGGTCCCTGCTCGTCGACGAGCCAGCGCGCCTCGACGCTCGCCCGATCGGCGCCAGCGCGGATGACGCCCGGGTCGGAGCGCTCCCCGAGCAGCAGCCCGACGGCGGTGACGACCATCGTCTTACCCGCGCCCGTCTCGCCCGTCAGGGCGGTGAACCCGGGACTGAGAGGCAGTGTCGCCTCGCCGATGACCCCGAGGCCGCGGATCCCGATCTCTTCGATCATCGCTGTGCGCTCATCGGTCGGCCGGTCCACGCCATCCGGCGACCGGGAGGTCGAATTTGCGGACGAGCCGGTCGGTGAACACGCCGCGCTGGAGCCGTGCGAGACGGACGGGCGTGGCCGACTTCGTCGCCTCGACCCGTGCTCCCGGCGGCAGCTCGTGCGTGCGGCGGCCGTCGCAGAAGAGGACGCCCGTTCCGTTGTTCCGGCGCTGGACTTCGATGGCGAGCATCGAGGTGGGGGCGACGACCAGAGGACGAGCGAAGAGGGCGTGGGCGGCGAGCGGGACCATGAGGATGGCGTCGATGTTGGGCCAGACGACCGGGCCGCCCGCCGAGAAGGCGTACGCGGTGGAGCCGGTGGGGGTCGCGATGACGGCGCCGTCGCAGCCGAAGGCGGAGAGCGGGCGGCCGCCGACCTCGATGATGAGTTCGAGCATGCGCTCGCGGCTGGCCTTCTCGACCGTCGCCTCGTTGAGCGCCCAGCTCTGGTAGACCGTCTCGCCGTCGAGGAGAACCCGCACGTCGATCGTCATGCGCTCCTCGACGACGTAGTCACGGGCGAGAGCCCGACGGAGCGTCTCGCCGAGGTCGTCGCGCTCGGCCTCGGCCAGGAATCCGACATGCCCCAGATTGACTCCCAGGAGCGGGACGGTGGAGCCGCGGACCATCTCGGCCGCGCGCAGGATGGTTCCGTCGCCGCCCAGGACGATGACGAGCTCGAGCGATTCGGGATCCACCTCGTCCAGCAGCGCCAGACCGTCGAGGCGGGGTGCGTAGGCGAGCAGGTCGTCGCGCTCCGCCGCGTTGAGAACGGGCGTCACACCGGCTTCGCCGAGCAGGGAGATGACCTCGCACGCGGCGTCGAGCGATTCCTGCCGGCCGGTGTGGGAGACGACGAGCATGTGACGGGGTGACGCGGTCATGCTCACGCTCCTGCGATCGAGGGGATGCTGGCTTCCCATTCTGTCGGATTGACCGCCGGTGAAGCTCTGAGGTGCACCAGGTACTCGTGATTCCCCGCCGTTCCGGCGATCGGGGAGGGGATGAGTCCCGTCGTGCCGAGTCCGACGTCCCACGCCGCCCACAGGACCTGCGCGATCGCGTCGGCGCGCAGACCCGGATCCCGCACGATCCCTTCGCGGATCCCCGTTCGACCGACCTCGAACTGCGGCTTGATGAGGAGGATGACGTCGGCGACGGGGTCGGCGATCGACGCGAGTGCGGGAAGCACGTGGCCGAGTGAGATGAAGGAGAGGTCGGCGACGATCAGGGCCGGCTCCTCGTCCGACCCCGTGAGGGAGGCGAGGCGCGCGGGGTCGAGGTCGCGCACGTTGACGCCCTCGTGGCTCTGCACGCGACCGTCGATGGCGATCTCGGGAGCGAGCTGCCCATGTCCGACGTCGACCGCGATCACACGTCGGACGTCACGGGAGAGCAGGACCTGGGTGAATCCTCCCGTCGACGCTCCGGCGTCGAGAGCGAGTCGCCCTGTCGGATCGATGCCGAACTGGTCGAGCGCGGCGATCAGTTTGATCGCGCCGCGACTGACCCAGGCGTCGTGCTCGCGCACGGCGATCTCGGTGGCATCCGATACCTTCAGCGACGCCTTGACCGCGGGACGACCGTCGACGGTCACCATGCCGTCGTCGATGAGCCGAGCCGCCACCGTCCTCGATCGGGCGATGCCCCGGGCGACGAGCGCAGCGTCGAGACGCGTCAGCTCAGGCGCGGCCATCGGCCTCGAGATCGGTGCGCAGCTTCTCGAGCAGGTCGGCGTACGCCACGGCCCGTTCCACGAGCGGCAGTCCGGCGATCTCCGCGAGCTGCTCGGACAGTCCCACCTCATCGGCCATGCACCAACGCTACCCCGCGACCTGCGGAGGTCCCGCGATCCGAATAGCGGGATTCGGGCGAGTGAGGTTAGCCTTACCTAGCAATCACGTCGCAGTCCATCCAGAACAGAAAGCAGGCACGTGTCCCTTCGCGCCCGAACACTCCCCTTCCTCGCCGTCCTCGGCGCCACCGCGCTCCTCGCAGGATGCGCCAGCGGTCCGACCGATGACGAAGCGGCGGCAGGATCGACGGAGGGCTTCCCCGTCTCGCTCGCCAACAGCTACGGCACGACCGAGATCGAGTCGGCACCGGAGAGCGTCGCCACCGTCGCGTGGGGCAACCAGGACGTCGCACTCGCTCTCGGAGTCGTCCCGGTGGGCATGCCCTTCATCACCTACGCCGACGACAACGGCGACGGGATCCTCCCCTGGGTCCAGGACGCACTGGACGAACTCGGCGGCGAGACCCCCGTGCTCTTCGACGAGGTCGACGGCATCAACTTCGAGCAGGTCGCCGACACAGCGCCCGACGTCATCCTCGCGGCCAACTCCGGACTCTCCGAAGAGGACTACAGCACCCTCACCGAGATCGCGCCGACCGTGTCCTTCCCCTCCGTCGCCTGGTTCACGACCTGGCGCGAGAGCACGCTCATCAACGGCGAGGCGCTCGGCAAGAAGGCCGAGGCGGAGGACCTGATCACCGACACCGAGACCGTCATCTCCGACGCCGCCGCCGCGAACGCCTCTCTCGACGGCCTCAGCTTCGCGTACATCTGGGTCGACCCGAGCGACCTCAGCACCATCTACGTGTACCTTCCCGACGATCAGCGGGTCGCCTTCCTGCACGAGCTCGGCATGGTCGACTCCGATGGCGTCACGCAGCTCGCCGGTGAGAACGACGGCGCGTTCTTCGCCACCCTCTCCTCCGAGAACCTCGACCTCCTCGCCGACGCCGACCTGATCATCAACTACGGCGGCGCCGACACCCTGGCCGCCATGCAGGCCAACCCGCTGCTCTCCGCGCTGCCTGCCGTGCAGTCCGGCGCGGTTGCGATCATCGACGAGTCCGACTCGATCGCCGCCGCCGTCTCGACCCCGACCGTGCTCTCGATCCCGTGGGCGATCGACGCGTACGCCGGGCTGCTCTCCGAGGCCGCAGCGAAGGTCCAGTGACCCGAACCCCTGTCGGCGAGACGCCGGTCGCTTCCACCGTGAAGCGACCGGCGTCTCGCCGTGCCCGCCTGACCCTCGGACTCGCGATCGGCATCGTCGGACTCGCCGTCGCATCGGCTCTGTCGCTCGTCTTCGGCTCGCGCATCGTCAGCATGGACGAGATCCTGTCCGGCCTCTTCAACAGGGATCCCGAGAGCTTCGGAGCCATCGCCGTCGCCTCGCGGATGCCCCGCACGGTGCTCGCGATCCTGGTCGGAGGCGCACTCGGCCTCGCAGGGGCCGTCATGCAGGGCGCCACCCGCAATCCGCTCGCCGACCCCGGCATCCTCGGGATCAACCTCGGCAGCGCTCTCGCCGTCGTCGTCGGCATCGCGGTGTTCGACATCGACTCCGCCCGCCAGTACATCTGGTTCGCGCTCGCGGGGGCCGCACTCGCGTCTCTTCTCGTGTACGCGATCGCGTCCCGCGGACGCGAAGGCGCGACCCCGCTGAAGCTCGCGCTCGCGGGGGCCGCCACCTCGGCTGCTCTGTCCTCGCTCGTCAGCGCCGTGCTGCTCACCCGCACGGACGTGTTCGACGTCTTCCGCTTCTGGCAGGTCGGCGGGGTCGGCGGTGCCGACTTCGGTCAGATCGCCGAGATCGCGCCGTTCCTCCTGGCGGGTCTCGTGCTCGCCCTGTTCAGTGCGCGAGGGCTCGACGTCCTCGCGCTCGGCGACGATCTCGCCCGCGGGCTCGGCGCTCACGTCGGCCGCTCCCGGGCCATCGCCGGACTGTCCGCTGTGCTCCTCGCCGGTGCCGCCACCGCCATCGCCGGGCCGATCGGATTCGTGGGCCTCGTCGTCCCTCACGCCGTGCGGTTCTTCACCGGACCGCATCACCGATGGCTCATCCCGTATTCGGTGCTGTTCGGAGCGATCCTCCTCGTCGTCGCCGATGTCGTCGGACGTGTCATCGCCCGCCCCACCGATATCCAGGTGGGCATCATGACCGCGATCATCGGCGCCCCGTTCTTCATCTTCCTGATCCGCCGCGCGAAGGTCCGCGAACTGTGACCTCGACCGCGGCATCGGCGCCCTCGTCCCGCACGCCGGAGCGCTCCACCCCGAGCGGGAGCACCGTCACGGCCGGACGCCGCGCCCGACGACGCCGTGCCGGACGGGTCGTGGCCGTGCTCGTCGTGCTCGTCCTCGGGCTCGTCCTCCTCAGCCTCACCGTCGGAGAGCGCATCTACTCCCCCGTCGACGTCCTGCGCGTCATCCTCGGTCAGGATGTTCCGGGCGCCTCGTTCACGGTCGGTCGGCTGCGGCTCCCCCGCACCATCACGAGTGTGTTCGTCGGGGTCTCGCTGGGACTCGCCGGCACCCTTTTCCAGACCATGCTGCGCAACCCCCTCGCCAGCCCCGACATCATCGGGATCAGCTTCGGCTCGAGCGCCGCCGCCGTCACGGCCATCGCCCTCTTCGGCGCGGGCGGCCCGGTCGTCTCGTTCATCGCACTGGCGGGCGGACTGCTCGTCGCCCTCGTCGTCTACGCGTTGTCGTACCGGCGAGGAGTCCTCGGCTCACGGCTCGTCCTCATCGGGATCGCGGTCGGCACCATGCTGGTCGCCGTTATCAACTTCGTTCTCACCCGCACCTCCGTCTACAAAGCGGCCGAGGCACTGCGCTGGCTGACGGGCAGCCTCAACTCCTCGTTCTGGGACGACGCGGCATCGATGACCCTCGCGGCGATCATCCTCGTGCCACTCGCCCTTCTCGTGGGGAGACGACTCGAGATCCTCGAACTCGGCGATGACTCCTCCACCGCGCTCGGTGTCCCCGCCGACCGCACCCGACTGATCATCATCGTCGTCGCGGTTGCTCTGGTGTCCACCGCGACCGCCTCGGCGGGTCCCGTCGCGTTCGTCGCGTTCCTCGCCGGCCCGATCGCCGCGCGACTGACGCCCGGCCGTTCGCTCCTCGTCCCCGCTGCGCTCGTCGGGGCCGCGCTCGTCCTCGGGGCGGATTTCATCGGCTCGCATCTCCTCCCGTACACCCTCCCCGTCGGAGTCGTGACGGGTGCCGTCGGGGCCCCGTACCTGCTGTGGCTCCTCGCCCGTTCCAACCGGAAAGGGGGCCGGCTGTGAACGCCAGCTCTCCCGCCATCCGAGCCGAGGGCCTCACCCTCGGCTACGACGACCGCGTCGTGGTCACCGACCTCGATCTCGAGATCCCCCGCGGCGTCACCAGTGTCATCGTCGGTGCGAACGCATGCGGGAAGTCCACGCTCCTGCGCGCCATGGCCCGCCTCCTCCCGCCCCGGTCAGGGAGGGTCGTGCTCGACGGTCGTGCCATCAACGAGCTGCCGACGCGCGAGATCGCCCGCACTCTCGGCTTGCTCCCTCAGACTCCCGTGGCCCCGGAAGGCATCGCGGTGGCCGATCTGGTCGGCCGCGGCCGTTACCCGCACCAGGGCTGGTTCCGACAATGGGGCGCTGAGGACGACAGCGCCGTCGATGACGCCCTGTCAACGACCGGCATCCTCGATCTCGCCGACAGGTCGGTCGACGAGTTGTCCGGCGGCCAGCGTCAACGGGTGTGGATCGCCATGGCTCTCGCGCAGCAGACGGACGTGCTCCTGCTCGACGAACCCACGACGTTCCTCGACCTCAACCATCAGGTCGAGGTGCTTGATCTGCTGACGGACCTCAACCGTGATCGCGGTACCACCATCGTCATGGTCCTGCACGACCTCAACCTCGCCGCCCGCTACGCCGCGAACCTCATCGCGATGAAGGACGGCAGGGTCCACGCGCAGGGCGCTCCCGCCGACGTGATGACGCCCGAGGTCGTCGAGGCCGTGTTCGGTCTGCGTTCCCACGTCATCACCGACCCCGTGTCCGGCACGCCTCTCGTGGTTCCGGTAGGACGGCACCACTCCGTCGGCCACGTGCCGCGCCCGCCGGCCCTCTGACCGCGCAGCCTTGCCCACTCCCGGCCCGCTGAACGCAGCGCGGCGAAGGGGCCCGGGTCAGGCGGTCTTGGCCGGGCGGTACAGCTCTTCCGGGACGTCCAAGGCGTAGATGGGGGTGCCGGAGTTCCAGATGACCGCGCAGGCGGCGCGGAGCAGATCGACGGGACGGTCGCCTGGGGAATCGATGACCACCCGGTTTCCGCGAAGCGCCACCTTCGCTGAACCGACCGTCGTGACGTCTCCGCGGGTCGTCGCCACCGGGTACGGTTCGCTGAGCTGCCGCAGGTCGTCGAGGATGAACGTGGGACGCATCTTGGCGTCGGCGGCGAGAAGCTGCTTGTTCCGATCGATCCCGGTCAGCACATGCACGGACGGCATGCCGGCGCGCACAGCTCCGAGGATGTCGGTGTCCAGCCGGTCGCCGATGAACAAGGGCGAGGTCGCGGCGAAACGTCGCACCGCCTCGTCGAAGATCGGCTTCTCGGGCTTGCCCGCCACCTCGGGGAGGATGCCGACGGCCGTATGCACGGCGGAGACGAGCGTGCCGTTCCCGGGTGCGATTCCGCCCGCGACGGGGATGGTCCAGTCGGTGTTCGTCGCAACCCACGGGATGCCGTTGCCCTCGGCGTCACGCGCGAGCGCGAACGCCGCCTCCGCGAGATCTTTCCAGCCCACCTCGGGTGCGAAGCCCTGCACGACGGCGTCGGGTTTGTCCGCAGCGGACCGCGTCACTCGGAACCCGGAGCGCTCGATCTCGGTGACCAGACCCTCGCCGCCCACCACGAGCAGCAGCGCCCCCTCGGGGACGAGGCCGCGAAGCAGACTCATCGCCGCCTGCGGTGAGGTGACCACGTCGTCTGCTGTGACGTTCAGTCCGAAGTCGGCGAGATGCTTCGCGACGATCGAGTCGCTGCGCGATGCGTTGTTGGTGATGTAGCCGACCCGGATCCCACTGGCCGCCGCAGCGTTGAGTGCGTCCACGGCGTAGGGGATGGCGTCTGGACCCTTGTAGACGACGCCGTCGAGGTCGGCGAGGATGACGTCGACGCCGTCGATCGGGGTGGCCGGCACGTCAGGCCTGCGTCGGAACATCGCCGGGCTCTTCGTCGTCGTCGATCTCGATGATTTCGATGATGTCGTCACCGTCGTCGACGGGGTCCAGGGCGTCCTCGGCGAGGTCGGCCCGGCTGCGCCACAGAGCGGCATCCTCGGCACGGCCGAGTTCGTCGAGCACCTCCGCGAAGGCACGGAAGAGTGGCGGGCTGTAGCTGAAGGCCTTCGTGCCGTCGAGCTCGGGGATCTCGAGTTCCGACAGGGCGTCCTCGGGCTGCCCGAGGTCGAGGCGCGCTCCGGACATCGCGATCGCGAGGCTGACACGGACGGGTGCGGGGAGCTGATCGCGGGGCACCGAACGTCCGAGCTCGAGGGCCCGGTCGGGTCGGCCGACACCGCGTTCGCTATCCACCATCAGCGGTAGCTGGTCGTTCGATCCGGAGATGCGGCGGTAGGTCCGCAGCTCGCGCAGAGCGAGGGCGAAGTCGCCGGTCGCATAGGCGGTGATGGCGAGGCTCTCGCGCACGACGGCGATCCTGCCCGCACGGCGCGCGGCGGAGAGAGCGTGACGGTGGGCCAGTTCTGGATCGTCGTCGATCAGACGGGCGGCCATGACGAGATGCTTGGCGACGTCGTCGGCGTTCTGCTTCTCCAGTGTCTTCAGCTGAATGCGGGCGCCCTTGTCGAGGTCCGCGGGTGCGACGTCGGCGGGGAGTTCGGGGTCGTCGTGGCGGGTGCGGACCGCGCGCAGGTCGGGACCGGTCGGCTCCTCGGAGTGGGGCCGTTCTCCGCTGGGCCGCCACGGTGCTTTGTCGCGGTTGACGCCGGCACGGGGTGCGTGGGCGCGTCCACTGTCGCGAGCTCCGTCACGTCCACCGCGAGGGGGGCCGTCGGTGCGGCCTGCTCCGCGGTAGCCGGCACCGCTGCCGGACGCTCCGTTGTTCGAGGGACCGCCGTTGCCGGATCCCGACCGGCCGTCGCGACCGCCGGGGGCACCATTGCCCCGGGGTCCGCCTCGTCCTTTGTCGTCGCCTCGTCCGCTGCCGCCGGCGCCTCGTGAGCCGCCGGGTGGGCGGCCTCCGCGGCCGCGGCCGTTGGAATCAGACATGTCGAGCCTTTCGGGGTTTGGGTTAACGAGAAAGAGGCCACCCGGTGATGGGTGGCCTCTTTTCGTAAAAGAAGTCCGGCGGTGTCCTACTCTCCCACAGGGTCCCCCCTGCAGTACCATCGGCGCTGAGAGTCTTAGCTTCCGGGTTCGGAATGTGACCGGGCGTTTCCCTCTCGCTATGGCCGCCGAAACACTATTGATGTTTCAAGCTGCCGCAGCACACCCGAAACCTCCGACATGTCAGAGATCTGGGGTGTTGTGCGGCGGTTCCCGTACATCGGGAACCACAAAGTGGACGCGAGCAACAGTCGTGCGATTCATACGCATCACACCCTCCAGGGGTGAAGTGTTGTCAATTTATCGGCTTATTAGTACCGGTCAGCTGCACAGGTCTTTAGTCCCTGCTTCCACATCCGGCCTATCAACCCAGTCGTCTACTGGGAGCCTC
>NZ_QEOP01000003.1 GCF_003097495.1 Amnibacterium flavum
ACCAGAGGCCGAGGTAATTTGGCATTGACTTAGTGCACGCTGTTGAGTTCTCAAGGATCGGACGCTCCCCACTCCCCACCTCGCGGCAGAGTTCATGAGGGCAGACGATTCGTGTCGCTTCTGCGGAACCGCGTCGAGACGGGTTCTGGTTCACCTCCGGAAGAGGCGCACCGTGAGGGACTGTGACGTCCTTCAAAGCGACTCGGTTACTTTAGATCCGCTCTCGCGATCCAGCAAGTGGACTCGAGATGGTTCCGAAGCAACCGGTGTTCCCGCTTGAGGGCCAGAGCTTCTCAGCTCCTCCGCACCGTTTGGGGCAACAAGGAAGACATTACGGGGAGATTTCGCAGTGCGCAACTCGTGGTGAACACAGACCCTCGTTCGAGGGCCCCGAGGGCCCTCGCGCGGGTCGGATCGTCCCCCCAAAACACCCGATCCAGCGGCGGTTTTCGCCCTGGCCTCACGAGGAGGGTTCACCGCGCGCCAGCATGCAGCCCGGGCGTGTCGGCCGACCTGCGCTCGAGACTCTACTCGACGAAGACCCCGGCGAGTGTCCTCTTGCCCCGTCGGAGCACCGCGACTCCCGCATCCAGAACAGCTCCGTCCACGGTGACGGCGTCGGACTCCACCTTCACGTTGTTCAGGTACACGCCTCCCTGCGCGATCGCTCGTCGAGCTTCGCTGAGGCTCGAGGTCAGCCCGGTGTCGACGAGCAGCTGAGCCACCGGCGTGGAGGCGGGCGCCGTGGTGTGCGGGATCTCCCGCAGCGCATCGACGAGGGTGTCGGCGTCGAGACCGCTGAGCTCTCCCCCGCCGAAAAGGGCCTCCGATGCGGCGATCACCTGTTCCGTGGCATCCCTTCCATGCACGAGGGAGGTCACTTCGCGGGCGAGGGTCCTCTGCGCGGCACGACGGAACGGCTCATCCGCCACCGCCCGCTCGAGCTCCTCGACCTGCTCCCGCGTGAGGAAGGTGAAAATCTTGATCCGGGCGATGACGTCCTCGTCGAGCGTATTGAGCCAGAACTGGTAGAACGCGTACGGCGACGTGAGGTCTCGATCGAGCCACACGGCGTTCCCCTCGCTCTTGCCGAACTTGGTCCCGTCGGAGTTGGTGATCAGAGGGGTGCCGATGGCGTGCACCGAATGCCCTTCGACGCGATGCACCAGGTCGGTGCCGCTCGTCAGATTGCCCCACTGATCGCTTCCACCCGTCTGCAGTACGCAGTCGTACTGACGGTGCAGCTGCAGGAAGTCGAAACCTTGGAGGATCTGGTAGCTGAACTCGGTGTAGCTGATCCCCGCGTCCGAGTTCAGGCGCGCACTCACGGCATCCTTCTTCAGCATCGTGCCGACCCGGAAGTGCTTGCCGATGTCGCGCAGGAAGTCGATGGCGGACAGATCGGCCGTCCAGTCGAGGTTGTTGACCATTCGCGCGGCCGCCTCGGATTCGAAGTCGAGGAACCTCTCGATCTGAGCACGGAGGCGGCCCACCCAGTCCGCCACGGTCTCGGGGGTGTTGAGGGTCCGCTCCGCCGTCGGCCTCGGATCGCCGATCAGCCCCGTGGAGCCGCCGACCAGACCGAGCGGGCGGTGGCCGGCCAGCTGCAGCCGCCGCAGGAGAAGGAGCTGGACCAGGTTGCCGAGGTGCAGGGACGGCGCCGTCGGGTCGAACCCGCAGTAGTAGACGATGGGCGGACCGCTCAGCAGTTCGCGGAGCGCCGCCTCGTCGGTCGAGACGTGGACGAGGCCGCGCCAGCGGATCTCATCCCAGATGTTCTCGAACGAGGGATCGTTGTGCTGATCGGCGAGGACGGCATTGGTGCTGGACACCCGACATACGCTAGCAATCCCGCCGGCCTCGGGCTCTTGTGCCCAGGCTCGGGATCGAGTCGTCGGACTTGATCCTTGCGAATCAAGGATTGGGGCTTGATTTAGAATTATCAAGCTCATAAGCTTGATCCATGTTCGTCGTCACCGCTGATCAGATCAACAGCACCGGCGATCGGGACCGAGTGCCCGCCGCGCTGGAATCGGTCGCCGACCTCGCGGACTCCCTCGAGGTGCCGGCCGCACGGTACGCCGGCGACGAACTCCAGTTCGTGACCCGCCACGCCAGCACCGCGCTCGAGATCGTGCTCCGACTGCGACGCGACGATCACTGGAGCACCGGCCTCGGAGTCGGCTCCGTCATCGATCCGATGCCCGCCACCGCCGCCGAGGCCTCGGGCCCCGCCTTCGTTCGCGGGCGCGAGGCGATCGACGCGGCCAAGCGCTCCCCCACCAGATTCACCCTCATCGGCGCACCCGACGCAGTGCCCGACGGTGATCAGGTGGGAGCACTCGTCGATCTCCTCCTCACCCTCCGCGCGCGGCGGTCGCCCGAGGGCTGGGCCGTGACCGACATGATCGCGGCCGGCATGAGCCAGACCGCGGCGGCCGAGCGACTCGGAATCACCCCCCAGGCCGTCAGTCTCCGTCTGCGCGCGGCCGGCTGGCGGATCGAGGAACGCGCACGTCCGGGGCTGGTCGTACTGTTGGAACGGCTCGACGCGGCGACGCCGCAGGACTGAGATCGACACGGGCGCATCGCCCGCGGGAGGAGAGCGGTTATGGGGGCGTCCGTCGTGCTCGTCCTGTACTGGTGCGCACTCGTCGCCACCGTGGCCGCCGCTGCCGCGCTCTCGGTGGTCGCTTGGCGCTCGGCGTCGCGCGCAGTCCTGTACTCCGCGGCCGGGGCGCTCGCTCTCGGGCTCCTGCTCGCCGCCGTTCCCCTCCCCGACCCGGGCTTCGCGCTCGGCTCACTGGTGACGGTCCTCGTCATCGTCGCAGCCGTCGCGGGCGGCGGTCCCGCCGCAGCCCACGTGCTCTCGCTGACCTCTCGCGGTACCGTCCGCGACGGCACCCACGGCGGCATCATCCTCCGGCACGACGGGCGCGACGCCGAGGTGCTGCGGGGAGGCACGACCATCGGCCTGCTGGAACGACTGGCGGTCGCCGGCACCCTCCTGGCCGGTTTCCCTGAGGGCCTGGCCGTGGTCGTCGCGATCAAAGGCGTCGGCCGGTTCTCCGAACTCGACTCGTCGGAGACTCGGGAGCGGTTCATCATCGGGTCGCTCGTCAGCGTCATCTGGGCGGCCTGCGCCGCCGGCATCGCGCTTCTCGCCCGCAGCTGACCCGCCGACCGGGGATCAGCTCAGCGGGAGCCGCCGTCTCGGCACATGGGCGCGGTACGGCGAGACAGTCGGGTCGTCCGGCAGGTAGAACCGCCACGGGTATTCGAGCGACCCGCCGGGACCGCTGACTCCCGTGCGCGCACTCACGGCATGAACGGCCACCGTCTCGGGGCGTTCGAGCGCGTAGGGCGACGACAGCAGATCGGCTCCCCCGTCGCTCAGCGGTATGCCCATCGCCTTGGCCAGGCGTGCCGGCCCCCGTGCCAGATCGCGCGTCGCGACAGCGTCGCCGCGTCGCCGCCTCGCGAGTTCCTCGCCCTCGATGACCTCGCCGGCACGCAGGAGGATCCCCGCGGCGAGGCCGTCGGCGAGGCAGACGATGTTGGCGCAGACATGCATGCCGTAGGTGAAGTAGGTGTAGAGGCGCGCGGGCTCACCGAACATCACCGCATTGCGCCGCCCCTGCCCGCGGTGGGCGTGCGAGCCGGGATCGAGACCCTCTCCCGCGTACGCCTCGACCTCCGTCAGCCGGACGGCGACGGTTCCCTCGATGGTCGTGTGCGCGAAGCGCGCGCCGAGGAGGAGCGGCGCGACCTGCTCGGCGGGCGACTCGAACGCGCCCCGCTCGAACGGCCGCCCCCACCTCACAGGAACGTGCCGTTGCTCACCGAGACGACCACCGCGTACAGAATCGCGAGGATCGCCACCACGACCGCGACGGGGACGACCCAGCGGTAGCGCGACGCGTCGTTCTGCGGACGTTTGCGGCTCATCTCTCTCCCCCGGTGATGTCGCGGACCCGGGCGGTGAGCGCGGCCAGCTGCTCGCGCACGCGGACCGGCGCCGTTCCACCGGCGTTGTCGCGGCTGCCGACGGAGCCCTCGATCGTGAGCACCGATTTCACCTCCGGCGTCAGCAGGGGTGAGATCGCAGCGAAATCGGCGTCGGTGAGGACGTCGAGGTCACCCCCGCGGGCCTCCGCCGCGCGCACGCACGCGCCCGACAGTTCGTGCGCGTCGCGGAACGGAACCCCTCGTGCGACGAGCCACTCTGCGATATCCGTCGCGAGGGAGAAGCCCTGAGGGGCGAGCTCGCGCATCCGGTCCGTATCGAAGGAGAGTGTGGCGACCATGCCGGTGAACGCGGGCAGCAGCACCTCGAGGGTCTCGATGGAGTCGAAGACCGGCTCCTTGTCCTCCTGGAGGTCGCGGTTGTAGGCGAGAGGCAGGCCTTTGAGCGTCGCGAGGAGGCCGGCGAGGTTGCCGATCAGTCGACCCGACTTGCCCCGGGCCAGCTCGGCGATGTCGGGGTTCTTCTTCTGCGGCATGATCGACGATCCCGTCGAGTAGCCGTCGTGCAGGGTGACGAACCCGAACTCGCGGGTGTTCCAGATGATGATGTCCTCGGCGAAGCGAGAGAGGTCGACACCGATCTGGGCGCTGACGAACGCGAACTCGGCCACGAGGTCGCGTGAGGCCGTGCCATCGATCGAGTTCTCGACGACGCGGGAGAAGCCGAGGTCGTGCGCGACCTGCTGCGCATCGAGCCCGAGGGTGCTGCCCGCGAGGGCACCGGACCCGTAGGGCGACGAGTCGGCCCGCCGCCCCCAGTCGGCGAGGCGCTCGATGTCTCGGACGAGCGGCCAGGCGTGGGCGAGCAGGTGATGCGCGAGCAGCACCGGCTGCGCATGCTGCAGATGCGTGCGTCCCGGCATGATCGCGCCGAAATGCCGGTCGGCCTGCGCGGCGATGGAGTCGATCAGATCGACGAGCTGCCCGGTGATCGTCGCGGCATGATCGCGCAGCAGGAGCCGCACGAGGGTTGCGATCTGGTCGTTGCGACTGCGACCGGCGCGCAGCTTCCCGCCGAGCTCGGCGCCGGCCCGCTCGATGAGTCCGCGTTCGAGCGCCGAGTGCACGTCCTCGTCGGACGGCTCGGCGCGGAAGGCTCCGGCGTCGACGTCCGCGGACAGCGCGTCGAGCGCGGCGAGCATGCCGGTCAGCTCGTCGGGGTCGAGCAGGCCGGCACTTGCAAGCGCGGCCGCGTGGGCCCGCGAGCCGGCGATGTCGTATTGGGCGAGCTGCCAGTCGAAATGCGTGGAACGACTGAGCCGCTCGAGCTCGGGCGAGGGTCCCGAAGCGAATCGGCCGCCCCAGAGGGCTCCGCCGCGCACCGCACCCGTCGACTCCGGCGCGGGCGCCTCCTCGCGGGGTTCGATCTCGTCGGCCATCAGCTCTGCTCCCCCGGCTTCGTCATGCTCATGCCCCCTGTTGGCGCAGGAGCCAGACGAGGAGAGCCTTCTGAGCGTGCAGTCGGTTCTCCGCCTCGTCCCAGATGACGCTCTGCGGCCCGTCGATGACGGACGCGTCGACCTCGTAACCGCGGTCCGCGGGCAGGCAGTGCAGGAAGAGGGCGTCCTCGGCGGCGTGCGTCATCAGCTCGGGGGTGACCTTGTAACTCCCCAGCGCCGCGATGCGCTCCGCTTTCTCGTCCTCGCGCCCCATCGACACCCAGGTGTCGGTGACGACGACGTCCGCACCCCCGACGGCGGCGATCGGATCGGCGAGAACGGCGACGGAACCGCCCGTGCGCTCGGCGATCGCGAACGCCTCATCGACGACGTGCTGCTTGGGCTCGTAATCGATGGGCGCGCCGATCCGGATGTTCATGCCGGCCACGGCGCAGGCAAGAAGGTAGGACTGGGCCATGTTGCTGCCGCCGTCGCCGAGGAACGCGACCGTCAGACCGGCGAGCGCGCCGCGGTGCTCGCGGATGGTGAGCAGGTCGGCGAGGAGCTGGCACGGATGGAACTCGTCGGACAGCGCGTTGACGACGGGGACGGTCGTGCCGTTCGCCATCTCTTCGAGGCCCGACTGGGCGTAGGTGCGCCAGACGATCGCCGCGACCATCCGCTCGAGAACGCGCGCCGTGTCGGCGGGGGTCTCCTTGCCGCCGAGCTGGCTGTTCGCCGTCG
The DNA here is from genome assembly GCF_003097495.1 of Amnibacterium flavum. Lineage (GTDB taxonomy): Bacteria > Actinomycetota > Actinomycetes > Actinomycetales > Microbacteriaceae > Naasia > Naasia flava. The sequence goes on from NZ_QEOP01000003.1 coordinate 6,150, forward strand.
AGATGATGAGCGGGCTGCCGCCGAGGTCGGCCACACCCACCGCGAAGGACACCCGCGTGCGGGTCGAGGACTTGTCGAAGATCACCGCGACGGTCTGCGGGCCGGCGAGCGGCTTCTCGGAGAACCTGTCGCCCTTCAGTCGGACCGCGAGGTCGAGGATCTCGGACTGCTCGGCGGGGCTCAGGTCGTCATCGCGCAGGAAGTGGCGGGTCATCTGGTTCTCTCGTCGTCGGAGGCGTGCAAAACGTCAGAGCGCAACGAGCGCGGCTCGGAATCGCTCGTCGAAGGCGGCCAACTCGGCGCCGCCGATGATGAGCGGCGGGACGATCCGGAGGCTGGACGCGTTGGGGGCGTTGATGATGAGGCCGTGCGCCAAGGCGCTCTCGGCGACCTCAGCCGCCCGGCCGTCGACGATGCCGACGCCCACCATGAGCCCGGTTCCGCGGACGGCCTCGATGAGCGGCGAATCGATGGCCCGGATCAGCTTCATGAGCTGGTCGCCACGGACCCGCGCATTGTCGACCAGTCCGGCGTCCTCGATCTCGGTGAGCACCGCGTTGCCCACGGTGGTCGCGAACGGGTTGCCGCCGAACGTGCTGCCGTGATCGCCTCGCTGCAGGAGCGCGCTCGCGTCGCCGAACGTGACGAGCGCGCCCAGCGGGATCCCGCCCGCGATGCCCTTGGCGATCGCGACGGCATCGGGTTCGATGCCGGCGTGCTGGTAGGCGAACCATTCGCCGGTGCGGCCGACCCCCGTCTGGATCTCGTCGATGACGAGGAGGGCGCCGTGCGCCGCTGTCAGCTCCCGGGCGCGCTGCAGATACCCGTCGGGCAGCGGCAGGACCCCGGCCTCGCCCTTGATGGGCTCGAGGAAGAGGGCGGCGACGCTGTCGTCGATGTTCTCCTCGAGAGCCTCGATGGTCGAGTCGATGTGCTCGACCCCGGGAACCATGGGGAGGAAGGACTCCTGGAGCGAGACCTTGCCGGTGAGCGCCAGTGCGCCCATGGTGCGCCCGTGGAAGGCGTTCTGCAGGCTGAGGATGCGATGGCGCCCCTCGCCCTCGTTGCGCCGCGCCAGCTTGAAGGCCGCCTCGATGGCCTCGGCGCCGGAGTTGCCGAAGTAGACGCGGCCCCGCTCCCCTGCCCCCGTCAGCCGGCGCAGCCGCTCGGCGAGCTCGATCTGGGATGGGGTCGCGAAGTAATTCGATACGTGGGCGAGAGTGGCCGCCTGCCGCGCCGCCGCCTCGACGACGACGGGGTGCGCGTGTCCGAGGGAGTTGACGGCGATGCCGGCGAGGAAGTCGAGGTACTGCACCCCGTCCACATCCCACACCCACGCGCCCTCTCCGCGCTCGAGCACGAGCATGGGCGGGCCGAGTGTGCGCATGAGGGCCGACGCGTGCCGGGCCTCGTAGCCTTCCGCCTTGGTCGCATCTGTTGAGGTCACGCCTGTCGTGGTCACGCCACGACCTCCGTTCCGATTCCGCTGCCGGTGAAGATCTCGAGCAGGATCGAGTGGGGGATGCGGCCGTCGATGACGGCTGCCTTGTCCACTCCGCCCTGCACGGCCGCGAGGCAGGCGGCCATCTTGGGGATCATGCCCGTGTCGAGCGCGGGCAGCAGTGCCGCGAGCTCGGCCGAGCGGATGTGCGACACGAGCGACTCCCGGTTGGGCCAGTCGCTGTAGAGCCCCGCCACGTTGGTGAGGATCACGAGCTTGGCCGCACCCAGCGAGACGGCGAGGGCCGCTGCCGCCGCGTCGGCGTTGATGTTGAGGCTCTGGCCCGGTTCGTCGCCGTCGGGGGCGATCGAGGACACGACGGGGATCCGCCCGGCCTCGACCTGAGCGAGCACCCCGGCGGGATCGACCGCGACGACGTCGCCGACGAGACCGAGGTCCACCTCGACCCCGTCGACCAGTGCGCCGCGTCGACGGCCGGTGAAGAGACCGGCGTCCTCCCCCGACACCGCCGCCGCGAGCGGACCGTGCTCGTTGATGAGTCCGACGATGTCACGGCTGACCTGCCCGGTCAGCACCATGCGGACGATCTCCATCGTCTCGGGAGTCGTCACCCGGTAGCCGCCACGGAACTCGCTGACGATGCCGAGCCGATCGAGCATCGCGGTGATCTGGGGTCCGCCGCCGTGGACGACGACGGGCTTGATGCCGACGTGCCGCAGGTAGACCATGTCCTCGGCGAACGTGCGGAGGGACTCGGGGTCGTCCATCGCGTTGCCGCCGTATTTGACGACGACGATCTGGCCCGCGAAGCGCTGCAGCCACGGCAGCGATTCGATGAGGGTCGCCGCCTTGATCGCGGCCTCCTCGGGCGTGGTCGTCTGCACCGGCAGCGAACCGGTGAGCGGAGAGGTGACGTCGTGCACGGTCAACTCGAGTACGCGCTGTTCTCGTGCACGTAATCCGTCGTCAGGTCGTTCGAGAACACCGTGGCCGATGCGCTGCCCGCCTTGAGGTCGATGAGAACGTGGGTCTGCCGACCGGACAGATCGACGAGGTCGCGCGGCTGATCGGGCTGCCCCTCGGAGCAGACCCGGATCCCGTTCATGCTGACGTCGACGGCGTAGGGGTCGAACGCGGCGGAGGTCGTTCCGATCGCGGCGAGCACCCGGCCCCAGTTGGGGTCGTTTCCGAAGACGGCGGTCTTGAAGAGGTTGTTGCGCGCGACCGAGCGACCGACCTCGACGGCGTCCTCCTCGGTGAGGGCGCCGACGACCTCGATGTCGATGGTGTGGCTCGCTCCTTCGGCGTCGGCCTGCAGCTGCTTGGCGAGGTCGGTGCAGATGGCGCGGAGTGCCGCGGTGAACTGGTCGAGGTCGGGGCGGACGCCGGATGCCCCGCTCGCGAGAAGCGAGACCTGGTCGTTGGTCGACATGCAGCCGTCGCTGTCGAGCCGGTCGAAGCTCACCCGGGTGGCCGCGCGCAGAGCCGCGTCGAGCTCGGATGCGTCGAGCGCGGCGTCGGTGGTCAGCACGACGAGCATGGTCGCGAGACCCGGTGCGAGCATTCCGGCGCCCTTCGCCATGCCGCCGAGGATCCAGCCGCCTTCCGCGACGGTCGCCGTCTTGCGCACGCTGTCTGTCGTCATGATCGCGTCGGCCGCGTCGAGTCCCCCGTCGGTCGACAGGTGCGCGGTCGCGTCGATGACGCCCTCGAGCACCTTGGCGCGGTCGAGCTGCTCGCCGATGAGCCCCGTCGAGCAGATGAGCACGTCGCCCGCGGAGACTCCGATCGACTCGCCGACGGCCTCGGCCGTCGCGTGGGTGGTCTGGAATCCCTGCGGCCCGGTGAAGCAGTTCGCCCCGCCCGAGTTGAGGGCGATCGCGGCGACGGCGCCGTCGACGATGACCTGCTCGGACCAGAGGATCGGGTTCGCCTTCGCCCGGTTGCTGGTGAAGACGGCGGCCGCGCTCTGCAGCGGACCGCGATTGACGACCAGGGCGAAATCGAGACCTCCGCTGGCCTTGAGACCTGCGGAGACTCCGGCCGCCTCGAAGCCGGCAGCTGCGGTGACGCTCATGGGGCCACTCCGTTCGTGGTGAGCCCGAGGGTCTCGGGGAAGCCGAGTGCGATGTTCGCGGACTGGATCGCGGCGCCCGCGGTGCCTTTGACCAGGTTGTCGACGGCGGCGATGACGACGACGCGGCCCGCTGCCTCGTCGACGGCCAGGCCGAGCAGCGCGGTGTTGGCACCGATCACATCGGCCGTGCGCGGGAACTGGCCATCGGGGAGCAGCTCGACGAACGGCTCGTCGACGTACGCGTCCTCCCACGCCGCGCGCACCTCGGCAGCACCGACCCCCGGCGCGAGGATCGCGGTCGAGGTGGCGAGGATGCCGCGCGACATGGGCACGATCACCGGGGTGAAGGAGATGGTGGACGACTCCGCACCGGCCCAGCGAAGCGCCTGCTGGATCTCGGGGATGTGGCGGTGCACTCCCCCGATGCCGTAGGCATTGGCGGAGCCGAGGATCTCACTCGCGAGCAGGTGAGTCTTGAGCGTCTTGCCCGCACCGGACGGCCCCACCGCGAGGACGGAGACGAGATCGGTCGGCAGGATCACTCCCGAGGCGATGCCGGGCGCTAGCGACAGGGCCACCGTGCTGGCGTTGCATCCCGGGGCCGCGATGCGCCGAGCGCCTACGAGCCGGCCTCGCTGCTTCGCGACGAGATCGGAGACGGCGCCATCGGGTGCGTCGGACGCCAGTCCGGCGGTCACCGCGGGGATGGGCAGTTCGGGTACGCCGTAGGCCCACGCCTCGGAATGCTCGCCCGAGTAGAACGCCGCCCAGTCCTCGGCGGACTCGAGCCGGTGGTCGGCGCCGCAGTCGACCACGAGGGCCGCGTCGCCGAGTTCGGCGGTGATCGCGGCGGAGGCGCCGTGCGGCAGGGCGAGGAAGACGATGTCGTGCCCCGCGAGATTCTCGGGGGTGGTGTCGACGAGGACGAGATGAGCCAGCGAACGCAGATGCGGTTGGACCGAGCCGAGGCTCTGCCCCACTGTCGAATGCGCGGTGACGGTGCGCACTTCGAACTCGGGATGACCGCTGAGAAGCCGGAGTATCTCGCCGCCCGCGTAGCCGGAAGCACCGGCTACGGCAACGGACAAAGGCATGTTTCTACCTTACTGAGATGGATGGACGGGGCCTGAAACGGCGACGATGCGAGCCGACCCGATGAGCGGGTGGCGAAGGCATGCCGCCTAGGCTCGGCGCGCGCGTCGACGGTCGCGACGAAGCGCGATTCCCTGCCGACGGATGTCCATAGAAGTGCGACATTAGCGCGCGGCGCACCCGAGCGACAACTCGGGCGCGCCGCGCGCCGATTCACTCCCGCAGCTTGGCGCCGGTGCGCTCGGCCGCGAGCGCGACGCCCGCGAGCTTCGACTCGGTCGCCTCGGCAGCGGTGAGAGTACGGTCGACCGCACGGAACCGCAGCGCGAAGGTCAGCGATTTCAGCCCGTCCGGAAGACCCGACCCGCGGTAGTCGTCGACGAGGCTGATCTGCTCGAGCAGCTCGCCGGCTCCTTCGGCGACGGCGGACAGCACGTCGCCTGCGGGCACCGTCGCGTCGACGACCAGGGACAGGTCCTGGGTCGCAGCGGGAACGCCCGCGATGAGAGCGGCGTGCGCATCGGGGTCGGCGAGGCTGATCAGCAGGTCGAGGTCGAGCTCGGCGACCGCGACGACCGCGGGGAGATCGGCGTCCTGCGCGACCGTGGGCAGCAGTTCGCCGGCGAAGCCGACGGACACGGCGCCGTTCTCGGTATCGACGAACAGCTCGGCGGTGCGCCCCGGGTGGAAGGCCTGATGCGACGACTGGGCCGGTCGCACCCGGACGCGCACGGCCGCAGCCACCTGCTGGGCGGCCGTCAGCGCATCGCGCCAGTCGTAGGCGACGGCATCCTGACCGGGCTGCTTGCCGGTCTTCAGACCCATCCGCAGCACGGCGACATGCCGGGGCTGAGGGGGCAGGCTCGCGTTGAGCGCGACGAGCGTCTCGCGGCTCGGAAGCGCGGCGATCGGCGGGATGTAGTCGGTGCCGTACTGGACGCCGGGCTCGGGTCGGAACACCGATCCGACCTCGAACAGATCGAGATCGACCTCGCCGCGCGAGCGGTTGCGCTTCGCGACGTCGAGAAGACCCGGGATGAGTGATGCCCGGAGGTAGGGCGCCTCGCCGTCGAGCGGGTTGGCCAGGCGCACCGAGGCCACGTCACCGGCGATCGGGGCACCGAAGAGGTCGTTCTCCGCCTTCGCGACGAACGGGAAGGGGAGGACCTCGACGCTGCCAGCAGCGGCGAGCGAGCGGGCGACACCGCGGCGGAGCTTCTGCGAACGGGTCAGTCCGCGGCCGGGAGGGGCGACGGGCAGCACCGACGGGATGCGGTCGTAGCCGGCGAGGCGTGCGACCTCCTCGGCCAGCGTCGCCTTGTCGGTCAGATCGGGGCGCCAGCTCGGCGGGGTGACGAGGAGTCCGGTTGCGACTGCCTCGATCTGAGCCCCGATCGCGCTGAGTGCCGACATGACCTCGCCGGGCGTGTAGTCGACGCCGATGATCGAGCTGACGTATCCCTCGGGCAGCTCGATGGCACCGCGCACTGCGGGGTCCGTGTAGTCGGAGCCCAGAGTCGTCACCGTGCCGCCTGCGAGGTCGACGAGGAGTTGCACGACTCGCGCCGCGGCGGCCTGCCCGACCTCGGGGTCGACGCCGCGCTCGAACCGCTTCGACGCCTCGCTGGAGAGCTTGTGCCGCCGCACGGTTCGCGCGATCGACACGGGATCGAAGTTCGCGGCCTCGATGAGCACGTCGGTCGTGGAGGCGCTCACCTCGGTGCGCGCGCCGCCCATGACTCCGGCGAGTCCGATCGGGCCGGAGCCGTCGGTGATGAGCAGATCCTCGGGGTCCAGCTTTCGGGTCTGACCGTCGAGGGTCTCGAGCGTCTCCCCCGCTTCGGCTCTGCGTACGACGATTCCGCCGTCGAGGGTCGCGAGGTCGTAGGCGTGCGTCGGCTGGCCGAGCTCGAACATCACGTAGTTGGTGATGTCGACGGGCAGCGAGATCGAGCGCATGCCGACCAGGCGCAGACGGGAGACCATCCACGGCGGGGTCGGTCTGGTGACGTCGATTCCGCTGACGACCCGGGTCGTGAACGCCGTCGAGCCGACACGACCGCGGATCGGATCGCCGTCGTCGATCGTGACGTCGAATCCGCTGCCGATGAGCGGCTGCGGCGCGGCGGCGGGGTCGTGGAAGGCGGCCCCCGTCGAGTGCGAGTACTCACGGGCGATGCCGCGGATCGAGAACGCGTAGCCCCGGTCGGGCGTGACGTTGACCTCGACGGCCGAGTCGGCGAGGCCGAGCAGTTCGATCGCGTCGGTGCCCGGCTCGGGATCGAGACCGAGGGTGACGAGTCGGAGGATGCCGTCGTGCTCCTCGCCGAGGCCGAGCTCGCGGGTCGAGGCGATCATGCCGTCGGACACGTGGCCGTAGGTCTTGCGGGCCGCGATCGGGAACGGGCCGGGCAGCACCGATCCGGGCAGCGTCACGACGACCTTGTCGCCCACCTCGAAGTTCGAGGCGCCGCAGACGATGCCGCGCACGTCGGCGCCGCCGTCGGCAGCCTGCTCGCCGTCGGGGGCGACGCGGACCTGGCACCAGCGGATCGTCTTGCCGTTGCTCTGCGGTTCGGGGATGAACTCGAGCACCTCGCCGACGACGACGGGGCCGGTGACGTCGAACTCGTGGACGTCCTCCTCCTCCAGACCGACCTTGACGAGTGCGGCGTGGACATCGGCGAGGGTCGTGTCGGCGGGGAGGTCGACGTACTCGGCGAGCCAGCTCAGCGGTACCCGCATCAGAGCACCTGTCCGAACTGCTCGCTGAAGCGGATGTCGCCCTCTGCCATGTCTCTCATGTCGTTCAGTCCGTTGCGGAATTGGAGGGTGCGCTCGATGCCGGTGCCGAACGCGAAGCCCTGGTATTCGTCGGGGTCGATGCCGGCGGCTCGCAGGACGTTGGCGTTGACCATGCCGCACCCGCCCCATTCGACCCAGCGGGGCCCGCCCTTGGCGCCGGGCTGCCAGACATCCATCTCGGCTGACGGCTCGGTGAAGGGGAAGTAGTTGGGGCGCAGGCGGATGCGCGCCTCGTCGCCGAACATGATGCGGGCGAGGTGCTCGAGGGTGCCGCGCAGGTGGGCCATGGTCAGGCCCTTGTCGATGGCGAGTCCCTCGAACTGCGAGAAGACCGGCAGGTGCGTCGCGTCGAACTCGTCGGTGCGGTAGACCCGGCCGGGGCACAGGACGTAGACGGGAAGCGGTCGATCGAGAAGCGACCGGACCTGCACCGGCGACGTGTGGGTGCGCAGCACGAGATGCCGCTCGGGCGGGTCGATGAAGAAGGTGTCCTGCATGGCGCGTGCGGGGTGGTCTTCGTCGAAGTTGAGCGCGTCGAAGTTGAACCACTCGTGCTCGAGTTCGGGGCCTTCCGCGATCTCCCAGCCCATGCCGACGAAGATGTCGCTGACCTCTTCCTGCAGCAGGCTCAGCGGGTGCCGTGCCCCGGGACGCCAGGTGCTCGACGCCGCCGTCACATCGACCGCCTCGGCGGCGAGGCGAGCCGCGGTCTCGGCTTCGGCGAGTTCGCTCTCGCGCTGGGCGAATGCCTGGTTCACACGCCCCCGTGCCTGACCGACGAGCTTGCCGGCCGAGGCCTTCTGGTCGGCGGGGACCTCGCGCATGAGCGCGTTGAGCTTGGCGAGAGCTGACGCCTCGCCCGCATGGGCCGAGCGGGCGGCCTTGAGGTCGGTGAGCGAGGAGGCTGCCGCGGCGGCGGCGAGGGCCGCGTCGACGGCCTCGGCTACGGCGGATTCGCTGATGGGAGACGTGGATGACACGGTGATCGAGTCTACCGACGCCGAGCTCGCTAAGGTCATCCGCATGGACGACCTGCAGCCCGGGACCTACGAGCACTTCAAGGGCGCCCGGTACGAGGTGCTCCACCTGGCACGGCACAGCGAGACCGAGGAGGAGCTCGTCGTCTACCGTGCCCTCTACGGTGAGAGGGGCGTGTGGGTCAGGCCGCTCGCCATGTTCTCCGAGACCGTCGAGCACGACGGGCAGGTCATCCCCCGCTTCCGCCGGGTCAAGGGCTGAGGCCCACCGCCCGGCTCGCGCCGTGCCGAGGCCTCCGCGCTGCGGGGCCTCAGGCGCCGACCGACGGGACCTCCGCGACGGCGATCTCGTCGCCGCCCTGATCCCTGATCACGACGGAGGCGACGTCCTCTCGGAGAACCGCTGCGTTCATCCGGCAGTCGATCTCGACTGCGGAGCCGAGGAAGGTCCCCGAGTCGTATTCGGCGCCGTCGCGGCCGACGAGGGTGACCGTGTAGCTCTCGCCCACCGCTGCGCCCGAGATGACCAGGTCGGTCTCGGTACCCCAGGTGTGCGCGACGAGGTCGCCCTCGACACCGACGCCCGAGGGCTCGCCGACGAATTCGACGTGCTCGACCGCACCCAAGGTGCCGGGAGGTCCCGTCGGACCGCTCGGCTCGGCTATCGGGATGAGAGTGCCGGCGACGACCCCGATGGCGACGCAGGCGGCGGCGCCCGCGATGAGCTGCCAGGCGCGTGGGCGTCGGCGGCTCGCGAGATCGATGACGGCGGGGGGCTCTGCTTCCGCACTCTCGTCGTCGGCGAGCGCCGCGATCCGATCGCGCAGCGAGGCCGATGGCGCGACCTCCGTCCAGGTGCCGATGTCCGTGGCGCGGTCGGCGACTCCCCCGAGCTGGGCCAGGTCGGTGTCGATCGTCGGGTCGGTCGCCCGGAGCGCATCGAGCTCGACGGTCTCGTCGGGGGTGAGTTCGCCTGCGATGGCGGCGATGATCAGTTCGGCCCGCCGGTCCCGTGTCGGTTCAGCCATTGCGGCTCTCCAATCCGTCGAGGTGGGTGCGCAGGGCACGGAGCGCGTAGAAGGCTCGTGTGCGCAAGGTGGCCACCGGAACACCGAAGCGTTCCGAGGCTGCCTGGTAGGTGAGCCCCTCGAGATGCACGGCGATGACGATCGAGCGGTGCTCCTCGGTCAGCACGGCGAGCGCCTCGGCGAGTTCGAGCCGGTCCAGTGGATCGGCGGCCACCGCTGCGATCCCTTCGACGAGCCCGTCCGCCGTCTCGGGCACCGTCCGCGCTCGCGCCCGGAGCGCATCGATCACGACTCGGCGGGCGATCCCGAACAGCCAGGTCCGCTCGCTGCCGCGCTCGGCGTCGAAGGTGTCGCGCGACCGCCAGGCTCGAAGGAACGTCTCCTGCACGCAGTCCTCTGCAAGGGCGTGATCGCGCAGCGCGTTGACCGCGAACCCGAGGAGGGCGGATCCGTGCTCGTCGAACGAGCTCGCGGCGTCGAAGTCGCGTCGTTGCACGGGTGGCATCCTCCGTCCAGGCGATGTCACGGTCACCACGGTCATCCGTTCTCCCGCCCGAGCCTAGGTGAGCCGCCGGTCGACGGTCCCCTCCGACAGGTAGTACGCACGGAAGGCTCCCCGCGTTCATCCGAGGACCGAATTCATCTCGAACCCGTGTATCCGCCGTATGCGTGAACGGTCCGCCGCTCCGACTCGTAGTACCTGGTGAGCGCCCCGACCGGTGCGCGTGACCTTCCGGAAGGCAGATCGATGAACAGACTCCCCCGCAGCATCACCGTCGGCGGCGTGGCCGCCGCAGCTCTCGTCCTCGTCGCGGCGGTTCCCGCTCACGCCGAGACCGAGGTGGCCGAACCCGACAGCTTCACGAGTGCCTTCACCGTGATGGCGACACCCGATCAGGTCATCAACAACGACGGGGTGGCGGCTCCGGGACAGCCCGGCGCGGCCGGGCAGTTCAACTTCCGGATCAACTCAGACCTCGAGATCATCTGCTACGACATCACCCTCACCGGGGTGACCGGCGACTACCAGAGCCCCGCGAAGACGGCGACGCACATCCACGAGGCCGTCGCCGGGGCCGCCGGTCCGCCGCGCATCGCATTCCCCAACCCGACGCCGGTCGGTGACGGCCCCCGCACGAGCAGCGGATGCCTGCAGGGACCCTTCACCACGGGCGTGATGTCCGCTGCGGGAGCCGACACGGGAACCGGCTTCACCCTCGCCCAGATCGAGGCGAACCCGTCCGGCTTCACCGGCGACTCGCACACCGTCGACTTCGCTGCGGGTGTCGTGCGGGGACAGCTGTCCCAGGTGCCCGTCGGCGGGATCAGCACCGGCGGTGGCGGCGCGAGCACGGTAGCCGCCGCCCCCGAAGGTGACTCGGGCCTCGCGATGGGTGCGATCGGACTCGCCGCCGCGACAGCGCTCGGCACCGCCGGTTACCTCGTCACCCGCCGCCGGGCGCAGCGCAGTTGAGCCGTTCCTCCGGAGCCTCGGCGGGCGTGCGGGCGGATGCCCCGCGCGCCCGTCGAGGCGGCGAGCGGCCCGGCCCCCCGCGTGCGGCGCGCATGATCGCCGCCGCGGGCATGCTGGGCCTCGTCGCCGCGCTGGTCGGGTGCGCGCCTGCCGAATCCGCTGCCGACACCGCGCCTCGGCCCGAGCGATCGACCACCGCTCCGGCCCCGGCCTCACCCGAGCCGACGGTCGACCCGGCCCCGGCGGAGCCGGTCGCCGCCCCGCTCGGCGAGGGCGTCGAACCCGCGGCGATAAGGATCGCGGCCATCGATCTCGACGAGCCGCTCATCGACCTCGGCATCAAGTCCGACGGGTCGATGTACGTTCCCGCCGAATGGAATGACGTCGGCTGGTTCACCGGAGGCGGCAGACCGGGCGGGCGGGGACCCACCGTCATCGCGGGACACGTCGACTCGGTCAGCGAACCCGCCGTCTTCTATCGCCTCGCGGAACTCGTTCCGGGTGACACCGTCGAGGTCACCGATGTCAACGGCGCCGTCACGACATACGCCGTGTCGGAGGTGACGGACTTCCCGAAGGCGCAGTTCCCGACGGGTCGTGTCTTCGGGGCCCTGCCGACCGATGAGCTGCGTCTCATCACCTGCGGCGGATTCTTCGATCCGTCCGCGGCGAGCTACGTCGACAACACGGTCGTCTTCGCCGTGCGCGTCTGAGACGGGCAGCCCAGGACGGTGCCGTCAGCCTCGCTGGGCGAACGCGCTCTCGTACAGGCACACCGACGCGGCGGTGGCGAGGTTGAGGGACTCGGCGCGGCCGAAGATCGGGACCGCGACGATGTCGTCGACCCGCTCGAGGTCCTCGTCCTCCAGGCCGCGGGCCTCGTTGCCGAACACCCATGCCGTCGGTTCGGTCAGAGCTCCGGAGTCGCGGAACTCGAGCAGCGATCCACCCTTCACGTCGGCGGCGACTGTGCGCAGTCCGGCGCCCCGAGCGCGGACGAGCACGTCGGAGAGCGTCGCGCCCACGGCGACGGGTAGGTGGAAGAGCGAGCCAGTGGTCGCACGAACGACCTTCGGGTTGTAGAGGTCGACGGCCCGGCCGCTCAGCACGACGGCGTCGGCGCCGGCCGAATCGGCGGCGCGGATGATGGTGCCGAGGTTGCCGGGGTCCCGAACCTCTTCGAGGACGGCGACGAGCTTCGGCGATCCGGCGAAGATGTCGCGGATGGATGTGGGGAACTGGCGGCAGACGGCGATGAATCCCTGCGGGGTCACGGTGTCGGCCATGCTGTCGAGCACGTCCTCGGTGACGAACTCGACCTCGATGTCGTTGTCCTCGGCTCGCGCCATGATGTGGGGGTATCGCTCCACCGCGGTGGGGGTACCGAAGAGCTCGACGATCAGCTCCGGCCGCCAGGTCAGCGCCTCTCCCACGGACTGCGGGCCCTCGAGCAGGAAGTTGCCGGTCTCGGACCGCACGTTCTTGCCTGCGAGTCGGGCGATGGCACGGACGCGCGGCGCGCGGGGGTTCTCGAGCATCCGCAAAGCCTACTTAACGTACGAAGTGCCCGGCCGGGCATCGTCCTGGAGAGGACGTGCCGGACCGGGCACTTCGAATGCGGTGCTGAGGCTCAGGCGACCTTGGGCGCCGAGGTGTCCTCGGGGAGCGCGGCCTTCGCGGTGGCGACGAGCGCGGCGAAGGTCGCGGGCTCGTTGACGGCCAGCTCGGCCAGGATGCGACGGTCGACCTCGACACCCGCGAGGCCGAGGCCCTGGATGAAGCGGTTGTAGGTCAGGCCCTGAGCACGCGACGCGGCGTTGATGCGCTGGATCCAGAGGCGACGGAAGTCGCCCTTGCGTGCACGACGGTCACGGTACGCGTAGACGAGGGAGTGGGTGACCTGCTCCTTGGCCTTGCGGTAGAGGCGCGAACGCTGTCCGCGGTAGCCCTCGGCGCGTTCGAGGATGACGCGACGCTTCTTGTGGGCGTTGACGGCCCGCTTCACTCTTGCCATGTCTGTTCTTCCTTTACGTTTTCGTCTCGGGCTACAGGCCGAGGAGCTTCTTGGCGACCTTGGCGTCTGCCGGGGCGAGAACCTGGTCCTGGTTGAGACGGCGAGTGCGCTTGCTGGCCTTGCTCTCGAGGTTGTGGCGCATGCCGGCCTGCTGCTTCATGATCTTGCCGGAACCGGTCACCTTGAAACGCTTCTTGGCACCCGAGTGGGTCTTCTGCTTGGGCATTAGTTCTCCTTGGTCGTCGCGGATGCCGGTTCGGTGGCTCCGGTGGTCTCTGCGGGCTCCGCCGGAGCGGCACCCTCTTCGCCCTTGCTGCTGCTCGCGCGCTGGCGGGCTTGGGCCTGGGCTTCGGCCTTGGCGTCGGCCTTGTTCTTGAGCGGCCCGATGATCATCACCATGTTGCGGCCGTCGATGGTCGGGGTGGACTCGACGGTTCCGAACTCGCTGACGTCTTCGGCGAAGCGCTGCAGCAGTCGGACACCCTGCTCGGGCCTCGACTGCTCGCGGCCGCGGAAGAGGATCATCGCCTTGACCTTGTCGCCGGCCTTGAGGAACCCTTCAGCGCGCTTGCGCTTGGTCTCGTAGTCGTGCGTATCGATCTTCAGACGGAAACGAACCTCTTTGAGGATCGTGTTCGTCTGGTTGCGACGGGCTTCTTTCGCCTTCTGAGCCGTCTCGTACTTGAACTTCCCGTAGTCCATGATCTTGGCGACCGGCGGCCGTGAATTGGGCGCCACCTCGACGAGGTCGAGGTCTGCCTCTCGTGCGAGGCGGAGCGCGACGTCGATGGATACGACGCCGACCTGCTCGCCGGCGGGGCCGACGAGACGGACTTCCGGTACACGGATGCGGTCGTTGGTACGGGGATCGCTGATGCGTTGCTCCTTCACTCGTTGTCTAGATCGAGGAAGTGGGGCACGCCTCCGACGCATTGGACACGTCGGGCTCCCCCAGACCGTCTGCGATCCTCATGGCCCCGCTCGGTCCGGAACGGACCAGCTGGACCCTCAGACCGCCAGAGCCCTGTCGGGCCCGCACGGTGGGGTGCCATCGACCCGGTAACCTATGAAAACGGTCAAGCGCGGGTGGGAGTTGAACTCCACTTTCCTGTGTCACCGGCACTCCTCGGAGAGGAACAGTCGGCGACAACCCGCAATGTTAGCAGAGGCCGGGCGCGAATCGAAGGGCCAAGCCCTTCGGGAGGGATCTGACATGAGCGACGACGCTGCGGCAACCGGAGATCCGAACGGTGATACGCGCTTCGGACCCGACTACGAGGGCGACTACGTCCGCGACATCGGAGAGGTCCCGGCCGTCGAGGTCATCAACACGGTGGCCGTCCACCTGTTGAGCGCCGCCGCCGTGCAGTGCGGCCTGGGAGTGGATGATGCGGGCAACCCGTCGACGACTCCGACGGACCTCGACGAGGCGCGCAAGCTCATCGACGCGCTCGCGGGCCTGGTCACCGCCAGCGCCCCGTACCTCGGCGACCATCACGCCCGCGCACTCCGCGACGGCCTGCGCTCCGTGCAGCTCGCGTTCCGCGAGGCGTCCCCGTACCCCGACCCGATCGGCAAGGGTCCGGGCGAGAAGTGGACCGGCCCGGTCAACTGACCTCGCGGCCCGCCACCTGTACGAACCAGGACCGGGTTCGTGGATCAGGAGATTGCGCACCGCGCGGCGGGCTTCGATCGCACCGTTCAGGAGATCCACGCGGATCAGGACGAATTCCACGCGGATCAGGATGGATCGCGAAAATCTGCTGATCCGCGCAGACACTCCTGATCCGTGCAACCGTCTTCGGAGCACGCCGGGCTCAGGACAGCGAGACCTGCAGCGAGTCGACGCGGTCGGCGATCGTCGGGTCGCCTCCCCAGCGCTCGGAGAGTCGCGCGAGCAGGGCGTCGACGCCGGCGCGATCGAGTCCAGGAGTCAGCTGCAGCCGAACCTTGAGCTCGGCGCCGCGCAGTCGCGCCTCGGGATCGCCCGGAACCAGGTCGACGGCGGTCACCTCGGCCTCGGTGAGGGTCGTGGCCGCGAACGCCGAAATCACATCGGGGTCGCCCCAGGGCTGGCGCCAGGCATCCCCCGTCGCGAGCGAGCGGACCGCGGTGCGGCGCAGCGCGAACTCCGTGGGCGACAGCGGATCGAGGATCACGAGATCCGTTCCCTCGGACGCGGCGGCCAGCGCGACACGCTCAGCCTCGACCGGCACCGGACGCGCCTTCGGATTCCACTGCGACAGCGCGGTCACCGAGGTGAAGGCAGGGAGCACTGCCCTGCCGTCAGGCCCGGAGACGGTGACGATCGCGAGGTCGGCGCTCTTATCGACGAGCACTCCGTGCGGGCCCGGGACCGCTTCGCCGAGCATCGCGAGCATCGGCACCAGAAGGCGGGATCCTCGGAGCGCCTCGACGACCTCGATCTCGGACACCTCGCCCGAGCGGAACCTGCGGATCGCCTCGACCAGGCGCTCGGGCGCCGAACCGTCGTCACCCGCGTACGGCGTCGGCTCGAAATGCCGACCCTCCCACGGCTGACCTGCGGAGTCGGAGCGGCGGTCGTGCTCTGTCACGCCCGGGCGCTCATCGTCCGGCGACGTCGAGAGCCTCGGCCAGCGTGAAGTTGCCCGCGTACAGGGCCTTGCCGACGATGGCGCCCTCGAGGCCCTGCGGGACCAGCTCGCGGAGCGCGGCGATGTCATCGAGGCTCGACACCCCGCCGGACGCGATCACCGGCCGCTCGGTGCGGTCCATGATCTGCTGCAGCAGTTCGATGTTCGGTCCGCGGAGCGTGCCGTCCTTGGTCACGTCCGTGACGACGTAGCGCGCGCAGCCTGCGTCCTCGAGGCGGTCGAGCACCGCCCACAGGTCGCCGCCCTCCTGGGTCCAGCCGCGCGCTGCAAGGGTGGTGCCGCGAACGTCGAGCCCGACCGCGACCGCTTCGCCGTACTGGGCGATCACATTCGCCGCCCATTCAGGATTCTCGAGAGCCGCGGTGCCGAGGTTGATGCGCTTCGCACCCGATTCGAGCGCGGCCTCGAGTGACGCGTCGTCGCGGATGCCGCCGGACAGCTCCACGCTCACACCGCGCGATGCGCGGATGACGCGACGCAGCACGCCGGTGTTGTTGCCGCGGCCGAAAGCGGCATCGAGATCGACGAGGTGGACCCACTCGGCGCCCTGACGCACCCAGTCCGCTGCGGCATCGACCGGATCGCCGTAGTTGGTCTCGGATCCGAGTGCGCCCTGGACGAGACGCACGGCCTTGCCGTCCGCGACATCGACGGCGGGAAGCAGCGTGAGCTTCGGGGTCTTCATGAACTCGCTCATGCGGTGATGACGTTCCTCGGTTCGGGTGGCGGTGGAGATCGGCAGGGCCGGTGTCGGCAAAGCGGGAACGAGCTTAGCCCGCAGTGCGGAACCGAGCCGAACCGCTCGTCAGAGCGAGTGGATCCAGTTCTCGAGCAGCTTGATGCCCGCCTTGCCCGACTTCTCGGGGTGGAACTGGGTGGCGGAGAGCGGACCGTTCTCGACGGCTGCCACGAACGGCTCGCCGTGGGTCGCCCAGGTGACGGACGGCTCGCGGTGCGGACGCTGGACGTCGAGGGTCCATTCACGGGCGCCGAATGAGTGCACGAAGTAGAAGCGCTCCTCGTGGAGGCCCTCGAACAGCACCGAATCCTTGGGGGCGTCGATGGTGTTCCAGCCGACATGCGGGAGCACCGGGGCCCGGAGGAGGTCGACCACGCCGGGCCATTCGCCGAGCCCGTCGACGCCCTCGCCTCGCTCGATACCGCGGTCGAACATGACCTGCATGCCCACGCAGATGCCGAGGACGGGCCGCCCACCGGCGAGACGCCGATCGATGAGTTCGCCACCGCGGGCTCCTTCGAGCGCCGCCATCACCGCGGCGAATGCGCCGACACCGGGGACGAGGAGACCATCGGCCTCCTGCGCCCGTGCGCGATCACCGGTCAGTTCGACGTCGGCTCCGGCCGCCTCGAGCGCCTTGACGACCGAGTGGACGTTACCGCTGCCGTAGTCGAAGACGACGACCGAGGGCTTCGTCACAGCGCGCCCTTGGTGGAGGGGACGCCGACGACGGCGGCGTCGTAGGCCTTGGCGAAGCGGAACGCACGAGCGAAAGCCTTGAACTCGGCCTCGGCGATGTGGTGTGCGTCGCGGCCGCGAAGCACGTCGACGTGAACCGTCAGAGCCGCCGCGAAAGTCACGGCCTCGAAGAAGTGCCGCACCATCGAGCCGGTGAAGTGACCGCCGATCAGGTGGAACTGGAACCCGTCGGGCTCACCGTCGTGCACGAGGAACGGCCGGCCGGAGATGTCGACGACTGCGCGCGCGAGAGCTTCGTCGAGAGGGACCGTCGCGTCGCCGAACCGGGCGATGCCGGTCTTGTCGCCGAGGGCCTGCTTGATGGCGGTGCCGAGCACGATGCCCGTGTCCTCGACGGTGTGGTGGACATCGATGTGGATGTCGCCTGTGGCGCGCACCGTGAGATCGGTCAGCGAGTGCTTGGCGAACGCCGTCAGCATGTGGTCGAAGAACGGGACGCTCGTCGAGATGTCGGACGTGCCCGTTCCGTCGAGGTCGAGGGACAGCTCGATGGACGATTCGCTCGTCTCACGCGCGATCCGCGCGGCGCGCGCGCCCGACTCGGTACCTGCTGAAGTCATGATGCCAGTCTAGTTTTGCGCGGGGAGGGCGCCGTCAGTCCCCGAAAGGGCGGCGAGGAAGGCCGTCGTCTCGGCCTCGGTGCCCGCACTGACGCGGAGGCTGTTGGGGATGCCGAGATCGCGGATGAGGACGTCCTGGTCGAGGAGGTCCTGCCAGGTCCTGTGCGGATCGGCGACTCCCGCGAAGAGCACGAAGTTCGCCTGGCTGGGCCACGGCGAGTAGCCGAGCCTCGGCAGTTCGACGAGCAGCCGATCGCGCTGGGCCTTGATGTCGTCGACCATCGCGAGCATCTCGGTGGCGTGGCCGAGCGCCGCGATGGCGGCTGCCTGGGTGATCGCGGACAGGTGGTACGGAAGCCGGACGAGGCGCAGCGCATCGGTCACGGCGGGGTCGGCGGCGAGGTAGCCGACACGAGCGCCCGCGAAGGCGAAGGCCTTGCTCATGGTGCGCGAGACGACGAGGCGGGGGCGCCCTTCGAGGAGGGTGAGAGCGCTCGGCGTGCCGGTCGGCATGAACTCGGCGTACGCCTCGTCGACGAAGACGATGCCGTCGGTCGCGTCGTAGGCGGCCTCGATCGTCTCGAGCGACATGCCCGTGCCCGTCGGGTTGTTCGGTGCGCAGAGGAAGACGAGGTCGGTGCGGGTCCGCTCGATCTCGCGCACGACGGTCTCGGGCGAGATCTCGAAGCCCGGGTCGCGGGCACCCTCGACCCACTGGGTGCCGGTCGCCGCCGAGAGGATCGAGTGCATCGAGTAGGTGGGAGGGAAGCCGAGGACACTTCGCCCGGGGCCGCCGAACGCCTGAAGCACGTGCTGCGTCACTTCGTTCGACCCGTTGGCCGCCCAGATGTTCTCGGCGGTCAGATCGTGACCGAGGTACCCGGCGAGACGCTCGCGGAGATCGGTGAACTCACGATCGGGGTACCGGTGGATGGTGAGGATCGCCTCGGCGACGCCTCGCACGATGTCATGCGCCACGTCTTCGGGGATGCCGTGGCTGTTCTCGTTGACGTTGAGGGCAACCTTCACCTTGCGCTGCGGCGCACCGTACGGGGTCAGCCCTCGGAGGTCATCGCGGATGGGTAGGTCGTCGAGCGAAGTCACCGATCGATTCTAGAACCGGGCCGCTGGCCGGGCCGTCCGCGGGACCCTGCTCAGTTCGAGTAAGCAGCGGGAATGGCGAGCGACTGACCGGGTGAGACGGCAGACGCCTCGAGACCGTTGAGGCGCTCGATGTCGGCGATGACGTCGCGCGGGTCGGCCTGCGGTGCGACGCGCTCGGCGACGGCCCACAGCGACTCGCCGTCGGCGACGGTCACGTAGGCGAAGTCGTCGGCACCCGATTCGAGCGATGCGGTCGCCGGAGCCGAGGACAGCGCGAACGACCCGATCAGCAGAGCGGCCGGGACGGTGATGAGGGTCGTGAGAACGATGCGACCACGACGCGTGATGCGGAGCGGTGCCGCGGCGGCGCCGGAGTCGAAGCGGTGGGGGAAGGCGGGGGCCATGGTGCTCATGTCGGTCTCTTCTCAGTCTCTCTGGGCTTCATTCGAACCCACGGGTGAAGACGTGTTCCGAATGTATCTTCGAATCTCGAACACGTCAACCGCTGAGACTTCGCACCTTCTGCGCCGATCATTCGAAGACACGCTCGAACGGTCATTGCTGTCGGCACCCGTCACCGGATACAGTTTCCATGTTCGAGAGAATCGAATCATCAGCCTCCGACATCGGGTCCGGGAGCGTTCCGACGCCCGGTTCGATCGCGAGGTTCCGGGGGAGATACGTAAGGAGCACCAGTGGCCACCGAGAGCACCGGCACACGTCGGCGGAAGAGTCTGAGCGACAAGCAGCTCGCCATCCTCGAGATGATCCAGCGCTCCGTCGCCGGCCGTGGATACCCGCCGAGCATGCGCGAGATCGGCGACGCCGTCGGACTGTCCTCGCTCTCAAGTGTCACGCATCAGCTCAATCAGCTCGAACTCTCGGGCTATCTGCGCCGCGACCCCAACCGGCCCCGGGCACTCGAGATCCTGATCGATCTCCCCGCCAACGACACCCACTCGCCGAGCGAGACGCAGTCAGCCCCTGTCGGCGACGCCGCGATGGTGCCTCTCGTCGGCCGCATCGCGGCTGGTATCCCGATCACCGCGGAACAGCAGGTCGAGGAGGTCTTCCCGCTCCCCCGGCAGCTCGTCGGCAAGGGCGAGCTCTTCATGCTCAAGGTCGTCGGTGAATCGATGATCGACGCCGCCATCTGCGACGGCGACTGGGTGGTCATCCGTTCTCAGAGCACCGCGGACAACGGCGATATCGTCGCGGCGATGCTCGATGAGGAAGCGACCGTCAAGGTGTTCAAGCAGCGCGACGGCCACACCTGGCTGCTCCCCCGCAACTCGGCGTTCGAGCCGATCCTCGGCGACCACGCCCAGGTTCTCGGTGTCGTCACAGCGGTGCTGCGCTCGGTCTGACCCGTTCCCTCGGTCCGCCCGGGCGGCGAATCGAAGATCGACCTGACGGATCAGGCCGATCTTCCGTCGCCGGCTTCTCAGATGAGGAAGGGCTCCAGCGCGGCGCGGTCCTCGGACCCGACGAGCGCGTGGAGAAGAGTGCCGCCCTCCTCGTACGTCGTCTCGAGCATCTGCCCGCGCTCGTGCACGAGTGCCACGAGGTCTCCGCGGTTGAACGGCACGAGCGCCCTCACCTCGTGACGGGGTCGCGGCAGCAGCTCCGAGATCCGCTCGAGCAGCTCGTCGATGCCTTCGCCGGTGCGAGCCGAGACGAACACCGCAGAAGGCTCGAGCCCGCGCAGGACCAGACGCTCGTCGGGGCTCGCGAGATCGCTCTTGTTGAAGACGACGAGTTCGGGGATGCCGCGCGCACCGACCTCGCCCACGACGTTGCGCACGGTGCTCAGCTGCGCGCCGGGGTCGGGATGCGATGCGTCGACGACGTGCACCAGCACGTCGGCGTCAGCGGTCTCCTCGAGCGTCGAGCGGAACGCCTCGACGAGCTGGTGCGGAAGGTTGCGCACGAACCCGACGGTGTCGGCGAGGGTGAAAGAGCGCCCGTCGCCCGTCTCGTACTTGCGGACGGTCGAGTCGAGGGTCGCGAACAGGGCGTTCTCGACCAGCACGCCGGCCCGCGTGATGCGGTTCAGCAGGCTCGACTTGCCCGCGTTGGTGTAGCCGACGATCGCGACCGACGGCACCTCGTTGCGCTTGCGGTTCGCGCGCTTCGCATCGCGGGCGGGTTTCATGGCGACGATCTGCTTACGCAGCTTCGACATGCGGGTGTGGATGCGGCGACGATCGAGCTCGATCTTCGTCTCACCGGGACCTCGCGACCCCATGCCGGCACCCGCGCCACCCACCTGGCCACCGGCCTGGCGGGACATCGAGTCACCCCAACCGCGAAGACGGGGAAGCAGGTACTCGAGCTGAGCGAGCTCGACCTGCGCCTTGCCCTCCCGGCTCTTGGCGTGCTGGCTGAAGATGTCGAGGATGACCGCGGTGCGGTCGATGACCTTGACCTTGACGATGTCCTCGAGGGCACGACGCTGGCTCGGGGCGAGCTCGCTGTCGGCGATGACGGTGTCGGCACCGAGCACCTTCACCGTGTCGCGCAGCTCCTCGGCCTTGCCGCGACCGAAGTACGTGCTGGGGTCGGGATTCGGTCGCCGCTGTAGCAGGCCGTCGAGAACCTGGGCGCCAGCGGTCTCGGCGAGAGCGGCGAGCTCGCGCATCGAGTTCTCGGCGTCGGTCATGTTGCCCTGCGAGTACACGCCGATCAGGACGACGCGTTCGAGCCGCAGCTGGCGGTACTCGACCTCGGTGACATCCTCGAGTTCGGTCGACAGACCGGCGACGCGACGCAGCGCCTGCCGGTCCGCGAGGTCGAACTGATCTCCGTCGTGAGCAGGGGTCGGGGTGAGCACGCTGCCGCGTGCCGGGAAGATGGCGTAGTCAGAGGAACGGCGTTCCGCCGCCTCGAGCACGCGCGCGACCACGTCGGCCTGCACCTCAGGTACCTCGGGTCGTTCATTCATGGGCGATAACACTATCTCCTGGATTCCGCTAAGTTTCCTCTATGTTCTGGTCGGTGAGGCAGCCCCGATGAGTGCAGATCACTACTTCTCCGCCGACCCGGGGAGCGAGCTGCGGCCGCGCCGCATTCCGGTCACCCTCGCCGGTCGCGAGTTCGAACTGACGACCGCGGGCGGGGTGTTCAGCCCCGATCACCTCGACTGGGGCACGAGCGTTCTCCTGTCCCACGTTCCGCCACCGCCACCGGGTGGTGATCTTCTCGATCTCGGTTGCGGATGGGGTCCGATCGGATTGTCACTCGCCCTCGAGTCGCCTCGCGCCACCGTGTGGGCAGTCGACGTCAACGAACGGGCGCTGGATCTGACGCGGAGGAACGCGTCAGAACTGTCTCTCGATAATGTCAACGCCGTTCACCCCTCGGATGTTCCCGAGGACATCAGCTTCCGCGTGATCTGGTCGAACCCGCCCATCCGCGTCGGCAAGGCAGAGCTGCACTCGATCCTCACGACCTGGCTGCCGAGACTCGCACCGGGCGGCGACGCCTGGCTGGTCGTTCAGAAGAACCTGGGGTCGGACTCACTGCAGCGCTGGCTCGAAGCCACGCTCACCGACGAGTTCACCGTCACCCGCGAGGCCACCAACCGGGGCTTCCGCGTCCTCCGCGTCCGCCGCAAGGGAGCCTGAGCGGGTTCCCTCCGAGCGGGTCGACTCAGAGTTCGGCCGAACCCGAGAACACCAGCTCGGCCGGACCGCTCAGGGCGACGTGCTCGCCCTCCTCGGTCGGGAACATACGCACCCGGAGCACCCCGCCGGGCACTTCGACCCGCCAGAGGTCCGGAGCACCGGCACCCGCCCAGTAGCGCGTTGCGAGGGCCGCCGCAGCTGCGCCGGTTCCGCAGCTGAGGGTCTCGCCCACGCCTCGCTCGTGGACTCGCATGCTGATGCGCCCGATGCCGTCGGCGATGAGCGGATCGGCGGGGAGCACGAGCTCGACGTTCACGCCGTCGATCGGCTCGGGGTCGACGACGGGGATGTAGGCCAGGTCGGCGTTCGCGAGTTCGCCCTCGTCGGCGACGGCGAGGACGACATGCGGGTTGGGCACGGTGATGCCGAGACCCGGTCGTGCAACGGGAAGGCTCTTGACGTGGACGAGCGGCTCCCCGCCCTCCAGATTCCAGCGGCCGAGGTCGACGGAGAAACCGTCGCCCGCGCGCTGGACGTCGCGCACTCCCCCACGGGTGCCGATCGCGATCGTGTCGCCGTCGGCGAGTTCGGCGAGGCCCTCTTCGAGGAGGAATCGGGTGAAGACCCGGATGCCGTTGCCGCACATCTCGGCCAGGCTGCCGTCGGCGTTGCGGTAGTCCATGAACCACTCCGCATCCGGGGTCTCCTCGAGTGCGGCAGCCCCCGCGGCGATGCTGCGCGATCGGACGGCGCGGAGGACACCGTCGGCGCCCACTCCGAAGTGACGGTCGCAGAGGGCGACCACCTGACTGGGGGTGAGGTCGTGCTCCCCGTCGGGGTCGGCGACGAGCACGAAGTCGTTTCCCGTGCCATGCCCCTTGGTGAAGGAAACGGTGGTCATGCTCCGAGTTTAGGTGCGAGCAGGTCGAGCGCTTCCCGCAGCGGTTCGCCCGCCGTGATGTCGATCCGGTGCGCGTCGCGGTAGCGGCCGAACCAGGATCGCTGTCGGCGGAGGTAGCGCCAGGTGAGCGCCGTCGTCTCGGTCACGGCATCGTCGACGCTCACGCCCTGCTCGAGGACGGCGATGGCCTGGGCGTAGCCGATGGCGCGGGAGGCGGTCGGGCCAGCGGCCAGCCCCTTCGGAAGCAGTGCTCGGACCTCGTCGAGGAGCCCCCCGTCGAACATCGCCTGGGCGCGGCCGGCCAGACGCTGCTTCAGTTCGGGTCGCCCTGCCAGCGGGACGTCGAGCAGGACCACCTCGGTCGGGGTCCAGAACGCCGCACCCTCGGGGAGGGTGGCGCTGTAGGGCCTGCCCGTGAGTTCGATGACCTCGAGCGCCCGGACGGCTCGGCGCCCGTTCGCCGGGTCGATGGCGTCTGCCGCTGCCGGGTCGGCCTCCGCCAATCTCCGCCAGATCGCGGCAGCGCCGTCGGCTTCGAGCTCGCGCTCGAGCCGGCCGCGGACGCCCTCGTCGGTGCCGGGGAACTGGAAGTCGTGGATGAGGGCGGAGATGTAGAGTCCGGACCCCCCGACGAGGATCGGGACGGCGCCTCGGGCACGGATCGATTCGACCGCCCGGCGGGCCCGACTCTGGTAGTCGGCGACGGTCGAGACCTCATCGACCTCGAGCACGTCGAAAAGGTGGTGCGGGATGCCCCGTCTCTCGTCCGGGGAGAGCTTCGCCGTGCCGATGTCCATGCCCCGGTAGAGCTGCATGGCGTCGGCGTTGACGATCTCCACCGCCGTCCCCCGTCCGGCGAGCGAGTCGGCGAGGTCGAGCGACAGAGCGCTCTTCCCGGTGCCGGTCGGACCGGCGATGACGATGAGCGGTACCGCTGCGTTCACCGTCCGATGCGCAACGTGGGCAGACCGAGGGAGACCACGCGCGGCGCTCCCTGCTCGGCCGGCGCCGCCGACGGCACGGCGCAGGAGTCGGCCTCGGCTCGGTCCCAGGCGTCGCCGGCACGGGTGGGCGTGATGCGCAGCGGTGAACCCGAGGGGTCGTCGGCGAGCAGGTGGAACGGTGCCGCCTGCGTGACGACGGCGTGAACGAGGTCGCCGGGACGCGGCACGGGCGAGTGCTGGGGGACTTCGAAGTGGACGAGACGGTTGTCGCGGGCGCGGCCGCTCATACGGTGGGTCGCCCCGTCTTTCCGGCCTTCGCCGGACGCGACCAGCACCTCGACCCCGCGACCCACCTGGGCGCGGTTCTCCTGCCAGGAGATGCGGTCCTGCAGTTCGGCGAGGCGCTCGTAACGCTCTTGGACGACCTGCTTGGGGATCTGGTCGGGCATGGTCGCAGCGGGCGTACCGGGACGGATGGAGTACTGGAAGGTGAATGCCGAGGCGAACCGCGACTGCTCGACCACACGCAGGGTGTCCTCGAAGTCCTCCTCGGTCTCGCCGGGGAATCCGACGATGATGTCGGTGCTGATCGCCGCGTCGGGGATGCGGTGCCGCACGCGATCGAGGATGCCGAGGAAGCGCTCGGAGCGGTAGGACCGGCGCATGGCTTTGAGGACCCGGTCGGACCCGGACTGGAGCGGCATGTGGAGCTGCGGCATCACGCTGGGCGTCTCCGCCATCGCGTCGATGACATCGTCGGTGAACGCCGCGGGGTGCGGGCTGGTGAACCGGATGCGTTGGAGACCCTCGATCCGCCCCGCGGCGCGCAGCAGCTTCGCGAACGCCTGGCGATCGCCGAACTCGACGCCGTAGGAGTTGACGTTCTGGCCGAGGAGGGTGACCTCGATGGCCCCGTCGGCCACGAGCGCCTCGATCTCGGCGAGCACGTCGCCGGGTCGGCGGTCCTTCTCCTTGCCGCGCAGGCTCGGAACGATGCAGAAGGTGCAGGTGTTGTTGCAGCCGACCGAGATCGAGACCCAGCCGCTGTAGGTGGAGTCGCGTTTTGTCGGGAGGGTCGAGGGGAAGACCTCGAGCGATTCGAGGATCTCGAGCTCGGCCGCCCCGTTGTGGCGCGCACGCTCGAGCAGGCTCGGGAGGGAGCCCATGTTGTGGGTGCCGAAGACGACGTCGACCCACGGCGCCTTCTCGAGGATGACGTTCTTGTCCTTCTGGGCGAGACAGCCGCCGACGGCGATCTGCATGCCCTCGCGACCGCGTTTGACCGACGCGAGCTGACCGAGGTTGCCGTAGAGCTTGTTGTCGGCGTTCTCGCGGACCGCGCAGGTGTTGATGACCACGACATCCGCGTCGTCACCCTCGGCGGGCACATATCCTGCGGCCTCGAGTGATCCGCTGAGTCGCTCGGAGTCGTGCACATTCATCTGGCACCCGTAGGTGCGGACGATGTAGGTGCGGGGCGTCAGCGCGTCCGGCGACGGCGCTGCCGAACGATCGTCGAGAAGAGTCATGATCCGGTCAGTGTAAAGGCCCCCGCGCAGATGCCACGAGGCGACTCAGTTGCCGCCGGCGAGCCGTTCGGTGGCTCGGGCGACGGCAGCTCGCACGAGGTCCCCGGAGAATCCGCGGCGGGCCAGCAGCGCCGACAGGCGGCGCTCGGCGGTGCGGGCGTCGAGATCGGAGGACGACGACATCTTGCGATAGGCGATCTCGGCGGCCCGTTCGAGTTCGAGCTCGGTGTCGATGTCGTCGAGGGCACCGAGGTAGTCGTCGGGTGAGATGCCCCGCCGCCGGAGCTCGCCGGTGACGACGGAACGCCCCTTGCCCTTGCGTTCGAACTCGACCCGC
Source organism: Amnibacterium flavum (assembly GCF_003097495.1). Classification (GTDB taxonomy): domain Bacteria; phylum Actinomycetota; class Actinomycetes; order Actinomycetales; family Microbacteriaceae; genus Naasia; species Naasia flava. The sequence goes on from NZ_QEOP01000003.1 coordinate 32,214, forward strand.
ACGATCTCCTCGGCGAGCCGCGCATCGTCGAGGTAGCGGGCGCCGAGGAGACGCTCGATCTCGGTCTCGATCGCATCGGCCGGGTAGCCGATGGAGCTCAGCTTGTCGCGCATCTCTGACACCGACAGCCCGCGCCGCGCCAGCGCCCGCGTGCTCGCCTCCTCGATGGAGAGGCGGGGGCCGCTGTCGACGGACGGAGAGTCATCGGACCGGATGTCACCGGATCCCGCACCGATGGCCGGGTCCGCTACCGCCCACCGACTGCGGGCAGCGGCGGCCGCCTGGCTGATGCGGGGGAACGCCGGGGTGTCGGGATCGGTTCCGTCCTCGACGAACCAGCCCGCGCCATCATCGACGGGAGCAGCGTCGCCGCCGGGAACGGACGGCGACGGTTCGGGGGCGTTGCGGCGGCGGGAAGCCGCGATGATCTCCTCCGCCGCGGCTCGAACCTCGGCCAGCCGCTCCTCGGAGCGGTCAGCGACGGGCGGGGCCGGATCAGCAGGCGGCGTCGGGGACGACGACGCAGCGACCTGGGCTCGCGCCCGTCGACCACCGAAGAGGTCGATGACGGGGGCGAGCTGGGAGTCCTCTGCGCCGTCGTCGTGCCGCAAGGTCAGGCGCCCTTGCGGGCGGCCAGCTTGGGCTCGATCGAGACCGGGGCGGCCTCGACCGCTGCGGCCGGAGCGACGCCGACACCGAGCTTGGTCAGGATCTTCTGCTCGATCTCGTTGGCGATCTCGGGGTTCGACATGAGGAAGTTGCGGGCGTTCTCCTTGCCCTGACCGAGCTGGTCGCCCTCGTAGGTGTACCAGGCGCCGGACTTCTTGACGATCAGGTGCTCGACACCGAAGTCGATGAGGCTGCCCTCACGGCTGATTCCGGTGCCGTACAGGATGTCGAACTCGGCCTGCTTGAAAGGCGGCGCCATCTTGTTCTTGACGACCTTGACGCGCGTGCGGTTGCCGACTGCGTCGGTGCCGTCCTTCAGGGTCTCGATTCGGCGGATGTCGAGTCGAACCGAGGCGTAGAACTTGAGCGCCTTACCACCGGCGGTGGTCTCGGGGCTGCCGAAGAACACACCGATCTTCTCGCGCAGCTGGTTGATGAAGATGGCGGTGGTCTTGGTCTGGCTGAGTCCACCGGTCAGCTTGCGGAGTGCCTGCGACATGAGGCGGGCCTGCAGGCCGACATGGGAGTCACCCATGTCGCCCTCGAGTTCGGCTCGGGGCACCAGCGCCGCCACGGAGTCGATGACCACGAGGTCGATGGCACCGGAGCGGACCAGCATGTCGGCGATCTCGAGCGCCTGCTCACCGGTGTCGGGCTGCGACACGAGCAGCGCATCGATGTCGACGCCGAGCTTCTTGGCGTATTCGGGGTCGAGCGCGTGCTCGGCGTCGACGAAGGCCGCGATGCCTCCGTTGCGCTGGGCGTTCGCGATGGCGTGCAGCGTGAGGGTGGTCTTACCCGAGGACTCGGGACCGTAGATCTCGATGATGCGGCCACGGGGAAGCCCGCCGATGCCCAGCGCGACGTCGAGTGCGATGGAACCGGTGGGGATGACCTCGATGGGCGCGCGCTCATCGCTGCCGAGGCGCATGACGGAGCCCTTGCCGAACTGGCGATCGATCTGGGCGAGGGCGCTTTCGAGGGCCTTTTCGCGGTCTGCAGCTGATGGCATTGCGGTCTCCTGTTCAGTGGGCCCGACTCGCGCTCGCGCGAAGGGCGTCGGTGGCGCCTATAGGCTGCCGAACCGCGCTCTCACGCCGACTCGACAAGGCAGTGGTGGCTCGTCTCGTGATACTCCGACGCTAGTTCCGACCTCCGACATCGACTGCCGGGAAGGGGGCTCATGCGGTGGAGTTCTCGAGATCGACCACCTGTTGAGGACACTACGCCGCATCGAAGATATCTTCGATAGTCGATCGCGGCGTGTCGAGGAGACTCGCGATCAGCTGGGGTCGGGACGCCCGCGTCCGTGCCAGCGATCACGAGGGATGCCGGTCTCACGGCACAGAGCGGCCCACACATCCGAGACGGCGCGACCGGCGGCGATGCCCTCCTCCGCGGTCAGGCCGCCGAGGTCTCCGAGAGTCAGCTCGCGGACGAGAGCCCTCCCGTGCGCGTCGCCGAACTCCTCGGCGACGGCGAAGCGGAACTCACTGAGACGCATGCCTTCTAAGTTAACGAACGAAACGCCCCGCTCATGACAAGCGGGGCGTTTCGATCATCTGGTGGAAGGACTAGTGCGCGACCAGGTCGGCGTCGAGGTCCTTCGCGAAGCTGTCGGCGGGGTAGCGCTCACCGAAATCAGCCGGGAGCGAGTCGGGGATCACATCGATGCCCTCGATGACGGCGAGCCGGTCTCCGACCTCGCGCATGATGATCGACAGCGGAGTGTCGAGTGCATCGGCGACCGAGGCGAGGATCTCGGACGAAGCCTCTTTCTGGCCCCTCTCGACCTCACTGAGGTAACCCAGCGCAACGCTGGCCTTGCTGGCGACCTGTCGGAGGGTGCGCCCCTTCTGCAGACGGAAATCCCGCAGAACGTCTCCGAGCTCCTGACGAACTAGGACCATGTGACCCTCCTCACCTTGCTAGCTGGAACGATGCCGTGACCGACACCGTAGGGGAATCGGTTGTCAAACCCTAATGACGAGGTTTGAGTATTACTTGTGAACACGACAGATGTAACGAGACCGAAACCTGAGTTATTCCGACTCAACCCCTCGTCGGTCCGGAGTCATGTCGAGCACGCCGAGCCCCACGGTCTCGATGAGGAGCGTCAGCGCAGCCGCCACGCTCTGAGCCCGCACCCTCGATCGGTCCCCCGTCAGCCGCAGCCCGCGGACCTCGGCGTCGGCGCCGGTGACGACCGCGACGTAGACCTCCCCGGGCGAATGTCCATCCTGGCCGTCGGGACCGGCGACCCCGGTCGTCGCGACGCCGACGTCGGCCGAGCAGCGCTCACGGACTCCCGCGGCCATCATGATCGCGACCTGCGGACTCACCGGTCCGAGCTCCGCGAGGAGAGCACCGTCGACGCCGAGGAGCTCGTGTTTCAGCTCGGTCGCGTAGGCGACGACGCCGCCGCGCACGACGACGGACGCGCCCGGCACATCGACGAGAGCGGATGTCAGCGCTCCCCCGGTCAGCGACTCGGCGACCGCGACGGTGAGTCCGTGGGCGGTCAGACCGAGGACCACCTCGCCGGCGAGGGTCCGCACGTCGGCGGTCATCCGCGTCGGCTCCGCCTGCTGAGACGGTGGGCCTGCCACAGGTAGTCGAGCCCCGTGACGACGGTCAGCACCAGGGCGATGCTCATCAGTCCGATGTTGAGCCCGTCGAACCAGGGCGTCGCGTCGGCCCAGCCGAGTGCGATCGCCAGTTCGGCGAGGGGTGCGAGGGCGGTCGAGATGGCCACGGCCTGGAACACCGTCTTCAGCTTGCCGCCGCGCGAGGCGGGGATGACGCGGTCGCGCAGGACCGCGAAACGGAAGGCGGTGATGCCGAGTTCGCGGACGAGGATCACGACGGTCACCCACCACGGGAGTTCACCGAGGATCGACAGCCCGACGAGCGCTCCGCCGGTGAGGACCTTGTCGGCGATCGGGTCGAGCAGGATTCCGACATTGGTGACGAGGTTGCGGCTGCGTGCGAGCATGCCGTCGACGCCGTCCGTCGCGATGCCGATGACGAACAGCGCGGTGGCGACCCAGCGGAGGGTGATCGACTGATCCCCGCCCTGGTTCGCCACGAGCAGCAGCCAGATGAAGGCCGGTGCCATCAGGATGCGGGCGACGGTGATGATGTTGGCGATGTTGCCGTCGCTGGCCTTGCCGTCGCCGGCCTGCACCACGCGGCCCCTGGCTCGTTCGACGACCTTGGCCTGACCGCGCTCGTACCCTGCTCGCGCGCGTCCGCCCGCCCGCCGGGGCGCGCCCCCCTGACCGGGTTCGACCCCGTCGTCTCGCGTCACGCGATCACTCCCTGCCGGTGAGCCCCCAGGCATCCTCGTCCGAGGAGCCGTCGACCACATCGTATCCGGCGAACATGTCGTCGACGGGGTCGTCCGACAGGGGCGCGGGAGCGGCGACGGGCTTCGGATTGGGGTTCGGCAGCGGCACGTCCTCGCCTCGGAGCTGGGCGAGCACCTGGGGAAGCTGCTCGGCCGTCACGAGCACGTCGCGGGCCTTGGATCCCTCGGAGGGTCCGACGATCTCGCGCGACTCGAGCAGGTCCATGAGGCGACCGGCTTTGGCGAACCCGACGCGCAGTTTGCGCTGCAGCATCGAGGTCGAGCCGAACTGGGTCGTGATGACCTGCTCCGCAGCCTTCAGGAGTAGCTCGAGGTCGTCTCCGATGTCGGCGTCGATCTCGCGCTTCTCGGTGACCGCGGCGACGTCGGAGCGGTACTCGGGGCGGGCCTGCTGGGTGACGAACTCGACGACCCGCGCGATCTCGTCCTCGCGGACCCACGCTCCCTGGACACGGATGGCCTTCGACGCGCCCATCGGCAGGAACAGGCCGTCACCCTGACCGATGAGCTTGTCGGCTCCGGGCTGATCGAGGATGACCCGCGAGTCGGTGACGCTCGTGACGGCGAACGCGAGACGCGACGGCACGTTGGCCTTGATCAGGCCGGTGACGACGTCGACGCTCGGGCGCTGGGTCGCGAGCACGAGGTGGATGCCCGATGCGCGCGCCAGCTGGGTGATGCGCACGATCGATTCCTCGACGTCGCGCGGGGCGACCATCATCAGGTCGGCGAGCTCATCGACCACGACGAGGAGATACGGGTACGGCTTGAGGATGCGCTCGCTGCCGACGGGCAGGACGATCTCGTTGCCGATGACGGCCTTGTTGAAGTCGTCGATGTGGCGGAAGCCGAACGACGCGAGGTCGTCGTAGCGCATGTCCATCTCCTTCACGACCCACTGCAGCGCCTCGGCTGCCTTCTTGGGGTTCGTGATGATGGGCGTGATCAGGTGCGGCACACCGCTGTACGCGGCGAGTTCGACCCGCTTGGGGTCGATGAGAACCATGCGCACCTCGTTGGGCTTCGCGCGCATGAGGAGGGAGGTGATCATCGAGTTGACGAAGCTCGACTTTCCGGAGCCGGTCGAGCCGGCGACGAGGAGGTGGGGCATCTTGGCGAGGTTCGCGATGACGAATCCGCCCTCGACGTCCTTGCCGACGCCGATCGTCATCGGGTGCGCGCTGCCCACGGCGACCTTGGAGCGGAGCACGTCGCCGAGCGACACGATCTCGCGGTCGGTGTTGGGGATCTCGACACCGATGGCGCTCTTGCCCGGGATGGGCGAGAGGATGCGGACCTCGTTGCTCGCGACGGCGTAGGAGATGTTCTTGCTGAGCGCGGTGACGCGTTCGACCTTCACACCGGGGCCGAGCTCGACCTCGTAGCGGGTCACGGTCGGACCGCGGGAGAAACCGGTCACCTTGGCGTCCACGTTGAACTGGGTGAGCACGTTGGTGATCGCCGCGACGGCCTCGTCATTGGCCGCGGAGCGTGCCTTCGCGGGAGTTCCGAGCGACAGCGACGACGCCGGCGGCAGGCGGTACGGGCCGGTGTGGATGGGCGTGGCCATCCGGTCGACGGCGTCTTCGGACTCGATGTCGATGTCGATGTCGGGCTCGATGGGGCGGAGGATCTCGGTGGCGCTCGGGACCTCGGGCGGGAGGGTCATGTCGACCACAGCCGGCACCGCGGCCGGCGCCAGCATTTCCTCGAGCATCTCGATGCCGAACTCGGCGCTGGCGTTCGGCGCCTGGACCGCACCCGGCGCACCGGGCGCGGGCAACCCCGCGCCGTCGAGCACCTCGGTGAACGAGCCCTGGACGATCGGGGTGTCGAAGGCGGGTTCGACCTCGCGGTTCGACTTGTTGCGCCGCCACCAGGGCAGGTTCTCCTCCTGCTCGGAGTCGAGCGGGAAGTCGTGCACCCCCGTCGTGCCGCCGGTCTTCGCCTTGCCCGCGGGGGCGGCGTCTTCGTCGGGCGTCTCGGCGCCGAAGAGGTAGTTGTACAGCTGACCGATCCGCTCGGGCACCTTGTTCGGCGGCGTCCGGGTGAGGATGAAGAGGGACAGCAGACCGAGCAGGACGATGACGATGGTCGCACCGATGGGTGTCAGCGCGAGGGTCAGAGATCCGCCCACGATCCAGCCGAGGATGCCTCCGCTCTGCGCGAGCGGTTCGATGCCGGCCTGCGGGATGACCTGACCGCCGTAGACGTAGCAGAGCGACGAGATCGAGACGAGCAGCAGGGCGAGACCGATGCCGAGGCGGCCGTTGTCGTTGACCGAGCTGGGGTGACGGAACAGCCAGAAGGCGAAGACGAAGAAGATGACGGGGAGCGCGAAGGCGAGGCGCCCGAAGAGACCGCCGAACGTCCAGGCGTCGAGCGTCATCGCGAGGGGGTCGCCGGGGCGGAACCATTCGACGACGGCGCCGGCGATCGCCAGGATGAGGAACAGGAAGGGGATGCCGTCGCGGCGCTGGTCCTTCTGCAGGGTCTCGGGCCCGAACACGCGTGCGGCGCCGCCGGCGACGTGCGCCATGCCGAGCCACATCTTGGTCAGCGGACCCTGGGGTTCGGGAGCGACCGGCAGCTTGCGGGTGCGCGCCGAGGTGCTGTTGCGTGCTCGCGGTTTGGTCGCCGGAGCGCTGCGCGCGCTCGTGCGGGCGCGACTCGTCGACTTGCTGCTTCCAGCCATGCGCCCCACGATACGTGCGACCTCCGTCGCGACCCGGCTGACACGCAGCACGCCCGCCGAGCGGCCGCCACCGCGACACGGCGGGTGCTCACCCGCAGGGTCGGCTGCCGCCGCGCGCGGATCGACGTGGAGTCGATCGGGTGATCGAACGCCTCGCGACGACGGACGGCGCGTATTCAGCGGACGGTGCGGACCATGATGTCGGTCGTCGGAGTGGATGACACGACGGTGAACCCCTCGCTGATGTAGAGGCGCTGAGCGAAGTTGCCCTTGTCCACGCTGAGCGAGACTCGGGAGTGCCCCGCGGCGGCGGCCTTGCCGAGCACGGCCGCGAGCATGGCACGTCCGACCCCCTGCGCACGCCAGACCGGACGGACTCCGAGGATGAGCTCTGGCACTCCTGCGATGCCGGCGAGACCGGGGCGGTCGGCTGGGAAGAGACGGAACCAGCAGGCGCCGATCGGGCCCCCCTCGTCATCCACGGCGATCACACCGGCGTCCCCCGGTCGAGGCCAGGAGGCGATGTAGCGGCGGCGGACCGGGTCGGCGAGCACCTGGACTCTCGGCCGCTGGCGGTCCGAGTTCCAGTTCGCCGCCTCGACCAGCGCCTCGGTCAGCGCGATGCCGTCGCCCGGACCCGCGTCGCGGAGTCGATAACCGCTCATGTCCGGAAGTCTGCCACGGCTGTCGCACACGGCTCCCCCCGCGAGGGCGGGCGATATCGGATCGCAACATCCGCGGCCGGTCAGTATCGGATCGCGTCGATCACCTTCACGCGCACGGCGACGAGAGCGGGCAGCAGCCCCGCCAGAGCGCCGACGACCGTCGCCGCGAGCAGCCCGATGAGAGCGGCGTCGACGGGGAACGGCGGGACATCGCTGACGCCCTGACCGATGAACTCCTCGGTGATCGGATTCTTCACCAGGAGGACGGCCAGCATCACCCCGACGATGCCCGCGACGACGGTGGCCACGACGCTCTCCATCATCACCGCGAAGAAGACCCGGGAGGCGGTCGCACCGAACGTGCGTCGGATGCCGATCTCGCGGATGCGAGCCCGAACGGTCACGAGCGCGATGTTCACGAGGCCCAGGGCTCCGAGGAGCAGCACGAGCAGCGCGATGCCGCCGACGAGGAGCTGGACCTGGGCGAGCGATTCGGCCTGCTGCTCGGCGTAGTCGGCGCGGTACGCGTCGACCTGCACGGAGTCGCCCATCTGCGCGGAGACGTCCTCGACGAGGCGGAAGCGGAGGTCCTCGGCGATGCCCTCGGGCACCCATGCCTCGTATTGCGGGGGCCCGAAGTTGGCGGCGGCCTCCGGACTGATCAGGGCCCGGGCCTGGCCGGCGAGCATGTACATCGACGGCGACGTGTCGTAGGTTGGCGACGGCGTCACACCGACGACCACGGCGACGGTGTCGACCTCGCCGCGGAGGACGACGGTCGGATGGGTGCGCAGGTCGGGCGAGCCGAGCCGTTCCCAGAACCGCTGATTCACGACGAGCGCGGGCGCGAGCCGGGTCTCGTCGGCGGCGCTGAACCAGGAGCCGGCCATCAGATCGAGCCGGTGCATCTCGGCGAACGGGCGGTCGACGGTCTGGACGGCCACCGTCGTCGTGCCGTCGACGAAGCGCACGCTCTGGTCGGCGTACCCGTGCTCGCTGAGGTAGCTGATGTCGTACCGCTCGGATGCTTCGCGGACTGCGTCGCCGAACCGGGCGGTGTCGAACGGGCTGCCGTCCTGCGTGTAGGCCTGCAGGGTGAGGGTGGCCGCTCGGCCTCCCTGACGTTCGCTCGACTCGCGGAACGACTGCTCGGCGATGCCGCCGGCCGCCACCACGACGGTCAGGGCGGTCACGGCGACTCCGACCCCGATGAGGGACAGCAGGACGCGCCCGCGGTGGACCCTGACCTCGGACCAGGCCTCGACGATCGCACCGACGACCGCGGCGACCAGGCGGGAGAACGGGTTCACAGCGCATCCGCCGCGGTGCGGACCAGCGGGGTCTCGAACGCGGTCAGCCGACCTGCGTCGAGGCGCAGGTGGCGGGACGAGCGGGCCGCGATCGCGCGGTCATGGGTGATCGTGACGAGAGCGGCGTCGGTCTCGTCGGCGACGCTCTCGAGCAGCGACATGACGGTGTGCCCCGTCTCGAGGTCGAGCGCACCCGTCGGCTCGTCGGCGAGGATCAGGCGCGGTCGCCGGACGAGGGCTCGCGCGATCGCCACGCGCTGCTGCTCGCCTCCCGAGAGCTTGTCGGGTGTCGAGTCGAGCCGCTGCCCGAGACCGACGCTCTCGAGCATGCGCGTCGCGATCGACCGCCGGCGCCAGAACTGAGGGCCCGTCTCGTAGAGGAGCGGCGTGATGACGTTCTCCAGGGCCGTGCGACCGGCGAGCAGGTTGAACTGCTGGAACACGAACCCGATGCTGCGGCCGCGGAGCCGGTCGCGCTTCGCGGAGGAGAGACCTCGCACGTCCGCGTCGTCGAAGCTCACCATTCCCGTCGTGGGCGAGTCGATGAGGCCCAGGATGTTGAGCAGCGTCGACTTCCCCGAGCCGGACCGCCCGACGATGGAGATGCGGTCCCCCGCCTCGACCTCGAGGTCGATGCCGGTGAGGATCGTCAGGCGGTCTCCGTCCGGGAGCTCGACGGAACGGGTGACATCGTCGAGTCGGAGGATGCTCACCTGACGAATCCGCCGCAGATCACGGTGCCGGTGCCGTCGTCGACACAGCCCTCCTCGAGCGGCTGCTCCGTCGAGTTCGGCGAGAACTGAAGGATCTGCTCGCCCTCCTCGAGGCCGCCGGTCACCTCGACCTGGCTGCCGTCGGAGAGACCCACGGTGATCTGTCGCTCCTCTCGAGCGTTGTCGGCGCCCACCACGAAGACGACTCCGGTCTGCGCTCCCCCGTCGACCGCGGTCGTCGGGACCACGAGGACGTCCTCGGCGAGGCCGGCCGGAATGGTGAGCTTGGCGGTGAGGCCGGGGAACACGGTCACGTCCCCCGGAACCGCGCAGCGCACGGTCGTTCCGCTGCCCGTCGACCCGTCTCCCGGGTTGTCGGGATCGGCGGTCTGACCTGCGATCGGCGATGTGATCGTCAGGCCCGTGCAGGTGAAGGGTGCGGGGCCGCCCGCGATGGTCGCCGTCGCCTCGGTCGGCTTGTCGAGCAGACGGTACTGCTGCTCGGGCGCGAGGGATCCGGAGACGGAGAAGGTCGGCGGCGCGACCTGGCCGGCGACATCGCCGATCGCGACGGTCTGCCCGTGCAGCACGGTGAGGGAGCTGAGCAGTCCGCCGATGGGGGCGAGCACCTTCTCGTAGGTGACGATCGGCTTCGGCTGGGTGATCGTGACCATGCCGTCGGGACCCGTTGTCTCGACGGGGTCGCGCGGCGTCTCGACCTTGATGTCGAACAGCGCGTCTCCCGCGGAGACGGTAGCGCCCTGCGCGACGAAGAGCTCGTCGACGGTGCCGGCGGCGACCGCCTTCACGGGAACGGCGGGATCGGCCGAGATGGTCCCGTCGACGGAGACGTCGTTGACGATGGTTCCACGGACGACCGGGACGACAGGATCGGTGATGGTCCCGGTCGGAACCGCCGGTCCGTCGGCACTGGCAGGGTCGGCGAAGAACGCCAGTTTGACCAGAGCCGCCGCGATCGCGAGGATCGCGACGATCCGGAGGATCGGGAAGATCCATTTACGCCAGACGCCCATCGATTCTCCTCACGGGCGCCGACGCACCCACCTCTGGAAAACTATCGGGCGCATGCGGGCCGCCGAATCATCCTCGCGGAGGAAAGGACGCGACTGAGGGCTGACTTCCCGAAGCCCTGGGCTCGGAAGCGTGCGCAAGGCTTCACGACAACGAACCCTCCGGGAGCGATGGGTCATCGACCTCCCTCGGTTTCGGGATGAAGGCGGCGATCCCGAGGCAGAGCATGGCGGCGAACAGTCCGAGCGTCAGTGCGAGCAGGAAGCCGTTTTCGCTGGGGCCCGTGACTCCGCCGACGGTGGCCGTCGACTGGGCAAGGACGGCACCGATCGCGGCCGCGGCGATGCTCGTGCCGAGCGAGCGCATGAGCGCATTGAGTCCGTTCGCCGCACCTGTCTCGCTTCTCGGTACCGCCTGCATGATCAGCGCGGGCATGGCCGCGAAGCCGAGCCCGATGCCGATACCGAGGACGATGTTGACGCCGAGGACCTGCCAGAGCGAGTGGTGGAACAGCAGCACGGCGCCGTAACCCGTGGCGAGCACCGCTGCGCCGCCGACGAGCAGCGGTTTGGGCCCGTGGCGGCGCTCGAAGCGACCCGCGATCGGCGACATCGCCATCATGGCGAGCCCTGATGGGGCGAGCACCAGCGAGGCCGCCACCAACGACAGCCCGAGGCCGATACCCGTCGCGGTGGGCAGTTGCAGCAGTTGCGGGAAGACGATGCTCGACGAGAACAGCGCGAAGCCCATCGCGACCGACGCGAGGTTCGTGAGGAGCACCGCCCCGCTCGCGCTCACCCGCAGATCGACGAGCGGATGCTCGATCCTCAGCTCGAACGCGCCCCACCCCAACAGGACGGCCGCGCCTCCGACCAGCAGCAGCAGCGTGCGCGGGTCGCCCCAACCCCACTCCTCGCCGCGCGAGATCGCGACGAGCACGCCGACCAATCCGAGGGAGAGTCCGGCGATGCCGACCAGGTCCAGCCTCCCGGGCGTTCGCTGCGTGCTCGGGGGCACGAACACGAACCAGAGCGCGTAGGCGACGAGGGCAACACCGGCCGCCACCCAGAACAGCGCGTGCCAGTCCAGGTGTTCGGCGACGATCGCGCTGAGCGGCAGGCCGAGCGCGCCGCCCACGCCGAGGGTCGCGCTGACCAGCGCGATCGACGACCCGAGCCGTGCCGCAGGAACGCAATCGCGCAGGATCGAGATACCGAGGGGGATGACGCCGGTCGCCATCCCCTGCAACGCCCTCGCCACGATCATCGGCACGAGCGTCGACGACAGCGCCGCGAGCACCGCGCCGACGGCCTGAAGCAGCAGAAGCGCCATGGCAATGCGGCGTTTGCCGTACATGTCGCCGAGCCGACCCGCGATCGGCGTGCTGATCGCAGCGGCGACCAGCGTCGCGGTGATGACCCATGGCGTGTCAGCGCTGGAGGCGTCGAGCAGCTCGGGAAGCTCCGGCTGGATCGGGATGACGATCGTCTGCATGAACGACGCGCCCATGCCTGCGAAGGCGAGCACGCCGATCATGATGTCGATGCGCTGCGGTGAATCAGCCTTCACGCAGGCGGCACCACACCGTGGACTCCCCCGCGACGACACCCTGCTGGACGTCGGAACTCGCCAGCAGCACCTCTACGTCGCCGAGCACGTACCCGTCGGCGCCGAAGTTGGTCACGACCGTCCAGCCGTTGGGGCGCACGAATCGCAGAACATCGAGTCTGCCCGTGTCGATCCACTCGAGCGACTCGCCGGTCTGCAGCTCATGACGCAACGCGAGCGCGCGGCGATAGAGCGCCAGGGTCGATTCCCGATCGCCCTCCTGCTCAGCCACCGACTGCTCGGCGAACCACTCGGGCTGAGACAGATGCGCTCCGTTCTCGCCGAACCCCAGTGAAGAACCCGACGACGTCCACGGCAATGGGACACGGCATCCGTCGCGACCCTTCTCGCGCTCCGGCTGGCGGAGGAACGCCGGATCCTGCCGCTCGGTGTCGTCGATCTCGGCCACTTCGTGGAGGCCGAGCTCCTCGCCCTGATAGAGGTACGCCGAACCCGGCAGCCCGAGGAGGAACAGCGACGCGGCCCGCGCGCGTCGCAGCCCTCGCGACCGGTCGAGCGGAGGCTCCGTCCCGCCGGACAGCAGCCAGTCGGCGCCCTGCTTGCGTGTCGCGCGGCCCTCGCTGTCTCGGTCGGGGATCGGCAGTCCGTAACGCGTCGGATGTCTGACGACATCGTGGTTGGACAGCACCCAGGTGGTCGACGACCCCGATGATGCCGCAAGGGTCAGGTTGTGCGCGACGATGCGACGGAACTGCTCGGCGTCGAAATCCGCCTCGAGCAGGTCGAAGTTGAACGACTGACCCAGCCCCCTCGCGCTGGCGTAGAGCGGCACGCGCGACGGGTGGACCCACGCCTCCGCCACCGCGGTCCGCGGAGGGTCGTACGAGTCGAAGACCTCTCGCCACTGCGCGTAGATCTCGTGCACGTCATCACGGTCGATCATGGGGTGGTTGCCGTCGTGCGGAAGAGCGTCGAGCTCCGCCTGCGAGAGCAGGGGCTCCGTCAGATCCTTCGTGAGGAAGTGCGCGACGTCCACGCGGAAGCCGTCCACACCACGATCGGACCAGAAGCGCAACGTCCGGACGAAGTCGTCTCGCACCTCGGGGTTGGACCAATCGAGGTCGGGTTGCTCCACCGCGAAGTTGTGCAGGTACCACTGGCCGTCGGCGACACGCTCCCACGCCGGACCTCCGAAGAGCGAACGCCAATCGGTCGGCGGCTCGGCGCCGTCCGGCCCGGTGCCCTCGCGGAAGATGTAGCGGGCGCGTGCCGCCGAACCGCGGCCAGCGGCCAGCGCCTCCTGGAACCAGGCGTGCAGGTCGGACGTGTGGTTGGGCACGATATCGACCACCACCCGGATGCCGACCGCATGGAGGGCGGCGAGCATCGCATCGAAGTCGTCGAGGGTGCCCAGCCGCGGGTCGACATCGCGGTAGTCGGCCACGTCGTACCCGCCGTCGGCGAGCGCCGACGGGTAGAACGGGCTCAACCAGACCGCGTCGATGCCCAGCTCCTGCAGGTACTGCACCCGGGAGGTGACGCCGGCGAGATCCCCGATCCCGTCGCCGTTCGCATCCGCGAAGCTGCGCGGGTAGATCTGATACACCGCAGCCTGCCGCCACCAGGCGGCGTCATCGACGACGGATGCGGGCGCGGGTGACGAGGGGGCCGAGGTCACTCGTCTCTCCCCTCCACCGACGGGATGGACGCGGTCGTGCGCGCGCGGCCCGGGAGCTGGACGTAGAACATAATCAGGATCGAGACGACGTACGCCCCGACGACCGTCCATACGACGCCGTCGAATCCGAGGGCGGGGAGGATGATCGCGACGAGGGCCGGGCCGACGAGCGTCCCCACGCTGGTCGCGAGGTTGATCGTGCCGAGCGCCGACGGCTGGTCCTCCTTCGAGACCAGCGCCGGGACCAGCGCGGACAACGGGACGTAGGCGGAGACGCCGATGCCCCAGATCGCCATGACCACGCCGAGGACGGCGAGGTTGAATCCGATCCACTGCGGCACGAAGAACAGCAACGGGATCGCGATGGCGTTGATCGGAGCGGCGATCCACTGGACGGTGTTCGCCCACCCGAGCTTGTCACTCAACCATCCCCAGACGAGGTTGGCGGGCACACCGGCGACGCCCACGATCGTGAACATCAGGACCGCCTCGCCGAGCGGGACACCGATCTCTGTGGTGAGGAACGGCACGTAGATCACGAAGACGGCGACAACGCCCATGATGTTGATGAGCTTGATGATCGCGCCCGCGCCGACCTTCGGCTGGCGCACCATGACCGTGACCGCGGCCCCCAGGCTACGGATGAGGCTGTCGGAGGTTGCGACGACGACCGATTCGGGCGGATCCTTCACGAGGAGGACGGCGATGAGCCCGCCGACGATCGCGATCGCCAGCCCCACCCAGAGCGTGTTGATCGGGCCGACGGTGGGAAGCAGCGCGGCGGCGAGCGCGCCGGCCACCACCTGGGTGCCGGCACTGAAGGCGAACCAGAACCACGCCTGGGTCCGGGCCTCGTAGCCCGCTTTGGCTCGCGCGTTCAGCCACGTCACGAAGGAGTAGGCGAAGAGCGGCGTCCCGAGGCCACGCAGGGCGAAGGTGATCAGGATCAGCCAGTATTGGTGAGTCGGCAGCACGAGGATGAACGCCAGATCAGCGGCGACCCAGCCGACCACTCCCATGATCATGACCCGCTTCGGGCGGAACACCGACACGAGCGGACCGACCGCGTACGCGCAGATCGCCCCGATGAGCCCGGCAGCGGTGATGATCCAGGCGGCCTGGCTCAGCGGGACGCCGATGTCGGTGGAGAAGAAGCTCGAGATCCAGGAGACCTCGATCGCGTCGCCGACGACGAAGACGACCATGGCCAGGATGCCCCAGGACAGCCCCTTCGGGAGTCCGATCCGCTCTTTGAGGGATGCGCGGGCTGGCTCAGTGGCCGCGTCGGATGCGGGCTCGGGCGTGATGAGTGGCGTGCTCAATTGACATTGCTCCTTTGCAAGGGTGGAGGGTGATGCGGAGGTGTGATTCAGGAGATCGCTGAGGGCTGCAGCCGTATACGGCCGGCCCGACGGACCACAGTGGCGGCCGTCAGCACCTGAGCGACGGCGATCGTCGTGGCCGCCCAGAACAAGGCGACTGCCCACCCGCTGTCGTGGCCGACATGCGAGACGGGCGCCAACGTCGTGGGGATCGCGTGGCCCGGATGGCCACCCCTCATGGGGCTGGCGGACGACATCAGGAGGGCGAGATGCACGGCGACCATCGCGCCGGAGAGCAGTCCGCAGACCGCCCAGGTCCGGATGGTCGGGCGGCGGGCGAGGTGGGGGGCGCAGGAGAGACAACCGGCGACGGCGATGCCCATCAGAATGGCGAGCGCGACCGAGTCTCCACCATGCATCAGCAGCAGCGGCACGTGAAGGGCGGCGCAGGCCACCACGCCGACTGCGGCGACTCTGCCCGCGCGGGGAGCCACGGTCGGCGTCATTGCGCCGACTCGAGCCTGGCCCGCACCCGGTCTGCGATCGCCTCGGCGTCCGCGGTGTCGACGAAGTGATCCACGTAGTGGCCGTCCGGATCGACGAGGTACGTGATGGCGGAGTGCGGGACGGCGTACCCGTCCGGGTCGGCCGGATCCTGCCCCCGCTGGGAGAAGACCCGATACGCGGCCTTCGCCGCCGTGACCCGCTCATCACTGCCGGTCAGCCCCGTGAATCGCGGGAAGCGGTTCTCGAGGAAGATGCGCATGACTTCCGGCGTATCCCGCTCGGGATCGACGGTGATGTACAGAGGCGCGATGCGGTCGCTGAGCTCGCCGAGACGCTCGAGCGAGTCCGTGAGCTTCGTCAGCGTCCGGGGGCAGACGGACCTGCAGTTGGTGAACCCGAAGTAGACGAGCATCCAGCGCCCGCGGTACGTCTGCTCGGTGACGTGCTGTCCGTGGTGATCGACGAGGTCGAAGCGCCCGTCGATGGGCGAGTCAGCCATGGTCGCCTCCGCGCTTGGTCAGGGTGAACGTCGTCGCCTCGGTGGGGCACTCCACGACGAGGGTGTCGCCCGTGCCGGACGAGATGATCTCGCTCCCGCGGCGGAGCTCCCACTCGCCCTGACCCCCCAGTCGGCCGATCTCCACGGTCCCGGCATCCGCCGACCTGCCTCGCAAGGGCAGATCGGTGCGCCGACGCACTCGGAAGGTCAATCGGGCTGCGTCGCGGTCGAACACCGCCTGGCTCACATCGATGTCATCCGCCACCCGCACCAGGGCCGGTGTCCGGTGGTGATCGGGGGCGAGGGGGCGGTTGTAGAGCCGCCACAGTCCGTCGGGGATGTTGAGGCGCGAGTAGCCGAGCATGACGTTGCCGCTCAGCGGGTCGACGAGCGTTGCGCGGCCGAGGTCGTCCGCTGCGGTGTCGTTCCGGCGATAGAACAGACCACCGTCGCGCCATTCGCGACCGAGGTGACTGTCCGCGTAGGCGAGGAGACCGTCGACGGTGGCCTGGTCGCCGATCTCGCTCGCCCAGGGCGCCACCCACGCCATCGGACTCATGAGCTGAGCTTCGATGGAGCCGCTCGGCTGGGTGACGAACAGTTCGCCGGGACCCGCCTGCTTGAGTTCGCCCTCCATGAACGCCGAGTAGCGGTCACGGACGAGAGCGGGGTCCCACATGTTGAGGAGCGTCCCGAGCCAGGCGTTGACCGTGATGTCGGAGGCGTGAATCGGATTCTTGAGGTCGTACTGCACGAAGCAGGTGAAATGGCCCGTCTCGTCGAGCTGCCCGAACTCCTCCCACGCGCGCTTGTAGCCCGCGGTGATCTCGTCGGCGCGCGCCCCACCGGTGATGAAGTCGTTGAGGCGGTAGCTCAGGATCGAGGGCTGGATGCAGATCTGGAAGATGCAGTTCGGCTGGCAGGCGATCCCGAGATAGCCGTTCTCGACGAGCTGCCAGTAGAGGTTCTCGTTCAGCGACTCCCGGTCGTAGGTGAATCGGTGAGACGAGCCGCCCCAGAAGGGCGATGCGGTATCGAGCACAATCGAGTCGGGCGCGTCGAAGCGCCGGTCGTCGAAGAGGTAGCGGTTCAGCGTGATCATGGTCTGCAGGTAGCCGCTGTACATGATGTTCTCCCGGGCGACCGGGTCCCATTCCGGGTCGCGCTGGATGTAGGAGTTCAGCGCCCCGCCGCCTCGGCTGACGTCTCGCCAGTAGCCCCACACCGTCGGTAGCAGCATCTTCTCGATGAGCCGGGTGAGCATGGGCTGGAACAGACCCGGCGCGGCGGGAAGACGGTGCAGATGGGTGAGCGCCAGCGCGAACGAGGCGTACGCCAGTTGGTACCGCACAGTCGCACCGTCGTCTTGGAATGGCACCCGCTGCAGCATTCCGGACCAGTCGTTGTCCGGCAGGCGCGAGATGTTGTCGAAGTGGCGCAGGTGCCCGAGCTGGTCTTCACTCAGGATCTCGCCCGATTCGGCGGGGGTGGGCGCGACTCCCGGCTGAAACGGCGGCGCCGTGATCGTCTTAGGCAAATTCGAGCCTCTCATCGTGATTCGTCTGCGGTCAGGAGACGGAGGTTTTCGCGACTGTGTGAGACGGACACCCTTGTCGACTGACCCATTTCGCAAAGCTAAACCGACGGACCCGCCGGGTCGATGTGCTCGTCACTCAATAGATGCACTCAACGATCACGGCTTACGACACAGGCGCTGGAATTGGGACAATCCTGGGGAAGCGGAGGTTCCGTAGGATGGACGGATGCCACATCATCCCGGAGGTTCCGGCGACGCACCGACCGAACCGACCGCTCGGGGAAGCGCGGCGGTGGTGTTCGCCACCACTGTCCGGATGGGGCCCGATGAAGTGTTCCACGGCAAGTACGTGGAAAGCGTCTGCTTCGTGTGGACCGTTGACGGACTGGGAGTGATCGAATGCAATGGTCAGTCGATCGAGGCGAATGCGGACTCGCTCATCCGTCTCCCGTGGGGACACGAGGTGAAGTACCGAGCGCAGCGCTCCTCCCCTTTCCACTTCGGTGTGCTTCACGTCATCCCGTGGCTGAGCTTCGACGAGGACTTCACGCCGCGCGTCGCGGTCCATCCCGATGATCCGCTCATGGGGTCCGTGAACCGCCGGGCCGACGGGTCCGGCGATGCGGTCACCGTGATATCGGGATCCTCACGGGCAGGTGCGCGGATCAGGATCCTGGCGGGATACGCGGTCGAGCGGTTCCTGACCGAGAGCACGGCGGAGGCGTCTCTGCGGTCACTCGGTGCCTTGGTCATGGACGAAAGCGCCATCTGGGACGGCAGCGACGAGGAGCGCGAGCCGGCCGCCCTCAACATGATGACGAGGTTCGTCGAAGACAACCTCCGATCACCGCTCACGGTGCCCGAGATCGCCGCGGCTGCGGGGGTCAGCACTCCGACTGCACAGCGGCTCTTCACCCGCTATACGGGCATGTCAGTCGGCACGTGGCTTCGGAATCGCCGGATGAGGGAGGCCGCCAAGCTCCTTCGAAGCACCAGCTTGCACGTTCGCGAGGTGGCTGCTCACGTCGGAGTTCCAGACCCGTACTACTTCTCGCGCGCCTTCAGGACGACCTTCGGCGCTTCCCCGAGTCACTACGCATCACACGCCGCGCAGGTGGATGAGTCGGTTCGTGCGCGAGGCAACGGAAGGACGGATCGAGCGGCGGAATGAGAATGAAGCGACTTCGCGTTCGAGGTTCGAACCTGGACCGGCAACCGAGTCGGGCTGCGCCCTCACCAACTCCCTACAACGTCGCTCCGCGTCGCCTCATCCGCGTCGACGGGCGGCACATCAAGGTGTCCGCCTGGTACGACGACGAATGGGGTTTCTCCAACCGCGTGGTCGACACGCTGCAGCTGCTCGCCCGCTGGAACGGAGGCGGCCGGCCCTCGCGAGGAGGGCCGGCCGCGCCGCGGTGGTGAGGGAGTTCAGCCCTCGATCACGATGGGGACGATCATCGGGCGTCGCCGGTGCTTGGTGTTCACCCATCGCCCCACCGTGCGGCGCACGATCTGCGAGAGGGCGTGGGTGTCGCGGGTGCCGTTCTCGGCCGCCTCGGTGAGCGCCTGGCGGATCTTCGGGATGACCTCGTCGAAGATCTTCTCGTCGGGTGCGAAGCCGCGGGCGTGCACCTCGGGACCGACGACGATGCGACCGGTGCTCGTGTCGACGACCGTGAAGATCGAGATGAAGCCCTCTTCGGCCAGCACACGGCGGTCCTTGAGGTCGGCGTCGCTGATCTCTCCGACGCTCGAGCCGTCGACGTAGACCATGCCGATGTCGATCTGACCCACGACCTTCGCGACGTGATCCCGCAGGTCGACGACGGTGCCGTTGCCGCCGACGATGACGTTCTTCTCGGGAACACCGGTGTCGCGGGCGAGTTTCGCGTTGGCGTACAGGTGGCGGTACTCGCCGTGAACGGGCATCACGTTGCGCGGCTTGAGGATGTTGTAGGTGTAGAGCAGTTCGCCCGCGGCCGCGTGGCCCGAGACGTGCACCTTGGCGTTGCCCTTGTGGACGACCGTCGCACCGAGCTTGGTGAGCCCGTTGATGACGCGGTAGACCGCGTTCTCGTTGCCGGGGATGAGGCTCGAGGCGAGGATGACGGTGTCGCCCTCGCCGACCTCGATCTGGTGCTCGAGGTTGGCCATCCGGGCGAGGACGGCCATCGGCTCGCCCTGCGAACCGGTCGACATGTAGACGATCTGGTCGTCGGGGATGTCGGTGGCGCGCTTGGCGTCGATGAGCACACCCTCGGGCACCTTCAGATACCCGAGCTCGGCGGCGATACCCATGTTGCGGACCATGCTGCGGCCGATCAGCGCGACCTTGCGGCCGTGCGCGGCGGCAGCGTCGAGCACCTGCTGGACGCGGTGGACGTGGCTGGAGAAGCTGGCGACGATCACCCGGCGCGGAGCCGCGCCGATGACCTGCTCGAGGACCGGTCCGATCGACCGCTCCAGAGGCGTGAAGCCGGGCACGTCGGCGTTGGTCGAGTCGACGAGGAACAGGTCGACACCCACCTCACCGAGGCGGGCGAACGCGCGCAGGTCGGTGAGTCGGTTGTCGAGAGGCAGCTGGTCCATCTTGAAGTCGCCCGTGTGCAGCACGACACCCGCACTCGTCTTGATGGCGACGGCGAGCGCATCGGGGATCGAGTGGTTGACCGCGACGAACTCGAGCTCGAACGGGCCGAGCTTCTCGACCTGGCCTTCGGCGACGGTGAGGCTGTAGGGCTTGATCCTGTGCTCCTTCAGCTTCGCCTCGATGAGCGCGAGCGTGAGGGAGCTGCCGATCAGCGGGATGTCCTCGCGGATCTTCAGCAGGTACGGGACGGCGCCGATGTGGTCCTCGTGACCGTGGGTGAGCACGATGCCGACGACGTCGCCGAGGCGCTGCCGGATGGGCTCGAAGTCGGGGAGGATCAGGTCGACGCCCGGCTGGGTCTCCTCGGGGAACAGGACCCCAGCGTCGACGATGAGGAGCTTCCCGTCGATCTCGAAGACGGTCATGTTGCGGCCCACCTCGCCGAGGCCGCCGAGCGGGATCACCCGGAGCGTTCCCGGCTCGAGGGGCGGGGGCTCACTGATGCTGTCGTCGTGCATAGCACTCCTTAATTCGCGGCCCCCTTCAGGGCTGCGTGCTGCCGCGTCGAACGCGGTTGGGGAAAATCTGCGGCGCTCAGCGCGTGGTCCCGGCGATCTTGGGGAGCGCACCGCCGGCGGCCGCGTTGCGGTCGGGGCGGAAGCCTGCGAACCTCACGCCGGGGATCTCGCGGACCAGGTCGATCTCGTCCTCGATGAGGGCGGCCTCCCACTCTTCGGGTCCGACGAGGGGCAGCCGCACGCGGGGCGATCCGATGCGGCCGAGGCCGTGCAGGATGTACTTCGCCGCCACGGTGCCGGGCACGTGCGTCATCGTCGCGCGGACCAGCGGCTCGAGCGCCTTGTGCATGGCGGTCGCCGTGTGCAGGTCGCCCGCGTTGACCGCGTCGATCATGGTGCGGTACGGCGCTGGGGCGATGTTCGCGGTGACTCCGATGAGGCCGGCCGCGCCGATGGCGAGGTGCGGGAGCACGTTGGCGTCGTCGCCGGAGAAGTAGAGCAGGTCGGTCTGGTTGAGGACCCGGCTGACCTCGCTGAAGTCGCCCTTGGCGTCTTTGATCGCGAGCACGTTGGGGTGCTTGCCGATGCGGAGGATGGTCTCGTACTTGATGGGCACACCCGTGCGACCGGGGATGTCGTAGAGGATCACCGGCAGGTCGGTGGAGTCGGCGACGAGCCGGAAGTGGGTGAGGATGCCCGCCTGCGTCGGCTTGTTGTAATACGGCGTGACGATCATGATGCCGTCGGCGCCGGCCTTCTCGCTCTTCTTGTAGAGCTCGATGGCGTGTGCGGTCTCGTTGGACCCGCCGCCGGTGATGATCTTCGCGCGGCCGGCCGAGACATCCTTGCCGACCTCGACGAGGCGCACCTTCTCGGGGTCGGTCAGGGTGCTGGTCTCACCGGTCGTGCCGGTGACGACGATGCCGTCGGCTCCGGCCGAGATGACGTCGTCGATGTGCTTCTCGACGCCGGCCCAATCGACCTCGCCGTCGGCGGTGAAGGGCGTGACCAGGGCGACGAGCACCTGGCCGAAGGGATTCTCGCGCGTTGACACGCCCATAAGGGTATCGGTACCGGCCGGACGCGCCCACGACCGCGTCCGCCGTCGTCGGGGCGGATCCCCCGATCCGCGCAGCCGATCGGTGCGGTCAGCGCCCCTTGAGCGCGCCGGCGGCGGCGATCCGCGGCGGAGCGATCCTCGCGAGAGCCGCGATGACCTTGTACCTGAGGCTCGGAACGGTGACGGCCCTGCCGCGCCGGGCTGCACGCAGGGCGGCGCGGACCACGTACGGGGCGTCGAGCCAGAGGATCGATGGAATGAAGTCGCTTCCGACCTCCATCCGGGAGTGGAACTCGGTGTGCACGAAGCCGGGCGCGACGGCTGTGAAGGTGACGCCGCTGCGCCGGTAGTTGATGTTCGCCCACCGGGTGAAGGAGAGGATGTACGCCTTGGCGGCGCCGTAGGTGCTGCGCGGTGTGTAGGCGGCGACGCTCGCCACGTTGAGGATGACACCGCTGCGACGGGCGAGCATTCCGCGGAGGGCCGCGTGCGAGAGCCGGAGCGGAGCGGTGACGAGGACGTCGAGGTGGCGCTGCTCGATCTCGATGTCGTTCTCGTCGAACGGCTCGCGCAGTCCGTAGCCGGCGTTGTTGACCAGGTAGCCGATGGGTGATCCGACGTCGAGGAGTCGCAGCTCGACCCGGGCGAGCTCCTCCCGCTCGGAGAGATCGGCGGCGAGGACCTCGACATCCACGCCGTAGCGGGAACCGAGTTCGAGTGAGGACTTCTCGAGCCGACCGAGGTCGCGGGCGACGAGCACGAGCGGATGGCCGGCGGCCGCGAGCTGACGGGCGAACTCGGCCCCGAGCCCGGCGGTGGCGCCGGTGATGAGAGCACGGGCGGGAGTCCGGGTCGGAGTCATCCCGCCACCCTAACCACGACCGCTGCACGCAGTGCGGGCGCGGACTACGGGGCTACGCGGCCGTTCTTCTGGAACGCCTCGTAGGTAAGGGGCATGAGGGTCGCCCACTGGTCTTCCATCTGCTCCGCGACCATCTCGATCTCGCGCTGCGGGAAGGACGGGAAATGGGTGCCCTCGCGCTTCGTGCGCAGGCTGAGGAAGTTCATCAGGGCGCGCGCGTTCATCGTCACGTACATCGACGAGTAGAGGTTGAGCGGCAGCACGATGCGCGCGACCTCGCGCGCGATGCCCGCCTCGAGCATGCGCTGGTACGAGTCGTAGGCGGCCGTGCTCACCTGGCGCGTCTGCTCGGAGACGAGCTCGGTCATCTCGGGGGTGCCCGGCTCGAAGTCGTAGGCCCCCGGCTTGCCGACCTGGATGAGCTTGCGCTCGGCGCCCGGCACGTAGAAGACGGGACGCATCTCGCGGTAGCGGCCCGATTCCTCGTTGTAGGAGGCGACGCGGTGGCGCATGAACTCGCGGAACACGAAGATCGGCGCCTGCACGTAGAAGGTCATCGAGTTGTGCTCGAACGGGGAGCCGTGGCGGTCGCGCATGAGGTAGTTGATGAGGCCTCGGTCGCGCTTCTCGTCGGCCTCGGTTCCGTCCTGGGCGGCTTCGAGGGTCTTCTCGCCCTGGGTCGAGACCCGGGCGGCGAAGAGCACGTCGGAGTCATGCGCACTCGAGCGCACCAGCTCGACGGTCATGTCACTGCGGAACTGGATCTCGTCTGTCGATGGCACGGCTCCCACCCTAGGGTCTGCGGGCTGCCGCTGAGGAGCCCGACCTGCGGCGTGGCGGTCGGCGACCCGGATCGCCCTGCGAACTCACTGTCGCCGCATCTAGGCTTGCGTCATGGCGACCCCGAAGCGTGTCCCGGTACCCCCGGCGCGGCCGTCCACGCCCCCGGCGAAGAAGCCCGCACAGGAGCCTTCCGGGCGCCCGGCGCCCGCGAGCCCGGAACAGCCGCAGCCGTCGAACGCACCCACTCCCCCGGTCCGTCGTCCCGCGTCACGCGAGACGGGTGGCGCCAGCACGAGCGCTCCTCGCGTCCGCCCTCCGGCTGCTCCTCAGCCTGCCGCTCGCCCGAAGCCCGAGCGCGGCAGCAGCCTGCGCGTCCTCATCGCGGGTGCCAGCGGTCTGATCGGCACCGAGTTGCAGCGCCAGCTCACCGAGGCCGGCCACGAGATCCGCACACTGGTGCGTCGCGAGCCGAAGAGCCCGACCGAGTTCACCTGGGCTCCCGACGCCAAGATCCTCGATTTCCGACTGCTCGACGAGGTCGACGCGGTCATCAACCTCTCGGGCGCATCGCTGAACCACCTGCCGTGGACGGCGGGATACCGCGAGCAGATCCTGCGCTCCCGGGTGAAGGCGACCCAGGCGCTCGTCGAGGCGATGGCCATGACGTCGAGTCCTCCCCCGGTCTTCCTGAGCGGCTCCGCCGTCGGCATCTACGGCGACCGTCCGGGCACGCGCCTCACCGAGGACGCCGCCCCGGGCGAGGGCTTCCTGCCCGACGTCGTCGAGGCGTGGGAGGCTGCCGCGAGCCTCGCCCCCGACAAGACCCGCACGGTCTTCCTCCGTACCGGCCTCGTGCTGGCGCCGAAGGGCGGCGCGCTCGATCCGCTCCGCCTGCTGACCAAGCTGGGCATCTCGGGTCCGCTCGGCACGGGCGGCCAGCACTGGCCGTGGATCAGCCTGCACGACGAGGCCGCCGCGATAGTGCACCTGCTCACCTCCGACCTCAGCGGCCCCGTGAACCTCGCCGGGCCCACTCCCGCGACCGCCAGCCGGATCGGGGCGCGTCTCGCCGCCGATCTGCACCGACCCTTCGCCATCCCGGTGCCCGAGAAGGTCATCGAGCTGGCACTGCGCGATGCCGGCCGCGAATTGCTGCTCGCCAGCCAGAAGGTCGTGCCCGCGCGGCTGCTCGCCGACGGCTTCGCGTTCCGGTACGAGACCAGCGATCAGGCCATCGACGCCATCAGCTGACATCCCGTCGATGACTCGAAGGGCGGTTCAGTTCGCGCGTCGCTCAGCGGACTCGATGCCGATCGCCTGGCGCACCGCCTGCCGGGCCCGTCGCCGATCTCCGCTGGCGTCGTAGGCCAGCCCGAGCCGGAACCAGGCCCGCCAGTCCTCGGGCGCAGCCTGCACCGCATCGCGGTATCGCGGGAACTCCTCGTCCGCGTATTCGCGGATCGGACGCCCGCTGGCCCGCTTGGGCAGGTCGTCGACGGGGAGGCTCCCTTCCTCCGCCATCCGCTCGAGCAGGCGCTGCGAGCCGAGTCCGAACAGGAGCTCTCGGGCGAGCGCCCAGAGTCCGAGGGCGGGGAAGACGAGGAGGGCGATCCCGATGCCGATCGCGGCGGGCTCGCCTGAAGCGATGAACTGCACCGCCCGCCAGCCGATCAGCGCGATGTAGAGGACGAGCAGGGCCGCCATCACGAGGGCGGCCAGCACCCCTTTCCGCGCGTGGACGGTCACGGGGTGGTGGCCGCCGCCTGGCCTGAGGGCGCCCCGTCGGCGATCTCGCCGTCGGACAGCAGGGCGGCGGGGGCGGAGAGACCGAGCAGCGAGTCGAGCCCGACGATGACTCCGCGAGCCGACGTCGCGGCTGCGAGCGCGAGCCGGATGCCGGAACGGTAGGAGTCGGGCGAGTAGGTGTCGTGGGTGATCGTGAGGGTCTCGCCGACACCGCCGAAGATCACCTGCTGCTTCGCCAAGAGACCGGAGAGCCGCAGCGAGTGGACGGGCACGCTGGCGACCTGCTGGCCGCGGGCGCGCTGGTCGACGTGCGGGGCCGACACGGGCCCGAGTTCGGCGCGCGCGGCGCCGATCAGTTCGGCGGTGCGGACCGCGGTGCCCGACGGCGAGTCGACCTTGCCGGCGTGGTGGGCCTCGACGATCTCGATCGAGTCGAAGTAGCGGGCGCCGAGAGCGGCGAAGTGGGTCGCGAGGACGGAACCGACCGAGAAGTTCGGGATGAAGAGGGCCCCGATGCCGGCCTCGTCGATGGGTCGGACGAGCCGGCTGATGCGTTCGGTGCTCCACCCTGAGGTGCCGACGACGATCGGGAGGCCGTGCGAGATCGCGAAGTCGACGACGGTTGGTGACACCTGCGGCAGGGTGAAGTCGACGACGAGGTCGGCTCCGACCATGGCGTCGAGCGGGTCGGCCGAGCCGATGCCGGCGAAGAGCTCGAAGCCATCCGTCTCGTCGAGGATCGAGAGCACGAGTCGCCCCATCGAACCGTTCGCGCCGACGACGGCGACTCTCGTGATCGCGGGTGCACCTTCGACGACTGCAGCCATGCCTCAAGCCTACAGGCGCACCACTGCGCGGATCGTGGCCCGTCGGAGCCTGTCGAGCCGGTGCTCCTGACGCCGACCTAGGATTCAGCGCATGCGCTTCAGTCCCGCACCGACCGATTCGGCCGAGGCCGTCGAACTGCTCGACGAGTACTTCGGCGCCCGGGCGGCCGGCTTCGTCGGCGGCGAGTACCGCACCGTCCACCCCGACCCCGCAGCGTTCACTCCCCCGGCGGGCGTCTTCCTGCTCGTCCACGGAGACGGGGGCGAGCTCGCGGGTTGCGGCGGCATCCGCCGGATCGGCGACACGGAGGCCGGTGCGCTGCGCTACGAGGTCAAGCACCTCTATCTCAGGGAGACGGCCCGCGGACGCGGCCGGGGCCGCGCACTGCTCGCCGAACTCGAACGTCGCGCCGCCGAGTTCGGTGCTTCCGAGGTCGTCCTCGACACGAACCGTTCGCTGACCGCGGCGGGCGGGCTGTATCGGAGTTCGGGCTACGAGTCGATCGAGCCCTACAACGACAACCCGAACGCGACCGACTGGTACCGCAAGGACCTCGCCGGCTAGTCCGCGTCGAGCAACCCCCCCCGTTACGCTTCGGACCATGGACAATCCGGAGCCCGAGCCCACGTCGGAGTTCGAGCACGAGCACGAGCCGGAGCCAGAGCGCACACCCTTCTGGCACCGCAGGCGACCGGGCTACCGGTTCGTCCTCTCGGCTGCTGCGGTCATCGGCGGAACCGTCCTCGCCGTGAGGTCGGTCGGCCGAGTCGGCGAGAGCACGGAGAGCACCTGGGTGTTCGTCGGCGCGCTCGTCTTGGTCGTGCTCGGGCTCGTATCGATTCCGGTCTATCTGTGGATGGGCCGCCGCGGACACTGATCGAGCCCATCCGGACAGAGGCTGCTACTTGCGGCGGTCCCGCCTGAGCCAGACCGCCCCTTGAGCCACGAAGAAGGCACCGCAGACGAACAGGGCGGGCGGGATCACCCAGATCGGAATGCCGCGGCGGGTGGTGTCGAAAGGGTGGGAGATCGCCCACGGCAGAAGGGCGAGCGCGACGACCACGAAGAACAGTCCGAAAGCGAAGACACCCTTCGGACTCCTGGGTCTCGTCATGAACAAGCGGACTCCCCGGACAGGCCGAAGGGTTAGAACGGCTGGGGGTCGGGCAGACCCGTGCGCAGTTCGACCGGGAGGTGGGCGAGGTCGTTGTGGGCGACGAGCACCGGCGGTTTCGCGGAGCGCACGCGGATGATGGTGAGGCCGCAGTTCGCCTGATTGAGGCCGAGCCAGCGCCACTCGGGCGCATCGAACACGTGCCGGACGAACCAGCCGATCACGAAATTGTGAGTGATCAGGAGATCGTGCCGGTCACCGCGCGCAGGCGCGAAGAACTCGTCGACCGCATCGCCCATCTGCGCCTGCCCCGCCTCGATCTCGGCCTCCGTGATCGAGTGGAAGAACGCGTCGAACGACGCGGGCGTATCGGGTGTCGGCCCGGAGGGGATGCAGTCGAACAGCAGCGCCGACGGAGTCAAGGACAACGCGGGCATCATCTTCGAGAAGACCTGGGCGGTCTCCTCCGCCCGACGCAGAGGAGAGTGGTATCCCGCCGTGAACGGAACTCCGCCGAGCCGCTGCGCGATCAGCTCGGCCTGACGTCGGCCTCGAGGAGAGAGCGGCCCGTCGGGCAGACCGTGCTCGGCATCGACCTGCTCGCCGTGCCGGACGAGGTAGAGGTAGTGGACCATCGCGTCACCCTCCGATCGGGGCCGCGAGAGACGAATCGGCGAGGACCTGCTGGAGCGCGAGGCCCGCCAGGTCGGCGGCCGCGACAGGGCCCACCGCGGCGAGCGACCAGGGAGCGGCGGCCAGCTCCTCGGCGAGAGCCTGCACCTGCTCGGCCGTCACGGCCTCGAACCGGCGGAGCGACTCGTCGAGGTCGACGAATTCCCCCGTCGTGATCTCGCTGCGACCGAGACGCGACATGCGGACATCGGAGTCCTCGAGCGCGAGTGCCGAGGTGCCGGAGAGCTGCCCCACGGCGCGCTCGAGCTCGCCGGGCACCAATCCGTCGCGAGCGAACTCGGCGAGCTGCCCCTGCATCAGCTCGGCGACCGAACGAGCCTTCGCCGGAGCGCAGGCCGCGTACATGCCGAAGACTCCCGCGTCGGAGAAGGAGGCCGCGAACGAGTGGACCGAGTAGGCGAGCCCACGACGCTCACGGATCTCCTGGAAGAGGCGCGATGACATGCCCCCTCCGAGCGCGGCGCTGAGGACGGACATCACCGGGCGGCGAGGATCGCCGGCGGTGATCGACGGCGCGACGAGGAGGACGTGCTCCTGCTCGATCGGGCGATCCACGACGACCAGCGGCACACCCTCGCCGAGGGACGTCGCAGCTCCCGACCGCCGGTCGACGGGTGATCCGGGGGCGGACATGTCCCACCCGGAGGCGCTCAGGGCGGCGACGAGCTCGGCCACGAGCACGTCGTGATGCAGGCCGCCTGCCGCGGTCACGATGAGGTTCTCGGGACGGTATTCGGCACGGTAGTGGCGGTACACGGCATCGCGGGTGGCGGCGCCGATCGTGCCGGCGTCTCCTCCGATGGGGCGACCCAACGGGTGCTCGCCGAGGACGGCCTCGAATGCGCGCTCGTTGACGACGTCGCCGGGATCGTCGGCCGCCATGGCGAGCTCCTCGAGGATGACCTCGCGCTCCATCTCGAACTCGTCGGGATCGATGAGCGATCCGGCCACCATGTCGGCGAGGACCTCGACCGCCATCGGGAGGTGCAGGTCGCGCACCTTGGCGTAATAGCAGGTGTACTCCTTGGCGGTCACCGCGTTGTGCTCGCCGCCGACGGAGTCGAACGCCACGGCGATGTCGAGCGCCGTCCGAGTCGCCGTGCCTTTGAAGAGAAGGTGCTCGAGGAAGTGGGTCGACCCCAGGGTCTCGGGCGACTCGTCGCGTGAACCCGCTGGGATCCAGAAGCCGATCGTCGCGCTCTGCGCGCCCGGCACCTGCTCGGTGAGGATACGGAGCCCGCTCGGATGGAGGGTGCGTCTGACGCTGGTACCACCGGCCGCGGAGAAGCTCAGCTCCGGTTCGGTGAGGGGAAGTGCGACTGCGCCACTCATCGTCAACACCCTACTTCACCTGCTCGAAGGCGCCCCTCGAACTGGGGAGGTCCACATTTGTGGGGACATACAGACTTGTCTGTCCCACTCTGCTATCTTTTTCCACGGAGCGAGAAGCTCCGCCGGGACCACCCATCCCGGTCACCCCTGGCCCGGCGCTCGTCCCCCCGATTGCGTCCGGCCAAACCCGATTCGACCTCAACCCGAATCGATACAGTGAGGCCACCTTCCATGTGGCCGAGAGGAGACGCCGTGGCGGTCGAGACCCCCATCCCACCGCGGCGTCCCTCTGCTGCAAAGGTCCGCCTCCTCGAAGTGGCCGACCGCCTGTTCTACGCCGAGGGCATCCACACCGTCGGCATCGACCGGATCATCTCCGAGGCCGGCGTCACCAAGGCCACCTTCTACAAGCAGTACGGCTCGAAGGATCGTCTGATCCTCGAATACATCCGAGGCCGAGACCGTCAGGTCCGCGACTCGCTCACCGAGACCGCGGCGACTTCACCCTCCGCCGAGGCGACTCTTCGCACCCTCGTCGACGCCATCGTCGCCGACCTCAGCCGCCGCGATTTCCGCGGCTGCCCGTTCCTCAACGCGGCGGCCGAGTTCGCCGACGAGAACCACCCCGTCCGCCGAGCCATCGGCGAGCACCGGGACTGGTTCACCGAGTTCCTCGAGAGCCACCTCCAGCGGATGGGACACCCCACGCCGGGCGCGGCGGCCGACGAGTTGTACCTCCTCCGCGACGGCGCGATGGGCGGCGGATACGCGGGCGATCCGATCGCGGCGCACACCGCTCTTCACCGCGCAGCCGACCGCGTGCTCGCAGAGGCGAAGACCAAGAGCGGCGCTTAAGCCGAAGCCCGATCAAGCGAGGCCACCTGAGCCCTCGTGAGATGGACTCCGGCCGCCGCCACGATGTCGGCGACCTGCTCCGGCGAGCTCGCACTGACGACCGGCGCCGTGACGAGCGGCTTGGTGAGCAGCCACGACAGGGCGATCGTGGCGGGTGCCACCCCGAATGCTTCGGCGACGTCGTCGAGAGCATCGAGGATGCGGAATCCGCGCTTCGTCATGTGCCGGGCGGCCGCATCGACGCGCGACTGAGCGGCGCTGCCCCGCTCCCCCCGCTTGCCGCGGTACTTGCCGGTCAGGAAGCCGCTGCCGAGCGCACTGTAGGGAACGACGGCGAGCCCCTGCGCGCGGGCGACCGACGAGAGGTCGCGTTCGAAGTCCGTCCTGTTGACGAGGCTGTAGTTCGTCTGCACCCCGACGAACTTCGGCAGCGTCAGCTGCCCGGAGGTCACCCTCGCCTCCATCAGCCGCTCGGGACCGTAATCGGCGCCGGCGAGATGGCGGACCTTGCCGCTGCGGAGGAGCGAGTCCGCTGCGGTGAGGCTCTCCTCGAGCGGGACCGACACGTCGTCGAGATGGAAGTACAGGACGTCGACGTGCTCGACCTGCAACCGGCGCAGCGACGCCTCGACCGCGCGGATGATGCTCTGCGCCGACAGCCCCGAGTTCTCCTCGCCCTTGGCGACCTTGGTCGAGAGCACAATCTCGTCGCGGATGCCTCTCTCCCGGAGCCAGGTGCCGATCAGCACCTCGCTGCGACCGGAGGCGTAGGAATCGGCGGTGTCGACGGCGTTGCCGCCCGCTGCACGGTAGGCGTCGAGAATGGCGAACGTGGTGTCGGGCGCCGCGGTCCAGCCGAACGTCGCCCCGCCGAGGACGACGGGGAACACCGCGAGATCCGCTTCGCCGAAACGTCGGAGCCGATGCCGCCGGGGTTCGGGCTCGACGGGCTGCGTCGAGGAGCCGGCCATCTCGCGCAGCGACAGCTCGACCACCTCGAGCGCGGAGGCGACGACCGCGTCGGTCTCGCTCCTGACCGCGCGACTCGCGGCTCTGCCGCTCGTCACGGGGTGAGTCATCGTCGCGGGAGCCTCCGACTCGGAACCCGGAAGGCCCTCGTGCGCGACGGGTTCGTTGTCAGGCCAGTCCCACAGCGCCGGCTGCGAATCCGCCGTGTCGACGGCGGGGCGCTCGGAGGGATCGGATGTGCCGACCATAATCACCCCCTCCGCGCACGACGATCGTAAGCAATACCACCGACGGAAGCTCTTCCGCGGGTCGAATCGTTACAGAAGCGGTCAGTCGCTGACGCGGTCGAGCAGGGCGATCTGCTGACGGTTGAGCATCGGCAGCGATGCACCCTCGATCAGGTCGCGCAGCTGAGGGCCGTCCTTCGCGCGGATCGCCACGGCGGTGACCTGGGGCTTGGACAGCACCCAGGCGATCGCGACCCGCCCGATGTTCTCGCCCACATCCTGCGAGACGCTCTCCAGCGCGGCGAGCACGCGGTTGCCGTGGCGCCCGACGTATCGCATGGCCCCCGCGAACATCGGCGAGCTGGGCAGGTCGTGCCGAGTACGGAAATCTCCGCGCAGATACCCGCTCGCGAGGGGCAGCCGGGCGATCACGCCGAGCTCGTACCCCTGGGCGACGGGGGCGATTTCGCCCTCGAACCGGGAGCGCTCCATCAGGTTGTACTCCGCAACGAGCACCTGAGGGGAAGGGAGACCCAGCCGGGAAGCGGTCTGCATGGCCTCGACCGCGCGCCGCCCCGTGTAGGAGGCGAGCGACAGGTGCCCGACCCGGCCCTCGGTGATCAGTTCCGAGACCGCCGTCATGCTCTCCTCGAGCGGGGTCTCGGGGTGATCGCCGTCGAAGGACAGGACGTCGATGTAGTCGGTGCGCAGTCGCTCCAGTGAGGCGCTGACGGCCTCCCGGATGCTGTAGGCGCTCAGCCCGGGGGCATCGGGGTGGCGACCGACCTTGGTCGCGATGACGAAGTCCTGGCGGCGCTGCCCTGCGAGCCATCCGCCGATCATGATCTCGCTGCGCCCGCCCGCGTAGTGATCCGCGGTGCTGATCAGGGTTCCTCCGACAGCGGCGAAGGTGTCGAGCACTTCGACGGTGGCGTCGTACCCCGCCGCCCAGCCGAAGACCGACCCGTCGATCCCGTACGGCAGCACGGTGAGACCGGTGGAACCGAGCATGCGGTGAAGCGGTGCCTCGGCGATGCCGTCCATACCCGTGCCCCCTCGAAGACTGCCGTGAGTCTCATGTTAGCGCCCTGCGCGCCCCCGCGGTGGGGCGGCTCGGGCGAAATCCACGACGAAGCCCGCCTGCCGGCGGCCGCAGAGCCGGCTCGGGCCGGTTAGGCTCGCCGCCGGCGACCTGCCGTGAGACCGAGGTGACCATGACTTCCCGCGACGACTCCCCGATCCGGGCTACCGCCCCCTGGTGGACCTCGGCGGTGGTGTACCAGATCTACCCGCGCAGCTTCGCCGACTCGAACGGCGACGGCATCGGGGACCTGGCGGGCATCCGATCCCGGTTGGACCATCTCGAGGAGCTCGGTGTCGACGTCATCTGGCTCTCGCCGATCTACAGGTCACCCCAGTTCGACAACGGCTACGACATCAGCGACTACGAGGACATCGACCCCGTGTTCGGCGACCTCGCCGGCTTCGATGCACTGCTCGCCGACCTGCATCGACGCGGCATGAAGCTCGTGATGGATCTGGTCGTCAATCACACGTCGCACCTGCACCCGTGGTTCATCGAGTCGAGTTCGTCGACCGACAACCCGAAGCGGGACTGGTACTGGTGGCGCAGTCCTCGCGCCGGAGAGGGCGGACCGGGAGCGCCGAACAACTGGCGGTCGTTCTTCGCCTCGTCGTCGTGGACGCTCGACGAGACCACCGGCGAGTACTACCTGCACCTGTTCGCGCCACAGCAGCCCGACCTTAACTGGGAGAACCGCGAGGTCCGCGAGGCCGTCTACGCGATGATGCGACGCTGGCTCGACCGGGGTGTCGATGGATTCCGGATGGATGTCATCAACTTCATCTCGAAGGACACCTCGCTGCCCGACGGACCGCTCGAGCCCGGCGCGGTGGGCGGCGACGGCAGTGCCTTCTACCTGAGCGGGCCCCGCATCCACGAGTTCCTGCAGGAGATGCACCGGGAGGTCTTCGCCGGCCGCGACGCCGAGCTGATCACCGTCGGCGAAACTCCCGGTGTGACCCTCGAGGACGGCCGGCTGTTCACCGATCCCGCCCGAGCCGAACTCGACATGATCTTCCAGTTCGAGCACGTCTCGCTCGACCGGGGCCCGGGCCGGTACGAGAAGCGCGCTCTCTCGCTGCCCGCGCTCAAGCAGTCGCTCGCCCGCTGGCAGGACGGGCTCGGACCCGCCGACGACGGTCGCGAGCGCGGGTGGAACAGCCTCTACCTGAACAACCACGATCAGCCCCGACTGGTCTCGCGCTACGGCGACGACGGGCGCTTCCGACGTGAGTCGGCCACTCTGTGGGCGACGATCCTGCATCTGCATCGGGGCACGCCGTACGTCTACCAGGGCGAGGAGATCGGCATGACGAACACGACGTTCACCGCGATCGACGACTTCGCCGACCTCGAGGCGCTCAACCACTACCGCGAGCAGGTGGAACTGCTCGGCGCAGACCCCGAGGCCGTGCTCGAGGACCTGCGGGCCCTGTCACGCGACAACGCGCGCACGCCCGTCCAGTGGGATCCGACCGAGCAGGCCGGGTTCACGACCGGCACGCCCTGGATGGCCGTGAACCCGAACCGCTCGGAGGTGAATCTCGTCGACGAGCGGGACGCACCCGGATCGGTGTTCCGCCACTATCAGCGGCTCATCCGCCTGCGTCACGAGGACGAGACCGTCCGCCTCGGCGACTTCGAACTGCTCGAAGCAGCTCATCCGACGCTGTACGCGTTCACCCGGACGCTCGGCGGTGACCGCCTGCTGGTGGTCGGCAACGTGTCGGGCGAACCGCTCGAGGTTCCGCTGCTCGAACGGTGGGGTGACGCGGCACTCATCATCGGGAACCGTGACGGTGGCACCGGGACCACGCTGCAGCCGTGGGAGGTCAGGGTGCTTCGGGCGGGGCGCTGAGGGCCCCTTCGCTTCGCTGCGCTCAGCGGGCGGGCGGGCGGGCGGGCGGGCGGATGCCCGTTGAGCTCGTGGAAACGAGCATCCGCCCACCTCCCGTCCTTCGCTTCGACAGGCTCAGCGGGCGGGGGCGGATGCCCGTTGAGCCCGTCGAAACGAGCACCCGCCCGCCTCCCGTCCTTCGCTTCGACGGGCTCAGCGGGGGGGGCGGGGCGGATGCCCGTTGAGCCCGTCGAAACGAGCACCCGCTCACCTCCCGACCTTCGCTTCGACAGGCTCAGCGGGCGGACGGGGCGGATGCCCGTTGAGCCCGTCGAAACGAGCACCCGCTCACCTCCCGTCCTTCGCTTCGACGGGCTCAGCGGGCGGGCGGCCGGCGTCAGTCCGCGGCGAGCACCCAGCCGCCGACGATCTCCTGACTGAAGGGCACGTTGTAGGCCATCAGAGCACCGGCCTGCGCGTCACGGAAGATCCTCTGGATCGGCGACTTCTCGAGGTACCCGCTGCCTCCGCCCACCTTCACCGCGACAGCCGCCGCCTTCTTGGCGACCTCGTTGGCGAGCATCTTCGCCTCGGCCGCATTGGCCATGGCCTGCGGGTCGCGCCGGTCGGCCAGCCAGGTGGTCTGCTCCGCCAGGAGTCGGGCGGCGCGCAGCTCCGCCCAGACGAGCCCCGTCTCCATCTTGACCCACTGGGTATCGGCGAGCGTCTCGGGCGATCCGGGCGCCGTCGGGCGTCCGACGGCGTACGCCTTCAGGGCGTCGAGCGCAGACTCGGCGATGCCGATGGAGAGGAATCCGAACGCGACGGAGATGAGGTTCGAATAGTCGGCGGGCGGCGGCGACGTCAGCCGGTCGGCGGAGAGATGCGTGCCGGCGAATGCGATTCCGCGGCTGCGGGTGGAGCGCATCCCCGAGGTCTGATCGATCGGCGGGAACGAGACGGTGTCGTCGATCGTGACTCCGAAGAACGCCGGGTTGCCGTCGACGCGGACATTGGTGAAGAGGTGGTCGGCGATCTCCGCACCCGAGACGAACATCTTCCGTCCGGTGAAGGACCACCCTCCCTCGGTCGCGGGAACGTCCTGCTGGGACGAGAGGAAGAAGTTGCCGCCGGCGGGCTCGGAGAGCGCGTTCGAGAATCGCTTCCCGGCCGCGAGCTCCGCGGCGAAGAACGACGCCGCCTCGGGCGGCGAGAGGGTGACGAGAGCGTGGGCCGCACCGATGTGCATGAGCCAGACGGCCGCCACGGCGGGGTGCGCGGCGGCCAGGATGCGAACGACCTGGCCGAGGGTCGCGTAGGACAATGCCTCTCCCCCGTGCTCGACGGGAAGGAACGCGACGTCGAGCCCGCTCGCCGACAGCGCGCGCAGGTGGGCCTCGGGGAGCTCGCCCGTGCGGTCGTCGTCGGCGACCGTCTCGGCGAAGGAGGCGGCGAGCTGCTGCACGGTGTCGATCCAGCGCTGCTCGTCCGCGGGGACGACGACGGGTGAGGGACGGGTCAGCATGGTGAGCCTTTCGCGAGTTCGGTCACGGGGACAGGTCGGAGGGACGGATCAGAACTGGTAGCGCGCGGTCGAGAAGACCTGCGGGGGGCGGACGGTGCGCATGATCGAGTAGGACGCGATCGCGGGGTCGTGGAGCTCGCGGGCGTGGAACAGGCGGCGCCCGCTCATGCCGATGCCCACGATGTCGAGCGTGAGGACGGGAGTGCCGACCGGATGCTCGAAGAGCTCCGCATCGGCCTCCGAGAGCGCCTCGGCGGACGGCGTCGCGACCTCCCAGGCGATAGCCTCGCCCCATAGGGCCGCGATCGATGCGTAGATGGAGTCGCCGAGGTCGACGTCCCCCGGCTCATCCGGCAGCGGGACGGTGCCGAACGCGAGCATGGCGACGGCCCCGTCGGCGCGCCAGCGCTTCACCACCCGGGCGGCCGGAGCGCCGGGACTGCGCATCAGGAGCCCGGCGACGTCGGACGGCAGTGCCGTGTCGCTCACCGAGAGAACCTCCACCCCGCTCTCGTAGCCGAGTTGGCGCAGGAGCACGCTGTACTCGAGCTGGTCCTCGAACCGCACACCCATTCGCATCGCGACCGGGTCGACCTCGGTCGCCGCGCCCTGGCGGCGGAGCACGACACCCTGCTGCTCGAGCGACGCGAGGGCATCACGGACCTGCTTCCTGCTGCAGCCGATCCGATCGGCCAGCTCCACCTCGCCGGGCAGCGAGTGCCCGTCGGTCGCCGCCTCTCGGACGAAACGGAGAAGCCCCGCGAGGACGCGCTGATCCTCGAGGTTGCGTGCGGATCCTGTCTCACTCATGCGAGCCTCGCCTTCTTCAGCACCGACCGCAGGCGCGACCGCGACGAGATGACGAGCACGATGAGGGTCACCACGTAGGGCAGAGTCTGGTAGATCTCGCTCGGCAGCTGCAGTCCGGTCGACTGGGCGAGCAGCGAGAAGCTCTGCAGGAAGGCGAAGAGAAGGGCGCCGAGCGCGATGCCGACGGGGGTGCTGCGCCCCATGATGACGATAGCGAGCACGATGTAGCCGCGCCCGGCGGTGATGCCGGGAGTGAAGGATCCGATGGTGCCCACCGTGATCACCGCACCGGCGAGACCGGCGAGGGAGCCTCCGATCAGCAGCGAGGACGATCCGACGGTGCGGGTGCGGACACCGCGGAGGGTCGCTGCGACCGGGTCGGCGCCGACGGCGCGGATCTGCAGACCGAACCGCGTGAAGCGCATGACAGCCCACGCGGCGACGGCGACCAGCACGGTCGCGTAGACGATCGGGCTCTGCGCGAACAGGATGCGCCCGACGAAGGGGATGTCGGCCAGCAACGGGATCGGCCAGCGCGGGACGGTCTCGACGCTGATGTTCGTCTCGCCCGATGGGATCCAGAGCTGGAACAGGTAGGTGCTGAGCCCCAGCCCGAGCATGGTGATCGCGAGCCCGACGACGATCTCGTTGGCGTGGAGGCGGTGGACGACGGTGTTCATCAGGATCGCGAGCACGAGCCCCGTGACCGCTCCGGCGAGGAGCCCCGCCATCGGCCCCGCGGAGCTCGCCACGTAGACGCCCATGAACGCGCCGAGGATCATCATCCCCTCGATGCCGAGATTGATGCGGCCCGCGCGCTCGACGAAGCCCTCTCCGACCCCGGCGAGCACGAGCGGTGCCGACAGGGCGATCGCGCCGGCGAGGATCGAGATCCAGAGTTCGGGACTCATCGGACGTGCTCCGTCTCGTCGGCGGGCTGATCGTCGACCGCGGCGGCCGCGTCGCTCGGGGCGACCACCGCGGCGGGGCGGCGCTGGTAGGCGGCGATGCTCGCGACCCCGAGGAGCAGGACGCTCTTGATGACCTCGGCGATCGACGACGGGATGGTTCCGGTGGCGGACTGCATGCCGACCGCGCCCGCGGTGAGGGCGGAGAAGAACAGGGCCGCCGCGACGATGCCGATGGGCAGCAGACCGCCGAGCAGCGCGACGGCCAGGCCCGAGAAGCCCACTCCGCCCGTGACGGAGCTGAACAGCCGTTCGTTCACCCCGGCGACCTGGATCCAGCCGACCAGTCCGGCCCCGGCTCCCGAGACGAGCATGGTGAAGTAGATGGTGCCCGAGCGGGTCGCGCCGAGACGCAGGGCGAGTTTGGGCCGGCTGGCGAACACCGCGACCCGCGTCGAGGCGGCGCTTCGACGCCACAGCATGAAGCCGATCGCGATGATGACGACGAGCAGGATCCCCCAGTGCGCCCGGGTGCCCGGGATCAGGGACGGCAGGGCCGCCGCCTCGGGAAGCTGCTCGCTCTGCGGGGTGGCCGTGTCCTCGGGGCTCGCGAGCCAGGTGCGGAGCGTCCAGCCGAGGAACCCCGCCGCGACGTAGTTCAGCAGGAGTGTGCTGAGGATCTCGTTGACCTGCCAGCGGACCGCGAGCAGAGCGGGGAGAAGGGCGAAGAGCCCGCCGCCGACGGCGCCTGCGATCAGGCCGACCACCCAGAAGGCGGGTGCCGGCAGGTCGGGGCCGAAGACATCGGCGAGCCAGAGGGTCGCTCCGGTCGCGAAGATCGCGCCGAAGATGATCTGGCCCTCGGCTCCGACCGAGAAGACCCCTGCGCGCAGCGCGGGGATGAGGGTCAGCGCGACGATGGCGATGGGGACCGCCCCGACCAGCAGCTCGCCGACGCGGTAGGGCGAGCTCGAGATGCCTTCGATGAGGCCGCGCAGACCGACGAGCGGATCCGCTCCCGCGAACAGGATGAGGAGCGCGGCGACCGCGAGGACGACCAGGACGACGCCGGCGGTGATCGCCCACCGCCGATGGTCGAGCTCTCGGATCCGGTTCACGCCTGCTCCCCGTCGTGGCCGCACGGGTCGACCGGGCCGGGGACGAGCACGTCGACGAAGCTCTGGGTCAGGGCGTCGATGAGACCGAGCTCGGTGACGCCCAGATCGGGCACGACGTAGAGGCCGACGAAGGACAGGATGATGTACGGGGACGGGATGGTGCAGCCGAGCGCGGCCGTGGCGGCGTGCCCCTGTCGCAGTGCTTCGGCGGTCTCCTCGAACGGTGCGGCACTCATCATGCCCCCCACGGGGAGCGGAACTCGGGCGAGGACCTCGCCGTCGGCGACGGTGACGAACCCGCCGCCCATGCGCCGCAGCTCCTCGACCGCGAGGAGCATGTCGGGGTCGTTCCCGCCGACGACCGCGATGTTCATGTTGGGGCAGTTCATCGTGATCGCGATCGCCCCGCGCGACAGCCCGAAACCCTTCACGAAGCCGAGACCGACCTGCCCGTCTCCGTGGTGTCGATCGACGACGGCGATCTTCAGCACGTCGTCGTCGGTGTCGGCTTGGACGAGACCGTCGACGACCTTCAGCTGGGCCTCGAATGCGCGCTTGAAGTAGCCGCGGTACATCTCCATCGCGCGGACGCGGACCGTCGCGCCCGTGTCGGCCGGGACGGGGAGCGCGAACATCGACGGGTCGAGCCGCTCGGGGAGGTGCACCGTGTCGAGAGCCCAGTCCGGCACGGGATCGTTGTTCGCGAAGGCGGCGACACCGTCGCGCGCCGCGACCCCGCCGGCGACGATGACGACGGATGGACGCACGTCGGCCAGGTCGGGGATGAGCTGCAGGTCGGCCAGGCGCGACGGCGCGAGCAGTCCGAGCACCTGGTCGAGCCGGTAGTACTTGGCGGCGTGGGCTGTCGCCATCCGGTAGGCGAGACCCGGTTCGACGCCGAACCGGATGGCCTGGCGCACATGGTGGTCGATGTGCCCCTCTGTCGCGAGGTCGAGGACGTGCTTGTCGTCGGCGCAGAAGCACATGCTGCCGAAAGCGGGGGCGATCGCCTCGAGATCCGCGAAGAGGGGGATGGTGTTGTCGGTCAGGGACGAGCCCATGATCGTGATCATCGCGCCCAGGCGCACCCGCTCGAGCGCCTCGTCGACGGTGGCCGAGTTGTGGTCGTCGCCGATGCCGGCGGCGAGGTAGCCCCACAGCGATTCGTGGGTCTGGGCTGCGGTGTGCCCGGTCAACCGGCGTCCGGCCGCCAGTGCCGCCCGGAACCGGCCGGTCGAGGCCTCGCCGTAGTCGAAGGGGTTGCTCTCGCCGAGGTTGGTGGTGACGTCGTCGAGCAGACGGGCGCGGACGACGTCCTCGGGGATGACCGCTCCCCCGCGTTCGAGAGCGGGCGCGCCCGGCGTCGTCGGCGAGACCTGCTGGAAGACGTGGAGCGGGGTCTCGGTGCTGAGCAGGAAGTCCATCCCGGTCGGCCCCCACACGTTCGCGGCGCCGTTGGGATCGGTCAGAACCGTCGTCGTCCCGCGTGCGACGCTCACCCGCGCCAGTTCGCCGGGCGTCAGGTTCGTGTACTCGATGTGCAGGTGGGCGTCGATGAAGGTGGGGACCACGTACTGCCCCGTCGCGTCGATCTCCTCGGTCGCGGCGGCGAAGTGGTTCCAGGGCGTGAGGGTCGCGATGTGGCGGCCCGCGATGACCACGTCGCGCTCGAGGAACTCGTCGGTGCCCGGTGACTGGACGAGTCCGCCCCGCACGATGAGGTCGGGAAGCTCGGTGCCCGACGCGACGGCACGGAGACGGCCGAGTTCGGCCTCGGTCGGATACAGATCGCTCATGCGGGTCATCTAGCTGGGTTCCTTCGTATCGGTTGCCGGAGTTCCCGAGGGGTCCGGCTGGTCGGCGGAGGTGATGCCGGCCATCGCCTCACCGAGCCGCTGAGTGGTCGCCTCGGAGACGGGCAGGTCGGCGACGATGCGACCCCCGAACATCACCACGACCCGATCCGCGACGGCGAGGATCTCCTCGAGGTCGTGCGAGGCGACGAGGACGGCGGCACCGCGTTCGGCGAGGTCGATGAGTCGCTCCCGGATCGCGGCGGATGCGCGGAGGTCGAGCCCCTGGGTCGGCCCGTAAGCGAGCACGGCGCGCGGATGGCGCTGTTCACCGTCGGCGGTCTCCCATGCCGCGCCGAGTTCGCGCGCGACGAGGAGCTTCTGCTGGTTCCCCCCGGAGAGCCCTGAGGCGGCGAGAGCGGGCACGGCCGGTCGCACGTCGAAGGCGGTCAGCGTCTCCTTCTGTGCGACGCGGCGCGTGCCGCCGCGGGCACTCCCGCGCGTCGCTCGCCCTCGGGCGGAGTCGTACACGGCGAGGTTCTCGCCGATCGACATGCCGGGAACGGTCGCCTCGGACCGCTCCTCGGGGATCCAGGCGACGCCGTTCCTCAGCAGTTCGACCGCGCTGCCCGACTCGCCGTCGACGGTGACGGTCCCGGTTCTGGGTCGGGTGAATCCGGCGAGCACATCGAGCAGGGCGTTCTGACCGCTGCCCGCAACGCCTGCGACCCCGACGATCTCGGATGCGCGGACCTCGATCGAGACGTCGCGGAGCGAGGCGTCGCTGGTCTCGTCGGTCGAGACGCGGTCGGCGCGGAGGACCGCCTGACCGACCGAGCG
The DNA here is from genome assembly GCF_003097495.1 of Amnibacterium flavum. Lineage (GTDB taxonomy): Bacteria > Actinomycetota > Actinomycetes > Actinomycetales > Microbacteriaceae > Naasia > Naasia flava. The sequence continues at coordinate 73,272 of NZ_QEOP01000003.1, forward strand.
CGCGCTGTGCTCGGGGGCCTCGGGCAGCTCCCCGACCATGAGCTGGGCGATCCGGCGGGGTTCGAGTCCGACCGCACTGCCCGTGTGGACGTCGGCGCCGTGGGAGAGCACTGTCACGTCGTCGGCCACCTGCCTCACCTCGTCGAGGCGGTGGGTGATGAGCACGATGGCGGTGCCCAGTTCGCGGAGGCCGCGGAGGTGCTCGAAGAGCCCGCCGACCTCGAGCGGCCCCAGGCTCGCCGTCGGCTCGTCGAGGATGAGGGTCCGGGCGCCCTCCGCGAGGGCGACGACGATCTCGCCGAGCTGGCGATGCGCCTGGCTGAGCGAAGCGGTGGGCGCGTCGAGCGACACGCTCACACCGGCGCGGAGGAGCGTGTCGACCAGGGTCTCGCGGGCAGCGCGACGGCTGACGACGGCGCGCGTCCCGGTGAGCAGGAGGTTCTCGACCAGGCTGAGCTCGCCGACGAGGCTGAGCTGCTGGGGCACCATGGTGATGCCGGCCGCCCGGGCATCGGCGCGATCGCGTGGCGCGTAGGAGCTCTCTCCGAGCGTCATCGTCCCCGCGCTCGGGAGCTCGATGCCGGCGAGGATCTTGGCGAGGGTCGACTTGCCCGCGCCGTTCTCTCCGACGATCGCGTGCACCCGGCCGGGCGCGACGACGATGTCGACGTCGTCGAGCGCACGGACCGAGCCGTAGCTCTTCGAGACGGACCGCGCCGCGAGGACGCGGCCCGTCTCAGAAGGTGTGGTGATCATCAGGAGATGGTGATGCTTCCGTCTTCGAGACCGGCGATGAGCTCCTCGATCTTGGTCGCGGCGTCGGCGGGGACACGCCCGTCGACGTCGTTGAGGTCGGCGTAGACGATGCCGCCGTTCTCGAGGGTCGAGACGACGCTCTTGCCGCCGAAGTCGCCTGCCGCGACCTCCTCGACCCAGCCCTTGACGATCGGGTACATGTCGAGGTCGACGGTCGAGACATTGGTCGCGAGCGCTGCGTCGCCGGCGGCTGAGGAGACGCCGACGCTCAGGACGTCGGCGTCGGCCGCAGCCGCCCCGACACCCGCTGCGATGCCGTCGCCGGTGGTGTAGACGAGGTCGGCGCCCTGCCCGATGAGACCGGTTGTCGCCGACGCGGCGGCTTCGGCGTCGTCGAAGCTGCCCGCGTAGACGACGGGGAGCAGGGTGGCCGACGGGTTGGCCGCGAGCACGCCCTGCTGGAAGAAGGCGTCGGTCGCCTTGACGAAGTCGAGTTCGAGGCTCTCGACACGACCGATGGTGCTCGCTCCCGATACGCCCGCGATGTACCCGGACAGGTATCCGACCGACGGGGTGTCGTAGGTCCAGGTCTCGACGTTGTCGGTGAACTTGTCGAGGATGTCCGGGCCGCCGGACGCGGTGAACTTCACGTCGGGGAAGTCCTCGGCGACGGAGAAGATCGCGTCGCCGAGCTCGATGCCGTGGCCGATGATCAGGTCGTACCCCTGGCTGGCGAAGTCGGCGATGACCGGCTCGCTGGTGGCGGGGTCGGCCATCTGGTCGCGGAGCTCGTACTCGATGAGCCCTTCCTCCTCGAGCTGGGCGAGGGCGTCGGAGATCGCCTGGTTGAAGGCCCCGTCGTTGGTGTTGCCGGGGGTGAGCGCGCCGACGCGGATCACGTCGTCAGCGGGCTCGTCGGTCGACGCCGTGTCGGTGCCGCCGCCGGCGGAGCAGCCGGCGAGGAGGAGAGCGGCACTCGTCGCGAGCGCTGCGGCGGAGAAGAGGGTTCTCGTGCGCATGTGGTGTCCTTTCGGGGAACTTGCCTGGTGGTGGAGGGAGCGGTGCTGTGGTGCTGCGGTAAGGGTCGAGATGGTTCGGGGAGGTTCAGGAGATGAGCGAGTCGATGAGGTCGCGGTCGGCACCGGTCGCCTCGGAGAAGCCGCGGGAGAGGGTCGGGCCGACGAAGGAGCCGCTGGCGTCCGAGTAGTGGCCGACGAGCGCTCCGCTCACGCGGGAGAAGCACGGGTCGAGGTCGGTGGTGGCGGGCGGAGCGGCCGGATGCAGTGCACCGTCGGCGATGCAGACCGCAGCGGTGCCGTGCAGGGTTCGCGCAACGCCGGCGGCCGGGAGTGCGCCCCGGTCGATGGCTGCCCGGACGGCGGCGGCGGAAAGGAAGCCGCGGAGGGCCGGATCGTCGGCGCACACCGAAGCGGTCTTGGTGCAGCCGGCCAGCCACTCGATCCGCCCGTCGTCCCGTACCCGAACCGCCGACAGCTGAGTGCCGAGGGCGGTATCGCCCTGGGCGACGACCTCGATGCTCAGGGCGAAGACGTCGCCGTCGCGGGTCGAGGTGATGTGCTCGACGTAGAGCGGCTCGGACTTGGTGCCCGCGACCGTGTACTCGTCGGGCCAGGCCGCTGCGATGGGTGCGAGGTCCACGATCGTCCCGTCGGCGACGACCCCTGCGGTGTCGGCGACCGCGGCGGAGGTGCTGGACGCCGCGGAGTTCCACGGGAGGGTGAGCACCGCGGTGGTGAAGGCGACGATGGCTGTCGTGACCACGATCCCGTTCACGGGCAGGTGGCGCGGGTGCGTCGCGATCCCGCTCATGCGACGAGCTCCGAGGTCGCGGCGACGAGTTCGTCGCTCAGTCGGCGCTTGAGGTCGTCGTCGGCGAACGAGGCGGTGATCGAGCGTGCGGCGAAGCCGGCGAGGTCGACGAGCGAGTAGCCGAATTCGACCGATGCCGCGGACCAGTCCGCTTCGAGAGTCGTGCCGAGGGGCGACGGGTCGTCGGTGTTCAGCGTGACCGACACTCCCGCATCGAGGAGGCGGGGCAGCGGGTGCGCCGACCAGCTCGGGTACAGCCCCAGGGCCACGTTGGACCGCGGGCAGACGTTCAGCGTGATCCCGTCGGCGACGAGCCGACCGATGAGTGCCGGGTCCTCGACGGCGCGGATGCCGTGGTCGATTCGTTCGGCGCCGAGCAGGTCGAGCGCGTCCCAGACGCCGTCCGGCCCGCTCGACTCCCCCGCGTGGACCGTCCGGTGGAGGCCGCCGGCGGCGGCGATGCGGAACGCCTCCTGGAACTTGACGCCGGTGCGACCGGTCGTCTTCTCGTCGCCGTCGATCGACAGGGCGACGACGCGGCGCGGCCGGGTCGCCACCAGCGAGCGGACGATGTCCTCGGCCTCGACCGCATCCTGCCCGCGCAGCAGCGAGTAGGCGATGTTCACGACGCAGAGCCCGTCCTGCTCGGCGGCGTCGAATCCGGCGGCGAGGGCGTCCACGAGCTCGAGTTCGCGGCCGTGCCAGGCATTCCAGTGCGTGGGGTTGACGATGACGTCGCTGTAGCGGATGCCGGACGCGCTCTGCCGCGCGGCGAACGAGTAGGCGGTCCTCGCTGCTTGCTCACGGGTGCGGACGAGTCCGCACTGCCAGTCGAGGAAACGCAGGAATCCGCTGAGGCCGGCCTTTCCGACACCGGTTCCTCCACCGGTCGTCACCTCGGGCATGGTGAATTCGTGATGCGTCGCGACATCGAAGAGGGTCGCAGCGGGGCCCGGGAGGTCGGCGCCGCTCTCCCGCGCCAGGGTCAGAAGATCGATGAGCGAGAAGGTGCCCTCGAGGTGGATGTGGAGCTCTGCCTTGGGGAGCGCACGGATCGCCTGCTCGTCGACTCGGACGGATGCGGGCTGCTGCTCGGACATGACAGTGGTGCCTTTCGGGGGTCGGGCGTCGAAGGTGACGGACCGTCGAAGATGCACGCTAGTCATGCTGGCGCACTTGTTCACAAGTGGGAACACAACTGTTCCCAGGACGTAACTCAGGCGTAACACAGGGCTCGGATGACCGGATTCGCGCGGGTTAGGCTGGATCCAGCGCAATTCCTTGACACTTGTGAACAGGTAGATCGATCGTGACGACACTCTCCGAGCTCGACCTGAGCCACCTCCGGCAGTCCATCCGGGTGGCCGCCGACGCACGCGCTTCGGGCCGGCATCCGTTCGGCGCGATCGTCGTCGACGCCTCGGGCGCGATGGTGGCCAGCGCAGGCAACAACTCGCTTCCGCCCGAAGGCGATCCCACCCAGCATGCCGAGCTGCGTGCCGTCGCCGAGGCGTCCCGCAAGCTCGGCGCCGAAGGCATGGCGGGCAGCACCCTGTACACGAGCGCGGAACCCTGCGCGATGTGTTCCGGGGCGGTCTACTGGACGGGGATCGACCGGGTCGTCTACGCCCTGTCGGAGCACCGCCTGCTCGAGCTCACGGGCGACCACCCCGAGAACCCAACGTTCTCCCTGCCCTGCCGCGAGGTCTTCGCCCGCGGTCAGCGCACCATCGCCGTCGACGGCCCCGCCATCGAGGACGAGGCTGCCGTGGTCCACGAGGACTTCTGGACCTGACGCGGAGGCGTGGCCCTGCGCTTCGACGGGCTCAGCGGGCGGGCAACCCCCGGAGGTCGAGCAGCCCTGCGCTTCGACAGGCTCAGCGGGCGGGCAACCCCCGGAGGTCGAGCAGCCCTGCGCTTCGACAGGCTCAGCGGGCGGGCAACCCCCGGAGGTCGAGCAGCGCGCCAGCGCGTACCGAGACCCCCGACCACCTCAGCGGAGGGTCTCCCCCCGCTCCAGCATCCCGACGTAGAGGGCGGCGCGGGCCTCGCGCGACGCGGGCTTCTTGAGGTTGCTGATCCGGAAGATCATCGCGAACCGGTTCACCGATGACTGCGCCGCGAACGCCGCAGCGGCCGCGGGGCTCGCATCCAGTGCCGCCTGCAGCTCGGCCGGGGGCACCGCGTCCTTCTGTCGATACGCGGCATCCCAGCGACCGTCGGCCTTGGCACGCTCCACCTCGGCGAGCCCGCCGGGTCGCATCCGGCCCTCCTCGATCAGTCGGGCGACGTGCGCCTGGTTGACCTGCGACCACATGCTCTTCGGCCTGCGCGGGGTGAAGGACTGGATGAAGTAGTCCTCATCGAGCCCGCCCGCCTGGCCATCGATCCACCCGAAGCAGAGCGCGGCATCGACGGCTTCGTCGCGTGTGATACCCGGCTTGGTGGTGTTCTTCTTCCGCACCCGCAAACGCACCCCCTCCGGGTGCTCCGGCTGCTCGAGCCACCGCTCCCACTCTTCGACCGTGTCGATATGGAGCTCCGGCTTGTCGGCGTGCGCGACCATGCCCCGACGTTACCGGGAGCGTCCGACACTCGGGAGAGGGTGCGGCGTTCCCGCCGCCGGGCGACCAGCCGTGCTCAGCCGGTGGGGTCGACCATCCGAAGGTAACGGGGACGCCTGTCGGCGAATCGATCCGACCAGTCGGACTCGAGAGGCGCCAGCACGCTTCCCGAGGTGACGAGTCTGTCGAGGTACGCATGCCATCCGGCTCCGTAGTCGGCGACGTCGACGGCTCCGAGCCCGCGATGCTCGAGCGTCAGTTCGACTCCACCCCCGTCTCGCTCCGCCACGGTGACGGTGATGGACGTCGACGGCGAATCCTCATCGCCCGGTGCGGTCCACGTCACCGAGTACGAGGTCGGAGGAGCGCAGTAGAGGATCTTGCCGAAGCTGTGCAGCCCCTCGTCGCCGTCGAAGTGGTATCCGCCGTCCCGGTCGAGCAATGCGGGTTCGAACCAGCGGGCGAGCTGCTCGGGCTCGCTCATCAGCCGCCATGCGGTGTCGATGTCGGTGTCGAGGAACCGGACGAAGCGAACCGACCACCGGTCCCCGTCGCGCTCGATCACGCCGTCCGCATCAGCACCGCGGGCCTCCGCAGGTGCGGCGTCACCACTCGATGTCATCGGGCTCCCCTTCCGCTTCCCCCGCGCAGGCAGGGGCTGACTTGCCCACTTCGGGCAGTGTCCTCCCCTCAAGACTGCCTGAAGTGGGCAGGTCAGTGTGCAACGAGCGAAGGCCCGCCCCACCCGCGTCCTCGAGGGACGTGGGTGGGACGGGCCTTCGTCACGAAAGGCGATCCGAAGAGGATCAGCCCTCGGCCGGAGCCTCGGGGCCTTCGGACGCTGCCGCGCTCGACTGGGTCTCAGCCGGCTCGGGCGTCTCGTCGACCACCGGGGCGAGCGAGAGCTTTCCACGGTCGTCGACCTTAGTGATCTCGACCTGGATCTTCTGGCCGACACCGAGCACGTCTTCGACGTTCTCGACGCGTTTGCCACCGGCGAGCTTGCGCACCTCGCTGATGTGCAGCAGACCGTCACGGCCGGGCATGAGCGACACGAAGGCGCCGAACGTGGCCAGCTTGACGACGGTGCCGAGGAACCGCTCACCCACCTCGGGGTTGTGCGGGTTGGCGATCGCGTTGACCGCGCTGCGCGCCGCCTCCGCCGAGTCGCCGTCGACGGCGCCGATGTACACGGTGCCGTCCTCCTCGATCGAGATGTCGGCTCCGGTGTCGTCCTGGATCTGGTTGATCGTCTTGCCCTTGGGGCCGATCAGCTCACCGATCTTGTCGACGGGGATCTGGACGCTGATCACGCGAGGCGCGGTCGGGGCCATCTCGTCGGGGCCTTCGATCGCGGCGTTCAGCACGGCGAGGATCGCGGTGCGAGCCTCCTTGGCCTGCTTGAGCGCACCGTCGAGGACCGACGAGGGGATTCCGTCGAGCTTGGTGTCGAGCTGGATGGCGGTGACGAACTCGCTGGTACCGGCGACCTTGAAGTCCATGTCGCCGAGCGCGTCTTCGGCACCGAGGATGTCGGTCAGAGCCGCGTAGCGGGTCTCACCATCGACCGTGTCGGAGACGAGGCCCATCGCGATGCCGGCGACCGAGGCGCGCAGCGGCACACCGGCGTTGAGCAGCGAGAGGGTCGAGGCGCAGACGGAGCCCATCGACGTCGAACCGTTGGAGCCGAGAGCCTCGGACACCTGACGGATCGCGTAGGGGAACTCCTCGCGCGACGGGAGCACCGGCACGAGGGCGCGCTCGGCGAGGAAGCCGTGCCCGATCTCGCGACGCTTCGGCGATCCGACGCGGCCGGTCTCACCGGTCGAGTAGGGCGGGAAGTTGTAGTGGTGCAGGTAGCGCTTGCTCTTGACGGGCGCCAGCGAGTCGATCTGCTGCTCGAGCTTGAGCATGTTCAGCGTGGTGACGCCCAGGATCTGGGTCTCTCCGCGCTGAAAGATCGCCGAACCGTGGACACGCGGGATGACCGCGACCTCGGCGTCGAGCGGGCGGATGTCGGCGAGACCGCGACCGTCGATGCGGACACCCTCGCTGAGGATGCGACCGCGGACGACCTTCTTGGTCACCGACTTGTAGGCGGCGCTGACCATGGGCGGGATGTCGCCGCCCAGCTCACCGGCCTCGACCTTGGCGTTGATCGCGAGCTTGACGCGCTCCTTGAGGGCGTCGTCCGCGTTCTGGCGCTCGATCTTGTCGGCGATCTGGTAGACGCTCGACAGCTCGGCGAAGGCCAGCTCGGACACGGCGTCGAACGCCTCCTGCGAGTAGGGCAGGAAGACCGGGTAGTCCGCGATCGGCTTGGCCGACTGGGCTGCCATCTCGGCCTGGGCCTTGATGAGCTGCTTGAGGAACGGCTTCGACGCTTCGAGACCCGCGGCGACGACGGCCTCGTCGGGCTTCGTGGCGCCGCCCTGGATGAGACCCCAGCTGTGCTCGGTCGCCTCGGCCTCGACCATCATGATCGCGACGTCTTCGTTGCCTTCGGCATCGGTGACGAGGCGACCGGCGACGGTCAGGTCGAAGACGGCGCGCTCGAGCTGCTCGTACTTCGGGAACGCGACCCACTGGTCGTCGATCAGGGCGAGACGGATTCCGCCGATCGGGCCGCTGAAGGGCAGGCCGGAGATCTGGGTGGATGCCGACGCGGCGTTGATCGCGAGGGCGTCGTAGAACTCACCGGGAGCGATCGAGAGGACCGTGATGACGATCTGGACCTCGTTGCGCAGGCCCTCGACGAAGGAGGGGCGCAGCGGCCGGTCGATGAGACGGCAGACGAGGATCGCCTCGGTGGAGGGGCGTCCCTCACGACGGAAGAACGAGCCGGGGATCTTGCCCGCGGCGTACGCGCGCTCCTCGACGTCGACCGTCAGCGGGAAGAAGTCGAAGTTGTCCTTGGGGTGCTTGCTCGCCGAGGTGGCCGAGAGAAGCATGGTCTCTTCGTCGAGGTAGGCAGCGACGGCGCCCTGCGCCTGCTGTGCGAGACGACCGGTCTCGAATCGGATGGTGCGCTTGCCGAACTTGCCGTTGTCGAGGACTGCCTCGGCGAACTTGATTTCTGGACCTTCCAAAGGTCACATCTCCTTTGCTGCCGCATTCGCTATGCGACGTACACGCGCTTTCGCGCTCTGCGCTTTCGCGCACTGTGCACAAGGAGCAGGAGCTAAGCAGGAAGGGCTGCGGGCGATAAGTCTCGCCGCGCGGCATGCTCTGGCCAGCAGTAGAAGTGCTCCGGATCCGCTGAAACCCGCCTCAATCGCGGGCCGAAGCCGGAAGACCACCACCGATGACCAGCTTCGTGCCGGCCTGCTCCGTAGTGCTCGGCCCGTGTGGGCCACGAATGAGACTATCAGTGACGGCCTGAGAGCGAGTGTCCCTGTTCGCGGGTCGCGTGATCCGGTGAGCGCGGGCGTCAGGCGGTCCAGTCCCGGGCGGCGGGGTTCGACACCTCGGGGAGCCGGCGTTCCGAGGTCGTGGGCGCCGCCCAACGCACGCCGTTCGCGAGGACGCGACGGATCTGCGGGTGGAAGTACACTGGGTACTCCTGGTCGCCGGGGCTGAAGTAGAAGATCCGGCCGAGGCCACGGGTGAAAGTGACTCCGGAGCGGAACACCTCTCCCCCGGCGAACGAGCTGATGAACACCAGCTCGTCAGGATCGGGGATGTCGAAGTGCTCGCCGTACATCTCCTGCCGGTCGATGACGATCGGCTGCTCGACGCCCTCGGCGATCGGGTGCCCGGGCTTCACTGTCCAGACCAGCTCACGCTCTGCGTCGTTGCGCCAGGCGAGCGAGCAGGTGGTGCCCATGAGGCGGATGAAGATCTTCGAGAAATGCCCGGAGTGCAGGACGAGCAGCCCCATCCCGCCGAGGACGTGCCGCTGCACGCGCGCGACGACCTCGTCGTCGACCTGGTCGTGCGCCATGTGCCCCCACCAGAGCAGCACATCGGTGGCCGCCAACCGCTCCTCGGTGAGGCCGTGCTCGGGCTCGGCGAGCGTCGCCGTGCCGATGACGGCGTCCTCGCCGAGGAGCCCGGCGAGCCCGTCCGCGATCGCACCGTGGATGCCGTCCGGGTAGATCGCGGCGATGTCGTCCTGGGTGGTCTCGTGGACGTACTCGTTCCAGACGGTCACTCGGATGGTCATCGGTTCGTACCGTTCGTCTCGTCTGTCGTCTCGCGCTCGGCGGCGCGCTCGGGGAAGAGGTCGTCGAGGCGGACCTCGGCGCCGGCGGCGGCCGACGCATAGCAGGCGTCGATGATGCGGGCGCGTTCGAGGGCCAGCGAACCGTCGTGAGCCGCCCAGCTGGACGGGGTGCGCACGTGCTCGACGAAGGTCGTGACGACGGCCGAGTGGCCCGGAGCGTCGGGCGACACGACCGACCGGTCGACGCTGTCCTCCCCGTCGCCGGTGAACACCGTGAGCGATCCGGCAGGGGCGTAGTCGACGACCCGGAGGTCGGCGCCTCCCTCTGTGCCGTACAGGGTGATGCCGAACTGGTCGCCGCTCGGGCGGTGGGCCGCCCAGCTCGTCTCGAGCATCATCGATCCGCCGCCCTCGAGCCGCACCATGACGCTGGCGAAGTCCTCGACCTCGTACGCGGATCCGACCTGCTGCTTGCCGTCACCCGAGCCGCCCAGGCCGCGCGGGCCGAGCTCCGCATGGGTGACAGCCGACACGGCCGTGACCCGCGGTTCCGCCATCACATGCAGGGTGAAGTCGAGCACGTGGACGCCGAGGTCGATGAGAGGACCGCCACCCGCCATCTCCCGGTTGGTGAACCAGCTGCCGAGTGACGGGATGCCCGAGCGCCGGAGCCAGACGGAATGCGCGTGGTAGGGCCAGCCGATGACCCCGGCGTCGACCTCGGCACGCAGGGCCTCGACATCGCCGCGACGTCGGTGGTTGAACGCGATCTCGAGCACACGGCCGGCGGCTCGGGCGGCGGCGACCATCTCGGCGGCCTCCGCGCCGTTCCGTGCGATCGGTTTCTCGCAGAGGACGTGCAGTCCCGCCCGCAGGGCGCCGATCGTGATCGGCGCGTGCAGGAAGGTCGGCACGGCGACGCTGACGGCGTCGATGCCGCCCGCGGTGACGAGGTCCTGCCAGTCGGAGTAGGCGTGCGCGACACCGTACAGTTCGGCCAGCTCCGCGCGGGGACCGTCCTCCTGGCCGGCGATCGCCACCAGCTCCACTCCGGGGATGGCGGCGAACGCCTCCATGTGCTGCTGACCGGCCCACCCGAGGCCGACGACACCGACCCGGAGCGGGGGGACCGCGTCGTGACTGGAAGGTTCTGCGGCGCCATTCGCCGGTGCGGTACGAGGAGTCATCACCTGAATCCTTGCGTGCTACCGCCGATTCGGAAAGTCGGGCACAGCGTCGCGCGCCAACAATCGGGAGATCGCAGGCGATTCCGGAGCGCCCTCACGTCGCGGCGCCGGGGCGCTCGAATTCTATGGCGACACCTCACCGTCGGCCGATCGGCCGTCGCAGCCGCGGTTGCGATTCGAGGCACCGGGGGCAGCGGTTCAAGGTCCTGTCGCGTCGTCTGTGCGATCACTCTCGCTCAGCAGGCGAACCCGCGCTCAGCAGGTGGAATTCGGGACATTCCACCTGCTGAGCGCACTTCCGCCTGCTGAGCGAGAGGACGGGCGTCATACAAGGTCACAGACGGCCCGGCGGGGGCGCAGCGGCGTAGATTCGTCGGCATGGAACCGACCGGAACCCAGGGCCCCGCGCCCGTTCCGATGCGTCGCTGTCTCCAGCGGATGCGCTGACCCGCCCCGTCTCCAGCCCCGCTGTCGAGAACGCCGAGTCGAGGTCCCGCATCCGCTCAGCCGTATCCCCGGCCGCCGAGCGCGGCCATCCACGAGCGAAAGACAGCACGATGACCGACGAGACCAAATCCCTTCCCATCCTCGACCTCTCCCGACTCGACGCGGGGCCCGCGGAGGCCGCGGCCTTCCGCCACGACCTGCGTGAGGCGACCCACGAGTACGGCTTCTTCTACCTGACCGGGCATGGCATCGGCGACGAGCTGCAGCAGCGCGTCAACGACACGGCACGGGCGTTCTTCAACCTCCCCGAGGCCGACAAGCTGGCCATCGAGAACATCAAGAGCCCCCACTTCCGCGGGTACACGCGCGTGGGCGGCGAGCTCACCCAGGGGATCGTCGACTGGCGGGAGCAGATCGACATCGGTGCCGAGCGCCCCGCCGTGCCCGAACGCTGGAGCGAGGCCGACTACTGGCGACTCGAGGGCCCCAACCAGTGGCCGGATGCCCTCCCCGAGCTGCGCACCGTCATCACCGAATGGCACGACACCCTGTCGGATGTCGCGCTGACCCTCCTGCGCGCATGGGCTGAGTCGCTCGGCGCCGCCCCCGACGTCTTCGACGCGGCGTTCGCCTCCGACCCGTCGACGCTCATCAAGATCGTCCGCTACCCCGGCAAATCCGACCCCGAGCCGAAGCAGGGCGTCGGTGCCCACAAGGACTCCGGTGTGCTCACCCTGCTGTGGGTCGAGCCCGGCAAGGGCGGACTCCAGGTCGAGCACGAGGGCACCTGGATCGACGCACCCCCGGTCCCGGGCGCGTTCGTCGTGAACATCGGCGAATTGCTCGAGTACGCCACCGACGGCTACCTGAAGGCGACCGTGCACCGGGTCATCTCACCGCGCATCGGCGACGACCGGATCTCGATCCCGTTCTTCTTCAACCCCGCTCTCGATGCCCGGATCCCGCAGCTCGAGCTTCCCGCCGAACTGCGTGAGCTGTCGTCGGGAGTGACCCGCGACCCCGAGAACCCGATCTTCGAGACGTACGGCGAGAACTCGTTGAAGAGCAGGCTCCGCGCGCACCCCGACGTGGCGGAAATCCACCATTCCGACCTCCTCGCCCGGAGGTAGCCTCCCGTTCACCTCGCACGTGTACTCGTTGCACGTGCGAGGGACGCGGTGAACACGTTCGACGACTGGCTGGTCGCAGCCGCCGACGCACCCTGGCTGCCAGCGGCTCTCTTCACGCTCGTCGTCCTCGACGCGTTCGTCGTGATCGTGCCCAGCGAGACCGCCGTCGTCGCACTGGGGTCTCTGGCCCTCTCGACGGGCTCGCCGAACGTCGGGTTGATCCTCGCCGTCGCCTCGATCGGGGCGATCGTCGGCGACTCGGCCTGCTACCTGCTGGGCCGTGTGGTCACGTTCCGCAGCCCTGCGAGGCCCCGGCTGCTCGTCAGCGCTCTGCACCGGGCGCGGCGCCTGCTCGGACGCCGCGCAGCCGTGCTGATCCTCACGGCCCGCTACATCCCGTTCGCCCGTATCGCGGTGAACCTCACGGCCGGGGCGACCCGTTTCCCGTACCGCCGGTTCCTGCCGCTGTCCATCGTGGCGGGATGCGGCTGGGCCGCGTTCAACGTCGGCGTCGGCGCCGGAGTGGGAGCCTGGCTCGGCGGATCGCCGATCGTCGCGGTCCTCGTCTCCATCGTCTTCGCGATCACGCTCGGACTGCTCGTCGACACCATCGCGAACCGCCTCAGCGCCCGGAGAGCGGACTCAGCGAGCAGCCGCCACCTTGACCATGCGCAGACCCGTCAGCACGATGACGACGATGGCGGCCGCACCGAACGCCGCGACCACGATGGGCTGCGGCGCGAATAGCAGCGCCCCGCCGACGAGCAGCACGGGCACCGAGATGCCGACGTAGGCGGCGAGGAACACTGCGGACAGCACCTCGCCGCGACGCCCGGGTTCGGCCAGTCCGCCCGCGACCCCGAGCGCGCCCCGGAACAGCAGGCCGACACCCGCACCGGCGACGATCGCGCCGCCGACGAACGCGAACAGCGTCGCGGTGAGCGCACCGACGACGATGCCACCGAGGCCGATCACAGCGAAGACGATGGCGAGCTGGAGCTGGCGGCGCAGCGCCACCTTGACGAATACCGCCTGCGCGACAGCCGCGGCGCCGAACACCGCGAACGCGACCGCCCCCGCGAGCACCAGCGAAGTCTCGTGGAGGGTGCCGCGCAGCACCGTCGGGGCGACCGCGCTGAACAGGCCGAACACCGCGAACGCTCCGAGGGCGGCGATCGCGGATGCCCAGAACACCCCACGAGAGGCGGACGGGACGACGATGCTCTGCGGCCGGTACGGGTGACGCTCCCCGCTCTTCACGACCGTCTCGGGCACGAAGAGGAGGGCGATCGCAGCGACGATCATCAGCACGAGGAACACCAGGTACGGCTCGATCAGCGGGATGTCGGTGTTCTCGGCGATGACCGCGGAGATGAGCGACCCCGCCCCGAGACCACCGAGATTCGCGAAGCCCGCGGTGACGCCGGCGCGCAGATCGCCCGGCCCGCGGATCGCGGCACCCAGTTCGCTCAGATGGGCCGTCGCCGTGGCGGTCAGCATGCCGATGCCCACTCCGTTCACGAACCGGGCGAGCAGCAGGCCCGGTACGTCGCTCCAGAAGAGGAACATCACGGCCGACAGGATCTCGATGAGCACCGCGACGAGGATCACCGGGCGTCGACCCAGCCAGTCGCTCACATGCCCGGCGAGGTACAGGCTGAGGACAACACCGACCGAGTAGGCGGCGAAGATGACGGTGATGATGACCGTCGGGAAACCGTCCCGATCCTGGTAGAGCACGTACAGCGGGGTCGGCACCGTCGAGAACGCCATCAGGGTCGCGAAGGTGAACGCCACAACCCAGAAACCGGTGCGCGACCGCCCCCTCGACGACGTCGACACGTGCGGGGAGAGAGCTGAGGCTGCCACGGCGCGAGTCCGGCCTTTCGTCAGTGGTTTGCGGTGTTCACCAGGGTGGCATCCCGTGAGACGTCCATGGTTCGGCGGGGGTCGAGAACATCGGTGGATCGGCCGCGGTGCGGTGCCCTTCGTTTCGCTTCGCTCAACGGGCGGGCGGCGGGCCGGCGGCGGCCTTCATCTCGACAGGCTCAACGGGCGGGCGGCGGGGTGGCGGGTGACACCTCAGCGGGCGGGGACGTCGGCCGCTGCTGCCAGGCCCTGAGCCGAGAGAAGTTCGCCGGCGACGAGCGACAGGGTGAGCTCGCGCGAGATCGCCCGAGCCTTCTCCTCGCCGTTGCGAGCGCCGGCCCCGGGGACGAGCATGACCTCGTCGACGCCGAAGCGCTCGGCGAGCGCGGCGATCCGCGAGGCGGCTCCCGAGGCATCGTCGATGATCCAGGCACCGCGCATGCGGTCGATCATCTCGTTCTGTGCGGGAGTCATCTCGGTGGCCTGCGCCTCCTCGACGCTCGGCAGCGCGAAGAGGGGCTGGCCGGTGCGCAGACGCGCCATCTGCTGCAGCTGGGGAAGCGCCAGGGCGAACGCCTCGTCGGCCGTGTCGGCGACGACGGCGTTCACGGTGAGGAGGGTCTTCGGCTCGGCGGCGTACAGCGACGGGACGAACTCGCGGCGGTACAGCGAGAGGGCCGCAGCCGTGCCCTCGCCCGAGAAGTGGTGCGCGAACACGTAGGGCAGGCCGGTCTGACCGGCGAGCTTCGCCGAGTAGTCGCTCGAACCGAGCAGCCACACCTCGGGCACACTGCCCGCAGCGGGCGTGGCACGCACGACGTAGGGGGCCGCACCGCGAAGGCTGAGCTGGGCTCCCCCGCCGTCCATGAGCGCCAGCACGTCGTTGACATTGCTCGGGAACGTGTCGACGTCGCTCGTGTGTCCCGACGAGCGCAGCAGCGCCGAGATGACGGGGTCGCTGCCCGGCGCGCGGCCGATGCCGAGATCGATGCGACCGGGGGCGGCGGCCTCGAGGGCGGCGAACTGCTCGGCGATGACGAACGGCGCATGGTTCGGCAGCATGACGCCACCGGATCCGAGACGGATGCGCTCGGTGCGACCTGCGGCGAGCGCGATCAGCACGGGCGGGTTCGTCGACGCCACCGACGGCATGTTGTGGTGCTCCGCGAACCAGAAGCGCTCGTACCCGAGACGGTCGGCGAGCGACGCGAGCTGGAGGGACGCCGCGATGGCGTCGGCGGAGGTCTGGTCGGCGCGGACGGGGACCAGGTCGAGGACGGAGAGGCGAAGAGGAGCTGACATCCTCTAGGGCAACGCCGACACGACGGCGCGAATTCCTCGCCTCACCGACCTCACCGCCGATACAGTCGCGGCATGCGCAAAGCATTCGGTGCGATCCGCGTGGCAGCGGCCGGTGGGATCATCGCGGCCATCGTCGGCCAGCTGATCTACAGCCTCACGAACGGGGTGCCCGATGTGCCGCACTACCTGGTGAACTACTTCAGCTTCTTCACGATCCTGTCGAACTCGCTCTCGGCCGTGTTCCTGCTGATCGGGGCCTGGTACTGCTTCACCACCCGGGTCGATCCGCCGTGGTTCAACCTCGCATTCGCCGGCGTCACCACCTACATGGTGACGACAGGCGTCGTCTACAACCTGCTGCTGCGGGGAATCGAGCTCCCGCAGGGCACGACCCTCGACTGGTCGAACGAGATCCTGCACGTCTGGGCGCCGCTCTACATCCTCGTCGTGTGGGTCGTCTCCCCGGGCAAGCGGGCGCTGCGGTGGGAGGACATCTTCCCCATCCTCGGGTTCCCCCTCGTCTGGGTCGTCTTCACGATGATCCGCGGGCCACTCGTCGACTGGTACCCGTACCCGTTCCTCAACCCGGCTCAGCCCGGCGGTTACGGAGCGGTCTTCGTCTACATCGTCGGGATCGCCGGCTTCATCGGCATCGTCGCGGCGGGTGTCGTGCGCCTGAGCCGCACCCGTCTTCTGAGGACGAGCGAGCCGGTCCCCAGCTGACGACCCTAGGGTGGCGCTGTGCTGGCGCGACGCGGAGGTGACAGGGTTCTCCGGTTCCGGGGACGCATCGCGGGCACCGGCACCACCTCCGGCGTCAGAGTGGTCGTGGGCCTCTGGGAGGACTCGCCCTACGGGGCCTTCGCCGATGTCATGGCGGAGCTCGAGTCGGGGCATCGCATCCTGTTCGCTCCCACGCCCGAGACCGCGGAGCTGATCTCGTCGGTCTACTCGTTCGACGAGGTCGTGGTCTCCCCGGTGTCGCTTCGGAGATCGGGCAGGACGCTGCGAGTCGAGACCGATCGGATCCGACTCGAGCTCGGGATCGGCCGGGTCTCCGCGCTCGGGATTCTTCTGAGGATGGTGCCGCGACCGGTGGCGACCTCGTGGAGGTGGGCCGCGGTGGTCGACCCCATCGCCCGAGTGCTCGTCCGCGGTGCTCGTACGGCGGGGTCCGCCGGAGGGGGCCGCCGCGAGTACTACGGGGTGAGCGACGCCCGCCGCATCCTGTCCGTCACGGGAGCCCTCGACGGGGTTCCTCTCGGCGCGATGGCGGACCTCTCTCCGGCCGTGAGGTTCGGCTTCGCGTCGACTCCTCCGAGTCCGACGCTCGTCGACGTGACGACGACGATCCGCTAGGCCGTGTCGAACGAGAAAACGCCCGGGACACGGCGGGCGTGCCGCGACCGAGCGTTCTCGTGATCAGGTGACTATTCGAGCCCTGCCGGGCCGTTGGGGCGGAAGCCCGCCGGCAGCGCCCACGGGTCGTGCAGCACCTTGGAGCGGGTCGATCGGGTGACCAGTCCCACGAGCTCCTCGGCTGCGCGGTCGATCCTCTCGGGGAGCGGCTTGACGCCGTCCTCGTCGCTGCCCCAGTCGTCGGTCGACGCGAACACTCCGGTCGACGCGACGTCGGCGTGCAGGTAGGCGAAGAGGGGACGCAGGGCGTAATCGATCGCGAGCGAGTGGCGCGCGGTACCACCGGTCGCCGCGAGCAGGACGGGCATGTCGATCAGCGAGCCGGGCTCGATGATGTCGAAGAACGACTTGAACAGGCCGTTGTAGCTGGCGGTGAAGATCGGCGTGACCGCGATGACGCCGTCGGCCGTGAGGACCTTCTCGATGGCGCTCTCGAGCTGCGAGCTCGGGAACCCGGTGAGCAGGTTGTTGGTGATGTCGTGCGCGAGGTCGCGCAGTTCGATCACCTCGACCTTCACCGTGTCACCGCGCTCGATCAGTCGGCGCGCTGCCGCGTCGCCCAACCGGTCGGCGAGTAGTCGGGTGCTGGAGGGCTTGCTGAGGCCCGCGGAGATGACCGCGATGGTGCGTTCGGCCATGATCAGGCCTCCTGCGAGACGAGCTGCTGCTCAGCGGCAGCCGCGTCGCGCGTCTTCTTCGCAGCGAGCAGCGACGCGTGGGTGGGCGCATCCGGAACCTCGGCAGGACGGTTGACCGCGAGCTCCTTGCGGAGCACGGGCACGACCTCCTCGCCCAGGATGTCGAGCTGCTCGAGCACGGTCTTCAGCGGCAGGCCGGCGTGGTCCATGAGGAACAGCTGGCGCTGGTAGTCGCCGTAGTAGTCGCGCATCGAGGCGTAGCGGTCGATGACCTCCTGCGGGCTTCCGACCGTCAGGGGGGTCTGCTCGGTGAACTCCTCCATGCTCGGCCCGTTGCCGTAGACCGGCGCCTGGTCGAAGTAGGGGCGGAACTCGTCCTTCGCGTCCTGCGAGTTCTTGCGGATGAACGCCTGGCCGCCGAGGCCGACGATCGCCTGCGCGGCGGTGCCGTGACCGTAGTGCTCGAAGCGCTGGCGGTAGTAGCCGATCAGGCGCATGTAGTGCTCCTTGGGCCAGAAGATGTTGTTCGCGAAGAAGCCGTCGCCGTAGAACGCGGCCTGCTCGGCGATCTCGGGGCTGCGGATGCTGCCGTGCCAGACGAACGGGGGCACGTCATCGAGAGGGCGGGGGGTCGCGGTGAATCCCTGGAGAGGCGTGCGGAACTTGCCGCTCCAGTCGACGACGTCCTCGCGGAAGAGCCGGTTGAGCAGGGCGTAGTGCTCGATGGCGAGCGGGATGCCCTGACGGATGTCCTGACCGAACCACGGGTACACGGGGCCGGTGTTGCCGCGGCCGAGCATGATGTCGGTGCGGCCGTCCGAGATGTGCTGGAGGGTCGCGAAGTCCTCGGCGATCTTCACCGGGTCGTTGGTCGTGATCAGCGTCGTGCTCGTCGAGAGGATGAGCTTCTCGGTCTTGGCCGCGATGTAGCCGAGCATCGTGGTGGGGCTCGAGGGGATGAAGGGCGGGTTGTGGTGCTCGCCCAGCGCGAAGACGTCGAGCCCGACCTCCTCCGCCTTCTGCGCAATGGTCAGGATGGCCTTGATGCGCTCGTGTTCGGTCGGCTCGCGACCGGTGGTGGGGTCGGGGGTGACGTCGCCGACGGTGAAGATTCCGAATTGCATGATGTGCCTTCCGAGCTCATCCATTTCAATGCGTTTGCATGAACAATGTACTGAACCGGGAGGGCCGTCGGGTTATTCCCGCACTCGACGCAGGGCTCTAGCGGGTCGCCCACATGAGCAGCTCCACCCGGAGGCCGTTCTTCGTGCGGACCACCTGGACCGGGATCCGCGGCTTCTCGCCACGGGACTCCAGACGCGAGAGCGCTTCCGTCACAGCCCCCTCGAGCCCGCGCGGGACGGTGCCGACGACACCCGTGACCTTGGTCCCGGTGAACAGGCGCATGTGGATGGGGGCGTCGGTCCGCTCCTCCTCCATGGTCCGCTGACCGCCTGCAGTGAACAGATCGCCATCGCCCATGAGCGACGCGAGTTCGGCCTGGTAGGGGTCGCTGCCGGCGAGGCGGATCACCACCTTGCCCTTCCGGGGCTGGAGCCCGTACTGGTAGTCGTCCAGCGAACCGGACCCCGCATCGGTCTTCGGGAACGAGCCATCGCCCGTCTGTCGTCGCCACCACGCCATGGCGACATGCTACTCACGACGCCGCGTCGAGTCGGGAGCGAAGACCCCGAGGTAACAGCCTCGACCCGAGACGACCGCCCCTGAAACGCGCATGACTCGCGACCGTCATGTTGCGGGCAGGTAAACCCTCGGGCCGCGGGGTTCCGGATTCGACGCCGCCTGCATAGCGTCGGATGCGTGCCCATACCCGTGGGCGCGGGGCGTCACCCACGCCCGAAGCATGCCACCCGGAGGATCCGTGCCCTCGAACACGCCCCCATTCGTCCGTCGCCGCACCGAAGCCTCTCGCATCAGGGGTCGCGTTCTCGCCGTCGTCACCACGGGAGCTCTGGCGACCGGTATGGCGCTCGCCGGAGCGGGTGCGGCTCATGCCGCGGACGTCACCATCGACATCGTCACGATCAACGACTTCCACGGCCGGCTCGAGGGGTCGACGTCGTCGGCCGTCGCGGGCGCGGCCGTTCTGGGCGGCGCGGTCGACTCGGTGCGCGCGGAGAACCCCAACACGCTGATGGTCTCGGCCGGTGACAACATCGGCGCCTCGACCTTCACCTCCTTCATCCAGGACGACGAGCCCACCATCGAGGCGCTCAACCTGATGGGCCTCGACGCGAGCGCCGCCGGCAACCACGAGTTCGATCAGGGCTACGAAGACCTGCTCACGCGGGTGGTGCCGCAGGCCGACTTCCCGATCCTCTCCGCCAACGTCGACGGCCCCGCCGCGATCGGCGAGCTGCCCGAGTACTCGATCGAAGAGGTCGCCGGGGTGCGAATCGGCTTCATCGGCGCGGTCACCGAGGATCTGCCCTCCCTCGTCAGCCCTGCGGGCATGCAGGGCGTCGTCGTCGGCGGCATCGTCGACAACGTCAACCGGGTCGCCGACTACCTGAGCGACGGCGACGACAGCAACGGCGAGGCCGACGTGATCGTCACGGTCGTGCACGAAGGCGCCGAGACCAGCGGACCGACCACCGCCATCACGCAGGACTCGGTGTTCGGCCGGATCGTCTCGGGACTCGACGGCGACATCGACGCCATCGTCTCGGGCCACACGCACCAGCGCTATGCCGGCACCGTGGCATTCGATCCCTACCAGCGTCCCGTCATCCAGGCCGGCCAGTACAGCGAGGCGATGGGTCGCCTGACGCTCACGATCGACCCGGCCACCGGAGTGATCTCGAGCTTCGTGCCCGTGGTCGTCCCCCTCAGCACCCAGACGAGCACGGACCCCGTCGTGTGGGCACCGAACTACCCCGCCGACCCCGACATCGCCGCGCTCGTCGCCGATGCGACCGCCGTCGCGGACGTGCTCGGATCCGCACCCCTCGGGTACATCGCGAGCGACTTCAGCCGCGCCCAGCAGTCGGGCGGGACGGAGAATCGAGGCGGCGAATCGACGCTGGGCAACTTCGTCGCGGACGTCCAGCTCTGGTCGACGGCCGAACTCGGCACCGAGGTCGCGATCATGAACCCGGGAGGCCTGCGCGCCGACCTCGTCTACGAGCAGCGCGACGGCATCACCGGCGATGCGACAGGGCTCGTCACCTACCGCGAAGCAGCCGAGGTCCAGCCGTTCGCGAACACCCTCGTGACGCTCACCCTCACCGGCGACCAGATCAAGCAGGTTCTCGAGCAGCAGTGGCAGCCCGCCGGGTCGAGTCGGCCGTTCCTCAAGCTGGGCCTCTCCTCCGCGCTGACCTACACCTACGACCCCGCCGCCGCAGCGGGCAGCCACATCACGGGGATCAGCCTGAACGGCGCTCCCCTCGATCCGGGCACTCCCGTGAAGGTGGTCGCGAACTCCTTCCTCGCCGCGGGCGGCGACAACTTCACCGCGTTCACGCTCGGAACCGACAGCGCCGACTCGGGTCGCGTCGATCTGCAGGGCATGGTCGACTACTTCGCCGCGCAGGGCTCCACCCCGCAGGCCCCCGACACCGCGCAGCGTTCCGTCGGTGTCCAGCTCGCCGCATCCGCCGATGGCGGATACCTGCCCGGGGACTCGGCGCAGCTGAACCTCTCCTCGCTCCTGTTCAGCAAGGGCGAGGCGACACCGCCCACCGCCGAGGCGCGGATCAACGGCCAGCTCGTCGGCAGCGGACCGATCGATCCGACGATCGTCGACACCCTCGACGAGGTCGGCCGTGCGGCCTTCCCGATCACCATCCCGAACGGTCTGGCCGC
This sequence comes from Amnibacterium flavum, assembly GCF_003097495.1. Taxonomy (GTDB): domain Bacteria; phylum Actinomycetota; class Actinomycetes; order Actinomycetales; family Microbacteriaceae; genus Naasia; species Naasia flava. The sequence goes on from NZ_QEOP01000003.1 coordinate 94,407, forward strand.
GGGCGTCTACGATCTGGTGATCACGACCCCCGGTACGGCGACGACCGCCACGGTTCCGATCACGGTCACCGCCGTCACGGCGACGAGCGGACGACTCCCGGCCACCGGGCTCGACGCGTCGATCATGATCGCCCCGGCGATCGTGGCGGCGCTGCTGATCGCGATCGGCATCGCGCTCGTGCTGCTGCGCCGGTCGAGGCGGCACACGCCGGTGCGAGCGCGCGTGCGTTCGCGAGTGGAGTAGCGCTCGCCCGCTCGGCCGGCTGGGCGGGGCGGGTCAGTGGGCGAACGGGACCATCGCGACCGCTACGGCGACGGGGAGGTACCCGCCGACGGCGACGAGCGCCGCCGTCAAGGCGAGCAGAACGCCCGCCAGTTTGGCGGTGCGTCGGCGGTGCGCGGCGTCGTCGACCTCGGCGAGGAGGCGCTCGAAACGTTGAATCTGCCGCCGGGTCTCGATGCCGTCGTCCGCGGCGCGTCCCCAGGTCGACGGCCGGTCGGCGGCCTCGACCAGCTCGGCGACCCGGCTCGCGGGATAGACCTCCTCCTGGCCGTGCAGCCAGCGGATCAGCGCTCGTGCGGGCAGCGTGGCGACGGAAGCCGGACGTTCACGGACGGTGAGCCGGTGCGGCTCGACGAAGACGAGGACAGGTCGCACGAAGACGCTCGACCCGGTCGCCGCGGTCAGAAGACGGTGGACTCGACGAGCCTCGCGCTCGGACTTCGCGATGAAGTCCTCCCGACGACCGTTGACCAGGATGCGGCTGCGTCCCACCCACACGTGACCGCGGACGGCCTTGGTGTTGATCGTGAAGACGCCTGCGGGACCGATGAGGACATGGTCGACATCGGTGTTCGCCTTGCCGACCGGCACCGAGTGCAGCACGGTCCACCCCTCGCCGAGTCCCTCGAGCAGACGCGCGACCTCGAGCTCTCCCCGCGCTCCGTCGAACCAGGGCTTCGCCTCGACGGCGAGCGGGGTCGCACCGATCTGCCGGGCGAACCAGGAACGCGGACGCAGCGCAGCCTGGTGATGCAGGCAGCGATCGATAACGGAGTACGCCGCGGGACGGGTCAGCAGACCCGTGGGGCGCGCATCGAGCGCAGCCTGTTTCCGCATTTCGTACCCCGATCTCGGACCTGAATCGCCAGGCTATGCGCAGCGGTCACCCAGCCGCGCCCCCAGATCGGGTGAAACACCGCCCGCGAAAGAGGGGCACAGCGGTCGGCCGCCCCGGTCCGCGGTCCCCTCACAGCCCACCGAACCTAGGCTCGGCGCATGCAATGGGATGAGGTGCGCACCTTCGCGCACGACGGGCGGACCCTCGTCACGCACATCGCCCGCGGCAGCGATCCTCGGCAATTCGTGCTGATTCACGGCATCGGAGTCGCCTCCACGTATTTCACCCGTCTGGCCGCCGAGCTCTCCCGCTCGGGCACCGTGCACGTACTCGAACTGCCGGGCAACGGATCCGCTCCCGAGCCGCCCGAGGTCATGTCGATCGAGGACTCGGCAGCTCTCGTCGCCGCTTACATCTCGGCGGAGGGCCTGGACAGGCCGACGGTGGTCGGCCACTCGATGGGCGCGCAGATCGTCTCGGACCTGGCTCTTCAACACCCCGGCCATGTACCCCGAATCGTCCTCATCGGCGCGGTGGTGGACCCGTCGGCCCCGACCGCCCTCGGTCAGGGCCTCCGCCTCGCTCACGACACCCTCCGCGAGACCCCGTCAGCCAACAGGGTCGTCCTGACCGACTATCTGCGGACCGGCCCCCGCTGGTACCTGAAGACCCTCGGCCCCATGATGACCTACGACCTCGCCCGCACGCTTCCGCTGCTGCACGCCGACGTCCTCATCATCCGCGGCGAGCGCGATCCCATCTCCCGTGGACCGTGGGCTCGGACCATGGCCGACCTCGCACCCCGGTCGCGTCTGGTCGAGATCCCGGGCGGCGCCCACGTGGTGCAGTACACGCATCCCGAGGAGATCGCCGCCCTCATCGTCGATCACGCCCGAGGCGGGCACTCCCTGCCGACCGGCGCCGCGGACCTCGGATGACCGGAAGCGCCGCGGCGCGGAAACACGGTCCGACCCGGCTGGTCCGCGACGGAGTCGCCTGGATGCTGGACTACGCCTACGCGTCGTACTGGCAGGTGCAGGGCTTCCTCTTCCGGGTCAGGCCCGGCGACTACCTGATCGAGGGGGCGCCCAAGACCCCGGTGCTCCTGATCCCCGGCGTCTACGAGACCTGGCAGTTCCTCCGCCCCATCGCCGACCACCTGCGCGACGCGGGCCACCCGGTGCATGTGCTCCCCACGCTGCGCCGCAACACCGGCGCCGTCCCGGCGAGCGCCGACCTCGTCCTGGACCGGCTGCGCGCTCTCGACCTGCGCGGCGTCATCGTGGTGGCCCACAGCAAGGGCGGCCTCATCGGCAAGCTCGCGATGCTGCGCGACACCGACGGCCGGATCGAGCGGATGATCGCCGTCGCGTCCCCGTTCTCGGGATCGCGATACGCGCGGTACATCCGCGTCAGGTCTCTCCGCGTGTTCTCGCCGAACGATCCGACTCTGCGCGAGATCGCCGCCCAGCTCGAGGTGAATGCGCGCATCACCTCAATCTGGGGTTCGTTCGACCCGCACATCCCGGGAGGCAGCCACCTCGACGGCGCCACGAACGTGCGACTGCACGGTGCAGGTCATTTCCGGATCATCGGGTCGCGCGAGCTGCTCGACGAGCTCGATCGGTCGTTGGCGGCTCCCCCCACCGGATGACCCGGGTTCACCCGTCCGGCCGATGTCGTGCGGGCGGGCCGGCTCCTACCTTCGGAGCATGACTTCCTCCCCGGTCACGATCTCCCCCGTCCGGCGGTCCTGGAGGGCCGCCCCCGCCACTCCGGATCCGCCGCTCGTCATCCCCCGACGCGAGCCCGTCCTGCGCCTCGTCGCGACGCGGGCGGGTCTCATCCTCACCGCCGGTCTGCTGCTCGGCGGGCTGACCTCCTGGGGTCAGACCGTGCTCCCCGCCGCCGTCGCACCGTTCGCCAACTCGGCGTCGGGGTGGACGATCGTCGCCGTGCTCCTCCTCTGGCGGATTCGCGGCGGTCCGGCGGCGTCCGCCTTCTACGGCGCGCTCGCTTTCAGCGGTTTGGACCTCGGCTACGCGATGGTCTCGACGGCGCGCGGCTACTTCTACGATCCGACGTTCTGGCTCGTCGTCGCGCTGACAGCCGGCCCGGTGGTCGGCGCCGCGGTGTCGCTCGCTCGCGGGCGTGCCAGCATCCTCGCGGCCGCAGGGTGCGGGGTGCTCCTCGGCCTGGTCGCGGGCGACGGGATCTACGGTCTCGCCGTCGTCGCCGGGTCGACCGGGCCGGTCTACTGGACCGCGGCCGTCGTCGCCGCCCTGGCGGGCCTCATCGCATCGACCTGGCGGCTGCGTTCCGCACCCCGCGGGCTCGTCGTGCTGTGGGGCACGGGCATCCTCGTCGCAGCGGTCTACCCTTCCGGCCTGCTCCTGCTGGGGAGCCTGATGTAGGAACGGTTCAGGCGTCCCCGTCGTCCACCATGTACCACTCGGTGAACGATGCGGCGGTGCCGTCGGGCGCGAAGCGGATGACCCAGATGTTGAAGTAGTCGGACTTGCCCGCGTAGTCGGTCTTCGCCTGGATCACCGCCGTGTCGCCCTCGATGGCGACCGGATGCCAGGCGAAGGCCCAGTCGCCCGGCTCATCCCGACCCTCCAACCAGAATTCGACGATGGCATCGCGGCCCGCGATCGGATCGGCGTACGGCTCGGTGAGGTAGACGCCGTCGACGGCGAACAGGGCGCCGATCTCAGCGGGGTCGTTGCTCCTCCAGGCGCGCTGATATCCGTCGATCCACCGGGTCAGTGCTGCTCGGTCCGTCATGCCACCGGTCTACTCCTCCACGGGATCGGACGGAAGGGCGTCCATAGGGTCCCCTGGGCGCCTCTGGGGCGTTCTCCCAGCTCCGACCCGCTAGCGGGGGAATCTCCGGGCCCTCTCGAACGTTATTTCGAGCGGGTTCCAATGCCGCTCCGAATAACAGCCAGGAGCATTGACGGCGGGAAGCTGAGTGAGACGGAGAAGATGAGTAAGACATTTGTGGAAATCGAAGACGAACGCGGCGGCGTCTCCAAGTACCGTCGCCATCTCAACGGACGCGGTTTCACCGAGGCGACAGCCTCGGTCGACTCGAGTGCGTTCATCGCGGACAGCAGCTACGTCGAGGCGGAGGCTTCGGTCGGTCGTGCCGTCCAGGTGGGCCGCGGAAGCTGGATCGGTCGCGGAGCAGCGGTTCTGCCCGGCGTCACGATCGGGGCCAACGTCATGATCGGTGAAGGCGCGGTCGTCGGTGCCGGCGCGCAGATCGGCAGCCACACCCGCGTGGGCGACAACGCCCGCATCGGTTCGGGGGCTCGCATCCCCGCCGACAGCACCATCTCGAACGGGGCGGTCATCCCGTCGCGCGGTCGCGGCCTCGCGAACGCGGCCTGATCCGCAGCGAGTACCGGACGGTCTGCAGACCAGACCCCCCGGTCTCGAGTGATCTCCACTCGGGCCGGGGCGAAAGTTCGTTAACGAGCCGTTCCAGCGCGATGGATCAGGCGGGAAGCGACGGACGGGGATCCGCGGGGACGACTCTCGGGATGAAGAGCGCGATGATGACGCCGACGACCGCTCCCCCGCCGCCGATCAGATAGGCGAGTTGGAAGCCCTCGAGAGTAGGCGTCTGCACGCCGCCGGAATCGACCGAGTAGAGGGCGAGCAGCCCGCCGATGGCCGCCGACGCGAAGCTCGTTCCGAGGGAGCGCATCAGAGCGTTCAGTCCATTGGCCGCCGCGGTCTCCGCCGCGGGGACGGCCCGCATGATCAGGGTCGGCATGGCGGCGTAGGCGAGCCCGATTCCGACCCCGATGACAATGTTGATGATGAGCACCTGCCACCAGCCGGTCGCGAAGAAGTAGGACAGGGCGTAGCTGACGACGAGCAGGCCGCCGCCGAGGACCAGCAGGAGTTTGGGCCCGTACACGCGTGAGAGTCGCGCGGCGACGGGCGACATGACCATCATCGTCAGGCCGGACGGCATGAGCACGAGGCTGGCGGCGAGCAGGCTGAGACCGATGCCCACCCCGGTCGCGACGGGGAGTTCGAGAAGCTGCGGGAACACGACGTTCGACGCGAACATGGCGAAGCCGACGGTGATCGAGGCGAGGTTCGTGAGCAGCACCGCCGGTCTCGCGGCCACCCTGAGGTCGACGAGCGGGTCGCGCACGCGGAGCTCGAAGGCACCCCACGCCAGGAGAACGACGAGTCCCCCGAGGCCGAGGGCGAGCGTGCTGGGTGCTGCCCAGCCCCACTCGTTGCCCTTGGATACGGCGAGCAGGACGCCGACGAGCCCGACGGCGAGACCGACCGCGCCGACCCAGTCGAAACGGGCGGGCGTCCGCAGTGCGCTGACCGGCACGAAGCTCAGCACGAGCACGAAGTTCACGACGCCCAGCACGGCGGAGAGCCAGAACAGGGTGTGCCAGTCGAAGCTCTCGCTCACGATGGCGCTCACCGGCAACCCGATCGCGCCGCCGATTCCGAGCGTGGCGCTGACGAGGGCGATCGCGCCGCCCAGTCGGTCCTCGTGGAGGGTGTCGCGCAGGATCGAGATGCCGAGCGGGATGACGCCCATGACGGCCCCCTGCAGTGCGCGGCCGACGATCAGCCCGGGAACGCCGTGCGACACGGCCGCGATGACCGAACCGAGGACGAGCACAGCGAGGAGGGCGAGCGCGATCCGGCGCTTGCCGTACATGTCGCCGAGCCGGCCCGCGATCGGGGTGACGACCGATGCGGTCAGCAGCGTCGAGGTGATCACCCACGCCGTGTCCTCACGGGTGGAGTTCAGCAGCTCGGGCAGCTCGGACTGGATGGGCAGGACGATGGTCTGCATGAACGAGGCGCTCATGCCCGCGAGGGCGAGGACCGCGATCACGACCCGCGGGTTCGGCATCCGGGTCAGTCGTGCTCGATCGCTGTCGCTGAACCCGTTGCTCATGCTGTGTGGTGCCGTACCCGTCCGTCGTCTGCGCGCGCAGCCACCGGAGGAGCCGGAGCGTTGCGTCGTCGCGCTCAAGGTGCGACCATCGGAAGCGGCGGTTTATTCCGCACCCGTTCTCCGAAAGGCACCTCCGGTGAAGATCCTCGTGAGTTCCGCGCCCACGCGCTGATCTGTCGACCGCCGGTACTCCCGGCTCCAGCTCAGCGCATCGCACTGACTTCTGGAGCCTCATGCCTTCCTCTTCTCCCTCGATCGTCCTCGACCGCGTCGGCCTCGTCTGGCCCGACGGCAGCACCGCCCTCCACGACATCTCGGGAGCCTTCGGCCGGGTCCGCACCGGCCTGATCGGGCGAAACGGGTCGGGCAAGTCGACTCTGCTGCGCGTCATCGCCGGCGAGCTGGCCCCGACGAGCGGATCGGTCAGCGTCACCGGCGAGGTCGGCCTGCTGCGGCAGTCCCTCCCGCTCGACGACGCCACCGTCGCCGACGTGCTCGGTGTCGGCGCCCAGCTCGCGGCGCTGGATGCGATCAGCGCCGGCGATGTCGCGCAGGAACGATTCGATACCGTCGGCGACGACTGGGACATCGAGGAGCGGGCCGCCGCCGCCCTCGACGGCATCGGGTTGCCCGCCGAGTCACTCCGACGACCGATCGCCTCGGTGTCGGGCGGCGAGGCCATCCTCGTCGGGCTGGCGGGTCTCCGTCTCGCCGCACCCGCCGTAGCCCTGCTCGACGAGCCGACGAACAACCTCGACCGCGACGCCCGTCGCCGACTCCACGCGCTGGTGCGCGAATGGCGCGGTGCCCTCATCGTCGTGAGTCACGACCATGAGCTGCTCGAACTGCTCGACGAGACGGCGGAGCTGCGAGACGGATCGCTGCGCCTGTTCGGAGGAACCGTCTCGCGGTTCGACGAGCACCTCGCCGTCGAACAGCAGGCGGCGGAACGCACCCTGCGCAGCGCGGAGCAGCGTCTGCGGTTGGAGAAGCGCCAGGCCGCCGAGGCGCAGATCAAACTCGCCCGACGCGCGCGCACCGGCAAGGCCATGCAGGAGAGCGGGTCGCTGCCCAAGATCTCGGTCAACGCCAGGAAGTCGGCTGCCCAGGAGTCGGCCGGTCGTCTGCGGGCCGAGATGGAGGACAAGGTGGCTGCCGCATCGGCGGGCGTGCGGGAAGCCGAAGAGCTGATCCGCGAGGACAGGACGATCGCCATCGACCTCCCCGATCCGGAGGTGTCCTCCCGCCGACGCATCCTCGACCTCATCGGCCCCGAGGGCACTCTGCTGGTGCAGGGACCGGAGCGGATCGCGCTGACCGGAGCGAACGGTTCCGGGAAGACGACTCTGCTCGACACGATCGCCGGGACCGCCGCCCCCGGACGCGTCTCGCCCATCGATATCGTGCGGCACACGGACAGGATCGGATACCTGCCGCAGCGCATCCGGCTCGATGGCGGGGCCCGCGTGCTCGACCTCGTCGCCGCGACATCGCCGGAGGTTCCGCCCGGCGAGCTCCGGTCGCGTCTGGCGCGGTTCCTGTTCCGTGGCGGCGACGCCGAGCGACGGGCCTCCACACTCTCCGGTGGCCAGCGCTTCCGGGTCACTCTCGCCGCCCTGCTGCTCGCCGATCCGCCCGCGCAGCTCCTGATCCTCGACGAGCCGACCAACAGCCTGGACAGGGACAGCGTCGACCAGCTGGTTCACGCTCTCGCGTCGTATCGGGGAGCCATGATCGTCGTGAGTCACGACGATCATTTCCTGAGCCGACTAGGACTCGACCGGCACTTCGAACTCGACCGCGACGGGATCCGCCAGGCGGGACTGGCGCGGTTCGGTTCCGAGCCGGATGACGGGCGGGCTCGGGCTGACGATGCCTAGCCGCCGGGCAGCAGGTCGTAGTGGGCGACGAAGAGATCCCGCTCGACGAGATACCTGTCGTCCTCGGGATAGAAGACCGCCATCTCGATGTCGTCCCCCGCGAACCCGCGGATCACCTCGCGTGAGACCCAGTGCGACACCGTGACGACCTCCGTGCGGCCGTCGCCGAGATCGCGGTAGAGGGTCCAGGCACCGAGATTGCCCTCGGTCGCCCGGTACTCCCGCAGGCCGGTGTCCTCGAGGTAGACCGCGTACGCGTCCCGGTCCTCGGTTCGGATCGCGCCGCGCCACCTGCGCACGACGGTGGGCGATTCAGAGGAATTCGTCATGCGATTCATCCTGAGCGTCCACGGGCGTCGCGGGAAGGCGGCTGAGCGACGCGCGCCGGTCCGATTCCGCCAGTCGTCCCGTGCTCACGGATCGTCGGCTGCGTTAGTTTTGGGAGGGACGCACCACCGGGTGCACGGAGCAGGAGTCGGTCATGGCGAAGGTAGACGTCGGCACGCAGGTCGCATACACGGTGGCGGCCGACTACATCGCCGAGGTGGGCGCCGATTTCGACTTCCGGGCGGTCGATGACGAGGTGCTCGCCGAGCTCAACAGCCTCGCTCCGGTCGGCATCGAGGTCAAGCGCGACGGACGCGTGTTCGCCGACGAGGGCCTCGAGGAGACCGCGCGGGGCCTCGACTGGCGGCCGCTGCTCCAACGCATCGACGTCGACGCGATCCTCTCCCGTCACGGCCGCTGACCCGGGCGCCCAACGCCCCATCCGCTGCAGTGATCAGGACCGGTTGCACGGATCAGGACCGAATCCGGGTCCGGTCCTGATCGGCGCTGGAATCGCCCTGATCCGCGCGGATCTCCTGATCCGTGCAGACGGCGCGCTCAGGTGATGCGGAGCATGACGCGCGGCTTCTGACCGGCCTTGCCGCGGCGCTCGATCCACATGAAGATCTTGTACTCGAAGCCGTACTTCGCGGCGAAGATCGCGGAGCAGCGGTCCACCTCGCCGGGCTCCGTCACGATGACGGCGTCACCCACGGCCGGTGTCGCGCCGTCGGCGACCTTCCCCATCCGGCCGCTCGGCGCGAGTTCGACGCGGGCGTTGTTCCGCACGCGCTTCACCTTGCCGGTGTCGGACGGAGTCGTCACCAGGAGGGCGTCGCCGTCCCGCGCGATCCATACCGGCGTCGAGACCCCCTCGCCGGACTTGCGAAATGTGGTCAGCGAGACGAAGCGCTCGTTCTCGAGCGCGAGCAGGGCGGCGGTGTCGGTCACGTCCGAACCCTAGCGGGCGCCGCTGCGCGCAGCGCGGCACCGAGACCGTCGGTCAGAGCTAGCGGACCGCGACCCTCGCTCTCTGGACCGTCTACGCCGTGCCGCTTCGGGCGCGACACTATCCGCGCGTCAGCCCCAGGAGAGGTCCGAGCGCTCCCGCCAGTAGTCAGCCGGAGGAACCGCGAACGCCTGCTCGGCGTCGACCGTGATGCGCGGCGGTCGCGCCGCGAGGTTGGAGGCGAGCTGCTCGGGTGTCACCGCACCGGTGAGCACCACGTCGGCCCACGGCTGCGCGAGAACCGCACCCAAGCCGAAGGCGTCGGGGGTCTGCCCGTCGGCCGCGGCCCGGTCGAGCACCCCATGCACTCCCCCGCGCTCAGTCAGCCGGCCGTTCGCGAGCGTCTCCTTCACGACGACGAGCCAGCCCGCGTCGTGCGCCCGGGCGAGAGCGCGGCCGGCCGAGGGCTCGAGCAGGTTCCAGGTCGTCTGAACCGCACTGAAGGGTGACTCGTCGAGGTCGAGCACCGACTCGAGCAGCTCACCCTGCGATGGCCCGCTGGTCGAGAAGCCGACGGTGACGCCGTCGTCGGCCAGCGCGCGGAGCCGGTCCAGCAGCGCTGCGTCTCCGAGCGCGGGACTGTCGGGCGTCAGCGAGTGGATGAGGTAGACGTCAGGGGTGGTGCCGAGAGTCGCGAGCGTCTGGGGCCACTGCTCCTCGAAGGTCGCCAGCGAGTGGTCCTTCCGCTCGTGCACCGGCGCATCCATCCGCCAGTCCCCCACGTAGCGGTAACCCCATTTCGACCCGATCCGAAGTTCCGGGCGACGCCCGGGATGAGCGGCCAGCCAACTGCCGAGGAACGATTCGGCCAGGCCGTAGGACCGGGCGGCATCGAAGTAGCGGACCCCGGCGTCCCACGCGGCATCGAGCAGGACGTGCGCGCGGTCGCGGAACACCTCGACCCGCCGGTCGCCGCCGAGGTCGTCGTCGCGACCCAGGGTGATGTAGGCGGGGCGCCCGATCGCAGCGAGACCGAGCCCGAAGCGGGCCAGCAGACGGTCGCGATCCATCGTGTCGATCACGCGGTGATGCTCGCGATCTGCACGAGGTTGCCGCTCGTGTCGTCGAAGACCGCCGTCGTCACCGGCCCCATGGCGAGCGGCTTCTGCGTGAAGCGCACACCTCGGGCGACGAGACGCTCGTACTCGGCCTCGACGTCGTCGACCGCGAACGAGGTGAACGGGATGCCGTCGGCGACCAGCGCGTCACGGAACGGACCGACCGCAGGATGCGCGTTGGGCTCCAGCACCAGCTGGGCGCCGTCGGGGTTCTCGGGTGAGACGACGGTGATCCATCGGAACTCCCCCATGGGCACGTCGTCGGCGACCTGGAAACCGAGCACGTCGGTGTAGAACGCCAGGGCGGCATCCTGATCGTCGACGAAGATGCTGGACAGGTGGATCTTCATGGCTCACTGCTCCTTCGCCGGGCGCGCCGGCCATCGGGATCTGATCTCTTCGAGGGGTGAGGTGTCGAGGAAATGGAACTTGTACCGTCCGCGCTTCTCCGTGCGGACCAGTCCCGCCTCCTCGAGCACCTCGAGGTGCTGCGAGATGGCCTGCCGTGACGACGCCAGCCCGTGCTTGCTCGCCAATCGTGCGCAGAGCTCGAACAGGGTCTGCTCGTCGCGCTCGGCGAGCTCGTCGAGGATGACACGTCGGGTCTCATCGGCGAGAGCCTTGAACACGTCGACCACGCGCCCACCATATGCAAGTATCCACTTGCATGTCAATGGATGCGAGCGGCCCCTGTCAGTGCTTGCTGCCGGTGAGCGCGAGCGCCCCGCCGAGCCCGATCATCATGACGCCGCCAGTGGCGGAGAGACGCGACAGCCTTCTGGGAGAACTGCCGAACCAGGCCCGGGCCGTGCCCGCGGCGAGCGCCCAGACGCTGTCGCAGGCCAGGGCGAGAATGGCGAAGACCACGCCGAGCTCGAGCATCTGCAGCGCGAGCGCCCCCGCTCGGTAGTCGACGAACTGCGGGAGGACTGCGACGAAGAACGCGATCGTCTTCGGATTGCTGACGCCGACCGTGAACCCCTCGAGCAGCAGACGCCAGGCCGGGTGGGTTCGGACATCGATCGCCGCCCCGCTGGCGCCCCGATGCCGGATCGCCTGCACGCCCAACCAGACGAGGTAGGCCGCACCCACGAGCTTGACCGTCGTGAAGACGATCACGGACGAGGTGACGATGGCGCCGAGACCGAGAGCGACGGCGCCGATCAGCGGAAGCATGCCGAGGGTGTTGCCGAGCACGCTCAGCAGCCCGGCTTTGCGGCCGAGGGCTATGGATCGACCGATGACGAACAGCACGCTGGGACCCGGCATGACCAGCAGGATGATCGACGCCAGCACGAACGCCAGCAGGTTCGTCGCGGGGATCATGGCGACACGCTACTCCCCGGCCGCAGCGGTCGCGCGGTTCCTCCGAGCGCGCGACAGCAGGGCGGCGGCCCGGGGCGGCGCGACGAGTCGGGCATCAGATCCTGGGCGGGGGTCACCGTCGCGAGTAGATTCGTGCGGTGATGAACGACCCCACCGACGAACGCCCCGACGACACTGCCGCGGCCGACGCGACGCCGCCGGCGCCCTCCTCGAGGGAATGGGTGTCGCCGAGCGGGGCGCCCGCCGCTCCCGATCCGGCCGTTCCGGCACCGGCCGCTCCGGCCACGGCTGCTCCGGCTCCGGTCGCTTCCGGCCCAGGGCTCACCGGCGGGCCTGTCGTCGACGCGGGCTCCGCTCCGCACGGCGCGCTGGCGCCCAGCACCGCTGCGGCAGCGTCGCCGATCTCAGGCCCTCCGACCACGCCGGCTCCCGGTCAGGTGGCCGCGCAACCGCCGGCTCCGAGCTGGGCGAACGCTCCTGGCCCGGTGGCCGCGCCACCGATCATGCCTCCCGGGCCACAGCCGCCGGCTGCGGTCGAGGTCACGCGGCGACCGGGGTCGGCTGCGGCGATCACGGCCCTGGTCCTGGGGATCGTCGCCGTCGTGGTCGGCGCTCTCCCCTTCGTCTCCCCCGTCGCCTACGTCATCGCCATCGCGGGCGTCGTCTTCGCGATCGTCGCGCTGGTCAGCCGCACGCATCGGAAGGGGATGGCCATCACCGGGCTCATCCTCAGCGTGCTGTCGGTGATCGTCGCGACCGTCTTGGTTTTCGTCACCATCCAGCTCGTGGGTTCCATCCGTCGCGATATCGAGGAGTCGGGCGGCGTCGACACGTTCCTCGACGAGATCGAAGAGAGCGCGGGCCCGCTGCTCCTGCCGGTGGGCGGCGCGGCTTCGGGTGTCGGAAACGGTGAGATGGCGGCGACCCCGGTCGACGGCGTCGGCGGGTACGGCATCGCCGAGATCATCGCGCGCGGCGACGGCCACATCACCATCACGGGGCTCGACTCGTCGGGCACAGAGGTCGAGCCGATCCTCGACGAGGACCTCCCCTACAGCGGGCAGCTGCTGTACAACCTGTACTCCGACAGCGAGGTCGCGTCGTTCGAGATCCTCACCAACGGGGAGTGGGACATCCAGCTGCAGTCGACGATGATCGTGCCGGAACTGCGCGCCGACTCCGCCTACGCCGGCACCGGCGACAAGGTGATCTGGTACGAGGGACCGGCGACGACCGCGACGCTCGAGGCGGGTCCCGGCGGCGGCTGGGGCGCGGTCGTCTGGTCGACCGGCAGCTCGGAGGAATCCCTCTGCGACATCACGAACGAGGAGTCCTGTCGGTTCGATCTCGCCGGCGGCGGCGAGTTCATGCAGATCTACTCGTACGACTCGTGGGACATCGCCGTCGGCACCCGGGCCGGAGCCGGGGCCACCGACGTGACCTGATCGGTCTTCACATCCATCGCTGACCCTGAGGAAGCAGAACGGGCCGCCCACCCGAAGGTGGACGGCCCGTCTGCAAGAAGCTCGCGTTGTCTAACGAAGAGCTGGAGTCAGCGACAGTGCCTCAGCGGCGCAGACCGAGACGCTCGATGAGCGAGCGGTAACGGTTGATGTCGATGTCCTGCAGGTAGCCCAGCAGACGGCGGCGCTGACCGACGAGGAGCAGCAGACCACGACGTGAGTGGTGGTCGTGCTTGTGCTCCTTGAGGTGCTCCGTCAGATCCTTGATCCGGCGGGTCAGCATCGCGACCTGAACCTCGGGGGATCCAGTGTCACCGGCGTGGGTTGCGTACTCTTCGATGATCGCCTTCTTGACGTCAGACTCGAGTGCCATAGATGGGATCCCCTCTCTTCTCGTTGCGCGGCGCCCTCCACAGAATGCAGGGGCTCTCTTTATCCGCGGCCGTTGGACGGCAACCGAACGAGCTTAGCAGAGCGGCGCCGTGGGCAGGCGGGCCGTCTGCTCCGTCCGTGTGAGCAGGTAGCGGACGTGCGGACGCAGCGGGGAGCCCTCGTCGATGCGGGGGTGCTCGAAGAGGTCCGCCTGGCGCATGCCGATCCGTTCCATCACCGCCCGCGAGCGCGAATTGACGACGGCGGTGATCGACCCCACCTCATCGAGGCCCACATCGTCGAAAGCGAAGCTGAGCGCCTCGCCCGCGGCTTCCGTGGCGAAGCCGTGGCCCCACTGGTCGCGCGCGAGGCGCCAGCCGACCTCGACACCTCCCGCGCCGGGAACGCCGGCAGGCAGGGGTGCGAGGCCCGTGAATCCGATGAACTCGGCCGTGTCCCGACGCTCGACAGCCCACAGACCGTAGCCGTGGGAGTCGAACATCGCGTCCGCACGGTCGGCGAGAGCGTCCGCGGCGATCCGGTCGAGCGGAGCCGGGAAGAACTCCATGACCTCGGGATCTGCGCACAGGGCGGCGAACGGATCCCGATCCCCGCCCCGCCACCTGCGGAGCACGAGCCGCTCCGTGATCCGCTCGACCTCCACCCGCCGACCCTAACCCGACAGGGCCTCTCCCTCAGCGGGTGGAATCGCGCTCAGCAGGTCGAATCCGGGGAATCTGTCCTGCTGAGCCGGTTTCCACCTGCTGAGCGAGAGGAGGGGCTGGATTTCACCTGCCACGGGAGGGGGCGGCGGGGCGGGGGCGCGCAAGGGGGCAGACTTGGTCCTCGTGCCCGGATCGCATCTCATCGACACCACCCCGCTGAAGCTCAGCCCCGCGTACGCGCGGCTGTGGGTGGGCCAGACGGTGTCGGGCATCGGCGGCCAGATGACGATCGTCGCGGTCGGTCTGCACATCTACGAGCTGACGAACTCGACTCTGTCGGTCGCACTGGTCGGCATCATCGCGCTGGGGCCCGCCGTCGTCGCCGGCCTCTACGGCGGGGCGCTCGCCGACGCGTTCGACCGCAAGATCGTGGCGCTCATCGCCGCGATCGTGTCCTGGGGCGCCACCGGCACGATCGCAACCCTCGCCTGGCTGGGCCTCGAGACGGTGCCGACCCTCTATGTGCTGACCGCCATCACCGCCGCCGCGTCCACGATCCTCAATGCGACGCAGTCGGCGATCACACCGCGACTGCTCCCCCGCGAACTGCTGCCGGCCGCCGCCGCGCTCGGCGGAATCGCGAACGGGCTCGCCGTCACGGTCGGTCCCGCTGTCGCCGGTGTGCTGGTGGCGCTCGTCGGCTTCGGCTGGACCTACAGCATCGACGTGGTCCTCTTCGTCGCCGCGTTCATCGGCATCCTGCTCCTCCCCCGCCTCCCGCCGACGAACACCGTCCGGGTCTCCCACGTCAGCGCGATCGTCGACGGAATGCGCTTCCTTCGGCGGGCGCCGAACATCCGGATGAACTTCCTCGTCGACATCGTCGCCATGCTCTTCGGGCAGCCGCGCGTGCTGTACCCGGCGGCAGCCGCCCTCCTCCTCGGCGGCGACGCGATCACCGTCGGGATCCTGACGGCGTCCTTCGCGATCGGGGCGCTGCTCGCCAGCCTGTTCTCGGGGCGTCTCGGTGCCGTTCGGCATCATGGTGTCGCGATCGGGAGGGCGATCCAGTTCTACGGGGTGTTCATCCTCGCTCTCGGCGTCGTGTTCGCGGTCGTCACCTACGGCGGCTGGTCCGTCGAGTCCGGGTCGTCGGACGAGACGGCGCGCATCGCGTCGATCGTGGTGGCCGCGATCGTGCTCGCCGGCGCGGGAGCTTCGGACGAGGTCAGCGCCATCTTCCGGTCGACGATGCTGCAGGCGGCCGTACCCGATCACTTCCGCGGACGGGTGCAGGGCATCTTCATCGTCGTCGTGCAGGGAGGTCCGCGCCTCGGCGACCTCTACGTCGGTCTGCTGTCGCTCATCGGTCTGCTCTGGCTGCCGCCGTTCGTCGGAGGCATCGTCATCACGCTGCTGGTCGGCTTGATGGTGGCGCGGTCGAAGACGTTCCGGTCCTACGACTCCCTCAACCCGACACCCTGACGGCTGCGCCCAGGAATGCACCGCTACTGTCGGCGCATGAGCGGGATGAGGGCGGAGTCGATGCGGCCGAGGTCGTCATGACACGGCGTGCGCGGGGCTCCTCGGACGCTGCGGGTGCCGGGCTCGCGACCCTGGTGGTGAACGCCACGCTCAGCCGGATCGACGCTCTCGCCAGCGTCGCGCTCGCGATCGACTCCCGCGTGGTGACACCCGGAACGGCGGATGCGCACGTGCTGCTGCCGCGCGGCGAGCGCGCCTATATCGAGATCCCCCGGTTCGGCGAACCGCCACCCCTCGCCATCGACATCATCAGCGACGTGAGCGTCGAGGAGGCCCGCGTGGCAGCCCTCGAACTGATGATCGCGCTCACGAACTCCACACCGTGGGAGATCCGGCCGATGTTCCGCTGACCCGAGCCGGGCGACGGGGCGGATGGGGCTCTCGCACGTTCCTCCCCAGCCCGGTGTGCGACCGACTTCCGCACGGATGGCGCTCGGAGCCGGCGTCGGCGATCGCATCCGCAGCACGATGAGGCAACCCATCCGCCCCATCCCAGGAGCTACTCCCATGACTGTCGCCTCTCCCCTCGCCGGCCCCACCCACAGCATGACCCCCGTCCTCGTGCGCGAACTCACCCCGGCGAGACGCTCGGAACCGCGGACCGACATCCTGGGCCCGCTCTCGGTCACCATCGGACTCGGCGGCATGCTCTCGGGTGCGATGCTTCAGCTGGTTTTCGCGATCGCGGCGATGAACGGGTTCGTCGCGTTCGGCAACACAGCAGGTGTGGGATCCCTCATCCTCGAGATCGCCACCGCCGCGACGGCGGTGGTACTCGGAATCGTGGGGGTGTCCGGACGACGACGTTCCAAAGGCATCGCCGTCATCGGACTCGCCATCGGCGCCGCGATGCTCTTCGACTTCGCGACCAATGCGGTCACGGCCGTGATGGCGCTCTCGGTGCTCTGATCGTCTCCGGCGTCGCTCCCGTGAAAAGGCCCGTGTGACAGGTGCGCTATTGCGTCTCGGAGGGGCCCGCATTCACCGAAGGGAATGAGAACCCGGCGGCCGCCGTCCGGCTCCCGAGAACGACCCTGTTCGAGGTCAGCGGGCGGAGCGTTCGCGCTTCGCCCGCGCCTCGGCCTTCGCAGCACGCTCGAACTTGACCCGAGCGTTCTCGTCGCGCACGGCCGCCTGAGTCGCTCGCTCTGTGACGAGCCAGGCCGGCATCTCGACGAGCATCTGCTTGATCTCCTCCGTCGTGAGGTCTGCATCGAGGCCCCCTCGCGCGAGGCCTGCGATCGACACGCCGAGACGCGCGGCGACGACGGGTCGCGGGTGCGGACCGTTGCGCTTGAGCTCGGCCAGCCACTCGGGCGGGTCGGTCAGCAGGGCGTTGAGTTCGGAGCGCGAGACCTCGCCCTCCTGGAACTCGGCCGGGGCGGCGGAGAGCAGGATGCCGAGCTTCTTGGCCGCCGTGGCGGGCTTCATGGTCTGGTCTGATGGCTGCGGCACGGCACAAGGTTACCCTTGGGCACGTGTCCGAGTCCGACGAGCTGCCCGAATCGCCTGCCCGGTCGACGTTCACCGTCGCGTTCGTGGTCGGGGTTTCCGCCGACAAGTGGGCCCGTGTCTGGGCGGAGCGGATGCCGCACCTCCCGCTCGTCCTCCGCCTCGTCGACGACGCGGGCGCACTCGAGGCACTCGACGGGGACGCCGACATGACGCTCGCGCGACTGCCGCTCGAGATCGACGCCGATGTCTACCGAGCCATCCCTCTGTGGACCGAGATGCCGGTCGTCGTCGCGCCGAAGGACCATCCGATCTCGGTCGTCGACTCCGTCACTCTGGCCGAGCTCGAAGACGAGAACCTGCTCGAAGGCCGCGACGACGACGCACTCGACCTCGTCGCCGCCGGTGTCGGGGTCGCCCGCATGCCGCAATCGGTCTTCCGGGCCACCGGTCGACGCGACGTGAAGGCTCGTGAGATCAGCGACGCCGAGCCCACCCGGATCGCGCTCGTCTGGAAGGCCGGTCCTCCCGACGATTCCGTCGACGAGTTCGTCGGCATCGTTCGCGGCCGCACCGCTCAGAGCTCGCGCGGGACGGGGGGCGAAGCGGCGGCCGAGCCCGAGAAGAAGACCGAGCGCAGGCAACCTCCTCGTGGGCCGGCCGCGAAGGCGAAGCCGGTGCACCGGACCGGACTGCGCGCTCTCCCCCGCAGCAAGAAGAGCGGCGGCAAACGGCGACCCCGCTGATCGACGAGTCCACCCGCTTCCGCTCAGCAGGTCGTGCGCTCAGCGACGCAGGTCGGCCTCGGTCAGGACGGGATCGCCCTGCCCAGTGCGATGAGGGTCTGCGCCCAGGCGTCGTTCGCCGCGTCGGCGTCGTAGGTGGCCGGGTTCGTGTCGTTGAAGAACGCGTGTCCGACGCCGGGGTAGACGACGGAGGTGAAGTCCACATCGGTCTCGGCGAGCGCCGCCGACGTGGCGGGCAGGGTCGAGGTGACCCGCTCGTCGGTCTCTCCGAAGAACGCGAGAACAGAACCCTGAATATCGGCGAAGGACGAGTGCTCGGGTGGGATGCCGTAGAACGGGACGGCGAGCCGGATCCTCGCATCGGCGGCCCCGAGCGCCCAGGCGTAGGTGCCGCCGAAGCAGAACCCGACGGTGGCGAGGTCACCTTCCTCATCGAACTGGGCGCTCACATAGTCGGTGACCTGCTGGAGCACGCTGATCGCCCACTGCGCGTAGTCGGGTGAGTGTGCGGCGCTGAGCTTCTCGCGGAACGCGGGCTGCGCGTCCGCGCGCACCTTGGGGTCGGGGTGCGACCGGAGCGCAGCGAGCTCGGCGCCCACCTCGGGCGTGATGCCGATGTTGGAGAGCAGATCCGGCGCGACGACCAGATACCCCTCCGCGGCGAACCGGTCGGCCACGTCGGCGATGTGCTCGACGAGGCCCCACAGCTCGTGGATGAGGACGATGCCGCCGAGCGGCGCACCCTCGGGATCCGCGCGATACGCGTTGATCGTGCCGCCGGTGGTGTCGATCTCGATGTGCTGACCCATGGCGCTCATGATGCCACTCGACGCTCCGTCGGGGCTGACCCTGGTATGCCCGGTTCGGCTACTCGCTGAGCAGCGCGTGCGCCTCGAGGTCGGAGATCCGCGCCCGGCCCTTCAGCTCGGGGAGTTCGATCACGACGGCGACTCCGACGACCTCGTGTCCGGCTCGCTCGAGCAGCCGCCGGGCGGCCGCCAGGGTTCCGCCGGTGGCGAGGACATCGTCGATGAGGAGGACTCGCGCGGGCGGGATCAGCCCCTCGGTCAGCTGAAGGCTCGCATCGCCGTATTCGAGCGAGTAGCTCTCCGAGAGCACGGGCGGGGGCAGCTTGCCCGGCTTGCGGAGCGGCAGAGCTCCCTTGCCCGTCGCGATCGCGACACCGGCGGCGAGCACGAAACCGCGTGCCTCGGCTCCGGCCACGAGATCGAACCGGCCGGCGAACGGCTCTGCGAGCTGCTCCACGACCTGACGGAACGCGTCGGCATTCGCGAAGAGGGGGCTCAGGTCGCGGAAGAGGATCCCGGGCTGCGGGAAGTCGGGGGTGAGCGTGGTGTTGTCGCGGACAAGGTCGGCGGAGCTCTGCTGCGGCACGGACCAAGCCTACGGCGCGGTGATGCGAGCCCTGCGCCGGCCGGGGTCGGCGGGCACGCGGCGGGCCGGGCGGCTATCCAGGGTTGGAACGCGAGAATGTCTCGGGGCCGAAACCGGACCCCTTGTGCGACAACGGGAGGCGACATGCTGTCGGTCATCGTCGACATCCTCCTGGCGTTCCTGCTCATCGGGTACCTGGTGCAGGGATACCGTTCGGGCTTCCTCCGCAACGTCTTCTCGATCGCCGGCGTCCTCGGCGGCGCGATCGCAGCCGTGCTGCTCACGCCGTCCGTCACCGGTCTGATCGCTCAGGCGCCCATCCGACTGGTGGCGACCATCGCCCTGTTCCTCGCGCTCATCGTGATCGGGAGCATCGTCGGCGGCGCCCTGGGCAAGGCCCTCGCGCGCACGGTGCCGCGGGGCCCCCTCCGCACCCTCGACAAGATCGCCGGCGCGGTGAGCGGCGTCATCGTCACCGCCCTCGCCGCATCCATGGTCGCGTTCGGAATCGGCTCGCTGGGGGTGCCCGTGCTGAGCCCGGCGATCTCGTCGTCGGTGGTCCTCGCCGGGATCGACCGGCTCACCCCCGATCCCGTGAAGAGCACCATGGCTCAGCTGCGAGCGCTCGTCGTGAGCGACGGGATCCCCAGCATCTCCGAGGCTCTCGGCGGACCGACGACGGCTCCATCCGTGCCCTCTCTCGACACCGGCACCGACGCCGTCTCGACGGCATCACGATCGGTGGTCCGCATCAGCGGCAACGCGTATGCATGCGGACAGAGCCAGACGGGCAGCGGATTCGTCGTCGCCCCCGACCGGGTGGTCACGAACGCCCACGTGGTGTCCGGGGTGAGCGAACCGGTCGTGGAGTCCCGCAGCGACGGCACCGTCTCCGGTCGGGTCGTCTACTTCGACCCCGTCGACGACATCGCGGTCATCGCGACCGACGGGCTCGCCGCTCCGGCACTCGGCTTCGGCACCTCGCTCGCCGCGGGAACCGACGCGGTCGCCCTCGGGTATCCGTTCGGCGGGCCCTTCGCAGCCAAACCGGCCAACGTGATCTCCGTCGCCACCCTCGTCGTCAACGACATCTACGCGAGCAGCTCCAGCCCGCGAGAGGTGTACACGTTGGCCGCCGACGTGCAGCCCGGGAACTCCGGCGGCCCCCTGCTCAGCGTCGACGGGGCCATCGTCGGCATCGTCTTCGCCAAGGGCGCCGACACGCCCAACGTGGGCTACGCGGCGACGATGACCGAGCTCGCTCCGGTGCTCGCGCAGGCGCCGACGCTTAATGCGGGGGTCTCCTCCGGGTCGTGCACGACCGAGTAAGGCGCCGTCGAACGGAATACCCCCATCGCGTAGTTAGTTGTGTGATAACAACGTTTATAGTTGACGTCAGTCAACTGTTATCCCCCTCTACTTCTCTCGCGATTCGAGGAGCTCCATGGCTCGCGCCCCCAAGTCCAGTACGCCGGACAAGACCAAGACCCCGGCGACCCCCGAGCAGCAGAAGCGCCACCGCGAGGTGCTCTCCGCACTCTCCGGCCTGATCATGGGCATGTTCGTGGCGATCCTCGCCGGCACGGTCGTGTCGACCTCATTGCCCGTCATCGTGTCCGATCTCGGCGGCAACCAGACCGCCTACACCTGGATCGTCACCGCATCGCTGCTCGCGACGACCGTGAGCACTCCCATCTGGGGAAAGCTCGCCGACCTGATCAGCCGCAAGCTGCTCATCCAGCTCGCGCTCGTGATCTTCGTCATCGGGTCGGCGCTCGCCGGCTTCTCCCAGGACACCAACACCCTCATCATCTTCCGGATCCTCCAGGGGCTCGGAGGCGGTGGGCTGACCGCGCTCGTGCAGGTCACGATCGCCGACATCATCAGCCCCCGCGAACGCGGTCGCTACATGGGCCTCATCGGCGGAGTCATGGCACTCGGGACGGTCGGCGGCCCGCTCATCGGCGGTGTGATCACCGACTCCCTCGGCTGGAGATGGAACTTCTTCGTCGCGCTCCCCGTCGCGATCGTCGCCCTCGTCCTCATCCAGCGCACACTGCACCTGCCCAAGCGCAGCGGCAAGGTCATCGTCGACTACTTCGGCGCGATCCTCCTCACCGGTGGCGTGAGCCTCCTCCTCATCTGGGTGAGCCTCGGCGGCAACGAATTCGAGTGGAACTCCGCGCCGAGCTACCTGATGGTCGGCGGCGCGGTCGCGCTGCTCGCCCTCACCGTGCTGGTCGAGCTGAAGGTCAAGGAGCCGATCATCCCGCTCACGCTCTTCCGCAACCGCACCTTCGTGCTCGCGGTCATCGCGAGCCTCTCGGTGGGCGTCGCGATGTTCGGCACCTCGATCTTCCTCAGCCAGTACCTGCAGCTCGCGCGCGGCAACACCCCGACCGAGTCGGGTCTGCTCACTCTTCCGATGATCCTCGGCCTCTTCGGCGCCTCGACCGTCATCGGCGGCATCATCAGCCGCACGGGCATCTGGAAGCGCTACATGATCGTCGGATCCGTCCTCCTCACGATCGGGCTCGGCCTCATGGGCACGCTCCGTTACGACACCCCCTACCCGCTGATGGCGCTGTACATGGTGGTCATGGGCGCCGGTATCGGCATGGTCATGCAGAACCTCGTGCTCGTGACGCAGAACTCGCTGAAGGCCAGTCAGCTGGGCGCGGGCAGCTCGTCGATCGCGTTCTTCCGCAGCCTCGGCGGCACCATCGGCGTCGCGGCGCTCGGCGCCTTCCTCGGAACCCGTGTCACCGGCCTCGTCACCGACGGGCTCGGCGCGCTGGGCATTCCGGCCGGCGCGGCGGGCGGTGGCAAGATCCCCGACGTCTCGACCCTTCCCGAGCCGATCCGCACGGTCGTCGAGTCGGCTTACGGCGAGGCCGTCGGCGACGTGTTCCTCATAGTGCTCCCGCTCGCGATCCTGACCATCATCATGATCTCGCTGCTTCCGAACAAGCCGCTCGGTCATAAGACCGCCGTCCAGCAGCTGCGCGACGAAGAACTGGGCCTCCTCGTCGAGGTCTCGGCGAACGACATCGGTTCGACCACGACCTCGACCGGATCGATCCCGATCCCGACCAACGAGGTCGAGGAGCGTGCGGCCGAGGAAGCGGAGCGGAGCCGGCGGTGACAACCCCCGCGGACGACAGCCAGCCCGCGGCATCGGATCGCGACCCCCTCGGCTCGCTGGAGCAGTCGTTCGCGACGCTCTTCCGGTTCGTGAAATCCAATGTCCGCGAGTCGGCCGCGCTGCTCGATCCCGAGCTGCCGCCCGCAGCATGGACCGTCCTGCGGCACCTCGTGCGCGAGAGCCCCCTCCAGGTGGGGGCTCTCGCCTCGGCGACCGGGATGGACAAGAGCTCCATCAGCCGTCATCTCCGGGAGCTGCGCGAGCGGGGTTTCGTCGAGATGACCCATAGCGCGGATGACGCGAGGGCGGTACTCGTGCGCCCATCCCAGCTCGCCGTCGACCGCGTCGGCACCGCGCTGGACGCGACGCGCGGGCGCTACCGCAGATTCCTCGCCACCTGGAACGAGGACCAGCTCGAGCAGTTCTCGGTCCTGCTCGCCCGGTTCGCCGAGATCGAACGATTCACGGCCGACGAGGCCTCGGCCTCACGCGTCGACGCCGGAGGCTCAGCCTCGGGCCCGGTTCAGCGGGCGACAATAGGCGTATGACCGCATCGCCCGGCGACTCCCCCGCAACGACCTCCTCCACCACTTCAGCCGCCGTCCCGCGGCTCTCGAGCTCAGCCGTCGCGGCGCGCGAACGCGAGGTCGTCCGGCATGAGACGAGCCTCCGCAGCCTGACTGTCACCGCGGTCCGCGATCTGACGAGCAGTGTCCGGCGGGTGACGCTCGTCGGGCCCGAGCTCGCCGGGTTCGCGAGCGCGGGCCCCGAGGACCACCTCAAGGTGCTGTTCCCCGCCGCTCCCGGGCAGCGCATCATGCGCGACTACACCCCCGCCGCCCACCGGATCACCGACGACGGCACCGATGAGCTCGACATCGATTTCGTCGTGCACGGCGATACGGGACCTGCGAGCGCGTGGGCGGCCGGTGCGAAGCCCGGCGACACGCTGGCGGTCGGCGGACCGCGGGGATCGCGTCTCGCGCCTCGCGGATACACCCGTTACGTTCTGCTCTCGGATGAGAGCGCGGCGCCCGCGCTGGCGCGGTGGATCGCCGCGGTGAGGGACGAGGGCGCCGTGACCGCGTTCGTTCAGTCGACGGATCCGCGGATCCTCGACTACCCGTTCCCGACCGGCCCCGGTGTGACCGTCACCCCTATCGCGCCCGGCGCCGAGGCGGCCCTCGCCGCGTTCGAGGACGCCGCTCCCGACGCGGACACCTTCGTGTGGGCCGCTGGCGAGGCGACCGCGCTCGTTCCCATCCGCCGCTGGCTGCGCGAGCGCGGCCTCGACAAGAACCAGGCGAAGGTCGACGGCTACTGGCGCATCGGTGTGGCGGAGCTCGACCACCACGCCCCCCTCGACCCCGAGAACCCCGAAGACTGACCCACCTGGGCACCGCCGTCGAGCGCAGCGAACGGAGCCGCTACCCGCCCGTTGAGCGCAGCGAAACGAGTACCCCAGGCCGTCCTTGAAGCCCTGCGCATCGCTGCGCTCAGCGGGCGGGCACCACCCCCGCCCGTTGAGCCCGTCGAAACGAGCGACCCACGCCCGTCCTCAAGCCCTGCGCATCGCTGCGCTCAACGGGCGGGCTGGCGGGCAGCTCCCGCCCGTTGAGCGCAGCGAAACGAGCACCCCAGACTTCAAGACGGCCCTTCGCTTCCCTGCGCTCAGCGGGCGGGCGGACAGCAGCCTCGCCCGTTGAGCCCGTCGAAACGAGCGACCCACGCCCGTCCTCACGCCCTGCGCATCGGTGCGCTCAGCGGGCGGGGGCGGCGGCTAGCGCTGGGCGAGCACCGGGTGGCGCGACTCCGCGGCACGCGCCCGGGCGATGCGGCGGGCCTTCGGCGCGGTGATGGCGATCACGAGCAGCGTTCCGACGATGCCACCGATCGAGTTCGACACCAGATCGCGCACGTCGGCGACGCGGGTGGTGAAGATCAGCAGCTGGGCGAGCTCGATGATCGACGACAGGGCGAAGCTGAGCAGGATCGCGAGCCACCACCGCCCGCGACCGAACAGGAGGACCAGGAACATGCCGATCGGTGCGAACATGGCGACGTTCGCCCCGAACTCCACGTCGGAGTAGTCGATCCAGCGAGTGCCGGGGATGGTGTCGAGCACGTCGAGCACTCGCCACACGAACCCGTCGGTTCCCTCACCGAGCGGCAGTTGCGGGGACAGAGTGAGCCATCCGACGAAGCCGAGATAGGCGAGCGTCACCAGCGAGAGCAGCGGGTGTCGGCGGAACATCCCTCGATTCTCTCCCCTCGGGCTGGGTGTCGCACGCGCAGCGGCTACGACATGCCCAAGAAATGCCGTCGAGGCGGGCAGCGGCGGAGCCGGACAGCCCCGGGTCAGGCGACCCGGATGACCGTCAGACGCTGGGTCGCACGGGTGAGCGTCACGTAGAGGGCACTGACTCCGCGCGGCTCCGCGTCGACGATCCCGTCGGGATCGACGGCGACGACCGAGTCGAACTCGAGCCCCTTCGCGGTGCGCGGTGACATGACCGAGACGGTCTGGGCGATGCTGACTCCGCCGAGGCCGATGGACGCGCCGAACTCCTCGCGGAGCGCGGCGTGCAGTGCGCTCACACGATGGGCGGGGGCGATCACCGCGAGGGTTCCACCGCTGCCGAGCGCCTGGTCCGCGCGCACGGTGGCCATCAGCGATTCGACGAGCTCCCGCTCGGGAACACTGATCTCGACCGGCTCCCACTCCGACTCCCGGACCGACTGCGACGCGGTGATGCTGAGTCCCAGCGAGCGCGCGGTCCTCTCCGCCAGGTCGGCGATCTGGGCGGGGGTGCGGTAGTTGACCGTGAGTTCCTCGAGCCGGAACTCTCCGCTGAGCGAGCGGATCGCATCCGACCAGTTCGACGCGGCGACCGGCGACGACGCCTGGGCGATGTCGCCCACGATCGTGAACGAGCGCAGGGGCGCACGACGCCGCAGCAGCCGCCACTGCATGGGCGACAGTTCCTGTGCCTCGTCGACGACGATGTGGCCGTACGTCCAGCTGCGATCCGTCGATGCGCGTTCGGCCGCCGTGAGGCGGGGACCGGACTCGGCGAACCCGTCGGCGAGCGCCTCCGCGCTGACCATCCCCTCGACGCCCATGTTGCGGATCGCGTTCTCGGCATTCTCGATGTCGCGCTCGCGCTGGCGGCGGGCCGCCTGCTCGGCGGCGCCCGACGCGGTCGGCGCTTCGCCGAGCAGTTCCGCGGCCTCGTCGAGCAGCGGGACATCCGAGATGGTCCATTCGGAGCTGCGATCGCGGTGAAGCAGTGCGCGCTTCTCCTCGTTCCACTGCGGGGTGAGCGACGCCAGCCACTGCGGGCGGGCGTAGAGGTCGCCGAGGAGCTTCTCGGGGCTGAGAGGAAGCCAGGCGGTGTTGAGGAGAACCCGGACGTCCTGGCTCGAGCGGATGTCCTCTCGGATCATCCGCACGTCCTCGTCATCGATCGCGTCGCCGCGGCGTCGGAGCCGGCTGACGAGTTCGGAGGTCATGGCGGCGAGCGCATTCGAGACGAAGGTGACCCGCGCCTCGTTGTGCGGCTTGTGGCTGTCCTGGGCGCGGCGGATGGCCTTCTCGATGAGCGCCGGAGCGACCTCGAGGCGCTCGTTGTTGATCTCGACGGTCTGAACGGCGTCGGGCACGACCTGGCGCGACTGCACCGCGCGGCGCAGCAGTTCGGTCATCCGGGGTGAGCCCTTGAGAGCGGCGACGGAGGGCTCGTCATCGATCTGCGCCTCGACGCCGGGGAACAGCGAACCGAGGCTCGAGAGCACGACACCGGTCTCACCGAGCGAGGGCAGGACCTGTTCGATGTAGCGGAGGAAGCTGCGCGAGGGGCCGACCACGAGGAGCCCCGACGAGGCGAGCCGGTCGCGGTGCGTGTACAGCAGGTAGGCGGCGCGGTGCAGGGCGACCGCCGTCTTGCCGGTGCCGGGCCCGCCCTGCACGACCAGGACCCCTCGCAGCTCGGATCGGATGATGCGGTCCTGCTCCGCCTGGATGGTGGCGACGATGTCGTGCATCCGGCCGGTGCGCTGGGCGGTCAGGGCGGCCATCAGCGCGCTCTCGCCGGACAGCAGTCGGTCGGGGTCGTCGGATGCGACGTCGAAGACCTCGTCCTCGACACGGGTGACGCGGCGCCCGTCCGTGCTGAGGTGCCGGCGTGCGCGCAGCCCGAGCGGTGTCGCGGCGGTCGCCTGGTAGAACGCGCTCGCCTGCGGAACGCGCCAGTCGAGGAGGAGCGGCTGCAGGTCGGCGTCGCGGAGGCCGATGCGGCCGATGTAGCGGTGTTCACCTGCTTCGTCCTCGAGTCGACCGAAGGCGAGGCGGTCATCGACCTCGCGGAGCTGCGCGATGCGGTCCTCGTAGATGCGCGCCATGGCGTCGCGCTCGGAACGGCTCTGGTGCGTGCCGCCCGCCGGCGCGAGACGCACCCGGTCGAGCTCGTAGGCCGCTTCCGCCTTGACGGTGTCGAGCCGGGCGTAGAGCGCATCGAGGTAGCTCTGCTCGGCCTGAACCTCGCGGGCGAGCCGTGCTTCGATGTCGCGGGAGAGGTCGGCGCCGCCTCGGTCGTCCGGTACTCGTCGTGCGGTCTGCGAGTCAGTCACATCACACCTCTCTTCTCCCGGATCGGCGGGGCCGCGAACGGCGTCGGGCGTCGCAAAATCCGGGCATCGAGTCTACTCGTGCCGGACGGGGTCGAGGCGGCCCGGACACTGATCCGAGCCGGAGGGTCAAGATGCGCCGAAGATCGCTTCGGCGCTGTCGCACGCGGCC
This sequence comes from Amnibacterium flavum, assembly GCF_003097495.1. Lineage (GTDB taxonomy): Bacteria > Actinomycetota > Actinomycetes > Actinomycetales > Microbacteriaceae > Naasia > Naasia flava. The sequence continues at coordinate 121,657 of NZ_QEOP01000003.1, forward strand.
GGGTCGGACGCCTGGACGACCCGACGGGCCATCGAGTCGAGATCGGTGCGCTCGGACTCGTCGAGCACGTCGAACCGGTTGGCGAGAACCTCTCCGTAGCCGTTCTCGCCGCGATCGGCGGCGGAGTGCCCCTGCTCGGTGATGACAACCCAGGTGCCGCGGAGATCGGTGGGGCAGTCCTGCCGCTCGACGAGGGACTTGCCCTCCATCCGCGTGACCTGATGCGACAGTCTGCTCTTCTCCCAGCCGAGCACATCGGCGAGATCCCGGGCCCTGAGTCGGCCGTCGGGCGCACTGCGGAGCGTGGTGAGGATCTCGAAGTCGGCGACCGAGACGCCGGCATCCTGCTGTAGCCGCTGCTCGAGCTCGCGCTCGATCTTGCGGCGGAGGATGACGATGTCACGCCACAGCGAGAGCTCTGCTCGCGCGGCGGTCCGACTCGACATCCCCGAAGTCTAGCGCTCGCTCAGGCTGGGTTGACATGTCATCGAAGCGTCCTATCGTTGACGGGTCATCCACGCCGATCAAGGAGCACAGTTGTCCAATTCCTCCAGTCCCGACCTCCGTATCGCCGTCATCCTCGGCAGTACCCGTCCGGGCCGTAACGGTGCCGCCGTGGCCGAATGGGTGCTCGAGCAGGCAGTCGGCCGCGAGGGAGCGACGTACGAGCTCGTGGACCTCGCCGACTTCCCGCTCCCCCACCTCGACGAGCCGGTGCCGCCGTCGATGGGGCAGTACACGAAGGATCACACCAAGGCGTGGGCGGAGAAGATCGCGGGCTTCGACGGCTACGTGTTCGTCACCCCCGAGTACAACCACTCGACCTCCGGCGTCCTGAAGAACGCCATCGACTACCTGTACGCCGAGTGGAACAACAAGGCCGCCGCGTTCGTCAGCTACGGGTCGCTGAGCGGCGCCCGCGCCATCGAGCACCTGCGCGGGATCGCGTCCGAGCTGCAGCTCGCGCATGTCCGCCAGCAGGTGTCGTTCTCACTCGCCACCGACTTCGAGAACTACTCGGTGTTCACGCCGGGCCCCCAGCACCCCGCCTCGGTGCAGACCATGTTCGACCAGCTCGAGATGTGGGCGGGAGCCCTGAAGACGGCCCGCACGGAAGCCCTCGCCGAGGCCGCGTAGTCCCGCCGAGCTCGGAAAGTTCGAAGCGAGACCGCACTCGGCCCCGCGGGCTGGTCTGCCCGCGGGATCCGGCTGACGGATTCGTCCGCGAGGTGCGGTCTCGCCTCCCTCGCTCCACCACGCGGCCTGAGCGTTCCGGTGGAGCATGCACCTAGCGGACTTGCCCTGTTTCCGCGAACGTGGGCGCAACCGGGAGCGAATACGTGTATTCCGGGCATATGCGCACGCCGGAACGTGCGCATGCGCCCGGAATATCCGACCTGGGGCTGGGTGGCGCGTCAGCTCGTTTCCTTTGTCGCCTGTTCCTCTGAGGAGCGGCGGCGGGTGAGAGAGGTCAGGCGGTCGCGGACTCGTCTGCGTGCGCGCACCTTGACCTGTCGGGTGAGGCCCACCGGGCCCCGGCGCGGGCGCGGCCCCCTGCTCCCGCTGAGGAACCAGCCCGCGATCTCGAGGAGCGCGAGCAGGAACTGGCCCACGATCGCCACGAGCGCGAACGGCGCCAGCACGACGCCGAGATAGGTGAGGGTGAACATCGGCTCGACGTCGCGTCGCCACGCGAGCGCGCCGAGCACCGGGACGAGGGCGACGGCGAAGCCCCACCATCCGAACAGTCCGAGGACCGAGGCGTACACCAGCGCGATGCCGAGCCCGATCTGGGTCGACATCAGGATCGCCTGCCATGGACGCGGCCCCCAGTACCGCTCGAGCGACACGAACCCGAACATCAGCGACGCGCGCACCGCGGAGGTGTGCCCCTCGCGCAGCGCCCGCCGGAACAGCGCGTCCGCCCTCCGCCGCTGCTCGATCCAGATGACCGGATCGGGGTTGAGCGACTCCCACCAGAGCTGGTCGTGCAGCAGAGCCGGCGCCGTGTGCCGGCCGTGGCTCGAGATGAGCCCCCACAGGAACGGCGGCACCGAGGCCAGGTCGGTCGCGTTCGCGCCTTTCGCCGGCTTGCTCTGATCGTGCGCGCGCACCGTGATCCGCTCGGCCTCGGGCCGGCCCGGCTCGAGGTAGGTGAACGGTTCGAGCAGCTGGAACGTGCCCGGAGCGCGCTGAGACAGCTGGATCCTGTCGAGTCGTCGTCCGTCCGCGCGCGCGAAGGGCATCAGCGCTCGAACACCAGGAGAGTCGACGACGCGGTCGCGAGCAGCTTGCCGGCCGCGTCGGTGAGCGTCGCCTCGGCAAACGCCGCCTTGCGTCCCACGCTCAGCACAAGCGCCTCGGCGCGCACCTCGCCGGTGTCGACCGTCATCGGGCGCAGGTAGCTGACCTTCAGCTCAAGCGTCGTGTAGACCTGCGTCGGGCTGAGCTTGGAGTGCACGGCGCAACCGCACGCCGAGTCGAGCAGCGTCGCGGCATACCCGCCGTGCACCGTGCCGATCGGGTTGTAGGCGTGCTCGCCCGGAGTGCCGACGAAGACGGCGCGACCGTCATCGACTTCGGCGAGAGTGAAGTCGAGCGAGGTCGCGATGCCCGGGGCTCTTCCGGATCGGATCAGCGCCTGCAGCTGCTCGAGGCCCGTCGCCCCCGGGGCGACATCGTCTGCGAGTCCTGCCATGGCGACCTCCCGATGCTCATACGCGCTCTGGCGTTCAGTCTGCACTCAGTCTGACGCCCCACACATGACAGAAGTCTTGACAGACCTCGCGAGGCGGGAGCAATCTGTAATCCACAGAAGAACTCGCCGGGCCAGGCGCAGTCGGAGGCAACGCCCCGCCACTGGCCGACGAGTTCTTTTATTTTGTCTCGGTGCCCGCACCTCCGGTGTACCCACCACCCGTGGTGCGTTCGCCCGCAGCGCCCGGCAGGGAAGAACGAAGCCGCCCATGAGCGGTGCTCACGGGCGGCTTCGGCCGGATGCGGCGAGGGGATCAGCTGACGCCGAGCAGGTCGATCACGAAGATCAGGGTCTTGCCGCTCAGGTGGTGACCGGCACCGGCGGGACCGTAGGCCAGCTCCGGCGGGATGGTCAGCTTGCGACGGCCGCCGACCCTCATGCCGGGGATGCCCTGCTGCCAACCGGCCACGAGCCGCTGCAGCGGGAAGTTGATCGACTGGCCGCGGCTCCACGACGAGTCGAACTCGTCGCCGGTGTCGTACTCGACGCCCAGGTAGTGCACGTTGACGGTCGACGAGGCGACCGCCTCGGCTCCGTCGCCCTCGACGATGTCGACGATCTCGAGGGTGGCGGGCGCCGGCCCCTCGGGGGCGTCGATCTCGGGCTTTGAGTTCAGATCAGTCATGCTCCCAGTCAAGCGAGAATGGGTCGGTGGGGCAACTCGGGGAACTGTGGCAGCGGATCTCGGCGACCCAGCCGCCCCTGCCGATCTGGACCGTCGCCCTCTGCCTCGCCGTCGCGGCAGCGGTCGTGCTGCTCTCACCGATCTGGCGTCCCGCGCGGCACGCCATCACGATCGTCCACGAGGCGGGACACGGATTCGCCGCCACCCTCACCGGTCGTCGCCTCGCGGGGATCCGCCTGCACTCCGACACGTCGGGTGTCACCGTGAGCGTCGGGCGGCCCCGCGGCTTCGGCATGGCACTCACCCTGCTGGCCGGCTATCCGGCTGCTGCGCTTCTCGGCCTCGGTGCCGCCTGGCTCATCGGGATCGGGCATGCGACCGGCATGCTGTGGGCGCTGCTCGCCATCCTGCTGCTCGTGCTCGTGCAGATCCGCAACTGGTTCGGACTCTGGTCGGTCCTCGTCGTCGGCATCGCCGTGTTCGCGGCCACCTGGCTGCTGGACCCGGCGCAGCAGGCGATCGCCGCGTCGACCATCACTGCATTCCTGCTCCTCGGTTCCCTTCGCACGAGCGTCGAGCTGCAGTCCTCCCGCCGCCGTGAAGGAGCCGGCCGGGGTCGCGGCGACTCCGACGCCGATCAGCTGGCGCGACTCAGCGGCCTGCCCGGCCTCTTCTGGGTCGCCGTGTTCGTACTGATCGCGCTCGCCTGCACGCTGCTCGGCGGTCTGCTGCTGCTCCGCATCGATCCAGCCGCATTCGTCCCCTCCGGATGAGGGATCGGGTACCCGCGCGACGACTCCGTCAGGCGAGGAGGGCCCGCCGGTCGGCGACCACGGCATCGAGCAGCGCCCGCTCGTCCGGTGTCGCCCCGATCGCGGCGCGGCCGCGCAGCACGCGCTGCCGTGTGTGGGCGAGCCGGGTGGAGTCCCGGACGAACGCCTTCATCGCCGTCACCTTGTCCGGCGCCCCGGGCCGTGCCGGCTGGCTGCGGGCCCAGGCGAGTCCTGTGCGCCGCCCTGCCGGACTCGACACGAGCGAGACCTCCGCGGGGGTGAACCAGCCGACGGTCGCGTACTCCGCGAGCCGCTCCCCCGTCATCCGCCTCTCGGCCCGACGCAACAGGACGATCAGCACGATCCAGGCGGCGAAGATCGGCACCTGCACGAGCAGGTAGTAGCCGATCACGTCCTGGACCACGTAGAGGGCTCCGTTCCACAGGGCGTGCAGAGCCACCGCGGGGATGAGGCCGATCAGGTACCAGCCGAACAGGGCAGGTCCCGCAGTCCGCCGGGACCCGTATCCGAGTGCGAGGCCGGTGCACGAGGTGAAGATCACGTGCGCGAACGGCGAGAAGAGGCCCCGGGCGATGAAGACGGGGATCAGCGATCCCACGCCCCCTTCGACGATGGCCGAGCCGAAGTAGAGGACGTTCTCGGTGAATGCGAACCCCGCGGCGAGGGTCGCCGCGTAGACCAGCCCGTCGATCGGACCGTCGATGTACCGTCTCCCGACCCACAGGATGATGAGCACCCCGAACCCCTTCAGGCCCTCTTCCACCAGCGGCGCCTGCACGACCGCCTGGAGCACCTCGTTCTGCGGTGCGGTCCCGGCGACAGCGGTGGCGATCTGGACTCCGAGATCGAAGATGAGCGCTCCGGCGACCGCCACACCGGCGCCCCACAGGGCGGCGAAGAGCAGGGCGGCTCGCGGCTCGGGCTCCCACCGGTCGATCCAGCGGATCACCAGCACGACGATCGCGAGCGGGATGAGGGCGGCGATCGCGGCGATGATGACGCTGCCGAACCCGAGAGCGAGCACGAGGTAGGCGATGACCGCGAACAGGAGCAGTGCGGCGAGGGCGATGCCGATGGACACGAGCACCGTCGCCGCCATCGCGGTTCGAGCCGCGACGGGTGCGGGAGCCGGCGGCGTCTGCCACGTCGACGCACGTCCGTCAGCCGGCGGGATGACCACGTACTCGAAGGTCTTCCGCCCCGTCGGCCGGGACTGCCATTCCGGGGGCTGGGGCGCGCTCATCAGGTCAGCCTAGGGCCGACGTCGCACCCGATCCCCGACGCTCCCGCTGCACCGGCTCAGCCGGCGAAGGTGCGGACGGGGAGACCCGCCGTGCGGGTGTCGACCGCGAAGACCCCGCCCGACTGCGGGTGCGCTTCGAGCTGCTCCTCGGTCAGGTTCTCCCGCGCCGTCGCGACGAACAGGGTGCTCAGGTCGTCGCCCCCGAATGCGACGGACGTGACATTCGGGGCGGGGATCTCGACCGTCTCGACCACCTCGCCCTCCGGCGAGATCCGGACGACGACGCCGTCCCCGTAGATGCCGCTCCACAGATAGCCGTCGCGGTCGATGGTCAGTCCGTCGTGCATGCGTCCGGAGATGAACGGCACCAGCTCACCGAAGCCCGCCTCCGCTGTCCAGGGAGCGCGATAGATCGTCTCCGTGGCCGTGTCGGTCAGGTAGGCGGTGGTCTCGTCGACCGACCACTCGAACCCGTTGGCGGTGCCGAAGCCGCCCCGGACCAGGCGCGCTCCTGCGGAGGTGACGCGATAGACGGCGGCGTCGGGTTCCCCCGTCGTGATGTTCATGGAGCCGAGCTGAAACTCACCGGCCGGGTCGCATTTGCCCTCGTTGAACCGGATGCCGCCGTGAGTGTGCGCCACCCGGGCGATCTCCCGCTCCGCGCCGCCATCGGCGTCGCAGACGACGACCCGGCTCCCGAGAGCGATCACGTAGCCGCCCGACGCACGCGGCTGGAACGAGGCCAGCGGAGGATCGAAGGAGAGGACCGTGTCGTTCGATCCATCGGTGGCACCGCTGCCCGGACCTCGATGAAGCCGCCCGGCGGTGATGTCGCACCAGTGCAGCGCATCGTCCTTCCACCACAGGCTCTCGCCCAGGATCGCGCGGCCGTCTCGCCAGATCCTGGCCTCGCCGATGGCGGCAGGGATGGTCACGTGATGCTCGCGGTGGAGGTCATCCTTCGAGTTTGCTGATGCAGCCTGGGCGTATCCGGGACGTTCACTGAATCCGCAGAGACGCCGTTCTAGCGTCGAAGCCATGGACCTCGGAATCAACGGAAAGATCGCACTCGTCAGCGGAGCCGACTCCGGCATCGGCTGGGAGACCGCCAAGATGCTGCTCGCCGAAGGGGCGACAGTCGTCATCACGGATCAGGACCAGGAGTCGCTCGACGCCGCGGCCGCGAAACTCGATGCTCCCGACGGGAAGCTCCACGCCTTCGCCGCGGACATCACCGACATCACCTCGATCGCCTCGCTCCACCGGAGCACGGTCGACGCCGTGGGTGACATCGACATCCTCGTCCAGTCGGCCGGCATCACCGGCGCGCAGGGACTCTTCCATGAGATCGACGATGCCGGATGGGTCAACACCATCGAGGTCGACCTCCTCGGCCCCGTGCGTCTCGTCAGCGCCTTCCTCCCCTCGCTGCGCAAGGGCGGCTGGGGCCGCATCGTCTTCCTCGCCTCCGAGGACGCCGTCCAGCCCTACGACGACGAGATCCCCTACTGCTCCGCCAAGGCCGGGATCCTGGCGCTCATGAAGGGACTCTCCCGCAGCTACGCGAAGGAGGGTCTGCTGGTCAATGCGGTCTCCCCCGCCTTCATCCACACGCCGATGACCGACGCGATGATGGAGAAGCGCGCCGAGGAGCTCGGCACCGACATGGACGAGGCCATCACGAGCTTCCTCGACGAGGAGCGCCCCTACATGGAGCTCAAGCGTCGCGGCGAGCCGGAGGAGGTCGCCGCCGTCATCACCTTCCTCTGCAGCGACCGCGCCTCCTTCGTCAACGGGTCGAACTACCGGGTCGACTCGGGCTCCGTCGCCACGATCTGACACATCCTCAGCACCCGGCTGGAAACCAGCTCAGGCGTTGCTGTGAGGCCACTCGACACCCTTCTCGATGACGTAACACCGCAATATCGTGCAGAAAGCGACCCCACGGCGGCGTCGCGCAAGATCGGAGCACTCCCGTGGCACTACAAGAAGCACAACGAATGCCGAGGCTGACGGAGGTCAAGTACGACCAGACGAGCCCCTTCCACCCGTTCGCCCGCCAGGTAGGCGATGGCGAATGGATCGTCCAGCCCCCCGAGTCGAAATCCCCGGCAGGCCTCATCCGGGTCCGCCTGGCCGCCGATGGCGGACTCGATTTCGCCGTGTACCCCTGGCACGACGATGCTCCCGACAGCACGCCGTTCGAGGGTTCGCACCCGACCCTCTTCCACGCGGTGTCGTGGCTTCGCTGGTATCTGCAGAATCCGCACGATCACGCGGCCTGATCCACGATCGACCCCGAAGGGCGTCGGATGCGCACGAGCGCTCCGGCGCCCTTCGCCGTTCGGCCGGGGTCTGAGAGGCCGGCGACGCCCGGCCGGCGGGCCTACTCCGCGCCGGACTCGGTCGAACCCATCTCGATCTCGGGCTCCGTGGGCTGCGCGCGCTGGAAGGGGCGCAGCGCCAGGTCGACGGGCACTCGGCCCACCATGTTGAAGATGTTCGTTGCGACCATCAAGCCGGCGAAAGCGACGAGAAGCACGCGCTGCCACGGCTCGAAGCTCTGCTCCAGCCGTGAGTAGACGTCATCCGGGATCTCGCCCGGTGCGGTGACGACCAGCCGACCGAGGTCGGCCAGCAGCGCGTCGCGCTCGTCGAGTACGGGTGAGTCGGGGTCCTCGCCTGCGTCGGCCAGCTGACTGCGGAAATAGGACTGGCAGACATCGGACCCGCTCGCATCCGAGATGGCCAGCCCGAAGAGGGTGACGCCCCGCGCGCCGATCACCGGTGTCAGCTCGTCGCGCAACGTGTACCACTCGAGGTAGGCGTTGAGACTCGGGGCATGCCCGAGAAGGGCCGCCTTCGTGTTGCTCGTCGGCGTGCCGGGCGACGTCGCCGCGGCGCGCTCCCGCAGTGCTCGCGCCTCGTCGTCGAGGTCCTGCTCGGGCGGAGTCGGGAGGAAGCTCATGCCTTCAGCCTAAAACTCGAAGACCCGCCCCGGACCGAGGATGCCCTGGGGATCGAACGCCGTCTTGATGCGCTTCTGCAGCTCGTAGCTGTCAGGGCCCAGCTCGTCGGCGAGCCAGCGCCGCTTGAGGATTCCGACACCGTGCTCGCCCGTCAGGGTCCCGCCGAGGGCGACGGCGGCTGTGAACATCCGATCGGCAGCGTCCCAGACGAGATCGGGGATCTCACCGTCGGCCCGCACGAGGTCGGCAGGGACGATGAGGTTGGGGTGCAGGTTGCCGTCGCCGGCGTGCGCGATGACCGGGATCGACAGCCCGGTCTCGGCGGAGATGGTCTCGATCGCCGCGAACATCTCGGGCAGTCGCGAACGGGGAACCGCAACGTCCTCGATCAGCACCTGACCGGACTTCTCGAACGCCGGGTGCGCGCTGCGACGCACGGCCAGCAGACGCTCCCCCTCGTCGGGGTCGGTCGTGAGGTCGGCGTCGGCGCCGAATCCCGCGAGGATGCCCATGATGCGGGTCGCCTCCTCGGCCGAGGAATCGCCGTCGGTCTGGACGAGGAGGTAGGCGCCGCCGCGGTCGGCGATCGGCACGTGCCCCTCCTGTCCGCCGAGGTAGACGTCGATGAGGCGCAGGCTGAGGGCATCGAGCAGTTCGAGCGCCGCCGGACGCACGCCGGATGCGGTGATCGCGGCGGAGGCGGCAGCCGCGGTGACGATGTCGGGGAAGAACGCACCGATCGTCGCCACGGTTCCGCTGGGCAGGGGACGCAGTTTGAGGGTCGCCTCCACGACAATGCCGAGTGTGCCCTCCGACCCGATCATCAGGGCTGTGACGTCGTATCCCGTCACGCCCTTGACCGTGCGGTGCCCGAAGCGGACGAGGGAGCCGTCGGCGAGGACGACGGCGAGGCCCAGCACGGCCTCGCGCGTGACCCCGTACTTGGCGCAGAGGATGCCTCCGGCGTTGGTCGCGATGTTGCCGCCGACGCTGGCGATGGCCTTGCTCGCCGGGTCGGGAGCCCACCACAGGCCCTGTTCCGCGAGCACCGCGTTGAGGTCGCCGTTGAGGATGCCCGGCTCGACGACGGCGAGCTCGTCCGCAGCGGAGATCTCGAGGATGCGGTCGAGGGAGGTGAGCGAGAGCACGATCTCGCCGGCGTCGCCGATGGCGCCTCCGGCCAGCCCCGTGCCCGCCCCGCGCACGACGACGGGGGTTCCCGTGGCCGATGCGATCCGCATGGTCGCCTGCACGTCTCCGACGGACCTCGCCTCGATGACGGCGAGTGGACGATTCGCTGATCGCGCCCCGCTCTTGTCGGCCCGGACTCCGTCGAGGGTCGCCTCGTCGGTGAGCACGGAATCGCCCAGTTCACGGCGCAGCAGGTCGAGTGTTTCTGACACGACCATCACTCTACGATTGCGGGATGTCCCAATTGCGCGACGTCGATCCGACCGACGGCCGGAACGAGACCGAGACCGAACGCCTCGACCGCAACTGGAACGAGATCCTGCAGGAGCTGAGGGTCACCCAGACCGGGACGCAGATCCTGACCGGCTTCCTCCTCACGCTCGCGTTCCAGCCGCGATTCCTCGATCTCGACCCGTTCCAGGTCGATGTCTACCTCGTCCTCGTCGGCCTCGCCGCCATCAGTACCGCGCTGGGTCTAGGTCCCGTCAGCCTTCACCGTGCCCTTTTCCGCAAGAAGGCGAAGCGCGAGATCGTGAAGCTGGCCGACCGACTGCTGGAGACCACACTGATCTGCGTCGGTCTGCTCATCACGGGCGTGGTCCTGCTGATCTTCGACGTCGTCGTCTCCCGTGGCGCTGCGATCACCGCCGGCGTCGTCACCGCGGTGCTGCTGCTCCTGGTGTGGGTGGCCCTGCCCGCCGCAAACCACCCGAAGCGCCGACGCGACGAGGACGCCTCGCGCGACGAGAGCTGACGGGCTCGACCCTGCCGCCTCTGTCCGCCGACCCCGTTCAGGCGCCCTTCTTGGCTTCCTTCTTCTTCGCCGGGGCCGCCTTCTTGGCCTTGGTCGCCTCGACACTGCGCTTCAGCGCCTCCATCAGGTCGAGCACCTCGCCGCCGTCGTCCTCGGACTCCTCCGACTCCCCGAACGTCGCCGCCGTGTCGAGGGACTCGCCCTGCTCGAGCTTCGCGTCGATGAGCTGTCGCAGCTGGTCCTGGTACTCGTCGGTGAACTTCTCGGGCTCGAAGTCGCTCTCGAAGCTCGCGACCAACGACGCCGACATCTTGAGCTCGCGGTCGGAGATGTCGACCTCGGCGTCGAGCGACTTGAACTTGGCCTCGCGCACCTCGTCGCCCCAGAGGAGCGTCTGCAGCACGAGCACGTCCCCGGTGACGCGGAGTGCCGCGAGACGGGTCTTCTGGCGGAGGGCGAACTTCACGATCGCGGTCCGCTCGCTCTCCTCGAGCGTGCGACGCAGCAGAACGTACGCCTTCGCGGACTTCGAGTCGGGTTCGAGGTAGTAGCTCTTGTCGAACATGATCGGGTCGATCTGGTCGCTCGGCACGAACTCGACGACGTCGATCTCGCGGTTCTTCTCGACCGGCAGGCTCGCGAGGTCCTCGGACGTGATCACGACGGTGCGGTCGCCGTCGTCGTACGCCTTCGCGATGTGCTCGTAGTCGACGATCTCCCCGTCGATCTCGCATCTCCTCTGGTAGCGGATGCGGCCGCCGTCGGCGTCGTGCACCTGATGCAGTGCGACATCGTGATCCTCGGTCGCCGAATACACCTTGACGGGCACGTTGACGAGCCCGAACGTGATGGCGCCTTTCCAGATCGACCTCATGAAAACCTCCTGGTTGACGCCTAGTATCGCTGGTCGTCGGTGAGCGGGGGTAGCGTGTGCGGATGGCCGACCGACCCCAGACCGTGTCGGTCGACGGAAGGCGACTGCGCCTCACGAATCTCGACAAGGTCCTCTACCCCGAGACGGGGACGACCAAGGCCGATGTCCTCGACTACTACGCCCGCATCGCCGACGCACTGATTCCCCATGTCCGCGACCGTCCGCTGACCCGCAAGCGGTGGGTGCACGGTGTCGGCAGCGACGACGAACCGGGCGAGGTGTTCTTCCAGAAGAACCTCGACGACGGCACTCCCGACTGGGTTGCGCGTCACCCGCTCGAGCACAAGAGCCGCAGCACGGTGTATCCGATCGTGAACGATCGGGCGACCCTCGCGTGGCTCGCGCAGATCGCCGCGCTCGAGCTCCACGTACCGCAATGGCGTTTCGACGCCCACGGCGAGCCGAGGAAGCCCGACCGGCTCGTGCTCGACCTCGACCCCGGCGAGGGGGTGGGCCTGCTCGAATGCGCCGAGATCGCACGATCGGCGCGCGAGATCCTGCAGGGGATGGGACTCGAGCCGATGCCGGTGACCAGCGGCAGCAAGGGCATCCACCTCTACGCGCGACTCGACGGAAGCCAGACGAGCGACCAGGTCTCCGCCTTCGCGCACGAACTGGCGCGCGCGCTCGAGGCTGACATGCCCGACCTCGTGGTCAGCGACATGAAGAAGACCCTCCGTCTCGGCAAGGTGCTCGTCGACTGGAGTCAGAACAGCAGCGCGAAGACCACGATCGCGCCGTACTCCCTGCGGGGCCGGATGCAGCCGATGGTCGCAGCGCCGCGCACCTGGGACGAGCTCGACTCCCCCGAACTGCGCCACCTCGACTACCGCGAGGTGCTCGAGCGCGTCGAGGAGCACGGCGACCTGCTCGCCTCCCTCGACGAGAGGGCGCGGGATGCGGGCCTCGAACCCACACCCGAGCGCATGGCAACGTTCGAGGCGACGCCGGCCTCGAAGGACCGCCTGGAGAAGTACCGCAGCATGCGCGACGCGGGGAGGACGCCCGAACCCGTTCCGGACGCCCCGGCCGTGCCCACCGAGGGACGCAGCTTCGTCATCCAGGAGCATCACGCGACACGACTGCACTACGACTTCCGCCTCGAGCACGATGGCGTTCTCGTCTCGTGGGCCATGCCCAAGGGCCCGCCCACGGAGCCCAAGAAGAACCACCTCGCGGTCCACACCGAGGACCACCCGCTCGAGTACGGAACGTTCGAGGGAACCATCCCGAAAGGCGAGTACGGCGGCGGAGTCGTGACGATCTGGGACTCGGGCACCTACGAGCTCGAGAAGTGGCGTGACGACGAGGTCATCGTGACCCTGCACGGCGAGCCCGACGGCGGCCTCGGCGGCAGCCCCGTGAAGCTCGCCCTGATCAGGACCGGGCGAACGCCCGACGACGAGAAGAACTGGCTCGCGCACCGGATGCAGATCCGCGCCGGCGGCGACGCCGACACCGAGACCGACACCAAGACCAAGACCGAGCGCTCGCCGAAGGCATCCGGAGCCTCGACGGCCTCGAATTCGACGCCGGACCCCGCCACGACGGCGCGCTCGACGACGAAGCGAGCCACTGAGTCGAGCACGGGCGACGCTCGCGCCGCACTGCGGAAAGGCCCGATGCTGGCGAGCCTCGGCACCGCCGGCACCATCGGCGGCGGAGCGGGCTGGGCGTTCGAGATGAAGTGGGACGGGATCCGCGCCATCGTCGATGTCCGCGATCCCGGCGCGGATACCGCGGTCACCCTGCGCAGCCGCAACGGCAACGATCTGACCGCGGCGTACCCCGAGCTCGCGGCGATCGCCGATGCGACCTCGGGCGAGGCGATCCTCGACGGCGAGATCGTCGCTCTCGACAAGCAGGGGCGGCCCGACTTCGGTCTGCTCCAGCGCAGGATGAACCTGATCGGCAGCGCCGACATCACCCGGGCGACCCGGGATGTGCCCGTGCAGTTCATCGTCTTCGACCTGCTCGCGCACGACGGACGATCGCTCCTCGGCGACGGATACGACGAACGGCGGTCCGCGCTCGAGGCGGTCGTCCACGAGACCGGCCTGGTGCGCGTGCCCGCCGTCTTCGACTCCGTCGAGACGAGCCTCGACGAGGCGATGGCGATCAGCTCCCGTCTCGGCTTGGAGGGAGTCGTCGCCAAGAAGCGCGCGTCGACGTACAGTCCGGGCCGACGATCGACAGGATGGCTGAAGCTCAAGCACCATTCGACCCAGGAGGCTGTCATCGGCGGTTGGCTGCCCGGCAAGGGTCGACGAGAGGGCGGGGTCGGCTCGCTGCTCCTCGGCATCCCCGGCGACGGGGGCCTCGTCTACATCGGCCGGGTCGGCACGGGCTTCGGCGACCGCGACCTCGACGATCTGGCGGCCCGACTCGAACCACTCGCGCAGAAGACCGATCCCTTCCTCGACATCCCCCGCGTCGACGCCCGAGACGCGCACTGGACGCGTCCCGAGATCGTCGGCGAGGTCGAGTTCGCTCAGTGGACCTCGACGGGGCGGCTGCGGCAGCCGTCCTGGCGCGGCTTCCGTCCCGACAAGGCGCCGAGCGACGTGGTCAAGGAGACGCCGTGAGCGCTCGACGCCCGCTCGGGCGACGCGAGCTGCTCTACGCGCTCCGCCGCACGGGCCATTCGATGGTGCGCGTCCGGATCATCGATTCGACCGCCGCACTGACCTTCTTCGCCGCTCTCACTCTGTTCCCCGCCTCGCTCACCGCTATCTCGGCGTTCGCCATCGGAGGCGGCGACAGCGGCGCGGTCCGTTTCATCCGCGACCTGATCGAGGAGGTCTTCGGTCCCGAGGCGGCCGAGACGGCCAGGGGCCCCCTCGAGCAGCTGACCAGCATCAGCAATCCCGGGGTCGCGCTCGGCTTCGGGATCGTGCTGCTGCTCTGGACCGGATCCGCCTACGCGACCGCATTCGGCCGCGCCGCGAACGCGATCTACGGCGTGCAGGAGGGGCGCCGGATCTGGAAGTTCCGCTCGCTCATGGCCATCGTCGCCGCCGTGCTCATCGTCGGAGTCGCGGGCGCTGTCATCCTCCTGATCGGCACACCGAAGGTCGCGGAGGCGGCGGCGGACGTGCTGGGGGTCGGCCAGCCCTGGATCACGGTCTGGCTCATCGGGCGCTGGCCGGTGGTCTTCGCCCTGGCCTGCGTGCTCATCGCCGTGCTCTACTACTGGACCCCGACGATCGAGCGGCAGAGCGTGGCCCTGTTCTCCTGGGGTTCCGTCGTCGCCCTCGTCGGCTGGGCGGCGGCGACCGGAGGGTTCATCTTCTACGTCGCGAACCTCGCCCACTACGACGAGGTCTACGGCTGGCTGGGCGGGGCGCTGGTCGTCCTGCTCTGGCTCTACATCACGAACTTCATGCTGCTCGCGGGAGCGACCCTCGATGCCGAGTTCGTGCGCGTCCAGCAGCTCCGCGACGGGATCCCCGCCGAGTCCGTCATCCAGGTTCCGATGCGGGACACCTCGCGCAACCTCACGATCGCCCGGTCCCTCGCCGCCGATGAGGCGGACGGCCGCACGATCCGCGAGGACGCCGACCGCGAGCGGCACGCAGCCGCCAAGCACATCGACGCCTGAACCCCGCCCGCGCCCCCGTTCGAAGCCATCGGTCAGCAGATTCCCACCCGCCGCGCTGAGCCGCGAGCGTACTGTCGCTGTATGAGCACTGAACGCCAGCCGAATCCTTCCGAGAACGAGGTCGAAGGCGACTTCTCCGTCCCCGAGGACGCCGACTTCACCACACCCGGCGATCCTCTGAAGGACGACGAGCACGCGGGGGACAAGTCGGGTTACGGCTCGACGAAGAACGACGCCACCCCCGGCAACCCGATCGGCGAGTGAACGTGGCGCGCCTGAGGATCCTCTTCGTCGCCGGTCTCGGCCTCGGTTACGTGCTCGGAGCGCGCGCCGGTCGCGCGCGATACGAGCAGATCCGGGAGAAGGCCGACGAGGCCTGGAACGACCCCCGCGTCGTCAAGGCACGCGACGAGGCGACCCAGTTCGTTAAGGACAAGGCCCCCGTCGTCGCCGAGGCGGCGAAAGACGCCGCGGCCAAGACCGCCGAGGCGGCGAAGGACGCCGCCGCGAAGACCGCCGAGACCGTGAAGGACGTCGCGGGCAAGACGGCCGAGGCGACCAAGGATCTCGCCTCGAAGACGGCCGAGGCCACGAAGGACGTCGCCGGTAAGACGGCCGAGACCACTAAGAACGTGGCGGACAAGGTCACCGGCGCCGCGACGGACGCCCGCGACAAGGTCACCGACACCGTCGGCGACGTGCAGAAGCGCGTCTCCGACACCGCCGACGAGATCCGCGACGACATCGAGGAACGCAGCGACAAGGCGCTCCGGACCGCGGCCGAACGCCGCGACGATGCCCTCGCCCCTCTCGACGACGACGAGGACGAACCCACCCGCTGAACGACGGCGGTTCTCCGCCCTCAGCCACGCCTCGATGGAGGCGCTATTCGTCGTGCCGCCGGACGCCCCGAACGGTAAGCCGGCTCACGGCTCAACCGAACACCAACGCATGACGACGAAAGCGAACGACCGACATGAGAGCACTCACCTGGCAGGGCCCGAGCAAGGTTTCGGTCGACACCGTCACCGACCCGACGATCCTCGAGCCGACCGACGCGATCGTGCGGATCACCTCGACGGCGATCTGCGGCAGCGACCTGCACCTCTACGACGTCATGGCGCCCTACCTCGCGAAGGGCGACATCCTCGGGCACGAGCCCATGGGCATCGTCGAGGAGGTCGGGACGTCGGTGCCGAACCTCTCGGTCGGCGACCGTGTGGTCATCCCGTTCAACATCTCCTGCGGCAACTGCTTCTTCTGCAACAACGGCCTGCAGAGCCAGTGCGAGACCTACCAGAACCGGGATACGGGAACGGGGACGGACCTCTACGGGTACACGGAGCTCTACGGCTCGGTCCCGGGCGGCCAGGCCGAGTTCCTCCGCGTGCGCCGCGCCGACTACAACCCCATCAAGGTCGGCACCGACCTGCCCGATGACCGCTACCTGTTCCTCAGCGACATCCTGCCCACCGCGTGGCAGGGCGTCGAGTACGCAGCCGTCCCCGACGGCGGCACGCTCGCCGTGCTGGGTCTCGGTCCGGTCGGTCAGTTCGCCAGCCGGATCGGCGTGTACCGCGGCTACCGGGTGTTCGCCATCGAGCCCGAGGCGGAGCGACGGGCCATGGCGGAACGCCACGGTGTGCAGACCTTCGACCTCACCGACGACGTGTGGGACAGGATCCGCGACCTGACGGACGGACGCGGGCCGGACAGCGTCATCGACGCCGTCGGCATGGAGGCCCACGGCTCCCCCGTCGCCTCGTTCGCACACAAGCTGATCCCGCACATGCCCGAGCCGATCGCGAAGACGATGATGGAGCACGCCGGCATCGACCGGCTCGCGGCACTCCATGCCTCGCTCGACCTCGTCCGTCGCGGTGGCACCGTCTCGCTGTCCGGTGTCTACGGCGGCAGTGCCGACCCGATGCCCCTGCTCAACATGTTCGACAAGCAGGTGGCGCTCCGCATGGGGCAGTGCAACGTCAAGAACTGGATCGATACGCTCCTGCCGATCGTCGAGGACTCGGCCGATCCGCTCGGCGTGATGGACCTCGTCACCCACCGACGCCCGCTCGAGGATGCCCCGGAGATGTACGAGGCGTTCAAGAACAAGACGGACGACTGCATCAAGGTCGTGCTCACGCCCTAGGCTCTCGCGGATCGGCGGACGCGCGCGGTGGGTTCACCTGCCGTGCTCGTTCGGGCCCGCGTGATCAGCGACCGGTCGGCGGGGCGGCCTGCGGGAGGACCGGCGGAAGCGTCGGGATCGGGGCGGTCACCGGCGACTCACCCGACAGCCGTTCGAGCGCCAGCAGCCCCGACACCTCGGAACGGGTGAGCAGACCTCGTTCGACCACCAGGTCGGCGACGTCGCGGCGCCCGGCGAGCGCCTCCTTCGCGAGCGAGGCGGCGGCCGCGTAGCCGATGTACGGGGTCAATGCCGTGATGACCCCGACCGAGGAGGCGACCATCTGGTCGAGTCGCTCACCATTGGCGGTGATGCCGTCGACGCAGTTCTCCCGCAGGGTCCGGCAACCGCGTCGCAGCCAGCTGAGGCTCTGCAGCAGACTGTGGGCGATCACGGGCTCGAACGCGTTGAGCTGCAGCTGTCCGGCCTCGGCGGCCATGGTGACGGTCACGTCGGCTCCCGCGATCGAGAACGCGATCTGATTGACCACCTCGGGGATGACGGGATTGACCTTGCCCGGCATGATCGAGGAGCCGGCCTGCCGCGGTGGCAGGTTGATCTCACCCAGCCCGGCCTGCGGGCCGGAGGACAGCAGTCGCAGGTCGTTGCAGATCTTCGACAGCTTGATCGCCGAGCGCTTCATCGCCCCGGACAGCGTCATGAAGACCCCGGCGTCGGATGTCGCCTCGACCAGGTCGCCCGCGGTGGAGTGATCGAATCCCGTGACGGCGCGCAGATGCCGGTTCACCGCCTCGGCGTAGCGCCGATCGGCGGTGATGCCCGTCCCGATCGCGGTGGCGCCGAGATTGTGCTCGTACAGGAGCGGGAGCGTCTCGCGAAGCCGCGCGTGGTCCTCGCCCAGCGTCACGGCGAAGCCCCGGAACTCCTGCCCGAGCGTCATCGGGACGGCATCCTGCAACTGGGTGCGTCCGACCTTGAGCTGGTGGGCGAATTCGCGCCCCTTCTCGCCGAAGGAGACGCGGAGCCGATCCAGTTCGGTGACCAGGCCGAGGATGCCGAGGCACAGCCCGATCTTGAGCGCCGTCGGGTACACGTCGTTGGTCGATTGACTGCGGTTCACGTCGTCGATGGGGTGGATGAAGGAGTACTCGCCCTTCGGATGCCCCGCAAGCTCAAGCGCACGATTGGCGATCACCTCGTTGGCGTTCATGTTCGTGCTCGTCCCGGCGCCGCCCTGGATGATGCCCACCACGAACTGCTCGTCGAGCAGCCCGGACTGGACGTCCTCGCATGCCGCGATGATCAGCTCCGCCTTCTCGGGCGAGAGCACTCCGACCTCGACGTTCGCGAGCGCAGCCGCCTTCTTGACAGACCCGAAGGCCCGCACGAAGTCGGGATAGACCGAGACGGGACGGCGGGAGATCGGGAAGTTCTCGAGGGCACGGGCCGTATGGATGCCCCAGTAGGCGTCGGCCGGTATCTCCATCGAACCGAGCGAATCGCTCTCCGTGCGGGTGCGTGCGTCCGTTGCCTCTGCCACGCTCCCGACCCTACGCGCTCGTCCGCGCGCATCGAAGACCAGGCCGGGATCAGCCGTGCAGTGCGGGGACGATCAGATAGACGCCGTAGAGCACGCCGAGAGCGGCGAGCGCGAAGCAGGCGATGCCGCCGATGGTCGCGGCGAGCGGGCGCGTGGACCCCGCCACATCGTCGGTCTCGTCATCGCGAGCCGAACCGGTGTACGCCACGTCGGGCGGCGGAGTGGAGAACAGCTTGATCCCCGTCGCGAAGAGGGCGACGAGCACGCAGGAGGCGACGAGCGCGACGACCGCGACCGTGAGGAGTGAGAGCCAGTCGATCATGAGCTACTTCGACCTCGCCTTCGATTTCTTGATCTTGACGACGTTGCCGGCCGCGTTGACCTCGTTCTCGAGGCTGCCGCTGTCGACCCGGGTGCGGCTGGATCGCCAGAAGATGATGACGATGAACGCGACGCCCAGCACCGCGTCGATCGCGATGCCGACCGGGCCGAGAGCGGCGACCAGTGCGGCGATCGCTCCGATGAGCGCCGCGGACGGAAGGGTCAGGAGCCAGCCGATGGCGATGCGCCCGGCCGTCGACCAGCGGACCGAGGAACCGCGTCGGCCGAGACCGGAGCCGATGACCGATCCGCTGGCGACCTGCGTGGTCGAGAGGGCGAAGCCGAGATGCGTCGAGGCGAGGATCGTCGCGGCCGTGCTCGTCTCGGCTGCGAACCCCTGCGCCGGCTTGACCGCGGTGAGTCCGGTGCCGAGGGTCTTGATGATCCGCCACCCGCCCGAGTACGTACCGATCGCGATGGCGAAGGCGCACGCGCCGACCACCCAGAACGCCGGCCCGCTGCCCGCCTCCTGCAGCCCGCCCGCGATCAGGGTGAGGGTGATGACGCCCATGGTCTTCTGCGCGTCGTTGGTGCCGTGAGCGAGGGCGACGAGCGAGGAGGAGAAGATCTGCCCGTATCGGAAGACGCCCCGGCCATCGGGCAGCCCGTCGTGCCGTCGCGTGATCCGGTAGGCCAGCCTGGTCGCCAGGTAGGCCGTGCCGCCCGCGATGATGGGCGCGAACAGGGCGGGCAGCAGCACCTTGGAGACGACGACCCCGAAGTCGACGGCGCCGATGCCCGCTCCGATCAGCGCCGCGCCGATGAGACCGCCGAAGAGGGCGTGGCTCGACGATGACGGCAGACCGAAGAACCAGGTGATCAGGTTCCAGACCGTCGCGCCGATGAGGCCGGCGAAGACGAGTTCCGGCGTGATCTGCACTCCCCCGTCGCCCTCGCGGATGATGCCGCCGGAGATGGTCTTGGCCACCTCTGTCGAGAGGAAGGCGCCCACGAGGTTGAGCACCGCAGCGAGGGCGACAGCGACTCGCGGCTTGAGCGCACCGGTCGCGATCGGCGTCGCCATCGCGTTCGCGGTGTCGTGGAAGCCGTTCGTGAAGTCGAAGAACAGGGCTAGTGCGATGACCAGCACGATGATGAACGAGATGTCCATCAGCTGTTCATTCCACGTCTGTTGCCGAATCGGTGCTGGGTGGACACGGCCTCGACACTACCCAACGCGGCCCCGCTCCACCCGTTCCGCGCGATCGGACGCGCGGAACGACTCGCGAGAACGCGGCACCGACCCGCGTTACACAGCTGTCTAACAGGCGTCTCGCCGCTTGCGCCCCTATGTTCACGGGGTCGGGTGTCGAGGAAGGTGGGAGCGGTGGACGTCGGATCGCTCGCCCTGATGTACGTCCCGTTCCTGCTCTTCATGCTCATCGGCTTCGTCGTCGCGATCGACGCCTGGATCCGGCACTCGCGTCGCAGCCGGGCGCGATGGGCTCCCGGACTGCAGCTGGTCGCGGGTGTGCTGATGGCTCTCGTCGCCGTCGTCGCGATCGTGGTGGCACCCGATGTCGGACTGTTCGACGACATGGACAGCATGATCATCACGACGCGATCGACGACCCAGGTGTACCTGGCAGGGGCCGTCATCGCCGCGGTCACTCTGCTCACGGGCTTGGCCGCTCCGGCGAACCCGCAGCCGCGACGCGGCATGACCACCCTTGCGCTCGTGCTCGACCTGCTGGCGATCGCGGGCTGCTGCTACTACCTCTACGCGCCCACCTCGGGCCTGGCCTGAGACGTCCGGGGAACTCCCCGGGAACGCTCGAGAAGCCGCGGGGCGCGCGGCGTAGGCTCGGCCCATGTCGAAGCCCGATGACCGTGTACCCGCCAACGACGATCCGCACGACCTCGAGAATTCCGAGCCCGACTACGAGGAGGTGCTCGAGCAGCTGCCCGAGGCCCATCCGACCGACGGTCCCGCCCCCGCCCCGTGATCGCAGGACGTTGAGCGCGGAGACCGGACCGGAATGAACGAGCTCGTCGAAGACCCCGCATTCGCGTCCTGGGTGGGGCGGCAGCGCTGGTACTCCGGTGCCGGCAGCTCGCCGCGCCTCACACTCACCGCGAGCTACCCGCTCGACCTGGGCGACTCGGCTGCCCGCGGCGTCGTGGCCATCGTCGCCGACGCCGATGGTGCGCACTACCAGGTGCCGCTCGCGTTCGGTTCGGCCGGCGAGGCCCGTCCCGAGACCATCACGACCCTCGACGGCGTGCCCGTCTCGGACGGAACACGCGACCAGGCGGTCGCCGCGGCACTCCTGACGCTCGCCATGAGCGTCGGTGTCAGATCCGGCGACGGCATCACGGTCAGCGGACAGCCGTTCGGGCACGCACCGGTCTCCATCGCCCGGTCGCGGGTGCTGTCCGGGGAGCAGTCGAACACGTCGATCATCTTCGACCTGACCGACCCTTCTGGGACGCCGACGACGTCCGCCATCCTCAAGGTGTTCCGCGTCGTCCACCACGGGGACAACCCCGACGTGGTCCTGCAGAGCGCGATCGCCGCCGCAGGGTCGACCCGTGTCCCCCGGTCGCTCGGCGCTGTCGTCGGCGAATGGGGCGAGGGGCGGGGCCATCTGGCTTTCGCGCAGGAGTTCCTGCCGGACACCCGGGATGCGTGGCGGGTCGCGCTGGATGCCGCGACGGCGGGTGAGGACTTCACCGAGAGGGCGCGCGCCCTCGGAGCCGCCACGGCGGAGGTCCACGGCGTGCTGGCTGCGACGATGCCGACAGAGCCCCCGTCGGCCGACAGGGTCGAGTCCATCGGCCGCAGCTTCCGCGAACGGATGTTCGCGGCGTTCGTCGCGGTACCCGCCCTCGAAAGGTTCCTCGGGGCGATCGAGACGATCTACGACCAGGCTGCGGACGAGCCCTGGCCCGCGTTCCAGCGGGTCCACGGCGATTACCATCTCGGGCAGGTACTCGAAGTCCCCGGGCGCGGCTGGGTGCTCCTCGACTTCGAGGGCGAACCGCTTCGCCCGATGACCGAACGGAATGCGGCAGATCTCGCCCTCCGCGACGTCGCCGGGATGCTGCGCTCATTCGACTACGCGGCGGGCTCCGTCACGCTCGCCGATCCGAGCCGTGCCGCAGCGGCGACCGAGTGGGCCGCCGCCGCGAGGGCCGCGTTCCTCGACGGTTACGAGCACGGCGGAGGCGATCCGATCGATGCGCATCCCGCGCTTCTGACGGCGCTCGAACTCGACAAGGCCCTCTACGAGGCACTGTACGAAGCGCGCAACCGACCGGACTGGCTCCCCATCCCGACGCTCGCGATCGCGCGGCTCGTCCTCGCCGGCGAACCCCTCGATGAGCAGACCCCGTCAGGGTCAGACAGCGAGAGCACGGGCGTCAGCGAATAGCCTGTCGGAGTGACCTCATCCTCCGCCAGCGGCGCCCCGATTGCACGGCGCGTGCCGACCACCCGCCTCCACCACGGCGACGAGTTCGTCGACCAGTACGAGTGGCTCCGCGACAAGGAGGACCCCGAGGTGGTCGCGCACCTCGAAGCTGAGAACGCGTTCACTGAGGCCTCCCTCGACCACCTGGCGACGCTGCGGGAGACCATCTTCGACGAGATCAAGTCGCGCGTGCAGGAGACCGATCTCTCCGTGCCCACCCGGCAGGGGTCGTGGTGGTACTACTCGCGGAGCGAGGAGGGCAAGCAGTACGGCATCTCCTGCCGTGTGGCCGCCCTGAGTCACGACGACTGGACTCCCCCGGTGATCGAGCCGGGTGCCGCCCAGGAGGGCGAGCAGATCCTCCTCGATTCGAACGCCCAGGCCGAAGGGCACGAATTCTTCTCCCTCGGCAGCTTCGACGTTTCGACCGACGGCACGCTCCTCGTCTACGCGACGGACACGGTCGGGGACGAGAGATACGAACTGCGCGTCCGCGACCTCATCACAGGCGAGGACCTCGACGACGTCATCCCCGGGACCCTCCCCGGCGCGCTGATCACGCCGGACGGAAGGTACGTGTTCTACACGACGCCCGATGAGGCGTGGCGACCCGACACCGTCTGGCGGCACGAGATCGGGACCCCGGTCTCCGACGACGTCGCCGTCTTCACCGAACCCGACGAGCGCTACTGGGTGGGCGTCGGTCTGACCCGATCCCAGAGGTACCTCGTCATCGAGGTCGGTTCCAAGATCACGAGCGAGTCGCGGATCGTCTCCGCCGATGATCCCACCGGTGAGTTCGAGCTCGTCTGGCCGCGTCGCGAGGGAGTCGAGTACGACATCTCGCACACCATCGACGACGGCGAGGACCGCCTCCTCATCCTCCACAACGACGGCGCCCTGAACTTCGAGCTCGTCAGCGTGTCCGTCGCCGACCCGCAGGGCGAACGACGTGTCGTCCTGCCCGCCTCGGATGAGGTGCGACTCGAGAGCGTCGACACGTTCTCGTCGTTCACCGCCGTGTCGTACCGACGCGAGGGCATGACCCGACTCGCGACCCTGGCAGCCGACGGTCTCAAGGAGATCGACTTCGACGAGCCCCTCTTCACCGCGGGTCTCGGCGGAAACCCGGAGTGGACCCAGCCGACGCTGCGTCTGCACTTCGGCTCGTTCGTGACCCCGGCGACCGTGTTCGACTACGTCGTCGCCCAGGACCACCTGACCGTGCTCAAGCGTCAGGCGGTGCTCGGCGGGTACGACCCCACCGACTACGACCAGCGCCGCGTGTGGGCGACCGCCCCCGACGGCGCCCGCATACCGATCTCGATGGTCGCCCGAGAGGGGCAACTCGATCGACCGTCGACACAGGGCCCTCCTCCGGTCCTCCTCTACGGATACGGGTCATACGAGGCGAGCATCGATCCGTCGTTCTCGGCGGCCCGACTGTCGCTGCTCGACCGGGGAGTCGTCTTCGCCATCGCGCATGTGCGCGGCGGCGGCGAGCTCGGCCGGGCCTGGTACGACGACGGGAAGCTGCTCAACAAGAAGAACACCTTCACCGATTTCCTCGCCGCCGCGGACGAGCTGATCGAGCAGGGCTACGCCTCACCCGACCGCCTCGTCGCCGAGGGGCGCAGCGCCGGTGGCCTCCTCATGGGTGCGATCGCGAACATCGGACCCGACCGTTTCGCCGGCATCCTCGCCGGGGTGCCGTTCGTGGACCCGCTGACCTCGATCCTCGATCCGTCGCTCCCGCTCACGGTCATCGAATGGGACGAATGGGGCGACCCGCTGCACAACGCCGACGTGTACGAGTACATGAAGTCGTACTCCCCTTATGAGAACGTCACCGACCAGGAGTACCCGCGCATCCTCGCGGTCACCAGCATCAACGACACGCGCGTGCTCTACGTCGAGCCGGCCAAGTGGACGGCACGACTGCGCGAGGTGGGCGCTCCTGTCCTCCTGAAGACCGAGATGTCAGCGGGACACGGCGGCGTCAGCGGTCGCTACTCCGCCTGGCGGGAGCGTGCGTTCGAGCTCGCCTGGATTCTCGACGTGCTCGGCGCCGCCTGACCCGGAGCGCTACTTGGCGGCGAGCACCCGGGCGGCCTCGCGGGTGGCGGACGTGTTCGCGGTGCCCGCTCGCGATCCCGCGAGCTTGCGGCTGATGTGCTCGTCGACCGTCACGGGCTCGGGGTAGAGGTTGGGGTGCTCCGCATCGATCGTCTGCGGGAGCGTCTCGATGAGGGCATCCCAGTTGCCGTCGTGGAAGAACGCGGCCGACCGGCGTCGCTGGATGGTCCCGTCGATCACGGGAGGCTTCACGCGGTGCAGTGTCGACATCCACCGCTCGTTCGTCCACCGGCCCGTGATGTCGCCGAGGTTGATGAGGAGGGCGCCGTCGGCGGGGCTCACGTCGTTCCAGGAGCCGTCGGAGCCGAGCACCTGCAGCCCCTTGACCTGGTCGGCCCACAGGATGGTGACGATCCCGTAGTCGGTGTGCTCGCCCATACCGGTGAGATCGCCGTCGAGCTTCACATCGGTGCCCTCGGGGAGCGCGTAGTTGTTCATGCGGAGGACGTCGAGCGAGTGGTCGGTGTAGCTGTCGAAGAACCCGGCGGGGAGGCCGAGCGCGTCGGTGAAGATCTCGACCATGGTGCGTGCCACCCGGCCCGCCTCGCTGAAGTATGCGGTGACCTTGGGCTCGAATCCGGGGGCGGCGTCGGGCCAGACGTTCTCGTTGTACAGCCGCTCGGGCAGGTCGAGTCCGGGGTAGTCGCTCGACCCATCGCCCACGTTGAACGCCTCGAAGAAGTCGTTCATGCGCGACGCCGCCTCGACCCCCAGCGACAGTGACAGCGACTCCGTCTTCGGAGGCGTGTACCCGCGGTTGATGCCCGGAGGGGTGCGGTAGGTCTTCTTCTGCTCGAGCGGCAGCGCGAAGAACTCGTCCATCGCGTCGGCGAGACCGTCGGTCAGCTCCTCGGGGATGCCGTGACCGGTGATCTGGATGAAGCCGACCTCGCGGCAGGCCTTGTCGATCGCTGCCGCGACAGCGGCGCGCTCGTCGGCCGTGCCGTCCTGGACGTAGGCGGTGATGTCGACGGTGGGAACGGTGATGGACATGGCTCCATCCTGCCGCTCCCAGGTTTCAAAGGTGTGAACTCGCGCCCCGAGTCCTCGCGGACCCTTCGCTTCGCTGCGTTCAGCGGGCGTGACGGCGCGAGGCTCCTTCGCTTCGCTGCGCTCAGCGGGCGGGGCGGCGCGGAGCCTTAGGAGGTCGAGTGGCGCGCAGCACGTGCCGAGACCGGCCGAGATGTCAGCGCTTGGTGCCGCTCAACGCGTCATCGAGCAGCGACATCAGCGCCTGCAGCTGGACCGAGCTCTCGGCCGACAGATCGACGTCCTCACCATCGAGCGCTCGCGCGGCGAGGCCCGCCTTGCTGTCGATGAGTTCGGCGATCTTGGCGTCGATCGTGTGGGCGGCGATGATGCGCCACGCGGTGACCGGCACGTCCTGACCGATGCGGTGCACGCGGTCGATGGCCTGCTGCTGCTCGGCCGCCGTCCAGGACAGCTCGGCGAGGACGACATCGGATGCGGCCTGCAGGTTGAGGCCGACACCGGCGGCGGTCAGCGAGCAGATCGCGGCACCGACCTCGGGGTCCTGGTCGAACGCGTCGATCTGCTTCTGCCGCTGGATCGCGGTCTGATCGCCTCGGATCGACACCGTCTTGATGTCGCGACGGGCGAAGACGGCCTCGGCCTGGTCCATGACGTCGATGTGCTTCGCGAAGAAGACCACCTTGCCGACCGAGCGGGCGAGCTGGGTCGCGTAGTCGGCCGCGAGGGCGGCCTTCGCCTGACCGATGCGGCGCACCATCGTGAAGACGTTCTCGCCGGTCTTCGAGGCCTTCGACTCGTCGAGCTCGGCCTGGGCGACGAGGCGGATGACCTCGGCGCGCTCCTCGGCCGACACCTTCGAGGGCGTGGTGCCGCGGTTCTGCAGGATCGCCCGGTAGCGGCCCGCGAGGCGGGAGGCGAGTTCGCGTTCGGCCTGACGGATCGAACGGCCGAGATCGTCGTCGAGTTCGACGGGCAGGTCGACGACGCGCTTGGCGGGAAGGTCGGCGGCGACGTCGATCTTGCGACGGCGCACCATGCCCATGTCGACGACGGCGCGGCGGGCCTCGGGGAAGAAGCCGAAATCGGCGGGCGTCAGCCCGGTCTCCTCGAGGCGGGACAGCAGGGCGGGACGCGGGGCCTTGTCGTCGATCCAGCCGAGGAACTGCCAGATGGCCTTGAAATCCTCGACGCTGTTGATGAGCGGTGTTCCGGTGAGGGCGATCATCAGGGGGTCGCGGTTGCGTTCGCGCAGGCTGGAGGCGAGCGACAGCACGTTGCGGGAGCGCTGCGAGGTGAGGTTCTTGATGAAGTGCGCCTCGTCGACGACCATGCCCTTGAAGCCGAGGGTGCGCAGCCACGACATGTGCCGGTCGAGCACCTCGTAGTTGACGACGACGACATCGGCGAAGGCGTCGAGGTCCTGACCGTCGCCGTGCACGACGGTTGCGCGACGACCGGGCGTCCAGAGTTCGACCTCGCGAGCCCAGTTCATCTTGACGACGTTGGGCACGACGGCCAGAAGCGGGTAGGCGTTCGCGACCGATGCGGCGATGAGGCTCTGCGCCGTCTTGCCGAGGCCGGGCTCGTCGGCGAGGAGGAAGCTGCGGTGACCGCGGCGGACGCTCTCGACGAACCGGGCCTGGTGGTGCATGAGCTCGGTGCCGGACGGCGCGAGCATGTCGCGTTCCTGCGGGTCGGGCAGCGGCATGCTGGCCGACGCTCCGCCGGAGCCGTACTCGAAGCTCTTGAACAGGGGACCGAGCAGCTCCCAGTTCGCGAGGCGGCGGGCGGGAGCCGGGGCCTGGAAGGCGGCGGCATCGAAGTCGGGGGCGAGGAACGGGTTCGCGAGCATGCGCGAGCGGACCGAGTCGGGCATGACCTGGCGCTCCGTCGTGGTGGTGGCCGCGACGGGGGCGGCAACCGGCGCCTCCTCCTCGAGCTCGAATCCGGCGTCCTCGAGCATGCGGCGGCGCAGCGCACGGGCGGCATCGCTGCCCGGCTTGTCCGTCTCGAGCAGCGCGATGAGCGACGTGTCGCGCGCGGCGGTCTTCGCCAGGATCGTCGCGACACCGTCGAGGCGCTTGAGCGTCTCGGCGCGGTCGCCGTCGCTGACGGTGGTGTCGGCCTTCGCACGCTGACGCTCTTCGCGGACGAGCAGGGCGATGACCTGGAACTTCGTGCGGTTCGCGGGGCTGACGACGCCGCGCTGGGCGGCGTTCTCGACCTCGCGGACTGCGCGTGCGAGTACGGGGATGAGGCCTTCGTTGTCTGCCGGCTTGCCCGTCTTGGCGCGCGGTCTCGACATCTGTGCCTGGCTCGATCGAGCCATGGTCCTCCTCAGGGGACTTCTCGACGCGGTCTCTTCTTCGACCTGCGCCGCACCGCCCTCGTGCTGTGAGGCGACGGGAGACGGTGCCGTTCAACGGATCCGATGGAGCCCGTTTGAGATCCGAGCATCCCACCAGGCGCACGCGCCGGACGGGGTCGAATAGGGAAGACGAACGGGGTCTCCACCGCTAACAATAGCGCAGGTCTACGCCAGATCCGCAGTAGCGGGGCCTTCGATGCGCGTGCCGTCGGCCGTGAAACGGGATCCGTGCAGCGGACAGTCCCAGCTGGTCTCCTGGTCGTTCCAGGTGAGCACTCCTCCGAGGTGGGGGCAGACGGCGCTCACGGTACGTGTGACTCCGCCGACCGTGCACACTCCGACCGGGCGTCCTTTGTCGTGGGCGACCACTCCCTGCCCTTCGGCGGGCGGGTCTTTCGGGAGGGTGGATCGCAGGGCGCCCATCCACCCCTCCACCGCTTCGCGTCCGACATTCGCGCCGTTGACGGCACCTCGCACGATGCTCTGCGGGCGTGTCGCGCGTCGACCGATGGTCTTCGCCCACCAGGTGTCGCTGCCGAGCAGTTCGGTGGCGATGCGCAGGCCCGATGCGACGGCGTTCGTCATGCCCCACTTCGCATAGCCGGTTGCGAAGTAGATCCGTCCTGCGGAGCGGGGCAGCCAGCCGGCGAACGGGATCGGGTTGGCACCGACGTAGTCCTGGGCCGACCATGCATGGGTGCGTTCCGCGCCCGGGAAGTTCGCGGCGGTCCACTCCTCGAGGTCGTCGACGAGGGCGGCGGGGTGGGGGGCGCGTCCGACGGTGTGGCCGTTGCCGCCGACGATGAGGAGCTCGCCGTCGATTCGGCCGAATCCGTCGCCCTCGACGATGGGGGTCGTACGCAGGGACCTGGTCGGGGCGTCCGCTGAGACGTACATGCCGTCGATCCCGGTGCGGTCGCCGGGAAGGCGGTAGGAGATGCCGTAGGAGCGGACGGGTTCGAGCTTCGCGAAATAGAGCCCGCGATCGAGGATGGGGGTGCCGGTCGCCAGCACCACCCGGTGGGCGTCGATCTGACCGAGGGTCGAGATCACCCGCGCATCGCCCCGGTTCTCGCCGCCGGTCGCGCTGACACGGAGCACCCGGGCGCCTTCGACGAGGGTGCCGCCGCGGGCGCGGAAGTCCATGGCCATCACGTCGAGCGCGGCGATCGGATCGATCTGGGCCTGGTCCGGCAGGCGGACGGCGCCGAACGTCGGGAAGGGGAGGTCGAGGACGACCTTCTCGACGGGCAGCCCCAGCCGCGCCGCCGCGAGCTGCTCCTCGTCGACTGCTGCGGTGCCGTCCGGGGTTCCGGCGTAGGTGTAGGCGTCGCGCACCTCGTAGGCGACGCGATGCTCGTCGAGGTAGCGCAGCAGCCATGCGGCGCCCTCCTGGTTGGCGGCGACGTAGGCGCGGGCGTTCTTCATGGCGGTCTCGCCGGACAGGCGCGAGTACATGGTGCCCTGCAGCAGACTGACCTTCGCCGTGCTCAGTCCGGTCGTCAGCGAGCCGACCGCACCGGCCTCCAGCAGCGCGACCTTCTTCCCCGCGCGGACCAGGAGCAGTGCGGTGACGAGACCGGTCAGACCCGCGCCGACCACGACGACGTCGTAGCGCGCGCCGTCCTCGAAGTCCGAGGCGGGAAGCGTCGATGCGCTCTCGGGTGCTGCGTCGCGCCGGGCCTGCCACAAAGAGGTCATCGGGGTGACGCTACGGATGCCCGCCGAGCACGAGCCGGGAGCCGGCCGTGAGCCGCCCGGACGCCGGCGCGGACGCGGACGCCACGGGGTGAGCGGCGCCGTCGTGCGGCGTCGGCGTCCGTCCCGGCCGCGCGCCGCGTGGGCAGAGGGGCGCTCCGACAGGGTCGGCTAGGTTTCTCTCCGCCGACGCGGTGCAGCCGGGCGCCCGCCCGCCGGTAGCGTTTGGAGGGTGACCCAGAACCTCGCCATCTCCCCCGAGGTCGCCGCCGCTCTCGAAGCCGGTCGACCCGTCGTCGCCCTCGAATCCACGATCATCTCGCACGGACTCCCCCGCCCCCGCAATCACGCGGCGGCCGTCGAGTTCGAGCAGATCCTCCGCGACCAGGGAGTGACACCCGCGACCATCGCCGTCCTCGACGGCGTCCCGCAGATCGGTCTCGACAGCGAGGGCGTGCGACGCATCGCCGACGAGGACCTGGCGAAGGCGAGCGTGCGCGACCTCCCGATCATGGCCGCCCGCGGCGCCAGCGGCGCGACCACCGTGGCCGCGACGGCCTTCCTCGCCGCGCGCGCGGGAGTGCGCGTCTTCGCGACCGGTGGCCTCGGCGGAGTCCACCGCGGCGCATCGAGCACATTCGACGAATCCGCCGACCTGTCCACTCTCGCCGGCTCCCCCGTGGCGGTCGTGTCGGCGGGGGTCAAATCGGTGCTCGACGTACCGGCGACCCTCGAGCGCCTCGAAACGCTGAGTGTCCCCGTGGTCGGATTCGGCACCGACGTGTTCCCCCGGTTCTGGCTCGCCGAGTCGGAGTTCCGGCTGGACTGGCGGGTCGACACCGCGGAGGAGGTCGCCGACATCATCCGTGCCCAGGACGCCGCCGCCGAAGGGCGCGTGGACCGTCCCGGCCTGGTCGTCGCGAACCCCATCCCCCTCGAGCAGCAGTGGGATCCGGAGGAGCACGACCGGGTGCTGGCCCAGGCGTTCGCGGCAGCCGATGAGGCGGGCGTCCGCGGCAAAGCGGTCACGCCGTTCCTGCTCGGGTACATCGTGACGGCGTCGAACGGCGTCTCTCTCGAGGTGAACCTCGACCTCGCCCGCAACAACGTGCGCCTCGCCGGTCGGATCGCATCGGCTCTCGCCGTATGACGAGTCCCGCGCTGCCCGGCCGCGTCGTCGTGATCGGCGACGTGATCGACGATGTGCTCGTGCGCGCCATCGCCCCGGTGGTCGCCGACAGCGACACCGATGCGCGGATCGAGCGCACGGCGGGCGGCGCGGGAGCCAATGCCGCGACCTGGCTGGCCGACCAGGGCCTGGCCGTCGACTTCGTCGGCACGGTCGGCCGCGACGATCTCGAACGTCATGCCGGGCTGCTGACCGCGGCGGGGGTGACCCCTCATCTGCGCGGGTCCGACGAACCGACCGGCACGATCGTCGTGCTGGTCGAGGGCGGCAGCCGGCACATGTACACCTCGCGAGGCGCGAACCTCGAGACGATCCCCGCCGATGTGACCGACGCGCTGCTGAAAGGCGCCTCCCACCTGCACTTCTCCGGGTACTCGGTGTTCTCCGAGGCGGCCGATGCCGAGGACTGGAACGACCTGATCGACCGCGCGCACGCGGCGGGCGCGACGGTGTCGGTCGACCCCGGATCGGTGGCCTACCTGGAGAGCTACGGCGTGATCCGCTTCGTCCGCGCCGTGATGGGGGCCGATGTCCTGCTGCCGAACCTCGACGAGGGCCTCGCCCTCGGGCGGGCCGATGACGCCCTGGGAGCCGTCGAGACCCTGCTCGGCCTGTTCCCCGTCGTCGCGCTCACCCACGGTCCGAGCGGCGCGATCGTCGGGCAGAGCGGCGGCGACGTCCTCGACGTGCTGTCACTCGTTCCGCCCGACGAGGTCGTCGACACCACCGGCGCCGGGGACGCCTTCACCGCCGGCTTCCTCACGGGCTGGCTGACGGGCAAGGGCACCGACGAGGCCCTCGCGGTGGCGGCCGACCGCGGGATGACGGCAGCCGCACGAGCGGTCCGCTCGATGGGCGCCCGCCCCCGCTGACCCGGGATGGATCAGCGGCGGACCGCCTGCCGAACGGACCCGCGAACCGGATTCGTTCGGCCGCAGGTCTACCGGCGGGCGCGGCGGTAGGACTCGAGCGCGCTGATTCCACCCGCGATCGCGCCGAAGAGCACGGCGCCGACGGGCCAGACGATCCACGAGATGTGCCAGGCGCTGCCGATGAAGCTCCAGGCGAGGAAGATCGCGGTGAGGAGCGGCCAGTAGAAGGCGGCGATCACACCGACGATCCCGCGCTCGTCGTCATCGGCCGCACCTGCCCCCGCGCCTCGACCCAGGTCGTCGACGAGTGTGCGCGACCAGGTGTGCGGCAGGAAGATCCCGAGCCCCGCTGCCACGAGCACGAGGACGAGCACGACGCCGACGCCCGGCAGGAAATCGCCCTGCGGTGAGTTCTCCGACAGGAGCGCAAAGGCGATGAGCGGGATGGGCGCCAGGATCCACAGCCCGATCGCGAACTGCAGCGCTCGGATCCGCGAACGATCGTTCGCCTCGGCCAGAGTCTCGGCCCAGCGTGTGACCCCGGGGCCGACGGAGAACTGGCCGTCCGATATCCGCTTGTAGGGTGCGGTTTCGCGCGACGTGGACACGAGGAGGGTCACGCCGATCGCGACCATGATGAAGAGGACGACGAGCCCGATCAGTAATCCGACGTGGCCGCCGATGGGCAACGAGCCCGAACCGGCCGCGGCCGGCAGGCCGATCAGCGCCGCCGGCGACAGCACGAACAGCACGACCGCGGTGGTGAAGCGGAATCGGATGCGCTGCAGAGCATCCGCGTAGCCCTGCGCCTGGTCGAGCTGCACGACCGGGCGCTCGGTGCTCGCGTCGAACGATCCGGAAGTCGCGGCCGCCGGCTCCCGGGTGATGTCGGAGGCGATCCCCAGCACCGGGGCGACCTCCTCGAGATTGCCGAAGTCGCGGATGACCTGACCGACCGCCTCGTTCTCGGAGCGCCCCTCGGCGATGAGGCCGGTGTAGGCGTCTTCCATCATCCCCTGCAGCTCGGCCTTCGCTTCGAGCATTCGAGGGGACTGCGGGTAGGCGCTGAACATCGTGTCGAGGTAGGCGATGACAACGTTCACTGGCTGACTCCTTCGCTGGCTGCGTCGATGAACCGATCCACGACGGACTTCGTGCTCCGCCACTCGGCGACCTTGAGGTCGAAGTAGGCGAGGCCCGCATCGGCGATGCGGTAGTAGGTGCGGGGCTTCCCCGATGGCGACACCCCGGCGAAGGAGCTGACGAGCCCTCCGGCTTCGAGTCGCTTCACGGCCGAATAGAGAGTGGTCTGCTTGATCGCGTAGTCGTCGCCGCTCATCGAGGTGATGCGTTGGGCGAGCTCGTAGGCGTAGGACGGCGAGTCGCGCAGCAGGGAGAGGACCATGAGGTCGACGTAGCCGCGGATGGCATCAGCACTGATGGGCATGGCGTTCCTCTCGCGTCGGCCTGTCAGGGCGGAGATGATGCTACGTCTGAGATAGTACGACATCCAACCCAAGGATGTCATGTCGGGCGTATGCACCGTTCGCCCTTAAGGGAGGAAGAACCACCCCGCGGCGTCACCCCCGGGTTGAGAGTCTTCGTCGCGAGCGCATGCCACGCGTCCGGCATGCCGGCCGTTTCGGGTTCCGTCTCAGCGCCGGTCGATATCGTCGGAGAGGTGAGCGACGTGAGCCTCGAACCCCACCGGAACGCCGCGAGCGAGCCACCCCGATTCGCACCGCCGGCTGGACCGATCGTCGGCCGCGTCGACCGCGGGGTGATCCGGGCGACCGGCATCCCCTACGCCAGGGCCTCGCGCTTCGGACCTCCGGCCCCCGTTCCCGATCACGACGGGGTGTTCGAGGCCACCGAATGGTCGCCCGCCTGCCCGCAGGAGCCCAACCCGTTCCTCGAGGACGTACTCGGCACCGGCTTCGGCGAGCTCGAAGGCAGTGAGGACTGCCAGAACCTGTCGATCACCCTCCCCCTCGACATCCGCCCCGATGAACGCCTTCCGGTCATGGTGTGGATCCACGGCGGCTCCTACGTGCAGGGCGCCGGCGATGTCGCGATCATGGACCCGCGCTTCCTCGTGATCGAGCAGCGGGTCATCGTCGTCTCCGTGACCTACCGCCTCGGCCTGTTCGGCTATCTCGGCGACGCCAAGGGACGCCCTGCCAATCTGGGTCTGCTCGACCAGGTCGAGGCTTTCCGGTGGGTGAGGCGCAATATCGCAGCCTTCGGCGGCGATCCCGACAGGGTCACGGCGTTCGGCCAGTCGGCCGGCGGCGACGCCGTTGCGCACCTGATGGCCACTCCCGACGCATCGTCGCTCTTCTCCCGGGCGATCATCCAGAGCGCCCCGCTCGGGATCTCCCGGAAACGCGACAGGATGAACGCCGCGATGAGTCGTGCCGCCGAGGTCGTCACCGGTGACATGTCCTGGGAGGAGATCCTCGAGGTGCAGGCGGCCGCCGAGAAGAGCGCATCGCGATTCGGCCTGCTCGGAGGGATGCCCTTCGGAACCCAGTACGGCCACACTCCCCTGCCCGACGAGAAAGACGTCGACGAGGTCTGGTCGGCCGTCGCGCCGCGGATCGACATCCTCATCGGTCACACCTCGGAGGAGGCGAGGCTCTTCGCGCACCGGGTGCCGGCCCTCGACCGGATGTTCCGCATCCCCGTGCTGGGTCGCGGGCTCGAGGCGGCGATGGTCGCCATCGCCACGCGCGCCGTCTACTCGTGGTCGAATGCGCGGTTCGCGAAGCGGCACGCACGGGCCGGCGGTCGCGCTCACAGCTACGTGCTGTCCTGGTCGGCTCCCGGCAACCCCTACGGCTCGGCGCACACCATCGATCTGCCGATGCTGTTCGGCGACGAGGCCACCTGGAAGCCGGCGTCCCTGCTGAAGGGCGCGAGCTGGGACGACATCCGGACCAGCGGCGAGCAGGTCCGCCGGGTGTGGGCCGACTTCGCTCGCGGCGAGCTCGGGGAATCGGGGCGGATCCCGAACACCCTCACCTACCGCCGACTCCCCTGACCTCGGATATTCCGGTCACGAACGCACGTTCCGGCGTGGGCATATGTCCGGAACCTCAGTACACGGCGCTCCACCGCATCAAGGTCGGAAGCTCCTTCCCGCGCACACGACGCGCCGCGGAAACGAGGTTACGAAGAAGGACGCAGCCAGCGTCGAGCCGCGCGAGAAGACCCACCCAAACGGCATGCCCCTCGGCCTCGAATCACAGTGTGGTCAGCGATTCGATGTCCCCACTACTGGGTCATGAGGAGCGCTCATCATGAAGAGTTCACTATGAAGTCAGACATTCGAGGGCTGAATGTC
Organism: Amnibacterium flavum; assembly: GCF_003097495.1. Classification (GTDB taxonomy): domain Bacteria; phylum Actinomycetota; class Actinomycetes; order Actinomycetales; family Microbacteriaceae; genus Naasia; species Naasia flava. The sequence goes on from NZ_QEOP01000003.1 coordinate 156,614, forward strand.
GCCGAAGTGTCGTGTCGATCCGCTTGACTCTAGGAAACATGCTCGTAACATTGGACGGCCGACCAGAGAGGATGCGTCGATCTCATGAGCACAGCCACCCCGGAGGGTGACAGTACCAACACCGCCGGGCTCACAGCTCGGCAGAGGCAACTGCAGAACCGGGAGACGGTGACCGACCTCCGCATCGCGGAACACGCCCGTCCCGATCACTTCCTTCTTCACCTGAGCGACACGCATCTGCTCCCCGGCGACGACGCCCTGTACGGGACGGTCGACGCCGAAGGCAATCTTCGCCGCCTCGCGGCCGAGTTCGAGAAGTCCGGGTCACGCCCCGAAGCGATCGTCTTCACGGGCGACCTCGCCGATCGCGGCGAACTCGGCGCCTACGAGAAGCTCCGCAGCATCGTCGAACCGTTCGCCGCCTCGATCGGCGCCGAGATCATCTGGTGCATGGGCAACCACGACGACCGCGACGCCTTCCGCCGCGGCCTGCTCGACGAGGACGGCGGCTACGCGCCCATCGACCGCGTCTACGACATCAACGGCCTGCGCGTCATCGTGCTCGACTCGAGCGTGCCGGGCTACCACCACGGCGAGGTGAGCCGCGAGCAGATCGAATGGCTCCGCGACGTACTGGCCACCGCGGCACCGCACGGCAGCATCCTCGCGATGCACCACCCGCCGATCCCCGCCGTGCTCGACCTCGCGATCACCGTCGAACTGCGCAACCAGCAGCGGCTCGCCGAGGTGCTGCGCGGCAGCGACGTGCGCTCCATCCTGGCCGGCCACCTGCACTACTCCACCGCGGCGACCTTCGCCGGGATCCCTGTGTCCGTCGCGTCGGCCACCTGCTACACGCAGGACCTCTCGGTCGAGTTCGGCGGCACCCGTGCCCAGAACGGCGCGACCTCGTTCAACCTCGTCCATGTCTACGACGACACGGTGGTGCACTCGGTGACCCCGATCGGCGCCTACGACGCGGTGTCGTTCGTGTCAGCCGAGAAGAGCGCGGAACGTCTCGCCGACGCGGGCATCCTGGTACCACCCGCCCGCAACCCTCACGTTCAGGGTGCGATCGCGGGAGCCGTCAACTCGCCGACTTCTCGACTGGCACCTGTGCGCTGACCGGTCGCTCCCAGGGAGCGGGGATCGCGAAGTAGCGGTCGAGGAACGAGCGCATCTTGCGGGCGCGCTCCTCGGGGCTGACCTCGGGGAAGCTGCCGTCGTTGAGGCAGAAGAAGTCGTAGTCGCGACGCTTGAGCAGCCGCTTGAGCTGGGCGAGCCCCGACTTCATGGTCGTGTCGACGTAGAGCACCCGCGCACCGATCTTCTGAACGGCACGCCCGGTGAGCAGGGCGTAGTAGTGGTACAGCGAGTTCGTGACCGAGATGTTCTCGGCGGCCCGGAACGGGCTGGCCGCGGTGGCGCGGAAGTCCTCGGGGAACTCGCGTTCGAGCTCCTCGACCACGCTCTTGCGCATCGGCGCCGCCGTGTGCTCGAGATGGCGTGTCGTGACGCGGCCGAAGCGCTCGTGCAGCAGCCGCCGGTTGACGCGTGCCGCATTCTCGAACCCGCTGCGCTGGGCGTTGTTCTCCCCCAGCCCGATGCGGGTGGTCGCCTCGATGAACTTGGTCAGCCCGCCCGGTGAGAAGAACATCTCGGGTCCGACGGGGCGGCCGAAGAACATGTCGTCGTTCGAGTACAGGTAGTACTCGCTGAGGCCCGGGATGCGGTGCAGCTGACTCTCGACGGCCTGCGAGTTGTGCGTCGGGAGCACGGACGGGTCCTCGAAGAACTCCTCGCTCCGGACGATCCGCACGCGAGGGTGCTCGTCGAGCCAGGCCGGACGGGGCGAGTCGGTCGCGATGTAGATGTTGCGGATCCACGGCGCGTACATGTAGACGGAGCGCAGGGCGTAGCGGAGCTCGTCGATCTGGCGGTAGCGGGCCTCGGAGTCGTCGCCCTCGCCGACGACGTAGCTCTCCATGCGCTTGGCGCGCGCCCGCTGGAATTCCTTGTCGGTGCCGTCGACCCAGCTGAAGATGATGTCGATGTCGAAGGTGACGTCGCTCGCCAGCTCATCGAACATGTGGCGGATGGTGGGCCAGGTCTCGCCGTAGCGCTCGACGGTCGCCTCGACCAGCTCGGAGATGGGCAGGGAACGCCGGGTGAGCGCGTTCTCGACCGGGACCAGCACCTCGCTGCCGCGTCGCGTCCAGATCTCGAGCTGCACGCCCGAGTTGCGACCGAACTCGTAGGAGCCGCCCGCAGCGAGGCGGGGGCGGTAGAGGCGCAGGATGCGGGGACGACGCGAGGACGACAGCGCGCCCTCGGCGATGAGGACCGCTTCTCCCTTGGTCGTCATGTCGCGCGGCCGGAAGGTCTCGGCGTAGAACGGCTCGTCGGCGGCGGCCTCGACGAGCGCCTGCTGGGCGACCTCGAAGTCGGTCTCGTCGATCGCGAGGACCGGACGCTGCTCCTCGCCTCGGATGAGGAGATAGTGCACGTTCGCGCGACCGAGCACACGGCGCACGAAGAGGAGGTCCTCGATCATGGCCTCGTGAGGCGTTACGATCTGCTCGACCAGAGTCAGCACGCCGGAGTTCTCGGCGACATCGGGGCGGGTGTGAACGCGAAGCCAGGGCTTCACCGCACTGAGTGTTCGGGGGGCGGATTCGTCGCTGCGCATGGGTCCGCCTTCCTGAGTACGTGCCTGTTCACGCGCCATCCTACCGGGCGGCGCTGTGATCTCGGCACGAGCCCCTATCAGACCCCTCCGCCGCCTCCCCCGCCGCCGCCTCCGCCGGAGAACGAGCCGCCCGATGACCCGCCGGAACTGCTCGAGCTGACGCTGCCCGAGTACTGGGATGCGGCGCTCCCCGAGAAGGAGCCGATGCCCGCCGAGAAAGCGGCGACACTGAACCCGTCGGTCGATCGGTACCAGTCCGGCGTCCCGCCCTCGCGTTCGTAGGCGTCGCCCAGCACCTGCGACCAGCTCTTCTCCACGCCGAGCAGCACCGCGTACGGCAGGAGACGTTCGTAGAGCCGAACGACTCCTCCCGCACTGCCGTCATCGGCGGCCTCCGCCACACGGGTGGCGCCCTCGACGCTCTGCAGAATCTTCAGGCGGTCCTCCTCGGCGAGCCGCAGGTACCGGCCGAGCCCGCGGATGTGGTCCCGCACCTCGGCGCCCTTCGCGGTGAGGGGGTGGTGGAACACGAAGAGCGCGGGCAGTACGGCGACGAACGCCAGCAGGAAGGCGAGCACCGGCAGGGCGCCGCCACGCGAGTCGACGAGGAGACCGACCGCCGAGACGAACAGGGCGCAGACGGCAAGGAACGAGATGACGACGACGATCGCGGCCGGCAGCTTCGGCACCGGGTTCCGGTACTCGTCCCTCTCGGCTGCGATCCGGGCCTTGTCGAGAGCAGTGCTGACCGACAGTGCGACCTGGGTGTCGGGCGTGCTGAGGTCCGCGCGCTCACCCGGGGTCAGCACCTGCCCGAAGAACGAGACGGCGATGGCGCGTTCGACCGCGCCGAGCCCCGCGGCTGCGCGGGCGCGGATGGGCTTGCCCTCACCGCGGTACTCGAGCGCGTAGCCGCCGTCGGTGTCGACGATGCGAGCGATCCCGCGCACCGCGAACGAGACGAGGGTCGCAGCGACCGCGCGTCGCGGCTTGCCGATGATGACGGCGAGGACGGGCAGCTCCGGCTGTTCGGGCGGGAGGTACTCGGCCACGATCGTGGGGCGCCCCTTGGCGTCTGCGGCGGGACCCAGGCGGGTCACGATCGCGGCGATGATCGCCGCGATCAGCGCGACGATGCCGAAGATCATGACCGGAGCGAAACCGCTGGCCCAGAACGAGTCGTCGCGCGGCTCGAACGTGCCGGGCTTGAAGCCGACGGCGATGGTGACGTTCTCCCCCGCGGCAAGCCCCGTCTGGCTCGCGGTGATCACCGTCCCGCCGTCGCTGCTGGCGCTCTCGATCACGCAGTCCGCGCCCGATCCCGGGGCTCCCCACGAGCAGTCCAGGCCGCCGGTCAGGTCCGAGGCGAGATCGGAGGGGATGAACAGGGTCGCCGACACCGTTCCGAACGGCTGAGCCCACTCGGTGCCGTTGATGTCCCACATGAACTCATCGGCATCCGTGTCGGAGTAGAAGCGCGTCACGTTGCGCTGCTCGTATTCGATGACGTAGGTCTGCTCGCCGCGCACGAAGTCGTCGTCCGCGATGGTGATGAGCTCGATGCCGTCGTCGCTGTCGGTCTCGTAGTCGCGCGGGGCGCCGTTCTCATCGGTGACCGAGATGATCTCGAGGTCGGTCGGGTGGCCGTCGAATTCGAGGGGGATCGCCCGACGGATGCCGTGGTTCTGGTCGATGTCGGGGAAGACGGCCGTCAGCGTCTCGACCGTGTGCAGAGTCGACCGGCCGGCGTCGTCGCGGCTCAATCGATAGTCGGCGTCGAATGAGGAGAAGGAGAAGTCGTCGACCCCCTCGGGCGCCGACTGCGCCGCAGCTCCCGCTGTCTGCGCCGCGCCGAGCGCAGCAGCCCCGGCCAGAACGAGCACGGTGAGGATCCTCAGTGAATTGCGTCTCACGGGACCCGAGCCTAAGCGGGCCGGAGGTATCGTGCCGTCATGCCGGACCCCTCCTCCCGCGCTGAAGACACCGCGCCGACCCGACTCGAGGCCGTCCGCGGCGATATCACCCGCCAGAGCGTCGATGTCATCGTGAATGCGGCGAACAGCTCTCTGCTGGGTGGCGGCGGAGTGGACGGCGCCATCCACCGGGCAGGCGGGCCCGAGATCCTCGCCGAATGCCGTGAGCTGCGCGCCGGCGCGCTGCGAGAGGGGCTGCCCACCGGCGACGCGGTCGCGACGACAGCCGGCCGGCTGCCCGCTCGATGGGTCGTGCACACCGTCGGCCCGGTGTATGCGGTGAGAACCGATCGTCGCCCCCTGCTCGAGAGCGCCTACCGGCGGAGCATCGAGGTGTCGGCGGGGTTGGGCGCGAGATCGATCGCCTTCCCCGCGGTGTCGGCCGGCGTGTACGGCTGGCCGCCCGATGACTCCGCACGGTTGGCGGTCACGGCGGTCCGCGCCGCTCTCGCGGCAGGGCCGTCGAGCGTCGAACTCGTGCGATTCGTGCTGTTCTCCGACGAGATGCACGAGCTGTTCGCCGCCGAGCTGTCCCGCCCCTGATCACGGCGCGACGAGAGGCCCTTCAGCCCTCGAGGTGTTCGCGCAGCCGTTCGACCCAGAGCTGGTAGCCCTGCTCGTTCAGGTGGAGCTTGTCGTCGCTGAGATCGCTGCGCAGCTCCTCCGACTCGTCCGCGAAGACGGGCCACAGGTCGAGCCATTCCGCCTTGACGGTCGGCGCGAACTGCCGCAGATGGATGTTGACCTCTTTGATCCGATCCGTGTAGTCACCCGCACGAGGGAGCACCGACTGGACGACGATCCGGGAATCGGGGAGCTCCTGGTGCAGCTTCCAGAGGATCGACTCGACCCCTCGGACGATCTGCTCGACCGACCGTCGCCAGGCGAGGTCGTTGGTGCCGATCATGATCACGATCGTCTGGGGCGCGAGGTCGATGACCTCGTGCAGTCGCTCGAGCACCAGCTCGGTCGTATCGCCGCCGACGCCGAGGTTGACGACATCGGCGTCGGGAAACCACTCGGACCAGCTTCCCTCGGCAGTGAGGCTGTCGCCGAGGAACACCGTCGTAGAACCGCTCTCGTGTTCACTCACCGTTCGAGGCTACGTCGCCGACCGCGCGCTGGCCAATCCTTTGCGGAGTTCCCCCGGCGCCCTGTCAGGACGAACCAGCCGGTCAGGACGATCACGACGAGGGACACGATGAGCATGAGCACGGCGATCGGGAGGGGAAGACCCGCGTCGGTCGCCTGCGATCCGGTCACGGATCCCGACGCGGAATTCGTCGTCGACTTCTTCGCGACGGGGGTCGACTTCGAGGTCGCCGTCGACGTGGGTGAAGGTGCGGGGCTCGGAGAGGGAGGCTCCACGGCCGGGGTCTCCACGGGGGCGGGCGTGATCGGAGCCGGGACGGCTTCGGCTGCCTGTTCCTGCTCGACCGGAGCCGGGACCGGCGCGGCCGGGCCGACATGGCCCGAGTAGCGCGCGAACACCTGCACGCCCCACGAGGTGGTTCACGTCGATGAGCGCGACCCCGATGTCGGTGTACCCGCCGAGGATGTTCGCCCGGTGCCCCGAGGAGTTCATCCACCCATCGTGAACGGCCTGACCGCTGCCGTATCCCTGCGCGACGTTCTCGCCCCAGGCGTTCCAGCCTCCGGGGATCTGCGCCCCGACGTCGGGATTGTGCGACAGGGCTCCTGAGGATCCCATCTGCTGCGCCCAGTCATACGCGACCGTGTCGAGGGCGGGATTGTGGATCAGGCCCGCTTGGCCGTCGGCCCAGCGCGCCTCGTTGGCGAGCTGGACGATGAGGTCCTCGTCATAGGCCGCGGCGGGCGACGCCGGTCCGCCGAGGGACAGGGGGGCGGCGATGACGACCATGACGATCGTGGTCGCGAGCGTTCGGATTCGACGGCCGGGCTGCATCGTTCCAGGCTAAACGGCGGCTGGGAGGTCCGAATAGGCTGAAGGACATGGTGACAGCGCGCCCCGGGTCCGACGTCGAAGCCGACCCGATCGGTGCGGGCATGCTCGCCCTGGCGGTCGACCTCGGCGGCACGAAGGTCGAAGGGGCTCTCGTCGACGCCGGCGGAGCCCTCGTTCCCGGCTCGCGCGCGCGTCGCGCGACCGGACCCGACATCACCCGCGACGGATTGGCCGAGGCCATCACGCAGGTGGTGTCGGAGGCCCTCGCGAATGCCGGAGAGATCGTCGGGGTGGGCATCGGCAGCGCGGGACCGATCGACGTCCCCGGTGGAACGGTGCGCCCGCTGAACCTCCCCCGCGCGCAGGATCTCCCCATCGTCGAGATCGTCTCGCGGGCGGCGTCGGCGGCTCTCGGCCGCACTGTCCCGATCACGCTCGCGCTCGACGGCCTGTGCATCACCCTCGCCGAGCACTGGCTGGGGGCGGCGAGACACGTCGGATCGGCGCTCGGCATGGTCGTCTCGACGGGGGTCGGCGGCGGCATCGTCTCCCGGGGCGTGCCGGTCCGTGGCGGAACAGGCAACGCGGGCCACATCGGGCAGCTCGAGGTCGCCGGGTTCGCGCCGGACGACGTGCACGGACTCGAGGCGACCGTCGAGCGGATCGCGAGCGGTCCGAACATCGTCCGGTGGGCGCGCGAGCAGGGCTGGGCGGGTTCGACCGGCGAGGATCTCGCCGCCTCGTACGCCGCTGGAGACCCCGTGGCCCGCTCGGCCGTGAGACGCAGTGCCTTCGCCGTCGGCGCGGCGATCGCCTCGGCGACGGCGCTGCTCGATATCGACATCGTCGTCATCGGAGGCGGCTTCGCGCGCGTGTCGCCCGACTATCTCGAGCTCGTGCGCGAGGGTCGCGACCGCTTCGCCGCCTACCCCTTCATGGCCCGGGCGGACATCGTGCCTGCCGCCCTCGGAGCGGACAGTCCGTTGATCGGCGCTGCCGCTCTCGTCCTCCGAGCGGACGCCTGACCCGCAGCTCCTGACCCCCGCCCCGGCGAGCGGGCGCTGACGCGACTAGGCGCGCGCGTCGGCTGCGGCGATCTCATCCTCGACGTACCGGGGCCCCCGCAGCCGGAAGCCCGCGATGATCGCCGGCAACGACAGCACCAGCATGCCGATGAGCGGAACGGTGTATCCGCCCGACGCCTCGTGCAGCAGGCCGACGAGCAGCGGACCGAGCGATCCGATCGTGTAACCGACGCCCTGGACGAATCCGCTGAGCGCGACGGAACCCGAGTGGGTGCGGCTGCGCAGCCCGATCAACGCGAGGGCGACCGGGAACAGCATGGGACCGAGACCGGCCAGCAGCACCCAGAGCCAGGTGGCGGTCTGGGGTGCGAGGAGCAGACCGAGGTAGCCCGCCACGAAGAAGCCGACACCCGTGTAGATCAGCACCCCTACGTTGCGCAGCCGCGCCGCGAGGATGGGGACCACCAGGCTCGCGGGGAACCCGGCGAGTCCGTACAGCGACAGCAGCGCCCCGGCCGCGACGGGGTCGAGGGTCGTGCGCTCGGCGAGGATCTGCGGGAGCCAGGCGAAGGCCGCGTAGGCGCCGAAGCTCGACGTCGCCATGACGGCGGCCAACGACCAGGCCGTCGGAGATTTGCGCAGACTGGTCAGCAGGGTGGGTTCCGCCTCACCGAGCGACTCGTCGTCGCCTGATCGGTGCTGGCGCACAGCGAGAGCGATCCACGGCACCAGTGCGGTCACCCCGATGGAGGCCCACACTCCGAGCGCGAGTCGCCACCCGGCGGCGCTCGCGATCGGGGCGGCGAGCAGCGACGGCACCGCCGTGCTCACCGACATGAGGGTCGTCACGACGGTCGTCAGCAGGCCGATACGGGTCGGGAAGTAGCGGCGCACAAGGGGCGGCATGAGCACGTTGCCGACGCCGGTGCCGATCAGGACGATGATGCTGCCCGCCACGAGCGTCCCGAATTCGGGCGCCACCGCGCGCAGCAGGTGGCCGGCGATCGAGGCGATGATGGCGAAGACCATCGTTCGCTCGAGCCCGAGGCGGTGGACGATCGCGGGGGTCAGCAACGCGAAGATCGCGAATGCGACCGGCGGCAGCATGCCGAGGAGTCCGAGCCCGATGCTGCCGAACGGGATGTCGACGGCGATCTGGTCGGCGATCGGCGACACGACGGCGACGGCCGTTCGCAGGCCGAGGGCGGCGAGGATGATGCCGGCGAGGGCGAGAAGCCGACCACCCGCGAGCCGTGCGGGGTCGGTTTCAGTCACTGACCCGAGCCTACCCGGGGACCGATCAGAACAGGGTGCCGCCACCCGTTCTGCGACGGTCAGTTCAGCAGATCCCGGATCTCGTCGACGTCGCGCCCCATCTGGTCGATGAGAGCGGGGACGCCCTCGAAGGCGACCATGCCCCGGACGTGTTCGATGAACTCGATGTCGACGAGGTGACCGTACAGGTCCAGATCGGCGTCGAGCACGTACGCCTCGACCTGACGCTCGTGCACATCGTCGAAGGTGGGATTTATGCCGATCGAGATCGCAGCGGGATGCCGGGACGTCCCGACGGCGTCGTGGTCGATGAGATATCCGGCGTAGACGCCCTCGGCGGGAACGAATCCGGTCGGCGGAGTCTCGAGATTGGCGGTCGGATAACCGAGTTCACGACCGCGTTTGAGGCCGTGGACCACATGGCCCCGAACCGACGGCGCTCGGCCCAGCATGGTCGTCGCGCCGCGGATGTCGCCTTGCGCGAGGAGTTCGCGGACCGCGCTCGATGAGACTCGGCGATCGTCGTCGCCCAGGATGTCGGGCACGACGACGACACCGAACCCGAGTTCGGCGCCGAGATCGCGGAGCGTGTCCGCCGTGCCGCGACCGCCGGCACCGAAGCGGAAGTCGGCCCCCACGAGGACGACCCTCGCATCGAGTGCCTCCACGAGGGCGCTCTGCACGAAATCTCGGGCCGGGAGATGGGCGAACGCCTCGTCGAAGGTGACGACCAGCACGTCGTCGACCCCCGACTCGGCGAGCAGTTCGATCTTGCGGTCGAGCGCCACGAGGTTCGGCGGGCACTTCTCGGGCCGCAGCAGTGCGAGAGGGTTGCGGTCGAAGGTGACGGCGACGGAGCGCAGCGAGCGCTGCTCCGCCTCGGCGACCGCGGCGGTGAGGATCGCCCGGTGGCCGGTGTGGACGCCGTCGAACTTGCCGATCGTGACGACCGACGGCGCGCGGGCCGCACTGATGGCCGAGAGCGAGGTGTAGACGGTCATCGCGCCCGCGGAATGACGACCCGGTGGTTGCGCCCGAGCCAGATGAGGCCGAGCACGGGCGTGATGACGGGGAAGAACAGGTATCCGGCGCCGTAGTACGACCAGACGGTGTCGCGCGGGAACAGCTCGGCGTCGACGACGCTGAGCGTGCCGACGACGAGCACGAAGAGCAGTTCGAAGGAGATGGTGATCCAGGCGATCCGCTTCCAGACGGCGCCGGGCACGATGAGGGACAGCGTGGCCACGATGTAGACGACGGCAGCGAGCGCGGAGAGCGAGTAAGCGAATGGGGCCTCGGAGAAGTCGCGGAGGATCTGCACCGTCGATCGCCCTGTGGCCGCGAGGGCGAGGATCGCGTAGATCGCGACGAGGACGACGCCGATGCCGCTGACCCGCGTGCGAGCGGGAGGCGTCGTCTCGGAGGTAGCGGGTTCAGCCATGGCAGATCCGATTATCCCAGTTCGCCGCTGCCCCCGGTTCACGCGCCCTGCACCGACCAGATGATCTGCATCCGGTACAGCATGATCGCGATCGAGAGACAGGCGACGCCCACCACGACCGTGCTCCAGCGGGTACGGTCGACGAGCGCCCAGGCGATCGCCCCTGCCGGGATAAGGATGGCGCTCAGCAGGTAGGCCCAGAATTCGTACGGATTGCCGCTCGGAGCGTTCCCCGCCGCGGGTGCCGCGATCGCGACGACGATCTGCGCGATGAGCAGGATCTCGACGAGGGCCGGACCTGCGAGCGTCAGGTCGGACGGTCTGCGCCCGATGAGGCCGAGTACGAGCGCGAGCAGCCCGGCCGCGACGGCGACGACGACCTGAGCGATGGTGAACCATTCGATCATGCGTTCGGCGCCTCTCGCGGGAATCCGGTGACGACGGTCGCGATGCCGCCCGCGACCCCGACGAGCGCGACGAGATCGCCGGCAGGACCGACCGCGGCGACCGGTGATCCGTCGGCGGCGTCGACGGGGACCTTCTTGCCGTTGCCGAGGTCGGTGGCCTGCGTGCCGTCGAGGTCGATCGTGGCGAAGAGTCGGGCCGCGGCGCGCGCGGGCGGGATGAGATCGGCCATGGGCCGGTCGCTCTGCATCAGCTCGTCGAGTGGCGTCGCGTCGGCGACGGCGAACGGGCCGACGCGGGTGCGCCGCAGCGCGGTGAGATGACCTCCGACGCCGAGGGCGGCACCCAGGTCGCGGGCGAGCGCGCGGATGTAGGTGCCCGACGAGCAGTCGACCCTCACGTCGAGGTCGACGGCACCCGCGGGCGCTCCGGCGGGGTCGTCGCGTCGGGCGAGCACGGTGAAGTCGGCGATCGTGACACCGCGAGCGGCGAGCACGACCTCTTCGCCGGCGCGTACCCGGGCGTAGCTGCGCTGCCCGTCGACCTTGATGGCGCTCACCGAGCTCGGCACCTGGGAGATCTCCCCCGTCAGATCGTCGACGGCGCTCGCGATGGCCTCATCGCTGATCGACGCGGCGGGGACGGCCTCGGCGAGCGCCTCCCCCTCGCGATCGTCGGTGGTCGTCGACTGGCCGAGCCGGATCGTGGCCAGGTACTGCTTGTCGAGGCCGACGAAATAGGTGAGCAGGCGGGTCGCGGACCCGATGCCCGCGACCAGCAGCCCGGTCGCCATCGGGTCGAGGGTGCCCGCGTGGCCGACCTTGCGCGTGCCCGCCGCTCGTCGGACCCGGGCGACGACGCCGTGACTCGTGAGGCCCTCCGGCTTGTCGACCAGGAGGATGCCCACCGGCGCCGCGGTGGCGCTCGTCTGCGATCGGGATTCCTGCGCAGACATGCTCTAAGACTACCGACGCGCACGGGACCCGGCGCCCGCTCGGAGAGCGTCGGGGACCTGTCGCCTGCATGCTCTCGGTCTAGGGTTGGCGCGTGAGAATCGGAGTCGTCGGGGCCGGCGCGATCGGCGGCACCCTCGCCGCGCTGCTCGACCGGGCGGGCCACGAGGTCACCGTCTCAGTCCGCGGGCCGGCCCTCGAGATCATCGCCGAGCGCGGCATCCGTCTGACCGGCGGGTGGGGTCACCACACCGCTCACGTCTCGGTGGGCGCGCACCTCGGGACTCGGCAGGACCTGACGATCTTCGCGACGAAGGCACCCGACCTCGACGATGCCGTGGCGGCGAACCGCTCCGCGATCGGCGACAGCGTCCTCGTCGTCCGCAACGGACTCGGAGCTCGCGCGGCAGTGCAGCGGATGCTCGGCGACGACGCCGCTCACGTCTTCGGCGGTCTGGCCGTCTTCGCCGCGACGACGGACGGCGAGGGGGCGATCAGGGTCACCTCCCCCGGTCCGCTCTATTTGGGTGGAGGCGACGGGCTCGGCGAGCTGGTGGACGTTCTCCGCCAGGCTCTTCCGACCGTCGAGCTCGCCGATCTGGAGGGTGCGGAGTGGTCGAAGCTGCTCGTCAACCAGGTCAATGCGCTTCCGGCGATCACCGGGCTCAGCGTCCAGGAGACCATCGCCGATCCGAAGCTGCGGCGGGTGCTCGTGCGGAGCATGCGGGAGGCGATCGGCATCGCGCGGGCGAACGGAGTCCGCTTCGCTGAGCTGCAGGGCCTCAGCGACCGTCTGCTCCGGGTGATCCGCGCGGCACCGCTGCCTGTCGCGGAGCTGCTTCCTCGCCGCATGGCGAAGCGGATGGGGTCGGTGCCGAACCAGGGTTCCACGCTGCAGAGCATCCGGCGCGGTCGCCCGACCGAGGTCGACTGGCTGAACGGTGCCGTCGTCGAGGCCGCTGCGGCCGCGGGGCGGACCGCGCCGATCAACGCAGCCCTCGTCGCCATGGTGCACGAGGTCGAGAAGACGGGCTCCTTCCTCACCGCGGACGACGTGGCGGCACGGGTCTAGGGCGCGGTAATGCAGACATCGACCCCGATCCCCGGCGACCCGTGGCCGCACGACATGGTGATCACGATCGACGAGTATCCCTCCTCGCTGCTCGACCTGCTCTGGCTGCGGGAAGCGCTTGGGCTCCACCCGGAAGGGGACGACCTTCCGCCGCTGCTCATCGAGACCCCGGATCGTGTCATCGACGACCAGGCGGACACCGCCGTGTGGGAAACGGCATGGCCCGGCGTGTGGGACGCCGTCGTGCGTCACTCGGCGCGGATCCCGGACCCCGAGATCTTCACCGCCCTTCAGGCCTCCGCCGATGCCTCCCCCGAACGCGCCGATCTGCTCCGGCAGCTGATCGGACCGTCCTGGTCCGATCAGTTCGGGACGGCGGCATTCGGCGCGGAGCACAGCTCGTGGTCGGCAGCTCAGCGCCGATCGCCCCGTTCACGACCCCTCCCGTACGACAGGCAGCCGGAACGGGTCTGCCTCGATGCCCTCGTCCCCGCCTGGCGGGCGGGACTCACGAAGGTGGTGACCATCCCCTGCCGCGGCACTCACACCCGCCGCATCGGCGACAACGCGCTCCTGATGACGGCATCGACGCGGGAGGACCCGGAAGGCTACCGGTTAGCGCTCCGGTCGTTCGCAGCCTGAAACGGAGGTCGGTTCCGCTCGGTCACCGAGCAGCACCGAGCAGCACCGAGCGATGCTCGGTCTCCGCTCCGGAGCCGACGTGACCCCGGAGTCGTCAGCAGCTGTCGGCGAAGGTGCGGCGCGGGTGTTCGGGGTCCGTGTTGTCGACGTTCGAGGTCGCACGCACGCGTGGGGCGCGCTGACGCTCGTAGCGGGCCTGCTCGTCGGACAGATCGCGCGGACCCGTCTCCGCCGACTCGGGCAGTGCGAGCCAGATCGTGTAGGCGAACGCGCTCAGCAGCTGCTCGGAGTGCAGCCGCGTGCCGTCCACGACGAGGATCGCCGACCCCTGGTCGTCGAACGGCGGCCGACCGGCCCGGAACGGCTCGATCGCATCCGCCCGGACCGCCGCGGCCGTCGGGTCGTCATCGGCGTCGGCCGTCGCCCGGTAGGCGGTCTCGCCGCGCTCACGAAGCGCGGAGGCCAACTCGTCGGCGAAGGCCGCCTGACCCGCGCCCGGCACGCCGTCGACGCCCACCACGGCGCGGCCGCCCCGGTAGTTGTGCAGAATCTCGTCCGCGAACTCGCCGATCACATCGGCCCTCGCGGCAGCCCATCTCGCCATGCCTGCAACTCTAGGCACGGTTGGAGCGCACCGGGGCGTGTCTAGAGTGATCCGGTGACGGTCAGGAACGAGCTCGCCGAGCGGATCGTCCCCTGGTTCGCGGAGAACAGCCGCGATCTGCCGTGGCGACGACCCGGCTTCAGCGCGTGGGGCACGCTCGTCAGCGAGTTCATGCTGCAGCAGACCCCTGTCGCGCGCGTCGTGCCGCGTCTGCTCGAGTGGCTCGAGCGCTGGCCGACTCCCGCCGACCTCGCCGCGGAGACACCGGGCGAGGCGGTGCGCGCCTGGGGACGGCTCGGCTACCCGCGTCGAGCGCTGGCCCTGCACGGATGCGCGGTCGCGATCGCCGCCCGGCACGGCAATCGGGTGCCGGAGGACGTCGAGGATCTGCTCGCCCTCCCCGGCGTCGGGCCGTACACGGCGCGGGCGGTGGCAGCATTCGCCTACGGTCACCGCCATCCCGTCGTCGACACCAACGTGCGCCGGGTGCTCGCGCGAGCGGTCGCAGGCCAGGCCGAACCGGGCCCGCCGTCGACGAGACGCGACCTCGAGGCGATGTCCGAGCATCTCCCCCACGAACGCGACACCGCGCGGTCATTCAACGCGGGGATGATGGAGCTCGGCGCCATCGTCTGCACCGCCCGGGCGCCGCGCTGCGAGGAGTGCCCTCTCGCGGATGTCTGCGTCTGGCGTCTCAGCGGATATCCCGACTACCTCGGCGCGCGGAAGGCACCGCAGAAGAAGTACGAGGGGTCGGACCGGCAGGCTCGCGGACAGGTCCTGGCTCGACTGCGCGATGTGCCCCATCCGCTGCAGCGTGCCGAATTCGCCCGCGACATCGAGGACGAGGCGGTCCTCGACCGCATCCTCGCCGGGCTGCTCAGGGATCGCCTCGTCGTCGAATCCCGCGGTCGCTACTCGCTGCCCTGAACGGCGGAACGCCGCACCGGACGGTAGAACGGTCATTCCATCTGCTCGGCGTGCCAGCCGGTCCGAACATGGCTCCGCCGATATCCTCGCCCGCGTGTCTGACGATTCGCGCCCCGCATCCACCAAACGCACGCTGGTCATCTGTGCGATCACGGTGATCATCTGCCTGCTGCTGAGCGGAGGCACCTTCGGTCTTGTGGCCGGGTGGTTCGGGCCCTCCATCGCCCTCGCCTCCGAGACCGCCGGACCCATCGGGCCCGCGGGAGCTGCAGGAGCGGACGGCGCCAACGGAGCCACCGGTGCGACCGGAGCACCGGGCGCAACGGGCGCCCCCGGGATCGCGGGCGCGCGCGGGGCGACAGGCGCCGCCGGAGCAACCGGGGCCAAGGGCGCAGCGGGAGCGAACGGCATCGACGGCACGCCTGGCGCCAACGGCGCGAACGGCGCGGTCGGGCCCGTCGGTCCCGTCGGCCCCGCCGGGGCGAACGGCGTCGCCTACGGCAACATCCCCCAGCTGCTGGTGGGTTCCGACGCGGCCGAGACCTACACGGGCGGCGACACCACCCTGCGCGTGCACGGCGTGTGGTCGATGCCCGCGGGCCTCTGGTATGTCACGGGCACTTTCAACCCCAAAATGCTGACGGCTGTCCCGAGCGCCAACTACCGATGCGCTTTCATCGAACTGAACAGCGCCGAGGTCCCGTACGACCCCACCTCGTCCGTGTCACGCGGCAGCTCGTTCGGCGGAGTCTCGTTCTGGGACGCGGAGGAACCGCAGGTCAGCATCGGCAACTTCGTCGATGTCGAT
This sequence comes from Amnibacterium flavum, assembly GCF_003097495.1. Classification (GTDB taxonomy): domain Bacteria; phylum Actinomycetota; class Actinomycetes; order Actinomycetales; family Microbacteriaceae; genus Naasia; species Naasia flava. Next base: position 172,358 of record NZ_QEOP01000003.1, read on the forward strand.
GAGGACGACCTGATCGGTCTCGCCTGCCGTCGCACCGACATCGGCAGCGCCGTCGTCAACTGGGAGCTCGACAAGTCGGCACTCAACGCGGTCCAGGTCCAGTCGCTCATCAACTGAGTCCACTCGCGGACCGTCGGCCACACGGCTGGCACTCGCCCCCCGGAATGGGACTCTTCAGCGAGCTCCCAGTAGGCCAACATGATTGAAGAGAGGACCTGCGACACGCCACCCGGCCGCAGGTCCTCTCTCTTGTTCTATGCACCAGCCTGATCAGCCGATTCGCTGATCACGCGGTCGTTTCGCGTCAGTCTTCCTCGTCGAGGTCGCGGGGCTTGACGTACGGGTCCTCGTCGCCCGCGTACTGCGCACGCGAGGCCAGTTCGCGCGCCGCGACGTCGCGGTCGCGCGCCTCCTGGAGAAGCGACTCGATGTGCGCGGCCGTCTCGGGGATCGCATCCGCGATGAACTCGAGGCTCGGCGTCAGGCGCGTCGTGAGCCCCTTGCCGACCTCGGTGCGGAGCATCCCGGTCGCGGCCTTGAGCGCGGCGGCACTGTCCTCGCGCTCCTCGGGCGTGCCGTAGACGGTGTAGAAGATGCTCGCGTGCTGCAGGTCGCCCGTCACCTTGACGTCGGTGATGGTGACGAAGCCGAGACGGGGGTCGCGCAGGCCCCGCTCGAGTCGACGTGCGACGAGCTCCTTGATGCGGTCGGCCATCTTGGCCGCGCGTGCGGGATCAGCCATGGTGTTCCTCCTTCATGAGGGATGGACGTAGGAAGAGAACGGGGAGAGTGCGGCGTGAACCCACGATGCACCCTCCCCGTTCCCGGCCGGTCGTGACGAGCACGACCGGAAGGCTTACGCCCTCAGGTCTCGATGCGACGGACCAAGCATGGCCCGCCGCTCCTCGACCTTCGACGTTCCGATCGCTGTCGCGATCGTTACGCCCGAACCTTTTCCTTCATCTCGATCGTCTCGATCTCGTCGCCGATCTGGATGTCGTTGAACTTGCCGAGACCGATACCGGCCTCGAAGTCCGTACGGACCTCGGTGACGTCGTCCTTGAAACGACGCAGCGACTCGATCGCCAGGTTGTCACCGACGACCACGCCGTTGCGGATGACGCGTGCCTTCGCATTGCGAGTGATCGTGCCGCTGCGGACGATGACACCCGCGATGTTGCCGACCTTGCTCGAACGGAAGATCTCGCGGATCTCGGCGACGCCCGACTGGACCTCTTCGAACTCGGGCTTGAGCATGCCCTTGAGCGAAGACTCGATGTCCTCGAGTGCTGCGTAGATGACGGAGTAGAAACGCACATCGACACCCTCGCGCGCCGCACGTTCGCGGGCCTTCGGGTCAGGGCGGACGTTGAAGCCCATGATGATCGCGTTGTCGACCGTGGCGAGGTTGACGTCGCTCTCGGTGACCGCACCCACACCGCGGTGGATGATGCGCAGCTGAACGCTGTCGTCGACCTCGATCTTGAGCAGCGCCTCCTCCAGTGCCTCGACGGCACCGGAGACGTCACCCTTGATGATGAGGTTGAGCGAGTCGACCTTGCCCTCTTCGAGCGCACGAGTGAAGTCCTCGAGCGAGATGCGCTTGCGAGCCTTCGCCAGGCTGGCGTTGCGCTCCACCGCTTCACGCTTCTCGGCGATCTGACGGGCCGTGCGGTCCTCCTCGGTGACGAGGAACGTGTCACCGGCGCGAGGCACACTCGACAGTCCCTGCACCTGAACGGGCCGCGACGGGTACGCCTCGGTGACCGGCTCGCCGGTGTCGTCCATCATGGCGCGGACGCGGCCGTAGGCCGTTCCGGCGACGATGGCGTCTCCGACGCGCAGCGTTCCCGACTGGATCAGGACGGTTGCCACAGCACCGCGCCCCTTGTCGAGGCGGGCTTCGATCGCGACACCGCGTGCATCCTTGTTCGGGTTGGCACGCAGGTCGAGGCCGGCGTCCGCAGTGAGCAGGACGGCGTCGAGCAGGTCGTCGATGCCGGTGCCGGCGAGAGCCGACACGTCGACGAACATGGTGTCTCCGCCGTACTCCTCGGCGACGAGGCCGAACTCGGTGAGCTGCTGACGCACCTTCGCCGGGTTCGCGCCCTCTTTATCGACCTTGTTGACCGCGACCACGATCGGCACATTCGCCGCCTGGGCGTGGTTCAGAGCCTCGACCGTCTGCGGCATGATGCCGTCGTCGGCCGCGACCACGAGGATCGCGAGGTCGGTGACCTGGGCACCACGGGCACGCATGGCGGTGAACGCCTCGTGACCGGGGGTGTCGATGAAGGTGATGGCGCGGTCGTTGCCCTCGTGCGTGGTCCAGACCTGGTAGGCACCGATGTGCTGGGTGATTCCACCCGCCTCACCGGCGATCACGTTGGTCTTGCGGATCGCGTCGAGGAGTCGCGTCTTACCGTGGTCGACGTGACCCATGACGGTCACGACCGGCGGACGGATCTCGAGGTCCTCATCGCTCTCGTCCTCGAGCTCCTGATCGAGGTCGATGTCGAAGCCCTCGAGGAGCTCCCTGTCCTCGTCCTCGGGCGAGACCATCTGGATCTTGTAGCCCAGCTCCTCGCCGAGCACGTCGAACGTGGCCTCGTCGAGCGATTCGGTCGCCGTGGCCATCTCACCGAGGTGGAACAGCACGGTCACGATGTTGCCGGGGCTCGCGTCGATCTTGTCGGCGAAGTCCGTGATGGAGGCACCACGGCGCAGACGCACGACGGTGCTGCCGTCGCCGCGGGGAACACTCACGCCGCCGAGCGACGGAGCTTCCCGCATCTCGAACTCTTGACGCTTCGTGCGCTTCGACTTGCGGGCCTTGCTCTTGCCGCCACCGCGACCGAACGCACCTGCGGTTCCACCGCCGGGACCACGGCCGCGACCGCCACCACCCGCGGGGCGGTTGGGGCCGAAACCAGTTCCGGGGGCACCGCCACCGGGACGCGCGAACGCTCCGCCGCCGCCACCGGGACGGGCTCCACCACCGGCACCGCCGGGACGCTGGAATCCGCCGTTGGGGCGACCTGCGCCACCGGGACCGCCGGGACGACCGGGGGCGCCGCCCGTGGGGGCGCCGGGACGGGGAGCACCGGGGCGGGGAGCCGCGGGACGCGGAATCCCGCCGGGACGCATGCCCTGCGCGGCCGCGAACGGGTTGTTGCCGGGGCGGGGCGCACCGGGACGCTGCATGCCCTGGCTGCTCGAGTACGGGTTGTTGCCCGGACGCGGCTGGCCGGGGCGGGGAATGCCGGGGCGCGGGATGTTCGACGAGCCCGGGGTGGCCGGAGCCGCCTCGGGAGCGGGAGCAGCCGCAGCGGCGGGACGCTCCTCGCGGGGCGCCTCCGCGGGACGGGGAGCCTCAGCGCGGACCTCGGGACGCGGCGCGGGAGCGCTGCGCGGCGAGGACGCCGCGGCGACGGGCGCCGGGGCTGCGGGAGCCGCAGCGGCGGGCGCGGCCGGAGCCGCGGG
>NZ_QEOP01000004.1 GCF_003097495.1 Amnibacterium flavum
CGTGTGGAGCCCGGGTAGAGGCGCGTGGCCTGGTCGAACGTGACTGATGCCATGGTTCTTTTCTCCTTCACCGGCAGGTACGTGCCGGACGATCCGTAGTGAAACGAGTGCTGACCAACGCTGGCCAACCTGCTGATTATCGCACCCTTTCGTTGGACGCTGGCAACACGGATGCATACGCATCGGCCGCCCGCTGGCGCGGGAGCGAGCCTTTCTCAGCAGGGTGACCGTAAAATCCTCGAGGCAGTCGCGTTCCCGAGCGCTGCCGGAGAACCAGATCGAGATGGAGTCGTTTGTGTCGACCGGAGCACCAGGGGCGCCGAAGCCGTCGAAGAACGAGCGCCGCGAAGCCGCACGCGAGAAGGCCCGCGTCCTCCGCGAAGCGCAGCAGAAGCGCGAGAAGCGCAACCGCTTCCTGCTGATCGGCGGCATCGGAGCGGTCGTCATCGCGGCCGTCGTCGTGGTCGCGCTCATCCTGACCACCAACATCCGCCCCGCCGGACCCGGTCCCGCCAACATGGCGAGCGACGGCATCAAGATCGGAACGGGCCTGGTCGCTGAGACCACGCCCGCCCTGCCCGCCGGCGCCGAGCCGACCGAGCCGAGCGCGAACCCGGCCAACGTCGTCGACATCCGCATCTGGGTCGACTACTTCTGCCCGGTCTGCGGAGCCTTCGAGGCCGCTAACAACGAGCAGATCCGCGGTTGGGTCGAGGACGGCAGCGCCACCATCGACATCCACCCGATCGCGATCCTCGACAACCGGTCGATGGGCACCAAGTACTCGACCCGCTCGGCGAACGCCGCCGCCTGCGTCGCGAACACGTCCCCCGACAAGTACTTCGACTTCAGCCAGATCCTCTTCGAGAATCAACCGGAGGAGCAGACCGTCGGCCTCGACGATGAGACCCTCATCTCGCTGACCGAACAGGCCGGTGTGACGGGTGCATCCACGATCGCGAAGTGCATCGAGGATCAGACCTATGCCAAGTGGGTCAGTGACTCGACTACCCGCGCGCTGACCGGCCCGCTCCCAGGCACGGATGTTCCCAAGGTCGAGGGCACGCCCACCGTCATCGTCAACGGCGTCCAATACAAGGGTGCGGTCGACGATCCCGAGGAGTTCGCCGCGTTCGTACTCGCCCAGTCGTCGACGCCCGAGGCCTCCTCGACGCCGACCCCCACGCCGTCGCCCGCAGCGACTCAGTAGCTCGTTCTCTAGAATGAGACAGCGGCCCCGGCCGTATGCCGACTTGGCGCAATTGGTAGCGCACCTAACTTGTAATTAGGGGGTTACGGGTTCAAGTCCCGTAGTCGGCCCCAGAACATGCACCCGCTACGGGTTTCGAGGCGGATCGCTCCCGTCGTAGAGTCCTGTATCGGCGCGCGCTCAACATCTGCGGCTACTCGTAGCGGAGCGACTCGACGGGGTCGGCGCGGGCTGCCCTGGCGGCCGGCAGGGTTCCCGCGACAAACGCGATTCCCATGACGAGCACGATGATCCAGACGATCGAGAGCGGATCGAAGGCGATCAGTGTCAGCCCGGGCAGGTTGGCGAGCAGCGCACCGGACAGCGCCGCGCTGAGGGCCGTCCCCGCGAGGATGGCGATCCCGGCCCCGATGGCGCTGCCGAGGAAGCCGATGAACACGGCCTCAAGACTGAAGAGGGAGAAGACCCGTCCGCTTCCCATGCCCATCGCCTTCATCAGGCCGATCTCCCGTGTGCGCTCCTGCACCGACATGAAGAGAGTGTTGACGATCCCGAAGCTCGCGGCCAGCAGGGCGATCACGGCGAACGCGTTGAGCACGAGCACGATCGCATCGATGACCGTCTTGAAGGAACCGAGCTGGTCGGCCACGGTCGTGCCCGTGTATCCCGCGTCGGCGAGGCGATCCTTGAGGCCGGTGACCGCCTCATCGGTGGCACCGTCCGCGAACGTCACGCTCGCCGACGCGTACCGCTGTTGCTCGTCCGTCGGCACCCCGGTGTTCTGAGCGCTGAAGAGCGCATCGGTGAGCGCGGCGTTCGGGATGACGCTCGACGCGCCGGCGAGCGTGGGCTCGGCGACACCGACGATCGTCGCCTCGACCAGATGCTGGGTGCGCTCGGCGTCGGTAACGGCGATCGTGACGGTCTTGCCGACCGCCTCGTCATCGCCATCGAAGCCGAGAGGTTCGATGTACGAGACGGGCAGCACGACCTGCAGTTCGGGGGAGTCGCCGTCGGGCTCGGCGCCCGCGGCCAGCTGCACCGTCTGCCCGGGGATGAGACTGCCGATCGAGAGGACGTATCGAGTTCCATCGGCGTATTCGATGTAGTCGGCCGAGACCGACTTGGTCGGATCCACGGCGAGCACCCCGTCGATCCCCCCGAGGGTGTCGATGTCGTCCGGCGTCAGCGCGATGACCGACGCGCCGGGAGGGCCGGGTTGACCGCTCGCGATGGAGTCGGGGTTGTATTCGGCAGGGCCGGTGTCCGCGATCCCGTTCGTCGCATCCGCGGTCTTGGTCACCGTCATGACGTCCTCGGCGCCGATCGAGGTGACGGTGTCGTCGATGTACCGGTTGATACCGGTGCCGAGACCGTTCGTGATCGTCAGAGTGAACGCTCCGACGAAGATCGCGAGGATCGTCAGGATGGTGCGCGTCTTCGAGCGGAACGTGCTGGAGACGGCCGACGCGATGAGGTCGGTGGTTCTCACGCGGCGACCGCCTCATCGTCGATGATCAGACCGTCGCGGATCTGGATCCGGCGGTCGCACCTCGCGGCGAGGTCCTCGTCGTGGGTGACGATGATCAGGGTGATGCCCTTCTCGCGATTCAGCTCGAACAGGATGTCCTCGACGACGCCTCCGGTGCTGGTGTCGAGATTCCCCGTCGGCTCGTCCGCGAAGATGATCCGCGGATCGTTGACCAGAGCCCTCGCGATGACGGAGCGCTGCTTCTGACCCCCGGAGAGGTCGACGGCCTTGTTCCGTGCCTTGTCGGCGAGCTCGAGCTGGCTGAGCGCCGCCATTCCGCGCCGTTTGCGCTCGGCGCGGCCCACTCCCGCGATCTTCATCGGCAGCACCACGTTGTCGAGCACGGACGAGCCCGCGGTGAGGAAGAACTGCTGGAACACGAAACCGAAGGTCTTGTTGCGAGTCCGATTCAGCGCTCTGCCGCGCAGGGTCGTCGTGTCGACTCCTTCGAGTTCGATCGAGCCGCTCGTGGGCTGATCGAGCAGCGCTAGAACATGCATGAGGGTCGATTTCCCCGACCCGCTCTTGCCGACGATGGCCACGCTCTCTCCCTCGAAGATCTCGAGGGTCACGCCCCGGAGGGCGTCGAATCTGTTCGCGCCTCGGCCGTAGGACTTGCGTACGTCCGTGACCGAGATGATCGGGGCTTTCATGTGGCTCCTCGCAGGCGGGCCGACGCTCGGACCGCTTCGTCCACACTGCCGCGGAGGATCAGGCCGCACATCATCCCACTGGGGGTATCCCGCATACGCCGTGAGAAGTACACCTCCGGGCCGCGCGGATCTCACGCACGATGAGGAACGGCCCGAGCTCGTGGCGAGCTCGGGCCGTTCTGGTCGCTCCAGCCGCCGACCGCCGTGGTGGCCGCCCGCGGTGCACCGGCAGGAGCGGATCAGGGTGCGAGTGAGGCGAAGACCTCGCGGGACCGGTGGTATCCCTCGGCGAGGCGATCGATGAATCCTTCGACCGCCGGGTCGCCGGCCGCTTCGACGGGGTGCTCGCGACGCCACTCGACCATGCCGATCACCGATCGGTGGAAGGTGCGGGTCGGGAAGAAGCCCGGGACCAGCGAGCGGATCTTCGAGTTGTCGAACAGGGCGCTGTGCGACAGGTCGCCCACGATCAGCTCCGACCAGAACCAATCAGGGGCGGCGACCGTGAAGAACTCCGACGGGACGTGGATGAGCTTCGCCTCGACGCCGAGAGCCTCGGCGATCATCGTGTAGATGGTGTCCCAGGTGTAGACGTCGTTCGACGTGATGTGGAACGCCTCGCCGATGGCCTTCGGGTTGCCGAGCAGTCCGACGAGCCCCTGAGCGAGGTCGTCGGCGTGCGTGACGGTCCACAGCGAGGTCCCGTCGCCGGGCACCACGATCTCGGCGCCGCGCTCGATGCGGTCGAAGACCGTCCAGTCGCCGGGCAGCGGAGGGTGCGCCTCGTCATAGGTGTGGGACGGTCGCACGATCGTGACGGGGAATCCCTCCTCGCGGTAGGCGGCGAGGAGGACGTTCTCGGTGTCGATCTTGTCGCGCGAGTAGGCGACGAACTTGTTCTCGAGCAGCGTGGACTCCACGACCGGCACCTGCAGGATCGGTCGCCGATACACCGAGGCCGAGCTGATGTGCACGTACTGGTTGGTCCGTCCGGTGAAGATGCGGGTGAAGCGGGCCGAATCGGCCTCGTCGAACGACAGGAAGTTGACGACCGCGTCGAAGTGGAGGCCTTCGATCGCCGACAGCAGGGCGTCGTCGTCGGTGACGTCGGCGACGAGCGAGTGCACACCCTCGGGGACCACCCGTCCCTTGGCATTGATGCCGCGGTTGAGGGCGTAGACGTTCATGCCTTCAGCAGCGGATCGGCGCACGCAGGCGGAGCTGATGATTCCGGTTCCGCCGATGTACAGCACCTTCAGCGGTGCGGGGTTGGTGCTCATGATTTTCCTCGGATCGATGGGTTGACGGGATGTCGATGTGGCGCGGTGGGGGAGCGCGCAGAGGCGCGTTCGCGGGATTCGGCGCAGGTGAGCGAATTCAGTGGACGAGCTTGCCGGCGAACGAGTCCTCGACGCCGAACTCGTTGACGACGACGAGGATGCTCGACCTGTCGATGCCGAGGTCCGACAGCTTGTCGAGGAGGGCGTTGTAGAGCCGCACCTTGGCTCGTACGGTGTACCAGGGGACCATCGTCATGCGGATGACGAGCGGGTTCTCGACGCCGGAGACCTGCACGTTGCCGACCGCGGCGTCATAGGGGCGGAACACCTGGAAGACGTCGTCGACGGGCACGTCGATCGCCTCGATCTCAGCGTCCTGCACGGCGCGGGAGATGAGCGCGCCCTTCTCCTCGTAGAGGCGGCGATCGATATCGATCTGGACCAGGGGCATCGTCACTCCGTGTTCGTCTCGGCGTCGCGCCCCACTCTGGACCCGGCGGATCAGAGCAGCGGTGGAGTTGCTGCACGATCTCTCGCACAGTAGCGCCGTCTCCGAAAGGCGCGCAAGTGTGAGAATCAATAGTGCGAAATGCACCCGTTGTGTGGTGCAATGGCTCCGAAGCGGCGCCCTTCCGGCGCGCGCTTCGCTCCCGACAGTCCGATCGTCATCGGAGTCACCCCGCACCGGCCCTCTGGGTCGCCCCGTCCAAAGGAGGACACATGCCGCTCATCCAGGTCGACATCGACAGGGCAGTGCTCGAGGAGAAGCGTCAGCAGCTCAGCGACGCGATCCATCAGGCCCTCGTCGACACCGAGCCGATGGGGATCCCGGTCGACGACAAGTTCCAGGTCTTCCGCCCGCGGGATGTGGGGGAGCTCGTGTTCGATCCGACCTACAACTCGGTCGATCGCCGCAGTCTGGTGCTCATCCAGGTCCTGATGGTCCACCGCTATCCGGCTTCGGCTAAGCGCGAGATGTTCCTGAACATCACGAAGCAGCTGGTCGCGATCGGCATCCGTCCCGAGGATCTCCTGATCTCGATCATGGAGAACCAGTACGAGGACTGGCTGCCCGGCATGAGTGAGGAGGAGTTCGCGCGCGTCAGCGAAAGCTGAGTCATCGTCGGGTCGGTTTGACCTGGCGCTCATTGGAGGATAATTTTCGAGAGCAATACCCCCTGGATGTCGAAGAGGACATCGACGCACCTGTGCTCCGGCGACAGGGTGACGTCCAGGGCTCACTAGGAGGAAACAATGTCGTTTAGTTCCGTGGGCAGGACGCGTCTCGTGCGCGTCGTCGCCGCAGCAGCCATCGGCGGCTTGATGCTGACCGTGTCGGCCTGCGCCGGTGGTGGAGGGGGCGGCGGCGAGCAGGGATCCGCCACCGAGGGAGAGGTCAACTGGTGGGGGTTCACCCCCGACCTCGGAGTCGGCGAGGACTACATCGCCCTCTTCAATGAGGAGTACCCCGACATCAAGGTCAACTACAAGTTCGTCCCCATCTCGCAGTACGACGCCGCACTCCGTCCGGCACTCGCCTCGTCGTCGGGACCCGATGTCTACGACGTCGCCCCCGGTGGTGGTATCGCATCCATCACGGCCTTCGGCGGCTCGGCGATCGACATGACCCCTGTCCTCGAGGACTCGCTCGGCGACGACTGGGCCTCTCAGATCGCCGAGAACGGCGTCACCGGTCTCACGACCAGCGACGGCAAGCTCGCCGGCCTCCCCGTCGGATCGACCTTCGGCGGCACGCTCTGGATCAACCAGGAGCTGTTCGACAAGTACAGCCTCACCCCGCCGACGACCCTCGACGAGTGGGTCGAGGTCTGCGACACCTTCCGTGCCAACGGCGTCGGCTGCCTCGCTCAGGGCGCGGGCCAGGTCGCTTTCGACCAGGACACGCTCCAGTCGATCGCCGACAGCATCGAGCCCGGACTGTGGACCAAGGCTTCGAAGGGCGACGCCGATTGGAGCGATCCGGTCTTCGTCGAGGCTCTCGAGATCTGGAAGAAGCTGTTCGACGACGAGATCATGGTCCCGGGCGCGCTCGGTCTCCAGCAGTACCCCGACGCCAACAACCTCTTCCAGTCGCAGCAGGCCGCGATGGTCATGATGGGCACCTGGTACATGCAGTACTCGACGGTCGCGGGCATGACCGCCGCCATCTCCGCTGCCGGTGTCGGCAGCCCCGTCCCGTTCACCGCCATCTCGATCCCGTTCCCGGATGTCTCGGGCAACGGCAACCCCGCGTCGCTCTACGGCGACCCCGACTACGGCCTCGCCGTCAACAGCCGCTCGAAGGCGACCGCCGCGGCGACCACCTTCGCGACCTGGTTGACGACGACGACCGCGGGTCAGCAGGCCGTGGCCAACGCGCTCAACACCATCCCGTCGCTGAAGGGCGTCGAGCCCGACTGGGACAACGTCGAGCTCGTCAACCCCGACGTGCAGCGTCCGAGCCTGCAGGCTCTGATCGCCGAGACCGCGACGGTGAAGGAACCGCGTCTGAGCCTCGTGTCAGCTGATCTGCAGCAGGCGATCGGCGTCGCCGCGACCTCGGTCGCAGGCGGCCAGGCCACGCCGGAGGATGCGGCGAAGACGCTGCAGGAGACGATGAAGCGGCTCGGCTGACGCCGCCGCGTCCACCACCGTCAGTCACGCAATACCCGAGGGAGTCGCACCGCATCATGACCGCAATGTCTACGACAACGAGGCCAGGTGCGGCGTCGCCCCCGAAGGCAGGGAAGACGAGTGGCGGCGGCCCCCGGCGCCGCCGCCGCTCGCTCCCCAACGGACTCCCGTGGATCCTCCCCGCACTCATCGTGTCGGTGGGGCTGCTCTACTACTCGATCGGATACACGGGATACATCTCGACCCTCAAGTGGGACGGCACCTCGCCGAACCCCGAGTCGGTCGGGCTCGACAACTACGGTCTGCTCTTCACCGACCCGATCTTCTGGACCGCACTGCGCAACACAGTGCTGTTCTTCCTCGTCACCTTCGGGGTGCAGACCGCGCTCGGTGTCTTCTGCGCGGTGCTGCTGCACTCCCGGATCAGGCTCGCCGTCGTGTACCGGGTGCTGATCTTCCTCCCCGTCGTGCTCGCGCCGGCCATCATGGCGCCGGTGTTCCGCCAGATCTACGCGGCCGGTGGTCAGTTCAACGACGTCCTCGGGTTCCTGGGCCTCGGCTTCCTCGCCCAGCCGTGGCTGGCGCAGTCGTCGACCGCCCTGCCGGTGCTCATGGCGATCACCATCTGGCAGTGGACCGGCCTCAACTTCATCCTCTACTTCGCCGCGATGGGGCAGATCGACAGCGAGATCCTCGAGGCCGCCCGCATCGACGGCGCCAGCAACTGGCGGATCCTCGTCAGCATCATCTGGCCGGGGGTGCGGGGAACGACGATCGCACTGGCGATGCTCAGTGCGATCGGGGCGCTGAAGACCTTCGACATCCCGTACCTGGTCACCCTCGGCGGGCCGAACTTCGCCACCGAATTCCTGGGCACCTTCATCTACCGGGAGAGCATCCCGCTCGCGCACGTCGGCTACGCGGGGGCGATCTCGATCATGCTGCTCCTCCTGGCCATCGTGATGGCGTTCATCTTCGGTCGCCGCCGGAACAGCGAGGAGCGCTGATGTTCGAGATCCGCACGCGCAGGGCCAAGATCGTCCTGCAGATCGTGATGACCCTGATCGTCATCCCCTTCGTCTTCCCGCTCTGGGTGATGGTCCAGGGCTCCCTGTCGGGACAGGGCTGGGAGAACTACGCGATCGTGCTGGCCGTGCCCGAGCTGCCGCAGTTCTTCCTCAACAGCATCCTCGTCGCCGCGGCGACCATCGCCATCGTGTACGTCTGCTCGATGCTCGCCGCATTCGGTTTCTCGAAGCTGCGAGTGCGGGGCAAGGAGATCTACTTCTGGATGCTGATCCTGGCCCTCACCCTGCCCGAGGTCGTGCTCCTCACACCCCTGTTCGCCACGACGAGCTCGCTGGGCCTCTTCAACACGCCGTGGGCCGTCATCCTGCCGATCGCGGCGCTGCAGATCCCGTTCGCGGTGCTCATCGCCCGCAACTTCGTGGACGGGATCCCGGACGAGCTGTTCGATGCGGCCCGCCTCGACGGCGCGAGCACCTTCTCCGGCTTCCGTTACATCGTGGTGCCGCTGACCCGCCCGATCGTCGCCGCGATCTTCGTGCTCACCTTCATCGCGGCATGGAACAACTACCTGCTGCCGCTGGTCTTCCTGCAGGACCTCAGCAGTCAGACGCTGACACTGCTGCCGCAGTTCTTCGTGGGTCGCTTCAGCGACGATCAGACGAAGGTGCTCGCGTCGGCGGTCATCAGCGCCCTGCCGGTGATCATCGCCTACCTGAGCCTGCAGCGTCTCTTCGAGCGCGGGCTGGCCGCGGGCGCCCTCAAGTGACGAGGGTGGAGTCGCACAGATGCGACGCCGCCGGTTCGCCAGCGCGGGGCTCGGCCGATCAGATCGAGCTGAGGTACTTCGTCGGGTCGACGGGGCGCTTCCCGCGAGCGTCCCGATACTTGGCGTGGATGCCGCCGACGTAGAGCCAGCCGAGCAGCTCCTCGTTCTTCTTCAGACCGTGCGCTTTGCGGACCGGTTTGCTGCGCGTCAGGTCGCCCGTGCGCCAGAACACGCCCCAACCGGCTTCATCGAGCAGCAGGCTCAGAAGATGGGCCACACCTGCCGCGGTGGCGTCCTGCTCCCACTCGGGGACCTTCGACTTCTGCCGGGATGCGACGACGGCGATGAGGAGAGAGGCACGGAAGGGCTTATCGGACGGCTTCTTCGATCCATCGGCCTTGCCGAGAGCCTTGCCGAGCTTCGCGCGGCCCTCCCCGCGGATCTCGATCAGACGCCACGGGCGCAACGAGGAGTGATCTGCGACTCTCGACGCCGCCGCCACGAACGGCAGCAGCTGCTCGTGCGTCGGCGCCTCGGGCGTGACAGAGGAGTGGGAGCGCCGCGCGAGCGCAGCGCGCATCACCGCGTCGGAGGCGATCAGTCCTTCTCCTCGAACTCGAGCGAGATGGAGTTCATGCAGTAGCGCTCGCCCGTGGGGGTCTGCGGGGCGTCATCGAACAGGTGACCCAGGTGCGAGCCGCAGGCGCCGCAGAGGACCTCGGTGCGCACCATGCCGAGGGTGCTGTCGCGCTCGAGCTTGACCGCGTCGTCGCTGACCGGCTCGTAGAAGCTCGGCCAGCCGGAGCCGGAGTCGAACTTCGTCGTGCTGCGGAACAGCTCGGCATTGCAGGCCTTGCAGCGGTACACGCCGTCGCGCTTCTCGTCGAGCAGTGCCCCGGTCCACGGGCGCTCGGTCGCAGCCTGGCGCAGCACCTTGAACTCGGTGGGGCTGAGCTCGGAGCGCCACTGGTCGTCGGTCTTGTCAACCTTGTAGGTCACGTCTTCTCCTCGGGTCGGATCGATTGTAGGGGCGGCCGACTGGGGGTCTTCGGAGTGCGCAGCTGAGGATCCCGCCCCGCCGGTCTGTCGGGTGCGCCGAGTGCCGCTGTCGTTCCTAGACTCGGAAGGCGAGCGGAGGGCGGTGGACATGGCCGAGCAGGATCCCCTCTTCGACCTCGCCCCCGATCACCGGGCGGACGCGGACGACGATTCGATCGCCCATCCCGACGCGGGCCACGACCCGGCGCCCGGCCCCGACGCAGACCGGACGGATACGTCCGGGCTCAGCGAACGAGACCTCGCCGTGCTCGCATTCGAGCGCACCTGGTGGCGTCACGCCGGCGCGAAGGAGGAAGCGATCCGCGGATCGTTCTCCATCTCTCCCGCCCGTTACTACCAGCTGGTCGACTCGCTCATCGATCGGCCGGAGGCTCTGCGGCACGACCCGATGCTCATCGGGCGGCTGCAGCGTCTCCGCGAGAGCAGGGTTGCCCGACGCGCGGCGCGTGCAGAGCTCCGCAGACCATCCGGCCGTTAGTGTCGAGTGCGCTTGCCGCTCGACCCCGCTGAGGAGCCATGCCCACATTTCCGCCTGACCGCTTCGACGAGGCGCCGGCTGATCTGCATCGGGTCGGTGCGCATCGAGCGCCCAAGCGACGGGGACGCGGCTGGATCGCATTCGCCTGGGCGGCGCTCGCGACGGGCCTGATCGTGGCCATCAGCGTCGTCGGAATGTTCATCATCAACGACAACGTCTCGTTCGAGAACCCGTTCGGCGGTGCGTCGACCCCGATCCCGACCGAGACACCGATCCCGACGATCGAGCCCACCGTCGACCCCGCTGCCAACGTGGTCGTCCTCAACGGCACGCTCACCGACGGGCTGGCGAACTCGGTCGGCGATCTGCTCGTCTCCCGGGGCTGGACGGTCGCCACCCGCGGGAACGCCTCGGCCTCCGATGTGGCGACGACCACCGTGTACTACAGCGACCCGTCCCAGGAGGGTGCCGCGAAGGGCATCATCCAGTCGCTCGGGGTGGGCTCGATCGCTCTCTCGGACGCCTTCGTCGTCCCCGATCAGGTGCGTCTGGTCGTCGTCGTGGGGGCCGACTACCCGCTTCCTCAGTAGTCGTCGAGGCGAGGGTTCGGACGCTGGTACATGTCGCCGATGTTTCCGACTCGTTTAATGTTCCGATCAATGGGGCGCAGGGGGCCGGAATTGCTGTCATCCCCATGTTTCCGGGGCTGAGCGCTCCGCTACTATCGCGGAACGGTCGGTCGTCCAGCCGCCCCGCAGCTCGCCACAGTGCGGTCGACAGGGGCAACCGGACGATGCAGACGGAGCACCTCAGCCGTGTGCACCGACCGGGGGTTGGCCACACGGCCGCCCGGTCGGCACAGCACACGGGAGTTACACATGGCGCGAGGAACCGTCAAATGGTTCAACGCTGAAAAGGGCTACGGCTTCATCACGGTCGACGACGGGAGTCAGGACGTCTTCGTCCACTACTCCGCCATCGACATGGCGGGCTACAAGTCCCTCGAAGAAGGCCAGCAGGTCGTCTTCGAGGTCGGCACCGGTTCGAAGGGGCCCCAGGCGGAATCGGTCAAGCTCGCCTGACACACCGAATCTCCGCCCCGCCCACCGCTAACGCCGTCCGTCGTCCGGGCGGCGTTAGTGTTTGCCGCGTGAGCAGGGGGCGGGGGGCGTCGAGGGCGCTTCGGCGCGCATCCGCAGCCGGCGCACTGCTCGTCGTGGTCGGCCTCGCCGGATGCGCGATCCCGCGTGTTCAGGCCGCGGCTCCGGTGCCCGAGCCGACGCCGACCTACACATCCGTATTCGAGCCCGCACCGGCTACCCAGCTGGCACCGCTGCGAGGCGCCACCGTCCCGCTCGGCTCGCTGGCCCACGCATCGATCGCCGCGAAGATCGACAATCACGAAGAGGCGCGCCCCCAGTACGGTCTGGATCGCGCCGACATCGTCTTCGAGGAGCTCGTCGAGGGCGGTCTGACCCGCTACGTGGCCGTCTGGCAGTCGAACGTGCCCGACCTCATCGGTCCGGTTCGATCCATCCGTCCCATGGACCCCGACATCATCTCCCCGTTCGGCGGCATCGTCGCCTACTCGGGCGGCCAGGAGATCTTCGTCGACATGATGGAGGACACGGTCGTCTACAACGCGATCCACGGCAACAGCGACACCGACGACACCTTCTACCGCACCGATGAGAAGGAGTCGCCGCACGACGTGGTCGTGAAGGCGCCCGAGGTGATCGGCCAGCACTCCGACCTCGCCGCACCCGCCCAGCAGTTCGCCTACTCCTACGATGTCGCGTCCTCGACGGCGGCCAAGGAGGGCACGCCCACCTCCCGCATCGACTCGACCTTCTCGGGGGAGCGGTACCCCCACTGGCAGTGGGACGCCGGCCGCAGCCAGTATCTGCGCAACCAGGAGGGCGCACCCGACTACGACTCGGCGGGTGTGCAGCTCGGAGCGACCAATCTCGTGGTCCTGCGCGTCGGCATCGACTGGACCTACGGCTACGTCCCGAGGACCGTCATGGTCGGGTCGGGCGAGGCGTGGGTCTCGACCGGCGGCGGCACCATCCACGCGACCTGGTCGAAGGCCGATCGCGGAGCCCCGATCCGCCTCGTCGACGACCGCGGAGTCGTCGTCCGGCTGGCCCCCGGCAACACCTGGGTCGAGCTCATTCCCGACACCGGTTCCGTTACGCTCACGCCGTAATCGACGCCCCGCGCTCACCTTGCACTCTCGGGTGCCGACTGCCAAGATTGATTAGCACTCGCTCTAGCTGAGTGCCAACCAATAGCAAGTCGGTTACGTCCGGGAGGGACGACAAAAACATATGGCTAAGATCATTGCCTTCAACGAAGAGGCCCGCCGCGGCCTCGAGCGCGGTCTCAACACACTGGCCGACGCGGTCAAGGTGACGCTCGGCCCCCGCGGCCGCAATGTCGTCCTGGAGAAGAAGTGGGGAGCCCCCACCATCACCAACGACGGCGTCTCGATCGCCAAGGAGATCGAACTCGACGACCCGTACGAGAAGATCGGCGCCGAGCTCGTCAAGGAGGTCGCCAAGAAGACCGACGACGTCGCGGGCGACGGCACCACCACCGCAACCGTCCTGGCTCAGGCGCTCGTCCGTGAGGGCCTCCGCAACGTGGCCGCCGGCGCAGACCCGATCAGCCTGAAGAAGGGCATCGAGAAGGCTGTCGCAGCCGTCTCGAAGGCGCTCGTCGACAACGCCAAGGAGATCGAGACCAAGGACCAGATCGCCGCGACCGCGTCGATCTCCGCCGCTGACCCCGAGATCGGCGCCATCATCGCCGAGGCCATCGACAAGGTGGGCAAGGAAGGCGTCGTCACCGTCGAGGAGTCGAACACCTTCGGCACCGAGCTCGAGCTCACCGAGGGCATGCGCTTCGACAAGGGCTACCTGTCGGCGTACTTCGTGACCGACCCCGAGCGTCAGGAAGTGGTCTTCGAGGAGCCCTACATCCTGATCGTCAACTCGAAGGTCTCGGCCATCAAGGACCTGCTGCCGATCGTCGACAAGGTCATCCAGACCGGCAAGCAGCTGCTGATCATCGCTGAGGACGTCGAGAGCGAAGCCCTCGCGACCCTCATCGTCAACAAGGTCCGCGGCATCTTCAAGTCGGCTGCCGTCAAGGCCCCCGGCTTCGGCGACCGTCGCAAGGCTCAGCTGCAGGACATCGCGATCCTCACGGGTGGACAGGTCATCTCCGAGGAGATCGGCCTCAAGCTCGAGAACACGACGCTCGACCTGCTCGGTCAGGCTCGCAAGGTCGTCATCACCAAGGACGAGACCACCATCGTCGACGGTGCCGGCGACGCCGAGCAGATCGCGGGCCGCGTGGCTCAGATCCGCCAGGAGATCGAGAACACCGACAGCGACTACGACCGTGAGAAGCTCCAGGAGCGCCTCGCGAAGCTCGCCGGTGGCGTCGCCGTCATCAAGGCGGGTGCCGCGACCGAGGTCGAGCTGAAGGAGCGCAAGCACCGCATCGAGGATGCAGTGCGCAACGCGAAGGCCGCTGTCGAAGAGGGCATCGTCGCAGGCGGTGGCTCGGCGCTCATCCAGGCCGGCGCGATCGCCTTCGCCTCCGAGGCCGTCACCGGCCTCGTCGGCGACGAGGCGACCGGTGCAAACATCGTCAAGGTCGCCATCGACGCCCCGCTCAAGCAGATCGCGCTCAACGCCGGTCTCGAGCCCGGTGTCGTCGCCGAGAAGGTCCGGTCGCTCCCCATCGGACACGGCCTCAACGCCGCGACCGGCGAGTACGGCGACCTCTTCGCACAGGGCATCATCGACCCGGCCAAGGTGACGCGCTCCGCGCTCGTCAACGCGGCCTCGATCGCCGGTCTGTTCCTCACGACCGAGGTCGTCGTGGCCGACAAGCCCGAGAAGGCCGGCGCCGCCCCCATGGGCGACCCGACCGGCGGCATGGACTTCTGATCGCCCTGACGCGTAAGCGTCACAGCGATCAACGCTGAGGAGCGTGGCACGCTTGCCGCGCGTCTCGAAGCGTAGAGGTTCGGTACCGCTCCGGACCTGAAGTCCCGCAGGTAGCACGAAGGGCCGGTTCCCCACGGGGGACCGGCCCTTCGTCGTTCCCGGTGTTCTGGTCAGCGCACCGCGAACAGTCGCGCGTTCGCCTGCTCGACGTCGAGGTACTGGCGGCCGGCGGCACCGAGCGCCTGATTGATGGCGGTGATGCTCTCCTCGACCCGCTGCTGGGTTGCTCTCCAATCGGCTGCCACGCTCTGGAACGCGAGAGATGCCTCACCACCCCAGCTGCTCTGCAAGCCGGTGAGCTGACTCATCAGGGCT
This sequence comes from Amnibacterium flavum, assembly GCF_003097495.1. Classification (GTDB taxonomy): domain Bacteria; phylum Actinomycetota; class Actinomycetes; order Actinomycetales; family Microbacteriaceae; genus Naasia; species Naasia flava. The sequence continues at coordinate 14,978 of NZ_QEOP01000004.1, forward strand.
GCGGCGTCGGCTTGGATGCGGGCGATGGTGCTGGCGGTCGACGCCTGGGCGGCGAGGACGGCTTCGCTGTCTACGGTGAATCTGGGCATGGGGTGGCTCCCGTCTCGAGGTTGTGGTCGAGACGGTACGCCGAAGGCGACCGTGTCCGGGGCCTGTCAGGCCTGGTCGGGGAGAGTTCCCTCTGCCGGTTCGCTGGGGAGGACCAGGGGGAGACGCACACGGAAGGTCGCGCCGCCGCCGGGCGTCTCGTCGACCTCGACCGTGCCGCGGTGTGCGCTGACGATCGCGGAGACGATGGCGAGGCCGAGTCCGCTGCCGCCGGTGTCGCGCGTGCGCGACGAATCCGCTCGCCAGAACCGCTGGAAGATCTTCTCGCGGACCTGGCGCGGAATGCCCTCGCCGTGGTCGACGACCTCGAGGGTCGCGATGCGCTTCTGCGCGTTGGCGCGAACGACGATCTCGATCGGGGTCTCGACCGGGGTGAAGCGTGTGGCGTTGCCGAGCAGGTTGGTGAGCACCTGACGGATCTTGTTCTCCTCGCCCATCACGATCGCGTGCGCACGGGCGTTCTGGGATGCGTTCTCGGGGGCGACCACGAGCACGTCCATAGGGCCGCGTTCGCGGGCACGGCGACGGAGTCGGGCGAGTTGTGTTCGGCTGAAGGCGATCGGACCGGTGACGGTCGCGTTGCGGATCTGACGCCGGAGATTGGTTCGGGGGAGTGTGCTGGAGGCCCGCTCATCGCCCTCGACCGACGGAGTCCGGTCAGCCGGACTCGACGCGTAGTCGGCCTCGCCGAAGGCCAGGGCGAGATCCTCGTCGTCGAAGAGCGATTCGGCATCGAGGTCGCTGTCGGTGACGACGCTGACGACCCGTCCCGGTGACGACGCCATCGCGTCGAGGGCCGCGTCCTTCGCGAGGGGGAGCAGGTCCACCTCCATCAGCTGGAGCGGCTTGGTCTCGTCGAGTCGCGCGAGCTCGAGCAGATCGGCGACGAGCCCGCCCATGCGGACCGCCTCCTTCTCGATGCGCTCCATCGCCTGCCCGACCTCTTCAGGTGTCTGGAGGGCGCCCATCCGGTACAGCTCCGCGTATCCGCGCACGGACACGAGGGGCGTGCGCAGCTCGTGGCTGGCATCACCGACGAAGCGGCGCATCTGCTCGATCGTGCGCGCGCGGTCGGACAGGGCCTTGTCGATGCGGTTGAGCATCGTGTTGAGGGATCGGTTGAGCCGGCCGACCTCGGTGTTCGGTGTCGCCCCTTCGAGGCGCTGGCTGAAGTCGCCTTCGGCGATCGCCGCCGCCGTCTTCTCGACCTGCCGCAGCGGCCAGAATGCACCGGTCACGAGGAGACGGGTGATGAGAGCGCCCAGAGCCACGACGACGATGCCGAAGAGAAGGAACAGCGTGAACATGCGCGCGATCGCCTTGTTCGTGCTGTCGAGGGGGAGCCCCACCACCAAGGAGTAGGTCGCGGACCCCTCGGGGAGGCTGATCGAGACCACGCGCCACTGACTGCTGCGGTCCTCGCTGTCGAGCGTGAACGGGGATCCGTCGGCGTCGAGCGTGCGCTCTTCGGTGACCGAGGAGGTGTCAGGCGGCGCCGTCGTGCCGATCTGCTCCGCGTTCGAGCTGTACAGGCCGCCGCCCGAGTCGACGATCGCCAGGTAGTAGCTGCTGAGTCCGCTGCTCCAGTAGGCCGGGAAGTCGTCCTCGTCCTCGAGATTCGACATCTGCTTCTCGGCCTGACCCGCGGCGGTCACGACCTGGTTGTCGAGTTCGTCGAAGAGGAACCCGCGCATCACGGTCAGGGTGCCGAAGCCCGAGATCACCAGCCCGAAGGTCAGGAGGAGAACGGTCACGCCGGTGATCTTGGTGCGCAGCGAGATGCCGTTCCACCACCTCATGACCGATTCGTGCACGGTGGAATTGTAGATGTCGGGGGTTGGATGCCTGCCGTGAACGGCGGGGAGATCAGCCCTTGCTCGCCTTGAGCATGTACCCGAACCCGCGCTTCGTCTGGATCATCGGCTCGGTCGAGTACTGATCGAGCTTGCGACGCAGGTATGAGATGTACGACTCGACGATGCCTGCATCGCCGTTGAAGTCGTACTCCCACACGTGATCGAGGATCTGCGCCTTCGACAGCACCCGGTTCGGGTTGAGCATGAGGTAGCGCAGCAGCTTGAACTCGGTGGGGCTCAGCTCGACGGACTCGGAGCCGATGGTCACCTCATGGGTGTCCTGGTCCATAGTGAGCTCGCCGGCGCGGATGATGGCATCCTCTTCCGCATGCATGGTGCGGCGGAGGATCGCCTTGATGCGCGCGACGATCTCGTCGAGGCTGAACGGCTTCGTGACGTAGTCATCGCCGCCGACGGTGAGGCCGGTGATCTTGTCCTCGGTGTCGTCCTTCGCGGTGAGGAAGAGGATCGGCGAGGTGTAGCCCGATGAGCGGAGACGCTTGGTGACGCCGAACCCGTTCATGTCGGGCAGCATCACGTCGAGGATTATGAGGTCGGGCTCCTCCTCGAGCACTGCGGAGATAGCGCCGGCACCGTTGCCCACTGCACGGACGGCGAATCCGGCGAACCGGAGACTCGTCGTGAGCAGATCGCGGATGTTGGGCTCGTCGTCAACTATGAGGATGCGGGGTCCATCGGCCATGCCTCATTATCTGCACGTATCCTGAGTACAGTCTGAGAGCGGAACGAGTGGGGCCGGAGTCCCCGCTCGTCGAATGCGAAGAACGGACCTCAGCGCGAGCGGCGGCGAATGTTGATGATCAGCACCGCGATGATGAGCACGATGCAGACGGGCAGTCCGATCACCGGGAAGACCAGGATGGTCGGCCACGGTGCGACGGTCAGATCCGTCACTCCGAGTGCGGGCGCCGCGATCAGCGCGATGAACGACAGGGCGCAGAGACCGAAGATCGCCACCGACATGAAGGTCAGCACCCGCTGCGCTCGGGAAGTCTCATTGTTCTGCTGAGGGGCCGACATGGATAAGAGAGTATCGGCCGAAGTCGTCGACGCCGCAGCCCGTCTACAATTGGGGCCGCGTCCACCGTGTGGTGTCGATGCGAGATACAGGAAGTTAGGCAGGGGATATGCCCACCGGCAAAGTGAAGTTCTTCGACGAGGAGAAGGGTTTCGGGTTCATCAGCGGCGATGACGGCAGCGAAGTCTTCCTCCATGTGTCGGCCCTGCCCTCGGGAGTGACGTCGGTCAAGCCCGGGACCAAGCTCGAGTTCGGCGTGGCCGACGGCAAGCGGGGGCTCCAGGCGCTCAGTGCGCGGATCCTGCAGGCTCCGCCGAGCCTCAGCAAGGCGGCCCGCAAGCCTGCCGACGACATGGCGATCATTGTCGAGGACCTCGTCAAGCTCCTCGACGGCGTCGGTACCGCACTCAAGCGCGGCCGTTACCCCGATGGGCCCAACGCGAAGAAGATTGCGGCCATGCTGCGCCGCGTTGCGGACGAGATGGATGCGTGAGCCGCAGGACGCGGACCGCGGTCTGATCGATCGGGCGCGCGTCGCGCTCTTCGAGATCACCGACGCCGAGACCGTCGGCCCCGTCGTCGGCCTCGACGACGAGACGGAGGGCGTCGTGAACGTGCTGTTCGCGTCGACGATGCCCGGCTACCCGAACTGGCGCTGGAATGTCGCGGTGTCCGTCATCGACGGCGTCGAGTCCCCGTCGGTGCTCGAGGCGGAGCTGCTGCCCGGCGAGGGCGCGCTGCTCGCACCCGATTGGGTGCCGTGGGCGGATCGGCTTGCCGATTACCGCGCCGCGCAGGGTGAGAACGAAGAGGAGTCCGAGGACGAGGTCGCCGAGTTCGGCGACGACGACCTGGACGACGATGATGACGACGAAGAGGATCTCGACGACGACGACGAGCCCGATGAGCTCGTGCGCCCCGACTCCGACATCGACGGAGTCGACTTCGAAGCCGTCGACCCCGACGAGGCAGCCGATGAGGAGATCGACCTCGACTCCGACGACGACGAGTACGGCACCGACATCACGGAACCGGCTTCGGACGAGCGCTGAGGTCCCCTTCGCGCCTTCGTTTCGACGAGCTCAACGAGCGGCACCCGCCCGCCCATTGAGCCCGTCGAAATGAAGGGCGAGGTCTCGGTACGCCGCGGTGCGGCTACTCGACCTCCGGCATCCGCCCGCCCGTTGAGCGAAGCGAAACGAAGGGCGCAGGCCCGCCCGCTCATTGAGCCCGCCGAAACGAAGGGCGAGGTCTCGGTCCGCCGCGGGTCCGCACGCCCGTTGAGCGAAGCGAAACGAAGGGCGCGGGCTCGCCCGCTCATTGAGCCCGTCGAAATGAAGGGCGAGGTTCAGCGCCGGCGGAACTGGGTGTACACCAGGCCCGCCAGGCCGAGCGCGAAGCCGGCGATGCAGGTCCACAGGGCGCTCGACCACTGCCCCATGACGCTCGGCACGAGCACAGCGACGATCAGAGCAGCACCCCAGATGACGACGCCGGTCAGGATCGCGCGGCGATCATCGGTCTCGACGGGAGCGGGCTCGGCGCGACGCTCGGAGTGCTTCAGGTAGAGCCGCACCTCAGAGCCGCTCGAGCACGTAGTCGAGGCTGCGGGTGAGCGCGCGCACATCGTCGGGCTCGATGGCCACGAACGTCGCGACGCGGAGCTGGTTGCGGCCGAGCTTGCGGTACGGCTCCGTGTCGACGATCCCGTTGGCGCGCAACGTCGCAGCGACCGCGGCCGCGTCGACGCTGTCGTCGAAGTCGATGGTGACGACCACCTGCGAGCGGTGCGAAGGGTCGGCGACGAACGGGGTCGCGACCGACGTCCGTTCCGCCCACTCGTAGAGCACGCCCGACGATTCGCGGGTGCGGGAGTCGGCCCAGGCGAGTCCGCCCTCGGCGAGCATCCACTCGAGCTGGTTCTCGAGCATGACGAGGGTGCCGATCGCGGGGGTGTTGAGCGTCTGCTCGAGCCGCGAGTTGTCGAGGGCCGCCTTGATGCTGAGGAACTCGGGGATGTAGCGACCCGATGCGGCGACCCGGTCGATGCGCTCGATCGCGGCGGGCGAGAGCAGCGCGAACCACAGGCCGCCGTCGGAGGCGAAGTTCTTCTGTGGCGCGAAGTAGTAGACGTCGAACTGGCTCGGGTCGACGTTGATGCCGCCGGCCGCGCTCGTCGCGTCGATCACCGTAAGAGCCCCCGTGTCGCCGTAGACCCGCTGGACCGGAGCCTGCACGCCCGTCGAGGTCTCGTTGTGCGGCCAGGCGTACACGTCGACGCCCTGGGTGGGGTCGAGGCGACCGAGTGTGCCGGGATCCGAGACGACGGACAGCGGCTTCGCGAGGAACGGCGCCCCCGCGGCCTTCACGAACTTGGCGCCGAACTCGCCGAAGGAGAGGTGGGAGCTGCGCTCCGCGATGAGGGAGAACGCGGCGGCGTCCCAGAACGCGGTCGAGCCGCCGTTGCCGAGGATGACCTCGTACCCGTCCGGGAGGGAGAAGAGGTCGCTCAGCTGGCGGCGGACACTGCCGACCAGGTTCTTGACCGGCTTCTGACGGTGGGACGTGCCGAACAGGGAGGAGCCGGCCGCCTGAAGCGCGGCGATCTGCTCGGGCCGGACTTTCGATGGGCCGCAGCCGAACCGGCCGTCGGCGGGAAGGAGGTCGGCGGGAATGGTGACGTCGGTCATGATCCACCCAGTTTAGGGAGGGGAGGAGGCGCGCGGTCGGCCGAGTCTGATGCGGCGGCTAGACTTCTGGAGGCACCGCAGGCCGATGTGGAGGGGTAAGTGACTGATCTCGTCGACACCACGGAGATGTACCTGCGCACCATCCTCGATCTCGAGGAGGAGGACATCGTCCCCCTTCGCGCGCGAATCTCGGAGCGACTCGGTCACTCCGGCCCCACCGTCTCGCAGACCGTCGCCCGCATGGAACGCGACGGACTCGTCGTCGTCTCGGGCGACCGCCACCTCGAACTGACGTCGGTCGGCCGCCTCAAGGCGACCCACGTGATGCGCAAGCACCGCCTCGCCGAGCGGCTGCTCAGCGACGTGATCGGTCTCGACTGGGAGTTCGTCCACGACGAGGCCTGCCGGTGGGAGCACGTCATGAGCGAGCAGGTCGAACGCAAGCTCATCGACATGCTCGGCAATCCCACCGAGTCGCCCTACGGCAACCCGATCCCCAGCCTCGACGACATCGGAACATCGCCGTCCGTGGCATTCCTCGAAGGAGTCACCAACCTCGTCGGGTTCGTCCGCGGGGGCGGCTCGGGCGAGGTCGTCATCCGCCGCCTCGGCGAGCCCGTGCAGTTCGATCCCGAGCTGCTCAAGCAGCTCAAGGAAGCCGGCATCGTGCCCGGCTCGACCGCTGTCGTCGACGACGCCGGTCAATACGTCTCGCTGCGTGTCGACGGCCACGGGGACGGCATCGAACTGCCCGTCGAAGTGGCGATCCACGTATTCGTCGCCGCCGGCTGAAACCCGCGTCATTCCGCGGCGGGACGACACCTCCCGTCCCCTCAACAGGCGCGCAAAAGTTATCGTTTCGTTGCCTCCGGCGAGTCGAAATGTGACATGCGTCCGTCTGTGCCATACCCTTGGCATGCTCTTGCGCCCAGAAAGGCCGGTCGCCTGAGTCGGAAACCGTGACGCTTCTCACCCCGTCTCGCGGTCTCTTCACGTCTCAACACGCGCAGGACGGGGCCCTGAACCGAAGACCGGGGACGAAGCGCAGGAGGATTCTCTTGGCCCTTACGAGTGACAACGACAGGTCTCGCGACCGGTCGAACCCGACACCCGGATCCGCGTCCACCCCTGCGGAACAGACTTCCCGACGCCCGTCGCGCGTCGGTCTCGGCATGAAGGCGGGCATCGCCGCTCGTCTCACCGCGGCTCGCCTGAACGCGGATGCGCCCCGTGCCCTCGCTTCGCGGGGTGCGACCGCTCCTCGCGGTTCCGCTCCCGTCGCGCCGCGTCGCAACCGCGGACGCAACGTTCTGAGCGTCGTCGTCATGACTCTCGCCGTTGGCCTCGTCGCCACGCTGGCCATCCCGTCGTACGCGTTCGACCCGGCCGCGAACGCGAGCCCCGAGTTCGCTCGCTCCGACCTGCAGACCCTCAAGTTCGAAGAGGCCCAGACCGTCGACGTCAGTGCTGACGCGACGGAGACCGCTGTCGCCCGCGACAACTACGACGCCACCACCGTCGAGGAGCTCGAGGCCGCCAAGGCGGCCAAGGCTGCCGAGGAGGCGCGTGCCGCCGCCGCGGCGACGTACGCGTCGTACTCCGGCCCCAGCGCAGCCGACTACCTCGCCAACCCTCCGTACCCCAACTTCAGCCTCCAGCAGGTCTACGAGGTCGGACTCCAGTACCAGGGTGTCCCCTACCGTTACGGTGGCGCTGACCCGTCCGGCTTCGACTGCTCCGGCTTCGTGATGTTCGTCTACGCCCAGTTCGGCATCTCGCTCGCCCACTCGGTGCGCAGCCAGGCCGCATCCGGCACGATCATCTCTCCTGAAGACGCAGTCCCCGGCGACCTCGTCATCTTCAGCGGCGAAGGCCACGACGGCATCTACGCGGGCAACGGCAACGTGCTCCACGCTCCTTATGAGGGCGCATCGGTGCGGGTGCAGCCCATCTGGGACAGCGTCTACTACGTACGACTCGGCATCTGATCCCTCGCTGATCAGGTCGACCGCAGAGCGCGGGCGCCACGTGAACGTCAGGTTACGTGAGCGCCCGCTCTCTCGTTTCGGGGGCGGTGCAGCCGCTCTTCTGCACTATGGTTGCCTCACCGACGCCAGAGAGCGGGAGTTCATGCAACCGAGTAGCCGCATCCCAGCCATGGATCGGCGCGCGCTCGCGGGGCAATGGACCGCAGGTCAGATATCCGTGATCCGGATATCCGACCGTCGCATCTCTGCGGCATCAGACCGAGGGCACCGTCATGTAGACGGTGCCCTTTTTCGTGTCTGCGCGACCGTCGGATCTGGTCGGAGCCCGCAAGCCGTGCGGGCCATTCGAAGGGGCGACGCATGCGCACACTGGTACTGAATGCGGGATACGAGCCGTTGGCGGTCATCTCGTTCAAGCGGGCACTGGTGCTCGTCATGACAGGGAAGGCGACCGTCGTCGCCGCCGACGAGTTCAATCCGATCATCGCCTCGTCGGGGGAGTGGGACAGGCCGAGCGTCATCCTGCTCACCCGCTACGTCAGGATCCCCGGCGCCCGTCGCATGCCCGTGTCGCGGCGGGGCGTGCTGCGGCGCGACTCCCAGCGCTGCGGCTACTGCGGTCACAGTGCCACGACGGTCGACCATGTGCTGCCCCGCTCGCGTGGCGGCGCCGACTCGTGGGAGAACCTCGTCGCCTGCTGCCTGCGCTGCAACAACATCAAGGGTGATCGGACGCCCGGCGAGATGGGGTGGCAGCTGCGCATCTCACCGCGCCCGCCGCACGGTTCAGCCTGGATCGTGCGCGGGACCGAGCGCACGCAACCCGCCTGGGATGAGTTCCTCGCCCCTGCCGCGTGACTCCGGGAGGGCGTGTCGCCGTTACCGCTTCGTGACAGAACGACAGTTGTCACGTACCCTCGAAGGGTTGCTCTCCTCGGAGAGTGGATGCATATGCATTGGCGATGAGGGATGGTGGCGTGACAGAAGCGGGGCGATTCGTGCCTGAAACAGTGGGCACTCCCGTTGCTTCACCCCTCACCCGACGTGAACTCCGCGAGGCGGAACAGCGCCGCGAAGACGAGTCGCGACGCCCGCGTACCACGCAGGCAGGTGCCCGCAGGGTCACCGTCGGGCGGTCCGCGCCGGGCGTTCGCCGTTCGGTTCCGGCCGCTTCCCCGCGCACTGCGGCGCCCGCGCCGAAGCGCCGCACCGGTCCGTGGCGGGCGCTCGTCACCGTTCTGGTGGTCCCCGGCCTGTTCGCGACCGCTGCACTGCCCGCCTACGCGGCGTCTGTCGCGGAGGACGGCACCGTCTACGCCGGAGCCAAGACCGGTCAGAGCCTGTTCGTGTCGGCGAACGTCTCCGCCAGCACCATCGATCGCGGCGGACTCGCCGCCACCTCCGACGAGGAGATGGCCGCCCGTCTCGCCGACCCCGCGCGCACGGCTCGCACCGAGGAGTACGAGGCATCCGGTGCCCGCGAACTCGGCGACGACTACCCGTGGTTCGCCGAGGAGGCCGACGTCGAGGGCGGTGGGCTCTCGCCGCTCAGCTACTACTACCGCGAGTGCGTCGACTTCGTCGCCTGGCGACTCAACCGTGACGCCGGCGTCACGCAGGCTCCGTGGAAGTACACCTGGTTCAACCTGACGCCCAACGGCGGCGACGCGTCCCAGTGGGCTTCGAACTGGCGCTCGCACGGGTGGCCCACCGGCAGTGAGCCCGTCGCGGGTTCCGTGGCCTGGTTCAACGGCAACCATGTCGCCTACGTGAAGACGGTGCTCGACAACGGGCAGATCGTCATCGAGGAGTACAACCACGGGAGCACCCACAAGTACGGGATCCGCACGATCGCGGCGACCGACGTGGCCCTCTTCCTCTACGCGCCGCCCCGCTAGCCCGCTCGCCCGCCCGCCCACTGAGCGCAGCGAAGTGAAGGGGGACTTGCAACGGCCTTCGGCCTACTCGACCTCCGACCGCTCCGCCCGCCCACTGAGCGCAGCGAAGTGAAGGGGCGTGCAACGGCCTCCGGCCTACTCAACCTCCGACCGCTCCGCCCGCCCACTGAGCGCAGCGAAGTGAAGGGCGCACCCCGGGCATGACGAAGGCCGGCCACCTCGTGTCGAGGTGACCGGCCCTGTCGTTCTCTCAGGCGGAGACCGAAGCCTCGGTCGCCTTGTTCTTGCGTGCGACGTGGCGCCAGATGAACGCACCGCCGATGATCACGCCCAGCATGAGCGGGAAATCGAAGAGACCACTGATGGCAGGGTCCTTCAGGAGGATGCCGGCCATGTCGCCGCCTCCGTCGTAGATGCCGTGCAGCAGGGCGACGAGAATGTACGCCCCGATGACACCGAAGGTGAGACGGAAGCGGCTGCCACGAGCCGCGGCGAAGATCGCGGCACCCAGCACCGCGCTCCAGAGGATGTGCATGAACGGAGCGGTCAGCCCGCGCTCGAACATGACGAAGGCCGAGGCGGCGACGGGGCTGCGGCCGTCATACGCGGCCAGGATGTAATAGGTGGTCTCGACGATCGCGAACCCGGCGCCGACGGCGCCACCGATGAAGAGACCGTTGCGTGCGGTCTTGGCCACGCCCCAGCCGAGCGCGACGATCAGCACGGCCTTCGCGAACTCCTCGACGAAACCGGCGAGTGCGAGCTGGATGGCACCGTGACCGTACTCGACCGGCTGCGGGATCATCCCGGTGAGAGCATCGAGCGTGCTCGCGATGGTGATCGCGAGGAAACCGCCGATCGCGGCGGTCTGGACGATCTTCTCAGCGGTGATCGTGTCGGAGGGTGCGAGGCGGTGCGACATGATCCAGAGGATCACGCCGGGGACCAGCGCAGCACCGAGAAGTGCCCACGCGGGGACGACAGCGGTGTTGTGCATCAGATGGATGGGAACGAGACCGAGGTAGAGCCAGACCGCGAAGCCGGCGGCCAGCACGAGGGCCGTGTGAGTGTGGCGGACGGGTCCGCCCTTCTTCTCGGCCTTCTTCTCCGCACGCGACGTGTGGGTGCGAGTGTGGTGTTCGTTCGTGGTCTCGTGCACCGCCGGAGTGGCGTCCTTGTCGAGAACTGTGCTCACGTGAAGTGATGCCCCCTTGAATCCAGCCGCCTGCGCCCCCGCGCAGGTCCAACGGCCGCTTCGTCGACACCGAGCCTGCCGAAACGCGGGGCTCCTCCGCGACCCCCCGTCGTGGTGGGTCCCCGAACGAGTGCCCCGAGGTGGGGCGTGGTGGGGAGCCTGAGCCTGAGCCTGAGCCTGAGCCTGCGTTTCGCTGGGCTCAACTGGCGGGGCGGGCGGGCGCGGATGGGTCCTGCGTTCCGCTGCGCGGGGCGGGCGGGAAGTGCGCCCGCTGAGCGCAGCGATGCGAAGCGGCCTCAGGCGAGGCGGGCTTCGGCTTTCGTCTCGCCAGCCGTCTCCAGGGCGAACGCGGCCGAGCTGTCGCCTGCCGTCACCCTGTAGTCACCGAGGAAGCCGCTCACCGGAACCGTTCCCTCCGCCGACGTGCGCAGGGTCACGGGGGAGAGCCACCACTCGCCCTTGATGAGACCGCGCAGCACCTCGTACGACGGCTTCAGGCTGCCGTCCTTGCGGACGAACCCGACGGGGGCGCCCAGCCAGGCGCCGTCGTCGGTCAGTCCCCAGTAGTTGATGGCCTGCACGGCGGGGTGCGAGACCAGCGAGCGGTAGTGACGGTTGATCTCGTCGGCCTGGCGCTCCTCGCCCTCGGGCGTGCTCGGCCAGTCGGGGATGATGTAGTCGTTCAGGTCCTCGATCTCGCGCGGCATGATGTGCCCGGAGAGCAGAGTCGACTCCGTCATGTGGATGGGCAGACCGAAGCGCGCGAACCGGTCGATGATCGCGAGGATCGCATCCTCGCCCCGGTAGCCCTGGTGCATGTGCGTCTGCAGGCCGATCGCGTCGATCTTGATGCCCGCCGCGAGCACCTCTTCGATGACCGCCTCGTAATCGGGGGAGAGGTCGAAGTCGTTGATCAGCAGGAACAGGTCGGGCTTCGTGGCCCGCGCCTCGCCGAACGCGAGCTTGATCATCTCGATCCGACCGCGCTGCTTCGCGAGCTTGGTGAGCGCGTTGTCGTCCTTGTCGAACACCGGCAGGATGACCGTCTCGTTGATGGCGTCCCAGATGTGGATGAGGTCCGTGAAGTCGCCGACCTCGCGCCGCACGCGCTCGCGCTGAATCTTCTCGACCTCATCGAGCGGGAGTTCGTTCAGCCATTCGGGCGCGAGGGTGTGCCAGAACAGCGGGTGCCCCTTGACGGTGACGCCGCGTTCGATGAACCATTCGGCGGTCTTGCGCAGCCGGGCGGTGTCGGGCTTGCCGCGCTCGGTCTCGAAGGGCGCCCAGTAGAAGGGGAGCGTCGCGGTGTTGAAGAGCTCCAGCCACTGGTCGGCGAGTTCGGGCAGGCGGGCAAGGGATGCGCTGCCGAAGAAGAGCGGCCTCTCCTCGGTCTCGTTGTTGGCGAGGGGGATGAAGTCGAACCCGATGTTGCCGAAGGAGAACGCGTGGCGCGTCTGCTCCACTGTCACCTCGGTGTCAGCCAGAGGCTGCCCATCGGCGCCCAGAACCGTGACTGTTGCGTCGGCGATGCGGTGCTTCATGGTGGGGTCAGCCTGCGAAAGTTTCGTGGTCAAAACGTCCTCGTTTCTCGATCGGCCGACAGTCTTTCATGTGCGTCGGGGCGCCCGCATCCCGAACCGGAGCGTCGCGCGAAGGTGACTATTGCTCGTCGACCGTCGCGGCTTCGCGGCGCAGCCAGTCCTCGACGTTGAGAACGTGCACCGAGGCGCGCAGTCGTGCGCGTTCGACATCGCCGTCGGCGATCGCAGAGATGATCTCGTCATGCTCGAGCGTGGCGCTGCTCGCAACGCTCGTCGCGGCAGCGATGCGCAGCCCGCGCGCCGGGGCGGTCTGGCCGCCTAACATGTCGGTCAGAGCGGCCAGGGCGGGGTTTCCGCAGACCGCGGCGATGGCGCTGTGGAAGCGGCGATCGATCTCGATGAGCTTCGCGGTGTCGAGCGGCTTCACGTGGGCTGCCGCTTTCATCTCGTCGTTGACTGCCCGGATCTGATCGACCTGATCGGGAGTGGCGCGGAACGCCGTGCGCGACGTGGCCTCGGCCTCGAGCACGCGGCGCACCTCGAGGAAGTCGATCGCGGCCTTGTGGTCGTGCAGGTTGACGATGAAGCTGACCGCCTCGAGCACCATGCCGGGAGCGAGACTCGTCACGAAAGTTCCGGCGCCCTGGCGCGTCTCGAGAACGCGGAGCGTGCTCAGTGCACGGATGGCCTCCCGCATCGAGTTGCGCGAGAGGCCGAGGCGACCCGCCAGGTCCTTCTCGACCGGGAGCTTGTCGCCGGGCTTGAGCTCGCCCGAGATGATCATCGTCTTGATCTGCTCGATCGCATCCTCGGTGACTGCCATCGTCCGTCGATCCCTCGGTGAGCGCGAGGCCCTGTGCCTGCCGCGTGGTTTTCGGATAATAGCCGGTCATCGGGTCAATCGGCGAGCGAGACCGCTCATGTATCGGACGACTGTCGCAGGGTTTCGGCAGCGGATTTATCGGCAGATGTGCGGAAATCCGGGCTGGCGGCCGTTCCCCGGTCGGTTCCATCCCGACTTCGGCTTTCCCTTGACCCTGCGGAGTCATCCGATCTACTATCCCAACGACGCAGAAGTCATCGGGTCAATGATGATCACATTTGAGTGATTCATGGCCCGCCCCCGCCTTCGAATCACGGTGTAGGAGTCAGTGTTGACGTCTCAGGGCAAGTCCTTCCAGCAGAGCACCCACCGGATGCTGCGCGACATGCACATCCCCGACTGGGATGACCGCTTCCTGTCGGAGTACGACCCTGAGAGGCTCGCCGCGCAGTGCGAGCGCGCCGGCCTGAACGCGGTCATGATCTACGCCAAGTCTCACGTGGGTCTCACCTCCTACCCGTCCGACATCGGTCGCCGTCACGGCAACCTCGGCGATCGCGACGTGATGGGCGAGCTGAACGATGCGCTCCGCAAACGCGGCATCGCAACCGCCGCGTACCAGAGCATCACCTTCGACAACTACGCGGCCGAGACTCACCCCGAGTGGGCGCAGATCGACCGCTCGACGGGCCGCAACCTGCACGACCGCACCCGTTACGGCGTCTGCTGCCCCAACAATCTCGAATACCGGGCCTACGAGCTCGGCATCATGCAGGAGATCCTCACCCGCTACGAGTGGGACGGGCTCTGGCTCGACATGATCTTCTTCCTCGCGATCTGCTCGTGCCAGGCCTGCACCGACCGCTACCGCGCGGAAGAGGGTGCGGAGATCCCCGGCACCGTCGACTGGACCGACCCGGCGTGGGCGACGTTCCAGGAGGCCCGCCGCCGCTGGATCGCCGACTGGACCGAGATCCTCATCGACCGGGCGCACGAGCTGAAGCCCGGCATCGCCGTCACCCACAACCTGGCCAACGCGCTGTCGGGATGGCGCTGCGCCCAGCCCCTGCAGTCCGGGCGACTCGACACCTACACCTCGCTCGATCTCTACGGCAACCGGTACGAGCACCTCGTCGTCACGAAGATGGCGCAGCACCTGAGCGCGACCCAGCCGGCAGAGCTCATGGTCAGCGTCGGCGTCGACCTCATCGACCACGTGACCCTCAAGTCGATCCCGCAGCTCTCGACCGAGGCGCTCGCCGCGACCTCGGCGGGGTCGGCGTTCATCGTGATCGACGGCATCGACCCCATCGGCACCGAGCAGATCGGCAGCTACGACACGATGAAGGCGGCCTTCGAGTCGATCGAGCCGTATGAGCGCGAGATCGGCGGGACCCCGATCGAGGACGTCGCGATCTACTTCTCCGACAACTCGTTCATGGACTTCGCCGACAACGGCATCGTCGCCGGCCCGCCGACGCGGCTCGGCGGCACCCCGTTCCCGCATGTGGAGGCGGCGCGCGGCGCAGCGAAGGCGCTCACGAGCGCTCACATCGCGTTCGGTGTGATCACCGAGAGCGACCTCGACCGCCTGTCCGAGTGGTCGGCGATCATCCTGCCCGACGTCTCGCGCATGACGACGCGCGAGGTCGACGCATTCCGCGCCTATGTGGCAGCGGGGGGCTCGATCTACGCGAGCGGATACACCTCGCTCGTCCACGTCGATGGCACCCGGAACGACGACTTCATGCTGGCCGACGTGTTCGGGGTCGCGTTCGTGGGCGAGGAGGACGGCAGAGTGTCGTTCCTCGAGCCCGCAGCGGACATCGTGCGCGACGCCATCGCCCCGCAGTCGATGGTCAGCGAGCCGTACAACGACCAGTGGGGTGTGCCGTACACGGCCGTTCCGCTGACCACCTCGCCGCGCGTGACCGCAACGACGGCCGACGTGCTCGGCACGCTCGTCCTTCCCTATGGCGCGCCCGAGTGGGGCAACGTCGAGAAGAAGACCTGGGCTGCGATCCACTCGTCCCCGCCGTGGGACCACACCGAGCACTCGGTGCTGTCGGAGCAGCGGACGGGCGAGGGCCGCGCGGTCTACAGCGCGTTCGTGCTCGAGAGGTCGGCGACCGAGGCGAACCGGGCCCTGTTCGTGCGGATGATCCGCGACCTGATCGGCGACAGGCGATCGCTGACCGGCCGGGCGCGCACCGGGGTCTGGCTGAGCGGATACGACCAGCCCGAGAACAACCGGGTGCTCGTCGCCCTGCACAACTACGGAGCCGAAGCGCCGGTGCCGGTCGAGCAGGCCGCGATCGAGCTGCAGGCGCCCGAGGGCCGACGCTTCGTCTCGGTGACCGGCGGACCGGGCGCGACCATCACCGATTCGGATGTCGCGGGGGAGTCGGCCTCGTTCACCGCCGAGCTGGGCGCGGAACTCGCCTTCGTCTTCGTGGAGTACGAATGAGCGAGCTGAGCACCGCGGCTGCCCTGCCTTCGCTCGGGCTGGGTACCGCCGCGCTCGGCGGGATGTACACGGCGGTCTCGAGCACCGAGGTGCAGGACCTCTTTGATGCCGCCTACGCCCGGGGCATCCGCTACATCGACACCGCACCGATGTACGGCTTGACAACCGCGGAGCGCCGGGTCGGATCGTTCCTCGACCGCGCCGGTCGCGACAGTGTGCAGGTCAGCACCAAGGTCGGCCGGCTCATGACACCGCTCAGCCTCCCGTCGGTTCGCGGATGGCGGGACGAGTTCGGCTGGGGCAACGCGGGCGCGTTCGCCCAGGTCTACGACTACAGCTACGACGGTATCTGGCGTTCGATCGAGGACAGCCTGCAGCGGCTGGGCCGCGACCGGGTGGACGTCGTCTTCATCCACGACATCGGTGTGCAGACCCACGGTGACGGCAACCTCGAGTACGTCGACCAGCTGCGCTCCGGGGGCTACCGCGCGGTCGCGGAGATCAAGGCGGAGGGCATCGCCGGCGCGATCGGCCTCGGGGTCAACGAGGGCCGTGCCGTGCTCGAGACCCTCGACGACACCGACCTCGACTGGTGTCTGCTCGCCAACCAGTTCAACCTGCTCGAGCAGGACCGGTCGGCCGACGTGTTCGAGCGCTGCGCCGAACGCGGCGTGAAGCTGCTCGCGGCCGGGGTGCTGGCCACGGGCGTGCTCGCCGGCGGAGACCGCTTCCGCTACGCCGAGCTGCCCGACGAGATCGCGACGAAGCTCGACGGCCTCCGCTCGGTCGTCGACCGCTTCGGGGTGCCGCTTCCCGCGGTCGCCCTGCAGTTCGTCGAGCGGTCCGGTCGATTCGACACCCTTCTCCTCGGGCCCCGCTCGGCCGCCGAGCTCGAGCAGCTGCTCGACTGGCGCGAGGTCGCGGTGCCCGACGAGCTGTGGGACGAACTCGCCCGCACCGGCCTCGTCGAGGCGCAGTGGCTCTCGCCGGAGGGGGCGCGCCGATGATCGACGCCCACCTGCACGTCTGGCGGATCGACCGCGGCGACTACGACTGGCTCGCCGACGAGGACGCCTCGCTCCGGCGTGACTTCTCCCTCGCCGACTGGGCGGAGGCCGCCGCGTCGACGCCGGTCGACTCGTGCGTCATCGTTCAGGCGACCCCGACCCGCGCCGAGACCCACCACGTGCTCGCGGTCGCCCGCGACAACCCCGACCGTGTTCGCGGAGTCGTCGGATGGGTCGACTTCGAGCGGCCCGAGGCCCCCGACGAGATCGCATCCCTCGCCGCTGACCCGCTGCTCGTCGCCCTCCGCCCCTGGCTGCAGGCCATCGCCGACCCCGACTGGATCCTCGGCGATCAGGTCGGACGTGCCCTCGACGCCCTCGAGCAGGCTGGGCTCGTCTACGAATCTCTCATCAAGCCTGTCCACCTGACTCGCATCAGCGAACTCGCGCGGACCCGCCCCGGGCTGTCGATCCTCGTCGACCACGGCGCCAAGCCCGACATCGCCGCCGATGGGTTCGAGCCGTGGGCCCGCGACCTGCGCGATCTTGCATCGGCCTCCGACCGCGTCGTCTGCAAGCTGTCCGGCCTTCTGACCGAAGCCGGCACCCGCACCAGCCGCGACGAGCTCGAGCCCTACATCGCCACCATCCTCGACGCGTTCGGCCCCGACCGCGTGCTGTGGGGGAGCGACTGGCCCGTCGTCACGACGGTCGCGTCGTACGCCGACTGGTTCGCGATGGCGCACGACCTCGTTCCCGCCGAGCATCGCGATGCGGTGTTCGGGGGAACAGCCAGCAGGATCTACGGCCTCGACGCCGCGGACCGACTCATACAGGAGGTGGGGCGATGAGCACCCCGACAATCCGCCCGCCCGTCGCGATCTCGCTGGCCCGTTCCCGGCGCACGGTCATCCGGCTGCACCCCGACGACAACGTCGTGGTCGCCTGTTACGACCTGACCGCCGGCGACCGGCTCGACTCCGAGAGCCTGACGACCATCGATCCGATCCCGTCGGGTCACAAGGTCGCGACCCGCGCCATCTCCGCCGGGTCGTCGGTGATCCGCTACGGCCAGTTCATCGGCCTCGCCCGCACCGACATCGCCCCGGGTGCTCATGTGCACACCCACAACCTGGACTACGTCGAGGTGGATCACGCAGCGCAGTTCGGGGTCGACGCCCGGCCGACCCAGTTCGTGGAGAAGCCCGCCACGTTCCTCGGCATCCGCCGGGCCGACGGTCGCGTGGCGACCCGCAACTTCATCGGTCTCGTCAGCTCGGTCAACTGCTCGGCGACTGTCGTCCGCGCGATCGCCGACTACTTCCGCCGCGACCTCAACCCCGCGGCGCTCGCCGACTTCCCGAACGTCGACGGTGTCGTGCCGCTCACGCACGGCAACGGCTGCGCGGTCGACCCGAACGGGCTCGGCCTGCAGGTGCTGCAGCGCACCCTCCGCGGGTACGCCCAGCACGTCAACTTCGCCGGCGTCATCGTCATCGGCCTCGGCTGCGAGACGAACCAGGTCGAGGACCTCGTCGAGGTCGACCTCAGCGGGCTCGACCGCCCGGTCGCGAGCTTCAACACGCAGGACGTGGGCGGCACCCGCCAGGCGGTCGCTCGCGGAATCGAGCTGGTGAAGTCGATGCTGCCGCAGGCGAACGATGTCTACCGCGAGGAGGTCCCCGCATCCGAGCTCATCGTCGGCCTGCAGTGCGGTGGATCGGACGGCTACTCGGGCATCACGGCCAACCCCGCGCTCGGTGCCGCTGTCGACCGGCTGGTGCGCAACGGCGGCACCGCGATCCTGTCGGAGACCCCCGAGATCTACGGTGCCGAGCACCTGCTGGCCCGCCGCGCGAGCAGCCCCGAAGTCGGGCAGAAGCTGCTCGACCGCATGGCCTGGTGGCTCGACTACGCCGAGTGCATGGGCGCTGAGCTCAACAACAACCCGTCGGCCGGCAACAAGAAGGGCGGCCTGACGACCGTGCTCGAGAAGTCGCTCGGCGGTGTCGCGAAGGGCGGCACGACCGCGCTGATGGAGGTCTACGAGTACGCCCAGGCCGTCACCACCCGCGGGTTCGTGTTCATGGACACCCCCGGCTTCGACCCGGTGTCCGCCACCGGTCAGGTCGCGGGGGGAGCGAACCTCATCGCGTTCACGACCGGCCGCGGATCCGCGTACGGCTGCCAGCCGACCCCGTCGCTGAAGCTGTCGACCAACAACGAGCTGTGGCTGCGCCAGAGCGAGGACATCGACATCAACTGCGGCGAGATCGTCAACGGCTACGCCACGGTCGACGAGCTCGGCGAGCAGATCTTCCAGCGCATGCTGACCTGCGCCTCGGGGGAGTCGTCCAAGAGCGAACTGTTCGGTTACGGCCAGAACGAGTTCGTGCCCTGGCAGCTCTCCGCGGTCATGTGACCGCCTGTCATCCGAAGGATTCCCCGACTTCCCGACCCCTTGTATCCCCACCACCAATAGAAGGAGCACTGCAATGACGCCGCGTCCGAAGAAATTGGGAATCGCCCTCGCCGCGATTCTCGCCACCACAGCCCTCGCCGGCTGTGTGCCCACCGCAGGAGACAGCGCCTCGGGAGGTGGGGGTGATGGCAAGACCCTCGACCTCTGGTACCTGTCCGACAACCCGACCGTGCCCGATGCCGTGAAGCGCTTCGAAGAGGCGAACCCCGACATCAAGGTCAACATGACCGACACCGTCAACGACCAGTACAAGACGAAGCTCCGGGTCGGCCTCGGCACCCCGAACGGCCCCGATGTGTTCCTCACCTGGGGTGGCGCGTCGCTCAACGAGGCTGCCGCGTCGAACCTCGTGGTCCCCGTCGACGACCTCGTCGAGGACAAGGGATACAAGGACGCCTTCAGCGAGGCCGTTCTCGCTCAGGGTTCGGCGGACGGCAAGCAGTACGCGCTGCCGTCAGCGGTCGAGGCGTCGATGGTCTGGTACAACACCGAGATCTTCGACGAGCTCGGACTCACCCCGCCCACGACGTGGGATGAGTTCATGAGCGTCATCGCGGCCACCAAGGCGGGTGGGTACACGCCGATCGCCATGGCGAACGCGACGCAGTGGCCGGGCAGCCAGTGGTGGTCGGAGCTCGTCGCGCTGTCCTGCGGCCCCGACTTCTGGGCGACCATCGCAACCCCCGACCCGAAGATCCAGTTCACCGACCCGTGCGTGATCGAGGCGCACAAGAAGATCCAGGAGCTGACCGCCGCAGGCGCGTTCAACGACGGGTTCAACGGCCTCGACTACGACTCCGGTGAGTCGCGTCAGCTGTTCTACGCCGGCACCGCCGCCATGAACCACATGGGCAACTGGACCGTCTCGTCGGCTCGCGAAGAGGCGCCCGAGATGCTGGAGAAGATGGACTTCTTCACCGTTCCCGCGTGGGACGGCGCGAAGGGCACGAGCGACATGATGACCGGCGGCGTCTCGCCGATGTACGCCATCTCGGCGTCGACCGACAACCCCGACGCCGCGAAGGAGCTCCTCTCCTACCTGGTCGACGAGCAGGCTTCGGCCGAGATGGCCGGAATCGGTCGCGTGCCCGTCTACGCGGGTGTCGGTATCGACGACCCGCTGGTGCAGAAGGTGTCCGACGCCATCTCGAACGCTCCGGCGATCGCGGCGTGGCCCGACCAGCTGCTGGCGCCCGAGCTCTCGACCGAGATGCTCGTGCAGGTCCAGTCGCTGTTCGGTGGTGATGCGACGTCTGAGGGTGCCGCGGAAGCCATGCAGGCCGTCTTCGACAAGCTGAACGGATAACGCCATGGCCACGAGGAGAGCTCAGAGTTTGAGGGTGCGCGACAGGGCGGTGTGGGCTGCGTTCCTGTTGCCCGCGCTCGCCGTGTATGCACTGTTTCTCATCTATCCCGTCATCCAGTCGGGTGTTCTGAGCTTCACCTCGTGGGCCGGTCCGGGTCGGGCAGCGACTGTGGTGGGTTTGGAGAACTACACCGAGCTGCTGGCCGACCCGGTCTTCTGGCGGGCGATGGGCAACACCGCCCTGCTGCTGTTCGTCAGCATCGTCATCCAGCTGCCGATCGGTCTCGGGTTGGCGCTGATCGTGGCGACCGCCGCGCGAGCCAAGCGGTTTTGGCGGGCGATCTACTTCATCCCTACCCTCATGTCGACGGTGGCGATCGCCATCCTGTGGCGCCTGATCTACAGCCCCGATTTCGGAATCATCAACGGATTCCTGCGGGCTGTCGGGCTGGGCGATCTGGCACAGGGATGGCTCGGCCAGTCGAGCACAGCGCTGGCAGCGGTGCTCGCCACGAACATCTGGCAGTGGGCGCCGTTCTACATGGTCATCTACCTGGCCGCGCTCGCCGGGATCAACGGCGAGGTCTACGAGGCCGCCGCACTCGATGGGGCGACTCCGTGGCAGCGGTTCTGGTACGTCACGCTGCCGCTGCTGAAGCCCGTGCTGATCACGACGTCGATCCTGTCGCTGGCCGGGTCGATCAAGGCCTTCGACCTCGTCTACATCATGACCGGTGGCGGTCCGAGCAGTTCGACGGAGCTGCTCGCGACGTACATGTTCCGACAAGGCTTCGACAACTACCGGCTCGGTTATGCGAGCACGATCGCGGTCGTGATGTTCCTCATCACGTTCGTGCTCACCGTTCTGGTGATCGTGCAGTCGAACCGCCGCAACCACGCTGACGAAATGCGAGGCGCCAAATGACCGCCATCACGACCGCACGCGGCCAGGCGGCCCAGGGCCGAAGGTTCCTGCCGAACATCCGGTTCGCCCGGGTGGGCTGGTACGTGCTCGCCGGGGTGACCGCCGTGTTCAGCGTGTTCCCGTTCGCCTTCATGGTGACGGGGTCGTTGAAGACGAGCGGGGAGTTCCTCGCCAACCCCTTCCTCCTGCCGCAGGCGCTCACGTTCGAGAACTTCACGAACCTGATTGCGTCGAACTTCGGCCGCTACTTCCTCAACAGCATCATCGTGACCGCCGTCGGCGTGATCGGCACGGTCGTGCTGGCGATCCTGGCCGCGTACCCGCTGTCCCGGTTCAAGACGCGGCTGAACACCCCGATGATGCTGCTGTTCCTGGCCGGGATCATGGTGCCCGTGCATGTGACGCTGATCCCGAGCTACGTGCTCACCCAGCAGCTGGGGCTGTATGACTCGCTGCCGGCGCTGTTCGGGCCGTTCATCGCGTTCAACCTGCCGGTCGCTGTGTTCGTGTTGACCGGGTTCTTCCGGCAGATCCCCGAATCGCTGTTCGATGCGGCGAAGATCGATGGCGCGGGGCACTGGCAGTTGCTGCGCAACGTCGTGATCCCACTGTCGGGGCCGGCGATCTCGACGGTGTCGATCATCACGTTCATCTTCGTGTGGAACGAGTTCGTGTTCGCGCTCGTCCTCTTGTCGTCGGGTGAGAACTACCCGATACCGCTCGGGTTGAACGCGTTCTACGGCCAGTTCCGGGTCGACATCCCCGGTCTGATGGCCGCGCTGGTGGTCGCGACGATCCCGTCGCTGATCTTCTATCTCGCCGCTCAGGAGCGCGTGGTCGCGGGCCTGGCGGCGGGGGCCCTACGGGGAGAGTGACGCCGGTCGTCGCGGCGCGGGTCTCTCTTCACCTGCGCCGCGGCGTTCGGACGGCTGGCGCCTCGAGGTCGGCCTTGCTGGGATGGGCCGTGATGACTGTTCTGTGATGACTAGGAGCGATGATGCTGCGTCTGACCTTGACCAACCCGCCTCTGCTTTCGGCGCTGAGTTCGGCGGGCCACGGCTCGAAAGTGCTCTTCACCGACGCGAACTACCCGGCGACGACCGCCGCGAACCCGCGTGCACGCCTCATCGAGCTGTCGATCGGCCGCAACCTGCCGACCGTCTCGGATCTGCTGGGCTTGGTACTGCCGATCCTCCCAGTGGAGGCGGCGTGCGTGATGGAGGGCCCGGGCGAGATCCCGGCGCACGACGAATACGCGAAGGCACTCGCGCCCCTGCAGCTGGATTCGCTGGGCCGCTTCGAGTTCTACGATGCAGCGCGGGGGAGCGAGGTCGCCGTCGTGGTTACCACGGGTGACACCCGCCTCTACGCGAACCTGATGCTGACCGTCGGAGTCGCCTGACCCGCTGCCCGTCGCGCTCGTCGCGTGGCGGTCACCGCCGGTACGCTAGACCGGTCAGCCTCTGTAGCTCAATGGAAGAGCAGTTCCGTCCTAAGGAAAGGGTTGGGGGTTCGAGTCCCTCCAGGGGCACCCTGCGGGTTCCTCTCGCTATGCCGCGGCGTAGCGATTACATCGGTGGACAAGCCTGGCATGCGGGCGACAGCAGATCGTCGCGAAGCCATTTGTGAATTTCGCCCACGCTAGCGTCATGGTCACTGAGAGGTGTCGGTCGATAGATATGACCAGCTATGTCGGAGGGCAGCGTATCGATACTCGTGTCTTTGAGAATGGCGCACTTGCGCCCGGTCATCAGCATTCCTCCCACCTCGATTAAGACGTTGGAATTGAATGCATCCCCGGCATGGTCCATGAGGACTATTGCGTACTTGCTGGCCCACATGTAAGTAACGACGTTCGCCCAGAGGGTGTCCTCAACTGCGCTATCACTCGCCACCTGAAGGGCCAATCCGTGCTGGGAGACGGCCTCACGGATTCGACCGATGAGCCCGTTGAATGGATCCTCCTCCGTCTTTGGAAATCGAGTGATCAGCATCACATTGCGGTCGAATTCCGTACGGGCCAGTAGTCTTGATAGCCCAGGGTTGCCCGCCATCGGTCCGAGGAAGGGTGGAATCACGCTCAGACGAGTGTTGCCGAGCTCCGCTCCTGGTACCTGGCCGAGCTCCAACGCGAGCGCTGGCACCGACACTGCGGCCGCCTCCTTTTCCAGCGTCGACTGACCAAGAGGCGTCAAAGCCCAGGTCAGGGGGGTCGGTCGCATCAATAGTTGACGTTTCTGGAGCCTGCCGAGGGAGTCGCTAGGGTTGCCGACGGGCGGGAGTCTGAGTGCGCTAAGTACCGCCACGACGTCCTTCGTTGCGAATGTGTCGGTCGACGACGCAACGGCTGCAAGTGCGCCAGCCGCTAAGATTTGGATCCCTTGCGGGAGTCGCTGCATGCGGAGTCTGACGCCCTCGTTCACCGCCGTGGGCTCGGACTGGGGGTTGCCAGCCGTCATACGTTGCCCGTGATCGTCCGGATGAGCTCAGACGTCGCTTCGATCCCGGGCTTGGTGATTTTCACCTCACGGGACGCACCCTTGCCACGCAGTACAGCCACATCCTCTAGGAGCTGCAAGCTCGCCGCGAAGTTGCTTCCGTCGAGCCGACCGTAATCTTGGGCAACTTTCCGTATTAGGCCCGCAGACGTCCACTCCTCGATGCCCGAGATCTGTCTCGCTGCTGAGATCAGTTGTGCCAGCTGGCGCATGCCCTGCGACTTGTTAGTTGCGATCTTCTTTGCAGAAACCACGAGCGCTGGACCGTCGTCAACAACGTCGTAGACCAGCTCCAGCGTGTCTTTCGGCAGGTTCAGCACGTGGGCAAGCTTCCCGAGTACATCGCCTTGTTCCGCAGGCTGCACTAGCGGCTTGTCGGTAGATCCTGCTTCTGCGTGGGTAGCGCTGGTGGACGAACTCGGGCTCAGCCTGGCCCGCAGTAGTGCCTCGAGCACAATCGAGCGGTCGGCGGGCTTTAGTCCCATGCCGTCGACCTCCTCGATGGTCTTCATGGAAATATTCGCCAGATCGTCATCAGACAAGGGACAAGTCCTTTCGTGGTCATGGATACGAGCAGTCGCACGTCGCACACGGTACACCCGTCGGGCTTGAGTCGCCAGAAGGAGTCAAGCCGGCGTGTCATCAGGTATGCCCGGGCTGGTCGCATGGCCATTCTGCCGGGCGCTGCGAAGTCACACACGCCTCCTGATGCTCGGGGAGTGCTGTACATGTTCGATGTGGCTTGTTCCGTGTCGCTGGCTACAACACGAGGTGTACTGAAATAATGCCACGATCAGGTATTTCAACTCTACTAACGGCATGTCTTAGAAGTTCACACGAGCGAATACGGGCTGGACACGTTTAGATTGGGATCTCTCGCTGACTGGTCGAGTCATCGGCTGGCTACTTCCTCTGGGGCCTCGATCGTCGCTCGCCACGTCGATGGTGCCGAGCGTGACCCTCTTGCCGCGGATCAGTTCGACAGGTTTGATCGGCACGTGGGAGTGGTGGCTTTCCAGCGAGACGGTGCCGATCGTCGACTGATGCATTAACGGGGAGGGTTGCTCGTACTGCCGCATTTCCAGCCCGAGGGTTGGTTTCCAGTTGGGTTTACCTCGATGCCATAGCCGCAACAGAGCTGAGCGGCGGATATGAAAACGCGGCCTCTGCCCGTCCGGGCAGTGGAGCCCAGCGGACCTACAGACGCGGGTCGACGGGCTCTGACTCCATCGCGAGCACTGCAAACACAGCCTGATGAATGCGCCACAGCGGCTCTCCCGCCGCAACTCGTTCTAGGGCTTCGATACCGAGCGCGTACTCGCGTTGCGCCATCGAGCGCTTGTGGGCGAGATTGCGGTCGCGGAGGCGGGACAGGTTCTGCGGTTCCGTGTAGTCGGGGCCGTAGATGATGCGCAGGTACTCGCGGCCCCGCACCTTGATGCCGGGCTGCACCAGCCCCTTCTCGCCACGAACCAGGTTCGCGAGCGGCTTCACGACCATTCCCTCGCCACCCGCCGCAGTCATCGACTCCCACCACGAGGTGGCCGCGTCGAGCGTTGCGGGGTCGGCGAGATTCACGGTCATCGACCGTGTCGCTCGGATCAGCTCCGGATCTGCCGCCGCCAGGCGGTCGGCGATCGCGAGGTGCCAGGCGTGGCTCTTGTCCGAATGCGTTGCACCCTCCGTCGCCAGCACCTGGAAAGGCGCGAGCTGCACCCCATCCAGTCCCGACGCAGGAGCCGCGTAGTTCCGGTACGCCTCAACGTACGCGGACGCGTTCACGGCTCGTGGGCGTGTCCGGGCAAGCAGGTCGCCTATCTCGACTCCGTTCGCCGCCGCTTGCTCGAGTACCGACACCGCGCGGGGGAGGGCAGCCGTTGCTGCGGCGCCGACCGAGGCGTACTGGTCGCGGATCATGTCGCCCGCCTTCAGTGACCACGGGAGCAGCTCGGCATCGAGCATCACCCAATCCGAACCGAGCTCAGACCAGAGGCCGGCCTTCTCGAAGGCAGCATCCAAACGGCGCAAGAACTCGTCGGCCAGCTCGCGCTCGAAGAACGGGCGGCCGGTGCGCGTGTAAACGACACCGCGCCATCCGGCGGGGGCGTCGAAACGCGACGGGTCACGCGCCAGCAGAACGACTGCGCGAGAGCCCATGTGCTTCTCTTCGCAGATCAGCTCGGTCACGCCCTCCTTGCGGTAGAACGCGAACGCCTCAGCAGGATGCTCGAGCAGAGTGTCCAGGCTCGACGTGTTGGGCGGGCTCATCGTCGGCGGCAGGTACAGCAGCCAGCGCGGGTCGATCGCCCAGCGGCTCATCACCTCGAGCGCTCCAGCCGCGTACTCCTCGCGGACACCGATCCGACCGTGAGTCTTGGTCTCGACGATTTGTTTGCCCAAGACGTCGTCGATCGACAGCAGACCAGCTGCCCGCTCGCGCTCCGCCGCAACAGCTGCAGGGGCGGCCAGCGGTTTCGCCGGTTCGAACCAGACCTGCTGCGCCGGCACCGAGACGACCTCGCGCTCGGGGTAGCGCAGCGCCGACAGCTTGCCGCCGAACACCACACCGGTGTCGAGGCACATCGTGTTGTTCACCCACTCCGGCTCCAGCGTCGGAGTGTGCCCATAGAGCACCATCGCCTTGCCCCGGTAGTCGTCCGCCCACGGGTAGCGAACCGGCAGACCGTACTCATCGGTCTCGCCGGTCGTGTCGCCGAACAGAGCAAACGATCGAACCCGACCGGATGCACGGCCCTGGTACTCCTTGCGCATTCCAGCGTGAGCGACGACAAGCTTCCCGCCGTCGAGCACGAGATGAGAGATGAGACCGTCCGCGAACTGCTCGACCTCCTTCCGGAACTCCGGCGTCTCCGCCCCGAGCTGCAGCAGCGACTCGGCGAGACCGTGCGCGGTCTGTACCTTCTTCCCGCGAAGAGCACGGATGAGCTTGTCTTCGTGGTTGCCCGGGACGGCGAGAGCGTGACCGTTGCGGACCATCCCCATCGCCAGCCGCAGCACGCCCGGGGTGTCGGGACCGCGGTCGACGAGGTCGCCGAGGAACACCACCTTGCGGCCCTCCGGATGTGTGGCATCGACCGGACGCCCCTCGGCGTCACGTTCGAGCAAGTAGCCGAGCTTGCCGAGCAGCGACTCGAGCTCGGACCGGCAGCCGTGGATGTCGCCGATCACATCGAACGGTCCGGTCTCGTGACGGAAGTCGTTGAGCAGCGGTTCCCGCTTGATCGACGCGTCCGCGATCTCGTCGACCCCGTGCAGGATGTGGATCTTGCGGAACCCCTCCTTGCCGAGGAACTTGAGCGAGCGGCGCAACTGGTCCTGCTGGCGGCGGATCACATCCGCACCGAACGGGCGGTCGGTCCGCGACTCGTTGCGTTCGACGCAGACGCGCTCCGGAACATCGAGCACGATCGCCACGGGCAGCACGTCGTGGTCGCGCGCCAACTGCACGAACCCCTTCCGCGCCTCGGACTGCACGTTCGTCGCGTCGATCACGGTGAGCAGCCCCGCCTCGAGGCGCTTGCCGGCGACGTAACGGAGGGAATCGAACGCGGCGCGGGTCGCTGCCTGGTTGTTCTCGTCGTTGGAGACCAGGCCGCGGAAGAAGTCGCTCGACAGTGTCTCGAACGGGGCGAACTTGTCACGCGCGAACGTGGACTTGCCCGAACCGCTGGAACCGATCAGCACGACCAGCGACATCTCGGGGATGGCGAGCTCTGACATCGTCACACCCTCCTGAACAGTGCGAGCTGGGTGGGGGATCCAACGGCCGGGTCGAATTCGCCGACGGGACGGAACTCGACCTGATACCCGTTGCGGTCGGCGACGCCCTGCGCCCACTCGGCGAACTCGGCCCGCGACCACTCGAATCGGTGATCGGGGTGACGGAATCGACCGGCGGGCAGGGATGGGTAGAGCACGTTGTAGTCGGCGTTCGGCGTTGTGACGATGACGGCACCGGGGCGGGCATGCCCGAACACCGACGACTCGACCGATCCGAGGCGGTCGGGGTCGACGTGCTCGATGACCTCCATCAGCACGGCGGCGTCGAGGGCCTTGATCCGGTCGTCCTGGTAGGTGACCGATGACTGCAGCAGCTTGATTCGCGCGCGCTGCGCATCGCTGAGCTGTCGTAGTTGGAGCCGCTCCTCGGCGATGTTAAGGGAACGGCTCGACACGTCGGTGCCGATGATCTCGACGAAAGACGGATCGGCGGCGAGCCGCTTCAGCAGGGCGCCCTCGCCGCAACCGAGGTCCGCGACGCGGTGGGCGCCGACATCCTTGAGCGCCGCGAGCACCGCCTCGGCGCGCAGGTTGTAGAGCGGCGTCGAGGTCTGCGCATCCGGTTCCGCGGGAACGGAGTCGTCGTCGAGCTCGACGAGGCGAGCGGTGGCGTCGGCGATCATCGTGCGCTGATGGGCGAGGTAGCGCTGGGTGATCAGCTCGCGATCCGGGTGCTCGGGCAGCCAGCCCTCGCCGGCGCGCAGCAGCTTGCCGACCTCGTCGTCGCTCACCCAGTAGTGCTTCGAGTCGTCGAGAACCGAGAGCAGGACGTAGAGCTGGCGAAGCGCATCCGACAGCCGGATGGTGGCGGTCAGGCGGAGGTTCGCGTAGCGGGAGTCGCCCCACTCGGGAAAGGCGGGGTCGAGTGGGATGGCCGTCTCGTCGACGGCCCAGCCGAGGGGTTCGAACAGTCGTGTCGCCAGCCCGCCGATGCCCCGGCTGGGGACGGCCGTCAGCTCGATCTCGAGCGGGATGGCGGATGCGGCGAGTTCGGGTCGTGCGTCGGATCGTCCCGTCATCGCGGTCCGGAACAGCTG
The DNA here is from genome assembly GCF_003097495.1 of Amnibacterium flavum. Taxonomy (GTDB): domain Bacteria; phylum Actinomycetota; class Actinomycetes; order Actinomycetales; family Microbacteriaceae; genus Naasia; species Naasia flava. The sequence goes on from NZ_QEOP01000004.1 coordinate 43,639, forward strand.
TCCCAGCGCGACGGCGAGCATCGAGGACGAGGCGTAGGGCCGGTCGTTGACGTAGTTGCTGAGCGAGAACGAGTCGGTGCCGCCGAACCGCTTGTTGCGGACGAGGTCGATCGGGTCGACCTCGAGCAGCAGAGCGGCGGTGCAGCGCTCGTCGGTGGCCTCGGGGTAGAAGACGTGCGCCTGCCCGACGCTCATCGGGAAGGTCTGAACCTTCGACGGGTGCTTGTGTAGCAGAAAGCCGAGGTCGGTCGCGTCGGGACCGGTGTAGGTGATGGTGGCAAGCAAGGCGATGTTCCGTCGTCGGAGGAGAGCGTCTTGCCACCCTAGGGGACCACCGAATGCGCGGGAGGCGATGTGACATCGGCCCTCCGAGTGGGGGTCGAGCCGGTTGAGAAGGCCTGCCACCCTGAGATTCCCGTCGACGACGTGTCGACGTAGGGCAGCCTGACGAGCTTGTGAGGATAACCAGATGACCCCGCGACCTGGCGCTCGCCTGCTGATCGGAGTGGGCGTTGCGCTCTCCGTCGCGCTTCTGACCTCGGGATGCACGAGTGCCGCACCCTCGGTCGATACGTCGCCCACGAGTGCGCCGTCGACATCCGCCGCACCGACGCCGACTGCCGAGGCCGACCCGCTCACGACAGTTGATCAGGTCAGCGTGACACCTCAGAGCATCGAACTCCTTGCCGGAGGCGTCGCCGTCGCGTCGTACGACTACCTCGGTTCATCCGCTGATCCGGTCGCCGCTCTGACAACCGTGTTCGGAGTCGCGCCCGTCGATGAAGAGCAGCCGGGCAATGGTCACTTCCCACCAGCGACCTGGCATAGCTGGGGCGGGCTCACCGTCAGTGAGCAGCACTACGACGAAGGCGACTGGCTCAAGGTCACAACGCGGGATGCCTATTGGCCGAGCTTCCGGGTCTTCGTATCCCAGCCCTCCGAGGGGCGCGTCGCTCTGACAACACCCGCGAACATCGCCTCCGGTGCTCCGTGGGTCGACGCTGAAGCCGCGAACGTCGGATACCTCACCTGCTTCGGCACACCGATCTACTCGGTCGACGCCGCGGCCTGGAGCCCGGGGTGGACGAATGTCGCCGTCGCAGCCGACCCCAGCGCCGACGGGGTCACCGTCGGTCGACTCAGCGCGCCAGCCGCCGAGGTACCGGAATGCTCGTGAGCTGTCACGTCGCCATCTAGATACGGGTAGCCGTGGCGTCGACATCGGCCCTCTGAGTGGGGGTCGAGCCGGTCCGCAGGCGCCTGCCACCCTGGTGACGCACTCGTTGCGAGGTGTCGGGGGACACGGATCCACGCAGCGGATGGGGGAGTGCCGCGGATTTCGGGGCGCTTGGGGGACTCCTGAAGGAGACTGCGTTGACCGCTCACGATCTGCCGGACACCAATTCGATCCGGGCCGCCATGGACAAGGCTCAAGACGAGACGCTGTCCGAACTGGGGCTCAAGCCCGGCACCGTCGAGGTGTGGGAAGACGGCTACCGCGCTGCCGCCACCGCGGACAGCACGTTCGAGTGGTGGTACTTCGACTGCCAGCTCGACGACGGCTCGACCCTCGTCGTCACCTTCTCCAACAAGCCGCACACCGACCCCAGCGGGCCGCTCACACCGACGGTCCTCGTGATCCGGCAGCACGCCGACGGCAGTCGGGTGCACCTCGAACCGACGTTCCCGGCCGACCAGTTCAGCGCCGCCACCGACCACTGCGATGTGACGATCGGCAAGAACACCGTCACCGGTGACCTCGACACCTACCAACTCCACCTCGAAGTCGACGGCCTCACCGCCGACGTCACTATCAACCGCGCCGCGCCGTCATGGCGTCCAGGCGCCGGCGTGAGCTACTTCGACTCCGCCAAGACGCACTTCCTCGCCTGGGTCGTCCCGGTTCCCTACGGCACCGTCTCGGCGACGATCACCGAGAACGGCGCCACCACCACGGTGACCGGCAGCGCGTACCACGACCACAACTGGGGCAACCACCTCATGGGGTCGTTCCTCGACCACTGGTTCTGGGGCCGCGCCCACATCGGCGACTACACCGTCGTCTACGTGCGGATGACGACGAAGGGCCTGTTCGGTCTCGGACAGATGAACATCCCGACCTTCTACCTCGCCAAGGGCGAGCAGATCATCACCGACGACCTGCTGCCCCTCCGACTCGAAACCAGCGACGACGTTCCCGGCCCCGGGCACCAGACCTATCCGACGCACCTCGACTGGGAGTGGCAGAGCGAACGCGGCAGCATCACCATGACGGTCACCAAGCCGAAGCTCATCGAATCGCTCGACATGTCGACCCACCCGCACGGCCTCAAGAAGCTGATGGAAGCCGGCCAGCACCCCATGTACTACGACTTCAACGCCGACATGACCCTCGACATCGAACTCGATGACCTCATCGACAAGGTCAAGGGGCGGACGCTTTACGAGAAGATGATGTTTCGGTGAGGTTGGGGGCCGAAGGTTCGCGAGCTTGCGTTAAGCCCTTCGTTTCGACGGGCTCAACGGGCGGGGCCGAGTCCCTTCGTTTCGCTGCGCTCAACGGGCGGGGTGGTTGCGGTCTGGACCCTTCGTTTCGGCGGGCTCAACGGGCGGGGTGGCGGCCCCTTCGTTTCGCTGCGCTCAACGGGCGGGCGTCAGGCGGACTTGTCCCTTCGTTTCGACGGGCTCAACGGGCGGGGTGGCGGGCGTCAGGCCGGGAGTTCGGCCCTCAGGAGGGCTGTGCCCTCTGCCAGTGCGCTCAGCTTGCCGAGGGCTACTTTGCGGGGGAGCGGGGCCATGCCGCAGTTCGTGCTCGGGATGAGTTTGTCCGCGTCGACGAACTGGAGCGCCTTGCGGAGGGTGTCGGCGACCTCCTCCGGTGACTCGATCGTTTCGCTCGCCACGTCGATGGCGCCGAGCATGACCTTCTTGCCGCGGATCAGCTCGATGAGGTCCATCGGCACGTGCGAGTGCTGGCATTCCAGCGAGACGATGTCGATGGTCGACTGCTGCAGCAGCGGGAACGACTTCTCGTACTGCCGCCACTCCGGCCCAAGGGTCGCCTTCCAGTCGGTGTTCGCCTTGATTCCGTAGCCGTAACAGATGTGCACGGCGGTCTCCGCGCTCAGTCCCTCGGCCGCCCGCTCGAGCGTCGCGACTCCCCAGTCCTGGACGTCGTCGTGGAAGACGTTGAACGCGGGCTCGTCGAACTGGATGATGTCGACCCCTGCCGCCTCGAGCTCCTTCGCCTCCTCGTTGAGGATGCGCGCGAACTCCCACGCCAGCTTCTCGCGGCTGCCGTAATACCGGTCGTAGAGGGTGTCGATCATCGTCATCGGGCCGGGAAGCGCCCACTTGATCGGCCGGTCGGTCTGCGAGCGGAGGAACTTGGCGTCGTCGACGAAGACGGGCTTCTCACGGCTCACCGCACCGACGATGGTCGGCACGCTCGCGTCGTACCGGTCGCGGATTCGTACCGTCTCGCGATCCTCGAAATCGACGCCACCGAGATGCTCGATGAACGTCGTCACGAAGTGCTGGCGCGTCTGCTCCCCGTCGCTGACGATGTCGATACCGCGCCGGTGCTGCTCCTGCACCGCGACCCGTAACGCATCCTGCTTGCCCTCGACGAGCTCGTCGCCCTCGAGCTTCCAGGGCGACCAGAGCTTCTCGGGCTCCGCGAGCCAGGCGGGCTTCGGCAGGCTGCCGGCGGTCGAGGTGGGGAGAAGAGTGGACATGCTCGAGGGTCCTTTGCCGGTCAACGGACGGGAGTGGGGTAGTCGGCGGCCCACTGCTGCAGCACGTCACCGTGGGGGGTCATGAAGTGCTCGTCGGTGAACTTGCCCTGGATCTTCGCCAGCTGACTGCGTTCCTCGCGGTCGTAGGTGATCTTCGTCAGTGAGTAGTCCTGCTGCTCCAGGCTCGGCCGGTAGGTGCTGGCGGCGGCCGAGTTCGCGTTGTAGATCTCGGGTCGGTAGATCTTCTGAAACGACTCCATCGTGCTGATCGTGCCGATGAGCTGCAGGTCGGTGTAGTCGCTCAGCAGATCGCCGCGGAAATAGAACGCGAGAGGCGCCCTGCCGCCGGGCGGCATGAAGTAGCGGACCTGAAGGCCCATCCGGCCGAAGTACGCATCGGTCAGGGAGAAGTCGCCATCCTGCTCGTACTCGACGCCGAGCACCGGATACTGGTTCGCGGTGCGGTGGTAGGTGCGGCTCGTCGAGACGCTGATGCAGATCACCGGCGACAGCGCGAACCGCTCCCGGTAGGCGTCGGAGTCGAGGAAGTGCTGGAAGAGCTTGCCGTGCAGGTCGCCGAAGTCGTCGGGGACGGTGAGGCCCGTCCCGCCCGCATTGGCCGCGGGGAGCAGCACGCTGAAGTCGTAATCGCGCACGTAGGACGAGAAGTTGTTGCCCACGATGCCCTGATGACGTGCGCCGGTCGTCTGATCGACGATCTGGACATCGAGCACCTCGATCAGCGGGAACGCCTGATCCTCGCCTTCCGCGGTGAACTCCAGCTCGACCGAGACGATCCGGAGCTCGACGGCGTACCGATCCCCATTGGGGTTGTCCCATCGCGCGAGGTCGTTGAACCGACGGTTGATCATCGTGAGCGCATTGCGGAGGTTCTGCTGCCGGTCCTCGCCGCGAGCGAGGTTCGCGAAGTTCGTGGTGGCGCGCGAACTCTCCGAGGGTGCGTAATCCTCGTCGAAGGGGGTGGTGGTGATGCGATAGGTGAACGCGTTCGCCATGAGCGGCCAATCCGGTGGCTGAGCGGCCGGGCTGGCCTCGTGGATGTCGGTGCGTCAATCGTGCGGGTATCCCGCGGTCATCGGGTAATTCGCCGGTCCGATAGGTGGCTATAGTCTTTGACTATGGCTCGGCAATCGAGCGGCGTCACGCTGCAGCAGCTCCAGTACTTCATCGAGGTAGCCGCGGAAGGCTCGATCTCCGCGGCCGCCGACCTGCTCTACGTCGCCCAGCCGACGATGTCCGCGGCGATGAAAGACCTCGAGACTCGGGTGGGCCGGGCTCTGCTCGCCCGCTCCGCGCGCGGGGTCACGCTCACCGTCGATGGCGCGGAGTTCCTGGGCTATGCGCGGCAGGTCGTCGAGCAGGCGGCGCTCCTCGAGCAGCGCTACCTCGGTCGGCCGCCCTCGCGGCGGCTGCTGGGGGTGTCGGCCCAGCACTACTCGTTCGCGGTCGACGCGTTCGTGCGGATGGTCAAGGAAACCGGGGCGGCGGAGTACGAGTTCTCGCTGCGGGAGACTCGCACCTGGGACATCATCGAAGATGTCCGCACTCTCCGCAGCGAGCTGGGCATCCTCTACCGCAACGACTTCAACCGGGGCGTCTTGGACAAGCTGCTCCGCGACTCGGGGCTCGCGTTCCATCCGCTGTTCCTCGCCGAGCCGCACATCTTCATCTCGCGGAAGAACCCGCTCGCCGCTCGGAAGCGCGCGACCCTCGACGATCTCGCCGACCTGCCGCGGCTCACCTTCGACCAGGGCGCGAACAACTCCTTCTACTTCGCGGAGGAGATCCTGTCGACCCTGTCGAGCAAGCGCGAGATCCGCGTCTCCGACCGGGCGACGATCTTCAACCTCATGATCGGCCTCGACGGCTACACGATCTCGACCGGGATCATCAGCGACGACCTCGACCCCGAGATCATCGCCGTGCCGCTGGATGTCGACGAACGCATCGAGATCGGCTGGATCGGCCACTCCGCGATCCCGCTCACCGAGCAGGCGCAGCGATACCTGGGCGCGGTGCGTGATGTGGTCGCCGAGTTCGGTGTGGAACTGCTCGGCTAGGCAGGGTTCAGCTCGACGCGGCCTATCGCCGATACGCTCGATCCGGGCCCATTCTCACGGCCGCCCGGCCGTGACCATCCGCCCGGGAGTGTGCGCATGTCGGTCGGTCTGCTCGCCGTCGTCGATGACATCCTGACCGCCGCCGTCAAGGCGAGCGCGAAGACAGCCGGAGTCGTCATCGACGACGCGGCCGTCACGCCGCAATACGTGCAGGGCATCACGCCCGCGCGCGAGCTGCCGGTGGTGGGGAAGATCGCGCTGGGCAGCCTCGTCAACAAGTTCGTGATCATCACTCCGATCGCGCTGCTGCTCACCGCGTTCGCCCCGTGGGTGCTGCCGTTCCTCCTCGTTATCGGAGGTTCGTTCCTCTGCTTCGAGGGCGCGGAGAAGGTCCTCGAATGGTTCGGCTTCCACCACGGACCCGCCGGAGAGGAGGAGACGCGCGACGAGAAGAAGCTCGTGCTCGGGGCCGTGCGCACCGACCTCATCCTCAGTGCCGAGATCATGCTCATCGCGCTCGCCAGCCTCGACCCCGGCCTGAGTATCGGGATGACGCTCGTCACCCTGCTCATCGTGGGCTTCGCCCTGACGGTCCTCGTCTACGGCGCCGTCGCTCTGCTCGTCAAAATCGACGATGTCGGACTGCGGCTGATGAAGTCGCCGCAGCGGTCGACGCGTCGTGCCGGCGCGCGGGTGGTCTCCGCCATGCCCGCGGTGTTCCGCTTCATCAGCATCGTCGGCACGGTCGCCATGCTGTGGGTCGGCGGGCACATCGTCGTCGAGAACCTTCACGCGACCCTCTGGGCCCTGCCCTACGACGCAGTGCACGCCGTCACGCACGCCATCGAGGCCGCAGGGCCCGTCCTGGTCTGGATCGTCGAGACCGTCATCTTCGCGATCCTCGGCCTCATCTGGGGCCTCGTTATCGTGGCTGTCGTAACCGGCATCACGCGGTTGCTGAAGCGCGGGGCCCCTACGGCTCACTGACCTCGGTCGGTACTGGGCCGATCACCGGGTGACCCGACTCGGGACGTGTCGGCGACGTGCTCCTTCGCCGTCTCTCGGCTCCCGATCAGTCGTCGAATCGCACCCGCAGCAGCGGCGAGCCCTGCATCCACTGCTCCAGGGGTTCGACGGGCTGGGACAGATAGCCACGGTGCAAGGGCTGATTGAGGTCGTCGATGATCGACGCGAAGATGCGCCGACGATCTGCCGGGTCGGGGACCGGCTCGGCTCGCGCCTGCAGGTCGGCCCGGATCCCGTTCTTGAGGTGGAAGGTGAACTCGGGATTGGCCAGCAGGTTGGCGTACCAATCGCGTGCCGCCGGCTGGGTGGTGAGGTAGATCTCGTCGTCGACACGGTAGAACCAGATCTCGATCCGGCGCGGCCGCCCGCTTTTCGCCCCGGTTGTCGTGATGTCGATGGTTCTGGCGGATGCCGGAGATGCGGGAGTGATGGCGAGCGCGGTCTCGATCGAGTCGTCCATGGTGTGCTGCCTTCCGAGGTCTGACGGTGCGTCGGACTGTTGCCGACGCCTCCTCAGTGAGTTATCAGTCGCCGAACGCCGCGCTCGGCAGGTCCTTCTCATCGTCGATGATGGCACGCACGATGCGCTCGGCGACCTTGTCGGGGTCGATGCCTTCGCCGAGTTTCGGGGCCTCGCCGGCGATCGGGTGGCGGGACAGCTCCGTCTCGACGTGACCCGGCCGTGCGTCGAGGATGCGGATGCCCGAGCGGCGCAGCTCGCGAGAAGTGGCGACGGTGAACGCCGCCAGTGCGGCCTTCGCCGCCGAGTAGGCGGCCATCCCGGCGGTGGGAACCTCGGAGACGATGCCGCTCAGAGTCACGATGAACGGCTTGCGGTCGGTGCCCGCTGACGCCGTCAGCAGGGGAGTGGCCTCGCGAATCAGTCGGATCGGCCCTGTCGTGTTGACGGCGAACAGCTCGGTCAGGGTCTCGTTACTCAGCTCCGATGACGGGCCGAAGGCGACGACGCCCGCTGCGATGACCACGCCGTCGAGCCGGCCGTGCTCGCTCTCGATCGCGGCGACGAGGCGCTGAGGCATCGCTTCGTCGCGGATATCCCAACTCGACCCGCGACTCGCCGACACCACCGTGGCGCCCGCCGTCGAGAGCCGGTCGGACATGCGGGAGCCGAGCCCACCGGTGCCGCCGACGACCAGAACAACCGCACCCTCGAGATCTGTCATGTCTGACGGTAGGCAGGCCCGGCTGGTGTCAGCCTGTGCGCGGCGGCGACATCTCCACCTCAGCCGGACGGGGTCAGTCTTTCGTCAGCTCCTCGGCCAGCATGACGATGATGCCGCTGGGCCCGCGCAGGTAGGTGAGCTTGTACACGTCCTGGTAGTTCGCGACGCCGCGGAGCGGGAAGCAGCCGTGCCTCGCCGCGATGGCGAGGGCCTCGTCGATGTCGTCGACCGAGAATGCGACACGATGCATGCCGATCTCGTTCGGACGGGTCGGCGTCGTCTCGATCGCGTCGGGGTGGATGTACTCGAACAGCTCCAGGCGGCCGTGACCATCAGGGGTCTGGAGCATCGCGATCTTCGCGTGGTTGCCGTCGAGGTCGACCGCCGTGTCCGCCCACTCGCCGCTGATCGTGTCGCGGCCGATGACCGTCAGACCGAGGTCGGTGAAGAACGAGACTGCTTCGTCGATGTCGCGCACGGCGATGCCGACGTTCTCGAGTTTGATGGCCATGCGCGGCATGCTACCGATCCCGCGTCATCAGTCGGTGAGCAGATCGTCGCCGCTCCAGCTTCAGTCTCGCGTTGCGAGCGACAGCGCGGCCGCGATCGCCTCGAGCCTCGCAGTGATGTCGCCCGGCGCCGGCTGCACCTGGATGCAGACATGGTCGGCACCGTCGGCGAGGTGGGCCTCGACCGCCGATGCGATGACCGCAGCGTCGCCGTGCGCGACCAGTGCGTCGACGAGCTCATCGCTCCCGCCGTTCGCGATGTCCTCGTCGGTGAAGCCCGCCCGGCGCATGTTGCGCGTGTAGTTGTCGAGCCGCAGGTAGTTCTTCAGGAAGGCACGGCCGCTCGCCCGCGCCGACTCCGCATCCTCGTCGAGGACGACGGTCTGCTCCGGCGCGACCAGCGCGTCAGGGCCGAGCGCCTCGCGTCCCTCTCGGGTCTGCGAAGGAACGGTCAGGTACGGGTGGGTTCCCGCGCTGCGCTGACGCGCCAGCTCGAGCATCTTGGGCCCGAGAGCCGAGATCACCCGCGCCTCGACCGGCACACCGTCGCGGTCGAGCACATCGAGGTAGTCGACCATCGCGTCGATCGGGCGCACCCGCTCGGGAGTGGCCTCGCGGTGACCGGTGCCGACCCCGAGGAGCAGCCGGCCGGGGTGCTTCGCCTCGATGCGGTGGTACGACGCGGCGAGTTCGGCGGCGTCGGACTTCCAGATGTTCACGATTCCGGTCGCGACCTGCAGCGTCTCCGTGGCATCGAGGAACTCCTCCGCCTCCCGAAGGTGCGACTCTGGCGAGCCGCCCAGCCAGAGAGCGCCGTAGCCCATCCGCTCGATGCTCCGCGCCAGTTCGGGAGTGATGTCGCCCGTGCTGCGCCAGACGCCGACCCTTCCGAGGCGGGTCGTCCACGGCGAAGGCTGGGGGAGATCAGAGGAATTCACCGCTTCAGCCTATTCAGCGCAGCCCCGGCTCGCCTGAGTCTGCGGCCCGGCACGGAAAGTCGCCGCGCGATCGATCCGAGCGTGAGACGGCGAGCATGGTAACGTTATCAAGCTCGCCGAGACCGAAGGGATAATGGTGTCCACAAGCCGCTCGCACTCGCACCACTACGACAAGCAGCCCACCGTTGTCGTCCCCGGAATCCACGAAGCGTGGCAGGGGTCCGCGGCCTGGACCGAGGTCGCACGGCATGCGAGCGAGGGCCGCGATGAGGTGCCGATCATCGTCGTCGACGCCTATCCCGGCGTGGACATCCCCGCTCTCGAGGCGTCCGTGCGCGCGGCTCTGCCCGGTTACAACGTCATCAACGTCGAAGACGCCGCCGCCAAGCCCATCGCCGAGATCGACGCGCTCATCCGCCGCAACCTCACCGACGACCGCGTCTTCGGCGTGCTCAGCCACCACAACCTCATCGAGTTCTACGACACCGAGCGCCTCGCGAGCGTCGCCGACGGCGTGCTCGACGGCGCCACCCCGACGGTCCTGATCGGATGGGGCGCCTGCCTCGTCCCGATCCGCCGTTCCACCCTGGTCCTCGCCGACCTGGCCCGGTGGGAGATCCAGCAGCGTCAGCGCCGCGGCATGCCCAGCTGGCGCAGTGACAACGGCCAGGAGGACGCCCTCCGCAAGTTCAAGCGCGGCTTCTTCGTCGAATGGCGGATCGCCGACCGGCACAAGCGCACCCTGTTCGACTCGGTCGACTTCGTGCTCGACACCAACGCCTCGGTCGAGAACGCCAAGCTCATCACCGGCGACGCCTTCCGAGCGGGGATGAGCGCCGCAGTCGCCGCACCGTTCCGGGTCGTGCCTTTCTTCGACCCCGGGGTCTGGGGCGGGCAGTGGATGAAAGACGAGTTCGGACTCGACCCGTCGGCGGAGAACTACGCCTGGTGCTTCGACTGCGTGCCCGAGGAGAACAGCATCCTCCTCGACGTGGCCGGCACCATCGTCGAGCTGCCGTCGATCGACGTGGTGCTGACCCACCCGAACGAGCTGCTCGGCGAGCGGACCCATTCGCGCTTTGGGGCGGAGTTCCCGATCCGGTTCGACTTCCTCGACACCATGCAGGGCGGCAACCTCTCGCTGCAGGTGCACCCGCTGACCGACTACATCCAGAACTCGTTCGGCATGCACTACACCCAGGACGAGAGCTACTACCTGCTCGACGCCACCGACGACGCCGTCGTCTACCTCGGCCTCAAGACCGGTATCGAGCCCGACGACATGCTGGCCTCCTTGAAGACGGCGTCGAAGGGCGGAGTCGACTTCCCGGTCGACACCTACGTCAACGCGTTCCCCGCCAAGAAGCACGATCACTTCGCCATCCCCGCCGGCACCGTGCACTGCTCGGGCGCCGACTCGATGGTCCTCGAGATCTCCGCAACCCCCTACATCTTCACGTTCAAGATGTGGGACTGGGGGAGGGTTGGGCTCGATGGCGTGCCCCGCCCCATCCACCTCGATCACGCCGCCAAGAACATCCAGTGGGATCGTGACACCGAGTGGACCGCCGACAATCTCGTCGGGCAGGTCGAGCAGATCGCCTCCGGCCCCGGGTGGACCGAGGAGCGCACCGGGCTCCATCACCTCGAGTTCATCGAGGTCAGGCGGCACTGGTTCAGCGAGAAGGTCGAACACCACACCCAGGGCACGGTCAACGTGCTCAACCTCGTCGAGGGTGCCGAAGCCGTGGTCGAGAGCCCGACCGGTGCGTTCGAGCCCTACGTCGTCCACTACGCCGAGACGTTCATCGTGCCCGCCGCAGTCGGCCGCTACACGATCGCGCCGCACGGAAGGAGCATCGGCTCGACTCTCGGCACGGTCAAGGCCTACGTCCGCGGGACGCACCTGTCCTGACCTGAGCGCGGTTCTGCGCCGCCAGGTCGAGACGATCCGACATCGTCCGGCAGGCCGGCCGGCATCGGCAGTGCTCGGTCAGCGGGCCGCCCAGAAGGCGGCGCCGACGAGAGGAGCGTCTTCCGGGTGCTGAGCGCGCTCGATCGGCAGCCCCGCCAGCCCGGGGTCGACTGAGACGAGACCGGCCCGCACCAGAGGCTCGACGAGGTCCCATGACCCGGTCATCGACCCTCCCAGTACGAGGATCTCGGCAGCGAACCGAGAGACGGTCGAAGCGATCGCCCGACCGAGTCCCGAGAGGCCTGCCTCGACTGTCGCCATCGCGATCGGGTCGCCGGTTCGGGCGAGCTCGAAGATCTCACGCACGTCGATCGGTGACTCGGTGACCCCTGTCGCACGGGCGTAGGCGGCCAGCAGGGCTCGGCGCGACATCGTGTCCTCGAGCGGCTGCCCGTTGTAGTCGATCAGGTGGATGCTGCCCTCGGGGGCGACCCCCGGGCCCTCCTGCACCGGGACTCCGTCGACGATGAACGCCGAGCCGACCCCGGTGCCGAGCGTGAGGCAGATCGAGCGGGAGTAGCCGCGCGCGGCACCGATGATCGCCTCACCCAGTCCGTAGGCGTCGGCATCGTTGATGAAGTGCAGCATCGCGGGCGTCGGCACGATGCGGGTCATCAGGCCGCCGCGAACGTCCTGCCCGGTGAGCGACTCGAACTTGTCGACGTTCTCGTAGCGGCCGACCCCGGCGACGTAGTCGAAGGGGCCGGGGATGGCGACGGCCCAGGCCGGGCGGTGCTCCGCATGAGCGGCGGTGAGTGCGGTGGCGGCGCCGGCGATCTCGCCGAGGAGATCGTCGAGGTCCGCCTTCGGATGGATCGGCGACCGTGTGAGCGATCCGGGCGACACGGTCCAGTCGGCCGGCTCGACCAGTGCCGTCGTCAGGTGGGTGCCACCGATCTCGAGCACCGGGATCCGGTCGGCATCACCCACGGGGAAGTCCTTCGATCGATCGGGCGCCCAGAAGTGCGCCGCGGCTCGCGGACTCGGCCAGCCCGCCGTCGCCGTCGACTCGAGCGTAGAGAGTCGCCTGCCATGCGTGGTACAGGTCGGGCTTGCCGTCCCAGGTGACGAACGATGGTCGGTTGGCCGAGTCGAGCTCGTGCCACCACGAACCCCCCTTGCGGTCGATCACGCGTGTTCCGACGTGATCCCAGAAGGTCGAGTACCAGTCGCGGTAGCGATCCTCGCCCGTCGCGCGGTACAGGCTGAGAGATGCACCGATGCCCTCGGCGACGGTCCAGTGCATCCGGTGCGCGTTGATGATGCGGCCGTCGAAGTCGACGCTGTAGGCGAAGCCGCCGTGGGTGGTGTCCCAGGCGTCGCCGACCGCGGTGTCGAAGAGCTGGACTGCGGCCTCGACAGCCCAGTCCACATCGGGTCGAAGCGCTCTCAGGCCGAGCAGCAGGCGTGACCATTCGAGGGCGTGACCGGGCAGGGTGCCGGCGGGGCGGAACGGGTCGTTCGGGTTGTCGATGTTGTAGTCGCCGTCGACCTGCCAGTCGGTCGTGTAGTGCTCGGGCACACGCCACCCGTAGGTCGGTGCCGCTCGGCGAACGAGACGATCGGCGATGCGCCGGGCCCGATCGAGGAAGACGGCGTCGCCGGTCGCCTCGTACGCGGCGAGGTATGCCTCGGTGAGGTGCATGTTGCCGTTCTGGCCGCGGTACGGCTCCGATCCCGTGAAGGCCCGATCCCATGACTCGACCGCGACCCCGTCGGGCTCGACCCAGAAGTGGGAGTCGATGGCGTCGCGGGCCGTGTCGAACAGCTCCTCGGCGCCGTCGAGATGGGCTTGTCTGGCGCTCGCTCCGGCGAGCAGGGCGAACGCGTGACCGTAGAGCTCCTTGCGATCCGACCCGGTGGGTCCGATCTCCGCCCGGAATCCACCGAACTCGAGGTCGGCGAAGTCGTCGAGCAGATGGCGGACCGCACGCTGTGCGAATTCGCGGGCACCCGCGCGCCCGAGGAGGCTCTCGACGCTGAAGCAGTGGACGAGGCGGGCCACCGCGTAGAGGGGGAGCGGTCGCTCGCGATCGGGCCGACCCGCGATGTCGAGCCAGGAGAACGGCACCGAGGGATCGCCCAGTCCCGACAGGAAGAAGCCGACGAGACGGTCCTGCTCGTCGGCGAGATCGGCGAGGTGAGTGCCCGCGCGGGGGTCGATCGGGGGACGGAACGGCATTGTCTGCTCCCGGGTGAAGGAGGTGGGCGGTACTGGTAACGATATCAGTGCACTTCCCTCTCCCAAGGGCGACCGATTCGCCATCGATCCAGGAGGACCGATCGGTTCCGATGCCGAAAGCCCGCCTTTTGGTAGCGTTAGCCCGCGCGAGCGCTCATCAGTGCCGCGATTCCGGGGTCAGAGAGGTCGGGTGCAGTCGATGACTGTCAGCGGATCCGGCCCCTCGGCGACGCCCACCGTGCGCGACGTCGCCGAGCATGCCGGCGTCAGTCCGATGACCGTCTCCCGCACTCTCTCCGGCGGCAAGAACGTGCGCGCCGAGGTGCAGGAGAAGGTCTGGGCCGCCGTCGAGGAGCTCGGCTACCACCGCAACGAGAACGCCCGCAGCATTCGGCCGGGCCACTCCTCGGGTCTCATCGGCGTCGCGATCACCAACCTCGGCAACCCCTACTACGGGCAGTTCGCACTCGGCGTCGAGGAAGTCGCCTCGCTGCACGGCCGCCGAATCATGCTCGGCAACACGGGGGAGCAGCTCGCCCGCGAGAGTCAGCTCGTCTCCGACTTCATCGGTCGGCAGGTCGAAGGACTCATCGTCGTCCCGACCGGAGAGGGTGCGGAGCACCTCACTCCGGGGCGCCTCGGCAGCGTCCCGCTCGTGCTCGCATCGCGCACGGTCGAAGGGCTCGATGCCGACACCGTTCTGCTCGACGACATCAACGGTGCCTACGAAGCGACGAAGGCACTGATCGACGGCGGTCATACGAGGATCGGGTTCCTCGGCAACGTGCTCTCCGTCTCCACCGCCCGTCGTCGGTACGAGGGTTTCGTCCGTGCGCTCCACGAGGCGGGCCTCGAACCCGACCCGGCGCTCATCCGCCGCGGGCAGCAGGATGTCGCCGCAGCCCGGCGGGCCATGGAGGAGCTCCTCGGTCTCGACGACCCGCCGACCGCCATCTTCAGCGCCAACAACCGCAATACGATCGGCGCCCTTCAGGCCATCGGCACCCGTCAGAAGGATGGGCCGGCTATCCCGGCGCCCACGCTCGTCGGCTTCGATGACGTCGAGCTTGCAGACATGCTGCAGGTGCCGCTCATCATCGTGTCGCACGACCCCCGTCAGCTCGGAGCGCAGGCCGCGCGGATGCTGTTCGACCGCCTCGACGACCCCGAGATGGACGAGTCCCCTCGCCTGGTCGAGCTTCCGGTGACGGTCGGGACGCTGCGCGGCTGACCTGCCGGACCTGCAGGCGTCCTCCCGCGTGATCGCATCGGACCGCGATAGTCGGGTGTCGATCCCGACGACCGGTGAGGCTGGGGTCAGAAGGGGAAACAGTGATCGCCGCGTTGAACAGACTGACCGAGCTCGTCGAGGATCACCTGACCGACGACATCGAGCCGGCGGTATGGGCTGCGCAGTTCGGCACGACGGAATACCACCTGAGGAGGATGTTCTCCTCGCTCGCCGGAATGCCGTTGTCGGAGTACATCAGGCGGAGGCGCATGACGCTCGCCGCTGCCGACGTGATCAGCGGCGACGACCTGCTTGGCATCGCCGTGCAATACGGATACGGGTCGACCGTGGCATTCGGCCGGGCGTTCCGGTCGGTCCACGGCGCCGGTCCCGGTGATGTGCGTCGCGATGGCGGCCCCCTTCGGACACAACCGCAACTCAGGTTCCGCCTGACAGTCGAAGGGAACACCAGCATGGACACTCGCATCGTCGAACGACCGGCCTTCCGGCTCGTGGGGCACGCGGCGCGCGTGCAACTCCAGCACCGGGGGATCAACACCCGGATCCGCGACCACATCGCCTCGCTGCCGGTCTCCGAGCACGCGAGGCTGAAGGCGCTGAACAACGTCGAGCCGTCAGGGATCTTGCAAGTCAGTGACGAGGTCGATCCCGACTATGCGGAAGGCACCGAGCTCACCTACCTGCACGGAGTCGCGGTGGCGGACGGCAGTCCTCTCCCCGACGATCTCGAGGTCATCGTCGTGACCGCGGGTGCGTGGGCGGTTTTCCGGATCGAGGGGGAGTACCCAGCGGCATTGCAGTCCGCGTGGGCTGCGACCGCGGCTGACTGGTTTCCCTCGAACCCCTGGCGGTTGCGGCCCGGGCCCTCGATCGTTGCGATCGTGAGCCGGTCCGAGGACTTCAGCGCGGCCACCTGCGAACTGTGGCTTCCCATCGAACGAGCGTGAGGTGTCGGCCGGCGACTGCGCCGGCCGACAACGCCCGCACGGTGGGTTATCCGACCGCGCGAAGGCTGGAGACGAAGAATCGCTGGCAGGCGAGGAACAGCACCACCGTGGGGAGCGATGCGACGATCGCAGCCGCGAGGACGACGGGCGGGCCGAGGCTCGAGAAGCCCGCGCTGATCTCGGCGAGAGCCGCCATCACCGGTCGCCGGTCAGGGCTCGTGGTCAGCGTGATGCCGAAGAGCAGGTCGTTCCACACCCAGGTGAACTGGAAGATGAACGCGGCGAAGAGCGACGACTTGATGAGCGGGAAATGGATGCGGAAGAACAGCCGCGCCCATCCCGCGCCGTCGAGCTGAGCCGCCTCGGTGATCTCGGGCGGCAACGTGGTGAGGAAGTTGCGCACGATGAAGAACGCGAACGGCACGCAGATGGCCGAGTAGATCAGGATCATGCCGAGCGAGGTGTCGTAGACCTTCGCCCCCACGTAGGCCTTGAACAGCGGGGCGAGGAAGATCTGCAGCGGCAGCAGGGTGCCGAGGTAGATCAACCAGAACCAGACGGTCGGGCGACGGGTCGGCATGACGACAACGGCGAAGCCCGCCAGTGCCGCGGAGAACACGGCCAAGCCCGCGGAGACCGTCGCGTAGAGCAGGCTGTTCGCCAGCCCGAGCCCGAGGCCCGACTCGTTCCACGCGATCGACAGGTTGTCGAAGAATCCGAATCCCGACGGCAGCCAGGTCGGCGCACCCGTGTAGTCGGCGGCGGGCACGAAGGCGTTGACGACCATGAGGTAGATCGGGATCAGCCACAGAGCGGCGAACACGATCACGAACGTGTTGCGGAAGACGCGGCCGACCACGTCAGACCCCCTTCAGCTGACGGCGGAGGTACGCGTAGGAGCTGGCGACCACGATGATGGCAAGAACGACGGCGACAGCCGCGCCGTAGCCGTAATCGCTGATGATGAACGTCTGCCGGTACATCGTGACGGCGAGCGTCTCGGACACTCCGCCGGGCCCGCCCTTCGTGAGCAGCCAGATGAGGTCGAAGACACGAAGGCTGTTGGCGATCGACATGCCGATGACGACGATGGTGACGGGACGCAGCTGGGGGAGCACGATGTGCCAGAACAGGCGCATGCCCGTCGCCCCGTCGAGCGACCCGGCTTCCACCGTCTCGGGCGGGATCGACTGGAGGCCGACGAGGAAGAGGATGACCGTGACGCCGGTCGCCTGCCAGGTGTTGGCGAGGATCATGACGAGCGTGTTCGTGGGCCACTCGAGCAGCCACCCGGATGCCGGGGGCGTGAAGCCGAGGAAGGCGATCGCCTGGTTGAGGGCGCCGTCGGAGCGCAGGATGAAGCCCCAGATGACCGCGGTGGCGGCTCCCGACATGGCGTAGGGGAGCACGAAGGCGAGTCGCAGCCAGCGGCCGCCGCGCATCGAGTTGGTGAAGACCGCGATCAGGAGTCCGAGACCGACGGGAAGGATGAGGGTGCCGACCGTCCACATGACGGTGTTGAGCAGCGACTGCAGGAACGTGGGGTCCTGGAGGAGTCGCGAGTAGTTCTCGAACCCGATGAAGGTCGAGGTGAACCCGTTGTCGCGGGTGAGGCTCTGGTAGACCGTCGAGACGAACGGCACGAGGAGCAGTGCGCCGACGAGGACGAGTGCGGGGATGAGGAAAGGGATCGCCGCGAAGGCGGGGCGGGGGCGGCCCGCCACGCGGGGCCGGCGCCCGCCGGGGCGGGAAGCGATCTCGCTCCCCGCCCCGGCAGGACGCACCGAAGTGGCTGTCACTATTCGGCGGCCTTCCACTTCGCCCACTCGGAGTCGGCCAGGTCCTGCAGCTTCTCGAGCGTCGGCATGATGTTGTCCTCCGACGGATCGACCATGTAGCTCGCCAGGAACTGGACGCCGCCCTCGATGAGCGGCGGCGGGCTGGCCTCCCAGAAGCGGACCAGCTCGACCGGCTTCTCCGCCGCCACCTGCTCGCTGATCGACGTGAGCGTCGGGTCGTCGGTGACGACCTCGGGGTTGGCCGAGGTGTCCTTGATCTGGTTCACCCATGCGGACTGGACCTCGGGGTTCAGCCAGTTGCCCATGGTCTTGAGCGCTTCGTCCTTCTTCGCGCTCTTCGCAGCGACGGCGATGACTCCGGACTCGGTGATGACGGACGGCTGCGTGCCCTCTTTGATGACGGGGAGCAGGTATGCGCCGTAGTCGTCCTCGGTCATGCCGTTGGTGACGAAGATGCCGTTGCGCCACGAGCCCATGGGCACCTGCGCGACCGTGCCCTCCTGGAAGAGTGCGGGCTCGTTGTCCCAAGCGATGTCGGGAGCGGTGAAGTACCCCTTCGCGTACAGGTCGCCCCAGATGCGGAGTGCCTCCTGAGCGGGCTCGTCCGTGTACTTCGCCTCGCCGGCCATGAGCTTGGAGTAGAAGTCGGGGTCGAGCTTCGACAGGATCTCCTCGAACCAGATGAACGAGGTCCAGCCGGCCTCCTGGGTTCCGAACAGCGGCGTCACGCCCGCGGCCTTGATGGCCTCGTTGTTCGACAGGAACTCGTCCCACGTCGTCGGAGGGGTGATGCCCACATCGTTGAAGACCTTCTTGTTGTAGAAGATCACCCAGTAGCTCTTGTACATCGGCATCCCGTAGACCTTGCCGTCGTACGAGAAGCTGTCCTTCGTGTCGGGGTTGACCCATCCCTCGTCGACGGCCGTGTCCCACTCGGCGGAGAGGTCGGCCAGCCCACCGGAGCGGGCGAGGTCCTGGAGGCGGTAGCCGTTCCACCACTTCACGAGGTCGGTGGTGGAGTCGGTCTGCAGCGACGACCGGATGACCTGCTGGTAGTTCTCGGTCGACGGAACGTTGCGGGGGTCGATGCTGTAGTCGCCGAGCTCGGCGAGTGCATCGCCCGCCACCTTGTACGCATCCACGAAGTCGGCGCGATCGCCGTTGAGGGTGAGGGTGGAGCCGCCGGCGGAAGAGGTGCTCGCCGACCCCTGGGAGCACGCGCCGAGCGAGGCCGCGAGCCCGAGCGCGAGTGCAGTAGCCCCCACCCGCTTCAGTACTGATTTTCTGCCAATCATGCTGTTACATCCTCCTTGATGCCGGTTGCTGCGGTGGGGTTCCTCCGTCCTGGCAGAGGCGGAAAGCCACCCGCGGCCGAAGTGTTGGTAACGATACCATCATTGCTGTTCGACGCCTAGGGTTTGCCGCAGGTGAGAAGGGCGCGCCGCGACGAGTGGCTGTTCAGCGGGCGGGGTGCCGCACATTGAGCTCGTCGAAATGAGGGCGGGGGCTCGGAGTTGCGCTTCGACGGGCTCAGCGGGCGGGCGGGCGCCGCTCATTGAGCTCGTCGAAATGAAGGCGGAGGGCTCGGTGTCTCGCTTCGCTGCGCTCAGCGGGCGGACGTGTCACTCATCGAGGTCGTCGAGATGAAGGCGGAGGGCTCGGTGTCTCGCTTCGACGGGCTCAGCGGGCGGGCGGGCGCCGCTCATTGAGCCCGTCGAAATGAAGGCAGAGGGATTGTGCCTCGCGTCGCTGCGCTCGGCGGCGGTCAGACGAGCTTGCGGTTCTCGCTGTCGTCGGCCATCTGGAGGTAGCCGCTGAGGCGGGCGATGAAGTCGTTGGTCGGGCGGTACGCCGGGTCGGCGGAGGTCTTCTCGAACTCGGTCTGGAGTTCTTCGATCGCGTTGTCGATCTCGAGGACGGCCAGCGCGTTGCGCTGCTCGTTGTCGAGCTGCACCATGAACGCGATGGCGCGGTCGATGTCTGCGGGGCCCCCGAAGGCGTAGTCCGGCATGGTGAATCCCTTTCGTCCGTTGGGGTCAACAGTAGGGCGTGCACCCCGCTCAGTCGGTGATGATCGAGTCCGCACCGGCGTTCACCACGAGGAAGTGCGCGACGTCGGCCAGCTCATCGACGCTGATGCCGTGCGCCAATCCCGGGTAGACGTGCCCGTCGAGGGTGGAGTGCGCGGCGAGGAACTCGGCGGTGCGGGCGACAGCCGCGGAGGTGATGACGCGGTCCTCGGAACCACGACCCCAGAACACCGGCGGGCGATCCGATGCCAGCGCCGCGTCGCCCGGCTGCGGCGTCCGCTGGACGAAGCCGCCCAGGATCACCGGGGCGAGCACGCGCTCGGGCCGGGTGCGCAGCAGCTGGCTCGCCATCAGCCCGCCCTGGGAGAACCCGATCGGGACGACTCGGCCGGCGGGATCGAGGTTGTCGTCGATCCATGCCCACACCGCATCGGTCGCGAAGGCGAGCGGATCGGGATCGGGGTCGCCGGGCGTGACGACGGGGAACCATGCCGCACCGCCGTTGCCGAGTTCGATCGGCGCCCGCAGCGACGCCCACGGCAGAGCGAGGCCCATCGCGCCGGCGAGGCCTGTGAGGTCGCGTTCGTTCGAGCCGTAGCCGTGCAGCAGCAGTGCGACGGCGGGAGGCGAATCGACGTCGGCGAAACCGGGGGAGTGGAGCGCTGCGAGCGGTGCGGTCATCGGGCGAGCAGCTCGTCGGTCGACAGATCGGGCAGTGCGACGGTGACGTGGGTGCCCCACGGGTCGACGACGGTCACCGAGCGGCCATCGCCGTCGAACGGGATGGCGCGGGCGCGCATCCGAGCTGACAGGCCCTCGAGATCGGCGGGGGACGGCACGGTGATCGACACGTCCCCGAGTCCGAGGCTCGCCGCACGGGGGCCTGCGCCGCGACTGTTCCAGACGTTCATCGCGATGTGATGGTGATATCCGCCGGCCGACGCGAACACCGCACCCGGGTAGGCGGTCTGGGTGGTCTCGAAGCCGAGCGCATCCACGTAGAAGGCGCGAGCCGTGTCGACGTCGCCGACCTGCAGGTGCACATGCCCCACGGCGCCCGCTCGCGTCGGACCGGCGTCCAATGCCTCCTGGGTGAGGTGCGTCTGCAGGTAGGCGTTGGGGTCGAGGTACTCCGTCGACATGACGATCTGGCCGTCGCGGTGCTGCCAGAGGCTCCGATCCCGGTCGGTGTAGAGCTCGACGCCGTTGCCCTCGGGGTCGGTGAAGTAGAAGGCCTCGCTCACGAGGTGATCGCTCGATCCCGCGAACCGGGTCTGCGGGGTCTGCGCGGCCCGGTACACCGTCGCCGCCAGGCTCTCGGGGCTGTCGAAGAGGAACGCGGTGTGGAAGAGACCCGGCTGCCGCGGGTCCACCGCCGGCAGGTCGGGTGTGTGGATGAGTCGCACCAGCGGGGTGTCGCCGCGGCCGAGCACTCGGTGCACCTCGCGGTCGCGGCCGCGCTCCTCGAGGGGCTCCATCGCGAAGGCGTTCGAGTAGTAGGCGGACATGCCCTCGAGGTCGCCGACCCGGAGGGTAACGGCGCCCATCGAGGTGTTCGGGTCGAGGATGCGGTCGGTCTCGTCACTCATGGTGCTGCTCCAGCTCGGCGCCGGGACCCGTCTTTCGGGCCCCGGGCGCGATGATCACTTGGTCAGGGCGAAGCCCGCGTTCCAGCCGATCTTCTCGCCGATGGCGAGAGTCAGCTGCAGGAATCCGAGGGCCTCGAGTTCGTGCGCGCGCTTCAGAGAGCCGGTGTCGACAGCGGAGACGCCGCCCGCCGTGATCGCGGCGGCGAGGGCGCTCTTGGCGTCGGAGTCATCGCCCGCGATGAGGACGGTCGTGGGAAGTCGGCCGACCTGCTTGCTGGCGAGGGTCGCGGCGAAGTTCGTGTTGAACGCCTTGAGCACGCGGCTCTGCGGCAGCTTGGACTGGATCTCGGCTGCTGCCGAGCTTCCCGCGGGGACGGTGAGGCCGTCGAAGGTCTCGAAGTCGATCGGGTTGCTGATGTCGACGACCGTCTTGCCCGCGAGCTGGTCGCCGTAGGTCGCGATCACGCCGTCGATGGCCGGATAGGGGAGGGCGAGGACGACGATGTCGCCGGTAATCGGCGCGCTTCCGCTCTCCGCGTGCGCGATGTGGGTGACGTCGCTGCCGCCGGCTGCCAGGACGCCGCCGATGGCCCCGCCCATGTTGCCGGTCCCGATGATGGTGAAGCTCGTCATGATCCGTCCATTCCTCGCGCCGACTCCCGTCGGGCGAATACTTGTAGGTGCAACCATAGCCTATTTACTTGTAGGTGCAACTGTCGGTTACGATGGATCGATGGATGGGTTGAGATACGAAGAGCGGGTCGCGGTCGCGCGCCTCCGCGCGCTGCTCGAACTGCTCCCCACCGCCCTCGACCGTCAGCTCGCCGGAGCCGGGGTGACGTCGTTCGAGTACACGCTGCTCGAGGCGCTGAACGAAGCGGATCGGCACCGGTTGAGGCTGACGGCGCTCGCGTCGCGCACGAACGCGACGCTCGCTCGGCTCTCCCGGGTCGTGACCGGCCTCGAGCGCAAGGGCTACGTCGTCCGGGCCGCCTGCGAGGAGGATGCGCGCGCCACCAACGCCGTCCTCACCGACGCCGGCGAGCGGGCGTTCGCCGCGAGTCGTCCTCTCCACGACGAAGCGGTTCGGCGGATGATCCTCGACGGACTCGGCGACGGCGAAGTCGCCCAGCTGGCCGATCTGTCCTACGCGATCCTCAGCAAGCTCGACCCCGACCGCCGGCTCGCGGTCACCGCGGGCGGGTCGCCGGCGACCGGATCGGAGGATGCCGTGGCATGCGCTGCGGATCCGTCTCCGGAGGACGGCACCGGGGCCGACCTCGACGCCGAGCCCGCCGAATGCGAGGCCGATCCGCGGCCCGAGCCGGCCACCGGGGCCGCAGCGCGCGACTGAACGCGTACGCCTCTCCGATCGCATCACGTCGACCGTTTTCGTCGAGTTCCCGCCAGCGCTCCGCGAGGAACGGTCACTCGGCGGCGAACCGCTCGCCCTGACCGTCGGATCAGGGGCGGCCACGTAACCTCAGGAGAGCGGATCCGACGAAACGTAAGGTGGTTCGATGAGCGACGCAGCGTCCCTGGACACGTTCAACCGGCGGGAGTCGGAAGTGCGCGGATACATCCGCTCCTTCCCCGTGGTCTTCGACAGTGCGCGCGGCTCGGTTCTGCATGCGGCGGACGGACGCGAGTTCCTCGACTTCTTCGCCGGGGCCGGTGCCGTCAACTACGGGCACAACAACCCCGCCTTCACGCGCGCCCTCATCGAGTACCTCGAGAGCGATGGCATCATCCACGGGCTCGACATGGCGACGTCCGCCAAGAAGGCCTTCATCGAGGCCTTCGAGAAGTTCGTGCTCGAGCCGCGCGGCTTCGACTACAAGATCCAGTTCACCGGGCCGACCGGTGCGAACGCGGTCGAGGCGGCGCTCAAGGTCGCCCGGCAGGCGACCGGTCGCTCCAACGTCGTCGCCTTCACCAACGCGTTCCACGGCCTCAGCCTCGGCGGCCTCTCCGCGACCGGCAGCAGCCACTACCGCGAGGCGGCCGGCGTCGCGCTCGGAGATGTCGCACGTCTCCCGTTCGACGGCTACCTCGGTGCGGGCGTCGATACTCTCGACCTGTTCGAGAAGATGCTCGGCGACCCCGGCAGCGGACTCGACAAGCCCGCCGCGGTCATCCTCGAGGCAGTCCAGGGCGAGGGCGGCATCAACGTCGCCAGCGGCCCGTGGCTGCAGCGACTGCGCCGGATCACGGCCGATAATGGGATCCTGCTCATCCTCGACGAGATCCAGTCGGGCATCGGACGCACCGGCTCGTTCTTCGCGTTCGAGGAGTCGGGCATCGTCCCCGATATCGTCACCGTCTCGAAGTCGATCTCGGGATCGGGTCTGCCGATGTCGCTCGTCCTGCTCCGGCCCGGCGTCGACGTGTGGAAGCCGGGCGATCACACCGGGACGTTCCGCGGCAACAATCTCGCGTTCGTGTCGGCCCGGGTCGCCCTCGAGGAGTACTGGGCGGACTCCGCTCTCACGGACGGGGTCAAGGCCAAGTCCGAGATCCTCCGCACCGAACTCGAGCGTCTCGCTGCGGCGCACCCCGAACTCGGCGCCGTCGTTCGCGGCCGCGGCCTGATGTACGGCTTCGCCGTCGACGGCGACCGCTCGCTCGCCGCCAGGATCTCCGCCGAGGCGTTCTCGCGCGGGCTGATCATCGAGACCTCGGGCGCGTTCGACGAGGTGCTCAAGTTCCTGCCCGCATTGACGATCTCGGAGGACGAGCTCGGGCGGGGCCTTCGCATCGTCGAGGAGAGCCTCGACGCGCTCGTCTGACGTTCGGCCGTCCGGGGTGTCCTCCGCGCAGCTGCGCGCAGTAGCTTCGTGATCATGATCTCCGATGCTGACTACTCGAGCGCTGCGCCCATCGCCAGAGTCATCCGACGGCGCACGACGCGTCGGCGCGAGGCGCTCGGGCGGGCCCTCGCGATTCCCGAGGTGGCAGCTGCCCTCGAGTTCGTGGCCGAACGACTGGGGCAGCTCGACCGGACGGTTCAAGGAGCACCCGATGCGGCCTTCGGACTCTTCGCCGAACGGATCCGGGCGGACTTCGAAGACGCCCTCGACGCGGCGTTCGCCTATCGAGCGGCTCCCGCGCGGGATGCCATCCGCGATCTCGAGCAGATCACCGCGCTGCTGCATCGCTTCCGTATCCACCCCGAGAGCTTCACCGATTGGACGCACGGCATCGAGGTCGAGGGTGCCGATCTCAGCGGACGCGCCCCATCGCTGCGTTCGGTGCCGGCGTACCCCTTCGAGCTCAGTCGGGGCACGTCGGTTCCCGACGACTCCGACGGGTACATCGTCTCGATGTCGGCCCAGATCGTGGAGCCCGCTGTCGCCGCGATCTCGGAGGCGACGCTCTGGGTCGCGAGCGTCACCCGCGGCGCGGTGCCCCAACCCTCGCCGTCGGACGATCCGCTGCAGCGCCTCCGCGAGCTCTCCGCCGAGGCGATCGTCTGACCTGACCTGCCAGGCGACCGTTCAGGCGAGCTCGTCGATGGCGTCCGTGATGAACTTCGCGACCTCATCGGGGTTCGACTGCATGACCAGGTGGGGTGCATCGATCTCGATCACCCGGCGGAGTCCGGCGCGCTGATAACCGAAGCGTTCGACATCGGGATTGATGGTGCGGTCGGCGCTCGAGACGATTCCCCAACCGGGCTTCGTCTTCCACGCGGCGGTCGGCGCGGTCTCGCCGAAGGCCACGGCGGCCAAGGGGCGCTGGGAGACCGCGAGCACCCTGGCAGTGTCCTCGGGAACGCCCGCCGCGAAGACCGAGGGGAACGCGTCGATCTTCACCGAGACATCCGTCCCCGGGTCGGCGCCCTCGATCGGGTACGGCGAGTAGACGAGATTGGCGGCGAGCTCCGAATCCGGGAAGCCTCCCTGCAGCTGACCGAGGCTCTCGCCCTCGTCGAGCGCGTATCCGGCGACGTAGACGAGGCCGACCACGTTGTCCGCCGCGCCCGCGACCGTGATGACCGCGCCGCCGTAGGAATGACCGGCCAGGATCACCGGTCCCTCAATCTGCTCGACGAAGGAACGGATGTAGGCCGAGTCTCCGATGAGGCTGCGGTTGAACACAGGCGGAACGTGGACCGTGTAGCCCGCCTCGAGGAGATTCAGAGTGACGGGCGCCCAACTGGCGGCGTCGGCGAACGCGCCGTGGACGAGGACGATGGTGGGCTTCTCTGACATCGGTATTCCTTCGCTCTCCGAGTTCGCGGCGGTGACGTGCGGTCGACCGTACGGAAGGTGCGCCGACGCCGGGAGGGACATCTGTCGACAACCTCTTCGACCGATGTCGAGCGGGTGAGGGAAGGGGCGTCGCTCGCACGGACTGGATCCCTCGACGACGCCGGCCGACAGCATCGCCTCGAAACAGGGACCCCGGTCGTGCAGACTTGCAGGCATGGCAGTGTTGCAGGGTGTGATTCCGGTCGCGCCGACCGTGTTCCGTGACGACGAGTCGCTCGACATCGAGGGTCAGCGCAGGGTCGCCGACTTCCTGGTCGACGCGGGATCCGCGGCGGTCTGCATCCTCGCCAACTACTCCGAGCAGTTCTCCCTCGACGACGCGGAACGCAAGCAGGTCGTCGCCGCGACGGTGGCGCAGGTCGACGGGCGGGTGCCCGTCATGGTGACGACGAGTCACTACAGCGCGCGCATCGCCGCACAGCGCAGCCGGGCCGCCCAGGACGCCGGGGCGGAGATCGTCATGCTGATGCCGCCGTTCTTCGGCGCCACGATGGCGGCGGGCGAGCAGGCCGTCGTCTACTACTTCGCGACGGTGGCCGACTCGATCGACATCGACATCATGGTGCAGGACGCGCCGCTCAGCACCACGCGCCTGTCGACCGCGCTCATCGCCCGACTCGCGCGTGAGATCCCGCAGGTGCGCTACGCCAAGATCGAGGTTCCGAGGGCTGCGCAGAAACTGCGCGACCTCGCCGCTCTGAGCGGAGACGATCTGCCCGGCCTCTTCGACGGCGAGGAGTCAGTGACGCTGATCCCCGACCTGTGGGCGGGCGCCATCGGAACCATGTGCAGTGCGATGGTGCCCGACATCCTCGGCGGTGTCGTGAGCGACTACCTGGCCGGCGATCGTGACGGAGCCGAGCTGCGGTGGGAGTCGGTTCTCCCGCTCATCCATTACGAGAACCGCCAGTGCGGACTCCGGGCCGCGAAGATCGCGCTCGCCGCGGGCAAGGTGATCGCGAGCGATCGGTCGCGCGCCCCCTTCGACGACGTGTCCCGGGACACTCGCACCGAACTGCTCCGACTGCTGCGCCGGGCGGACCCCCTCGTCCTCAACTGGAACTGAGTACCTGAGGGTATTGATTAACGATAGATGTCTATCGATAATCGATAGATGAGTCGTCTCGCAATCCTCGCGCTCCGCTTCGTGATCCTGGTCATCGCGATCGGGGCGATCGGTGCTCAAGCGTTCATCGTGCCCGTCATCGCCGCCGTGCTCGCCGGTTCGTCGGATCACCCCGAGGTCGGGCTGCCGTACACGGTGGTCGGCATCGCGATCATCGCCTGCGTCGAGATCGCGCTCGTCGCGGTCTGGGTGCTGCTCTCGATGGTTCACCGGGGACGGATCTTCGTCGCCCACGCGTTCGGATGGGTCGACACGATCGTCTGGGCGGCTGCGGCGGCGACCGTGCTCGTGGCGGGTCTCGGCGCGCATATCTACTTCGTGGTCGAGCCCGTCATCGACGCCCCCGGCGTGATCCTGGTGCTCTTCTGCCTCACCATCCTCGGCGGGGGATTCACGCTCCTGCTCGTGGTCATGCGCAGCCTCCTGCAGAGCGCAACCGCTCTGCAGAGCGAGCTGGAGGAGGTCGTCTGATGGCCATCGTCATCGACATCGACGTCATGCTCGCTCGCCGCAAGATGACAGTCGCCGATTTCGCCGACGCGATCGGTATCTCGCCTGCCAATGTGGCCGTGCTCAAGAACGGGCGCGCCAAGGCGGTCCGCTTCACGACCCTGGACGCCATCTGCCGCGTCCTGGACTGCCAGCCCGGCGATCTGCTGCGGTGGGTGCCCGGCGACGAAACCGACGATCAGGGCAGCAGGCTCCGGTAGAGCTCGCGGTGCCTGTCGGCGATCGTGGTGCGCTGCCGCATCCGCTCGGCGACGCTCACCGGAGTCGCAGGGCCCGCCTGGCGGGCCGCAGCCACCGCCGCGATCAGCGATTCGGCGTCGAGGCCGCGCTCACTGTGCCCGTAGATGAAGGCCGGCCCCTGCTGGCCGTAGTAGCCGCAGTCCGGCGCGATGACCGCCGTGCCGAGGTCGCGGCAGGCCTCGAGCCAGCCCGAGTGGGTGCCGAACCGGTACGGCAGCACCGATGCGTCGAGCGACGCGAGGTAGCGCCAGAGGTCTTCGTCGCTGAAGTAGTCGTGGATCCTCAGATCGATCAGGCCGCGCGCCGCCGCCGTCTCGACGAAGTCGGCGAGCTCGGCGTCGTAGCGCCGACCGTCCCGGTGCAGCACGTCATTGTGTCCGTCGACCTGCAGCACCAACCCGGGGGAATCGCGGACCGCGTCGACCAGTGCCCGGAGCACCGGGAGCGGGTTGACGCTCGCCCGCAGACTCTTGAGGTGGACGCCGATCCGGAACGGTCGGACGCTGTCCGCGCGAGCCGACGCGGAGTGGGCGCGTTCGGCTTGGATGCGGGCCATCGTCTCGAAGTCGACGACGTGCGGATGCGGGATCACCTCGGCGGTGCGGTTCCACCGGCGTTCGATCTCGTCGGCCGCGCCCCGGGTCAGGGTGATGAGCGCATCGGCGGCCGGAATCAGCACGTCGAGAGCGGCATCGTGCGCGGCGCGATCGGTGTGATGCGGGTTCCGCAGGTCGTGGACGGTGTAGACGAACGGGCGTTCGCGACGCTCGAGGGCGCCGGTCAGCGCGGCGAGCTGCTCGGGCGAGCGGGCGTCGAAGCCGAACTGCAGGTGGAAGACGTCGAACGAGGCGTTCAGGTCGACCCAGTCGGGTTCGAGCATGGCGGGCGGCCACCAGCGGGAGACCGCGGATCGGCCCGGTTCGTCGGGGTCGGGATCCGGAAGCCGCTCAACGGTTCGGTCCGCCGGATCGATCGGGGCGAGGTGGCGCACGTAGACGTGGGAGGCGGGAACGGATGCGACGCGGACGACCCTGTCGTCAGAGCCCTCAGTACCGGGCTCGGCGCCGTCGGCGGCGCGAGATCGCGTGACGGTCGTCGACATGGGGTCCTCTCATGGTCGGTGCAGCAGTGAGACCTCGTTGTCGTCGCCGGATGGACTGGAGGCGCCGACTGTAACACCGCCGAGAAGACAGATCCTGAGCGGGTCGGCCACGGGTGGAAGGTGGGCGCGGCAGCGTGCGGCGGGAAGACCGGATCCGTCGGTCGCGCCGCCTGGAGGTCCGCGCGACTAGTCGCGGAGGCCCTGCTCCCACCAGCGCAGCACGCGCAGGGCGCGCAGGGTGTTCCACCGGCTCGGCTCGCTGTCGGCGCCGTCATCGATGGCGAAGAAGAGCTCGCCGCCCCGCTCGCCGTTCTCGACCGACCAGCGGCCGTCGTCGTCGCGTTTCGAGAGCAGCACCTGGATCGCTTCGCCGCATCGCTCGTCGGGCGGTCGCGACTCGCGCAGGTAGTCGAGCGCGCGGAGGATGTCGTAGTCCCAGCGCGGTGGGAACGAGAACTCGAGCCAGTGCGGGTTCACGACCTCGCCTGTCCTGAGTGACCGGAAGAGCCCGCGTTCGAGCAGGTACTCCTCGCCGCGGAGCCGGGCCGCGGTGATCCGGGGATCAGTACCCGTGACGCGTTCGTACTCGAGGAGTCCCTCGAGAACAGCCAGAGTCGATGCGAACGAGGAGCGCGACGAATGCTCCGGTGCCTCGCAGTTCCAGCCGCCGTCCTCGAGCTGTTCCCGCAGGAGCCGGTCGACGAGCCTCTCGGCAGCCGGGCCGAGCTCACCGAAGTAGGCGGCCAGACGAAGGGCCATCCCGTTGATGCACGCCTCGACCTCGCCTTCGAAGAGCGGGCTCGAGTCGGTCTCCGTCCAGACGAAGCGCACGTTGTCGCGGACCCGGTCGACGGCGACCCGAACCGCGGGGTGCTGAGGGTCCACGCCGAAATGGCGCAGCAGCAGAAGGGTGAACGTCGTCGATGACCAAGCGGGTTCATCGGGGCCCTCGCCCCAGTCGCCCGTTGCGCGCTGCAGGCGCAGCAGATTCGCACCCCAGCCCTGTGTCGCGACCTTCGCACGCTCAGCGGCGACGGTCCGGCCGTCGGCATCTTGCAGGTCGCGCATGACCTGCCAGCGGATCGCCGGGTCGGTGTCGAGCAGCCAGTCGAGCAGGCCCATGACGGATCGCCTCGGTCGAAGAGTCAGGAGTCGTGTCCGACCGGCGGCTCACCGACGAACTCATGGGCTTCGCGGGCCATCTCGCTCCACAGGTCGAGAGACTCGAAGAGGAGCCAGTCGCCGTCCTCGCCCGAGGCGATGCCGCGGCCGATCAGGTCGGACCGTCGGGCGGGCGGCAGCAGCACGGCGAGGGACTCGCCGGTCAACCGGGCGAACGGCTTGCCGTGGACGAGCAGGACGTCGCCGTCCGCGGTGACGCCGTCGTTGTCGTCGACCATGTCGATCGCCAGGTCTTCGAACAGTTGGGCGGCGGTGATCTCAGCCATGTGGGGCTCCTTCGTGTCTGGGATCAGCGTAGGTCGCCCGGGCCGTCCGCGGCCACGGCGGAGCGCCGGGTCAGGCGGCCTGCTGCTCGATCGCGAAGCGGACGACGCCGCCCTCCTCGTCGATCAGGGCATCGAGGATCTTGTCGTCGAGCACCTGGGCTGCCGTGGCGTCGAGGAAGACCCGCGCGCCGGCGGTCTCGACGACGGCGTCGTCGGGTTCGGGGGTGGGGACGACGCCGAGCACGAACTCGGTCTCGTCGCCTCCCTGGATGCGCACTCCGGCGGTGTCGGAGTTGGGGATCTGCGAGACGATCGTCTTCACGACGGTCGAGGCGGTGTCGGTCAGGGTCAGCATGGCTTTCCTCTTTCTGTCACGTGGTGCTCGTTGCGTCTTCGAGATATCAACGCTCCTCCTGTCGCAGGGTCTCCGAAAGCAGCTGCGCCCGATGCACGTCGGATGCCAAGCAGCCACTGACCCCGCACCCAGGTCCGCGCCGCCACCCCCCACTGCGGGCGTTCCGGGCGAGCGCGCACGTTGCGGCCGGCCCCGCACGCCGGAACGTGCGCGCGTGAGCCTTCGTTTCGCTTCGCTCAACGGGCGGCCCGCTTCGCTCGACGGGTCGCTGTGCGCGGGGCAACGGTCGACTTGCTGCGCGTGACCGGCGGCCCGGCCTGTGCCGGGCCGCCGGTCGAACGTCAGTGGGCGATCACCGGCTCCGCGTCCGCAGCCGGGGCGGTGTGGGAGAGGGACAGCCCGTGGCCGCGACGGCGGTACAGGGTGGCCGAGATGATCGCGCCGAGGGCGAAGAATCCGGCGCCCCACCAGTACGCGGTCGCGTAGCTCGACACCGCGGCCTCGGCCAGCACCTGGGGTGAGGCGGGCCCGTTGTCGGTGATGTAGGCGGTTGCAGCGGTAGCGGCGAGCGTGTTGAGAAGGGCGGTTCCGATCGATCCGCCGACCTGCTGGCTGGTGTTCACCATCGCCGACGCGACACCGGCGAACGATCCCTGCACGCCGAGCGTGGCCGTCTGGATCGACGCCGGCATGATCGTGCCGAACGCGACGCCCAGCACGATCAGCGCCGGCAGCACGTTGGCCGCGTAGGTGCTGTCGAGGTCGAGGCGGGTGAGGAGGATCATCCCGGTGGTGGCCAGGATCATGCCGATCGGGACGAGGATCTTCGGACCGAATCGCGGCACGAAGATGTTGGTCCCCAGCTGGGCGGCGATGATCAGCCCGCCGATCATCGGAAGGAAGGCGAGACCGGTCTGGATGGGCGTGAAGCCGAGCGTGCGCTGCAGGTAGAAGGTCAGGAACAGGAAGATCCCGAACATCCCGGCACCCGCGATGAGCACGGACAGGTACGCGGCCGACCGGTTGCGGTCGAGGACGATCGACAGGGGGAGCAGCGGGTGCGTCGCGCGGCGCTGCCACAGCACGAACAGCACGATCAGCACGGCGGCGACGGCGAGCGTCGCCCAGGTGAGCGGCGAGTCCCAGCCGTCCGTCTCGGCGTTCGAGAAGCCGTAGACGATTCCGAAGAGACCACCCGAGACGAGGATCGTGCCGGGCACGTCGAGCTGCGGACGCGGACCCGAGCGGGGGATGGTGCGCACGAAGACGATCGCCCCGACGATCGCGAAGACGGCGATCACGACGTTGATGTAGAGGTTCCACCGCCAGTCGAGCGACTCGGTGAGGAATCCGCCGAGCAGCAATCCGACCGCGCCGCCGGCACCCGCGATCGCGCCGAAGACGCCGAACGCACGCGCCCGTTCCTTCGGGATCGTGAACGTCGTGGTCAGTACGGCGAGCGCGGTGGGGGCGAGCAGAGCCGCGAAGGCTCCCTGCAGCGCGCGAGCGGCGACGAGGATGCCGAAGTCGGGTGCCGCGCCACCGAGCGCGGAAGCGATGGCGAAACCGATGAGGCCGATGATGAACGTCCGCTTGCGGCCGATCAGATCGGACAGGCGCCCGCCGAGCAGCAGGAGGCTGCCGAACGCGAGCGAGTACGCGGTGATGACCCACTGTCGGTCTCCGTCGGAGAAGCCGAGGTCGGTCTGCGCGTCGGGCAGGGCGATGTTCACGACGGTCGCATCGAGCACGACCATGAGCTGCGCGAGCGCGACCGTGGTGAGTGTCCACCAGCGCAAGGAGGGCGCTGCCGTGGTGGGAGAGGAAGGGGAAGCCGATGACATGACGGTCACTCTATACGGAACTGTCAAGTTCCGGATATCAACAGTTCCTGAACTAGGATGTCTCACGACGATATTCGCGGTGAACGGAGAAGGCAGCGATGGAGCCGCTTGAACTGATCGATGACGAGCCCCTCGACGATGTCGACTCGACACCCAAGCTCGGGCGCAAGCGCGACCACACCCGCGACGCCGAGATCCTCGACGCCACCCTCGACGTGCTCGCCGAGGTCGGCTACGACGGCATGACGATCGACATGGTCGCCTCCCGCGCCAAGGCGGGCAAGGCGACGGTCTACCGGCGGTGGACGTCGAAGGCCGAACTCGTGCTCGACGCGGTGGCCTGCATGAAGTCGGCCGATATCGCAGGCCTCGAGATACCCGACACCGGCACCCTCAGGGGCGACCTCATCGGGCTCATCAAGACGCCGTCCATCGCGGACGGCGAGCGCAAGCTGCAGATCATCGCGGGCATCGCCTCCATGCTGTCGCGCACCCCCGAGCTCGCGGACGCCGCGAACAAGGCCATCATCGAACCGCGTGCCGCCGTCAACCGCACCGTGCTGCAGCGCGCCATCGATCGCGGCGAGATCCCCGCCGACGCCGACCTCGAGACCCTGTCGCTGATCACCCCCTCGATGGTGGCCTACCGCACGCTCATGCTGCGCAAACCCGTCACCCGCGAGTTCCTCATCGGCCTGATCGACACCGTCGTGCTGCCGGCTGCAGGAGTCCAGGCCGGTTAGGGCTCTTCCGGGCGCGAGTTCGCACGTTCCGGACAGGCCGGAACGTGCGTATGTGCCCGGAATATCCGACCCTGCCGAGCCCGCACGCTGAGCGGAGCGACTCGAGGGGTGCGGCCGCCCTGCCCTGTGCGCGCACGTTGCGGCGTGTGGGGCCGGCCTGAACGTGCGCGCTCGCCCGGAACGCCCATCCTTGGTCTGGTCTGGTCTGGTCTGGTCTGGGCGGGACGGGACGGGGCGGGAGGTTGGGTGCGGCCCGGCGTTCTGGATAGCATGCGACTCACCATCTGTCGGAGGCAATGGCGGCCCGGCGAACCCTCTCACGTGAAAGGCATGCCGTGTCGCGCTCTCTCCCCCCCGAGACCCTTCGCCTGCCGCACCGCCTCGGAAACCGAGGTGAGCGCATGAGCGCCCTCGGGGCCGTCGAGACCGTCATCACCGGGGCGACCGTGCTCGCGTCGACCACGCGCCCGGCACCCGCCTACCCGTCCCGGCCCGCCGAGGACACGGCCGCGCGCGGCACCGTCGAGTTCCTCGCCGATCACGCCATCGGGATCGTCGACGGGGGCATCGCCTGGGTCGTGCCCACGTCGACCGTGCCGCAGCAGATTCTCGACGCAGCGGAGATCATCGATGGCCGCGGCCACGTCGCCATCCCCGGCCTGATGAACTCCCACACCCACTCGCCCATGTCGATGTTCCGCGGGGCCGCCGAGGACGTCACAACGGCGGACTGGTTCAACAAGTACATGTGGCCGATGGAGATGAACATCACCGACCGCGACGTGTACCTCGGTGCGCAGCTCGCGATCGGCGAGATGCTCCTGGCGGGTGTCACGAGCTTCGCGGACCACTACTGGGCGACCGAGCAGATCGCGCGAGCCGTCGAGGAGAGCGGGGCGCGCGCCCAGCTCGCGTCGACGTTCTTCTCCTCGAACGGCGCGGCGGGCCTTCGCAGCTCGGCAGAATTCGCGGAGAAGTGGAACGGGGCGGCCGACGGTCGGATCACCACCGCGCTCGGCCCCCACGCCACCTACACCGTCACCGACGCCGACCTCGAGGCGACGGCCGATACGGCCCGACGACTGGGCGTGCCCATCCACATCCACGCCTCCGAGAACTCGCAGCAGACCGAGGCGAGCCTCGCGAAGCGCGGCGTCACACCCATCCAGGTCCTGCACGACACCGGAATCCTCGACGCCGGCACGATCATCGCCCACGGCACCGGCATCATCGAGAGCGATCTCGAATGGCTCGTCCCGTTCGCCGACCGCGTCGCGGTCGCGTGCTGCTCGAAGACCTACATGAAGAACGCGCACAGCTCGACACCCGTCCGGATGCTGCACGACGCGGGAATCACGGTCGGTCTCGGCACGGACGGGCCCGCCTCGCACAACACCCTCGACATGCTCGAGAGCATGCGGATGCTCTCGCTCAAGCAGAAGGACGTCGAGGAGGACTCGACCTGGCTGACCTCGGCCCACGCGCTCGACCTCGCAACACGGCAGAGCGCCGACCTGTTCGGCCTCGGCGAGAAGGTCGGTTCGATCCAACCCGGCAAGCGGGCCGACATCGTGCTCATCGACCTCGCGGGCCCGCACTACCAGCCGCTGCACGACCTCGCGGCGGCGCTCGTGCTCAGCGCGCGGGCCGGCGATGTGCGCACCGTCCTCGTCGACGGCCGCGTCGTCGTCCGCGACGGCAGGCTGACGATGCTCGACCTCTCGGAGGCGATCGCCGAGCTCAACGAACGCATTCCGGCGCTCACCGACACCTCCAACGGCACGATGCAGGAGTACGCCCCGTGACGGGCGTGCCCCATCGGCTGATCCTCGACAGCGACATCGGCTCCGATATCGACGACGAGTTCACACTCGCCATGATCTGGGGCTCGCCGGAACTCGACCTCCTGGGACTGAGCGCCTCCTACGGCGACACCGTGCTGCGCACCCGCATCGCACGCCGGATGGCGGAGCTCGTCGGGCGGGGGCTGCGCGTCGAACCGGGCGACTCGGCGACGCGATCGGGGCGCGAGATCTGGTGGGCCGGCCACGAGGGCGACGCGTACGGCGACCTGACGGGATTCGCCGTCGAGCAGAGCACCGAGGGCGGACCCAGCCGGGGCGCCGCTCTCATCGGCGAACTGGCTACGGGGGAGCCCCGCTCGCACCTGCTCGCGATCGGCCCGCTCGCGACGGTCGCCTCGGCGCTGGATGAAGATGCCGGACTCGCGGACCGTATCGAGCACCTGTGGATCATGGGCGGCGACTTCGCCACCGCCGCCGCGGAGCACAACATCCTCTCCGACGTGGATGCCGCGCAGCGGGTGCTGTCGGCCGGAATCCCCACGACACTGGTCCCGGTCGACATCACGACCCGCGTCCACCTCCACGAACCGGATGTGGCCCGGATCGAGCAGACCGGCGAGCTCGGCCGACTCCTCGCGGTTCAGGCGCGCGCGTGGATGCGCCGCTGGGACGAGGACTACGAGATCCCTCACGACCCGCTGACCCTGCTCGCGCTGCTCCGACCCGACCTGTTCGAGTTCACGGGACCGGGCACGGTCGTGGTCTCCGACGGCACCGACGGGCAAGAGGTGGGGTGCACCCGCTTCATCCCGGGCGCCGGGTCGGTCCGGCTGGTGACCGGTGTCGACGTGGAGGGGGCGGCGCGCGAGATCGCCGACCGGATCGTCGCAGGACTCGCCCCGATCGGGTCGGGTGGCGCCCCGGCCTAGACCCGCGGGGGAGCGGTGCTCGCCCTCTCGACGAGCTCGACCTCGAGGGCGATCCGATCGCCGCCGAGTTCCGCGCCGTGGACGAGGTGCCCGATGAGCAGCTCGGCGGCCCGCGCTCCGAGCTGCCGACCGCGCTGACGGATCGTGCTGAGCGCCGGGGTCATGCGGCCCGCGAAGTCCGCATCGTCGAACCCGAGGACCGAGATGTCGTCGGGAACCCTGAGGCCCAGCTCCTCCCACATCCCGACCGCGCCGAACGCCACGAGATCGTTGCCGGCGAAGACCGCGGTGACACCGGGGTGGTACTTCGCGAGCACCCGGGCGAGCGTGCGGCCGGCACCCTCGGTGTACTCGCCGCGCAGCAGCAGGGCATCGGGGTAGATCTCGTGGAATCCCTGGACGCGCTCCTCGGTGGAGACGAGCCCGGGAGGGCCTGTGAACACGGCGACGCGTTCGTGCCCGAGCGAGTGCAGATGCTCGGCGGCGAGCCGGCCTCCGAGCACGTTGTCGGCGAAGATGGTCGGCCGGGTGGTGACGTGGGGGACCGGTTCATCGACGATCACGACCGGATAGCGGGCGCAGAGCTCCTCGAGGGTCGGGTCGAAGCTCGCGTTGCCCGGGATGTAGACGAGACCGTCGATCGCGCCGGAGCGGAGCAGGTTGAAGTATCGACGTTCGCGGTGGGGATCGAACTGGGCGGCGCAGATCATCACGCCGTAGTCCTCGGTGTCGGCGGTGATCTCGATCCCGACGGCGACGTCGGCGTAGAAGTGATTCGAGATGTCGGGGACGATCAGCCCGAGCTGGAACGAACGGGCGGCGGAGGTCTGGCCGGCGCCGCCCCACGGCGCGTACCCGAGGTCGGGCACGAGGGCGCGGATACGGCGAGCCGTCTCGGGAGCGACGGGACGGCGGCCGGACAGTGCGTGCGAGACGGTGGTGGGGCTGACTCCGGCAGCACGGGCGACGTCGCGTATGGACACCCGGCCTTCGCCCGGTCTGTCGGTCATGGCGCCTCCCGCATCGGTGATGTCAGGTCGGCGCTGGCCCGCGTGCGGACGAAGATAGCAGCCGTTTATTTCAGGGAATGGCTCGGTTATTTCGGGAAGATGAGCGCGCGCGCCAGGTCGGAGAGGACGAGTCCGCGCAGCTGCGGCTGCAGCACGCCCCCGACCGTGCCGAGGTCGCCGAGCGTCCCGCCGCGCCAGTCCGCGTCCCACCCGGGTGGAATGCGTTCGCCGGACGCCCCCGCGAGAGCGCCCACGAGTGCGGGGAGGCTGTCGGAGAGTCGGGAGACGGACAGCGCGAGCGGAAGCGCTTCGGCCAGTCGTCCGCCGGTCGACCGGATGATCGCGAATGCTGCCGGCACGGTGCGCGCGGCGAGCGCGGGATGCGAGTAGTCGCGTGTGCCGAGCGCGGCGAGAAGTGCCGGAAGACGAGCGAAGGCAGGGCCGCCTGCGCCGGCGACGGGTTCGACCGCGTCGAACGAGGCGTCGAGCCAGCTGCCGGTCGGCGCGAGCGAGCGCGCGAACGAGAGGGCGTCGTCGAGATCGCCCCCGTCGACGAGCGCGGCGATCGCGGCAGCCATGACGGCCGGTGCCCACACGCCGTCGTCCGCGTGCGCGATGCCGGCGTAGGCGGCGGCGAGCGCGGCGGCTCCCGTCGGATCGCCCGCGAAGCGCACTCCCGCCGCGACGGCGGCGGGCACCGCGGAGTCGTCGCCGCGTGCGGGGTTGTCGGTGCCGGTCACCGGCGGGCGCAGGCCGCGGGCGGCGTTCGTGGCCGCGATCCGTTCGGCCGGCCCCGCCCATTCGTCGGCGTCGAACAGCTCGCGCCATCGGTCGAACAGTGCGTCG
The DNA here is from genome assembly GCF_003097495.1 of Amnibacterium flavum. GTDB lineage: Bacteria > Actinomycetota > Actinomycetes > Actinomycetales > Microbacteriaceae > Naasia > Naasia flava. Next base: position 81,120 of record NZ_QEOP01000004.1, read on the forward strand.
ATGCCGAGGTCGGCACCGGCCATGACCCGCGCTGCGAGGGCCAGCGATTCGATGTCGTCGGTGCCGGTCATGGTCCCCGTGTCGAGGGTGAGCCCGAACGGCACCAGCGGGCGACTGACGCGTTCCTCGTCGAGGGCGATGGTGCCCGACCAGAGAGCGCCGCGCAGCCAGGGTTCGCGGGCGGTCCGGTGGTACTCGGCGGGCAGGCCGAGGGCATCGCCGACCGCCAGGCACTCGAAGGCGGCGACGGCGCGATCGAGACGCGGGTTCGAGCTCATCGTCCGACCTCCGTCAGGTCATCGGCGAGGCGGAGCAGGTCGGCTCCTCGTGTCGCCGTGACGCAGACACCGTGCACGAGTCTCACCCGGTCCACCCACTCGGGTGGGAACGCATCGATTCCGGCCATGGCGCCCGTGATTGCGCCCGCCATTGCGGCGATCGTGTCGGAGTCGCGACCCATGTTGACGCCGGTGAGGATGGCCTCGATCGGGTCTCCCTGAGCGAGCGCGACCGCCGCGAGAGTGAAGGCCGTCGCCTCCGGTCCGCTGTCGGCCCATGGGTAGCCGAGGATCGAGATCTCGTCGTACAGCCTCTGCTCGATCGTCTCGCGCTCCCCGCCGGCGGCGACGATGGCGAGGGCGCGATCGACGGTCCGCGCCGTCCAGGAGACATCGGGAACGGCCGCGCGGGCGGCGTCGAGCACCGCATCGGTGTCGGCGCCGGTCATCGCGACGCTGACCGCTGCAGCGATCGCCCGCGCCCCGTCGATGCCGTCGCGGGAGTGCGAGACCGCGCCATCCGCCTCGGCGAGCTCGGCGGCGCGCGCCGGATCGCCCGCCGCCGCGATGCCGAGCGGTGCCGCCCGCATCGCGGCGCCGTCACTCCATGCTTCGGCGCAGCGCCGTCCCGACAGGGGAGGCCGCACCCCGGATCGGAGTGCGGCGAGCGCCCCCATCTCGCTGAAGCCGGCGCCGTGGTAGCCGTCCGTCTGCTGGGCGAGGGCGGTTAGCCAGTCGGCGGCGACGTCATCTCCGGTGAGGTCGGCGCCGCGTCGGATGACCGCTCGGGCGGTCAGCACGGCGTACTCGGTGTCGTCGGTCCCGGTCGCGGTCTCGTCGGTGAAGGTCGTGATGCGCCCGTGCTCACGGGCGACCTGCTGCCGGGTCATCCCCTCGGTCGGTGCGCCCATCGCATCGCCGACCGCGAGACCGATCAGGCAGCCGCGAGCGCGCTCGCTCGGGGTCGGAGGCAAAGGCGGGGACTGCGGCGAATCATGCACACGAATCAGTATGTCCGGCCGTCGAAGGCGCGTGCAGGGATCCGATCGGGCTGGATTTCCGGGCTGTAACGCCTTCGCGAACAAACGCGTTTGCATGCCTCTCGGCCATCGCTCAGAAAGGTTTCCTCGACCTAGTCTCACCTCACCGTCCCCGCTTCCGACCCCCCTAGGACCTCCGTGAACGACATCGATTTCGCGCGGCTGACACAGCGCGTCGCGGTCCCCGTGGTCGCCGTGATCCTCGCGCTGCTCGTCGGCGGGATCCTCATCGCCATCGCCGGCGTCTCCCCGATCGACGCGCTCCTGGCCATCGGCCAGTCCGCCTTCAGCTGCTCGCCGAACTTCTGCAACTTCGGTGTGGTGCTGACGACCGCGGCGCCGCTGATCCTCACCACCCTCGGTGCCGTCATGGTCCTGCGCGCCGGGCTCTTCAGCATCGGCCAGGAGGGGCAGTACGGCATGGGCGCGATCGCCGCCGTGGTCGTCGGCTTCGCCTTCCCGATGCCTCCCGGCATCCACGCCGTCGTCGCCCTGCTCGCCGCCGCCGTGGTCGGCGCCGCGGTCGGTTCGATTCCCGCCATCTTCCGCGTCTTCTTCGGTGCCAACGAACTGATCGTCAGCATCATCGTCAACTCGGTGGCCGGCCTGCTCCTGAGCTTCCTCGTCAACTACCCGCTCCGCGACTCCGGCGGAACCGCCTCGTACACGCCGATCGTCGAGGAGAGCGCGCAGCTCACCTCGTTCGATCCGAACACGAAGCTCGGTGTCAACCTCCTCATCGCGATCCTCTTGATCGTCGTCGTCTGGATCTACATGTCGAAGACACCGTGGGGCTACGAGCAGCGCATGGCCGGCGACGCGCCGATCTTCGCCCGCTACACCGGGCTCCGCACCCGCGTCGCCGTCATCCGCGCCGCCTGCCTCGGCGGCGCACTGGCCGGAGTGGGCGGGGGAGTGCAGGCGCTCGGGATGAACTACCGCGTGATCGACGGCTTCATGGACGGCACCGGCTTCAACGGACTGACGGCGGCGATCCTCGGTGGAACCACCGTGATCGGCGGGAGCTTCGCGGCTCTGCTCTTCGCCTCGATCACCGTCGGGGCCGTCAACGGTCTCCAGATCCTGCTGGGCGTGCCCCGCGAGATCGGCTCCGCGCTCCTGGCGCTGATGATCCTGTTCGTCTCTATCCAGGCCCCGCTGCTGGTCCGGCTCGAGCTGTGGCTCGGCAAGCGCCGCGGAACCGCCGCGGTCACGGCACCGCCGCTCGTGCCGCCCGGCGACCTCAACGACGATCCGGCCGACGGCGAGCCGAAGACCCCCGCGACGTCTGCCGAGGTGCGCTGACCGTGGACCTCCTCATCGCGCTCTTCACACCCGAGATGCTCCGCACGGGCATCGGGCTCACGACCCCCATCCTCTTCGGGGCGATCGCCTCCGCACTCAGCAACCGGGCGGGCGTCCTCAACCTCGCCATCGAGGCGAAGATGCTCATCGGTGCGTTCGTGGGACTGTTCGCCCTGTCGGCGACCCAGTCGATCCCGCTCGCGATCCTGTTCGCGGCGGTGGCCGGCGCCTCCACCGGACTCCTGATGGCCGCCGCCCACGCGATCAAGGTCGACCTGATCATCTTCGCGATCGGGCTCAACCTGCTCGCCGTCGAGCTCTCCGTGTACCTGATGCGCGTGCTCTTCGGCAACGTCGGCGTGTGGCGCCCCGAGGTGCCGGCGATGGAGAAGTACGACATCCCGGTCATCGGCGACATCCCCATCATCGGCCCCCTCGTCAGCGGTCACAACGCCCTCGTCTACCTCGCCTTCCTCGCGGCCATCGGATACGCGGTGCTGTTCCGCTACCGTGCCGGTCGCCACCTGCTCGCCGTGGGGGAGTCTCCCAAGGCGGCCGCAGCGGCCGGCATCTCCACGGGCCGCGTGCAGACCTGGGCGCTCGCCGCATCGGGTGCGCTCGCCGGCATCGGCGGCAGCTACCTCACGGTCGGCGACCTCGGGCTCTTCGCCCGCAACATGACCGACGGCGATGGCTGGATCGCGGTGACCGCGGCGCTCCTCGCCATGAGCCGCCCCCGGTTCATCGTCCCCGCCGCCCTCCTGTTCGGCTTCTCGGACGCCTTCGCGATCCGGTTGCAGAGCGTCACCGACCTGCCCCAGGTCGTCGTGCAGCTGATCCCCTTCGCCGCCACCCTCCTCGTGCTCGCCTTCGTCGGGGTCCGGGTGATGCGAGCGGAGAAGACCCTCGGGATGTTCCGCCCACCGCGGCGCGGCATCTTCGAGCGCTTCAGGCAGGCACCCCGCGTGGGCGCCTGAAGCACCCCCACAGCACCACCGCACCACACGTACCGTCACTTCCCCTAAGGAGCAGCACTTCCATGAACCTGCGTTCACGCACCATCACCACCCTCGCGGTCACCGCCGCAGCCGTGGTGGCACTCTCGGCCTGTTCCTCCGGATCGACCGGCGGTGACAGCGCCGCCTCGGACGACGCCTTCAGCGTCACCCTGGTCGGCGGAACCGCCGGCGACCTCTCCTACACCGACACCACACTCGCCGGCCTCGCCGCGGTCGAGGCCGAAGGAGTCAAGACCAACCACATCGAGGTCCCCGACGTGTCGCAGGGTGAGACCCTCCTGCGCTCCGCGGTGCAGACCAGCCCCGACCTCATCCTCAGCATCACCCTGCCGGTCGACACCCTGATCTCGATCGCCGAGCAGTACCCGAACCAGCTGATCATCTCGCCGGACGCCTCCGACGAGGGCGATGAGCTGCCCGACAACCTGGCGGCCTACCAGATCAACGTCCACGAGGGCAGCTTCCTCGCGGGTCTCGTCGCGGGAAGCATCACCGAGTCCAAAGTCGTCGGAGCGGTACTCGGAGGAGACGCCCCCGGGCTCAACCAGTTCGGCTACGCCTACAAGCAGGGCGTGCTCGCCGCCTGCGCCGACTGCACGGTCAACCTCGCCTACCTGAACTTCGAGTTCACCAACCCCGACCTCGGCAAGTCGACCGCCAACGACCTGCACAGTGACGGCGCCGACGTCATCTTCCAGGTCGCGGGCGGCACCGGAATCGGTGTCATCGAAGCCGCGGAGGAAGGCGGCTTCTACGCCATCGGCGTCGACTCCAACCAGGACGACGTGGCTCCCGGCACCGTCGTCACCTCGGTGATGAAGCGCGTCGACCAGACCGTCGAGCTCGCCGTCGAAGCCGCTGAGGCCGGCGACGTCAAGCCCGGCTTCACCAAGGTCGGCCTCGCCGAGGGCGCGACGGGTCTCTCATGGGACGAGGGCATCGGCTCGACGACCTTCGAGGACAGCGCCGACGCCGCGATGAAGGAGAAGGTCACCGCCGCCAAGGCACTGGTCGAGGAGTACCGCGCCCAGATCCTCGACGGCAGCTACGAGGTGTGCGACGCGCTGAACGCGCCCGACAGCGACGCCTGCGCGGCCGTCGCGAACTGATCGCCGCCACCGCAGAACACGTCTGATCGACACCCCGGAGGACACGAATGAACGACAAGACATCCGCCCCGCTGCTGCGGCTCACCGGACTTCGGAAGTTCTTCGCGTCCTCCGGGGTGCTGGCCGTCGCCGACGTCTCCCTCGACGTCCACGCCGGTGAGGTCGTCGCCCTCGTCGGCGAGAACGGCACCGGCAAGACCACCCTCATGAACCTGCTCTTCGGCGCCCTCCCCATGGATGCTGGCTCGATCGAGGTCGACGGGGAGCCCGTCGCGATCAAGGGGCCCGAGGACGCCATCCGCGCCGGGATCGGAATGGTCCAGCAGCACTTCGCGCTCGTCCCGTCCTTCACGGCAGCGCAGAACGTGATGCTCGGCCGCGAACCGCTCAAGCGCGGTGCTCTCGACGACGCCGAGGCCGAGCGCGAGGTCGGGGCTCTCGGCGAGCGTCTCGGCTTCCCGATCGACCCGAAGAAGCTCGTCGCCGCGCTCCCCATCGGTCTGCAGCAGCGGGTTGAGATCCTCAAGGCCCTGGCGGGGGACACCCGCCTCCTCATCCTGGACGAGCCGACCGCGGTTCTCACGCCCAAGGAGGCGGACGAGCTCATCGTCTCGGTCCGCAAGCTGGCGGCTCTCGGCACCGCCGTCGTCTTCATCAGCCACAAGCTCCCCGAGGTGCTCGCGGTCTCCGATCGGGTCGTCGTCATGCGGCGCGGCCACATCGTCGACGAGATGCCCACCTCCGAGGCCACCCCCGCCGCGATCGCCCGGGCTATGGTCGGCCGCGACGTCCTGCTCTCCGCCACCGTCGACCACATCGCTCCCGGCGCCCCCGTGCTCGAGGTCGCGGGTCTCGACGCGTCCCAGGTCAGCGCCGGGGACTCGGGCCTCAGCGACGTCGGCCTCACCGTGCGAGCCGGAGAGATCGTCGGCGTCGCGGGCGTGAGCGGCAACGGTCAGGGCAACCTCGTCGACGCCATCGCGGGGCTCCGCAAAATCGACGCCGGCAGCATTAAGATCGACGGCGTCGAGGTCTCGGGCATGTCGCCCCGCGGCGTGCGCCGAGCCGGCCTCGCGCACATCGCCGAGGATCGCATGCACGTCGGGCTCAACCGTGCGGCGACCCTCGAGGAGAACGCGGTCGCCACGACCGTCTTCACCCGGCGCTTCAACCGGGCCGGCTGGCTCCGCCGCGGAGCGATCCACACCTTCGCTCGCAAGCTCATCGAGCAGTACGAGATCCGCGGCGCCGCCCCCACCCGCATCATCGAGAGCCTCTCGGGCGGCAATCTGCAGAAGATCGTCATCGGCCGGGAGCTCGAGGGCTCGCCCAAGCTCATCATCGCGAACCAGCCGACCCGCGGTCTCGACGTCGGCAGCATCGAGTTCGTCCACCGCGAGCTGCTCGCCGCCCGCGGTCGCGGCGCCGGGCTCCTGCTCGTCTCGGCGGAGCTCGAGGAGCTCCAGCGCCTCTCGGACCGAATCGTCGTGCTCTACGAGGGGCGGCTCTCCGGACCGTTCGACCGCGGGCAGCTCAGCACCTACGAGATCGGCGCCCTGATGGCCGGGCAGTCGCTGTCCGCCGCAGAGGCCGATGCATGACCCGAGTCGTACTCGTCGCCGACACCGTCTACCTCGGTGACGAGGCCGGCACCGCGCTGACCCGCGCGGCGGTCGAGATCACCGACGGCACGATCACGGCGGTCGGCCCGCTGACCGGCCCGACCCCGGTCGGCCCGGACATCGTCGATCTGGGCGACCAGGTGCTGATGCCCGGCCTCGTCAACGCTCACACGCATACGCCGATGACGCTGTTCCGCGGTGTCGCCGATGGCTACTCCCTCCTCACCCTCGAGGGCTGGCGCACCGTCGTGCTGCCGCTGGAACAGCAGCTGAGCACCGACTTGATGACCGCGGCAGTCGAGGTGAGCCTGGCCGAGATGATCGCCAGTGGCACCACCTACTTCGCCGACCAGTACTTCGCCGTCGAGGCGTACGACTCCGTCGTGCGCAGCTCGGGGCTGCGCGCCGAGCTCGCCTACGGGATCATCGGGCTCAGCGGCCGGGAAACGCGGGAGGCGAGCCTCGCGGCCGCGGAAGCATTCATCGAGAACGCGCCCCTCGACCCCCTCGTGCACTCATGGGTGGGCCCGCACGCCTTCTTCGTCGACAACCAGCTCGAGAACATCGAAGCCGAGATGGCGCTCGCCATGAACCACGGGATCGGCCTGCACACCCACTTCGGAACCTCGGGCGCGGAGGATCAGGTCTGCCGAGAGCGCTTCGGCATGGGGGCGCTCGCGATGCTCGACCGACTCGGCGTGCTGGACAGGCCGCTGATCCTGGCTCACGCCAACACCGTCGACCAGGAAGGCCTCGGGCTTCTCTCCGGGCGTCCCGTCACCCTGGTGGCCGCACCCTCCGTGGCGATGATGAGCGGGGCGCCGCCGACCCCGGTCCGCGCGGCGCTCGATGCCGGCGTCAACATCGCTCTCGGCACGGACAGTCTGTCGAGCAACAGCGCAGACCTGTTCGAGGAGATGCGCACGCTCGGCAAGGTGGCCACGCACGAGGCTCGACGGCCTTCCGTGCTGTCGCCGCGAGAACTGCTCGGGCTCGCGACGTGGCGCGGTCATCGAGCGCTCGACACGCGCAGCGATACGTCGAACGGCCGGATCGTCGCGGGCGCCGTCGGTGATCTCATCGCGCTGCCCGCCGCCTCCCTGCACCGCGGACCGACCGGAGCGCAGACGCTCGAGGCCGCACTCGTCTACGGCGCATCGGGATTCAACAGCTCGACGGTGATGGTCTCCGGACGCTTCCTGAAACGCGACGGCGAGCTTCTGTCGGTCGACCTCGGCGGAGCCCGCGAGAAGAGGGAGCTGGACTTCGAGCGCCTGACCCGCTCGCAGTCCGTCCCCGTCTGACCCCGTCCGCCTTCATCCCGACCCCGATCACCAACCGAGGAGCCCCCATGCCCGTTCCCCACAGCCAGGACCCCTGGACCCGTCTCACCAGCGTCCGCGGCTACGCGGCCGATGAACTCATCTCCGCACTGCAGAAGACGATCCGTCGCGGCGAGCTCAAGCTGGCCCTGCTCGTCGCCCGCGAGATGGTCGAGAGCAGCGCCGAGCTCGAGGAGATCATGTGGTCGCGACTGTGCGTCATGTCCTGCGAGGACGTCGGAGACGGCAGCTGGCGCGAACCCGTCGTCGTCAACAGCCTGTACGAGATGCACCTGCGTCTCGGCCGCGAGGCCGGCGACCGCTGGCTGTTCGCGGTGCACGCGATCCGTCTGCTCGCCACCTCGCCGAAGGACCGCACCAGCGATGAGTGGGCCAACCTGATCCTGCACGAGATCGCGACCGACCATCCGTTCGAGATCCCCGACTACGCCCTCGACGTGCACACCCGTCGCGGACAGGAGGCCGGTCGCACCGTCGACGACTTCTGGGCCGAGGGGTCGAAGATCTTCCCCGAGCGCGAGGGCCGCGACACCTCCGTCCGCGACGAGATCATCCGCATCCGCGAAGCCGGCGAGTGGCGGGCATGAATCCGCGGATCCCTCTCGTCATCGACACGGACACCGCCGCCGACGACTGCTTCGCGCTCCTCGTCGGCCTGCTCGATCCGCGCGCGGACCTGCTCGCCGTCACCATGGTCGCGGGCAACGTCGGATTCGACCAGCAGGTGCACAACGCGCTCCTCACCCTCGAGCTGGCCGGGCGCCTCGGAGAGGTACCCGTCCACCTCGGGGCTCGCGAGCCGCTCGAACGCGAGTGGCGCAGCGCGAGCGAGGTGCACGGCGACGGCGTCGGCGGGCTGCGTCGGGCGGAGACCGGCCACACCACCTCGGACGAGCACGCGGCCGATGCGCTCGTCCGTCTCGTGCGCGAGCACCGGGGCGAGCTCACGATCGTCGCGATCGGGCCGCTGACGAACATCGCGCTCGCGGTCCAGCGCGACCCCGAGTTCGCCGCCAACGTGGGTCGGCTGACCGTGATGGGTGGCTCGATCAACGGGCGCGGCAACATCACCCCCGCCGCCGAGTTCAACATCTACGTCGACCCCGAGGCCGCGCAGATCGTCTTCGACGCCGGTTTCGCGGATCTGGTCGTCGTGCCGTGGGATCCGACCACTCTGCGCGATCTCGTCTTCGACGCGGACGCGGTGGCCCGGATCGCCGCGCAGGACACCGTGCTGTCCCGGTTCTTCGTGCGCGCGAACCAGGCGACGTTCGACTTCGATCTGGGCGCGGGCCTCGCGGGATCGACCCACCCCGATTCGCTCTCGGTGCTCGTCTCGCTGGATCCGACCTTCGCGGTCTCGACGGGCCGCTACCGGGTCGATGTCGAGACCGTGGGGGAGCTCACCCGCGGCGCGACCGTATTCGACTGGAAGCCCGACGCGGTGCCGAACGCGCTCGCGATCGAGGCGGTCGATGCGTCCCGCTTCTTCTCGTACCTGTCCGAACTCCTCGCGAGCGAGCCGACCGGGGCTGTCGTCCCCGAGGCGCTGGCATGACCCCGTCCGGCGGCGCGGAGGGCCGCGCGGCGATCTGGGCCGATGTCGACACCGGAGTCGATGACGCACTCGCCCTCCTCTACCTCGCCCGCAGTCCGCGCGTCGACCTCGTCGGGGTCTCCGCGGTCGCCGGGAACGTCGATGTCGACCTCGCCCTCTCGAACACCGCCGCGGTCCTCGACGCGATCGCCGCACCCGCCGTCCCGCTGCACCGGGGGGCTGCGAAGCCGCTGCTCGGCCCCCATCGCGATGCGACGCAGTTCCACGGCCCCGGCGGGCTGGGCGCGGCCGTCCTTCCCGCGGCGCGACGGCCGATCGATCCGCGATCCGCGGTCGAGGGCCTCCGCGACGCGGTCCGCGCTCGGCCGGGCGAGATCACGCTGCTCGCGCTCGGACCCCTGACGAACGTCGCCCTGTTCCTCGCCGCCCACCCCGATGACGCCCGCGGACTGCGCCGGATCATCGCGATGACGGGCGCGCTCGACGGCGGCAACGCCACGGCGTCGGCCGAGTTCAACTGCTGGCACGATCCCGAGGCCGTGCAGATCGTGATCGAGTCGCCGATCCCCACCACGATCTTCCCGCTGGAGATGTTCGGGACGGCGACCCTGCCGCTCGCGGTCGCCGAGAACTGGAGCGACTCCGCCGAGCCCGAGCTGGCCCTCGGATCGGTCTGGCTGAAGCACTGCAGCCTCCCCGGCACGGGCACCGTGATGCTCGGAGACGCGGCCGTGGCGTGCATCACCGCGCACCCCGGCCTCGCCAAGGCCACGACCCTTCCCGTCGAGATCGACCTCGCGCCGGGCATCTCCCGCGGACGGATGGTGGCCGATCGTCGCGGCCGGATCGGCGAGCACGAGGCGCACGGCGGAGCCGCGCTCGGAACGACAGCAGAGATCGTGACCTCCGTCGACGCCGGAGCGCTCGCCGCCGAATACATCGCCGTACTCGAAGGGGCCTCGGCGCGTCCGGACCCCGCCCGCACCCCCTGACCCACGGCGGAACCGCCGCACCCGACCCGCCATCATCCTGAGGAGAACAGTGACCCAGCTCATCGTCGCCGACCACGTCTGGACCGGGGATCCGGCCAACCCCGTGCTCTCTCCCGGAGCCATCGAGATCGAGGAGGGTCGCGTGCTCTCCGTCTCGGCGGTCACGGGCGCACGTCCGAGCGGTCCCGAGGTGACGGACCTCGGTGCGAGCGTGGTGATGCCCGGCCTCGTGAACGCGCACGCGCACACCCCGATGTCGCTCATGCGCGGCGTCGCCGAAGGCGTCTCGCTGCTCACGATGGAGGGCTTCCTCGAGACCCTCCGCGCCAATGAGGAGTACCTGACGCCCGAACTGGTTCCCGCGTCGGTGGCGGTGTCCTGCGCGGACATGATCGCCCACGGCACGACCGCCTTCGCCGATCAGTACTTCTTCGCGGACGAGATCGTGCCGACGGTCCAGCAGTCGGGGCTCCGCGCGCGCATCGCCTGGGGGATCGTCGAGCTCGGCGACGACGACGCCCGCGCCCGCGAGCTGGCCGCCACGACCGCGTTCGTCGAGTCGACGCAGTCCGACGAGCTGGTGCGCGGCTGGGTGGGCCCGCACGCCTTCTTCGTCGACAACCAGCCCGACGCCATCCGGATCGAGGTCGACCTCGCGGCCCGGCTCGGCATCGGCCTGCACGCGCATTTCTCGACCTCGAGCGAGGAGGACGACTTCTGTCTCGCCGAGTACGGCCGTCCCGCCCTGCCGGTGATGCGCGAGTTCGGGCTGCTCGACCTCCCGCTGATCCTCGCCCACTGCAACACGGTGCCCGTGGACCAGCTGCCGATCCTCGCCGGGACTCGCGCGACGATGGCGGTCATCCCGTCGGTCGCGATGCAGAGCGGTGCCCCCGCCGCTCCCGTGCGCGAGGCCCTCGACGCCGGCGTCAATGTCGCGCTCGGATCCGACAACGTCTGCAACAACACCGGGGTGGACCTCTTCGAGGAGATGCGCGCACTCGGCAAGCTGGCCGCGTTCACCTCGAAGGTCCCGAATCAGGTGACCTCGCGGGAGATCCTCGAGATCGCCACCGTGCGGGGCCACCGCGCGCTCGACGGAGGAGTCGACGACGGCCGCATCGTGCCGGGTGCGGTCGCCGACCTCATCGCGATCCCCGTCGCGGCGATCCACCGCGGGCCGCGGGGCGCGCAGTCGCTCGAGTCGGCGCTCGTCTACTGCACCTCCGGAGCGTCGGTCAGTCACACGATGGTCGCCGGGCGCTGGCTCATGGCCGACGGAGTGGTGCAGACCATCGACGCCCCGGCGGCGCTGGCCCGTCAGCAGACGGACTGGGACACGCTCAGCGGCAGACGCCTCGTAGCGGAAGCCGTCTCCATCTGAGCGCCGCCCCCTCCCTCCCCACGCGGATACACCGGGCACGAACGCACGTTCCGGCGCACGCATCTGTCCGGAACGGACGTATTCGGCCGTACCCGGCACGCCCGATGCGTCTGTAGCGGGAGATTCCCGCCCGGGGATCAGCGCACCGCCCCGCGTGGGTAGAGTTGGCGCCGCCTGAAGGAGGACATCCGATGAGCCGCATGCAGTCCCGTCGACCGCTGGCGGAGGTCCCCGCGTGACCGTCGTCGTCATCGCCGCGATGCGCGAGGAGGCGAGTGCAGTCGCAGCTCTCGCCGACAGCATCGAGTCCGAGGTCGAAACGCCGACCGGCGTCGTCTGGACGGGATTCATCGACGGCGAGGCGCTGCTCGTCGTGCAGAGCGGGGTGGGCCTCGTGAACGCCGCGAGCGCGGCTACCGCCGTCCTCGAGAGCCTCGATCTCACCGAGCCCGTCACCGTCATCAGCGCCGGAAGCGCCGGGGGAGTGGGCGACACGGTGTCGGTCGGCGATGTCGTCGTCGCCGCAGCGACGCTGCACGGCGACGCCGACGCACGCGCCTTCGGCTACGCGCTCGGCCAGGTGCCCGGCATGCCGGCACGGTACGACGCCCCGGACGGTCTCGTCCGCGCGGCGAGCAACGCCATCGCGGGCGCCGGGTATCCGACGCACAGCGGCGTCGTCGTCTCGACCGACTCGTTCGTCGCGCCGGTGAGGGCGCGCAGCATCCGCGACAACTTCGCGGGAACGCTGGCGGTCGACATGGAGTCCGCCGCGATCGCCCAGGTCGCCTACCGCTACCAGGTGCCGTTCATCTCGGTGCGGGCGATCTCCGACCTCGCCGATCAGGAGACCGGCGACGTGTTCGACGCCAACATCGACGATGCGGCAGCGCGCTCGGCGCACGTCGTGGTCTCGATCATCCGGGGCCTCTACCTGGAGGACGAGTCGAGCGGCGCCTGAGCCCTCGCGGGTCGAGCCGAGGTCCTACTCCGCGAGCAGAGCCTTGATCTCGGCGAGGTCGAGCGGCTGGGTCGCGGTCGGGTCGATGATGTCGGCTGCGTTCTCGGGCATGCGGTCCACGGGTGCTCCTCTACAAGGCTCGTCGGAGAAGGGGTTACCGACGACCAGGCGGAACGCTACCCGCAGCAGATCGGAAAAACCCTGTGACCTCGCCGGGTGCGTCCCGACCTCGTGCGTGGCGGCGGCTGGACGCCAATTGGGTGCCCGTCCGCGAGACACCCCGGACGGTTTCGGCGTTTCTTCACGGCGCAGACCTAGGGTGGCACTATGTGGCGTGCAGACAAGAGAAGTGACGAATCGGAGCTGAGCTCCGTGCCGGTCGCATCGCTCGCAGCCGCAGTGACGGCTGCTCACAACATCAGCGTCGGAGACCCTCGATTGACCCCTGTCAACGTCGCAGAACCGGTCTGGGACAAGTGGCGCGCCGAGCTCGCGAAGGTCGGCGGAGTGTCCCCGCTCCTGCACCTCGTCGATTCGCCCCGCACCCGCATCGAACTCAGTGCCACCCACCCGGGAGGCCTCGCCCAGTTCATCACCGGCAAGGCGACGCTGCTGTCGAGCCTCGTCCGCGATGACATCGCCTTCCGCGCCGCGAGCATCGCCGCGTCGAACATGACCGCGAAGGGCATCGAGCTCAGCTCGAGTCGTGGCATCGACTCCATCCACCTCGCCATCGGCATCGCCGAATGGAAGTTCGAGAAGAAGGAGTACCGCGCACCGCTGCTCCTGCGTCCGATGACGCTGCGCCGCTACGGCAAGGACTTCGAGCTGCGCCTCAAGGGCGCCCCGTTCCTCAACCCCGCACTGGCCCGCGCCCTGCACGAGCAGTTCCAGATCACGCTCGACCCGCGCGCGTTCGTCGCGCTCGCCGGGTCGAACGACCAGTTCAAGCCGCAGCCGGTGATCGACCGCCTCCGCGGTCTCACCTCGCACATCAGCTGGTTCAGCGTGCAGCCGCGTCTCGTCGCCTCCTCGTTCGCCGAGGTCGCGCCGCGGATGCTCGCCGACGCCCGCAAGCTCGATCACCCGATCATCGATGCGCTCGCCGGCAACCCGACCGCGCGCTGGACGATCTCGGAGTCGTACACGGCGGCCGAACCGGTCGCTCAGGACCACCGTCCTCCCGCGAGCGACAATCTGCTGCTCGACGCCGACTCCGAGCAGGAGGTCGCGATCGCGCAGATCGCGGCCGGCAACTCGGTCGTCGTGAAGACACTCCCCGGCACCGGCGGAACCCAGACGATCGTCAACGCCCTCGGCTGCCTCGTCGCCCAGCACAAGCGGGTGCTGGTCGTCAGCGCGCGGCACGCGACCCTCAAGGCCGTGAGCGCGCGCTTCGCCGAGGTCGGCCTGCCGGGCGTCGCCATCTCGCCGCGCACGGTTCGCCGCGACATCATCCAGGCCATCAGTCGCAACGAGAAGGCCCAGGCCATGAGCTCGGCCGACGTCGACGATGCGCTGCTGCGTCTGCGTCACGTCCTGCTCGACTACCGGGGGGCGCTCACCCGTCAGGATCCGGTCCTCGGCATCTCCGCTCTCGACGCCCTCGCCGAACTCGCGCGCCTCGCCCTGCTTCCCGACGCCCCGCAGACCACCTCCCGACTGACGGACCGCGCCATCGAGGCCCTCGCGACCGACCGCGCGGGTGCCGCCGAGTCGCTCGTGCGCGCCGCGGCTCTCGGCGAGTTCCGCTACGGCCCGGGCGATTCGCCCTGGTACGGCGCCAACTTCACGACCTCCCGTGCCGCGAGCGATGTCCACGGCATCGCGCGACGACTGCACGAGAACGAGCTGCCGCGCCTGCTCGACCGGGCCAACGAGCTGGTCGGCAAGACCCGTCTCCGCCCCTTCGACACCATCGCCGAGCTCGGCATCTACCTGCGCCTGCTCCTCGACATCCGCGAGACGCTCGACCGGTTCCAGCCTGTCGTGTTCGACCGCTCGCTCGGCGAGCTCATCGCGGCGACCGGCCCGCGGCGCGAGGCCGAGGCCATGAGCGGCGGCAACCGTCGTCGTCTGAAGAAGCTCGCCCGGGAGTACGTCCGACCCGGAGTGCACGTCGCCGACCTGCACGAGGCTCTCGTGCGCATCCAGCAGCAGCGCGTGCTCTACCAGCGCTTCGTGACCGCCGGTGTGACCCCCGAGATCCCCGTCGGAATCGCCGATGTGCAGCTCGCCTACCAGCGCCTGTCCACCGACCTCGCCGCGATTGACGAGCCTCTCGGCCAGACCGCGAGCGCGACCGCTCTCAGCCAGCTCCTGATCCCCGAGCTGCAGCAGCGCCTCGAGGCCCTCGCCGCCGACTCCGAGGTGCTCGACAACCTGCAGGAGCGCACCGCGCTCATGAGCACGCTCCGCTCGCTCGACCTCGATCCCCTCCTCGACGATCTCTCCCGCCGTCACGTGCCCGAGCATCGGGTCGCCATCGAACTCGAACTTGCGTGGTGGACCTCGGCGCTCGAGCGGATGTTGCGTACCGACCGCGCACTGCTCGGTGGCAACACCCAGGTGCTCGACCGGCTCGAGGCCGACTTCCGGCTTGTCGACGAGGCGCACGCCGCCGGGAGCGCACCTCAGCTCGCCTGGGCTCTCGCCGAGGCCTGGCGGATCGGCGTGGTCGACTGGCCGCAGGAGGCCGACGCTCTCAAGCGGGTGCTGAAGGCGGAGCAGGCGGACGCGAACTCCCTGCACCGCGCGGCGCCGCACCTGTCCCGGCTCGTCGCCCCCGTCTGGCTGACCTCGCCGTACGAGGTCGAAGCGATCTCCGACGAGATCCCCTTCGACGCCGTGTTCGTGCTGGACGCCGGATCCGTCAGCGTCGCCGAGTCGCTGGGCGCGATCCGTCGTGGACGTCAGACCGTCCTCTTCGGCGACCCCGTCACGCAGACGCCGACCGATTTCTCGATCGGCGTCAAAGACCTGAGCGCCCACCCCGACGCACCACTGCACGAGCAGAACGAGCTCGACGCCCGCCACAACGACTCGGCACTCGCCCGGCTCGGCGAGCTGCTGCCGACACTCGAACTGACCCGCAGCTACCGCGCCGGCGGACAGGACCTCGTCGAGCTCGTCAACCGGCGCTTCTACGGCGGCAAGATCCAGTCGATGCCGTGGGCCGGAACCTTCCTCGGCCGCGGCAGCCTGGTGCTCGACTACATCCGCGACGGGGGAGCCCTTCCCGACGCCGAGACCGGCACCGTCGAGAGCGTGGACGCCGAGGTCATCCGCGTCGTGGACCTCGTGCTCGACCACGCGATCAACCGGCCCAAGGAGTCGCTCCTCGTCGTCACGGCGAGCCAGCGTCACGCGGTCCGCGTGCAGCAGGCGGTACTCCGCGCGGTTGCCCGCCGCACCGAGGTCACCGACTTCTTCCTCCGCGAGCAGTCCGAGCCCTTCATGGTCGTGACGCTCGAGCAGGCCGTCGCGCTCAGTCGCGACCGGGTCATCTTCTCCGTCGGCTACGGTCGCACCCCTCACGGCCGACTGCTGTCGAACTTCGGTTCGCTCGGCCAGCCGGGCGGCGATCGTCTGCTCGCCGCGGCTGTCACCCGTGCCCGCCGTTCGCTCGTGATCGTGTCCTGCTTCCGCCCCGAGGACATCACCTCCGAGCGGGTCGGCCACGGTGTGCTCGCGCTCGGTGAGATCCTCGCCGAGGCCGAGGCGCGCATCTCGCAGGACCCGATCCCCGACGACAGCGACGCCATGCTCGTCGACCTGTCCCGCAGGCTCGAAGCGCTCGGACTCGAGACGGCGCTCGGCTACCGCGGCAGGGTCGCTCTCGTGGCGTCGTATCAGGGCAAGGCGATCGCCATCGAGACCGACGGCATCGTCGGCGGCATGAGCCTCCGCGAGTCTTTGCGACTGCGACCCGAGATGCTGAAGCGTCTCGGCTGGCACTACCTGCGCGTGCACAGCTTCGAGCTCTTCGCCGACCCTGAGTCGGTCGCGCGCAAGATCGCCATCGCTCTCGGCGCGGTGCACCTCGCGCCCAAGACCGAAGCGATCCCCGTCATCGCGGGCTGAGATGGCCGAACGCAAGTCCCGGCGCGTCCGCACAGAGCCGGTGCCCGGAAGCGATCCGACTCCTCAGCTGCCGCAGCAGGTGGTCAAGGCGTCCGAGGATGCCGACGAGGGGTGGGGTGGACAGCCCTCCCGCGGATCGAAATCGGGCAACGAGGAGCAGCTCCTGCGGGACAAACCGCCCCACTACTGACGCCGACCTGCCCAATTCGGGCAGTGCGCGCGCGCTCTAACTCCCCGAAGCGGGCAGTTCGCGGGAGCCGTTCCGGATCCGGTAGCTGATCAGGAACAGGATCAGCCCGAGAAGGGTCGACGCGGCACCCGCGATCGGGAGTGCTGCCGGCCCACCCAGTGCGAGCGCGGCGTTGCCGAGGGGCGGCGCGATGGCGATGCCGATGTACATGGCCGTCGAGTACCACGACAGGGTCACCCCCGCCGATTCCGGGTCGACGCCCACGAGTCGGTGCTGGACCGGGACGGCGATCGCGAAGGCGGCGAAGCCCCAGACCGCGAAGACAACAATCGTCGCAGCGAACGACCACTCGACGAAGGTCAGCACGATGAGCGACGCGATCTGACCGCTGAGACCGATGATGGCAGCGCGTCGACTGCCGAGGCGGTCGGTGGCGGGGCCCGCGGCGAGGTTGCCGAACACGCCGGCGATTCCGTAGCTCAGCAGGAGCACCGCGAGGAGAGCACCGGAGCCGCCGGTCGAGGGTTCGGTCACGGCGGAGCTGAAGATGTAGACGACGTTGAAGCCGGCGACCATGAGCAGCGTCGTGCCGAGCGGAGCGAGGATGCGCCGATCCGCCAGCGGCGCGAGGCGTCGGCGGAACGAGACGGGATGGCCGATCGGGAGCCCGCGCACCACGAGCGGAACCGCGACGGCGAGGACCACGGCGATACCGACGAGCGCCCACAGTGGGACGCGCCAGCCGGCCGAGCCGCCGAGGAGTGTGCCGAAGGGGGAGCCGACCGCGGTGGCGAGCGTGAAGCCGGCGCCGACGATCGCGAGGGCGCGGCCGCGCTTCTCGGGCGGGGCGAGGGAGGCCGCGGATGCGGTGGCGGTCGGCACCAGGGCGGCTGCGCCGAGACCCGACAGGGTGCGGCCCGCGATGAAGAGCCCGATCGAGTCGCTGGACGCGGCGAGTGCCCCGCCGATCGCGAACACGATGAGGCCCGCCGACATGAGGAGCGAGCGCGGAACCCGCGCCAGGACGATCGATACCACCGGCGAGGCGACTGCCACCACGAGCGAGTACGAGGTGATCGAGTAGCTGACATCGGTCGGCGTGGCGCCGAGCGTGTCCGCGATATCGGGAAGCAGGCCGGCGATCACGAATGCGTTGGTTCCGGCGACGAAGAGCCCGAACCCCAGCAGGGCCAGCTTCAGGGTTGAACCCTGATAGGATTGTTTGATCGACGTCATACCGTGAAAGTACGACATCGTTTGATAGTTGTCAAACTAACCAGGATGACCATGTCTCTCGACTACCCCGCTCCCGACATCACGGATGTGCAGCTCGTCGACGTGCTGGGCGCACTCGCCGACCCTATCCGACTGCAGATCGTGCGCGTGCTGGCCGACGGCGAACCGCATTCGAAGAGCGCACCCGACTGGGGTTTCGACGTCCACAAGTCGACGCTGTCGCACCACTTCAAGGCGCTGCGCGAGGCCGGAGTCACCCTCACCATCGTGAACGGGCGGACCCACGCCATCCAGTTGCGTCGGGCCGAGCTCGACGAGAGGTTCCCCGGGCTGGTCGACGCGCTGGTCGCTTCGGCCCCGTCCGCCTGAGCCCTTCGTTTCGCTCCGCTCAACGGGCGGGCGGGTGGTGGGCCCTTCGTTTCGACGAGCTCAACGGGCGGGCGGGTGCTGAGCCCTTCGTTTCGACGGGCTCAACGGGCGGGCGGGTGGTGGGCCCTTCGTTTCGACGAGCTCAACGGGCGGGGCGGAGCCGCTCATTGAGCCCGTCGAAATACGCGGGGTCTTACGACCGCTGAGGTCAGGCGTTCTTCGCCGGGTCGTCTTCGACGACAGCGTGCTTGCCTGTCGCGCCGAGCGCCAGATCGGCGTCGGCGCGCGCGGCCAGCAGGTCACGGATCTCCGTGAGCAGTTCGGCCTCGGTCGGCGGGACGTTGGCGGGCAGCTCATCCTCCTGCTTCTTCTTGCGGGAGAAGGCGAGCTTGGTCACGTGGTTGACCGGAAGCACGATCGCGAAGTACACGACCGCGGCGACGATGACGAAGTTGAGGACCGCGGCGAGCGCGGCGCCGAAGAGCAGGTCCGCCTCCCCGCCCGAGATCGTCGGAATGGTCACGACGAGGGCTTCGTTGAGGCTGGCCGCGTTGAAGACGGCTCCGATCAACGGGTTGATGATGCTGGTGACGATCGCGGTGACGATCGCCGTGAACGCGGTTCCGATGACCACCGCGACAGCGAGGTCGATCACGTTGCCGCGCAGGATGAACTCGCGGAAACCCCTCAGGACTCCGCCTTTGCCGTCGCTCATGCCGCCGACCCTCCTCCTGTTGTTGCCGGCTTGCTCGCCGGCGCTGAACTGGTCGAACCCGAATTCGACGAGTCGGACGAGCTCTTCGAGCCGCCGTCGCTCGACGAGCTGGAGCTGGACGAGCTGGACGAGCTGGAGCTCGACGAGCTGGAGCCGCCTGACTTGCCGCCCGCGCGCGAGTCGGTGCGGTAGAACCCCGAACCGTTGAAGGTCACGCCGACCGGCGAGAAGACCTTGCGCAGCGGCTGGCCGCACACCTCGCAAGTGGTCAGGGAGTCGTCGGTGAACGACTGCACGATGTCGAACGCGTTGTCGCAGCTCGTGCACTTGTAAGAGTAGGTAGGCATGTCTCTCTCTCCCCGATCCGGATGCTGCCGGGTCAGGTGCGATCAGCGGTGAAGCGAAGGGTGCGCGTCGGCGTGACGGCGCCGTCGACCGGTTGGTCGTGGCGCTCACGCGGGACCTCGTCGAGGACTTCGGTGTCGAAGACTACCGCGTAGACGGGAGGGCAGTTCTCCATGGAACCGAGGGTCTTGTCGAAGTATCCGCGACCCCAGCCGAGCCGCACACCCCGCTTGTCGACGCACGCCGCGGGCACGATGATCAGGTCGACGTCGTTGATCGCGGTGGGGGCGAGGAGCTCGCCGACCGGCTCGGGCATGCCGAACAGTCCCACCTCTTCGTCGTCACCCGCCGCGATCGCCCAGTCGAGCAGACCGTCGACCCGGGCGATGGGGAGGAGGGCGCGGATGCCCTGCTCGTCGGCCCAGCGGAGGAACCCGCGGGTGTCGGGTTCGTCGGTCGCACTGAGGTAGCACGAGACGGATTTCGCGCCGACGGACTGGGCGAGAGCGATGAGTCGCTCGGTGATCCCCGCCGCTGTCGCAGAGCGTTCGGTCGAGGTGAAGTTGCGGCGACGTTCGCGCAGCTCCGCGCGCAACGCCCTCTTCTGGGGGCTCAGGTCCGCCGGCATACAGACGATTTTAGGTGTTCCGTCCGGCTACCCTTGCCGAATGGCTCACCACATCACCAAGGCAGTGATCCCTGCCGCCGGTCTCGGCACCCGATTCCTGCCCGCAACCAAGGCGATGCCGAAGGAGATGCTCCCGGTCGTCGACAAGCCGGCCATCCAGTACGTGGTCGAAGAGGCGGCCGCCGCCGGTCTTCACGACGTGCTCATGATCACGGGGCGCAACAAGAACGCGCTCGAGAACCACTTCGACCGTGTCGCCGAGCTCGAGGCCACTCTCGAGGCGAAGGGCGACCTCGCCAAGCTGGAGCGGGTCAACGAGTCGACCGACATCGCCGACATGCACTACGTGCGCCAGGGCGACCCGAAGGGTCTCGGCCACGCGGTGCTCCGCGCCAAGATGCACGTCGGCCACGAGCCGTTCGCGGTCCTCCTCGGTGACGACCTCATCGATGCCCGCGACCCCCTTCTCACCCGCATGATCGAGGAGCAGGGCAAGCGCAACGCGACGATCGTCGCGCTCCTCGAGGTCGACCCGTCCCAGATCCACCTGTACGGCGCCGCGGCGGTCGAGACGACCGACGAGGACGACGTGGTGAAGATCACGGGCCTGGTCGAGAAGCCCTCGCCCGAGTCGGCCCCGTCCAACTACGCCATCATCGGCCGCTACGTGCTGCGCCCCGAGGTCTTCGAGGTTCTCGAGAACACGCCTCCTGGCAAGGGCAACGAGATCCAGCTGACCGACGCGCTGCAGACCCTCGCCGCCGACGACTCGAAGGGCGGCGTCTACGGCGTCATCTTCCGTGGACGCCGGTACGACACCGGTGACAAGATCGACTACATCAAGGCGATCGTCCAGCTGGCGTCGGAGCGAACCGATCTCGCACCCGAGCTCAACCCCTGGCTGAAGAACTTCGTCTCGACTCTCGACTGACGTAGAACCTCTCCAGACCTTTTCAGCGAAAGCGGCGGCGCACGTGGCCATCATTCCGACCCTGCGTCAGGGGCGCACGACGATCCGACCCATCAGGTTGAAGGATGCGCGCGAGCTCGAGCGAGAGCTGCTCGACAACCGCGGCTGGTTGCGTCAGTGGGAGGCGACGAATCCGCGCGGGCCGATGAGCTTCGACACGCGCTCGAGCATCCGGGCGCTGCAGAGCAACGCGCGCAGCGGTCAGGGTCTCCCGTTCGTCATCGAGGTCGACGGCGCGCTCGCCGGCCAGCTGAACGTGTCCGGCATCGCCTGGGGATCGACCTCGTCGGCGTCGATCGGCTACTGGATCGGCGAACGGTTCGCGGGCGCCGGTGCGACCCCGACCGGAGTTGCCCTCGCCACCGATTACTGCTTCCAGCAGCTCGGCCTGCACCGCATCGAGATCTGCATCCGTCCCGAGAACGCGAAGTCGTTGCGGGTCGTCGAGAAGCTCGGGTTCCGCTACGAGGGCTTGCGGCGTCGCTTCATCCACATCAACGGCGACTGGCGTGATCACTTCTGCTTCGCGCTCGTGTCGGAGGAGATCCCCGAGGGCGTCATGGAGCGGTGGACGCGCGGCCTCGTGCCCGCCGACGCGGCGGAGATCCCCGAGCGGGACCGCCTCGCCGCCAATGAGACCTTCCCTCCGCGCTGACCTCGGCGCTCGTTCTCACAGTTCACTGACGGGGCCGCGCGACGCGCCGGATTCCGGGTGAAATTGTCGCTTCCGCAGTGCCGATTCGGAGTTTTCGGAACGCCGGATCGAGCCGTGTCGGGGGTTGGTGCGAACATCGCCCGGACACACCCCGTCGGCTTCGCGCGGTGTGATGCCGGCGACCCCTAACTTGGTGGGATGGGTGTTGAGGGCGTCGGCGGCGGAGCGGTAATCGCGCTTGCAGCTGCGCTCTGGCTGCTCTATCTGATGCCGACGTGGATTCGCCGTCGGCAGTACATCGCCACGGAACGCAACGCGGTCCGACTGCAGCAGACTCTGCGCATTTTGGCCGAGACGGCAGAAGTGCCAGAAGAGATTCGCGTGGAGACGACAGCGAAGAGCGTGGCGGAGCAGCACAGGGCCCTGCGCATCGCCGCCCAGAAGGCCGAGGCCGTCGCCCGCGCCCGAGAGGCGGCTGCCGCCCGCACGCTGTCCCGCAAGCACGAGTCGCCGCGAGAGCCCCGCCAGAAGGCGGCGGCCGTTCAGGCACTGGCCGCTGCTCGTCTCCGCAGGACCCGCCTTCTCGCTTCGCTCGTGCTGGTCGGGTCGGTCGTGGTCGCCGGGTTCGGGATCGGCGAGGCGATCGTGAACATGAACTGGCTGCCGCTCATCGCGGGTTCCCTCGGCGTATTCGCCGCTCTCGGGTTCCTGCAGCGAGTGGCGACGGTCAAGGCCGCCCGCCGGGCGACTCAGGCTGTCGACCGCACCGTCGCCGTCGCGGCCCCGGTGCAGAGCTTCACGGACTGGCAGCGCAGCGAGCCAGCCCGTCCCACGTGGACGCCTGTCCCGCTCCCGAAGCCTCTCTACCTGTCGCGTCGCGACGCGGACCAGATCTCCGCTGCGGCATCCGCTCAGCGCGACCTGGCGGCCGCGGCTCAGCGCGCGGATGAGGCGCTGCGGTCTGCTCAGCGTGCTCCCGAGGTGGCCCCGATGCCGTCACGCGAGGCGGCTCCGGCCGCTGCGAAGGCGTCGGGTTATGCGGCGATGGGCATCGTGGGGGAGACCCGCCCGGGTATCACCGACTTGAACGACGTGCTGCGCAAGCGGCGCGCCGTCTGAGGTTCGGCGGCTCGTCGGCTGGTTCGGTTGACGGCTGGCGAAATGCTAGTGTTGACGGGCACTTGGGCCTGTGGCGCAGTTGGTAGCGCGCTTCGTTCGCAATGAAGAGGTCAGGGGTTCGAATCCCCTCAGGTCCACCAAGGAAAAGGTCGTCACCCTCAGGGTGGCGACCTTTTTGGTTGTCAGTCCTCGGTTCTTCGTTTCGACAGGCTCAACGGGCGGCAGTCCCGTTGGGTCGCTGAGCGGAGAGATGCGTTAGTGCGAGATGTCGGCCTTCGTTTCGACGGGCGCAACGGGCGGCGGTTTTGTTGGGTCGCTGAGCGGCGCCATGCGTTAGCGCGGGATGTCGGCCTTCGTTTCGCTGCGCTCAACGGGCGGCGGGCGTCGGTGGGATTGAGCGGTCGAGGCGGCGGGGAGGCATTGGGAGCTCACAGGGGATACGCAGGTGATTGGGCCGGGGGCGGGAACTTTCGGCCAGGGTCGGCTGTTCTTATAGACGAGGGCCGCAGCCAGCGGCTCGTAGCTGAGGAGCACCAATGACCACCACCGAGTACCGCAAGGACCCGGCCGCGATCTCGCAGCTGACGAAGCGTCAGTACGCCGTCACCCAGGAGGACGCCACAGAGCCGGCGTTCATGAACGAGTTCTGGGACAACCACGACGACGGCATCTACGTCGACATCGTGTCGGGCGAGCCCCTGTTCGCCTCGACCGACAAGTACGACAGCCGCTCCGGTTGGCCGAGCTTCACCCGACCCATCAACCCGGCCAATGTCATCCGGCGCGACGACAAGAGCTACGGGATGATCCGCACCGAGGTCCGTTCCGCGAACGGCGATAGCCACCTCGGTCACCTCTTCGACGACGGACCCATCGAGGACGGCGGCCTCCGCTACTGCATCAACTCCGCGGCGCTGCGGTTCATCCCCCTGGATGAGCTGGAGAGCCAGGGCTACGGTGACTACCGCAGCCTGTTCACCACGAAGGAGGCCTAGACATGGCCACGACTGAGACCGCCATCCTCGCCGGAGGATGTTTCTGGGGAGCCCAGCAGCTCCTCCGCCGTCGACCCGGAGTTCTCTCCACACGGGTCGGATACTCCGGTGGCGACACCCCGAACGCGACCTACCGCAACCACGGCGACCATGCCGAGGCCGTCGAGATCGTCTTCGACCCCTCGCAGATCTCCTACCGCGACCTGCTCGAATTCTTCTTCCAGATCCACGACCCGTCGACGAAGAACCGTCAGGGCAACGACGTCGGACGCAGCTATCGCTCCGCGATCTACTACACGAACGACGAGCAGAAGCAGGTCGCCCTCGACACCATCGCCGATGTCGACGCGTCCGGGCTCTGGCCCGGCAAGGTCGTCACCGAGGTCGAGCCGGCCGGCGCGTTCTGGCAGGCGGAGGAGGAGCACCAGGACTACCTGGAGAAGCTCCCCAACGGCTATACCTGCCACTACGTGCGCCCGGGCTGGAAGCTCCCGAAGCGCGAGGAGCAGCTGACCAGCTGATCCGAGCAGCACCAGCAGATGGCCCGTCACCTCACCGGTGGCGGGCCATCGGCGTTCCCGGTGATCGCCGTCGGCGCCACGCGCCCGGCAGGGCGCCGAGCCGGGCATCGAGCCGTCACCGGATGTTCATTTCCGCTCGTTTGTCTGTCCCTAAGCGGACTACGCACGGCCGATTCCGGCCTCACCGTGTGAGCGCTCTCCGCGCCAGCATGAAGCACGGTCGGAATACCGATCGAAGGACACGGGGGAGGGAAGATGGCTACCGGAAGGACACCGCTCGCGGAGTTCCTCAGGGCGCGGCGCGAACTGCTTCAACCCGAGGATGTCGGCATCGAACGAGACGAGCCCCGACGGGTGCCGGGCCTCCGGCGCGAAGAGGTCGCGGCCCTCGCCGGCATCAGTGCCGAGTACTACCTCCGCCTCGAGCAGGGACGCGACCACCAGCCGTCGGAGCAGGTCCTCTCCGCGCTCGGTCGGGCGCTGCTGCTTGACGAGACGAGCCAGGTGTACCTCCACCGACTGGCGCACCCCGTGCGCGCGGCCCGGCCGGTGAGGACCCGGCGAGGTGTCGGCGACGGCGTGCTGCGCCTCCTCGAGCAGTGGTCGCACACCCCCGCCTACGTCTCCGATCGCAATCAGGACGTGCTCGCCGTCAACCCGCCGGCCGCCGAACTCGCACCGGGTTACCTCGTTCCCGGGAACAACCTCCTCCTTGCGACGTTCCGCGAGCGAGCCGCCGCGGGGCGCAAGGATCTGTGGACGTCCAGCACCCTCGACATGCTCGCCGCGCTCCGCTTCCACGCCGATCCGGCCGACCCGCGGTTCCAGGAGATCGTGGGGTCGCTCTCGGTGGGGGACCGCGAGTTCCGCCGGATGTGGGCTCTCCACGACGCGCGACCCCAGACCACCGGCACGATCGCCAGCCTCGTCGACGGGTTCGGCTGGATCGAGTTCCGCTGGCAGACCCTCGAGATCCCGGGCGTCTCGGGTCAGTTCCTCACCACGTTCTTCGGCGATCCCGGCTCCGAGGCCGCGACCGTCGTGCAAGCCCTGGCCGTCCGCACCCGCGGCCGGCGCACGCGCACCCTCGACGAGGCTCAGGCCTCACTCGCGCCGGCCGCCACTTCGGCGAGACGCGTCAGCGCCACCTGAGCTGAGTGGTCCGCAGGGCGGAACACCATCAGCACGTCACCGGATCCGCCGGGCACGATCAGCTGCTGGAAGTTGAGCTGCATCCGACCCACCGGAGTGACGAAAGGGACGGATCCGCTGTTGTCGGCCGGGCGCTCCTCGGCCCACGCCGTCGCGAAGTCGCGGCTCTTCGCGGAGAGCTCGCCGACGATGTCGCGGAACGGATCGTCCTCGTGGTGCAGGTCGAGGGATTCCCTCAGCATCGCCGCGACATGACCGGCAGCCCTGGGGTAGTTCGGGTCGTCGCGGTCCACTGCGGCATCGATGAAAGCGAAACGAGCGAGGTTCACGCCCTCGTTGAATGCGGGTGAGAGGGCGCGGGCGAGGCCGTTGGCCGCGACGATGTCGAGGTGCTTGTCGCGGAGGAATGCGGGGATCCCCTCCCACGAATCGAGCATCTCCCGTAAGTCGGCGCGCTGATCCCGTCGGTGCTCGTCGTCGTGCATGACTTCACGCTAGTTCCGGGGCCGCGGCCGCCTGATGGCCCTCGGAGGGACACCCGAGACACCCGCGTATAACCGAACTCGCATACCCGGTAATCTTCACTGCATGGCCAGACCCCGGAGGTTCGACGAGCAGTCCCTGCTCGACGCCGCCCAGGAGATCTTCTGGGCGCAGGGCTACGACCGTACGTCCATCGAAGACGTGTCCGCGGCCTCCGGTGTCGGCAACGGCAGCATCTACTCCGCCTACGGAAGCAAACTCGGCCTCTTCCTCGCCGTCTTCGAACGCTACTGCGAGGGTCGCGTGAGCCTCGTCGAGACCGTGGTGAGCTCGCACCGCGGAGACTTCGAGTCGGCCGTCGCGAACTATCTCGCCGAGATCGTCGCCGACTGCACCGCCCACGCCGACCGACGCGGCTGCCTGATGCTCAACAGTCTCGCCGAACTCGGCTCACGCTTCCCCGATGTCGTCGTCATCGGGCGCCGATCCATCGGCCGGATGGAATCGATCCTAGAGCGCCGGGTGGCCCAGGGCGTCGCCGCGGGGGACATCGACCTCGCCGACGCGCAGATCCCCGCTCTCGGCAACCACATCGTGCTCGTCTCGCAGGGGCTCATCTCGCTCAGCCGAGTCGGTGTTCCCGTCGAGCAGCTCCGCGCCATCGCGGACACGTCGACGCGCATGTCGGCCCTCCTCCGCGCGGCCTGAGCCGCACGGCCGGGCTCAGACCTCCGCGGGTCGGAGCCGTCAGATCGCGCCGGTGGCTTCCCACAGGCGTGCGAGCTTGAGCGCGAGGTGCAGCGTGCTCCGCTTCATGCCGTCGTCCAGGGCGTCCCGCACGACGGGCGGCATGTTGTCGAGCCGGTAGTACAGGGTCGTGCGGTGGATGTGCAGCTTCTCGCAGGCCGCCCTCGCGTGACCGCCGGCGTCGAGATAGGTCTCGATCGTTTCGCGCTGGAGCGGGTCGCTCGCCCGGTAGAGCAGTTCGGCGGCAGGAGAGATATCCGAGAGTCGGCGCGAGTCCGCGGTCACCGCATGCAGCATGACCCAGCCGCCGAGCTCGTCGATGCTGCTCCCCGGCAGCAGATCGGGGAGGGCGGCACTGAGGTCGGCCGCGACCCGTGCCTGCTCGGCCGCGTCGCCCAGATCCGTCGCAAGGGGGTCGAGATGCGCGCTTCCAATCCCCGCCACGGTCACGTCGAATCGGACCGACTCCTCGCGGATCCACGCATCGAGGTCGACCCCGCTCCGGCCATCGCGGGTGACGAGGTACAGCACCGAGTCGTGATCGCGGATGACGGTGCTGTGCGCCGGTGTCGCGGCGGCGATGTGACGCGCGAACGTCGCCCGTCGGAGCCGACCCACACCGTTGTCGATGATGATCGCGCGCACGACGGTGCGCCCGCCGCGTTCGATCCAGCGACGCGAGACCGCGTCGGCGAACGCCGCGCGGCGGGTGCGGGGGTCGTCGTCGAGCAGCAGCCGCATCGACTCCTCGCGGGTGCCCGCAGCGGTGGACGAGGAGTCCTCGGCGAGCAGGACGCGGGCGATGCCTGCGGCGGCGTCGAGCATGGCGTAATCGCTCGCGCCGAGCGGCGGCCGTCCATCCGCGACGAGCCGGAAGGTGGCCAGCTGGCGGGTGCTGTCCCGGACCGGGATGTCAACGTGGTCGCGGACCGGGGCGGAGGCGCCGTCGCTCGAGGCGAGCGGCCGGTCGTCGGCATCGAACACGGTCGCGGGTCTGCCGAGCTCATCGGACAGCTGATCGGCCAGCTCCTGAAGGTCCATCGCGAATCTCCGATCTCATCTGTTCGTCGCACCTGCGGCGATTTTCACGGTAGTTATCCGGTCTCGCGCTCGCGTGGTCCTGACGTGGATACCTACGAGGCCTGCCGGGTGGTCTGGAATCGCCGCTGATAGTCGGACGGGGTGATCCCGAGTCGCGCGACGAACGCCCGCCGGAAGGCGACGGGCGTGCTGTATCCGGCGTACTCGGCGGCCTGGGCGACCGAGGCTCCGGATTCGAGATGGCCGGTCGCCAGGTCGAGCCGCATCGAGTTGACGTACTCGAGCGGTGTCATGCCGAGCTCCTCGCGGATGATCCGGTTGAGGTGCCGTGTGCTGACGTTCGCGTGCGCTGCGAGGTCCGTGACCGTGCACGGGCGGGTCGGGTCGGTGTTGACGTACTCGGCGACGGCGATCGCCGCGGGGGTGCGCGGGGGAGCGGCGCGCAGGGACGCGGAGAACTGGGACTGCCCGCCGGAGCGCTGCATGTAGACCAGGAGCAGCTGCGCGACGCTGCGGGCGATGGCGGCGCCGTGATCCTCCTCGACCAGGGCGAGCGCGAGGTCGATTCCCGCAGCCACGCCCGCTGAGGTGGAGATCCGCCCGTCGCGGACGAAGATCGAGTCGGGGTTCACATCGATCGCCGGGAATCGGGCGGCGAGCGTGCCGGCGAACTTCCAGTGGGTCGTCGCCTTCCTGCCGTCGAGCAGGCCGAGCGACGCGAGAGCGAACGCTCCGCTGCAGATCGAGGTGATGCGTCGCGTTCGCTCCGTGAGCAGGCGCGCGGCCTCGAGCACGTCCGGGGTGAACACCGCGGCGGCCCGTTCGCTGCCCGGGATGATGATCGTGTCGAACACGCCACCGTCGGCCGCCGACGAGTTCACGCCCACACGGACGCCGAGAGATGTCGTGACATCGGCGCCGTCGTAGGACATCATGACGAGCTCGTAGCTGTCGATCCTCTGGTTGGCCTCGAGGAACACCTCGGCAGGACCGACGAAGTCGAGCATCTTCACGCCGTCGAACAGCAGTATCCCGATCCGCCGCTTCCGGCCTCCGCTCACCTTCGCTGGCGTGATCACCCGGACCTCCGATGAACGGCTGCACCCCCGATAGTGGAATGCTGCCTCCATTACAGCAGGGTGGGGCCTCGGCGGTACAGCCGCTGGTAGCGACAGGGTCAGGCTGGGATCGCCGCGCCGGGCGGACGCGACGCTGCGATCAGTCGACGGGGTCGGTCGGGTTCCTCTTCGCGACCAGCAGCGGATCGTTGGGGGTGAACGGGAACTCGGGCAGCGTCTCGAGGTCGACGCCGAATGTGGCGGCGAGAACGGGGCGGGAGAACGCGGACAGGGAGGCGCGGTAGCCGATGTCGCCGGGGGTGGGCTGGTCGAAGAAGATCAGGAAGTGGATCTCCTCATCGCCGATCACCTCGATCTGGTGCGGGTAGGCCTTGGGTACGAAGTAGGTGTCGCCCGGCCCGACGACGTAGGTGTCGACCGTTCCGTCGGGGTCGAGGATCGACATGCGGGCGTGCCCTCGATGCACGTAGCCCATCTCGGCGGTGGTGGGGTGCCAGTGCGGTTCGCGCATCCCGTCGTCGGCGATGGTCAGGGAGTACATCGAGAGGTGTTCGAGGCTCGGCCAGAACTGGCTGCGCGCCAGCTTCACGTACGCGTACGGGTGGTGCAGCGGTGGGTTCTGCGCCTCGATGTCGAACTTGTGCGGGTTGTTGAATCCGGCAGTGTCGGGGATGACGGCCGGTCCGGTGCGTTTCACGATGGCGGGCGAGGAGGTGTCGCGCTTGATCGGCGCGAACGCGGAGGCGTCGAGGTCGTAGGTGTTGCCGAGCACCGCGTCGGTCATCTCGCCGAACGCGGCGTGCAGGGAGAAGTCCTCGGGGCGTTCGTGCGAGAAGGCGACGATGATCTCCGCGGCGTCGTCTCCGATGTTCTCGATGTGGTGCAGCGACCCGGAGCGGATGGTGAACATCTGGCCGGCCGAGATCGTGAACGACGAGAAGGTGCTGCCGTTGTCGAGGATCGAGATGAGCACCGTGCCCGAGATGGCGTAGCCGATCTCGTCGGCGTTGGCGTGCCAGTGCGGCTCGCGGATGCTCCCCGGCTCGAGCACGAGCCGCTTGATGGAGAGCCCGGCGAGAATCGGGAAGCTGTCCCGCGTGAGCCGGGAGATGGAGCCCAGTTCGCTGTCGTGCTGCTTGGGTGCGCCTGTGAGCGACCTGACGTGTCGGGAGCCGGTTGATTCGGACATGATGCTCGCTTTCTGCTCGTGTCCCGAATGTATTGGCCGACGGTGGCGGGGGCTCTGCGACATGCGTCGGAACTCTCTCCCTCGACTTCGGGTGCGGGGGAGCAACAGGGTCTGGACGGAACGAGCGTGCGGGGCGATGCTGTGACGAGCGATCGTCGGCCCTCGACGCAGTCGTCGACCCGAGGAGGTCCCCGTGGCAGACCTGGCCCAGTTCATCGATCCGTCGGTGCCGCCCAGCGGTGCGGGATGCGTCGAGTGCGACGCGGAGGGCAGCTGGTGGGTGCACTTGCGACGGTGCGCCTTGTGCGGGCACATCGGCTGCTGCGACGACTCGCTGAATGCGCACGCGACGGCCCACTTCCGGGCGACCGGTCACCGGATCATGCGGAGTTTCGAACCGGGTGAGGACTGGTTCTGGGACTACGTCGCCGATGACTACACGGAGGGACCCGAGCTGGCCCCGCCGACGAGTCACCCCGAGTCGCAGTCCACGCCGGGCCCCGCCGAGCGCGTCCCGGTCGACTGGCAGCTCATCCTGGCGGAGCACCGCGCCGAGGGCTGACCTCGTCGAAGTGCCCTGCGTTTCGCTGCGCTCAACGGGCGGGGGTGCCCGCTCACTGAGCGGAGCGAAGTGAAGGGCGTTCGGGCCCGCTCACTGAGCTCGTCGAAGTGGAGGGTCTTCGTTTCGACGGGCTCAACGGGCGGGGTGCTCGCGGAGCTCGTCGGAGTGTCCTGCGTTTCGCTGCGCTCAACGGGCGGGGGCGCCCGCCCACTGAGCGGAGCGAAGTGAAGGGTGTGCGGGCCCGCTCACTGAGTTCGTCGAAGTGGAGGGTCTTCGTTTCGACGGGCTCAACGGGCGGGGGGCTCGCGGAGCTCGTCGAAGTGTCCTGCGTTTCGCTCTGCTCAACGGGCGGGGGTTGCCCGCCCACTGAGCGGAGCGAAGTGAAGGGTGTGCAGGCCCGCTCACTGAGCTCGTCGAAGTGGAGGGGCTTCGTTTCGCTGGGCTCGACGGGCGGGCGGCGGCGGGTCAGTCGGCGAAGGTCTCGAGGACCGCGTTCGCCGGGGCGAAGAAGTTGCCGCCGGTGACGGCCTTCGAGAAGTCGAGCATCCGGTCGTACGAACCCGCGGGGTCGCCGATGAACATGTTCTGCAGCATCTTCTCCGTCACCCACACGTCGCGCGAGTAGCCGATGAAGTAGGTGCCGTACTCGCCGTGCCCGGGTCGCCCGAACGGCATGTTGTCGCGCAGGATGTCGTGCTCGACCCCGTTGTCGTCGACGATCGTCGCGAGGCTCTTGTGGGACTTGCGTGGTGCCGCGTCATCATCGAGTTCGACGTTGTCGAGTTTGGTGCGGCCGATGATCATCTGCTGGAGCTCGGTGGGGAGGGCGTCCCAGCCGGCGAGGTCGTGCAGGTATTTCTGCACGACGACGTAGCTGCCGCCGGCGTTGGCGTGATCGTCGTCGGGGCTGACGAGAGCCCAGTGAGCCATGCCCGATCCGGTGGGGTTCTCGGTCCCGTCGACGAACCCGAGCAGGTCGCGGCTGTCGAAGTACCGGAATCCGACGGTCTCGTCGACGACGGTGACCGAATCGCCGAGAGCGTTGAGGAGGAGCCGCTCGAACTCGAAGCACATGTCCTCGCGCTCCGCCCTGATGTGGAACAGCACGTCCCCGGGGGTCGCGACGGCGGTGTGACGGATGCCCTTGACCTCGACGAACGGGTGCAGCTGGGCGGGTTTCGGGAGGCGGGCGACGCGATCCCACGCATCCGACCCGATGGACACGACGCACGACAGGTGACCCGCGAGGTCGCGGAACCCGACCGCGCGGACGAGCCCGCCGATGTCGCCGATGACGCTGCGTGCCCTGTCGGCGGCGTCGGCCGCGTCGGACAGGGTGACCGTGAGGAACACCGCGGAGCGCGACAGGGGAGCATCGACGCTCTGCGGTTCGATCGGGACCCGCGACCATGTCTCACTGCTCATGCAGCCACCGCCTCGTCTTTCGGTGCGAAGAGTCTCGGGTAGACGAGCGCCGCGAGGGCGCCGCCGATGACCGGGACCAGGATGAAGACCCACACTTGCACGAGCCAGTCTCCACCGCCGAACAGCGCGGTGGCGAGCGAACGGGCGGGGTTCGATGACGCGTTGTCGATCGGCAGGGCGACGAGGAGCATCGAGCTGAGCGTGAGCCCGATGACGAGCGGGGCGGCGGGCGTGCCCTTGGTCGGATGCATGGTCGCGAGGACGACGAAGAGGAGAACCGCCGTCGCGATGAATTCGACCGCGACGACGGGGAGGAGACCGAACCCGCCGGGGGAGAGGTCGGCGTACCCGTTCGAGGCGAACCCGGATGCGATGGCGGTGTCGAGGAATCCGGAGCTGCCACCCGCGATCAGCCCGAAGACGGAGGCCGCGCCGGCGACGGCTCCCACGAACTGGGCGATCAGGTACAGCGGGACGAGCCTCCATGGCAGCCGTCCGGCGATCGCGACGCCGACCGTGACGGCCGGGTTGAAATGGCCGCCCGAGATCGGGCCGAACGCGTATCCGCCGGCGGTCACGGCGAGGCCCAGCGCCAGAGCGACGCCGAGGAGCCCGGTGCCCGGCTGCGAGCCCGCGCCGTTCGTGTCACCCGAGGTCAGCAGCGCCGCTCCGACGAGCCCGAAGACGAGGAGGAAGGTTCCCGCGACCTCGGCTGCCGCGCGCGAATACGGTCGGATGCCGCCGGGAACGGGGCGTTCTGCGGGTTCGTCATGCCCGGACACTAGGGCGGCCGTTACGCCGGACGCTCGGACCGTTGTCGCAAGGTCCCTCGACCCGGCGCGGAGGGACGAGCCCGCTGACGGGGACAAGAGCATCGCGCGAGTCGAGCCGGCCGAGCGTGGGATCAGCACGGTCTATCCAGGCGCCCGCGCGGCATCTACGGTGGCAACCAGCACGGAGTGTTCCGTCAGGAACGATCGGAGAGGAGGACGTCGCGATGGTCGCCCCGCACGCCGACAAAGTCAGGCTCTACGGTCACCGCCGAAGCCGCGACGCCTACGCGATCCGCGACTTCCTCACCCGCAGCGTCGTCCACTTCACCTGGATCGAGGTCGACGACGATGCCGCATGCCTCCGCCTGCTCGGACTGCCGCTGCGCGACGCTCGGCTGCCCGTCGTCGACCTGCCGGATGGGACGCGCCTCATCGACCCGAGTGTCGAGGCGATCGCCGCGCACCTCGGCTGGATCGCCCGGCCGCGGCTGACGGAGTACGACCTCTCCATCTACGGCGCCGGCCCGGCCGGCCTGTCGGCAGCGGTGTATGCGGCGTCGGAAGGGCTCGACGTCGTGCTGGTCGAGCGCGAGACCGTCGGCGGTCAGGCCGGATACAGCAGTCTCATCGAGAACTACCTCGGCTTCCCGGCCGGGGTGGCCGGTGCCGATCTCGCCGAGCGCGCCCGCCAGCAGGCCGTGAAGTTCGGTGCGGAGCTGCTCCTGATGCGGGGCGGGATCCGCGGCCGCTTCGAGGGCGGGCGCCTTCACGCCGACCTGACCGATGGCACGCGGATGGTGTCGAGGTCGAACATCTGCGCCACGGGTGTGGAATGGCGCAGGCTCGGCCTGGAGCGGGAGGACGACTTCCTCGGCGTCGGCCTCTACTACGGCGCAGGCACCAGTGAGGCCGCCGACTGCACGGGTGACGACGTGGTCGTCGTGGGCGGCGGCAACTCGGCGGGGCAGGCGGTCATGAACCTGTCGGCGTACGCGCGTCGGGTCACCATGGTGGTCCGCGGGTCCGATCTGTCGTCGACCCTCTCGGACTATCTGGCGCAGCGGGTGCTGCGGGCGCCCAATGTGGAGATCCGACTCGACACACGTGTCACCCGGCTCGACGGTGACGAGACGCTCAGTGGTGTGCGCCTCGAGAACACACGGACCGGCCTGGCCGAGGATCTGGCGGTCGGGCGGATGTTCGTCTGCATCGGCGGTGAGCCCGACACGGAGTGGGCGACCGACACCCCGATCGTGCGCGACGAGCTCGGTTACCTCGTCACGGGTCCCGACCTGCGCGGGCGCGTGGCCGACGGAGTCTGGCCTCTGCGGCGCGACCCGTTCTTCCTGGAGACGAGCGTGCCGGGTTCGTTCGCCGTGGGGGATGTGCGCCACGGCTCGGTGAAACGCGTCGCGAGCGCCGTGGGGGAGGGTGCGATGGCGGTCACGTTCGTCCACCGCTACCTCTCCGAGACCTCGTGACCCCCGCCCGCTGAGCGCAGCGAAGCGAAGGGGTCTCGGTACGCGCCGCGCGCTGCTCGACCTCCGGCGGTAGCCCGCCCGCTGAGCCCGTCGAAACGAAGGGGTGGATGGGTCTCGGTCCCGCCCACTGAGCGCAGCGAAGTGAAGGGTCCCGGCCGACCCGTATGGTGGGGCGGTGGCTGAGTTCTCGTTCGATCTTCTGCGGCGGAGGCCCGACGTGGAGGCGCCGAACCTGTTCGCCGTCGACGCGAGCGACCGACTGATTCTCGACGAGGCCGCTGAGGCGCTCGCATCGGCGAAGCCCGGCGAGGTCGCTGTGCTCGGCGACAGATACGGCGCCCTCACCCTCGGAGCTGCGGCGCTCCACGGGGCGACCGGGATCCGCGTCTACCAGGACGCCCTCGTCGGCGAACGCGCGCTCGACCGGAACGCCGCCGAGCAGGGGTTCGGCGGCGCCTACACATCTCATCCGCTCGATGCCGGACTGCTCGACGGTGCGCGGGTCGTCCTCCTGCAGCTGCCGCGCAGCCTCGCCGAACTCGGGGAGTGGGCGGAGGCGATCGCACGGCTCGCCTCCCCGGACGTGGTCGTCGTCGCGGGCGGACGCATCAAGCACATGACGCTCGCGATGAACGAGGTCCTCGCGGGCTCGTTCGGTCGAGTCGATGTGGGCCGGGCGCGCCAGAAGTCGCGGACACTGACCGCGACGCTGCCCCGGACCGCCGCCGCGACCGCCGGCTACCCCGTCCGCCGCGAGGTGTCCGCCCCGGAACTGCCCGGTGGCCGGGCGACGGTCGTCGCGCACGGGGGAGCGTTCGCCGGGGCGGCGCTCGACATCGGAACCCGGTTCCTGCTCGGCTTCGTGGCCGAGATGGGCGTGCCGTCCACCGACTCGGCGGGCCGCCCCCGCGGACGCACCGCGCATGATGCCATCGACCTGGGCAGTGGGACCGGCCTGCTCGCCGTGGCGCTCGCCGCCACCCATCCCGAGCTGCGCGTCGTCGCGATCGACTCGTCTCGCGCCGCTGTCGCTTCGACGACCGCGACGGCGGAGGCGAACGGAGCCGCCGATCGGATCGTCGCGGTGCGCGAGGACGCGCTCTTCGAGCGCCCCGACGAGAGCGCCGACCTGATCGTCTGCAATCCGCCGTTCCACAGCGGCGCGACGGTCCAGGCCGAGGTCGCCCTCCGCCTGCTCGAGGACGCCGGTCGTGTGCTGCGCCCGGGCGGGGAGCTGTGGACCGTCTTCAACACGCACCTGGCCTATCGCGACGCGCTCGTGCGCATGGTCGGCCCGACCAATGTCGCCGGTCGCGGCGACAAGTTCACGGTGACGGTCAGCCGCAAGCCGGTGTGACGTGCGGCCGTGTCCCGGTCGCCGGTGATCGGTCGGCGGTGACCGGTCCTGTCAGAACTGAGCGGCGACCCGGTCCCACCAGGCGGCGGATGCGTCGCGATGGCTGATCGATCGGATGATCCCATCCTCGCGGATGGTGGCGCGGTCCCGCCATACCTGCGCGGCGAGGCCGTGCCCGTCGCCCGCGATCAGGGCGTCGATGCCGAGAACCGAGCTCTGCCCGAAGCCGCCGAGCGCGCCGGTCAGTTTGACGACCGTGTAGGAGTCGGTCGAGATCCCGATGGTCGGCACCCCTGCAGGAACAGCGAACACGGCCGGATGGTAGCGACCGGTCACGAGCAGCCCGGCCCCCCGGGCGAGGCGGGCCGCGTGCGCCGAGTCGACCGTGGGAACGACCTCCGACCCGGCCTTCATCGCCTGGCGGACCTCGTCGTGCAGGATCGAGTCCCCGCGCACGGAGGAGGGATCGAGTGCCGCCCAGTGCGCGTGGAAGCGCACCTCCAGCCCGGTGTCGTGGGCCACGCGGTCGAGCACTGAGGCGAGAGCTGCGACGAACGCGGGCCGGTCGCGTCCGGCCAGGTGCGTCGAGAGGCTCACGAGGAGGTAGCCGCTGTCGGCCGCCGCGTCGTCGACGAGGAAGCTCGCGTCGTCGACCGTGCGCTGCAGCCGGTCGGCCGGAACGCCGAGTCGGGCGGCGAGGGCGGCTGATGCATCCTCGCGGGCGCCCACGACGCGCGACTCCCCGAGCAGCTCGGCGACGAGGTCGACGTCGGTGCCGGTCAGTTCGGGACCGAACGTCTGACCCGACACCGCGCTCGGAAGTCCGAGCGCCGTCGCGATGCCGACGAGAGCGCGCCGTTCGTAGATGTGGACCGGCCAGGTCGACGCCAGATTGCCGCCGCCTGCGACCGCGACTCCGGAGGACGAGCGGACGGCGTCGATGACGGTGAGCGCCGGATCGTCGTCGGCGAGAGTGCTCTCCCCGGTGGCGGCGCGGATCACGCGTCCGAGGCGCTCGTCGGCGGCGGGCCGCCCGAGGGACAGGTCGAAGCCGATCCGGGGCACGGTGTCGATCCCGTACCTGACCGCCGTCTCGGCCGGCTCGGAGGAGACCCCGACGACCTCGACCCCGCGACTGCCGAGCTCGGTGACGAGGGCTTCGAACATGGCCTCGTCGCCGATGTGGATCATGTCGTCGCGAACCCCGACATCGCCGACGGTGACGATCTGCACGGGCATTCCTCTCAGCTGCGGCGCTCGAGCTGATGCAGGTGCGCGGTCGACCCATCACGGTAGCCGAAACCCCGCGCAGTCAGTTGTCGCTTCTCATCGCTATCATTCAGCTTGCCGCCACCGGATCACCGGCGATCGTGGCGTGGATCATCAGGTGGGGAGCGACGTGGGTATTCAGACCTCACTCGATGCGGTGCGCGGTGCCGAACGCGTCGTCGACGCCATGCGCCTCGCCGACGAGCTCGCGTTCGAGAGCAGCCGCGATCCGGGCGTGCGGACCATCCGAGTTCTGAAGTCCACCCTTCGCGACGACGACCAGATCGCCGCCATCTCCGCAGTCCACGGCCTTGCGCTCATCTCCGACGAGGAGGCCGCCCGATCGCTGGCGGGGCTCCTCTCGAGCGAGCGCCTCTTCCTCCGCGAGCACGCCGCCTGGGTGCTCGGCACCCGACTGCCGCGGGCCGATTCCACGGCTCGGCTGATCAGCATGATCGCGGGCGGCGGCTTCGGCGGCATGCTCGCCCAGCGCTCGCTCGAGCAGTGGTCGTCGGGAGCGCCCGAGCAGATCGCCGTCGGGCTCGAATCCGCGCTCCTCGGGGTCGACGAACCCGGCGCGAGGGCTCGCCTCGTTGAGACCCTCGGCCTCGTGCGCCACGTCATCACGATCCGCCCCCTCGTGAGCATCGCGGGCGACCGCGGCGAGAGCGAAGAGGTGCGGATCGCCGCGATCGCGGCCCTCGGACAGCGCCGCGGCGACACCGGCGTCGCCAGCGTGCTCATCGACCTCGCCATGGGCTCCGACATCCTCGCGGATGTCGCCCGCCTGTCGCTCATCGATCTCGATGCCGCCCTCCCGGTCAGCGACGAGATCCGCGACGGTCTCACGGTCGGTCAGCTGTTTCTCCATGCGGACATCGACGCCGATCTCACCTCGGCCGGCGCCGGCGACAACGGCGGTATCGCCACGCTCCTGGTCCGTCTGGGCGACGCACTCGTGGCCCCGGGCCGGCAGGTCGCCACGCCCGTCAGCCGGGTCATCACGATGTCCCGGGGGTCCGTCACCCAGGCCGCGGCCGATCTCGACGCCCTGGGTGCCGCCGGCCACCTGTACGGTCGGGTGCCGCTGCTGCGCGATCCCGTTCCCTCCGCGGCGGCGTGGCCGCTGCGCGTCGCCGCACGCCGAGGCATCCGGCGCGTGCTCCGGGCGGCCGGCGGCGTCGACATGCTGCACCTGCGCATGGCCGACGTCGGAAGCCTCGCCGCGGCCGATGTCGCGCGCGAGCTCGACATCCCCGTCATCTTCACCGTCGCCCCCGACCCGCACGCGGTCATCCAGTCGCTCGATCTCGCCGGTCGACTGACCCGCGAGAACTTCGGCGACGTCGACGAGAGCGAGCACTTCTGGTTCCGGGTTCGCCTGGTCCAGCAGCTCGCCGCCAACGCGGCGCACACCGTGCTGTTCCCGCGCCCGTCCCTGCGACGCGACATGCGCCAGCTCGTCGGCATCGACATCACCGCGCGCCCCGAACGGCACACGATCGTGCCGGAGGGCGTCGACCTCCAGGTCATCGACTCCGCCGTCGCCGAGGCGACCGCGCACATGGCGGGCGAGGCCCCGTCCGACGCCGTCCGGGAACTTCGCGGTCTCGTCGAGGAGCTCCCGATCGAGCGGCGCGGGCTGCCCCTCATCGTGAGCGTCGGCCGACTGCATCGCGTGAAGGGCATGGCCTCACTCGTCTCCGCCTGGGCGCAGAGCGGACTGCACGAGCGCGCCAACCTCCTCATCGTGGGCGGCGATCTCGCCGACCCGTCCGACGACGAGCGCGAGCAGCTCGACCTCATCGACACGGTCGTACCGGCCGATCAGCGCGCGCAGGCGGGTCTCCTGCTGCCCGGGCACCGCCGCAACGACGTCGTCGCCCGCTGGGTGGCCGCCGCGCGCACCGGGCTCCCCGGCCTGACCGCTCCCGGCGGCATCTACGTCTGCGCGAGTCTCAAGGAGGAGTTCGGCATCGCCCTCCTCGAGGCGATGGCGTCCGGTCTCCTCGTCGTCGCACCCGACGGAGGCGGCCCCGCGACCTACGTCGTCGAGGGCGTCACCGGTTATCTCACCGCCACCTGGGACACGGCGCGCCTCAGCGAGGCCATGGTGTCGGCGCTCGATGCCTCCCTGGCCGAGACCGACCGGCGCCGGGCGGACAGGTCGCATCGCACGGTCGAGAAGAGCTTCACCATTCAGCGCATGGCCGAGAAGCTCGTCGATGTCTACGCGGGTGTCGCCGATGAGGAACTCGGCGTCGCCTCGATGGTCGCGGGGCGATGACGCTCCTCATCATCAGCCCCGACTACGCCTCGCACCTTCTGCCGCTCGCCTCCCTCGGCGCGGCCTGGCAGCAGGCCGGTGAACGGGTCGTCGTCGCAACCGGCCCGGCGACGGCGGACATCGTCGCCTCCTTCGGCTACGAGCGGGAGCACCTCCAGCTCGGTCGCGGCTCCAATCCCGGCGTGATCCGCGCCGAGAACCAGGTCGACGAGGAGGCGGACTCCCTGCGCGGGTTCTTCGACGCCACCAGGCGCGGAATGGTGCCGACGCTGCGCTACCAGGCGCAGGAGCGCCTCGTGGATCTCATGTGGCAGCCGGTGCAGTCGGCCCAGGCCACGCTCGAGGTCGTCGATCGCGTTCAGCCCGACGCGATCATCGTCGACCACCTCGCCTACAGCGCGCGCCTCGGTCTCTGGGCAGCGGGCATCGACTACGGCGACGTCGTGCTCGGCCACCCGACGGCGCTGCCCGTCGGCGGCGAGGTCTACGGCTACCCGCCCGATTGGCCCGCTGCGTTCTCGCCCGACACCGGGGAGCTGGCCGATCTCGACGCGCTCTGCCGTCGTGTCGCGTCCGGCTTCACCGCCGAGTGGAATCTCGCCGCCCGTCGGCTGGGGGTCGGGGGGCGCACCGTCGAGGACGCCTTTGCCCTCCACGGTCCGCTGGTGCTCTACAACTACCCGGCCGGGCTCGCCGATCCGCGGCGCGAGGGCGAGCTGCCCGCCCACCGCTACCTGGGCGGCGCGCTCCGCCCCGAACCCGCTGACGCCGAGGTCGACGCGTGGCTCGAATCGGATGAGCCGTTCGTCTACGTGAGCTTCGGCAGCTTCCTCTCGGTGCGCGACGATGTCCTCGCCCGGGTCGCCGAGGCACTGCGCACCCTCGGCGTGCGTGCCGCGATCGCGAGCGGATCAACGCCGATCGAGGCTCTCGGGCCGACCCCGTCCGGTTGGCTCGTCCGTGCCTACCTGCCGCAGGTCCGGCTGCTGCGCGGGGCCGCTCTCGCCGTCACGCACGGCGGCAACAACTCGGTCACCGAGGCGGTGGGCACCGCCACCCCGATGCTCGTCCTCCCGTTCTCGACCGATCAATTCGCGGGCGCGGCGGCGATCGAGCGTGCGGGCTTCGGCGAAGCGCTCGCTCCGAACAGTGCGACGGTCGACGAACTGCGAGCGGCGATCGAGCGCGTGCTCGCGCGCGGTGAGCAGGGAATCCCGGACCTGGTCGAGGCGGCGCGGGAGCTCGATCAGGACCCGGGCGCGACCAGGGCGTTCCGGGCGCTCACGGAGTCGGCGAGCAGCTGACCCAGGGCCTCGCGGTCGCCGGACGCGTCGCGGTACCGCTGCATGAGAGCCGCGTTCGCCTCGTACTGGGTGCCGCTGCGTTCGGCGGCGACGTGATGCAGCGCGTACACCCGACCGGGGATGCGGATCGGGGGAGTGTCGAGCATGGTCGAGTGGGCGATGTACCAGGCGGCGTCCTCGAATCCCCAGCCGCGGAAGCGCTCATCCTGGCCGCCGTGGGCGCGCCAGGTCTCGGCGGTCGCGACGTAGACGCCGGAGCAGGCGCCGTGCACGAGCTCGAACGCGCAGTCCGCTGCCGCGACACCGGCGGCGTACTGGGCGCTGCCCTGCGCGCCGAACCAGCGGTACTCGTCGTAGGGCAGGTGGACCGCTCTGGTGGTCGCCGCACCGTCGATGGCACGCAGCAGCGCATCGCGCTCGGGCAGGGTGTCGGCATCGTTGATGATGAGCACGTCGCCGTCGGCGAGGTCGAAGGCGAGGTTGCGGCACCGGGCGAGGTTGAACACCGGGTCGTCGGAATCGATGGTGCGAACGTCGATGTCGGGCAGGTTCTCCGCGTACCAGGCCAGGACCCGGTCGAAGGCGTCGAGCCTCGAGGGCTGGGGGCGCCACGGGATCACCACCGTGGCGGAACGCGTCGGGGTCGCTGCAGCCTCTGATGCGGTCACGTCGACAGCATAGGGGCGGCGGGGGTCACACCTCGTCGAGGTCGGCTCGGCTGCTGGTGTCGTCGTCGAACGGCACCTGGGGCACGCGGGCGAGGGCGTTCATGCGCACAGCGAGTTCGTCGAGGGTGTCGGCGACGTCGAGCTCGATGGGGCTCGCCCCGGCGTCGACCGCGATCAGTTGACTCGCCGGTCCGAGGAGCAGCGAGGCACGGGTGAGGTGCCCGTCGTGGTCGACAGCGGGGATCTCGAACACGTCGGATCCGTTGGACCGCGCGAGCAGCGCGGCGTACTCGAGCACGGTGTCGGCGATCCGGTCATCGGTGAGGATGAAGTCGTCCGAATAAGAGATCCTCTTCACGGCTGACGCCTCCCGGGTCGTGGCACTCCGCGATCGCGGCGACGCCACGCTAACAAACCACCTCGGGGATTCGCTTGAGGTACCGCAAATTTCGACGCCGAACCGCGGTCGGTCCAGAGGATTCAGGCGGCCCGCTGCTGCGCGAAGGTGTTCTCGACCGGAGCTGCGACGACGGTGACGCTGACCTCGGCTCGGGCGATGACCCGGCCGGCCGCATCTTCGATCAGCCAGTCGCCGCAGGGGCACGAGATGGCGACCGCGCCTTCGCCGAAGTCGGCTGAGGCGTCGGTGAAGGACAGGAGGTTGCCGCCGCCGTC
The DNA here is from genome assembly GCF_003097495.1 of Amnibacterium flavum. Classification (GTDB taxonomy): domain Bacteria; phylum Actinomycetota; class Actinomycetes; order Actinomycetales; family Microbacteriaceae; genus Naasia; species Naasia flava. Next base: position 123,049 of record NZ_QEOP01000004.1, read on the forward strand.
GACCTCGTCGTCGTGCGTGCATCCGAAACCGGTCATCGGTGTCTCCTTCACAGGTCGGCCCGGTCGGGGGACCGGGTTGCTTCGATCGTCACCCCGCTCGGGCGGAGCGGGGGTCTGCCACGCCGGACACTCTGCCGCCTCCCACCGACATCGACTCGGACCGGGGAGGGGGAGACGCCGAGGATCAGCCGGAGATGAGCAGGCCGACGGCGATTCCGGCGGCTGCGGCGGCGGTCGAGACGACGACGGTGCCGACGGCGTTGAGGGCGGCGGCACCGAGGCGCCGGGCCTGGACGAGTCGTACGGTCTCGTAGCTCGCCGTGCTGAACGTCGTGTAGCCGCCGAGGAATCCGGTGGCGACGACGAGGCTGACCTCCGTCGGGAGGACCCCGCCCGCGACGAGCCCTGCCACGAGACCGATGGCCAGAGAGCCCGAGATGTTGATGACCACGGTGCCGAGCGGGAATCCGGGCCGGGTCCGCCCCCGGATGACGCCGTCGAGGAACAGTCGGAACGCGGCGCCCACCCCGCCGGCTGCGGCGGTCGCGACGAGGAGCAGCAGCGTCACCGTGCACCCTCCGACCCGGCGCGATGGAGGGAGGCCACGACGATGCCCGCCCACGTGGCCACCGCGCCGATGAGGACGGTCGCCGCGAGGTAGGCGATAGCCGTGGCGGCATCCCCGGTGCGGAAGAGGAGCGCGGCGTCGAGCGCGAAGGCGCTGTATGTCGTGAAACCGCCGATCATCCCGGTGCCGACGAGCAGGCGGACGGTTCGGCGGCGGCCGCTGTCGTCGCCGCGCCGGACGAGCCCCTCGAGGAGGGCCCCGAGGGCGAAGCTGCCGACGAGGTTGACCACGAAGACGGTCCACGGGAAGCCGGCCGTCGGGAACGCCTCGGTCAGCGCGGCTCGGACCCCCGTGCCCACGACGCCGCCGAGCGCGACGAGGGCGAGAGCCGCCGGACGGACGTGGAGCGGGCGGTCCGCCGCCGCCCCCAGGTCGCTGTCGAGCGGCAGCTCACCGGACGGCTCCCTGCCGGCGGGGTCTGGGGGCACGGCGTTCACGCGATCAGAGTGCGCTGATGACCCACTCGGCCGAGTGCGCCTCGCCGGGGGCGATGAGGATCAGGCCGGTTCCGGTGTTGAAGGCGTCGGGTGCGCAGGTCATGGGCTCGACCGCGATGGCGCGTCGGCGCCAGACGGGATCGGGCAGGTCGCCGGTGAAGATCTGGACCCAGTCGAGGCCCTCGCCCCAGCTGAGTTCCGCGCCGTGCCCGTCTGCGCCCGTGACGCGCACCGCGGCGCGACCGTCGGCACCGCGGGAGACGCCCGTGTAGGCGTTGTCGATCTCGACGTCGCCGACGAGCTTCGGGGAGCGGAAGTCGAACTTCTCGGTCACCTCGATCAGCTCGGTCGGTGCCAGGACCGCGTCGACCTCGAGCACCTGCGAGGCGGGCACCTCGAGAGTCCACTCGTCGACGACGCCCTCGCCGCCGAGCAGGTACGGGTGCGGTCCCACGCCGTAGGGGGCGGCGACCGAGCCGTTGTTCGTCGTCGTCACCAGGGTGGTCAGCCCGTCCCCGTCGAGGCGGTACTCGACCGCGACGCTCAGAGGGAACGGGTAGGAGGTCTCGGCGGCGACGTTCGCCGTCAGGACGACGCGGTCCTCGCTCTGCTCGGCCACCGCGAAGTCGAGCCAGACGGCCAGTCCGTGCAGCGCATGACCGCGGTCGGGCTCGGTCAGCGCGAGCTGGAAGGACTGGCCCTCGTAGGAGTACCGACCGCCGACCACCCGATTGGGCCAGGGCACGAGGATCGCGCCGAAGTAATTCGGGCGCACCTCGTCTTCGCCGAACGGGGAGACCAGGTCGCGTCCCTCGAAGCTGAGGGTGCGGAGGCTGGCGCCGACCGAGGAGATGTCGGCCACGTAGCCGGAGGACGAGAGACGCACCTGGGTGCCGGAGAGAAGGGTCACCAGATGATTCTGCCCGTGCGGCGGACCCGCCGCCTACACCGCCCGAGCGGGAGGGGAGAAGCTCAGGACGCGCGCGGATAATAGGCGCGATGATCTCCATTCCGCTGGCAAGGGCGCTGCGAACCGCGGGGCTGCGCTGGAAGCCCGTGTCGGGCGACCGATTCGTGCTCGACGAGACCGAGGCCGAGGACGCGGTCTTCACGGTCAGTGACATGACGATCGAGGCGCACAGCTATCCGACCGGCACGATCCTCGGATTCAACGGCACAACGGAATGGGCGCTCGATTCCGTCTCGCTCGACGATGCGCTCTGGCTGCCGTCCGAGGCGCAGCTGCGCGAACTGCTCCGGGGCGCCTTCCGAGCTCTCCGAGCCGACGGCGCGGGCGACGAGGCCACCTTCTCGGTCGACATCGACTTCCGGGGCGAGACCGCGACCTTCTCCGCGGCCAGCGCATCCGATGCGTACGGCGAGGCCGTACTGCACCTGGTCGGCGCCGCGACGCTGCGCTGACCGAGCGCTCAGGCGTCCGGGGCTGATGCGCCCGGCGCCGGCGGGGGAGTCGCCTGGTCACCGGATGGCGCCGCATCGGGAGCCGACGGAGCCGACGGAGCCGACGGAGCATCGGTCGCAGTCGCAGTCGCAGTCGCGGCCGGACGCCGGCGTCTGATGCGTCGCACCAGTCGCACGATTCCGATCACGATCGCCGCGACGATGGCGATCGCAACGATCCAGGGCAGGACCACCCCGAATGCGATCACGAGCGCGCCGAGGCTGGCCACCAGTCCGGTGAATCCGGCGACGACGGCTCCCCAGAAGTCCTGAGGGCCGGCGGGAGGCGTCTGATCGGCGGTGGTGAACGAGATCGAGACCGTCGCGTAGTCGACCTGATCGCCGAGGTAGTCGCGCTGAGCTGTGAGGCTCTCGAGCTCGGCCTCCCTCTCGCTCAGCGCCGTCTCGATGGCGATGAGGTCCGTCGTGGTCGCCGCCGAGGCGAGCAGCTGGCGGAGCCGTTCGACGGCGGAGGTCAGGCTGTCGATCCGGGCATCGAGGTCGGTGGTCTGCTGGGTGACGTCGGTCGCCTGGGTGCTGAGCGAGCGCACAGCGCCGAGGGCCGAGATCTCGTCGATGGCCGTCTCGAGGTCGTCGGCCGGCACCCGGGCGACGATGCTCGCCGAGGCGCTCTGGTAGTCGGAGGCGGGCTGACTGGTGGAGGAGTCGATGCGACCCTGCCGCGAGGTCACGAGGTCGGTCGCCTTCGCGGCCGACTCGACCGGGTCCTCGACGACGAGGTCGAGCTGCGCCGTGGTGATCACATCGCGCACGGCGGCGTCGGAGTCCGCGGCGGCGTCGGAGCGCCCCGGATCGACGAGCTCGGGGGCCGAGCCGTCCACGCTGCTGTCCGAGCCGCCGCCCATCGGGCCGGAGTCGAGCGAGGTCGGCGACGACGTGCACGCTGAGAGAGCGAGCCCGACGGCGATGAGGAGACCTGCGGCGGGGAGGAGGGCGGCTCTGCGCATGCCCTGAACATAGAACCGCTTCGGCGCCGGTGGTCGAGACCGTCGCGCGATCGTTATTCCCTGCGCTGACCGGTCCGGCATGAAGCCGGGCGGGCATCCGGTCGACCGGACGGTCTTCCAGGCGGGATGCGGCAGGATCGGTAGCGAGCCCGCAGGCTCCCCACCCTCGTCGAAGGAGACTCCTCGTGCAGCAGCGCCAACTCGGTCGGACCGGTCGTGACGTCTCGGTCATCGGCCTCGGAACCTGGCAGCTCGGCAGCGACTGGGGCGAGGTCGACCCCGCCGATGCCCGCGCGGTGCTCGACGCCTCCGCCGAGGCGGGTGTGACGATCTTCGACACCGCCGATGTCTACGGCGACGGACGCAGCGAGAGCATCATCGGCGAGTGGCTGGCGGCGAATCCCGGCAGCGGAGTGACGGTGGCGACCAAGATGGGCCGGCGTCTCCCGCAGGAGCCCGAGAACTACTCCCTCGCCAACTTCCGAGCCTGGACCGACCGCTCGCGCCGCAACCTCGGGGTCGAGACGCTCGACCTCGTCCAGCTGCACTGCCCTCCCACGCCGGTGTACTCGTCCGACGAGGTGTTCGACGCGCTCGACACCCTCGTCGACGAAGGCGTCATGGCGGCCTACGGGGTCAGCGTCGAGGAGACCTCCCAGGCACTGACGGCCATCGCGCGTCCGGGAACCGCGACGGTGCAGATCATCCTCAACGCGTTCCGGCTCAAGCCGCTCGACGAGGTGCTGCCCGCCGCCCGAGAGGCCGGGGTCGGCATCATCGCGCGGGTCCCGCTCGCATCGGGGCTGCTCAGCGGCAAGTACACCGAGGACACGACCTTCGCGGAGAGCGACCACCGCAACTACAACCGGTCGGGCGACGCGTTCGACGTGGGTGAGACGTTCTCCGGGGTGCCGTTCGAGCGCGGGGTCGCCGCCGCTCGCGAGTTCTCGGCGCTCGCTCCCGCAGGGGTCACGCCCGCCCAGGCTGCTCTCGCCTGGATCGCTCAGCTCGACGGGGTGAGCACCGTGATCCCGGGTGCTCGCGACCCCGAGCAGGCGCGCGCGAACGCGGAGGCCGGGTCGCTGCCCGACCTCGGCGACGACTTCCGCGCCGGCGTGACCCGGATCTACGACGAGTACTTCCGGGAGATCGTCCACCCGCGCTGGTGACCGCGCCGCCGGGCGACACGAATCGGGGAGTCGGGCCCGCTATTGGGCGGAAACCGGCCGTTTCGAGTCGGATTCGGCGCCGAACTCCGCGATTCGTGCAGTCGGGTCAGCCGTTGTCGGGGTGCATCCCGGTGCGCTCGCCCGAGTCGAGGGTCGCGATCTGCGCCATGTCGTCCTGATCGAGCGCGAAGTCGAAGACGTCGGCGTTCTCGGCGATCCGCGACGGTGTGACCGACTTGGGGATGACGACGTTGCCGAGTTCGAGGTGCCAGCGGATGACGACCTGTGCGGGCGTCTTGCCGTACTTGGCGGCGATCCGGTCGAGCACGTCGTTGCCGAGCACCCGGCCGCGGGCGAGCGGTGACCAGGCCTCCGTGAGGATCCCGTTCGCGGTGTCGTAGTCGCGCAGCTCGGTCTGGGGGAGCCACGGGTGCAGCTCGACCTGGTTGAGCACGGGGACGACCTCGGCCTCCTCGCGGAGTCGGTCGAGGTGGCGCTCGGTGAAGTTCGAGACGCCGATCGACCGTGCGCGCCCGTCGGCCTTGATCCGCTCGAGCGCCTTCCAGGTGTCGACGTAGCGGTCCTTGCTCGGAACGGGCCAGTGGATCAGGTAGAGGTCGACGTAGTCGAAGCCGAGGCGTTCGAGACTGTCGTCGAACGCCCGGAGCGTCTCGTCGTAGCCGTGATCGTCGTTCCAGACCTTCGTCGTCACGAAGACGTCCTCGCGGGGCACGCCCGAATCGCGGACGCCGCGGCCCACCCCGATCTCGTTCAGGTAGAGCTTCGCGGTGTCGACGTGACGGTAGCCGAGCTCGATGGCAGTGCGCACCACCTCCGCCGCCTCGTCGTCGGGCACCTTGTAGACACCGAGACCGAGCTGCGGGATCTCGTGGCCGTCGTTCATCTGCAGGGCGGGGGAGAAAGGGGAGGAGGTCACCGGACCATTATCCGTCGTGCCCTCCGCGTCACCCGGGAGAGCGACTCGGCGGAATACCCGCGGGGGCGCGGGCCTTGGAGTCCTGGGGCCCGAAACGCGGGCGGAAGCAGGAGCGAAGTTGTCGACTCGAGTCATGGTGATCATCGGAAGCGTTCGCCCCGGGCGCGTGGGCCTGCCGGTGGCCGAATGGGTCGCGACCGACCTGTCCGCCGTCGAGGGGATCGAGGTCGACCTCGTCGACCTGGCCGAACTCGCGCTGCCTCTCATGGACGAGCCGAACCACCCGATGCAGCGCCGCTACACGAAGCCGCACACGATCGCCTGGAGCGAGCGCGTCGCCGCCGCCGATGCCATCGTGCTGGTCACGCCCGAGTACAACCACAGTTTCTCGCCGGCGCTCAAGAATGCGCTCGACTACCTGAACCACGAGTGGCGGCACAAGCCGGTCACCTTCGTCAGCTACGGCGGGGTCTCCGCGGGAACCCGCGGGGTCGAGGGACTCAAGGCGGTGACCAGCGGGCTCGGTCTGTACACGACGGCCGCGAACGTCGAGATCAACTTCCCGACGAACCTCATCACCGACGACGGCATCTTCGAGCCGAGCGAGACCCACCGGGGCCGCCTCGCGGCTGCGACGGCCGAGCTGATCGCCCTCACGGACGCCCTCCGCCCCCTGCGCACCCCCTGACCCGGCGGCCCGCCCGCCCCCGCCCGCTGAGCCCGTCGAAACGCCCCCGCCCGCCCGCCCGCTGAGCGCAGCGAAGCGCAGGCCGACGCCCGCCCGCTGAGCCCGTCGAAACCACCCCGCCCCCGCCCGCTGAGCGCAGCGAAGCGCAGCCCGCCCGTTGAGCCCGTCGAAACTATCCGCTCGCCCGCTAACTGGGCTGGATCGGCACCGAGTCGGTGTCGGGGAGCGGACTCGCGTCCCGTCCGCGGAGGTCGGGCACCCACTGCCGGCCGAGCAGTGCAACGAGCGCGCCGAGGGCGGCGAGTCCGACGGCCACCCAGAACGCGCCACCGGCCCCCTGGCCGTCGATGACGAAGCCGGCCACCGCCGAGCCGATCGCGGCGCCGATGAGCTGACCTGTGCCGATCCACCCGTACGCCTCGGCGGTGTCGCTGAACTTCACGCTGGCCGCCGTCATGGCGAAGATGACCGCGAGAGCGGGGGCGAGGCCGAGGCCGGAGATGACGAGCGTCACCGCGAGCCACCAGAAGTCGAGCATGAACGCGGCGGCCGCGAGTCCGACGGTGACGATCGCCATGCGCCGCGCGAGCGCCCAGGGACTGATGGGGGTGTGCCCGAACGCGAGTCCACCGACGAGCGAGCCGATCGACCAGATGGCGAGGATGATGCCCGCCTCGGGTCCGTGGTCGCCGAACGTCGAGACGACTCCCGCCTCGATCGCCGCGCATGAGCCGACGAGCAGGAATCCGACGATGGTGCCGAGCAGCACGGTCGGTCGGGTGAGGACGACGCCGAAGCGGCGCTTGCTGCGCGGGATGCGGACCCGGCCGAGTTCGGGTGACGAGATGAACCAGATGCCGCCGCCGAGGAGCATGGCGACGGAGAGCAGGATTCCCCAGACTGTTCCGATCTGAGTCGCGACGAAGGTCACGAGCACCGGACCGCCGACCCAGATGAGCTCCTGCGCCGACGCGTCGAGCGAGAACAGCGGCGTGAGCTGTCGCGAGTTGACCATCTTGGGGTAGATGGTGCGCACCGCGGGCTGAACCGGCGGGTAGGTGAGTCCGGCGATGAGCGCGACGATCATCGAGATCGGGACGGGCTGCTCCACGAGGGCGATCTCGGTGATCGCGACCGAGCAGGCGAGCGTGGTGACGATGAGGACGGGACGCATGCCCACGACGCCCATCAGACGACTCGTCAGCGGTCCCGAGACGGCCTGACCGATGCTCAGTGCGGCGAGCACGAGCCCGGCCGCGCCGTAGGACCCGGTGGTCTTCTCGATGTGGAGGAGGAAGCCCAGCGACAGCATCCCGGAGGGGAATCTGGCGGTCAATTGGGCGCCCATGATGCGCCCGACACCCGGGGATCTGAGCAAGCTCACATAACTACTCACAGCTTGCTCAGTCTAGGTCCCGGCAATCTCCAGGGGTGCGTCCTAACCTGTGGATAAGTACGGCTGGTTATGCACACGGTGTGTACGACACGCCGCAATATCTAGGGTTGTGGGCTATCGCTCAGCCCCATATATAGTGATGCACGGCTGATATGGCCACACGGTTTGCCGGTCTTCGGGTGGCTCGGCAAGCCATGGTCCAGCTGTACGGAATCGTTCTCCGGACCCCGGCCTTCGGGTGGCCCGGGGTCCGGAGACGAACCGTATCCCTCTCCTCTCATCGCCGCGATTCCGGCCATCTGTGCCGCGCGCGACCGCCCTCTGTCGGAGGTTGTCGGCAGGCTCGTCGCATGATCTCGCAGGCCGCCTCGTCCGACTTCGGTGCGGTCATCTCGAATTGGTTCCGCGGATCGGGAAGACAGTGGGGACCGCTCTGGTTGTCGTCGGTGGAGTCCCGTAATGTGGACGCCGTACACTTCGGCGGGGTCGAGCGATGAGAGCCTCCGTCACCTCTTCTCCTCCGCCCACTTCCGAACGGAATCCCATGACGCAACGCGCCGAATCGACCGCTCCCACCACGAGCTCCGATCTCGACGAGACCCGCTACGACGGAACCGTCGACGCCGGGCGGAACGCCGACGCCGGGCGGAACGCCGACGCCGGAACGAGTAACCGTCTGCCCCGGGCGCACCGCAACGTGATCGCCCTGCTGCTCATCGCGGCCTTCGTCGTCATCCTCAACGAGACGGTCATGAGCGTCGCCCTGCCGGTGCTGCAGCGCGACCTCGGAGTCGAACCGAGCGTCGGCCAGTGGCTGACGACGGCGTTCATGCTCACCATGGCGGTCGTCATCCCCACGACCGGATTCCTCATCAACCGGATCCGCACCAAGGCGCTGTTCATCGCGGCCATGAGTCTGTTCAGCACGGGAACCCTCGTCGCGTTCCTCGCGCAGGACTTCACCGTTCTGCTCGTCGCCCGTGTCATCCAGGCGTCGGGTACCGCGATCATGATGCCCCTGCTCATCACAACGGTCCTCACCCTGGTGCCGGCTGCGCGTCGCGGTCAGATGATGGGCAACATCTCGATCGTCATCTCGGTCGCTCCCGCGCTCGGCCCCACGGTCTCAGGGTTCATCCTCGAGCACTTCGGCTGGCACTGGATCTTCGGCTTCGTGCTCCCGATCGCACTCGTCAGCCTCGCGCTCGGCGCCAAGTGGGTCGTGTCCGTCTCCGAGCTCGGCAACGCCAAGCTCGACGTGATCTCGGTCCCTCTCGCCGCGCTCGGCTTCGGCGGCCTGGTCTACGGTCTCGCCAGCTTCGGCCAGTCGGCTGATGCGCCTCCCGTCGTGCCCAACTGGGTCTTCTTCGTGGTCGGCGGCGTCGCGCTCCTCGCCTTCCTGCTGCGCCAGCTGCAGCTGCAGCGGGCCGATCGGGCCCTGCTCGACCTGCGCGTCTTCACCTCACGCATCTTCACGGTGTCGATGGCGACGATGATCCTGGCGACCCTGAGCCTCTTCGGTGTCATCATCCTGATCCCGCTGTACGCGCAGACGGTGCTGGGGCTCGAGCCGCTGGTAACCGGGCTCATCACCCTGCCCGGTGGGCTCCTCATGGGTATCGCAGCCCCCTTCATCGGTCGTATCTACGACCGGGTCGGTGCGCGGGTGCTCATCATTCCGGGAACCGTCCTCGTCAGCCTCTCGCTCTGGATGCTCGCCTTCGTCGGGCTCGACACCCCGGTCTGGTACCTGATCGTGGCGAACATCCTGCTGAGCGTCGGTCTGGCCGGCACCTTTACCCCGGTGATGACCTCCGGTCTCGGGGCGCTCAAACCCCACCTGTACTCGCATGGCTCCGCGGTGCTGAGCACCTTCCAGCAGGTGGCGGCGGCCGCGGGCACGGCGTTGTTCGTCACGGTCATGTCCGTCGGCGCGGTCACCGCGGCCACCGGCGGAGCAGAAGCTGCCCCCGCGATGCTCGAAGGCGTCCGGTCGGCGTTCTTCGTCGGCGCGGTGCTGTCGCTCGTCCTCATCGCGGTCGGCGCGTTCGTCACCAAGCCCGCCGATGCGCCTGCCGGAGCAGCACCTGTTCACTGATCCTCTCGTTCAGCAGTGACTTCGACGCCTCAGCAGGCGGGATCCGCCCGGATCCTCCTGCTGAGGCGTTGTCGTTGCTGCTGAGGGCGACCGGGGCACGCGCAGGCGCGCTATCGGATATGCGTAGGGTAAGCGCATGAGTGGTGTTGAGCGGGTGACCGAGCCCACCGTGCTGGTGCTCCGGGTCCTGATGGCCGAGACCGAGCCGATCTGGGGCTTGGCGGTTGTGAAGCAGACCGGCAAGCCGACCGGCACGGTCTATCCGATCCTCACCCGACTGGAGCAGAGCGGCTGGCTGCACGCCGAATGGGAGGCCGAAGGGGTGCGGCCGGGCCCGCGTCGACGCCTCTACCGGTTGACGCCTGAAGGACAGCGCGAGGCTGAGCGCGTCGTCGCGATCTACGACGCCAAGATGGCGGCAAGAGCGGAGTCTGCTCGGCCGTAGAGCTCGGGCGGTGTGGCGTGGCGGTCGGGCGATCGGCGCGCGGTCCCGAGGTGGGCGCGGCGGTGGAGGGCGGCGGGACGGGATTTTGCGGGGGTTCGGGCGCGTTATCGACGATGCCTTGGTCCATCGATGCCGGGATGACGTCCGTGGGGTTTGGTCGGTGGATCGGCGTGCGTTGAGCGCGTCGCATCGGGTGATTCGGGTGTGCTCGGCGGGTACTTCCACCACCTTGTTCGGGGCATCGGAATCTTTGCGAGAATCTTTTCGAATCCGCCTCTGATCAGGTCGATTCGGCCCTCTCAATGTCGGTGGTCACCTGGATAATCAGGGGTATGAGCAGCCCGATCGACCTCCTCGCGGAGCAGGCCGGCGCGCTCGCCGAGCTCATCCGGGGAATGGTGTCGGCGGGTGCCGATTCCACGCTCGATGAGCTGCTGTCCGGGGCGAAGGACTCCACGGTTCTCGATCTGGCTGCGCGACTCGGTCAGATCGCGAAGCTCACCGACGCGGCCGCCGTTCGCGTGGCGGGCGAAGTCGCCAAGAGGTCCGACAGGGCACTCGCCGAACCCCTCGCCAAGCGGCTCGGCGAGAAATCCGCGACCCACGTCCTCGCCCACACGGCGGATGTGTCACCCACCCGGGCCGCCGACTGGTGCAGGGTCGGCGAACAGCTGCACGCACGGACCGCTCTCACCGGCGAGCCGCTTCCCTCCCTCCGTCCCGTCGTCGCAGACGCCGTCGACCGCGGGCTGATCGGCCTCGACGCCACCCGAGTCATCCTCGACGCGCTACGTGCCGTCGACCCGTTCCTCTCGCTCGACGACCTCCACTCGCTCGAGACATCCCTCGTCGACCAGGCGCAACTCCTCGGCCTCCTCGACCTCACCAAGCTGTGCCGCTCACTCCCCGACATCCTCAACCCCGACGGCATCGAGCCGCGCGAAGAGCAGATGCGCGAACTGCGCTCCATGACCGTCTCCACCAAACGCAACGGCATGATCCGCGCCGTCATCGAATCCGACCCCGAATCGTGGGGATTCATCGGCACCGCGCTCGACGCACGCGTGGCGCCCCGCCGTCCCGTCGCCTTCGTCGACGCCGACGAGCTCGACAACCCCGACCAGGCAGCCGCCGACACCCGAACCCTCGCCCAGCGCCGCCACGACGCCCTCGTCTCCATGGCGCGCGACAGCCTCAGCAGCGACACCGGCGACATGTCCGGCACCCCCGTCACGATGCTCGTCACCGTCAGCCACGAAACGCTTGTCTCCGGCATCGGCTCCGCCACCATCTTCGGCATCGACGAGCCCATCAGCGCCACCACAGCCCGGCGCCTCGCCTGCGACGCGAACATCATCCCGGTCGTCCTCGGCGGCGACTCCCAACCGCTCGACCTCGGCACCGGTCGACGACTCTTCACCCTCGCCCAACGCCAAGCGATGGCCATCCGCGACGGCGGATGTGTGTGGCCCGGGTGCGACGAACCACCATCGCGATGCCAAGCAGCCCACATCACCCCCTGGCACGAAGGCGGCCCCACCGATCTCACCAACGGGGCACTGCTCTGCCCGTTCCACCACCGAAGATTCGACCTCGACGGCTGGACGCTCGAGGTGCACGGACCCGAGCGCTACCTCATCCCACCGATATGGGTCGATGCCGCCCGCACCCCGCGCCGCATCATCACCCCGCGCCTCGCCGCCTGAGCGGAGCGCCGGCCCCGCCTACTTCCCGGCGAGAACCTTCGTGATGCGCTGAACCGACACCGGGCCGAGCGCACCCAGATGCTGAGCGAACAGACTCAACCGCAGCTCCTCGATCATCCACCGCGCCTCCGCCAACCGCGGCTCCGCGTCGCGCGAGAGCGGCAGCGAGCCTCCCGCCTCCAGATAGCGATCGGTCGCCGACTGGACCTCGTTCATCCACACCCGATCCCGATTCGGGTTCTCCTGCAGCTTCGCCACCCGATGCTCCGCACCCGCCAGATACACCGGCAACCGGCTGAGCCGGCGCACCCCGGTCGCCGAGATGAAACCCGGATAGACGAGCGCCGCCAGCTGACCTCGCAGATCGGTGAGCGGCGACAGCAGCGCCATGCTCGTCGCATCCTTCACCGCGATCGACGCGGCACGGAACCCCAGCAGAACCCGCGACACCAACGACACCAGTGCAAACAGATCCGGTATGGATGCCGCGGAGATCGCATCGCGCGCCGCCTCGAAATCGGCCTTCGTCCAGATCAGCCCATCGGGAGTCCGCTCCCGGAGCCGATCATCGATGACCGCGAGCAGCGCATCATCGAACAGTGCACGGCTGCTGGGGTACGGGCTCGTCGCCAGCGACAGCTTCTCGGCGCTCGTCAGATGATCGTTGAGATACGACACGGGGGAGGGGATCGCGAGCTGCAGCAGACGCAGAACACCCGCGCGATGCGACCGCACCTGCTCTTCCCGGGTCGCCAACAGGGTGATGGAGACGCTGCTGCCGTGATCGACCAGAGCCGGATACGCGCGGATGCTCCCGCCGCCCCGGCGCACCTCGAGGGTCTCGGGCAGTTCGTCGAAGTCCCACGTCGTGATCCCGGCCCGCTCGATCGATTGGACCGGAGCAGCCGGAGCGCCCGGCCCGGGCCGTCGCTCGCGTCCCCGCGGCGCCTCGCTGAACACCTTCGCGACCGAGTCCCGCGCCCGCTCGGCGAACCGCTGCTGCAACGTCTCGAGACTGGTGCTGGTGGCCAGAAGCCGCCCGTTCTCGTCGATGACCGCGAAGCTCATCCGCAGATGCGGCGCGAGGCGTTCGACATCGAAGTCCTCAGCGGTCGCCGGAGCGCCCGTCGCACGGCGGATCGCGGTCGCCAGCGTCGCGGCGAGCGATCCGCTCGGCTGCTCGGGCAGATCGGCCTCGAGTCGTGTCGCCCAATCCGCGGCGGGCACCACGGTGCGGCGGATCGCCTTCGGCAGGGTCTTCAGCATGGTGGTGACGAGCTCGTGCCGGAACCCGGGGACCAGCCAGTCGAAGCCGTCGGAGGTCAGACGCGGCAGCAGCGCAAGAGGCACCTGCGCCGTCACCCCGTCATCCTCGGCTCCCGGCTCGAACCGGTAGCGCAGTCGCAGTGTCTGATCGCCCTGCGTCCAGCGGGGCGGGTACGCAGCCTCCTCGGTCTCGGGTTCGTCATCCTCGTCGACCAGGTCGGAGCGGCGCATGAGCAGCCGCTCGGGATGCGCGATCCGCTCCTTCGCCCACCAGGTCTCGAAGCTGCGGACGGACACGATGTCGGCGGGGAGACGATCGTCGTAGAAGTCGACGACGGCTTCGTCGTCGACGAGGATGTCGCGGCGGCGGGTGCGCTCCTCCTGCGCCTCGAGCTCACGGCGCAGCTTCGCGTTGGCGCGCTCGAAGTCGAAGTTGCGGTCACGAGACCGGTCGATGTTCGGCGGCCACTCGCCCTCGACGAGCGCATGCCGGATGAACAGCTCCCGCGCCAAGGGTGCATCGATCCGCGACCACTGGATACGTCGACGTGCCACGAGCGGCACCCCGAAGAGCGTGACCCGCTCCCAGCCGACGGCGGAGCCCTGCTTGGCCTCCCAGTGCGGCTCGCTGTGACTGCGCTTCACCAGATCGCCGGCCAGCTGCTCGGCCCACGCCGGATCGATCGCCGCGACCGTTCGGGCGAAGAGGCGGGAGGTCTCGACCAGTTCGGCGGCCATCACGGCGGCGGGACGCTTCTTGCCGAGACTCGACCCCGGGAACACCGCGAACTTCACCTGTCGTGCGCCGACGTATTCGACGTTCCGCGCATCGGGGCCGCGACGCTCGCCGCCCCGCCCGGCGTTCGCAGCCACCGGCTTGGCGGTGCTCCGCTCGTCGAGCACCCCGATCTGCGACAGCAGCCCGGCCAGGATCGAGCGGTGCACGCCGTCGGGGTCGGCCTTCGGCTCGCCGATGGTGAGATCGAGCGGCTTCGCGAGCCGGCGGAGCTGCGATGAGACATCCGCCCATTCGCGCACGCGCAGATAGTTGAGGTACTCGGCTTTGCAGAGCCGCCGGAAGGCGCTCGATGAGAGTTCGCGCTGCTTCTCCTCGAGGTAGTTCCAGAGGTTGAGCAGCGACAGGAAGTCGCTGGTGGGGTCCGCGAACCGGGCGTGCTTCTCGTCGGCCTGCGGACGCTTCTCGAGAGGACGCTCCCGCGGATCCTGGATGCTCAGCCCCGAGACGATCGCGAGCACCTCGCGGGTGACGCCGTGCTTCTTGCTCTCCACGAGCATCCGAGCGAATCGGGGATCGAGGGGGAGTCGTGCGATGTCGCGGCCGACGCGGGTGACGCTGCCGTCGGCTCGGACCGCACCGAGCTCGCGCAGCAGGTCGAGGCCGTCCTTGATGCCGCGCGCGTCGGGCGGCTGGAGGAACGGGAAATCGGCGATCTCGCCGAGCCCGAGCGTGAGCATCTGCAGGATGACGGCCGCGAGGCTCGTGCGCAGGATCTCGGGATCGGTGAACTCGGGCCGCTTCTCGTAGTCCTCCTCCGAGTAGAGGCGGATCGCGATACCGTCGCTGGTGCGACCGGCGCGACCGGCGCGCTGATTGGCGGACGCCTGCGAGACCGCCTCGATAGGGAGCCGCTGCACCTTCGACCGGGCGCCGTACCGCGAGATGCGGGCGGTGCCGCCGTCGATGACGTACTTGATGCCTGGCACGGTGAGGCTGGTCTCTGCCACGTTGGTGGCCAGGATCACCCGACGCCGGACGCCGGACGAGCGTCGCTGCTCGAAGACACGATGCTGGTCCGCAGCGGAGAGTCGCCCGTAGAGAGGGAGCACCTCGGTCTGCGGCAGCCCCGACAGCGCGTCGGAGGCGTCGCGGATCTCGTTCTCGCCCGAGAGGAACACGAGCACATCGCCGGGCGCCTCCCCGTCGAGCTCGCGCAGGCCGGCCTGGATGCCGCCGAGCAGGTCGAGATCCTCGGCGGCCGCGCCCTCGTCATCCTCACCGGGCAGGGTGTCGGCGACGAGCGGCCGGTAGCGGATCTCGACCGGATAGGTGCGCCCCGACACCTCGATGATCGGGACAGGGGTGCCGTCGGCGGAAGCGAAGTGCTTCGCGAAGCTCTCGGGATCGATCGTGGCGCTCGTCACGATGACCTTGAGGTCGGGACGCTTCGGCAGCAGCTGCTTCAGGTAGCCGAGCAGGAAGTCGATGGTGAGACTGCGCTCGTGCGCCTCGTCGAGGATGATCGTGTCGTAGCGGCGCAGCATCCGGTCGCGGGTCAGCTCGTTCAGCAGGATGCCGTCCGTCATCAGCTTGATGCGGGTCGACGCGCTCGCCTTGTCGGTGAAGCGGACCTGGTAGCCGACGAGGGTGCCGAGCTCGACCCCCATCTCCTCGGCGATGCGCTCGGCGATCGTGCGCGCGGCGATGCGTCGCGGCTGGGTGTGCGCGATCGAGGTGCGGCCCAGCTCGAGCGCGATCTTCGGGATCTGGGTCGTCTTGCCCGAACCCGTCGCCCCCGCCACGATCACGACCTGGTTGTCGCGGATCGCCTCGGCGATCTCATCGCGCATCGCACTGACCGGGAGCTCCGGCGGGTAGGAGATGCGCAGCTCTTCGGACATGACCTCCCTATTCTCCCCGCTGCGGCCGCCGGCTCGGCGCGAGGGGGTCGCACCCGGGTGGACGACGCCGCTGGACACGGTCCACTCGCCGACGCGCGCGCAGCCGACCGGGGTCGACCGGGCCTCTCCGGCCCGGCCGGCGCCGGCGGTCATCTCCGTCGGCGACCGAGTCCTAGGATCGGCGGGTGACGGTCGCTGCGATTCGGGTCGCTGTTCTCGGCCCCGTGCTCCTCGCGGGGCGCGACGGCGAGCTCGTCGAAGTGACGGGAACCCTCGCCAAGCGGTTCGTCGCAGCGCTCGCGCTGGCGGGCGGCTCCACCGTGGGGGTCGACCCGCTGACCGATGCGCTCTGGGAGGACGATCCTCCCCGCAACCCGCGCGCCGCGCTGCAGACCCTCGTCTCCCGCCTGCGTCAGGGCACGGCCGAAGGAGTCATCCTCTCGTCGGCATCGGGATACGCGATCGCGGCCGACTCGACCGACCTTCTGCTCGTGCGCCGGGCGGCGCAGGCGATCGCGTCAGACGGCGACCCCGACCAGCGGATCCGGGCGTGCGATGCGGCCCTCGCCCTGTGGAGGGGCGAGCCGGGCGATGATCTCGGCGGCGGAGAGCTCGCCGGCGAGCTCGCAACCACCGCCGCATCTCTCGGATCCGCGCTGCTGCGTTCTCGTGCCATCGCGCTGGTCGACGCGCATCGACCCGCCGACGCGCTGGCCGACCTCGCCGTCCTCCTGACGCAGCACCCGTTCGACGAGATCCTGCACGAACTGCGCCTGCGCGCACTCGTCGCCGCGGGCCGTCGTGCGGAGGCGCTCGCCGCGTTCGCCGCGTTGCGGGAGACCCTCCGCGACGAGCTGGGCAGCGAACCGGGCGCCCGGCTGGTCGAACTGCACGCCCGGATCCTGCGCGAGGAGGGGGCGCCCCGCACGACACGGGTGGGGGTGCGCTTCGCGACCACGGAGCTCATCGGGCGCGACGAGGACGTCGCCGCCCTCCTCCATTCGGTCGCCACGACACGACTCACGACGATCCTCGGCGCCGGAGGCCTCGGCAAGACCCGGCTCGCCCAGGAGGTCGCCCGATCGGCCGAGATCCCGCGCGTCGTCCTCGTCGAACTCGCCGGCCTGAGAAGCGCCGACGACCTGCCGTTGGCCGTCGCGAGCGCGCTCGGCATCGTCGAATCCCGGATCGGCAACAGGGCGGTCGACAACGCGGTCATCCGCATCAGCGTGCGCGAGCGCGTGCTGTCGGCGCTCGCGGAACGCGCGACCCTGCTGGTCCTCGACAACTGCGAGCACCTCATCGACGGGGTCGCGGTCTGGGTGGACGACGCGCTCCGATCCGTCGACGGACTCCGGGTCCTGACGACCAGCCGTTCCCCGTTGGCGCTCGCGGGGGAGCGGGTCTACCCCCTCGAGCCGCTGCACGCCGACGGCGGTGACGGACCCGCCGTGCGCCTCTTCGTCGAGCGGGCGACGGCGGTGCGTCCCGCGGTCTCGCTGCCCGGGCCGACGATCGTCCGCATCTGCGAACGGCTCGACGGTCTGCCGCTCGCGATCGAGCTCGCCGCCGCACGGGTGCGCACCATGTCGGTCGACGAGATCGAGAGGCGGCTCGACCACCGTTTCGCCCTGCTCGCTGGCGGCGACAGGACGGCTCCCGAGCGTCACCGCACCCTGCTCGCGGTGATCGAGTGGAGCTGGGATCTGCTGACCGAGCCGGAGCGCAGGGTCATGCGGCGTCTGTCCCGCTTCCCGGACGGGTTCTCGAGCGACGGCGCGGCAGCGGTCGCGGGATCGGGTACCGAAGTCCTCGACGAGCTCGAGGCCCTCGTGCAGCAGTCCCTGCTGCAGACGACGGAGCTGCCGCGAACGGGCAGAGTCCGCTACCGCATGCTCGAGACGGTCGCGGAGTTCGGTGAGCTGCAGATCGCCGAAGCGGGGGAGGACGAGCTCGTCACGCGCGCCCTCATCGACTGGGCAGTCGACTTCAGCGTCATGCAGGTGGATGCGATGCGCACGAACGAGCTGGTGCGCGGCGTCCTCCTGGTCGACGAGGAGCAGGACAACCTGATCGCCGTCCTCCGCGCGGCGATCAGGGATGGCGACGCCGAGACCGCCTACGCCGTGTTCGGGGCGCTCGGGCAGTTCTGGACCATCCGCGGCGCCCACAGCGAGGTTCTGCAGATGGCGCCCGGTCTGACGCGCATGCCTCTCGCCTTCGTGCCGACACCCCGGACCGTCGTCGCCACCGTGTCGGCTCTCGTCGTCGGCGGGGTCACCCTGCTCGTCGACCCGCGACTGTCCGCCTTGCGCCTGCTGGTGCGACTGCGCCGCATCACCGAGTGCACTGGCCCGCTCGACCGCTCGCTCGCCGCGCTCGTCCGGCTCGCCCTGCTCGCTCCCCACGCGCCCGAACTCGCCGCCGAGCTGGAACGCCAGTCGCGGGACGGCGACCCGGCGGTCGAGACGTTCGCCCTCCTGGCCCTCGCCCAGTTCAACGAGAACCGGGCGCAGACCGACGAGGCGACACGACTGGCCCGTCGCGCCTTCGATCGGGCGACCTCGGTCGGCAGCCTCTGGGGGCGCTCGATGGCGGCGCAGGCGTTGGCGCATCTCCACAGTCAGCGCCGTCGACCCGCGCTCGCCCTCGAATGGGCGGCGATCTCCGGCGACGGCATGCGCGCCATCGGGGCGACCAACGAACTCGGTCAGATCTCGTGGATCTCGGGGCTTGCCCATCTGTCGCTCGGCGACGTGGCCGCGGCGAAAGCCGAACTGGAGCCCCTCACCTCGGGTGACGACTCGGGCACCGACTTCGCCGACCTGAGGATGGTCGGATGGGCCGGCCTCGCCGAGATCGCCGCCGCGGAGGGCGATCCTCGCCTCTCGCTCGAGCTGTTCCGGCGCGTCCTCGGTCGCGGCTCGGGCCGGGAGTCCCGCATCCCGGGTCCGTGGGGCCTCATGGTCGGATCCGCGTGCTTGAGCATGGCCGCTCTGGCAGGCAGCGACGTCTGGGACGACGCCGAGATCGTCTGGCTCGGCTGGGCTGCCCGACGTCTGCGGGTGGGCGGGATCGTCGAGCTCCGGACGCAGGGCGAGACGAGTGACCTTCCCGCCATCGGCGCCGTCCTCGTGGGATGGGCGGGGTGGCGGATGCTCAGCGGAGGCGATCCGCGCGACATCGCCGACACGCTCGCCCTCGCGCGCCGGCTCGGCGCACGCCAGGACCTGCCGAGCGTGGACCTCGACCGCTTCGACGCTCTCGCGCGGCGACGGGGCGGCGAGGACATCATCCGCGAAGCGCACGAACGGCTCGCCACCCTGTCCGAGGACGAGGTGACGAGCCGTGCGCTCGAGCTGCTGAGCGCCGCTCGCGGGTGAGCGGCGGGGCTCAGGCCTTGCGCATGTAGGCCCGAACGGTGAGCGGGGCGAAGATCGCGACGATCACCGCGGCGCCGACGAGCGAGACGACGAGGTCTCCTCCGACCACCCCGTCGTTGACGAGCGAGCGGACCGCCGTCACGAGGTGCGAGACCGGGTTCATGTTCACGAACCACTGCAGCCAGCCCGGCATCGTGTCGACGGGGACGAACGCGTTCGAGAGGAACGTGAGCGGGAACAGGATCAGCATCGAGATCCCCTGCACGCTGCTCGCGGTGCGGGCGATCATCCCGAAGAACGCGAAGATCCAGCTGATCGCCCAGGCCGAGACGATCACGATGAGACCGGCGAGCAGGACCGCGCCGATCCCGCCCTCGGGGCGGAAGCCCATGATGTAGCCCATCGTGAAGGTCAGCGTCGTCGCGATCGTGTACCGGACCGTGTCGGCGAGCAGCGCGCCGGCGAGCGGGGCGATGCGGGCGATCGGGAGGGAACGGAACCGGTCGAACACGCCCTTGTCCATGTCCTCCCTCAGCTGGGTCCCGGTCACGACCGAGGTGGTGATGACGGTCTGGACGAGGATTCCGGGGATGATCACCGGCAGGTAGCTGGCGACGTCTCCGGAGATCGCTCCGCCGAAGATGTAGGTGAACATCAGGGTGAAGATGATCGGCTGCAGCGTCACATCGAACAGCTGCTCCGGCGTCCTTCGGATCTTGAGGAGACCGCGGTACGCCATGGTGAGCGACTGCCGGACGGTGTCGCCGAGGGTGGTGTGGGAGGTGACCCGGCGGGAGACGCCGGGGGCGATCTGCGTGAGGGTGCTCATGCGTTCGCTCCTTCGGGGGAGAGGCGGGCTTCGGGGGTGACGTCGTCGGACGCGGTGTCGTCCGCGGCCGGACGTCCGGTGATGGTGAGGAACACCTCGTCGAGCGTCGGCTGCTGCACGCTCAGCTCGGTGACATGGATTCCCGCGGCGCGGAGACCGATGAGCATGTCGGCGACCCGGTCCGCGTCGGGGAGGGGCGCGGTGATCCGGCCGGCCTCGGGGGAGACGACGGCGGCGGTGTCGAGCGCGAACGACACGATCGAGCGCGCCTCCTCGATCCGGTCGCGGTCGTCCACCCGCAGGTGCAGGGACGTGCTGCCCACAGACGCCTTGAGGTCGTCGGCGGTGCCCTCGGCGATCACCCTTCCGTGGTCGATGACCGCGATCCGGTCGGCGAGCTGGTCGGCCTCGTCGAGGTACTGCGTGGTGAGGAGGACGGTCGATCCCGTCGCGACGAGGCGGCGGATCGTGTCCCACATCTGCGCGCGGGTGCGCGGATCGAGGCCGGTCGTCGGCTCGTCGAGGAACAGTAGCGGCGGCTGCGAGATGAGGCTCGCCGCCAGGTCGAGGCGGCGTCGCATGCCGCCCGAGAAGTTCTTCAACGGGCGAGCCGCGGCCTCGGCCAGGCCGAACTCGTCCAGCAACTCGGTCGCCTTGCGCCGCGCATCCGCGCGGGAGAGCCCGAGCAGGCGGGCGAAGATGATCAGGTTCTCGGTCGCGGACAGGCCCTCGTCGACCGAGGCGTACTGTCCGGTCACGCCGATGAGCTGGCGGACCGCGTTCGGTTCCTGGGTGACGTCGTGGCCGAACACACGGGCGGAACCGGCGTCGGGGCGCAGGAGCGTCGCGAGCATGCTGATGGTGGTCGTCTTTCCGGCGCCGTTGGGGCCGAGCACGCCGTAGACCGTGCCGGTCGCGACACGAAGGTCGACGCCGTCGACGGCACGGTTGTCTCCGAAGGTCTTGACGAGGCCGTCGGCCTCGATGGCCCACGATCCCGAACGTGCTCCGAGGTGGGGAGCTGGCATGGGTGGTGTCCTTTCGTAGGAAGTGCCCTCAGCGTGCTCCCGCCCGCTTACACGGCACTCACGTGCCGCTTGCACGCGCTGTCGCCGGCACTCGACCGCCCAGCCTGTGTCCAGGCAGTGCGTCTGCTTTTCATCGAGCGCTCTCAGCGAATGGGTGTCAGGGTTGAAGCATGACTTCGACAAACACCGTGCCAACCGTCCGGCTCAACGACGGGACCGAGATCCCCCAGCTCGGCTTCGGCGTCTTCCAGGTGGCACCCGACAAGACCAGCCGCGTCGTCGAGAGCGCCCTCGAGGCCGGCTACCGCCACATCGACACCGCCGCCGCGTACCGCAACGAGGAAGGCGTCGGCCACGCCCTCAAGCAGGCGGCGCTCCCGCGCGAGGAGCTGTTCATCACGACCAAGCTGTGGAACGCGAACCACAAGCGCGAGGACGCTCTCGCCGCGATCGACCGGAGCCTCGCGCACCTCGGCCTCGACTACGTCGACCTGTACCTGATCCACTGGCCTCTGCCCATGTTCGACGACTACGTCGAGGCGTGGAAGGCGCTCGAGGAGATCAAGGCGAGCGGCAAGGCGCGCAGCATCGGTGTCTCCAACTTCCTGCCCGAGCACCTGCAGCGTCTGTTCGACGAGACCGACACGGTGCCGTCGGTGAACCAGATCGAGATCCACCCCGATTTCCAGCAGCGCGAACTGCAGCAGTTCTCCCTGCAGCACGGCATCGAGATCGAGGCGTGGTCGCCCATCGCCTCGGGCAAGCTGTCGAAGCGCGACGACATCCAGGCCATCGCCGACAAGTACGGCAAGTCCGTCGCCCAGGTGACGCTGCGCTGGCATCTCGACGAGGGCCGGATCATCTTCCCCAAGTCCAACGACGCGGGACGTCAGAAGGAGAACTTCGACATCCTCGACTTCGAGCTCACCCCTGACGAGCTGGCCGTGTTCGACGACCTCGACCAGGGCGAGTCGGGCCGCATCGGCGCCGACCCGGCAACCGCCGACTTCCGCTGACCTCCCGCCACCCCACCCGACCTGGGTGTTCCGGGCAAACGCGCACGTTCCGGCGGGCCCCGCCTGCCGGAACGTGCGCGCGCTCCAAGGCTCACAAAGCGGACGCCTATCCCGTACGGCCGTTCAGGCCGAAAGAGCAGTCCGGAACGGACGCTAAGACCCGGAATATCCGCGTAGGGCCCGGGGCGCGCGCACGTTACGGCGTCTCGGGCCGGCCGGAACGTGCGCGCTCGCCCGGAACGCCCGGGGTGGCGCGTAGCGTTGGCGTGTGACTGATGCTCCCGCCCGACCGCACTGGCTCCCGCTCCTCGTCGTCGGTGTGATCGGCGGCGTGCTCTCCGGGGCGTTCGGCGTCGGCGGCGGGATCGTCATGGTTCCGCTGCTGATCTGGCTGACCGGCATGGACCAGCGCACCGCGTCCGCCACCTCGCTCGCCGCGATCCTCCCGTCCGTCGTCGTCGGCTCGATCGGCTACCTCCTGCGCGGGCAGGTCGACCTCGGTGCCGCCATCGCGCTCGCCGTCGGAGCCGTGCCCGGTGCTCTCATCGGAACCTGGCTGCTCCGCCGCATCAACATCGGGCTGCTCCGCTGGCTGTTCATCGCCCTCATGGTCGTCATCGCGGTGCGGATGGTGCTCATCCCCGTCGAGCGCGGTGAGCGGATCGAGGAGACATGGTGGGTGCTCGCCCTCCTCTTCGTCGTCGGAGTCGTGACCGGAATCGCATCGGGACTGTTCGGCGTGGGCGGCGGGGTGATCATGGTGCCCGTCCTCGTCGTCGGCTTCGGGGTCGGCGACCTCGTCGCGAAGGGCACCTCACTGGTCGCGATGATCGCGTCCAGCGCCGTCGGGACGACCAGCAACCTCCGTGCTCGAGCTGTCGATCTGCGCTCGGCGCTGTTCGTCGGGATCGCCGCCACGCTCTGCTCCTACCTCGGCGTCCTCCTCGCCTTCGTCATGACACCTCAGGTGTCGTCGATCCTGTTCGCCGCGCTGCTCCTGCTGTCGGCCGGACAGCTCTCCGTCCGCACCATCCGGCGCGGTCGGGCCGACCGGCGTGCGCGCGCCGCCGACGCCGCAGCGGAGCCCGCATGAACCGCCTCGCCGACGCCGTCAGCCCGTACCTGCGCAGCCACGCCGACAACCCCGTCGACTGGTGGCCGTGGGGTGCCGAGGCGTTCGAGGAGGCCGAGCGCCGCGACCTGCCCGTGATGATCTCGATCGGCTACGCGACCTGCCACTGGTGCCACGTCATGGCCCGGGAGAGCTTCAGCGATCCCGCCATCGCGGCCTACCTCGCCGACCGGGTGGTCGCGATCAAGGTCGACCGGGAGGAGCATCCCGACGTCGACGCCGCCTACCTCGCCGCGGCGGGGGCCTTCACGCAGAACCTGGGCTGGCCGCTCACGGTGTTCGCGACGCCGAAAGGCAGGACGTTCTTCGCCGGCACCTACGCACCCCCGGTTCCCGCCCCGGGGCAGCCGTCGTTCCGCCAGGTGGTCGACGCGGTCTGGGAGGCCTGGACGCAGCGACGCGGCGAGGTGGAGGACATCGCGGGCCGTCTCGCCGACGCCCTCGCCCAGCCCGTCGTCTCGCCCGACGCCGGAATCGCCCGACGTCTCATCGACTTCGGCTCCGTCGTCGGGGAGCTGGCCTCGTACGAGGACTCCTCGTACGGCGGGTTCGGCGGCGCCCCGAAGTTCCCCGTCGCACCGGTCGTCCTGATGCTGCAGCAGCTCGGCCTGTCGGGGCTCGTCGACCCGGCCACCCGCGAGGCCGCGAGCGGGCTCGCGCGCCGCACGCTTTCGAAGATCGCCGCCTCCGACCTGCGGGACCCCGTCGAGGGTGGATTCTTCCGCTACGGCACGAAGCGCGACTGGAGCGAACCGCACTACGAGCGCATGCTCTACGACAACGCGCTGCTGCTCCGGGCCGCCGCGGTCGACGGCGACGAGCAGACGGCGGCCGGTGTCGCGAACTTCCTCGCATCGGTGCTGCGGCGGGACTCCGGCGGGTTCGGTTCGGCTCAGGATTCGGAGAGCACCGTCGACGGTGTGCGGGTCGAGGGCGGCTACTACCTGCTCGATGCCGACTCGCGTTCCGCGCAGTCGCCGCCCGCGGTCGACGGGAAGGTGCTCACGGGCTGGAACGGGCTCGCGATCGGTGCGCTCGCGGCCGCCGGCTCCCGCTTCGACCGACCCGAGTGGATCGACCTCGCGCGGGCTGCGGCGGACCACCTGCTCGCTTTCCACGTCGGTCCCGGCTCCCTGCTGCGCGCGAGCCTCGACGGGCGTCCCTCCGCAGCTGCGGCGACGCTCGAGGATTACGGCATGCTCTCCCGCGGGTTGCTCGACCTCTCGCTCGCGACGGGGGAGTCCGGCTACGCGGCCGCGGCCCGCGACCTGGTCGACCGGGTGCGGGCTGACGACGGCGGCATCCGCGTGCCGGGCGGAGGCGATCCCACCCTGGCCGCCCACGGATCCGCACTGCCCGTCGACCCGAGCGAGGGCGCCTACCCGTCCGGACTGTCGGAGTTGGCCATGGCGGCGCTCACCCTCTACGACCTGACGGGGGAGGGCGGATACCGTGCGCTGGCGGAGCGGGCCGTCGAACCGCTCGCCGAGCTCGCCTCCGCGCGCCCGATCTCCATGGGCGGCACCCTCGCCGCGCTCGCTCGACTGCGCTCGCCGTCCCGCGAACTCGTCGTGGTCACCGATGCGGACGGCGGTGGCGAGATCTCTGGGCTGGCGCGCCGGGACCCGTCGCTGACGAGCGCCGTCGTGACGGAGGCGCAGGCGGCCGAATGGACCGCCGCCGGCTTCGGGCTGTTCGACGGCCGGGTCACGCGGAACGGCCGAAGCACCGCGTATCTCTGCGTCGACCTGGTCTGCCGGCTCCCCGTCACCGAGCCCGACGAGCTGCAGGCACTGCTCGTCGGCTGACGCCCGACTCGAGCGGGCACCAGCGCACTCCCAGGCTCGCCGGATCCGTTTGGTGTGTGAGGTAAGGCGTGCCTAAACTTCTCGGGTGGCACGTACCGTTCCGGATCCCTCAGTACACGTCTTCCTCGGCGGTACCCTCGCGGATTTGGTGACGATCGAAGCGATGCTCGCCACCATGCCGCTGTGCACGTACGGCCAGGTCGTCATCGAGAGTGACGATGAAATCGCCCCGCTCAACCTTCCTCGTCGCGTCCAGGTGCGTCGGGTCGGCGTGCGCCGCTCGATCACCGGCGATGCGATCACGGGAGAGGCCGTCGCCCGGGCCGCCGACGCATGGCTCGGGGAGTGGATGCCCGGGGAGCACGAGACCCGCAGCAGCCTCTTCGCGTGGATCGGCTGCGAGGGCAGCATCGCCGCCGCCGACGCCGCTGACCGTCTCGATCACTCTCTCCGCGCCGGACTCGCCGGCAGCTGAGCCGCGCGCCCGGCTCGTCGTCGGATCGCTCCTCCCGCCCGCTGAGCCTGTCGAAGCGCGTCCCTTCATTTCGACGGGCTCAATGGGCGGGCAGTGCCGCCCGTCTACTGCCAGGTCGGCAGCCAGATGTGCAGGGTCCAGAACCAGAACGGCGTCTGCATCCCGGTCCACAGCGGGTAGAAGAAGGCGCTGACGGCGACGACGAGCGCGAGGAATACGATCACGAACCGTCGACGCACCGACGGGGTGCGCCACGACTCGGGGATCCGGGTGCGCACCAGAGCGAGGAGACGATCCGCCCGGGCCGACGACAGCGCGCGGTCGACCGCTCCCGGCTGCACCGCTCGCGTCGATCCCATCCGCGAGCCGAGGACCAGCCCCAGCACCGCCGTCAATCCGAGCACGAGGTAGGGCAGGAACTCGATCGCGTAGAACTGGAACATCGTGCGCGTCGGGTACAGCAGCCACGGGAGGTAGCCGGCGGCGATGCCGGTCAGGATCAGCCCGATCCGCGGGTCCCGGTAGCGTGCGAACCGGTAGACCAGGTACAGCGCGGCCGCGCACGCCGCCCACCAGAGGATCGGGTTCGCGATCGACCAGACGATCTCGGAGCAGTAGTCCCAGGTGCAGCCGTTCTCGCCCATCGCGCTGCCCTGGTAGTAGATCTGGGTGGGGCGGGTCAGGAACGGCCAGAGGATCGCCGGGGTCGCGTAGGGGTGGCCGACGCTGAGGCCGTTGTGGAACGCGTAGATGCCCGCATGCCAGTGCCACAGGTTCTGCAGCGAGTCCGGCACCCAGGCCAGGAGGCCGGTCCACCGCTCACCGCCGGTCGCGATCCAGTTGCGGTCGTAGCCGCCCGAGGTGACGAACCAGCCCGTCCAGCTCGCGAGATAGGCGGCAACGGCGATCGGCACCATGAGCACGAACGCGACGGGACCCTGCTTCAGCACCGTGCCCGACAGCCAGTGCCGGATCCCGGCCCGACGGCGGGCGAGCGCGTCGGAGGCGAGGACGTAGACGGCGAAGAAGGCGATCAGGTAGAGGCCCGACCATTTGACCGCGCAGGCGAGCCCGAAGGCGAGTCCCGCGGCGACCAGCCACGGCCGCGCCCATAGGGCGGGTCCCCACGGTGGTGGCCCGTCGGGGCCGGAGCGGCGGATGAGCCACTCCTCGAGCCTCCTCGTCGACTGCGCGCGGTCGAGCAGGATCGCCCCGAAGCCGAGGAGCGCGAACAGCATCAGGAAGTTGTCGAGCAGGCCGAGGCGCGACATGACGATCGCCTGCCCGTCGATGGCGAGGAGGCCGCCCGCGATGACGACGAGGGTCGGGTTGTGCCAGAGCCGCTGCGCGATGAGCATCACCAGGACGACGGCGATGATCCCGGCGACCGCGACCCCGAGGCGCCAGCCGGCCGGATTCTCGGGGCCGAGGGCAGCGATCCCGAGCCCGATCAGCCATTTGCCGAGCGGGGGATGCGCGGGGTATGACGCCGTCGTGAGGAACCCGTCGACCTGCCCGGCGTTGAACGCGGGGTTCGGGTCCTCGGGCCACGATCCCTCGTAGCCGAGGTTCAGCATCGTCCAGGCGTCCTTGACGTAGAACGTCTCGTCGAACATCAGCGACGCGGGGTGGCCGAGACTCTGCAGCCGCAGCACCGCCGCCAGAAGGGTGACGCCGACGGGGCCGCCGATGCTCCACCAGCGCGACGCGGCGAAGCGCTGCCGGCGCGACCCCTGGATCGCCTTGTCGACGACGGTCGGGGTCTGGGTCACGAGCACCAGATTAGGTGAACCGGGCCGGTGCTTCGCCCCGCTCCCGCAGGGCGCGCGAGGAGAAGATGGGACACTGGGACGTGCTCGTGCTCGCCGCAACTCCGATCGGCAACCTCGGCGACGCCACCGCCCGACTCGTCGCCGCCCTCGAATCGGCCACGGTCGTGGCAGCGGAGGACACCCGCGTCGTGCACCGGCTGCTGCAGGGGCTCGGCATCTCGAACCGTCCCCGCACCATCTCGCTCAACGACCACAACGAACGCGAGAGGATCGCCGAACTCGTCCCGCTCGCCGCCGAGACCGATCTCCTCGTCGTCAGCGATGCGGGCATGCCGACCGTGTCCGACCCCGGCTACCGACTCGTCGTGGCCTGCATCGACGCGGGCGTCGCCGTCACCGTCCTCCCCGGCGCGTCAGCCGTCCCCACCGCGCTCGCCGTGTCGGGGCTGCCCACCGACCGGTTCGCGTTCGAGGGCTTCCTCTCCCGCAAGGCGGGGGAGCGGCGCGCGTCCCTGCTCGCGCTGTCGCGCGAGAGCCGTACCCTCGTCTTCTTCGAGTCCCCGCAGCGGTTGGGCGGATTCCTCGCCGACCTGGCCGCGACCTTCGGCCCCGATCGCCGTGTCGCCGTCTGCCGCGAGCTCACCAAGATGTTCGAGGAGGTGGTCCGCGGCACCGCGGCCGAGCTCGCCGAGCGGTTCGCCGACGGCGCCCGCGGAGAGATCGTGGTCGTGGTCGACGGGGCGCCGCCGGTCGTCGTTGACCTCGCCTCGGGCGTCGCGCAGGTCCTCGCGCTGACCGCCGCCGGCGCCCGGCTCAAGGAGGCCTCGGCCGAGATCGCCGAGGCCACCGGGCTCTCCCGGCGCGAGCTGTACCAGGCCGCACTCGACGCGCGCTGATCTCCGCGCAGACCTCCGCCGCGCGCGCCTCAGGGGCGAGCCTCCACCTCCGCACTCACGCAACAGTGGCCGTGGGCTTCCGGCGTGGCGGGTGGGAGGGTCCTGAGATCGCAGGTTCGGCTCAGCCGACCGCACGCAGAATTCTCGACGTCAACACGATTCGACGAGAGGCACCCATGGCAGCGGCGGTGAGGTTTTCGAGCTACGGCGGGCCGGATGTGCTGGAGCTCGTCGACGTCGAGAACCGGAAGCCGGGTCCTGGTCAGGTCATGGTCGCCGTCATCGCGGCGGGGGTCAACCCGGGAGAGATCGGCATCCGCGAGGGCGCGATGGCCGACCGGTATCCCGCCCGATTCCCGGAAGGGCAGGGCAGCGACTTCGCAGGCCTCGTCGCCGCGATCGGCGAGGGCGTCACGTCCGTTTCGGTGGGCGATGCCGTCATCGGCTTCAGCGACGATCGCAACGCCCAGGCCGAGTTCGTGACGGTTCCGGCCGATCGGGTGATCGAGAAGCCCGAGGTCCTCGACTGGCAGCAGGCGGCCGGGCTTTACGTGGTCGGAACCACCGCCTGGGCGTGCATCGAGGCCGTCGATGTGAGGGAGGGCGATACTGTCGTCGTCGCCGGCGCGGCCGGTGGTGTCGGAGTCATCGCGACCCAGCTCGCCGTCGCGCGAGGAGCGAGGGTCATCGTGACCGCGCGCCGTGAGCACCACGGCTACCTGCGGGGCCTGCTGGCCGAGCCCGTCGTCTACGGCGCGGGTGTCGACGAGCGCATCCGCCGGCTCGCACCCGAGGGCGTCGACGCGTTCATCGACGCGTGCGGCAAAGGAAGCGTCGACCTCGCGGTACGGCTGGGCGTCTCGCCTCACCGCATCAACACCATCGCCGACTTCGAGGCCGCGACGCGCACCGGCGCGAAGTCGCTCGGTCAGTCGTCGGTCGAGCCGGCGCCGGTGCTCGAGGAGCTCGCCGGTCTGCTCGCCTGCCGGCAGATCGAACTGCCCGTCTACGCGAGCTACCCCCTCGATCAGGTTCGCGAGGCCTACGAGCGCGTCGCCGAGGGGCACGGGCTGGGCAAGGTCGTCATCGACGTCCGCTCCTACGCCTGAATCCATCCCGCCCGCCCGGGCCGCCGCCTCGTAACGGCGATCCGGGGCTCAGGGCGCCGGAAGTAAGATGTCAGCCATGTCTTCCGGCGATTCCTTCTACATCACGACGCCGATCTTCTACCCCAGCGATGTTCCGCACATCGGGCACGGCTACACCGAGGTCGCCGCCGATGTCCTGGCCCGCTGGCACCGGCAGGCCGGCGACGACACCTGGCTCCTCACGGGCACCGACGAGCACGGGCAGAAGATGCTCCGCACCGCCGCCGCGGGAGGCATGACGCCCGGCGAATGGGCCGACCGTCTCGTCGCCGAGTCGTGGATCCCGCTGCTCGAGACCCTCGACATCGCCAACGACGACTTCATCCGCACGACGCAGCCCCGGCACGAGACCGGTGTGCAGGCGTTCGTGTCGAAGCTGCACGACGACGGCTTCATCTACACGGGCGAGTACGAGGGCTACTACTGCGTCGGCTGCGAGGAGTACAAGCAGCAGAGCGAGCTCGTCGAGGGCACCGGGCCGTTCGAGGGTCAGCAGGTCTGCGCCATCCACTCGAAGCCGGTCGAGCTGCTGCAGGAGCGCAACTACTTCTTCCGCATGAGCGACTTCCAGGAGAAGCTGCTCGCCCTCTATGAGGAGCGCCCCGATTTCGTGCAGCCCGAGAGCGCGCGCAACGAGGTCGTCTCGTTCGTCAAGCAGGGGCTCGCCGACCTGTCGATCTCGCGGTCCAGCTTCGACTGGGGCATCCCGATCCCGTGGGACGGCGACCACATCCTCTACGTGTGGTTCGACGCACTGCTCAACTACGCGACCGCGGTCGGCTACGGCAAAGACGAGGAGCAGTTCGAGCGCCGCTGGCCCGGCATCCAACTGGTCGGCAAGGACATCCTCCGCTTCCACGCCGTCATCTGGCCGGCCATGCTCATGGCCGCAGGGCTCGAGGTCCCCAAGCACGTCTTCGCGCACGGCTGGCTCCTCGTCGGGGGCGAGAAGATGTCGAAGTCGAAGCTCACCGGAATCGCCCCCGAGCAGATCACCGACGTGTTCGGCTCCGACGCCTTCCGCTACTACTTCATGCGCGCCATCACCTTCGGGCAGGACGGCTCGTTCAGCTGGGAGGACCTGTCGGCCCGCTACCAGGCCGAGCTCGCCAACGGCTTCGGCAACCTCGCCTCCCGCGTGACCGCGATGGTGACCCGGTACGTCGGCGGGGTGGTTCCCGCGCCGGGCGAGTACACGGAGGCGGACCTGAAGATCCAGGCGACGGTCGCCCGCGCGACCGCCGACGCGGATGCCGCCATGGAGCGGTTCGCGATCCACGAGGCCATCGGCGCGGTGTGGACCATCGTCGAGGAGCTCAACGGCTACATCACCGAACAGGAGCCGTGGGTCATCGCCAAGGACGAGACCCGCCGCGAGCGTCTGGCCACCGTGCTGTACACCGCCGCCGAGGGGCTGCGTTCGCTCGCGGTGCTGCTCTCCCCGGTCATCCCCAAGGCGACCGCCAAGCTCTGGACCGCGCTCGGTGCCGAGGCCGGGCTCGGCGCCCTCGCCGTCCAGCCGCTCCGCGACGCCGGGGGTTGGGGTCAGCTGCCGGTCGGATCGCAGGTGACGAAGCTTGAGGCGCTCTTCCCGCGGATCGAGCAAGAGGTCGAGACCCCTGCGGCCGCGCCGGCAGGAGCGTGACGCGATGACGAGCCTTCCCCCCACCCATCTGCGCGAGCGCGGACGCGACGGAGACGAGCGAGCGGACCTCGACTACCCGCCGCTGCCCGAGGCGCTGACCGTCACGGTCTACGACAACCACACCCACCTCGAGATCGCGGACGGCGCGAATTCGCTCGATTACCGCGAGCACCTCGACCGGGCCTCCGCGGTCGGCGTGCGCGGGGTCGTCCAGGTCGGAACCGATCTCGAGACGAGTCGCTGGTCGGCCGAGGTCGCCGCGGTCGAACCCCGCATCCTCGCCGCCGTTGCGCTGCACCCCAACGAAGCGCCCGAACTCGCCGCACGCGGCGAGCTGCAGGCGGCGCTCGCCGAGATCGACGAGCTCGCCAGCCGGCCCCGCGTCCGTGCGATCGGCGAGACCGGTCTCGACTTCTTCCGCACCGGACCCGAGGGTCGCACCTCGCAGTTCGAGAGCTTCGAGGCGCACATCGAGATCGCGAAGAAGCACGGGCTCGCCCTCCAGATCCACGATCGCGACGCCCACGAGTACGTCGTCAAGACGCTGCTGCGGGTCGGCGCACCCGAGAACACGGTGTTCCACTGCTTCTCGGGCGACCTCGAGCTCGCGCGGGTGCTCGCCGACAACGGCTGGTACGCCTCGTTCGCCGGCACGGTGACCTTCAAGAACGCGCAGAACATCCGCGACGCTCTCGAGTTCCTGCCTCGAGCTCAGCTGCTGCTCGAAACCGACGCGCCCTACCTGACGCCGACGCCGCTGCGCGGGCGGCCGAACGCTCCGTATCTGCTGCCGTACACGCTCCGCTCGATGGCCGACTACCTCGGCACCGACCCCTCCATGCTCGCGGCGCAGATCAGCTCGAACACCGAGCTCGTCTACGGTTCGTGGGACTCCGAGCCCCCCGAGCCCGACCAGGAGTCCGGTGTGGGCGACACGGATCCGCTCGCCGCCGACATCGCGTGAGAGATTCAGCATGACGGGTCTTCTCGGGCCGTCGGAGGTCCGGATGATCGCCGCGCGGCTCGGGGTCCAACCGACCAAGAAGCTCGGCCAGAACTTCGTGATCGACCCGAATACGGTCCGTCGCATCGTGCGCCTCGCCGGGGTGCAGGCAGGGGAGCGGGTCGTCGAGATCGGGCCGGGGCTGGGCTCCCTCACACTCGGCATCCTCGAGTCGGGTGCGGAGGTCGTCGCCGTCGAGATCGACGACCGCCTCGGCGCCGAGCTGCCCGCGACGGTCCGCGAGATGGCGGGCGATGACGCGGCAGCTCGCCTCGACGTCCGCATCGCCGACGCGATGGTCGTGACCGAGCTGCCCGATCCCGTCCGTCTCGTGGCGAACCTGCCGTACAACGTGTCGGTGCCGGTGCTGCTGCACTTCCTCGAGCACTTCCCGAGCATCCGATCGGGGGTCGTCATGGTGCAGGCCGAGGTCGGCGAGCGCATCGCCGCCGGGCCGGGGTCGAAGGCCTACGGTTCGCCCAGCGTCAAGGCCGCCTGGTACGGCGATTTCAGCATCGCGGGCCGGGTGAGTCGGCAGATCTTCTGGCCCGTCCCGAATGTCGACTCCGTGCTCGTCGGCTTCACCCGACGGGAGGAGCCGCGGGGCGACGAGGAACTGCGTCGACGCGTGTTCGGTCTCGTCGACGCGGCGTTCGGTCAGCGCCGGAAGATGCTGCGGCAGGCGCTCGCGGGCGTGCTGGGCTCGAGCGATCAGGCCGTCGCCGTGCTCGAGAACGCCGGCATCGAGCCGACGGCCCGTGGCGAGATCCTCGTGATCGACGACTTCATCCGCATCGCTAGAGCCCAGCTGAACGTGCGCTGACCCCGGCTCGGTGAGCGTGTCGGCCCTCCGGGGGCGTCGCGGTACCCGAGGATCGATGTGCGCGATCCGATGCGCCCGGGGGATCAGTCCATGAAGTCACCGTTCCGTATCGCCGCCGTCGTGATGACTGCGGGGTTACTCGCCCTCGCTCCGGCGTTCGCTGCTTCCGCGGTGACCCAGGCGGCTTGGGCCCCGGCGTCGAGCGTGGCATCGGACGCCGACGATCCCGTCGTCGCGTCGGACGGCGCCACCATCGTGACCTCCTGGATCGACGACAGCACGCCCGGGGGTGCCATCAAGTTCCAGGTCACCACGGACGGAGGCGCCACCTGGTCCTCGATCACGACGTTGACCGCCCCGAACACGTACCCGGACGACGTCTCCGTGTCCGTCTCGGGAACCACGATCGGTTTCGCGTACTTCAGCGGCTGGAACAGCGACGTGATGGCGACGGTCAGCGTCGACGCCGGCTCGACCTTCAGCCAGCTCGTCGTCGTCTCGGGCGCATCGCAGCCCGAGATCGCCGTCGCAGGATCGACCGCGACCCTCGCCTGGATCCAGAGCGGCACCGTCTCCGCATCGACCACGTCCGACGGAGGCGTCACCTGGGGCGCACCGGCCGCGGTCTCGGCGGTCGGTTCTCCGACGGATCTCCACGCCACCCGATCGACGACGTCCTCCACGCTCGCCTGGAGCGAGTTCGACTCGGTGGTATGGGCGGACTCGTTCCACACCTCCGTCAGCATGGACGGCGCCACCTGGTCCTCGCCCGCCGTCGTCGTTCCCGCCGGCCTCGACCTCGCCCACATCGTCCAGTCCGGCTCGACGGTGACTGTGGTCT
The DNA here is from genome assembly GCF_003097495.1 of Amnibacterium flavum. Classification (GTDB taxonomy): domain Bacteria; phylum Actinomycetota; class Actinomycetes; order Actinomycetales; family Microbacteriaceae; genus Naasia; species Naasia flava. The sequence continues at coordinate 156,687 of NZ_QEOP01000004.1, forward strand.
ACCTGTTCACGGACCCCGGCACCTCCGACGAGTCGATCCGCGTGGTCCGCAGCGCCGACAACGGGATCACCTGGTCCGCTCCGCTGACCCTCGACTCGGTCGTCGATGCCGACGATCCCGAACTGACCCTCAACGGTGCCCGCATGGCCGTCGCCTACACGGCCGACGGTGCGTCGGGCGATCCGGTCCTCCGCGTCGTCAGCAGCACCGATGGCGGTGCGACCTGGGGCTCGCCCGTCGTGGCCTTCGACGGGGGAGGAGCCGACATCGACGAGTACCGGGCGTTCTCGCTCGACGATGCTCTCGTCGCGACCTACAACGTCGAGGTGGGTTCGAGCATGGAGCTCCGTGCCATCAGCTCGGTCGACGGGGGGCTCACCTGGACTGCACCGGTGCTCTACGACTCGACCGGCGACGGCGTGACGCCGGTGCTGGTCGGCTTCGGCAACCGGGTGTCGCTCCTCTGGGTGAGCGATTCCGGTGAGCTGTCGCGGGCCGTCCTGACGGCGATGCCCGACACCGCATCGCCTGCCGCGGCCGCGCAGCCGGTCGTCGTCGCCCCCCGCCTCCCCGACACCGGCGCCTCCCTCGAGATGCCGTTCGCGCTCGGCGCGATGGCGCTGATCGCGGGTGCAGCCCTCGTCGAGACCGCCCGGATGAGGACGAAGCGCGCCTCGGACTGACCCCGATCGCGTGAGGCCGCGAACGGCCCGCCCGGCGCCGTTCGCGGCCTCGGAGCCTTCGGCGACCCGGGCGGGAGGGGCCCGGTCCGTGAGTCTCGCCGGTACGGGTTAGGTTGGATGCATGAGCTCGCCGGCGTCTCCCGTCACCGTTCGGGCACCGGGAAAGCTGAACGTCTCGCTGCGCGTCGGCCAGCTGCAGGACGACGGCTACCACGACGTCGCGACCGCCTACCAGGCCGTCTCGCTCTACGAAGAGGTGCGCGCCTTCCCGGCGAGCGACTTCTCCGTCTCGTTCGACGGCCCGATCGACACCAGCGGCCTCGAGACCGACGGGTCGAACATCGCCATCAAGGCCGCGCGCGTGCTCGCCCGGGCCGCCGACTACCGCGGCGGAGTGCACCTCGAGATCACCAAGCGGGTGCCGATCGCCGGCGGCATGGGCGGAGGGTCGGCCGACGCCGCCGCCGCGCTCCTCGCCTGCGAGACGCTGTGGGGCTGCGGCATGAGCCGCGAGGACCTCCACGACCTCGCTGCGGGACTCGGCGCCGATGTGCCGTTCGCGCTGATGGGCGGCACCGCCGTCGGCACGGGCCGGGGTGACGAACTCAGTCCCGCACTCGCGCAGGGGGTCTTCCACTGGGTCCTCGTGCTCGCTGAGCAGGGCATGAGCACCCCCACCGTGTACCGCGAGCTCGACCTGCACCGCGAACGGAACGCGGCCGACCTGTCACCGATCGCCGTCGCCCCGCAGGTCGACGCGGGGGTCCTGCAGGCGCTGCGCGCCGGTGACCCGCACCTGCTGGCCGACAGCATGCACAACGACCTCCAGGCCCCGGCGCTGCACCTCATGCCGTCGCTGTCGGCGACGCTGGAGTTGGGCGAGAGCAACGGCGCCCTCGCCGGCATCGTGTCGGGCTCGGGCCCGACGATCGCGTTCCTCGCCGCCGACCCCGACGCCGCCATCGAGCTGCAGATCGCTCTCTCCGCCGCGCGACGTCAGGCCGTGCGTGTCACGGCCCCGGCCCACGGCGCGAAGGTCGTCCAGAACTAAGGGTCCCGGGTCTCGGTACGCGCTCCGCGCTCCTCGACCTCCGAGTGGTGAGGCGGGGATCTGTTCGGAGGTCGAGCAGGCCGCAGGCACGTACCGAGACCGGTCGAGTAGGCCGCAGACCGTATCGAGAACCCGGACCCTCAGTACGCCAGCGCGGTCGGAGCGAGAGCGCCCGACACCTCGCCCTGCAGCTCGGGGTCGCGCGGGTTCAGCGAACGCACCTCGCGGGAATCGGCGAGGTCGGCCAGATCGACCCAGATGGTGAACGGGCTCCTCGTGGAGCGGAAGTAGTAGCGCAGCGCGGTGATGTCGGCGGCGGCGAACCACCAGGTCGGGTAGGTGCCCCAGTCGCCGTCGGGCGCCCCGAACGGCACAGCCGTGTTGCCGATGACGCTCAGCACCCCGGCGACGACCTCGCGAGCGTCCGCCGGTTCGGGCAGGTGCTCGAGGAAGTAGTTGGCTCGGACGAACCGCTGCGGCGACTCGATGTCACCCGGCAGCGGCAGGTCGCCGCCGAACGCGGAGTAACGGGCGAGATTCGCGAGCTGGTCGTCCAGCTTCGGCGCATTGGTCATCACCCGGTATTCGGGCCCGTGGTGCACGACGAGTGCGCCGTCGACGAGCTCGATGATCGCGGAGTCGCCGGTCCGGTCCTCGACGGCGAAGTGCAGCGCCATGACGATCCCGTTGACCAGCTGCGAGGTGATCCGCACGTCGGCGAGGTGATCGAGCACCTCATCGACGGTGGAGTACTGATCGAGCGCCCACTGCACCCACATGACGTGCGAGAGGGTGGGGCGCTGGTCGGCCGGCTCGTAGATCGCGCCGTCGTGGTACAGGATGTGGGCGGCCAGCCCGCGCTCGTTGATTCCATCGGAGCTGCCGGTGCGCCATCCGCTCAGCACGACGCTCGAATACCGCGACGTCCATCTCGTCGAGCCGTCACCGCCGTGGCCGTCGCGCTCGAGGCCGCGCGGATAGAACCACAGGTCGGGCTCGTCGCTGAACATCCAGTCGAGGGATCGGCCGACGACCTTCGCGACCGGGTTGTCATTCCACAGGACGAGAGTGCACATGTCTGAACGCTAGGGCGCGAGGGGCGCTCGCCGCGCTCCCCACTCGGCGGGACACGACGATCCGGGCTCGGATCACCCGCCCGCTGAGCCCGTCGAGGCGCCCCCTTCATTTCGCTGCGCTCAATGGGCGGGGCGCCCGCTGAGCCCGTCGAAGCGAAAGGGCAGGACACGAGCGCACCGCGCGGTCAGTCGGCGGGTTCGCTCCTCGTGAGCACGGCGGGCCCGAGCGTGAGCACCCCGTCGGTGAGCGGCGTGGCCCGGATTCCGCCCCGACCTCGCAGCGCCTTGAACGCCCCCGGGGCGAGGGTGACGTTCATCCAGGCGCACGGATTGGCCGGACGGTTGCCCTGGAACTCGACCGGTCCGTGACCGCTGTCGAGAGTGAAGCGCGTGCCTCGCAGGGCGTCGACGTTGGCGCCGCGCAGCAGGATGTTGCGCCGGGTCGCCCTCGGATCCGGCGTCTCCTCCAGCGCGAGGTCGTCGACGAGCTGTTCGACGGACTCCATGGCCATCAGCGTCACGGCGGCACGGCTGTGTGCCGCCTTGTTGAAGTAGCGGTCGCCGACGACGCCGAGTCTCGCCCGCAGCTCGATGCGGTCGGGGGTCTCCTCTCCGACGGAGGGGAGCGGGCCGTCGGCGGGCCGGCCCTCGTACCGGTGAACGGGGGAGACGATGAGCAGTGCGATCTCCACGTCGATCGATTCCGAGCCGGCCACCCGAGAACTCTCGATGGGCCGCGCGCCGCGGGGTCTGCGGCATCTCTCCATTTTCGTCACCGGACGTACCGCAGCACCCGTACACCCTCGAAATCCCACTCGTCGTCGAGCACGAAGCCGACGCCGCCGAGCGTCGTCGTCACGGCCGGCCGCTGATCCCGCGATGTGCTGGTGAGAAGCCAGACGACGTCGGTGTCTCGCAGCTCACCGACAACGCTCGTCAAGGGGTACTCGGTCTCCCACAGCTTCCCGCTCGTGTCGAGCGATTTCGCGAGAGTGACATCGCGTAGCCCCTCGAACGCCTCCGGATACGCATATGCCGTCACCCGGGCGGATGCCAGCGGGTGGTAGCGCAATGTGCCGTAGACGATGGCCTCGCTTGTGCCCTTCGCTTGCTCGGCGCGTCTGTCGGCGAGGAAGTCGGCGACTTCCGACCAGCTCGAGTCCTGTTTCGCCTCAGGCTGCTTGTACTCGAGGTTGGGGATGAGGCAGAGGAGGAAGAGCGCGGCAACCGCGGCGATGCGCACTGAGCGCGGGCGCAGTGCTGCCAGGGCGATCGCGACGAGAACCGCGAAGGCGGGTGCGGTGAACGTGGCGTAGCGCGGTGAGTACAGCGGCGATGTGATCAGCGAGCCGATGATGAGGGCGGCGGGCGGCACTATCAGTAGAGGGAGCATGAGTTCGAGCACCGACGGAGTCAGCCCGGTGGCCGGCGCGTGCGTCTCACCGATCCGACCAGGCCGAACCCGGACGACCCGCGCAACAGCGAAGAGCACTCCCGCGATGGCGATCAGCCAGAAGAGGGTGGCGAGCTTGGCGTGCCCCGCGAAGAACTGGAACTCGATCACGTCTCTGAGGGTCTTGCGACCCACGGGGTCGATCCAGGACACCTGACCGGACTGGCCGATAGTGCGCGAGGTGAGAGGTGCCGTGATGAGGAGCGCACCGATGCTCGCGCACAACCAACCGGTGAACCCGCGGCGTGCCGCCGTGTTCCGGCTGTGCCGCACCAGGATGACGGCGGCCGTCACTCCTGCGGCCGCCACGGCGAGCGCCAGGTAGAGGACGACGGCTACCGACAGCGCAGCGAACGCGCTGTAGACGGCCCACCACAGCGTTCGAGTTCGTCGAGGAGCGTCCCCGAGCTGGAAGGCGTGAACGAAGAGCGCCAACATGCCGACCGTCAAGGCTGTGCTGAGCGCGAATGAGCGACCTTCGCCGCCCGCCCAGACCACCCGGGGAAGGAAGCTGAACACGAGTCCCGCGATCACGGCGATCCGTCGCGTCGACACGGTATGCAGCAGTGCGACGAGGCCGGCCGCGGCGACGGCGACCGCGATGGCGCTCGGCAGACGCAGGCTGAACGGCGAATAACCGACGAGATCGAACCACACGTGCATGCACGCGTAGAAGACCGCGTGTACCGAGTCCACCGAGCCCACCTCGGCGGCAAGGCCCGCCCAGCTGCGGGTCGACGATGCGACCGTCGCGGCCTCGTCGTACCAGACGGATGGCACCCATGACCAGGCAACCGACAGCAGGAAGGCGAACGCTCCGATGCTCGCAGCGTCGCGGAGGACGCGTCCGCGCTGCAGCGTCCCCGCAGGGTTCCCGATCGGGGCCGGTCTGCGGTGGAGCAGCGACGAGGTCACCGGACGAGATTAGGTGGGCTTGCTCGGAGACCGCCTCCATGGGGCCCCGAGGCGCCTGATCGTCGCCCTCTGCTCAGGCGAGGCCCGTCGCCACGAGGCGATCGCTACCACTACGCCGGCCACGATCAGCGCGATCGCGAAGACAGCTGTCGGGGGAGTGAACTGGCGGAGGGTGAGGGCCAGCACGACCGCGAACCACTCCCACCGACCCGTCATCGCCACGAACGGAACGAGAAGCAGCGCATACCAGGGGTACCGCGGACTGACGAGCAGCAGTGTGACGCCCACGAGTACGAGCTGCCCGGTCCAGGGCGATGCCGGATCCGTCTTCCAGAATACGAGGCCGGCGACGACCGCGAGGGCTAGGGCGATGAGCAGCGTGGCGACGGGGCCGGGGACGAATGGCGGGACGAGGGCGAAACGACTGCCGTTCTCATACCCTTCCTCGCTGAGGTAGCCGGGCAGGTATCCGATCACTCCGATACCCGTGCTGAGCACATAGGGCACATAGAGCAGGGCGAAGGTGCCGACGGCGGCGACGACGACGCCGAGCGGCTTGCGCCGGATCAGCGGGGGCGCGACGATGACCGGGATCAGCTTGACTGCGATCGCGGCCCCGAGAGCGATCCCTCCCCAGATGCGTCGTCCGCCGGTGACGAGCACGGTGGCGAGGAGAGCGAACGCGGCGCCGAGCGCGTCGACGTGCGAGTTCGTGACGGCCTCGGAGGCGACGAGCGGGCACCATGCCCAGAGCGCCGCCCACCATACGGGCAGGCCTCTGCGTTGGAGAGTCACCAGCAGTAGCGCCGTCACAGCCAGAGACACGACGAGGCCGGCAACCTGGAGCGCGATATAGCCCACTTCGGGCGCGACGAGCAGTCGAACCGCGGCGAAATAGATCTCGGCGAGAGGCGGATAGATGGTCGGCACCGCAGGTCGGTTCAAGGCGGTGCAGATCAGGTCGCCCGAGCCGACCTCCTTCACCCCGACGATGCGCTCGCCGACGCAGTCGGGCTCGCCCCCGCTGATCACCGGTTCGGGGAACAGCCAGGTCGGACGCAGGTCGGCGAGTGCGCCGTTGGCCGGGGTGTAGCGGTAAGGCGACTCTCCGGAGTTCTGGACGATGCCGTCCCACGCGTACCGTGCCGAGTCGGTGCTCGTGTTGGGGGGGCCCACCAGGGCTGCGATGCCGATGGCGACCGCCCCGACGATGATGACGACCGTTGCACCTCGCGGACGGAGGCGCCGAACCGCGAGCACCGCGGCTGCGAAGAGCAGCCAGCTGCCGGCGACGCAGGCGAGCAGTGGAACGGAGTCGGAGCGACCGAAGAACGCGTTCGACGGCTGCCGCTCGAAAGTGTCGAACGAGAGCACGGCGAAGGCAGTGAGTGCCGTCAGTGCGGCGAGGGGCAGGATCGCTAATGCCGCGCGCATTCGCTCATCCTGTCGCACCCGACCTGAGCGACACGGAATCCGCGAAGGCTTTAGCGACGAATAACGTGGATGTTGTGGTTCGCTTCAGGGATGCGACGGCTGCTGTTCCTCGCGAGGGCGGGCCTCGTCTCTCCGGCCCGCACGCCCCGACGGGCGGTGGTGCTCGGCCGCCTGCTCGGCGGAGCCTTCCTCCTCTGCTTCGCGACGGGGCTGGTAAGCCACTTCATCCAGCATCCGGCCGCCTGGATGGGATTCCCCAACCAGCCGTTCTGGATCTACCAGCTCAATCAGGGCGTGCACGTTGCAACCGGGATCCTCTGCATTCCGCTGATCCTCGGCAAGCTCTGGACGGTCTACCCCGACCTCTTCTCCTACCCGCCGGTGCGTTCGATCGGCCAGCTGCTGGAGCGCGGCTCCATCGCGGTGTTCGTCGGGTCCTCGTTGCTGCAGCTCGTCATCGGCGTGCTGAACATCTTCCAGTTCCTGCCGCTGCCGTTCTACTTCCTCCAGGTGCATTACGCGTTGTCGTTCGTGATCATCGGCTCGCTCGCCATCCACATCGGGGTGAAGCTACCTGTCATCTCGCGGCACTGGCGCAGGGGCCGGCCCGAGGGTGTGCTCGAGGCATACCTCGACGACGAGGACGATACCGAGCGATCGCACCGCCAAGACGATCGCCTGGACCCGACGTACGCCAGTCCGACTCGGGGGCTCACCGGCCGGGTGATGACCTTCATCGACAGCACACCGCCCCCACCCGCGAAGGTCAGCCGCCGCACGGTGATCGCCGCCGTCGGCCTCTCCGCTGTGACGCTGGTCGGTACGACCGTCGGTCAGACGCTCACCCCGCTCGACTCGGTCAACTTCTTCGGGCCACGCAAGAAGGGAGACGGGCCGCAGGGTGTTCCGATCAACCGCACCTCGAAGCAGGCCGACGTGAGGACGTCGGCTCTGGATCCAGCATGGGTGCTCACTGTCGTTGGAGCGGCCGACCGCCGGGTTCTCGACCTGGCAGCACTGCGTGCCATGCCGCAGACGACCGTGAGACTGCCCATCGCCTGCGTCGAGGGGTGGAGCCAGATGGCGAACTGGCGTGGAGTCCGCCTCGCCGAGCTCATCGCTCTGGTGGGTGAATCGGATGTGCCGGTCCGCCTGCGCAGTCTCGAGGAGCGTGGCCCGTACAAGACGACCACGATGGACGCGAACTTCGTGTCGGATCCCACCACTCTGGTCGCCCTCGAACTGAACGGCGAGACCCTCGACCTCGAGCACGGCTACCCCGCACGGATCATCGCGCCGGGCAGACCGGGTGTGCTGCAGACCAAGTGGCTCTCGATCGTCGAGGTGATCCGATGAAGGCGGCACGAGCAGCTCTGATCCTCCTCGGCGTCGGGACTGTCGTCGGCGGGGCCGTTCAGCTGCTGACCACTCAGCGAACCGACCAGATCGTCGGGGTCGCGATATGGATCCTCGGGGTCATCGTGGTGCACGATGCAGTCCTGTCACCGATAGTCCTGTTCGTCTCGTTGGCAATGCGGCGTGCGGGGAAACGAGTGCCGTGGGCAGTGCTGGGCCTGATTGAGGTCGCGCTCGTCATCGGCGCTGTTGTATCGCTGTTCGTGGTTCCTGAACTGTTCGCGCAGGCGAAGTCGCCCGCCAACCCCACGATCCTGACGGGCGACTACGGGCTGCGACTCGTCGTGCTGTGGGTGACGCTGATCGTCGTGGCCGCCGCGGGCTCGATGGTCTACCTGCTGCGCAACCGGCAGAAGGTGCGTGAGTCGACTTCCCAGACCTGATCGACCGTGAGGCCTGCCTTGTCGATGTAGTAGCTCAGGGCGTGTACTCCGACCTCGGCCCACGGGAACGGATCGCTTTCCCGCCCGTCCTCGTCGGCCAGGGTGTAATCCTCGACGGTGTCGGCGTCAGGATCGACATTGGTCTCGACGATGATCGTTCCCCCCGGTGCGAGCAGTTCACGGCAGCGGACGAGCAGGGAGGTCACGTCGCCGCCGATGCCGAGGTTGCCATCGAGCAGTAGCACGGTCTCCCAGCCGTGCTCGCGGGGGAGCGGCTCGAACACCGAGCGGGTCAGAACAGTCAGACCGGACTCGGCCGCCAGCTTCACCGCGGCGTGAGACACATCGATGCCGAGCGCGGACAACCCCTGCGCCATGGCTGCACGGACCATCCGCCCCGGCCCGCAACCGATGTCGAGCACAGGGCCCACTGAGGTTGCGAGCAGGCTGATGTCGGTCTCGTCGGCGTCGGCACGCCACCGTTCGATGTCGACCTCACCGACCGCGGCATGGCCGCGGCGCCGGAGGGTGAGAACGCGGGGAAAGGAGCTCTCGGCCAGTGCCGAAGCGTAGGGCTCCGCCCCGCCGGCGCCGAACGTGCCGACGCGCGCCTCGGTGGCGCCGTTGCGCTTCATGTCGATAGTCATCGGAGGATGTTCGGATCGAAGGCGGAAAATGATTGGAAGACGGCGGCGAACCTCCCGTCGGGGACCACGGCCGCAACAGATGCCGCTTCCTCTATGTGGTCGACGTCGACGAGCTCGGGCAGGATGCCGATTCGCAACCCTGCCTGTTCCAGGCGCTCAAGCTGCTGCGCACCTGTCGTGTCGAGTGACATTCCGACACCGCGAATCAGTGACCCGTCGGGCGCGGCCATGCCGAGCGCCCAGAATCCACCGTCGCGTGCCGGACCGAACCAGGCATCTGGCATGTTCCCACCCATTGCCAGAGCGGGGGCGAGCAATTCGGGCGTGAGCTGAGGGGTGTCCATGCCGACGAGGAGCAGCGGCTCGTCGATCAGATCGAAGAGGTGACCCAGCCGCACGTCGAGATCACCCGTGGGTTGAGGGACGACCTCGTAGCCGTGTGCTTCGGGCGGGACATCGCGGGCCCCACCCTCGAAGAAGAGGATTCGCCTCGTGGCGGGTGTCGCCGAGACAGCGTCGAGGCTGTCGGCGAGGCTCGCCGATGCCAGTTCCGCTGCATGCTCGGGGGAGAGCGGGGGAGTGAGCCGGGTCTTCACCTTGCCCGGTAAGCACGCCTTGGCGATTACAGCGATGGTCGTCATGGGGTGGTCTCCTTGGAGATCGTCTCGCGGACTTCGCGGAGAAGGCGAGTCATGTCGGTCACGGCTTGGATCGTGCCCCGCGCGGTGCCGGTCACCTTGGAGCGGCCGACCCGCGGCGAGTACCCCGTCTCCACCTCCGTGATCCGCCAGCCCGCGGACCAGGCCCGCAGGAACAGTTCGAGGGGGTAACCGCTGCGCCGGTCCTCGAGACCGAGCGACAGCGCCTCGGTGCGGCGGAAAGCCCTCATCGGACCGAGGTCGTGGACGGGGAGGCCTGTCAGGGCCCGCAATCGGCGGGCGAGTTCGAGATTGGCGATCCTTGCGTGCAGAGGCCATGCTCCGCGGCTGGTGGAGATTCTGCGACCCAGGACCAGGTCCGCCTCTCCCGCGAGCACGGGGTCCACCACTCGGGGGAGGTCCGCGGGGTCCATCGAGCTGTCGGCGTCGCAGAAGGCAACGATCTGCGCGGTTGCTGCTTCGAGCCCGGCGTGCGCGGCTGCTCCGAAGCCGCGACGAGCCTCACGCACGACGAGCGCGCCATGTGCGGCGGCTATGTCGGGAGAGCCGTCGGTGGAGCCGTTGTCGACGACGATCGAGCGAAAGCCCTCGGGAACCCGGCTGAGCACCCACGGAAGCGCGGAGGCCTCATCGAGACAGGGGAACACCACGTCGACGGTGGCGGCTTGGATCATGTCGCGACACTACTGAGGAGTTCCGTGAGAAACCTCCCGCCTACCCTGTGTGGACGCCTCGGCTCTCCGCTCCGCGATAGTCGTGCGTGGCCCCACCGACGTGGGCGGGCTCATCTCGAGTTGGGAGATTTCTGAGTATCAGCTGAGTTGGCCACTCTCTTTCGGTCAGGGCGGCGAACACCTTCACGTCCTGGAAACACAGCTTTAGGAAAAGAGAAACTCATGCGCAAGTTCTACAAGACCACAATCGCCCTCGGTGCCGCCGGCCTCATGATCGCCGGTCTCGCCGCGTGCTCGACCAGCACCTCGACCGACGACACCTCGAACGACAGTGGATCGTCTGCGACGGCAGAAGCCGCCCCGGAGCCCCTGGCTTCGATCCCGGAGCTCTCCGGTGTCGACACCCAGGTGACACTGGACCAGGGCTTCGTCGACGCTGCCACCAGCCTCGGTCTGACCCTCGGCCTGGTCGGCAACGCGACCCTCACCGACGGCACGCTGTCCTTCCCGATCACGGGCGGCAACGTCGACTACTATGATCCCGAAGAGGACTACCGTCCCTACGTGCAGGGCGAGATCGACCACATGGGTTCGGGAATCTCCCTGACCGCCGGTGAGACCGTCGTCGAACTGACCGATTTCGTCATCGACCCGGGAACCTCGCGCCTGACGGGAACCGTCACGGTCAACGGCGAGGTCGCGGGCGAGGATGTCTTCATCTTCAACCTCGACGGAACCACGCTCAAGCCGCTGGCCACCGACGATGCAGGCAACGCTGTGCTCGAAGGAACCCGTGTGCTCCTCTCCGAGGACGCAGCGCCCCTGCTGAACGAGACCTTCGGCACCGATGCACTGACGCCCGACTTCCTCGTCGGAATCGCCAAGATCACCGCCGCTGCTGCTGCTTGATCTAGCTCACGCAGAGGAAGGGCCCCGCCAACCGGCGGGGCCCTTCTTCGTGCGCGAGCCACCCGAGCCTCAGCCCGCCGCCACCGCGGGCCGGAGGGGCGCCGTCGCGAACTCGCGCATCCCGTCCTCGAATGAGACGCAGGCGGTCCAGCCGAGCTCGTCGCGCAGGCGGGCCGACGATGCCGTGATGTGCCGCACGTCCCCCAACCTGTACTCGCCGGTGATGATGGGCTCGGGCCCCCCGCGTCCGCGGCTGAGCTCATTCGCCAGGTCGCCCACCGTGTGCACGACCCCGCTTCCCACGTTGAAGGGCCGGAAGGCGCCCTCGAATCGCGCCGTCCAGTCGAGCGCAGCAATGCCCGCCGACGCCACGTCCCGAACATGGACGAAGTCCCGACGCTGCGCTCCGTCCTCGTAGACACGCGGTGCCTCGCCGCGTTCGAGAGCCGAGCGGAACAGCGAGGCGACTCCCGCGTACGGGGTGTTCTGCGGCATCCCGGGCCCGTAGACGTTGTGGTAACGCAACGCAGCGGCCGACCCGCCCGTCGCAATCACCCAGGCCGCGGCGAGATGCTCCTGTGCGAGCTTGGTGGCGGCATACACATTGCGTGGGTCGACCCCGTCGTCCTCGCTCACCAGCATCGGTTCGAGGGGACGCCCGGTGGCGGGATCGAGCGGCTCGAAGCGTCCGGCGTCGAGATCCGCGGCCCGGCGGGCGGGAGGGCGGACCCTTCGCCCTCCCGCGGCGTAGCTTCCTTCGCCGTAGACCACCATCGACGATGCGAGCACGAGTCGTCGCACCGACGCATCGGTCATCGCGGCCAGCAGCACCGAAGTTCCCAGAACATTCGAGCGCACGTAGTCGGGGGCCTCCGAGAAGTTGACACCCAGGCCGACCTTGGCAGCCTGATGGGAGACGACCTCGACCCCGTCGAGGGCCGAGGCCACGTCATCGGATGAGGTCACGTCGCCGCGTACGAACTCGACGCGATCGGGAAGCGGAGCCGTCTCGCCGTGCACATCGGAGCGCAACGAGTCGAGCACTCGCACTTCCCAGCCTGCGGCGAGGGCGGCACCGACGACGGCCCGGCCGATGAATCCGGCACCCCCCGTGACGAGTAGGCGTCGGGTCACGAGGAGACCGGGCGTGCGAGGACCCTCGCGACAGCATCGGCGGCTATCGGTCGAGGGGGCTCGTAGTCGTCCGGAAGGGCGGCGATGATCGATTCGATCGCCGCGATGATGCGCGGCTGCGCCTCTCTCAGTCGCACGAAGACGAGATCGGCCGAGAGGCCCTCGCCCTCGGCCCCATCCCCCTCGTCGATATCCGAGTCGGTGGCGAAGGACAGATTCAGGGCCCCCATGCCGAGCTCAGCGGCGAGGGCGACTTCGGGGTAGAGGGTCATATTCACGATGTGTCCGCCGGCCGACCGGAACCACTCGGCCTCAGCCCGCGACGAGAAGCGTGGCCCTTGGATGATCACGGCGGTAGCGGTGGGGGCGAAGGTTTCACCGATCGCTTCCAATGTCGAGTTCGCGATCGCCCGTAGAGCAGGATCGAACGGCTCGGCGAAGGGCAGATGCTGCACCTCGCCCTCGTCGAAGAATGTGTCACGCCGTCCGTGGGTGCGATCGATGATCTGATCGGGCACGATCAGCGCGCCCGGAGCATGCTCGGAGCTGATGCTTCCGACGGCCGACGAGGACAGGACCGCCCGGACTCCGAGCGAGGCGAGCGCCCACACGTTGGCGCGGTAGTTGATCAGATGGGGTGCGACGGAGTGATCCCGCCCGTGCCGGGTGAGGAAGGCGACGCGCTTGCCCGCCATGGTGCCGATCGTCACCGGACTGGATGTCGGCCCGTAGGGGGTGAGGATGTCGAGTTCCACGGCGTCGGGGGCGTCGTCGAACAAGCGGTAGAGACCGGATCCCCCGACGATGCCGATCCGGGCCCGCTGGGACTGGTCGCTTATCTGATCTGACACGGTGCCTCCACTGATGACGTTCCGTCCAGTCTCCCATCGCGTTCTCTTAGTGAGCCGGGACGCGGACGGGCCGAGCCGCGATGGGGGGAGTGGCGGCGGCCGCACGTTCGTACCGCGTACCCTTGCGGGGTGGCACATCTCCTCGGGGCCGAGCGGCTCGGGCTCGAGTACCCCACGAAAGTGGTCTTCGAGTCGGTGACCGTCGGCGTGACCGACGGCGACCGCATCGGCATCGTCGGGCGCAACGGCGACGGCAAGTCGTCCCTCCTGCGGATGCTCGCCGGCGACCTCGAACCCGATTCCGGCAAGGTGTCGCGTCGCGGCGGTGTCACCGTCGGCGTGCTGACCCAGCGCGACGACTTCGGTGCCGCACGCACGGTGGCGGAGGCCATCGTCGGCGACACCCCCGAGCACGAGTGGGCGGGCGACACCCGCATCCGCGATGTCATCTCGGGTCTCGTCGCCGACCTCGACTGGCACGCCGACCTCGACGCCCTGTCCGGCGGGCAGCGCCGCCGCGTCTCGCTGGCGCGCCTGCTCGTCGGGGACTGGGATGTCCTCATGCTCGACGAGCCGACCAACCACCTCGACGTCGAGGGCATCGCCTGGCTGGCCGAGCACGTGAAGAACCGCTGGCCCGCGAACTCGTCGGCGCTGGTCGTCGTGACCCACGATCGGTGGTTCCTCGACGAGGTCTGCACCGAGACCTGGGAGGTGCACGACCGCATCGTCGAGCCCTTCGAGGGCGGCTACGCGGCCTACATCCTCCAGCGCGTCGAGCGCGACCGCATGTCGGCCGCGACCGAGGCGAAGCGCAAGAACCTGATGCGCAAGGAGCTCGCCTGGCTGCGCCGCGGCGCCCCCGCACGCACGGCCAAGCCCAAGTTCCGCATCGACGCCGCCAACCAGCTGATCGAGGACGAGCCGCCCATCCGCGACTCGGTCTCGCTCGCTCGTCTGGCCACTTCGCGTCTCGGCAAGGATGTGGTCGATCTCGAGCACGCCTCGTTCGCCTACCCGAACAAGCCCGTGCTCGACGACATCGAATGGCGCATCGCGCCCGGTGAGCGGACGGGGATCCTGGGCGCCAACGGCGCGGGGAAGAGCACTCTGCTCGGGCTGATCACGGGTGAGCTGTCCCCGACGGGCGGGCGGGTCAAGCGCGGCAAGACCGTGCGCGTGGCCACCCTCAACCAGCAGTTGACCGGGCTCGACGAGGTCGGCGACGAGCGCGTCTCGACGGTCATCGGCCGACTGCGCAGCGGGTACGTGAGCGGCACCGGATCGAACGCGGTCGAGCTCACCCCCGGCCAGCTGCTCGAACGGCTGGGGTTCTCATCGGCGCAGCTGTCCACGCCGGTGAAGGACCTGTCGGGCGGTCAGAAGCGTCGGCTGCAGCTGCTGCTCATCCTCCTCGACGAGCCGAACGTGCTGATCCTCGATGAGCCCACGAACGATCTCGACACCGACATGCTCGCCGCGATGGAGGACCTCCTCGACTCGTGGCCGGGCACCCTCGTCGTCGTGTCGCATGACCGCTACCTGATCGAGCGCGTCACCGATCAGCAGTACGCGGTGCTGGGCGGCCACCTCCGGCACCTGCCCCGAGGTGTGGAGCAGTACCTCGAGCTGCGCCGCGCGACGGAGCGGGCGGAGGCTGCGGCTCCGGTCGCGGCAGGCGGTTCGCCGACGCAACACGTCTCCAGCCTGACGGGTGCCGAGAAGCGCAACGCGGAGAAGGAGCTGTCGTCGATCGATCGGCGCATGCAGAAGGCGAACACCGAGCGGCTCGAGCTGCACGCGGCGTTCGCGGCTCACGATCAGTCCGACTACGACGGTCTCGGGGCTCTGCAGCGCAAGGTCGCCGACCTCGACGAGAAGCTCTCCGAGCTCGAGCTGCGCTGGCTGGAGCTGTCCGAACTGCTCGAAGGCTGACCCGTGGGGGAGCGCACGAGGGTCGCGCTCGGCCGTCGTGACGATCTCGGCGCCGACTGCGACAACTGCTTCGGTCTCTGCTGCGTCGCGCTGGCGTTCGCGAAGTCGGCCGACTTCCCGTTCGACAAGCCGGCGGGTGACCCGTGCGTCAACCTCGACGCCCATGACGGCTGCCGCATCCACCCGCAGCTGCGCGATCGAGGCTTCAAGGGCTGCACGGTCTTCGATTGCTTCGGTGCGGGCCAGAAGATCTCGCAGCGCACCTTCGCCGGCAGGTCGTGGCGGGACGACCCTGAGGTGCGGATGCGCATGTTCGCGAGCTTCCCGATCATGCGCCGGCTGCACGAGCTGCTCTGGTATCTCGACGAGGCGATCTCGCTCGTGACCCCTCTCGCGCCGTCAGCGGAGTGGGTAGTCGAGTTCGAGCGGGTTCGCGCACTCACCGAGGAGTCCGCCGAGACGCTGACCTCGCTCGATGTCGATGCGCAGTTCGACGCGAGTCGTGCACTGCTGGTCCGTGCCAGCGAGCTCGCACGCAAAGGGTTCGTGATCGCGTCCGCATCGACCCCAAAACCGAAGCGGGCTCGTAAGCTCCAGCCGGGCAGCGATCTGATGGGGGTCGATCTCGCGGGTGCAGACCTGCGTGGGCGAACGCTGCGCGGCTCGATCCTCATCGCCGCGGACCTCTCGGGTGCGGATCTCGAGCTGTGCGATCTCCTCGGAGTGGACCTGCGCGACGCCGACCTGTCGGGCGCGAACCTCGACGGCGCGATCTTCCTCACCCAGATGCAGGTGAACAGCGCGCGGGGCGACGACGCGACACGGCTGCCGCACGGTTTCGAACGGCCGACCCATTGGGCGGGTCGGCTCGCCTGACATGGGCTCAGACGATGTCGAAGGCGATGCTGAGCCTGCGCAGCAGCCCGGTGAGTTCTTCGACATCGCTGCGGGAGAGGCCTTCGAGCAGGTCGGATTCGGCAGCGAGCAGGCGCGAGATGGCGGTGTCGACGCGGGTCAACCCGTCGGGCGTGAGCGCCACCAGTACCCCGCGGCCGTCGTTCGGGTGGATGCGGCGCTCGACCAGCCCGCGTTCCGCCAGCCGGTCGATCCGGTTCGTCATGGTGCCCGAGGACACATGGTTCTGCTGCAGCAGCGCCTTCGGACTCAGCTCGTGGGGAGACCCCGCGCGCCGGAGAGCTGCGAGCACGTCGAACTCCCACGAGTCCAGTTCGGCGTGCGCGAACGATGACCGGCGGGCGCGTTCGAGGTGGATCGAGAGCCGCTTCACGCGCGACAGAACCTGCAGGGGAGCGAAGTCGAGGTCGGGGCGCTCGCGCTGCCAGGACTCGACGATGCGGTCCACCTCGTCGCTCTCGGCCATCCCCTCATTATGGCTTCGGCCCGCCCCCGCCGCCTGAACCGGGCGTTACCCAGGACCCGAGGGTTTGACAGATCGACGGGAGATGCCGCTGCCGATGGCCACGTGGCAGGATGCTGGTTCACTCTCCGCAGCCGTCGTCGATCGGGGGTGCGAGGCCCTCGGTCTGGCAGACTTGTGACGCTCTCTGGAGCGGTCCGCCATGGTGTAACGGCAGCACGACAGCCTTTGGAGCTGTTAGGACCAGGTTCGAATCCTGGTGGCGGAGCTGGCTAGGCGTCGAGCGGGTCGCGCCGCGTCACGGGATGAGCCGGTCGAAACTGTCTCAGACGATCTGACGATGAATGAGGACGAGTTCTTCGGCTGGGTGCCTCGCTATGGCCGTGGAGTCGGAGGCGTCGCTCGCGCGGGTCGAGGCCGAATCGGGTCCGCGGTGCTGGTTGCGCAGGGGAACAGCGGGCTGATCAGGATTGTTGTACTCAGTGGAGCCTGAGGAGGACGACATGAAGGGTGACCGCGTGGAAGTGGTCGTCGACGCGGGTGGAACGACCCGTACGTACGAGATCGAAGCGACGCGCGCGGGCCGACGCGTCGATGTGACACATGGACGGGGACTGGTCGAGGTGGCCGAGGTGACGCGCGGAGGAACCCCGGTGCGCACCGGCCGCTTCATGGCCAACCGGGTGATCGCGCTCGTCGAGCACCCGGCAGACGAGACGGCTGAGCCGGCGACCGTGCTGTCGCTCGGCAGAGCCGCCTGACCGGCTCGCAGAAGACACGAGAACGCCCCGACCTCTCCGGTCGGGGCGTTCTTCGTTGCAGAGAGTGGGCTCAGCGCGCCAGGAACTGGATCAGGACCCGGTTCCACTGCGGAGCCTGGTGCGGATCGCCGATCACGCAGAAATCACTATGAGCCCCGCGACGCCCACGAGATAGAGGGCCAGCACGACGAGCGAGTCCACTCCCATCCCGCCGACGCGCTTCCTCGAGCGGAAGATGAGCCCGACGGCGTACACAAGGGTGAGGAGTCCTGCGAGGGCGGTCAGGTACAGGTCGGCCGCCGAGGCGTCGGGGAGTACGGCTTTGCCGGAGACGACAGTTGCCACGAGGAAGAGGACGGGCAGGAAGGCGTTGCCGCCGAAGATGTCGCTGATCGCCAGATTGTCATCGCCCTGTCTGATCGCCTGAAGGCCGGTCGAGATCTCGGGCAGGGAGGTTGCGAGGGCCAGGATCGTGGCTCCGAAAAGCACTCCCGACAGCCCCAGCTGACCCGCGGCCGCGTCGCCCGATCGTTCGAGAACCACGCCGGCCGCAAGCGTCGCCACGGCCGCGGCGACGAACACGCCCGCTACCCGCCACGTCGACCGCTCCCTGTGCGGCGACTCGGGAGCTCGGCGGCGATGGCCGGAAGGATGCGGCGTCGATCCGGGGGAGTGCCCGTTCTCATGCCACGGGAGATGCTTACCCGCTCGGCGCACGAGCATCAGTCCCACGATCCATAGTGCGGCGATCAGGACGACGTCGGGGGTGAGTCGAGCGAACACGATGTCGCCGGGGAGCTGGCTTCCGGCGATGACGGCGAACAGGACCGCCATCACCGTGATGGCCTCGAGGACCAATACCAGCGATGCGGCCCGGTAGGTGAGCGGATCGACGTCCCTACCGCGCTTACCGAACGCGTCGAGGATCACGATCACGACGGTCTGAATGGCGATCCCACCCAGGATGTTGCCCACGGCGACGTCGAGGTTGCCCGAAATAGCGGCGCTGACCGTGATGGCGATCTCAGGAAGGTTGGTCGCGACCGCGAGGACGATCAGCCCACCGAGTGCGCTTCCGAGATGCAGTCGATCATCGAGGACATCGGTGGTCTTGGACAATTGGATGCCCGCCACCCAGACGACCGCGGCGGCTGCCGCGAAGACCACAGCCAGGAGCCACAGCGGCCACGATTCCATCGTCTCAGTGAACCCCACGTGCGGCGGGTCGGTTGCCGCCGACCCGGCCGACACAGCTCATTGGTAGCCGGGACGGATGGTGGGGCGGAGGCATTCGACGGAATGCGGAGGCTCGTGCTTCCGTGAGTCGGTCAGAGGGAGCGCGTCGTCAGACCGCGGTTCGCGCGACCAGTCGATCGCCGGAGTCCGAATCGAACACGTGCAGGTGGTCGGGGTTCGGAGTCAGGTAGACCGTCTCGCCGTTCTTGGGGTGGAGTCGGCCGTCGACTCTCACGACGATATCGGTGCGCGTGGTCGTGTGTTCCGTATGGCCGTAGAGGTAGCCGTCGGCGCCGAGTTCTTCGACGAGGTCGACGGTGACTTCGAGGCCCTGGCCCTGGGTGGTGGAGACGATGACATCCTCGGGGCGCACACCGACGGTGACCGACGTGCCGGTGGCAGCCGAGACG
>NZ_QEOP01000005.1 GCF_003097495.1 Amnibacterium flavum
TGAGGCCATGCGCACCGGGCTGCCCCACGTCTGGTCAGCAGGCGACGGGGTCGTGACCCACCACCGCCTGATGGGTGTCACCTACCTCCCGTTGGGTACCACCGCGCACAAGCAGGGTCGCGTCGCGGGCGAGAACGCGCTCGGCGGCAACGTGCGCTTCGCCGGCTCCGTGGGCACTCAGGTGGTCAAGGTCTTCGACCTGGTCGCATCCCGTACCGGGCTCCGCGATCACGAAGCCCTCGCCCACGGGTTCTCTCCCGAGACGGTGGCCGCGGTGGCGGATGATCACAAGAGGTACTACCCGGGCGCGCAGCCGATCTCTATTCGCATCACCGGCGACACCGGTGACGGGCGGCTACTCGGTGCTCAGCTGGTCGGCCGACTTGGCACCGAGACCGCGAAGCGGGTCGACATCTATGCCACCGCGCTCTATGCAGGGCTGTCGATGGAGCAGGTCAGCGAACTCGATCTGTCCTACACGCCGCCGCTGGGGTCCCCGTGGGATGCGGTGCAGGTCGCTACTCAGCAATGGACTCGCGCCCTGCAGGCTGGAGTGCACGCATGAGCGCCGAATCGGTTCTGTTCATTTGCCAGCACAACGCCGGCCGCTCGCAGCTCGGCGCCGCCCTGCTCGAGCACCTCGCCGGCGACCGATACTCCGTCGACTCGGCCGGGCTATCGCCTGCCGATGAGGTGAACCCTGCCGTTGCCGCCACGGTCGCGGAACTCGGCATGGACATCAGTGGTCGCACGCCCCGAGCTGTCACGGTCGAGGATCTTGAGGATGCCGACGTTGTTGTGCTCATGAAGCCAGGGCTTGAGCTACCGGCGGCTCCGACGGGCAGGGTCCTCGAGTGGTCGTTTCCGAACCCGGAGGCCTGGGATGTGGAGGCCGTCCGCCCGTTGCGCGAAGCGGTCGCCCACAAGATCAGCGACGCATTCCTTACCTGACCTCAGTTGGAGAGGCTGACGAGACCCTCGATCGGGCGACGCCCGATCGTCACGTTCTGCTGAAGCGCCGGCGGGGCGCAGCAGGCGCCGGCACTGGCGGAGGGGTTGTCGAACAAGCCGGAACCGCCACAGACCCCGGTTTCGGGAAGGACGAGTTCGACGCGGCGGGCGGCTTCGTGGTCGCCGGCGAGTTCGGCCACGACGCTGCGAACTTGTTCGTAGCCGGTCATGGCAAGGAAGGTCGGGGCCCGACCGTAGGACTTCGCCCCGACGATGTAGAGCCCGGGCTCGGGGTGGGCAAGGTCGGCCGCGCCGGTGGCGCGGCCGACCCACAGCTGTGCAGATTGGGGTCCACCTCCTGCGCGATCCGTACCGGAGCCTGCAGGGTCGCATCGAGTTCGAGGCGGAGTTCGCTGAGGAACGAGAGGTCGGGGCGGAACCCGGTGAGGGCCACCACCTGGTCGGCTGCCGGCAGTTCGCGGCCGTCTTCGGCGATGAGGACAGCGCCGGCGGGGGTGGAGCGCACTTCTTGCACCCGGAACCCGGTGACCAGGTTGACGGCTCCTGCTTCCACCAGAGCGCGGGCGCGAAGTCCGAGAGCGCCGCGCTCGGGCAGTTCATCGGCGTCTCCGCCGCCGAACGCGTTCGCGGCGTCGCCCCGACGCAGCACCCACGTGATGCGGGTGTCCGGGTGATAGCGGGCGATCCGTGACAGTTCGATGATGGCCGTCAGTGCCGAGTGCCCACTGCCGAGAACGATCGTGTGGGCGCCGGCGAACGGCTCACGGCTGCCGAAGTCCGGAATCCGGTAGGAAACGAATGGGGATGATGTTTCCCCGAGGGCGGGGAGGCCGTCGGCCCCTGCCGGGTTGGGTCGGTTCCAAGTTCCGGACGCGTCGATCACCGCTCGCGCCTCGATGCGGGACTCCGCTCCTTCGGCGTCGACGATGTGCAGCGTGAACGGGGTCGTTCCTCGCTGCTCGTCGACCAGACGATCGCGGCCGCGACGTCCGATGCCGGTAACGGTGGTGCCGTAACGGATCCGACCCGTCAGTGCTTCTGCGAGGGGGGCGAGATAGGCCGAAACCCATTGACGGCCGCGCGGATACCCTGTCGGCTGGGTCCAGCCGGTGGGCTGCAGGAGACGTGCCGCTGCGCCGTCGATGAGTTCGGGCCACTCCGAGAACAGCCGGACGTGACTCCAATCGGTCACTGCGGCTCCCGCGGTGGCGCCCTTCTCGAGCACAAGCGGTTCAATCCCGCGCTCGACGAGGTGAGCGGCGGCGGCCAGTCCTTGCGGACCGGCTCCGATGACGACGACAGGCAGTTCTTCCACAACAACTCCTCATATCGACTACGGTCGATACATTGAGGCTGGTCGACACATCGACGTTTGTCAATGCGAGGAGTGATGATGACTGGTTCAGGAAGTCCCGCTCTGGAACTGAGGGCAGCATGCTGCGCTCCCCCGTCAGGGGAGGCGCTGCAAGCGCCTGCCGCGGAAGAGCTCGCCAAGGTGTTCCGGGCGCTCGGAGATCCCAATCGGGTGCGCCTGCTTTCCCTGATCGCAGCCAGCGACAGCGGTGAGATGTGCATCTGCGACCTCACCGATCCGGTCGGGCTCAGTCAGCCAACGGTGTCTCACCACATGAAGCAACTCGCCGAGGCGGGCCTGGTTTCCCGGGAACAGCGCGGCCGATGGGCTTACTTCAGGGTCATCGACGGCACCCTCATGGCCGCCGCGAAAACTCTCCTGCCGGCATGAGCAGCGTCATTCTCCGAACGATGACCGCGGAGGACTGGCCCGATGTCGAGCGCATCTACTCCGACGGCATCGCGACCGGTCACGCGACCTTCGACCCGTCACCGCCACCCAACTGGGAAGCATTCATCGAGTCAAAGCACCCGGAGCTGCGATTGGTAGCCGTGCTCGACGGCACGATCGCGGGGTGGGCGGCAGCCTCGCCGGTCTCCGCGCGAGCTGCCTATAGAGGAGTGGTCGAGCATTCTATCTACATCTCCCCCGGCGCCCGCGGAAACGGGGTGGGGCGCGCACTCTTGGCGGAACTCATTGCCGCCGCGGAGAGCACCGACATTTGGACGATCCAGTCGAGCATCTTTCCGGAGAACGGGGCCAGCCTCCGCCTTCACGAAAGTCTCGGTTTCCGTCCGGTGGGCACCAGGGAGCGGATCGCCCAGATGACCTACGGCCCGGCCTCCGGACAATGGCGAGACACCATCCTGGTCGAGCGCCGTCGAGCGGAGAACTGAGCGGCATCGAGTGCCGTCTCGTATCCCTTGGGATACGAGACGTCTCATCAGTGGGCGTCGGCTAGCGCGGCCGGATGAGCATTTGCGCGACACCGCGAGTCTCACAACTATGTATCGTATCTGTCGTCCTACTCTGGTGACGCCAAGGTTGGTTACGAGACAGATCGAGGTTGGTAGTGGGGAAGCTCATCGGGTATGCGCGGGTCTCGACCCGAAACCAATCGACCGATCGCCAGGAGGCCGATCTGCTCGCTGCCGGCATTCGCCGAGATGACCTCTATGTCGATCACGGCGTCTCGGGCGCCCGAGCGTCTCGCCCGCAGTTCGACAGAGCACTTGGCGCTCTGCACGAGGGCGACACCATGGTCATCACCACGCTCGACCGGCTCGGCCGGTCAACCCAGAACATGCTCGCCTTCGCCGACGAGCTCCGCAGCCGCGGCGCCGGCCTCCGCGTCCTCAACCTCGGCGGGGGTGACGTTGATACCTCGACTCCTATGGGCTCGATGCTCTTCACCATCATGGCTGCTCTTGCGCAGATGGAGTACGAGATCAAACGGGAGCGGGTCACAGACTCCGTCCGCAAGCGGCGCGAGGCCGGCAAGGACCTCGGCGGCCGCCCCCAGCGCATCACCGACAGTCAGATCCGCAACGCCATCCGACTCGTGGGGAGCGGTGAACCTGCGGCCCAGGTGGCTCGCGATCTCGGGATGTCGCGGGCCTCGTTCTATCGACGCTCACGCATCCTGTCCACCCGGACCAATCCCTGAGTGCGGTTCAGATAGGGACCCCTGAGCGGGATTCCTTCCGGACGGGTCTTACGGGACGACCACTCCCCCACCTCGAGGCCCCACCGCAAAACCGCCACGGGATGGCCCCGGCCGAATCGCATGGGGGGCAAGCAGTGTCCACGCGTAGGCTCACCGTTGTCGGCCCAGACCCCGCTGATGGGCGGGCCTGGCGCAGCGACGCAGGCCCGTTCCCTCTGAGTAGCGGATCCTTCGACTCTGGCGAGAACTCGCGCGCACGTCGCTCCGATCTACCCGACTGCGGCAGTCCCGTATGAGGATCCCCTTACGGACACGCCAAAGGAGGAAGACCAGCCGGTGCCGCCGGTCCTGGGAGTAGCGGACCTCCACGCTATGGATCGGCGACCTCGGCTGTGCGGGACGACGACGAGGCGGATGCTCCGGTGGTCCAGCCGGAGAGTATGGAGGATTCCAAGGGAGCAGGCCGGCCCCGGCAGCGACGGCGTCGCCGGGGAAGTCAGTGCCAGCGAGGGAGTACTGCGAGGCCGGGCGCGAGAGGGTGTGATTGCGGATCGCGGCATCCATCTCGGTGAAGCACTCGGCGATGAGCTTCTCACTGACCCGCCCCCCGATGAGGACGCGAGCTGGGTTGGTGAGGTTGCCGAGTGCGGCACCGAGGTCGTCGATGACTGCGGCCATCACTGCACGGGCGCCAGGGGGCCTCGCTTTGTCGGCCGCGACGAGTGCCGTAAGGGCGTTCCAGCCGGTACCGGAGACGGTTGCACCGGTTTCGGCCCGTCGAGCGCCCGCACCCGTTACCAGAAGTCGCACACGATCTCGACGGCGTGCCCTATCCGCACCGCACGCGACCTCCAGCCCGTCGCACCCCACTCGTGCGCGTGCGCGGTGACCTCCTCGGCAGGTAGGTCGGTCTTTTGGCCGGTGAACGAGTGCTTGCCGGTGCCTCGAAGAACATTCGCAGACCTCATCGATACAACACATCTACGAGCGACCTCAGTACTCTTATTAATGACCTGTGCGGCCCGACATGAGTTCTGTCGTGCGCTTTTTACGCTTTTTTTGAGAGCAACTACGGGCCAGAGCGGAGATACTATGCAACAGCCCGTCTTCATAGCTGCGCCGACGGTGACGGCGAGACTGAGTCGCGAGACCGTCGCCAGCTTGATCGCCAAGTTGATAGCCGGCGGACGCGTCGCTTCAAAGGCGGACGTCGGTCGAGCAACAGGTTTGTCCCGGACCACGATTGATGCCGGAGTGCGTGCGCTCGTCGAGGCGAATGCTGTGCGGGTCTCAGGCCTTCAGCCTTCTCCCGGAAGGGGACGCCCTGCGGAGGTCCTCGTTCTCAACCCTGATTTCGGCCTGATCCTGGTGGCTGACTGCGGCGCAACGGTCAGCCGCTGCGGCGTCTTCGACATCGGTCAGCAACGCCTCGGCGTCCGCGACATCGAGATTCCCATCGGCGTCGGTCCGGACGCCTTCCTCGCCGAGGTGGTCGCTACCTTCGAGGAGATGCTCAGCGAGCTCGGCCTTACCGCGCCCGCACGCACCACGATCATCGGCCTACCCGGTCCTGTGGACTACTGGGGGGGCACGGTGGTGCGACCCCCCATCATGCCGGGGTGGGACGGCTTTCCCATAGTCGCCGGCCTGCGCGACGCTCTGGGGGGTGAGGTGATTCTCGAGAACGATGTGAACCTACGGGCGCTCGGGGAAGCACGCTCCGTTCCCGCTCTTCGCGGTCCGTTGCTCTACGTAAAGGTGGGGTCGGGGATCGGAATGGGGATTGTTGGACCGGATGGGCTACTCGTCAGGGGCGCTGATGGCGCGGCCGGCGACATCGGACACATTCGGGTCGCCGGCTCAGAGGAACCCTGCCTCTGCGGTTCTTCCGGATGTCTCGAAGCGGTGGCTTCCATCCGTGCTGTCGGGCGGGCGCTGGAGGTCGACCATTCAGGCGAAGCAGAGTTGGTCGAAGAAGTCGTCTCCCGGGTGAGACGCCGGGACCCGGCAGCCACCATGATCGTCAAGGAACGAGCCGCGATCATCGGCGAGGCGATCGTCACCACCATTCAACTCCTCAACCCCGAGCGGATAGTGATCGGCGGCCAGCTGGCGGCGGCGAGCGACGATCTCCTTGCCGTCATCCGGTCGATTGTCTACAGTCGGGCGCTTTCCCTAGCGACCCGCAACCTCGTGGTGGCGCGCCCGGCTCTAGGAGCCGATTCCGGCATGGCCGGCGGGCTCGCCGTGGGCATTGAGGCGACCCTGTCACCGGAGGCTCTGGTCGGAAGGCTTCGAAGCGCTCCCTCACTGGCGAAGCAGATCGAAGCCTGACAGCGAGTCAGTTGGCGGACGGCCTGGAGCTAATAACCGGGAAACCAGCGCCTTACGGCGCCCGCCATGTCCCGCACGTGCATCCACGGGTCACCGAGAGCACCCTCCCATTCGATGCTGATCGGGCCGATGAATCCGCTTGCGGAAACGATGCCGAGAGCTCGATCGAGATCGAACATCGGAGTTCCGTCGGAACGGGGGTCGAAGTCCTTCGCGTGCACGAGGTCGGCACGGCCGGCCAGCTCTTCGATGCTGCGGTAGATCGGCTCGACGTCGATCGCTTCAGATTCATCCTGGCCGCCCATCAGACGGGACGTCGAGATCGTGACGAGTGGCTCAAAGTTGCCGAGGTCGAGCAGAATGCCCACGCGGTCGGGACCCACAGCGTCCTGCAGCCCGATGAGGTAGCCGGGATCTGAGCTGGCACCGCCATGATTCTCGATGAGGAGCCGCATCGAGCGGGCGCCCGCCTCGTCGGATAGTCGCCTGAGGGCCTCGGCCACCCCGTCATGATCGTGGGAGGTCGTCCCCGGCCCCGGAGTGCCGGTGTTGACGCGGACGAACTCGGTACCCAACGCTTCGGCGATGCCGAACCAGCGAATGATCCGCTCGACGTCCTCTGCGCGATGAACGGGATTGCCCGTTCCGAGGTCACCGAGGTCGATGGGGACTGTACGCAATGCGACCTCGTGAGTTTCGAGGGCGGCGCGCAGCCGTTCAATAGTCGCAGCATCGGTTCGCTCGAACTGGATCTGACAGAGCTCGATCGCGCTCACGCCGGCCCGGTCCTTCACCAACCCGACAAAGCCCTCGAGCGTGTACTCACTGGGGAACGGCATTGAGAAGGAGAACAGTTCGCCGTTCTCGCCCCGGGGCTCAAAGTGCAGAGGTCCTATCTCACGGAAGAGACTGAAACTCGAGACTGCCAGCTTGCTCACGCGAGTGCTCCTTCGGAGCCGAGCTCCGTGATCGTGATGTTCCGCCAGCGGCATGCGGCTCCTCGACCCCAACGAGCCTCACCCATGATCGGGTCGTTGTCATGAACCTCCAGGGCGATGTGCCCACGCGGTCCGAGCCACTCGAGGACTCCCTCGGGGGAGTAGTGGGGCGAGTCTATGGTCGCAGTATCCAGTTCGGCGATTTTCAGGCCGTTGACCCAAGTTGTGAGGACGGGGCTGGCCCCGACGCATCTGATGCGAATCTCGTTCCAGTCGTTCCATCTCCAGACGTCCAAGAAGTCCTCGGCCTTCGCTGCGTAGGAGAGGCGGGAGATCTTCTCGTCGGTTACTGGATCGAGACTGGTCGCCGGATCGTCAGCTTCGATGCCGATCACGGCGCCGTCGCCGTCCACGACTGATCGGATCGAGAACGGCAGTGCCGAGAAGCTCGCCAGGCCGTTGCCGTAGAAGCCGCCGATTCCTCCGTACTCGCGGTGGTCGAGCAGGACCTGGAAACCCGCCCAATCGTCCGCCCTCCGCCGCAGCAGGATGCCGGTGTCCGCGGGCCAGTCCGGCTTCGCCTCGAGGACGAGCTCGAAGTCGCCGTAGGTCTTCTCACTGACGAGCCAGCCGCCGTATCCGCTGCCGGGAAAGTTCTGCCGCCCGACGATCGCACCATCTTCGACGGTCCAGACCGCGGCATTCTTTTCCGGCTCCCAGACGATCGGTCCCGCGATATCGATCTCCAGCTTGTCCATTCCGATGAGATCGAGGGCATCCATGATGCTGGGGCCGCCGGGATATGCAGCGCCGAACGTGCGAGGCACTGGCCGCCAGCCGCTCAGTGTCTTACCGTCGAAGATCGATACAGAGTTTGGGAGCGATTCCGCCTCGGGGGACATGTGATTCCTTTCAGATGAGTTGCTGGGGCGACCGGGGATGTACCCCATCGCCGCACTGTCCCCGCGGTTCATTCGGGCTGACTCCTGGCGGCGAGCTCGAGGATCGCACACAGAGTGCGAAGGTCGTCAGCGAAACCCGTCAGCGATGCGCCGCCCGAAGGGAAGCGATCGAGCCGCCTCAGATCAGAGCGATGGGCGGTCTCATAGAGGGTCGGCATCGTGGTGGAACCCTCCGAAGAGAAGAAGGTGACGATGGCGGGGGTCGCATCGTCCGAACCGTACACGGTCGCCTCGGCCACCGAGTCGAGGTCATACGCGCGCACGCGATGCTGTTGCCGACTGGTCGCAGACAGGACGCCAAGGGATCGGACCAGGCAATCGATCTTGGAGTTGGACCCTCGCATGGTGACGCTCACACTGCGACGTTCGCGCCGAACCACCTCGACGGACAGATCCGTGAATCGGAGAGCGCGCAGCAGCCGCAGCTGCTCGAGGGTGACCTGGTCGATCCCATGGGCCGCGAGTCCGACGAGGCCTATATAGGGGACGGATACGAGCTGATCGGCTATGGAGTAGAGGGCGGGATCTCCGGCGAAGGGCTCGCTGAGCACCACCTTGGCTTGGGATGATTCGGCGGTCGCGGCGAACGCGAGGACGTCTTCGAGGTCATCTGCGGTCGGGGCGCTGATCACCAGCGTCCTCACTCCGGTATCGAGGAGGTGCCGTCCCGTACGGGCCCATCCTTCGCCGCCCCCCACGAGAATCACCTCGGCGTCTGACGCGGAGGGCGCCGGCGAGAAGCTCAGAGGCAACGACAGGGCGAGCTGCCGGGCGAGCATCTCGCCGCCGTGGACACCCGCCAGAGTCCGCGACTGCGTCATGCCCCAGCCGCCTCTCGCACCTTCGCGGATGCCTGATTCGCGAGGTCGACCGCCAAGTGGAGGTCAGACACGAGCGTTTCCACAGAGGGAGCCCGGACATCGGGATCCGTGAGTATCCGGGCAATCAATCGCCATTCGCCTTCGTATCCGTTTGAGGCGAACGGACCGAAGACCGAGGTCACTCCAGCGCGTTCCACGGTTGCGACGGCGGAGCCTGCATGCACGAAAGACGGAGTGAACGCCAAATGCAGCCGGGTGCTGTCGCCGAAGACCTCCAGCTCCCAGCTCGGATGCCACTGGGCGTTGACTAGACCGATCAGGTCGAGCATGCGTCCTCCCGCTGTGACGGTCAGGGCATATCCGAAGGGGCTGAGCAGCTCTGCTGCAGCGACCTCGACATCGGCCGAGGCCGGCAGGAATGCCCGCACGAGGGGCAGATCGTGAACAGCGAGGCTGAGGACCGCCAGCTCCATGAGGCCTGCCAGCACCTCGGCGTCGATCTCGGCAGGAGGAGCAGCAGGCGGCTTGGGCAGCAGCTCGGTGACGAGGTGCTGGAAGCGCTCGTTGAATGGAAGCACGATGCTCGATCGGACCGTATGCGCTGAGACGGCCAGCTCCGCAACGACGTCCTGGACAGATTGCCATGCCGGATCGTGCACATGCATTGCGCCAACGACCAGCGGCACGCTGAGCCGACGCGCGGTCTCCGCTATCCGATCGGCCTCTTCGAGCGTGGTCGCCAGCGGCTTCTCGCAGAAGACTGCACGCTTGCCCGCTTCCATGGCCGCGATCACCTGGTCCGCGTGGAGGAGGTCGGGGGTGCAGATGGCCACGACATCGATCGAGTCATCCGACAGCACGGCCTCGAACGACGTAGTCGATCGTGCACCGACCCGTCGCGCCACAGCTTCGGCCGACTCCGCTGAGACATCCATCACCGCCGCGACCTCGAAGAGGCCGGGGAGGCGGGCAAGAGTAGGCAGGTGAACGGCCTGGGTGACGGGACCGGCACCGATGATGCCGACCCGGAGTGGCTTTTCTATAATCATTCGCTTGCTCCTGCGCGACGGGAGGTTCGCCTGGCCGGCGGGTGAACCGGGTCGCGTTTCCGGGAACCGCCTTGGTTCTGCGGGAACTGTATCAAGGTGTGATTTAGCCCACTTTGTGTTTTTTCAGGGCATTGAAGTTCGCGATTTTCGTCGTCCAATCCAAATGTCGAAACCATCTTCCATCCTGTGGATCTCGCTGTTACGCTCGCCCCGGCTTCGGGCAGGATCAAGCGTTCTGCGCGATCAGGCCTCCACCACCAACAGACGAGGAAGTCAGCCATGAATGGAACACGGCGAAAGGTGATGATCGCGGCGGTGCTGATCTCAGCCGGCGCGCTCTCCGGATGCTCAGCTAGCCCGAACAGCGCCGAAGGCGAGAAGGTTCTCCGGCTCTCACTGCAGGCGCCCCCAGGCAGCTTCGCGGTCGGATACGACAGCGGAGACGCCATCATCCTCCAGACGGTCTACGACACCCTGCTCGACACAGCTGTCGACGGGTCCATCGTTGAGGGAGTCGCCGACGAATGGTCGTACGACGACACCCTGACCGAACTCAGCTTCCACATCCGACCCGGTCAGTCCTTCACCGATGGCGAAGACCTCGACGCCGCCGCGGTCGCGGCGTCGCTCGAGGCATCTCGGGTTGGACCGTCGACGGCCAGTCGTCTGCTGTCGGTGTCCTCCGTCGAGGCACCGGACGATGAGACCGTCGTCGTGAGGCTCTCAGAACCGGATGGGGCGCTCATCTCCAATCTTGCCGACGTTCCAGGTGCGGTCGGAGCACCCAGCTCGCTGGGCACTGAGAGCGCACAGACCGAGCCGATCGGCTCTGGGCCGTACTCCCTCGATCCGCAGCTCACCACCACCGGCGCCAAGTACGTGCTCGTAAAGAACGATGAGAACTGGAACGCCGACGCGTATCCATTCGATCGCGTCGAGTTCCAGGTGATCGCCGATCAGACAGCGGCGCTCAGCGCAGTCCGAGCGGATCAGCTCGACTTCGCCTACCTTCCCTCGTCCGACCTGCTGACTCAGTTCGACGACCCCCGGTACACGACCGGGACCACTCCCCCATCTTCTCTCTCGGTGCTGTGGCTCGCGGATCGCGGAGGCGAGGTCGTCCCAGCCTTGGGCGATGTGCGGGTACGCCGAGCCATCAATCTCGCGCTGGACCGCGAAGGCATTGCCGCGGCGATCAATCCCGGCTTGTCCGCTCCGACTGCGCAGGTCGTCAACCCGGCGGGTGGGGCGTGGAGTGATGCGCTCAATGAGACGTATCCCTACGACGTCGACGAGGCGAGGGCTCTTCTGACCGAGGCCGGCTATC
Organism: Amnibacterium flavum; assembly: GCF_003097495.1. Lineage (GTDB taxonomy): Bacteria > Actinomycetota > Actinomycetes > Actinomycetales > Microbacteriaceae > Naasia > Naasia flava. The sequence goes on from NZ_QEOP01000005.1 coordinate 11,424, forward strand.
CCGACGGCTTCGCGGTGACCATGCCGAGCACATTCGCGTCGATCCAGTACGAGCCGATCGTCACGCAGTCACTCGCCGATATCGGGATCACCGTGACGTGGGAGACGGTTCCGTTCCAGGACTTCTACACGAAGGTCTTCACCAAGACGTATGCGATGTTTCTCATGGGGAACCTCTTCCGGTCATCCGATGCCATCGACCTCAATAACTCGACGGTGTCTGTATTCAACCCGTTCGGTACCACGAACCCCGAGTACGAAGCTCTCCTCACCCAAGCCAACGCCTCTCAGGCGGAGGATGCCTTCGAGCCGCTCAACGAATACCTGGTGAACGAGGCCTGGTTCGCCCCGATCACGACCGCGGGTGGCGCCTATGTGGTGTCCAGCAAGATCGCCTTCACCCCACCTAAGGTGCTGAGCTCCTCTATCCAGCCCTGGACACCGGCAGCCAGTTAGCGCGGAGAGGGGCGGCTTGCGTCTGGCGGCGGGCCGCCTCTGCACCCCTTCAGCTTCGCTAATGACCCAGACTCGACAAGGTGGCTCGCAGGCCGTGCGCGGCGTCGGTGGCGACGCACCTCAGCGCATCCCACCTCCTTGGGATTGCTTTCATATGCATTCACCTGCTTTCATGATGTGATTATTAGCGGCGGTACCACCGCTCAGCACGACCGCGCACGCCAAAGGAGGCCTCGATGCCAGACGCATCGGTTGCGCGACTCGGCGTCCGCACTTTTCGCATACGAGCTAATGGCCGCCAGCCGAAGCACACCCGGCGCTCAGCATGGCCGGTCACCGACCGAAGCGTCGACATCGTGCGGCACCGGGTCCCAAGAGCGTCCGCTCTTCTTGTCCTCTTTGCCTTCCCATCTAAGGAGCACTAAATATGCAACGACAGACATTCACCGACGAATGGACCGTCTCGGTACGAGGCTCCCTGTTCGAACGCTCGTCGGGTGTGACGGGCGGGACCACCGTCAATCTCCCCCACGACGCGATGCTGGGTACGGGGCGCTCGGCCGACGGAAACCCTCATCTTGGGTACTTCCACGAAGGAACCTGGCAGTACTCGAAAAAGTTCGAGGTCCCCGAGGAGTGGGCATCAAAGCGTGTGACGCTCGAGTTCGAGGGCGCCTATCGCGAGGCCATGGTGTTTGTGAACGGCGCGTTCGCCGGCCAGTGGGCCAATGGCTACTCGACCTTCTATATGGCGATCGATCCGTACCTCTTCTACGGCGGGACGAACGAGGTCCTCGTCGAGGTGCAGGCCTTCGAGGACTCGCGTTGGTACAGCGGAGCAGGCATTTATCGCCCTGTCAACCTCTTGGTGGGCGACCTCGTTCATATCGAGCCCACCGGGCTGCGCGTGACCACCCCCGAGATCGATGACGATGTCGCCACTGTCGCCGCCTCCACCGAGGTGATCAATGAGAGTCCGATCACGAGGACTGTGGACACGGTTCTCGAGGTGCGAGATGCATCGGGCGACGTTGTGGCCACGGACGCGCGAGCGATCACTCTGCTTCCGGGTGAGAAGGCGACGCTACGCCATCGGAGCTACATCCATGGTCCGCGCCGCTGGAATGTGGAGGAGCCGACGCTGTACAGCGCCAGGGTGCGGATTGAGTCGTCCGGCGCTGCGCTCGACGAGGCGACAACCTCGTTCGGAATCCGCACCGCCTCTGTCGATCCCATCCGGGGCCTGCGAATCAACGGGGAGACCGTGAAGCTGCGTGGCGCCTGCCTCCACCACGATCACGGTGTCCTGGGCTCAGCCGAGTTCGACAAGTCGGCCGAGCGCCGCATTCGGCGTCTGAAGGCGGCGGGTTTCAACGCGGTTCGTTCGGCCGCCAAACCGGCCAGCCGTGCCATCCTCGATGCTTGCGACCGGTTGGGCATGCTCGTTCTCGATGAAACGTGGGACATGTGGCACATGTCCAAGACTCACGACGACTACTCCCGTCGATTCAACGAATGGTGGGAGCGGGACGTCGACGCCCTCGTGGCGAAGGACTTCAATCATCCGAGTGTGATCGGGTACTCGATCGGCAGCGAGATTATCGAGATCGGCACCCCGCATGGCGCTCGTTGGAGCCGACAAATCGCGGAGCGCATTCGCAGCCAGGATGATTCGCGGTTCATCACGAACTCCATAAACGGGATGATGACGATGTGGGTGCAGGCACCTTCGCATGAAGCGCCGGCACCTCAGGCTGATTTCGGGCCAGCGGAACCGGACTCGGTGGCTCCTGCGACGTCCACGGATCTCGAATCGGACGTCGGCGTTGAAGCTGCTGCCGACGACAGCTTCAACGCTTCGCTGGCGGTGATCTTCGAGCAGGTGATCGGGGCTCCGCGCGTGGGCGAGGTGCTTGCTGAGCCGGCCGCCGCTCTCGACGTCCTCGGCCTTAACTACGGCGACGTGCGGTACGAGCTGGATAAGGTCGCCTTCCCCAATCGAGTCATGTTGGGCACGGAGACCTTCAATAGCCGCATCGCTCTCACCTGGAAGATGATCCTGGACAATGAGCACGTGATCGGCGACTTCACCTGGGTCGGCTGGGATTACCTGGGCGAGCCGGGGGTGGGACGGCCGAAGTATCCGGGAGAGGACGCGGGCTTCACTGAGCCCTACCCCGGTCTGACCGGCAATTGTGCCGACATCGATCTGAGCGGCAACCGGAACCCGGTCTCCTACTACCGGGAGATCGTGTTCGGACTTCGGAAGGACCCGTACCTGAGCGTTCAGCGCCCGGAGCATCGCGACCACCCGGCACGCCCGAACGCGTGGGCGTGGTCGGACACCGTCGAGAGCTGGACGTGGGACCTTCCGGAGGACTCGCCGGTGACGGTCGAAGCCTATGGAGATGCGGACGAGATCGCCTTCATTCTGAACGGTGACGAGGTAGCACGCGCTGAGGTAGGCACCGAGTTTCCGTTCATGGCCACTGCTGAGATCCCCTATCGGCGCGGAGCCATCGAGGCGGTCTCCTACAAGGCCGGCGCCGAGGTTGGTCGATTCGCCTTGAGTTCGGCAGCTGAGGTGACGCAGATCGGTCTGCTCGCGGAGTCCGACGAGCTGCTAACGGACACTCAGGACGTCCTCTACGTCGATATCTCACTCCTCGACGAGAACGGCACGCTGGACAGGTCGGCTGAAGTGCCCGTCACGGTGAGCGTCGAAGGTCCCGTGATTCTTCAGGGACTCGGAACCGCTCGTCCGAGTACGACTGAGTCCTTCCTGGATTCGGCATGCACCACCTACCAGGGCCGCGCGCTTGCGGTGCTCAGGTATGCAGGCATCGGCGGCGAGGACGCAACCTCGGCGACGATCACGGTCGCGGCTGATGGGCTTCCGACGCAGTCTCTGACTGTGAGCCTCACCCAGCCTGCCTAGGGCTGATCGATAACGACAAGGGGCGGGTGAAGGTTTGCACCTTCACCCGCCCCTTTCCGTTTGAGACTTTAACCGGCCCAGGTATAGCCGCCGTCGACGTACAGTGTCTGACCAGTTATGTAGGGAGAATCCGCTCCCAGGAAGAACATGACCGCGCCAGCGACATCATCCACCCGCGCAAGGCGCTTCATTGGTATGCGGCTGCTCAGGTCCTCACGGTCGATTTTGCCCGCGGCGACCAGCTCTGTGACAAGCAATGTCTCGGTCCACGCGGGAGCGACGGCGTTGACCCTGATCCCTCGCTCAGCCCACTCGACTGCCAGCACCCGGGTCACGCCGACGACGCCGAACTTGGCCGCCGTGTAGGCGACCCGTTCCGGTAAGGCGCGTGCCGACGCGATCGAAGCGAGATTCACGATCGAGGCGGTTTCGGCGAGATAGGGGAACGCTGCCTGGCACGCGAAGAAAGTGCCTGTCAGGTCGACATCGATAACCAGCTTCCAATCCGCGACCGACAGCTCCGCTGATGGCCCTGTCCGGGTAAGACCCGCGCTGTTCACGAGTCCGCTGATCGGTCCACGCTCCTCTGCGACTCGAGAGAACGCAGCCTCGAGCTCGTCTCGATCCGTCACGTTCACTCGGTGGAAGCCGGCTCCGATCTCGCTAGCCGACCGGCTACCGTCTGTATCCGCATCGAAGATGACCGCATCCATGCCCGCTGCGCGCACCGCTGAGGCTACGCCAAGGCCGATTCCTTTTGCCGCGCCCGTGATGACTATTGGCCCCATCTGGCCCTCCTTCTGGTTGCCGCTGTCGTCGATCATGCGGTGATTCGTGCAGATCGCACGGATGCCGAGGCCACCCTCTGCCAGTCGATGTCGATGCCGAGTCCCGGTCGAGTGGGCGGTGTGATCGAGACCACCCCGTCCATCAGTTCGCACTCGGCCGGTGCAACGAACTCCGCGCAGGTGTCCCACGGGGAGACCGGCGGGAACATCTCGACTGGCCCGTTCGCTGTCGCGCCCAGAACGGCATGCCGGTGAATCTGCGGGTACACGTGCGTGGACAGGCTGATCGCGTGTGCACTGTCGACGAGAGAGGGAAGCGCGCTGAATCCTCCCGCACAGGTGAGGTCGGCGCGAAGGACGTCGACGAGGCCGCTCTCGGCAGCGGTTCGTAGCGTTGCGGCCCGTGAGACCTCGTCGCCCACGCCGATCGGCAGCCGACTCATGCTGCGGATCGCCGCTAGCGTTTCGAGGTCATCGGCGGCGACTGGATCTTCGATCCAGGCCAAGTTCAGATGATTCCATCGCCCGAGAACATGTCGGGCGACGTCCAGGTCGTACCAGGACCACGCCACGTCGACGTTGACCGACACTTCGTCAGGAACAGCCTTCATCATCGCCTCTAAGCGGTTGGTGAAAGCGTCTGGTTGGGCGGCACCGTAGGCGATCTTGATGTGCTTGTATCCCTCGTCCACCCTCGCGCAGATCCGGTCGATGAACTGAGAATCTGTTTCGCCGTCTATTGGATAGCCCTCGACGATCTGGATCGGCGCCGTTGACCGAGTGGCGCCTAGCAGCTTCCACACCGGGGAGTCGAGGTGCTTCCCCCTAAGGTCCCACAGAGCGATGTCAATCAGCGAGAGCGCCCGTCCCACTACGCCTTCAGCGGCGAAGGGCTGCAGGCCTCGGCGAACCTGCTGCATGGTGCCTTCGATGTCAACCGAGCCCCGCCCCAGGAACCGGGGGCCGACGAGCTCACTGATGACCGTGTCTGTCGGCGCCCCACGCGAAAGCGCGAATGCGACTCCGCTCGCACCGCTCGAGTCGGTGATTCGGATCACGACGTATTCCCGACGATCCACGGAGGCATGGCCGAGCATGAAGGGCCTCGCGAGGGGGAACACGCATTTGAAAACCTCGATCCGCTCGATCGTCAGCGAATCGTATGCAGTGGACAACTCGTACACGGCGGCGCTCTTGCCTTCACCGGCCTGTTCGCGTTCCAGCGATTCCGTGATTGCCCTCACGACGGTCTTCTCAGTCATCCATGCACCTTTGCATTCGGGTCCAATTAATCGCCCTTGCCCTCGCCGATCAACTTCAGGTCAGTTGCCAGCAATCGCGCGCTTCGCCGCGTCGACGATGGATCCCACGGACGGGATGAGGGCGGCTTGCAAAACCGGTGAAGCTGGCATCGGCACGTCCGGCGTTCCGAGGCGGACGATGGGCGTTGCCAAGTGCGCCGATGCGGAGATGAGGGCCACGATCTCTGCTCCGAAGCCGCCCCTCGTGACCGCCTCGTGAACGACGACGACTCGCCCGCCCGCCTCTTCCACGATCGCGAACACGGCCGCTTCGTCGAGAGGATTGAGCCATCTGAGGTCGAGGACCGACGCGGAGACGCCTTCGGCTTCCAGAATCACGGCAGCCTCTTCAGCAGTATTGACCATCGGCCCCCAGCTGATGATGGCTACATCGGTTCCCTGACGACGGCGTACTGCGCCGCCGATTGGACCCGCGCTCTCGGTCGTCGTGACGTCGCCCTTCACCTGATACTGACTCCTGGACTCGATGATTACGACGGGATCGTCGTCGGCGATGGCGGCCCGCAGCATACTGTACGCGTCGGCCGGTCGCGAGGGGATGCCCACGCGGATACCCGGGATGTGTGCGAGCAGGGCTTCGACGTTCCGAGAATGCTGCGCGCACGATCCAGCTGTCACGCCCTGTTGGGTGCGGACGACCATGGGAACGGATCGAGTGCCGCCCGAAATGTAGCGAATGTTCGCAGCCTGGTTGATCAGCTGGTCGAAGGCGACGAACATGAAGTCTGCCCACATGATCTCGACAATCGGCCGCAGCCCTTCCATGGCGGCACCAACGGCGGATCCGAGCATGGCCGATTCAGAGATTGGCGTATCGAAGACGCGATCCTCACCGAACTCCCGCTGGAGCTGACGGGTGACCCCAAATATGCCGCCGGCGAACCCGACGTCCTCGCCGTAGAGCAACGTCTCGGGCCGCTCCCGCAGCTCCGCACGCAATGCCTCGTTCACGGCGCGCCAGTACGGCCAATGGCGAGTCTCCGTCTCGATCGCTCCTATGGCGGAGCTCGGCGTGTAGACGTGATCGAGTGCGGTGAGAGGATCCGGCAGCGGCATCGCCAGCACCTCGGCGACGATCTCATCGAGCAGCTGCACGACCTCGCCCTCCAACGACGCGATATCCGTTTCCGACACACCGCCTGCCAGCAGCTGCGTGCGCAGGCGCGGTAGCGGGTCTAGGGACCGCGAGTCCTCACGGTCCTCCAGGGTCCGGTAGTGCTCCCCGTCCTTGTTGTAGTGACCCATGAGTCGCACGGTACGGGCCTCGATGAGGGTGGGGCCGCCTCCGGAACGCGCCCGATCGGCCGCATCGCTGACAGCCCGACGAACCGTCTCGGGATCGTTCCCGTCGATGGTGATCGCCGGAATGCCGTATCCGCTCGCGCGCTCAGAGAGGTTGATCACGCGGGTGGTGCTCGAGATCGGCGTCATCTCGGACCAGAGGTTGTTCTCCACGATGAAGATGACGGGGAGTGCCTGAACGGCCGCGAAGTTGAGGCCCTCGTGAGTGGCACCCTGGTTCATCGCCCCATCACCGATGGTGACGACGCAGACTTGGCCGCGTCCCGCCCGCTGAGCTGCCATCGCCACACCATCAGCGATGGGGATTCCCGCTCCGACGATGGAGTTCTCACCCACGAAGTCGTACTCCGGCGCCATGAAGTAGGGGCTGCCGGCTCGTCCACCGTTGATGCCGCCCGAACGCTGTGCGATCTCGCCGAGGACCTTCACCATGGGGACACCCCATGCGACTGCCCAACCATGACCACGGTAGGTGGAGACGACCTTGTCGCCGTCTCGCAGAGCAGCGCGGGCACCGACCGGAATCGCTTCCTGACCGGCGCAAAAGTGCATCGACCCCGAGATGGTGCCGTCGGTGCCCAGCGCCAGGGCTCGTTCTTCCAAAGTGCGGATCTCGAGCATGGTCCGGTACAGGTCTAGTCCTGTCGTTGTCCGCGTTGGGGTTTCCAGCATGCGAGTTCCCTTCGAGCGATGCTTCGTTGCAGCATCGAGACTCTAGCAGAAACACCCATATGATGAGACTTAAACTCAGCGGGCGAAAGTAGCACCAGGATCCTCGGCTGATCGAGCACGGAAACGGATGACTGCGCAGAGGTGCGCGGCAACTATGAGCAACTAGTCGGCACTCTCGACGCTCGCCACTCCTTGCCGATTTTCGAGATCGCGGAATCCCACGCCCGGACCCTCGCTGTCCTCGGAGGGGTTGAGCTCGGACGCGAGCAGAGCGGCTATGCGCAGCAGTCCGGATCAAATCCCACGCCGCACTGAGATAGAGGAGTCTGTTCATGGTTGGTCGTCTTGAAGGCAAGGTAGCTCTGATCAGCGGAGCCGCTTCCGGCATGGGCGCGGCCCACGCCCGAGCCATCGTCCGAGAGGGCGGACGCGTCGCGATCGCGGACATCGCCGATGACGCCGGCGAGAAGCTGAGCGCTGAACTGGGGGACACGGCCCTCTACGTTCGCCTGAACGTGACGAGCGCAGAAGACTGGGCGACTGCCGTGGAGCGCACGGAATCTCACTTCGGCCTGCTGAACGTTCTCGTCAACAACGCCGGCATCCTGAACTTCGCTCCGCTGGGGCAGGACGCCGTGGAGGCCTGGGACCGCACCATCGCCATTAACCTCACTGGGCCGTTCCTCGGGCTGACAGCTGCCCTTCCAGCTCTTAAGCGTGCGCGTCCGTCCTCGGTGATCAACATCTCCTCGGCAGCTGGCCTCCGAGGGATCCCCGCCGCGCATGGTTACACGGCGTCGAAGTTCGGGCTGCGCGGCCTCACGAAGTCTGCGGCACTGGAACTGGCTGACAGCGGGGTGCGGGTCAACTCGGTTCACCCCGGCGGTGTGCGTACACCCATGTTGAGCGCCTTCGGCGGCGGCGAGGGTGTAGTCGAGACGAGCCTGCTCAAACGCCTCGGCGAACCCGAGGAAATCTCAGCTATGGTCGTGTTCTTGGCGAGCGACGAATCGAGCTTCTCCACTGGAAGCGAGTTCGTGATCGACGGCGGAACCAGCGCGGGGCTCGTCGGAAGCTGAACTTGGACGGCCGTGCCGTTCATCTCGCGGGAAGCGGATGAACGGCACGGCGAACGCATCCGACGAGGCCGAGCGTCACCATTCGGCGAATGAGCCGTCACGATGACGCCAGACGGGCGGATGCCACCGGTCGGATCCTCGTTCATCGGCCTGGCGAACGGCTTCTTCATCGATGTCAATTCCGAGGCCGGGCGCCTCCCACCGCAGGACGCTGCCCTGGTCGAACTGGAGCGGTCCCGTGTCTAGCATGTAGTCGAATGGCTCGATCCCTCCGTTGTAGTGCATGCCTATGCTGCTCTCCTGGATCAGGAAGTTCGGCGTCGCGAAAGCGACCTGAAGGCTGGCCGCGAGAGCGATGGGGCCGAGCGGACAGTGCGGTGCGAGCAGGACATCGAAGGTCTCAGCCAGGGATGCGATCCTTCGCACCTCGGAGATGCCGCCTGCGTGCGAGAGGTCAGGCTGCGCCACGGCGATCCCACCCTGGAGCACCGGGAGGAAATCCGTGCGGGAGAATAGTCGCTCACCAGTCGCGATTGGTACTGCGTTGCTGGCTGTCACCTCGGCGATCCTGTGGCTGTACTCGGGAAGCACAGGCTCCTCGACGAACATCGGTCGCAGCGGCTCGAGCTCGGGAATCACGCGCCGCGCGCCGGCGACGGTGAACCGACCATGGAAGTCGATGGCGATATCGCGATGGTCACCCATGACATCCCGAACCGCTGATAGCCGAGACACCACCTCGTCGACGTCTGCGGGCGTCGGAATGCGGTTCATGAGGCCGGATGCGTTCATCTTGATGGCGGTCAGCCCGGCCGCGACCTGCTCAGCCGCCTGATCGGCTACCTCTGAGGGCTCATCACCGCCGATCCAACCGTACATCCGCACGCTTTCGCGCACGGCGCCCCCGAGCAGCTGATGCACGGGGACTCCCAGGGCCTTGCCGAGGATGTCCCACAGAGCCTGATCGATGCCGGCGACGGCGCTCGCAAGAATGGCGCCGCCTCGATAGAATCCGGCCTTGCTCATGACCTGCCACAGGTCTTCGACGCGCCGGGGATCCTGCCCGATGAGCAGCTGCGAAAGTTCGTCGACGGCGGTCCGCACGGTGTCCGCTCGCCCTTCCACGACCGGTTCACCCCAGCCGACGATGCCCTCGTCCGTGGTGATCTTGCAGAAGAGCCACCGTGGCGGCACGACGAATGTTTCGACTGAGACGATCTTCATGGTATTCCGTACCTCCGATTAGCAACGTTGCTGTCGCGATGCAGTCATAAAGCGACTTGTGCTCACTCACCGATCACGGGCGACCGAGCATTCGCAGCAGGTCATTTATGACCGCCATCGGTGACCGCACGAAGAGGCTCGGGCGCCGAGGGCCGAACCTCTGCGCCGCGCGCAGGATGGTCCGCCTGAGCGAACACGATGCTACACGGAGTTCCACATGCGCGGAAAGTCTTCCATTATCTGGCAAGAGGGAAGATCAGTCGCGTAGCCCCCGTCCGTCGTCATTCGTGGACCATGCTTCGGCGTCACGAACGATCCCGCGAATGTCCTGGACCTTCTCGATCAGCACTCTCAGAGGCGTTCGGAAGGCCAGTCCGCTGACGCTTACCGCCCCTCGGCGAGAGGTGCCTCCGGTCAATGAGATCGGCACCGCGATGCAGTTGACGCCATCCTCATTCTCTTGATCATCGACGCCATACCCTCGCTCTCGCGTCTGCTCCAGCTCATCCCACAAAGCCGGCAACGTGGTGATGGTGTTCCGCGTTCGAGGTGGGAGAGCGCCGTCGCCGTAAAGGTCGAACAGTTGCGCCTCGGTCGCGATCACTTGACTGAGCAGGAGCTTGCCGACCGCGGTGCGATAGGCGGGGTTCCGTCCCCCCACGACAGAAGTAAGTCGGATCGCTCCGGCTTCGGGATCGCGCTTGGCTCGATAGACAACCTCCGATCCCTCCAAGACCGCGTAGTGCGCTGTCTCGCCGAAGAGATCAGAGAGCGCAAGCAGAGCGGGGCCAACCTGAGCGGAGTCGGAGCGCGCGGAGTAGTTCTGGAAGGCAAGTCGAATGAAATCGTCTCCGACGACGTAAATTCCGCGGCCAACCTGCGATGCGAGGCGCGCACGTCGCAGGGAGGCGAGTGCTCGGTGCACCGTCGATTTGGAGCTGTTCAGTCGCAGCGACAGTTCCTCGAGCGTTGCGCCGTTCGGGTGTTCTGCGAGTTCCATGAGCACCGCCAGGACGCGGTCGGCTCCGACGACCTTCTGCTCTCCCTCCGCGGCCACGAGATCACTCAAGCCGCCCTCCAGGTCGCATACCTTGGTGGAGCGAGGAGCGCTTCACTGTCCACGAACCCGTCTGGGGGTTCCGTTTCTGTCTCACAAGACAAGTATCGCGTCATCGGGTGGCTCATCACTGCGCCGAGTGCCTCTCTCCGGCTTCAACCGCTGCGCGGATCAGTACCTCCCGATCGCGATGGAATCGATCGATCGGCGCCGAAATGGTGAAGCACCCCACACAGGTGCGACCTTGCAGGATCGGTGCGGTCACGCAACCGACACCGTCTGTGAATTCGGCTTCCTCAACTGCATATCCGACATGGCGGATGGTCTGCAGCTGTTCGCGGAGCACGGCCACATCGGTGACGGTGTTGGCGGTAACCTTCGTGAGCTCATGGGACGCCAGGTAAGCGTCCAGATCACTGGGCGAGAGGTGCGCCAGCATCGTCTTACCCGCGGCGCGCGCGTGCTCCAACCCGGAGAGCTCTGTATGAATGGCGCTTCCGACCCTGACTGCGCTGGAGCCTTCGATGGTCGCCAGTGCGACGACCTGGTTGTCTCTCCACCCCGAGAGGTATGCCGTCTCTCCTGTCTCCTCTGCCAGACGGCGCACCTCGGCCAGCCGCGCCGGGGGCGGGCCGCCGCGCTCGTAGCCCACAACGAGGGTGGCGATCTTCGGCCCGAGCATGTAGCGCCGCGATGTGTCTCGGGTGAGAAACCCCTCGGACAGCATCGTGTTGATGAGGTGGTAGGCAGTGGTGAGCGGGATTCCGGCTTCCCGCGCCGCATCGGCGACCGGCAGACCATCGCCACTCTCGCCGATGCGGACCAGGAGGTGCATGGCCTTCACGACGGCGAGGACGCGATGGTGGCGAGGGACGTCCACCCCATTCGGTTCGCTCATTGCCTATAGCCTTCCTGGCCCCTAGGCCCGCCCCCAGCGAGTATGCCATCCATGGAGAGGGGAGATGTCGACGTCGACCCGAGCCGTCGCCATGTAAGGGTCGCTCCGAAAATGGGCGATCTCCTCTGCGGGAGAGAGATCAGACGCGGTGGAGAGGACGCGTGGAGGGGCTTGAAGCCCGGGTCGAGGGTCCTGACGGAGGCCGTCAGCGACTCATTCAGCCGTGAGACGATGTCGATAGGATCCCGAGTCGCTCAGCTCGTGACTCGTCGAACTGCATCAGCTCGAGCACGTTCCCATCTGGGTCGCGCAGGTAGCACGCCGAAGCGCCCCTGTTAGCGCCCTCCGTGACAATCACAGGCGAATTCACGAACTGCGCGCCCGCGGTGAGCATCTGGCGGTGCAGGAGACCCAGGTCGGTGACGACGAAAGCAACGTGCGCCGCCCCGACGCGGTTGACCGGTGGGGCCGCTTCGGAGGACTGAATAGCCCCGGTGACATATTGGATCAGCTCGAGCATGTGGGTTGAGATCCCGTCCGAAGCACCAGGCACTCTGAACTGCGCGACCTCGAGCACGGCGTCCTCGACGCCGACCAAGGTTCGGGTGTAGTCGTTGTCCCCACGCTGACGGTGGACGAGTTGCAGGCCGAGCACGCGGGTGTACCAATCGACCGACACGTCGATGTCCTTCACAATGAAGGCCGCATGCAACAGGCCGACGATCCTCGTCCCGCTCACCCGAGACCCCTTGATACTGCCTCAACGCGGGGATGTTGTCGCTCACTCACTGCAGCCTCCTCGCTGTTTTGAGATTCTGGACCCAGGACATAATTACGGATGCTGATCAGAGGTGTCAAGATGATGAATCAGGGAGGCGTAGCTAGGCCCGTTGACTGCTCAAGCCCTCCGCCACAGATCGGACGGGTCCTCGGCCTATAGCTAGGGCCGACAGCAGATCCTCCCTGCGATGGAGACATGGGCGATCGCTGCCCTGGACGCCTCCTCGCTGGCGTGGCGTCCAAGAGCTGACAGGGTCGAAACCTGTCATGAATAGAAGCGGTCCGATCGACGGCATCCAGGTACATGCCCGCCACATCGAGCTGATTGAATACCGCCCAGATCAGTATCCCTGTCTTGGGTGAGGAGGACATCAGCTGAGGCATCGCCCCCCTCAGCGATCACGCGACGGAAGCAAAGTCCGAGGGGAAGTCAGTCGCGCGCCGATCCCGCACTATCCGATGGACCCGACGCCCTGCTCTGCAAGAAGCCGACGCAGCTCGGCAATCTGGTCCTCCTGGATGAGCGGCTCTGCTGCCCGAGCCGCAACGCCGCTCAGCGAAGCTCGAATGTCAAGTAGCTCAAGGAGATGCGCGCGGCCGAAGGCGACAACCTATCGCCCCCGGTTTCCCGCTGTGGCTTGAATGAGGCCATCCGCTTTCAGCTGCCGGAGGACCTCACGGACAGGTTGACGACTGATGTGAGGAGATGCAAAGGTCGTTCTCGGAGAACCGCTGGCGGGCTACGTGCAGCCCCCTGAAGATGCCCTGGTGCAGCTTCTGCAGTGTCCACTCACCGATCTGACGCCGTTCGTGCCGAGCAAGGCCATCCGCCTCGATGATGAAAGAAATCGGCTATCACGGACTTGAGGGCGAGTCTCGAAGGGCTGAGAGAGTGTGTGTGGAGGCCCACGCGGCGGCACCGCTTCAGACCGAGACGGCTCGATTGAGCCCCCGAGCGATACGGTGAAGCATCATGGATCGTTCGATCCATCGGTCAATCGCGGATCGCACTCCAGCGGTTGGTCACACCCACTTGAATCCTCTGCGCGAACGTTCCGACCACAGCCATCGGCACTCCATCAGGAATTATCAGAGTGAGGTGGCAGCGCCGCCGTATCTGAATGGCGGAATCACCTTCAGGGGAGACGACCACCGCCGCCTCCAGAGAGACGGCGCCGATGTCGAGCTGGTACGCGTGTGCGCCCGAGCCGCTGCCGGGTGACGCGTATGACGCGAGGCCGACGCGGCCCGAGATCGTGACTGAAAATGGTCGGTCCAACGGACCATCGAACGTCAGCCCATCCCTCGAGGAAATCATGCTCCCTGACGCTGTCAGCAACGGCGCCTCGGCTTGCGCGATCGTCTTGATGGCGGAGAAGACATCGTCGTCGGAAATCCAATTCGCCGCAGCGGGTACCTGGACCACGAACTGGGCCACGCCCGCCATCTCCCGGCTCTGGGGGTGGACTGGCCCCGCGGCATCGGGCACCGACGTCTTCACGCGCACCTGCAGCGGTTCGAGGGCCGGAAGCTCGATCGCGCGCGATGGATCGGGCCTCCGGGGCGCGCTCCGGTCACGCAGCTTAAGCTCGGGCAGAGGTTCGAGCTGCCATGACGGAGCAGCGTCAGAACCGAGATCTCCTCGAGAGCGCGGGTCACTCGGATGGCGAGCCAGCAGCTGAACCTGGATCTGCATGTGCGCACGAAGAGGGAGCGATTCGAGGGCCGTGTGCAGCTCATCCTCATCCGCCGCCCGCCAGAGTCCGTAGCTCGCCCACTCACCAGGGAGCCGCCACAATGCTACGATCCGGCCTTCGGCTATCAGCTCTGCGGCGCGTGCCGCTTCGGCGGACCGCAGGCGATCCACTTCCGAGAAAGTCAGATCCCCCGTGTCGATGTCGGTCCGCACGAGGAACTCGGCAAGGTCGGCCATTACGAGCGGACCCGGTTCACCGCCGCGATGATATCCGCGACGCCCGGCAGGACAGCTTCCTGGAGCGAAGGCGAGGACGGCATCCGGACATCGGGCGTTCCCACGCGGATAATGGGTGCTCGCAGGGTCTCGAAGAGTCTCTCCGAGATGCGGGCGGACACTTCGCCTCCGAAACCGCCAGTCACGAATGCCTCGTGAGCTATTACCACTCGTCCGCCGCAGCGCTTCACGATGCGCTCGATGGCTTCATCATCCAGCGGCCGCAACCACCGGAGGTCGAGCACGCCAGCGTGGACGCCCTCCATCTCGAGAGCATCAGCCGCTGCTGTAGCGGCGGCTGCCATCGCGCCCCAGGTGATGATCGCCACGTCGTTGCCGCTGCGCCGCTCGACTGCGCCCGCCGCGATCTCGGAGGGACCGGCCAGTGACACCGGCCCGCTGTCCTGATACATCGATCGGTGCTCGATCATGATGACCGGGTCCGGATCCTCGATCGCAGCCAGCGTCATCGCGTAGGCATCGTGGGGGGTGGAGGGCATTCCAACCTTCACACCCGGGATGTGGCTGAGAATGGCTTCGATACTCTGCGAGTGCTGCGCGCAGGATCCGGGCGTCACTCCCTGCTGCATGCGGATCACGAGTGGGGCGGACAGGCGGGATTCGTTGATGTAGCGAACATTCGAAGCCTGATTGATGATCTGGTCCAGCGCGACAAACACGAAGTCCGCCCACATGATCTCGACGACCGGCTTCATGCCGGCGATGGCCGCGCCGACAGCGGATCCGAGGATCGCCGCCTCAGCGATAGGAGTGTCGAAGACCCGGTCCGCGCCGAAGTCTTTTTGCAGCCCCCTGGTAACGCCGAAGATGCCTCCAGCGAATCCGACATCTTCCCCGTAGACCATCACCTCGCCGCGACGGCGCAAGGCATCCTTAAGCGCCTCATTGACGGCCCGGAAGTAGGGGATGTCCTTTACCACCGCCTCGCGCGGAGCCGGGATTGGAAGATCGGGGGCGTAGAGATGCTCGAGGACGCCGGTCGGCGACGGCGCGGGCGCCTGCCGGACCCTCTCGGCGATTTCCCGGATCTCGTTCGCGACCTCCACGTCGATGCGGGCCATCTCCTCCTCCGAGAGGTCCTTAAGCTCGCGGAGGCGAAGCAGGGGGTCCGCTAGCTGGGCTGCCTCGATGTCATCCGCAGGACGGTAGTGCTGGATGTCCTTGTTGTAATGTCCCGAGAGCCGGACCGTCTTGAACTCCAGTAGGACCGGCCCCTGGCCCGACCGGCACAGGGCGGCAGCCTCGGCAACGGCCTCTGCCACCGCCGCCGGATCGTTGCCGTCGTATACCCGACTCTCGATGCCGAGTCCTTGACCCCGACGGGCTAGATGCTCGCCGCGGGTGGTTGCGCTGATCGGGGTCATCTCCGACCAGCCGTTGTTCTCGCACACGAAGATGACGGGCAGATTCTTCGCTGCCGCAAAAACCATCGCTTCGGTCGTGCTGCCTTGATTCATCGCCCCGTCGCCGAAGGAGACGAGCACCACCCCACTTCCGCCTTGAAGCCGGTCGGCCATGGCGACCCCATCGGCGATCGGAAGCCCGGCTCCGATAATCGAGTTCTCGCCGAGGAAGCCAACTTCCGGGGCGCTCAGCATGGGCGATCCGGCACGACCGCCATTCACGCCGCCTTCGCGCTGGCCGATCTCCGCCATCAGAGCGAACGGATCTGCGCCGCAGGCGAGCGCCCACCCATGGCCTCGATAGGTCGACAGGACCTTGTCACCAGGCTGCAGCACCGACATGGCCCCAACCGGAATCGCCTCCTGCCCCAGGCAGAGGTGTACGGAGCCCGCGACGTGGCCTTCTCGTCCGAGTTCGAGCACCTGCTCTTCGAACTTCCGAATGAGGGACATGCGACGGTAAGCATCAACGGAGGACAGCGGATATGGCAACGGAGAGTTCTCCTATCGGGTACGGGAATCCGCGATAACGATCGCGTGCGCGTCCAAGTCGCGCTGGAGACGGAAGCACAGCAACTCATCCCAAATCATTATATGAAACGGATGGTTGTCATCTTGTACGGGTTCGCGATCATCGCCTCAGTGACGCAGGCGTGACTGAGCTTCTTCATCGATGACGGAGCAGGCCTTGAAGCTGGTAGCAATATGCCGCGTCATGGCAATGGCACCGGCCGGCTGCGCAGGAGACGGCTCGTTCCCGCGGCCGCCTGCAACACGCTCACGCTGTCGTTGACGGCGCCACCATCAAACTTCTGCATCGACAATTGGTCGGGAGGAAATCCGACACTGTTCCACGCCGTGTACGGCTCCGTCCTCGGGGCTCCCTTGGCGGCGAGATTCAGCCTGCTGTCGCGGAGAGCTGGATGTACGACGACTCCCTCGCGAGCTGACCCTAGAGATCAGAGGCGGGCACTAGTTTACGGAGGCATGGGATGCCGACGCCGTGGTCATGCATTCGTCATCGGCGAATACTGCTGGCTCTGGCTCAACCGTCTCGGTGACCCTACGCTGCTGACGCAGAACCGGTATCCCTCACGACCGTACCCCACTGCCACACGGACCGAGGGATCGAGACGGCCCGCCACCTGCTCGCAGGGCTGACCGAGTACTGGCGCTCCTTCACGAACCAGAGCATCCTCATCTTCTACGGGTGTCTGCCGAGCAGCAAGCCACTGGGACGCACGTACACCTCGGACTACTTCGCCTATGTGAAGCAGCTCCGATTCCACGAACCGTTCACCGACTATGTGGGCGAGGCATTCAAGCCGGTCGGGGTGCACATCAACCTTTGGCAGCGCCAGTTGCAGGCGGGCTCGGTCCAGAGCCAACACGTGATGATCTGCAACGACAGCGCTGAGGACCGAAGGGACTCTGCACCTGACCTTCGACACGGCCGATGGAGAGTTCGAACTCGAGAGTAAGCCCATCCGACTGAAGGCGATCGGGCAGATCACAGTCCGTCTGACCGTCACGCTGCCGCCGCAGGGCAGGCCAGGCATGCTTCGGGCCAGTGCGGTGACTACGGATGGCGGCTCCACGCCCAGCCGGCGATGGATCGAACTCACCGCAGAGGTCGTCGAAGCCCAGCATCGAAGAGACGGCTACCGCGCAGTTCCAGTAAGGCGTCAGGGCAGCGCGGACGACTGAACGGTCGTTGGCGCGCTCCTCGCCCGACATGACGATGCCGTTCCCACGCACGTGCGGGAACGGCTTCGTTGTTCAGAGGCCGATGGAAGAAGTGCTAGCTGCCAGCTGCCGCTACTCTCACGAACTTCACGCACAATGGCGTGCCGGTCTCCACCTGATCGGATGTGGGCGTCAGAGCACCGGTGATCGGATCGACGTCGAAGATCGTCAGGCTGTCGGAGTCCTGGTTCGCAACTACCATCCGGCGTCCTGAGGGATCGAGCGCGAAGTTACGGGGCTTCCGGCCGAGGGACGACTGGTGTCCGACGAGGGAGAGATGCCCGGTCTCGGCGTCGATGCTGAAGGCCGCGATGCTGTCGTGCCCCCGATTCGATCCGTAGATGAAGCGCCCATCCTCGGAGATGTGAAGATCGGCACTGTCGTTGGCTCCGGTGTAGTCCTCGGGCAGCGTCGACACTACCTGGAGCTCCTTGAAGGTGCCGTCGACCGGGTCGAACTCCAGCGCCACGATGGTGGACGCTATTTCGTTGATCACGTACGCGAAGCGGCCGCCCGGGTGGAACGCGAAGTGCCGGGGCCCCGATCCGGGAGCAAGGCTGAACGAGGGGGTTTCCGCGGGGTGCATCTGTCCGGTCACTGCATCGAATCGGTACACGAGAAGCTGGTCGATGCCGAGGTCTGCCACGATGACGAAGCGGTTGTCGGGAGTCACCTGGATGAAGTGCGCGTGAGACTGCTGCTGACGCGGCTCCGGGCCTTTGCCCGCGTGGGCGTAGCTGGAGATGGGGCTTCCGAGGCCCCCGTCAGGGCGGACGGGGAATGTTGCCACCACCTGGTCGGGCAGCTTGTCGTCGTCCTCGGCGCACCATGAGTAGTTCGCGACGAGAGCGTACTTGCCCGTCGTGTCGAGACTGACGTAGCAGGTGATGCTCCCGAGGGTTGCCTGCTTGTTGATGTAGCGCAGAGTGCCGGCCGCCGGGTCAAGCTGATAGGCGGTCACGATGCCCTCGTTCCAGCCCCAGACCTCGCTGACTGCGTAGACCACGAGGCTGTCCTCGTCCACATACATGAAGTGCGGGTTGTCGGTGCCCTCCTTCTCAGAGAGGAAGGTGAAGCGCCCCGTCTCCTCGTCGTAGTCGTAGACGGCGATTCCTTTGCCGTTGGAGGCCTCGAAGTAGGGCAGCTCACGGTTGGAGGAGCTTACCAAAGCCAGTGTTCGCACTGTGCTTCCTTTCTCAAGAGAGGGTTCGGGTGTCGAGTGGTCAGGCGTCGAGATCCGCGCGCGAGATCGCACTCGGCACCTGGTGGTGGGGCGGGAAGTTGAAGACACGTGCGGCGGCTCCACCATCCACGGGGATCGTGGCACCGCTGACGAAGCTGGCGTCGTCGGAGAGCAGGAAGCGGACGACATTCGCTACCTCGATCGACTCGCCGAGTCGATTCAGGGGGTG
The DNA here is from genome assembly GCF_003097495.1 of Amnibacterium flavum. Classification (GTDB taxonomy): domain Bacteria; phylum Actinomycetota; class Actinomycetes; order Actinomycetales; family Microbacteriaceae; genus Naasia; species Naasia flava. The sequence goes on from NZ_QEOP01000005.1 coordinate 30,493, forward strand.
TAGCGCAGAGAAATCCCGTTCGAGCTGCTCGCCATCCGGGGCATCGAGCAAGGCCTGCGCCAGCATCTCCGTCTTGATGGCTCCAGGGGCCACAGTGTTGACGCGGATGCCGAGATGCCCGTACTCAGCTGCTGCGTAGCGGGTGACCGCCTCGATGCCGCCCTTGGTCGCGTCATAGGCCGGCGTGCCCGGGAACCCCGCGCGCCCGTGGATGGATCCCATGTTGACGATCACCCCCGGCGTAGCGGTGCGGATGAACTCGCGCAACGCGGCGCGAGTGCCGAGAAGCGTGCCCCGGAGGTTGGTGCGAAGGGTTGCGTCGATCCGCTCGTCAGAGATGAGATGCAGTGGAACGTCCTCGAGGACGCCAGCGTTGTTGACCCAGCCGTGGAGCGTTCCCAGCTTCGCCGCCACCCGCGCCGCTTCCTCCCCTGTGGTCGAGTCTCCGACATCTCCGACAACCCACTCGACATCATCGGGCAGCTCGGCGACCGGAGGAGTCCGGGCCACGCCCACTACCGCATAGCCGTGACTCTGAAGGTCGGAGAAGATCGATGCACCGATTCCGCTCGATACTCCGGTTACGACGACTACCTTCTTGCTCATTCGGTCACTTCCCGTTCCTGTATGGTGGTCCGCCCCCCATGAGTCCGCATGGATCGGGGCGCCGCTTGGCGGCCGCGGCGATGGCCGCGACCGCCAAGCGATATGTGTAGGGCTAGAGCCCGAGCTGATCGGCCGTGTAGAAGCCGGACTCGACGAGCACGGGTTCCACGTCCGCCTTCGTGACGTTGCGAAGGCCGAACAGCATGGTCGGCACCACCTTGGCGCCGTTGTCATAGTCCTCCGTGTTGAGCTCCACGTCGGTCTCGCCGTCGTCGAGGACATCCACGACCAGATCTCCGGTGGCCTTCGCGAGGTCGCGCCAGTCATCGAATGACGATGAGTACTGCTCGCCGGCGAGGATCGCCTTGACGGAGTCGAGTTCAGCGTTTCCTCCGGTCACGATCGACCAGTCGGAGCCGACGGTATAGCCGGCACCCTGGAGGGCAGAGATGATGCCGCGGCTCAGACCGTCGTAAGGGGTCCACACCGCGTCCAGGTGAGCGTTGTCAGCGTAGTGAGCGGCGAGGATGTCCTCCACCCGACTCTGCGCAAGCTCGCCATCCCAGTTCGGAGTGACCGTCTGCTCGAAAGTCGTCTGTCCCGAGCGAATGGTGATCACTCCGTCGTCGATGAACGGCTGAAAGACGTCGAAGGCGCCCTTGTACATGTACTGCGTGACGTTGTCCGTGGGACTGCCGTTGACGATCTCGATGTTGAACGGGCCCTTCACGTCGGTGGGGTTTCCCTCGGCATCGAGTACTCCAAGCCCCTGGAGCACAGCCGTCGCGTTGTCCTTACCGTTGAAGTAGTAGTCAAACGTGGCGTAGTAGCTCACAGCGGTGGTGTCCGTAATAAGCCGGGTATAGGCGAACACCGGGATATCCTGAGCCTCCGCATCTTCGAGGACGGACGTGAGAGCCGATCCGTCGACCGAGGAGATCACCAGCGCCTTGACGCCCTTCGCGATCAGGTTCTCGATCTGATTGACCTGGGTCGGCACGTCGTTGTTCGCGAACTGGACCTCGGTCTCATAGCCGGCATCATCGAAGATGCCGGTCATGATGTCACCCTCCTTGATCCACCGTTCGTTGTCGCGAGTGGGCATGGAGATTCCGATGGTGCCGGCATCGCCGCCGCCACCTCCGGATGAGCTGCAGCCGGTGAGAGCGGCGGCAGCTGTCAGCGCTACCACCACGAGTGCGATCGATCGTTTCACTGTGTCATTCCATTCTCTCAGTGCGTGACGCCGGTGTCGGCGCACATCGAACGGCTCACGCGCGGGAGCGCGCAAGTCGACGCTTGTTCCAGAAGTCGAAGCCGACTGCGGCAAGGAGCACGAGCCCCTTTACGGTCTGCTGCCACTCGGTGCCCAAGCCCAAGATGGACATGCCGTTGTTGAGCAAGCCGATGACGACTCCACCGATGACGGCTCCTCCCACCGTGCCTGCGCCGCCCTGGATGGCCGCACCGCCAACAAAAGCCGCAGCGATGGCTTCGAGCTCGAAACCGGTTCCGGATGACGGATTTGACAGGTTGAGTCGTGCCGTGAATACCAGTCCCGCTAGTGCAGCTAGGACGCCCATGTTGACGAAGATGAGGAGGTCGGCGCGCTTGGTCTTGACACCACTGAGTTCGGCCGCCCGGCGGTTGCCGCCGATCGCATAGACGTGCCGCCCGAACGCTGTCCGGCGGGTGAGAACCGTGTAGATGATGACGATGAGGACGACGATGATCAGGATCACGGGAATGCCCTTGTACCGAGCGAGTGCAAACCCGACGAAGAGCAGTGCCCCAAGTTGGATGACCAGCTTCGTCAGGAACCAGGCGAAGGGCTCGTCCGCTCCGTTCAGCCGGAGTCTCCTCTTCCGAGATCTGACTGCGGCTAGTGCGATCACTGCGGCCGCGAGGACGAACACGCCGACCGTGACCGGATCAGTTTCGTACTCCCCCGCCAGGTCGGTGAGAAATCCGTTGCCGAGTGCTCGGTAGCCCTCCGGGAACGAGCCGATGTTGTTTCGGCCGAGTACAACCAGCGTGAGGCCGCGGAAGGTGATCATCCCGGCCAGCGTCACGATGAACGACGGGACCCCGACGTATGCGATCCAGAACCCCTGCCAGGCACCGATGAGACCGCCGACTGCTAGAGCAAGGACGATCACGATCGGCCACGGGATGCTCCAGTACGCGATCATCACGCCTGCGGCTGCTCCCACGAACCCAGCCACCGAGCCCACCGAGAGATCGATGTGTCCGGCGATGATGACCATCACCATGCCGACCGCCAGGATGAGGACGTAGCCGTTCTGGGCGATGAGGTTCGAGATGTTCGCATCCCGGACCACGGTTCCGTCCGTGAGGAAGGAGAAAAGCGCGACCACGATGACGAGGGCTACCACCATGCTGTTGCGTCGCAAATCTCGCAGGATCATCGGCGCGAAGCCGTAGGCCGGCCGAGTCTTGACGCTTGCCTGCTTGTCGTCGAGTGTCATCGCATTTCCTTGGTCATGAGTTGCATAAGGGATTCGGGGCTGGCCGTGCGTGCGGGCAGTTCGCCGCTGATGCGACCTTCGCTCATGGCCATGATGCGGTCAGCCATGCCCAGCAGCTCTTCGATCTCCGAGGAGATGAGCAGGACGCCCACCCCGCGTGACGCGAGATCGTTGATTGCGGAGTAGATCTCGTACTTGGCTCCGACGTCCACTCCACGGGTTGGCTCATCGAGGATGAGGACTTTGGGGTCTGTGAGCACCCAGCGGCCGAGGAGAGCCTTCTGCTGGTTCCCTCCGCTGAGCGTGCCGATGGCCACGGAAGGGTTTGCGGCGCGGATGCCGAATCGCGACATCAGCTTCTTCACAACCCCCGCCTCGAGCTCGTCATCGATGAAACCTCGGCGGAGGATCTTCTTGAGTCCGACGATGGTCAGGTTGTTGCGCAGCTCGGATCCGAGGTCGAGACCAAGTTGCTTGCGGTCCTCTGTCACGTAGGCGAGCCCTGCACGGATGGCGTCCGGCACGGTAGGTGTCGACACCTCGAGGCCGCCGATACGAAGATGGCCGCTCGGCTTGCCTCCAAAGGATCGGCCGAAGATACTCATGGCGAGTTCTGTTCGGCCAGAACCGACAAGTCCGCAGAGTCCGACGATCTCGCCTGCTCGAATCGAGAGATTCACCCCGCTGATCCGCTCGGGGTCCTCGAGCGTAGGGACCGTCCAGTCCTTGACGTGCAGGACTTCTGCGCCCATCGACACTTCGCGCGGGGGGTAGCGGTGCTCAAGGTCTCGACCGACCATGCCGCGGATGATGCGCTCTTCTGTCGCCTCCTCGATGGTGAGAGTCTCGACGGCGGCGCCATCTCGGATGACTGTGACACGGTCCGCGATGCGGCGGACTTCAGCGAGTTTGTGACTGACGAGGATGCAGGTGGTCCCCTCACCTCGCAACTGGGCGATGATGCCGAGCAGGTGATCGGAGTCGTCGTCGTTGAGAGCCGCCGTAGGCTCGTCAAGGATCAAGATCCGTACATCCTTGGCTAGGGCCTTCGCGATCTCGACGAGCTGCTGCTGACCGATCCCCAGGTCAGCGGCGGGTCGTCCTGGTTCGACCGCCAGTCCTACTCTGGCAAGCAGGGCACTGGTCCGCTCGTGGGCCTCTTCCTCTTTGAGAAGCATGCCGCCGGTCAGCTCGTGTCCGAGGAAGATGTTGTCGGCGATGCTCAGGTTGCCGCAGAGGGCCAGCTCCTGGTGGATGACGACGATTCCTTGGGCTTCGGCTGCACGCACGCCGTTCGGCTCGTATGGTTCGCCATGCAGTGTCAGCCCGCCCTCGTACCAGCCGTGCGGCAAGATGCCACCCAAAATGCTAATGAGGGTCGACTTTCCCGCGCCATTCTCGCCGCAGATGGCATGGACCTCGGCCCGGTTCACCTCAAGGCTGATGCCTTTCAGGGCGATCACACCCGGGAAGCGCATGGTGACGTCATGCAGCGCGAGGGCAGGCACTCCGGCCTCAGCGGCCGTCATTGGCAACCTGCCGACCGGAACATCGACCGGACCCTCGGGCCAGCCGTCTGGCTATCCAACATCATTGGTGTCCTTCCAGCGCTCGCAACACCGCGAGCGAGTTGACGGTAGCAGATTATCCATATGGTGATTAGCAATTTCACGATATGAACTGGCCACATCAAACTGGAGCATGCATAAAGAGTGAGGTGAGTGGCTCAGCGACGAAGCCAGCCACCATCGACGTCAAGGTTCGTTCCTGTCACATAGCTGGCGTAGTCGCTGAGTAGGAAGAGACCCGCCTGAGCAATCTCCTCCGGGCGCCCGGTCCGACCTAGGGGCACGTTGTTATCGATGATGCGATCAATCTCGGTGTTCTGGACGCTGCCGCTGACGAGCGGCGTCTGGACGATCCCCGGCGAGAGCGCGTTCACTCGGATGCCCGCGGTGGCGTAGGTCTTCGCGAAGCCCTTGACCATCGAGACCATGCCCCCCTTCGTGCTCGCGTAGACCCAGGAGCCGGAGATGAGTCCGAGGTTGGCCGAGACGGACGCGACGAGTACCGCCGAGCCCGTCTTTCCTTGGCGGCTGAGTGCTTCGCAGAATGCGCGGGTGAGGAACCACGAGCCTTTCTGGTTCACGTTGACCTGGAAGTCCCAGTCCTCTTCAGTGACATCGCTGGGGCTCGGCCTGCGAACAATGACGCCGGCCGCGTGGAAGAGGTGTGTCGCCGATTGCGCCTCGTCGATGATCCGCTCATGGTCGGACACCTTGGCCAGGTCCGCCTGAACTATCGAGACCTCTCCCGCCGTCTCCTGCCGGATCTCATCCTGTGCATGCTCCAGTCCGCTGGCATCCCGATCCACCAGCACGACCTTCATCCCCGCTTGGCTCGCCTCTCGAGCCGTGACTCGGCCAATGCCTGACGCTGCGCCCGTGATGATAATGGTGCGGCCTGGCAGGCCGGACGCGGGAGCCCAAGCACGCTCACTCGACATAATTCACCCTTCTGTTCCTCTCAATCGAGGTTGACTGCTGCGCCCGAGGCCCCCGTCGTGGCCAGCAGCTTTCGACGCTCGGCTCGACGCTCGGCCTGCCGGTCGGGGTCAGCGGTGGGCGCGGCGAGCAGGAGGCGACGCGTGTAGTCATGATCGGGGGCCGTCGTGACTTTCCCTGTGGGCCCGCTCTCGACTATCTCGCCGCGGAACATGACCGCGACGCGATGGCTGATATGACGGACGACGGACAGGTCATGTGTAATGAACAAGTAAGCCACACCGGTTTCGCGCTGCAACTCAATGAACAGATCTAATACGCGAGCCTGGGTGGTCAGATCGAGCGCTGAGACTGGCTCGTCGCAGACGATGAGTTTGGGGCGCAGCGCCAGTGCGCGCGCGATCGCCACTCTCTGGCGCTGGCCGCCGCTGAACTCTCGGGGATACCTCTGAGCAGAGTCCGTCGGCAGCCCCACCCGATCCAGAAGCTCCAGCACTCGTTTGCGGGCATCGGCTCCTCGGATACCCTGAGCGATCAGCGGTTCGGACAGCGTGTCAGCCACCTGTAGCGCTGGGTTCAGCGATGTGTACGGATCTTGAAAGACGACTTGGACATCCTTGGCGAGCCGGCGCCGTTCTCCGGAGGGCAGGTGCGTGATGTCCTCACCTTCGAACTTAATGGAGCCGCCGGTCGGCTTGGCCAGGCCGAGAACGGCGCGACCAATGGTCGTCTTGCCCGAACCGGATTCACCGACGAGTCCGACCGTCTCGCCTGCGGCGACATTGAGCGAGATCCCCTTGAGCACTTCGGGCATCGTTCGCCGGAATCCTCGTCCTGGATATCGCAGTCGGAGATCGTTGATTTCGAGGATCGAGTTCACGAGACACCACTTCCCATCGGTGACGCCGGCGCGTCGGAGCGCGTGGTCTCCTCGTCGAGGATGGCCGCGATCAGTTCCTTCGTGTAGGTCTGGGAAGGAGCATGGAAGATGTCCCGGACGGCACCTTCCTCCACGAGCTCGCCATTTCGCATGACGACCACACGGTCGCAGAGGTCGGCGACAACGCCGAAGTTGTGGGTCACGAGCAGTACTCCCATGCCCAGCTCTCGCTGCAATTCGCGCAGCAGGTCCAGGATTTCCGCCTGGACGGTGACGTCCAAGGCGGTGGTCGGCTCGTCCGCTATCAGCAGTTTCGGCCGGGACACGACCGCGCCCGCAATCAGTACTCGCTGCGCCATGCCGCCGGAGATCTGATGCGGATAGGCCTTGAAGGTCCGCGGCGGATCCGGAATACCTACCCGCTCGAGCAGTGCGAGGATGGCGGCCTTTGCCTCCTTCCGAGGCATCGTCCGCTTGAGCCCCTCCATCAGCTGGCTCCCGATGGTGTACGAGGGGTCCAGGTTGGACATGGGCTCCTGCGGCACGTACGAGACAACACCGCCGCGCAGATTGCGCTGCGCAGCCCCATTCCCGTCGAGGAGGGAGTCACCGGCCACGCGAAGCTCGTCCGCGGAAACCCTGGCCTCCTTGGGGAGCAGTCCGAGGATGGAGAATGCGGTCTGCGTCTTGCCCGAACCCGACTCTCCCACCAAACCGACGATCTCTCCTGGGTTCACTTCGAGGTCGAGTCCGCGGACGACTTCGCGTTCGGACCCATCGGTGGACGGGTAGGCCACGCGCAGATTGCGTACGGTCAGAAGCCCTCCCTCACCCCTGTCAGGCGTAGCGGCTGAGACGGCGCTGCTCTGCGCGCCGGGAGCCGCCATTGGGACCGCCTCCCCTACCAGCCGTCTGGTCCGGCGGCGCTTGCGCCCCGCCTGCGGACCAGCCAGCACATCGCGATAGGCGTTTCCCAGCAGCACGAGCGCCCCGTTAAGAAGCGCGAGAAATACCGAGGGCCAGACGAGCTGCACGGGCTGTCCGTAGATGTTGAGGAAAGCGTCATTGGTCATAACGCCGAAGCTCGGCACCTGTGTCGAGCCAAGTCCAAGGAACGCGAGTCCGGCTTGAACGCTGATGGCGGCGCTCGCCATGAACGCAGCCGAGATGATGATCGGCCCCCGCACCACGTAGAACACGTGGCGGGAGATGATCCGTCGGTTGGATAGCCCCGAGACCCGCGCGGCATCGACGTAGAGCTCGTTGCGGACGCCGACGACGAGATTGCGTACCAAGCGGTAGATGCCCGGAGCCAGAAAGAAGCCGAAGATGGCCATCGTTATCTGATATGCGCCGCCGGTCAGCGGGGTGAGGACGATGACCAGCACGAGGGCAGGAAACGTCATCAGCAGGTTGAAGACCCACGATGTCGCAGCATCGGTCCTCTGGCCGCGGTAGCCGGCAATGAGACCGAACACCGTGCCGATCAGGATGGCGACCGACGCGCCGATGAGCGCCGAGATGACCGAGACGTTAATCGAAGACAGAGCGCGCGCCCAGATGTCGCGGCCGTACTGATCCGCACCAAGCGGCCAGCCCGGCGTTCCGGGCGGCGCGTTGATGAAGTCGAGGGACGTGAAGTTGGGACTGTGGGTTCTGAGGACCGGTTCGAGCAGTCCAAGCACGACGACGACGGCGAGCACGAGCAGCGAGCCCAGCCCCATCGGCTTCCGGAGAAGGCGGAGGAACGCGCCCGCCCGTCTTGTCTCGGCGCCGCCTTCGACGGCTGCCGGAGTGGTCGTGTCTGAGGGGTCGTATACCGACATCAGGTCCTCACCTTCGGGTTGAGCCAGCCCTGCAACACATCGACGAGCAGGTTCACGATCACGACGAGGACCACGCTGAAGAGCGTCACACCTAGCATCGCGGGCAGGTCGCCCTGAATCGTGGATGTGAACGCGAAGGTGCCGTAGCCGGGGAGGGCAAAGATCTTCTCAATGAAGAGAGACGAGCCGAACATCGTGATGAAAAGGAGCGAGAAGGTCGTCAGCGCGGGACCGGCGGCGTTGCGCAGCGCATGTCGGAAGAGGATCGACGCCTCTGACGACCCTCTGCTCCGAAGACTGCGGATGTAGTCGCGACTCAGTTCGTCGATCATCGAGCCGCGGATCTGCGCCGCCAGGGAGGCGATCCCTCCGATGGCCAGCACCACTGCCGGAAGGATCACCGAGAGGAACCACCCCACCGGAGATTGAGCGAAGGGAACGAACCCGATGGCCGGCACGAGCCTGAGCGCGATCGCGAAGACGTAGACCAGGACGATGCCGAGCACGATCGCAGGGAAGATATAGGAGAACGTCGCCACCGATTGGAGCAGGGTGTCGAGCCATCCGCCTCGAGCGGCGGATGCAATGCCAAGAACGGTGCTCAACAGAAGGGTAATGATCGAGGCGACCAGGACGACGGAGAGAGTCACCGGCAGACGGCTGGCCAGCGCACTCGCAATGGGCTCGCTCGTGAAGTAAGAGGTGCCGAGGTCTCCGGTCAGGACCCCGGTCAGCCAGGTCCAGTACTGCTGGAGGATCGGCTGATCGAGTCCGAGCTGCGTGTTGAGTAGATTTACCTGATCCTGGGTGGCGCTCGGCCCCAGAATGTTGCGCGCAACGGGGATGTTGGCCCCGTAGGTGAGGAAGAAGGTCGCAGCCGTCACCACGAAGATAAGGACGAGACCAGCGCCGAGCCGGCGCAGAAGGAAGACGATCACGGTGCTCCAGTCAGGAGTGATGACGCGGGGACCGAGGGCCCCCGCGTCATCCTTCGGCAAATCAGTTAGCGGGAGCCCACGGCTTCAGCGACGGGTAGAAGGTCTTCGCCGGCGTGTAGGTGACCTTGTCGGACGCCACCCACGGTCCCGCCGTGTAGAAGATTGGCGCGAACCACGCCTCCTTCACGAAGTATTCGTTCACCGGCGCGAAGGCGTCCGCTGACTCAGAGGAGTTCGCTTCGGCGATGAGCGCCTCGTACTCAGGCGAGGTGGAGTTGAAGGGGTTGAAGATCGCCGTGGTGGCACCCCTCACATCTACGGAGTCGGCCGAGCGGAACGCGTTGAACATGAAGTACATGCCGTAGTTCTGCGAGAAGACCTTGGTGAGGAAGTCCTGGAACGGCACCGTCTCCCACGTAACCTGGATGCCAATGTCGCCCAGTTGCTGGGAGAACGTCGGCTCGTAGGGTGTCGAGAGGAACGTGCTCGGCATGGTCACTGCGAAGCCGTCGGCATAGCCCGCCTCCGCCATGAGCGCCTTGGCCTCTTCGAGGTTGTAACTGTACGTCTCGTTGAGCTCGTCGCTCCACGCACCGCCGTTGGGGTTCACCACCTGCTCTGTGGGGTGAAGGCTGCCGACCTGCAGCTTCTCGGCGATCGACTCGCGATCGATCGCCAGGTTGATGGCCTGCCGCACGCGGACGTCCTTGAGCGCAGGAACGATTGTCCCTTCACGGTCCGCCAGCCAGAGGACACCAAGACCGTTGGCATTGTTGGATCCGGATGTGTACTTCGGCTCCGGGAACTGGGCGAGCTGATCAGGCGTGTTCAGCGCGATCCAATCGAGCTGCCCGGCTTGCATGGCGTTCGTGATCGCTGTCGGATCGGCGATGATCTGGAATTGAACCGTCTCGAACGGAAAGGAGTCCGCGTCCCAGTTGTCGGGATTCTTCTTGAGGACGTAGTTGGAACCAGCGACCGATGAACTGTCGAGGATGTAGGGCCCCGATCCGACCGGCTCGAGTGTGCTGCTCTCAGCGGTCAACACATCAGGGGCGCCGATTGCGCCCGCAACGTCCGCGAGATTGGGCAGGAGAGCGGCGTCGGGCTGACTGAGCGTGAGCACGACCGTTGACTCATCCGTCGCCGTGACGTCGGAGACCGCCGTCAGGTTGGTCGCCGTGGAGGGACCTTCACGAGAGACGTTGAGCGATGCGACCACAGCATCCGCGTCAACGGGCTCTCCGTCGGTGAACTCCTGACCCTCGCGAAGGTGAAGCGTCAGTTCGGTCAGGTCGTCGTTGTACTCCCACTCCTCGGCGAGACCCTCCGTGATCTCCGCGTCCGGGGTCGTGCGGAGGAGGGTGTCGTAGACCGACAGATACATGGTCGCATCGCCGCCGGGCGCATTGCCGATCGCCCAGCTCGATGGCGGTGCCTGCGCGGACAGCCTCAGCGTCTGCTCGGCGGAGGCGGGGGGATCGTCCGTCGCCCCGCCCGAGCAGGCGGACAACGCGAAAGCGGCCACTACAACCGCGGACAGTGCCGCGACGCGCGCACCTCGAATGGAACTCATTGTGACTCCTTTGTCTGCTGTGTTCACCAGCCGGCCCACGCCCGCCCGTAGACCGCATCGACCCTGATGATGCCGGAACGATACCAGCTACTTCCACGATATGGCTACGAGTTTCGCGATATGGGTGATTGCGCGTGTTGATGACTCTGTGTAAGCGCCCGGGTGCACCTGAACACCTGCACTCATCCCGCTGCAGCGGACCTCTTCGCGCCGCGTCGATCGCTTGCCGAAACCCGTTGTCGGAGGCGCTTTCAACCTCAGAAACCCTTTAGGCGCTGTAGGCCTTCACGTGTTGGGTTTGCGAGCCGAGACGACTGATCCCCAGCGTCATCGTCTCACCGCCCTTCAGATAGACCTGTGGGTTCATGCCCATGCCGACTCCGGGTGGAGTGCCGGTGTTGATCAGATCGCCGGGTTCCAGGACCATGAACTGACTGAGGTAATGCACTATGAACGTCGGGCTGAAGATCATGGTCGACGTGGAACCGGTCTGACGGCGTGCGCCGTCGATATCCAGCCACATGTCCAAGGCGAGGACGTCGCCGATCTCGTCCTTCGTGGCAAGCCACGGACCCGCGGGGTTGAAGGTCGGAGCGGACTTGCCCTTCGTCCACTGCCCATTGCGCTGGATCTGCCATGCGCGTTCGCTGACGTCGTTTACGAGCACGTAGCCGGCGATGGCCTCGTGAGCTTCGACCTCATCAGAGAGGTAGGAGGCTCTGCGGCCGATCACGATGCCGAGCTCCACCTCCCAGTCGGTTTTCTCGGACAAACGAGGCACGATCACATCGTCGTTGGGCCCGATCAGTGTGTTTGGCGACTTGGTGAACAGGATCGGCTCGGACGGCACGGCCTGTCCGGTCTCCGCGGCGTGATCGCTGTAGTTGAGGCCGATGCACAGGATCTGGTGCGGCCTCGCGATCGGCGCACCGAACCGTCGACGGTCGAGTGACTCGACGCGACCTGCGTCGACACGCTCCGCCACGACGGTCGAAAGCCCCTCGAGCGCGCCCGAGGCGAAGAACGCCTCGTTGAAATCGTCGACCACATCCGAAAGATTGACGAAGCTGCCCTCATCCACCAGGACCCCGGGGGTCTCGGACCCCGCTTCTCCGACACGCACCAGTCTCATCGACACTCCCTGCTTCAGAACCGAGGCCCGCCTGCAGATTCTGCGCCGAGAACGCGGCGTGCCATAATTCGAAATGTTAGCGCCAAATTCGACTTAGTGGAAAACTGCAGGTTGTGACTTTCCCCTCTTCCGCAGCCCAGGCATACGCCTCGGTCAGCTCGCGAACGACGATCCAACCAGATAACGGACTCGGAGCTGCGCTCTCAGCCGCTATTGGACGCGCGGACGCTGTATCCGTCAGCGCGTTCGATCGCGTGATCGCTGCGGTGGACGCGTCGCACTACCTGATCACGCCTGCGGCCGTGGTGACCCCTCGCGACAAGGAGGAGGTAGCCCGGCTCCTCCACCACGCCAGCCGAACGGGAGAGCCCGTCACGTTCCGCTCCGGTGGGACAAGTCTTTCCGGCCAGGCCACGACCGGAAACATTCTGGTCGACACTCGCCGCCACTTCCGCGGAATCGAGGTGCTGGATTCGGGTGCGCGGGTGCGCGTCGAGCCAGGGGCCACCGTCCGACAGGTGAATGCCCGCCTTCGCCGGCACGGACGGAAACTGGGGCCCGATCCGGCGAGCGAAATCGCCTGCACGATCGGCGGCGTCATCGCCAACAACTCAAGCGGGATGGCGTGCGGCATCGCACAGAACACCTATCAGACCCTCGAATCTGCCGTCATCGTCCTCGCATCCGGAACGATCCTCGACTCGGCCGCTCCGGATGCCGACGACCGGTTGCGACATCAAGAGCCCGAGCTTTGGCAGGCGCTCGCGGATCTGCGACAGAAGGCCAATGAGGATGATTCTGTCCGTGGCGAGATAATCCGACAGTTCGCCATCAAGAACACGATGGGATACGGCGTCAACGCCCTCATCGACCACGCGACACCCGTTCAGATGCTCACCCACCTCATGATCGGCAGCGAGGGTACGCTTGGATTTGTCGCCGAAGCAACGTTCCGCACGGTCCCCCTGCACAAGCACGCTGCCACGACGCTCCTCGTCTTCGAGACGCTGCGGGCAGCCACCGACGCGCTCGTCGGGATTGTCGCGTCGGGCGCCGCAACGGTCGAGCTGATGGACGCAGCCTCACTGCGCGCGGCCCTGATGGATCCGGAGTCACGAACTGCCCTTCCCTCATTCCAGATAGTTGATAATTGCGCGCTGCTGGTCGAGTACCAGTCGGCTACTCCGGAAGGGCTAGCCGAGCACATAGCTGCTGCCGCCACGATCTTCGACGGCCTGCCGCTCGTCGAGCGACCGCGGCTGTCGGAAGACCCAACCTTCCGGGCTTCTCTCTGGCACATCCGCAAGGGTCTCTACGCGACGATCGCGGGCGCCCGCCCCTCGGGCACCACGGCCCTGCTCGAAGACATCGCCGTCCCGGTCGGGAAGCTGTCGGAGACCTGCGCGGGGCTGCAGACGCTCTTCGCGGTGCACGGCTATGCCGACGCGGTCATCTTTGGCCACGCCAAGGACGGGAATATCCACTTCCTCATCAACGAGGACTTCGGCTCGGCCACGAACCTCGTGCGCTACCGAGCGTTCACCGAGGACATGGTCGACCTCGTGCTGCGCGCCGGCGGGACCCTTAAAGCCGAACACGGCACCGGCAAGATCATGGCTCCGTTCGTATCTCGGCAGTACGGCGAAGCGATCTATTCGCTCATGGTCACGATCAAGCGAGCTTTCGACCCGATGGGTGTGCTCAACCCGGATACGGTCCTCACTGAAGACGCCGACCTTCACCTACGCAACCTGAAGTCCACTCCGTCTGTCGAGACGGAAGTAGACCGCTGCGTGGAATGCGGATACTGCGAGCCCGTCTGCCCGAGCAAGGACCTCACCACGACGCCGCGCCAGCGGATCGTCGTCCGACGGGCGATCGCCGAGGCGGATGCCAAAGGCGATTCCGCCCTCGTTCGGGAGCTGAGTCGCGCGCAGCAGTACGAGGTCGTCGACACCTGCGCCGTCGACGGAATGTGCCAGACCGCATGTCCGGTTTCCATCAACACGGGCGATCTGGTGCGCCGTCTCCGGTCCGAGACCGTGGGAGCCGGCTCCAGCGCGGTGTGGAACACCGCGGTCACAGCGTGGAAGCCCATGACGCGTGTCGCTTCGACGGCTCTCACCTTGGCTGCAGCAGTGCCCCCTCCTCTCATCCAGGGCCCTAATCGGGTCGCCCGTCACCTGCTTGGGGACGACACGGTGCCCCTGTGGTCTCCCGACCTGCCGAGAGGCGGCGCGCGGCGTATCTCCGGTTCGACGTCGACCGACGTCGAGGCGGTCTTCTTTCAGGCGTGTGTCGGGACCATGTTCGGACCGAGCGAGGGCGGTCCCGGAGTGGCTACCTCTTTCGAGGCGCTGGCGGCCAGAGCGGGTATCGGACTTGTTCGACCGGAGGGGGTCGAGAGCCTGTGCTGCGGGACCCCGTGGAAGTCTAAGGGCCTCGTCGATTCCTACAAGGTGATGGTCGACCGCACTCTCACGGCACTGTGGCGGGCATCCGACCATGGAGGGCTCCCGATCGTCTGCGACAACTCCTCCTGTTCCGAGGGACTGATCCTCGCGCTCGAGGGAGCTCTTGCAGGTCATCCCGAGTACTCGGCGATGAAGCTGATCGACGCCGTCGACTACACGGCGAAGGCATTGCTGCCGCGGCTCGACGTTGACCGCAAGCTCGCACGAATTGTCGTGCATCCCACCTGTTCCTCCACTCGTGCTGGCTCCAACACCCATCTCCTGGAACTGGCGGCCGCAGTATCCGACACCGTCACCGTTCCCGACGACTGGAGCTGCTGCGCCTTCGCGGGTGATCGGGGAATGCTGCATCCGGAGCTCACGCGAAGCGCCACCCGGCGTGAGGGCGAGGAGGTCAACTCCAGTTCTTACGACGCCTACGTGTCGTGCAATCGGACGTGCGAGATCGGCATGACGCGCGCCACAGGCCACCCATACCAGCACGTCCTGGAAGTGCTGGACGCCATGATAAGGAGAACGAAATGAAGCGAGCCATCATCACGGGCGGAGCGAGCGGACTGGGTGCGGCGTGCGCTTTGCGCCTTCGAGCGGACGGCGTGGAGGTCATCACCTTCGACGTGTCGACCGAGGCGGACTACGTCGTCGACGTCACCGACCAGCAGTCGATCGACGATGCCGTCGCCACTGTCGGCCCCGTCGATATCCTCGTCAACAGCGCGGGCATTGTCGGGCCGAACAAACCGTTCTGGGAGGTTCAGCCGGAGGAGTGGCAGAGAACTTTCGATGTCAATGTGCATGGCATCTTCCGGGTGACGAAGGCGATTGTGCCCGGCATGGTGGAGCGAGGGTGGGGCCGCATTGTGAGCATGGCGAGCATGGCGGGGAAGGACGGCAATCCGAATCTCAGCGCTTACTCGGCCTCGAAGGCAGCGGTGATCGGACTCACCAAGTCCCTGGGGAAGGAGCTCGCCAAGACTGGGGTGCTCGCGAACGTCATCGCACCTGCGGTCATCGAGACTCCGTTCAACGCGACGACCTCACCGGAGGTGCTGGCTCACATCACCTCGTTGATCCCGATGGGACGGGTGGGCAGGGCCGAGGAGGTCGCCGCGCTCGTCTCATGGTTGAGCTCAGAGGAGTGCAGCTTCTCGACGGGAGCGGTGTACGACATCAGCGGTGGACGAGCAACCTACTGACCTTGTTCGCTCAAGCCGATTCACGGACGATCACTCGCGGCTGGAGTAGCGTCGCCTGGATGGTTGCGCCAGCGAGGATGCTGTCGATGAACGCAGCACGCGAAGGCATGTCGGCAGGCTCGTTGGTGACAGTGGTCAGACGCGGGTAGCTGACCGCGGCAAGCGGAAGGTCGTCGATGCCGATGACGGCGAGTTCGTCCGGTATACGCAAACCTCCACGGTGCGCCGCACCGAGAGTCGCGAAGGCAATCTCGTCGTTGTAGGCAGCAGCCGCGGTGAAACCGTCCTCCGATCGCGCCTTCAATTCCTCGGCGAAAGCGTCCGACTCAATGGCGGCGACGGTCGTCACGACCTGCATGCCGAGCTGATCGCCGTATCGGCGCACCGCAGCGTGCCGCGTTTCATTGATCGCAGCGAGGCTGGAGTCGGTCGAGCCGACGTAGAGGATGCGATTGTGGCCGCACTCTGCCAGGTATCCGACCTGGACCTCCGCGGCGGAGGTTTCCCGTAAGAGTAAGCCGTCGTTTCCACGGGACATCGAGGCGACTCGTCTAACGCCGGATCGAGCGAGGACCCGCCGAATGTGCTTCGGAAGCTCGCCCAGCGAGATGACGGCTTCGGGCATGAGCGTGCGGGCAAGAAGCAGGAGCGCGGAGTACGGCTCCGCATACGGAGTTTGCTGATTCACGACCGGGTCGTATCCCCGTTCTGAAAACCCGTCGGCCAGGCTCTGGGCGGCCCGAGCTACTTTCTCGCCGTATGGGAAATCCGAGACATCGATGACGACCGTCTTCGTCCGTCCCCGGGCCAGGGCCTGTGCTGCTGAACTGGGAACATATCCGAGGTCCTCGGCGGCGTGCAGCACGCGTTGACGCGTGGACTCCGAGATCGTCTGTCCGGGCGTCTGATTGAGCACGTATCCGACCGTGGCCCGAGATACCCGGCTCAGGAGAGCCACATCGCTGGCCGTTGGTCGACGGTCATCTGTAGGCCGCATGTACAGATTCTCGCACCACTTGCGCGCGCAAGTCGCAGTGTGTACATTCGACTCGTTTCGCTTGCGCGTGCAAGTTACAGTTCGTCAGCCTCAAAGGAGCGGCCCGTGGCCATCGCCGACACACCCCCCGGAAGCATCCCCGCCGAGCATCTCTTCGAGCCCGCCCGCGTCCCGAAGCGGATCCTCGCCGCTTTCCTGGGCGCCTACCTCGGGTCTTACCTGATCATCCTCATTCCGGTCATCACGACGCTGGCGATCAAGGTCGCGGAGGTTGCTCCCGACTCGCGGGAAGCGACCCTCGGCGTGATCACGGGCATCGGCGCACTCGTGGCTGTGTTGGCAAATCCGATCTTCGGCATGCTCAGTGACCGGACGACCTCGCGATTCGGCATGCGTCGGCCTTGGATCCTCGGTGGCGCAACCGCCAGCGTTCTCTCCCTGATCGCCCTGGCGTTCGCGCCTGACGCGCTCGCGGTGGGCGCACTGTGGTGCGTTGTGCAGTTGTCCTGCAACGCCATGTTCGCGGGCCTCGCGGCGTTCCTTCCGGACCGCGTCCCCGAGGCTCAGAGAGCCACCGTGTCCGCGCTGAGCGGCATCGTGCAGCAGTTCTCGCCGCTCATCGGCCTGGCGGTCGCCAACCTCGCGCTCAGTTTCGGGACCGGGACTCCCGGAATGTTTATCGTGCCGGCAACTCTCGGTCTGATTCTGATCGTCGTCTATGTCATCGTCGCGCGGGACCGGGTGCTCTCTCCGAACCTGCGCTCAAGCTTCCGAGTGAGCGATCTGGCCAAGGCCTTCGCTTTCAACCCTCGCCGCAACCCAGACTTCGGCTGGGCATGGCTCGGCAGGTTCTTCATGCAACTGGGATTCGCCGCGGGAGCTACCTATCAGGTGTACTTTCTCAACGCTCGATTCGGCATCCCCTTCAGCGCTGTTGCCGGACTGCAACTCGGCCTCTCGCTGTTGAGCGTCATCATGATCACGATCGCAGCATCGGTGTCGGGCACTCTGAGCGACAAACTGCATCGGCGCAAGATCTTCGTGTTCGCAGCCTCAGGCCTGGTCGCGGTGTCAAGCCTTCTTACCGCGTTCGCCCTTGACATGTGGGTGTACTTCGTGGCTGCCGCAATCCTGGGGATCGCCACCGGTGCGTACTTCGCGGTCGACCTCGCTCTCGTAACTGATGTCCTCCCGAACAAGCAGACGCAGGCCGCAAAGGACATGGGCGTGTTCAACATCGCCAGCGCGCTGCCGCAATCGCTGGCCCCCGCACTGGCTCCACTGGTGCTCGCCATCGGAGGCGGCACCGAAAACTACGCAGCCCTATATATAGGAGCGGGCATAGTCGCTGTCCTCGGCGCTTTGACCGTGATCCCGATCAAAGCGGTGCGCTGAGCGCTCGCCCCCCTTTTCCGCCCTCGAAGAAAACGGTGAAGCCGTGCACCCACTCGTATCTCAACTGACCGAGCAGGAGAAGATCTCCCTACTGTCCGGTGGCACCTTCTGGACCTCCGCAGATGTCGAGCGCCTCGATGTGGTCGGCGCCCGCTACAGCGACGGACCCCATGGGCTGCGATATCAGGCCGCGGAGGCTGACCACCTGGGCTTGAACAACAGCGAGCCGGCGACCGCGTTCCCTACGGGTGCCGCTACCGGATCCACCTGGAACCCGGAGCTTCTGCGCGAGATCGGCGTCGCTCTCGGACGCGAGAGCAGGGCGAGGGGCGTCGATGTTCTGCTAGGCCCCGGCGTCAACATCAAGCGATCGCCGCTCTGCGGCCGCAATTTCGAGTACTTCTCGGAAGATCCGCTGCTCTCCGGAGAGCTCGGCCGTTTCTGGGTTGACGGGGTCCAGTCTCAAGGCGTTGGGGCCTCCGTGAAGCACTTTGCCGCGAACAACCAGGAGACCGAGCGGATGCGAGTTAGCGCGGAGGTGGACGAGCGCACGTTGCGTGAGATCTACTTCCCGGCGTTCGAGAGAGTGGTCCGGGCGGCGCGGCCGGCCTCGGTGATGTGCGCCTATAACGCCATAAATGGGGTTCCCGCATCCGAGAGCCGCTGGCTGCTCACCGACGTCCTCCGAGCCGACTGGGGCTTCGATGGATATGTGGTCTCGGACTGGGGCGCCGTCAGACGCCCAGCCGAAGCAGTGGCCGCAGGCACCGATGTCGCTATGCCATCGGCCGACAGCCACGCCGAGGAAGTGCAAGCGGCGCTCGATGCCGGCGCCCTGGACCTCGCCGCTATAGACGAAGCCGTCTCCCGGGTTCTGAGTGTTCACGACCGGGTCCGGGCGACACGAGGCGTCCTGAGCGACGTAGACCTCGCCGAGCACCACGCATTGGCCAAGCGCGCCGCCATCGAAAGCATGGTCCTCCTCGTCAACGAAGGCGGCGTGCTCCCCCTTTCACCCACCGCCCGCGAGGACGTTGTCGTGATCGGGGAATTTGCTCGCACCCCGCGGTATCAGGGGGCGGGAAGCTCGCATGTCGTCCCGACTCGGCTGGACACACTCCTGGGCGCGATCTCTTCGGTCACCCCGAGGAGTGTTCGTTTCGCCCCAGGATTCCGGCTGGACGGCGTTGCGGATGCTGCGCTCGTGGACGAGGCCGTCCGACTGGTGAGTCAGGATTCGACGGTCATCCTGATGCTGGGGCTGCCGGAAGCAGACGAATCGGAAGGCTTCGACCGTGATCATCTCCGCCTGCCGACCGAGCAGCTCGAGCTTCTTCGGCGAATCGCGGCGGTCACCGATCACATCGTCGTCGTTCTGAGCAACGGCTCGGTCGTCGAGCTCGAGCCGATCGTCGGCCGGGCTCGGGCAGTGCTCGAGACCTGGCTGGGCGGACAGGCATCCGGTGCCGCACTCGCCGAGGTCCTCTTCGGCGTCGCGGAGCCATCCGGGCGACTCGCGGAGACGATTCCCATCCGACTCGAGGACACTCCTGCCTTCGTGAACTGGCCGGGCACCAGTACGACAGTGATCTACGGCGAGCGGATTTACGTCGGCTATCGATGGTACGACCGGACCAGGCGCGATGTCGCTTTCGAGTTCGGCCACGGCCTGGGATATACGACTTTCAGTATCGAGGAAGTCTCCGTCTCGATTCCGGATCCGACCGAGCCCCTGGTTTGGGTGGAGGCGTCCGTCCGCAATACCGGCGAGCGTGTGGGCTCAGAGGTAGTCCAGGTCTACGTCGGTGATGTCGTCGCTAGTCTCGATCGACCGCTTCGTGAGCTGAAGGCGTTCGAGAAGGTAGAGCTTGGGCCGGGTGAGACCCGGCGGATGCGTCTTCTGCTCGACCAACGAGCATTCGCCTTCTGGGGGCCGAGCGGGTGGACGGTGGAGCCGGGTACGTTCCGCGTCGAGGTGGGAACTTCCTCGCGTCAAATCGTCGAGGCCTTCGACATCGAACTGGATGTCCCCATGCCTGTCACCCCTCTTCGACCCGATTCGACCCTGGAGGAGTGGTTCCGTCACCCGGTCGGAGGGCCGTTGGTTAATGCCCTGTTCGTGCGTCTTCATGGCTCCGCCTTCGAGAACACGGATGAAGCCCTTTATCGGATGGCCTTGGGCATGCCGCTCAACTTGATCCTCGACCTGGGAGGCACGGAGGATGCCGAGACGGTAGTGGCGCGGCTGTTGCAGGAGGCGCACGGCTGATGTTGCAGAGCGGTCACGGCCGCGCCGACAGAAGCTCGCTTCGTCAGGACCTGCGCGCTCGCTAAGACTGCGACAGAGCCTGCAGGATCTGAGTCGACATCTCTTCCACGGATCGAGTCGATGAGTCGATCGTCGGAATCCCGTGCGCTTGGTAGAGACGTTCGGCTCGGCGAAGTTCGCTCGCGCACTGGCGCAGCGAGGAATACTCTGACTGCGCCATCCGCTGCTCCCGGACCGCAGCTAGACGCGCCGGTGTAGTGGTGAGACCGAAGCAACGAGCTCCGAGACCTTTGATTGGGAGAGGAAGCTCCGAACGCTGAAGATCCTCCTCGAGAAGCGGGTAGTTTGCGACGAGTACACCATGCTGCAGCGCTAGGTACATGGCCGTCGGAGTCTTCCCACAACGAGATGGAGCAAGCAGAACGACCTCCGCCTTGTCGAGCGCGCGCATGCTCTGGCCGTCATCGTGCTCCAGGGCGTACTCAACCGCGGCCATCCGGGCGTTGTAGCGCTTAACGTCGCCCATTCCATGCAGTCGCGCAGCCTGGCGAACACCAGGCTGACCGAATATCCCTTCGAGGCGGTGAATGTGGACGTCAAAGAAGTCGATCAACGGACAAGAGGTGCGTCGCAGTTCCTGCCTTACCTCCTCGACGGCCGTTGTGGAGAAGGCCACCACCTTTCCGTGTTCCGCCGCCGCGTCGAGAAGGCTGACGACCCGACGCGCTTCGTCGACAGTGATGATGAAGGGGATGAGCCGGCGCTCGTAGATCAGATGTGGGAACTGAAGGAGCAGCGCATTTCCCATCGTCTCAGCGGATATTCCTGTGCTGTCCGATAGGAAAAACACCTGCATGACCTCCGGCGCATCATCCATCGCCGGCAACATTCGTCAGATGCTTGGCATAGCCACGGCGAAGACAGCGGTCGTCCGTCATGCGGTGACGACCTCGCCGTCTGGGTTCGCAGACAACGCGAGTCGCTGCCAGGTGTCGACCACGGTGTCGGGATTGAGCGAGATCGAATCGATTCCCTGGTCGACCAGCCAATCGGCGAAATCCGGGAAGTCGCTTGGCCCCTGACCGCAGATGCCCACATACTTGCCCCGCGCTTTGGCGGCTCGGATGGCCATGGCGAGCAGATCCTTGACTGCCGGGTCTCGTTCGTCGAAGGACTGCGCGACCAGCGCCGAGTCTCGGTCAAGGCCCAGCGTGAGCTGCGTCATGTCGTTGGATCCGATGGAGAATCCGTCGAAATGGTCGAGGAAATCGTCCGCCCGGATCGCGTTGGCAGGCAGCTCGCACATCATGATGACCTCGAGTCCTCCCTCACCTCGCCGGATACCGTTCTTCGCCAGCAGAGCGATGACGCCTTCGGCTTCTGCGACAGTGCGCACGAAGGGGATCATGATCTTGACGTTGGTGAGACCCATGGACTCCCGCACATAGCGCACTGCGGCACACTCGAGCGCGAAGCATTCGGCGAAGGAGGGCGTTAGGTAGCGGGATGCGCCCCTCCAGCCGATCATGGGGTTCTCTTCATGAGGCTCGTATTTTTCACCACCGATGAGGTTGGCGTACTCGTTCGATTTGAAGTCAGACAGCCGCACGATGACGGGCGCCGGCGCAAAGGCCGCCGCAATCATCGATATCCCTTCCGCGACGCGGTCGACGAAGAATTGTCGAGGATTCGCGTAGGCGCTCGTGAGCCGAGCGATCTGCGACTTCAGCGGCTCGTCGAGACAGTCGAACTCGAGGAGTGCTTTGGGGTGGATGCCGATCTGCCGGTTGATGATGAACTCCAGGCGCGCGAGGCCGACACCCGCATTCGGAAGCTGAGAGAAGGAGAAGGCCTGCTCTGGAGTGCCGACGTTCATCATGATCTTGACAGGAAGGTCCGGCATGTCGCCGGTATCGGTCTGCTCGACGATGTAGGGAAGCTCACCGTCGTAGATGAATCCGGTGTCTCCCTCGGCGCAGGACACGGTTACAGGCTGTCCGGACGCCAGGACTGACGTTGCCGATCCCGTGCCGACCACAGCAGGGATTCCCAGTTCCCGGGCGATGATGGCGGCGTGGCAGGTGCGTCCGCCACGGTTGGTCACGATCGCCGAGGCGCGCTTCATGATCGGTTCCCAATCGGGATCAGTCATATCAGCTACCAGCACCTCGCCCGCAACGAACTCGGCCATCTGGTCCACCGAGTCCAAGACGCGCACTGCACCGGCCCCGATCTTCTGGCCGATGGCCCGGCCCTCCGCGACGATCGTCCCCGCTGAATCGAGTCGGTAGCGGGTGACCGTGTTCCGGGCTCGGCGCGACTGAACCGTCTCCGGTCTCGCCTGCAGGATGTACAGCAGGTGGTCGACGCCGTCCTTGCCCCACTCGATGTCCATGGGGCGTCCGTAATGGTCTTCGATCGCGACGGCGTACCGTGCCAGCTGTGCCACCTCGACATCCGTCAGGGAGAGTTGACCGGCGAGTTCGGGATCGACTTGGACGACCGAGGTTGTCTTGCCGACGCTGGAGTCGGAGCTGAAGACCATCTTTACCGCCTTGGACCCGACGGATCGTTTCAAGATCGATGCTTTGCCTGCGCGCAGCGACGGCTTGTAGACGTAGAACTCGTCCGGGTTGACCGCGCCCTGCACCACCATCTCCCCCAGACCATAGGAGGACGTGATGAAGACCGCGTCCTCGAATCCGGATTCAGTGTCGACCGTGAACATGACGCCAGACGAGGCGAGGTCGGACCGCACCATCAACTGAACACCGGCGGAGAGGGCGATGGCCATCGTGTCGTAGCCGGAATGCACGCGGTAGGCGATCGCCCGATCGTTGTAGAGGGATGCAAAGACCTCCTGCGTTGCACGAAGGACCGCGTCCGCTCCTCGGATGTTCAGAAACGTTTCCTGCTGTCCGGCGAATGACGCGTCCGGCAGGTCCTCGGCGGTAGCGGATGACCGAACAGCGAAGGACCTGTCGCCTGCAGCCATGAGGGTGGCACAGGCCGAGCGGATGTCAGCCTCAAGATCAGCCGGGAAGGGCTGAACTCGGATGGCCTCTCGGATCTGAGACCCTGTGGACGCCAACTGCTCGAGGTTTTCGACGTCGAGCGCGTCGAGCAGCTCCTCGATCCTTTGATCGAGCCCCGAGGACGCGAGGAAGCGGCGGTAGGCGTCCGCAGTTGTGGCGAATCCACTAGGAACCCGCACGCCCGCTTTGTCCAGATGTCGGATCATCTCGCCGAGAGATGCGTTCTTTCCGCCTACTCGATCGACATCTTCCATCCCGATCTCTGTGAACCACACGACGTTGTCTGGCACTTCGCTCCCGCCACTGGTCTTGAGACACCTGGCACGTAAGTGCTTGTTCCCGCATCACCGGCCTTGGTCATGCAATTTCAGATGATAGGACATAATTCCTAATATCGAAACAGATACGAGGCGGAGGTCACGCACTTCGTCGAGGTAGTGAGGGGTGTTCCGTCACTTTCGGCTCGGGGATGAACAGCGCTAGGACGAGGCACAAGATGGCGGCGATGAGTCCGAGCGTTAGCGCCCCCAGGAATCCTTGCTCGCTCGGACCAACGACACCGTTGACCGTGGTGATGGACTGAGCCAGCAATGCCCCCACCACAGCGGCTGCCGCACTCGTCCCTAAGGAGCGCATCAACGCATTGAGTCCGTTCGCAGCGCCGGTCTCCTCCGCGGGAACTGCTCGCATGATGAGAGTCGGCATCGCCGCATAACCCAGACCCACCCCGATTCCGAGGATGAAGTTGACGACGAGGATCTGCCACATCGACGCATGGAAGAGCAGCCCGACTACATAGCTGATGGCTATAACTCCCGCACCTGCGATCAGCAGCGGCTTCGGTCCGCGCAGACGCTGTATCCGGCCGGCGACTGGGGACATCAACATCATCGCAATGCCGGAGGGGGCCAATACAAGGGCAGCGACGAACAACGACAGTCCCAGGCCGATTCCCGTGGCGACCGGCAGCTCGAGGAGCTGAGGGAATACGACGCTCGACGCGAACAACGCGAAGCCCATGGCTATGGACGCCAGATTGGTGAGGAGCACGGGACCGCGACTGCTCACCCGCAGATCGACAAGAGGTTCCCGGACCCGCAGCTCATAGGCGCCCCAGGCGAAGAGCACGACCAGACCGCCCAGGAGCAGGCCGATGATCCGCGGGTCTCCCCATCCCCATGAGCCACCGCGGGTGATCGCCACGAGCAGCGACACGAGCCCGAGGGAGAGCCCGATAATCCCGATGACATCCAGCCGTCCCTGCGTCCGAAGGACACTCACGGGCACGACCAGGGCACAGAGGATGAAGTTGAGCAGTGCGATCCCAGCTGCAACCCAGAAGAGGACATGCCAGTCAAACGCCTCGGTGACGGCAGCACTAATGGGTAGCCCGAGAGCGCCCCCGACACCGAGCGTGGCGCTTATCAAAGCGATGGCCGAGCCGAGCCGCTTCGAGGGAAGGACGTCTCGAAGAATGGAGATGCCCAGCGGAATAACCCCGGCCGAGGCACCCTGCAGGATGCGCGCCACGAGCATCGGGACAAGCGCCACGGAAAGAGCCGCGATGATCGCCCCCAACGCTTGGATCAGCAGCAGCGCCATGACGACGCGACGCTTGCCGTACATGTCACCGAGGCGCCCGGCTATCGGCGTGCAGATGGCGGCGGAGATGAGCGTTGCGGTGATCACCCACGGCGTGTCCTCACTGGAAGCACTGAGCAGCCGAGGCAGTTCGGATTGGATCGGGATGAGGATCGTCTGCATGAACGACGCGCCCATCCCGGCGAACGCCAGCACGGCGATGATCGCGGTGAATGCAGGCGGGCGAGTAAGCGACCGGCGAGTGCGCATTTCTATCGCTCTTTCAGAGATTGGGAGCCTTTGTCTCAATAGTGAGAGTTAGTATCAGCTCTAGACTACGAGGGTGGCGGTCGACATCAGACACCGCAGCCGCGAGCGTCTTCGCGGCGAGCTGGCGGAAGCGGCCGCCGATTTCTGTGCGGGTCACGGGTTCGAATCGGTGACCGCAGAGGAAATAGCTGCCCAGCTGGGGATCTCGAAAGCGACCTTCTTTCGCTACTTTTCCTCCAAGGAGGATGCGATCATCGTCGGCGCCTTGGCGGCCCGGCCGTCGCTGCCGGACGCATTGCGAGGGCTTTCGCTCGAACCCGGGACATCGGCTTGGGTCGCCACTCGTCGGGCGATGGATTCGACAGTGCATTGGGCGCGCTCGCATTCGACACAACTCCGTTCGCGAATGGCATTGATCACCACCACGCACTCCCTGCGCGCCCGTTTGGCGTCCGACAGGCTGATGGATCGCACCGAACTGACCGCCGCATTGGCCGAGCGAATGACAGAGGAGCGGGACGCGCTCGCGGTGGCCTCGGCAGCCATAGCCGCAATCGACCTCGGCTGGCGACAGTGGGCGGCGGACGTCGAGGCAGACCTGGGTACCGAGCTCGATGTCTCCTTCGAACTCTTCACCCGCCTAGGAGAGATCACAACGCGGAGCTGACGTCAGGCCTGCGGCGTGAGGAACATCATGCCTCCCGAAGGCTGTCCGCCGCGCGTGTGAGGGCGGCTATGACGTCCTGCTCCGTCTCAGAGAAGCGTTGACTCGGAGACGAAACCGTGAAGCAGGCGACGGCGCGACCGCCACGCCAGATTGGCACGCTCGCACATTGGACGCCTGCTTGGAATTCCTCGCGATCGAACGCCAGCCCCGTCGTCCTTACCTCGTCGAGTTGCTTGAGGAACGCAGCATGCGAGGTGATCGTCTGGGGTGTGAGCCGCTTCATCGACATCTGGTCGACAGCTGAACGGCGGACCTCCTCAGAAGAGAACGCCAGCAGGACTTTCGCGCTCGCACGAGCATGCATGTCGTTCGTATAGCCGACGTCGAGGCCGACCACCCGAACGGCGTGCGCGCCCTCTTCAGTAGCCAACACCTGCACTCCACCGTTGCGAAGGACTCCGAGGTAGGCGGTCTCCCCCGTGTCGCGCACCAACCGCCGTAAGGCGTGACGATATGACTCGGGCACCGAGTCGAGACGCTGGTATGCATCGGCGATGATCCCGGCATTGGGTCCGAGTTGAAAGTTGCGATCCGCACTCTTGAGCAGCATTCCTTCGGCCCACAGGGTGGTCAGAAGATGGTGTGTAGTGGGAAGCGAGAGCTCGAGCTGCTCAGAGAGGAGGCGCGCTGTGATCCCATTAGGGCTCTCAGCCACGGCGAGCAGGAGGGCGACTGCACGACTGACCGACTGGATTCGCGTCTGACTCGTCGGCTCAACGGGTCCGGTGACGATGTCGCTCACGATCCCAATCTAACCCTCCATCATCTGAAATCAAGTCGGGGAGGGCTGGGCGGGAACAGCGTTGACAACGATGCCAGCAGACCCACCGAGGCCACGGGCGCGGAATCCGGCTCCCGTCGAGAGTCGCCGCAAAGCCGGCTGTCGGTTGAGGGCTCTACTTGCCCAACGGGCTCACGATCGGGTACAGGTCGTCGATGCGACCGGTGAGATCACGGACGAGAACGTCAACGTCGAGTTCGCCAGTCACATCAGTTGGTTCGGACAAGAGCTGACTGGCCGGGCCCGATCAGCATGTCGACCGGCTCCTCAGGTAGTCCTTCCGCGGTCACGGCGGGCACGGACACTACGTCAGAGCGCTGAACGAGGGCGAGTTCTATTGCGTAATCCAGTACCGCCTGCGCGGCGCGCTCGTCGGTTATGGCGCCGCGCCCGCTATAGGTAAGCAACTTCATACACATCACTGTGCATCGACGGAGCCTGATATCCCACCCGCTTGACCCCGGCCCCGTCCCGGGTTACCGACGATGAGGGACACATCATCGGCAATTGTCGACGCCGGATTGGCGCCCCTCGAGAGAAGCGTACTGACCACCCCTCTCGAGACCCCCAGGTGAGGAGGTGGTTCTATGCCTGGGGCGCGGAGGTGACGCAACAGGCTGCGATTGGTGCAACTCTGGGTATCGGCGGTGCAGCGGGTGCTTGATGCCGTCGAGCGTTACGCCTCGGACGGTGGCCGAACACTCTTGCTCAAGTAGAAGACCGGCCGGGCCGTCTACCGTTCTGATTCCATCCAGCGTAGGACCGATCGAGCCCGGGGGGGGTCGAGCTGACCCCCGTCCTGCCTTCACTTGGCTTGCAGAAGAGCCTTCTAGGTGCCATCGCGCTTGGAGAGCAGATCGTTTGCTGTTCGGAGCACGGTGGGGGCGGAGAAGTCCGCCCCATCCGCATCAAGAGCACCGACGACGCGGATGGTCGTCGACTCCCCCGGGAGCAGTGTAAAAAGGGCATCTGATGCGACCGCGTCGGGGTGCACGCGGTCAACAAGCAATGCGACGTCGCGGGCGAGCGAATGTGCTCGGACGATGACATCCCACCCGCCTTCGCGGAAACGGGCGATCGCCGTACAGGGGTTTGACGTCAGTTCGGAGTCGCGATAGTCAGAGAAGAACCACAGGGCGGTCGCGTCGCCCAGTCGCGCAATTACAAGCTCGTTTGACGGCCTCCCAGGCGTAGCGAGGGCTTTATTGATGGCTACGTCCATCGCTGTGTCCGGTGCCACCCGAAGGGTCTGTACCTGCTGATCGATCAGAAGTCCGGCGTAATCGCGGCGCTCGATCGTCAGCTCTGCGATCCACTTCTCCTGGCTGTCGTTGATGATCGCGACTCGCAGGGCGCCGCTTTCGTCGGGCTGGATAGTGAGCAGCCTGTCCGAGTAGGCGTGTCGCAGAGCGTAGAGCAGCGGCTTGGGTCGCTCGTACCCATCAATCGCCGCCCATGAGGTGACGGGCCAGCAGTCGTTGAGCTGCCACACGATCGTGCCGGTGCAGTGCGGCGTCAACGATCGGTACCACTCGATGGCAGCGCGAACCGCGATCGCCTGGTTGAGCGACATCGCCCAGTGCCACAATCCCATCTCGTTCGGAAGGGGGAAGTGGGCCGTCAGCCCGTCGGTGAGCTTGTCGTTGCCCTTGATCGCCTTCTGGTGAACGAGCATTCCCGGGGACTCGGGAGTCAGTGGCGAATCGGAGACCGACTGCATCAGCGTGCTCCAGGCGGGCGGGCCCTGCCAGCCGAATTCGGAGACGAATCGGGGACGGTAGTCGCGGTAGTGCGGCCAGTCTTTCTCATTCCAGATGTCCCAGATGTGCGCAGTCCCCTGGCTCGGATCGTTCTGGCGCGCACTGCGGTCCGGAGTGAACGGGCTGCCCGGGGTGTACGCGACGTGGGGTGCGAGCTCGGCGACGAGGGAGGGGAAGAGCTCGTAGTAATACGCCGCACCCCAGGTGCGGCCGTCGAGGCGCTTCTCCCAGTCCCACTCCTGGAAGCCCCAGATGTTCTCGTTGTTTCCGTTCAGGAGGACCAGCGAAGGATGAGCACTCAGGCGGACGATCGCCTCGTGCGCTTCAGCACCGAATTCCGACCAAAGGGGTTCGTCTTCGGCGTAGGCGGCGCACGCCAGTAGGAAGTCCTGCCACACGAGAAGGCCCCGCTCGTCGCACTCCGCGTAGAAGTCCTCCGACTCGTAGATGCCACCGCCCCACACGCGGATGAGGTTGACGTTCGCGAACTCGGCCTGCGCGAGGCGACGCGAGTACCGAGCTCGATCGACCCGGTGCAGGAACGCGTCGTCCGCGATCCAGTTCGCACCCCGTACATGGATTGTTTGCCCGTTGACGACGATCTTGAATCCGACACCGGTGGCGTCGGGCTGGGTGCGCGCCTCGACGGACCGGAAGCCGACTCGATAGTTGCGGTCGTCGACCACTTCATCACCCGACCGCAGCGTGACCACGACATGGTGGAGCGCGGGTTCACCGTAACCTCGGGGCCACCAGAGGGCGGCATTAGGTACATCCTCATAAATCTCAGCGACGCCCGCACGTACGGGCGCGGTCAAGACGTGCCCCGCGACACTGACCGCGAGTTCGAGCGGTTCATCGAATCCCGTCACATCGATTGTGCCGGTGACCCGCAATCGCGGTACACCATCGACGACGTCTCCGCCGATTCGGAGTTCTGCCAGGCGCGCCTGGCTCCAGGTCTCGAGGGCGACCGGTTTCCACAGTGCTGAGGTGCAGGTGTCGATCCCCCAGTCCCAGCCGAAGCTGGAGGCCATCTTGCGGATCGAGTTGTACGGGTGGTGATTGGCGTGTGGTCGATAGCCGAGTGCCATGCTTGCGGCATCTGCAGCTTTGATCGGTGACGAGATCGCGACCTGCAACTGGTTGTCGCCCGATGCCAGCCGCCCGGTCACGTCGATGCGGTGAGTCCGATGCATGTTCCGGGTGACGGCGATGTCGTCACCTCCAAGGCTGATGCGGGCGATCGTGTCGATTCCCTCGAACACGAGCTCCTGGCGTTCGCTGCCGTCGGGCGCCCAGGTCACCGTCGTCCGGTAGGTCCAATCCGTTAGACCGATCCATGACTGGGTTTTCTCGTTCTCATC
Organism: Amnibacterium flavum; assembly: GCF_003097495.1. Classification (GTDB taxonomy): domain Bacteria; phylum Actinomycetota; class Actinomycetes; order Actinomycetales; family Microbacteriaceae; genus Naasia; species Naasia flava. The sequence continues at coordinate 60,296 of NZ_QEOP01000005.1, forward strand.
GAGATACGGGTCAGGGATGAGCTCGGCGCGCATGAGATCCGTGTGCACGGATCCCGGGACGCTGGCCGCGATCGGACCCGCTGAGCGCACGTCCGGCGGCACTGCGGTGCCACTGCCTTCCACCGTCCAGTCGGAGATAACGGTGCGGTCGACAATCATGCGGTCAGCTTCCTCTTACAGGGCGAGAAGGGTGGGACTCCGAAGAGATTGTGCTCGCTCGCGGCCACCTCGGTTCACGAGATCGCTCGACAAATGCGGCGGGAGGGCGGCTACTTGAGCGCGCCGCCGAGAAGTCCGGCGACGTAGTAGCGCTGCAGGACGAGGTAGATGACCACGCATGGGATGACGGTCACGGTCACGCCCGTCTGCATCAAGCCGAAGTTCACCCCGAACTGGCTATCGGTGGACAGGATGCCAATGCTGACCGGAAGCGTATAGAGCTTTTGGTCGGTGATGAGGATCAAAGCGGCGAAGAAGTCGTTCCAAGCTGCGAAAAACGATAGGAGGGTCGTCGACACGAGGCCTGGGACGGCCACCGGCAGCATGACGCGCCACATTGCGCTGAACGCACTCGCACCGTCGATCTGCGCCGCCTCCTCCAAGGACGACGGGATGGCGGCAAATGAGTTGCGCATGAGGAACGTGCCGAGGGGCAGGTTGAATGTGGCGAGCACAAGGGCTACACCGATGAGGTTGTTTTGCAGCCCGATGTCTCTCAGGACGATGTACAGCGGCGTGATGACGGCCTGGAACGGCACCATGAAGGTGACCAGGATCACGAAAAATGCCGCCTTGCTGCCCCGGAACGGTAGCTTCGCGAATGCATACCCGGCGAGGGTGCTGGCCACAAGCGCGACCGCGGTAGCGGTCACCGAGACGAATACCGAGTTGCCGATGCTCTGCACGATGCTGAGACCTCGACTGGCGTCGGACAGACGAACGATGTCGTCGAAGCTGACGTGAGACACCATCACCCAGATGGGGTAGAGGAACAGCACCGCTAGGCAGGCGGAGACGATCCACCAGACCGATTTTGGCAGCAGTCGGGTGCGCGAGTGACGCTCGCTCGCTCCGATGCGCGCGGCACTGCCCGCAGCAGCGGTAGAGGCAGGTGTGATGGTGGCGGTCATGCGTTGTCGGAGTTCCTGAGAAGAAGCATCTGGCCGGCGCTCACGACGCCAAGAACGAGCATGAGGAGAATGGAGAGAGCCGACGCGTATCCGACGTCGAACTTCACGAATCCGTTGCGATAGATCTCATAGACCGCGGTGAGGGTTGAGCCCGCGGGTCCGCCCGTGGTCATGATGTAGAACTGGTCGAACGCGAGCAGCGAGCCGGCGACCGAGAAGACCAGCACGAGTGCGAGCGTGGGGCGCAGGAGCGGCACGGTGATGTACCAGAAGCTCTGCCACCCAGTCGCGCCGTCGATGCGCGCGGCTTCGTTGACCTCGTCCGGGATGCCCTGGATTCCGGAAAGTACGAGCAGCATCTGCAGGCCGACCACCTTCCAGGTCACCATGCCGAGCACTATCGCGAACGCGGTCCAGAAGTCGGCGAAGTAGTTCTTCTGCGGATCGACCAGCCCCCACGACCCGAGAAGCTGGGTGGTCGGACCGATGTCGGACTGCCACATGAACATCCAGATGTAGCTGCCGGAGGCGAGACCGATGACCACCGGGAGGAAATAGACGGTCTGGAAGAAGCGATGGGCCCGAGTGCCCTTCCGGACGAGGAAGGCCAACCCGAACGCCAGGATGATCAGAATCGGCGTGATGACGATCGTGTAGAAGAAGGTGAAGCCGACAGCTCTGATGAACTGGTCATCGCCGAACGCTTTGACGTAGTTTCCGAAGCCGATGAACTCGGGTGTGCCGAGCAACGGCCAGTCGTTCAGCGACATGTAGATGGTTCGGATGAACGGCCAGATGAAGAACAGCCCGAGCAGCGCAAACGCCGGAAGGCTGAGCAACAGGCCGAGCACTCCCCTACGCTGCGTTATGCGGCCGTGCTTGACGCGTGGTGGGGGCGTGATTTGCTGGAGTGCGGTCATGATGGATGCTCCTCATTGGATCGGGCGGGCCTTCCGGCCCGCCCGATCGACGGGATGATGTGTCAGCCGTTCGACTCGTCGAGCAGCGCCTGCGCGGCCTCCTGGGCCTTGGCTTGGGCGTCGGCGACTGATCCGGAACCGAACACGGCCTCCTGGATCATGGTCGACCACACCCCGTTCGGATCATTGAAGAGCTCGTTCTCGATGACGCTGTAGGGAACCTGACCCACCGCGAGGGCGTCGGCGAACACCTGGTATCGCTCATCCTTGGGCACGTAGAGGCTGTCGAGCAGGTCGAGGCGGACGGGCATCACACCGTTATCGGCGATCACCTGCTGGCCTTCATTGCCGGTGACCCATTCGAGGAACTGCCACGCGCCTTCCGGGTTCTTGGCACCGGCGGTGATGGCGATGTCGTCGCCGCCGGCGAAGGAGGCGCCCTGGCCCTCTTCGGCACCAGGGATGAGAGCGAGCCCCCAGTCGAACTTCGCGCCCTCGGCGGGGTCAGTGAGGGAGCTGATGTAGAAGTCGCCCCAGTTGAAGATGCCAACCTTGCCCTGTTTGAAGGCATCTCCCGCGCTGGCCCCACTATCGGACTGCACGAGCTCGGGCATGGCGCCGCCTTCCCACAGCTCGCGGTACATCGTCATGGTGTCCGTCACTTCAGCACTGTCAAGCAGTGCTTCTGTGCCGTCATCCGCAAGCACGTTGCCTCCGCTTGCCCAGATGTAGGGAGTGATCGAGAAGATGTTGCAACCCCCACAGGCGCCCGAGAATGCGAAGCCATAGGAGCCATCGCCGATCGCGGCGATCGCTTCTGCGTCCGCCTGGACCTCGGCCATCGTCGTCGGGGCCTTCTCGGGATCGAGGCCGGCCGCAGCGAAGAGGTCCTTGTTGTAGTACATGACCGACACGTCGCCGGTGAAAGGCAGGGCGTAGGTTTTGCCCTCGTACTGCCCCTGAGCAACGTGCCCCGGGCTCATGTTGTCTTTGTAAGACAGGCCGTCGACTTTGTCGGTGATGTCGGCAAGTGCACCCACGGAAGCAAAGTACGGCGCGTACACGAGGTCCATGGATGCGACGTCGGGTGCGTTACCGCCAGCGGCTGCGGTTCCGAATTTCTGCACGAAGTCCGCGGCCGGCACGAGCGTCACCTCGACCTTGAGGTCTTGGTGGGTCTTGTTGAACTCGTCTGCCAGCGTATTCATGAACGCGGACTGCGAGTCGCGGGCCCAGACGCTGATCGTGCCGCCGCTCTGAGCCTCGGTTCCCGAGCTGGAACAGCCGCTCAAGCCCACCACGGTGGCCGCGAGGGCGGCCGCTGCGATGAGCGAAGTGGTGTGACGCCTCATTGCGTGTTTCCTCTCTTGTGTATGGGATGGCCGGCATGCCGGCCGCACCCGGATGCTCAGGTAGTGGGCATCCAGACGCGCATGGCACCGGCGGTCCTGTTGGCCCACCGGAAGTAGGGAATCGCCCGCACCGACCCGATAACGGAGTCCGCCGTCTCGGTCAGGTCGGAGGGGTAGAGGTCGGCGGGTGCGGCATGGCCGCGAGCGTCGGCGATAGCTAGAACCGGCACACCTAGCCCGTCGTCCTGTCCGGCCTCGGTCGCCGTCGGGCGCTCCGGGATCACGACATTCTCGAGACGCGTACCCTCGGGCAGATCTGCCTCCTCGAGGCAGTAGTAGACGGGCCCCCGACGCAGGGCGAGTGCACCACGCGCTCCATCGACCCACGGGTGGGCCTTCTCGAATACGGGCTCAACCGGAATGTGCAGCGAAACCGACGAGGCCCCGGCGGGAACGTCAAGGAACCCTGGGGAGACGGGGCGGGCCAATTCGCCGTCGACGGAGACCGTGACGCCGACTGCCCAAGCGGGTATGCGAAATTGCGTGGTGCGGGTCGTGGGTGCATCGAAGGAGAGGTGCACGTCAGGCGTCCACGGATAGTTCGTTTCGACCGTTGCGGTGATGCCGTCGCCGATGTCGAACGAACCGGGCGTGTAGATCTGGAACTGGACCGCATCGTCGCTTTCGGTGACCAGATAGGCGTTGATGGACGACAGCAGACGGGCCAGATTGGGCGGGCAGCAGGCGCAGAAGTACCAGTCGAGTCGGGTCGACGGCGCGTCCTCCTCGTGGGTGTGCCCTGTGCGCAACTGGAGAGGGTTCGAGTAAAAGTAGGCCCTGCCGTCAAGCGAGGTGGAGACAGCGATCGCGTTGTACAGTCCTCGCTCGATCTCGTCCGCGTACTGCCCTCCCCCATCCAGCAGGAGCATGCGCCAGTTCCAGTGCAGATTGGCGATGGCCGCGCAAGTCTCTGAGTAGGCGCGATCGGCCGGAAGCTCGTATGGATCGCCGAATGACTCGCCACGATGACGTGAACCGAGACCTCCGGTGACGTAGAGCTTCTCGGTGTGAACGCTCGACCACAGGGCATCGAGCGAGTCGCGGTAGCCAGCATCGGCTACGTCGAGTTCGAGGTCCGTGACACCCGCGAGCAGGTAGAGCTGGCGCACCGCATGGCCAGTCGCTTCCCGAGCCTCGCGGACGGGCGTGTAGTCCTGGTAATAGGCTCCGCCGAACTGGCCCTCGCCGATGGTTCGATATCCCCGAAGTTCGACCATCCGCCGGGCAAGTTCTCGGTGCCGGTCGTCCCCCGTGAAGCGCGAGAGCTCAACAAGCGCGGTTTCGATCTCGGGATGCCCGTCAATGTCGTCGCGACCACCGCCACCGAAAGTGGTGTGCACGAGTTCGACATAGCGCAGCGCGATCTCGAGCAGGTCGGTACGCCCGCTGTGCGCCCAGGCGATGGCAGCCTGCACGAGGTGACCGAGCTTATACATCTCATGGCCCTGCGGGAGGTCGGTGAAGCGCTCCCCTACGCGCGGACCCTGGTAATAGCTGTCGAGGTAGCCATCGCGCTCCTGCACCGCTCCAAGCAGTCGGATGGCCTCGTCAACGAAAGGTATGAACTCTGCGACGTCGCCGCGCACCGCCTCCCAACCGATGGCCTCGAGGGTCTTATAGAGGTCGGAATCGGCGAAGAGCGGCCCTCTGAACGCGGCATCACTCTCGCCGACAAGGCGCCTGAGGTTATCGACGACCCCGGATGTCTCCATGCGTTCGATGCAATGGGGAATCGTGCCGTCACGGTTGACGCGCTGCCAGTCGCCGATGAAACCGCCGTCGAGTCGAACTCGGCGCGTATCGATCGGGCGCCTCGCCGAGGGGCGGGCGGGTGCTGCGGGAACTGCAAGCGATGCGGACGCGCTGACCATGCTTCTCCTCATTGAGCCTGTGTATCGGTGTGGCGATTTCGGCAGTACACCGGTGCACTGTGGTCGATAGTACACCGGTGTACTAAATCTGCAAGAACCAAGTTGGGCCCGCGTTCCAGCTCAGACAGAGGCGCGATATTTTACGGAGTGGCTCGCTACCGTTACCGTCGGGACCTCTTCGGAGGCTCCGACCTCAATCAACTCGACGAGCCGATTGACCGCCGTCTCCGCAATCCACTCGCGACCCGAGTCGACTGTGGTAAGGGGGGGGAAGGCGAGGGCTGCCTCCTCGACATCATCGAATCCCGCCACGGCGATGTCGCCCGGGATGGTGAGACCCTGTCGTTGCAGTTCGGCCATCGCGCCCAGCGCTATGGCATCATTGAGCCCAAACACGGCGTCGAACTCAAGACCCGCGTCGATCGCTCTCGCTATCGCCTCTGCGCCCGACAGGCGATTCCACGGAATGGGTCCGACGAGCAGTTCAGGCACCATCTCGACTCCCGCATCATGATGGGCGCGACGAAATCCGTCGAACCTCTGTGCCGCGGCAGTGGGAACGGGCGACTCCTCCATACCGAGCGCGACGATGCGTCGCCTCCCGTGCTCAAAGAGAAACCGGGTCATGTCGTAGGCGCCCTGCTCGTTGGCGACGGTTACGAAATCGAATGGCCCCGAGTGCACTCGATCGCCGACCAGTACGACCGGGATGTCGACGGTTGCGGAGTCGATGTCAGAGGCTCCGAGGGCGATGGGATGAGCGATTAAGCCGTCGACAGATCGCCCCCGCGTACCCCGCAAAACCGACAGCTCTTGATCGTGCTGGCCGGCAGTGACCTCGACGACCACCGACATTCCGCGCCGCTGAGCAGCTGATACGACCGCCTCGGCGAGCTCGGCAAAGTAGGGATGCGCGATCTCGGGAATCGCGAGCGCGATCGTGCCTGTGCGTCCGGAACTGAGGCTGCGCGCAGAGAGGTTGAGCTTGTAGTTGAGCTCGACGATCGCTGCCTCGATGCGCGATCGAGTGTCGGCGGTCATATATCGATAACCGTTGAAGTAGTTCGAAACGGTTTTCTTCGACACTCTCGCAACGCGGGCGACGTCTGCCATGGTCGCGGCCATCTCGCCCTCTCTCAACGCGGTCTCGCCAAGTCACTCAGCATCGCACCCTAACCCACCTTGCAGAGCGCTCCTCGACGTAGCTTCGCTAGCCAGCTCATCGTGTGGAAAGAACTCGCAATCGTCGGGCAGGTACTTAGGCCCATTGGTCGCCGTCGTGCCATTTGTCATGACGTTCAGCCATGTTTCCCGGGCGCCCATCGGCCGCTGCAGTCCTTCAACGCTGACGGCGAGGACGTAATCCTGTCTCTCGCACCGACCCCGCAGCCTCCTCGCGACGCGCTGCCCGAGCTTCCCCATGATGTGACCGCGATCCTCGAGAGCGCCGCCCCATGGGCTGCCGGGTATCACTCCGGTTTGAAGTGGTGAAGAGGACAAGCTCAAGGCAGACATGATGAATCGGCCGCAGCGGTGGGTGCGGGCGAAGTGTCGCGAGTTAGGAATGCGTCCGAACGACGTGGATACGGTCGCCGGCTTCCTCCAGCGTCACAAGGGGGGTCGCCGATTCGCTGTGCGGAGCTCGTACCGCACCTTTCATCTTGGCGACTAGCGGGCGCCTATCTGACAACGTCGGATTAGAAACACTCGCTCGGGCGGACCTGGCGATTCGGGAGATTCGTTGCAGCACACGAAGGACAATCAGCTGAAGGACGTCGTCACTGGTCTTGCGCTGGGCACCCTGGCTAACGGAGTAGTCGCGGTCACCAGCCAAAAGAGGACCCTCGAGTTCGCGCTCAGCGGCGCATGGTCGGAGTGGCCGCATCGCGCGCAATCCCCGCAATAGGCGGAAACGATCCGGGCAACCTGCTCTGGATCGGGATTGGCAGGTCCGAACGCCGCCGCGGAGTCTGCGCGGCGTGGGACCGGCAACGCTGGACCCGTCCCTTCATCCTCTTCGACTCCTGGACCACAGAGGAGTGCCTGGACCTGGTCGCCGATGAACGCGCGTCAGCCGAGACCTGGGTCGAGCTCGGCAGGCTCTTTGTTGCCGAGTTCCCCACCACCGACCTCTTACTCGCCCAGGACTCCGCGTAACGCAGCAGCTGCAGGATGCGTTGCCCCATTTCTGCTCAAGACCGGAAGCTCTGGCGGATCCAACCTCCCCTGCCCCTTGAGAAGATTGAGCCACTTCGCCGGATCAGTCGCACATCCACCGGGCCAGAAACCTATATGGGGACGATTCCGCTGTAGTGCGCTCGACCTCTACTTCGGCGACGGAGACGCTGCTCGATCTTTGACGGGTCGCCGGCGCAGTGTTGCAGACCCGATGGGCGGAGTGTTGTATTCCTGGTCCATCCGACCAACGCCGGTACCGGGCGCGACGATCTGATCGATTCGGTCCATCAGCTCGTCGGAGAGGTCGACTGTGGCTGCGGCGAGCAGGTCGTCGAGCTGCTCCATCACCCGCGGCCCGATGAGCGCCGCGGTGACGCCCGGGTGGGCGATCACGAACGCGAGCGCCATATGAGTAAGCGCCAACCCTGCCTCTTCGGCGAGGGGGATGAGTTCCTCGACAGCATCGATACGGCGCTCGTCTCGAAGGGCGGCGAACATGCGGGTGCGGCGCAGGTCGGTTTCTTGGCCACGGCGGACCCGTCCGGTGAGCATGCCGCTGGCGAGAGGGCTCCAGATCAGCGTGCCCATGCCGTAGCGCTGCGCCACCGGCAGCACCTCGCGCTCGACCGTCCGGTCAAGCAGGGAGTAGTGCAGCTGCTCGGTACGGAAGCGCTCAAACCCCCGCCGCTCCGCGACCCACTGCGCCTCGACGATTTCGGAAGCGGGCATGTCGGAGGATCCGATGGCGCGGACCTTCCCGCTTCTGACGAGGTCGGTGAGCGCCGAAAGAGTCTCATCGATGTCAGTCTCGGGGTCGGGACGGTGCATCTGATAGAGGTCGAGATGGTCGGTCTGCAGACGGCGCAGGGAGTTCTCCACCGCGGTCGTGATCCAGCGACGCGAGCCACCCTGGTGGTTGACCTCGTCGCTGGTCGGGCGGGAGAACTTCGACGCGAGCACCACGTCATCGCGTCGGCCCTTCAGCGCGCGGCCCACCATCTCCTCAGAGTCGCCGTAGGCGTCCGCGGTGTCCACGAAGTTGATCCCGGCATCGAGCGCTCGCGCCATCATCCGGTCCACCTCATCCTGGTTTCCGTTCCCGAATGAACTGAACATCATCGCGCCGAGTGCCAAGGGCGAGACCTTGATGCCGGTGCGGCCAAGTGGGCGGTAGTGCATGATTCCTCCAGTTGGTGCTTCTCGCCCCGGCGGGTACGCTGGTCTTAAGCGGAACATCCGTCCGCAACTATACGGAACAATGTTCCGCTTGTCACGCAGGGAATGAAGATGACTGGGCTGGATCAGCCAATCGCGGCTCCCCGCCGCAAACGGGCGGATGCTGTTCGCAATACGGAGGCCGTATTGGAGGCCGCCAAGGCGGCCTTCGCCGAGTTGGGGGTGGATGCCGCAATGCGCGACATCGCGACCCGTGCAGGCGTGGGCGTAGGAACGATCTACCGGAACTATCCGCAGCGCTCCGACCTGATCATCGCCGTCTTTCGGCGAGAGCTCGACGCGACAGCGGCCGAAGCAGATCACCTCGCATCCGAGCACTCGCCGGCGACGGCCCTACGGCTGTGGGCGCAGAGTCTCGCTCGATTCGTGGCGACCAAACGCGGATTCGCCGGCGCGCTGCATTCGGGCGACCCGGCGTACAACCTGTTGCCAGGGCAGTTCATCGGCGTGCTCGCACCAAGAGTTCAGAGCATCTTGGATGCTGGAGCTGTTAGCGGGACCATACGTGGCGACATCCGCGCAGAGGACCTCATCCACGCTCTCACCCGCCTCGCTGACAGCCACCCTGGCGACGCCGACGACAGAGCCGGACGCATGACCACCGTCCTTCTCGACGGAGTAATCGGGGCCCCCTCAGCTGGCTGAAGACGCCTTCACCCCGCAACCCGGCGTCACAGCAACGGAACGTCCCACCAATCCTCCGGTGCCAGCCTTCGCGTCGAAGCGCGCGTCCTAGACTCCGAACATGGCGGTCACCTTCGTCATCGAGTACACAATCGATGCAAGCAAGATTGCCGAGTCCTGCTATTGGGGGCAAGGGCGGCGACGAGGACGGGCCTCCGGGCGCGGTGTTGAAGCGAGCAATCTCCTTCAAGCCGCGCCGGGACAGTCGGCCGACGATTGCGTTTGTGGTCAGTGTTCCTCCGCCGGTCAGGGAGGCGAGCCATTCGTTCGTCGCCGCTATGGACGCGATGGTCGTGCGACAAATGGCCGGCAAGCTCAACGACGGGAACTTCGCCCGAATGCGGGGCGCCCATGAACGTTTCGCCGACACCGTGGCGGCAGGCGACGTGAACGGAGCCCGATGCAGACGAGGAACTACACCGGATCCCGGTGCTCGCCCTCGGCAATCACGCCGTCGAGTCGGTGCTCGATCACCTCGGTCCACTCGTCCGCCGCGCAGAACGTCAGCACTTCAGCCGCGACGGGACCTCCTCCGTCGCAATGCACAACCAGCTGATCGAGCTACTCGCTCGCGGCGACGCTGATCAAGCCTCGATCGTTGCCTTTGATATCTAGCACGCTTTGCAGACGGAGTTGAGAAACAGTGGTCCCTCCGCCCGTGACGATGCCCCGGCTCCGCCACACGTGAGCGCAGTGGAAGTCGTGCGAGGACCCGCCGGCTTCCGTTGTGGCTCTGTGCGGTTAGCGGGTGCGTTCGCTGTCTCGCGTCTTGCCTAGGCCTCTAACACTGCGTAACGCGCTGGGTGTGGGATCGCTGACGGGCCGAAGCGCCTCGCGTGGGGGTTTGGCATTTCCTAGGTCGGCCAGTACGCGACCCTGGATCTCTTCCGCTGTTGCGGTGCCCTCGAGCGAGTGAGCGAACCGGTCGCGGCGTTCGGCACTGTCGTAGCCGAGGGCTTGTGAGCGAGTGTCTGATCGGCCCTGGCCAGCAGGTTCACGTTCGCCGCCGGCGCCGGCATGGTCCGTTTCCGCCCGGTGGAGCGCCTCGGCTAGGAGGTCCGGGTTCGCGCCTGGTTGGGTCGCATCAACGCCGTATCGGTGCTGGATTTCGCGTCGGATTGTGGCCCGTGCCTCTTCTGCGGCGGCGTCATGGTCGCTCCAGCTGGTCGCGGTCTCATGGACTGCGGCGATGTCTTCGACTCGTGCGTTGTCCCACCAGGCGGGTTGATTGACGACGGTCAGTTGGGCCCGGGCGGCGGCTCGTTCGGCGTCGAAACGGGCCTGTAACTCGCGGCCCTCTTGAATAGCTGTGGCCTCGCGTTGTCTGGCGAGTTCTTCACGTAGTCGGGCGACGCGTTCTCCGAGCTGCGCCGCGACGGTGAGGGCAACACGGAGGCTGTCGTCGAAGGCTTCGTTGACACCGTCGGTCTCATCGGCCATGTGGCGGTCTCCTAAGTTCTGTCATGGGTATCGCGACCCTGGGTCGAGTCGGAGCTGGTCCGTCTACGGGGTGTAATCGGGGTGGGCAAGGGAGAGCCGGCACTGGGACCCGCTAATCCTTGCTGCGCTCTCCGTGCTGCCTGCTGCTCGGCGGTGAGATCGTTCGCCGGCGCCACAGCCGGGGCGGTTACAGGCAGCTGTTCCTGGATGGCGGTGAGCTTGGTCCGCAAGGTCGATCCGATCTGCTCGGCCCGTCGGACATCTCCCGCAGCGTGGTGGGCGTCGACGAGCGCCACCGAAAGCCGCCCCAGTTGATGAAAAAGCGCAGCCTCGGCGGCGGTGTTGCGTCTCGCGGCGCCTGTTTGTAGGAGCAACATGGCTGCCCCTGCGGCAGAGCCCCTCTGTGCCGATTTCGGTCGGGATTGATGTGCTCTGATGTGCGCGCTACGAGAAAGCTCTCGGGCAGTGTCGGCGAGTGGTCCCGGGGCGGTTTCGACGCGTTGCGACCATGCGGCGAACGCGCCGGCGGTCTCACGGGCGACATGGGCCCAGGCGGCCCGATCGGTGACGGGAACTTGACGTAGCTCGGCGCGGAGTTCACTGAGCTCGCGCGTGTACTGCTTCCACAGCTCGGGGTTTGGTGCCTGCTCTTCCCTTCCCGGGGCGGCGGGGCGGTACTTCCAGGGGTTCTTGCTGGTGGCTCGCCACTCGTCGACGCCGACCTGCGCGGCGTGCGGGTTGTCGGGCCATCCTTGGCGAAGCCGCGGAAGAGTGAGGTCCCTGGCGAGCCGTCCCCCGCCGTACCAGATGGGCCGCTCCGTACCGGTTGGGCGGAGGGCGACGGAGTAGCCGGCGATGACGTCGTCCCGGCCGGCGGCGAACCGGGGACGGATGAGCATCCCTTCCTGGCGCAACCGACGAACGAACTCGCCCTCATCAAGGGATGCGATCGCAGCGGCACGGACGGCTCGTTCGAGGCGGTGGGTTTCCACCTCGGCTCCGCTCCCCCTGTTCGCTCGGGCCTGCTCAGCTGGCTTGACACCCCGCTCCCCCATGCCAAGGTCTCGGGATTCGAGGCGCATCAGTCCGTGTTCGCGCTCGAGGTCGCGGCAAAGGTTCTGTGCTCGACGGAAGTCGTTGTGCGTGCTCGCCTTCGTGCCATCCTCACGAACCAGGGACACGGCAATGTGGATGTGGTCGTTGCCCTTGGTCGACAGTCCATGCCGCACGGCAACCCATCGGCAGGCGGCTTTGCCGGATGCTTCGGTGAACTCCATCCGGTCAACGAACTGCTGCGCGATGGCACCCCACTGCTCGTCACTGAGCTGCCCCTCCTCGGCACGTAGAGAGAGGGAGCAGTGCCACACGTCAGCGGCGACCCGGTCGTTGAGCAGCTCCCCTGTCTCCGGGTCTTCGACACGTACCTGGCGAGTGATTTCGACCCCGTAGGCGAGGCGTGGGGTGTCGAGGCTGCGCCCGATCGCGCGGGCAGTCGCAGGGTCTAGTTGGGCGTACCCGTGCATCGCCATGATCGCTGAGTCCCCAGCGACGAGGTGCTGCTCGGCGTGCTCGTTGTGGCGGCCACCGCCGGCGAGGTAGCTCATGAGCCCGCCGATGTCGGATCCGCGAGTGATGTTGGGGATCACGCGCCCGCCAACCGTCGAATCGTTTCGTCGATGCGGGCGGTGAGCTGCCGGTACTCCTCGACCACAGAGGCAGCCTCGACCGGGAACTGACCTTCCGTGTTGGCGAACTTCGCGAGCTGGTTCACGTTGTTGGCCACCGTGCCCAACAACCGGGACACCGCGAACAGTTCGGCGATGGCTTGCTTGCGGTCAGTGCTGGTCTCGACGTTCGCGTTCATCCCTGACTCGAACATGAGCCTCGGCACAGTCACCCCCGCAACCACTGCCCGTGCACGCAACTTCGCGTCCTCGTCAGCGTTGACCTTCACCACGTACCGGCGATCCCTCGGGGCGTCAGAGTTCGCGCGCCGCTGGCGACCGAACAAACGCCGCTCACTCTCCTCCGACACGTCCAATCTTCCTTCCGGCCCAGCGCAGCGAACCCGCCTCCTGGCGGGGACCATACGACCAGTATGCCGACCAGCGAAGCGGTCGTCCAGAGTTAGGGCACCTAACTCTATAGCTTGCTCCCGAAATGCCGCTCGCGGAGCAGCCAGCAGTTCACCGAGGCGATGACCATGAGAAGAAGCGTCGGTGCAGCAGCTGACGCGATTGATTGCTGTTCGAGGCCGAATGGGTAGAGCGAGAACAGCAAAGCTCCGGTCGGGAAACCGATGAGCCCCCACACCAGGGACTGCAGGACGTAGATGACGAAGGGCAGAGTCAGAGCCAGGTACCGGTTGGGTACCACGATCAACGCAAGCAATCCGAGCAGGCAGTAGGTGGCCCCGCCGAGTCCCACCCAAGCCCCGTAGATCACGCCGTAGGCCACCTCTCCGATGCTCAGCAGTTGCGTGTAGCTGGCGGCCGACTGCGCTGCCGCCCGGCCCTCCTCCGCCGTCAGCCCGTAAAGACTCGGATCTATGCCCGGGTTACCAAGGGAAGGCCAGACGAGGACCAGGAGTAGGTAAGGGAGGAAGGCAGACAAGAAAAACACCACGAAGGTGCAGGTGACAGCGGCTACCGCTTTCGTTCCCAGATAGACCTCTGGATCGAGGTCGGTTCTCGTGTGACCCACCACACGGCGCCGAGTCGCGGAGAACAACGGGAGGCATCCAATCAGGACCGCCAGCAGCGGCGCCACAAGCACCACCGCGGAGCCCATGACCTCGCCATAGAGGTCGACATTGTTGCGCAGCGCGCCGCCTTGAACACCAACGATTCCTATCGCGAGAGGCCCAAGAATCAGCACGAGAGCGGTGAGAAAGAACACAGGCGTGAGTTGAGCTCGGAAAGCCTGCGAGAAAGCGCTGCCAGTCATCTGGAATCCTCACCAGTTCGTGTCGGGTTCCGAGACGGCTGTGCGGCGGGAAAGGAATCGCCGCGCCACGCCAGCCCCGAAGGCACTCCCTGCGGCCGAGCACCAAGCCACGCAGCGGCAAGATGAGCGCGGGCCTTGACCTCGATATGCACGTCTTCCGCACCCGAGGCATCGCTGAAGGAGATCGCCGTGCTCGCGCGAAGGACCCCCAACCCGTCCTCGGCCACAGCGACATCGACGCTGTCCGCGCGTTGGCCCCACTGACCCAGCACCGCCTCCCACGGCACCTGCAGCCAGTACCTACCCCTGGCAGCCACCTGCCGATCCCACGCCGCGCTCCCCTCGAGCGCGTCAACCACCGGCTCAGGGTAGGTGTGCACAAACGCCGCCACCTGCTCCGCATAGCGTGCCTGCTCCGCAGCACTGATCGGACCCTCGCCGACATTCGCCGGAGCTGTCACCCCAGCCGCGACGAGACCGATACCCGTCAGAACAGAGACGACCCTAACCGTCAGTTCCTCGTTCACCATTGCCTCCACCAACCCGCCGACGAGACATGGGGGAAAACTTACTCTACGTATGTAGGTTAAATCGATGTGGATGCGGGAACTTCAGATCTGGGCGGGTAGATTCGCGTGATGGACCCCCTTCAGCGTGTGACTGCGCCCACAGTCGACGTGCTCGAGGTCCTCCTTCGGCCGGCAGGGTCGGTGTGGGGGCTCTTCATCGTCAAGGAGACCGGTCGCCCAACCGGGACGGTGTACCCGATCCTGGAGCGCCTTGAACACCTCGGATGGCTCGAGGCGTCATGGGAGGAAGCGCCCGACCGCAACGGACCCCGGCGCCGCTTCTACTCCCTCACCGATGACGGTAAAGCCGCGGCCGCCGCCGCGGTGGAGGTGTTTCACGCACGGCAGGAGACGCAAGCCCGCACTAAACCGAGGTTGGCATGAGCAAGTGGCTTGAAGTACTTGCTGCCCTCGCGGTTGCGGCGAACCCTAAGCGGACCCGTCGCGATCGGGCCGAATCGTTGATGGCCGACCTCATCGATGGGCCAGCCATGGGCATCTCGCGACGTGACCTGCTGATGACCGCCGTGATCGTCGCACTTCGGGCCCGTTTCTTCTCTCCCGAGCCCGTCGGAGTGGAGGCCAGTTTCAGCGAACGGTATCGGTGGAACGCGGCCACGATGGTGGCGGTCTTGGTTGTCACCATCGCCGGCGTCACTCCCCCACCGCAGCCGAACGCTGCGCTCGAACAACAGGCATTGCCCTCGTCGATATACACCCAGCAGGCGCAGCGCTTCCTCGCCGAGAACCCTGAACCCAACCTCCGCAGCCGCGTTGACCCGGCCGACATCGACTCGTTCCGTGACTACGGAGCAGCAGTGCCCTGGGCATCGGTGTGGTCACAATGGGGCATCAAGGTGAAAACGGTGGAACTCCTACCAATGCAGGACAACAGGGCCATGTGGCACGCCCGCCTCTACACCGGCACTGGCCCTGTCTCCGATGTCTACTTCGATGCCATCCCCGCGCCGGCCTCACGCTGACCACCCGCATCCTGTCTGAAGGAACTGTTGTGACCTCGCCATCCCACTCGCCAGTGCTCTTTGATCCGGAAGCCCGCTGGCCTGATCTATTCACCCCGCTAAGCGGCGATGACCGACGAAGTATCGTCCAGGCCCTCACCGCCGGGTGGCATGAGGGGTGGGATCCAACCCGAGACGATGTCGCCAACCTCGTGGCCAAGGCCACCGGGCAGATTGATCAGACCGAGTACCTGAGGCGCATCACCGAGTCGGCATCTCCCGCACAGCAGTCGTGAGCTCGAGCGATTTCTCCACCTGGCCGTCGTATTTCTACCCCGACACCATCCAGGCCGACGGCACCGGCACCCTGATCAATCGACTCAACGAACGCGACCAGGACCGTCTCACCTGGATCGAGCACCGAGCCGCCGGCGAGCGATCCCGACAACTCTTCGCCGGCGAGGTCCAGATCCCTCGCACGTTCGACGGCGAGCACCTGCGCTCTGTTCACCGGCACCTATTCCAGGACGTCTACGAGTGGGCGGGCGACTACCGCGCCGTAAACATGACCAAGGGCGACGACCGCCGACACTTCGCCAACCCCCGAAACGGCGAACTCCCCCGGTATCTCGATGACATGTATCGCATCATCGCCACCACCGACTGGGCCGCCCTCGATCAGCGCGACTTCGGCACCCGAACCGCCCGGGTCTTCGCCTTCCTCAACCAGGCGCACCCGTTCCGGGAGGGCAACGGACGCACCGCCAAAGTGTTCCTGGCCCACCTCGCCGAGCAGTCACACTTCGACCTCGACTTCCGCCGAGTGCTCCCCGGCCACTGGAACACCGCATCCCAACTCAGCCGCCCCACCGAAAAAACCAGCTACGAACCCAACCCATCCCCGCTAGTTCCGGTCTTCCAAAGCCTCGCCGTTGCTCGCGACACTCCCCCACGCAATGATCTCGGCGGAATCAACGAACGCCTGCGCGCCGCCAACCGCCCCAACCCCTACGCGCAACTCGACCCCACCGTCAGGCAGCATCCGAAACGGCCATCCATGCCAACGCGGGACAGATCCCTCGAGCGATAGGCACCTGTGCCCTCGGCCACCGCCCGAGCACGAGCGGGAGCATCTATATCGTCGTTGAACGGCGGTATCGTCCACCGGTGCCCACCTTCCACCCCGCCCCGAAGAACGGCGGCCCCAGCTGTCTCGTGTCACGCCCTGATGACCCCTTCGACCCCCTCGGAACCATGCAGCGCCTCACCCCGTGCGCTCGGTGCACCGCAAGCGATTCCGCCGCCGACGGAGTGAGACTCAAATACGAGCTACGCGGGGAGGGACAGATTTGGATAGAGAACATTCAGAGCAAGCACCCGAATGAACCCAGCGGTTGGGCCGAGGGCATGGTGCGCTGGCTTCGAGAGAGGTACCCCGATCGCACTGACTGGCGAGCCTCAGGCCTCAAAGAGGGTAGCCACGGCTTCTGGCTAAGCATGAAGAAGAAGGGCCTCGTCTGTTTACGAGACCCGAATGGCAACGACACTCTTCTCTCATGCCCATCGCCTTCGTCTAGCTGAAACTAGCCGCGCGTGCTCCACCTCATGCAAGAGGGCGTTGGAACGCACTTCGCCCGTTGACGCCGCCTTTGGGTCCGTGGGAGGCGATCCAGTGCGCATGGGCCGCCTCGAGCGCCGGGAGCAGGCGGCGGTAGTAGCCCACGACCTCGCGCTCTTCGGCCCGTTCCGCGTAGGTGACGGCTCGGTAGCCGACCTCGTCGCCTCGGCGCACGATCGCGACGATGGCGTAGGGGCGATCGAAGGCGTCACGGAGCCACCACTCCCCCGCTTTCGGCTCGAAAGCGGCGAAGATCGGATGCCACCGCGCCCGTCCCGAATCCACACAATCGAACATACATTCGAATGTCTGCGTTGTGGAGATACCTGCTCGGCATCGGTAGCGGGATGGGCCGCGAGCTACTCCTAGCTGTTGGCCTTCGGGGGGATGGTGGCGGGGGTGCGGGCGAGGTTGATGCCGATGGCGTCGGCGTCGATGACGCGGCCGTGTTGTTTGTGGCCGTCTTTGTCCCAGGTGATGGTGTGTTCCTGGCCGATGACGATCACCGGGTCGCCTTTGTGGAGTGAGGTGAGGGTGTTGTCGGCGAGTTCGAACTTGGCGTCGATGAAGTGGGTGGTGGGTTCGTGGGCGACCCATTCGCCTTTCCGGTACTCGCCGGTGTTTTCGATGACGCGGAGCTTCGCGATGCGGATCTTCCCGGCCTGGACTGCTTCGGGGTCGGTTGCGAGGTGTCCGGTGATGGTTCGGGTGGTCATGGTGTTTCTCCGTCGGGGTGCGGGTATTGCCGGGTTGGGTTCGGGTGCTGAGGGTTCGGGTGCTGGGGTTTCGTTGTCGATGCCCCAGGAGGCGAGTGCATCGGTGGGGGTGATGCTGGGGGGTGGGTCCTGCAGGCGGCGGTGTTGTTCGAGCTGGATGGCGGTGAGGGCGGGGGCGAGGATGCGGCGTTCGTCGTTGAATGCGGCGCGGTAGTAGCGGTCGGCGAGGTCCTCGAGGCGGTCGATCTCGGTCTGTCTGCTGGCAGCGCCGTCGATGAACCCGGCTTGGTAGTGGGCTTGGTTGATTTGCAGTGGGTTGTTCATCCGGCGGCCTTGTTGGTGTTGGTGGCGATGCGGTTGATGTGGTCGGGGCGGAACCCTGACCAGTGGTCCTGGTCGGTCACGACGACTACGGGTGCTTGCCGGTAGCCGAGGTCTTCGCTGATGTATTCGAGGGCTGCGGGGTCTTGGGTGACGTCGACGATTGTGTAGGTGATCCCGGCTTTGTCGAGGGCGCGGTAGGTGGCGGTGCATTGCACGCAGGAGGGTTTGCTGTAGACGGTGATCTCATCCATCGGTTGCTCCTTTGTTGTTGCGGTGGGTGCCGAAGCTGCTGCTTTCGGCTCCTACCTGAGATGACGCGCTCGAGGATGCTGGTGTCAGGGGCAACCCGGCGGGCTGGATTCGGTCTCGAATCTGCGCAGCACCCTTGACGCCTGCATCCTCGAGCGCCACCTGTACCCACTCCCCCAGTACGCCTCTTGTCGGGTCGTTTCGTGGTGCGGTCTGTTGATGGAGTTGTGGGTCGGTGATGGGGTTGATGCGGTGCCCGGTATCGGTGAGGTGGGGTGAGAGCCAGTCCTCATCGCCGCCGAGCTCCTCGGCGGCGTCATCCCTGTTGAGCAGGAGGCGCAGGTCACCGTTCACGGGGCTCACCCTTGCACCCCGGCTACCGGCATGGAGGAAGTTATCCACACATGGGCTTAGTGGGGTTCGCGTGCCATGCGGACGAGGGCGTCGAGGACAGCGCGTCCGGCTTCTCCTACGAGGCCTCTGGTCCGTCCTGCGCTGAGGCCGGGCCAGACGGTGGAGACGGCTTCTACTTCGGTTCGGCCGTCGGGTTTGCCGCGAAAGGCGAAGCGGGTGGACTCGGCTTGGAGTGCGAAGGTGGTGCGGGTTGCGACTAGGGCCCCGTCGGGGAGAGCTTTCCCGAGGTTGATGCAAGACAGTGAGCGCGCCGCCCTTTGTATCAGGGGCCGGGGATCGCGCCGGATCGGCACATCGACGATGACGCTTCTCGTGCCCAGCCTCTGCTACTGCCGGTGCCGATGTGCTGCCGGGGGTGTTCCCGAGCCGCGCACGGCGAAACATCTGCGCTAACTGAGTCGTTAGTTGGCGCACCGCTATAGCGAAGGTTGGCTAGGCCCGCGCTACGTACGCCCCGAGCGGTCGAGGAGTCTCGTCCTGGGATCTGGTTCGGGGGTGTTGTCAGTCGACTTGCTGGACAAATTTTCCGGAGAAGCCGAAGTCGAAGCATTGGGTACAGAGGTCGCTGTTGTACCACCAAAGTTCTCCAAGGCCCGTTTCTGTCCAGGTGACGAGGAAGTGGTTGTCCTTGAGGGAGAAGTTACGTGGCAGTCCTTCGGGCATTCCGGAGAGGAGGAGCCCGGGTGTCAGTTGGGAGCTTTCTGAGTATGGGGATGAGGTTCCCCAGATGTCTGGCAGGGGGTAGGTGGCGTTGACCGGGACGTTGGGAAGTGAGACGACCTGGTTTGCCGCGATGATGACGCGGGAGCGGACGAGTACGTCTATTGACCGGATGTCGACGATTTGGTTTCCGCTTAGGTTGCCGCGTCGCAGTTTGGGGAGCGTCGCTAGCGGGGAGGGATCCGTTATCAGCGCGTGCACCTCGACGATCTCCAGGTTGGGGAGATTTTGGATGGGCGTGAGGTCTGCGAGTTTGGTGCTGTTGATGGTGAGTAGTTGCAGGTTTGTGGCGTGTTGGAGCCCTTCTAGTGAAGCGACATCGAAGTTCGGCTGGCCGATCTGATCGTGGGTGCAGCTCAAGTTGGCGAGTTGTGCCACTTCGGTAGCGGTGGGGTTTGCCGTGGCGACCCCGATGACCTGGAGGGCCTGTTTGATGCAGTCCGCGAGGGCCGGGTCTGAAATGACGCCGTTTTCGACTGGTGGGGTGGGTCGTGGCTTGTTGATTTTTAGGAGGCGCTGGACGATCGCGGTGGTGGTGGGATAGATCTCGTTGGGTTTGGTTGCGTAGTTGGTGTGTGCGGCGAGGCCGGTGTCGACGGCTTTCTTGGGCCCCATCTTGGTGAAGAGGCCGAGCCAGCCTGAGTTGTCGCAAACGGCGTCTCTGGCATGACATGCGGTGTAGGTGAGGAGGCGAAGGTCTTTGTTGAGCTTGAGTCGCCCGAGCTGGTCGTAGATTCCCGTTGCGGTGGCTTTGGGGGCGCCGCCGTAGGTGGTGCCTGCCCGGTAGGGGTATTGGGAGGGGTCGCCCAGCAAGTAGATTCCGGCGTAGAACTTCGGGTCGTAGGTGGTTGCGAGGTTGGTGACGAGGGCTCCTTGCGAGTAGCCAGCGAGGACCCATTTCTCTGTCTTGCAGCGGTTGGCTGAGTCGGCAAGGACTTTGTTGAGTTCCGCTGCGCCGCGGTCGATGCTTTCGAAGTAGGCGAATCGGCCGGCGGGGGGCAGTCCGAGCAGGTCGAAGCCAAGGATGGCTACGGCTGCGGGCTGGTAGTCGATGTAGACCTGTCGGACTTTGATCTGGTTGGGAGCTTGGTCGAGCCGTGCTTTGAAGTTGTCCCTGACGGCTCGGACGGTTTTGCCCATGTCGTCGAGTTCACCGGATCCGGGTACTCCGATGAAGAGGACATCCGCGCAGGGCTGGTTAGGTGCGGCGGAGCTGGCGAGTGACCAGTTACCGGGGAGGACGGCCGCATCAGCCTTGGTGGGTGCGGTAGTGCCCACGAGGGTCGCGACCAGGGTGACGGCCAGGAGGGAGGGGAGAAGGGTGGATCGGATTCGAGTGAAGGGACGCAACGGTGCTCCTTTATGAAGGGTGCGCATGTGTGCCAGGATCGCCGCGTCACCGACCGGATCAGGCCCGCAGTTTAGGGCTCGGTATCCGTCGCGTGTGATCGACACGCAGTTGCGTTGGTAGCGGTGATGCACGCCGAGGATGGCCTGTTCGTCGAGGCCGGCAGTTTGCGGCGTCTCTTGGCCTGCTACGTGGGGATGCGGGTTGCGCCAATCATCGACGACGACTCTTGCAACGTTGAAGCGAGGAGCCCGATTGGAGGCACGTTGTATGCAGCTGCGGTGGTGAATCTAACCCAGAGGATGCATCTCTGTGTCGGTTACCCTAGCCCACCCCTGACCACCGCAGGGCATGCTTCCGGTCCCCGCCACAGCGCGAAGACCACGCAGTGCGAGTCACGGAGATTTAGCCGAGTTGGAGGCGGAGGGCTGCGGCGACGAGTGCGCTGCGTGAGGGTGCGCCGACTTCTTCTTGTTTTTGGTCGAGCCAGGCTCGTTGGGTGCCGTCGAGGCGGAGTTGGATTTGGATGCCGGACGTTCCGCGGGGGCGGCGCACTCGGGTGGGCATGCCGCCGCTGGTCTGGGCAGTCCGGGTTTGGGTGAAGTGGTTGCGGAGGGTGTCGTCGCTGATGGCGGCGAAGGCTTCGACGGTGAGGTCGTCGTAGTTGAGGCCGCGGGTGCGTCGTGCTGTCTTGACGAGCTCGAGGAGGTCGGGCTCGAGGTAGACCGCAACGTTGCTGGTGACGTCAGTCTCGGTGGCCTGCGGGCGAGCGGCGGTTGCGCGGGGTTTCTTTGCGGTGGCGGGCTTGGGTTCGGGCGCCTTCTCCCCCGCTGCCGGTGCCGCTTCGGCGGGTGCTTCGACGGCAGGGGCGGCGGGTGGGGTGACGCGGCGGGGTGGTGGGAGGAGGCCGGCGAGGCCGGCGCTTCGGTCGACGGGTTCTTTTTTAGTGGGTTGGGGTTTGAAGGCGTCGGCGAGGTGGGGGCGTTCGATTGTCATGTGGTGACTACCGCTTCGTTTTCGATTTCGATGAGTCGGGTGAGGAGTTCGCGGGTGAGTTCTTGGTAGTCCTCGGCTAGGCCGCTGGCGTCGCGGGCGTAGAGGCCGTCGGTGAGGCTGGTTTTGTTGCGGAGTGCGTTGATGCGGGCGGTGCGGTCGGCGACGGCGGCTTGTTCGAGTTCGTGGATGAGGAGGCCTCGGCGGCGGGCGTCGGCGGCGGCGGATTCGAGGTGGCGGATGCGGGTGGTGAACACGGGGGCTGCGTCGCCGAGGGTTTCGGCGAGGGCGTTGCGGACGTCGCGTTCGAGGCGGGTGGTGCGGGAGGAGATGGCGAAGAGGACGACGCCGGCGAGGCGTAGTTGGGGGTTTCGGGGGGTGACGGCGAGGAAGCGTTCGGCGATGCGGGTGACGCCGTCGATGCTGGCTTCGTCCATGCGGGTGGGGATTGCTACGGCGAGGGCGACGCTGAGGGCTGCTTCGACGAGGATCCGGTCCCCTGGTGGGGTGTCGATGAGGATGAGGTCGTAGTCGGCTTCGATGGGGCGGAGTTTGGCTTCGAGGACGTCGGCGAGGTCGCTGCTTCCTCGGGCGCTGCGGGAGGCGAAAACGGAGGCGGCGTCGCCGATGGCGGGGCCGCCAGCGACGACGTCGAGGTTGGGGCGGACGTCTTTGCTGATGGGCAGTGGGGCTGCGGTGAGGAGTGAGCTCATGAGGTCGTCACCGCTGTTGGGTGGGAAGCCGAGGTCGCGGGCGACGTTGCCCTGCTGGTCGAGGTCGATGACGAGCACTCGGTGGCCGGCACTGGCGGCGAGAGCGGCGGTATTGCTGGTGAGAGTGGTCTTACCCACTCCCCCTTTGCCTTGGGCGAATACGAGTGTGCGGCCGACTGCCATGGTGCCTCCTGGTGTGCAGGACTATTCACCCGTGTTGTGGCGAGGTCCCCTGTTTGCCACGCCGTGGATCAACAAACAAGTGTTGATGCGGGGCGCTACACCTCACGTAGCGCAGTTGCTCCCTCCGTATAGAGCGTTGTTGTTATGGCGTGATGACGGGTTACCTTCAAAGCGGGCGCTACTGCCCACTTTACCGCGTGATGGCTGGCACGTTTTATGGCTGTACTTATGGCGTTACGTGCGGCAGTTGTGCTTGCGTGATAGCCCGCCGTTGCTCCTGCCTTGCTTGCCGCAGTGGGGACTGGGTGTGGTGCGGAGACGATGAGTCGTCTCGGTGAGAGTAGAGCACCGCGGAGCGGTTCCGATTGGTGCGGCAACTCCAGAGTTGGGAGGTGGGGGAGTGGGGCAGGGTGCCCCACTCCGTTCGGCCCTATGCCGTGTCGGCGTCGTGTTCCTCGGTGGTGGTGATGGCGTCGGCGAGGGTGTGGGCGGTGCGGAGGACTCGTGCGGCGGTGTTCCGGATTGTTTCGGGGTCACAGTGGCTCCATCCGGCGACGTAGCCGATGCTGTAGCTGCTGGTGTCGAGGCCGAGGATTCCGGCGACGATGTAGGCGACGCTTTCGGCTTCGGTCTCTTTGACGCCGCGGTGCTCAATGTATTCGGTGTGGTCTTCCTCGGCGTGCAGGAGCACGTGTGCGGCTTCGTGCAGTCCGGTCTTAGCGGCCTGGGCGGGGGAGAGGCTCGCGTCGATGACGACTCGGCGGGTGCCGTCGGTCGTGGTGTAGCCGTTGACTGATCCTGCGATGGGTTCGCGGGTGACGGTCCAGCCCTGTCCGGTGAGGTAGTCAGTGACTGCTTGGAGGATCCCGGTGGGGTCTTCGCCGTGGAGCTGCTGCGCTAGTTGGGTCGGGTCTCCGGCCTCGGGGTCGGTGGGGTCGGTTTGCGACTGGTCGAACACCGACAGGATCGGGAAGTAGCGCACCACTCGTTCGCCGGTTCCGAGCACGTCGACGGCGTCGTTGTGGTCGTCCCCGTCGGTCACTTTCCGTTCGCGGTAGCCGAAAATCTTGATGGACTTTTCACCCTTTCGAACCGCTCGGCCCAGCTCGAGCCACTTACGGAAACCGGCGACGCGGGTCGCGGTCGGGTTCTGGCTGAGGATCAACAGCACGTTGTTGAGGCTGTAGGCGTGGAATGCCTGCGCGAACTGCAGGAACCTCGTCCACTGTTCGGACTGGCGCAGCTGCTCGACCTGTACGCCGATGGAGGCTTGCAGCGCCTCGGCCTGCTCGCGGCGTTCCTCGATGCTCTTCTGAGTGGCGACCTTACGGACCATGGCTAGCTCCCTCGTATCTCGTCCCCTCCACGTTTTTTTGCCGTGAAGGCGACAGAGTCGCCGCTAGGGAGGCCGGTCGGAGTGCAACCCGTAGGGCGGTGGGGGAGAGAACTTCGGGACGAAATAAGGGAGCCGCCAGGCGACCGCGTACCGAGGTTCTCGGCGGAACCGGCGGCCCGCAGGGGCGTTTGCGCGACGGGCGGGGGACCGTATGCTGCCGCAGGCTTCACGGCAAGAAAACTGATGCCCGTCAGGGCATAGACGCCCGGCGCTCTTAGCGCCGGCCCGCTGTCGGTGCGCCGACCCGGGGTGCGCGAGGGGCTCGGCCCCTCGCCCGCGCCGGATCAGGCGCGGTGGGGCAACCCAATCCCGAATCGGCCTTGCCCGCTCACAACAAGTGCGCAGCGTCTCGAGAGCGGGGTGGCACCGTGGGCCTTTTCGGCCGGGTGGGTCGTCTCGCTACCGACGTCGCAGGCGGGAGCGGCTCAATCGACCACCAGCCACTGAAGCAACAAGCCCCACCCTTTGAGGTCGCTCAGGCAGGTCAGACCCGCCAGGGAGGCGGTGTCGGTCCGCCCCAGGCTTGGATCCACTGAGCTGAGTCGATTGCGGCTCCGGGTGGGAACGGTGGGGTGCCCCACATGGCTCGGTAGCTTTCCTGAAGGATGGTCTCCACGCGCTTCAGGTGGACCTTGTATGTCTCGGGATCGTTGAGCACGAGCGCCTCATCGGAGCTTGGGTGAGGTACTAGCCCATCCTCCACGAGCGCGAGTGTCGCAGCGAATAGGGCAGGAAGAGATGGCGCCCTGAGCGAGGGGGCGTCGGGCCAGCTGACGTTCAGAACCATGGCCGGCCGCGTGTCAACCATCTCTACAGCAGCACTCCACCACCCCTCACGACTGATGGGAAGCCACCGCCGGCTCCACTGCCAGTCCTCCACATAGGTGAAGAGGTCTTGGTACTCAGCGATGATCTCTCGTGCCGAGAGAAGCCGTCCCAGATCCAGGGAGGGCAACCAGGGTGGAATTCCTTCGAGACGCTGTCCGTCAGCCCTGGCGAGGTATGCAAGGAGGGCAGGCGGGACCGGTATTGGGTCGAAAGCCCGCTGCAGGCTTAGTAGGTCATCCTTGCTCGCGGGCGGATTGAACGATTCCCAGAGCCAGGGCGCTCTGGCTGGCAGAGTCGCCTCCATCTGCTCCCACACCTGGGACATCTCGTCTGCGCCGAAAGTCACCCGTTAAGTGAACCGGAGACCCGAAGACAGGGCCAGGTCACTGGTCCCCCCAGATGAGGTGACTTAGCGGACAGGGAGTCGAGTTCATTGGGACCTAGACACCGGCTCCCCATCGTCACTAACGCCTACACACTGGTTGCTACGCCCCGCCGATCTGCCGTGCCCTCACCTTGGTGAGCTGATGGTTTCTAGGCAGCTGCGAGTGTGGGGGTGCTGAGGGCGCCGGCTTCGATGAGGCGTCGGGCTTCGCGGTGATCGCCTCGATGGCCGGGGCCTCGCGGGTAGCGGGCGTATTCGGGTCGGTCGGTTTGTGTGAAGAGTGCGACCCCGGTGGGGGAGCGGCGGCCTCGACGTTTCTTGCCGGTCTTGGTCATCCAGGTGTATTCGGCTTGCCACCATCCCCAGACGGCCCGTTCGAAGCTGTAGCGGTCCCGTCGGTGTTGGAGGTATCCGTGTACTCCGAGTGCGTCGGCGGTTCTGTCGGTTGCGGTGTCTTGTCCACGGGTCCAGCCGTGCGGGAGTCGCTGTGCGATTCGGTTGGAGTGCAGCCGGCGGAGGGCGGAGCGGACTCGAGCAGGGTCTAGGCCTGTGCGTTTGGTCAGGTCGTCGACGGTGGCCAGAGCGTTCTCGGCGAGGTGTTTAAACACAAGTCCTGCGGTACGTCCGAGGCTTCGTGGAGCTGCGAAGACGTCTTGTCTGAGTGGCTGGAGTTCTTGGGTTAAGCGTGTGGTCCAGTAGCTGAGGTTGGGTGCGGGGGAGAGAGCGGCCGGGCGTGCAAGCACTTGTGTCCGGTTTGTACTCTCTGCCTCTGTGGAGAACCTCTTGGAGAGGCGGTATCGCTGTCCGTGTGGGGATTCGGCGTCACCGATGGGAATCACCCATGCCGACTCGGGGTCGTCGGAGGTTGAGGTGGTGAGGGTCCGGAGGGCGGTGTGGACGGTGCTGCGTCCGTAGCCGGTGTCGGCTGAGAGGCGTCGCAGGTCGGCTTCGATGACGGGTTGGGCTGATTGGGCGAGGTAGAGGCACAGGGCGTCGAGGACGGCGCGGGTGCTGTGGGTTCCTCGGCGGGTTCTGCTGGCTGAGGAGGCTCGGTCGGCGCCCCAGAGGCCGGGCATGGCGTCGGCTCGTTCTTGAGCGCGTTCGATGCTGCCAAGGACGGTGGTGAGGCGTGTTTGGTAGTCGGCGTCGTTTCCGGTGCCGTTGAGGGGGTGGGCGGCGACGTAGCGGACGGCGCTGTTCCAGGCGGAGTTGAGCGCGCGGATGCGGCCGGCGGGGGTGCGGGGCACACGTTCGTTGCCGGCTTTGCCGCGGAGGGTTCGGATGTGTTCGAACGCGGGGGTGTCGACCAGGGTGAGGATGTCGGAGTATCGCCAGCGTGCGTGGGCGCAGCCGGCGAGGACTGCGGCGAGCGTGTAGGAAGTGTCTCCGGTGGTGGCGGTGTCGATGAGGGCGGCGACGCGGGTGCTGAGTTCGCGTTTGGGGCCGGCGATGTAGGGGTGCCCATCGGGGTCGACAGTCATGCCTCGAAGCAGAGCCCCTGTGGGGGTTGCCAGTTCGGCGCCGGCGTCGACGAGGAATGCCAGCAGGTCTTGGATTGACTCGGCGGCGACGGGGGTGCTGGTGAGGGGGGTGAGGGGCCCCTGGGGTTCGGAGGTTCCGCCGAGCCGGTGGGGGGCGCCGGGAGGACGCACGCATCCGGTGGCGGGGTTGGACAGAGGTGTGGGGTCAAGGGATGGCAGCAGTTGGGCTGCCAGGAGTGCCACCGTTCTGACCTGGCCTGCGTCGGCGGGGTCGGTGAGTCCGAGCCAGACGTGGCGGCCGCCGGTGGGGCCGGAGTTGCAGACCAGGTGGGGGATGTTGAGCTCGTCGAGCCAGTGGGAGAGGCGGCCGGCGTCGTAGGGGGCGTTGCCGCGGGAGCTGTCGAGGTCGAAGCAGATGAAGTCGAATCGGGTGCGGTCACCGGCGAGGTACATCGCCCACGGCGTTGTGGGGAGGGGGTCGCTGAGGGACCAGTCGAGGCCGCTGTAGTCGTTGAGGATCTCGCCGCTGGCCATGCGCGCTGCGATGCGGACGCGGCTGCGGGGGCTGAGGGTACGGGTGAGGTCCCAGGCGGATGCTGGGTCGATTGGGGACACGACACGCGTGTCTGCGCTAAATGCTCGCCAAGTTTCAGACTGTCGGGTTACGATGTGGTCACCTCAGGATTCGTCTCCAGTGGGTACAACGAAGGCCTCGGCGCCAACCGAGTTCTTCACATATCGATCCGGCCTAGGGCCTGGTAAGCGAAACCGGATCGAAAGACTTGTTGGAAGCCCGTCCCGCCAAGGACGGGCTTCCTGCTTTTAAGCTGCGGGAATGGGCAGCTCCTCACGCTGGGGGACGGGCTTGTCGACTAGGGGCAAGGCGCCGTGTTCCATGACGAGGTCTCTGATGAGACGCTCGAGGTAGTAGGAGACTGAGACGCCGCTTTCCTCGGCTGCCTGGGCAACTCGTTCGCGCGCGTCGGGTGCGACGCGGCCCTGCAGGAGGACTGTAGGGACGTTGTCGGGGCGTCGTGCGCGACCAAACTGTGCAGCCATGCGGCAATACTGCTCGTGTGTATGCATACGGCTCAGCATTTGCGGCGCGTGTCGCCCCTACCAGTCTCGTGTCCCTTGTTTCTGAAGGCGCGATGAATCACTGCCGCTCGTGATCGCGGTCCTTTTCAGGGCGGGCTACGCGGCGCTGTACCCGTTCAGCAACTCGTAGCAGCCGAGGTATAGGTCAGCTAGCGGCCGTCGGCGGGTGGGGGAGCGGGGGAAGTCCGATGAGAAGGATGCGTTCCACCATTCGTTCGGCGCGGTCGCTGAGGGCGTCTCCGGGGTAGAAACGCTCGAAGTGCGCCTCAGCTTCGGCAGCCGTGTTGATGCCGCAGATGACCATGAGGTGGGCGATGTCGTCGTTGTCTCGTCCGGGCCGGTTTGCGCCGAGTTTCATGGCCAGAAGCGCCTCAGCGGAGGCGACTTGGATCGTGAGGCCGTCGCGCTCGAGGAGCGTTTCCCAATCGACGCTGGTTCCGTATGAGGGGATGTATTTGGCGCCGGCGTCGTTGAGCCAGCTGCCGCCCCATCCGTGGCGTTGTCCGATCGCTGCGACTGCTGCGGATGCGTCGCCGGTGATCTGGAATCGGGCATCGATGTCTTCGGTGCTCGATCGGTCGAAGTAGCGAAGCGCGAGGGCGGCACCACCGATGATCTGAATGCCACCGCGGACACCCCTGTGGGCGAGTTCGTCGATGAGCTCGTTCAGTCCCTCGAGGAGGTCGTCCCGGGTGAGAAGTGCCATCAGATGCTGGCGAGGGTGTCGGGGTCGATGAGGACGCCGTGGCGCAGAAACGCTGCCGGCACACGAGAGCGCTCGACGGGGATGTCGTAGAGACCTGTCCCGAATATCCACGACCGGGTGAGGGTGCGCGCTTCGTCGCGGGTCCAGCGGGGCAGGGGGAGGTGCTCTTCTTCGAGTCGGTGCTCCACCAGTGCAGCAATAGCGGCGTCCCACCGCTTTTCACCGGTCTTGTCTGGGGCGGAGATGGTGAGCGCGAATCTGGTCTCGTCGTGTTCGGCAGCGAGGTTGTCTGCCAACTGGATGAAGTGCCGGACAGCGTCGTTGCGGCGCCCGTCGCTGAGGCTGTCAGCGATATGTGCGGCAGTGGTTGCCGCGTCGGTTCTTTGCGTCGGGATAGCGATGAGCTGGTGGCCGGCAGCGGCGAGTAGACGCTCGAGAGTGTCGGTGTTGGGGTTGCGTTGTCCGGATTCCAGTAGGGACAGGGAGGACTGCGCGACGCCGCTGCGTGCGCTCAGCTCTTTCCTGTTGAGCCCGCCCGCACGGCGTGCTTGCTTGACCAGTGTTGCAGCGCTCATGTCCGCCTCCGTGCTCCATATTAGCGTGCAAGTAATATTATGACGCTGTGTAGCTCATCCTGTGGATAGGTTTTTGGTGTCGTGGCGGGTGGTCATATGCTGAGGGCCGAGATTCGCGATGGCGTGAATCTCCCGGAGGGGATGCCGGAGCACTCGTTTGGCCACATGTGGGGTGGCCCGATGTGAGGATCCCCCCACCTTGCTCACCCAGCTCCCCAACACCCAGCAGCGCCCTCTTGCGCGCACCGCGGGGATAGCTGCGTCTGGGCTCGCCATCTGCCTCGCTCTCGCTGGCTGCACAGCGGTACCTGATGCGTCGGTTTCGGTACCTGCCACGGCATCCTCTTCCGAAGAATTTGTCTCGCTGCCTGAGCGGGTGGGCGGTGACAGCGAGGCGGGCCCGGTTGAGTCGGCGTTCGAGGAGTCGTCCTCACTCGCTTTGGAAGTGGTGGCGAAGTACTGCCGTCCTGAGCTCGAGAGCCGACGGTGGATCGGGGACCTGTACCCGTATTTGACTCAATCGGCAGCGCTCGCTCTTCAGACCGTCGATCCGGTGAACGTTCCGTGCGGAGAGGTGACCGGGTCAGCTAATCCGGTGAATGGTGACGGGGCTTTCACTATGCGGGTCATGGTGCCTACTGATGCGGGGGAGTACCAGGTCTATTTGCACCGGGAGCAGCTCAGTGATGAGTGGGCTGTCAACGAGATCCGCCCGGCGGCGGGGCAGTGACGTGGATCCGAGAGGTGGCGTCGTTCTTTCCTTTGTTCTTGTCCCGGTTCTGGTGTTCGGGGCGGCGATCTTCGTGATGTTCTTCGGTTCTAACTCCGCCTCAGCCTGCGCGCCCGGCGTCGGACAGCCCATCGACGTCGCAAGACTTCCTACGGATGCCTCCGCTGGCGATCTGGATCGCGAGCAGATCGTGAACGCTGCACTTATCGTCAACGCCGCCATCGCCCTCGGCATGGACTCCGCCGGACAGATTTTGGGTGTGCAGGCCGCGCTGGGTGAGTCTTCGTTGCGCGTGCTGGACTCGGGCGACGTTGCAGGGCCGGACTCTCGAGGGTTGTTTCAGCAGCGCGATAACGGCGCTTGGGGTAGCTACGAGGACCGCATGGACCCGACGGTGTCGGCCACGAACTTCTTCGCCGCGCTTCAACGCGTGACCGATTGGGAGTCCCTCGAGCCATCGCTTGCGATCAACTCAGTGCAGCGCAACGCCGACCCCTCCCACTACAAGCCCTACCGGACAGTGGCCACCGGTGTCGTCAGCTACCTCGCACAGCTGCAAACCGGAAAGACGCCCGGCACCCCCTCCGCCCCGACGGCAACGTGCGACGTCGCGGGCGACGCTCGAACACTTGCTACTGACCTGGTCACTGCCATCGAGGACGGCACTTTGACAATCGTCGAACCTCGCTACGCCGACCA
Organism: Amnibacterium flavum; assembly: GCF_003097495.1. Lineage (GTDB taxonomy): Bacteria > Actinomycetota > Actinomycetes > Actinomycetales > Microbacteriaceae > Naasia > Naasia flava. Next base: position 90,820 of record NZ_QEOP01000005.1, read on the forward strand.
GATACGCGATGTCGCGGACGGAACGGCGACCCCTAACTGCGAACTCGACGTCCGCACCCTTCAGATCATCACCATCGCGCTGAAGAACTTCACCCGCGTTGGTGTCTCGGATCTGAACCGACAATGCACCGGGATGCTGCTCGGTGCCGGCACGACCTCGTCGCACTGGATCGGTAACGGTGGCCGGGCGGTTGATTTCTACTCCCTGGCGGGCCTTCCCGTGACCGGCGGCGACGCGCGGTCCCTGCAGCTTCTCGCCATCCTCGACCCGATGGTGCCCGCCGGCACCAGGGCCGGACAGGTCGGTTGCCGCCCCGCAACCGCGCTTCAACATTTCACCCAGTTCACGGACAGCTGCGACCACCTCCACCTCGACGTCGCCTACACCGATGACCCCCTCGTCCTGAGCTGATCCACTCCACCTACCCCGCGAATAACTGACCCGAAAGCACCCGAGCGATGACCTTTCTGACGCTGACCGCCGACCTTCTCACTGCGCTTCCTGCGGCGGTCCCAGATCCCGGAGATGGAACAATGCCCCCCGGATTCGAGGGCTTCGTCGTCATCATGGGCTGGATCAAATGGCTCGCACTTGGAGTAGCCGTCATCGGCCTCCTTATCCTCGGAGCGACCATGGCCATCAGCTCCCGCCGAGGCGAGGGTATGGAAATCGGCGGCTGGCTCGGCCGCATCCTCATCGGCGTGATCATCATCGCCTCGGCAGCCACCCTCGTTGGCTTCCTCGTCGGCACTTAGGACGCTGGCGAAACATAGAAATGGCTAACCAGCGAATCGCGCGTCTAATCCAGCGCCGTGGATACGTATTGAGTGCGCTCGTCGTCGCACTGATTGTCTTGGCAGCAATTGCGCTAGCGGTGGCCGCCGCTTCCGACGCACCTGAAGCCGGTCCCATCCCGGAACCAACCACGAGCTCGACAGGGAGAGTGGAGGGCCCCGCCAGCAGCATCTGCGGACTTACCGGTGACTCATTGGAGAGGTCGCTGTCGCAAGCCCCGGACGCGGAGTGGGAGATCGTCGGGACGATGGCGGCTCCAGCCTCGTCAGCGTCTGGTCCAGGTCTGCAGGACGTAGACGGTGTTCGTCGATGCTTCGCGCACTCCGCCGAAGGTGCAGCCTTCGCAGCAGCCAACATCTGGGCAATGGGATCGGACGCACGCCTGACACCGCTTCTCTCGGACCGAATGACTGTGCCGGGCCCGGGGAGGGACGCGGCGCTCCTCGCCGAGACCGTCCGCGGAGATCGCGGTATCTCCGGCCAAATCGCGGGAGTGCAGGTACTCAGCTACACCGAGGACGAGGCAGTGGTCGACACGGCGTTTCAGCTCAGGACTGGCGAGCTCGTCGGCTTTGCGATCGCCCTCAGGTGGGTTGAGGGCGACTGGAAAGTCCTCCTTACGGACAAGGGCCAGCCACCCTACCGACCGGTCCTTCTCCAGAGTCTCGGCGGTTACGTCCCCTGGTCGGGTCTGTGATGGGCGGAGAGTCCAGTACGTGCGAATGGACTGACTGGACCTGTTGGTCTTCCAGCTTTGCCGGCGACGTCATTTCGCAAGCGTCGAATGATGCGTTGCAGGAGTTCGTGAATCGGATTCTGGAGGGGTATGGCAAGGCGGTTGCCAGCCTTGGAACGCTGTGGGTGCTTGTTCCCTCGCCTGTGACGATCACGTCCGGCGCTGGTGGCGCGGCTGTGGAGGGTGCCCCTCCTGCTTCGGGTGGGTTCGAGACGCTGCTGCAGTACGTGGTGTGGGTGTCGCTTGGGATCGCGGTGGTCTCGCTGATCATTGCGGGCGCTCTAATGGCAGCTCGTCGACGTCGCGGGGATGGTGAGGCTCATTTGGGTCGAGTTGGGGTGATCTTGGCGTCGGTCATCTTGGTCTCTTCTGCGTCGGCGTTGGTTGCCGGGATTCTGCCTGGCGCGGCGCCTGCGGGAAGTTCATCCGTGGTTGGTTTTATCCAGAATCAGCTGTGGTGGTACACCGGAGGCCTCGCGGTCTTGTCGGTGCTGATTGCCGCTGCCCGGATGGCGTGGACGCAGCGTGCCCAACCGGCACGTGAGCTCCTGCAGTCCTTACTCACCCTCATTGCAGTGTCTGGTGCCGGGCTGACGGGGATCGTGTTGGCGGTCATGGCGTCGGATGCGTTCTCGGTCTGGATCCTCAACAACTCCACTGACTGCGATGTCACGAACTCGGAGTCGAACTGCTTTGGCACGAACGTGTTCATGATGATTGGGCTGACGGCGGGGTCGCAGAACGCGCTGGGAGTCATCGCGGTGTTCTGTCTTGGGTTGATTGCTCTGCTGATGACCTTCGGGCAGATCGCTTTGATGATTGTTCGAGGCGGGATGTTGGTGGTCTTGGCCGGGATCCTGCCGATCACTGCATCCTTCACCAATACGGAGATGGGTCGGAACTGGTTCCGCCGGTCTTTGGGCTGGACGATCGCGTTCATCCTCTACAAGCCCGCGGCGGCGATCGTCTATGCGACGGCGTTCCGGCTCACGGGTGCCGACTTGTTCGTGACTGATGGATCGGGGCTGGTGCAGCTGCTCACCGGTCTCGCGTTGATGCTGATCGCGTTAGTGGCGTTGCCGGCGTTGATGCGCTTCGTTGTCCCTGCAGTTGGTGCGATGTCGGGTGGGGGCGGCGGGGGAGCCTCGCTGGCTCTTGTGGGTGCAGGTGTTTCCGCTGCCGGGGCGGTGGCGACGGGAGCGATCCGGTCGGGCGGAGGAAGTGGCGGGGGCTTCGGTTCGTCGCCGAGTGGCAGCACCCCGGCTCCGCCGTCTTCTCCTGCGCCTCCGACAGGTCCGAGCGGCGGCGGGGGAGTGGCCACCGGTGGGGGCAGCGCTGCGTCCGTGGGTAGTGCGGCGAGTGGTGGTGGTTCGGCTGCGGTGGGTGGTGCGACTGCCGGCGCTGGGGCGGGGCCGATTGGGATGGCGGCGGGTATGGCTGTTGGGCTGGCTGCGGGTCAGGTAGCTCAGGGCGCGAAGCAGGCCGGTGCGGCGGCGAAGTCGTTTGCTGACGATGCCACTGGCAGCGAGAACCGGTAGGGAGGGATCGTGACTTCTTTGGATACGGGGCCTCGGACGTATGGGAACTGGCGTCGTCCGACGACGGCTGGTCTTGGTGCGCTGGGGCAGATGGCGACCGGGGTGATGTTCGCGGGGATCGCGTCGTCGATTCTGGCGGTGATGTTCAGCGGCCTGGGGACGGCTCTGGTCGTGGCGGGCCTCTTTGGTGGGGTGCTGTTGATGGTGGCGGTGAAGGACAAGCACGGCCAGTCGGCCCTGGGAAGAACGGTGAATCGCGTGAGTTGGTGGCGGACAAAGATCACGGGAGCGAACCTGTACCGCTCAGGCCCCGCGGGGCGGGGGAAGTGGGGAACTCATCAACTCCCGGGCCTTGCCGCTGGGTCGCGCCTTTCGGAGCATCACGACTCGCACGGGCGCGCATTCGCCCTTATTCATACGCCCGCGACCCGTCACTTCACGGTGGTCATTGCGACTGAACCGGACGGTGCGGCGCTTGTTGATCAGGCGGAGGTGGACTCGCAGGTAGCGCAGTACGGGATCTGGCTTGCCAATCTGGGGGATGAGCCGGGCCTTGAGGCGGCCGCGGTGACGATCGAGACGTCTCCTGACACGGGCACCCGGTTGCGGTCGGAGGTCCATGGCGCCATGGATGCGGAGGCCCCGGAGTTTGCGAAGGCGATGCTTCTCGAGGTGGTCGAGGCGTATCCGATTGGGTCAGCCACCATTCGCGCCTACATCTCCTTGACCTTCTCTGCGTCTTCGAGACTGGGTGGGAAGCGGCGGGATGCAGAGGAGATGGGGCGGGATCTCGCTGCCCGCTTGCCGGGTCTGACGTCGTCGCTTGGTGCGACGGGTGCGGGTGCTGCCCGTCCGTTAGGTGCGCAGGAGCTGTGCGAGGTAATTCGGGTCGCCTATGACCCAGCGGCCGCTGCGCTGATTGATGAGGCGCGGGCCGCGGGGGAGACCCCTGATCTGAGTTGGTCGGAGGTGGGGCCGGCGGCGGCAGAGGCGTCGTGGGGTTCTTATCGGCATGATTCTGCGGCGTCGACGTCGTGGACGATGACGAGCCCTCCGCGTGGGGTGGTGCAGTCGGGCATTCTCGGACGCCTACTGGCTCCGCACCGAGATATTGCTCGGAAGCGAGTGACCTTGTTGTATCGGCCGATCGATCCTGCCCGCACGGCGGCGATCGTTGAGGCGGACCTGAATGCGGCCGCGTTCAACTCCAGCTCGAGCTCGAAACCCACCGCACGGTCGACGATGTCCACTCGATCAGCGCAGGCGACCGCGGCCGAGGAAGCAGCTGGAGCTGGGCTGCTGAACTTCGGTCTCATCGTCACCGCTACTTCCACTGATCTCGCTCGGGTCGCGGATGCGAGCGCGGCGGTGGACACCCTGACGGCGGCGGCCCGGCTGCAGATGCGTCCGGCCTACGGGTCCCAGGACACTGCATTTGCGGCGGCGCTGCCCCTGGGGTTGGTGTTGCCTCGACACCTGCGGCTGCCGACGGAGGTGCGTGAGTCGCTATGACGACCAACGACTACCCGTTCTGGCACCCCGACCGCCCAGCGGCCCTACCGGCAAAGGTCAACTACGTTGCCGCCGACGAACGAACCACGGATGACAAGCCGGCCTCCGGGCAGCGCAAACTTCCTCGCGCGGTGGACGGGAGTGGGAAGAAGAAGCGCACCATTCCCCATGCGGGCGGGGGGAAGCCTTCTAAGCGGGCGACCGTGGTTCGCCCGTTGCGTCCGCCTCTTCGAGGGTGGCTGGGTCGCGGCGGCGGTGAGGCGGTGAATGTGCAGGCGGCGGATGAGTTCCGGGGAACAACGGTGCAGGTTTGCGGTCTCTACCCGTTCTCTGTTGGTACCGGCACTCCGATGATCGGGGTGCCCTTGGGCAAGAACCTGGCCACTGGCGCGAGCGTGTGCTGCGATCCAGTGTCGTGGTTCCAACGCGCCAACCTCATCAGCAACCCATCGATGTTCGTCCTAGGGAAACCGGGCCTGGGGAAGTCCTCACTCACTCGGCGAATGGCGACAGGTTTAGCCGGGTACGGCAGTATCCCGTTGGTCCTGGGCGACCTCAAGCCCGACTACGTGGACCTGATCGAAGCCCTCGACGGGCAAGTGATCACGCTTGGTCGAGGGCGCGGATACCTGAACATCCTCGACCCGGGAGAGGCAACCCAGGCCGCCAGCCGGCTAGTCGCAGAAGCCAATGAAGCACTAGCCGAGGCGGCTGAGCTTGAACAGAGTCCGACCGCTGAGGAGGTGGCCGACTCGATCGGGGAGCTGCGTCGACGCGGTCAGAAGCTGCAGCGGCTCTCTTTGCAGGTACTGGCGGACGCTCATGGTCGCCGGCACACCATGGTCGCGGCCCTGCTGACCATCCTCCGATCGGAACCGCCCACCGATCGGGAGGAGACGATCATCGACCGGGCCTTGAAGTGGCTGGATGAGCACCACGAGGGCGTCCCGGTGCTGGCGGATCTGCTTCGGGTGATTCAGGACGCTCCCGATGAGGTGCGCCAAGTTGCCCTCGATCGCGGTGACCTTGCTCGGTACAAGGCAATCACTGAGAACCTCGAGGCCTCCCTGATTGGGCTCACCAGCGGGGGACGACTGGGCGAGATTTTCTCCCGGCCCACGACAACCCCGATGCGGCGTGACCGGCCGGTGGTCTACGACGTCTCCTCCATCGATGACTCCGAGGGCGACCTGCAGGCTGCAATCCTGCTCGCGTGCTGGTCAGCGGGCTTTGGCACCGTGAATGTCGCCTCCGCCTTGGCGGACGCGGAGCTTGAACCGCGTCGGCATTACTTCGTGATCCTGGACGAGTTGTGGCGGGCACTGCGGGCCGGACGGGGGATGGTCGACCGCGTCGACGCGCTCACCCGGCTCAACAGAGCCCGGGGAGTGGGGCTCGCGATGATCTCCCACACCATGAGCGACTTGCTGGCTTTGGCCACGGCCGAGGATCAGATGAAGGCGCGGGGGTTCGTCGAGCGATCTGGGATGGTGATCTGCGGGGGACTCCCGGGAGCTGAGATGCCGATGCTCACCTCTGCGGTCCCGATGTCGCGGGCCGAGCAGGACATGCTGACCTCGTGGCAAGACCCGCCTGCATGGGATCCCGTCTCAGGACACGAGGCCGAGCCCCCTGGTCGCGGAAAGTTTCTCATCAAAGTCGGCGGTAGACCCGGCATCCCTATTCGTGTCCAGCTGACCAGTGCGGAGCTCGCGGTCAACGACACCAACAAGCTCTGGCACACGAGATCCAGAGCCGGTCGCACCCCATCAGAGGTTGATGTGGAAGTACTTCCGTGAGCGCCACCCACCGGCGCCGACATCCGGGAGGCACCCAAGCTGCACCTTTGGTCTTGGCTCTCATCGCACTGGCCATCGTGGGGAGCGTGTGGGCGGCAGTTGACGTTGGCTCGCGCATGGATGGGGTGAACGGTGCGCTCCCTGCCGATCCGTTCGCGGTCACCCTCGGCCTGCTAAGCGGAACGGTTACCTGGCCCGCGTCAGCGACGGCGGTGCTGGCCGCCATCGCCGCCGTCATCCTCCTCCTGGGGTTGGGGGCAGGTTTCTTGCTCAGGGAGAGAGGGCAACGACGGACGGCGGTTGATGCCGCCGCGCCTCATATGGGTAAGGGCAAGCAGCTCCGATCTTTGAGCTTGGCTGGCGCTAAGGCGACTGCGGAGCGGTTGGGCGTGCAGAACTGGGTCGGCGTCTTCCTCGGGATCTCTGTCGCTGGTCGGCAGCGGTTGTACGCCTCGCCGGAGGACATGCTGACTTTGATCGCAGGCCCAAGGGTCGGGAAGTCCACGGCCTACGTCATCCCCGCCATCGCTGACGCGCCCGGCGCGGTGTTGACCACCTCTAACAAACGCGATGTCCTCGATGTGACGCGAGGGCTGCGCTCGAAGGTAGGCAACGTGTGGGTGTTCGATCCCCAACAGATCGCGGCAGAGCCCGCTAATTGGTGGTGGAACCCGCTCAGCTACGTCACTGACGATGTGAAAGCCGCAAAACTCGCCGCCCATTTCGCCTCAGGATCTCGAGCCTCGGACAGTCGCGGTGACGCGTACTTTGACGGCGCTGGGCAAGACCTCCTCGCCGGGTTCTTGCTAGCGGCAGCACTCGAGAACCTTCCGATCACGACCGCCTTCACGTGGACGACGAGTCCGGGCGACGACGAACCCGTGAGCATCCTGCGCCGCTTCGGCTACGACCAGATGGCCGACTCCGTTTCGGGGCACGTCAACGGCGAATCTCGGCGTCGGGACAGCGTTTATGGCACCGCATCACAGATGGCTGCCTGCCTCAAAGTCCGAGCAATCGCAAGGTGGGTCACCCCACAAGGTGACGAGCTCGATCGGCGACCTCAGTTCGATCCGCAGGCCTTCGCGCGCAGTAGCGACACTTTGTACAGCCTCTCGAAAGAAGGGCAAGGAACCGCTGGTCCTCTGGTGACCGCGCTGACTGCGGCGACCGTGGAAGCAGCCGAGGAGTACGCGACAAAACACTCTGGCGGGCGCCTCCCGGTACCGATGCTGGGGGTCCTGGATGAAGCCGCCAACGTGTGCCGCTGGAAGGACCTTCCCGATCTATACAGCCACTACGGCTCCCGCGGTGTGGTCCTAATGACCATTCTGCAGTCCTGGTCGCAGGGCACCCATGTCTGGGGACGCGACGGCATGCGGAAACTTTGGAGCGCCTCCAACGTCGCCATCTACGGGGGAGGTGTGAGGGAACCGGAGTTTCTCAACGAGCTGTCGCAGATGATCGGGGAGTTCGAACGCCACACCACCTCTACCAACGTTGGCCGCGGTACGAGGTCGTCCTCACACGCTTTACAGCGCGAACGTACGCTCGATGTCGCTGATCTAGGCGCTTTGCCACGGGGGAGGGCGGTGGTTCTCTCATCCGGCGCCCCTGCAACCCTCGTCATCACAATTCCCTGGATGCAAGGACCCCATGCCACGACTCTGACCGCTTCGCAACGCACCGACCAAGCGGCTCTTCCCGTTCCCAGACCAGGGGCGCGTCGGGATGAATGACGCACTCGACCAGTTCCGCGACGAACACTCTGTTGCTTCGGGCCATCGCAGATCTGCGGCGTTGGTGTACCAGTCGGCTGATGAGTTCGTCCGTGAGTACCTCCGGTATATGTACACCCGGCCGGTAGGTCCGGGTAATGCTCGCTATAGGTGGGCGGCCGACTGGTGGAGGTACCCGGAGGCCGTCGCGAGGATCGAAGCACTATGGCGCGCGTGGGAACACCTGCGGCAAGATGGCGCCACCGGCGCGAGTACTTGGTGGGCTGATCATGCAGACCACCACATGGGAGTTCTACTCAGCCCGGAAGGTCCATTCGCGCGCGCTAAGGACGCTAATCCGCCCGGCGAACCGCTCCCATACGTAGAACCACCAGAGGGCTGGTTTCCCTAGGGCATCTCCGTCGCTGGCGCCAGCAGTGGGGGGCGAGCGGGTGAACGCTGTGGGTGGATGCACAGCTCAAATTCCGCAACATGAGGCGCACGAGAGCTGAGGCGAGACCTCACCGAGAGCGTCCATCGTGACCGGACCGACTCCATATACCGAGCTAGCCACCATAGGTCCGAGGCGCGGTCAGCGGGGCACGCTTGAGCGCGAGGTGCTACGCGTCGGTTTTCGAAGGAACCATGAACTCGGGGAGTGTTCTCACGAGGGCGATGTCCCTCGAGCGTTCCCACGCCATCTCAAGTTCGTGGATGTGCTCTTCCATCACCGTCTCGATTAGAGCGTGATCGGCGCGCTGGATAGCAGCGAGCGTGCGCTGGTGGATGTCGATGACCCATTCCTGATTGTGGTGCTGGTGCGAGATGAGATCACGGGCCAACACGAGTTTGCCCTGCACGATGCCCATCAGCTGCACGATCGTCGAGTTATGGGTGGCACCGGCCATGCGGTGGTGGAAAAGGACGTCTTGCCCGTGGAACTTGTCGGTGTCCTCGCGATGGCTGCCGTCTGCAAGCATCTGGAGCTGGATATCTATGGTTTCCTGCATGCGCGCGAAGTCCTCTTCGCCTGCGTGCGCAGCAGCGAGATGGGCGACGCGCGGCTCGAACATGCGTCTCGCCTCAAGGACCCCTCGCACCTCTTCTCCTCGCATCTCCACCTTGGATTGAAGGAGATCAGGAGGGAGATTCGTCGACGCGACGAACATGCCGGGGGACGGCTGGCGGCGCACCTCTATGACGCCGACGTCCTCCAGCACTCGAATCGCTTCGCGAAGGGTCGGCCTACTTACCTGCATCTCGGTCGCGAGTTCGCGTTCGGAGGGGATGCGGTCGCCTACGCGAAGCACACCAAGCCGGATGCCTCGCGCGATCTGTTCGACCACCTGCTCGAAGGTGCGATAGGGGGTGATCGGCCGGAAATCATGCATGCCGTCCGCCCCTCTCTTACCAACTCGCCTGAGCGTAGCACTGCCAAGTTTGGTCATCGTTTGTTTCGTGATGGTAAACATTATTGACCAGACTCGGTAAATTGCTTGACGATCCTTTTCACCTGTTCCACTCTGCTTCAAGCGACGGAACGTCCGGTCGCGAAGGAGGAGACATGAGAGTCAATCGCGCGATCGCCACCTCAGTCTTGGCGGTGATGGCCTTGAGTGTCACCGCGTGCAGCAGTGGGGGTCCGTCCGCCGGGGATGCGTCCGATACCGGCGAGGATGTCGTGCGGATTGGCTTTTTCAATCCGATCGGCGCCAACGTGGTGACAGCAGCCAACCTGAAGGGCGTCGAAGACGAGGCGGCCAAGTGGGGCGCCACCGTCACCAGCCTTGATGCCAATTTCGACCAGGCGACGCAGATCAGTCAGATGCAGGACGCCATCGCGTCGCAGCAGTACGACGCATGGGTGGTCATGCCGGTCAACGGTGTCGCTGTCGCCGACACCGTCAAGCAGGCCATCGAGGCTGGCATTGTGGTCGTGGCGGACTGGAACAACATCGGGTCCGACCTCGCCTCCATCGAGCCGCAGGTCGAAGGAATCACCTCGGTCGTCGCGCAGCCGTTCGGCGACCAGGGTCAGTACATCGCCGAGGCGATCGTGTCGGGGTGCGAAGACATCGACCCCTGCGATGCCGTATACATGCCCGGGTCGTTCAACCAGAGGTCCGAGCAGGTACGCATCGACGCCCTGTCCGCCGTCATCGCGGACTACCCGAACATCGTCCTCCACACCTCGGCTGACGGGAACTTCGAGACTGCCGCCGCCCAGGCGGCCGCGAACGACACGATGCTCGCCATCCCGGGTGTCGACGTCTTCGCAACGCCCGGCGACCAGATGGCGCTCGGCATCGTGTCCGCGGTCGAGGACGCCGGACGTCAGGACGAGATCAAAGTCATCTCGGCGGGAACGAGCGAGAAGACGGTGCAGATGGTGCGTGACGGGAGCCTGTTCGCCGACATCGTGGCTCTGCCTTACAGCGAGGGTGTCTACTCGACGCGCTACGCCATCCAAGCCGTGCTCGGCGAAGGCGACGTCCCGCCGTTCCTCAACTCGCTCGACCTTTCGCCGATCGGTCCGATCGCGACGAAGGAAACCCTCAGCACGGGTGACGGCGTGGACTTTGTAGGAGAGTACGAGGGTTGAGTCTGATGATCAGACGTCCATTCGGGAGGGGCGCTTCGTTCAGGCCCCTCCCGGAGGCGGCCGGCGCCGGGGCGGCGGTTGAGTTGCGTGCGGTGACGAAGAAGTTCGGATCCGTGGAAGTGCTCCACGACCTGCACGCGACCTTCGAGGCCGGGCGCGTGCACGCACTCGTCGGGGAGAACGGAGCAGGGAAGTCGACCCTCGGCCGACTCATCGCCGGTGTGCACGCGGCGTCCTCCGGCGAGATCCTGATCGACACCAACCCGGTGCACTACAGCACACCTCGGCAGGCTCTCGCTGACGGGATCACGATGATCGCTCAGGAGCTGCTGCTCGTCCCGCGCCGTTCGGTGATCGAGAACGTCTTCCTCGGCACGTCAGGTGATGCCGTCACCCGCCGACGCCTCAGGCCCCGATACGAGGCGCTCTGCGAGACGGCCGGATTCCACCTGCCTCCTGATGTCGCGGTCGGCGATCTGCGTATCGCTGACCAGCAGAAGGTCGAAATCCTCCGCGCCATCGCGCGCGATGCGCGGCTCATCGTCATGGACGAACCGACCGCCAGCCTCACGGGGGCGGAGGCCGACCGTCTGCTCGACGTCATCCGCCTGCTCCGCGCTCAGGGCCGCACTGTGATTTTCGTCTCCCACTTCCTCTCCCAGGTGCTCGCCGTCGCCGACACCGTCACTGTCATGCGTGACGGGCACATCGTGCGCCAGGGCACGACCGGGGGAGAGACGGCGGACTCGCTGGTCGAGTCGATGCTCGGCAGATCACTCGACCAGACATTCAGCGCCCCGGCCCCTGTCGCCGATTCAGCGGCCACCGTGCTCGAGGTCGACGGCATCGTCGCCAACGGAAGCACGAAGCCGGTGTCGCTCACTGTGCGCGCGGGGGAGATCGTTGGCCTGGCCGGCCTCGTGGGCGCGGGCCGGACCGAGCTGGTGAGAGCCATCTTCGGCGCCGACCCCTCGCGCGGCGGACGGATCCGGATCGACGGCGTCGAGCGCCGTGTCCGACGTCCCGGGCCGGCCATCGCCGCGGGCATGGCGATGATCCCCGAATCTCGGAAGGACGACGGCCTGCTCCTCTTGGCGTCCATCCGGAGCAACGTGGCCCTTCCGCACCTTTCGGCACTGAGCGTCGCCGGTGTTCTTCGTCTCGGACGCGAGCGCCGGAGCACCGACGCGGCGATCAAGTCGGCTGGCGTACGAGGCGCGAGCCCAACCCAGTCCGTCTCCAGCCTCTCCGGTGGCAACCAGCAGAAGACGATGTTCGCCAAATGGCTGATGGGGTCGCCGCGCGTCCTCATCGTCGACGAGCCGTCCCGCGGCGTCGATGTCGGCTCGAGACAGACCATCTACGACCTCATCCGCCGATTCGCGGCCGACGGCAACGCCGTGCTCCTCGTCTCCTCGGAGATCGAGGAAGTGCTCGGCCTCTCCCACCGTGTGCTGGTGATGCGCGACGGCGCCATCCAGGCCGAACTAACCGGCACCGAAGCGACCGAGCAGGCAGTGCTCCGAGCTGCCTTCGGTGCCGCCGACACCACCGCGACGTCCGACGAAAGAGACCTGTCATGACCGCTACGACCACGCTCACCGAGACCCCCGAGGCCGCGGAGCCCACCCGGTCCTCCCGACACGTCATCGAACGCGTTCGCGACTATGGGATCGTCGCCGCCACCGGTCTGCTCGTGGTCGCGCTCGCTCTGCTCAGCCCCGTGTTCTTCACCGCCGCGAATATCGGCAATCTCCTCTTCCAGGCCACCTCGGTCGGGCTCATCGCTTGCGCAGGAACCCTGCTGCTCATCTCGGGCGGCTTCGATCTGTCCGTGGGAGCCAACTTCGCCTTCTCCGGAGTCGTCGCCGCCATGGCGGCATCGGTCCTGCCAGCTCCGATCGCGCTGGCGGCGGGTGCGCTGGTCGGAACGCTCATCGGCGCGTGCAACGGTCTGCTGGTCACCGTGGGACGCATTAATCCCCTGGTCGCAACGCTCGCCTCATCGATCGTCATCGGAGGCCTGGCGTTCCTTCTCACCCAGGGGCGCCTCATCAATGTCACGGACGAAGCATTCCGAGCCATCGGCACGGGTCGATTCCTCGGAATCTACCTGCAGACCTTCATCTGGATCGGCTTCGCGATTGTGTGCGGGCTGATCCTCGCCTTCACCGCGTTAGGTCGGCACATCTACGCCGTGGGCGGCAATGCCGAGGCCGCACGGCTCTCGGGCGTCCGCGTCACGACGGTGAGGACGGCCGCGTACGCCCTGTCAGGTTTGGCGGCGGGAATCGCCGGGGTGCTGTCCGCGTCCCAAGTGGCGACCGGGCAGGCGAACGTCGGAGCGTCACTCGCGCTCGGCTCCGTAGCGGCCATCGTCGTCGGCGGCACCTCCATGCTCGGCGGCGAAGGCGCAGTCTGGCGGACCGTGCTCGGCGTCCTGCTACTCGCCCTCATCAGCAACGGATTCAACCTCATGCAGGTCGACCCGATGTTCCAACAGATCGTCGAGGGCGTGATCATCCTCCTCGCCGTTGGCGTGGACGCCTGGGCGCGTCGCGGCAAATGACCCTACAGAAGGACACCCAATGAGAATCCACATCGTCGCCCCCATCACGACCCCCGGGCTGTCCGGGATTTCGGATTTCGCCCCCTATGCAAATCCCGAGACCTCACTGACCCACGACATCCTCGATTCCGGGCCAGCTTCGCTCGAATCGCGTTTCGATGAGGCACTCGCCGTCCCCGACCTCCTGCGCAAGTTCATCGTCGCGCGCGAGGAGGGCGCGGATGCCGCAGTGATCGACTGCATGACCGACCCCGGCATGGGTGCGGCCCGCGAGGCGACGGGAATGCTCGTTCTCGGGGCCGCGCAGACCTCGATCATGGTCGCCTCCCTCCTGGCGCACGACTTCTCGATCGTCACGACGAGCGCTGCGGTCGTGCCCGTACTGGCCGACCTGGTCACGGTGTACGGGCTCAGCGACAAACTCCGGTCGATTCGATCCGTCGAGGTTCCCGTACTCGATCTTCACGACGAGGAGCGCCTCCGGACCGCGCTCTTCGCGCAGTCCCTTGCTGCCGTCCGCGATGACGGAGCCCATGCCGTCGTGTTCGGATGCACAGGGATGCGGGGCTGGGCCGACGCGATTCGCGAGCACCTCGCAGCCGAGGGCTACCCGGGGATCCCGGTCATCGATCCGGCCCCCACAACGCTGAAGATCGCGGAGGCACTGTCCGAACTCGGCCTCGCGCCGTCACAGCGCAGCTACCCTGCGCCGACTCGGCGCACCGCGGTGGGGTATGAAGACCTGGCCTTGTCGGAGGCGCGGTGACGAGCGGCATCCGTGTCGGCATCGATGTCGGAGGCACCCACACCGACGCCGCCCTCCTGGACAATGGCCACGTCGTCGCGGTCCACAAGGACAGGACGACCGAGGATGTGACCTCGGGCATCGTGGCGGCACTGGCGACCCTGCTCGGTCAGAGCGGTTATTCGCCGACCGACCTCGAGGCCGTCATGGTCGGCACGACTCACTTCACGAACGCGTTCGTCGAGGCGCGCGACCTCGCCTCGGTCGCCGTTGTCCGCCTGGGCTATCCGGCCACCACCTCGGTTCCGCCCTTGAGCGACTGGCCGGAGACGCTTTCCGCGGCGATCCCGTGGGAATGGTTCCTTTGCCGCGGCGGTCGGGAGTTCGACGGGCGTCCGAGCACCGCTCTCGACGAGGCCGAGCTCATCGGAGTGGCCGACCGCATCCGTCGCGCCGGCCTCGAAACCGTGGCCCTCACGGGTGTCTTCGCGCCTCTTGAACCGAGCAGCGAGCGGGCCGCGGCTGCGGTGCTCGCGGCCCATCTGCCGGGAATCCCGATCACTGTGTCGTCAGATCTTGGGCAGCTCGGGTTCCTGGCTCGAGAGAACGCGGCAGTCATCAACTCGTCTCTTCGTCTGCTCGCTCGTTCCACGGTGGCGGCCATCCACTCCGCCATGACGGAGATCGGGGTGCAGGCACCCGTTTACATGAGCCAGAACGACGGCACCCTCGCTGATCTCGCGACCACACGTCGCTTCCCTGTCTCCACTTTCACCTCCGGCCCGACCAATTCACTCCGGGGCGCCGCATTCCTCTCGGGCCTGAGCGATTGCACGGTCGTCGATGTGGGCGGGACGACCGCTGACATCGGCGTCGTCGCGGATGGGTTCCCTCGTGAAACGTCCACCACCGCTGAGATCGGCGGCGTCGCCACCAACTTCCGCCTGCCCGACGTGGTCTCCCTGCCCATCGGCGGGGGGAGTGTCGTCGAGCCCGACAGTGAGAGACCGATCAGCCGACGCAGCGTCGGCCACCGGCTGTTGGAGCGCGCACTCGTCTTCGGCGGCGACACTCTCACCGCGACCGATCTCGCGGTAGCGGGCGGACGCGCGCGTATCGGGGATCCCGCCCGCGTCCGGGACCTTCCTGCCGACCTCGTAAGCCGCGGCTTTCGCCAGATAGACGATGATGTCGCCGCGGCCGTCGACCGGGCGCAGCTGCGGGCGGGCCGCCCCGCGGTGGTGCTCGCCGGGGGCGGCTCGATCCTCGTCTCCGACTCCCTCGCCGGGATCGGACGAGTCATCCGACCCGATCATCTCGCCGTGGCCAACGCGATCGGAGCCGCCACCGGCGAGATCGGTGCAACGGTCGAACGGCTCCTGGAATACACCGACTCCGAACGCGCATCGGCCATGGCCGCCGTCACGGAAGCCGCACGCGCGCAAGCGCGGGCGTTGGGCGCCGACCAGGCGGGCCTTCGGGTCGTAGATATCGAGGAGTCCGTCGTCCCTTACCTCGGCGGTGGGCGATTCCGCGTTCGGGTGCGTGTGGTCGGGCCGCTGGAAGGAAAGGAAGCCGGTGTACCAACTCACTGAGCATGATCTGGGTGACATCGCGATCGGGGCTGCGCTGCTCGGTACGGGAGGAGGAGGCGATCCCGCTCTCGGTCGTCTCATCGCGCGCGAGGCGCTGCGCCGGCACGGCCCCGTCACGGTCGTCACTCCCGAAGAACTCGCCCCCGACAGCCTCGTGCTGCCGGTCGCGACGATGGGTGCACCGACAGCCGCGAACGAGAAGCTCCCCTCGCTCGAGCCGGTCGAGGAGCTCATCCGGGCCTTCGCCGATGCCGCCGGTCGACGACCCACGCACCTGATGCCGATCGAGATCGGTGGCATCGCCGCACTTATCCCGATCGCCATCGCCGCGCAGTTGGGGCTACCGCTCGTCGACGCCGACATGATGGGCCGCGCCTTCCCGGAACTTCAGATGGTGATCCCCTCGCTCGCCGGGGTCTCGGCGACGCCGATGGTCCTGGCCGACGAGTTCGCGAACACGGTGGTGCTGAGGTCCGACGACAACGCTCACACCGAACGCCTTGCCCGCGCAGTCTGCGTGGCCATGGGTGCCGCAGCTCTCATCGCTCTCTACCCGGTCGACGCGGAACAGGTGCTCGCGCACACGATCGCCGGCTCGCTCAGCCGGGCAGCGGATCTCGGGGCGCTCGTCCGGAACGCATCGCGCGACCATCAGGATGCCGCCGCTGCCGTGGCGGAGCGGATCGAGGGCACGGTGGTCTTCGAGGGCAAGGTCATCGACCTTCAGCGACGTACCGAAGGAGGGTTCACGTTCGTTCGCACCCTCCTCGAGGGAACAGGGCCCAGCCTCGGCCGGACCGCAGAGATCGAGAGTCAGAACGAGCACCTCCTCATCCGCACGGCGGATGCGACTCTGGCTACGACGCCGGATCTCATCATCATCGTCGATGCGGCATCGGGCCTGGCGGTTACCACAGAGGCGCTGCGGTACGGGGTGCGGACCCGCGTCATTGCGGCCCCGTGCGATCCGCGCTACCGCACCGAAGGCGCTCTTGCCGTCGTCGGCCCCCGCGCGTTCGGCTACGACGAGGACTTCGTGAGCATCGTGGACCGCGTCAAGGAGCGCGTGGCATGAGCGCTGCGCTGGTCAATCACCTGTCTTCGCTCGCTGAAGAGGCATCGTGGTGATCGTCATGACCGAAGAGCGGTCGGCGAGTCTGGTCTCGGAGGAGTTGGCGCTCGAGGCAGCGCGGCTGGCATTGACCTCGGTGGGTGGCTCGACGCCTTTCCCCGTCGTGGTCGGATTCGTGGCCGGCACGCAGAACCGCTTCACGATCAAGTCGGGCTCCGCATCCGGTCTTTCAGGCGCGAAGATCGGCAGTTTCTGGCCGAATAATGCGGCTGCGGGTTTACCTCGGCACAGCTCGACGGTCATCCTGCTCGATGAATCCACCGGACGCGTGGCCGCTGTCGTCGAAGCCGGCGCCGGCAACGCGTATCGCACGGCAGCAGCGGACGCGGTCGCCGTCGAGATCCTTGCCCGCCGGGATGCCCGGATCCTCGCGGTCCTCGGCACCGGCAACCAGGCCCGGTA
This sequence comes from Amnibacterium flavum, assembly GCF_003097495.1. Taxonomy (GTDB): domain Bacteria; phylum Actinomycetota; class Actinomycetes; order Actinomycetales; family Microbacteriaceae; genus Naasia; species Naasia flava. Next base: position 107,964 of record NZ_QEOP01000005.1, read on the forward strand.
CGAGGCGCGTGCCGTCGCCCGCGTTCGACCGATCGACGAGATCCTCATCGCCGGCCGCAACCGAGCAGCGGCGGAGGCCCTGGCCGCGCGGGTGCACGTCGAGACCGGCGTGCGGGCGCGAGCCGCGGGGGTGGAAGAGGCGTGCGGGGAGGCGGACATCATCGCGACGGTCACCACCGCGAGGGAACCGTTGTTCGACGCAGAGTGGATTCGCCCCGGTACGCACGTGTCGGCGATGGGAGCCGACGGACCCGGGAAGCAGGAACTGCCTTCCGGCTTGTACGCGTCTGCGCGGCTCTTCTGCGATGTCATCGACCAATCCCGCAGCATCGGCGAGTTCCAGCACGCACCGCACGGCGTGGCGATCACGACGCTCGGCGACGTGTTGAACGGCGTCGGGGTAGGGCGAACAGGCGACGAGGAGATAACCGTGTTCGACAGCTCGGGATTCGCGCTTCAGGACCTCACCTTGGCTGACGCCCTGATCAGTCGTGCCGACAACGAGAGGACCCGTACATGACCTACGCCGACACGATGGGACCCGATCCATTCGCCGACGTCGCGCTCGTCGAGCGCTCGGGCGCGCTGCATCCGCTCACCGACCGGCGCTGGCGGGGCGACGACGGCGCACCGCTGGCACTCACTCCGATCCGGGGTCTGACGCCGACCGACATCGACGCGAGCGAGCGCTCCCTGTGGCGATACGCTCGCGCCCTGCCCGTCGAGCGGTCGTACCGCATCAGCCTCGGAGAGGGCTTCACTCCCCTGATCGACGTCCCTTGGGGCGCAGGCGACGTCCGATTCAAACTTGAATGGTTCAATCCCACATCGAGTTTCAAGGACCGGGGCGTCTCCGTGATGATGTCGCACCTGCGCAGCCAGGGTGCCACGCACGTCCTCGAGGACAGCTCCGGCAACGGCGGATCCGCGGTCGCCTGCTACGCCGCCGCGGCAGGGGTAGCGGCGAAGATCATCGTTCCCGAAGCCACCTCGCCCGCGAAGATCATGCAGGCCCGCTCCTTCGGGGCTGAGATCGAACTCGTCGCCGGAACCCGTGACGAGGTCTCCGACGAGGCGATCCGCCAGTCGGAGACGATCCCGTACGCGAGCCACAACTGGCATCCCTTCTTCCTGCAGGGCGTCAAGACGATCGCCTACGAGATCTGGGAGCAGCTCGGATTCCGGGCACCGGACAACGTCGTGCTCGTCGCGGGCGCCGGGAGCAACATCCTTGGCTGCGACCTGGCGTTCCGGGAATTACTCGATGCAGGCCAGATCCAGCGGCTGCCGCGTCTGCTGGTTGGCCAGCCGGAGCACTGGGGCACCATCTCCGACGCGATTAACGGCATCGACCCCGCATCTCGCGGTGAGCGCGTCCCGACGATCGCGGAGGGTGCATCGATTGCTCGCCCCATTCGGCTTCCCGAGGCCGTCGCCGCTGTCCGCCGCTCCGGCGGTGCGGCCGTGTCGGTCTCGGACGACGAGATCCGGGCGTCCGTGCGTTCCCTGACTGCTCGCGGACTCTACGCGGAACCCACCAGCGCGGTCGCGGCAGCCGCACTGGACCGCTTCCTTGCAGCCGGCGAGATATCGCCCGATCAGACCACGGTGGTGATCCTCACCGGATCCGGACTGAAATCGGCCGACCGCATGACCACGATCTTCGATGAGGGCCGTTCGTGATCGACGCCGAAGAAATCCTCCTCCTCGCCACGGGAGGCACAATCGACAAGGTCTACGGCCTTCGCGGGGAACTCGAGATCGGCCCACCAGCGGCCGCCGCACTCCTGGCAGCGGCGGGAATCGAAATCTCGATCGAAAGCATCCTCTCCAAAGATTCCCTCACCCTCACCGATGTTGATCGAGCGACGATCGTCAATCACGTGCGTAGCCGACAGGCGACCAAGCTACTCATCACTCACGGCACGGACACGATGACGGATACCGCTGCTGCTTTACTCGAGAGCGGAGTCGTTGCCGACCGAACCGTTGTTCTGACGGGAGCCATGCGGCCAGCATCGATGATCGGCAGTGATGCCGCTTTCAACCTCGGCGCCGCAATCATCGCCGCGCGGACCTTGCCGGCAGGGGTGTACATCGTCATGCACGGGACAGTCTTCGCTGCCAATGCCGTCGCCAAAAGTCATTCCGCAGGACGATTCGTTCCGGTATCGCACTGAGGGCAAAGACCAGGTCCGGGGTCGTTCTACCCCACGAACGTGGCGGGGTCGGCTTCGATGCGCCCACTGCGAAGGCCGTAGCCGCCGGCGCCACCATGGGCGAGATCGCCGAAGCATCATGGGTGGCCTCAGCCATTCGCGTAGGCGGCGGGTTCGCCCATGGTCGCATGGCGTTCAGGTTCGCCAAGGCGCTCACCCACTGAGCCGATCACCCAGCCATCGCGCCGCGCGTCTAAAACCCGACGCGGGCTCAGAGGATCTCTTACGCATGCCATGCAAGCTAAATCGATCATCCAAACGGGCTTTTGATCAGGTGTAACGTTTGACCGATAATAACTATTATGTCAGATTCGTGACAACCATCGATGTCTCCGCTTCCGCCGCTGGGATTCTCGCGTCACCCGCGAGGACACATTCATCTCGATGCTGCACACTCCCCCGCGAGGATCAGCCCTATCGGCTGAGACCAGCGGCAGGCGCCAGGTTGGCACGCTCAAACTGTTCGTCTTCGTACAGAGAGATGATGTGTTTGCCGCGAAAACGCAGCCTTGAGCCGTAGTGCACTCCCCACACGACGGCGGGCTGATTGGCGAGTGTCCCCCAGTATCGGTCGCCCTTCACCTTGGTGACCTCGACCCACATGCGCTCTCCGCCTTCACGGAAGCTGTCGAAGCCAACCTTCACTAGATCTCCGACACGGATTTGGTCTTTGTGGCGCTGTTCTGGAATCTCGAATGTGTCGGGAGCCATCGCGTTCATCGCTATGCCGTCCATGTACTCCCATCGATCCCAAAGTCGACCGCGACCCGCGTCAATCACACGGCCACCGAGCCCGTCCATCAAGCTACGCTCCACCTGCTGCGCGACCCACAATGGCTGGTCCCACCGGGGCACCACGTAGAGCTCAGCGATCATTTCTCGTCGCTTAGGGTCTTCCTTTTCGAAACAGAGTGAAGCAAGCCGAAGAACGAGGCCAGGGGCGATGCCCCAGACAACAAGCACCAGGGTCCCGATGGATATCAGCGCGGCCAGCGGCGTGGTTGACAGGAGGTCCACAATCTCGGTCACAATGCCACCGGCCTCAGCTGGACCGCCACGAACCGGCGATCATGCGCAGCCTTCGCGGCGACTGCTCCCAGCTGCTCGAGCCCGTATTGACTGATCGTGTAATAGCGACGAGGCGGGCGTTTTGTCGTTATCTCCACGGGGTCCTCCCAACCGTCGTCGAGCCAGCCTTCGTCGTACAACCGACCAAGTAGCGGATACAGAACCCCGGAGCGGATGCCAGTGGACTTGGACAGGTCGTAGCCCCAATGGCGCTTTTCCGGTGCCGTCAGAAGTTCGGCAGCGACGGCCACGAGGTTCGGCGTGAGCTTCATACCGAAAACATACCTAGGTAGGTTTCGACATAGGTCTATCTAGTGCGGCGTGTCGGCGGTGACCCTCATAGTGATCTCGGCGACCTGTCCGCAGGTGACACGAATGGAGTGATCCCAATGCTGTATCTATTGATGCCCACCGGAGAAGCGAGGTGGCTCGATCTTCCTCGCTCGATCAGCGCATCATTTGCTTTGGAGAACGACCTTGATTTGGAGACCTTCGACTGGAAGCCAGCTGAGCTAAAAGTTGACGCGACGCTCGTGCGCCTCGCGGTCCGCTTCGGCCTACCCGTGCGCAGCGGCTTGGTCGTCGACGGAGGCACTGTCGGCGAGTACGTGCGAGTCGGCCAGATGATCAAGACGCATCATGACGCCGATTCAGCTCACACGCGTCTCGAGGAAGTGAACGGTCCCATGATGGAAGCCTTGTTGCCGGGGTGGACCGAGCAAACCCGCGAGTTGAACGCACGGGTTGACACCAGTGTCGAGGCCGCGATCTCGGAGGCCGTGAAAGAAGTCGACGCCCAACTCGCGCAGGCCCCAAAATCAGAACTCGCAAGCCACTGGCGCAGTCTGGGCGGCTATCTGCCCGACCCTCTCTAGCTAGACATCGGTTGCATGGGCAAGCCTCTGGGTGAAGGCGTCCGAATCCAATCCGTAGCGCTGACTCGTTCTGTGAGGCCGTGAATGCGGCGCGCGATTTCGTCGAACGCCGCATCGAAGGCTGCGTCGGTTCCTGCCGGAACGGGATCTGGGATCGACCAGTGCAGTGCGCCGGTGCCGAGTTCTTCGTGAGCGGAGTCACAGACGGTGATAACGAGGTCGGTGTCGTCGGCAATATCGCCGAGAGACTGTGGTGCGAGATCGGGGAGCTCGATTCCGTGCCGTTTAGCGGTTGCAATCGCGCCTGAGGCGATTTTTTCGGCGGGACGGGTGCCTGCCGAGACGGCGGGGATGCTGCTTGTTCGCCGCCATAGCTCGGCGGCGATCTGAGATCGGGCGGAGTTGGCGGTACAGACGAATAGCACCCGTCGGGCAGCTGCTCCCGCTGACGGTCCTAGCCCTTCCAGGCCGACGGGTTCGAGTCGAACGTAGCTGCGCCGCTTGTCCGCTTCCGAGCGGTGACGGCTGATGATTCCTTCTCGCTCGAGCACTCCGAGGTGGTGAGAGACCAGGTTCGAGGGCATGCCGAGCCGGTCTTGCAGTTCGCGGGGTGAGAGGTCGCCGAGGGTGAGTAGGTCCACGATGCGAAGCCGTGCCGGGTCGGCGAGGGCGGCGTGCTTCGCAGCCCGCACCTCGAGGGAATTTCGCTCTTTGTTCATTGACTCAATCTTGACTGAGTGAACGCCAGCGGTCAAGATGGGCCAGCCATGACTTCTCACCGTTCTCCGCTGCTGCGCCAACTGGCCTCCGAGTTTCTCGGGACCGGCCTGCTTGTCACGGTCGTCGTCGGCTCCGGCATTGCCGCCCAAAACCTGTCGCCTGCGGACACCGGACTGCAGCTGCTGGAGAACTCGACGACCACCGCTATCGGGTTGACAGTGCTGATTCTCGCGCTTGGGCCGATATCTGGCGCTCACTTCAATCCGGTGGTGTCCGCCGTTGATTGGGTACTTGGTCGGCGACACGGCGCCGGTCTCCGACCGGTCGAGCTTGCGGGTTTCGTTGTAGTTCAGATCGTCGGGGCGATCGGTGGCGCTGTTCTCGCCAATGCGATGTTCGAGGTTCCGGCAGCGATCGCGACGACAGACCGGGTCACAACCGGTCACCTGCTCGGTGAGGTTGTCGCAACCGCGGGACTGATCTTCCTGATCTTCGCGTTGGCGCGGAGCGATCGGGGCGCATGGGCGGCACCGGCGGTTGGCGCCTACATCGGCGCGGCCTACTGGTTCACCAGCTCCACCTCGTTCGCGAACCCTGCCGTCACGATTGGTCGCGTCTTCTCTGACACATTCGCCGGCATCGCCCCCACCTCGGTTCTTCCCTATATCGGCGCGCAGCTCGTGGGCGCCGCGGTCGGCGCTGCCCTGATCGTGCTGCTCTATCCCCTAGTCGGCCGTGCCGCCGGCGCAGCGGTCATCCCTTCTTCCATCAGTTCCACCTCCTGAAAGGGCCATCACCCATGCATCTCGTCGCCATCGGCGGCAGCGACGCCGGCATCTCTGCCGCGCTCCGCGCCCGCGAACTCGACCCGTCCGTTGAGGTGACCGTCGTCGTCGCCGACGCGTACCCGAACTTCTCGATCTGCGGGATCCCCTACTACTTCTCCCGAGAAGTCCAGCCGTGGCAATCCCTCGCCCACCGCACCCACGCGGATCTTGAGGCCACGGGGATGCAGTTGCGACTCAATACCTTCGCCACCGGCATCGACGTCGCCGGGCAGAGCTTGACCGTCCGAGCGGAAAACGGCGTTGAGGAGCAGATCAGCTACGACGAGCTCGTGGTCGGCACCGGCGCCCTGCCTTCCTTCGCGGGGATCGCGGGTCTCGGAACGTTGGGGCCTGACGATGGCGTGCATGTCATCCACTCGATGGGTGACACCTTCGCTCTCGACCGACACCTCGAAGACCGCGACCCGAAGACCGCCATCATCGTCGGCGCCGGCTACGTCGGACTCGAGATGGCCGAGGCGCTCACCGTGCGCGGCCTGCAGGTCACCCAGATCCAGCGCGGACCCGAGGTTCTCTCCACCCTCGATCCCGAACTCGGCGCCCTGGTTCACCGAGAACTCACCGACCACCACGTTGAAGTCCTCGCCGGCACCACCATCGTGGAGGTCGAGAAACACGCCGAGGGCTTGGTGGTGCATGGTCACCAACACGGCGAACAGATCAGCAGGACCGCCGATCTGGTTCTGGTTGTTGTCGGGGTGCGCCCCAACACCGACCTGCTCGAGCGTGCCGGCGCCACCCTGGGCGCTGGCGGCGCCGTCGTGGTCGATGAGGCCATGCGCACCGGGCTGCCCCACGTCTGGTCAGCAGGCGACGGGGTCGTGACCCACCACCGCCTGATGGGTGTCACCTACCTCCCGTTGGGTACCACCGCGCACAA
>NZ_QEOP01000006.1 GCF_003097495.1 Amnibacterium flavum
TGAGGCCATGCGCACCGGGCTGCCCCACGTCTGGTCAGCAGGCGACGGGGTCGTGACCCACCACCGCCTGATGGGTGTCACCTACCTCCCGTTGGGTACCACCGCGCACAAACAGGGTCGCGTCGCGGGCGAGAACGCGCTCGGCGGCAACGTGCGCTTCGCCGGCTCCGTGGGCACTCAGGTCGTCAAGGTCTTCGACCTGGTCGCATCCCGCACCGGGCTCCGCGATCACGAAGCCCTCGCCCACGGGTTCTCTCCCGAGACGGTGGCCGCGGTGGCGGATGATCACAAGAGGTACTACCCGGGCGCGCAGCCGATCTCGATTCGCATCACCGGCGACACCGGTGACGGGCGGCTACTCGGTGCTCAGCTGGTCGGCCGACTTGGCACCGAGACCGCGAAACGGGTCGACACCTATGCCACCGCGCTCTATGCAGGGCTGTCGATGGAGCAGGTCAGCGAACTCGACCTGTCCTACACGCCGCCGCTGGGGTCCCCGTGGGATGCGGTGCAGGTGGCCACTCAGCAGTGGACTCGCACTCTGCAGGCAGGAGTTCACGCATGAGCACCCAGACGGTTCTGTTCATCTGCCAGCACAACGCTGGCCGCTCGCAGCTCGGCGCCGCCCTGCTCGAGCACCTCGCCGGCGACCGATACTCCGTCGACTCGGCCGGGCTGTCACCTGCCGATGAGGTGAACCCGGCTGTTGCCGCCACGGTCGCGGAACTCGGCATGGACATCAGCGATCGCACGCCCCGCGCTGTCACGGTCGAGGATCTCGAAGGTGCCGACGTTGTTGTGCTCATGAAACCGGGCCTTGAGCTGCCGGCGGCTCCGAGGGGCAGGGTCCTCGAGTGGTCGTTCCCGAACCCGGAGGCCTGGGACGTCGAGGCCGTCCGCCCCTTGCGGGAAGCGGTCGCTCAGAAGATCAGCGACGCATTCCTGACCTGACCTCAGTTGGAGAGGCTGACGAGGCCCTCGATCTGGCGGCGCCCGATCGTCACGTTCTGCTGAAGCACCGGGGGTGCGCAGCATGCGCCGGCACTGGCGGAGGGGTTGTCGAACAAGCCTGAGCCGCCGCAGACGCCGGTCTCGGGAAGAACGAGTTCGACGCGGCGGGCGGCTTCGTGGTCGCCGGCGAGTTCTGCCACGACGCTGCGAACCTGCTCGTAACCCGTCATGGCCAGGAAGGTTGGTGCCCGACCGTATGACTTCGCCCCGACGATGTAGAGCCCGGGCTCGGGGTGGGCAAGGTCTGCTGCGCCGGTGGCGCGCACGGACCCGCAACTGTGCAGGTTGGGGTCCACCTCCTGCGCAATCCGCACCGGGGCCTGCAAGGTCGGATCGAGTTCGAGGCGGAGTTCGCTGAGGAACGAGAGGTCTGGGCGGAACCCGGTGAGGGCCACCACTTGGTCGGCCGCTGGCAGTTCGCGGCCGTCTTCGGCGATGAGGACAGCACCGGCGGGGGTGGAGCGCACTTCTTGCACCCGGAATCCGGTGAGCAGGTTGACGGCTCCTGCTTCCACCAGCGCGCGGGCGCGAAGCCCGAGGGCGCCGCGCTCGGGCAGTTCATCGGCGGCGCCGCCGCCGAACGCGTTCGCGGCGTCGCCGCGGCGCAGAACCCACGTGATGCGGGTGTCCGGGTGGTAGCGGGCGATCCGTGACAGTTCGATGATGGCCGTGAGCGCAGAGTGCCCGCTGCCGAGGACGATCGTGTGGGCGCCGGCGAACGGCTCCCGGTTGCCGAAGTCCGGAATCCGGTAGGAGACGAATGGGGACGATGTTTCTCCGAGGGCGGGGAGGCCGTCGGCCCCTGCCGGGTTGGGTCGGTTCCAGGTTCCTGACGCGTCGATCACCGCTCGGGCCTCGATTCGGGACTCTGTTCCTTCGGCGTCGACGATGTGCAGCGTGAACGGGGTCGATCCTCGCTGCTCATCGACCAGACGATCACGGCCACGGCGCCCGATGCCGGTCACCGTGGTGCCGTAACGGATTCGACCCGTCAGTGCTTCGGCGAGGGGCGCGAGGTAGGCAGAAACCCATTGACGGCCCCGCGGATACCCTGTCGGCTGGGTCCAGCCGGTGGGTTGCAGGAGACGTGCCGCTGCGGCGTCGACGAGTTCGGGCCATTCCGAGAACAGCCGGACGTGGCTCCAATCGGTCACTGCGGCTCCCGCGGTGGCGCCCTTCTCGAGCACGAGCGGCTCGATTCCGCGCTCGACGAGGTGCGCGGCGGCGGCGAGTCCTTGCGGACCGGCTCCGATGACGACGACAGGCAGCTCTTCCACGTCAACTCCTCATATCGACTACGATCGATACATTGAGGCTGGTCGATACATCGACGTTTGTCAATGCGAGGAGTGATGATGACTGATTCAGGGACTCCCACTCTGCAACTGAGTGCAGCGTGCTGCGCTCCCGCGTCAGCGGAGGCGCTGCAGGCGCCTGCCGCGGAGGAGCTTGCCAAGGTATTTCGTGCGCTCGGAGATCCCAATCGGGTGCGTCTGCTCTCCCTGATCGCAGCCAGCGACAGTGGCGAGATGTGCATCTGCGACCTCACCGATCCGGTCGGACTCAGTCAGCCAACGGTGTCCCACCACATGAAGCAGCTCGCCGAGGCGGGCCTGGTCTCCCGGGAACAGCGCGGCCGATGGGCGTACTTCCGGGTCATCAACGGCACCCTGATGGCTGCCGCGAAGACCCTTCTGCCGGCATGAGCCGCGTCGCCGTCAGGGCGATGACCGCAGAGGACTGGCCCGCTGTCGAGCGCATCTACTCCGACGGCATCGCAACCGGTCACGCGACCTTCGAACCGTCACCGCCCGCCAGCTGGGAGGCGTTCATCGAGTCGAAGCACCCGGAGCTGCGCCTGGTGGCAGTAGTCGACGGCATGATCGCGGGATGGGCGGCCGCCTCGCCGGTATCTGGCCGAGCTGTGTATCGAGGAGTGGTCGAGCATTCCGTCTACGTCTCGCCCGCCGCTCAGGGCCAACGGGTGGGAACCGCTCTCCTTGCCGAACTCATCGCGGTAGCGGAGGAAGTCGGGATTTGGACGATCCAATCGAGCATTTTTCCCGAGAATAAGGGCAGCCTGCGTCTCCACCAGCGTCTGGGGTTCCGGCAAGTGGGCACCCGGGAGCGCATAGCCCGGATGACCTACGGCCCAGTTGCCGGCGAATGGCGGGACACCATCCTCGTCGAGCGCCGAAGAGTATCGGATTGAGAGACTCCGAGCGGGCTAGCTCGTGCGGCTCTCTCGATCGCCGAAAGGCCGCAGAGCTATCCAGAGACCGCATCGCCGGCAGATGAACGACGAACCATCGGCCACCGAATGGAGTTGCCGACGAGCCCGAGGGCGCCCGCAGCACGAGCAAACGAAGGTTGCTTCAGTGCTCATGAGACGCGATGGCTTCGGAGATTTGCTCGACGGTCGGGAGCCCTGCTGTTCCTTCGGGAGTGAAGTAGATGCGACACGCAAGATCGCGCGTCACGCCTCCGTTGGGGAAGAGATCCCGCCCATCCAGAGTGATGGTGGGTGATCCCGCGAACGGAACTAGTGCCGCCTCTTCTGCAGACTCGATGAGTCGGTAAGTGACTTTCGCGTTCGGTGTGCCGTTCAGCGCGAGGGCTTCTTCTATGCGCTGACCCGCGGCGATCCAGTTCGGGCAGTCATCGATGTGCAGGACCTCGATCATCATCTGATGATCATCCTCCGAACAGGCATCACCTGCTCAACGAGAGTTGCAGCTGGGCGTGATGGACAGACCTAAATCGCCGTCGGTACACGATTCCCTTTATTCAGCCTTCTATGTACTGTGGGGTGATGTCCACGGCTACAGCGACCGTCTCTCATACCGCTGCGTTAGCGCGTCTGGGTCATGCTCTGTCCGACTCGACACGTACGGGGGTTCTCCTCGCGCTCCGCGAGGCTCCCGCGTACCCATCCGATCTGGCCGACGCGCTCGGGGTGAGTCGGCAGGTGATGTCGAATCAGCTGGCGTGCCTGCGTGGCTGCGGCCTGGTGGAGGCGGTGCCAGACGGGCGACGAACTTGGTATCGGCTCGCGGACTCACACCTTGCTCCGGCCTTGGACGAGTTACTGCGAGTTGTTCTCTACGTCGAGCCCGGCTGCTGCGCCGGAGAAAGTTGCACCTGCGCATGACCACCACCGCGCCTCTCGCTGACGAGCGCAAGCACACCCTGCAACGCCGCATTCGATGGATTGTCGGCGCGACGATCACCTACAACCTCATCGAGGCGGTCATCGCGATCGCTGCTGGGACTGCCGCTTCCTCTGCCGCACTGATCGGGTTCGGCCTGGACTCGACCATCGAAGTTCTCTCTGCCGCTGCCGTCGCATGGCAGTTCACCCGCCGGGATCCTGAGCGCTGGGAAAAGGGAACGCTTCGGGTCATTGCGGTCGCGTTCTTCGCCCTCGCCGCATACGTCACCGTCACCTCACTCTTCGCGATCATCGGTCAGGTCGAAGTCCGACACTCGACGCTCGGCATCGTCATCACCGCGATCAGCGTCGTCGTGATGCCGTTCCTCTCGCTCGCAGAGCGGCGAGCCGGCCAAGAGCTCGGCTCCGCCACAGCCATCGCGGACTCGAAGCAGACCCTGATCTGCACCTACCTGTCGGCGGCGGTCCTCGTGGGGCTCCTCGCGAACAGCCTCTTCGGATGGTGGTGGGTCGACGCGATCGCCGGCCTCGTCATCGCCGTCTTCGCAATCCGCGAAGGCATCGAGGCGTGGCGCGGCGACTCCTGCGCCACCTCAGTCGGAATGCTTCTCGATGACGAACAGGACGACGATCACCAGCACTGAGCGGAGCCCCGGGCACATCCACTCACTACAGGGTGGAAGGCGCGCTCACTGCTCTAGCTGCTGGCGCAGTAGCTCCGCCCAGTCGGTGAGGCGGCGTTTGATGGCGGCCAGCTCGTCGCTGTCGACGCCATACTCCTTGAGGTCGTCGAGGACGAGTCGGTTCGCGCGTTCGAGTTGACGGGCGAACATGCTGATGTCGAAGCCGGGGTCGCGCTCGGCCGCGGCGGCAACTAACTCGGCGTCGGTGTAGTGCCCCGAAGCACGGATGGCGTCGACGTCGAAGAAGTCGCGGGCTTCGGCCCTGCCATAGAGGGCGGAGATTTTGTTTCCGATCGCGTCCTGGATACTGAGGACGGGTCCGACCTCGAGGGTGACCGGCTCGACCTCACGCCAGTCCATACCCATATCGACGTCGACTTGTTGGCCAGCATCGGTGCGTACCTGCAGACGGGCGAACTGTTCCGTGCGCCGAGCCAGGTCGACGCTGTATCCGGCCACAATGAGGGCGTCGACGACCCGGTCGACCGCTGCACCAAAACTGGGCTCGTTGGTGTTCGAGGTGAACAGGTCTACGTCCTCGCTGAGACGGCTGATAACGCCGTGTTCACGGATTGCACCGCTTCCCGCGAGTGCGAATCCGCTCGCTCCGGCAGCGTCCAAGGCAATCCGGGTGACGGCGCGCTGCAGCTCGAGCGCGTTCACGCGGAGACCGAGGCGCGTAGCTCTGGGAACTGCTCTTCCCAGAGCGAGCGGACCCGGTCGGGCAACGCAAGTTCGCTCCAGTTATTGAGCAGGACGTCTCGATTGAGGATCTGAGTCTGCTCTTGGGCAGTGCCTTCGCGGAGTGCGGCCTGGTAGGTCTTGCGAACCCCAGCCGGCGTATCAAGGTTGACCGTCCGGTCCGGCCCCCAGTAGACGGAATGGGGCAGTTCCAGCACTCCCCTGGCTGGTCCCCGCAAGTCCTCGAGGGTGGCGGGAGTCTCGTATGGCTTGATGTCGCGGAAGAAGACCCGCCGCTCAGGCGGCGCCGACTCTTCCTCATCGAGCTTGGAGAGAGCGCGGGTGACAGACGACGCTCCGACCCCGAGCACACCAGCGATGTGGGCGATGCTGCGTTTGTCGGCTCGCATCCGTTGGGCTTCTGCGATCCGTTCTGGCGTCATGACGGATGGGCGGCCGCCGGTGCGGCCCTGGGAGCGAGCGAAGTCGAGACCGCGGATGGTGTTTTCGCGGATGGTGTCGACGCGCAGCTGCGCGAAGACGGCAACGATCCCGAACAGCGCACGGCCCATTGGGGTCGTGGTGTCGATCATGGGTTCGGTGAGGCTGCGGATGTTCACGCCACGGCGCTCGAGGTCATTGAGCGTTTCGATGATGATGCGCTCGGATCCGCCAAGGCGATCGAGGCGGCGAACCAGGAGGGTGTCGCCATCCCGGAGATACTCGAGGCAGGCAAGCCATTGTGGGCGATCGGCAATTCGGCTGGATTCACCGTGGTCTACGAAGACTCGGTGGGCGCCGGCCGCGCGCAGCTCAGCCTCTTGGGCTTGCGGGTTCTGCTCGCGCTTGGACACCCGCGCGTATCCGACGACATTCACACTTCAACTTTACCGCCGAAAACGGTCGAATGCGGGTTTCGGTGCGTTTGGGTTTCGGTGGAGAGTTTCGGTTGGTTGTGGGCAGCTTCGCTCCGTGTCGTCGGAATCGCTTCCTTCGGTGTCGGGACGTCGCGGGTGCGCGAGACGGCCCGCGTGACTTGGGGTTCGGGTGCATAATGGTGGTGTCTTCGGACCCGGTAGTGGGGCTTGCCGGACCCAACCTCGACAGTTGTCGACAACAGTCCCTATCTCAGCTGGTCGCGCTTCTGCGCGCCTGAGGTAGGGAGTGTCATGACAGCACCAATCGGTTCCGGACCGGTCGTCGTCGGCGTCCTGCCCGGCCTCGCTCCGGGGGTCATCGAGGTTGCGTCGTCTATCGCGCGGCGCTTCGGTACGACGCTGGTGTGCGTCAGCGTGGATGCATCGCTCTTCGATGCCGGTACGCGCTCGGACGGGTCGGTGATGGTGGAACCGATCGACCCTGACACCGCTGACACGACACCGCAGGGCTTGTCGGACAGTGACAAGGCGGCAGTACGTGCTGCCGCAACGACCTACGGCGTCGACGTCACGTTCGTCCCGGGTGTCGGGGATCCGAGCCGGGCACTGTCGCAGGTGGCCGAAGACCGCGACGCGGCGATGCTGGTCGTCGGGGCCAGGACGGGAGCGGGTCGAATCGCGGAGTTCTTCACGGGGTCGGTCGCGGTACGGCTGACCCATCAGCAGCACCGTTCAGTGCTCGTAGTGCCCGTTGATCCGGTCGGGTTCGATGCCCCACTGCCGTGGGACACCCCGTGACCGGCCAGCTTGTTCTGCTCCGCCACGGACAGAGCACTGCGAACGCTGCCGGTACCTTCACCGGCTTGCGAGACGTCGCGCTGACCGAACAGGGCAGCGCCGAAGCGAATCGGGCTGGGTTGCTACTTCTGCATGCCGGCATCCGACCGGACCTCGTGCTCACGTCGACGCTCGAGCGGGCGCTCCACACGGCGGAGCTCGTCACCGACGTCCTCGGACGTGATGCGCCGATCGAGTCGACGTGGCGGTTGAACGAGCGGAACTACGGCGCCCTCACCGGCATGTCCAAGCAGAATGCGCAAGCGGCGTTGGGGGCGGAGCAGTTCTTCGCTGTTCGTCGGACCCGCACGGGACGGCCACCACGCATGTCGATCCGCGCGTGGCTGGCGCTCCGGCGGACGCCGGCGCTTCGTGGACTGCCGTGGGCGGCACTTCGTCGAACCGAAACACTCTCCGACGTCATCCGCCGGGTCCAACCCGTCCTGTCGCACAGCATCACCCCGGCACTCCGCGACGGGCAGACAGTGCTCGTCGTCGCGCACGGCAACTCACTGCGGGCACTGTGTGCCTGCATGGACGGCCTAACTGACGGTGAGCTCGCGGACCTGAACCTCCCCACGGGCGAACCCCTGATCTACCGGTTCGACGGCGACGGTGGGTTCTGTCCGCGGGGTGGGGAGTACCTGCATCCGGCAGCACGAGCAGCAGCGGCAGCGGTCGCTGCGGAAGGTGGAACATGACCTCCCGAACGGACACGCACCTGCCCGATGGGCAGCTCCCGCCCGACCCAGACATCGACGCCAACGACCCGGAACGTATCGACCGGCCAGTGCATCTGCGGTGGCGGTACCTCGGTGTCGTCGCACTCGGCGGCGCCATCGGTACCGCCGCACGCGACGGACTCAGCACCGCGTTCCCCGCTCAGCAGGAGGTGTCCTGGGCGATCTTCTGGATCAACATCGCCGGCGCGCTCCTACTGGGTGTGCTGCTGGAACACCTCGCGCATCGCGGACCTGACGAGGGTCGCCGCCGGACACTGCGCCTGCTTCTGGGAACCGGTGTCCTCGGCGGGTTCACCACCTACAGCACCCTCGCGACCAGCACCGCGGTGTTGTTCCTCGCTGGCCGCGGGTTGGCCGGCACCGGGTACGCGCTCCTGACGGTCCTCGCCGGCGCGATCGCCACCGGTAGCGGCCTCGCGATCGCGGGTTTGGTCCGACCGAACGGGGCCACATCATGAGCGCCCTGGCCTTCCTCAGCGTCGCGGTCGCTGGCGGTGTCGGCGCGGCCGCACGGTTCTTCGTGGATGGTGCGATCAACCGGGGTCGGCAGTTCCGGCTCCCGGTCGGGACGCTGACGATCAACATCACCGGCTCGTTCCTGCTGGGCTTGATCACCGGCGCCGCCGGTCACCTCGGCGCCACCCCCGTCGCGGTGCTCGGAACAGGGCTCATGGGTGGCTACACCACGTTCAGCACCGCCAGCTTCGAGACCGTCCGCCTCGCACGCACTGGCCGCACCACCGCGGCTGCCGTGAACGGGCTCGGGATGCTCGTCGTCTCCGTCGCCGCAGCCGCCGGGGGCGTCACCCTCGGCACCCTCACTTGACCATCCGACTGGGAGACGAACAGCTCATGCACTTCGACATCACGATCGAGATCCCCCGCGGCAGCGGCAACAAGTACGAGGTCGACCACGCCACCGGACGGATCCGCCTGGACCGGGCGGTGTTCACCAGCATGGTGTTCCCGCAGGACTACGGCTCGATCGACGACACTCTCGGCGATGACGGCGACCCCCTCGACGCGCTCGTGCTGCTGCCCCGGCCCACGTTCCCCGGCGTCGTCATCGACGTCCGCCCGGTCGGGATGCTCCGCATGGTCGACGAGAACGGCGGCGATGACAAGATCCTCACCGTCCCCGCCGGAGACGTCCGCTTCGACCACGTCCAGGACATCTCCGACGTCGCCGAGCCGGTCCTGGCGGAGATCGAGCACTTCTTCGCCCACTACAAGGAGATCGAGCACGGCAAGCACGTCACCACCAACGGGTGGGCGAACCGTGTCGACGCCGAAGCCATCATCCGCGCCGCACAGGAACGGTTCACCCCGCACCCCTGACCGGCACCCGCGCACCCGACACCATCCAGTGCGCGCCCTGAACCGCCGTGGGGAGGCAACTGGCGCCCAGTGATCGCCAGGAGGTCGTCCCTCCGCCTCCCCGCGGCCCACACCCGCACGACCAACCCGAAAGGCGACAACCGCCGTGAACGACTACATCAGCAACGTCCACCACACCACCCACCATCAGGGCGAGTACGTGACCCACACCAGCCGCCCCGTCACCATCAGCAGCCTGCACGGCTCCCGGATCCTCGACTCCCGCGGCTACCCGACGATCCAGGTGCGTCTCGAGCTCGAGGACGGCACCGTCGTCACCGGTGACGCCCCCGCAGGCGCATCCACTGGCGCGCATGAGGCTGTCGAGCTTCGCGACGGCGGCAGCAGCTACGGCGGCCGCGACGTGAGCCAGGCACTGCACCTCATCACGACGGACGTCGCACCGATGATCACCGGCCAGTCGTGGACCTCGATCGGGCAGGCCGACGCCGCCCTCGCTGCCCTCGACGGCACCCCGAACCACCGCCGGCTCGGCGCGAACAGTGTCGTCGCGACCTCGATCGCGATGGCACGCGCTCTCGCCGCCGCAGCGGAGCTGCCGCTCTGGCGTTGGATCGCAGACGTCACCGGCAGCACGCCCCGCCTGCCCGTCCCGCACTTCAACGTGCTCAACGGCGGAGCGCACGCAGCGAACGCGCTCGACTTCCAGGAGTTCATGATCGCCCCGGTGAACGCCGAGACCATGACCGACGCGGTTCGGATCGGATCGGACGTCTACCACGCGCTGGCGGCACTGGTCCGGGAACGGTTCGGCAGTCTCGGTCTCGGGGACGAAGGCGGCTTCGCCCCGTCGATCGCCGCGCCCGAGGAGGCCCTCGACCTCCTCGTCGCCGCGATCAGTGCCGCCGGTTACGAGCCCGGCGTGGACACCGTCGCGATCGCACTCGACCCGGCGGCGAACGAGTTCGCGCTCGGTGACGGTAGCTACCGGGTCGTGGACCGCCGGCTCGACCGCGCAGGCATGGTCGACTACTACCGCGACCTCATCAGCCGGTATCCGATCCGGAGCATCGAAGACGGCTTCTCCGAAGATGACCACGGCGGCTGGAAGGCGATGTCGTTCGCGCTCGGCGACATGCTCCAGATCGTCGGCGATGATCTCTACGTCACCGATCCGCAGCGCATCCGCGACGGTGGGAAGGACGGGCTCTCGAACGCGGCGCTCATCAAGCCGAACCAGATCGGCACCGTCTCCCAGACCCTCGACGCGATCGGCGTCGCACGCTCGCTCGGGATGCGGAGCATGGTGTCGCACCGGTCCGGCGAGACCACCGACACGTTCATCGCGGACCTCGTCGTCGGCACCGGAACCGGACAGATCAAGTCCGGCGCACCCGCCCGCGGAGAACGCGTCGCCAAGTACAACCGGCTCACCGAGATCGCGGAGAACAATCCGGAGCTGCCCTACGGGCTGCGCTGACCCCGACCGGTCACCTCGTGGGCGACGCGCAGGAAAGCAGAACCAGCTGGCTGAGGCTCTCCCGACCAGATCGCCCGCAACGGCCGGGCAAGTGGCGGCCCAGCGAGCGGGACCCGCACCAGCGACCCGTCGTTGATGTCGGCGGCGACCGTGCGAAGGCTCATCACCGCCGGTGCAATTCCAGCCTGCGCGTTCGCCCGGATGATGCTCGTGGTCTCCAGCACCGCGGCCGGAACCGACATGCTCAAACCGGCCTCCCTGAGCCATGCGGCGAGGGTCGCGCGAGTTCCGGAACCTTCTTCCCGCAGGAGC
Organism: Amnibacterium flavum; assembly: GCF_003097495.1. Lineage (GTDB taxonomy): Bacteria > Actinomycetota > Actinomycetes > Actinomycetales > Microbacteriaceae > Naasia > Naasia flava. The sequence continues at coordinate 11,136 of NZ_QEOP01000006.1, forward strand.
AGAGCCGTCGCCGCCAGGACCTCCGCAGTGATCCCGGTCGACCGAGCCCAGGGATGTTCCGGCGCAACGACGACCGCGAGCTCATCGTCCGCGATCACCTGCGCGGACACACCTGCCGCCGTCACCGGGGTCTCCGTGAACCCGAGGTTCGCGCCACCCGACTGCACGAGGTCCGTCACCGCGGCGGAGTTGCCCGCGATCAGGCGCACCCGCACGTCGGGTTCGCGGCGGCGGAATTCGAGCAGCCAGCCCGGCAGCAGCAGCTCCGCGATCGTCTGTGACGCTGCGACGACGAGCGAACCCGTGGGAGTCCGCAGCGCAGCCACTCCTGCTTCGAGGTGGCGAGACGCGTCGAGGACCGGTCCGGCCAGCCCGACGACGAGCCTGCCGGTCTCGGTCAGCACCGACCCCGTGGTCGAGCGGTGCACCAACAAGTGACCGACCATGCGCTCGGCGACCCGGATCCGAGCAGACACTGCCTGTTGCGTGACGCCGAGCGCTCCAGCGGCAGCGGAGAGGGAGCCGGTCTCGGCGACGCGTGCGAGCACGTCGAGTGTGTCGAGGTCGAGGGTTCGGTCCGTGAGTCGCCGTAGTGCCACAATCATTGATTGTGCCCTGCCAAGAGGTTCCGGGTACCGCCAGAGGCAGGATTCGCGCAGGCTTGGCCCATGACAACGCTCCGCACGGACCCTGCACCCGCGAACGGTAGCCAGCTGCCCCAACGGCCGCAGACGGCGTTGTTCCGTGACCTGGAGCGGCCAGGCCTGATCGTGTCGAATCTCACACCGAACTGGTTCGCGTCGATCATGGGCACGGGGATCGTCGCTGTCGCAGCTGCGTCACTGCCGCTGCAGTTCCCCGGGCTGCGCCTCGCGGCGACGGTCGTGTGGGCGATCGCCGCGGTGCTCCTCGTCGCCCTCACGACCGCGACGGTGCTGCACTGGATCCGCTACCGGAGCACTGCAGCCGGGCACCAGCTCAACCCGGTGATCTCGCACTTCTACGGCGCACCACCGATGGCGTTCCTCACCGTCGGCGCCGGGACACTCCTGCTCGGCAAGGACTGGGTCGGCCTGCCCGCCGCCGTCACCATCGACTGGGTCCTGTGGACCATCGGCACCATCGGAGGACTGCTCACGGCAGTGCTCGTGCCGTACCTGGCGTTCACCCGCCACGAGAACAAGCCCGACTCCGCGTTCGGCGGCTGGCTGATGCCGATCGTCCCGCCGATGGTGTCCGCCTCCACCGGTGCGCTCCTGCTGCCGTACGCCCCCGCCGGGCAGGCGCGGGAGACGCTGCTGTGGTCCTGCTACGGCTTCTTCGGCCTCAGCCTCATCACGTCGCTGGTCGTGATCACGCTGATCTGGAACCGTCTCGCGCAGCACAAGGTCGGGGCCGCCGGCATGGTCCCGACTCTGTGGATCGTCCTCGGGCCGGTCGGACAGTCGATCACCGCGGTGAACCTCCTCGCATCGAACGCCCCCACCGTTGTCGATGCGAGTACCGCGCATGCCCTGCTGGTCGTGGCGCTGGTGTACGGGTTCGCGATGCTCGGCTTCGCGCTGCTGTGGACCGTCATCGCCCTCGCGATCACCATCCGCACTGCCCGCGAACACTTGCCGTTCAGCCTGACTTGGTGGTCCTTCACGTTCCCCGTCGGGACCTGCGTCACCGGCCTGAACGGGCTCGCCCTGCACTCAGGCCTGACCGTCGTTGCCGTCCTCGCCGTCATCTACTACGCCGGCCTCGTCGCCGCATGGATCACCGTTGCCCTTCGCACCTTTCACGGATCCGTCATCCGTGGCACCCTGCTGGCACCGCCACAGCCGGCATGAGTACCCCCGAGGAACTCGCTGACGTTCGATCGCTGAACGGTCTCGCGGAGACGTGGCGGACCGCGCCCGACGGCAGCCGACGGTTCGTCCCGAGCTTCGACCCACGATCCGGCGGCAGATTCAGCCGTGTCCTGGTCCTGATGCAGTCGCCTGGCCCCCAGACCATCGCCGCAGCGCACGCAGCGATCTGCAGCGAGGACAACCCGGGCCCGACCGCGGCCGCGTTCCGAGCAGCCCGTATCGAGTCCGGACTCGCACGCGGCGAGTACGTCCGCTGGAACCTTGTCCCATGGGAACTGCCCGACCGCGTGCGACTCGAGGACATCGACGAGGGGCGGCATGCCCTCGCCACACTGCTCGCGGCCCTCCCCGCTCTCACTGCGATCGTCACGTACGGGGCCGTTGCCCTCGACGGCGTCATGCGACACTTCACCCTGGACGAGCACCCCCGACTCCTTCCGGTCATCGCAGCACCACATCCGTCTCCCGCCAACGGCCGCCACCGATCGGAACAACACCTCCGTTCCGTGCAAGCACTCCGGCTCGCCGCGCGAGCGCGGCAGACGTAACAAATACGAACGATTCCGCTACAACTATCCGTACCGGCGCTCAGTCCGGGTGCGAGGCGCCGTGTCTTGTAGCGGAACCCAGTCCCAGAATCTACGTGCCGCCACTACCCCTCCTGGTCGAGTTTCGCTACGTTCTCTTCATGGGTCACCTTCTCGGGTATGCGCGCGTGTCCACCACAGACCAGGACGCGTCGCTGCAGATCGACGCGCTCAACGCCGCTGGCTGCTACCGCGTGTTCGTCGACACCATGTCCGGGTCGCTCCAACACCGGCCCGAGCTCGACAAGCTCCTCGACCAGCTCCGCCCCGGCGACACTCTCGTCGTCTGGCGACTCGACCGGCTCGGCCGGTCCATCCGGCACCTCATCGATCAGCTGCACGCTCTCGCCGAGCGCGGCATCGGGTTCCGGTCCCTGCAGGAGACCATCGACACCACCTCGCCCGGCGGCCGGCTCGTGTTCCACGTCTTCGCCGCGTTGGCGGAGTTCGAACGGGACCTCATCAAGGAACGCACCAACGCCGGCCTCGCCGCCGCTCGAGCCCGCGGCCGCACCGGCGGCCGACCATCTCGGCTCTCCGCGGACCAGGTGCGCACCGCACGCCGGCTCTACGAACAGCAGGACATGACCGTCGCGCAGATCGGCGACGTGCTCGGCGTTAGCCGCACCACCATCTACCGTGCACTCGCGAAGCACGCCGAGCCCGTCGCGGCGCGACGAACCAAGCCTTCCCCAACGATGTAGCTGGCTATGGACGCGAGCGAGCGGTGGGGCATCCTTCGACTGCACGTCGAGGACGCCATCCCGCTCGCCACCCTGGCCCGCACCACGGGCGTCGCTGAGCGCACCCTGCAACGCTGGTTGGCCCGCTACCGAACCGGCGGATACCCGGCTCTCGCCGACGGCACCCGCACCGATCACGGCGCCCGACGGACGGCACCGGAACTGGTGCGCCTGATTGAGGGGCTCGCACTCACCAAGCCACGACCTTCGATCGCCACGATTCACCGCCAGGTCGACAATTACTGCACCAAACGAGGTCTCTCAGCGCCGTCGTACTCCGTTGTGCGGTCGATCGTGAACGGGCTTGATCCCGGGATGGTGACGCTCGCGCTTGAGGGGCCCGCGTCATATCGGGACAAGCACGAACTGCTGCTCCGACGTCGTGCGGATCGCCCCAACGCGATCTGGCAGGCGGACCACACGATGCTCGATCTGCTCATCGTCGGACCCGACGGCAAGCCCGAACGGCCGTGGTTGACGGTGATCCTCGACGACTACTCCCGCGCGGTCTGCGGGTACATGGTGTTCCTCGGCGCCCCATCCGCCGCGAACACCGCGCTCGCGCTCCGGCAAGCGATCTGGCACAAGCCGGAACCGGACTGGCCTGTCTGCGGGATCCCAGACGTGCTCTACACAGACCACGGGTCCGACTTCACCAGCCACCGAATCGGCGACACCGCCGCCGTGCTGCACCTCCGCATCATCCACTCGCAGGTCGCTCGCCCCCAGGGCCGCGGGAAGATCGAGCGGTTCTTCGGCACCATCAACACCGAGCTGCTCCCAACGCTCCCCGGCCACCTCGCACCCGGATCCTCGGCGCCGGCGCCGACGCCGGCGCTGGATCTCGCCGGTGTCGACAGTGCCATCAACACGTTCATCCGCCGCTACAACGCCCGCATCCACCGCGAGCTCCGGAAGAGCCCACTGGAAGCGTGGATCGCAGACGGGTGGCTGCCACGAATGCCGGACTCCCTCGAGCAGCTCGACGGGTTCCTGCTCACCGTCCCGACCACGCGTGTCGTGCAACGAGACGGCATCCACTTCGAAGGGCTCCGCTACACCGCAACCACTCTCGCACCCTTCGTGGGCAGCACCGTCAGCGTCCGGTACGACCCCCGCGACGTCACCGAGATCCGTGTCTTTCACCGCGACGCGTTCCTGTGCACCGCGATCAGTACCGCGCATCAGACCGAGACCATCAGTCTCAAGCAGATCCAGGCCGCCCGGAACGCGCAACGAAGAGCCCTGCGCGGGCAGATCCGCGAACGCATCGCGATCGTCCGCCCCACACCCGATGATCACACCCCACCAGCACCCGCACCGGCACCGGATCAACCGCGACTGATGACCTACGAGGAGGACCGGTCATGACGACCCAGTTCATCATCACGAAGGAACACCGTCGGTTCGCGGAGTTCGCCGACGCCGTCCGGAAGCAGAACACCATCGGCGTCTGCTTCGGCCCCGCTGGCGTCGGCAAGACCCTCTCCGCACGCCGCTACGCCCACTGGGACAGCATCGGCCCGTTCATCGCCAGATGGGCCGCACGCAGCGAAGACGACACGAAGATCTACGCCGCCGCCCACCGAGCCCGCACCGTCTTCTACACGCCCGAGGTCTCCGCCACGATGCGCGCCCTGCAGGACGACCTCCGGCACGACATGCTCCGCACCGAACGCTGCATCGAGGAACACCTCCTGCTCCAGGGTCGCCACTTCGACCACGCACACGGCCCCAACCCGTCCCTGCTCGAGCTGATCATCATCGACGAGTCCGAACGCCTCACCGGCAACGCGATCGAGTGGCTCCGCGACCAGTACGACCGCACCGGCATAGCGATGATCCTCATCGGCATGCCCGGCATCGAGAAGCAGTTCAGCCACTACCCGCAGCTCTACAGCCGCCTCGGTTTCGCCCACCAGTACCGTCCGCTCGGCCACGACGAGCTGCTCTTCGTCCTCGAACGTCAATGGCGCAAGCTCGGCAAGACGCTCGACCCCGACGACTTCACCGACGCGCAAGCCATCGCCGCCGTCGAACGCATCACCCGCGGCAACTTCCGGCTCCTTGAGCGCCTCCTCCCTCAGATCCAACGCGTCCTGAAGATCAACGAGCTCGACGTCATCACCAACGACGTCGTCGAGGCCGCCCGCAGCACCCTCGTCATCGGCACCACCTGACCCGACACCGATCGCAGCGAAAACGACGACACAGAGCGAGGCTGCTCACAGGTTGGTTGAATCGCCGAAGCCCCGTACCAACATGGCCCCCCGCGGAATCTGCACCGAAAACGATCGTTATCGGTGCAGCGCCGCGCATCGGAAACGAGCGCTCTTGGGAACGCCACCAACCGCTCCTTGTTCACGCTAGCGACTCTCCCGCGGAAGGAGCGGAACGCCAGTTCGCCGATCAGCCGGCTGGGTACATCTCTCGAAAGCGGGCGTATGCGGTGGGATCTGCAGCCAGCTCCATAGCGGCTCGCTGGGTGCGTAGCGCCTCGGCTTGAAGGGCCGCGCCGGTGTCGCCGCTTCCGTCGATCAGGGTCTTCAGACGCTGGGTCAAGGGTGCTCCGATCCCTTGTCTGAAGTTGAATCCGAGCAGCTGCAAGATGTTCACCGTTTCGCCGGATAGCAACGGTTTGAACGTCTGAATCTGTTGCTTGAGCTGCGCACCTTCAGCCTTGTTTCCCATGCCGTCTGCGAGTTGCTCGAGCAGCGGCACAACCGTGTCGGTGATGTAGCGAATGTCCCCAGGCGTGAGCTGTTGCGCGACCAGTTCTTGCTGATATGCCTGAGCGATGCGCGTCAGCTCGTTTTTGTCGGCGATGAGATCCGAGACGATTTGTTCAAGGGCGGCAACCTGATCGGTCGCGGACTTTGAGGCGCGCATCGCGCCGATCTTGTCGGTGATAGCGGACGCGGTGTTCCGGGCAGCGCTGGCGGCGAGTTGAATGCCCAGTTCTGCGAGTTGCGGCGTGAGGTCATCCATGTCCTGAGCATGCCACCGCTGACCGCGACTCGCTCGACTGTCGCGGGCGGGCGTCTTCCGGCGAGGGGATATGGCGAATGTCGTACATATGAGGGATCGTGATGGCAATCACCTGGCCAGCACGAGATCGAGGAGCTCATGCCGGACGTGGACGACGAGGACGAGGACTCCTTCGCCGCGCGCTCCGACAAGTGGGCTCGAAAGCTCGCTTGGCTCGCTGACGCCGATCGCGATAAGGCCGAGGAGCGGGTCGACCGGCTCGCGGGCGACCGCGAGCTCGCTGCGGATCTGCGCAGTTCGGGTTTCGCTGGCCGAAACTATGAGGCCTTCGCCAACGAGATCGCGAGGTACGGGTGGGCGGTCATCCGTGGCTGGATCTACAAGGGACAGATCGCAACCGAAGTGAAGCGCAAAGGGTTCGGAGCGCTCGAGCCCGAACCGCGCCGCGGCGCGATGATCGAGGAAGCGGAGAGCCTCGCCGACGAGACTGTAGTCCTGGCGCTGACCGGCTTCCGCGACAAGGTGCTCCTCCCCGGTAAGTGGGATCCTGCCAAAGGCGCTTCGTTGCGCACCTATTTCGTTGGTCAGTGCCTGCTGCAGTTCAGCAATGTCTACAAGACCTGGCGCCGTCAGGAGCTCCGCTCTTACGTCGAGCCATGGCAGTCAGACATCGATCGCGAACTTGATGACTTCGAGGATGGATCGGCGGAGTCGACGCCTGGCCCGGATGAAGGCGCGGCCCTGCGGGAGGAGTTGCGGCGCGCGTTCGGGAAGATCACCGATCCGCGGGCCCGGGCAGCCTTCTACCTCAGCGCCACTCACGGCTACACCCACGATGAGATCGGGCAGAAGCTTGGTATCACGGGGAAGGCGGTCGAGTCGGTCCTGGCCCGCGCTCGACTGCAGGTGAAGGAAGGACGGGAGACAGCATGAGTGATCAGTTCCGCGGCAAGATCGAGCGCTCGTCGTTCGGCACTGCGGGGGCGAAGGCGGCCCGCCGATCCGTGCCGGCCGACAAGGCTCAGTCGTTGGTGTCCCGCTCGCTTGCGGCGAAAAAGAGCACCGATAATCGTTCTCCTCGCCGCGAGGGGAAGTAGCCGGTTATGTACATATACCGAGATGCCGGGACAACAACGGCAACAACTGAAAATGGCCGCCTCGTTCGAGCGAGACGGCCAGCAAGCCCTGAGATGTCAGGTCTCGACCAGAGCACTGACTGTATCTGAGTTGGCAGCCGCAACCTAGCGGCGCTCTACCCTCGGGCCGTTCCGGCAAACCGAACACAGTAGAGGAAATAACTTATGGCAACTGTCAATCGATCCGCGAAGAGCGGCCGCTTTGTCTCGAGCGCTGCGGCTGCACGCTGGCCCGGAAAGACCACCACGGAGCGGGTGGGGTCTGGGACCCGCAACTCAACGACCGTTCATAGGTCCGCGTCAACAGGTCAGTTCGTGACCGAGTCGGCCGCAGGACGCAACCGGGGCGGCACCATCAGTCAGCGCGTGTAGCGCTGACGAGGGCGGGTTCGTAGCGTCCTGATCGCTGCGGACTCGCCCTTGCTGGGTGCTTGGGCGACCCGAAACGCGCGCGCTGTCTTGGGCCGCGCCGGGCTGGGGAGGCGCGAGGCGTGTCCTTCACTCCCCTCTAACTGTGTCGTTCGAGTGATCAAAGCGCAGGCTGCAGAATGCTCCAGGTGCGACCGTAGTCCTCGGTAACCGCGATACCTCGGTCGTCTGCAATGACCAGGCGAGTGGTGCTCGGTTCTACAGTCATCGCTTGTGGGTTTCCTTCGACGGTCCCTTCTTGCACCCATCCGCCCTCACCTGCGGATTGCCGCCATATGACCCCGTCGGTGTCGACGCCGACGAGTCGCCCGTCCTGCGCACCGTCGTTGCTGATGAGGAAGAGCGCGGGTGCGTCAGGAACGAGCTGGAAGGTAGCTCCTCCGTCGCTGCTTCGGGCGAGGCCAGCGTCAGTGGTGGCGTAGACGTTCCCCGAGGAGTTGGGTGGGGCCGCGAGGTCGCGGGCTGTGAGTTCGGCACCTTTCTGCCAGCTGTTGCCGGCGTCGTCGCTTCTGTAGACCGTCGAATCACTTGAGGAGAGGCCGTAGATCGTTTCTGGTTTGTACCGATCGACGGCCAGGGCGTGAAAGTCGACGGCGCCTGCCAGCGAGACAGTGGTCCAGGTCTCTCCTTGGTCGGTGCTACTGATCAGGCCGAGGTGGGGAGCCCCGAAGCTTTGAGGGGTGTTTGGGCCGGGATGGCCGGATGCGTAGGCGGTTCCATTGACGAGGGTGAACCCCATTGCGTCGATGTCGAGGTCGCCGATAGGCCCAGACACCGTGAGCGTGTCGGCGTCGTCGTCGAGTTTGTAGATGCCTTCGTGGGTGGCGACGGCGAGCTGGTCGTCATGGGGATCAAAAGCTAGTCCATGGATGTGCGCGAACGCCTCCTGTGCGGACGCTTCGGGAGTTTCGTCGGTCGAGCAGCCTGTGAGTATCAGGGCGGCGAGAACGAGTGAACTAGCGGCGGCTAAGTGGAAGCGACGGGTCGAGACGTGTTGTGACAGCACCAGAGGTCCTCTCTGTGGAGTTGGCCCTATTGGTGGGCGCGACAAAGGGGGAAGGTGGTGCCGCAGCGTTGCAGTTGCGGCACCACCCTTCTTGGCTTAGAGCGTGGTCAGCAGATCTTGCATGGTGGCGATCTCGGCGGTCTGGTCGTCGATGATCTTCTGGGCTAGAGCGAGGGCGTCCTCGTTCTGTCCGTTATCAAGTTCGGTCTGCGCCATGTCGATAGCGCCTTCGTGGTGCATGGTCATTTGCTCAAGGAACAAGCGCGCAGCGTCGGTACCGGTCGCGGCCTCGAGCGCGGCCATGTCTTCTTCGGACATCATCATTCCGCCGTGATCCATGCCGGACATGTCGCCCTCGGCGCCCCACTCCTCGAGCCACGAGTTCATGGTCTCGATTTCCGGGGTTTGGGCGGCCTTAATGGTCTGGGCCAGTTCGACGACTCGCACGTCGATGCCTTCCTTGGCCAGCAGAACGTCGGACATCTCAATCGCGCCCTGGTGGTGGGCGACCATTTCCATCGCGAAGCTGGTGTCAGCGTCGTTGAAAGTGGCGCCCGCCTCCGAGGTGGCGGTGGGTGCGGAGCTACTGCTGCCGCCGTGGTCCATTCCAGCCATGCCGGCCCCTCCCCCGTTTGCGCATCCGGAGAGGATGAGGGTTGTGGCCAGGCCAGCGGTGGCGAGCAGGATGGTGCGTTTCTTCATCACGATTGTCTTCTTTCGTTACTTCATCAACAGATCAGGGATCGACCGTGCTCTAGAAGCACGGTTGCGAAGGCGTCAACGGGTCGAACCGTTGACTGCTACTGATCAGGTACGGCTGATGGAGAGGACGAGAAGGGACGGCGGTTTGGGAGGGATGAGAACCGCCAGAGCAGGCAGGCCCGCTAACGGGGCGACGCGCCAGGGCGCCGAGGTGTTGCGGAAGCTTCTGACTGCTGCACCCGCGATTAGGGCGCTCCCGACCAGGAGGGCGAGAACGCAGGCCATGGTGAGCATGGAGTGTTCGGGGGCGCAGTCGTTTCCGCAGTCACCGACGTGCTCGTCGCTGCCGGCGGGCATGGTGAGGTGGGCCTCAGCGTGCGCTGTGCCGCCGGCCGGCATCGCCGCGTGTGCAGTGTCGAGGTTGAGGGAGTGCATGGCTAGTAGCCCGAGCAGGAGCGCGACAACGGCGAGAAGCGGGAGAAGGATGGTTCTCGCCGCCGTGGCCTTCGGCCGGAGCGCGGCTCGCGTACTGATCATGCTCATCTGATGCACCTCCTTCCTCGTTGAAGCGTACGTCGGTTCACTGAACGGGTTAGCGTTCCGGGGTCGCCGAGGCGTTAGCTGCAGCCACGCTGGCCTCCGGGGTGAGGTCGAGCCGGCGGAGCAGTTGCGCATTGAGGGCGACGACGATGGTCGACAGGGACATCAGCAGCGCTCCGATCGACATCGGCAACACGAACCCGATGGGTGCGAGCACTCCGGCCGCCAGTGGAACGGAGATCAGGTTGTATCCGGCGGCCCACCACAGGTTCTGCTTCATCTTCCGGTAGCTGGCTTTGGACAGCTGGATCACTGACAGCACTGATCGGGGGTCATCGCTGGCGAGGATCACACCGGCGGAGGCGATCGCGACGTCGGTGCCGGCACCGATAGCGATGCCGACGTTTGCTTGAGCTAGTGCTGGTGCGTCGTTCACTCCGTCTCCGACCATGGCTACGGAACGGCCTTCGTCCTGCAGCTCTTTGACTTTGGCGGCTTTGTCTTCGGGGCGGACGCCGGCGAAGTACCGGTCGATGCGGAGCTCGTGCGCAACCGCAGCCGCTACGGCTTCGGCGTCGCCGGTAATCATGACGACCTGCACACCCAACCGGTGGAGTGCATCGACTGCTTCGCGGGAGACGGGGCGGACCTCGTCAGCTAGCTTCACCGCTCCTGCAACGGCGCCGTCGACGACGACGTGCAGGATGATCGCTCCCTCGGTGCGCCACGGCTCGACCGCTGGCAACTCCTGCAGGTTCTGCTCCTGCAACAGATTGGGTCCCCCTACTTGCACGAGTCGGTCACCGATGAGGGCGCGGACGCCGACGGCCGGGGAGGATGCGAAGTCGGAGGCGCCTTGCAGGGCGAGGCCGCGCTCTTTGGCTGCGGCGACAATTGCTTTGGCTAGCGGATGTTCCGAGTCGGCCTCTGCTGAGGCGGCGAGGGTGAGGAGTTCACTTTCGGTGAAGTCCCCGACCGGTTCCACCGCGGTGACTGCGGGGGTGCCCTTGGTGAGAGTTCCGGTCTTGTCGAACAGGACGGTGTTGACCGTGCGCATGCTCTCCAACGCCAGGCGGTCCTTGATGAGCACCCCGCCGCGGGCGGCGCGCTCGGTCGCGATGGAGACCACGAGCGGGATGGCCAGGCCAAGTGCATGGGGGCAGGCGATGACGAGAACGGTGATGGTGCGCACTACCGCTTCATCGGGGAGACCGAGGAGGGTCCAGATGATCGCGGTGATGACTCCGGCTCCGAGGGCGAACCAGAACAGCCATGCGGCGGCCGTGTCTGCGATGCGCTGCGCCCTCGAGGAGGACGCCTGCGCATCGGTGACCAGCCGTTGGATACCGGCAAGGGCGGTGTCGTCCCCAACAGCTGTGACCTCCAGGCGTATGCCGGAGTCCGTGGCCACGGTGCCGGCGACTACCTGATCGCCGACAGCGCGGCGGACCGGCTTGGATTCGCCGGTGATCATGGCCTCGTCCATGCTCGCCGAGCCGTCCACGATGCGGCCGTCGGCCGGGACGCGGCCGCCAGGACGAACGACCACCCGGTCGCCGACCTGAAGTTCTGACGGGGCGACGGTGACAGTGCTGTCTCCGTCGATTTTCTCTGCCTCATCGGGCAGCAGGGCAGCTAGGGAATCCAACGCTGAGGTCGTCTGCGCGAGAGAGCGCATCTCTATCCAGTGCCCCAGCAGCATGATGACGATCAGGAGCGCCAGCTCCCACCAGAAGTCCAGCTCATGGTCGAGGAGGCCGAGGGTGGCCCCCCACGAGGCGAGGAAGGCGACCGTAATCGCAAGCCCGATCAGGAGCATCATCCCCGGTTTGCGGGTGCGCAGCTCGCTGATCGCTCCGGTGAGGAAGGGCCACCCTCCCCAGAAGTAGAGGACGCTTCCCAGCAGCGGCGAAATCCATCCTGCCCACCCGGCGTCGGGAAGGGTGTAGCCAAGCAGCATGGCAAACATCGGCGAGAACGCAACGACCGGGATGGCCACGACCAGCATGATCCAGAAGAGTCGACGGAACTGGCCAACGTGGTCGCCGTGCCCACCATGGCCCGCGTGGCCCCCCGTAGCACCGTGACCCTGGTGACTCATCTGGCCACTGTGACCGTCGTGCCCTGAGTGCGCGACGGCCCCCGGGGAGTTCTGTTCAGCGCCTTGTAATGTGCCGGCGGCCTCTTCTCGGGTTTCCTGCGCCGCGGAGTGCTCTGAGTGCTTCTCCGCGTGCGTTGCGGGGTGGTTGTGCTCGTGCTGAGACATTGCGTCTCCTTCCGGATTGAAGGTTTATGCCGCCCGTGAGGGTCAGGCCGCTGCGTACTTGTCGGGCTGTGCGTCCCAGAGCGGCCCGCACGCGGCGCAGCAGAACCAGTACCGCTGGCCCTTGTAGTCGCGGAAAAGCCCCTGCGCTTCAGCGCGTTCGACATTGACCAGATTGGTGGGCATCACCGGGCAGGCCACGAGCTGTGCGTCGTCGCTGATCTCCGGCTCGTGATGGTGACCGTGGTGGTGCTGCTCGCCGCCAGCGGCGGTGTCGTGTTCGTGTTCGTGGTGCGACATAGCTTCGGTCCTTCCGAGGTGCGCTTAGACGGTTTCCAGCGTCCGAAGACGTCTGGTGGCCGTGGGATGGTCGCCGAGGTGACTGGTCGATTGGAAGCGGCGTAGCCGAAGGCTGTTGGTGACAACGAAGACGGAGGAGAACGCCATCGCGGCGCCGGCAAGTAGCGGGTTGAGTAGACCGAGCATGGCGACGGGGATCGCTGCGACGTTGTATGCGAAGGCCCAGAAGAGGTTCCCCTTGATGATGCTGAGGGTTTGCCGGGCTAGTCGGATAGCGTCCGCGACTGCGACGAGGTCGCCGCTGACGATGGTGATATCGCTGGCGGCGATCGCTGCGTCTGTTCCGCCTCCCATGGCAAGGCCGAGGTCTGCTGCGGAGAGAGCTGCCGCGTCGTTGACCCCGTCGCCGACCATCGCCACTACTCGTCCCTGGCTTTGCAGTGCGCGGATGGCGTCGAGTTTGTCCTGCGGTGTGACTTCGGCGATGACCTGGTCGATGCCGACGGTCGCGGCGACGGCGTGGGCGGCTCCTTGGTTGTCGCCGGTGAGCAGTACCGGGGTCAGCCCCATCCTCTTGAACAGTGCGATCGCCTCGGCAGAGGTGGTTTTGATGGTGTCAGCGACGGCGACGAGTCCCAACGGTTTGCCGTTCACGGCGACGGCGGTGACGGTAGCACCCTTGCACTCAAGTTCAAGGGCCTCCGCCTGCAACTCCTCCGGAAATGTGATGGCCCACTGTTCGTCGAGCCAGGCGAGTCGACCGGCCGCTATTAACCGCCCATCGACCACTGCTTGCACCCCTCGCCCAGGGTGGGAGGCGAAGTGCTCCAGTGTCGGCATCGGGCCGTTGTAGGCGGCGGTGATAGCCCGCGCGATGGGATGCTCCGAGCCGTGTTCCACGGCTGCGGCCGCTTCGATCAACCTCTCGGCGGTGTGCCCGGGTGCGGGTCGGGTGACGGTGACGGTCATCGCTCCGGTCGTGACGGTGCCGGTCTTGTCCAGCACGATGGTGTCCACCTGGCGGGTCTGCTCGAGCACCTGCGGCCCGCGGATCAGGATCCCGAGTTGGGATCCGCGCCCAGTTCCCACCAGCAAGGCGGTGGGCGTTGCAAGACCCAGCGCGCACGGGCAGGCGATGATCAGGGTGGCGACCGCGGCGGTGAAGGCGAGCTCGGCCGGTGCCCCGGTGGCCAGCCAGCCGATGAACGCCACTATCGCCAACACGATTACGACGGGTACGAAGATTCCCGACACCCGGTCGGCCAGGCGCTGGACCTGCGCCTTACCGGTTTGGGCATCTTCCATCAGTCGGCCGATGCGGGCCAGTTCGGTGTCCGAGCCGACGCGGGCGATCTCGACCACGAGAAGCCCTCCCACGTTGACAGTCGCGCCGACAACGCGATCGCCGATGCTCACTTCGCGGGGAACCGATTCGCCGGTCAGCAGGCTGGTGTCCACCGCTGAGCTGCCCTCGACTACGAGTCCGTCCGACGGGATCTTCTCTCCGGGCCGAACGAGCACGCGGTCGCCGACGATGAGCGAAGCGACCGGGACACGCTGCTCAGTGCCGCTGGCCAGACGGGTGGCGTCCTTCGCGCCGAGTTCGAGAAGTGCTCGCAGTGCGGCAGAGGAGGACTTCTTCGCCCGTGCCTCCGCGTAGCGCCCCGCGAGGATGAACACTGTGACGGCTGCGGCCACTTCCAGGTATATTTCGCCCGCGCCGGCGCCTGGGGTACCCAGCAGAGAGAACGACATGTGCATCCCGGTCGCGCCCGCCATACCGAAGAAAAGGGCGTACAGCGACCAGCCGAATGCGGCGAGTACTCCAACGCTGATGAGCGTGTCCATGGTCGCGGCGCCGTGACGGGCATTGACCGCGGCGGCCCGGTGGAATGGCCAGGCCCCCCATACCGCGACCGGCGCGGCAAGGGTCAGAGCGAGCCATTGCCAGTTCGGGAACTGCAGCGCCGGGATCATTGAGAGGACCGCCACCGGAACGGCCAGGATGGTACTGATGATCAACCGCTGCCGGAGGGTGGCCAGCTCATCGACGGGAGCGGTTTCGCGCTCCCCTGTTTCCGTCTGCGGCGGGGTTGGTAGCGCCGCGGTATAGCCAGCGGCCTCCACTGCGGCGATTAGCGCCTGGGGATCGAGGTCGGTCTCGGCGCGCACTCGTGCCTTCTCGGTGGCATAGTTCACGCTCGCTTCCACCCCAGGAAGCTTGTTCAGCTTGCGTTCGATGCGATTCGCGCAGGACGCGCAGGTCATCCCACCGATGTCGAGCTCGACATCGGTGACGGTCATGATCTGTTACCGACCACGCTGTAGCCGGCCTCCTCGATCGCGGCCCGTATCGCGGCCGGGTCGATGGGGGTGGTGCTGGCCACAGTCACTTTCGAGGCACCTCCGGCATTGAGGTCGACGGTCACGTTTTCGACACCGTTGAGCGCTGTCACCTCTTCGGTCACGCTCATCACACAGTGCGAGCAGGTCATTCCCTCGACAAGGACGTCGGTGCTGATGGTCGACGCTTCGGTCGGGGCCTGAGACGCGGAGGTGTGGTGGCCGCAGTGGCAGCCTGAGTTGGCGTCGGTGAGTCCCAAGTCGTGGTGGCTCATGGTGTGACCTTTCTTGTGGTGTCGATGATTAAGAACGGACCAGGCGGGCAATTGCTGCGCTTGCTTCGCGCACCTTCTCTTCTGCGACGGCTCCGCCTTGCTGGGTGGCCTCGGCGACGCAGTGGCTGAGGTGGTCATCCAGGAGTGCCAGCGCAACGGTTTCCAGCGCCTTCGTGACGGCCGAGACCTGAGTGAGGATGTCGATGCAGTAGACGTCCTTTTCGACCATCCCTTGGATTCCCCGCACCTGGCCCTCTGCTCGGCGTAGCCGCTTGAGCATCTCGTCTTTGTGGTCGACGTACCCGTTCACATGAACTCCTTATACCCATACCCCGCAGGGGTATAAACGTACGTCTAGCGCGCGTATTCCGCAAGAGGAGCCAGTTGGGCTAGAGAGTGACGCCGCGCCCGGACATGAAGGGTTGCGGGTCGATGCGGGCACCGTCGACGCGGGTTTCGAAGTGGAGGTGGCAGCCGCTGGATGCGCCCGTGCTACCGACCAGGGCGACGGGTTGGCCTGCCTCGACACGGTCGCCTCGGTTGACGAGGAGTTCGCTGTTGTGGGCGTATCCGGTCTGGACTCCGCTGCCGTGGTCGATGAGAACCCAGTTACCGTAGGTGCCGAGCCATCCGGCGTAGTCGACGGTGCCTGCCGAGGCGGCATAGACGGTCACGCCGCAGCCGGCGGCTATGTCGGTTCCGTAGTGGAAGGCGCCAACGCCGGCGGCGGGTCGGACAGGGCGGGGTCCGAAGACATCGCTGATCCATCCGGAGACGGGCAGGGACCAGCCTTGGTCATTGAGCTGTCCCCGATCGCTCGGCGAGGGAGCGGCCACCGCTCGTGCTGCCTCTTCGGCTTGTCGCCCCTTCTCATAGTCGGCCTCGGTGGCCTGGCGGTTTTCGTTCAGAACCGCAAGCTGGGCGTCGAGTTGAGCGCGGTTGTTCTGTTGCTCCTGCCGACTCGCCTCGAGAGCTTCGTTCGCGGCGATCGCCTCATCAAGCGCCGCATTGGTCTTCTCAGCCATTTTCTTCAGCTCGTTTTGCGCCACTACCGCTTGGGCGGTCAGCGCTCCGGCCGCTCTCGCTTTGGTCGAGGCCGTTGTCTGGAGGGCGTCCATTTTGCCCGCCAGATCAGTCAACGATCCGAGCCGAGAGAGGAACATATCGGCGTCCCCGGGGTCGAGGATCAGTCCCAGGCTGGGATCTGTACCGCCGGACCGGGTGAGCGATGCCGCGACTCGGCCAGCTTGCTGTTTCGCTCCGCTGGCCTCAGCGGTTGCCTTGTCGGCTTCTGCCTGCAGCCTGCCGGCGTCAAAGGTGGCTTCGTCGAGTGCGCCCTGTGCCTTCTCGTATGCGGCGGCGCGGCGCTCCTGGAGCCGCTGCCCTTCCTCAACCAGCCGGTCGAGGTCTGCGATGAGAGCGGCGATCTGGGCGATCTGCGCTTGTTTGGCGGCTTCGTCCTGTCGAGCCTGTTCCACCTCGCTCCAGCTCGGATACTCAACCGCGGCTGCTTGACTGGTCGGCTGCACAATCGGCGCCATGAGAACCAGGGCGAGGACCGCTCCCCCCGCGATGAGGGCTCGATGGCGTTGATTTCCGCTGCGGGATGAGCCTCCCATCATCATTGCGCGCCGACTCGTTCGGTGAGCCATGCGTAGGGGTCGACCGCGGTGCCTTCGATATGGATCTCGAGATGCAGGTGGGGTCCGGTGCTCTGACCCGTGCTTCCGACGTTGCCCACCTGCTGGCCCACCTCGACTTGCTGGCCGGGCTCGAGCAGCAGAGACCCTTCCGCCATGTGCGCGTACACGCTAGTGATGGTTTGCCCATCGATCACGTGCTCGATAGAGGCATAGACCCCCAAACCACCATCGTCGTAAGAGGAGACATCCCGCACCACTCCGGCGGCTATTGCCTGGATGGGGGTGTTGCGACCGGGGTTCATGTCGATGCCGTCGTGGAAGCTCGAACAGCCGGAGCAGGGCGGAACACGGGGGCCGAAGTCGGTGCTGATAGGCACTCCCATCAGGAACGGCCATTGGATTGGTGACGAGGAGTCGTTGATGAAGGTCGCCGCTGTTTGGGCGTAGGCACCCGGAACCCGCTCCTGAACTTTCTCGACGGTGTATGAATCGCGGATGATGGCCTGCTCCTCGAAAGAGCCAGCGAGGAGCTGCTGCGCCCCGGCAACTGAGACCGTCTGAGGTCCCTCCGTTGACACGGCCGTGTAGGCCATGGCCGGTAGTGCGTAGGTGAGTATCAGTGCGCCGGTGGCTACTAGCACAGCCGGGCCCTTGAGGCGCTTGAGAACTGAGACTGGACGCTGGTTCTGAGCGCCAGGCCGGGATGCGAGCGGCGGGGTACGACGTTTAGTGGCGGCACGAAGGGATCGGCGACTGACCGTCCCCGCTGAGCTCGATGAAAGAGGTGCTACGGATTTCACAGAAGGGGTGCATTTCTCGTGAAGCGCCCGCGACAGAGCAGGCGCAATGAACTGGGGACAAGCAGTCGTCACCGGGAGGCGACAATCAACGCTTGTTCTCAGATACGAGCGATGCAGAGAGTGAGAAGGGAGGGTCCGGCAGGTAGCGGGATGGGGGGCGCTTTCGACGCCAAGAACAGCACTGCGCGATGGATGCGAGAGATGACTGTGGTTGGGCGACGGAGCGCGGCCCGAACGACGAGAACTAGTGCGAGGGCACACCCCAGAGCCGCTAATGCGCAGGCGGCAAGGCAGTCGGCGCAGTCGGCGCTGAGCACGGTTTCGGCGGCGCTTGTCTCAGCCGCGTGACCATGGGCTTCAACGGCGACGCTCGCTTCGGCGCCGTGGTCGTGGTGGCCGCCTGTGGAGTGAACGGCTAGTGCTGCAGCCAGCAAGCCCATTGCTGCCAACCCGACTAGCAGGGTCGCCCATATGGTTCCGAGATGTTCCCGGAACCTGGGGGTTGAGACCGCTTTCATGGGGCCTCGTTCAACGAGTGAGGTTGCCATGCGCGGCAAAGTCTATGACACGGGTGGGCCGCGTGTTGAGGTGGCTCTCGCGAGGGGTGGTTCTGCTATTGGCTGTAGATCTCGCGGCGGTGGGCGGCTCGGACGACGGAAACGGTGAGTTCCGAGTCGAGTACGTCGTAGATGACTCGGTAGTCACCGATCCGGATACGCCATGCGGTCTGCTCGCCGACGAGCTTCTTCGCCCCGTGCGGGCGAGGATCCTCAGCGAGATCTTCTATCGCATCGAGGATTCGGTCGCGGTGCGGTCGGGGAAGCTTCTTCATCTGGCGCGCGGCCGCGGAGTTGAACTGAACCTGGTGGGTCACGAACCGAGGTCGGCACGCAGCTCTGTGAGCGAAACGCGGGAGCCGTCGTCGGCTGCTGTGGCCTCACGGTAGGCGGCGACATCCTGTGCCATTTCGAATTCCTCGAGGGCTTCGAGATCTGCAACGCTGATCACGACGGCGGCGAGCTTCCCATTGCGGGTGACTCCGATTCGTTCCCCCGCGTACATTGCGCGGCCGAGTACATCGGAGAGCTGATCGCGCAGTTCGCGAGTGCTGATGGCACTACTCATCGAATCCATACGTACACTATATCATCTATGTCAATTGTGTACATAGTTGCTGCGGGTGTTCTGCCGATTGGTACGACAGCAAGGTTGCACCCTCGGGCAAGAGGGAGGGTACGGCGTCGCGCGCCGCTTCACGAACTGGGGTTTCCGCGGCTATGCGATCGGCGCCGTTGGGAGAGTAGGCGGCGGCGACAGTCGCTGGGGCGTCCTCTTCGGCGCACTCGTGGCGCGGACGTAGCGATTGTGGACATCTTCGGCTGCGGCGAACAATCGACGGTAGTAGCCGAGATGCCTTCGATCTTCGAGTCGCTCCGCGTAGCTCACGGCCCGATAGCCGACTTCCTCGCCGCGGCGCAGAATCGTGAGAATCGCGTAGGGGTCACCGTTAGGGGTTTTCAGCCACCACTCCCCCGGTTTTGGCTCGAACGCGGTGAGGATGGGGTGCCAGCCGCGCTGCGCGTCAGGCATCGCGGGAAGGTTTACGTTCGACGGCGCCGGCCCATACCCAGACCCGGTGTGTCAAGCCGTTGCGTTCGGTGAACTCGACGAGGCAGGCGCGGTCGGTGTAGGCGATCACGCGGCCCTCGACCTGCACCGACTCTTCGGTGCGGAACGGTATCCAGGCGATGACGGCATTGGGGTCGGCGTCCCGAATCTCGTTTCCGATCTCGGTTGAGCTGAGGGATATCGGCTTTGGTCGGAGGACCGATTCAGCGATGGCGGCATAGGTGATGTCGCTCCCGTATCGCTTGTTGACTCCCACCTGTTCGAATATATGTTCGAATGTCGGCGGGCGCGAGTTGAGGTTTGAACCGCCGCGCCCGACTGGTGGGGCGCTATCAGTCGGAGCGGCCGCCGGAGGCGTCTTCCGAGCTGGCTCGGTTGTTGACGTCGTGTGCGGCTCGGAGGGCTCCGTCGGCTCCGTGGGCGTGGAGCTGCGCGACGACGAGGTGGTCGTGGGCTCCTTCTGGCACGCTGTCCGCGTCGACATTGTCGGTGTGCCAGGCGACGAGCTGCGAGTAGGTGGCGGCGAGGGATCGTTGCGCGGCGGCGAGTTCTGCGAGCACTTTGCCGGTGTCGGTGGGACGCGGAACATCGCGGATCGAGTGCGCGAGGGTGTGCGCGGCCTCTGCGAGCTGCTCGGCTAGTTGAAGCTGCCGGGCTTCCTGATTCGTCGACATGACCTCACACGGGTCGATCTGCGTCGAGGCGCGCGTTGCGGGTAACGGTGACGGTGGCGCGGGAGAGGTCGGCGGCGATCGTGTCGGCGTCGATGCTGCGACCGGACTTCCGGTTGCCTTCTTCTCCCCAGCTGACGGTGTGCTCACGTCCAACGACGACCACCGCGTCTCCCTTGCGCAGGGATGCGAGCACGTTCTGGCCGAGTTCGAACTTCGCTTCAACGAAGTGGGTGGTGGGGGTGTCGTGGCTGTGCCATTTGCCGCCCCGGTACTCCCCAGTGTTCTCGATGACTCGGAGTTTGACGATCTGGATGTTGCCGGCCTGGACGGCTTCGGGGTCGGCGGCGAGGTTCCCGGTGATGGTGCGAGTGGACATGATGGATCTCCTTTGATGAGTGCTGCTGTGTTGCGGGGCGGGGGTTTCTGCTGTGATGCCCCACGATTCGAGCGCCTGCGCCGGGGTCACCGGTGGCGGTGGCTGGAGTTGCTGCCGGAACCGCTCGACGTCGGCGGCGCTGGCCAGAGCTGCGGTCAGGGGCCGGCGGGTGTCGTTGAACGCGGCCGCGTAGTAGCGGTCCGCTTCGTCTTCGAGCCGCTCGATCTCGGCCTGCCGTGACGCGGCGCCATCGAGGAACCCTGCTTGATAGAGCGGGTGATCCTGGGGCCTGTCGATGCTCATTCGGTCGCCTTCAATGCTCGCGCGAGGCGGGCGATCTGGTCGGGGCGGAATCCGGACCAGTGGTCTTGCTCACTCACCACAACGATGGGTGCCTGCATGTAGCCGAGGTCTTGCACGTACTCAAGCGCTGCATCGTTCACGCTGACGTCGACCACGGTGTACTCGATGCCTTCCTTGTCGAGGGCTCGATAAGTAGCGGTGCACTGCACGCACGAGGGCTTGCTATAGACGACCACGCTCATTGCTCTCTCCCTTCACCAACCGTTTTTCTTTGCCTGCCGGCACAAGAGGGAACTACGACGAGCAGAGGGTGAGGGAGCAACGGTCGTGGAATACCGGACCGCGCGAAGCGTCGGGAGGATATGCCGCGAAAGCCGTTGGCCCGGCCCGCAGCCGTCGTATCCTCGACAGCCGGACAGGACAAAGAAGCGTGCAGCGTGCTGGCTCACGCTAGGGCGCGCCGGACTCTCCCTGCTCCAGGTCATAACCCTCTATAGCGCGCCAGAGCGCCGCAGATCTACTGCACTCCTGCTGCGGCGTTCGCCTCGCGAACATGGGGCCGCCCTGACCGTTTCGAGGCGGCTTGTGGATGAATGGCGCGCGGGATGGGCGGCAGGGTCAGAATGCCGGTATGGGTGAGTTGATTCCGTTACGAGGTCCCGATAACTCGGGTGACTTCGCTGGGGACGAGTACTGGATGTCTTTCACGCTCGACAGTGAGGGAGCGCGCCGCTCCCCTATCGATGTCCCTCTGTCGCATGAGCCCGGAATCTCCTCAGTTGGGGGCGCTCTGTTCTCCGCGACGACGGAATCTGTCTAGACGTATTTATTTCTTGGCGAGGCGGTCTCGGAGCGCTTCGTCAATGAGGTCGACGAGTGTCCCGCCGGTGGTGGCGAGGTAGTCATCGACCTGGTCTCGCAGTTCGATGTCGATCTTGGTGGCTAGAGACTCCATGCGTCGCTTGCTTCGGGGGCGCCCGGGTCCTCGCCTGATGGGGGCGGGGCCTTCGCCGGTGGCGGCGGTCTCGGTCGTCTCTTTCGGGGCGGTGACGCGCTGGCGGCTAGGAGCCGCCTCTTGCACTGCAGCTTCCACCGGGGCAGCTTCTACCGGGGTCGCCGCTGGTGTCGGTGGGGCTATGGGTTCGGCTGGAGTGGCTGATTGTTTGGTGAATGCTTCGACCACGTCCATCGTGGGTGCTTTCTTGAGTGTGCGGCGTTCGATCGTTGCCATCAGCGGCCTCCGTTGATTCGGCGTGCGTGTTCGACAAAGCGCTCGGTGAGGATCATTGCCCCTCGTGTTCCGAGCTTCGCGAGGGGGATGCCGGCGCTCTGGGCGTCTTGCATTGCGGTGCGCAGCGGCAGGTAGGGCTCGTGCACTGCGTCGCCGAACGCTTCTTTGAGTTGTTCGATCTGGAATGCGTGTTCTTGGGTCACGGGGCTGCTCACCTTGTTGACGACGATCCCGCCGAAGCGCAGGTCGGGGTTCAGGTAGGGGGCGGCCTGTATTTTCTGCACGGTCTCGAGGAACTCCGAGACGCCGCGTACGGAGTAGGCGGCGGGTTCTGCGACCACGAGTACCTCGTTTGCGGCCATCAGGCCGTTGAGGGTGAGGCGGCCGAGGGCTGGCGGCAGGTCGATGAGGATGTGGTCGAACTGCTCGAGCTCGGTAGCGCCTTGGATGGCCGCGCGCAGCCGCATCTCAGCGGCGACGAGGTTTTCGGTGTCTATTCGGGCGAGATCTCCGGTCCCGGGGACCACGCTCACTCCTGCCCATTCGGTTCCGACGACGGCTTGGCCGAGGCTGCCTGCTTCGCCGGCGTAGAGGACGTCGAAGATGTTGAACTCCCCCGTTGCTCCGAGGGTGTCGGTGATGTCGGCTTGGGGGTCGAGGTCGATGATCAGCACCTTCTTGCTGAGCAGTGTTAGAGCGTTTGCGAGACCGAGGGTGACGGATGTCTTGCCGACGCCGCCTTTGCGGTTGCCGATCGCGGTAACTGAAGGAGCCATAGACCAACTGTGCATGCCGTCAGGGGCTTCTTGGTGTATTGACAGACGTGTGTCTACCTAGCTAGACGCCTAGCAATACCTCTTTCTGTCTATATTTCTATCTAGCTTTATTTAGTGCCGCCGTTCGGATGATGCGCAAGTCAGTGTCCGTTTCTGTTCCGGCGGGCGAGCGCGAGGGGGCTTGCCCCCTCGCGGCCGGACCCTGCCTGGGCGGGTCCGGCCCTCCGAGTTAGGCGGCGCTGGCTTCGACGTCGGCGGTGATCGCGTCCGCGAGGGTGTGCGCGGTTTTCAGAACGCGGGCGGCGGTGCTGCGGATGGTGTCGGCTTCTCCGTGGCTCCATCCGGCGACGTATCCGATGCTGTAGCTGGTGGTGTCGAGTCCGAGGATTCCGGCCACGACATAGGCGACGCTTTCGGCTTCTGTCTCTCTGATGCCTCGGTGTGCGATGTATTCGGCGTGGTCCTCCGCGGCATGCAGGATGACGTGTGCGGCCTCGTGCAGCCCGGTCTTTGCGGCCTGGGCGGGGGAGAGGGCTGCGTCGATAACGACTCGGCGGGTGCCGTCGGTGGTCGTGTAGCCGTTGGCTGATCCCGAGATGTGTTCTCGGGTCACGGTCCAGCCCTGCCCGGTTAGGTAGTCGGTGACTGCTTCGAGGATGCCCGCGGGGTCTTCGCAGTGGAGCTGCTGCGCGAGCTGGGTCGGGTCTCCGGCCTCGGGGTCGGTGGGGTCGGTTTGGGACTGGTCGAACACCGACAGGATGGGGAAGTAACGCACCACGCGCTCACCCGTTCCGAGCACGTCCACGGCCTCGTTCTGATCGTCCTCGTCAGTAACTTTCCGTTCGCGGTAGCCGAAAATCTTGATGGACTTTTCACCCTTGCGCACCTGCCGCCCCAGCTCCAACCACTTGCGGAATCCGGCGACGCGGGTCGCGGTCGGGTTCTGGCTCAGGATCAATAACACGTTGTTAAGGCTGTAGGCGTGGAATGCCTGCGCGAACTGCAGAAACCTTGTCCACTGTTCTGACTGGCGCAGCTGCTCGACCTGCTCACCGATGGATGCTTGCAACGCTTCGGCCTGGTCACGGCGTTCCTCGATGCTCTTCTGAGTGGCGACCTTGCGGACCATGATGACCCTCTCCTTCTCTCATCCCTCCACGTTTTTTTGCCTGGAAGGCACGTAGTGCCGAGCAGGGTCGGAGGTGGGAGCGCAACCCAGAGGGCGGAGGAGGAGAGGTTGTCGGCGCGATGTGAGGGAGCGCAGCGACCGCGTGCCGAGAAGCTCGGTGGAGCCGGCCGCGCAGCGGCTTGCGTGGACGCCGGAGGCCCGTACGCTGCCGAAGGCTTCCAGGCAAAAATGCGCCCAGCTCAGTACCGCGCCGGCCGAAGGTCGGCATCCGCTCATCGCCCTCCCTCGTGGACCATGACGCTCGGGCGCCTCGCTTGCAGATCCCTGTCCGGGTGGATGAGATCGACTAATGTCGATAACATCGGTGAATGCCGATTGATCAAGTCCACGGCGCTTCTGCCGCCGTCTCCCTCTTCCACTCCTTGGCCGACCCGAAGCGTCTCCAGATCGTGCGGCGCCTTCAGCAGGGCGAGGCTCGGGTTAGCGACCTGGTGGCCGAGCTCGGTGTGGCGCAGTCGACAGCTTCTGAGCACATGAGCTGTCTGCGTGAGTGCGGCCTGGTGGTGGGGCGCGCAGAGGGCCGGCAGGTGTTCTACTCCCTAGCCCGTCCGGAACTAATCGATCTTCTCGAGTCCGCCGAGGCGCTGCTGGAGGCAACAGGGTTCCAGGTCGATCTGTGCGGCACGTTCGGAGCGGCAGCTCGCAGCGCACGTGACGGGGCCACGGACGTCCGCTCCGGCGCGGAGGTGGCGCCGTGATCGGCACGATTGCGGCGGCGATCGGGCTGTTCGCTGCGACCAACATCGATGACATCGTGGTGCTGACGGTGCTGTTTCTCGCGTCCACCCGTGGCTCACTGCCTGGATGGAAGGTCGTGGCGGGGCAGTACCTCGGTTTCGCGACTCTCGTCGCAATCAGCGTCGTGGCCGCTGCCGGGCTGACGATCATCCCTGACGAGTGGGTGGGGCTTCTGGGCCTGATCCCGTTGGCAATCGGTCTGTATGGGCTCATCCGCACCCTGCGCCGCAGGGGCGATGACGACGACGACGACGAGAGTTCGATCAGCGCGGTCGGGCTGCTGGGCGTCGCGGGGATCACAATCGCGAACGGCGCAGACAACATCTCCCTCTACACGCCTGTGTTCCGTACCAGCCCGATCGCGGACACGGTGGTGACGATCATCGTGTTCTTCCTCCTCGTCGCGGTGTGGTGCCTGGTCGCCCGCGTCGTCGGCACGAACAAGACCGTGACGGAGCTGCTTGAGAGGGTCGAGCACTGGCTCGTGCCGGCCGTGTTCATCGGTCTGGGTCTGTTCATCCTGATCGAGTCGGGTGTTGTGCCCCGACTCCTCGAGCTGTTGTGATGCCTGCCACACGCAGGCCCGTACTCCGAGTGGCCTTGGTGGCCGCGCTGGTCGCGGCCGCGTTCGGTCTTGATCAGCTCACGAAGAGCTGGGCACTCACGGAGCTGGACGACGGGCGCACGATCGAGCTCGCTCTCGGGGCGCGACTCGAGTTGATCTTCAACCCCGGCGTCGCCTTCGGTATGGGCTCAGAGCTGGGACCTCCCCTGGCAGTCGGACTGATCGTCGTTCTCACGGCCCTCACGGTGTGGACGTTCGTGCGGGCCGTCCGCGGCGCTCCACTGGGTGGTACGGCTCTTCTCGCTCTCGCCGCCGGCGGCGGTATGGGTAACATCTGGGACCGCATCAGCCGAGCCTCGGACACGCCGCTAAGCGGGAAGGTCGTCGACTTCATCGCGGTCGACTGGTTCGCGATCTTCAACGTCGCCGACGTCTTCACCACCGGCGGCATCGCCGGCTGGGCCCTCCTCCAAGTCTTCCGCAGAGCGGACGCTCCTCTAACGCCGAGCCGCGAGAGCTGATCCGAGCGCAGCTGCACGCCCGTTTATCCCGCTGCGGGAGACCAGGCACGTACGGGAGGCGATGAACGCCGCCTGCTCGATGCTCGACGAACTGGGGGAGAGGACTAGCTGGAGCGCTTGAATCGAACCTGATGTGGGTCCACCTCGGCTACGTCGGCGTCGGAGATCTCGTCCCTGGATTGCTGGGGATTATCGCTGGTTGTGCCGGTGGCGGCGGTGCGTGCTGGGTCGACTGAAGCATTTGGGAATGCCCTGAATGAGGCGATAGCGCCGCCCTGGACGATCCAGAAGGAGCCGTCCGCGGCTTCGCGGACGTCCTGGGGCGGGATGACGTAGGTGTGCTGAGCTCTGGCGGAGCGCAGCTCATCACCGGCGGCAGCACCGGAGGCTTCCATCTGCATGACGGTGCCGGCGTACTTCACGACGTCTTCGGGGTCTTTCGACCTCCCGAAGATCAGCGCGGCACCGCTGGAGAGAGCGCGTCGACGCCGCACTTCGTCGTTCGAGAGGCCCGCGGGGCTCTGCGTGGCCAGCACGAGGCCCATGCCGGCGCTGCGGGCTGTCTCGAAGAGACTGCCGGCAGTGTCGCCGGGGTCGCTGGTTCCGGTGACGAGCTGGGGGAACTCGTCAACGATGACGACCATGGGCGACTTGTCTCGCCGCTCAAGGCGGGTCGAGAGGTAGTTGCGCAGATCCATCAGCAGCAGATCCCCGAGACGCGCTTGCGCGTCGTCAACGGGGGAGAGCGGCACGATCGTCACGTCCGCTTTCGGGTGGGCGTAGCTCCACCCGTCGGCGGCGAGGAACTTCTCGAGCGGCCGCAACGCGACCAGGAGCGACTGCAAGGCGCGCTGCCCTGCCGTAGTGCCGTCACGGTCGACCTGGTGGGTGACCATCTGTTGGTCGTACTGGTCCCGCACGTACTGAGCGGGCCGGGTGAGGCGTTCGCGGAGGTCATCGACCCCGCGGATCGGGGAGCTGTCTTGAACGGCTTGCAGCACACCGCGGATCTCATCGAGGTAGTGCTGATTCGCCCCGTCAGGGGCAGGCATCAGCCGCATCAGCTTGGCGGTGACCTGATCGGCGGTGCCGTTGAAGAAGTCCCACCCGCCGCTGATATCGGCGGTGCGCCCGTGCACTTTCGCCAGGGCCGCCAGGGCTTCGGCGTCGGCCGGGTCGCCCTTGGCGTCGATGAAGACGATGGGCCACTTGTAGACCAGCGCGCAGAGGATCAGACCGTTCAGCAGAACGGTCTTACCGGTGCCGGACTCTGCGATCAGCAGAGCACGCACGCTCGACGACGAGCGGGGGAGTACGGCGAGGCGTCCCGCCTCGTCGACCCAATCCCGAACCTGCCGCACGTCGTAGAAACGCTCTGCGATGTTCTTGACGGTGGCGCGGCTGACGAAGCCGAAGGCTTGGGCGCCGCCGGTGGTGGTCATCGGGGAGGTCACGGGCCGTCCGTTGGTGCCGGTGATCCGTCCGGTGCGGGGGTCGAGGTTGACCCCGATCCGCCGGGCGGAAACCATGTCGGCGGCGCGCTTGCGCGCCTGCTCGATCCTGGTCTGGGTAAGCACGTCGGACACGCGACGGTTGCGCACCATCGTCGCCACCCGGCGACGATGGATCGACAGTGCAAGAGGTATGAGCAGACCTCCGGCTGCGAAGTTGGCCAGCAGCCACCAGCCGAACATCGACAGGAGCTCACCGCCCCATACCGAGACTCCGCCGTCGAAGAAGGCGGCGGCCTCGCCGCGGCCGATCCACCCGGCCAGAAGCCACACCTCAACGGTGACGAGGGCGGCGACCGCAAGGGCTCCGAGAGTGTTGTAGAGCCACCGCCACCGGCCGACAAGCCAGAACGAGGTCCGCACGGTAAGGCGGGTGCCCACGATCGCGACGACAGCCCACGGCAGCAGCAACGGCAACAGCACGAGCCCGACGAGGGCACCGAACACGACTTTCAACGCTAGCTCCACAGCGTCCATCAATGGGTCGCTCTGGGACTCCATCTGTCCCTGGTGCTGACTCATCTCGTATCTCGTTTCTCCCGCCTCTTGCGGTCGTGACGCCTCCGGCGTCACTCGCTAGGGCGGGCTCCATCCAGCTCGGCAGCGGTGGGAAGTGACGCCCACGGGGCGTCCTCATCAGCGATCCACCTGCCTCGAACATCGAACGATTCGACCGACTGCAGCCGGTCGCGTATCGTGCGGAAGAGATGCTCGTCAGCGTGCCCGGTCACGGCCCGCGCAGCGTCCGCGGTGCAGAAGTACGACACCCGAGACACCCCCTCGCGCTCCAGCCGCCACGAGTGGTTGTCCATGATCTGCTTGTACCTCGACCGGGTCTTCGGGGTCAGCTCGACCTCAACCAGCTCGACGTGATCACCGCGCACGGCAACACCGTCGACCTGGTGGTCGGTGCGGATGTTCGCCGGCTTCCGGTCGCGCCGCCAGGTGAAACCGCGGGCGAGGTACCGAGCCGAAACCGCAGCCACCGCGACCTCATGTCGCGTGGTCTGCCGGTAGAGGTTGGGAGCGCTCAAACCGATCGCAGCATGGGTCGCCCACACGATCGAACCGTCCCGAAACGTTGGGCGCGCCCGATCAACCAAACCCACCGCAGCGCAGCGCTGGACCCACTGCTGAGCCTTCCGAAGGCTCACCGGGGCCCCTGCACCGGAGAGGCCACCGAGCGCCCAGCGCAGTGAATCCATGTCAGCCATACGCACGACTCGGAGCCACTCGAACATCGCATGGTCGCGCTCTGTGCGCTGCATCTGACCCTCCAAACAACTAGTCAGACTCACACTTTCAGACGATCACAAACCTACCTAATCCGCCAACCTCTTGACCTTCGGTGAACGAACATCGACCGCCTAGCTTCACCACCTTCCCAACTAGTCTTTTGTCTTCTTCTTTTTGTATCTCTCTTTGTACTTACTCTGTCCCTGCCTCCCCCCACCCCTTCACTTCCCAACCTCTGTCACACAACTTGTTGGGTGCCTGAGGTTGGGAAGCGGGCGCAGCCCGGGGGTGGGGGGAGGCAGGGACAGAACGAACCGAAACGGGTCGTTTACCTATTCGCGCTCGGTGAATAGGCGGGCGTACTACCTGCGTCTGCTCTACGTCGTGTGGTGGGCGATGCCGGCTCCGCTGTGCGGCCGGTTCGCGCGCTCCCTCGCGGGATCTCGCTCCACTCTAAGCACCCGCAGCGGGCGTTCGGCAAGCCCGTCTCGGGCGCTGCCGGCCCGGCTGTCGCGGTCGTCCCGCAGCGGATCCGCGAGAGTGCGACCGGCACACGATATTTCTCGTATCACGACGCACCACCAACGGTCCGACGCCGCACCTTGGGGCGACTCGGGAAGTCGCGACGCATCTGCTCGAGAATGCGTTGCACCTCGGCCTGGTCGACCTTGGCCATGCGCTCACGTTCGGCCTCTCGGAGCCGTGCCCACTCAGCGCGCTCGGCTGCGAGCTCCGCCGCGCGAGCGGCGGCCACCTCGACGGCTGTGGTGTCCTCGGGGACGATCGCGTTGCGAATCCGCCACACGAAGTAGGCCAGGGGGTTCCCCTGCCGCAGCGGGTGGGCAGCGTTCACGCCTGCTTGCTTCTCGTGCTCGGTGACCTTCTCGATCAGGCTCGTCGCCGTCCACCGGGCGGGGTCGATTCCGGCCCGGGTAAGTGCCGTGCAGACCCGGCCGATGTGCGCGCCGCGTGCCAGCCACGGCATCCGGGCGACAACGCCGGCGGCGAGCTTCTGTACCCCGACGTCGTGCGGTGCCCGCTCCACTTTCGACCTCTTTTCACTTCCAGAGCCTCGCCGCGAAGCGGCGGACCGTCGCGCGAACGCGCGCTTAGTAGGTATCTCTGAAAGGGGGGTTGAGAGGTTAACTACACCCCTACGGGGTAGATGGACATTCTCCACAGCTCGACGTTTCGGCACCGTGAGCGCACGCACCGATGCCGCCTTGATCTGGCGTCCACCGTGCAACGCCCGGGCCGCCGCGCGCTCCCTCGCGGTCAGGTAACGGCCCTCCACGATCGTCACTGCGAGGCCCATCGCCTCCAGCAGAGCGCGCGCTCTCTGCACCGTCCGCTTGCACATGCCCAGCTCGACCGCGACGCTCTCGTGAGCGGTCGCGACACCTCGCCCGGTGGTCACGTCGGCGGCCAACTGGTCGGCCCGCGCAACGCGCAGCAGAGTATCCGGGGCGACCTTCGCCGCCCGTCGCAGCCCTTCACCCTCGGCGGTGGAGAGTACGTCGAGCACGATGTCGAACCACGCTGCGGCGGAGGTCCAGGCGGGCACGGAGGAGTAGGCGCCAGGAGGGACGGGGAGCGTCCAGGCGCTGCCGCGGGTCCGCGACGCGCCGTGTGAGCGCGTCAATTCTTCTGTTTTTGAGCGCGCTGAGGTTATGATCGGATCAACTTTCGAGCCTCGGTTCGGAGGGGACGACGAAGGCCCGGCTGATCACCGGAACTTCGGATTCCTGCTTCACACCCCGTAGTCGCCAAACTCTTGGGGGTATGAAGCCAATGCTTCTGGGCCGGTCACACGTGACCGGCCCTTTGCTTTGCTATGCGCTGATGGGCAGCTCCTCGGGAATGGTGAGCTCTTCCTGGCGTCGGTAGTACGCCGGCTTTTCAACCAGCGGCATCTCCCCGCGCTCAGCGACGAGATCGCGAACCAACTGCTCGAGGTAGTAGGCCATAGAGACCCCACTGGCCTCGGCTGCTGCCGTGACTTGATCTCGGATCTCCTGCGGTACCCGCCCCTGCAAGAGGACCGTGGCGGTCGCTTTGGTCTTGGAGCGGGTCGCACGACCCTTGATCTGTGCCATACGCCCGATCATCGCGTTTGCATACATAAAGATCAGGCACCGTTGGGGGTGTGTCGCAGACTGCGATGTCCGAAACTTGTCGCCGCCACCAATACCGCTCTGTGAAGTGTCTACTGCACGCGAAGGCCAGCGTCGCCGGCGTAGGCGACGTCGAGGTGGAGGTGGTTGCAGGAGTCCTCGAACTGGGTGAAGTTGGTGGTGGCGATCGTCGTTCCGCGGTCTGCGCGGCAGTCGATCTGACCGACCCGTGAGCCCTTGGGCATGACGGGCTCGAGCATGGTGATGAGGCGCACGGACTGGGTGTCGGCGCCGGTGAGCGCGGTCCCGTTGAGGCGGTAGAAGTCGACCGCCTTACCGCCTCCGTCGACGTTGTGCGACGAGGTCGCACCGGCCCCAAGTAGCTGCCCGGTGCACTTCCGGTTGATGTCGCTGACGCCGACGTCCTCGAAGTTCTGCACGGCGATCACCATGACTTGCAGTACCCGAACGTCGATGCCGCAGTCAGGTACCTGCTTACCCTGGGCGATCCACCGGATCTCTTTGATGTGGTCAGGGACGAGGCCGCGAAGCTGGCCGTTGTCCGCGGCCGTGACGAGCTGCTGGGCGAGGACCTGGGCGTCGGCGCCAACGCTGCATCCGGCGGCGCTGCTGCCGGAGAGTGCCTGCACGACCTCGGCGGCGGGGGCCGCCCACCGGGTGTAGTGGTCGGGGTCGGCGTTGATCTGCACGGCGTGGGCGGCCGCGGTGGGGGTCATGTTCTCCCACCCCTCGACCTTGACGAGGCGGGCGTAGAAGAGCTGCGCGGATTTGGTGGGGTCCATCCGGTCCGCGAGGCTGCCCCAGCTGGTGCGTTGCTGGAACAGGCCGCGACTGTCGGGTCCGGCGGTGTCGCCGTAGTCGAGCGCGCGCAGCCCGGATTCGCCCATTGCCGTCATCACGCCGATGACCTGGGCCTGGGTGGTGAGGCCCATGCCGGCGGCGGCGTTCATGATCGCGGCGGCGTTGGCGAGCTGGTCGCCGGAGTAGCCGGCGACGGCCGGGTGCAGCCCTGCAGCGGCGACGTCGACGCTTCCGCCGGTAGCGCTGCAGCTGGCCTCGGCGGGCGCAGCGGTCGACAGGAGGACCGCGCTACCGGCGAGCAACGCCACGGCTGCAGCGATCCCGACCGCGCTCTTCCAGCCCATAGGTCAGCCGTCGCGTCGACCGGCGGCCAGGAACGCCTCGTCGGTGTCGGTGATCTGCTTTTCCCACGGCGACCGGACGTGCTGCATCAGCGTCTCCGGGTGCGAGCCGTACTTGAAGAAGTGGAACCCGTCGCCCAGCTTTTCGATCTGCGGGGCCGTCTCGGGCGCGAACCCGAAGGTGCGTTGGCACCACAGTGCGTCCTCGGGGCGCGACTGCCGGTAGACGTGCACCGTCTGGGCTTCCTGCACCATCGCCAGGCCCGGTGAGTTCGGCGGGATATCGCTTCCCTTGTGGAAGACGAACACGTTGGACAGGGCGAGGCCGCGGGAGAGCTTCTGGTTCGATCGGGCGAGCGCGGCGGAGGGGCCGGCGGCGATGTGCCACCCTTCCTCGTAGATGCAGTTGGTGGCCCAGCCGCGGTCGCTGCGGAGCCGTCCGAGCAGCCACATGTGCCCGATGGCCATGACCGCCGGCACGGCGGGGCCGTCCTCGGGGAGCTGCGAGATATCGAACGAGGTGAGCTTGCCGCGGAGGTCGACGTCGGGGCTCGTCTCCCCGTCGAGCAGACCGGCGTAGTCGTGCAGCAGCCCGTTGAGGGCGAACCGGACCGACAGGCCCGCGTGCTCGAGGTCGTCGAGCTGTTTGGCCGACATGGAGCCGTAGTCGGTGAGGTCAGCAACGCGGGAGAGGTTCGGTAGGACGTCTCCGAGCACCGGGGTTCGGCTCTTGTCCTCGTAATCGGCCACGGTCCGAACCAGCGCGGCGCGGAGCGCTTCTTGCTCCCACTCGGACAGTTCCTTGCCGTCGCGCGCGAGGCGCGCGATGACGTTCAGGAGCCGCACCTGACCGGCCACACCGTCGGCGCGCGTGATCGTCGGATCGAGCAGGTTGAGGCGTGTTCCGGTGCCGTCGGTGCTGAAACGGATGGGCTCTGCACCGAACCGGCGGGCGATCCCGGAATACTCGCCCTCGCCGTTCTGATCCTTCTTGTCGAACACGACCGCACGGCGCTTGGCCAGCACAAGGGGGCGGATGACGTAGGTGGTCTTGGTCAGCGATGACTTCCCGCCGCCTACGTCGCCCATCACGACGACGTTGGGGCTCGACACGATGCGCGGGACCGCGTTGTACGCCGTTACCGGGTCGTGGGCGATCATCGTGCGGGAGAGCACGTCGCGGCCGATGACGATGCCGCTGGTGCCGGTGGGGGCACCGATGACGGCACTGTTGAGGACTTCGGCTTGTCGGGTCGTTGTCGGAGCTCCGGGCAGGCGGGGTGCGTAGAACCCCCGGTTCGCCCGTCCCCGGTTAGTGCGCAGCTGCGCCCCGGGGAGCTGCCACGGCACGACCTCGGTGGAGTCGCACGCTTCCTCGGGTGTCTCGATGACCGGCGGTGCGAACGCGCGCAGCACGGGCAGGGTCCAGAGCCGGGACTGCTTGCCGGTGTCGGGCGCCTCGGTGGTCATAACGACTCCTTCTCAGAGGTTCCGGCGAGGGCGCGCGCAAGGCGCGTGCCCAGACTCGGGGTCGGGCTGCCGAGCCCGCGGCCGATCGGCCAGGTAGTCCCCGACGCGGCCGACTGGTAGCTATCTAGCCATTCCAGGCGCTCGATACCGAGCCCGGTCGAGCAGGTCTCCTCAAGCGAGCGGGAGGCTTTCATCAGCTCGGACCGGCTGGTCTCCGAGATAGTGACGTAGCCGACCCACGTTCCGCCGTGGTGCGGTGAGCCGTGCGCGAGATCCGCGTCACGGCGAGCCGCGGCCGACATGTTCGCCCCGGTGACGTCGTTGGCCAGGCGTCCCTTCTCGGCGTCCTCGATCGCGGCCGCGCGGTCGCGCAGCAGGTCGCGTCGGGCGGACTCGCGGGCCTCACCGTTGGGCACCAGGTGGACGTGGAACGCGAGCGATCGCACGAAGTGGATATCGGCGCCGATGAGCAGGTCCAGCAGCCAGAGCTGGCCGCGGGCGCCGACGGCGAGGTTCTCAGCGCGGATCGCGGCGGTCCGGTGCCACCATTCCACCGGCTTACCGGTGGAGGGGTCGATGCCGTCGACCACGTGCGCGGAGAACTCGTCATGCGAGGGGAGCCCGAGCGCGGCCGGGTTCACTCCCGCCACCTGGTCGATCGGGCGGGACGGGTTCTGCTGGTGCAGCATCACCGCTCCCAGCCGCCGGGCGGAGAGGGTTTCGACCTGGCCCACGCGGGCGTCGATGAGCCCGCGGACGGTCGAGGCGATTTCCTGCTGCATAAGGCCGCGCCAGCCGTCCCGGCCGGGGCCGTACTTCTTCGCAGCGTCGATGAATGCGGCAGTGATCGGCCACGAGACGGTGACGAAGTGGCGTTGCACCATGGCGTCGCCGCCGGCGATGCGCAGCACCTGCTCGTAGGACTTCTTTGCCTCAAGAGGCGCGGTGGGGTCTTGGGCGTCTGCGACCCACGCCTCGTGCGGGGTCGAGTCCGCCGGCAGTACGCGGGTAAGCATCTGCACATCGCCAACCAGGCTTGTCGGAGCTGCGCGGGAGGCCAGGAACATGCCCCAGCCCTCGGCCGCGCGGCGCATCACCGACGAGGACTCCACGCCGCTCATCTGACCGGTGACGGTGAAGGTGACGGAGAGGTAGTTGGGCTCGCCCACCGGGGCGTGCCAGGCGATACCCGGTTCGTTCGGGGCGCTGTGCAGCCACCCCATCCCGTCGGCGCCGTCCGGCGTCGCGCGGAGCGCGGACAGCTGCTTCCACGCGGCCCGCTTCGCGGCGGAGTCCCGGGCCTCCTGGTACTCGCGTGTGCGTTCGTCCCACTGAGCTGCCGTGTAGGGCTCGAACCGGTCGGTGCCGTCTTTGAGCCGTTGCGCCCATCGGGTCCGCCGGGTGCGGCGGTCGAGGATCGACCCGCGGTGGGTGCGCTGCGTGAGTAGAAACCCGCCGCCGCCCACTAGGAGTGCGATCAACAGCCCCCAGATTCCGAACAGGGGTGTGAGGATCACCGCGGCGAGGAACGCGGCCACGAACGCGATGACGCGACCGCGGGAGTGCGTGCCGCCGAAGAACGAGCGGTGTCCGGATTCACCGCCGATCACTCGGCTGACGCCGCCCCGGGTGGTGTCGACGCTCACTGCGGTTCTCCCTGGTCGTCCATCGCGTCGGCGGCCTGGTTACCGGCCTCCTGCGCGACTTCCACGGCCTTCTGGCCGACCTCGACGGCTTTCGATCCCGCGTAAACGGCGCCTGCGGCGATGATCGTCGGGATGCCGACAGCAGCTCCCACTCCGGTCGCGGACTCGGCCGCGCCCGCTGCGACACCGGCACCAGCGACCGCCTCGGCAGTACCGCCCGCTGCAGCACCCTCGGCTGCAGGAGCGGCGACCTTGGTTGCGCCCGCTGCGGGTGACGACGCCTTCGACGCGGCGTCGCTGAGCCCGCCGCCGCCGCCGGAACCCGCGGAAGTAGAGTCGTCACCTGACGTGGGGCCGCTTTGCGGCCGGGTTTGCGGCTGCGAGCTGCCCGACTGGGACTCCGGGGAGTAGCGCGAGGTCGCGTCTCCTGAGTCCTTCGGACCCCAGTTGCCGGCGTTCATTGCCACCCCTGAGCTGCCGCCTGAGCCGACCGGGATCACCGGTGCGAACTTCATCAGCAGCAGCGGTGACAGACCGGCCAGGAACATCGCGAAGACGGCCACGAGCAGCTGCACGAGGCTCTGCAGGGAGAAGTTGTTGCCGAACGTGTCGACGCTCGCGCTCATCATGCTGAACGCCAGGCCGAGCATGAAGAACAGCAGCGGGTGGGCAGCGAGGATCCCGAACCAGAGTCCGATGAGTCGGAGCCCGTAGCTGCGGCGGCGGGGGTCGATGATCCACACCAAACCGAGCGGGATCAGGACGCCGGTGAAGTAGAGGGTGATCAGCTGCACCACGAGGATGCAGAGCACCAGGACGAGGCCGATCAGTACGAGTAGCATCGCGGCCGCTGCGATCGGCACTCCGCCGGCCATTCCGACCGGGTCGGCGTCGTCCAGCATCTTCTGGAACGCGGTCGCGGTGCTCTGCACGCTGCCGGTCAATCCCCACGACGTGACGTCGGTGGACAGGGAGTGGAAGAAGCGCACTAGCAGCTGCCCGACGGCAGGGCCGAACATCGCCCCGATGAGAAACAGCGGGAAGAACAGACCGATGGACGACACCAGCTCGCGGCCCGACTGGGCGCCGCGGGCGGTGCGGATGATCTGCGGGAACAGCAACACGATCGACACCAGCACCGCCGCCGCGAACGAGATCCGGTAGGCCGCGATGAACCAGTCAGCGGTCAGGTCCGGGAGGGTCGCGCTCGTCAGGAACGGGAACAGCTCCGTCGATAGCGACTTAGCGGCGTCGCGGAGCGCTGTGAAGGTGTTGCCCCACGGATCCGACCAATAGTTGACCGCCCCGGATATGCCGTTCACGATGTCGGTGACGCCACCGAACGGGTCGCCTGGAGTGGTGCCTGCGATCCCACCGTCATCTGTAGCCATCAGCAGCCCTCGGTGAACTTAGTGCCGGCGGCGAACAGCGTCTCGGTGGTGCGGGTTCCCTTGAAACCGTCGATCCTCCATTGGCCGTTATCCCATGCAAGCGCAACGGTGACTGACGACACGTAGCGCGGACTCAGCGCACCGTCGATGACGTAGGCCGTTCCAATAGAGACGGTCACTGCGTCGGGGTTCGCCGAATCGAGCAGCCACACACCACCGATGGTGCTCATGTAGAAGTCCTGCCCGTCTTCGACCAGTCCACTCGCGAAGTCAGGACCGTGGGCGAGGTAGCTCGCAACGTCGATACGCGAGGTGATCAGTGAGGACTGCACGGTGTTGATTCCGTCAGCCGGTGGGAGGGGAGACCGTTGCATCCACCGCACGAACGAGGCAGCGAGTTCGGTTGCACCGTTAGTGGTGTGAGGCGCGGCCCTTTGGGCTGAGAGCAGCATGTCCGCGTCGCGCGCTTCACCGCCAAGACAGCCCGTGGGCTGCACGTCGGCACCAGCGTTACCGACCTCGCCAGGCGTTGCCGACGTCGACTGCGACTGAGTGGGCACCGTGGCGTCGGTGCTCGAGTTCGAGCCGTACACGACCGCGGCCGCGACGATCGCCGCGACGGCAAGGATCACCGCGAGGATGATCCATCCTCCACGTCCGCGCGGTGGCTTGAGTTCCGCGCTCATCGGCTAGCTGACGAGAGCGAAGATCGCAGTCACGATGACCGCGAGTGCCGCGAGTAGCGCGAGCGCGATTCCGGCACCGATCGCCTTCTGGCGACCGTTCTTGTACTCGTTCGGGTTCTGAGCACCCGAAGCGGTGCTCATACCGGCGATGGAGACGATGAGGTAGATGATCGCGATGACGATTGCGATGCCCCAGGCACCGGCGAGGATCTTCTGCCACAGCTCGGTGAACTGGGCGCCGAAGATTGAGAAGTCGGGGAGGATCCCGTCAAGTGGGTTCTGCATGTTCTTGCTCCTTGCGGGGGTTAGCGGGCGTTGAGTTGGAGTGAGCGGACGATGCCCGCGGCGGCGGTCGTTAGTGCTGACCGTGTAGCCGGCGTGAGCTTCGCGAGGGTGAGTTCCCCGCGCTCGGCTACGTGGGCGTCGTAGGGGATGGCGTAGGTCTCTCGGACGCCAGAGCGTTCGAGCAGGCCAGAAAGCCGCTCCATGATCCGGGGATCCTCGGGGCGTCCGTCGGTGAGGCGAAGAACGATCGCGTGGTTGGCGAGGTCGGCGCTGTGGCCGCCTTCCAGCCGCATCCGCTCGAGCAGGGACATGGCCCCAAGAACGACGTCGGCGGAGTTCAGGACCGGGATCACGAGGACGTCGGCGGCGTCGATCGCGCCCACGAATGCGTCGCTCGAGGGCTGGTTGCCGCTGTCCATGATGCGGACGGCGTAGTAGTCATCGACCACGCTGGAGACGCGGCGAACGTCGTTGCCGCTGAGTGCGGGACGGGCGCCGGTGGAGCCGATGATCGAGGCGAACGAGGTCTGCGGGGCGGTGTAACCGGCGAGCTGACCGGCGCTGCGGATCGCGTCGACGTCGCGGACGAGTTCCCCCATTCCGAGCGCGGGCTTGCCCTCGGCTCGGAAGGTGAGGGTGCCGGGGTCGTCGGATACTTCGATGACGGCCACCGATCCGCCGCGGATCGTCGCGAGCGTGCCGCCCAGCAGCACCGACACGGGGGTCTTACCGACCCCGCCCTTCGGGTTCGCGACCAGCACGCCGACGGCGCGAGTCCACGTCGCCTGCCGGATGACCTGTTCGTCGCGGCGCACTGCGGCGTCGGCTTCGAGCCGCGCCTTCTCGGCGCCGCTCGGAGCGAGCCGGATTCCGACGCGGCCGAGCGCTCCGCGGAACCCACGGGTGGCACGGCCTGGCTGCGCTGCGGGCTCGTCTGCGAGCAGGTCACTCATTGGGGAGTTGACCTCTTCGATAAGTGTGGCGGGGGTGTTGGGCCGTGCAGCGGGCATCGGAGGTAGCGCTGTGGCCTCTGGCGCGGACACCCAACTGGTGGGTCCGACCTCGGCTACGGCTACGTCTTCGACGTAGCTGGCAGCGCGACCGGCGCCCTTGAAGGGCGCGGTGTCTTCGTAGGGGATCCCGTGGGAGCCGTCTGATTCGCTCATGATCCTTCCACCCTTGCCTGTCTAAACATCTAGGGCAACTTGAGGTTGCTCCACTTAAAACGCCATGTTCGCTCAGCGAATACTTTTAGTCTGACTCGCTGTTTGAGCTTAACGCGCGAGGGCCAGATGTGGTATTCGAAGCGGTCAGCCTCGCAGTTCCGGGAAGTGGGCGTCGAAAACTATCCACAGGCCCGGTGTCCCCCTCGGGCACAATGGGTGCGTGCCACACGAACGCCCGGAACTCGTCGCGCCTCCTGAGCGCGCCGCCGCGGCGCATCAGGCCGTGGCCGTGGAGTCCCGGTTGGCGACCCTGCGGTTCCTGCTCGAGAACCCGGGCGCGACAGTGCAGGAGCTTGTTCCTGTGCTTGGGATCTCTGCCCAGTCGACGCGCGCGAACCTCGCAGAGCTCGAAGCCGCCGGCTTTGTCACCACGGACGCCGGGGACGGCCCCCGGAACGGAAAGGTCGTCCGTTACCGGGTCGACCGGGAGCGGTTCACGACGGACCTTTTGGCCTTCGTCGCCTGGGTGCTGCGCTAGCAGCTACTTCCGGCGCATCGCCTCGCAGGTGCCACCGATTCGCTGCGCGAACCGGTGCCGGTGCCGGTGCCGGTGCCGGGCATCTTCCGCGGCCCGTATCGGTGGCCGGGTCGTTGGCTTAGTTGTGAGCGGGACTGCGGAACAGCAGGTCGCTGGCGTGGCCACGAGCTGTCTGAACGCGCTCATGCGCTCCGGCAGCATGCACGGACGCTTGTTGAAGCGCGTCAGCTGCGGTGTTGAGCTTGTCGGCTGAGATCTCGTCGCTGTCGGCAGCGCGGATGAACCATTGCGAGAGCTGGCCGTAGGCCTTGGCGAGAGAGTTCTCTGCCTCGGCTAGGGCGGCGAGTACCGTGTGCGCCTCGTCCAGGTCTTCGATGTTGGGAGCCAGTGTGGCGAGCCCGGTGGCGTTGGCTGAGATTTCCAGGCTGCGGCGGATCGAGTTCGGGTCGGTGTGGGTCACGTCGCCTTCTCCTTCGGGTGGGGGTGGTCGGTCTAAGAGAACGGCACGAGGATCGCGTTGACGGCGAGGCCGATCAGCAGCGGGCCGACGAATAGGACGCCGCCGGCGAGGGCGCCGAAGAGTCCGAGTCGGAAGATGCCGCGGCGGGCGTGCGGGATGAATCCCAGCACGAGTGCGACGGGGCGGAGGTTCGTGGCGAATGCGACGACGACGCCGAGCGCGAAGAGAGCGAGCCCGAAGCTCTGCAGTTCGTACATGGCGGTCATCCTTCCGTTGGGGTGAGCGTCTGCGGAGAGTGGCACGCACCGCCGACATCAGGACGTCGAGCGGGCAGTTTCACCAAGCCGCAATTCCCGGTGGCGGCTGCTAACGTCCGCTCCCGGCAGTTACCCCAGTGAGGGGACATAGGGTTGCACTTACAACCGCAAGTTGCATAGTGTGGGGCGCCAATCGAATCGGAGCAAGCTAATGGCCAGTATCGCCATCGACCAGTTCTCTCTGCCGTCGACCACCGTGGCAGCCGAGCCCGATGTTCGCCGCGAAGCGTCCTCACTGATGGAGACAGCTCACGACCGCGAAGTCGCGACCGTTGTGGCCACGCTCGAGGACGGCACTACGTTGACCCTCGAGCCAAGACTGACGCGCTTTGTCATCGACATCATCGAAGCGATCGCCGCCTCGGGAGTCGTCTCGACCACGACCCTCCCCGAGATACTCACCAGCTCTGTCGCAGCCGAATGCCTTGGCATATCGCGTCCCACTTTGATGAAAATCATTGAGCGGGGCGAGATCCCAGCGTTCAAGGTCGGGACACACACCCGTTTGCGCCGGGACGACGTCTTTGCCCTGCGTCGAGCACGTCAAGAAGCACGCGGTGTCGCAGTGCGCGACCTCCGCGATGCAGGAGCCGACTTCGACTGACAGCGCCGACCCTCGTCGTATCTTCCACCGCTAGTACGGTGGCGAGGTGATCATTCAGCGCGTCTTCGTTGACGCAAACGTCCTTTACAGCCGGACGTTGCGCGACTGGCTCTTTATGCTGCGTAATGAGATCGAGGGCATGTTCCAGCTCCACACCTCACGAGATGTCATCGTTGAAGTCCTTTACCAGCTGAGGCGCAACCATCAGGACATGGATGGGGGCGTGATCGTCAACCTCCATGACAAGATCACCGCGGCGGTGGATGAGATTTTGGATGATTTCGACGCCTCAATCTCCTACACCGGCGAAGACCCCAACGATAGGCACGTTCACGCAGCGGCGGTGGCCTGCGCAGCTCAGATCCTGCTCACCGAGGATGCAGGACTTACATCAGACGATGAAACCACCTACGAAGTCTGGAACTGTGACGACTTCTTCGTCCTGATTGACGACTCTGCGGGTTGGTTTGTGGAACGGGTTGTGAGAGATCAGCATCGGTATTGGTCGGCGCGACCCGGTCGTCCGAAAAGCATCGTGAAGGCGCTGGAAGATGCAAGATGCCCACAGTTCGCAAAGCGTGTAGCCAAGCACCTGCGCACCCTGTCTGGGCCGCCGCCTCGGTAGGCGCTCAAGCTGGCCCTTTAGCAGCGTCTCCTACTGAGGATCTGCGTGGTCCGTCTTGCTGGGCTGGCGGTCGTCGCCTCCGACTTGCGGAACTGGCGAATCGCCTTCGAGCTCCGAGGCACGTTTGATCGCTTCGCGTTCTTGTTTGGCGTACTTGGCGTACGCGGCACGCTCGCGGGAATCGGATTTGATGATCGCTCGGACTATGAACCAGAAGATCAAGCCGACCAACAGTGTTGGCACCAGCGAGTAGATCGCGTTGAACCAGTAGTTGTTCATGTCCATAGGGAGACTCCTCGTTCGGTTGCGCTGGCTCTTCGGGTTGGTGCACCGGGCTGAACGGGTTGAGCGATGACTGCCATCAGTCTGAGCCGGCCTTGACGTCGGGCTCACCCGTGATGGTTCCGTTCGGCCGTCTTCGCACCAGCAACGCCACGACGATTACCGCGCCGACTCCGAGTGCCACGTCGGCGAGGTTTCCGATGAAGAGATCACCGTAGGCGAGGAAGTCGGTGACATGTCCCCGTCCCGGCGCGGGATCGGCGAAGAGTCGATCAATGAGGTTGCCGGCAGCGCCACCCCATACGAATCCGATCGCCACAGCCCACCCGAGCGACTTGGCCCTGGCCGCAGCCACCAGCAGCGCGACAGTGGCTACTGACGAGACGAGGGTAAGAATCCACGTGCTTCCCGACCCGAGGGACATCACGGTGCCGGGGTTGAACGCGAGCTGCAGCCCTAGTAGGTCGCCGAGCAGCGGGATGCGGTCACCATTGGAGAGAGATCCGATTGCCAGAGCCTTCGATGTCTGATCGATCGCTCCGACCGCCAGTGCCACCAGTGCTGCAACGGCAAAGTTGCGCCCTTTGCGCGTCCGCGCAGGTTCCTCGGTGGGCGTTGACTCTGTCATGCGTCTCTCAAGGGGTAGGGCTCCGTCTCACCGAGGTTTGCCCAAGTGAGTCGGACTGTCGAGTGGGCGCTTCATGGTCGGTTACTCGGTTGAGCGGCTGGCACTGCGTGAACGCCGGAGGGCAGGAGACTCTCATGAAGCGTGGCGGTGACCTGTCCAGCATGACACAATCTTTGTATGTTCGCAGATAGCCAGGTAGATGGATACGATCCTCATAATCAGAACGTTGAGGTCGCTGCTGAGCTGTTCGGCATGTTGTCTGACCCGACCCGGATCCGGATCGTCCTTATCTTGGCGGGGAGTGAGCGGTCGGTGAATGAGATCGCGGAGCTCCTGGACCGGGCGCCAACCACGGTCTCTCAACATCTGGCGAAACTACGAATGGCGCGTCTGGTCACCTTCCGACATGAGGCAAACCGCGTCTTCTACCGGTTGGCCAACGAGCACGCTCGCCAGCTCGTCCAGGACGCCTTGCATCAAAGCGAGCACACGACTGGAGAGCCGCTGCGGCACGAGGACGCTCGGGAGGGGGAGTCCTGATGGGGCATGATCATGGCTCCACCGATACCGGCCGGCCGAACCGTACCCGTCTGGCCATCGCCCTATCTCTGACCAGCACTGTCCTGATCGTTGAGGTCATCGGCGCGATCGTTACGGGCAGCCTGGCCCTCCTCGTCGATGCGGCACACATGCTCACCGACGCCGGCGGGCTCGTGATCGCTCTCACCGCGGCCACGCTGATGTTGCGCCCACCAACCTCTAAACGCACTTGGGGATACCGCCGCCTCGAGGTTCTGGCGGCGCTTGCACAGTCGGCGGTCCTTCTCGCGGTCGGGGTCTACGCCTTTGTTGAGGGCTTCAAGAGGCTGTTCGAACCGCCCGACCTCCCGTCAGGGGAGCTGCTTATCTTCGGCATCGTCGGGCTGGTGGCCAATGTGGTGTCGATCCTGGTTCTCAGCGCCGGACGAAATAGCAACCTGAACCTCAAGGCAGCATTTCTGGAAGTGACTAACGATGCTTTGGGCTCTGTCGCGGTGATCGTAAGCGCCCTGGTGATCATGTGGACAGGCTGGGGTCAGGCGGATGCAGTGGCGGGGATGCTGATCAGTGCGCTGATCGTGCCGCGAACCATCCTCCTTCTTCGGGAGTCCAGCGCGGTGCTGCTCGAGACCACACCGAAGGACCTCGACCTGGACGAGGTGAAGAGGCACATGCTTCAAATGCCCGGCGTGATCGCCGTCCATGATCTGCACGCTTCATTGATCGGCACAGGGCTTCCCATCCTTTCAGCGCACGTCACGGTGGATGACGATCGGTTCCGCGACGGGTCTGCACCCGACCTGGTTCGCCGGTTGCAGGAGTGCGTCGCTCAGGACTTTGATGTGAAGATCGAGCACTCCACCTTCCAGCTAGAACCCTTGAGCCATCGGGAGGCAGAACACACCGGGCACGACTGAGCTACTTGCGCTTCCCGCCGGACTCCGGCACCCGGAGGAATAAGCCCACCGCCAGGAAGGCGGCAGCAGCGAAGATGTGGCCGGCGGCCCACAGGACGCCCTCGAACGCGAATGGCAGCACCGGGTTCCAGAGAACAGCAACGGCGACCATCGGCAGAGCCCACCACCACCGGCGTCCTTGGACGGCGAAGACGATGATGATCAACGCCAGAATGCTCACCAAATAACGAACGATCTGGTACCCATCGAACTCGAGAACGAACAGCCCCGCGACGCACGCTGCGGCTCCGATAATCCCCGGCAAGAGCCCGGGCCGGTAGTACTCGGTGGCCTTGTTCACCCTCACATCATGGCATCGGCCCACCAGCCTGGTTGCTCGCGCAGACGGCCAGGGGCCCGTCATTTCTGGCCCTTTGCTACGCTGACACGGATCAGGGGTATGAGATAGGGAAGGCGAGGTGGGGTTGTGACCGACGTTTCTTCCTCGTCGCGCCCCTTCCGGCTCCCGTTGACGTTGGTGGCCTGGCTTCTCATAGCTGGCACCGTCGTTGGGCTTCTTCTTGCCCATACGGCCGAGCGCGCTCACGCGGCCGAATCGTTGGCAGCGGGCGGCGAAGTGGCCTCGTCTGTTCTGGTTGCCGACCCCGCACCCGTGGCCGCGGGCAGTGTTTTCGATGCTGTGTCAGCCGCCTTGGGACTGGACGCGGTCGACGGCGGGTTGCTGTGCGCAGCGCTGGCGATCGGCTGCGTTATCGCGTTGGTTTTCGCTTCCCTTCGGAACCCCCCTCGTCTGGGCGGGGTTCTGTCATTGCTTCCCCGCCCGGGTCCCCTGTCGACCTGGGCGCGCAGTGAGGCCCCTCGGGCAGCCTCGCTAGTCACTGTTTCCATCCTGCGTCTCTAGGAAGGGCCGAGCCGGCGTATCCCCGCGCCGACACGTCCCCATCCCATCGAGAGCTCGCTCGTCGAGCACACGCAGGAAAGACGATGCACGACACCCATCCGCCCTCCCATCC
Organism: Amnibacterium flavum; assembly: GCF_003097495.1. Classification (GTDB taxonomy): domain Bacteria; phylum Actinomycetota; class Actinomycetes; order Actinomycetales; family Microbacteriaceae; genus Naasia; species Naasia flava. The sequence goes on from NZ_QEOP01000006.1 coordinate 55,341, forward strand.
TCCGCTGCCCACACGCCGATCGGTTCGCCGTGAGGTAGCAACTTCCGCTCCGCGCCGGCAACGACTTGCTGGACGCGGGAAAAATCCCGCCAGCCGCAGACCTTCCGCGGTGGAGGCGGACACCCGGCGAGGTGTGCGTCGTTCCCTGATTTCGACTGTGGCTGTGACGTTCGTCACCGCGTTGGCGGTGGCCACCTCGTTGCCCGCTGTCGCTGTCGGCTCGAACCACACCGAGGAGGTGCTGGCAGGATTCGCAGCTGCCGGCGACACCCAGGAGCTCAGTGTTGGCGCTTCGGGCGCTGCAGCACAGATCGCCCGCGATAACTACGGGGCCTCGACGCCGGCCCAAATCGTGGCACTGGAGACGATGAGGCTGGCCCCCACATTCGTCAACGACCTCACCTCAGCGGTGCAGTGGCCCTTCCCGGCCGGAGTGCCGCTCAGTGACATGTACGGGCCCCGTTCGTGCAACGGGTGTGCCCCGTTCCACAAGGGCATCGACATGCTCCCCGGCGAGGGCACTCCTATCCAGGTCATCGCCGATGGCACCGTCCTGGAGACGGGCGAATCGGACTCCGGCTTCGGCAACTTTGCGATCATCGAACACTTCGTCGATGGCAAACGAATCACCACCCTTTATGCCCACATGCAGTGGGGTTCCCTGCAGGTCGTCCCAGGTCAAGCGGTGTCCGTTGGTGACGGGGTGGGCCGAGTCGGCAGCACCGGGTTGAGCACTGGCCCGCACCTTCATTTCGAGGTCACGGAAGACGGCGACTCGGTCGACCCGTACGAGTGGCTCACAGAAAAGGTTGGTCGATGATGTCGAAGAACGAACCCATTACCAAGAAACCCCGACGCTGGCTTGCCCCTGTCATCGCCGCAGGGGTTGTTCTGATCACGATCCTGGTGGTCGTCATCGTCGCAATGAACGCAACTGCCCAGAGCAATGCAGTTCTTCCGCCTAACACCACACCGCAGGTGCTCCGGGAGGACAGTCACCGACTTGATGTCGCCGAAGACGGGAAAGCGACCTTGGTCGAGTTCCTGGACTTCGAGTGCGAGGCCTGTGGGGCGCTCTACCCGTTTGTGGAGCAGCTGCGTGAGCAGTACGACGGCCGAATCACCTTCGTCGTGCGCTACTTCCCTATCCCTAGTCACCGGAACTCTGAAAACGCGGCCATCGCGGCCGAAGCGGCGGCTGCGCAGGGACAGTTCGAGCCGATGTACTCGCGCCTGTTCGAAACCCAAGCCGAGTGGGGAGAGAAGCAGGAGCCCCAGAGCGACCTCTTCCGTTCATACGCCGAGGAACTCGGGCTGGACATGGACGATTACGACGCTGCAGTGGCCGACCCGGCCACCAAGGAGCGGGTCCAGAAGGACTTCGCCGACGGCGTCGCTGTCGGCGTCGAAGGCACCCCTACGTTCTTCCTCAATGGGGAGAAACTGAACCCTGAGACCACTCAGGACTTCACTGATGCCGTCGATGCGGCTCTCGCCCAGTGAGGAAGATTCTCTCCCTGGTGACCGCCGGCGTCCTGCTGGTGGTCCTCAGTGGGTGTGCCGGCGGAGATGATCTCGCGGATCAATATCGTTCCGGCAATCAACAGAACTACGTCGCGGGCAACGGCGCGATCCTCGAGATCGTGCCGGACGATCGGGAAGATCCTGTCGAGTTCTCCGGTCAGCTGGATTCCGGTAGCGAGGTGAGCAGCTCCGACTACGAGGGAGAGGTTCTCGTCGTCAACTTCTGGTACGCCTCCTGCCCGCCATGCCGAGCTGAAGCGGCCGACCTCGAAGCGGTAAATGCAGCGTTCGCCGATCAGGGTGTGTCGTTCTTGGGCGTAAATGTTCGCGATGATCAAGCCGCCGCAGTGGCGTTTGCGAAGAAGTTCGGGGTGACCTACCCCTCCTTGCTTGACCAGGAAGGGCAGGTCCTCTTGGCCTTCAGCGGTGTAGTGGCCCCTAATGCCGTCCCGACCACTCTGGTCCTTGACCGGGAGTTTCGCGTCGCAGCGAGGATCCTCGGCCAAATACCTGACCGTTCGATCCTCGAGGGACTGATCGACCGAGTGCTGGCTGAGCAGCCGTGACGGCAACAATCAGTCGACGCGGTATCACCAGCATTGCTGGTGCGGTCGCTGTGTTCATCGTTCTCCAAACCGGTCTCCAGGGCGGGCCGGCTATGGCCGCCGAGTACCCGTCGTGGGGTGAGGTAGAGGCCGCGCGTTCAGACGAAGCCAGCAAGCGGGCCCAGATTGACCAGCTGTCCTCGCTGATCTCCCAGTTGGATGATGAAGCCGCGGCCGCGCGGGCCGAATCCGACGAGCGCTCCCGACAGTACGAGATCGCGCAGGCGGCCTTTGACGAAGCAGCAGCGGCAACCCGACGCCTCGATGAACAAACCGAGACTGCCCGGTTGCAAGCCGAGAGCTCGACGAGAGAGGCCGGCCGTGTCGCCGCGATGATGGCTCGCTCCTCGACCCTGGGGGTGGGCACCGAGGCGATCATGAGCACGAAGGGCGCTGATGCGCTGCTCGGGAGACTGGGGGCCGCGTCCCGACTGACCATCTCCCTCGGTCTCGTCCAGGATGCCGCTCAACGAGATCAGAGCGAGGCCGCCGCTCTCTTGGGTCAAGCCGAAGTCGCTCGCGCCGAGCGCGAACGGCTCCTCACCGCCGCAGATGCTGCCTTCCAAACAGCCGCCGAGGCCAGCCTGCTTGCCGAGACGAAGCTGTCCGAGCAGCAACAGTTCGGCGAGCAGCTCAAGGCCCAACTCGCCGTGCTATCCGAGGACCGTGCTGCCACTGAGGCGGACTTCGCTCGAGGGCAAGAAGAGCGGAAGCAGGCTGAGCAAAGCAGCCCGAACCTTGATTCAGGCCAGTTGAGCGCGCAGGGTTGGGCGCGCCCGGTGCCTGGGCGCATCACCGACCCTTATGGTCCACGCCCACAGCAACCCGTTCCCGGGGTCAACCCGTTCCATTACGCAACCGATCTTTCAGCGGGATGTGGAACACCGATTTATGCGGCAACGGATGGGACGGTCGAGTACGCCGGGTGGTTCGGCAGCTACGGCAACTGGCTCCTTCTCGACCACGGTTCAGGCGTTCAGACCGGATATGCGCACACGTCACAACTGCTGGTCTCGAGAGGGCAGCAAGTCTCCGCCGGGCAGGTAGTGGCATTTGCGGGAACAACGGGAGCGTCCACGGGGTGCCACTTGCACTATGAGGTTCGCGTCGACGACGCCCGGGTCGACCCCGAGCCGTTTATGAGCAGCAGGGGCGCCGCCCTTGGCTAGCCGACCAACCACGAACTCCCCACCGAGCGTCTCGTCGCGGCGTTATGGGGCCTTGGTGGGTCTGATTCCTGTCCTCGCGGCGGCGGCGGTTATTGCCGCATTCGCCGCTGTCACCCCCTTCGAACCGGAAGTGCTCGACAGCGGGGGTCTGATGGTGACCCTCGGCAGCCCCCTGGTGAAGGTGCTCCTGAATCTGAGCATGGCGACCACTACGGGAGCCCTCATCCTGGCCACCTTCGTACTACCGGCTGGTCCTGGCCGGAGCCGCGCTCTGGATGTTGCCGCCGTCACTAGCGGCGCGGCGGCGGTGCTGTGTGCGCTGGGGGCGGTGCTGTCGTTCATGAGTCTGGCTGGCGAGTTCTCCCCCGATGTCTTTCTACCGGCCCTTGGCCAGTTCCTCACCACGATTGAGCTCGGGCAGGCGTGGACGTTCACCTTCCTCGCCAGTAGCGCTTTGACGGTGCTCTGCTTCGTAGCGCGTGGGCCGTGGCCGGTGGCGGTGACCGCCGTTTTCGCGCTGGCATCGTTCGTGCCGTTGGCGTTGCAAGGCCATGCCGCGGGTGCGGGTAGCCACAACTCCGCCTCATCAGCGTTGTGGCTACACATGACGGGAGCGGGGATCTGGATCGGCGGCCTCGTGATTCTGGCCCTCCTGTGGGCAAGGGGGGATCTGGGCTCACCGTCGAAGTCGGCGCCCGTCTTGGAACGGTATTCAACCGTTGCGCTCTACTGCTTCGTGATCGTGGCAGTCTCCGGCACGATCGGCGCCGCCCTGCGGTTCGACTCCGTGGATGAGGTTTTCACCACACCATACGGGTGGCTTGTTCTGGTCAAAGTTGCTTTGCTGATCGCCCTCGGCGCTGCAGGGGTGGCTCACCGGCGACGGTCCATACGCCGGGTGCGTGAAGGCTCGAGCGGTGCTTTCTGGCGGATTGTGGCTGCCGAGCTTGCTTTGATGGCTGTGGCAGCGGGAGTGGCGTCCGTCCTTGCCCGGACCCCGACGCCCGTCCAGGAGGCGTTGGCGGTCACGCCAGCGCAGCGTCTGACCGGACAAGAGTTGCCGGCCTTTCCGGAGGCGTCGAACCTGTTGTTGTCGGTGACCCCCGACCCGGTCTGGTTGCTCGTCGTTGTTCTCGGGGCTGGTACTTATCTGGTCGGGGTTCGTCGGCTGAGCGGCCGCGGCGACCGGTGGCCGTTGGGCCGGACGATCAGCTGGATGGCAGGCCTGGGAGTGCTGCTGTATGCCACCAACGGCGGGGTCGGCCTGTACGGCACCTACCTGTTCAGCGCCCATATGGCTAGCCACATGCTGCTGGGGATGGTTGCCCCGATTCTCCTGGTGGCCGGCGCCCCGACGACTCTTGCTCTTCGAACGATCACGGCCCGCAAGGACGGAAGCCGTGGGGTGCGGGAGTGGCTGCTTGCACTGATCCAGTCCCCGGTTGCGCGAGTCTTCACCCACCCTGTGGTCGCCGCCGCGCTGTTTGGGACGTCTCTGATCGCTTTCTACTTCACTCCGCTGTTGGGGTGGGCGGTCGATGATCCGGTGGGGCATCAGTGGATGGTGGCCCACTTCCTTCTGACTGGTTACCTCTTCGCGCTGACCTTGTTCGGGGCTGATCCGCTGCCCTACCGCGCGCCCTATCCGCTGCGGCTGCTCATTCTGTTGGCAACGATGGCTTTTCATGCCTTCTTCGGGCTGGCGATTATCACCAGCGGGGCTCTTCTTCTTCCCGAGTGGTACGGGGTGATTGCCACCGGTTGGGACATCGATCCGCTCGATGATCAGCGGGTGGCTGGTGGTATCGCCTGGGGCATCGGTGAGCTTCCGGCATTGGCAATCGCGCTTCTGATCGCGGTGCAGTGGTCACGTTCGGACAAGCGGGAGGCGCGTCGTGTGGATCGTCACGCCGACCGCACGGGCGACGCGGAGCTCCGTGAATACAACGAGCTTCTTGAGCGGATAGGCAAGAAGCGTGGCCTCTGAAACGCTGGCCGCCCTTCCTGTTGCGCCTCCCTCTCTCGGAACCTTCCTCGAGTGGGCGCCGCTGACGGCACCGGTGCTTCCTGCAGCGATGATCCTCGCGATGACCGGGTACCTAATGGCGCTTGCCCGGGTGAAGTCGGTGGGCGGGAAGTGGCCGTTGTGGCGCACGCTGTGCTTCCTTGCCGGATGCCTGTTGGTGGCGGCGACGACAGGACTTGCGCTCGAGAACTACGGTTACGGCCTGTTTTCGGTGTTCATGTTCCAGCAGCTGACCCTGATGATGGCGGCTCCGCCTCTGCTTGTTCTCGGCGCTCCTGTCGGACTCGTTCTGCGCACCCGTCCCCGATCTACTGGTGCCCGGAGGGCTCTGGCGATGGTGATCGCCGCGATGCGCTCGAGGCAGCTTGGCTGGTTGCTGCACCCGGTGTTCACGATCCCGTTGTTCTTGCTCAGCTTCTATGGCCTGTACCTCACCCCGTTGGCTGACTTCTTCCTCGCCACCACGGGCGGTCATGTGGGGCTGGAAGTGTTCTTCCTCGTCGCGGGACTGGTGTTCACGGTGCCGTTGCTTTCCACGGGTCCGTTGCCGTTCCGGATGACCCACCACGGGCGGTTGATTGACCTCTTCGTTGAGATGCCTCTCCACGCGTTCTTCGGGGTGTTCCTGATGATGGCGCCTCGGGCACTGGTGAGCGCATTCATCACTCCACCCGAGGGGTGGGGCATCGACCCGGTCATGGATCAGGCGATCGCCGGGGGGCTGGCATGGTCCTACGGTGAGGGCCCCACCCTGGTCTTGCTGCTGATCATGTTGGGGCGGTGGTATCGCAACGACACCCGTAAGGCTCGAGAGCGAGATCTGCGGGTCGATGCCGAAGGCGATGCAGAACTTGACGCCTATAACGAGCGTCTCCGCGTCGCGGCGGAACGCGGCGAAAAACGATGACGCACCGTCCATTCGATTACATCGAAGATGTCCGCGATGACGAATCCCGCCCGACAAGGCCGCGGCTTCGACATCGGGCATCACGGTCGCTGCGGTGGCTGTGGACCGAGCTCACCAGCATGCGCACGGCGCTGCTGCTTCTGCTGCTGCTTGCTCTCGCGTCGATTCCTGGGTCGCTTGTCCCTCAACGAAGCGCCGACCCCAACGGAGTTGTCCAGTACTCGGAGAATAACCCCGAGCTCGCGGAGATCCTCGACACCCTGCAGGTATTCGATTCGTATACCTCGTTCTGGTTCTCGAGCATCTACCTGCTGCTGTTCATCTCTCTGATCGGGTGTCTGGTGCCACGGATTCGGCACCACTGGAAGGCTCTGCGGGCCGCCCCGCCGCGCGCTCCGGCCCGATTCGCTCGCATGCCTTCCTCCTCGACGGCCCATCTGACCGGGGTGCCCCTCGAAGATGCGGCCAAGGCTGCGGAATCAGTGTTGAAACGTGGCCGGTACCGGATCGCAACTGAGGTGTCAGGCGGCACAGTCAGCGTCGCCGCGGAACGCGGTTACGTTCGCGAGACCGGCAACCTCGTCTTCCATCTCTCCCTCGTGGGAGTGCTGGTCGCTGTCGCCCTCGGCGGCGGATTGGCCTACACCGGCCAGCGAGTGCTTGTCGAGGGTGAAGGTTTCGCCAACACCCTCAGTGCCTACGATTCCTTCAACCCGGGCCGATTCTTCGATCCCTCTCAGCTGCAACCCTTCTCGCTGACTCTCGAGGATCTCGACGTCACGTATGAGAACGAAAACCTGAATGCGATCGGGCAGCCCCTCGACTTCACCGCGACGGTGACCACCGGTTGGCAGGACCGCCCAGATACCGATCCCGGGCAGGTGCGGGTGAACGAGCCGCTGAAAGTAGCAGGCAGCGACATTTTCCTGTTGGGGAACGGGTACGCCCCGCGCGTGACGGTCACGAGTCCCGACGGGGAGGTGGTTCTAAGCGAAAACGTCCCGTTCCTCCCCCAGGACGCGTTCCTCACCTCGCTGGGTGTCATCAAGATCCCCGATGGGTTGCCGCAGCAGGTTGGGATGATCGGATTCTTCTACCCTTCCCAAGATGTGGGCGATTCCGGGGCATATTTCTCCAACCACCCGGACCTCCTCGACCCGGTACTCACGTTGAACGTATTCGTCGGGGACCTGGGCCTTGAAGAAGGCATCCCCCGGTCCGTGTATGCACTGGACACCGCCGGGATGGAGCAGCTCACTGGCGGAAAATCGGGAACCGCATCCGTCGAACTCGCCCCGGGTGAGTCGGCGGAGCTCCCTAACGGTCTGGGGACGGTGTCGTTGGATGAGGTGAAACGATTCGCCTCGTTTGATGTGAGCTTCGATCCCGGCCAGAACTGGGTGCTGCTGTTCTCGATCTTGATCGTTGCCGGGTTACTGGCGTCCCTGATGATTCCGCGTCGACGTCTCTGGGTGCGCCTGACCCAAACCTCCGACGGGGTGCGGGCAGAGTATGCCGGTCTGTCTCGTGGAGATGACCCTGGCCTTGATCAGGCGGTCGAGGCGTTGCGGTCCAGTCACTGCGACTCGATCCGGGGTCTTGGGGGCGAAAGCGTGATGCCTCCGCCCCCAAGCATCAGTTAGCTGTTCTTCATTCTCCGGGCGGCGATCACGAATCCGATCAGCCCGCCCACGAGGATGACACCACCGACTCCCAACCCGATGAGGAGCCCTGTCTGGCTCTCGGCACCCTGCGGCACCTCACCATCCTGCTGATCTGAGTCGTCGCCGGGCCTGGCCTCCGCTCCGCAGCGGGGCACGGCCGTCACTCCGTCCGCTGCCGTGGTGCCCTCAGTCGGTTGATAACTGAAGGTGTAGGCGTCGGAAATGGTGTGCCCGTCGGTGGAGACTGCTCTCCAGGTGACGGTGTATTCGCCCTCCTCGCCCAACTCGACCGGCATCGACATTGTTGCGTCAGACAGGGTCACGCACCCGTCTCCGTAGTAGAGGCCCTCGTCGTCCTGGACCCGGATCACGAACGCTGTCCCGATGCCTTGCAGGTCGAGAAGGGTGTTGCTGGAGGTGAGCGATACCTCCGGCACCTCGGTGACGGTGTCGCCGGCCGCGGGCTGGGTTTCGGAGAGCGAGTCATGGGCTTGCGCTGCGGGTGCAGCGATCAGGCTCATTGCCAGCGCGGCAACGGCTGTTGCTGTGGCGATCCACCGCTTCCTCATACGGTGCGCTTCCTGCTGCGCAGGAAAGCGAGCGCACCGAGGACAGCTCCGAGAACCGCGACCACGAGGGCGCTGATGGCCAGACCTATCGCAAGACCTCCGTCGCTCGAGGGTGCTGCCTCGGTTTCGGAGTGCTCCCCCTCGGCGCTAGCGGTGGGGGCTGCGCCGTGTTCGCCTTCCGGGGCCTCGTCGTTGACGTAAAGGATGGGTGCCGGATCGAGTCTCTCATCGGTTTCGGCCTCATCCACGGTCGACGCCCAGTTCGATACCTCGCCGTCGTCGTAGGTCTGAACCACGGGCAGCGGCAGCTGCCCCACTTCCGGGATCGGGCCGAGTCGGAGGGTGAACTCCTCAAACTGGCCAGGCTTGATCCCCCCGCCGGCATCGGCAGTGAAGATCACTCGAGTGGGCGCCTGAGTTATCTCGGTGTCCCCTACAGTCACCGGTTCTGGCAGCTGTTCTGTGACGATTTCACCGGACCACCCTGGGGTCGGCTGGTAGCGCACGTTCACCAAGGGGGTTTCGGTCGGCAGCACGATCTCGAGCTTGTTGGTTGCTGCTGTCTCGGATTCGTTGGGGACGGTGAAGGTAACCGCGGCTGTTCCGCCAGGAGTGGCGGAGCTGGGGTCGATTCCCACGTGTGCGATGGCTGGCAGGGCCTGAGTGAGGGCGAGGACTGTGCCGATTGTGAGCGCGCCGATGGCGCCGGTGATTTTCCGGTTCATGATGAAGCTTTCGTCTTGTGTGCCCCGGTGGAAAAGGGGGGCTGAATCAGGGGTGAGCGATGACGAAAGCTGACGGTGGTCCGCGCCTCAGGAACCATCTGCTGATGGTCGACGACTGCCACTGCTGCTCGGTGTGCTCAGGTCGCGGGGCAGAGGGGCGGGCACTGTTTACCGGAATCGGAACGGTCAAGATCCGGCGCAGTCGCCGCAGACCAGCCCGCAGCGCGTAAGCGACGAAGCGCTGCCCGAGGGTTACGTAAAGGATTGTGAGGGTGGCGGCGATCAGGTGCATCACCGTCATATCCGGGTGGACAGCTCCCCCGGTCTCGGGAAGCGCAGTGGGAACCATGTGGTGCCCCGCTGGTACTCCGGTGTCCCGGTGCGCGTTGAGTGAAAAAACGTAGTGGTAGATCAGCTGAGCGGCCGCGGCACCAATGCTCAGCCGTCCCAACGTCAGGCGATCTCCTGCCACGAGGATCCCGAGGAGACAGCTGCCAGCGAGGGCCAGGGCGATGGCTGTGTATGAGGGAACGCCGCCGCCGGCGAGCACGTGGCCGGCGAGGGCCACGAAGGTGGCGAAGGAGCCGACACTGCTTCCTCGGGCGACGCGGGATTGGCGTCGACCGATCGCGACGATATTCGCCTGCGCGGCTGCTCGCTCGAGGGACATGACCTTCCCCGTTCGTGGTCGTGTCTCAGCCTATCGACCGCCTCGACCGGGGACCGTCTCGGCAGGAGCTCGCGCTAGGCCGCTCCAACAGGTCCTCTACCCCTGTCCGCGCTAGTTGCCTGATACGAGCAGCACGATGAGGGTGATGTTCAGAGCAACCAGTAGGACACCGGCAACCGTAGCGAGCACGGTGGTCCACCATTTGTTGGCCACATCGCCCACCACGGCTCGTCGTGAAGTGAGCCAGATCAGGGGCACTAGTGCGAATGGGATACCGAACGACAGCACAACCTGACTGAGCAGCAGTGCCTGGGTCGGTTCGACACCGGCGATCAGAACCAGCAACGCAGGGATGATCGTGATGATCCGGCGGGCCAGGAGAGGCACGTTGATGTGCAGGAGTCCGCGCATGATCTCGGAGCCCGCGAACGCTCCGACCGATGACGAGGCGAGTCCGGAGGCCAGCAGCCCGATCGCGAACAGGGTAGCCACTGCCGGCCCTAACCCCGAAGCGAGTGCCGTGTAGGCGCCCTCGAGGGTGTCGGTCCCGGGTACGCCCTGCAGCGATGCAGCGGCGACCAGCAAGATCACGACGTTGATGCCTCCCGCCACGGTGAGGGCAATAGTCACGTCGATGCGTGTGGCTTTCAGCAGTATTGGTCGGCTCGAGACCGGGTCGAGGCCCGCGAACTTGTCCCGACTCAACGACGAGTGCGCGTAAATCGCGTGAGGCATCACCGTTGCGCCGAGGATCGACGCGGCGAGGAGCACCGAACCGCTGTCCTGGAAACGAGGAACCAGGCCTGCAAGAGCTGCGGCTGGATCGGGCGGCCCGATGACGATGCCCGCGCAGAAGCCGATTCCGATGATCAGTACCAGTCCCGCAATGACACCTTCGAAGACCCGGCCGCCGCGGTGGGTGTGCAGCGCCAGCAGGATCAGAGAAACACCGCCAGTGATGATGCCGCCTGCCAGTAGCGGCAGACCAAACAGCAGGTTAAGTGCGATAGCTCCACCGAGGATCTCGGCGACATCTGTGGCCATAGCGACGAGCTCGGCCTGCACCCAGTACGCAAATCGGAGCGGGCGACGCTTGATCCGTCGACCCAGGTTCTGGGGCAGACTCGCTCCGGTTGCGATGCCGAGCTTGGCTGAGAGGTATTGAATCAGCCACGCCATCGCGTTGGCTGCCACCACCACCCAAATGAGCAGGTACCCGTAGGCGGCGCCTGCGGTCATGTTGCTGGCCACGTTGCCGGGGTCGAGATAGGCGACGCCCGCAACGATGGCCGGACCGAGCAACGGCAATAACCGCCCCGCGGTGGGCCGCTGCACCGCTCGGATTGTCACAACGCCTCGCGAAATTTCGGCACACCGAAATATATGAGCTGTGATCCGTCAGAGCAAGGATTCCGGCTTCAGCTAGCCGCCCCTTACCCCGAGGCCCGCCTAGGTCGCGGGGAGCACGCTCTCTGCGAGCTTGAGTTCGACCGATAATCTCCAGGCGCCCTCCGGCGGGCCGCGGCGCTCTGATTCACTATGCAAATGGTCGTTCCGCTTCTCACCGGTCTTGGCGGTGTTGTTCTTCTCGTGATCTTCTTCGCCCTCAGCAGCGCGGAGGGCTCGTTCGCCGTGCTCGTGGCCGCGATAGCCCTGCTGGTATTCTCGGCGATCCGCTTCGTCTTAGACCGTCGTAATCGCCCTTCTAACAAAGCGCCAAACGCCGATCGCTAGTAGCCGCTGACCTCTGGGGTCGCGCTTCGCGTTCGTCTCGTAATCCCTCGGATACGACAGACGCGGGTCCCTAGACCTGCCTTGTCAGCGCCGGGATCTAGTCCGCATCGCTGACTCGTTCAGTAAGGCCGTTGATGCGGCGTGCGATTTCCTCGAACGCGGCGTCGAAGGCTGCGTCGGTTCCGGCAGGGACGGGGTCTGGGATCGACCAGTGCAGTGCGCCGGTGCCGAGTGCCTCGTGGGCGGAGTCGCAGACGGTGATGACGAGGTCGGTGTCGGCCGCGATGTCGCCGAAGGACTGAGGCGCGAGGTCCGGAAGTTCGATTCCGTGCCGTCTGGCCGTGGCGATCGCGCCGGAGGCGATTGTTTCGGCGGGATGGGTGCCTGCCGAGATGGCAGGGATGCTGCTTGTTCGCCGCCATAGCTCGGCGGCGATCTGAGATCGGGCGGAGTTGGCGGTGCAGACGAACAGCACGCGTCGGGCCGCTGCGCCCGCTGACGGGCCTAGCCCTTCCAGGCCGACGGGTTCGAGGCGAACGTAGCTGCGCCGCTTGTCCGCCTCGGAGCGGTTGCGACTGATGATTCCTTCTCGCTCGAGCACTCCGAGGTGGTGAGAGACCAGGTTCGAGGGCATGCCCAGCCGGTCTTGCAGCTCGCGGGGCGAGAGGTCGCCGAGGGTGAGTAGGTCCACGATGCGAAGCCGTGCCGGGTCGGCGAGGGCGGCGTGCTTCGCAGCCCGCACCTCGAGGGAATTTCGCTCTTTGTTCATTGAC
>NZ_QEOP01000007.1 GCF_003097495.1 Amnibacterium flavum
AGGGGTGAAGTGTTGTCAATTTATCGGCTTATTAGTACCGGTCAGCTGCACAGGTCTTTAGTCCCTGCTTCCACATCCGGCCTATCAACCCAGTCGTCTACTGGGAGCCTCTCCCCTCAAGGGGATGGAAATCTCATCTTGAAGCCGGCTTCCCGCTTAGATGCTTTCAGCGGTTATCCGTTCCGAACGTAGCCAATCAGCGGTGCTCCTGGCGGAACAACTGACACACCAGAGGTTCGTCCATCCCGGTCCTCTCGTACTAGGGATAGATCTTCTCAAATTTCCTACGCGCGCAGCGGATAGGGACCGAACTGTCTCACGACGTTCTAAACCCAGCTCGCGTACCGCTTTAATGGGCGAACAGCCCAACCCTTGGGACCTACTCCAGCCCCAGGATGCGACGAGCCGACATCGAGGTGCCAAACCATGCCGTCGATATGGACTCTTGGGCAAGATCAGCCTGTTATCCCCGAGGTACCTTTTATCCGTTGAGCGACAGCGCTTCCACAAGCCACTGCCGGATCACTAGTCCCGACTTTCGTCCCTGCTCGACTTGTCAGTCTCACAGTCAAGCTCCCTTGTGCACTTACACTCGACACCTGATTGCCAACCAGGTTGAGGGAACCTTTGGGCGCCTCCGTTACTTTTTGGGAGGCAACCGCCCCAGTTAAACTACCCACCAGGCACTGTCCCTGAACCGGATTACGGTTCTAAGTTAGACATCCAGAGTGACCAGAGTGGTATTTCAACAATGACTCCACCTGAACTAGCGTCCAAGCTTCACAGTCTCCCACCTATCCTACACAAGCCACACCGAACACCAATACCAAGCTGTAGTAAAGGTCACGGGGTCTTTCCGTCCTGCTGCGCGTAACGAGCATCTTTACTCGTAGTGCAATTTCGCCGAGTTCGCGGTTGAGACAGCTGGGAAGTCGTTACGCCATTCGTGCAGGTCGGAACTTACCCGACAAGGAATTTCGCTACCTTAGGATGGTTATAGTTACCACCGCCGTTTACTGGGGCTTAAATTCAGAGCTTCGCTTGCGCTAACCCTTCCTCTTAACCTTCCAGCACCGGGCAGGCGTCAGTCCGTATACATCGTCTTGCGACTTGGCACGGACCTGTGTTTTTAGTAAACAGTCGCTTCCCACTGGTCTCTGCGGCCATACAGCGCTTCCGGAGCAAGTCCGTACACGCCTCAGGCCCCCCTTCTCCCGAAGTTACGGGGGCATTTTGCCGAGTTCCTTAACCACGATTCTCTCGATCTCCTTGGTATTCTCTACCTGACCACCTGAGTCGGTTTGGGGTACGGGCGGCTTGAACCTCGCGTCGATGCTTTTCTCGGCAGCATAGGATCACTGATTTCCCCCGTGAGGGGTACGCATCGGATCTCAGGCTATGTGAGAGACGGATTTGCCTATCTCTCGCCCTACGTCCTTACACCGGGTCAACCATCGCCCGGCTCAGCTACCTTCCTGCGTCACACCTGTTAATACGCTTGCCGCACCAGCGTAGGGTCGAGTGCTAGGCCAAGGACTTCACCCGAAGGATCCGTCCGAGGATTCGGACTCTTAGCATTACTGGATTAGCATTGGCGGTTCTTCGCCGGTACGGGAATATCAACCCGTTGTCCATCGACTACGCCTGTCGGCCTCGCCTTAGGTCCCGACTTACCCAGGGCGGATTAGCCTGGCCCTGGAACCCTTGGTCTTTCGGAGGACGGGTTTCTCACCCGTCTTTCGCTACTCATGCCTGCATTCTCACTCGTGTAGCGTCCACGGCTGGTTTACACCGCCGCTTCACTCGCCACACGACGCTCTCCTACCGATCCGAACGGCTGAACCACGAAGGCTTACCTATAATTCGAATCCCACGACTTCGGCGGTGTGCTTGAGCCCCGCTACATTGTCGGCGCGGAATCACTTGACCAGTGAGCTATTACGCACTCTTTTAAGGGTGGCTGCTTCTAAGCCAACCTCCTGGTTGTCTATGCAACTCCACATCCTTTCCCACTTAGCACACGCTTAGGGGCCTTAGTCGGTGGTCTGGGTTGTTTCCCTCTCGACGATGAAGCTTATCCCCCACCGTCTCACTGCTGCGCTCTCACTTACCGGCATTCGGAGTTTGGCTGACGTCAGTAACCTTTTGGGGCCCATCGGCCATCCAGTAGCTCTACCTCCGGCAAGAAACACGCAACGCTGCACCTAAATGCATTTCGGAGAGAACCAGCTATCACGAAGTTTGATTGGCCTTTCACCCCTACCCACAGCTCATCCCCTCCATTTTCAACTGAAGTGGGTTCGGTCCTCCACGACGTCTTACCGTCGCTTCAACCTGGCCATGGGTAGATCACTTCGCTTCGGGTCTAGAACATGCGACTAAATCGCCCTATTCGGACTCGCTTTCGCTACGGCTACCCCACTCGGGTTAACCTCGCCACATATCGCTAACTCGCAGGCTCATTCTTCAAAAGGCACGCTGTCACCCCTACAAAGGAAGCTCCAACGGTTTGTAAGCAAACGGTTTCAGGTACTATTTCACTCCCCTCCCGGGGTACTTTTCACCTTTCCCTCACGGTACTTGTCCGCTATCGGTCATCTGGGAGTATTTAGGCTTAGCAGGTGGTCCTGCCAGATTCACACGGGATTTCTCGGGCCCCGTGCTACTTGGGATGATCTCCAAGCCATTGCGACATTTCGACTACGGGATTGCCACCCTCTGTGATTGGCCTTTCAATGCCATTCGTCTATATCGCGTTGTAACTTGTGTTGATCGGCAGATCAACGTGAGAGTCCCACAACCCCGATCATGCAACGCCTGCCGGCTATCACACATGATCGGTTTGGCCTGTTCCGGTTTCGCTCGCCACTACTAACGGAATCGCGGTTGCTTTCTCTTCCTGTGGGTACTGAGATGTTTCACTTCCCCACGTTCCCTCTACCCGCCCTATATATTCAGGCGGGAGTCACTGGGTCGTATTGCTACGCCCAGCGGGGTTTCCCCATTCGGAAATCCTCGGATCAAGGCTCGCTTATCAGCTCCCCGAGGCTTATCGCAGATTGCTACGTCCTTCTTCGGCTCCAGATGCCAAGGCATCCACCGTTTGCTCTTAGAAAATTGACTACATGAGTATGAATCGATCAACGCAAACCAGCCTCACCAGTAAACCGGTGAAGCTCATTCGCGAGGATTGACCAATGGATTTATAAGATCTTGCGATCTTTGTAAATCTATTATGTAGACACAGACCAAAGGTCTGTATCTAAGATGCTCGCGTCCACTGTGTAGTTCTCAAAGTACGGGCGGTACCCTCCGCGCAATCCCCAACCGGGGAAAACACAACAGGGTCCTCGAGGTCCGTATCCCACCAGCAGTCCCGTAAGACAACCGATGAGGCCCGGTCCCTCAGGACCCAACAGCGTGCACGTAACAGGCTTCCTCTCCCGCCGTGTTCCAGATGATGTGCTCCAAAGAGCTGCCACCGTACTAACGACATGGATCGTGAGACCCGCTACCTAAATCAATGTTCCACCCTTGAGCAAACCACCGCAGAACGAATGCCTGCGTAGTGGCTCTGGACCATTTGCATGGCCTAGAAGCTCCTTAGAAAGGAGGTGATCCAGCCGCACCTTCCGGTACGGCTACCTTGTTACGACTTAGTCCTAATCACCGATCCCACCTTCGACAGCTCCCTCCTTGCGGTTGGGCCACTGGCTTCGGGTGTTACCGACTTTCATGACTTGACGGGCGGTGTGTACAAGGCCCGAGAACGTATTCACCGCAGCGTTGCTGATCTGCGATTACTAGCGACTCCGACTTCATGAGGTCGAGTTGCAGACCTCAATCCGAACTGAGACCGGCTTTTTGGGATTCGCTCCACCTTACGGTATTGCAGCCCTTTGTACCGGCCATTGTAGCATGCGTGAAGCCCAAGACATAAGGGGCATGATGATTTGACGTCATCCCCACCTTCCTCCGAGTTGACCCCGGCAGTCTCCTATGAGTTCCCACCATTACGTGCTGGCAACATAGAACGAGGGTTGCGCTCGTTGCGGGACTTAACCCAACATCTCACGACACGAGCTGACGACAACCATGCACCACCTGTATACCTGCCTTGCGGGGAGACTGTTTCCAGCCTTTTCAGGTATATGTCAAGCCTTGGTAAGGTTCTTCGCGTTGCATCGAATTAATCCGCATGCTCCGCCGCTTGTGCGGGCCCCCGTCAATTCCTTTGAGTTTTAGCCTTGCGGCCGTACTCCCCAGGCGGGGAACTTAATGCGTTAGCTGCGACACGGAATCCGTGGAATGGACCCCACATCTAGTTCCCAACGTTTACGGCGTGGACTACCAGGGTATCTAATCCTGTTCGCTCCCCACGCTTTCGCTCCTCAGCGTCAGTTACGGCCCAGAGATCTGCCTTCGCCATCGGTGTTCCTCCTGATATCTGCGCATTCCACCGCTACACCAGGAATTCCAATCTCCCCTACCGCACTCTAGTCTGCCCGTACCCACTGCAAGCTGGAGGTTGAGCCTCCAGTTTTCACAGCAGACGTGACAAACCGCCTACGAGCTCTTTACGCCCAATAATTCCGGACAACGCTTGCACCCTACGTATTACCGCGGCTGCTGGCACGTAGTTAGCCGGTGCTTTTTCTGCAGGTACCGTCACTTTCGCTTCTTCCCTACTAAAAGAGGTTTACAACCCGAAGGCCGTCGTCCCTCACGCGGCGTTGCTGCATCAGGCTTGCGCCCATTGTGCAATATTCCCCACTGCTGCCTCCCGTAGGAGTCTGGGCCGTGTCTCAGTCCCAGTGTGGCCGGTCACCCTCTCAGGCCGGCTACCCGTCGTCGCCTTGGTGGGCCGTTACCTCACCAACTAGCTGATAGGCCGCGAGTCCATCCTTGACCAAAATTCTTTCCACCCACAGGAGATGCCTCCGTAGGTCGTATCCGGTATTAGACGTCGTTTCCAACGCTTATCCCAGAGTCAAGGGCAGGTTACTCACGTGTTACTCACCCGTTCGCCACTGATCCGCAGAGCAAGCTCTGCTTCACCGTTCGACTTGCATGTGTTAAGCACGCCGCCAGCGTTCGTCCTGAGCCAGGATCAAACTCTCCGTAGATGTCTGACAACCAACCCACCCCAAAGGATGAGCGGTAAATCATGTACCCGCCCCAACCGGAATAGGTCGAAGCAAGCGAGTTGATACTGACTAAAAAGACTGTCTACTGACAATCCATCTAATCCAAAGGAATCTCAAACCCCTGATCAAAAACCAGAGGCCGAGGTAATTTGGCATTGACTTAGTGCACGCTGTTGAGTTCTCAAGGATCGGACGCTCCCCACTCCCCACCTCGCGGCAGAGTTCATGAGGGCAGACGATTC
>NZ_QEOP01000008.1 GCF_003097495.1 Amnibacterium flavum
ACCAGAGGCCGAGGTAATTTGGCATTGACTTAGTGCACGCTGTTGAGTTCTCAAGGATCGGACGCTCCCCACTCCCCACCTCGCGGCAGAGTTCATGAGGGCAGACGATTCAATTGTTCGTGTGGAGCGGCAAGCGCTCTTGCAGTGCGGATCTGATCCGGACTGCCGCGGAGAGAGTCAAGCTCTGTCCCGAACAGCTCACAAAGCCTACATCGTTCAGAGCTACACAGCAAGCTGTGCGGTTCTGTCGGAGTCCGACTGAGTGGTCCCGCTTGAGGCCGGTGAGCAGTTCTGCTCCCCCGCGCCTTTGGGGCGACGAATGGATAACTTACGCGGGTTGCGAGGGGCGCGCAACTCGGGTGCAGCCCGGGCGTGTCGACGCGGTGCACGGACGATTCGTCAGCGGGGCGGTTCTCGGGATGTGGTCGAGCCCCTCCCCGTTGGCCTCGGGGATCTCGCCCTTGACGCCGCTTCCCGCGGCGAGTGAACCGCGGATGACGAGCTGCACGCCACCCGGAAACACGCGCAGAGCCGCTCCCCCGATGACTTCAGTATGCGACGCGCCCGACTTGGAAAGGATCCGCCTCCGCGCAGGGGCCCGTGTCGTCAGCTTGGCCCCGCTGGTACATGGCCGTCCCACCAAGCAGGCGCGCCCATCGACCAGACCCACCCCACCAATCAAACCCACCCCACCAACCCAAACCCACCCCACCAACCCAAACCCACCCCACCAACCCAAACCCACCCCACCAACCCAAACCCACCCCACCAACCCAAACCCACCCCCACCAACCCAGTTTCGATGTCCTGTCGGCCTTGCCCCACCTCGGCCGATGCGGGGGATGCGACCGATGGCCACTGTCCCGCCGACCCTGACATCCGCGCCGACGGATGACGCTCGTCGCCGCGTGTGCGGGCAGTCGGTCTCCGGCAGAAGGGCAGCCGCGTTCGGACTGCCACCAACCGAGTCGGTGAGCACCGCGACTTCCAGCGAGCACGGTGTCTTCGGACAGGCGCCACGAGGGGGCGGCAGATGACGGGGTCTCACCGGTTCCGCTGCCCCGGCAGGCGTCCGCACGACGCCGGCACCCGATCCCGCCTTTCGTCCGCGGGTCTCACCCGTGGCACGTCGGCCGCGCTCGAGGCGGTCGCTTCGGTCTGAACGCGAGAGCAGCCACGCAGCAAACTCGATACGTCGATCCGCTGTCTCGCGGGAGGGACTGCCCGGCGTCCGCTCCCCCCTTGGCGACGACCTTCATCGCGGTATGACGCAGCAGCATTCCTCGCGATGCGCTTCGACGAGCTCAACGGGAAGGGACGAACCACCCACGCCTGGGTTCGGTCTCGGGGCACGGCATCGTGTGGCTCTGGACACTCGACGCATCGCGCCTGCTTCCGCGGAGGCCTCCCGACACCTCGGGTAGCACCTGGTCAGAGAAGAGCCGTCGAGTTGGCGCAGCGCATCACGCGGTCGCGGTCGAGACTCGGACGCTCGTTTCGCTGCGCTCAACGGGCGAGTAGGTGTGGTCGGGGTACCCGGCCGGCCCTCCCCCGGGTCGCGCCTCTCGGAGCTCGAACTGCGAGACACTACAACGAGCTCTTCGTCGTTCATCGCACTCTCGGAGGGGTGATCCGAACGCTCGTCTCGCTGCGCTCAACGGGCGGTGTCGGTGGGTCGGACTCGGCGGCTCGGGATGCCCTCAGGATGGGCTAGGTCCCCCCTGCCGTTATCGATCTGCGGATGTGCGGCCGGCCGCAACTGCCCAACGCATTAGTGACGCGGGCGGTCGTTTCGCTGCGCTCAACGGGCAGGTCGGTGCGGTCGGACTCGGTGGCTCAGACCTTCTCGGGACGAGCGCGCGGTCGGAGCTCGTCGTCATCGATCACCTGAGGGCGGCCGGCCGGAATGGACTCGTAGATCACCGAAGTAAAGCGATCGTTTCGCTGCGCTCAACGGGCAGGTCGGTGCGGTCGGACGCGGTGGCTCAGTCTTCCTCGGGATGAGTGCCCGGTCGCCCCACGCCGTCATCGCTCTCTGTCGGACGGTCGGCGCGAGCGGATTAGGGATACCCGCGCTGGGTCGGGTTGGTGCGGTCGGAATGCGCGGCGGGCATTCGACTGAAGTGGACGCGAGGAACGGTTCGCCGTGATCCATTTGCGAATCGCGACCGACGGGACGCTCCCGATGAATGACATCCACCCGCCAGGGATCCGGTCTCGTTCCGCGGTGCTCGTATGCCCGAGCGTGTGCAGTCAGCTCATACGGCTTGGTTCGGGCGAGCTGGTGCAGGCAGACCGGGCGAGCGGCGATGCGAACGAGCTCGAGCCGGCGCCTCGCCCTCTCCATCCCGTCGACGAGGACAGGCGCACTTTGACGATCGCGATAGTGGCCACCACGGAAACCTCGATCCTCCACCCCATCGACAAGGCGGGAACCGTGCATTCATCGCGGCAGACGAGAGGCCCCTCGCACGCCGGAGGCCGACGCCTCAGCCCGACTGTCGTGGTCATGAGGCTGATGCGCCCGAGACGTCCCAGACGGTCATACCTTCGAGCAGCCACAGGAGCCGACGCCCATACGAGGCCGGCTCCGCGCCCCTGAAGCGTCTCGGATCCGGGACCGACGCGGATGAAGCGTTTCGGGGTTTGGGTTAACGAGAAAGAGGCCACCCGGTGATGGGTGGCCTCTTTTCGTAAAAGAAGTCCGGCGGTGTCCTACTCTCCCACAGGGTCCCCCCTGCAGTACCA
>NZ_QEOP01000009.1 GCF_003097495.1 Amnibacterium flavum
GCACTCGTTTCACTACGGATCGTCCGGCACGTACCTGCCGGTGAAGGAGAAAAGAACCATGGCATCAGTCACGTTCGACCAGGCCACGCGCCTCTACCCGGGCTCCACACGCCCCGCGGTCGACGCACTCAACCTCGAGGTCGCAGATGGCGAGTTCCTCGTCCTCGTCGGCCCCTCGGGCTGTGGCAAGTCGACGTCGCTGCGAATGCTGGCCGGCCTCGAAGAGGTCAACTCCGGCCGCATCCTCATCGGCGACCGGGACGTCACCGACATCCCCCCGAAAGACCGCGACATCGCAATGGTCTTCCAGAACTACGCCCTCTACCCGCACATGACCGTCGCCGAGAACATGGGCTTCGCGCTCAAGATCGCCGGCGTCAACAAGGACGAGCGCGCCACCCGCGTGCTCGAGGCCGCCAAACTGCTCGACCTCGAGCCCTACCTCAACCGCAAGCCGAAGGCACTCTCGGGTGGTCAGCGTCAGCGCGTTGCGATGGGTCGCGCGATCGTGCGTCAGCCCCAGGTGTTCCTCATGGACGAGCCGCTGTCGAACCTCGACGCCAAGCTCCGCGTCCAGACCCGCACCCAGATCGCATCGCTCCAGCGTCGTCTCGGCGTCACCACCGTCTACGTCAC
>NZ_QEOP01000010.1 GCF_003097495.1 Amnibacterium flavum
TGTGACCCGGTCTGTCGTCGCGATCGCTGCCGGAACCTCGAACATCGCATTGGCGAGAACAGCGCCACCGATCGCCCCGACGATCTGAACTACAACGAAACCCGCAAGCTCGACCGGTCGGAGACCGGCGCCGTGTCGCCGACCAAGTACCCAATCAACGGCGGACACCACCGGATTGAAGTGAGCGCCAGATATCGGCCCAAGCGCGAGAATCAGCACTGTCAACCCGAGAGCGGTGGTCGTCGAGTTCTCCAGCAGCTGCAGTCCGGTGTCCGCAGGCGACAGGTTTTGGGCGGCAATGCCGGAGCCGACGACGACCGTGACAAGCAGGCCGGTCCCGAGAAACTCGGAGGCCAGTTGGCGCAGCAGCGGAGAACGG
>NZ_QEOP01000011.1 GCF_003097495.1 Amnibacterium flavum
GAGAGTCTTAGCTTCCGGGTTCGGAATGTGACCGGGCGTTTCCCTCTCGCTATGGCCGCCGAAACACTATTGATGTTTCAAGCTGCCGCAGCACACCCGAAACCTCCGACAAGTCAGAGATCTGGGGTGTTGTGCGGCGGTTCCCGTACATCGGGAACCACAAAGTGGACGCGAGCAACAGTCGTGCGATTCATACGCATCACACCCTCTAGGGGTGAAGTGTTGTCAATTTATCGGCTTATTAGTACCGGTCAGCTGCACAGGTCTTTAGTCCCTGCTTCCACATCCGGCCTATCAACCCAGTCGTCTACTGGGAGCCTC
>NZ_QEOP01000012.1 GCF_003097495.1 Amnibacterium flavum
GTTCCTCATGGACGAGCCGCTGTCGAACCTCGACGCCAAGCTCCGCGTCCAGACCCGCACCCAGATCGCATCGCTCCAGCGTCGTCTCGGCGTCACCACCGTCTACGTCACCCACGACCAGACCGAGGCCCTCACCATGGGCGACCGCATCGCGGTCCTCAAGGACGGCGTCCTCCAGCAGGTCGGAACACCCCGCGACCTGTACGAAGCCCCCAAGAACGTCTTCGTCGCCGGCTTCATCGGAAGCCCGGCCATGAACCTGTTCCCCGCCGACCTCACCGAC
>NZ_QEOP01000013.1 GCF_003097495.1 Amnibacterium flavum
TAGGTCCACGATGCGAAGCCGTGCCGGGTCGGCGAGGGCGGCGTGCTTCGCAGCCCGCACCTCGAGGGAATTTCGCTCTTTGTTCATTGACTCAATCTTGACTGAGTGAACGCCAGCGGTCAAGATGGGCCAGCCATGACTTCTCACCGTTCTCCGCTGCTGCGCCAACTGGCCTCCGAGTTTCTCGGGACCGGCCTGCTTGTCACGGTCGTCGTCGGCTCCGG